>NZ_JAATOV010000002.1 GCF_011806425.1 Thalassospira lucentensis | reverse complement strand
GCCGATGGTACTTTGTCTTAAGGCACGGGAGAGTAGGTCACTGCCGGGCCTTCTAAACACAGTTATTTATTCCCTATATCCATAGCCCAAACATCAAACGCCGCCTCTTCATTGACGCGGCGTTGTCTGTTTAAAAACAGACAAACACCCACTGACGCGGGGTGGAGCAGCCCGGTAGCTCGTCAGGCTCATAACCTGAAGGTCGTAGGTTCAAATCCTACCCCCGCAACCAAATAAAAAGGGATCCGCCTCAAGGCGGGTCCCTTTTTGTTTTGCTTCGGGGTTTACGGATCTTGAGCCCGCAAACAGGCTAAGCCTGTTTGCCAGGTTCTTTGCGAAGGCCAGCGGCCGAAGCTGAGCGACCAAAGGGAGCGCTAATCCTACCCCCGCAACCAACATTAAATAAGCTCGCCCTTGTGGCGGGCTTTTTTAATGTCTGTAGCGATGATCTTGCGCTCACGCCAGTTTCAAAAAGAAACAACAATGTGGTTAAAGATCTATTTTGTCATTTGCTAATTTGAAACCTGATAAATCCATAGTGTTGACACCCCGTTTATTCGGAAGGGTACTGGCAAAATTCCTAATGATCATCCGCTCAAGAGCGACACGATATTCTGCGGCTGAGGATGGCAGTGCATCATATCTATAGTGTGTCCACTCTGGGATGCTTGGATGACCATTTTTGAAGCGTTTAACAAGGTTGGTTGCCTCTCCCACGTATAGGAGCTTATTGCCGTTGTCGAGGAGCATATAGATAACATTTTCGGCTCCAATTTCTACTTCGTACTCTGATCTTGGTTTCCAGTCTTGTTTGTGGATCCTAAATTCACTTTTCTCTAGGAGTTCGTCATCAATACGTTTAAGGGCAGGTGATGAAATAAGCCGCTTAAACAGCTCTGGAAAAGTTGGAGATTGTTTGTAGTGTGCACTCAAAGTCATGATTTTATTTAGGCTATCGAATTCAATATCTAGGAACTCCCAAAAGGGTATACTTGCTTCGATTTCTTGTTTTGATCTGTCACCTAGTCGTCCTTCAATGTCCCTCATATAGGACATTAGGAATGTTTCTTGTAAGGTTACTTTGAGGTCGTCTTTAAACCAGAAGCGATAGACCCTATCAGCCCGATTTTTAGGCCATGTGGCGGTTATGCTGCCTGCATATGTTTCACCGTTGAAGATAATGGAGATTCTCGAAGTAGGATCCTTTTTGCCTAATAATTGAGGGTACTGTTCCTCAAAGGCCCACATGCGGCAAGCCCATTTAGGTATCGTAGAGCCTTTGTGTTGAAATAATGAGGAATCAACTTTCTTACGCCACAGAGGGAACTCTATATTTGTACGTTCTGTAACCATTTTTGCCTAACAAATGTATCATAAAGATAATCATACGAATGGTGCTGTATATGTTCTCGAATGTGGAGCTGTTTTTAGAGGGGGAGATTGTATTACGCTTTAACTCTTAACTTGGATCTTAACTATATTCCAAGGCTTTAAGGAGCTAATTATGGGGGGGATGCTGATTGCAAGGCAATTTCATCTTGGTGAGTTTATAGTTCAATTGGATGAGGCTTTTTGAATTTGACGCCTTTGATCCCAATAACCTGAAACGCATCTATGAAACGTAGTTCTTCTATAAACTCTCCAATAGCATTGCTGAGGGCGATCCTGGGGTTGGTAACCTAAAATCTTTGTGCATTTTGGTCGTGTACTAGGTCGCCCGGATGCCGCGCGGGGATCTTTTAGACTTAAGCTTTTGAGAGCTCCTTATGCCAATCACATAGTTCATTAATAGCGATCGCAAAGTTGCGGCCTTCGGTTGGTCCACCTTTGTGTTTGACTCCAATAACTTGTCCATCGTCATTTAGAATGGGTCCTCCGGACATTCCGGGGGGCAGTGTTTGTGTGACTTCTACCAATTTTAAGCCGCTACGAGTTTTGAGCGAGCTAATTGTGCCAAGACGTTCGGTAATGCCATCGGCCCGGCGCGTGGTTATCGAAAATAAATGCATCTGTGAGCGGCAACACATTGCGATTGGAAGCTAGCAATCGTTGTGTACAGGACGTAGCAAAGAACCATTTGTTGGTTGCGATCAGCCGACATGCCCTACAGTGGGGGCTCGTAACCGAAGGTATTTCCTGTCGAGCTATATAGCGAGCACACTTTCGGATAGCTAGAGAGCTATCTTTGTGAAACCAGTGCTTTATGGGTTCCAGGCAGGACAGTTTAGTCCGAAATACATTTTTCAGATTTTTTTTGCCATCGGCGCTGCCGAAAACATCGCGGATTGATGGCAAAAATATCAAGGTCGCAAAAAAATAGCGGCAAGTGAGAAAAATGGAGGACTAAATGGCAACGAAATCTACTTCAAAAAGTGCAAGCAAAAGCACGATGACCCAGAAGGATGCAGCGCGCATCCAGAGCTCTACAGCCAAAAATAGTGGCGGCCAGGTTTCCAAGGGTAGTTTCTCCAGTCGGGCTTCAAGTTCTGCAGCCAAAAACGGGAAATAGCGTTCGTGGGGTGGGAGTAAATGCTCCTGCCCCGTTGCGCAAGCGTTTATGAGGAGGCTAAATTGCTCTATTCAAATAACAAGGATCTCGCAAAAGTAGTAAAGCAATGTGTGCGAGTTGGCTGGAGCTTTCGGCGGAGGAAAAGACATGGAAAGCTGGTTGCCCCCAATGGGAAATGGGTTGTCGTTCCTTGCACTCCCAGTGATAGGCGCGCGTTGAAGAACTTTTTAGGGGATTTACGTCGCTGCCATGGATGAACAAGCAATCTCTTGCGAGCCCCCTTACCCGACGATAGGGGAAATCTGCCAACTGTTGTCTGCTGCTTTTGGTACTAAAGCGGCAGACCCTAGCGTCAGGAAGAAACTTGATCGTCTAGCCCGTGAGGGAGATTTCGATTGGAGCCTGCGGTCCGAAGTTATTGAAGCTCTTCTGGTTGGGCCGCTTAGGAATCTAGATCCTGAGTTTTCGGATGTTGTTTTGAGCTTTGCCAACTTTCACATTAACGAGCACATAAGTCTTCTTTCGAACGTTGGTCTTGATGCCCTGACAAGGAAGCATGCTTTTCCGGTCCTAATTGAAGCCGCTTATGCTGGGCGTTTAGCTAAGTTCATGATTTCAATTAAAGATCGTTTTGGAGGCCCTGAGCTGAATGGGTTTTTAATTGACGGCGTGAATCCCATCAATGTTGTTTTTACTTGGGCGGAGAAATCCCTCGGGCTCTCGGTAGCGAATACAGTTTATCCAGATGATAAAATTAAGCGTGACGAGATCGCTCGATGGCGACGTGGTTTCACCGTACCTGATTTCTTTGCATCAATCCTTCCGATAAAACGCGAACTGACTGCGAAGCTATCGAGCAACAAAAGGTCGAAGATTGACCTGTTTGTTAAATGGCTGGTTACTGCGCGTGCAATGGCGTGGCTTGATAGAGAAGCCAATAAGGCCGGGTATATACAGATACGTGCTCTAGTCCGTAAGGAGGTTTTGCTGGACTGTCCGATACGTGACATTGGCAAGGAGTTATCCCTTGCAAATATCGAGGCTGCAAAGGAACTGAGAGAATTATCGGAAACTGGATTGGCTCTTTTGCATGTTCAAATGGCACGGACTCATCACAAAGAAGCTAATGATCAAGTACATTCACGAATTGAACTTGATCGCTTTAAAGCACTGGCTACCAAGATGGATCCCGCCGGCAGAACGCAGTACTTCGTGAATTGGTGCGAGGGCAGATGGCATGTCCTTGCTGGTCAGGAAGAGGAGGCGCTGCCGTTTTATGAAAACGCAGCCAACCAATCTTTGTATCGAGCAGGAGAAAGCCAGAAACAGATTCTTGAGGAAGCTATTGTCCTAGCTGCGCATCTCAATGCCAAAACTGCGGTTAAGAGATTAAAACACCGAGGCTTGGCGATGAGGTTGTTTTCTGATGAGTTGTTGAGCGTAGTCGAGCATGCAGAAGTCGTGGCTGATTGGGAAATGGAGCAACTCGCGCAGACATATGGTTCGATGTTCCCCGTTTCTGCACGCTTTGAGGAAGTGCCGAAAACTAAGCTACTTATGAGCATTCCGTTTTTAGCCTTCGATCAGTCTGAAACAGATACAATGAAACCAGACTTGGTGAACCCTGATCGTGTTATCAGTGTTCGGATGAGCGATGGGTCGAAACTTCGTAAGCCGCAGCTTGTTTGGTTCGCATCTGAAGATAGGTCGGATGAAGTCGGCCAGCTTCTTGGTGCTGGTGCTGATGTGAATAAGCTAGACGCTCAAGGCGGGTCCGCATTGCTAAACTCTTTGCAGTGTGCCGAAGATGGGCGTGGTCGAGAGGTCTTGGATTTATTGATTCAGGAGCCGCATGATCGAAACACACTTAATAAGCTGACGGCAAAAAAACGTCTTTCACCACTTTATCTGGCTGTACAGCTAGGTGATCCGGAAGTTGTCGCGAAGCTCTTAGAAATGGGTGCTGACGCTAATATGAAATCAGGATATCCGCCTCAAAGTCCCTTGTATCAGTGTGTCTCTCGATTTTCTTACTATCGGGAGGGGTGGTTTGAGAAACAAATGTTGCGTCATATCGCTTCTCCCAGGCCTGCGGATCGAGAAGCATATCGCCGTTATTTAGGTGGGTTTGCAGGGGCAATGGGAGACAGGCTCTCTTTTTTAAAGGATTTGGACCCACAACACGCTGAAATAATGGCTGTTGTGGCTGAAGTTCACCTTGAAAATATCCGAGAAGTTCCGATTAAAAACTATCTGAGAATTGTCGATCTACTTCTTCAGACTGGTGCAGATCCAAATTTGAAGCATTCTTTACCAGGGCCGGGGCGAACGCCTCTTATGCTTGCCGCTGAAAATGATGCACTTGACGCATATCGCCTTATGATTGACGCGGGAGGAGATCCTTCAATAGCCGATGATCAAGGGAATGATTGCGAAACTCTTGCCGTTGGGTTTGGCAGTCAAAACGTGGTTCGCGAGTTAAAGCTGCGTTCTTGGTAAGGGGGGGCTGATTACATTCTGCGGCAAGCAAGATTAAATTTCTTACAACCGGCAGAACTCTGCCGGTAACTTAGGTAGTTTGGCTCTTTGCAATTATTGCGAGGAAATCGAAATCCGCATGGCAAGTTGGTTTACCAAGATCGTCCGGTGACGAGGTTAAGGTTAGCCGCTTAATGATTTGTCGCATCGGAATAACCGCCTCTGAATCACGGGACCACACAGCGAGTTTGGCAATCAGCTTTTGGTGGTGCTGAACAATGGCATCCAACTTACGTGGAGAAGCATTGTCTGCGAGTGCGCGTTTGTGGTGGGCAAGGTCGAGTTTTGTTCGTTGGATTTGTTCCGCTTTGTCGTCAAAAAATACACGTATCTCATTTGAACGGGCATCGGGACCAAGAGCGTCGATAACCTTGTTCATGCCAGCACGCAAATCTTCAAGTTGTGCCGTGAGGCGTGCTATTTCCTGTGTGTGATGAGCTCGAATGTTACGCAGTTCGTCGCCTTCAAAATGCTCGACAATCTTCGCTTCATCAAGGTTTGCTATGGCATCCAAAACAAGCTTGATGACTTCATCATAATGCAGGTTTCGGTTTGCGCATCCTTTGACTGGGCAGGAATAATGCTTTGCGTAAGTTGCAGTGATCTTTTGATCGTGCTCGCCGCAATAGAGCTTTCCACCGAAGACGGCATTGGCGCGTTTATTGCCGACTGCCTGATTGGGTCGCCATTCCCTAGAGCGACGAATTGATTTATCGCGCCTTTCCTCGTCGGTCATTACGGCGGGTATTAGCTTGCGCTGCATGTGCATGCTGGAGCGCTCATCCAGTGCCTTTTGAACCTTCAGGAAGGTCTCTTCTTTGAGGATGGCAAGTTCAGGAATTGGAACGGTTATCCATTCCTTTTCTGGGCGCACGATAGACAACCGTTTTCCGTTTTCAGGATGCTTTCGATACTGCAACTTGTTGAACGTGACGAAGCCGTTATAGAGCGTTTGGCGCAGCATTCCTGTTTGCCGGACGAACGATCCGACAAGGCTTGATGGTGCCCATTTCCCGCCTTTGGGAGAATCTATGCCCTGGCGGTTGAGGTCATCGCAAATGTGTTTGAGCTTCCGGCCTTCGGCATAGTATTCAAAAATTTCCCGGATGATTATGGCTTGTTCTTCATTGACTTTGCGCTTGCCGCGAATGGGTTCACCAAACTCATCGAGCGCGTGAACCAGGTCGTACCCGTAAAGCTGGCCACCAGGCACGCCGCCGCGTAAGACTGCGGCAACGACGCCTCTGTGTGTTTTGTCGGACAGGTCTTTGAGGTAGAGCGCATTCATGGTGCTTTTCAGATCAATATGCAGCTCATTGTTCAATCCATCGCTAACGGTTTCAACCGGCACACCGAGGAACACCATCTTTTTGAAGAAGTTGGCGGTGTCGGCTTGATCGCGGCTGATCCGGCTTAAGTCTTCGGCAATCACTCCTTCGAATTTCCCATCCAAAGCGGCGACCAAAAGCGCGCCAATACCAGGGCGGTTAGCAAGATGGGAGCCCGATATGCCTTCATCAAAGAATACATCAGCAACGTGATAGCCCTTTACGCTGCAATATTCGCGACAGCGCCGAATCTGGTCTTGCGTGCTGGTTTCCTGTTTGTCGGTGGAGTGGCGGGCGTAGATTGCTACATGCACTGATTGTGTCCTCGAAGGTTGAAACAAATTGATTACCGTTCGGGGTTGCTCATGCGCAAGGGTAAGACGCTGTCTTCTCGTAAGAATAGGTAATGAAAAAATGCTTCAAATACAAGGCACTGCATGTGATTGCATGAGAGTGCATAAGATTGCACGAAAATGCAGAAGAGTGCATGATGGTGCACGAGTTGGCACAACTTTCACCTGTCGTGCTGGGGGCAGGATAGGTTTGGTGGGCCCACCAAACAGCCCAAATGGGCTTCCTGCTTATTCGCATGGCGGTGACATGCTCAACGGACAAAGGAATAGGACAAACAGCATTCAGATTTGCTAGAACTCACGGGCATGATTCGTTGTGCGTGTTAAGGTTGGATAGGCGTCATTGAAATCGTGATGGGAATTAAGTTCTGTTGGTTGATCTGGGGGGAGAAGTTGCTGTTATCCCCCGCAAAAATAACAGACGTTAAAAAACGTCGGGGGAGAGGTGTATGAACGCGGTCGAGATTGAAGAAGCTATTTCCGCACTTGCGGCAGAACCGTTTGACGGTGATGAGTTTCCTTACGCCTTCCTTGAAGCCTTCGGGAACAAGGCCACGACCATCAAGCGCCTGCGCGCGGGCAGCTCGAACAAGTCGGACCTTGGTGGTGTCCTTCAGACCAGCAACATCCATATCAAGATCTGCGCCGCTGGCGAGGTAACTGAAACTCTGGCCGCGCTTCGGGCAAGCGGCGCGACCACCCGTGCAAAGGCCAAGTTTGTCCTTGCCACCGATGGCAACGAGTTTCAGGCGGAAGACTTGGCCAGCGGGGAAGTCGTTGTCTGCGGTTATCCCGACTTTCCCAATCATTTCGGCTTTTTCCTGCCGCTTGCGGGGATATCGACCGTTAAGCAAATCCGCGAAAGTGCGTTCGACATCCGCGCGACCAGCCGACTTAACCGGCTTTATGTCGAACTGCTAAAGGATAACCCCGATTGGGGAACTGCCGAACGCCGCCACGATATGAACCATTTTATGGCGCGTCTGATCTTCTGCTTCTTTGCAGAGGATACCGATATCCTTCATCCGAACTATGGCTTTACGCTGATGGTCGAACGGATGAGTGCCAGTGACTCGTCCAACACCCACGAGGTGATTGGCGAGATTTTCCGGGCAATGAACACCAAGACCGAGGATAAGGCGAAAGCAAATCTTCCGCGTTGGGTCGATGGCTTTCCTTATGTGAATGGTGGTCTATTCTCGGGCAGTACGGATGTTCCGCGCTTTTCCAGGATTGCACGATCCTACCTTTTGCATATAGGCAATCTTGACTGGAAACAGATCAACCCTGATATTTTCGGCTCGATGATCCAGGCCGTCGCCGATGATGATGAACGCGGTGCGCTCGGCATGCATTACACCAGCGTGCCGAACATCCTGAAGGTGCTGAACCCGCTTTTCCTCGATGATCTTCGCGAAAAGCTGGAGGAGGCTGACGACAACACCCGTAAGCTCCGCAACCTACGCAACCGCATGGCGCGGATCAGGGTTTTCGACCCTGCCTGTGGATCGGGCAACTTCCTTGTTATCGCATATAAGGAAATGCGGGCGATCGAAGCCGAAATCAACAAGCGTTGCGGTGATGCTGATCGTCGTACCGAAATCCCGTTGACGAACTTTCGCGGGATCGAGCTTCGCGACTTCCCCGCTGAAATCGCACGGTTAGCTCTGATCATTGCCGAGTATCAGTGCGACGTGCTTTATCGCGGCCAGAAGGAGGCACTTGCCGAGTTCCTGCCGCTTGATGCCATGAATTGGATTACCTGTGGAAATGCCCTCCGGCTGGACTGGCTGAGTATCTGTCCGCCCACAGGGACAGGTGTGAAGCATCATGCCGACGATCTCTTCATGTCGCCGCTCGACCAAGCGCAGATCGACTTTGAGAACGAGGGGGGAGAGACCTACATCTGCGGGAATCCGCCTTACAAGGGAAATGCAAGAAAGACAGAAGAGCAAAAGGACGATCTCAAGTTCCTTCTTGATGGAAAATTCGAGAAATGGGGGTTACTTGACTACGTTTGCGGATGGTTCGTAAAGGCCTATGAATTCTCTAAAATAACACCCACTAAGTTTGCCTTTGTTGCTACGAATAGTGTTGCGCAAGGTCAGCATGTCTCAAATTTTTGGAAGCCGCTGTTCGATGGTGGGTTACGATTTTTCTTTGCCGTAAGGTCCTTCAAGTGGGCGAATCTCGCTGCGCATGGCGCCGGTGTGACAGTTGTAATCATTGGCTGCGACCTTGAAAAAGGCGGGGCGATATTATTCGACGATGATGTCAAATTGGATACGGCCAACATTAACGGTTACTTGTTAGCCCAGCCTGACTTTTGGGTTACAGCTTCAACGAAACCTATTGCAGGCCTCCAGCCAATGATTAAAGGAAACTATTATGGGCTATCTGAGCATATTCTTATGGATCAGGCTAGGATGCTCGAGCTCAAACGAGACGGCTTGCCTGAGTGCTACATACGGAGATTTTATGGTTCTACTGAAGTAATTAACGCAAAGACAAGATATTGCCTTTGGTTCGTGGATGAGCCTGGAGAGGAAATCCTACAAATAGCGGACCTGCGAGAGCGAATACAGGCAGGGGTTGAAAAGCGTAAGAAATCAAAAGACGCAATCTCAAACGGAATGGTCAATAGACCGCATCAGTTTAGAGAGATGAATGCAGCTCGGTGTAACACAATTGCAATACCAGTGGTTTCTTCAGAAAATAGAGATTTTCTTCCGACGGATCTTCTTGGTAAAGGTGGCGTTCTCTCAAACAAATGCTTTGCGCTCTTTGACGCTCCGCTTTGGAACATGGCGTTGATCGCGTCGCGTCTTCATTGGGTGTGGATCGGAACAGTCTGTGTGCGGATGAGAACTGATTTCAGCTATTCCAACACCCTTGGCTGGAACACCTTCCCTGTCCCCAAGCTGACTGAGAAAAACAAGGAAGACCTGGCCCGCTGCGCTGAGGACATCCTCTTGGCGCGCGAGGCGCATTTCCCAGCGACTATCGCCGATCTCTACGACCCCGAAAAGATGCCCGACGACCTGCGCGCGGCCCATGATCGCAATGACGAGACCCTTGAGCGCATCTATATCGGACGCCGTTTCCGCAACGATACCGAACGCCTTGAGAAGCTTTTTGAGCTCTATACTAAGATGAGCAAGAAGGGGGCGGCATGACTGAGCACCCCTCCAATCCGAATGTTGAAGAGCTTGAAAGTCTGTTTGTAAACAATCCAGACCTTGATCAGCTTGACGCATATCTTAACCGTTTCAACCCAATCCGCATCATGCGGATGGAAGGTATGGAGCTCAGGCACTCAAACATTCTAGCATGGTTGCTTGATCCGCTTGAAAGCCACGGTTTGGGCGATCGGTTCCTTAAGGCTTTTCTTTCAGAAGCCTTGCGCGGTGAGAGTTCCAAGGGGAGCCCCACGGCGCTGGATATTACGCAAGCAGATATTCAAGACATCGAAGTGAGGCGAGAGTGGCTGCACATTGATATCTTCCTGCTTTCTCGTCGGAACAATTGGGCGTTTATCATCGAGAACAAGTTTCATGCGTCGCAATCCAAGGGGCAACTTCCGAAATATATCGAGAAAGCCCGTGCTGCATTCGAGGCAGAGGAAGGGGAACTCAATATTAGGGGTATCTTCCTGACGTTGCATGACGAGGAACCCGAAGATCTCAGCTACGCGACGATTGGCTATGATGCCATCTGTGACTTGCTGGGCCGTACCATGCAGGCCGAAGGTCAGTCTTTGGGCCGTGAGGTTCGTGTGTTTTTGGCGCACTATATCGAAATCATCAAGGAGGCTGCTGGTATGAGTGAAGAGCAAAAAAAACTCGAGCAACTTGCCCGATCACTCTATCGTCAGCATAAAAAAGTACTCGATTTCATTTCAGAGTATGGAGCATCGACCAACTTTTCGATGGCGTTAGACGATGCCTTTGGCGCGGGATGGGAGGGCAAAGAAGTCCTTGAAGTTGGCAAGCAGTCGATCATTTACTGTTGGAGTAGCGGGGACAAGTTCAGTTTTCTCCCGTCGGGTTGGTACGAAGCCTTGGGAAAGGATGACTACAATTGGCCAGGGTGCGAAAAGTGGTGGTCAGGCTACCCACTGATCTGTTGGATACAGATATTCATTGGTAACAAGGGAACTGAAGGTACGGTTCGTTTGTTTGCATCGGTTGGGCCACTCAACAATTTTGAAGCAAGAAAGACTTTGATTGAAGCGATTAAAGATATTGGTGCGCAGAAAAACTTTGAGTTCGGCTTTCAGAAGAAGGCAACGCAAGAGGGAACAAAATACTCAACGTTCTTGAAAAACAATACTGTCAAAATCAAGGATGTTCAGGATATTGACCAGATAAGCGAGGCCGTTTCCCTATTGGTAAGTAGATTTAAGCCTGTTTTCTCAGCACTTGTGCCGGTTCTGGAGCCTTTGACTGAATATGGTGAGAGATAGATGGCTGATCAACTGAACGTCCCGTCCGTATCCGTTACTTACGCGCAAACCGGCAATTCCACCAAGTCGAACGAGCTTGGGATGCGCCCGATGCAGGAGCGTGCCTATGAGAAACGGGGCGAGCCTTATCTCCTGATTAAGTCACCGCCTGCCTCGGGCAAGAGCCGTGCGTTGATGTTCATCGCGCTTGACAAGTTGCATAATCAGGGCCTTCGCAAGGCGATCATCACCGTGCCCGAAAAGTCGATCGGTTCCAGCTTTAATAATGAGCCGCTATCGAAGTTTGGTTTTTGGACGGATTGGCAGGTGGTGCCCAAATGGAACCTCTGCAATGCGCCGGGCGGCGACGAGGGCAAGGTGGGTGCGGTGAAGACCTTCCTTGCTAGCGAGGATCGCGTGCTTGTTTGCCCGCATGCCACATTTCGAAATGCTGTTGAAAAATTCGGGATAGAAGCCTTCGATGATTGCCTGATTGCGATTGATGAGTTCCATCATGTTTCTGCGAACCCTGCGAACAAGCTTGGCGTGCAGTTGGCAGAGCTGATCGCCCGTGACAAGATTCATGTCGTCGCGATGACAGGTAGCTATTTCAGGGGCGATTCAGAGCCTGTTTTGATGCCTCATGAGGAGGCAAAGTTCGATACCGTCACCTACACCTATTATGAGCAGCTCAATGGCTACAAATACCTGAAGGCGCTCGATATCGGGTATTTTTTCTATACGGGCGCTTATGCCAACGACATCCTGAAGGTGCTCGATCCGACCGAGAAGACCATCATCCATATTCCATCGGTCAATTCGCGCGAAAGCACGAAGGACAAGATCAGAGAAGTTGAGCACATCATCGAGGAGCTTGGCGAGTGGCAGGGCACCGACCCGACAACGGGTTTTCAGCTTGTCAAACGCGCTGACGGTTACGTGCTGCGCATTGCTGATTTGGTGGATGATGATGCTGGCAAGCGCGACAAGGTATCGGCAGCACTCAAAGACCCTGCCCAGAAGAACAACCGCGACCATGTTGACATTATCATTGCCCTTGGTATGGCCAAGGAGGGATTTGACTGGATTTGGTGCGAACACGCCCTGACAGTCGGTTATCGATCGAGTTTGACCGAGATCGTCCAGATCATCGGGCGCGCAACACGCGATGCCGAAGGCAAGACCCGCGCCAGGTTCACCAATCTGATTGCCGAACCGGATGCTTCCGAAGAAGCTGTGACCGAGGCGGTTAACGATACACTGAAGGCCATCGCCGCCAGCTTGCTGATGGAGCAGGTGCTCGCCCCGCGCTTCAACTTCACCCCGAAGGCGGCGGCCAATGGCCCGCAGGAGGGTTTCGACTACGGGGAAGGTGGGTATGATCCGAGCAAGTGTAATGTCGGTTTCAATGAAGATAGCGGCCAGTTCCAGATAGAGATCAAGGGGCTCGTGACGCCAAAGACCAAAGAAGGCGAACGGATTTGTCAGGAAGACCTGAATGAAGTGATCGCGACCTTCGTTCAAGATAAGCCAACAGTCGAGCGCGGGCTTTTTGACGAAGAACTGGTGCCAGAAGAGCTTACCCAGGTACGCATGGGCAAGATCATCAAGGACCGGTATCCTGAGCTCGACGATCACGATCAGGAAGCCGTGCGCCAGCACGCCATCGCCGCCCTCAACCTTACGCAGAAGGCAAAGGAAGCAGCACTCCAAGCTGATGTTTCTGACAAGGCTGGAAACAATGCTTTGATTCAGGGCGTGAGAAAATTCGCAATGGATGTGCGCGAACTCGATATTGATCTGATCGATCGTATTAACCCCTTTAGTGAAGCCTATGCGATCCTTGCCAAGGCAATGAGTGAAGAGAGTTTGAGGCAAGTTGCCGCCGTGATTTCAGCAAAGAAAGTTCAACTCACGCCAGAAGAGGCACGAGACTTGGCTAAACGCGCGCTGAAATTCAAGCAGGAGCGTGATCGGCTGCCATCCATCACGTCGCCGGATGCTTGGGAAAAGCGCATGGCCGAAGGTGTGGCATTCCTCGCTCGTATGAAGCAGGAAGCTTCCAATGGGTAAGACGTTTACTGATGACGATGATGCCCTTCTTGCCGAGCTCGGTGTTGAGGTCGAAACCAAGAAAGCGCCAAGCCGCACCCCGCGCGAAGAGCGTATTGTTGCTGGCTTCGAAGAAATCCAGCGCTTTGTTGAAGAAAATGGGCAGGCTCCGCAACACGGCGAAGACCGCGACATCTTTGAGCGTCTCTATGCTGTCCGTCTTGATCGTATCCGTGAGCAGGCTGATGCGCGTGCATTGGTCGAGGCGATTGATCATCAAGGGCTCTTGGCTGTTGGAGGTACTGCTTACGCCGTCGCCGAAGACGACCTCGATGATGATGCTCTTCTCGCGGAACTTGGTATCGACGTAGAAACGCCGCCGATCACCGAGCTCCGTCATGTTCGTTCGACCGCAGAGCGACGTGCTGCTGAGGAAGTCGCAAATCGGGACCGTTGCGAAGACTTCGACAAATTCAAACCCCTTTTTGAGCATGTTCAGAAGGAACTCGATACCGGTCTGCGTGAAACACGTCCTTTTGAGATGAAGGCCGAGATCGAAAAAGGTCGCTTTTTCATTGTTGGGGGCCAAAAAGCATATGTGGCCGAAAAGGGAGAAACGACGCTTACGGATCAGGGACGAACAGATGCACGCCTGCGGGTGATTTTCGATAATGGTACTGAAAGCAATATGCTTTTGCGCTCGCTTCAGCGTGCTCTTAACAAGGATGAGGCAGGCCGACGGATAACTGAGCCAACAGCGGGCCCCTTGTTCTCTGATCAGAAAATCGACGGTGATGAGGCAAGCGGTACAATCTATGTACTGAGGAGTAAGTCAGAGCACCCGCTTGTTGCTGAGAACCGCGACCTGGTTCACAAGATCGGCGTCACAAACATGAGTGTTGAGAAACGGATTGCAGGGGCTCAACTTCAACCGACATTCCTGATGGACAATGTAGAGATTGTTGCGACTTACGAGCTATACAATATCAACCGTACAAAGTTGGAAAACCTCATTCACCGCATCTTCGAGCCTGCCCGCCTTGAGATTGAGGTTAGGGACCGTTTTGGCAGGCCAGTGATCCCGCGTGAGTGGTTCCTTGTTCCGCTGTTTGTGATCGAGGAGGCTGTCGAGCGGATCAAGGATGGCACGATTTCAGGTTGCGTCTATGACCCGCAGCAGGCTTCTTTGATAAGGCGCGACACAAGCGCTTTAGCCGACGCCAAACCTAATGGAAAGGTCGGTCATGAATAAAACCTCTCAGGTGGATAAGCCTAGACAGAAAAAGCGTGGGCCGCGTTTCGTGCGGTTGCTAGGCCCTACACTCGATGCCCTACGTACATTCGGGGGCATAGCAGAACCCAAGCAGGTTTTCGAGGAGGTCGCAAAGAGTTCTGTCGTTTCAGAAGCTGATCTGAAGCTTACCAACAAAAACGGTCTGTCGAATTATGAGAACCAGGTTGGATGGGCGAAATTTTATCTGGGCAAGGCTGGACTGGTCACTAGTAAGAAGAGAGGCGTTTGGGAACTGACAAATGAGGGGCGAGAGACGCAGCTTGACCATGAGGCGGCGCTCGAACTGTTTGAGGATGTCCATGCTCGTTATAAAACCGCATCCGATGATGATGACGAGGATGCGCCTTCAGATGATTTAGGACACGATATCTTTGATGATCCGAAGCGACAATTTTGGTTTGTTGGCGCGGTTTGGAACGGTAGAGAGGATCAGCTGGAGCGTTTCCTCTCAGAAGGTGTTTGGCAAAACGGATATACGGACAGGCATGCTGGTCATGTCGCCCGCATGCGACCTGGCGATCGGATCGCGATCAAGTCCACCTATGTACAGAAATACAAGTTGCCATTCGTGAACCACGATAAGCCTGTCTCGTGTATGCGGATTAAGGCATTGGGCACCATTACGGAAGCCTCGACAGATCGCCGAACGGTTAAGGTTGATTGGCAACCTTTGGACCCGCCGCTCGAATGGTATTTCTTTACCTATCGCATCACTATTGTCAAAGCAGACGCATCAGATGAGTTTGCTCGCCGTTTGATCCTGTTTACCTTTGCCGGACATAAGCAGGACTATGAATTTTGGTTGCGGCAGCCTTATTGGGTAAAACGATATAGAAAGTCGGAATCTAGTCAGACAGAAATCGATCTTGAGCAAGAGGAAGTGGAGCTTGACAACGATACCGCCGAGCTCATTCCTTACGGGATCGAAGACATCGTTGCAGATGGTTGTTTCTTGCCTGAGCAAGATATTGATGACGCGCTTTCGCGTCTGGAATTGAAGAAGAATCTAATTCTTCAAGGCCCTCCAGGAACAGGAAAGACATGGCTGGCCAAACGATTAGGCTATGCGCTGATTGGTACTCGGGATCGTGCAATGATCCGTAAACGTATGCGGTCCATCCAGTTCCACCCTTCTTTGTCATATGAAGATTTTGTGAGGGGGTGGCGTCCTGATGGAGACGGGCATCTCGCATTGATTGATGGGATGTTTTTAGAGGCTATAGAAGCTGCTCGCGCCGAGCCTGATCTTCCCTTCGTTGTTATCATCGAGGAAATCAATCGCGGGAACCCAGCCCAGATCTTTGGAGAAATGCTTACCCTGCTGGAAAAGGACAAGCGTCGTGAGGAGGAGGCAATTGAATTGGCCTATTCGCGCGCCAAGGGGGAGCGAATCTTCATTCCGCAGAATCTCTTTGTCATCGGTACAATGAACATCGCCGACCGTTCGCTTGCTCTTGTCGACCTGGCTTTGCGCCGCCGGTTTGCCTTCGTGTCTCTCGATACTAATCTCAACGATATCTGGCGCCAATGGTGTTGCGACCAGACTGGTATGGACGTGGAGATTCTAGATCGCATTAAGATTGCGATGAAAGAGTTAAATGACGAGATTGCGGCAGATAAGTCACTTGGTGCGCAATTCTGCATTGGACATAGCTATGTCACTCCTGGCGCTGACGATGAAATTCGTGATGGAACCCTCTGGTTTAATGATATCGTCGAGACGGAAATCTATCCGCTTCTGGAAGAATATTGGTTTGATAATCTAGATAAGGCCGCTGCTTCGAGGGACCGATTGTTGCAGGCGATATGATGGTGGACGGGATGTTCACGTCTTCTGATACGAACGATATTCGTCTTGTTTACGACAAGATACCGGTGCGCAATGTTTGGTTCCTATTTCTCTATGCGCATGATTTGGTCAAGTTTCGGGGGAAATTTGATGCAGAGATCGAGACCTCACCCGACTTCAAATCGCTGATTGCTCGGTTACTTTGTTACACAGTAGAAAATCGTCTCCGGCGCAACCTCAGCTTCGGATATCGACACCGTGAGGACACGCTGCGGCGAGTGCGTGGGCGTATCGACATGCTACAGACTGAGACGCGTGCGTTGCTAAGTCGAGGTGAGATCGCGTGCCGGTTTGAAGAGCTTACCATCGACACTCCACGCAACCGTTTGGTTCGTGCAGCCCTGAGCGTCGTCGGTGGGGTGCTCGATAATGACCGTTTGAGACATCGTACAAAAATGCTAGCGGGGGCACTTGGCAGCTCTGGCGTTAGCGCAGTAAACCCGTCACGTGGGGATATGGCCACGGATCAAATCGGACGACATGAAGCCGAAGATCGGCTTATGGTTTCACTCGCTCGCGCGGTCTTCGATCTCGTGTTGCCGACAGAGGAAACGGGCACACGTTCTGTTTTGGATGCAGATCGAGCAGAGACAGAGTTTCGGAAGCTCTTTGAACGCGCTATCGGAAATTTCTTTAACGCTGAATTGTCTCGTGAAGATGGTTGGCGCGTTTACCCTGGTAAGAAATTTAAATGGCCTATTGATGCTGCTTCTTCGGGGATTCGGCATTTCCTGCCGATCATGGTTACAGACATTATTCTCGAAAATGAGAGAGAGGATCGGCGGATCATCATTGATACCAAGTTTACGAACGTGTTCATACGCTCACAGCATGGGGGGGCATTACGCTTTAAATCGGCACATATCTACCAGCTCTACGCCTATCTTCGTAGTCAGGAACGGCACGATGAGCCGCGTTCTTTGTCCTCGGAAGGCCTTCTTTTGTACCCGGCGATTGGTTCCAATATTGATGAGACGGCTGAGATACAGGGGCATCATATCCGTTTTGCGACTATCGACCTTATGCTGCCAGCTTTAGAACTGAGCCAGCGCCTGCGTGCCATTCCCATGGAAAGCCGCTTGTGCCGTCCTGTGTTGCCGTCTGCTTCTCATAGCGGATGACTCCGAACGGTAACGATTATCACGACAAGTCTTTGTGAAACTTCATTGAGTTGGGGTAGTTTTTCCGGTCTATGAAGGTTTTCGTCGTCAAGATGCTCAGCACTTGTCTGTGCGCCAAGATCAAGACCAAAGCTAACGGATCCTGATGAGCCTCCAACAGCAAAAACATCTTCCAATTTCGCAAAGCCCGTGCTGTCAGGCTGGGCTGCTGGGGCAAGATTTTGCGCTTGCCGAGGTAACGTCGCCAAAGAGCCGCCGTATTGCGATGTCGTACAAGTGGACGGGGCCTATAACGGCGTTTTGCTGTGCCTTGATGCTTGCCTTTGCCGCATTGTTTGACTTGTCGTGCTTCAAACATCCCAAACCGTTCTTCAAGCTTTTTCTTGCTGTACGATCGATCCAACTGGCTGGCTTTCATCGCCTGTCCGTCCAGGCTCATCAGGACCATACCGTTACCACGTAGCTTGATGCTGATGTCATATCCGGCCAGAACCTCATGCGCTTCCTGCCAGGTCTTAGCCTTCCCCAAACCTTCTAGCATCTCGCTTCTATGTTTTAACACATGCCGTTGGAATGACTCCTGCCATGTGTAGGCCTCATAGTTCCGTGCTGCAGGTGACAGCTTGTTTGGATTTCGCTCCTTACCATCTGTCATGCCAGGATCGATGGACAGCCCATATTTCTTCTCCATCTCACGTGAGACCTTGGCGAGAATTTTAAAATCCCGATGGGGTGTGATCACCTTGAGCGTTTCCGGATGCACTTTGTTAAAGGCGATGTGCATATGGAAATTATCGGTGTTGATATGCGTTCCGGCCACACGCTGATGGTCGGCATAGTCAAGTGCTCTGGCATATTCTGCCTCTATGGCCATCAGATCTCTTTGGTCAGCTTGTCTTGCTCGCCAGGGCGGAAAGAAACGACAAGGTGATAGGTTTTATAGACAATGTCGGGCTTTAGTCGTCGAACCGCTTCGATCTCCAGAAGGGCCAGATCTAGATCCTCGATATTTGTGCCGGCATCGCAATTGCGGATCCAGAACTGATGGAGCTTCTCGCCTTTTTCCTCGGCAGCGGCGATATATTGGCCAAGACGGGTATAGTTGTCCGGCGCACCAGATTTCTTGCCGATCCGGGTTGCAATCATGATTTGTCCTGCAGGTTCTTGCCGGGCTGAAGCTGCATCCGGATCTCACCAATGGCCGCTTTGAGTTCTTTCTGGGTTGCCTCGATATCGCGGTTCAGGTTGTCGAACTTCTTCAAGAGATCTGCAGAGAGCGGCTCATCGAGGGCGAGCTTGAAGAGATTGCCCAAGCGGGCCTGATCGGCATTGACCTTGAGTAGATCTCGAATGCCCTGCCATGCGGCAAAGTCTCTGGCACTGGGCAGTTTGGTATTCATCAGCAAGCGTTTGAGCAGTTCCGAGCGTGACAGGCGCAGCTGGCGGGCAAGCTGATCGATGCGGGCTTTCTCTTCGTCGTTGAGATAGGTTTTGATAACGTGACGTTCGGTGGCCATTTCTTGTTCCGCTATTGCCCGGAAGATCTTGTGGGAGAATCGCCCGGCAACATTTCGGCCCGGATACTCTCGGGAAGGGTGGCATCAAAACCGTCAACCAGATTGACGATACTGCGTGTAAAATCCGCGCCGAATTTGCGCTCATACACTTCCTTGGCCTTTGCGATGAGATGTGGCTCCCGCTTGTCGGGATTGCTGTAATTGATCAGGTTTGCAAAATACCTTGGATCAAAGGTGATGGTCTTGGCGAAGACCACGTTGCGATCCCTATCACAGACTTCAAACTCGACCATCTCGATTAGGCTGTCGTCTTCTGTCTTGCGGCGGTAATCAACAAAGCACCAGGTCACGTCATAGAACTGATCGCCCTTTGCAATACGACCATTTTCATCAAAACGGGCAAGGGGGATGCCTTCGATGATGGCCTGACGCAGTTCATCCTGACCCTTGCTGATTTTCTGACCGAAGATCGAGAGGCCTTTGGAGCGATAGGCAAACATCCAGGGGATGTTGCGCAGGGTCGCATCGTAGAAACGGTAGCCTTCTGCTTCAATCCAGTTTTCCAGCATGGCGAGTGCAATTTTGGGCGAGATCCAGATGCCGGTCTCTTTGCGGATAATGTAGATCACCCGGTCAAACTGGGTCAGTACGATGCCGAGGATCTTGAGAGAGATGCCCTCCATGCCGCGTTTGCGACTACTACCTTTGCTCTGGTTCTTGCGCACATAGGGACACCATTCAAAATTATCGGCGTTGAAATAATCAAACCCGGTAACCGGTTTGCCTGTGTGGCGACCATAGGGGCGATCCGTATGAGGAAGCTCCTCATACAGTCCTACCAGACGGATCGGGTTGTCACAGGCCGGACATACGGCATATTCGCGCTGTTTGTCGTCGGTGACCTGATACCAGGGCTCAAGTTTTCTGGTGTCGCGTTCAAAGGCGGTGCGCTCGATCTCTTTCTCGTCGACTGTCTGTGCCTGCAATTTATAGACGTGCATTATCTGATCTCCCGGCGACTGTCTCACGGATGGAAGAACCGATGTTATAATGGTTTATGACGCTGTTCCACCATGCAGCTCCCAACTTGGGGACGGAGGCTTTCTGCTCGGCAAGGTAGAGACATTGCAGTAGGGTTGGTAGATCAAGTGAGAAGGTATTCTCGCCTACCTGCAGTGCAAAGACCAATGCCGGGCCACAAGCGTTGCAATCAAGGTCGCGAGCCTCTTCAAGCTGGCCGCGCTTTTCAAAAATGTCCTTCACATGCTGTTCGGTCATGAGGTGTTCTCCGGGTTAAATGGCAAATAGGAAAGAGGTGCCGGTGGCGTGCATCGCGCCACCGGTATTCGGGGATCAGACCGCCAGGCTGGCAGTCTGCTGTTCGCGCCCCCGTGTTATGGCTTTGGCTTTCGGTTTGGTCAGGCCGAGCTGTTCGGTGACAAAGCGTTTCAACCCCTCAATTCCGCGTTCCCGATGGATGTCGTTAAAATCGGTCAGGCCTTTGGCTTTTTCATCCTCATTTAGATCAGGACGCAGGATCTTTGCCCCGGTCAGCTCAGATGCTCGCTCAGCCCCCTTGATCCCGGCATTAACTTGCTTGGCGTGATCATCATCGGCTGCAATCACCAGTGGCCGATCCGGATGCTTTTTGTGAAGGGCCTCGGCCACCGGTGTCAGATTGCCGGAATCAAGTGCAACCACAACGGTCAGCCCGCTGGCCATATGAAGACTTTGACCGGTGGAATAACCCTCTGAAATGATCATCGGGCCTTTGGGGTCACCTTCGATCACATGCATCAGGCCGCGCTTTTTGCCGTCGTTGACATATATCTTGGTGCCATCGGGGTGGATCGTCTGGATGTTCTCGATAAAGCCTTTGTCGTTGGCCATCGGCATAAGCAGGTTGCCCGACTGATCAATACGTAGATCGCCTGCCGGAACCTGCTTGTTTTGCAGATAGGGGGTGATTGGCGGGAGCTGGTTCGGCGTTATGGAAAATCCCGTAGGCCCGTTTGGCCACGGCGCGATATTGCGCACGGAGCTCCTGTTCCTGGGCTGCTTTGCGGGCTGCAGCTTCGGCTCTGGACTGTTCCAATTCTTTGGGATCGATCTTGGTGCCGGTCGCCACCCATTTGACGGGATATTGCCCGGACTTGTAATTGGTGATGTTGCCAGCCAGAATGCCTTCAAGAAGCCCGCGATAGGAACCGCTTTTCTGGCCCTTGCGATCTCCTTCGACCGCTACCCGATGCCATTTGCCATCCATGGTCGGCGGGGCATCGAGGATCAGACCGTTTTCTTTCAGCGCCAGGGCAAACTTGTCTTCTGGCTTGATCTTTCGGTTCAGGAGCTTTGGTTTTGGTCTCCTGCCAGCGTTTAAACGGTTCAAGCTCCATATCATCGCGAGCATACCACGCCTTGGCCCGACGATCCCATTTTGCCCCAAGTGCCTTGGCTTCATCCTTTTCACTGAACGGAACATTGAGATAGATGCGTTTGCGTTCGGTGTTGGTGTCTTGGTTGGGAGCCTGTGAGATTTCACATTTCATGGCATTTTCCTTCTGTCTTTCAACAGCCGGGGCAATGGTATTGGTTTGTTCTTTGATTTTCACCGGGATTCGGCTTTACCGCATCTCGGGCTCCATGATCCATGTACGGATGTTCTCTGCATCCCGCGCAGCGATGAACAGCGCATTGCGATCTTCCTTGATGGCTTTCATCCAGGAGCCGACATAGCTGGCATGGCGTTTCGGGTAATGACCAAGACCAAGCTCTGTGGTCAGCATGTAGCTGGCGATCTCGGCACGCAGTTCTTCTTTGGCGTAGACCTTAGAGCCAAACGCTCCGAACTCTCGCGCCATGCGTGATCCATGACCAGTAGCATGACTCAACTCATGCAAAGCCGTGGCGTAATATTCATATTGGCCTTTGAAGGCGGCTTGATAGGTCATGAGGATCTGATCTGTTGAGGATCGATAAAACGCCCGGTCATTCTGATTATGGAAGATCGGGACATTGCCCTGTTTGAGGATCTGTTTGGCCCGTTCCACCGGGCTGATGGTCCTTGCAGGTGCGATATAGGGAGGCAAGACCATCAATCTGGTCGGTCAAGGCGCACATCGCGGGTTTTCGCGACACCCTTGTCGTCCGGCACCGGCTTGCCGTTGTCATCCAGCGCGAATCGGAGCGTCCCCGCAACCAAACGATAAAACCCCGCCAATCCAATCGGTGGGGTTTTGTCGTTTAGGCTTGGTAAAACCCAAAATCTAGCGGGCCGCCCAAATTAGGCCGCGGCGGACGATTTCGTACATTTGCGGGACTTTGAATTCGTCGGCGACGTGACCGAGGGCGGAGAAAAAGACTCGTCCTTTGTCATAGTGGTGTTTCCAGACCACCGGCATTTTGACCCCGTCAATCCAATGGGCATGGTCGCCGGTGAAGGTGGTTTCGGCCAGCACGTTAATCGCAGGGTCGACATGCATGTAATATTGTTCGGAATGGTAATCGAAGTCGCCGATGCCCGCGACAATGGGATCATCGGGTTTGGTGATGTTGACGCGATAATCAATGATATCGCCCGGATGTGCGACCCACTGTCCGCCGACCATGAACTGATAAGCCGGTTCCATGCGGAACGTATCGCCCATGCCGCCATGAAAACCACCAAGCCCGGTGCCGGCCGCAATGGCGGCAACCAAATTATCGAGTGCTTCCTTTTCCACCGTGGTTTGGGTGCAAAGCGGCACAATCAGATCAAACTGATCAAGATCCTGGCGGGTGAGGCAATCTGTGCCTTCGACCCGTTCGGTGGTGAAGTTTTCTTTGCGCAGCATGTCGTCGATGACTTTGGCGCAGGCGTCAGGTTCGTGTCCTTCCCATCCGCCGTAGAAGATGAGTGCTGATTTTTGGGGCATGGTTTTATCCTTTATGCGTGAAGTTGACCGACAGACAGGTTTGGTGCGAGCCCGTCGGGACGGTCACAGGCGCTTTGGATGGCGACGGTGCGGTGTTCAAGCGTGGCGGTCAGGAGGCTTTCCATCACGTCAAGCGCATGCAGGGCGAGTTTGCCACTGGCGCGGTGCGGACGATTATTGAGAATGGCATCGGCCATATCGGCAATGCCGATCCCGCGATAGTTATCGTCTCCATAGCCATGGGTCATTGGCATGTCCTGCCAGTCTTCGCCGCGGCGATAGAGACTGACGGTGCCGTCAAACCGATTGGGATCGGGCACAAGCAGGGTGCCTTCGCTGCCATAGACTTCAAGCGGGGTGTGGCGGTGTGCTTCGACATCGAAGCTGGTTGTGATTTGCACCAGCGCACCGCTGGTAAATTCCATCACACCAGTAATATGGGTTGGCGTGGTGACAGGAATTTCCTGGCCCTTGCGGGGGCCCGATTCAATGACGCGGGTGGTGCGGCTCGACCGGCCCATGCCCGACACACGCGAAACCGGTCCGAGCATATTGATCATCGCGGTGATGTAATAAGGCCCCATATCAAGCAGTGGACCGCCGCCATCGCGGACATAATAGAAATCCGGGTTGGGATGCCACCGTTCGTGACCGGGCAGCATCAAGGTCGCGGTCCCGGCGAGCGGTTCGCCGATTTTGCCTTGGTCAATCAGGGCGCGGGCGGTTTGGTGGCTGCCGCCAAGGAAGGTATCGGGCGCGCAGCCAACACGCACACCTTTTTGGGTCGCCGCAGACAGCAGGGCACGGGCATCTGCGACCGTGCCGGTCAGCGGTTTTTCGGAATAGACATGTTTGCCGGCATTAACGGCGGCCATGCTGATTGCCATGTGGGCGGCGGGGATTGTTAGGTTCAGGACGATATCAATGTCATCGCGGGCGAGAAGGGCATCGACGGTTAGGGCTTCGACGTTGAATGCCTCGGCCCGGATGCGCGCCGCATCCGGGTTGAGATCGGCGACAGCTTTGACGTCGATCTGCGGGAAGGTTTGGGCACGTTGAAGGTATATTTCGCTGATGACACCGCATCCGATGATACCAACGCCAAGTGATGATGTTGTCATAACGCGTTTTTCCGTTCAGGTGGCGGGCGCAGAAAGGGGCTCTTTGGCGAGGATTTTGCGGCCATCCATGCCAAACAAATGCAGGTGTTTTTCATCCGGGGTCAGGAAAACACGATCCCCGGTCCGAAGGGGATGGTGGCCGGGCAGGCGCACGGTCACATGCCCGAAATCATCGGTTTCCATATAGACGACTGTGTCGCTGCCAAGGTTTTCAATCACCCCGACCCGGGCGGCCCATTTGCCAGTTTCCAGATGGGTTTCGAGATGTTCGGGACGGATGCCAACCGATTTGATGTCGTCGCGCCCGATGGCCTTGCCGGGCAGCAAGTTCATTTTGGGCGAGCCGATGAAGGAAGCGACAAATTCGGTTTGTGGATTGTCGTAAAGTTCCATTGGCGGGCCGACCTGTTCGATGCGCCCGCCATTCATGACCACGATCTGATCGGCCAGGGTCATGGCTTCGACCTGATCGTGGGTGACATACACCATGGTGGCACCAATGGATTGGTGCAGTTCGGCCAGTTCGACACGCATCTGGGTGCGCAGGGCGGCATCAAGGTTTGATAGCGGTTCGTCAAACAGGAACACCTTGGGATTGCGGACAATCGAACGCCCGATGGCAACGCGTTGACGTTGACCGCCGGAAAGTTCGGACGGTTTGCGGTCCAGCAATTGTTCAAGATGCAGGCGTTTGGCAGCATCCTTGACCCGTTCTTCGCGTTCGGCGGCGGGCATTTTCATCAGACGCAGGCCAAAATCGATATTTTGGGCCACGGTCATATGCGGATACAGCGCATAGGATTGGAACACCATCGAAATGCCGCGGGCGGAAGGCTCGAAATTGGTGACATCATCGCCATCGATTTCAATCGTTCCGGATGTCGGTTTTTCCAAACCAGCAATCATGCGAAGCAAGGTCGATTTGCCGCAACCCGATGGCCCGACCAATACGGTAAAGGAGCCATGCGGGATTTCGAGTTCGATATCAGGAATGACTTCGACGGCGCCAAAGCATTTATTGATATGTCTGAGATGAACGTCAGCCATTGTTGCGTTCCCCGTTGGCGTTATAGATGAAATGAGCAAAATCGGCGTGAATGCCACGCCCGCTGGTGTCATGCGCGGCCATGCCGATGAAGGCACCGGTGAAGTTTGTGCCTTCGCCGCTTCCGGCTTCGTCAGACAGGGCCGTGTGATCAAGGACCGCATCAATCATGGTCCAGTCCCCACCCGGAAGGGCATAGCGGAACCGTAATTCCGGCCCGGTCACATCGACGCCAAGGCGGATGACGCCGTCTTTGGGAAGGTCGATGGATGCGGGCAGCGGATAGGTCGTCCGGGCATAGGGGAAATCGCCGGGGCAGCTGTAAATATTGAGCTTGCGGTTGCCGTCTTGGTCAGCAGTGACGGCGAGATAGTGATACTGGAACCGGTTGTACCATGCCATCAGACCAGCCATTTGCTGGAAGTCGAACGGGGTAAATTCAACAACGGTTTCCGCACTGTAATTGATGTCGGTTTGGCGACGGGCGACAAGGGAATGGTCGAATGCCGACCCCGGCGCTTGGCGCCCGAACAGGCGTAAATGGCCCGGCCGTTCACCCAGTGAAAACAGGGTTTCAGGTTCGGGGGTGCGCAGCCATTGGAACACCGAAGGCAGATCGCCCGGCGTGAAATCAATACGCGCGGGTTCTGCGTCAAACGGATGGGGGGCAAGATCGGGGGCCGGGACCATTAGATCGGGTTGGTTGGTGCCGTTGGCCAAACGGGGCCAGTCGCCTTTTTCCCAAACAAGTTTCTGGATTGCGGTTTCACGCCCCAATGGTGATCTTTTGGTGCCGGGCAGCGGGCGGCTGCACAGATGCACCATATAAAATTCGCCATCCTGCGTTTGAACAATATCGGCGTGGCCCGCACGTTGCAGCGGATTTTCCGGATTGTCCTTTGACGTCAGGATATGTTTGGCCGGATCGGTTTCGTATGGGCCGGTCAAGTCGCGGGATCGCGCGATGGTGACGGCATGGTTATAGCCCGTGCCGCCCTCAGCCACGAGCAGATAGTAATAGCCATCGCGACGATATAAATGCGGGCCTTCGGTAAACAGGTGATCGGTCCCGCGATAGATGTTGCGGATCGGGCCGACCAGTTTCTTTTCGGTGGTTGAGTATTCCTGAAGCGCAATACCGACAAAGCGTTCACCAACCACCTGGTTGTGATCCCAGATCATGTTGATCAGCCATTTTCGGCCGTCCTCGTCATGGAACAGCGACGGATCAAAGCCCGATGCGTTGAGATAAACCGGTTCCGACCAAGGGCCATCAATGGCCGGGGCGGTCACAAGATAGTTTGGCGTGTCCTTAAAGGCGCCGTCCTTACGTTTGACGTCGGTATAAATCAGCCAAAACAGACCATCAGAATAGGTCAGGCAAGGGGCCCAGATGCCCCCGGAATCCGGATTGCCGCGCATATCAAGTTGCGATTTGCGGTTTAACGGGCGCGCGATCAGTGTCCAATTCACCAGATCACGGGAATGATGAATTTGAACGCCGGGGAACCATTCGAAGGTTGAGGTCGCGATGTAATAATCATCGCCAACGCGGCAGATTGACGGGTCCGGGTTGAAACCGGGAAGGATGGGGTTTGGGATCATTTCAGCAGACATGGCATCAACCTTTGACAGCACCACCGGTCAAACCGGCGACGATATATTTCTGGGCAGCGAGGAAGAAAACGATGGCGGGCATGATCGTCAGGGTGACGAAGGCCAGTGTGCGGTTCCATTCGGTTACGAATTCACCGCGGAACTGCATCATGCCAAGCGGCCATGTGAAGGCTTCACGCGAATTGAGCATGACCAGAGGCAGCAGGAAGTTGTTCCAGCTCTGGACAAAGACAAAGACGCCAACGGTGGCGAGGATCGGTGTGGAAAGCGGCAATGTGAACCGCCAGAAAAACCGGATATAGCCACAGCCATCGACATAGGCGGCTTCGAACAATTCACGCGGGAGCTGTTCGAAGAAGGTGCGGAAAAGCAAAATTGCCAAGGACAATCCAAAGGCAGTTTGCGGCAAAATGACCGACCAATAGGAATCCAGAAGGCCGATATCGCGCACCTGAATGAACAGCGGCAGGATGGCGGTTGCAAACGGGAACATCAGCCCCAGCAGCAGATAGGAAAACAGCATCCGCGATCCGAAAAAGCGGATTTGCGCGAACACATAGGCCGCCGCCGCCCCGACCAGAAGGGTCAGGATCACCGCAGCAATCGAAATCAGCAACGAATTGCCCAGATAGCGCCAGAAAGCCGGATCGGACACGATGGCGTTATAGAATTCGAAATTCCACGTTTCGGGCAGGCCAAAGGCGCTGGTGCGGATTTCAGCATTGGTTTTAAAGCCGCCAAGGGCGGTCGCAAGCAAGGGCGCGATGACGAAACTGGCGATGATGCACAGCACGGTCACACGCAAAAGATTGCGCAGGAAGACTTTGCTTATCATGGCTTTTTCCCCGGCGACATGGCCGCACGTTGATAGAAAATGGCAACGGCAACGGCCGTGATGAACAGAACAACCCCAATCGCACTGCCAAAACCGATGCGCAGGCGTGTCAGCCCGAAGGTGTAAAGATAGGTCACAATGGTATGGCTGGTGTTGGACGGGCCGCCATTGGTCAGCGGGATGATGACGTCAAAGACCTGCAGGGCGCCGATAATGGCGAAGAAGGCGCTGACGATGATGGCTGGCTTAATCAGGGGAATTTGCACATAGCGCACGATATCAAACGGTTTTGCGCCTTCGATGCGGGCGGCTTCGATCAGATCGCGTGGCACACCTTGCAGTGCGGCGATATAGATCATCATGTGGAAGCCGAAATACTTCCAGACGATCACGGTCATCACCGCGATAAAGGCCCAGTCGCGATCCGCCAGAATGAAGAAGGGTTCGAGCCCGAACGCGCCGCCGACCGATGCGGTAACGCCGTAATGGCCGTCGAAAACGAAGCTCCAGATCAGGCCAGCTGCGACTTCGGCCAGAATGTAGGGCACAAAGAAGATCAGCCGGAAAAGGGCGTTGGTCGGTGTTTTCTTATAGATCAGAAGGGCCAAAAACAGGGCCAGTGGCATCTGAACCAGAAGGGAGACCAGAATGATCTTGATCGTGTTCCAGATCGCCGAATGGAACACGGAATGCCCCATCATCTGTTCGAAATTCTTAAGCCCCACATAGTCGGTTGGCTGTCCATATCCGTTCCAGTTAAAGAACGCGAAATAGCCCGACTGAAGCAGGGGGAAAATCACAAACAGGCTAAAGAGAATAAGTGCTGGCGGGAGCAGCAGCACCAAGGCACCGAATTTTCCGTTCTGCAGTACGTTTTTGGCGCGCTGGGTCAGGGAAAGTCGTCGTTGCTGTTGCGATGACGCAAGGGGGATGGTCGGCATGGGCCGCCTCCGAAGCATGTATCATTGGAGAAGGTGAGGGCGTTGCCCAACCCGAAACCGGGTTGGGCCAAACATCCCCGCAAGCAGGTCAGAACTTATTGAAAGTCCCAAGCTTCCTGAATTTGCGCGGCGGCTTCTTCGGGGGTGATGACTTCCTGTGCCAGATCGGCAGAAATGTCATTCACCGTCGCCCCCACAGAGGCACCGAGATACTGATCAAGGAAGATCTGATGATAGGAAGACTGCGTCAGATCACGCGCAACCTGCTGGAAAAACGGGTTGTCGATTGCGTCGTCGGTTCCCTTGACGATCGGAATGAAAATTCCGGCCTTGGCAGCTTCGCGCTGGTATTTGGCGCTGATCATGTGGCGGAGGAAATCAGCAGCTTCGTCGGGGGCGTTATGGGAAACGGCCCAGCCATTGATGCCACCGAATGTGGCCTTGGCACCGGGTTCGTCGCCATCAATCATCGGGAAGGGCATGATGGCCAGCTGGTCATCAGACAGGCCCTTGCCACTTTGCGAGCGTGCACGCGATGGCAGGTAATCCCAGTCGCCCATCAGGTGGAAGGCAGCCGCGCCATCGCCGAACATGCCACTGGCTTGTTCGTAGCTTGTGCCCATCATGCCCGACTGGAAGGGTTCAAGCTTGACCAGTTCCTGGAAAGTCCGCCCGGCTTCGACGAAGGGTTCTGATTCGAAATTTTCGCCATCATTTTGCATGGCTTCGTTGATGGCATCGGACCCGCCATAGCGCAGCGCAAGATAAGCCCAATAGAAATGCAGCGGCCATTTATCCTTGCCCCCGGCGACAATCGGGGTGATGCCGGCATCCTTGATTGTCTGAACGGCTTTGAGGAAATCATCCCAGGTCTTGATTTGGGTGTGATCTACGCCAGCCTTGGCGGTCAGGTCGGTATTGACCCAAAAGACAACCTCGGTCGCATAAATTGGCAGACCGTAAATTTTGTCGTCAACCGAATAGGCATTGACGGCAGGTTGCGGAACCGTATCGAGAAATTCGCTGTTTAGCAGGCCGGAAATGTCTTTGAGGAAGCCGGCTTTTGCCTGATCGGCCAGCGTCTGACCGCCCCAGCTATAGAAAATATCGGGGGCTGCATCCGATTGCAGCAAGGTCGGCAGTTTGCTTTTATAAGCTTCGTTGGCGAGATATTCGAAATTGACTTTCACGCCGGGGTGGCTGGCTTCGTAATCCTTGCCAATCCCTGAAAGATACGCCTTTTGGGCTGGATCGCCGGTTTCAACGCGCAAGATATTGATGGTGGTGTCTGCCTGTGCAGCAAAGGTGCACAGACCGCATACGGCAATGCCGACAGCGCCAAGCATGTGTTTCATTTGTTCCTCCCGGGTGGTTGCTTTTGCAACCTTTGTTGATGCGTTTTAGGACGACACATTACCCCGGTTTATTTCCTGAGGTACGTACGTCTTTGATGAACGTACCTCAAAAAAGATGCGTTTAAAAGTGCATGTTTCAATTTTTGTTCTAGGGGAGGTTGTCACGCATGAAAATATCGATGCGGATGCGTTCCTGTGCATTCAAAAATGGACGGCCATCCACCAGTGCCTTAAGCACGCGCACGGCACTTCTGGCTTCGTGGCCGGGATCCTGATTGATGACGGCGTCAAAAATGCCGTTTTGCAATGCGGTTCGGGTATGTTCGGTCAGTTCGTGGGCGACCACCGGGATGGTTCCGGCCTTACCGGTTGTTTCAAGCGCGCGGATCACGCCGCGATTGCCTGCCCCCAGACTGTATAGCGCGACAATATCGGAATTTTGTTCGAGCATTTCGCGCAGCAACAGTTCCACCCGGTCGGAATTATCGAGACCCTCAATCGCGGGCAGGATCGAGAAATGTGGATATTCGTCACGGATGATCCGTTCAAAGCCGTTGCGCCGTTCCATATGGTCGCGCAGCAACATCGAGCCGGCGATGACCGCGATTTTGCCTGATGACGCGTGGCAAAAACGGCCAAGCAATCCGGCGGCAGTCCGCCCGGCGACTTCGTTATCGATGCCGATGAAATGGTCGCGTTGGGATGTCGGATGGTCACTGACCAAGGTCACGACATGGATATCGCGGTTGCGCAATCCTTCGATGGCCTGATGCACGGCCTGCGATTCTGTGGCGACAACGGCGATGCCGTCAAATTCCTGTTGTCCGACGGTATCAAGCACCTCGGCCAAGGCAACGCCATCAAAGGCCGGGACCATGATGGTTTCGATTTCGATGCGATCGAGTGGCCCACGTTCGGCAATTTTACCAACTTCCTGCTCCAGACCGCGCATGAAGGTATTTGGGCCTTTGGGCAGGATAAAGCAGAACCGGTAAAAGCGGTTTTTCGACAGATTGGCGGCGGCGATATCGCGTTCATATCGCAGTTTTGCCATGGCTTCTTCGACCTTGCGGGCCGTGGCCGGTCGGACGCCACTTCGCGCATTTAAAACTCGGTCAACGGTTGCCAGACTAACCCCGGCTTCGCGGGCAACGTCATGAACGGTCGGGCGCGACGCCATATTGGTCTCCGGGTTAGGTTTTTCGTTGATGAGAGTTTCAGGATAAGGACCTTAACTTATGAAACAGTTCTGACAAATCCAAGATTTTCGCAAGGTGTTTAATCCTGGGATTTGGCTTGGCGATATTTTCAAGGCTACGATATCGCCGGGATAGAGGCCCCAAAGCCGCCACTGATCAACATATCTATTCCGTCACAAGGACCTGATCAACAACACCCGCTTCGAGCAAATCCGCATGGCTTGGAAACCAAATACCGGAAGACGGCGCCAAGAAAACCTGTGCAAGGAAAGCTTCGGAGATGCCTTGTTGCCGGAAGAATTTTAGTTCTTTTTCTTGTTCGCCTTTGAGGTCGTAGGCAGGGACTTGGAATTGGGCATCCAGACGGTATTGGTGAAAGCCCAGTTGTGCTTTTGGCGCGAGGTAGCGTTTTGCCCCGCCGATGAAGGCCGTGGTGCAAGCCGATTTGCAGGTATCAAACACATAGGTGTTCAGCCCGCGATCCCGGATCAGGTAGGCGACACCGCGGCCTTCATAGATGTGGCCGCCTTCGCTATGCAGCACAATGCCGGTCACGGTTGGATTTTGATCAAGCTGTGCTGTTAGTTTTTTGGTGATGCCAAGGGCAAATATGCCGTCGATATACAGGCGTTTGCCATCTGAACTGAGGGTGAGCGTGTATTGCCGGTTGCGCGCATCTTCCAGCGCGGTTGGGTTAACCGGTTCAAACTTGGCCGGGGCCAAGGCGCGGTAAGCGCCAAAAATGCTTAGCAGCGTGAAAGCAAGGCAGGCGGCAATCGCGATATAGGTCGCGGTTGTCCATGTGCTGGCAAGTGCGCCAGTTTGGTGTTCGGTGGATCGGATGACCCCGGTTGCCTGCCAGACGAAGACAAGGCCGTGGCCCAACATGATGAAGATAATCGTCGCCACCATGGCATTGGCACGGTCGGGGATAAAGGGCGGCAAGGTGTATTGATCGGCAAACAGCATGACGGCGCGCAGCAGGATCAGATTGACACATAGCGCGTAACCAAGCGCATGCTTCCCCTGCCAGTGATCCCGGATATAGGACACGCGATCATCCCCTTAGACGTTCTGATCTTTGTGCCATGATACATTTTTCCTGCCGCCCCGAATAGGTCGTTGGCGTTCCCCGATGTTGCGATGGATTTGATGGCAAAGCGACCGGTATAAGTGAAATTTCGAAGGGCAGTAATTGGGTGCTCTTTTTTTTTGTTTATGAGCTCAGCGTAAAATTTCTGGCATTGGAACTTGAAGTGTCCCTAATATTCGATTGCGCGTTCTGCAATTAATGTTAGTTATGAATAGAAGATGTTCACTTTTTATCTGTCTAATAAGCCAAGTGGAGGGGATCTTTGGAAGATTCATTTGAGAGCGTTTTCAATGCTGAGAATCTCTCTGAGATATTTTGGAAACATATTCATCCCAAAAAAAGTAGCGGCGTTGATCGAGTATCTGTTGGTAAATTCGCTGAAAATCTCGACGAACACATCGATGTGATTGTCAGAAAATGTGAGCAACACAGCTATAGATTTACGCCTTACTTGCAATCTTTGAAGGCGAAAGGACCAAACAAACCTCCTCGTGAAATCTCAATTCCTTGTGTGAGGGATAGGCTGGTTCTTAAAGCGCTTACTATATACTTACATGAAGTGTGTTCTGACTGTGTTGCGAAGGATCTGCCAAATACTGTAGTTCGTAAAATAAAGAAGTCAGTTTCTGATGATAAAGATGGGTTGTCCTTTGTTAGATTGGACTTTTCCAATTTCTACGGTTCAATTAATCAGCAGAAATTAATCGAAAAATTAAAAGATAAATCTGTTTCATTTGAAGCTATTTCCCTGATTGTTAAAGCGATAAGTAACACTACAGTTCCTCCGATGTTCTCTAAGAAAGATCGACTGGTTAAAAATGAAAAGGGTGTGCCTCAGGGGTTGGCTATCTCAAATATTCTCGCAGAAATATATATGCAGGATTTTGATCGGGAGGTTTCCGAATTTTCGACCGTTTATCACAGGTTTGTGGATGACGTTTTTGTGTTGTGTGAGACCCGAAATAGTCCAAAAATTTGGGGCGCAATAGGTTCAGCAGCAAAACAAGAGTGTCTTTCACTTAACCTAGAAAAATCTACTGAAAAAGGAAACTTAGAGAGCTTGAGTACGGGGTTTGAGTTTTTGGGCTATCGTTTTTCTTCTCCGGAAAGTATCTCTGTAAGGTATAGTTCTTACTCAAGATTTCTCAATAGTTTGATAGGTCGAATAACTCGATACAGGAAAGAGAAAGAGCGTTCAGAAGGTGAGGATGAATTACGCAAGAAGTTGTTTGTCGAAGAGTTGAACGAGCGAATTACTGGGGCTATTGATGAAAATAAAAGGTATGGATGGGTGTTCTTTTTTTGTGAGGTTACAGATCAAACTCAGCTAAACCAGATTGACAGAGTAATTATTAAAATGATTTCTGGTCTTTCAGAGATAAATTTGGAGGAAATAAAGCGCGTTTCTAGAGCCAGATATGAAGCGATTTTTTCTCCCTCACGCGGGTACATTAGGGATTACAATAAGTTCAGCTTGCGCGATAAAATTGAATTCTTGAGGATCCGAGGAAAGTATTCCGAAGAAAGTGCTATGACAGAAGAACAAATAGTCAGTTTGTTTAATGATATAAAAAGAAAAAATCTGTCGAAATTGGAAGCTGATACTGCTACTATTAGTTGAGGGTGCCGTTCCATTTCGATGGAAAGCTTCTCTGGAAGCGTTTGTGATCTCCGCATTTATTGCTTATCCGCCTCATATGAAGCGTAGGCCTAGTGAGGATTGAGTAATCTTGATTCCTGAAGGTACCCTCATTCCTTTTTCCAAGTTCAGTTTGATCAATCTCTGAGATTTTTCATGAAAAAAGAAGAACTAAGCAATAAAGCATGGAAAACAGCTGGTGCTAGGTTTAATGCCTATCGGCGTTTAAAGGCGAAGAACGCAGCATCAATATTTTTTATATCTATGCTTTCATTGGTGTGTATTTTTATAAACTTATTTGAGGTATTTCCTGCAGACCATCGTGAGTCTGCGTCGCTAATTTTTTCCGTATTAGTTATTATCGTCTCTCTTGTGGAATCATCGAAAGATTACTCTTTAAAAGCAGACAGGCTTCATGCGAATGCTTTAGAGATAAACTCTTTTATTGATCGGCTGAAGTTTATGCAGTCCGTAGGAAAAGATGAAATCGAAGAGTACCACGGCATACTTCGATCTTGTCCAGAGAACCATGAGATTGATGATCTCAAAGTTTTTATGATGCAGCATCGAAAGGAGTTTTTTCCTGAAGATAGTTGCTTCATATGGTCGATTAGATTTCTATCGGTATGGGGGACGGCTAAATTCAAAGCTTATTCCTTGTATATAGCAATATGTTTTATTGTGACGGCAGTTTTGTCTTATAGCTACATGAGCGGGCTAATTCGCGATCTAGCCATGTAGTTAGGCACCATAGAATCTTATTAGTTTTCATGGTTGATGATGCTCAGTTGGATGCATGTAACCAGAAAATTATAACGGCCAAACCCATAGCAACATCGGCACCGCAACGGCGACGACGATGATTTCAATCGGAAGGCCAAGCCGCCAATAATCGCTAAAGCGGAAGCCGCCGGGCCCGAGGATCAGGGTGTTGTTCTGATGCCCAATCGGGGTCAGGAAGGCGCATGACGCCCCAATGGCCACCGCCATCAGGAACGGGTCGGAACTGGCATCCAATTGCGCCGCACTGCCAATCGCAATCGGACACATGACCGCCGCCGTCGCGGCATTGTTCATGAAATCTGAGAGCGTCATGGTAACGATAAGGATCAGGGCAAGGGCGAGTGGTGCGCTTCCCTGAGCGACGGTTTCAAGCAGGAAGCGCGCAATCAGATCGGCACTGCCGGTACTTTCCATGGCATTCGCGACCGGGATCAAGGCGGCAAGCAATACAACAACCGGCCAATCAACCGCGTCATAAAGGGTGCGCGGTGAAATCACGCCGACCAGAAGGGCGGCCAAAACGCCCAAGGCAAAGGAAATGGCGGCGGGCAAGATGCCAAAGGCGGCAAGCAGGATGGCAATTGCCATGATGCCAGTTGCCTTAAGCGCCTGGGTTTTATCGCCAAGATGAAGGGCGCGCTCGGCAAGCGGCGCACAGCCCATTTGATTGCTAAATTCGTAAATGCCTTCGGGCGGACCTTGCATGAGCAACACATCGCCAGCCTGCATTTTCATGGTCCGAAGGCGGCTCATGGAGCGTTGGCCGCGGCGTGAAATCGCCAGAAGATTGATGCCATATCGGCTGCGGATCCGAACATCGGCCGCCGAACGGCCCATGAAAGGCGCATTTGGCAGGACGGCAACCTCGATCAGGGAAATATCGTCCGATTGCACCGGCTTTTTGGTTTCAGGTTTGGTTGCGGCTTCTTCGGGGGCGACGGATTCAGCTTCTGCTTCTTCAACGTCGGTGGTCGTGTCGGTATCCTTGGATGCCGCGTCACCAGACTTGCCAGAGTTGCCATTGCTATCGGCATTATCGATATCAGCGGGATCGGCCCTAATTTCGGCGTTTTGTTCGCTTTCTTGGGCTTTGGCCTGCTGTTCGCGTTGTTTTTCACGCTCCTTTTCGGCCGCTTTAGCTTCGGCGTCGCGCCATTCGGCTTCTAGGGTCAGTTCAAGCCCGGATAGCGCCCCTGCGAGCCCTTCGGGTTCGGCTTCGATCAGAAGAACATCGTGCGGGCGAAGTTCGCGGTAGGGGCTTGGCGCGGGAATACGTCGTTCATTGCGGATCAGCCCGATGACCTGCGCGTCGTCTTTTTCGAGTTCACGGTTCATATCCCGCAGCAACATGCCGACCGATTTGCTGTCATCGGTGATGCGGGCTTCGGTCAGGTAGGAGCCGGTTTCAAACCCCTCAGCGCCGGCGCGTTCACGGGTGGGTACCAAGAACCGGCCAAACAGAATGACAAAGGCCAAACCCGCAACTGCAACGGCGATGCCGACCGGGCTGAAGTCAAACATCGAAAAGCCTGATCCGTTCAGATTGGCGCGAAAGCCCGATACAATCAGGTTGGGCGGCGTCCCGATCAGGGTCGTCATACCGCCCAAGATCGAACCGAATGCCAACGGCATCAGAATTTTGCCCGGTGGCAGGTCTTGCTTATTGGCCATCTGAAGGGCGACCGGCATCAAAAGGGCCAGCGCGCCAACGTTGTTCATGAAGGCAGACAGGATGGCGGCAAGCAAGCTGAGCGCGGCCATGGTGACAAATGGGCCCGCCGATTGCGGCAAGACCGCACGGGTCAGGGTATCAACCGCGCCCGATTTTTGCAGGGCCGATGACAGGATCAGAATACAGGCAACCGTGATCACAGCAGGGTGCCCAAAACCGACAAAGGCATTTTCGGTCGAAACCAGCCCCAAAACCACACAGACCAAAAGGGATGCCATCGCAACCATGTCATGACGCCAACGCCCCCACAAAAACAGGGCGACGGTTCCAAGCAGAACCGATAGGATCATGATTTGTGGTGTGTCCATGTAGGGGCATCCTGTTTTGTACTGAACGGGTTGATGTGCGGTGGTTTGTGTTGGGCGGATCATAGTCTGTTTTGCGCAAGAATGCTGCTGCCGTATTTGTCAGCAGGATGTGATAGCATCAAGCTTGTTTTAAGCACGTATTTAAATGTTGGATCATGTCCGTTTCGATTTCGATTAAACAGGCCCGCAATCTTGCCCTAAATGGGCAGGGATTTGATTTTGATCCCCGCCGACCGGTGACCAAACGCCGTATCCTTAAGGCGGTGCGCACCACAAATATGCTGCAAATTGACAGTGTCAATGTTTTGACCCGCGCACATTACATGCCGATTTTTAGCCGCCTTGGGATGTATGACCCCGCCATGTTGGATGCGGTTGTTTGGGGCAAGGATCGCCAGCGGGCATTGTTTGAATATTGGGGCCACGAAGCATCCATGATCCCGGTGGAGGATTATCCGTTTTATCGTTGGCGGATGGAGGATGCGCGCAATGGCAAAGGCATGTGGGGCCGCATCGCGCGGATCCAGCGCGAGAAACCTGATCTGATTGACCAAATCCTGAACCGGATTGCCGATGACGGCGCGGTTGCGGCCAGTGACCTTGATGAAAAACGGTCCAACCGGTCGGCTTGGTGGGGCTGGTCGGATACCAAAACAGTGATGGAATATCTGTTTTGGAGCGGGCAGGTCATGGCCCGGCACCGTCGCAACAGTTTTGAGCGGGTCTATGATTTGCCAGAACGCATCATTGGCGACGCGGCCAATCATCCGCCGATGGACCGATATGATGCGCAATCGGAATTGATCTGCAAGGGCATTGCCGCGATGGGGGTTGCGACCGAGGCGGACCTTCGTAAATATTTTCGGATTCCGACCGAGGATGCCAAGATCTGTCTGGCACGTCTGGTGGAAGAGGGACGTATTTTGCGCGCCGATGTGCAGGGCTGGAAACAAGCAGGGTATCTGTGCCCGCAGGTTAATCCGCGTGCACGGTCCAAACCGACCTGCCTGATGGTGCCGTTTGATCCGGTAATGTGGGAACGTGATCGGGTGGAGCGTATTTTCGGGTTTAATTACCGCATCGAGATATATGTTCCGGCGGAAAAGCGGCAATATGGCTATTACGTCCTGCCATTTATGCTAAACGGCGCATTTGTTGCGCGGGTCGATTTAAAGGCCGATCGGCAAGAAGGCGTGTTGCGCGTTCAGTCAGCCCATCTTGAGGAAGGCTGTTTGGCGGGTGATGTGGCGGGACCGTTAAAAGAAAACCTTGAACGTTTGGCGGCGTTTTTGGGCCTGTCGGGTGTGGTGGTGATGCCGGCCAATGACTTTTCGCGCTATTTGGCGGGTGTTTCTGTTTTTTAAAAAGTAAACGGGGCGCAGGTCCCACAACCGCGCCCCGTTTCACCAACGTTCCGGGAAGGCCGCAACAAGAATTTCGATATGCAGCCAACAGTTTCACCTGGCCTTACCAGCAGGTGTAACCCCCATCAGCCAGAACGATGGATCCTGTCATCAAGCTAGACGCGTCCGAGGCCAGGAACAGCACAACCGATCCGATTTCGTCGGTTTCGCCCAGACGTGCCATCGGGGTGCCGTTGATCCAGGCGTCATACATTTCCGGTTTGGATTTGACGAATTCATTTAGCGGGGTTGCGATATAGGTCGGTGCAACCGCGTTCACGCGCACACCGCGCGCGCCCCATTCAGCCGCCAGTGATTTGGTCAAGTGATGTACTGCGGCCTTTGATGCGTTGTAATAGGCCTGTTCCTGGGGCTTGTTGACGATAAAGCCCGACATCGACCCGACATTGACGATGACGCCATTTTTCTTGGCCAGCATCTGTTTGCCAAATTCGCGGCAGCACCAAAACGTGCCGTTCAGATTGACATCAACCACATTGAGCCAATGTTCATCGGTAACCGTTTCGGCCGGGGTTTCGGACCGTGCGATGCCGGCATTATTGACCAGAATATCAATGCCGCCTTGCTTGGCCATTTTTTCGGCACTGGCGCGGACCTGATCGGTGTTGGTGACATCCATGATATCGATATCGGCCGAGTAGCCCTTGGATTTGAGGTAATCGCGGCCTTCTTCGGCGACGGCGTCGCTGATGTCGCCGATGATGACATGTGCGCCAGCCTCAGCAAGCGCTTCGCAGCAGGAGAGGCCGATGGCGCGACCGCCGCCGGTGACATAGGCGCGGCGACCGGAAAGATCGAACTTTTTAAGATACATTTTTGTCTCGCAATTTTCTTGGTTTGGTGAGGCGCGACCGCACCGCGCGTGAGACGGTGCGATCCGGGGTTTTAAGCGTTGAGGGGATGACCAAGGGCCAAGCCGTTGGCATCAAAGCGATGGATGCGATCCTGTTCAGGGGTCAGGAAGATTTTGTCATTTCCGCTAAGCGGCATTTCGCCCGTCGCACGCACCGTCATCGGACCAAATTCATCCGAGTTGACATGAAGGTAGGTTTCCGCCCCCAAATGTTCGGCGATTTTCACCGTGGCGGGGATTTCGCCCTGCTCGGTGCTGACCACCAGATGTTCAGGGCGCACACCGATTTCATGACAGTCATATTTGGCCGCCTGTGTGCCGCCCAAGAAATTCATTTTGGGCGAGCCAATGAACCCTGCGACGAATTTGTTGGCCGGTTTGCTGTAAAGGTCCATCGGTTTGCCGACCTGTTCAACGCGACCTGCCTGCAACACCACGATTTTGTCGGCCATGGTCATGGCTTCGACCTGATCATGGGTGACGTAAATCATCGTGGTTTTGAGTTCCTGATGCAGGCCGGTAATTTCAAGACGCATGTTCACACGCAGTGCGGCATCAAGGTTTGAAAGTGGCTCGTCAAACAGGAAGGCGGCCGGGTTGCGCACAATCGCGCGCCCAATGGCAACACGTTGACGTTGCCCGCCCGAAAGTGCGCCGGGACGGCGATCAAGATAGTCCGTCAGATTCAGGATTTTTGCCGCGTTGTTCACTTTGTCATTAATGACATCCTTGCTTTCGCCCGCCATTTTCAGGCCAAAAGCAATGTTGTTAAACACGGTCATATGCGGATACAGCGCATAGGATTGGAAAACCATCGACAGGCCGCGCTTGGCCGGGGCTTCGTTGGCAACGTCGACCCCATTGATCTTGATTTTACCGTCGGTGACATCTTCAAGACCGGCGATCAAACGCAGCAAGGTGGATTTGCCACAGCCCGACGGGCCAACAAAGACGACGAATTCACCATCATTGATTTCAAGATCGACACCCGGAATAACATCGAGCGTTCCGAAGGTTTTCTTGACTTTCTCCAGTCGGATAGCACCCATTTCGGTGTTCCTTCTTTCTCGTTTTCAAAGCAACGGTTGGTTATTTGACCGCGCCAAATGTCAGACCACGAACCAGCTGTTTCTGAGAGAACCAGCCAATCACAAGAATAGGGGCAACTGCCAAGGTCGAAGCGGCTGAGAGCTTTGCCCAGAACAGCCCTTCGGGGCTGGAATAGGACGCAATAAAGGCTGTCAGCGGTGCGGCATCGGACGTTGTCAGATTGAGCGTCCAGAAGGCTTCATTCCATGCAAGGATGACATTAAGCAGCATGGTTGATGCAATGCCGGGCAGGGCCATGGGCAGCAGCACAAAGATGATTTCCTTGGGCAGGGTTGCCCCGTCCATGCGGGCGGCTTCGAGGATGTCGGTCGGGATTTCTTTGAAATAGGTGTAGAGCATCCAGACCATGATCGGCAGGTTCATCAAAAACAGAACCATGATCAGCCCAAACCGGGTATCAAGCAGCCCCCAGTCGCGAAACACCAGATAGATCGGCACCAAAACGCCAACAGGTGGCATCATCTTGGTCGAAAGCATCCAGAGAAGCGCGTCTTTGGTGCGTTTGGTCGGGTTAAACGCCATGGCCCATGCGCATGTCACGGCAAAGACCAAGCCAACCAAGGTGGAACCGACAGCGAGAATGACGGAGTTCATGGCGAACTTGAAATAGTTCGAGCGTTCTTGAACCTCGGCGTAGTTTTCAAGCGTCCAGTCAAAGGAGATGAAGCTTGGTGGGATGCTGACGGCTTCGAGTTCGGTTTTGAAACTGGTTAAAACCATCCAGAAGATCGGAAAGAAAATCAGCAGACCGACAACCCATGCAAAGGCAGAGAAGCTGAGATAGCTAAGTGGTGTTTGTTTCTTTTCCATGTCGCCCCCTATTTATCCAAGTTCTTGCCAATGAGGCGGATCAGGAAGATCGCCACGATATTGGCCAGGATGACGGCGACAATGCCGCCTGCTGACGCGCCACCAACATCGAACTGCAACAGCGCCTGGGTATAGACAAGGAAGGCGATGTTGGTCGTTGCCAAGCCTGGGCCACCACCAGTGGTGACAAAGATTTCGGCAAAGACGGTCAGCAAGAAAATGGTTTCGATCAGAACAACCACGGTGATCGCGCGGCTGAGATGGGGAAGCGTGATATAGAAAAAGATCGACAGGGGACCGGCACCATCCATCTGGGCGGCTTCTTTTTGATCGCGGTCAAGCGATTGCAGGGCGGTCAAAAGAATAAGCACGGCAAAGGGCAACCATTGCCAGGCGACCATGATGATGATCGATGTCAGCGGTGCGTTGGTAAACCAGTCAATGGCGGGCAAGCCCAGCAAACTGGCAAGCCATGCAAACATCCCCGAAACTGGGTCCATCAACAGGTTTTTCCAAACCAGCGCATTCACGGTCGGCATGATGAAAAACGGTGCGATCACCAAAAGCCGTAAGATACCGCGCCCAAAGATCGGCTGATCAAGCATCAGTCCCAGCAAAATGCCGCCAACGATGGTGATGACCAGAACGGAACCGACAAGGATAAGTGTGTTTGCAAGGGACGCAAAAAACGCCGGATCGGTGAGGAAGAATTCGTAATTAAGTGTGCCAATCCATTCTTCTGTTCCGGGGGCTAACAGGTTGTAGCGCAGGAAGGAAAAATAGATTGTCATGCCGAGTGGGACGGCCATCCATAAAAACAGGACGATGATCGACGGCGCAGACATAATGCGCCCGGTAAGGGTCGAGGCACGTGTCGACATGATGTGCTCCGCAAGATTGACGGTGATGTCCTGACCGGATGGAAAGAGGGTGGCGGATTAAACGCCATGTGCGCCGCCGCCACCCCAAGTTCATCAGATCAAGGAGGTCAGGCCGGATGTTGGATCATGAGGTGCGATGATCCGAAACCCGGCCGTCGTGCATCAGTAGTAACCAGCTTTGCGCATGGTACGGTCGGTGCTGGCCTGTGCGGCAGAAAGCGCCTGCTCGACAGTCATCTGACCGGCCAAGGCGGCCGAGAACTGCTGACCAACCGTGGTGCCAATCCCCTGGAATTCCGGGATGGCTGCGAACTGAACGCCAACATACGGTTTTGGTTTCAGCGTCGAGTTGATCGGATCGGCACTGTCGATGGCCAAAAGTGTCTCGTCAGCAAACGGTGCTGCGTCGAGGTATTTTGGGTTTTCGTACAGGGACATCCGGGTGCCCGGTGGGACGTTTGCCCAACCTTCTTTGGAGGCAACCAGTTCGAGATAGGCCTTAGACGTTGCCCAAGAAATGAATTTCTGAGCGGCGTCAACTTTTTGCGAGCCCATCGGAATGCCAAGGTTCCAAGCCCAGAGCCAGTTGGCACCGGTGCAGGTTACAGCGCAGGGAGCCTCGGTAAAGGCGACCTGATCGGCAACTTTGGATTCTTTGGGGTTGGTGACAAAGGATGCGGCGACGGTTGCGTCAATCCACATGCCACATTTGCCAGAGTTAAACAGCGACAGGTTTTCGTTAAACCCGTTCGATGTTGCACCGGGAGGACCATAGTTGCCAAGGATGTTGGTATACATGTCCAAGGCGGCTTTCCATTCCGGGCCGTCGAAGGTTGGTTTCCATTCTTCATCGAACAGGCGTGCGCCATAGGCATTGCCCATGGTGGTCACCAGCGCCATGTTCTCGCCCCAGCCCGCTTTGCCGCGCAGGCAGATGCCATACACGCCGTTATCGGGATCATGGAGTTTTTCGGCGATCTCAAGGGTTTTATCCCAAGTCAGGCGGCCATCGATTGTGATGCCTGCTTTGTCGAACAGATCCTTGCGGTACATCATCATCGAGCTTTCGCCGTAGAACGGTGCGGCATAAAGCGTGTCGTCCTTGGAAACGGCAGAGCGGATGGCGGGCATCAGATCGTCAACGTCATAGTCGTCGCCCAAGTTATCGAGCGGTGCGAGCCAGCCTTTTTCAGCCCAGATCGGCACTTCGTAGGTGCCAATGGTCATGATGTCATACTGACCGCCTTTGGTGGCGATGTCGGTGGTGACACGTTGACGCAGGGTATTTTCTTCGAGTGTGACCCACTCAAGCGAAATGTCTGGATTTTTGCTGGTGAAATCATCCGTCAGCTTCTGCATGCGGATCATGTCACCATTATTTACGGTTGCGATGGTCAGTTTGGTTTCGGCATGTGCGGTGAATGCAACACCGCCTGCTAGTAGCGCGCAAAGCGCGGCTCCCATGACGCGTTTCATGTTTCCTCCCTAAAGGACTATGTACCCGATGGGCAATTTGGCGTGCCCGGATTGATCATTTGTTCAGGTAGTGAGCATTCACTCAATTTCAGGGCGGCTTGTCAAAGAAAATCGTTTTTGCGGCGCACAACAACAAACCCCGCCACACGGGGTGACGGGGTTGGAAATAGTTGGTTCTGCTGGGATTGTTGCAGGTGTTACTGCAGCAACGATTTTGCCGTGGCTTCGTCAGTAACCAGGGTTGAAATGAGGTTGCCCTTCATTGCGCCGCGAATCGCCGCGACCTTTTTCTTGCCCTTGGCGACAGCAATCGTATTGGTCGTTGGTGCCTGAACCGGGGCGCTTGTGACGCAATGATTGACCGGGTGATCGAGGATCGCGCCATTCTGGTCAAAGGACCAACTTATGACCTCGCCAATGCCGCCACTGCCGCGCAGCGATGCCAGTTCGTCCTTGCTGATGAAGCCATCAATATGAAGCGGCGCATCGTCGCCGAGATGCCCGACCCCGATAAAGCGAATATCGGCCTCGGCTGCGAGTTTGAGGATGTTATCCATCGGGGGCTGCTGTTGCATGGTGTGGCGCATGTTACGGTCTGCGATCATGACCGGGACCGGAAGCGGATAATGCGGGGCGCGGGTGCGGTCGGCCAGATCGCTGACGGCGTCATAAAAACTGGCCGCACCGTCATGAGCAATGTTGCCAACCAACGAGACGATTTTATGGTGGCGGCCATCAATACGCCCGACCTCGTCAACCATGGCACGCATGGCCCGCCCGGTGCCAAGGGCGATGATTTTGGGATCAGATGATTGCAGTGCGCGTTCAAGATAGGCGGCTGCAGCCTGTGCGATGCCAAACATTTCTTCGGGGGCGGCGGGATCGGTCGGGACGACGTCACATCCGGCAAGGCCATATTTTTCGCAAATGGCCTTACCCAATTCCATGCATTGGGCAATCGGGTGATCAAGACGGACTTTGACCAGTCCTTCGCTGATGGCAGCAGAAACAAGACGTTGTGCGGTGGGGCGAGAGACGCCCAGTTTTGTTGCGATTTCGTCTTGTGTGTTGCCAGCACAGTAATAAAGCCAGCCCGCCCGGGCTGCTTCATCAAGGCGTGCGGCTTCCTTGCGCGTGCGTTTAACCATCCGATTTCCTCAGTATTCTTTTTGTTCGTAACGGGTCGTACCGGTATCAGGTTTCCATCCCTTGGTCTGATTGCCTAGCGCCTTTTTGGGTGTCTGACCAGTCTGTTTGATCGATTAAACAACAAAACCCGCCTTGGGAAAGGCGGGTTTTGCATCGTGGTACGATCATAAAAATATCTGGGAAAAGACCCGGAATTATTTTTTGGGCAGGTATTCAGCCACAAGCATTTCAGCAATCTGAACCGCGTTAAGGGCCGCCCCTTTGCGCAGGTTATCGCCGACACACCACAGTGAAAGACCGTTTTCAACGGTCGGGTCTTTGCGCACGCGCGAGACAAAGACATTGTCTTCGCCCTGAACTTCCTGCGGGGTGACGTATCCTTCGTCCTGACGGTAATCGACAACCGAAACACCCGGGAAGGCCTTCATGGCTTTGCGGGCGTCTTCGACGGAGACCGGGCCATCAAATTCGATATTTACCGCTTCGCCGTGACCGACAAAGACCGGCACACGCACACAGGTTGCATGGACGGAAATTTCGGCAGGGGCCATGATTTTGCGGGTTTCGACCGCCATTTTCCATTCTTCGCGGGTCGCACCGTCATCCATGAAGGTATCGATATGGGGAATGACGTTAAAGGCGATCTGTTTGGTGAATTCTTCCTTTTTCGGAAGGTCGTTCACATAGATGCCCTTGGTTTGGTTAAACAGCTCGTCCATGGCAGCACGGCCTGCACCCGATACCGACTGATAGGTCGATACGACAATGCGTTTGATTGGTGCGATGTCCTGCAATGGTTTAAGCGCCATGACCATCTGAATGGTCGAGCAGTTCGGGTTGGCGATGATGTTCTTTTTGGCATAGCCCGAAAGTGCCGCGCCGTTGACTTCTGGCACCACAAGCGGAACGCCCGGTTCCATGCGCCAGTAGCTTGAATTGTCAATAACGACACATCCTGCTTCGGCAGCTTTTGGGGCCAGCTTTTTGGCGGCTTCGCCACCCGCAGAAAACAGCGCGAGATCAACCTTGGAAAAATCAAAGGTCGCGGAATCGAGAACGCTGAGATCGTTGTCATCGCCATAAGAAACCGTGCGGCCGATTGATTTTGAAGATGCCAGCGCAAAGATTTCGTCAGCCGGGAAGTTGCGTTCGGCAAGGGTGTTGAGCATTTCACGCCCGACATTGCCTGTCGCACCGACAACAGCGATTTTATAGCCCATCAGATGCCTCTTTTCAGTCTGTTTGGCATGTCAGGCCGTCCGTGCCGTGGCCCCGATGTAAACCATGGGATCAAGCCGGATGGCACAGGAAACATGCCTGTGGATAATTGATGATAATCTGGGGCGAGATGTAAGGGTTTCCGAGCCATTGCGCAAGCGTATCCTTGGGACGGCCTTGTCAGGATAGCACCAAAGATGGATGCGGATTGCTATTTGCGATTGTGTGAATTTATGGCAATATCGTTTTCGGGGTTCATGCACCGAACCCTAAATCAGAATCGTTTGGCGTCCTGCTTGGGTGATTTCTGCTTTGTGGCATCGGGCACATTATATCGCCCAATTCAAACCCGGCCTTCCCAGAACGATTTTATCAAACGGTCCTGATTTAGGGTCCGGTGCATATACGTGGGTTCACCGCGTATGGGGCGATCAAAAATTCCGACTTTGAAAGAAGGACGGCCGATGACGTACCCGATGAAATTGGATTGGACACAGAAAAAGGTTCTCGATTTTTTTCGGGAGCATATTACGCGCGGTACATTGATTTTCCGCGTTGATGACAGGCATGAAGTGGTTCTGGGTGACGGCCAAGAACCAAAAGCCGCCATGACCATACCCGACTGGGCCAATACGCTTAAAATGGCGCTTAGCCCCGATCCCGGTTTTGGCGAAGCCTATATGCGCAAGGGGTTTGACCTTGTGTCTGGGGAGTTGGAAGACCTGATTAAGGTTCTGCGCCTTAATTTTGAAGGTGGGCATTCCGCCAACGGGTTTGGCAGCTTTATTGAAAAACTTCAGGCCCTTAAATTCCAGATTGGTCAGTTTACCAGTGTGAAGGCTGCCCTGCGCCGGGTGCGCCATCACTATGATATTGGCAATGACCTTTATACCCGGTTCCTTGATCCGGAAATGCAGTATTCCTGCGCGTTTTGGGATGACGGGGCGCACACCCTTGAAGAAGCCCAACACCGTAAAATGAGCCTGACGACCAAGCGTCTTAAGATCAATGAGCCCGGATTGCGGGTTGTTGATGTCGGGTGCGGCTGGGGTGGGCTTAGCCGATTTATTCGTCGTGAAACCGGGGCCGAGGTCCATGGGATTACCCTGTCGACGGAGCAATTTACTTGGGCACAAGAAAAACGGTCCGAAATCGGGGACAATGCGGCCAAGGGCCTTGATTACCATTTGCTAGATTATCGGGTGTTTGCCGATGCCAATGCGGGCAAGTATGACCGGGTGGTGTCGGTTGGCATGTTTGAACATGTTGGCCGCCACCAGTTTGATACCTATTTCGAAAAGGTCAGCGAGCTTCTTAAGGCCGGGGGACGGGCGGTTATTCACACGATCATTAAACCGCGCGCAGAATTCACATCGCCCTGGATTGATCGATATATTTTCCCCGGCGGGTATATTCCCGCGGTGCATGAAGTGATCGAAGCGGCCGAGCACGCCAATTTGACCGTCGAAGAATCACATTTTCATGCCGGGCGAAACTATGCCGAGACATTGATTGCCTGGCGAGATCGGTTCCGTGCGGTGGCCGATCAGCTTGATCCGGAAAAGTACGACACGGAATTCAAACGCATGTGGGAATTCTATTTGGCCGGATGCATCAACGCATTTGAAGATGCGGAGGGCGGCGGCGGCATGCGTGTTGGCCAGTTCGTCTTTACCAAGCCGGGTTTTGAATACGCATAAAATTTAAAAGTATCGGGCGGGGAGCAAAAGTTTCCCGCCCTTTTTGATTTTGATCCCCATATGCAAAAGACGGGCGTTTGGCCGCCAAAATGGTTGGGCGAGCATAGGCCCCGTAAAACAACACGCCGTGATTAAAAGACCCAAAGCCGCATCGCGTGATCGACCGGCGCACGTGATGTCAGAATCAAAAGCAAATAAAGCAAAACAGATGAACCGGTCACTTTGTCGGAGGAAACGACATGTTGAGCCATGTAAGCCGGGACATCGAACCGGCACCGGTGATGAGTGAATTAGGCGGTGGCGCAAATACCCCGCATATCGGGCAGGTGGGCGATTACGTCAGTGCACTGACCTCAGTCGAGCTTTCAAGCTGTGAACGCGATATGCTGCGGGCCCATGCGATGGCCCCGGGGCGGGAAATAAGCGGTTTAGACTTGGCCCATGCCGCCGGGCATTTTGGTGCGCGGATTGGTCATAAGAAATATGGTCGTTTGGCGCGCAAAATTTCACAAGCTGCCGGACTTCCGATGTGTGACACCGATGTCAGCGACTATTTGGCGGCGATCTTTACCCTTGCCGAGGGGCAGCCGTCAGACGGCGAAGATTGGACATGGGTGATGCATGCGCCGCTGGTCGATGCGTTAAAAGAAGTCCGTATTCTTTAAGCCCGACAGGTTTTAAACGGTGTTATTTGAAATTTATCGCGCGGGTCGTGTAACGCGGCCTGCTGCTGGTTCGTCCTTGTTTACAGAAAGGGCCTTTTGCCCATCAAAATCCCTGCTGTTTTCAAGGAGTAAGCCCCATGAGCCGTTTCACTTTTCCCAACGCCAGCCCGAAGCTGTTTGAAGCAATGGTTTCGCTTGCGACCGTGCTTGGCGATAATGCGCACATTGCACCGGTCTTGCGAGATTTGATCGAATGCCGGGTATCGCAGATTAATCACTGTGCCTATTGCTTGCGGAGGCATTCACAAAGCTTTGCCGATCATGGTGGTGATCCGGTCAAGCTTACAATGTTGCCCTTGTGGCGCAGTGCGGAAGGGTTTAGCGAGGCAGAACGCGCAGCGCTTGATTGGGCGGAATGTCTGACCAAGGTCGAAAGTCAGGCCCGCCTGTCCCAAAGCCATCGTCAACTGCGCGAACATTTCCAAGAGGTCGAGATTTCAGAGCTTAGTTGCATTATCTCGACCATGAATGCGTGGAACCGGTTGGGCATTGCGCAACATGAATTTGCCTAAACCGCGCAGTGGGGCGGGGGCTTTGCCCGCCCTTGCGTCTTTGCATCAGTAATCCCATTCGGGCAAAATGGCCGACATATCAGCGATACGGGAAAATCCCGTATCGCTTCATGCGTTTGACGGACCCAAAATGGCAGATCATATTTTTGAGGCACATCGACCCCGTTTGACCGCATTGGCGTATCGCATGCTGGGCAGTCATGCGGATGCCCAAGATGCGGTGCAGGACGTCTGGTTACGTTGGCGCGGGCAGGATCATGACGGCATCAAGGATGCGACCGGATGGCTGGTGCGGGTTTGCAGCAATATCTGTCTGGATGTTTTGAAGTCAGCGCGTCGTCAACGCGAAAACTATGTGGGGCAATGGCTGCCTGAACCTTGGTTGGCACCTGACCATCCTCAGCATCCCCTGCAAGCCGATGCGGAAACACGCCTGATGGAACAAGATGGTCTTGGGCAGGCTTATTTATTGATGCTGGAACGTTTGGGGCCGGTGGAACGTGTTACGCTGGTTCTTCATGATGTCCTTGACTGGAGCCATGACGACATCGCGCCGGTGATTGGGCGAACCGAAAATAATACCCGTCAAATTTTGTTTCGCGCGCGACGCAAAATGCCGCGTGAAAGCGACCGCGATGCGACGCCGGTGGTCGCGGCAAAGCCGTGCGATGCTTCTCGAATTCAGGCTTTTATGCGTGCGCTTAGCACGGGTGATGCGGGGGAATTGGTAAACCAGCTGGCACCTGATGTGATTATGCATTCTGATGGCGGGGGCAAAGCGTCGGCGGCTGTTAATCCGGTGTTTGGCCGTGACAATGTTGCGCGTTTCTTTGCTGGTATCTGGCGCAAACGCAGTACCAGTTCCAGCGTTTATTTTGTTTCCAATACTACGGAATGCTGGCTTGTCATGTGCGAAGGCGCGGTGGTGACGACAGGGCTTTGCGCGTCGGAGCATGATGGTCGGATCGTTGATGTTTTCCTTCATCGTAATCCGGATAAATTGGCCTTGTTTGCGCCGATGATGCGTGATGCGGTCGAACTTGACGTTAATCACAAAAAGGCCGGGTGAAAAACCCGGCCTTTTGCAGTGTTTAGATTGCCAAAGATTATTGCGCGGCGTCATTGGCCTGAATGGTCAGGCCAAACGTATCGGCGGCGGTTTGCGGATCGATATCGCGCTGGGCAAATTTGCTCATTTGTACTGGTTCCTCGGGATCCAGCGTGATCACAAGATGCTTTGGATTATTGAACCAGTCGACAAGTTCGGTCAGCGCATCGGACAGACGTTCATGTTGCGCGAATTTTTCCTGCATTTGCATGAGAATCATCGCGACAGCCATTTGAAGGTCTTCTGGGCTTTGGCCGTTACCGGTTGAGATTAGTCTGAGTGCGACTTTAAGAAGCTGGTCGCCGGTGACTTCAAGTTTGGCATTTCTTAAGCTGGTGTTGCCCAGCGCAATGTCTTTCAGCGCGTCGGTTTCACCAAGATGGGTTGCGTGCAACTTTGCCATGATTTCAGGCGTCAGATTGCCGAACTTTGCCATGAGGCTGATGCTGCCAATGTCATCAATTGATGTGTCTTCGAGATCATAGGTATAGATACCGCTTTGATCATCCCAGGCGACATTAAGTTTGGCATTCATGCTTAGGCGTTTGAAATCGTCGACGCCAAGAACCGATGAGATGATCGGCTTAAGCGGCGATTGGTCGTCGAGTTCAAGATACATTCCCCGATAAGAACTCACCGCCGTTTTGGCAAAGGTCGTTCCTGATCCTTCAAGGCGGATGGGATCAGACAGGGTGCTGCTGGCTTCATCGATGCCGAACGTAAAGTTTCGGATGTCCCGGTTTTGGGCAGATAAGGAAAGGTCTTTGAGCAAGAAGCTTTCATAGGCCATCGGTGCCAGGATCAGGCCAATATCACCGATCGTTTCATCTTCGAATTCTTCGATTGGTGCGGTTGGATCGGCACTTTTCGTCTGGACGTTATAAAGGTCTGCGATCTGTTTCAGACGGCCGAGCGACAGGTTCGACATTTCAAAACTGGTAATGTTCAAAACCGGCTTGTCTTCGTTGTTCGGCAATTGGAATTTAAGGCCAGACAAAGTTATTTTGCCAAGTGCACCGTCTTTTAAGTCGCTGATAGCGAAGTTTTTGATCGTGCCAGAAACTTCGTTGTCGCCGGCGGACATGTCGGTGACAGAAAAAGCACCGATCGACAGGTTATCAATCAGGTGTTGCCATTCGCGGTCATCCAACTTTTGATCGCCGTTAAATTCATCCGCACGCAGGCTTTGATGAAGGCCGGTCAGGTTGACTTCACCGGCCGAGAAAATCGGTTGGTCATTTTCGACCGCTTTGATGTCGGTGATAACCGCGTCCTGCACCCCGGCCGTGGACAGTTTGGTCACGCCGAAGCTTGCGATGGTGACGTCGGTTTTACGCGGGAGTTTTGCTTCAAACCCGGTTCCCGACACGGCAGAGCAGAACTCAAACGGTTCATCGGGCATTTGCAGGATGGCCTGAAGAGACTGGGTCACTTCGCAGTTGCTTAATGATGCGGTTTCAACTGACAGGCTTTGGTTTTCGGGGGCGATATCCACATTAAGGTTTTGCAGCGTCATGCCGTCAAAGCGTGTTTCCGTCACGTTTTCAAGCGCGACCAGATCGGCGGTGGCGGTTGTGCCCGCACCGTCATTGGCCTTGATATCGGACAGTTCGCCTGATTGGGCGGCATAGGTGATCCGGCCATCCTTTTCGATCATGCGAACATCGCTTAGGGAGACGGCCGGGGATGTGACCGTTGCGCCGTTATAGGTGATTTCGGCGTTTTCAACCAAGGCGAGCCCGGCCAATGTATCGCTAAACGGGTTGGCATTAAGCAGGGTAAACCAATTGACCTGTTCCAGCACGACGCCAACACCAGTCATGGTCGCGCCATCGCGGGTGCGCAGCGACACGTTGGTGGCGGACATGGTGCCTTCAAGCAGCGACAGGTGGAAATTATCAAACTCGCCCCGCAAATCCGATTTCGGATTGGTCAGATAGGCGCGGAATTGATTTTCAAAGAATGTCGGTGCGGCAAAATGCGCGGCCGTTGCGGCGATGGCAACGACAGCAACGCCGCCAATGATGATTTTTGCTTTGCTCATGTGGACCTGCTTGGTGGCGTTTTAAAACGCGTTCCTTGTTGATTTTACCCTCACACCTTCTTGTGTGTGTCGCGCAGTGTCAACCCAATCCCGGAAACAAACAGGGTGCAAAACAAAAACAGGCCGGGCGATAAAGCCGCCCGGCCTGCATATTTCGAAATGGCTGGCTGATCCGAAGATCAGGCCATTTTGTCGAGTTCGCTGATCAGGGCTTCGCCCATGACCGTGGTCGAAACTTTGGCCATGCCGTCCTGCATGATGTCGGCGGTCCGCAGACCCCCTTTCAGCACGTTCTGAACACCGGTTTCGATCAAGGTTGCTTCGTCACCCATATCAAACGAGTAACGCAGCATCATTGCGAAGGACAGGATGGTTGCCAACGGGTTGGCGATGTCCTGACCGGCAATGTCTGGGGCGGAGCCGTGTACCGGCTCGTAAAGCGCTTTGCGGGCACCATTTTCGTCGGCGGCACCAAGCGACGCCGATGGCAGCATGCCAAGGGATCCGGTCAGCATCGCGGCACAATCAGACAGGATGTCGCCAAACATGTTGGTGGTGACCATCACGTCAAACTGTTTCGGGTTACGGACCAACTGCATGGAGGCGTTATCAACATACATGTGGCTGAGATCGACTTCCGGGAAGTCTTTGGCAACGCGTTCGACAACTTCGCGCCACAGAACGGTGGATTCCAGAACGTTGGCTTTGTCGACCGAGCACAGACGCTTGTCACGTTTCATCGCCATATCAAAGGCAACGCGCGCAATACGTTCGACTTCCGGCTCGGAATACACAAGGGTGTTAAAGCCAAAGCGAACGCCGTCGCGTTCTTCGATGCCGCGCGGCTGACCGAAATAGATACCACCGGTCAATTCGCGCAGGATCATGATGTCCAGACCCTTGACGATGTCTTCTTTAAGTGAAGACGCACCGGCCAGCGCATCAAACACAAGGGCTGGACGCAGGTTGGCAAAAAGGCCCATTTCCTTGCGGATTTTCAAAAGGCCGCGTTCCGGTTTGATATCGAACGGAAGGTCATCCCATTTCGGACCACCAACAGCGCCCAAAAGAACCGCATCCGCCGCCATGGCATCGGCCAAGGTTTCGTCGGTTAGCGGATTGTTATGGGCATCAATTGACGCGCCGCCAATCAGGCCTTCGGTAACGTCAAATTTAACGTTCCGCTTTTTTTCCATCCAGTCCATGACACGGCGAACCTGACGGGTGACTTCTGGGCCAATTCCGTCGCCCGGCAGCATCAAAACTTTTTTGGTGATGGTCATAAATGAATCCTTCCCGGTATTTATCGGGGAATTTCACCCCGCAAAGATGAAAAAGGGGCGGCCGGCATTGAACCAGCCACCCCTTTTTGACTTAAAGCGACAGCCAAGGCTGACTTGCAGCGCGTTTGGCTTCGAATTCATTGATGGCGTCGCCCTTTTGCAGGGTCAGTCCGATGTCATCAAGGCCGTTCAGCAGGCAATGCTTGCGGAAGGCTTCGACTTCGAACTTGATGCAACCGCCATCCGGGCCGGTGATTTCCTGTTTTTCCAGGTCAATCGTCACGGTGGCGTTGGAGCCACGTTCGGCATCAGACATCAGCTTGTCGACATCTTCCTGCGGCAGACGGATCGGAAGGATGCCGTTCTTAAAGCAGTTGTTATAGAAAATGTCGGCAAAGCTTGGTGCGATCACGCAGCGAATGCCAAAATCAAGCAGCGACCAAGGTGCGTGTTCACGCGAAGAACCGCAGCCAAAGTTGTCACCCGAAACCAAGATCTGCGCGTTACGATAAGCTGGCTTGTTCAGAACGAAATCAGGGATTTCGTTGCCATTGTCATCATAGCGCATTTCATCAAACAGGTTCTTGCCAAGGCCGGACCGTTTGATGGTTTTGAGGAACTGTTTGGGAATGATCATGTCGGTATCGACATTGATCATCGGCAGCGGAGCTGCGACGCCGGTCAGTGTGTTGAATTTATCCATTGTCTTATCCCTTGCTTCCGGTTTCCCAAGCGAGACCAAGTGCTTCGATCAATTCTTCGGTTGCGTCGAGATCCTGCGCAACAAAGTCAGGCAGGTTAATGCCCGTCAGTTGCGGCAAAAGCTGTTCGAGCACCGGAGCGCGCCCCATGCGTGGGGCCGCTTCGCGAAAATTGATGTGAGCCTGTTCTGCCATGGGAACCTGTCTTAACCGAGTTTACGAATGTCGGTCAGATGACCGGTGATCGCAGCAGCTGCTGCCATGGCCGGGCTGACCAAGTGGGTACGTCCCCCACGGCCCTGACGGCCTTCGAAGTTACGGTTCGAGGTTGATGCGCAACGCTCGCCCGGTTCCAGACGGTCTGGGTTCATCGCCAGACACATTGAGCAACCCGGTTCACGCCAATCAAAACCAGCTTCGATAAAGATTTCGTGCAGGCCTTCGGCCTCGGCCTGTTCTTTCACAAGACCAGAACCCGGAACAATCATCGCATTGACGGTTTCGGAGACTTTGCGACCTTTGGCGACTTCGGCAACGGCGCGCAGATCTTCGATACGGCCATTGGTGCACGAACCGATGAAGACACGATCAATTTTGATCTCTTCGATCGGGGTGCCTGCGGTCAGGCCCATATATTCGAGCGAACGCTCGATGGCTTTCTGCTTGCCAGCGTCCTTGCCATCTTTTGGGAATGGCACGGTGCCGGTGACCGGAACGACGTCTTCCGGGCTCGTGCCCCAGGTAACCTGCGGGACGATGTCGGCGGCATCAAGTTCGACAACCTTGTCGTAATGCGCACCTTCGTCAGACGGAAGGGTCTTCCAGTATTCAACAGCCTGTTCAAAGGCGGCACCTTTGGGTGCCATCGGACGGCCTTTGATATATTCAAAGGTTTTCTCATCCGGTGCGATCAGGCCAGCGCGTGCGCCACCTTCGATCGACATATTACAAACGGTCATACGGCCTTCGACCGACAGGGCGCGAATGGCCGAACCGGCATATTCGATAACATAGCCAGTACCACCGGCGGTGCCGATGCGTCCGATGATCGCAAGGGTGATGTCCTTGGCGGTAACACCCGGGTGCAGGTCGCCTTCGACCTTAACCAGCATGTTTTTCGCAGGCTTCTGAACCAGGGTCTGGGTGGCAAGAACGTGTTCGACTTCGGACGTGCCAATGCCAAATGCCAGCGCACCAAACGCCCCGTGGGTGGAGGTATGCGAATCACCGCAAACCATGGTCACACCCGGAAGGGTAAAGCCTTCTTCGGGGCCGACAATGTGCACAATGCCCTGACGCAGGTCAGACATCGGGAAGTAATGAATGCCGGTGTCTTTGGCGTTCTGATCAAGGGTTTCAACCTGAATGCGGCTGTCTTCTTCCTTGATGCCCTGGGAACGATCAGACGTCGGAACGTTGTGATCAGGAACCGCAAGGGTCAATTCCGGATGGCGGACTTTACGGCCCGAATTGCGAAGGCCTTCAAAGGCCTGCGGGCTGGTCACTTCATGGACGAGATGACGGTCAATATAAATCAGGCAGGTTCCATCATCCTGCGTGTCGACCACATGACTTTCCCAAATCTTGTCAAAAAGGGTTTTAGGCGCACCCATCTCGACCTCCTCTTAAAATCGATCTTTTATGCAGCGACGAGCAAACTCATAAGCGCAGATCGGACATGAACCGGGGGAAATATGGGCGAAGTCCCATAAAGGGATGACAGCCCCAATTGGCGCACGTTGTCGCCTGTTCCTCCGGGCATCCGGGTTTGTCCCGGCTTGCGAAATTTTATTATCCAGAACCACACGGGTTTGTTCGTTTTTGCCGCGGGAGTGCCTTTATACACCTCGTCCCTTAAATCGCAAGCCAAGGGGCGGGTGTTTTTCAATCCACCACATCCTTAAATAGAACCACGCGAAAAACAGCATCCCATAGTAGTCAAATGGCCGGAAATATCAGTAAGTTACAGATATCTGATATAATAGAATCTGATGATTGTATCCCGCAGTTTCTGGGGAGATTGCAGAAACGCAAGGAAATCGTGCGATTCGGTATAATGCACGTAATGAGTGTATTTCTTTTCAGTCTGTCACCTGACTTTAGGGCCGGGACGGGCTGTAAAACGACCAGGTAATGCGTGGCACGATTAGTCAAATGGGAGACTGATATGTCGCGGAAGTGCTGTGATATATGGAGATATTCTTAATGAAATCAATCATTGATGGATAGTGATGCAGGATATATCAATTGTGGGTAGTTCATGGTCTGTTTCAATAAGGAGGGTGTATGACCACTTCGCTGACAAGATCTGCGGTGCGTGTTTATGGCGCATTGAGCGGACTAGGAAATGGTTCCAATAACATATTTGAAAAGCTTATTCCTTTCTTTGAGCCTATTCTGCGGCCAAAACAAGGTTCGCTCCTTAATATTGAGGAATTTGCACAAGAAGTTAGGGAGGCGTATCGCTGGAATTTCACAGCTGACATCGTTGAGGTTTTTGTTCCTTTCCTACTTGAAGTGAATTGGATTTATCCTGAGTCCGAAAAGCTTCCTCAAGGGCCGTATGTAGTAAATTTGCCTGAAGAAATTGGTGACACATCAAATGAAACCTCTGCAAGTGAGGCACTACGAACAATTGCGTTAGAGTTCAAAGAATTTTCAGAGGCTTTGTCGCCATTAACTGCCATTCCTAGGGAGGTTGAGGAATTTGAAGACATTCTGATTGAATGGCTTCTTTACGTTGAAGCGTTTAGCGAAAAGAACGTTGAGTTCGAAACCCGAACAGGAAAAGACGAAAACGGTACACTTCGGCAATTTACCGAAATTCCAAAAGTTTCTCGAATTAGTGATGAAGAAGAATTTCTTTGTGCCCGATTTGTTCGGTACGCTATTGAAAATAAGCCGCAAACTGCGGAAATTCTGTCTAAAATAGCATCAATCGGCTTGCTGACAGAGGTGGTGCAAGATTTTGTGAAACCTTCGCAATCTGTTCAGCAGTCAAATTTGGTGGTGTATCTTGATGCTCCAGTTGCGATGGAGCTTCTGGGTGTTTCAGGTGCTGCCGCAAGGCAAAATACACAGCATATTATTCAAGAGTTGCAAAGAGTAGGTGTCACTGTACGTGTTTTTGGTCAAAGTATCGCCGAAATTCAGCATAGCCTTTTAGCAGTCCTAAAAAATCCTAGGCCAACTGGTCCCACTGCTCAGGCCTTAGCAAGGGGCGAAGTAATGAGGGAGTTTGTCGAGCAGGTGGCGCGAGAACCTGCTCGTATTCTACTGACAGAAGATGTTCAAACTAGATATCGAGACCTAGAGCAATTCCCCGGTGAGACCAAATATTTCGACCGAGATGCGAGGAATGAGATATATGCAGCGCTAAGTTTTCAAAACAATATACATGCGAGAGAGCACGATTCTGACATTACAACACTGGTAATGCGTCAGCGCAGTGGGCATGAAAGCCCTGATATTTTCCAGTCTAAGTTTCTCATCATAACGCGTAACGGTCTGTTGGCACAGGTTGTTCAAAAGAGGTGTATTGAAAATGGCTTCCTGTCTGTAGGTCATGTGCCGCCTGTCATTCACCGCAAGCTTCTAGCTGCGACTATGTGGTTTCGTACAGGATTTGGAGACGAACAGTTAGAAGTCCCGAAGCGCATGTTGCTTTCAAACTGTGAGCGTGTACTAGCAATTCGACCCAGTGTAGTCGAAGCGGTAGCGAGAGTGACCAGAGATTTGGGTGACGAAGAGAAAATGAGGCAACTTGACCTATTGATTTCTCATAGTCGCGCCGCAGAAGTCTTGATGGATAAGACGCTTGGGGTGCCAAGCACGCTTACAGAAAATAATATATCGGAGTTATTTGATGAGATGTTGCACCCTTACCTCGAAGAGGAGAGAGCTAAGGGTCAGGAAAATGTGAAAAAAATAACGAAAGAAAAATCTTCAGAGATAAAAAAGATAAAATCAGATTTGGAGCATGCAGAAAACGAAATCTTTGAGAGCAAAGGTGCACTAGAGCTCATTAAGGAAGAAGATAGGGAGGCGCTAGATGCATTGTTTTTTGATGTTTCTCGAAGACTGGATAATAATAAAAAATCAAAGACATATTTGGCATACGCTGTTTCAGTATGTTTATTTGCGCCGGCATTTTTCACGCAATCTAATATTTTTTCGTGGCTCTCATTTGGGATCGGATGCTTTCTAACGTATCTGTCGATTACAGGATCGAAAGTAATTGGGTTAGACGTATCTGAACAGGATGCCGCTAGAATGCTTGAAAAAAGAGCGGCATTCCGAGGCCTTAAAAGCAAACTTAGCCGTGTGGAAGTCATTTGGGATGGAAAGACACACAGGCTAACTGTTGACCATCATGATACTTTGTCTGCAAGCGACTTATTTGGCGGAGAAGGTAAGTAGTTCAAATCTTGGGGCGTCGCAAATAAGCAAAACGGGCCCACCCGAAGGTGAGCCCGCTTATCAGTCCGACAGATCGGAACGCCAAGAATTACTTCTTGCTTTTGGTGCGTTCTGCTGCGGTCAGTTTGCCTTTGTGGCCGGTGGTCTGCTCGGCGATACGTGCAGATTTACCGGTACGACCACGAAGGTAGTAAAGTTTCGCGCGACGAACGTCACCGCGGCGAACGACTTCGATTTTGTCGATGGCCGGGGAGTAGTTCTGGAATACACGCTCAACGCCTTCACCCGATGCGATTTTACGCACGGTGAAAGAAGAGTTCAGGCCGCGGTTCTTACGCGCAATGCATACGCCTTCGAACATCTGGATACGCTCACGGGTACCTTCAACGACTTTCAGGTGTACACGAATGGTATCACCTGCGTCGAATTCCGGGACTTCGCGCTTTGCAGCGATTTTGTCGAGCTGCTCGGTCTCGAGCTGCTGGATGATATTGGTCATGGTTTAACCCTCTTTGATGTGCCCGTTTGCAACATACGCGTCCCAAAGGTCGGGTCGTCGCTCGCGGGTGATTTCTTCTGCCTGAGCATGCCGCCAGGCTTGTACCTTGGCATGATGACCGGAAAGCAAAATCTCCGGCACGTCACGCCCGTTCCAATTGGCCGGGCGCGTGTAATGCGGATATTCAAGCAACCCGGTTTCAAAGCTTTCCTCATCAACGGAGGCGGTCGTATTGACCGTTCCTTCGATCAGGCGAATGCACGATTCAATCAGGACCATGGCCGGCAGTTCGCCGCCCATGAGGATGTAATCACCGATGCTGACCTCTTCGGCCTGATGTGCATCCAGAACCCGTTGGTCGATACCTTCGTAACGACCGCAAAGCAGGATGGCACCCGGACCCATTGCCAATTCACGGCAACGTTTCTGGTTCAGCACTTTTCCCCGCGGGCTGAGATAAATCAGCGGTAACTGCGGTGCAGATGCACGCAATTCACACAGGGCGGCGTCGACAATATCTGGGCGCATGACCATACCGGCCCCACCCCCAAAAGGATTGTCGTCTACAGTGCGGTGGCGGTCGGTTGCATGATCGCGGATGTCTTTGACATCAAGCGACCAGATCCCGTTTTCGAGCGCCCGACCAGCCAAAGACTGACCGAGAACGCCCGGAAACATTTCCGGGAACAAAGTTGCAACTTTTGCCTGCCACACAGACATCGATCAGGCCTCCTTCCCGCTGCCGGTCGCGTTTTCCGCGCCTACTGCATCAGCAGAGACGGCATCAGAATCGCGGTCGGCCTGAGAGTCTTTGCGGGATTTGTTGGGACGACGGGGACGATTGCCCGGTCCTTCCTCATCCTGCAGTAGCCCCTCGGGCGGATTTACCACCAGTTTGTTTTCCGAAAGAACCACTTCTGGCACGGCTTCTTTGGTAAACGGAAGAACAACAACCTTGCCCCGGACTTCTTCGAGCGCGACTTCGATAACGTCGCCAGCGCCAAAATCGGCCACACCCCGTACGGTTCCAAACAGCGAACCATCAATGTGGTAAGCTTTAAGGCCGACAAGGTCAGCAAGGTAAAATTCGTCTTCGTCGACCGTTTCAGGCAGTGCCGCCCGCGGTACATGCAGCTTGGTTCCCCGCAGCCGTTCGGCAGCGTCCCGGTCGTCCACGCCTTCGATCTTGGCGATCAGCTGGTCGCGGACATGTCCGACAGGTGACAGCTTGTATTTCAAGTGCCCCTTGGCGTCGAACAACGGGCCGTAACCGACAAGGTTATCCGGGTCGACGGTATAGCTTTTGACGCGCACAGCACCACGTACCCCGTGCGGGGCCGTGATCATGCCAACGCAGACATAAGCTTCGTCGTTTTTGGATTTGCGGGTATCAGCCATTTCGGTTCACAAGTTTCCGGTATCTGATCAAAGCGTACGTTCAGCGATTACTCGCTTGCAGCTTCTTCAGCAGGTGCTGATGCTTCGGCAGCGGCTTCCGCAGCAGCGGCAGCAGCAGCTTCAGCTTTTTCAGCTTTTTCACGAATACGTTCCTGAGCTTTCGCTTTCGGAGCGGATTTCTTCGGCTGTTCGGTCGGTTTGAACGCGTCAGCAAGGCCAGCTTTGCCAAGGAAACGTGCAACACGCTCGGTCGGCTGTGCGCCAACTGAAAGCCAATATTTGATGCGTTCTTCTTTGAAGGTCACGCGGGTGTCAGAATCCTTCGGGAGCATCGGGTCGTAAGTACCGACACGCTCGATGAAGCTGCCGTCACGCGGAGCACGAACGTCAGCAACTACGATACGGTAGTACGGACGCTTTTTGGCACCGCCACGGGAAAGACGAATCTTAACAGCCATTCGGATAAGTTCCTTTCAGCTTGGGTTTGTAGTCTTCTACATCATGGCCCCTAAGGGCCTATTCATTTAGTCTTGGGCGCCGGCTTTATGGGCCGGTTTGGTTTTTGATCGGTCTTCTATGAGAGGGCCTTCAAAAACGCGTTCGAGTATCTGGGGATTGGCTATTTCTTTTTGCCGAACCCCGGAAATCCAGGAGGCATGCCACCGCCGCCCCCTAATCCCGGAAGGCCGGGCGGTAAACCGCCGCCGCCGCCGGTTAAACCTTTTGGCAAGTTGTTCAGGTCGGGCATTTCCCCACCTTCAAGCATTGCCGGATCCATTTGTGGCATGCCGCCAAACAGACCTTTTTTGCCCATTTTGCCCATCTTTTTAATCATGGTGGACATGGTCTGATATTGTTTCAGAAGCTTGTTCACATCCTGAACCGTAAGACCGCAACCCGCCGCAATACGCTTTTTGCGTGATGCTTTGATCAGGGCCGGGTTTTCACGTTCCTTTGGCGTCATCGACAGGATGATCGCTTCTTGGTGTGTGATCAGCTTGGGATCGATCTTGGTCTGCGACATCTGTTTTTTCAGCGCGCCCATGCCCGGCAGCATCCCCATGATGCCAGACAGATCACCCATTTTCTGAAGCTGTTTCAGCTGGGACAGAAGATCGTTCAGGTCAAACTGACCTTTACGAAGCTTCTTGGCCATCTTTTCGGCGTCTTCGGCTTTGATGTTTTCAGCAGCTTTTTCAACAAGGCTGACAACATCGCCCATGCCAAGAATACGGTTGGCAATACGATCAGGATGGAAGGCTTCCATCTCGTCGATTTTTTCGCCAACACCGAGCATCTTGATCGGGCAGCCAGTGATCTGACGCATCGAAAGGGCCGCACCACCACGTGCATCACCGTCAACACGGGTCAGAACGATACCGGTGATACCGACTTTTTCAGCAAATTCCTTGGCAACATTGACCGAGTCTTGACCGGTCATCGCATCGGTTACGAGCAGCGTTTCAACCGGGTTGACTGCATCACGGACCTGGGCGACTTCGCTCATCAGTTCCATGTCGATATGCAGGCGACCAGCGGTATCAAGGATCACCGCGTCATAGCCTTCTTTGCGGCCGGTATCCATGGCGCGTTTGGCAATCGAAACCGGCTTTTCGCCCATGACGATTGGCAGAACACCAAGACCGTTGTCGTCGGCCAGAACTTTCAACTGTTGCTGAGCGGCCGGACGGTAAATATCAAGCGATGCCAGAAGGACTTTTTTGTTGCGCTTTTTGGTCAGGTGCAGCGCAATTTTGGCGGAACTGGTTGTTTTACCCGAACCCTGCAAACCGACCATCAGGATCGGAACAGGCGGGGTGGCGGACAAATTGATGTCTTCGCCGTCGCCGAGCATGTTTTTAAGTTCGTCATGGACGATCTTAACAACCATCTGGCCCGGTGTAACCGAGCGCAGAACATCGGCACCAATTGCACGTTCGGTCGCATTGGAAATAAAGGTTTTTACGACCGGCAGCGCCACGTCAGCCTCAAGCAAGGCGACGCGTACTTCGCGCATGGCTTCCTTGACGTCAGATTCCTTGAGCGCGCCACGTTTGCGCAGCTTATCAAGAACTCCGCCAAGGCGATCGCTTAGTCCTTCAAACATTCCAAATCCCGTCTGTGTTGCTGGTGTTTCCACCGTGTGCGCACAAAAAACTAAAACCCAGTGCTCGAAACTCGAGGACTGGGGGAGTCACCCCTTGGGCGACCTTTGGTAGGCAGGGTTTATGGTATTGGCTGTCGGGAGTCAAGCGCAATTGGGCGCAAAAGCGCAGAACATAGCGCTTTTTGAGTCAATTCCATCCCAATCGGCGATTCCGCCAATATGATCGGGTATTTAACCGGCAATATTGGCCGGCAGGATCGCCTGATTATCAATCAAACGGGCCTTGCCCAGCCGGGCAGCCACGAAGATTCGCGCCGGTTTCATCACGGTTTGGGTGACAAGGTCAAGCGTATGCGCATCGCGGATTTCAAGATATTCAATCGGATCAAACCCAGCGCTAAGGATATCTTCGCGGCCCTTGGTCAGAAGCGGTCCGATATCGGCGCCGTTGGCAGCGTTTTGGGTGATGTCGGTTAATACGCGGTTCAGGGTTGGCGCAATTTCGCGTTCACGCGGTGTCAGGTAGCGGTTGCGCGATGACATGGCCAGCCCGTCATCTTCGCGCATGATGTCAGCACCGATGACCTCAACCGGGATATTCAAATCCGCGCAGAAGCGGTGAATGACCATCAGTTGTTGGTAATCCTTTTGGCCGAAAATGGCGCAATCGGGCAGGGCTTGCAGCAACAGCTTGGTCACGACTTGTGCGACGCCGTCAAAATGACCCGGGCGCGCAGCACCACATAAAACGTTGGTCATCGCACCGTCGACATGGACCTTGGTGGCAAAGCCGTCGGGGTACATTTCTTCGACGGACGGGGCAAAGCACAGATCAACCCCGGCTTCGTCCAGAAGCTTTTGATCTTTGGGCAGGGTGCGCGGATAGGCGCTGAAATCTTCGTTCGGGCCAAATTGGGTCGGATTGACAAAGACGGACACAATCACACGGTCGGCGTGGGTGCGGGCCAGTTTGGTCAGGCTGATATGCCCATCATGAAGTGCGCCCATGGTCGGGACCAAGGCAACGCGAAGGCCATCGGCCCGCCATTTGGCGACAGTCGCACGCAAATCCGCGACAGTATGAACAGTCGTAAGGGGCATCTTTGTCGTCGTACCGAAAGTTTCCAAAAGGTCGGTGGTCTGGATCAGACCGCGCGCAACTTACCTTTTTTTGGAATGCCAAAGCAATGTTCATCGGCCGGGAATTTCCGGTTGCGAACATCGTCGGCATATTGGCCAACGGCCTCGGAAACAGCGTCCCCAAGATTGGCGTAACGCTTTACGAATTTCGGGGTGAAATCGGAAAACAGGCCAAGAATATCTTCGGTGACAAGGACCTGACCATCGCAGGCAACCGAGGCCCCAATGCCAATGGTTGGTACATCAATCGCTTTGGTAATGCGCCGGGCGACGGCTTCGACGGTTCCTTCGACCACGACACTAAAGGCGCCCGCCTTGGCGACGGCCTTGGCATCGTTGATCATTTTAATCGCGGCGTCATCGTCGCGGCCTTGGCTTTTAAAGCCCCCCATGGTGTTTACCTGCTGGGGCATCAGGCCGATATGTGCCATGACAGGCACGCCGCGCGCACTGAGAAATTCGATGGTGTCCGCCATTTCAGCGCCACCTTCCAGCTTAACCGCAGCACAGCCGGTTTCAGCAAGGATATGCGACGCGGTGCGGAAGGCTTGTTCCTTGGATTCCTGATAGCTGCCAAAGGGCAGGTCAACAACCACGCAGGCATTTTTCGCGCCGCGCATAACCGCCTTGCCATGATTGACCATCATATCGACCGTGACCGAAAGGGTGCTGTCCATGCCATAAACAACCATGCCCAATGAATCGCCAACCAAAAGAAGGTCGCAATGATCATCAAGGCGCTGTGCCATCGGCGTTGTATAGGCTGTAAGGCAGACAATTGGTTCGCCACCCTTACGGGCGCGAAGGTCAGGAACGGAAATCCGTCCGGTCTTTTTGTTGGTGGTACTCATAACGTTTCTCCCCCCGGGTGATACCGGAATGAACTGCCCCGTCAGTGGCAGGCGTGGGGACATGTTTACAGTATGATGACCGGTGGCGAGAACAGTTTTTTCGCAATCGCGAAATAGGCAATTGGATCAATTGCTTTTGAGCGCGTGGGGTTTTCCGGTGTGGTCCGGCCTATTTTACGTGCAGGGCAACCGTTGTTAAAAGTTGCCCGATGCACGCGGTCGCGGTGCTGTAACTGCGTTGATCGCGATTACAGGCCTTCGGCCAAATCCTCAAGCATATCAAGGCCGACGGCTTCGATATGGCGGTTGTCTTTGAGCGAGATTGTCGAGTCTTTACGCAGCTGGGTCAGGGTGCGTGACACGGTTTCAATCGTCAGGCCGAGATAATCTGCAATGTCAGAACGGCTCATAGGGACATTGATCGTGCTGGTTTCTTCGCCGCGCAACTCCTGCCGACGGGCCAGCATCAACAGGAAGGATGCGACTTTTTCCTTGGCGGTTTTACGTCCAAGCAAAAGCATCTGGTCCTGTGCAGCGGCCAATTCATCGACCGCCATGCCAAGCATGCGTTTTTCAAGTTGCGGGAACTGATCAAACAGCTTTTCGAGCTTTTGACGCGGGAAACGGCAGGCCGTAACCGGTTCAACTGCCTCGGCGGTGTAGCTGTAATTGGTGTTAAGGGCCAATCCAAGAAAATCACCGGCAAACAAGAAGCCCGTGATTTGACGGCGGCCATCACCAAGAAGTTTGTAAAGCTTTACACATCCCGATGTGATGTTGAAAACGTAATCAGCGTCTTCGGTCTCGTGGAAGATGGTGTTGTGGCTTTCAAACTGAACATGGGTCAGCAGCTGGCGCAGCTGATCGTGTTCTGAACCGTGCAAAGACGAGCAGAACGTTAAGTCCTTGATAGAACAGGCTTCGCAAAGTTGGGGGCGAACCGCCATTACAGACTCCGTTGCGCATAATCTTGAACGTTTAGACAAGAACAATCTATGCGAACAGGAGGGTGTGTTTCAAGCTATTCTAACTATTGTTTCGTGTGATCTCGTTCTCAGTGCTTGATTTTGGCGGGTTTGTGCGGGCAGGGGCATCGTCGTCGTCAAACAAAATACGGTTTGCCGCCCCTTCCATATCGTCGAACTGCCCGGATTTAAGCGACCAAAGAAATGCTGCGAGGCCAAGAAGGCCAAGAAACAGGGCGATCGGGATCAGCAGCAATAGGTTGCTCATGCCAGGGGGGCTCCGGCTTGTTGAGGTGTGGATGCAGCAAAACCTTGCGATTTCGGGCCTGCTTTTTTGGCATTTGCATGCAGGCGCAAGGCATTGGCGATCACCACCAAGGAAGAGGACGACATCGCAATCGCTGCAATTAACGGGGTCACCATGCCCGACACCGCAAGCGGGATCGTGATCAAGTTATAGGTAAAGGAAATGGCAAAATTTTGCCGCACTAGGCGATCAGCTTTACGTGCAATATCAAGGGCCTCGGTCACGGCGGAAAGACGGTCGCCCTGAAATACGATATCAGCGGCGTTTTGGCTGATTTCAGCGGCACTGGCAGGTGACATGGATGCGTGTGCGGCGGCCAAGGCGGGCGCATCATTGATGCCATCGCCCACCATCAGATCAACCATGCCGTCATCGCGGCGGTTTTGAATATGGCTGGCCTTATCGGTCGGAGTCAGGCGGGCCTGCCATTTTGTAATGCCGACCGTTTGCGCAAATTGCTGGACTGTTTGTTCACGGTCGCCCGACAGCAGGCAGATGTCATAGCCATCATTTTGCAATTGTTCGATGACGGTGTTGGCGTCAAGGCGCGGCGTATCACGAAAGGCAAAGCGTATCGGGCTGCTGCCCGGTTGGGTCATCCAGATTTCAGGGCCATAAATGTCGCTGGGCAGGTCTGCCTGTTCGGCAACGCCACAGAAACTGCGGCTGCCAAGGCGGATTTCACCGGCCATCGTTTGGGCGATCAGGCCCATGCCGGGTTTTTCCACCACATTGTTCAGGGGCGATATATCACCCGCAGCGCGGACAAGCGCCTTTGAAAGCGGATGGTTGCTGTTGGCGGCAATTTGTGCGGCCAAGTTCAAGGCATCTGCGTCAGGCTCGCCGTAAAGCTCTGGCTTGCCGGTGGTCAGCGTGCCGGTTTTATCAAAAATAACCCCGGTAATTTTTGTCAGACGTTCAAGTGCCGTGGCCGATTTCACAAGAATACCCGCACGCAATAGCCGACCCGTCGCAATCACCTGAACGACGGGAACGGCCAAGGCCAGCGCACAGGGGCAGGTGATGATTAAAACCGCAATGGCATTCATCAGCGCGTCATTCCACGCCACCCCGCCAATCAGCCACCAGCCGACAAAGGTCAACAAGGACAACATATGCACAACCGGGGCATAGGCCTTGGCGACGCGATCCGCAATGGTGACGTATTTCGCCCGGCCCTGTTCGGCATTTTCCATCAGCCGCACGATTTCAGACAGCAATGTGCTGTTGCCAGTTGCGGTCACACGGATGCGCAAAGGGGCGGATATGTTTGTGGTGCCTGCAAAAACCGTCGAGCCGGGCTTGATTTGGGCAGGGATGCTTTCGCCGGTAATCACGCTGGTATCGACATCGGATTTGCCATCGGAAACTTCGCCGTCGATGCCAATCCGTTCCCCCGCCGCAACAAGGACGGTCATGCCCGGTGTTGCCTTTTCAGGGGACACAAGGCGTCTGGTGCCATCATCTTCGATAATTGTGATGGAACGCGCCCCCAGCGAGAGCAGATGTTCCGCGGCCGAGCGTGCCTGACCGCGTGCGCGGCCATCAAGGTAACGGCCAATCAGCAAAAAGAACAAAAGCGTAATCGCGGAGTCGTAATAGGCGTGCGGTTGGCTTTGGATGGTTTGGGCCAAGCTCATGCCAAGGGCAAGAATAACGCCCAAGCTGATCGGCACATCCATATTAACCCGGTGATGGCGCAAGGCCCCCAAGGCGGATCGATAAAATGGCATCCCGGCATAAATCGCGGCAGGCAATGCGATCAGGGCCGAAATCCAGTGAAACAGATCGCGGGTTGCCCCGCCCATGCCCTGAAAATAACCGGCCCAAACAGACACGGACAGCAACATGACGTTGCTGGCGGCAAACCCGGCAACCGCCAGACAGCGCAGCAATTCCTTGTTGCGGGTCTGGGTGGCCTGTTCAAGGATTTGCGGATCAAACGGGATAACCCGATACCCCATTTGGATGACGGGCAGCAGGATCGCATCGACGTCTTCGACCTTGCCGGTCCAAGATAAACGCAGCCGACGTGTGGTCATATTGACCCGGGCGGCCGTTACGGCATCGTTTCGTTGTAACAGTGTTTCGATCAACCAGACGCACGCCGCACAGTGAATGCCATCAACCATCAAATGCAGGTGATGAACGCCATTCGAATCGGTGCTGGCAAGGTCGGTAAAATCAAACCGGCTGACATCGTCGGTATCGGGGCGCAGGGCGCGAATTTTGGGATCAATCGCGCGCCTGCGATAATAGGATGAAAGTCCAAGTTCGCCCAGAAGCTCATATGCGCCGGCACAGCCCGTACAGCAAAAATCGGGTGCTGCGGGGGACATGGCGGTTACCGGTTCACCGCAATGGAGGCAATGGGCAGTTTGGGTCATGGCTTAACGACGACGTACTCGACCGTTTGATAATCATCGCCCATCGCATGCGCGATTGTGCGCAACTGCCAACGACCATAGACCGGGAACTGCGCACTGGCGCGATATTCACCCGGTGCGATTTCGACCATCGGCACCGTTTGGTCAAGGTCGTCACGATCTGAGCGTTTCAGAACGACCGACATTTTGGCACCCGTAATCGGATTGGAATCGCGATCACGAAACAGCACAGAAATGGTCGCATTTTGATTGATAACACCGGCAACGGTCAGCTTGCTGCGCCAGCCCAGTTCCTGCTGGCGGGCGGCACCGGACATGGCGGCGTTGTAGTTGTTCCCTTCTTCAAAGGCATGTTGGGTGACAAGGCCATTCCAACTGGTCATCGAGAAGGCAATCAACGAGATATTGGCAATCAGCATCACGGCAAAACCGCCAACGAAGTACCATGGAATCCAGCGATCTGATTTACGCGGGCCGTTCGGTCCTGACATATGTGACGTCATGTTAGTAGCCATTGGTTTGTTTCCTGTCGCCAAGATCGAGGTGATGGTTTAGCGCCCGGTCTTGGGACCGGCGAATACTGTATCATAGGTTACGACGTTGGTGTCTTCTTCATCGGTTACCTTGAATTCAAACGGTGTTGCTGCGCCGTCCAGCGTTTTCGGAGATGCGGCAATAAACACCCGGAAACTGCCAACCCGATCCGGAGCAACATCAAGATCGAAACTGCCATCCTGGTTGGGTTCAAGGCCGATAACCTGCATCTGTGTCGGTTCAATCCCGGTTACGGTCAGGCTATAGGTTTTTTCTGCCCGTTCCTTATTGAGGATCTTAAGCGTATATCCATTACGAACGTCGCCATCAGACAGCGGCACGAACAGCGGATTACGATCGCGCAACACGTTCATTTCAAGGACAGAACGGTTGGCCAAACCAAACGTCATGACCGAGGCCACGACCACCAAGATCACAGCATAGAAAATCGTACGTGGACGCACGATGCGGGTGTGCGTTGCTTTGCCTTGGGCACGAAGCTGCGTGTTTTGAATGGAGTCAAAGCGCACCAGATCGCGTGGGAAGCTGACCTTGTCCATCATTTCGTTACACGCATCGATACACAGACCACAGCCGATGCATTCCATCTGCAACCCATTACGAATATCGATCCCGGTTGGGCAGACATTCACGCAGGCATGGCAATCAATGCAGTGACCGACTTCGGGAACTTCGCCGCGCACAAGGTTTTTGCGTTTGATCGGTCCGCGTGGTTCGCCGCGCCAGTCTTCATAGGTGACGATCATGCTTTCATCATCAAGCATGGCCGACTGAAAACGGGGCCACGGGCACATATAGGTGCAAACCTGTTCACGTGCCCAACCCGCCAAAAGATAGGTGGAGAAGGTCAGGAACGCGATGGTGACATACACCGCAAGCGACGCATTGCCGGTAAAGACATCCACAACCACCTGTGGCGCGTCATTGAAATACAGAACAAACGCCCCGCCAGTTGCCATAGCAATGGCGATCCAGGCCAGATGTGTCGCGCCGATTTTCCAGATTTTTTCCAATGTCCATTTGGATTTATCCAGACGCACGCGGGCATTTCGGTCGCCCTGAATGTGACGTTCGACCAGCATGAACAGGTCGGTCCAGACGGTTTGTGGGCAACCATAGCCGCACCAGATGCGGCCAAATAGTGAGGTTGCCAAAAACAACCCGATTGCAGCCAAAATCAAAAGGCCGGTGATGTAATAGACTTCCTGCGGCCAGATTTCGATAAAGAAGAAATAAGCACGGCCCATATCCATATCGATCAAGACCGCTTGGTCCGGCGCACCCGGCCCACGGTCCCAACGCAACCATGGCACAACCCAGTAGATCGCCAGAAGGGTGACCAAGGCAAACCATTTCAGGTTTCTAAACCGCCCCGAAACGCGTTTCGGATAGACCTTGTCGCGCGTTTTATATAACGGCTGATCAATGTCTTCCTCATCATAGGCGTTTTCAGACTGAGAAGCGGTTGTTTTGGGATCGCTATGTTGCAAATTGGACATGCCCATTTTGGCTACCTAGTTGTTGTCCCCATAACAAAAGGCAGCTTTCGCGCGGGTACGAACCAAGCTGCTTATTATGGTGCCTGCCCAGAGTTTCAGCAGGCGTTTTAGGATTATTCAAATCATAACGACAAGATAGCTTGGAACCACGACCGGCAACCATGACACATGTCAATTTTCCGAGTGATCATTGGTCAAAATGGTCACCGTATTGTGGGGGAGGCTGTGTAAGAGGCCCTCAGATGTCTATTTATGATAATGATTATTAATTTCATTGATTTGTTGGGGATGGATTGATAGGAAGTGCTTTCTGTTTTCTCAGATGTTTCCAAATCCAATTCACTGGCTTTTAGAATGCCTATCCCCAAAAAAGTGCATCAGCTTTTTACCAAGCGGCGCAAAGCGCTGGTTGCTCTTGCGTATCAGCGATGTCGTTCATATTCGGATGCTGAGGATTTCGTTCAGGAATGCTTTGCCCGTGCGATGAACGTTCACTGGGATGAGGTGGAAAAGCCAGATGCGATGTTGGCGACGATATTGCTTAACGTGATCCGCGATAGCAAACGGCGCAGCCGCCATTCCGCAGTGGTTTTTATAGATGACTACGCCGATACCATTAAGGCATCGCCAGATTTGACCCCGTCACCAGAACAGCATCTTGTTCACAAAGAAGCATTGTCACAGGCCTTTGATGCGATTGCGACATTGCCCTCAAAGCGCCAACAGATATTTCGTATGCGCCGCATCCAAGGCATGAGCCGCAGTGCGATTGCCAACGCAACGGGAATGACAATCGGGGCGATCGAAAAGCATATCGAGCGCGGCTTACAAGATATTCGGTGGGCGGTTGATAAGAAGGTCAAATCGGCCAAGCGGGCACTAAAGGACAGTGAAACGTAAGCAAACGGTTTACGCGCACGCCATACTTCGCCTAGAAAAAGACAGAACTTCACGCTCGGATTGCACGGATGACGCAACAAGGCCCACGCAAAAGCGATACGGAAATCGCAGCCCTACATTGGTGGCGGATCATGTCAGATGATCAGCTGGCTGCTGATCATTTTGATGGGTTTGCGCAATGGATGGATCAGGACCCAGCGCATAAAGAAGCGTTCGATCAAATCAGCAGTCGTCATCACAAATCCAATAAAAACACCCAGGCAACGCAAACCAAAGCACGGGCATCCCGCCAGACAACGTCACGGTTTGGTTGGGCAAAGGTTTGTTTTGGCGGTGGGGCCGCAGTTGCGGCTGTTGCGTTGGTGTTTTTGACCATCGCGACGTTCATGCCGTCATCCCCAGCGTGGCAAGATATGACGTTGCCGGACGGGTCAGTGGCGCAATTTGCACCGGGCAGCACCTTTGAGGTGGCATATTCAGACAATCAGCGCACTGTTCACTTATCCAATGGCAGCGTCATCATCGATGCCGCCAAAGATCGGGTGCATCCCCTTCGTGTGGTGACGGATCTTGGCATTGTAAGTGTTGTCGGCACGCGGTTTGCCGTTTCTGTCATGGAGACGTCGATGGAAACATCTGTGCAAGAAGGCGTTGTTCGTGTTGATGCCGATATATCGGGTGCCAAATATGTTTTGAAACCCGGCGATCGATTGTGGACCGGAAATGCGGACGGGCAAATTCGCCGCGAAGCCCTGCCGCCGCAGCATGCATTGGAATTGCGCGAAGGCTGGCAAACGTTTTGGCACGCATCGGTCTCTGATGTGTTGGACGCGCTTTCGCGTCATAGCGGACAGCAATTCATTGTTTTGCCGACCGATCATACCAACGCCTTGGTCAGTGGGCGGTTTCAACTGACCGCAGCAGACCAAACCCTGTCGGCATTAAAAATGGTTTCTGGCCTGCATGTGCGCCGCGTAACCGACGTCGTGTCGGTGATTTACTGACCTTGCGCATCAGCAACATTTCAAAGCGTTTTTGGCTTTGACCCGACAGCCGGGTTTTTACGGCATCCTCATTTCAGATTTGTTTTTTTGGCCGCCCATCTGCGCATGTGAGACGGGTTTGTGTGCCTTGTTTTAGGGGAAATATGCTGGCGAGAACATTACCTTAAAATTAATTGCGACTGATTGTCATTTTCTTTGTCGGGCATCGTCGTTCTTTTGCGTCCTTTCCTATCACACCTCTTTTTTGAGCCACCAAGATAGCAAGGACCGCAGATATGACGTTTCCCTCATCGCTGAAAACAGCATTGAAATCATTGCTGTTGATGAGCACGGCTTTGTTCCCCTTAAGCATTGATCCTGCATATGCCCAAGCATCGCCTCAGGCATCTACCCCCACGGATGCAGATGTGAAAATGCAGTTTGATATTAAACGCAGCAACCTTGATGCGGCGATTGTCGGTTTTTCCCGGCAGATCGGCCGTTCTGTCGTCTATAGCGACAATGTCGACGGCACGCGCATGATTGGCCCGGTCAAGGGCGCGTTCCGACTTGAAGAAGCGCTGGCGCAATTGCTGGCAGGGACGGGGCTGTCTTATCGCGTGACGATGGAAAGTATTGTTATTTTCCCGACGGTAACGACCAAGGCATCGTCTACGGGGACGGGCCAACAATTGACGCAAACCGACCCGGTTGTTGTTCTTGCCGAAGAAACAAATCGCGAGAATATTGCATCGTCCTATGTCAGCAGTGAAGTGATCGACCGCATGCAGGCGACGTCCGTACCGGAGCTTTTGGATGATCTTCCGGGGACGGACATGAACGGAACGGCCCGCCCGCAAGGTCAGTCGATTAACATCTGGGGCTTTGCCGATCAGGAAGATATCAAAATCACCCTGGATGGGGCGCGTAAGGATTTTGAGAAATACCGCCAAGGTACGATTTTTATCGAGCCCGAATTGGTCAAGAAGATCACGGTGAACAAGGGATCGTTTTCGCCGCAAACTTATGGGGCCTTTGGTGGTTCGGTTGAACTGGAAACCAAATCAGCATCCGATATGCTGCGCCCCGGCGAGCGTTTTGGTGCCTTTGGTAAATATGGCTATGCAACGAATGGGAATGAAAATACCCAAACCGGTGCCGTCTATGGCCGTGATGATGACACCGGCATTGAGCTTTTGGTGTCGGGCACACGCCGGGACAACAGAAAGTTTCGAACCAGTGATGGGCTGCGGTTGAACCTGTCGTCGGGGACCTTACATAGCGGACACTTCAAAGGCAGCATCGAGCGCGATGATCATTTTCTGGAACTGAGCGGGGCCATTTCGGAAAGCGACCGATTGGCACCTTATGCCGCAAAGCGTGGGCAGATCCTTCCGACGGCGTATCTTATCGGGCGTTATGGGTATGAACGTGCACTCGCCCGTTTGACGGTGGACCGCGAAACAGCCGATCGGTCGTTGGGGGCAAAGTATCGGTATAATCCGTTTAATGACATGGTCGACCTTACCGCCCAATTGAACTGGTCCCGGACCGAGCAACATGATGAACGCGTGGATCAGGACAGAAATGTCAGCCTTAGTCTTGGTGGCAATAAGAGTTGGCTGACCTATGACACCTATCAGGCGGAACTTTCCAACAGGTCGCGGTTCGATGTCTTGGGGCTTCAAAATACGGCGGCATATGGTGTGCAGTTTAGCCGTCAGGATCGTGAAAGCTGGGCATTTGCCAAGGGTTATGTCGGCAAGCCGGAATATAATAATGGCTATCTGCAGCCCTATAACATCCCCGAGGGCCGACAGGATATGTCATCGGTTTGGGGGGAATATACAGTTGATTTTGGAAATGGATTGGAAGTCACGCCCGGCCTGAGATACGATTTCATCAGATCGGTTGGCGTGCCGAATGCGGGCCCCAAATACAACAATCCCAGTCAGGGGCATGATTACAGTGAGGTAACCCATCAGGGCCTTTCACCGTCACTGAACCTGCACTATGAGGTTAATCGCAATTATACTGTGTTTGCCGACTGGGCCTATAAACTGCGCGCCCCGGTGATTGACGAAATTTATACGGTTGGCAGCACGACGTCCACGTCACAGCAGCTTGATGTGGAGCGCGTGAACGCAAAGCGGATCGGGGTGGTCGCGCAGTTTAATAACGTTCTGCAAGGACGCGACGCGATCAAAACCCGCCTGTCTTTGTATCGCAATGACGTCGACAAAAACATTCACACATTGTTTGGCAGCGACAACGTTGCATTGTGGGATGATCCGCGACCGAACTATGCCAACCTTACGGGCTATTACACCAAAGGCCTCGAAGCTGAACTGTATTACGACAGCGGTAATGTGTTTGGCGGGGCGAGTTTTTCGTACATGAAGGGGGAGCATAACGGCTCTTTGCGCAACATTCATGGCGCAGATCAGCCGGTTTATGACGTTTCGCCGATGAAGCTTGTCACCACGCTTGGCTATAAAGTTGCGCAGCACGATATTGCGTTTGGCTGGAAGGGGAAGTTCGTTGGTCGGCAGCACGATGTGCCTGATGACGCGGTGTTCCCATATTCACCTTATCCGACAACAGATGGTTACGCGCTGCATGACCTATTTGTCAGTTGGGAGCCAGATTCGGGCCCGTTTGACGGGATGAAGGCAAACTTTGCGGTTCAGAACGTGTTTGATCGTTATCACGTTCCTTACCTTGGCGTTTTCCCAGGCAAAGGCCGAAACATCAAGTTCTCACTCAGCAAGAAGTTCTAGCAGCTGGCGTTAAATTTTTAGCAGAGCAGAAATAGAAAAACCGGGACCATAAAGGCCCCGGTTTTTTTGATGTTTAAACCATAAAGGTCAGATGTCTAAACCAGCAAGTTGGTTACTGACCACCACCGAGTGAGTGGACATAAACGGTCAGCATTTTGATGGTTTCTTCATCCAGGCGACCTTCCCAAGCTGGCATGACGCCGCCACGTGAATTGGTCACGGTATCGGTCAGGGTTGCCTGATCGCCACCATAAAGCCAGATCGCGTCGGTCAGGTTCGGCGCGCCGAGATCCTGAATGCCTTTGCCATTTTCGCCATGACAAGCAACGCAGTTTTCTTCGAAAACAACAGCGCCGCGTTTGGCTGCATCCGCATCGGTTGCCCGATCGGTGAAGCTCATGACGTACTGGACGACATCATTGATGTCTTCGCGTTCGAGCAACTCGTCACGGCCAAATGCAGGCATGTCATTAAAGCGCGTGTCTTCGTTTGCATCCCAGCGAACACCGACATGAAGCGTTTCGTTGATCGCATCAAGCGAACCGCCCCAAAGCCATGCATCATCCTGAAGCGATGGGAAACCAGGGTTACCTGATCCGCCCGTGCCATGACATGGTGCACAGTTATCGGCGAAGATTGCTTTACCACCGGCCATCGAGAAATTCAGGAGTTCCGGATCGTTAACAATTTCACTGACATCAACTGCTGCCAGACGTTCCATATATGGGGCACGTTCGGCGGCAACTTGGTTCATGGTTTCGTGTAGTTGGGTACGGTTGGTCGTGCCAAACATCCCCTTCAGATAGTCGTTTGCGGTTGGCCAAGATGGGTAAACCACCCAGTAACCAATAGACCAAATGACAGTTACCCAGAAAACGTAAACCCACCAGGATGGAAGGGGCGTATTAAGCTCCTTAATTCCATCCCACTCATGGCCGGTTGTCTCACGCCCGGATACTTGGTCTTTTTCGACGTTTGTCGACATCTCTCTGTCTCCCCTTAATCCTGATCCCGCAGGGGGATCTCGGCGTGCGCTTCCATTTCTTTGTTGCGCTTTTTGCTCGGCCACATGACCCAGGCAATAATCGCGCTAAACAGCAGCATCAGCCACAACCCCCAGAGAGGTCGGAAAAAGTCAGCAAGTTGCGAAAAGAATTCCATGACTTACTTCCCCTAGCGCAGGTTCATCTGCGGGTTGTAGGTGGTGAAGTCGACCATCCGGCCCAAGACCTGCAGATACGCAATCAACGCATCCATTTCGGTCAGTTTTTCCGGATCGCCGTCAAAATCACCTGTCGCCGCATTTGGATAGCGTGCAAGGAAATCGTCGTCATACTCGGCGTCTTCGCTTGCTTGCAGGTAAAGGTCTGCCTTGGCGGCTTCGATCATCTCGTCGGTATAGGGAACCCCAACCATTTTGAGCGTTTCGAGGTGCGCCTGAGCGTCATCAAATTCCAACTCACGTTTTGCAAGGAACGGGTAACCCGGCATGATCGATTCCGGCACGACAGAGCGCGGATCGGTCATATGGGCCACATGCCAAGCGTTGGAATATTTCTTGCCGACACGTGCCAGGTCAGGACCCGTACGTTTTGACCCCCACTGGAACGGATGGTCATACATCGATTCTGCGGCAAGGCTGTAATGGCCATAACGTTCGACCTCGTCACGGAACGGACGGATCTGCTGTGAATGGCAGTTATAGCAGCCTTCGCGGATATAGATGTTACGTCCAGCCTGCTCGAGAGGTGAGTAAGGACGCACCCCTTCGACCTTTTCGATTGTCTGTTCCATCGTAAACAGTGGCACAATTTCAACAATGCCGCCGATGATGATGGTCAGGAAAATGCCAAGGATCAGAACAAAGACGTTCTTTTCAACAATATGGTGTTTCTTAAGAAGCATTTTTCATTCCCCCTTATTCGGCTGCAGCCGTTGCCGGTGTGCCAATCGGAGCTTCGTTACGAAGATCGCCGCGGATCGTTTTGTAAACGTTCCAGACCATCAAGAACGAACCGAGTAAGAACAGCGCGCCACCGGTTGCACGAATGATGTAATAGGGATGCATTGCCTCGACAGTTTCGATGAAGGAATACTGAAGGAAACCAAGTTCATCGTAAGCGCGCCACATCAGACCTTGCATGATCCCCGATACCCACATCGAGGTGATGTAAAGAACGATGCCGATCGTGCCCAACCAGAAGTGATGAGACACAAGACGCATTGAGTAAAGGCGTTCGCGGTTCCACAGGACCGGGATCAAGTGGTAGATCGCGCCGAAGGAAACGAAGGCAACCCAACCAAGTGCACCGGAGTGAACGTGACCAATGGTCCAGTCGGTGTAGTGTGAAAGACCGTTAACCGCTTTGATCGACATAACCGGACCTTCGAAGGTCGACATGCCATAGAAGCCAACAGCTGCCACCATGAACCGCAAGACCGGGTCGGTGCGCAATTTGTCCCAAGCCCCAGAAAGGGTCATCAGGCCGTTGATCATCCCGCCCCAAGACGGCATCCACAACATGATCGAGAAGGTCATGCCAAGGGTCTGTGCCCAGTCAGGAAGAGCGGTGTAGTGCAAGTGGTGCGGACCAGCCCAGATATACAGGAAGATCAGCGCCCAGAAGTGAATGATCGACAGGCGATAGGAATAAACCGGACGCTCGGCACGTTTCGGCACGAAGTAGTACATCATGCCAAGGAAGCCAGCCGTCAGGAAGAAGCCCACTGCGTTATGGCCGTACCACCACTGGGTCAGCGCATCCTGCACGCCAGAGAACATCGAATAGGATTTGGTGCCAAACAGCGAAACCGGGATTGCAAGGTTGTTGCCCAAATGGAGCATCGCAATCGTGACGATGAACGCCAGATAGAACCAGTTTGCCACATAGATATGCGGCTCGCGGCGTTTCAGCAGCGTTCCGACAAACATTGCCAGATAAGCCACCCAAACGACGGTCAGCCAAAGGTCGACAAACCATTCTGGTTCAGCATATTCGCGGCCCTGGGTAACGCCCGTGACATAGCCGATTGCGGCCATGACGATAAAGAGCTGATAGCCCCAGAACACAAATGCCGGAAGCGCCTTACCACCGTAAAGCGGCGTGCGGCAGGTGCGCTGTACCACATAGAAGGATGTCGCCAGAAGCGCGTTACCGCCAAAGGCAAAAATCACTGCGGATGTATGCAACGGGCGCAAACGCCCGAAGTTGAGAAAATCTGTATCAAAGTTGAGGACCGGAAACGCCAATTGCCAAGCGATAACATCGCCCACCAAAAATCCGACTACGCCCCAAAATACGGTCGCAAGTGCGGCCCAGCGCACAACGTCCATATTGTAATTAACAGCAACAGATGATGGTGCTGTCTGTGCCATGCTCCCCTGGCTCATGCTCGACTCCCGTTCAAGGTATTCGGGGGACCGGACAACACGCGGTTGGCCGGTTCCAATCTGTCCCGGTAATGGCAAACCGTTTCCAATAAGCCATTCCCCTGCACCAAAAGCCCCACTCGTGCGATGTTATCCTTTGTCGGATGCATCATTACGGGCGAGGTTTTCTGACATCGTTTGGCAACTATGCGGTTTTGTGGCCGTGATGCCATTGACCTGCATCAAGTTTGGCGCATAAAGCCGCGTTGCCATGCAATCATAAGAAAACAAGACGTCCGTAAAAATAAGACTCTTGGTACTGAGGATGGTTATGCGTGAGCTGCGTTTGAAAGGTGTTGATGCACATCAAGGTTGCCCCGAATTATTTCAGCCATGATCACCGAAATTCCAAAAGGGCAGGGTCATGGCTTCTACATATTTCGCACGACCACTTACATCGCATACCGCCGACATGACATTTCCGCTGGTGCAGATGTTGCAGGCTGATTTGACACTGGAACGGTGGCGTGAATTCGTATCTGAATTTTGCGCATCAACTTCACAGGTTAAACCGGGTGAAGGTTGCGAAGATATTCTTTGGCTGCGTCCGCGCGGCGTTATCGTGGCGGCCAATGAACGTGGCTATATCCATGGTCTGTTTTCATATCAGGTGCGCGACGACATGGCCGATGGCCGTGTTTTGCATCTTGATAATGTGATGGCGGTGGAAATTGTGTCACGGGCATATGTGTTTGATACGCTGCGTGACGCGATGAGCCGACTGGCAACCGATCATGAATGCGCAAACGTGTATGTGTCACTTTCCGAGATGGACCAACGCCAACGCGAATATTTTGGCGCGGCCGGTTTCACCCCGCGGAAAGTACGCTATTGCGCACCGGCGGTGCCGTCCAATCGTTACAAACCGTCCAGTCCGTCCAAGCCTGCGATTCCGATGTAAATCAGCTGTTCGGTTTTACCGGGCAAAGCAGATTGCGGGTATTGTGGTTATGCGGGTTTACGGCCCTTGGCCGGTTTTGGGGCGATTAAAGGTTGGCAGATGACATTGATCAGATCGTTGAAGGGCGGGTACCGTCCTTTGCGATCTGATTTTATTTCTGGACTAAACCTGCGTGATATCTGCCGCATCCGCCTGTGGACGCAAGGGGAAATCACGATTATAAGGCAGGTATGAACGGTATTCCTTTTGTCAAAATGCATGGTCTGGGAAATGATTTCGTTGTCTTTGACGGACGACGCGATCCCGCTGTGCTTGATCTTGATCACGCGACTGCCGCCCGGATTGCCGACCGCAAAACCGGTGTGGGCTGCGACCAATTGATTGTGATTGAACCCGCCCGTGATGAGTTGGCCGATGCGTTTATGCGTATCCGTAACAATGACGGTGGCGAAGTTCAGGCCTGTGGCAATGCAACGCGCTGTGTGGCGAACATCGTCATGGATGAGTTGGGCCGCAAAGACGTCATCATCGAAACTGTGGTTGGGTTGCTTGATGCCAATGGATTGGCAGATGGCCGTGTCACGGTTGATATGGGCCAGGTTCAGCTTGATTGGCGTGATATTCCGCTGGGCAGTGCGGTTGATACCAATCATATCCCGCTGTCCTTGGGGCCGCTTTCGGATCCGGTCGGTATCAATGTTGGTAATCCGCACGCCGTTTTCTTTGTCGATGACGCCGAGGCGGTTGATATCGAAAAGCTCGGACCGGTCCTTGAACATCATGAAATGTTCCCCGAACGCGCCAATATCGAAGTGTGCAGCCTGATTGGTGAAGACAAATTGCGCATGCGTGTTTGGGAGCGCGGCGTCGGTGTGACGCGCGCTTGTGGTACCGGGGCATGTGCCGCCGGTGTTGCCGCCGCACGGCGTGGCCTGACCGGACGGAAAACCGAAATTATTCTTGATGGTGGCAATTTGACCATCGAATGGCTGCCCGATGATCATGTTTTAATGACCGGGCCGGTGGCGACCAGCTTTTCCGGTTTTGTGCATGCGTCCCTTTTGGGGCGGCACTGATCAGAATTTAAAACCGGGCTGACACATTCTGCGCTGCCCGGTTTTCTTTACGCGCAAGGTTCTGTTTGCGCCCCATATGACCGCCGATCCATGATCCGGCAAAACAGGGCGAAACATCAGGATCTGGTGCAATCCATGTCGGGACACCCCCTCCCGTCTTTTGTGAAACTCAAAAGCAGGTTCAGATAATGGCTGACTTCAATACGCTTGACGGTGTCGATGTTACAGGCAAGCGCGTTTTGTTGCGCGCGGATCTTAACGTTCCGATGAAAGACGGTGTTGTCGGTGATACGACTCGTATCGACCGCACCGCACCCGGACTGATTGAATTGGCAGATGCCGGTGCAAAAGTGGTTGTGATCACGCATTTTGGCCGCCCAAAGGGCGAACGTGTGCCGGAAATGTCCCTCAAACCGGTTGCCGACGCCCTTGCCAAGCAGCTTGGCCGTCCGGTGAAATTTGCCGATGATTGCATTGGCGATGCCGCCGCAGGTGTTGTGAACAGCCTTGAAAACGGTGAAATCGCGCTTTTGGAAAACCTGCGTTATCACGCCGAGGAAGAAAAAAACGATCCGGCCTTTGCCGCCGAACTGGCCAAACTTGGCGATATCTACGTCAATGATGCGTTTTCGTGCGCGCACCGTGCCCATGCCTCGACCGAGGGTCTTGCACGGGCATTGCCAGCTTATGCCGGCCGTTTGATGCAGGTCGAGCTTGAAGCACTGGGCAATGCGCTGGAAGCACCGAAACATCCGGTGATGGCGATTGTCGGTGGCGCAAAAATTTCCACCAAACTGGATCTGTTGGGCAATCTGGTTGCCAAGGTCGATCAGTTGGTGATTGGCGGTGGTATGGCCAATACGTTCTTGGCTGCCAAGGGTGTGAATGTTGGCAAATCCCTGTGCGAGCATGATTTGCTGGAAACCGCGCGTGAGATTTTCAAAAAAGCCGAAGCCGCCAATTGCGAGATTGTTTTGCCGGTTGATGGTTTGGTCGCCAAGGAGTTTGCCGCCAATGCGCCCCATGATGTTTCTGACATCAATGATGTCGCCGATGACGGCATGATTTTGGATGCCGGTCCAAAAACCATCGAAGATTTGAATAAACGGCTTCAGTCATGTGAAACGCTGGTGTGGAACGGCCCCCTTGGCGCGTTTGAAATTGAACCGTTTGATACGGCAACCGTTTCGGTCGCACAGCATGCCGCCAAATTGACCCGTGAAGGCAAACTTCTGTCGGTCGCAGGTGGTGGCGATACCGTTGCAGCGCTGCGTCATGCCGAGTCTGATCAGGACTTCTCATATGTTTCGACCGCTGGCGGTGCGTTTCTTGAGTGGCTTGAAGGCAAGGTTCTGCCAGGTGTTGCCGCCCTTCGCGGATAAGGCTTTGGCGGATACGCCCCAAAACAACAAACCCCGCCAATTTGGCGGGGTTTTCTTTTGGCAGGTGGCGGCCGATAGGTGCCGCGGATTTTAATCCTGCGTGTCGTCTTTGACATCCGGCAGGCTTGATTGCGCGGTGATCTGCATGATTTCTTCGCGGTCCGACAAAAACGCGGCATAGCCGTTTTCCATCATCGCCCCGGCCAATTCGATATAGACCGTAAACAGACGCGATAGGGTGTCTGCCTCGTCCGCATCAAGAACCGAAAGCAATTCACCCGATCGGGCTTGGCCGGTTTCAAAATGCTCCCACGCGTGCTCCATCAAGATTGATCCTAAAAGATCAAGGTCCTGATAGCGGCCCTGGCCGATGGCATTGCGAATTTCGCCAATGGTAATATCTGCCGCGATGAGGACTTCGGCCGGGATAGTGACAAGGCGGTCCGGGCCTTTGATATCCTCGGGAAGGTCGCGCAGGATATGAATGATATAGCAAAAAATCGCCATATCACGCGCATGATACAGCGGCGTATTGGTCAAGGGCGAGGTATAGCCGATCTCGTCATCATACCGGGCCGAGAGCAAATAAACGAAGATTGAGGCCGGGGCTGCGGTCGCACCTTCGCAATAGGAAATGAAGTCTTCCCATTCATCCATCGGGTCTTCGGCGACGTCGCGGCGTAGGGCATCTGCCAATTCGATCCACGGATCGGGATCAAGGTCGCTGCGGCCCAATGTTTCACGCAGGGCATCATAGACATCCGAATCCAGCGGCCCGATTTCAGGCAATGGATTTGGCGCGCCGGATTTGGCAGCGATGATTTGTGCCTGCCAGTGATCCAGAGTCGCAAGAACATTTTCTCGGTCCAAGTGACGTTCGGTATCGGGAAGCTCGAGAAAACCGTCATCGACAATATCGTCAATCACCCGCATCGAGGCATAGCTTGCCAAGAAGAACTTTTGACGTTCCGGGCTAAGACGCATGGCTGCGCGGTATAGATTGGCATTCTTGGCCGAAGCAAGCGCATTGCAGGCGTCAAACGGCGCGCCAAGGGTGACGGGTTCTGGCTGGTTCGAAGTGCTCATGCGTGTTTTTCTGTCCCAAGATGATCTGCCTTCAGTCATACAGGACAGACGTGTCGGCGCAAAAGGGTATTTGGGCCAGATAGCCAAAAGCCCAAACCCAAGAAGGGATTAAACCGCCAGGAACCGTGTTTAGGGCTTAACGGTTTTGCAAGATGACGGCGAATGGCTCATTGCGATGAGGCGGTTAAAAACGCCCGGATGGCATTTATCTGGGCCGCGTCATTTAAATGCGGGGCATGCCCGCAATTGGCGACCGGGAAGACGGGCATTTGCGGTTTTCGTTGCTTCATCTTATCGACGATCCTGCGCGGTATCAGGTCTGACTGTTCGCCACTGATCAGCATGACCGGGCAGGGAAGGGCATCAAAAATGTCCCAGGCATCAAATTCATCGATTTGTTCTGCAAAGACCCGCATGACTTCGGGATCGTAATGCATCATGAAATTGCCATTGGGCAGGCGCCGCACAGATCGGGATGCCAAAAATGACCATGTCGCATCATCCTTAACCCCGAAGGACGCATAGATTGTGCGAACGATCTTTTCGACTTCGTCGATGGTTTCAAATTCAGGTGACGCGCCGACATAGGATTTAATGCGTTCGACAGCACTTGGGTCCAGTTCCGGGCCGATATCATTTAAGACCAGTTTTTCAATGCGTCCGGCGACTTCGGCGGTGGCGAACAGGCCAATCAGCCCGCCCATGGATGTCCCAATCCAGTCGCAGGTATCGATCCGAAAATGATCAAGCATTTCAAATATCTGGGCGACGTAAAACGGCACGGTATATTCGCGGTCGGGATCCTTGGCCCAGCTGGAAAAACCCCGTCCGATCATGGATGGGCACAGCACATAATATTGATCGGTGAAATGCGGGGCGACATGATCAAAATCATCGGCCAGTCGCGCAAGCCCGTGGCACATGATCAAGGGACGATTGGCCGGATTGCCCCAGCTTCTGACATGCATTTCATAGCCGCATGCTTTGACGAAATGTTCGCGAAAGTCAGCCATGTCATGCTCCTTATCAGCAGGTTTGGATTATTCCGGGCGTTTGCGCGCGATCATGAAAAGCCGGTTGAACGGAAACAGGGTGCGACCGTCATCACGCGGCGGATAAACCTGCAACAAACGCGTTTTGTATTTTTCGGTAAATTTTGCGCGCGCTTCGTCATCGGGCAGGGCGGCTATGACCGGGCGAAGGGCGGTTGAACTGACCCAATGATACACCGGATCACTGCCCGACAGGACATGGCAATATTGGGTTTGCCACAGATCGATGTCGTCACATGCCGGTGCCATGGCATCAAAATAGTCACCCGGACGCATAATGCGCGCCGCATGCATTGCTTTCGCCACTTCTTTGGGCCAATCAAGGCCGGCTTCGCCCATTAATTGATGGCTTGGCGCCAAGAAATTGTTGGGTACCTGAATGGCAAGCAAGCCACCGGGCCGCACGAAACGAAGAAGACGCGGAAACAGTTTTGAATGATCGGGCACCCAATGAAGGGCGGCGTTGGAAAACAACAGATCGACTTGTTCGTCGGGTTCCCAACTGGCGATATCGTCCGTTTGCCATTCGATGGCCTCGGGGCGTTTTTTCGCCGTTTCAATCATTTCAGCAGATGAATCGACCCCGACAACTTTAACCGGATCGGCCGACGTTCCCGGATAAGCATTCGCAAGAAGCGACGTCACATTGCCTGGGCCACAGCCCAAATCAACGATGTGGCGCGGGGCAAAACCATCGGCTGCCTTGGGCAGGCGGGCAATCAGGTCGATGGCTGGTCGTTGGCGTTCATTGCCAAACAGCCCGTAACGGGTAGGATCCCAATGTGTATTGCTCATAGACTATCCCTAACCCGCATCGACCTTGATTGAAACCTGTTACTTTTGCCGTGATAAAACCGGTTTCGCGGTTTCCTTAGGAGTGATCGGCTGCGTCAATCTGGTCATAGTGGCCTTTGATCAATTGGAACATAAACAAGATTGCACCAATGAACAGGGTCAGGCCGACAAAGTAGGAATATCCATCATGCGAACCCGATGCATAAAACAGTCCCAAAAGACCAACCACGATGGTCAGCACACCAAAGATAATCCGATCCATTCCCATGTTTGAACTCCTTTAAACCACAGCTGTTTGATATTTCATGAAATTGAGCGAAAACCGCGTCGCAATCAACCTGCGACGGTCGTTTTATAATGACTTCATTTCACGGATTCTTTGCGGTACATCACGAAATGCCTCTGCGATTTGCAAATAAACAGGTCGTTTGAACGGCACAATCAGATCGGGCAGGGTGACAAAATCCGTCCAGCGCCACGAATCAAATTCTGGATTGGGCACATCAATTTTGATGTGTTTATCCTTGCCGGTAAAGCGCATGGCGAACCATTTTTGTTTCTGGCCGCGATACTTGCCACCAAAAGCCTTGCCGATCAGGTGATCGGGCAGATCATAGGTCAACCAGTCCGGGGTTTCTGCAACAAGTTCGGCCTTGTTGGTGCCGATTTCTTCTTTGAGTTCGCGCATGGCGGCATCAATGGCGGTTTCATCGTCATCAATGCCCCCTTGTGGCAATTGCCACGCCCCTTCAAAGCCAAGCCGGTTGCCCATCCACACCAGACCATCCGCATTAAACAGCGCAATCCCGACACAGGGGCGGTAAGGCAGGTCTTCGGCCTGAACCTTGGCACTTTTTTTTGCGGAGGGCTCTGTGCCGGTGTCGTTATCGGCGATCAAAGAGGTGGATTTGGTCTTGCGCGCCATGATGGCTCCTGACTTTGGAAGTACCAGATCAGACTGGCACTTTTCCCAGCTAGTTTTCAATGGTTTCGGTGGGTTCTGATGGCGTGTTGTCGGTTTCTTCTGGCGTGTCTTCTTCTGTCGTGACGCGATTGGCGTTTTCAAGTTCCTGGGCCTTAAGGCGTGCGGCTTCTGCTTCGTCGGCGGATTGCGGTGTCACCTGAATATTGGCAAGCGCACTGACCGGGGCCAAGACAACGCCTTGGCGGCGCAGGCGGAAGGCCCAGTTTTTCAGGCGCTGGATCGTCACCGGATAGGATTGCGCGAACCCGATGGCGGCACCTTCGGTTTTGGCGATCTTAACAAGATCAGCCAGTCGGGCGTCAATCTGTCGGCGGCTTGGCACTTCATCGATGATGACGTTGCCAACGGCATTGGGGGATTCGGCATTGGCGGCCAATTGCGCGCCGTAGCTTGCGACACCGCTGTTCGATCCTTCGACATACATCAGGCCCGAACGGGAAATAAATTCAATCACCGGACGGATGGCGCTGTCCATACTGCCAAATTTGGAGCCCTCATGGCTGACAAGCCCGGCATATCCCGGGAACCGCGCAAGCAGCCATTCCAGTCGCACAAGGTTTTCACCCTCTGACAAGGACGTCAAAAGCGCACGTGGCCCTGGATCGGATAGCGGGAAGTTTTTCGGCTCCATCGGCAACTGTAAAAAGACTTCGTGGCCCATCTCGCGTGCTTCGCGGGCAACGGTGCTGATGTCGCGAGCATAGGGGGAGATACCCAGCGAAATATTAAGCGGCAGATCATTAATCGCGGCTTCTGTGCGCGCCTGATTTAATCCAACACCGGTCAAAATAATCGCGACATAGGGCTGGTCTTCGACGGTTTCAAACGGGCGTTTATAAGCATCAAACGGTGTGGTGCCATCATCGCCAATACGCGGGATACGGCCAAAGCTGCCTTCTTCGTCAAGGCCCGGTATCGGCGCAGGACGCAGGGGATCGGGTTCAATCGGATCGTCAACCGACCCTTCTTCTTCGATCTGGGCGGCTAATTCTTCGGGGGTTGGTTCGCCGCTGTCTTCTATCGCACCATTTTGATCGGGGTCGCCAATCAGGTCTGAGACACCGTCAAGCTGATCGGTTGGATCATCCGAAGATTGCGCGTTTTTTTCTTTGTCGGCTTGGTTTGCTGCCTGTGCCGCGCGGTCGCGGTCCTGCACATCCTGAACGCCGCGCGCAATTTCTTCTTGCAGTTCGCGTTCGGACCCGGGCACGGCAACAGCGACCCTTGGCCCATTTAGGTGAAACAGCCGCCATCCCGTTTCAGGATCAAGCACAGGGATCAGCGCTATACCTGTAAGGATAAACGGAAAAACAAAAAGAGTGATGATCAGGAATTTAGATAACCAGCTTCGCCGCGACAGCGGACGTTTTGGCATCTTTTTGAACTGAACTTCGATTGGCAGTTCATGAAACGGAAGGTCGTCTTCGTCGACGGTGTCGGATGCGGGGGTTTCCGCATCCGACATGGCGTCGTTCATCCCATCGTCAAGGTCATTGGCCATATCATCGGCCGTGTCCTCGTCGAAACTGTCGTTCTTTTTCTTACCGAAGGGCAAGAAATTTAGGATTTTCCTGAACACGACTTGTCAGTCTCTCACGATGGCATTCTGGTCTTTAACCTTGCGGGCGCGGACCGAAAAGCGAAATGCCTCTGATCATGTCAAGCGCACGCGACAGCTGATAATCATCAATCGCAAGCTGTTCGGCATCATCACGTCGGGTGTTCGCATCTTCTTCGGCGTTTGACGTGTTGGCGTCTTCGTTGCGCAATGCGCCACTCAAAGATGCTTCTGACCGACGAACATCACTTTCAAGGCTTTCAAGGCGGGCCTGCGGTACGATGATGTCCGGCACGATGCCGACTTCCTGAATGGATTTTCCAGATGGGGTGTAATAACGCGCGGTGGTCAGGCGCAGGGCCACATTACCCGGCATTGGCAGAATGGTCTGAACCGATCCCTTGCCAAAGCTGCGCGTCCCCATGATCACGGCACGACGATGATCCTGAAGGGCACCGGCGACAATTTCCGACGCCGAAGCAGAACCATCATTGATCAGAACAACGATTGGCATTCCTTCGGCCAGATCACCTTCGCGGGCGTTATAACGATCAGTATTTTCCGTATCGCGCGGACGGGTCGAAACAATTTCACCCTTATCAAGGAATGCGTCCGAAACCGAAATCGCCTGATCCAGCAATCCGCCAGGATTGTTACGCAGGTCAAGGACCAGACCCTTCATTTCCGGGCCGATTTCATCGCGCATGTCATTGATTGCGCGCTGCAGGCCGCTAAAGGTCTGTTCGTTGAATTTGGTAATCCGGATATAGCCGACGTCTTCTTTCGCTTCGGCGCGCACGGATTGAACTTTGATCACGGCACGGGTCAGGGTGACATCAAACGGTGCTTGTTCGCCCTTGCGCACGATGGTCAAAACGATGTCGGTATTTACCTTGCCGCGCATCATGTCGACTGCATCGTTCAGCGTCTTGCCGCGAATGGCGGTGCCATCAATATGTGTGATGAAGTCGCCCGGCTGCAGCCCGGCTTTTTCAGCCGGCGTGTCATAGATTGGCGAGATGACTTTGACAAAGCCTTCTTCCATCGTGACTTCGATGCCAAGCCCGCCAAATTCACCGCGGGTATCGACCTGCATTTCCTCGAAATTATCCATGTTCAGATAAGAGGAATGCGGATCAAGTGACGTCAGCATGCCGTTGATGGCTGCTTCGATCAGTTCCTTGTCATCTACTTTTTCGACATACTTTGACTTTACCTGTTCAAATACATCACCAAACAGGTTGAGCAGGCGATAGGTCTCTGCCGAGGAACTTGAAGATTGCGCCAAACTTGGCGACGCAAGGCCGAAAGTCATGCCGGTCGCGAGAGCGAGTACTGCCAATCGAGAGCTTTTCATCCACTTACCTTGCCGTTTTTAGAGGCCAGCCACGGAAGCGGGTTAATCGCTTCTCCGTCCTGACGCATCTCCAGATATAGTTTTGGCGCCGTTTGACCCATAATACCAACAGGTTCACCAGCCAACACATATTGTCCTACCACACTGTTGAGCCGATCAAAACCAGCTATCAAGCTATGGTATCCTTCGCCGTGTTCGATAATCAATAGTTCGCCGTACCCACGAAATGGACCAGCAAAGACCACTTTACCGTCAAACGGCGAAACAACCTGCGCATTTTCGCGTGTGGTGATCTCAATACCCTTTGACCGGGCGACGGTCAAACCATCTGGGCCACGTGATTTTTCACCAAATAGTGTGACGACCTTGCCACTGACTGGCATGCGCAAATGACCGTGTGCCGACGTAATCGAACTGCCTACCGCAAATTTTTCTTCGTCACTTGGTTCAATACGGCTTTTTTCGGCCGGCGGTTTTGGCGGTTCGCTTTTGGCGATCGTCGAAGACCCCAGCGTATCACTATCGGGTTCGGTGCGCTTGGCCAATTGTGGTTCAGGTTGTTTTTCTGGACGCATACGCGGTTTTGGCAGGCCTTCTGCACGGTTGCGAAGGGTTGCCAACAGATCGCCCAGCGACTTTGCCTTGTCGGCAAGTTCATTGACGGCTTTGGCCGCTTCGCGGGCTTCTGCCTCGGTTTCGGAGCGCAGGCGTCGTTTTTCGTCAAGCAATGCCGCAAGGGAATTGCGTTCTTCTTGCAGGGATGCGGTTGCGGTGGCCATTTCCGCACGACGGTCGCGGATATCGGTGCGCAATGTCGCGATGTCTTGCAATTCTTTGCGAAGATCGCGCGCATGTTGTTCAACGCCGGGCAAAGCCGCCTTTAACAGCACCGCAGATCGCAGCGTATCTTGCGGCGAGGTCGGCAGGGCAATGACGGCTTCTGGCGGGGTGGTCGACAGCCGCTGTAACGCCATCAGAATGCGCGCATACTGACCTGCCTTGTCTTCAAGGCTGGTATTGGCGCGTTTTTCGCGCTTTTCAAGTTCCGCAAGCTGATCTTCGAGCTCTGTCAGGGTGGTTTCAAGACGCTGGGTACGTCGGGCGACTGAAATCGCCTCTGATTGCAGGGCTTGTTCTTCGGTCCAAAGTTCACGCGATTTGCGCGACAGGAATTCTTCCTGCTTTTGTTGCTCGGAAAGCTGGTCTTCAAGCTGATCCAGTTTGCGATCAACCTTTTGCAGTGATTGGGCAAAAGAAGGCGCAACCCCGCCTGCAAGCAGAACCGCGAGGGCAGTCAGTGCAGGCAGGGTGTTCTTTAAAGCCGATTTACGAGCTTGCAAGACGCGCATCATTTCCTTTCAAACCTTTAAGCAAAGGTTTGCCGGTCATTTCTTTTGGTTGGTCAACGCCCAGCAGTTTCAACAATGTCGGTGCGACATCGGCAAGACGCCCATTTTCAAGGGTGACACCTTCTGGACCGTTCACAAGAATGGTCGGCACCAGATTAAGCGTATGGGCGGTGTGTGGTTCACCGGTTTCAGGATCGACCATGACTTCGCAATTGCCGTGATCGGCAGTCACGAATGCAACGCCGCCAACCGATTTGATCGCGTCAATAACCTTCCCAAGGCAGGTGTCGACGGCTTCGGCGGCTTGCATGGCAGCTTTTAAGATGCCGCTATGTCCAACCATATCCGGGTTGGCAAAGTTCAGGATGATCGCGTCATAGGTTTCGTCTTTGATCGCGGCAACCAGTTTTTCGGTTACTTCGGGCGCCGACATTTCCGGCTGCAGGTCATAGGTCGCGACTTTTGGGGATGCGACAAGAATGCGGTCTTCGCCTTCGAAGACCTGTTCTTCGCCACCGTTAAAGAAGAACGATACGTGTGGGTATTTTTCGGTTTCGGCAATGCGCAGCTGTTTAAGGCCAGCCTTGGAAACCACTTCGCCAAAGATGTTTGGCAAAACCTGCGGCGGGTAGATGGCATCCATGTATTTTGCGTGCTCGGACGAATATTCGACCATGCCTGCTGCGATGGCGAACTTCACCGGGGTGCCCCGATCAAAACCGTCAAATTCCGGGGCGCAAAGTGCGGCCAAAATTTCACGCGCACGGTCTGCGCGGAAATTGGTCATGAGCAAACCATCGCCGGCCTTGATCCCGTCAAAGTCGCCAATCACGGTTGGCAAAACAAATTCGTCGGTCAGATCGGCGTCATAGGCGGCCTTGATGGCGTCTTCGGCGCTGTTTGCGGTGCGGCCATCGGCGTAATTTTTGCCCTGAACCATGGTGAAGTAAGCTTGGCTGACGCGTTCCCAGCGATTGTCACGGTCCATTGCATAATAACGACCCGTAACCGTCGCGATTTCGACATTCGCATCGCCAATCAGGTCACGGAATTTCGCAAGGAATTTGGCGGCACTTTTGGGGGCGGTGTCACGCCCATCAAGATAGGCATGGACTTTTACCGGAACGCCGGCCTTGGCGATGATCTTGGCCAAGGCCGCCATGTGGGCCTGATGGGAATGCACGCCACCTTCTGACAGAAGGCCTGCGATGTGGCAGACGCCTTTGCTGTCGGTCAGTTTGGCGATTAGTTTTTTGACGGTGTCGGTATCGGCAATGGAACCGGTTTTGACGGCTTCGTCAATTTTCGGCAGTTCCTGCATGACGACGCGACCGGCACCCAAATTCATGTGACCGACTTCCGAATTGCCCATCTGCCCTTCGGGCAGGCCGACATCCAGACCGCAGGCCTTTAAAAACCCGGTCGGATAGGTGGCATAAAGTTCATCCCAGACAGGCGTGTTGGCCAAGGCAACAGCGTTGTTCTTGGTTTCTTCACGATATCCCCAGCCGTCCAGAATGCACAGCACCACAGGACGCGGACGCTTTTCGGAATTCAAGTCAGTCACGTTTAAAAACCCCACAGATAAGAATACTGATAAAGATAAAGGCTAAATTTCCCGTAAATATGGTGCGTTACAGGAATTTTCGCCATCCGTCCTGTTGTGCGCGCTGGGTGGGACAGCCATCTATCACATCAGGAAAATGTTCGATGACGGTAATTTAGCACGAATACCTAAGGATAACAGCCACCCGAGAGGGTAAATTTTTGCAAGCGCAAAGCTGCCTTTTGACAGGCGTGCAGCGCGCAGATACTCTTGGGTATAACGGTGATCCTCAGAGATGCCATTTATGGCATTTCGTACCGTGACGGGAGAGACCGGCCATTCACGTGGCTGGCGCCGAAGGAGCAATCGCCCCAGAAAACTCTCAGGCAGATGGACCGTCGCGGATTGAGGCTCTGGAGAGAGAAAAAGAAAGTCGCACCGTTATTTGGGGCGGCATTCCGATTCCACCGAAGGATGAAATCTTGTTGGCAGGCAAACTGTTGGTCAGCAGGGGCACAATCTCAGGTCAAGGGACAGAGGGGGCAAGACACCGGTTCGTAAACGGCGCGACTTTTCGCGCGTTCAAGAGCCGTGAAGGAGGCCCTGATGACCGATGCTGCTGGTACCGATCCGTCTTTGGAATCGCACGACCAATCTGCACAAGACGTAAACCTGTCCGTTGTTGATCTTTATACCATCGGCATTGGCCCATCGAGTTCCCACACCGTCGGTCCCATGCGGGCCGGATATCGTTTTTGTCTGGAGCTTGAAGCGCGTAACCTTTTGACCAAAACTGGCAGTGTTGTGGTTGACCTTTATGGGTCGCTCGCACTGACGGGGAAGGGGCATGCCACCGATACCGCCGTGATCATGGGCCTTTGCGGGCAACGCCCGCGCAGCATTGATCCCGACCAAATCCCCCCAACCATTGCCGCGATTGATGCCAGTATGCAGCTTTCGCTATATGGGCAGCATATGGTTTCGTTTAATCGTGACACCAATCTGGTGTTTCATTTCACCGAAACCCTGCCGCAGCATCCCAATGGCATGCGGATTACGGCCTTTGATCCCGATGGCGTGAAAATCCACGCACAGGAATATTTTTCGGTTGGCGGTGGCTTTATCGTGTCGGGCGATGATCGCGGGGCGGAATATTCCGGCGATAACATCATCCTGCCATTCCCGTTTTCATCGGCAGATGAACTGATGGAAATCTGCAAACGCGAAGGCCAGTCGATTTCCGATATCATGATGGCCAACGAGAAAAGCTGGCGGGTCGAAGAAGAAACCATTGAGTTTCTGGACCGGGTGCATGGTGCGATGATGTCGTGCATTGATCGTGGCTGCAAAGCTGATGGTATTTTGCCCGGGGGGCTCAATGTCAAACGCCGGGCAAATCACCTGTATCACGAACTAACCGACAAACCAGAGGCTGGCCTGCGTGATCCGCTGACGGTGATTGACTGGGTCAATCTTTATGCGCTTGCCGTGAACGAAGAAAATGCAGCGGGTGGCCGCGTCGTGACCGCGCCAACCAATGGGGCTGCGGGGGTAATCCCGGCGGTGCTGCGCTATTACGAGCGGTTTGTCGCCAATGTCAGCCAGGTCAAAATTCGCGAGTTTCTTCTGACGGCGGCGGCGATCGGGTCGATCTATAAAAAACGTGCCTCAATTTCGGCGGCTGAGGTTGGTTGTCAGGGTGAAGTTGGCGTTGCTTGTTCGATGGCGGCAGGCGCGTTATGCGCTGTTATGGGCGGCACGCCAGAACAGGTCGAAAATGCCGCCGAGATTGGCATGGAGCATAATCTGGGCCTGACTTGTGATCCGATTGGTGGTCTTGTGCAGGTTCCCTGTATCGAACGCAACACGATGGGCGCTGTTAAGGCGATCAATGCCGCCCGGTTGGCTTTGCGCGGCGATGGGCAGCATACCGTGTCACTGGACAAGGTGATCGAAACCATGCGCCAGACGGGACTCGACATGCAAAGTAAGTACAAAGAAACCAGCCAGGGCGGCCTTGCTGTCAATGTGAACGTGGTGGAGTGCTAAAAGCTAATCGTAAGAATAGGTCGTTAAATCAATGCCTTCGGGCGAAAATTTTCTGCCTTTTGACGTGTTCGACCTCTTTCTTGCCATCGTTGGTTGCCAATCTGCTATGCTTGGTTGAGCAAAAAAGGGGCAAAGACCCCGTTAAAGGTTGGACATAGACACATGAGCAAAAAGCTGTTCCGCATTTATATCGCGGTCAGTCTGGATGGCTTTATCGCGCGCGCCAATGGTGCGGTCGACTGGTTGGATCATTACGATCCGGCAGAGTTCGGTTTTGAAGGCTTTCTAGACACCGTCGGGACTTTGATCATTGGCCGAAAGACTTTTGATCAGGTCATGCAATTTGGCGATTGGCCCTATGAAGCCCGTCGCACCATCGTTCTGACATCACGCGAACTTCCGCAGGATCGCCCAGCCAATACAGAGGCGTATGGCGGCAGCATCGTCGAGCTTGTTAACCAACTTCGCAATAACCGGTCGGATGATGGTGACATCTGGATCGTTGGTGGGGGCAGTGTTGTCACACAGTTCCTGTTGGGCGGATTTGCTGATCAGCTTGATATCTTTACGGTGCCAGAAGTGCTGGGTGATGGAATTTCCCTGTTTGGCCAGGATTCTGGTGGGTTAAAGCCGAAATTGCTTGCGACCGAGCATTACAATTCCGGGGTTGTTAGATCCCAATACGGATTGGCTGGATAGACAAAATCGCGCCAACGCCGCCCGGGCTTAGCCCCAAAGGCGTTGGCGCGATTTTCTGATGTCTGTGGCGACATTCGGCTGCTTTAAATCTCGGCAATCGCATCAAGTGATTCGGGCAGAATTTGACCGCCATCCACCACAATTGATTGCCCCGTGATATAGGCGGCCTCGTCTGAGGCAAAGAAAAGTGCGGCATTAGCAATGTCATCAGCACTGCCCAAGCGTTTCAGCGGAATTGAGCTTGCCATGGCGTCCAGATAATCCTGGCCCAAATCAGCCAATCCTTCGGTCATGATATTGCCCGGCATCACCGCATTAATCGTCGTGTTATAGCGCGCCAATTCCATCGCGGCAGTGCGGATAAAACCAAGTTGCCCCGCCTTGGACGCACCATAATGTGCCCAGCCCGGGAACCCGGTGACGGGGCCTGTGATGGATGAGGTAATAACAACCCGCCCGGATGATGACTTTTCGAAATGCGGGATGCAGGCCTTTACGCACAAAAAGCTGCTTTTAAGGTTGATATCTATCACATTGTCCCAGTCATCGGCCGACATATCGACCATTTTGACCTGTGGGAAGATCCCCGCATTGGCGCACAGGATATCGATGCCACCAAATGTTTTGGCGGTGTATTCGGTCATGTGTTGCACCTGATCCCAGTCAGACACATCACACAAAACCATATCGGCTGTGCCACCGTCACGCCGGATTTCCTCGACCGTGGCCATGGCTTCTTTTTCGGATCGGGCGGCAACCATCACCTTTGCGCCCTGTGCAGCAAAAACCTTGGAAATGCCCTTGCCGATCCCCTTTGATCCGCCGGTAACGATGCAGTTTTTGCCAGAAATAGAAGTCAGCATGGTCGATCCTTTCGTGAAAACCCCGTCTGAATGATGCGTAAAACCGTGATCCGGTTCTGTGCGCATCAAGCGAAAACCCTGATTGTGCGGTGCGTTATGTTTTGACGATGATTGGCCTAATTTTTCCGTGATGCAACAAAAAATGTTGCAAGTTTCACATTTTAAGGCACGATAACATCAAAACAAGGATGTGCTTGGCCGGGTGTCCCGGCACGGGCCGCGTTAAGGGCAGGGAATGGCGATTATTTGCGGCCGTGCAGTGTGTCAGGGGGATCGGGGTGAGCGGAATTTACGATGATGGAATGATCGAAGCATTGCGTAACGGGGCGGCCTCAGTGTTGCCGGGTTGGGGCATGGGGCCCAATGCAAGCGTGTCGTTGTTGACCGTTTCAGAAAACGCGACGTTTCTTGCGTCCGATCCGGTCACGGGGGAAAAGCTGATATTGCGGGTGCATCGGCCGGGCTATCACACGCGCAACGAAATTGAATCCGAACTGGCATGGATTAACGCGCTTCGGGCCAGTGATATTGTTGATACGCCAAAACCCTGCCTTCGCCGCGATGGCACCCTAGTTGCCGAATTTGATCAAGACGGGGTTTGTCGCCATGTCGTCGCATTTGAATTTATGCCCGGCGCTGAACCGTCGGCCGACGAGGCCCTTGTAGATGGTTTTTTTAAGCTTGGGGCGATCAGTGCGCGTTTGCATGACCATGCGCGTCAATGGAAACGATCAGTCAATTTTGTTCGCAAAAGCTGGACCTTTGATACCACATTGGGGGCCAATCCCCATTGGGGCGACTGGCGTGCAGCAGCGGGTCTGGATGGGGAAAACACCGCGTTGCTTGAAAAAGTTTGTGCCCATCTGGATCGTAAGCTTTCTGAATTTGGGATGGACAATGAGCGGTTTGGCCTGATCCATGCGGATTTACGCTTGGCCAATCTTTTGGTCGATGGCCAGCGTCTTGGCGTGATCGACTTTGATGATTGTGGCTTTGGTTGGTTTGGCTATGACTTTGCGGCGGCGATCAGTTTCATCGAACTTGATCCAATTGTTCCGGCGCTTAAAGAAGCATGGATCGAAGGATACCGGACGATTTCGCCGTTTTCGACCGCCGATGCCGATATGCTTGATCGCTTCGTTATGCTGCGTCGTTTGCTCCTGACTGCATGGATCGCGAGCCACCCGGAAACGCCGACCGCACAGGAAATGGGGACCGATTTTACCGCCGGAACCATCGCAATGGCGCAAAGCTATTTACAGGCGGAGGGCATGCAATGAGTGCGCATCGTTCGAAACGGACGACGCGCCCCATTCTGGATATGAATGCCTATGACGCGCGTGACGCCAAGCCAGATGATCCGAAAAATGATCTTTTGGCGCGCCGCCAACGCAATTTCGGTGCGGCATCGGTTTTGTTTTACCGTGACCCGATTGAAATGGTGTCGGCATCCGGATGCTGGATGACGGCGGCAGACGGCACAAGTTATCTTGATTTCTATAATAACGTGCCCTCGGTCGGGCATTGCCATCCGCGTGTGGTGGCGGCGATGACCAATCAGGCAAAAAAGCTGAACATCAACAGCCGGTATTTACATCAAACAACCGAAGAATATCTTGATCGGTTAAAGGCAACATTTCCGGACCATCTGGAAAATATCGTTCTGACATGCAGCGGCAGCGAGGCCAATGACCTTGCGCTTCGGATTGCGCAGCGCGCATCTGGCGCGCGGGGGATCATCGTTACCGAAAGCGCCTATCACGGTAATACCGCCACTGTGACCGAGATTTCACCATCTGCGCATAAACGCGGCGATCTGCCCGATCACGTGATTGCGGTTCCGCCGCCGGGAAGCCTGGCCTATGGCGATGATATTGCCGCCGGGTTTGCCGATGCGGTGCATGACGCGGCGAGAACATTGATTGATCGCGGGCATGGTGTGGCAGCCCTGATCGTCGACAGCATCTTTTCAAGCGACGGCGTGTTTTCCAACCCACGCGGATTTTTACGATTGGCAGTGGCGGTGGTGCATCGTGCCGGTGGGGTTTTTATTGCCGATGAAGTTCAACCGGGATTTGGCCGCACCGCAGATGCGTTTTGGGGATTTCAGCGCCACGACGTGATGCCCGACATCGTTAGCATGGGAAAACCGATGGGCAACGGATTTCCGATGGCCGGGATCGCTGTCAGGTCCGATATGTTGGCCGAATTTTGCGAAGATGTTGGGTACTTCAATACCTTTGCCGCAAGCCCGGTGGCATCGGCGACGGGGCTGGCTGTTTTAAACGTCATTGCCGATGAAAACCTGCAAGCCAATGCAGCTGTCTGCGGCGGTTATTTGCGCGACGGCCTGCAACATCTTGCCGATCAGGATGGCCGCATTAGTGATATTCGCGGGGCCGGATTATTTTTGGGCGTTGATCTATCCGCAGACGGAAACCCGGAAAACCCAAGCGGCCAACTTGTGGCCGATGTGATTAATGCGATGCGTCGCCATCGCGTCTTGATTGGGGCGGCGGGCAAGTATGGCCAAACCTTAAAAATCCGCCCGCCCTTATGCCTCAGCCACAATGAAGTGGATTTCTTTATCGATGCGCTGGGGAAATCTTTAAGGGCGTGTGGCTAGGGAGGGATAGGTATGAACACGCTATTTCGCGCCCGGTAACACCTTAATAGCCGTTAGCAACCAGTCTGTTCCTATTTGGAGGCGGATTTCATCATGCACCCGGCGTCGCGGATGGTTTCGCCCAGTGCGCCTTGTGGGGCTTGGTTGCTGACCAGCACATCAACGGTGTCCCAGTCGCAATAGCGTGCGGGAAAGGCCTGATTAAACTTGGTGTGATCGGCAACGATCATGGTGCGTGTTGCGCGTTCCATCATCACCGAATAAACGTCCGCGGCCTCGATCAATGCGTCGCTGGCACCATCTTGGTCCAGACCGCTTGCACCAAGGATCGACCATTCCACACGGTAGTTTTCCAAAAAACGTATGGTCTGCGCGCCGTGCATCGATCCTTCTTGGGCGTGATAAAGGCCCGGCGCCATGATGACGCGAATGGTCGGGTTGATCGCAAGAACCGTTGCCACGCCAAATGAATGGGTGATCACGGTAAGATCGTTCATCGTGATGGCAAGACGTTTGGCAACATGGACGGTGGTGGCCCCCGATCCGATCATGATGTGGCGCGCACCGGCCAAAACAGGAACCGATTGCCGCGCGATGGCTTCGCGTTCGGGGACATGAAATTGATGGCGTTCATTTAGGCCCGGTTCACTGGCATGACGACGGACCGCCCCACCATAGGTCCGGTTGATCAGACCCTGTTCGGTGAGTTCATCAAAGTCACGGCGAATGGTTTCGGTCGAGACGCTTAAACGTTCGGCCAAATCGGCGATCCGCAAAGACGGTTCGAGTTCCAGTTCGCGCAGAATGCGTTGGTGTCGCAGGGTTTTTTTGTTTGCTGCCATGGCGTGATGATAGTGCGCTGACCATCATCACGCCACCAGTTTATGACGCCGTTTGCGTTCCATGGTTCGATGCATCAAGGCCAAATTTCCGGCGATGCGCGTGATATACTTGGGCCAGTTCATCCGCACCAATCAGGTCGCCTGCCTCGTCCTTATAGGTCAGATGATGATTGATCGCCTGCCCCTGCCAAAGCGTTTCAATTTCGGCCCGTTCCGGGGTGTCGCGGAATGCGCGGATAAACTCGTTGATCTTACACAGCAACGTCCATGAAGACGGTTCTGCGGCAACAGCGGCTGTATAGTAATAGGGTAGGGGCAAAATACTGCCCGGCAAGACTTCGATTTTATTGTGCCACGGGCTTTCGGGGTTGCTGGCCGCCCAATGGAAAATCGGCTGATCGACGGCAAAGGCATCGACCGCCCCATCTGCCAAGGCATCATGCAAACGGGTCTGATCACTATACGCGATCAGGTTGGATAGTTTGGCGATGCCGCCCGGTTTGTTTTCATTTCCAGCCCAGCGCAGACCTTGTTCTTCCAGCATAATGAAAGCAACCGGATCATTAATAATCCCCAACACCTTTCCATTAAGGTCAGAAAGCCGGTTGATATCGGTGTTACCGGCCCGTCGACACAGGGCGAAATTCAAATAGGTGTATGTGTCGGAATAGGCCACACCCTTGTAAAAGTCGCTGGGCGGAAGAGCGCTCCAGACCACGTCGGCGGTGGGGGTTCCCGGTTCCTTGCCAACAAACAGAAGTTCGGTCAACAAATCCCAAGGATGTTCGACAAATTCACATTCCACGCCAAGCCATTTGGCCAAGGCACGGGCGTAATCGGCATCAAGACCGCGCAACGGATCGTTTGGTTTTAACCGGAAGGACAACCCTACAAAGGCTGGTTCAATGGCGATGCGGATTTTGCCGCGTGCCTTAATGTCTGCCAGCCGGTCAAAGGTCGGATCATCATGCACATGGTTGGTTTTAAGGAAGTTTTGCAGTTTTTGCGGCGCAGATTTGGCATTCACCAGCCCATCAGCAAGGGCCTTGGTGTCGTCGCGCGCCCATGTGACCTTGTTGCGCGTGCGCGACGATGCATCTTTGCTGCCCGCAAGAAGTTCAAACACAACCTGATTATGTTCGGAAATGTCGTTAAGGCGGCCCGACATGCTGGTAAATCTGGCTTGCAACGCGCCAAGAGATTCTTCGATCTGCCCGCCAAGGCTATCAAGATCGGTTCCGATGCTTGCCATGCTTTGGCGAAGGGACCGGGTAACGTCCGATAGATCAATCAGGTCGACCGCCTCGTTGGTGCGCTGCATGGTGCTTTGCGCCAGATTGCCGACTTCCTTGGCAACAACAGCAAAGCCACGCCCATGATCGCCAGCGCGGGCGGCTTCGATTGCGGCATTTAGCGCCAGAAGCTTGATCCCCTTACCGATATCCTCAATCGCGCCCAAAACCTTATTGGCACCTTCGGCCTTTGTTTCAAGATCAGCACTAATGCGTTCAAGGTCCACACGGATGGCGTCGGTTTTGTTGCTGACGGTTTCGCGGGTGGTGGTTTGAACGTCGCGTGCGACGTTGGTGCTGTTTTCAATTTCGCGGCGGGTTTCATCAAGTCCGGTGCGCAGGTTCCCCGACCGTACATCAATTTCGCGCATCAGACTGTCTTGGCTTTCGCCCGCTGTGTTGGCGAAGTCCAAAAGGTGCTGAATATATTCCAGGCCAGCCGAAATGCCGCGCATCAATGCATCAATGTCTTCGGTGACATCGGGGGCACTGTGATCGCGTGTGCTGCGACCTTCCCAGGGTTTACGGCCATTTTGCGTTCGGATGGTTTCTTCCATGGGGGATGCCTGCCACTGATGATTAAATGAATAATTATTTCTTATAAAGAAACTTTAGCGGCAGCGAAATTATGTTGCAAGGCAGCAATTTGGGTTCTGACCTCAGGCGTTAGCCGAGCGGGTCGATTTTGCTCAGCAGTCTATTTTGCGTTTCACCCACCTTGCCCGTGAAAGCTGAACCATGCTCATCCAAGGTAGCGCAATCCGGTCGGGATGAACGCGTAAATAATCGATAAATATCAGATATTTGTGATCTGATCGGCGCTTTGTGGCTATCACGGAAATTCGGTTTGATATGTTGTTTTGGTGACGTTGATTCACCTCAACGTAATGGTGCGGAATGGGGTTTAGGCAGGACATGGATTAAACGAGATTAAAGCGGATCATGCGCATCAAAGTGCGCCTTCTTGGAAGAAAAACAATGACCGACCAAACAAGCAAAACGACGTTGAGGCCTCAATTCGCAGCAGATTTTGCGCTGCGCGCATCGGCCATCACCATGGGGTTCGTCTTCTTGATGGGCGGATGGCGACGATTTTTCAACATGCCAGCCAAGCATGACATTACAAGTCCTGCGCATTTGGCGAATAAGCTTGTTGAAGCTGCGCCGGGGTCACCGATTGAATCCATTATTCACTGGATGCTGTATCATCCGTTCCTGACCGAATGGTCGGTCTATCTGATGTCCTCGGCAGAGGTGATTGTTGGTCTGTGCCTGATCTTTGGTATTTTGACGCGTCTGACGGCGTTGGGATCAGGGCTTATCAATGTTGCATTGATGCTGATCTTTGGGTGGATGGGCTTTGAATGCCTTGATGAATGGACAATGGCGGCGTTGGGCTTTGCCATTTCGGTCAGTGTTATGCTGTATGGCCCGGGTGCCATTTCAGTTGATCGGCGCTTGAACCTGGATCTGTTTGCGCGTTGCTTTGGCAAGCAGGTGGCCTTGGGCCTGACGGTTGTTTCGGTTCTGATGACGGTTGGTTTCTATTCCTACTTCTTTGGGATCTTTGATTTCCACAAACGCACCAGCACCGGCAAATTCTCGATCATCGCGGAAGAGGTTATTGGAAACGACCAAGCGGCAACCTTGTATGTCAATGCCGGCCCATCTGGCGGCGCTGCGTATCTGAAATCAATTACCTTTACGCTGGCAGATGGCACGACAGTGGTTGAGCAGGCCCAAGAAGTTAACATTCTGCGCGATCATTTCGCACCTTGGTCGCATTCCGGTAAGGTTGTTGATGGTGTTTTGAAGATGCGGCTTGGCGCGAAGCTTGATATCGCACTGCCTGAAAATGCTGTGTCTGCTGTTATTGATCTGATTGATCACAAAGACCCGCAACTGACGTTCTAATCGACGTTACCAGATAGCGGAAAATCGAAAGGCCCTCTTCACATCAAGAAGGGGGCCTTTTTCTTTTGGGCGCAGACCATTTAGGGCACAGTGCGGATCGTTTTTCAAACCGACTCTTTCGCAGCCTCAATACAGGCCGGCTATTCGCGGTGGTAAGGATGGTTGGTTTGTATGGCGTGGGCGCGGAAAAGCTGTTCGGCGATCAGGGCGCGCACCAGCATATGCGGCCAAGTGGCCTTGCCCAATGACCACAGCGTATTGGCCCGCGATTTTATGGCATCGCCATGCCCATCGGCCCCGCCAATGACAAAGGCGATGTTGCCAGCATATTGATCGATCCAGCCATCCAGCTTTTTGGAAAATGCGATCGATCCGTATTCATGGCCGCGTTCATCAAGGGCGATGACAAAAGCATTATCGGGAATGACGCCAAGCAACAATTCGGCTTCGCGGTCTTTGAGCTGATTTGGTGGGAGTTTTTTCTTTTCTTCGACTTCGCGCAGCACGAAAGGCCAGCGAATGCGGCCCGCATAATGGTCAAACAGGTCTTTTTCCGGGCCAGATTTCATGCGGCCCACAGCAGCAAGGGTAATTTGCATGGGGTGATTACGACCTTTGACCGGGCTGTTTTCGTTTATGCGGTGGGGAATGCGGATTGTCCCATTGCCGGTGCATGTGCGGGATGAGCCGTATTTGGGCACCGGGTTGGGTTCACGCGGCCGATACTGCGTGCAACCCAATGATTGCACGCAGGCCAGCAAAATAGCCCAAACAAATGGCGCCGACTGTTAGTACAGTCGTGCAGCCTGCTGTTTGAGAGCCGGGTTTTCAACGCCCCACATCTCTTCGATGTTGTAGAACGCGCGTACTTCCGAACGGAAAAGGTGCACGATGACGTCGCCGGTATCAACCAGCACCCAGTCACCCTGTTCTTTGCCTTCGGCAGCGGCACGGCCCTGTCCGGCTTCTTTCAATGCTTCGACGATATGTTCTGCCATGGCAGCCACGCGACGGGATGAAGACCCGGTTGCGATCAGCATATAGTCGGCCATCGAGGTTTTGTCGGTCAGTTCAATGGTGACAAGGTCTTCGGCCTTGTCTTCTTCGAGGGTACTCTTGACCAGCGAAAGCATTTCGCTCGGGCTGAGAGTTTTTTTTGCGGTACCTATGGTCGCCACCTTAATTTTCCGCGGGATGCCTTGGCAAAACGTCCAAAGCAGAAGTCGCCGCGTTGCTTACACCTGCCATCTGCCTTCGGCGCGAATTGCGGTCGAAGAAGCCGGATGGCGCTTGATTGGCAGGTATACCCAGGCCGGAACATTTTGATCGGCCAGCAAACCCGCCTTGTCCATTGGGATGCGCCAACGTTCCATACGGCGCGCAGCGGTCCCGGACAATGCCTTGTTAGAATACCCTTCACGGTCGATAACCGCAATGGGAGCACGCAAAATCAACCTGTCCCACCATTTCCATTTGTGAAACTGGGCCAAGTTGTCTGCCCCCATCAGCCATACGAACCGCGTTTGAGTAAAACGACGTTGCAAAGCTGCAAGAGTGTCCGCCGTATAGCGGGTTCCAAGCTCAGTTTCAATTGCAGAAACCACAATGCGGGGATGCTTTGCGATCAGGCGGGCAGATTCCACCCGATCTGCAAGGCTTGCCATGCCATCGCGTGATTTCAATGGGTTCTGCGGGGAGACAAGCCACCAGACCGCATCAAGCTGAAGGCGTTTTAACGCCTCAAGCGAGATATGCAGGTGCCCTTCGTGGGCGGGATTAAATGACCCGCCCAGTAAGCCGACCCGGGGTGGGGCCAAGTGTGATCTGGGTGTCGCCCCATTCATGGGCGGGTTTGGCCTGTGCCGCGCACGATATATTTATAGCTGGTGAGCTGTTCAACGCCGACCGGGCCACGCGCATGCAATTTACCCGTCGAAATACCGATTTCGGCCCCCATACCAAATTCACCGCCATCGGCGAACTGGGTCGATGCATTGGCGATGACGATGCCCGAATCAACCCCGTTCATAAAGGTTTCGATGGCTGCGGCATTTTCGGCAATGATCGCATCGGTATGGTGGGAGCCATATGTGTTGATGTGATTAACTGCTTCGCCAACGCCATTCACGACTTTGATCGACACTATCGCATCAAGATATTCGGTCACCCAATCTTCGTCGGTTGCCGGTTTAATATGGCCATCAATCGATTGGGCGTCTTTATCACCGCGCAGCTCACATCCCTTGGCAACCAATGCCTCGGAGATGCGGGGCAACAAACGCCCGGCAACGGAACTGTCGATCAGAATGGTTTCCGTCGAGCCGCACACACCCACACGGCGCATCTTGGCATTGACGACAATCTCGACAGCTTTTTGCGGATTGGCACTGGCATGCACATAGGTATGGCACAGCCCTTCAAGGTGCTTGAACAGGGGAATGCGGCTTTCATCGGTAATACGTGAAATCAGCGATTTGCCCCCACGCGGCACGATTACATCGATGTAATCTGAAAGTTTCAGCATCTCGCCAACAGCGGCACGATCCGTGGTCGGGATCATCTGAATGGCATTTTCGGGCAAGCCAGCGTCATTCATTGCCTCTGTCATGCAGTCAAAAATCGCGCGTGACGAATGAAAACTTTCTGAGCCGCCGCGCAAGATCGCGGCATTACCTGATTTGATGCACATGGCACTGGCATCTGCCGTCACGTTCGGGCGGCTTTCATAAATGATGCCGATAACACCGAGCGGCACAGATACGCGTGCGATATCAAGGCCATTGCCCTCGGGGCTCCAGCGGGCCAGTTCGCGACCGACCGGATCGGGCAGGTTGGCAACCGTTTCAATACCTGCGGCCATGCCTTCAATGCGGCCAGCATCAAGGGCCAAGCGATCCAAAAGCGCATCGGTCAGGCCCTTTGCCCGGCCTGCTTCCATATCTTTTTCGTTGGCTGCCAGAATGGTATTGGCATTGGCGCGCAATTTTTCCGCCGCAGCAAGCAATGCAGATTTTTTTGGTTCGGACGGGACCTGCGCAAGTTCCAGCGCTGCTTTGCGTGCCTTGATGCCCATATCGCGCATGAATGCGGCGATATCCTGGTTTTCGATACTGGCAAGAGCCGTCATGGTCCTGTTTCCGTTCCTTAAAGCATATGCGAACCGTCGCGTGGATCGGTCTTTTTGTGATTTTATCAACGAATTGACAAAATAGCCCGCAAACCGTCCGTTCGCAATGGCGTTAAGTCGTTCAAGTGCCTTGTGTGCTTGCCAAAACAGGTTCGCCGGTCCATTTGTTGGGGATAGAATGAAAAGATGCACCGTGCGCAGTCCAATGCTGCTGGTGATCGATTGGGGATAAGATTTTGAAAAATATGGGTTCCGGCCAGCCAACTGCGCGCGCAGAGTTTGGCGTTGTTAAGAACTTTTTGCCGTATCTATGGCCACGCGGCGAGTTCGAACTGCGCGCGCGCGTCGTAATTGCCTTGCTGTTCCTGGTCGGGGCAAAGGTCGCCAATGTCTATATGCCGGTGCTGTACAAATATGCCGTCGATGCCCTTGGCGGGGCGGGCGAAAAAACCGGCGAAGCAGCAACAAGTGGCGCGACAGACACAACATCCCTGATCGTTTTGCCGGTCGCGCTGATTGTTGGCTATGGCTTGGTCCGAATTTTGGTATCGGCCTTTGGCGAATTGCGTGACGCGGTCTTTGCCAAGGTGGCACAGCGCGCCATTCGGACATCGGCGCTGGGCGTGTTTAAGCACCTGCATGGTTTGTCCTTGCGGTTTCATCTGGATCGGCAGATGGGCGGGCTTTCGCGTGCAATTGAACGTGGGGTCAAGGGGATTGAATTCCTGTTGTCCTTCATGCTGTTCAACATTCTGCCGACCCTGCTTGAAATTTTCATGGTCTCGGCCATTTTGTGGGCGCTGTATGATTTCTGGTTTGCGCTGATCACGTTTGTGACCATCGTGATTTACATCGCCTTTACCTTGGTCGTGACCGAATGGCGGATGAAATTCCGCCGCGAAATGAACAAGCGCGATGACGAAGCAAACACCAAGGCCATCGACAGCCTGATCAATTACGAAACGGTCAAATATTTCAACAACGAACCCCACGAAGCAAAACGCTATGACGCGGCCCTTCGCGGGTATGAAACTGCGGCTGTTTTGTCGCAGGTGTCCTTGTCCAAACTTAATATCGGGCAGGGTGCGATTATTGCGGTTGGGCTTGTATTGAACATGTTGCTGGCGGCCAAGGGCGTTCAGGAAGGCAATATGACGGTGGGGGACTTTGTTTTGGTCAATACCTACCTGTTGCAGCTTTATATGCCGTTGAACTTCCTTGGATTTGTATATCGTCAGATCAAGCAGTCACTGACCGATATGGAACGGATGTTTTCGTTGCTTGATGTCGATAAGGAAGTCGAAGACAAGGCAGATGCCACGCCACTAACCTGCCGCGAAGCCGCCGTTCGGTTCGAGAACGTCAAGTTTTCCTATAACGAGGATCGCGAGATTCTTAAAGGTGTCAGCTTTGACGTTCCGGCGGGCAAAACGGTTGCCGTTGTTGGGCCAAGTGGGGCGGGTAAATCCACGTTAACCCGGTTGATGTTCCGGTTTTATGACGTGTCAGAAGGTAAGATCACGATTGACGGGCAGGACATCCGCGATGTGACGCAAAACTCGCTGCGTCAGGAAATTGGGATCGTGCCCCAAGACACCGTGCTGTTTAACGATACGATTGCCTATAACATTTCGTATGGCCGCCCAGGGGCGGAGCAATCCGAAATCGAAGACGTGACCAAGCTTGCCAGTATTGACCGGTTTATCGAAGGCCTTCCTGACGGGTTTAAAACCATGGTTGGGGAACGCGGGCTTAAGCTTTCTGGCGGCGAGAAACAGCGTGTATCGATCGCACGTATGTTGCTGAAACGTCCGAAAATCATGATTTTCGACGAGGCAACTTCGGCGCTTGATACCCGCACGGAAAAAGACATCCAGCAGGCATTACGTGATGTGTCGCGCGGGCACACGACATTGATCATCGCCCACCGTCTATCCACCGTGATTGATGCGGATGAGATCATTGTCCTGCGTGATGGTCAGGTGGCCGAACGCGGCCGCCATCAGGATCTGTTGGCGCATGATGGTCTTTATGCCGAAATGTGGGCCCAACAGCAGGAAATCCGCCAAGCCGAGGAAATTCTGGAACAGGCAGGTGAAAAGCCGAACTAAGCCAAACGCGATTTGGTCTGAGCTTTTGGAAATTCGGGCGCTACCCCTTGGGGCCTTTTGGGTTGTCAGGGCAGCGGCCCGAAAACCTGTGTCATGTCGAGCAGCCAAAGCACGGTACTGATGGTGATGAAGGACAAGGCCGTCGCAACCATAAGTGACGCGGCACATAGTCCTTCATGGCCATAGCGTTGGCCCAGGATCGGAAAGATACTGAGCATCGGGGAGCAAGCAAACGACACACAGGCGATTTGCATAATGGGATCAATGTCGGGCAGCAGCCAGACCATCGTAAAAACGGCGAGTGGATGCAAAAGCAGCTTGCCGGTGACGACGCGGGCAAGATCGGCCCGAAGGCCTTTTAGCTTAAGCCCAACCAATCCGGCCCCGATAACAAACAGGGCAACCGGGCCGGATGCCGATGCCAACATATCAACAGCGGTAAAAAGCGGCCGCGGCAGGTTGATGCCCGACAGCGAAATAATCAGGCCGGCGACAATACCGAGAATGATTGGGGATTTAGCAAGATTAAGGAACGCCTTGCGCAGGACCCGTCCCTTGCTGAGCCCTTCGTTTTCACCGCTGTCGCCCAGAACCAGCGCCAGTGGCATCATCACAAGGGTTTCGATCATCACACACAAGGCCAAGCCGACTTCTGCGGCGGGGCCTAAAAGCTGCAAGGCAATGGGATAGCCGATAAAGCCGCTGTTGCAAAACGACATGCCGGTGCCCTGAAGCGTTGCATTTGGCTGTTTCTTCTTGGCGATTTTAAGCGCGTAAAAATACCCGATTGCAAAAACGATAAGCGAGCCGCCGCCATAGGCCAGCACGAAAACCGGTTCGATGACTTCGGAAATATCGCGTTGCGCCATTGCCCGGATCAAAAGGCAGGGTAGGGCAAAATTCATGACAAACGCGCCCATGCCACGTGCAACGTTTTGTGGCACGATATTGCTGTACACAGCAAAGTAGCCAAGCCCGATAATCAGGAAAATCGGGGTTGTGATGGCAAGAATGTTCAGCATGCGGCGCAGGAGCCCGTTAAGTTGGTTGCCAAGAATTGGTTTGGAAAAATCCATTGCAACCAATGGATTGGAAGGAAGCAGCCATTTAGGTATCACCTGTGAATACCGAAGCGTCAAGCACGGCGATAGAGTTGATCATGAACGACACAACCGCCACGTGGCCCGATCCATTGCAGGGCCAAGCATTTTTCGGGCTGGAAAAATTGAAACTTGCGTCTGCCACGGGCGAAAAAGCCGCGTCTGTTTTGATGCGTCATATGTTCTGGGGGCTTTCGGTGGGATCCGTATATTGCAGTGGCCGAGCTTGCTCAGCTATCGATGCCTGAAATGCGTGCATTTTTAATCGGCAAGGGACTGTCGCCATCTGCTGGGAAGATGGATTAAACGGCGGGACTTTCTGGTGGGGCTTCGTCGAGGACCTCAAGACTGCCATGAGCGTCAAGGGGCAGGTAACGCACAGTGTTGCGGCCTGCTTGTTTGGCTTTGTAAAGGGCGTCGTCAGCCATTTGCAAAATCTGTTCTGAGCCATAAAGTTCGGTTGTTTGCGGGGAAACCCACGTCGCGCCGACACTGACGGTTACGGAAATCTGCTCACCGTCTTTGTTGGGAACTTTGCACTGCTCGGCGATGGTTTCGCATATCTTGTAGCCAAGATACATCATTCGCTCCAGCCGCAGGCCAGGAAGGATACAGACGAATTCTTCGCCACCGAAACGTCCGGTGATATCCTGATCGCGCAGGCTCGATGACATGATTTCGGAAATCGATTGGATGACTTTGTCACCGATTAGATGGCCATTGGTGTCATTGATGCTTTTGAAGTGGTCGATATCAAGCATGAAGATACCAACGGGTGTCTTTTTCATTTGTGCGGCCGAAATTTCACGGCTTAGCAGCTCTTCAAGGCCGCGCCGGTTCCATATGCCGGTCAAGGTATCGATCAAAAGTTCACGCTGTGCTGTATCAAGGTCCTTCAGAAGCTGTTGTTGGCTGCGCTCTGTATAGCGCAGGGCCAGCACCGTTTCGACCCAGCGTGCAAGGTCCTGAAGCGTTTGGATTTCTTCCTTGGTGAAATTGCGCTGATTGCCATCAATCACGCAAAGCGTGCCAAGTTTGTATCCCTGCTGATTTGAAATCGGTACGCCCAGATAAGACCGAATTTCCGGCCCGCCGGTTACCAGCGGATTGTCGTGAAAACGTTCATCCTCCAGCGCATTGGGCACAACAAGTGGTGCATCATACATCACCGCATGGCCGCAAAACGAAATGTCACGGCTTGTTTCTGAGACGCTCAGATTGACACGGGATTTGAAAAACTGCCGATCATTGTCGAGCAACGAAATCGCCACGATATCGCTGCCAAACAATCGCTCTGCCAGTCGCGTAATCCGATCAAGCTCCGGATCGCGCGGCGTTGAGAGCACGCTCATAGCCTCAAGCGATTTTTGGCGCTCAACTTCGTTCGAAGGAATGGGGGCGGGTTTCACAACAATGCTCTCCGAGCGTGGTCGTATGAAAGATTATCCCCTTCCAAGTTGGGCGCAGATGCGCATTTTTAAAGATGTCTGCTTAACTTAATCTACCATAGGTATCGTGTTTTATGGCGTCATCATCTTAACGGCGTCACCGCATTGAAGATTCCCGTCTTCGATGACCCGGCAGGTGACCCCGCCGCGCCAATCTGGGCGGAGTGCGTCTTCAAGACCGGGGGCTGCATCCTCCATTCGGCGACAGGGATCGGTTTCACCGGTGACCTTAAAAACCGAAGTACCAATTAAGATTTTTGACCCAATTTCACGCGGCAGTTTGAAGCCACTGACAAGAAGGTTTGCTCGTCGGGTCGTCCACGGCAGGTCATCACGGCCAATCGCGTCGCACGCGGCCTTCCAATCCTCAAGTGCAAGAATGGTGACCTGCCGTTTGCGCAACTTTCCGCGAAAGTCACCCTCCACACCCAAGGCTCTCGTGCAGGCCGCCTGCTCGAGGGTTTCCATCGGCGCACGCGATTTTGCACGGCGAGCGATACCGATCAGTTTTGCCGTTTCGGTCATACTGTTTTCGCCCAATTGTGTGGTGCAAATGGATGGATCAGGTTTTCCACTGACCCGACATCACCCAGCGCCCTGCGAAGTTTTCCGGTACCAGAACTGTTTGGCGCGGAGAGCCGCTTTCATCAAGTTCGGGGTAATCGGTGGTGTAATGCAGGCCACGGCTTTCACGGCGCCACAAGGCCGACTGAATAATCAGCTTAGCAACAACTGAAAGATTACGCAGTTCAAGCAAGTCATTGGTCACGCGGAAGTTGCCGTAATATTCGTCAATTTCTGACAGCAACAAATCCACCCGGTGCTGGGCGCGTTGAACGCGTTTGGTGGTGCGGACAATGCCGACAAAATCCCACATGACGTTGCGCAACTGCTCCCAGTTATGAGCAACAAGGACTTCTTCGTCTGAATCGGTAATGCCGGTTTCATCCCATTCTGGGATCGGTTTGAAGTGATCTTCGACCGGCAGGGCTTCGACAATGTCCTTTGACGCAGCATCACCAAACACCAGACATTCCAAAAGTGAATTGGATGCCAAACGGTTGGCACCATGCAATCCGGTGCCGGCACATTCGCCAATCGCATAAAGACCGGTCAAATCGGTTCGACCGCGCAAATCGGTCAAAACCCCGCCGCATGTGTAATGGGCGGCGGGCACCACCGGGATGGCTTCTTTGGTCATGTCGATGCCATAAGACAGGCACGTTTCATAGATGGTCGGGAAGTGTTCGCGTATGAAATCAGCCCCCTTGTGGGTGATATCAAGATACACGCAATCCGCACCCAGACGTTTCATTTCATGGTCAATCGCGCGTGCGACAATGTCGCGCGGGGCAAGTTCGCCGCGCTCGTCAAACCGGTCCATGAAACGGGTGCCATCGGGCAATAACAACCTGCCCCCTTCACCGCGAAGCGCCTCGGAAATCAGGAATGATTTGGCTTGCGGGTGATAAAGACACGTTGGGTGGAATTGGCTAAATTCCATATTCATCACACGACAACCCGCACGCCATGCCATGGCAATACCATCACCGGTCGAACCATCCGGGTTGGATGTGAAACGATACACCTTGCTGGCCCCACCGGTGGCCAGAACCACGGTACGTGCATTAAACGATTTCACCTGACCGGTTGCCAGATCAAGTGCATAGGCCCCGATACACCGCCGTCCTTCACCGCCAAATTTACGGTCGGTGACAAGATCAATCGCCAGATAGTTTTCAAAAATCGTGATGTTTGGATGATTGGCAGCCTGGCCCTGCAAGGTTGTTTGAACTGCGCGTCCCGTGGCGTCCGCAGCATGAACAATGCGCCGGTGGCTATGCCCGCCTTCACGGGTTAAATGAAATGGCTGATCGTTTCCGCCTGCCGGGTCGCGGGTCAATTGAATGCCAAGATCATCAAGCCATTTGATCGCACTTGGGGCGTTGGTGGCGACAAATTCGACCGTTTCGCGCTTACACAGATCAGCACCGGCAATCAGCGTGTCGCGTACATGGTTTTCGATACTGTCAGCGGCATCCAACACGGCGGCAATGCCACCCTGCGCCCAATTGGTCGAGCCATCATCGATCTTTCCCTTAGAAAGAACGGCGACTTTTACATGCGGGGCAAGTTTAAGCGCTGTGGAAAGTCCGGCAGCGCCACTGCCGATAACGAGCACGTCATAATTAAAAGAGTTTTCGGACATGGTATCCCATCACAATTGGGCGGGACTGGATGGCGGGTATTGGCGCGGTGGCGTCATCATCCTGACCCGATCAGAACGCGCAGAATAGGACTGCTTTTGCGTAATCTCAAACATATTTGTCTGAAACATCAGGCGTATTTTGACGAAGCCGCCCCTTTGAACTCCCCGACATCATAGAAAATGCGGCGTCCTGACAGGATCGCCGCATTCTTAAATATCGCCAATTACGGTGTTTGGATGATCAATCCTGATCGGTCACACCGGGGACTTTCATCCAGGTCAGTTCGTGTTTGTTGTTGTACAAATGCACGACCTTTGATCCGGGGATATCTGCGAATTGGGTGATGGCGGAATAATCGGTATCACCCTGTAACTTGATGGTGCAGATAAAGTTGGTTGCCATGGCGGCATCCATCCACTGATTGACCAATTGATACAGGCGATCAGGGTAACAAATCACGTCCGAGCACAGCCAATCGATATAGCCGACTTCTTCGGGATTAAGCCCAAAGGCACTTTCCTGACGGAAATCAACGCGCGGCAACTTGGCGATCTTGGCGTCAAGGCGGGCTTTGTCGATGGAAATGACATCGGTGCCAAATTCATGCAAAACCCACGTCCAGCCACCGGGACTTCCGCCCAAATCCATGGTGCGGTCGCCCGCTTGTGGATAGGCACCAAGTCGGGTGAAGGCTTCCCAAAGTTTCAAATAGGCACGGTTGGGCGGTGTTACTTTGTCTTCTTCAAACTCGACCTCGCCGTTTTTCCAGGGGCTGGAACAATCAGCAGATGCGATAATGGTATCGGGATCAATCAAGGTCCACGACCCAAGTGGCGCGGTCGGTGCCGGTTCGCCAAACACCTGACGTTTGGCCGAGACATGCGGCAGATTTGCCTCGATCAATTTGGCCCGTGAAAAATGGTCAAACTTAAACATCGCCCAATTGCGCTGATTAAATTTCAGGATTTTGGCCGCACCTTTGATCGACGGAATGGCAATCCGCACCGGGTTGCGCCAGACATTCTGCGCCCAGAACACGCGCCGTTCCGGGCCGGGCGCGAACATCAAACGGTCATGGCGTTCGGTAACGTCGCCAAGTTCCTTATATAACTGGTCCTCAAACCCGACAGGGGCGAGGTAACCGGTCTGATCCATCGGTTCGATCACGGCGGTGATGCCGTCCGGGGTGTCGAATATCTGTTTTTCTGTCATCATGGGCCTGCTTTTACGCCCATTTTACGCAATAAAAAAGCGGGAAAGCCACATAGCAGCTTTCCCGCACGATCAAACCCATTTCAGGGCGTCTAAATCAGTATTTGTCGGCCTTAACCAAACCGTCAATCACGATGACTTTGGTCGGGTCGCCCTTAATGCCAAAGTCATTGTCGTTGATCATGGCAAGTGATCCATCGCCCAGAATGGCAAGGCCTTCGAGCTTGTTGGGGGCCATCGGATAATCGGCACTGTCAAACCGCAAAGTCTTGGACACAGCTTTCAGCTCAATGCTGGCAAGATCGTTTTGCTGCTCAAGTGTCGGGCTGGTTGACATATCATCCCAGCGTGTCGCCAAAATATTGGTCGCACCATCAAGTTTGACTTCGTGCAGCTTGGTGGTTTTGTCTGTGCGTTCAAGCACGAGAAGACGGTCATTACCCAATGCCAGAACTTCCGAAACGCGCGGTGCGTTTTGCTTTTTCGATGGGTCATTGCGGAAGGACTGGGGATCATCAAGCTGATAGATATATTCTCCAGTTAGCTTTTCCGACGCACGGTCGAAAACAAAAAGACGCGTGTTTTTGGCTGCTTTGTAGGCATCGGCATTTGGGTTGGCCAACGGGTTTTGAACCATGAAATACAGTTTGGTTTCATCTGGCGAAACCGCCATCGATTCAATACCGCGGTTTGTTTGGCGTTTGACCAAAATCGCCGGAAGTCCGCCGGTAACTTTATAGCCAGCTTCTTTGAAATCATCTTGCGAACCAAAAGGAACGATCCGTTCAATCACTGTTCCATCGGCGGCCACACGCAGTATCGAAGGACCGTTTTCTTCGCCCAACCAATAGGAGCCGTCGCTTAGGCGAATGATGCCTTCGGAATCGATGGACGATACGGATTGTGCAAGTTCATTGCCATTTGCGTCGACCGGCTTTTCGGTTTTCGCAACGGTCAGCTTATTGGTAAGACCGGTAAGCGGCACACCGTTTTGATCCTTGATGGTGATCACATCCTTGATGTCAAAGCTGCCATCGTCGCCGAGGAAAATGGTGTAGATCGACGGGGAATAATCCGGGGTCGGATAAACGCGGACTTTGTTGCCGTGGCAAACGGATTCTTCGGAAACCCCCAGAATCGTCTCAACATCACGACATACAAAGTTCGGACCACGGTCAGAAACGGCGTAAAACATGTTGGCCGGATCACCGGGACGGCGATAGGCACCTGACCCCAATCCAATGGTCAGGTCACGGGCCTTGCCGCCATCAACCATGACGGTCGAAAGATTGTTGATCGCACTTTTGGTTTCAAAAACCTTGGCGTCGCCCGCCATTACCGTATTGGCCAACAGCATCGCTGCAATGCCGGTAAGACCGGCTGCAATCGTCCGTTTCATAATAGAAACCCCTGAAATATGTACAAAAACATGCAGGCTCAAGCGCGTAAGATGGTCGCGCGAACCTGTGTTCCCATTCACATTAAAGGGTGTGTGTGACAGTTTGTTTGCGTTTGCACGTCGGTTTTATGAAACAAATCAGACACTTAAGTCGGCATAAGGTCGCTTTTGTTTGTATCAAGTGCGCTGGTTACTTCCAGAAATCTTCGCGTCGGACGGTAAAGGTTTCCGAAATGCTGGCATATTCCTGATATCCCAGCCGGGCAAGCGGTTCAAACAGGGTAATATCGACCATCCCGTCGCGAATGATCGCATCATCAATATGCAACCCAACCACGGTGCCAATTACCATCGCACACGGTTTTTCGGGATTTTCACTGGGCAGATCGACGATCTGAAATACTTCGCATTCCATGTGGATCGGCACACCCTTGATCAGGTGCGGTTTGACGCACTTGGCAGGAAGCTTTTCAAGGCCGGCATATTCAAATTCATCTTCGCCGTGCGGAAGCGGTGATGAACAGAAATTAATTTCGCGCAGCATGGATTTTGGGGCGACGGCGGCGACAAATTCACCGGTCGCACGCGCATTTGCCAAACTGTCCATTGATCCGGCGGACGAAAACATCACCATCGGCGGTTTGCCATGTACCGCATTGAAAAACGAATAGGGCGCAAGATTGGGGCGTCCATCGGTATCAACCGTTGAAATCCAGCCAATCGGACGCGGTGCGACGCAGGCCTTAAATGGATCATGCGGAAGATTATGGGCCGTTTTTCCAGGTTCGTAGAACATGATGAAATCCGTCTATTGGGTGATGGTTTCTATTCGATCAGGGGCCGGATATGGATCACTTTTGATCGGACCATATCCGGTGGTCCTGTTTCACCAACCGATCAAATCAAACAGTTGGGGCATATTCATGTTCACGGACATGGTCCGGGCGGTCAGACAGATGCAGACGCGTTTGGGTCATCGGGGTTTCGGCAATGATTTTGCCACGCCGGATAACAAACAGGCGGTTGGCCCGAACGCGAATGGCTTCAATCGTGTCACGGGCTTGCAGGACAACGAAATCGGCGTTATTGCCAACCTCAATACCGTATCCTTCGATACCCATGATTTTCGCCGGTTCGCTGGTCACGGCGTTAAAGCACGCCCGGATATCGTCGCGCGAAGTCATTTGCGCAACATGAAGCCCCATGGATGCAACTTCAAGCATGTCGCCAGATCCCATCGAATACCAAGGGTCCATCACGCAATCATGCCCAAAGGCCACGGTCAGGCCCGCATCACGCAATTCTGGCACACGGGTCATGCCACGGCGTTTGGGATATGTATCGTGACGGCCTTGAATTGTGATGTTGATCAGCGGGTTGGCAATGGCGGCTATTTCGGCCTCTGCCATCAGGGCGATAAGTTTTGATACGTAGTAATTATCCATCGAATGCATCGATGTCAGGTGCGATCCAGCAACCCGGCCCTGAAGCCCAAGACGCTGGGTTTCGTAAGCCAGCATTTCGATGTGGCGTGACATCGGATCGTCGGTCTCATCGCAATGCATGTCAACGCGCAAACCGCGGTCTGCGGCCATTTCACACAGTTCGGTGACGCTTGACGAGCCATCGGCCATGGTGCGTTCGAAATGCGGAATACCACCAACGACGTCCACACCCTTATCAAGGGCGCGGATGACGTTTTGTTTGGCCGTCGGGCTTCGCAGATAGCCATCCTGTGGGAAAGCGACCAATTGCAGGTCGATATAAGGTGCGACTTGCTTTTTGACTTCAAGCAACGCATCGACCGCCAGTAAACGATCATCGCACACATCAACGTGGGTTCGGATCGCAAGCAGGCCTTTGGATACGGCAAGATCACAATATTTAAGTGCGCGCTCAATGACGGCTTCCGGTGTCAAAAGCGGTTTAAGCTCCCCCCAAAGAGAAATGCCTTCCAAAAGGGTGCCCGATTCATTCATGCGCGGCAGGCCAAGCGACAGGGTCGCATCCATGTGGAAGTGGCTGTCGACGAACGGTGGGCTGACCAGCATGCCACCGCAATCGATTTCCTCAACCGCAGCAACCGACAATTTTTCGCCGATCTCGATGATTTTTCCATCCTTACAGACGATATCAACGCCCATGCGGCCATCAGGAAGGTTGGCATTTTTCAAAATCAGGTCGGCTTGCATGACAGCATCCTTGGTGTGGTGGTGGCGACGTAACAGATCGTGATAACCGGACTTTTGATACGGCAAACTTTAGGTGGTTAAACGCTTAGCTTAGCGCTGACCTTTGAACCAAGGCACCAAAAGGGCCTTGGGATAATCAGCTTTGCGGGCAACCACGATCAAGGCGATGATCGACAGAATATAAGGCATCATCAGGAACACTTGCGATGGCAAAAATGCCCCGACTTCAGTTTGCAGGCGGACCTGAAACGCATCAAATGCCCCAAATAACAGTGCGCCAATAAGCGCCTTACCGGGCCGCCAGCTGGCAAAGACAGTCAGTGCAATACAGACCCAGCCACGTCCATTAATCATCCCAAAGAAGAACGCGTCAAAGGCCGACATGGTCAAAAACGCACCGCCCAATGCCATCATGGACGAACCAACGACAACAGCGCCAATGCGCAATCCGTAAACCGAAAGTCCCTGCGCCTCGACCGAGGATGGGTTGTCACCCACCGCACGGATGGCAAGACCAAGGGGCGTGCGATACAAAACCCAGCCGGTAACCAACACCAGAACAAGGGCGAGCATCGTCATCGCAGTTTGCGAAAACAGTGCTTGGCCAATAAACGGAAGGTCGGACAAAAACGGAATATCAAGCGGCTGAAACGGTGTGATGCGTGGTGGGGACGATACATCGGGCAATGCGGTGCGATAGGTAAAATACGACAAACTGGTCGCAAGCAACGTCACCCCAATACCCGATACATGCTGTGACAGGCCCAGCGGAACAGTCAGGATCGCGTGGATCAGGCCGAAAAATCCGCCAGCAAGGGCGGCAACCAAAACGCCCCCCCAAAGTCCAGCCCCCAGCCAAACCGCCATCCAACCTGCCATGGCACCAGCGGTAAAGATGCCTTCGATACCAAGGTTAAGCACACCGGCGCGTTCGCACACAAGTGCACCCAAAACGCCGAAAATAAGCGGGGTGGCGATGCGAATGGCCGCTTCCCAAAAACTGGCGGCCAAAAGGATATCAACGATTTCCATGTCTTTTCCCCTTAACCGGCTGTCTTTTTGCGGTCAAACCGCACTTTAAACCGGGTCAAAAATCCGCCGATCAAAACGCACAGCAATGACATCGCAACAATCAAATCCGCCAAATAGCTTGAGACACCAATCGCGCGGCTCATGGAATCTGCACCGACAAATACCGATGCCACAAATAGGGCCGATATGATCACGCCCACCGGCGAAAGACGGGCCAACATGGCAACCACAATCCCGGCATAGCCATATCCCGGTGACAGATCGGTCGCCAGATATCCACGCGTCCCGGCAACTTCGGAAACACCGGCCAACCCGGCCAAGCCACCCGAAAGGGCGGCAACCAGGATCATGGTTTTGGTGACTGAAATGCCGGAAAATTTCGCTGCAGCGGCGTTTTCACCAACGGCGCGGATTTCAAATCCCCAAACGGTGCGCTTAACAAAAACAGCCAAGGCAGCGGCCGACACCAGCGCGATGATCAAGCCCAAATGCACCCGCATCCGTTCCAGAAGTGGCGGCAAAATGGCGCTGTCGATGATCGGTTCTGATTGCGGCCAGCCCATTGACATCGGGTCTTTTAACGGACCTTCAAGCATCATCTGCACAAACAGCAAAACAATGAAGTTCAAAAGAAGTGTGGTGACAACTTCATCAACGCCAAGCCGCGTTTTCAACAATGTCGGCCCAATCAGCATCAACGCCCCAGCAATTGCACCGGCAATCATCACGGCCGGGATCATCACCCAGCTTGGCCCGTCAATAACACCAGACCCAACAACAACGGCGGCCATCGCCCCCATGTAAAGTTGGCCTTCGGCGCCGATATTCCAAAGTTTGGCGCGAAACGCGATTGCGGCGGCAAGCCCGGTCAGAATAAGCGGTGTTGCACGGGTCAGCATCTCGGACGTCGAAAAGATCGACCCGAATGCCCCCGTGATCATCAGGCCATAGGCCTTAAGAATTGGCGCCCCGGCCAAAGCCAGCGGAATGGCTGCCAGCAAAATGGCAATAATCGCGGCGAAAACGGGAACGCCATAAACAAAAATCGGACCGGGATTGGATCGGGGTTCAAACCGGATCATCGGGTTTCTCCCTGATCGGCGGTGGGAATGGTGGCAGCGTGCTGCGCATCGATTTTCGATTGCCCGGCCATCATCAGGCCAAGCTCGGACCGATCAATGGCGGCGGTGGCAATCGCGGATGAAACATGGCCCGCATGGATCACGCAAATCTGATCTGAGATTGTCAAAAGTTCGTCCAAATCTTCGGAAATCAAAATCACGGCTGCGCCGTTTTCGCGCGCTTCAAGCAGACGACGGTGGACTTCGGATTGCGCGCCGACATCAAGACCGCGCGACGGCTGATTGGCCAGAATAAGTTTCGGTGATTTTTCCAAAACACGCGCCAGGATAAGTTTTTGAATATTCCCGCCCGACAGCAATCTGGCCTGGGCGTCTGGCCCGGGGCAGCGTACATCGTAATCTTTGATTGCGTGCTCTGCGCGTTTGCGGATGGCGGCAAAATCAAGGAAACCGAATTTTTGATATTCTTTGGACCGGACGTCTTCGATGGCGATGTTTTCAGCCACCGTCATCGATCCAACCATACCGTCATGGTGCCGGTCTTCGGGGATGCGGGCAATGCCGTTTTGCGCAAATGTGTGCGCATCAAAACGGGTGATGACGTCGCCAAAAATTTCGACCGATCCATGATCGGGTTTACTCAGCCCCGCAATCAATTGCGCCAGTGCGGCCTGCCCATTACCCGACACACCGGCAATGCCCAGTATTTCGCCCTCGTGCGCGGTTAAGCTAACACCGTGTAAAGATCGTCTGTCATCACCGCGATCAATTGTCACACCCGAAAGATGCAAAACCGGCGCGCCGGGGGCGCGTTCTGTGCGGCGACTGGCCGGGACTTCGCGCCCGACCATCATTTCGGCGATGGATCTGTGGTCCGCATCAGATGTTTGCATTTCACCGACCTTTTTGCCCCCACGCAAAACCGCGATGCGGTGCGATACAGCAAGAACTTCGGCCAGTTTATGGGCAATGATAATCACCGAAAGGCCGGTTGCGGCCAGTTGGCGCAAGGTGGCAAACAGGCTGTCGGCTTCTTGTGGTGTTAGAACGGCGGTGGGTTCATCAAGAACCAGCAACCGCGCATCGCGATATAGTGCTTTTAGGATTTCAACGCGCTGCTTTTCGCCAACGGTTAATTTGTGAACCGGTTGATCCAGGTCGACATTCAAACCTGATCCACTCATCAGCTGATCAAGTTTGGCGCGTGCCTTCGTTCGGTCGCGCTTAAGACGGAAAATCGGTTCGGTCCCCAACACGATGTTATCAAGACCCGACAGGTTTTCCGCCAGCGTGAAATGCTGATGTACCATGCCGATCCCGGCATCAAGGGCTGCTTGCGGCGCGCCGGGTTCAAGGGCGGATATCCCGCCATCACGATTGGCGACCGTGACCTGGCCTTCATCGGCGACGTAATGGCCAAACAGGATGTTCATCAGGGTGGTTTTGCCCGCACCATTTTCGCCAAGCAGGGCAACGATTTCACCCTTATGGACCTTAAGGTCGATGGCGTCGTTGGCGATCAGCGGGCCAAATTTTTTGGTAATCCCTGCCAATTCAAGCAGAAGGTCAGGGGACGTTTCATGTGATGAGTGCGCAGCCGATGACATCCGGGTGATCCGTTTAGTTTTATGCGTCACGCTGTGGGGCGATAGGGAATTCTGCGTGGCCCGTTGGCCCAATAAACATGGGACAGTTCGGCTTTTATACCGAACTGCCCCGCATTTTAAGGAAATCTTACATAGAAGATTTCGGTTCTTCGTCATTTACCTCGACGGTGAATGCGCCAGAAAGAATTTCGGCTTTCTTGGCTTCAACGTCGTCCACCGTGCCTTCTGGCAGAAGGGCCGGGTCAAGAACGACGCTGCCGCCATCATATTTCATGTAGCTGAATTTGCCGTAATCTTCGGCTTTGAAGTTATCAGCTTTTACCGCTTCAATCGCGTGGTCAACGGTTGCTTCCATGTGCCAAAGGGCAGAACCAAGAATGGTTGATGGATAATCAGCTGCCGTGTCGATCACGTTGCCAACTGCCAAAACGTCGCGTTCTTTTGCCGCATCGGACACGCCAAAGCGTTCGGCATACATGACGTCCGCACCTTTATCGATCATGGCAAAGGATGCTTCTTTGGCCTTGGGCGGGTCGTACCAGCTGTTGATGAAGGTCACCATGAATTTGACATCAGGATTGACCGATTTTGCGCCTTCCATAAAGGAATTCATCAAACGGTTCACTTCTGGGATGGCAAAGCCACCCACCATGCCAATTTTGTCGGTTTTGGTGGCTGCACCAGCCGCCATGCCAACCAAATAGCTTGGTTCGTGGATGTAGTTATCAAATACCGAAAAGTTTTCGCCGTCCGGGCCAAAGCTTGATCCCATCAAAAAGGCGGTTTCTGGATACTGAGCAGCAACCTTACGGGCCGCGCGTTCAACACCAAAAACTTCACCCAAAATCAGATCAGAACCGTTTTCGGCGTATTCACGCATGACGCGCTCATAGTCGGTATTGGCAACGTTTTCCGAAAATTCATAGGAAATGTCGCCGCGTTCCTGTGCCGCGTTCAGTGCTTTGTGGATCCGCGAAACCCACTGTTGTTCGACTGGAACGGTGTAGATTGCCGAAACTTTGATCGGATCAGCAGCCTGTGCCGGTGCGCCAAAGCCAAATGAAACCACCGCCGCGGCGGCCGCCATGGCCGAAAGCAAGGCGCGGCGCGAAAGGCTGAATGGGCTAGACTTCATTATGTCCCCCTGAAGGTTATTGCCGTTTTGCGAAGTTCAACTTTTGTGATCAGTTTATGTGCAGATTGTATACGCGATCAGAAAAGAGGCAAGGCAAGTTCTGTTTGGCTGCGTGTTTTCACCCACAGCGCTAAGTATTTGGGATGACATTCAGTTTTATGATGTGGTCTAGCGTGTGCAAAGCCATCTACGTGCGTCTTTGACGGGTAATGCGCCCCCTGCGGGCAGGGCGACACATCGGATTATGGCCGTATTTTAATCGGGCATCCTGCGGAGTCCGCCCTGTTGTGCTGGTGGGTAATGCCTTTGCGATGGCATGGCCAAAATCTTCCGGTTTTTGAAGCAGACCGGTTAAGATTGTCTAAACAGGACACGTACTTTCTAACACAATGCGAATCCTTGAAAAATTTCGGAGTCGGTTAACTCTTTCATTAACTATTTGGGTTGATGCTTTGGTCAAGTTTCAAGGGGGAACCAAGAAGGCATCATGACCAAAAAGACATCTTTACCACTTGATCAAGTTCTGGTTGGCGACTGCATCGAAATGATGAACAGCTTGCCGGAGAAGTCCGTTGATCTGATTTTCGCTGACCCGCCCTACAATCTGCAGCTTGGCGGTGATCTTCTGCGTCCGAACAATTCCAAGGTCGATGCAGTTGATGATCACTGGGACCAGTTTGACAGTTTCCGTCACTATGACGAATTTACCCGTGACTGGCTGACAGCTGCGCGCCGCGTGCTTAAAGACACGGGGGCGATTTGGGTGATCGGCTCGTACCACAACATTTATCGTGTTGGTAATACGCTTCAAGACATTGGGTACTGGATCCTCAATGACATTGTTTGGCGTAAAACCAACCCGATGCCGAATTTCCGCGGCAAACGTTTCTGCAACGCGCATGAAACGCTGCTGTGGTGTTCCAAAAGCGAAGAGCAAAAGGCAATCACCTTTAACTACGAAGCGATGAAGCAGCTTAACGAAGGCTTGCAGATGCGCTCAGACTGGTTGATGCCGATATGCTCTGGCTCGGAACGTCTCAAAGACGACAAGGGCAAGAAAGTCCACCCGACCCAGAAACCCGAAGCATTGTTGCAGCGGGTTCTGATGGCAACCACCCGTCAGGGTGATGTGGTGCTTGATCCGTTCTTTGGCACTGGCACCACGGGTGCGGCTGCACGTCGTCTTGGCCGTCATTTCATCGGGCTTGAGCGCGAAGAAACCTACGCCCAAGCAGCCCGCGAACGCATCGCCAAGGTTCAGATGCTTGATGGCGATAGCCTTGAAGTCACCGAATCGAAACGCGCATTGCCGCGCATTCCGTTCGGTGCGGTGATCGAACGTGGCCTGCTATCGCCCGGCGAGAAAATCTATGACAATCGGGGCAATGTGGCCGCGATGGTTCGTGCCGATGGCTCGATCAGTCACAAAGATAACGCCGGTTCGATCCATCAGGTTGGCGCGCGCGTGCAGGGTGCAGAAGCTTGTAATGGTTGGACTTATTGGCATTACAAATGTGATGGCCGATTGGTTTCGATCGACAATCTGCGCAGCCAGCTGCGCAAAGAAATGGGTCAGGTCCCCGCCTGATCCTGATCGGGATTTCCCGATTAAATGCGAGATGCCTAAAAGCCGGCGCGGTTGAAAACTGCGTCGGCTTTTGCATTCCTAAGAGAAATTTGCTATTGTTTGGCCAGAAAAATTATCCGTAAGGATAGATGGAGGAAGTCATGCAAGCAGGCGCAGTAGGTGGTGCAGGATACGCACCCAACCCGATCCAGATACAGCAAGCGGCCGCACCAATTGCGGAAACCGGTGGCAATGACCTGCAATCCCCATCCACCCAACGGGTAGAGCAAACTGCACAAACAGAAACGTCGCAAGAGGCAGCACCCGCCCCGACAGAGGGCCGCGGACAGGTTCTTGATATTTCCGTCTGATCGCGCCGCGAACGTTTCACATGATAAAGGCCCGTGGATTTTTCCACGGGCCTTTTCTTTGTGCCATCGTCAAACCGCTACACTGATCGACCCGTGAACGGTGCCGGCGCTATCGGGCGCGGCTTAGCGATGTTGCAACGCGTGTCGGACGATCTTTTTCATGATCGTCGGCAGGGCGAAATCCGACAATCCATCAATCGTTGTCCAGCTGCCGTCCATTTGATCGGCTTCCTTGGCCGAAACGGTGGTGGCCAAAACACTGACGTTCAAATGGAAATGGGTAAAGGTATGCCCGACGGTGCCGTCAAGCTCCGCCCAGTCGGCTTTAATCGGGGCTTCGGCCAGCATGACATCGTCTGGCGTCTCAATGGCCCGCCAGTCACTGCCCGGAACTTCATAAAGCCCGCCCAGCAATCCCTTTTCCGGGCGTCGCCGGACCAAGATGCGCCCGTCGTCTTCGCGTCGGATCCAAAACGCATAGCCCACCCGGGTTGGTTTGGCTGCCTTTTTACGTTTCTTGGGAAGGTCGGCGGCGATACCGGCCTTGCGGCCTTCGCAATCGGCTTGCCATGGGCAAATGCCACAGGCCGGGTTGCGCGGGGTGCAAACTGTTGCGCCCAAATCCATTAAGGCTTGGGCGTAATCGCCGGGGCGATCCGACGGGGTCAGGGCGGCGGATTTTTCTTTAATTTCCGGCTTTACGTCGGGAAGCGGTGTTTCAAGGGCAAATAGCCGCGAAATCACGCGTTCGATATTGCCATCCACCGGGCTTGCATGACGGTTAAACGCAATCGCCGCGACCGCACAGGCCGTATATGGGCCAATACCGGGCAGTTTAAGCAATCCTTCCTCGGTATCGGGGAAGATGCCGTCATACTCGGTCGCGACCACTTTGGCGCATTTATGCAGATTGCGCGCCCGGGCGTAATATCCCAACCCTTGCCAACCATGCAGAACATCATCAAGTTCTGCATTGGCAAGGTCGGTGACGGTTGGCCAGCGCTGCAAAAAGGCGTGAAAATATGGACCGACCGTTTGCACAGTGGTCTGTTGCAGCATGATTTCGCTAAGCCAGACGTGATATGGATTGGGCAAATCGCCCGGTTCGGACCGCCAAGGCAAGGTGCGATGATGGCGATCATACCATTCAAGCATGCTGTGATTTAGGCGATGTATTTGCTGATTGGTGAAATGCACGGCGTTCCCGTGTTATGTTGCGGGTTGAATGACGGGTAATTTTGATCTGACCCTACGAAAGAAGCGGGCGTGAGCAAGAAAAAAGATACAACCGATACGACGGCCAGCACGTCAATGGATCAGGGATCCGGTGCCGTGGCGGCAAAGAATGCGGTTAAAAAGAAACAAAAAATCACCCCGATGGGCAGTTCTGAACGGCGTCAGGGCTTACGCAATGTTGCCCCGCTTGTCGGGAACCTAACACGGCCTTTGGTGCGAAAGCGCGGTTTTTTCCAAACCGAAATTATTCTGCATTGGGCCGAGATCGTCGGGCGTGATCTGGAACAATTCACCATGCCGGTCAAATATATTCAGCCGCGCGGTGAAAATGCCGGCGGCGGAACATTGGTAATCCGTGTAAGCGGCCCGGTGGCGATTGAACTGCAACACCGCATGCCCCAGATCATTGATCGGGTGAATACCTATTTCGGGTACCGGGCAGTTGAACGCATTAAAATGATGCAAGGCGACATATCGCGGCCGGAACGTACCGTACACACACCAACTTTGGTGCCAGAGGGCAATATCAACCAAGGCAACGAAGCCAGCATTGCCAAAATTGAAGACCCGCATCTGCGCGAAGTCCTGACACGGTTGGGGCGCCATATCGCCGGATCGACCGGGGGGCTTCGGCCCAAGAATATTAAAAAATAGTCTTGTGCAAATATGTCTGTTTCCGGCAAACAGGCGGCTGGTTTTGACACTCATTGGATCGTGAGTGTTATGGGACTTTTCGAATCATTTTATTGAAATGAACGATCATGGAGTTGCCGCATTTTCACGGCAGCTTGGCGACTCGTTGGTGCAATAGCCATTTTGGCGCGCGTGTTGACTCCCGCGCTGCAACAGGCTTGTAATCACAAAACTTTGTTTTAACGGAGGTTTCCTTGCTAAAGGCAGTTAAGTTTTTTGCTGGCGCGTTTTTGTTGGCGCTTGGCGTTGTAAGCGCACAGCCATCGCAGGCAGCAGAATATAAAGAGCATGTTATGGGCGACGCGGACGCGCCGGTCACGATTATCGAATATGCGTCTTTGACCTGTCCGCACTGTGCTGCGTTCCATAATGAAGTCCTGCCAGAGCTTAAGGAAAAGCTGGTTGATACCGGCAAGGCGAAAATCATTTTCCGTGATTACCCGCTTGATGGCATTGCCCTTCGTGCGGCAGCCGTTGCGCAATGTGCCGGTGATGATCGTTATTTCGGTGTGTTGGGCATGCTCTTTAAATCGCAGATGACCTGGGCCCGTGCGAAAGACCCGATCGAAGGCATTAAACAGGTTGTCCGTTTCGCAGGCATCAATGGCGATGCGGTCGATGCCTGCATCAACGATGAAGCCATGATCGATGCCATTGTCGGATCGCGCATGAAGGGCGAACAGGAACATAACGTTTCTTCGACCCCCAGCTTTATCATCGACGGCGAAACCATTGCCGGTGCACGCGATGCAGAATTCTTCATCGACAAAGTCGACGACCTGATCGACTGATTAATTCTTAATTCTGCCGGATACCGTATGGGTGCGGTGTCCGGCAACAGGGGCAAAGGTTCGGGCCGGGGGCATGATTGGTCCAATTTAAATCGTTACGGCTGACGGGGTTCAAATCCTTCGTCGATTCAACAGATCTTCTGGTTGAAGACGGGCTGACAGGTGTTGTCGGCCCGAATGGCTGTGGCAAATCCAATCTTGTTGAAGCGCTGCGCTGGGTGATGGGGGAAACCTCAGCCAAGCAAATGCGTGGCTCGGACATGTCCGACGTTATTTTTGGCGGGACATCGTCGCGTCCTGCCCGAAACGTGGCCGAAGTGTCTGTGACGCTAGATAATAGCGAGCGCAAAGCACCTGCCATGTTCAACGATTTTGAAATGCTCGAAGTAACCCGGCGCATTGAACGCGGCGGCGGCTCAAACTACCGGGTTAACGGCAAGGACGTCCGTGCGCGTGACGTTCAATTGCTGTTTGCCGATGCTGCTACCGGTGCGCGTTCAACGGCGATGGTGTCCCAGGGTAAAATTGGCGCATTGATCGGCGCAAAGCCAAGTCAACGCCGCCTGATCCTTGAAGAAGCCGCCGGGATTACCGGCCTTCATTCGCGCCGTCATGAAGCCGAACTTCGCCTGAAAAATGCCGAACAGAACCTTGAACGTCTTGAAGACGTTTTGGTGACCCTGGATGGCCAAATCGCATCCTTGCAAAAGCAGGCGCGGCAGGCCGAACGGTATCGCAAACTCAGTACCGGCATCCGCCAAACCGAAGCATTGTTGTTCCACATCCGCTGGAGCGACGCGCAAAAACGCCAAGAAGATGCGCGTGAATTGCTGGTCGCGGGCGAAAGTGCCGTCCGTGATTTGACGTCCTCGGTCACCGAAGCCACCACCGTTCAGGCCCATATCGCCGCAAGCCTTCCGGATCTACGCAAAAAAGAAGCGGACGCTGCGGCGGCCTTGCAGCGTCTTTTGATCGAACGAGAAGGTCTGGATAAAGACAAGGCCCAGATCGAAACCCAGATGAGCCAGCTGCGCGGGCGCATTCAGCAAATTGATGCTGACTTGTCGCGCGAAGCTGAACTGGCAAGCGACGCACAAGGTGCGTTGGAAAAGCTTAAACGCGAAAGCGAAGAACTGCGCGAAGCCCAAGGCGGCGAGGATGACGAGCTTGATATGGCAAAGGAAACAGCCGCCGAAAAGGCGCTGTATGTCGAAGAGCTTGAAGGCCAAGCCGAGGCCCTGACCAATAAGGTTGCCGAAGAAGAAGCCCGCCTGAAATCGGTTCAGCAACGTCTCAGCGAATTGAACGGACGGCGCAACCGCCTGACCGAGCGCCACGACGAAGCGGTCGCGAAACTTGATGACATTCGCATCGAAGCTGATTTCGACGAGGCCCTTGAAGAAGCCAATATGCACCTTGAAGAGTGCGAAGAGCTTTGCGAACAGCGCAAAATGGCCACCGAAGAGGCCGAAATGCGTCTGGCCGAATTGCGTGACCGCGAAGACAATCTGAAAACGGCGGAAAATGATGCCCGCGACGCGCTGCGTGATGCCGAAAGCCGCAAATCACGCCTTGTCGCGGAAATTGATGCGCTTGAAAGCCTATTAAAGGGCAATACAGATCAGGAATACCGCGCTGTCATCGAAGATATTTCGGTGCAAAGTGGGCTGGAATTGGCAATGGCCGCCGCCCTTGGCGAAGACCTTGACGCGCCTGATGCCGATGATGCGCCGATGCATTGGTCGGCGATTGATCCGGCCTCTGATGATCCGGCGTTGCCTGATGGTGTGACTGCGCTTGCGAAATTTGTCGAAGCCCCGGCACTTTTGAACCGTCGCTTGTGGCAGATCGGTGTTGTTGATGATGACGCCACCGGCAACTGGTTGGCCAAGAACCTAAAAGCTGGTCAGCGTCTTGTGTCCCGCGAAGGCGCACTTTGGCGTTGGGATGGTTATCGCATTTTGGCCGGGGCGGAATTGCCCGCCGCGGTTCGTTTGCGTCAACGCAACCGCCTTGAAGAACTCCACGGCGAGCTTGAAGAAGCTGACGAAATCGTCGAAGCGGCGCGCGAACGTTCCGAACTTGCCAATGAAAATGTCGAACGTCTTGAAGAAGAAATAGAGACAGCGCGCACCGCCGAACAAGAATCCCACCGTGCCGTGCGCGAAGCCGAAGGTGCCCTTTCACGGGCACGCGAAGAAATCGCCAACATCAAACGCGATGCCAGCGCCATCGAAAGCCGCCTGCAAAGCGCAGAAGAGGCCGAAAAGCGCGCCAAGCAAGACCTTGACGAAGTCATTGCCGAGCAAGAAGAACTGTCAGCCCTGCCCGAAGAAAGCAGCGAAGGGCTGATGGAAATTAAGGCTGAGCTGATTGAAAAACGCGCCAATCTTGCCGATGCCCGTGCCGATCAGATGGAAGCCCGCAGTCAGCTTGAACGGATGATGCGCGATATGTCCGGGCGGCGTAAGCGTCTTGAATTTGTTGAAAACGAAATTTCAACCTGGAATGACCGCGCATCGGGGGCGGGCGAACGCGTGGCCGAGCTTCGCGAACGCCAAGAAGAAGCCCGGATGGAGATCGAGGAGCTTGAACTAAAGCCCGAAGAGATCGAAGAACGCCGTGCTGTCTTGTCAGACCGTATTGAACTTGCCGATCAAAGCCGCAAAGAAGTTGCTGATGAGTTGCAGCGCGCGGAAAATGCCCAGCGCGAAGCCGATCAGAACCTTAAAGAAGCGGAACAAAAACTGGCCGAAGCCCGCGAAGGGCGCGTGCGTTGCGAAGCCCTGTTGGAGCAGGCCGAACAACATCGCCGGGATTTGATCGAGCGCATTCGGGAACGTATCAATGCCACCCCCGATCAGTTGGTTGAGTTGGGTGAAATCGACCTGACCAAGGAACTGCCGGCCGAAGGCGACATTGAAGCCCGCCTGCAACGGCAATCGCGTGAACGCGAAAATCTCGGTGCGGTTAACTTGCGCGCCGAAGTCGAACTGGCCGAAATGCAGGAACAAAAAGACACTATGGTGTCTGAACGCGATGACCTGATTGCAGCTATTGAAAAATTACGCAACGGCATCAATCAGCTTAACCGCGAAGCCCGCACGCGCCTTAAGGCCGCCTTTGACGAAGTCGACAAACATTTCCAACAATTGTTTGTCCGTCTGTTTGGCGGCGGTGGTGCGCATCTGATGCTAACCGATGCCGATGACCCACTTGAAGCGGGTCTTGAAATCATGGCATCCCCGCCGGGCAAGAAATTGCAGCACCTTTCGCTGCTTTCCGGGGGCGAGCAGGCCTTGACCGCAGTGGCACTTTTGTTTGCTGTCTTCCTGACCAATCCGGCACCGATTTGCGTGCTCGATGAGGTTGACGCCCCGCTTGATGATGCCAACGTTGACCGGTTCTGTAAGTTGCTTGAGGCAATTGGCCGTCATGCCAACACGCGTTTCTTGGTGATTACTCACCACCGTATGACCATGGCCCGCATGAACCGTTTGTTTGGGGTTACCATGGCCGAACGCGGCGTTTCATCGCTGGTCTCGGTCGATCTGCATCAGGCAGAAGTATATTCCAAGAAAGAACAAACCGAGCTTGATTTTACCAGTTAGGTTACTTTCCTAGTGGGTCTATGAATGTTACACCGTTGCAAAATTTTACAAAGGTGTAAGCATCCATGTCGCAAAAAGTCCGCGAGCTTTATGAACAGTTTCCCTATCCACTGCGTGACCCGCAGGAGGAAAAGGAACGTTTGTTGATGCCACCAATGGATACGCTGTCGCGGGTAAACCATTATGGCTTTGGCGGCCGTAAAGTGGTCGACGACACCTTCCGTGCGCTTGTTGCCGGTGGGGGCACCGGTGATGCGATGATTTGGCTTGCGGAACAGCTGCGCGCGGCTGGCGGCACGGTAACGTATCTTGAACCATCCCTTGCCAGCACCAACGTTGCACGTGCCCGGGCCGAGGTCCGCGGGCTTGAAAACGTTATCTATGTCAACGCGACGATTTCCGATTTTGCTGCATCAAATCCGGATGCATTTGATTACATCAATTGCGCAGGTGTCTTGCATCACCTTGAAGACCCAGAAGGCGGCCTTCGTGATCTTGCCTCGGTTCTGAAACCCGATGGCGCGATGGGGGTGATGGTTTACGGCGAACATGGGCGTTTGGCCGTGACGGAATGGCGCAAAATGGTCGCGCCGCTTTTGCCGGAAAAGGACCTTGATGCGCAATTGGCGATGACGCGCGGGCTTTTGGCCAACCTTCCCGAAGATAACATGCTGCTTAAAATGGGCGGCGGTCCGGGCTTTATCAAAGGGTTGCTTGAAAACGATCCGGAAATTGTCGACTTGCTGCTTCATCCGGTTGAATGTGCTTATGACGTTCACGGGGTATATGATTTTGCCGCTTCGGCGGGATTGGATGTTGCGGCCTTTACCGGTTTCTTTGGTTTTGGCGGGACGGGCAAGGCGCATTATGCCATCGAAAACCTGGTGCGTGATCAACGCACGTTGCGCGAATTGGCGGCCAAGCCGCTGCGCGATCAGCAGGCATTCTGTGAACGGTTTAGTGGGGCGATGCCCCTGCACGCGTTTTACCTGACCAAAGCCGAGGCGCAAGGTGCACAAGACACCAGTGCCGCGACGGGGATGCTGCCCGATGTCGATCTAGCGCCGTATTTCTTTGTGCGTCCGAACGAAACGTTCTTTGATGATATGATCGCATTGGCCGGGCAACCGGTTTTGATCGAAGACGGCAGCGGCAACGCTGTTGACCTAACCGGTGGTCCCGATTTGGCGCGGTTGCTTGCGGTGTTTGACGGAACCAAAACGGTTGCGGAGTTGGTTGCGGTTTTGCGCGATGAAATTTTGGATCGCCAACCAATCGACATGAACCAGATTGCCGCCAATACCCTTGGGGCAGTTTGGGCACTGTTTCATAAGTTCGACTGGATGCTTGCGGCGTCTCCTGACGGGTGGCAGGAAGCCGATCGTGAAAGAACGCTTTCCGTGCGCAAGGTGTAATGGCCAGGCGATGTAATCGGTTGATCCTGTGGCGATATCGCGGTGCGTTGTCGGAATGGTGAATCGGCGGTTACAAAACTGGGCAGGCGGGTTTCAAATTGTCTTTAACCCCTGAAACTCGCGTCACTTTGGTTGAAAACAACGGAATAGATTGAAATTAAGATTAACTGCGATTTTGTCCGCGACTTATGCGAAAACACGCAACAACCAAGGAAATCCGCCGGTTGCAGACTGTTTTTTTGTTGAAGTATCGATAAAATCATCTGCAACTATCGCCTAACGCCAAATGTGTTTTCCATCACATTTCGGCGGATAATTTTAATTTTTTCAATGTGTTAGGTAACTTATTGGGTGCCCCGTCGGCTGGGGTTTTACAGCTTGACAGCCCATGGGGTGCTAAGTATGTTGCCCGCGCATTTCCTTGCGACGTTTGCAAGGCTGCAAAAGCGGGGTTCACGGCAATGAGCGATGATAAAGATCGCGCTTCATTACAAGATCTTGAAACGAAGCTAAACGCAGTCGCGCATAAACGCGAAGAGACGCATAGCCCGAACCGGGCGACCGGCAAACCGTCCCAAGGGATGGCTCTCGGCATGAGGATTTCGGCGGAAATGATCGCTGCCGTTCTTGTTGGATTGCTGATTGGCTGGGCGCTGGATAGGGTGCTTGATACGACGCCTTGGCTTATTGTTCTGTTTGTCTTTCTCGGAGCAGGGGCTGGAGGTTTGAACGCTTATCGCGTTGCCAGGGGATACGACAGTGCTGTCGGACTTGGTCGTGCGATGAGGGAGCGCAAGCAGGGGGACGAGGATTAACCTCGAAGCCTTATAATATTGAGCGAGGATTACGGTGGCTGGACCGCTAGAGCAGTTTGAAATCAAGCCCTTGGCCGATCTCTCGGTTGGCGGCGTTGATATTTCCTTCACCAACTCCGCATTGTGGATGGTGATCGCAGCCGTTCTGGTAACGTGCTTCATGACGCTTTCGATGCGTCGTGGTGCGTTGGTTCCGGGACGTTGGCAGGGTGCAGCCGAGGTGATGTACGAATTCGTCGCCAATATGCTCAAAGATAACGTTGGAAGTGCCGGGCGCAAATATTTCCCGTTCATTTTCACACTGTTCATGTTTGTTATGTTCGGGAACCTGCTTGGCATGATCCCGCACAGCTTTACTTTTACGAGCCACATCGCGGTTAACTTCGCGCTGGCTTTGGTGATTTTCGTCGGTGTGACGGTCATTGGCTTTGTGCGTCATGGGACGCACTACTTCCGGATGTTCTTCCCGGAAGGCGCGCCGATTGCGACCGCGATCATTTTGATCCCGATTGAAATCATCTCCTATTTCTCTCGTCCGTTCAGCTTGGCGATCCGACTGTTTGCGAATATGACAGTTGGCCACATCATGCTGAAGGTTATCGGTGGTTTCGTTGGCCTCATTGGCATCCTTGGCGTTCTACCGTTTGCTCTTCTGACGGGGATTACTGTTCTGGAGTTCGGCATTGCTGCGCTTCAGGCTTATGTGTTCACAATTCTCACCTGCATCTATCTCCATGATGCAATCCACATGCACTAATGTGTGTGGTTTGGTGTGATCTCTTCTGATTGCCTTTAAGAAATTCGAAAGGGTGAAGTTATGGAACTCGATGCTGCAAAGATGATCGGTGCTGGCCTGGCTGCTATTGGTATGATTGGTGCCGGTATCGGTGTCGGTAACATCTGGTCAAGCCTGATTGCGACTGTTGGCCGTAACCCGGCTGCCAAAGGCGACGTTGAACTGTATGGCTGGATCGGCTTTGCCGTTACCGAAGCTATTGCACTGTTCGCACTCGTCGTTGCGCTGATCGTTCTCTTCGTTTAATCGGCGCCTTTTGAGCGAATACTCGGCCCGGCGAGGAACGCCCTCGCCGGTGTCGTTGAATTCGGGAGTAGGCTATGCCGCAGTTTGATATTGCGACGTTCTCAGAACAGATTTTCTGGCTGTTTGTTATTTTCGCCGTCTTGTATTTCTTGATGTCGAAAATTGCGCTGCCGAAAGTTGGCGAAGTTCTTGAACGCCGTCAAAAAAACATCGAAGACAATCTTGGCAAGGCACGGGCGTTGAAAGACGAAACCGATGCCGCCATCGCGAAGTACGAGGCTGCCCTGGCAGAAGCTCGTGACGCTGCGCAAGCAGACATTCGCGAAGCTTCGGAAAAGGCTGCTGCAGAGCAGGCTAAAAAAACCGAAGCAATGGTCAAGAAATTGTCTAAAAAGACATCTGATGCCGAGAAGGCTATTGCGGATGCCAAAGCGGATGCGATGACCGGTGTTGCGGAAGCAGCATCAGAAATCGCCCGTGAAGCAACCGACAAACTTATCGGTGTCAAGGTTCAGGCCAAAACTGCCGACAAGGCTGTTTCGGCTATCGTAGGAGAGTAAGATAATGGCAACCCACGAGGTTACTTTCCTTACCGATCCATACACTTGGACCACGCTTTCGTTCATCTTGGTCGCTGGTATTGGTGGCTTTAAAGCTGTCAAAGGGATCTCTGCTGCACTTGATAAACGTGCGGAAAAGATTTCCAACGAACTGGATGAAGCTCAGCGTCTTCGCGAGGAAGCTCAAGAGCTTCTGGCCAACTATCAGGCCAAACAGCGCGAAGCTCTGAAGGAAGCAGACGAGATCCGCGCGCATGCTAAGGCAGAAGCCGACCGGATGCTGGAAAACGCCCAGGCTGAACTGAAAGCGGCACTTAAACGCCGTGAACAGCAGGCTCTGGAACGTATTTCCAACCTTGAAAGCCAGGCGGTTGCCGAAGTTCGTGCGCATGTCGCCGAAATCGCAACCCAGGCCACCATGGCCCTTGTTTCTGACAAGGTTTCTGGTGCCAAGGCTGACGAGTTGGTCGACAACGCGATCGCGGAAATCAAAGGTCGCCTGAACTAAGATTTTCCGTTTTACGGATTTGAAAAACCCCGCAGTTATGCTGCGGGGTTTTTTGTTGTCCGCAAACAGTCATCAAACGGTTTGGGTTTCAGGCGTTAGCGTTTTTCCGCGGCAAGAATAAGGAACGGCGGGCGTCGCCGATGTTTCGCCCAGCGAACATCTTCGCCGTCATCCAGCGGTTCAGGTTCAAGAAGTCGCGTAAGGCTGAACCCCTTATCAAGTAACCCATTGACGTAGGTTTCAATGGTTCGATGATATTTGATGACACCGTCAACAAACCATGATGTCTCACGCGGGCCTTCGTCGCGGTAATTATCTATTGGCCAGTATTCGGCATCTCCGTGCGCATCCTTGACCCACTTCTGCGCGGCCAGCGCCGTGCAAATTGGATGCTCGACCGAAAACATCAGCTTTCCGTTTGGTGATAGCCACGATGCAACTTTGGCCAATATCTCTTGGTAATTTTCGACGTAGTGGAGGGCGAGTGAAGACACGACATAGTCAAACCTTCGCTCCAGCTTCGGCTCGAACAACTCAATCGCCACATTTTCATAGGTGATTGCGGTTTGTTTGGTCAGGTCACGTGCGGCGTTGATCATGTTCGAAGAAGGATCAATCCCGACGACGGATGCAGCACCTTGATCACAGGCACTGCGTGCGAAATCTCCAAAACCACACCCGATGTCAAGCAGGTGAAGACCTTCGAATGACCGTGGAAGCAGACTGCGAATTGCGGGCTGTTCCAGGATTTCGTTCAGGGCACGTCCGGACCTGCGAAGCTCTTCATATCCCGCATAGAAGTCGGGATCGTCGTAAATGTTTTGGGGATCTGGCATTTCGGAACCGCTTTGTGTCGGTGAGTGAACGATTTGGTGCCGTTGAAACAGCGTTTTCTGTTTCAACGGCCCAGACCGAGACTCTGAAATGCATTCTTCAGGGAAGTTTGTAAAGCTTAGGACAGTTTGTCGCGCCCATGCGGAGAGTCAAGGTCCATCACGGGACCGATTGGCACGACACCGGACGGATTAATGGTCGGGTGGCTTTCGTAATAGTGGCCCTTGATGTGGTCCATAAAGACTGTCTGCTTGATGCCCGGCTGCTGATACAGATCACGCGTATAGGCCCAAAGGTTTGGATATTCGTTCAGCTTGCGAATATTGCATTTGAAATGCCCGTGATAAACCGGGTCAAAACGCACAAGGGTCGTAAACAGCCGCAGGTCAGCCTCTGTTAAACGATCGCCCGCAAGGTAACGCTGGGTGCTTAAACGCTCTTCAAGCCAATCCAGCGCCTTAAAAAGGGTCGTTGCGGCCTCTTCATAGGCAGACTGGGTCGTGGCAAAGCCCGCCTTGTACACGCCGTTATTGACCTCGTGATAGACGCGCTCATTGACCTGATCAATTTCGCCTTGCAAATCGTCGGGGTAATAGTCGCCCGGTTTTGCGCCAAGATCGTCAAATGCGGTGTTGAGCATCCGAATAATCTCAGCCGATTCGTTATTGACGATCGTTTTGGTTTTCTTATCCCACAACACCGGGACGGTGACCCGACCGGTATAATCAGATTTCGCATCGGTATAGACCTGATACATGAAATCACGGTCTTCAAGATCATCGACAAGGCCGTCTTCGCGCGAAAATTCCCAACCGTTTTCGCCCATATGCCAATGCACGACTGACACGGAAATCATGTCTTCAAGCCCCTTGAGGGCGCGCATGATTAACGCACGGTGCGCCCATGGGCAGGCATAGGAAACGTAAAGATGGTATCGGCCAGCCTCGGCAGGGAATTGGGCATCAGGGTCCGCAGACAGCCAATATCGAAACGCGGAATCCTGACGTTTGAATTTTCCGCCGTTACTTTCGGTATCGTACCACTGATCTTTCCAGTGTCCTTCGACCAACAATCCCATCTTATTTCCTCCGACATCGTCGTTTGTCATTTATCTGATCGAGCCGTTCTCTATCTCTATTGTCGTCATTTCCGCGTTGAAGACAATGAGGCGATGTGACATTAATTTGTTTCCAAACAGGCAACAGTTTGGTCGCAGACAGGAGTAAGTCAATGTTGATCGGTAATCTTGACGCCATGACGGTTTTCGCCCGCGTGGTCGAAGAACGCAGCTTTTCCGAAGCTGCGCGAAAACTTGGTATGTCAAAATCCGCCGTCAGCAAACATGTGACCAAGCTGGAAGACAATCTTGGTATCCGCCTTTTGAACCGCACAACACGGCGGTTAAGCCTGACCGATGCGGGATCGACATTTTACCAGCATTGCGCGCGCGTCGTCGAAGAAATCGAAACCGCCGAACATGCCTTAACCGATTTGCGCGGCACCCCGCGCGGTACGCTTCGGATATCGGCCCCCCTGACGTTCGGGCAAATGTATTTGCCCGAATTGGTTACCGAATTCATGGAAGAATATCCGGGCCTGCATGTCGATATCCATCTGGCCGATCACATGGTTGATTTGGTCGCCGAAGGGATCGATATGGCGATCCGGATTACCCGACTTAAGGATTCAAGTTTGATTGCGCGCAAACTCGCCGACTTTTCCAGTCACGTTGTCGCGGCACCATCCTATTTAAAACAACATGGCGAGCCCAAAACCCCCCAGGAGCTGACCCAGCATAAAACGTTGGCCTATACCAACTTGCCCAGCCCAAATATCTGGGATTTTGATGGCCCGGATGGGCAGATCAGCGTGCGGGTTGAGCCGGCATTGTCATGCAATAATGGCGAGTTCACATCTAATGCAGCCATTCGCGGGCTCGGCATTGCGCGTGAACCCGAATTCATCGTCGCCCAGGCGCTGTTGGATGGGCGCTTGGTGCCGATCTTAAAGGAATTTACCGCCGATAGTGGCGGGGGCATTTATGCGGTCTATCCAGAACGGCGGCATCTGCCGACGAAAGTCCGGGTGTTTATCGATTTCCTGGTCGAGAAGTTCCGCGGCGGATTATGCTCATTCCATCAACAAACCGCGACAGATATCCTCAAAGACTAAGGTTCAGTTGGCGCGTAATCAACGCGCCAGCGGCATCTTTTCCTATTTGCTTTCGACCCGCCAGCCAACCAAACAGATTGCGCCGACCAAAAGCGCGATCAAAGGGATCGGCAGCAGATTTGTGATGCCACCAACAATGGTGCGGTAACTTTCGGTTTCAATAAGTCCCGCCCAGTTTAAGCCATGGCGTATTCGGTCTTTGGGGATTTGGCGGAAATCGGGCAGGCCATCTTCGATGCGTCCGATATATCCATCGTTTTGCGCCACCAAACTGCTAAGGATATCTGGCGTCGAATTGGTGTTGCGGGTTTCTGCGGTTAAAATATCCCGGTCAACATGCAGGGCACTTTGGGTGCGGTCATTTTGATCGCGTGCACTAACCCGGATCAGGCCGCGTTCCGCCATGGGAACAACCGCTTGCCACGTTTGGTCGGCTTGCCGTTCAAACGGTGCATTCACCTGCGCGCCGGTTTCGGGGTTCAACACGCTTGCCATATCCGGATTAGCGCCGATTTTCCGCCATGTCAGGATCAGGCTGTCGCCATCGGCACTGCGGACAGTCGTAATGGTGTTTTCATCCAGTGCCGGTTCTTTCATCAGCCAATGCGACAATCGGCGCAGCAGTTCCGCCACCGGTCCGCCACCATCATGGCCGCGCTGCCAAAGCCACATTTGATCGGAACTTAACATCGCAACCCGGCCTTCTTCGACCCGTTGCAGGGTTAAAATTGGCGCATTATCCGCCCCGGTCATTAGCGTCATGGCATCTGGGTCGGATATTGTGGTTTCAAGTTGTCGGTACCAACGCCCCCATTTGGGCGGTGTGTTGGGGGAACCGGCAATGGCGGCGGTGACGGGATGTAATCGCCCGGCATCATTTACGCGCGGCACGAACGGTTGTTCGATGATCCGCCCCGTCGCAACAGCGGGCATCAAATCATTTAAAACCGTGCTTGAAAGCCCGTCAGGCCCCAAATATTCCGGGCCGGCCACAACAAGTGCAGCCCCGCCCCAACGTACATAGTCGGCCACCTTTTCAAGGTAATAGCCAGGCAAAACCCCACGCATTTGATAGCGGTCAAAAATGATCAAATCGAACTGGCGCAGGCGGACTTCAAACAAATCGCGGATCGGAAATGGAATAAGGGCCAGTTCGTTGATCGGCGTATCGTCGCCTTTTTCTGGCGGGCGCAAGATTGTGAAATGCACCAAATCAACACCGGGGTCCGCCCGCAAAAGATTGCGCCACGCCCGTTCCCCCGGATGGGGCTCCCCCGATAGCAATAGGACCCGCAATCGGTCGCGCACCCCGGTCGTTTCAAGGATCAGCCGGTTGTTGGTTTGATCGGTTTCACCTTCAATTTCGTCCATGCGCAGTTCGGCCAAAACCGGTCCGGCATGGGGTACCGGGATGCTGACGCGGTATTGTTCATTGGCGGGAAGGGCAATTTCTTCTTCGCTGCCGTCTTCAAGCAACATGCGCACGGCAATCGGGGTGCCTTTGGCAAGGTCATGGTCAATTGCCTCAACCATGAATTCCGCATTTTTGCCGACAATGCCGTAATCCGCACTATGGCGAATTTGCAAACGTCTGTCGTGTTCATCCTCGTGACCGGTGATCAACACATGCAGTGGCGCGCCCAGATCAAGACTTGCCGGCACATCATGCACCTGCCCATCGGTGATCATCATAACACCGCCAAGTCGTTCGCGCGGGATGCCGCCTAACAATCGGTCAATGGCGGCAAACATGCGGGTATCTGTGTCACCGGTAACGTCCTCAAACCGTAGTTCAATGTCTTCGTTATCGGCAAAACGGTCCCGCAGATTCTTGATCGTTTCATCGGTTTGTGCGGGTCGATCGCCGATCTGCTGACTGGCGGTGCGATCAACAAGCACGAGGACAATGTCACTTAATTTTTCACGGTCCTGATCGGCAAATTGCGGCGCCAAAAGGGTCAGCAGGACCAGAACCATCACAGCGCCACGCCAGATAATCCCGCGCAGGCGGAAAACGGTAAATACCCCAATTGCAACGACGCAAACAACGGCGAGGATTTGCAAAATGCCGATATCGATCAATGGCGAGAGTTGCAGGCTTTGCCATCCCTTTGTCATCGGCCCAGCCTTTCAAGAATGGCCGGCAAATGCACCTGATCGCCTTTGTAACTGCCCGTTAGGGCATACATCACAAGATTAACCCCAAACCGAAACGCCATTTCGCGTTGCCGGGGGGAAATATCCTCGGCGCGCATGTCTTCGCGTCCTTCGGGCAGCATCCAGGCCGATGCCCAGTCATTGCCCCCGAAAAGTACGGATGCGACACCGTCCAAACGCCGATCGGGTCTGGCATCAAGCCAAATCGGTTCTGCAAACCGGCCATAGGCCTGATCAAGCAAATAGAAACTGCGAAAAACGATATGGTCACTCGGCGCGCGATCAAGGATCGGGATTTCAAGCCCGGCCAAAAGGCGGCGCAATCGGGCGGGCTCAACTTCGCGGTCGCGACTGTCGATCAGGATCATGCCACCATTTTCAAGGTATTTGTTCAGCCGCGCACGGGCCAGTTCCGAAAACGGTTTCTGCCCATCGACCAACGGCCAATAGATCAGCGGATAAAAACTAAGCTCGTCTGTTTCCGGATTGATCCCGTCAGCCCGGCTAAGATCGGCGGCACTCCGTCGACGCAGGATTTCGGTTAAGCCCGCCATCCCCGCTTGACTAAGCCGATCAACCGGGGCAACGCCGGTTTCAAAATAGGCCAATCTGGGCGATAGGGCGGCTTCCTCTATCTCGGCGGCTATGCCATTGGCCGGAAATGCTAGCAACGCGGCACCGCCAGATGCGCCAACTATGACCAGTGCCATCAGGGTGGATGTCACCGCATTGCTGCGCCGATTGCGCCGTAAGCTGAGGTGATGCAATGCGAGTAAAATCAACGCGTCAATCAGCAGCAAAACCAACGCCGCCAAAAGACACAATGCCGCGAGATCAATTTGGTCCTGATCCGTAATCTTGCGTTGGTCAACCCTTGACGGCCACATCACATCGTCTGCCAATGGTCCGACAAAGGGCCCAAGGTTAAGGGCAACGGCCTGTCCATTTTCGCCGTAAATACCGGGCGGATGGCGCGGTGTTGGGGTGGTTAAGGGCGCGCGAAGCGGCAAGATCATGTCATCGGGCTGATGCGCCCGACCAAATCCATCAAGAATTGATTGCGGCGGCAAGCTGGTTTGCAATTCGCTGCGGTTACCGCTGCTGGGGCTGGCAAGTGGCAAAATCCGTTGCCAGAGTTCGACAAACAGCCCCGACATCGGCAGGTTCGACCAATCCGCCCATGGCGTTACATGAAACAGGACAAGCCGCCCGGCATTATATTGGGTGCTTGTGATCAGCGGTGTGCCATCTGTCAGACGCGCCCATGTGTTCCCCAAGATATCGGGGTCGGGTTCGGCCAGCAATTGGCGATTAATGGTGATTTCAGACGGAATGGGGATGCCAAAAAACGGACTGTTTTCCGGGAAATCGACCATCTTTTTGGGCTTTTCCCACGACATCGATCCGCCAAAGTCCCGGTTGCCCAGACGCAAGGCGACCGGCAAAAAGTCGGTGCCGATATCTGTCGAACTGTCGCCAGCAAATCGCACCAGCATCCCGCCATTGCTGATCCATTTTTCAAGGTTTTTATATTGGCTGCCCAGTCCCGAAATCGGACCGGTCGCGACCAACACATCAACCTTGCCCGCAAGCAACTTGCCAAGCGGCTGATAGGTCACATCGGCATAAGGGGATAATGCGCGATCCAAAAAGAAATAACGATCCGATAAAACCGCCGGGCTGTCGCCCGAACTGACAATCACACCAACCCGTCTTTGTTGCCAGCGCGCACCGGTTTGAAACACAGTGGCGGCACTTTCGCGTCCCTCGATGCCAACGGTTTGAATGGCGTTGGCAATGTCGCTTGGCAACAGAACCGATATTTCGGTTTCTGTACTGTCGGGGGCAATTTCCGCTGTATGGCGCAACAAAACCGATCCGCGTTCCCCGCGCGCCAAAAGCGTAACCGACCGCGCCGTATCGCTTTTGTTGTGCGCAAGTGTTGTGACCAGTCCTGTGCGTGTTCGCATCAGTGAACGCAACGCGATCCGGTCATTCGTGGCTGGCGCAATTACGGTGATCGGCGCGATTTCAAGAAGCTCGTCGGCAAGTTTTGATTTGCCTGGCAACGCCATTTGATCGCTCAGCCACAGCACACTGCCAATCGTATTGTTCATTTCCTGTTGTTCGGAAATCAAATCCGACAGCGCCAAATAATCCGACGGCCATGGACGCGGTTGCAGGCGGCTGACGATATTTTCGGCTGCGGGCGGTGACAACGGCCCGACGATATCGGGCAAGTTCCATGTGCTGGCCCCGGCGGCCTCGGGTGCTGCCTGGGCGATGTAAATCGATTGCAGATCAAATCGCGCCTTATTGATGATCTGATCAAGGGCCGAACGATATTGGGACCAATCACTGGCACTCGACCAGCCATTGTCGAGGACGATCAAGATCGCGCCATCATTTTGCGCAAATTCATTCCTGTTCATTACCGGGCGCGCGGCGGCTATGATCAACAAGGTCAGAATGAGACAGCGCAAAATTGTCTGCCAGATCGGCGCACGTTGAACGTCGCGTCGCGCACTTTTCAATCCGCGCAGCAACCGGGCCGCTGGAAACCGAATTTGTTTGGGCGCACGCGGGGCGGACCGGATCAACAGCCAAACAATCGGCAGGACCATCAACCCCGCCAACATCGCCGGATACAGAAATGTAATGGCCGACAGGCTCATGACGTCTCCTGCATATCGTGGCTGCCTGTCCGTGCTTGGGTCAGGCTTGGACGACCGCGTCCGTTTGATCCGCCTTGGTTCTGGCGTTCGCTAAGATGTTGATAAAGGGCCAGAAGCGTCGGGCTCGCACTTTGGGACGTAACATGCTGATCACATAGCCAATCGTTTTGGCGTGCAGCATCGCGTACATCCGCGCGCCATTTTTGGGCACGTTGCTTAAAGCCGTCAGCAAGGTCTTCGAACTTCTCGCTTTTAAAAATCAGGTTGTCTTGTGAATCGATGAAATTCACGCGCCCCTGAAACGGTGGCGAAATTTCTGCCGGATCAAGAATATGGACCAACGCCCCGTCATTTTGCGATTGCCCCAAACTGCGAAGCGCATGTCGGGTTTGATCGCCGTGATCGGCAAATTCCAAAAAGTCACCCAACACCAAAACAGAATGTTTGCGCCCGGGATGCATGTTCATCCCCGACGTGGCAATGCTGTGCGGGGTGGCTAACATGGCATGTGCCAGCTTTTCCAAATGCTCGACCGATGTAATCCGGGTGCGTTCCCCGTCAAATGTACCAACGGTTTCGCCATTGCGAATCAAAAGGTCGGCCAGCGCAATGGATAGGATTAGGGTGCGTTCGGCTTTGCTGGGAATAGACCGGCTTGATGACCAATACATCGACGGCGATAAAACCGGCCATATCCAGTAATTATGGCTGGCCTGCCATTCGGTTTGGCGGATGAATGTATGATCGCCGCGTGCGGAACGTCGCCAATCAATCTGATTGGTTGGATCGCCGGGGATATAGGGGCGAAACTGCCAAAAATCACTGCCGGGGCCGACCTTGCGGTTGCCATGCAATCCCCCGCGCAGACTAATCGCGGTCCGGCGAGATTCATCAATCAATTGCGGCAGTCGTGCCGCCAATGCTCGGGCCGCCGCAACATGATCCTGCACAGCATCAAGCGCCACTTCTTAGCCCTCCTGAAGGTGGGCAAGCGCGTTGGTGATCAGGCTTCTTGCGGTATATCCTTCTGCACGTGCGCCATATGTCAGGCCAAAACGGTGGCGTAAGATGGGCACGGCCAACTCGGCGACGTCTTCGATTGACGGTGCAAACCGACCATGCAGCATCGCACGAGCCCGACAGGCCAGCGACAGCGCCTGTGCCGCACGTGTGCCCGGCCCCCATGCAACATTATCGCGAATATCGGCCATTGATGTGCTTTCCGGGCGGCATTCCCGGCACAGCGAAATGATGACATCAAGGACCCGGTCCGGCATTGGCAGGCGGCGCACGAAATCCTGGGCCTCGGCCAGATCATCGGCCTGAAGAACTTGTCGTGGCCGGGCGGGATATCGCCCGGTGGTTTCGGTCACAATTTTGCGTTCTTCGTCCGCACTGGGATAGGCCAGCCGCACTTCAAGCAAGAACCGGTCAAGCTGTGCTTCGGGAAGGGGATAGGTCCCTTCCTGCTCTAGCGGGTTTTGGGTTGCCAAAACATGGAACGGTTCGGGAAGTTTGTGGCTGTATCCGGCAACCGATACTTCGTGTTCTTGCATTGCCTGCAAAAGTGCAGATTGGGTGCGGGGGCTGGCACGGTTGATTTCATCGGCCAAAAGAAGCTGGCAAAACACCGGCCCCTTGATAAAGCGAAAGGCGCGCTTGCCGTCGGTCCCTTCTTCAAGAACTTCGGAGCCCAGGATATCGGCGGGCATCAGGTCTGGGGTGAACTGAATGCGCTTGTCCAAAAGGCCAAGAACCTTGCCCAAGGTATGGGCCAGTAATGATTTACCAAGACCGGGTGCGCCGACCATCAAAACATGGCCGCCAGATAAAATTCCGATAAGTGTTTGCTCTACGGCGTCATTCTGCCCAAATATAATGGATGAGACCATTTTGCGGGCTTCGGCCAGTCGTGCGACACATTCATCCAGACGCGCGGCGTCGCGTGCAAGGCTGCTATCTTGGGATAACCCGACTTCTTCGGGGAAACGTGGCGCGTTTGTCATGACGGGAAAACCTTGCTTCCTCTGTTGCAGTGCAATCGCTGACCAGATCAAGGAACGCAAATGAATTCACATAACGACGATGGGAAACATCCGGTTCCGGATTCAACTGTACAGCATGAGCAATAACGAAAAAACCACAGATCTCGCCGAAAAGCTTTGGACACGCCTACGCGGTCAGAAAACCGGCACTGGGCGCCACCCGCAGATTTGCGGCGATATTCCTATGTCTATAGGTCGGGACGGCACTTGGTTCTATCAAGGTGGCCCGATTGGCCGGATAGAGCTAGTGAAACTTTTTTCTTCTGTATTACAACGCGATGAAGAAGGCGGACATTGGCTGGTTACGCCAGCCGAAATGGCCCGGATTGAAGTCGAAGACGTCGCCTTTATTGCCGTTGAAATGCAAAATTCCGGCACTGGCCGCGATCAGGTGATCCGATTCCGTACCAATATCGATCAGTGGGTCGAATTGGATGCGGACCACCCGCTTCGGGTGGAACATGATCCAGAAACAGACGAACCGTCGCCATATGTCATGCTGGAACGGGGACTTGAAGCACGCCTGAACCGGGCAGTATTTTATCAGCTTGTTGAATTGGCCGAAGAAATCGTTGAACCTGACACCGGTATGATGACGGTCGGTGTGTATAGTCACGGACAGTTTTTTGAAATTGGCCGCATGGAGGCGGTTTAATGACGCCAGACGAAATCATCGCGGCACTCCGGGCTCCACGCCACGACATCGTTCAGCGCATTGGGGACCATGCCGTTGATTATCCCGGATCAAAATCACGTGCGCGCGCCTTTGCCGAGGGCGAATTGATCGCGCGACCAGCAGCGGTTTTAGTGCCGCTTGTGAAACGCGATGATGGACTGCATGTGATTTTAACCCGTCGCACAGATCATCTAAGTGATCATGCGGGGCAAATCAGCTTTCCGGGTGGGCGACAAGAACAGTTTGATGCCACCATCGAAGAAACCGCCTTGCGCGAAACTGAAGAAGAAATTGGTCTTGCGCGTCATCACGTTGAACTGATTGGCCGTATTGATGACTACTATACCGTCACCGGCTATCAGGTGACGCCGGTGATCGGGCTTGTTACACCGCCTTTTGATCTGGTACCAGATGATCATGAAGTGGCTGAAGTGTTTGAAGTTCCGTTGGAATTCATCCTCAACCCGAGTAACCAGAAACTGCAAACCGTGACCTTTGAAGGTGCACGGCGGCGCTATTTTGCGATCCCGTACCGGGAATATTACATCTGGGGGGCGACAGCCGGAATGCTGGTGAATTTCAGCGAAGTTCTGCGCGCGTCAAAAACCGAGATGCAAACATAAATGACGTTCAGGGATAAAGCGTAATGCTAAGACAAATCATCCAGATTGGCCTGCCCCTGATATTGCCGTTTGTCATCTATGGCATTTGGCTGAAATTCGCGCGTGCCAAGGCCATCCGCGAAGGTCACGACATCGTCCCACCCTGGAGCAAGGGCCCATGGTTGTTACTGTTTGGGGCAGGGGTTGCGTTAACCGCGGCCATCCTGATTTACACTGCCCTCGGTACAGGTGCGTCACCTGATTCGGTTTATCACGCGCCTTCATTGGGTGACGGCGGGGTTGTTGAACCGGGCTATTTCGAACCCAAGAAATAAGCAAACCCATCATGTTCTGGTCGGAGGCTGCGTTTCGCGGTATTGAAATGCATCATTTAAATGCGTGCAGGCCCCGCACATCCCATGGACATTAAGCATCAAGACCTTGCGATGACAGTATTGGAAGCAACCGGCAGATTACGGCCCTATGGCGTCATGGTCGCGCCAGATACGGCACGCGTATTTGATGCCATCGAACAACATGGCGGGCGGGCACGTTTTGTCGGCGGTGTCGTACGCGATGCGTTGCTGCGTCGTGATTTGCATGATGTTGATATGGCCTGCGACCTAAGCCCCGAAGAAACCACAGCCGCCCTTGAAAAGGTCGGCATCCGCGTGGTGCCAACCGGGATCAAGCATGGCACTGTCACGGCAATTACCGATGGGGGGGCATATGAAATTACCACCCTGCGGATGGATGTTTTAACCGATGGCCGCCATGCCGAAGTCGCCTTTACCGACAACTGGCTTGAAGATGCCAAGCGTCGCGATTTTACGTTTAACGCGATCTATTGTGATCTGGACGGGACGCTGTATGACCCGTTTGATGGCCAAACGGATTTGGGCGATGGGCGTGTGCGGTTTATTGGTGTTGCTGAACACCGCATGGCCGAAGATTACTTGCGCATTTTGCGGTTTTTCCGTTTTCAGGCATGGTTTGGTCGCCCACCAATTGATCCGGTCGGCGCGGAAGCTTGTCGCAAGGGTGTTTCGGGGCTGCTGGATATTTCGCCTGAACGCATTCGCGATGAAGTTCTGAAATTATTGCGCGCCAAAAGCCCGGCCGGCACGGTTGGCGATATGATCGGGTTTGGAATTTTACCCGCAATCTTGCCGCAACTCAGCCACGTTGCAAATCTTCGAATCATGCAATGGCTTGATAGTACCGCCTTGGCCGATCCCGCCATTCGTCCCGATCCTTTGCGCCGATTAGCCGCTCTTTTTAAATCGCCTGATGATCTTGATGACAGCGATGTTAGCGCTAACATCGCCGAAGAATTCGCACGGTCTTTGCGGCTATCGAATGCCGAAGTTGATCGTTTTAGCGCGATGATTTCCCATGCCCCCTTGATTGAGGCCAATCTTAACCCTGATACCGTCCGGCGTGATTTGTACCGAATGGGGGCGGACCGTTTTCGCGACGCGACCCTTTTGGCATGGAGCATGCGCGCCGCTGTCCCGCCGCGCTGTTCGCAAGATGAAAACAAGGCGTGGCAAAACCTTGTGACCATGGCGGCCAATTGGCAACCGGTATCTTTGCCAATCCAAGGGCGCGATATTCTGGCGGCAAAGCTTGTACCTGCGGGACCGAAAATGGGCATCTTGCTAAAGCAGGCCGAAGAATATTGGCTGGATCGCGGCTGTGAACCGGATCGGGATGAATTGATGAACTATCTTGCCAGCCATCCATTGGTGGCCAGCGAACGGGAGACACAATGAGCGACGCTAAAATTGGACATCGTATTTGCTGTTTTGGCGACAGTTTGGTCAATGGTGTCCGGGACGGGGAAAAAGGCGGCTGGCCGATGCGGTTGGGACGCCGGATGTTGGCAGAGGCAAAGCGCGATGTCACCGTCTATAACCTCGGTATCCGCGCTGAAACGACCGAAGGCCTCAAAGCCCGTTGGAAGTTTGAGGCCGGGCTTCGCATGGTGCCGGAATTTCCGTCTGTGTTGGTGTTTGGTTTTGGTGTGCATGATGCCAACCATGCCGAGGAACGCGGCGAAGAAACATCGATGCGTGTTTCCCCGGCATCATCGGCCGCCAATGCCGCCGAAATCATCGGAGAAGCATCCAAACTGGCGACCACGCTTTGGATTGGGCCGCAGGCGGTAATTGATGGCGGAAAATCCAGCCGAGAAATCAATGAACGCCTTGAAGGGCTCAATCAGATTTATCTGGAAACCGCACGTGGCTTTGATGTGCCGTATCTTGATCTTTTAGATACGACATTGCGCGATGAGACTTGGCAACGCGCTTTGCGCCGCGGGGATGGTTATCACCCCGATAAAGTCGGCTATGACTTGCTGGCGAATTTGATTTGGGATTGGGATGGTTGGAAGCGCGCAGTTGATTTGATCGACTAATCGACTGTTTGACTGATTCTTGCGGCCACTAGGCACTGTACAAAATAGTTAGGCGTAAATATCGATATATTGCCCGCGCGCACTGGCGATATTCGTTTCACCGGCATTGGCAAAACCCGTCTGCGAATAACCGTTGGCGGTGGCATCTTCAAAACCGTTTTCAAGAACCGCGTTGCTAAGCTGGTCACTGGAAAACTGTTTTTGCTGCTGGCGGTCCTGTTCATAGGCGCGGACAGCGCGCGCGATTTCTTCATCAGACGTGACAGCTTTTTGATTGTTCTTATCAACAATCTGGTCGTTTTGCTGTTGGTTCTGATCTTGTTGCGGCTGCTGACGCGGTGCAATCGGCCGTGCTGGCCGCACCGGGATCATCTGCTGCAGATCGGACGAAGAAGAAACGCTTACCATCGACAGGACATACTCGTTTAAGGAACGGATATTTCGCCGGGATATTAAACGCAGCGTAGATAAAGAAAAGCTTTATTTTGCCGATTTCAGTGTCTTATAGCGGTTGCGTTTTTGTCCGTAACTGCGCCAATCGCTACCGTTAGGTTGATGCTTGGGAAGGATTATCGGGCACATCCGGGCTTTCGTAATATGCGCTGGCAAAACGCGTCGGGCTATTTTTGGCGGTGGTTTTTAGTTTGGCTGCTGCAATCGACACATGATCAAGGGTTATGTCGCAGCGTTCTGGTGGAATGCGAACGATGGCGGCACTGACACTCATCAAATCAAAACGGGCTTCGATGCCATCTCGGCCCTTACCGGTTAGGTATCCAGCTTCGCGTGTTTCTGCGTCATAGAAACTTTTGATCTGTTCATCAAACATCGACTGCACACGTTTAACCGCGGCAACCGCCTCTTCGAAATCAATCGACTGCACATAGGCAAAGAAATCGTCGCCGCCGATATGGCCGATGAACCAGTCATTTTGGCTCAGCACCTTGCCAAGGATGTCCTTGAACAACAAAATTGCCCGGTCGCCCTGACGAAACCCATAGCGGTCATTGAACGGTTTGAAGTTATCGAAATCAAAATAGACGGCAAAACGACGCTTTCGCGTATTGGATAAGGCGTTCGCCGCATATCGATAAATCGCACTATTCCCCGGCAGGCGCGTCAGCGGATTTTCATCGCGCGCGTTCAAGGTATTGCGTTCATTCACCGCATGCAAAAGTGCACTTTGATCCAAAACCCCCAGATACTGACCATTTTCCGTCAGGATAACGCCATCAATGGCATTGGTATTGACGAAGGTCTCGAGAAGTTCAGAAAGGCTGGTGCGGATATCGGCGATGGGGCATCGGTGTAAAAAGCGTTTGATATTGGTGCGGTTGGCCGGGTTTTGCAGCAATTCACGCCCGAACGGGGTGTAGATAAACGATTTGAATTCAGAATCGCGCACAACGCCGAGCGGTTCACCATTCTGATTAACCACCGGCACCAGCGAAATATCCGGGTTGTGCTGAAAATAGGTCAAGATATCCACCGGGTTAATGTCACTGGTCAGGGCCGGTGTATCAAGAAGGTAAGATCGCACAACGTCGTCGTCACGTTGGGTTTGACGGCGATTGTCAGCGGCAAGGTCAGCGGCAATTTGGATGGCATCGGTTTGTTCGGGCAGTTCCGTTGACGGATGGGCCAGAAAGAACCCCTGAACAAGGTCACAGCCAAGCCGTCGGCAACACAGGAATTCTTCGCGTGTTTCAACCCCCTCGGCGACGACCTGTGCGGCGATCATGTGGGCGAAGGCGTTGATTTGCGTGACAAACAGTTCCTTGCGTCGGTCGCGGTCAATGCCATCAATAAAGAACCGATCGATTTTGATGATATCGGGCTCGCATTCATAGATCGCGCGCAACTGGGCAAAGCCGCTGCCGTAATCATCAATGGCAATCTTAAATCCCTGACTGCGATATCGAACCAGAATATCTTTTAGATACTGCGCGTTGCTGATGTCGTGCCGTTCGGAAATTTCCAGAAAGATCGTATCGCGCTCAAGCCCGGCATCGGACAGGAGTTTGGCGGTTTGGCCGGGTTGGTAGTCCTCGGTTTTGATGACGCGATTATCGAAATTGTAAAACAGTTTAAGGCGCTTGGCCCCCGGAAGGCGGGCAAACTTCTTAATCGCTTTTTCGCGCAGCATCATATCAACGCTGTGCAGGTTACCTGTTTCCCATGCGGTATCAAACAGGGCTTGAATGGATGTAAATCCGGCACTTTCCCAGCGACGCAATAAGGCCTCATAGCCAAATACGTGGCCTGTATGCGGACTGACGATGGGTTGAAAGGCAAAGTCGACCTTGTCGACGACCTGCTGCCAGTTGCGAAGCATCACCGGTGTGGCGGCGGCTGTATTAAATGTCACTGCGTTGTCTGCATCAAACGCCAATGCAGTTCCCCGATTTGCCAAAATGTTCTTCTTTTCCCAACACGGCGGTAGAGTCAGTTTTTGTTAGATTTGCTCTAGCTTATATTTGGCAACAACTTGATGACAGTCGGGTTACGGGTTTATGACAACCGCAGAAAACGTGCATTTTTTTGTGAAATGATCGTGGCCACCCTATACGGGTGGCCTAGACAAATATCGCCGACCTATATCGGGTATTAGGCTTTGTTGATGTGTGCCAACGGGTGATGTTCCTGCACCAGTCCACGTAGCCGTGACTCGAGAACGTGGGTATAAATCTGGGTGGTCGAAATATCTGAATGGCCCAGCATTTTTTGCAAACTACGTAAATCTGCACCATTGGCCAAAAGGTGACTGGCAAAGGAATGGCGTAAAACGTGCGGCGAAACGCGTGATGGCGCGACCCCCGCATCAACCGCCAAGTCTTTGATCATTTTAAGGAACATTTGCCGGGTCAAGTGCCCGGTTTTCCCCCGTGATGGGAAAAGGTATGAGGATTGACCCGGCCGGTCAGCCTGTCCTTCGGATTTGTCTGATGGAATAAAAGCATCGCGGACATCAATGTAATCACGCAACGCATCACGCGCCGGATCGGACAGGGGCACCAAACGTTCCTTATTGCCCTTGCCTTTCACGATCAACATTTGCGGATCGCGGGCGGCGGCGGCAAAGGGCAGCTCAACCAATTCCGAAACACGCATCCCCGTCGCATACATCAGTTCGACCATCGCCAAAAGACGTTTGCCTTTGATCCCCGGATGATTGGATGCGGCGACAATCAGGCGATCAATTTCATCGATTGTCAGGAATTTCGGCAAAGTCTGGCCTTGCCGCGGACTGTCGATATTGGCCGATGGATCCTCGGTACGATATCCGTCGGAATAGAGAAACTTATGAAACTGCCGCACCGATGAAAGCCGCCGCGCCTGTGTGCGTGGCGCAAGCCCCGCCGCCCCAAGTTCGGCCATGTAACGGCGCATATCACCATCGGCAGCAGTGAGGGGATCGGATTTGCGGGCCTTTAATGACGCAACGTAATCTTCAAGGTCCCTGCGATAGGCATCAAGCGTGTGGGGGCTGGCCCCACGTTCCGCTGCCATCATTTCAAGAAATGCCGAAATCAGCGAACTGCTTGGTGCCTTTTTCGCAGGGGCTTGTGTCATGGTGTGTGCCGTTATTGATCCGAGATCAAAAGCAGTTCCGTTGCCAATTTCCGGGCATCGGCCGTCAGACCCAACATGTTAAGCGCCGCAACCGTATCGGTCAGTGCCTTTGGATCGGCATTTTCCATGGTTGCAACTTGTTGTGCCTGAATGGCCAAAATCGCGGTTTTTGCGGTTTCGTCGTTGCGTGCCGCATCAATCATCTGATGGGTAACAGCACTGCTGACCGTCATGCGTTGTTCGGCATATGGTGCGACGAGCAGGCTATCCCATGCCCCATCTGGCACTTCGATCCCGAACCCGTAAAACAGGTTGTAAACCAGCTCGGCGGTGCGTTTTGCGGCGTTCCGGTCTGCCCGCGCGGCTTGGATTTCTTGCCACTCGGTCATGCGCGAACGGTGATCGGTCAATGCCTGCAAGTCGACGGCACGTGTTGGCTGTGCCGGGGCTTGGTTGATCGCCCCACCAAGGCCAAAGCGCGGCTTGGCGATGACGTCTTCATTGACCTGAACCGAAGCACTTTGTTCATCTGGCCGTGGTGAGCCAGTGTCTTCAAGCCCGGAAATTGCCAAAACCGGATACAGAAGGCTCAAGCGTGATGAAATGTCATTGCCCGGCGTTGCCGATGATTTCGCAACCCGAAGCCAGGTTGACGCGCGTTCCATATTATTGGCCGCGATGGATGTCTTAAGGGCGGTAATGGCAAACCACGAGAAATCGTTATTGACCGGAATGTCATCAACAAGCGGGGCGCCAAGGCGGGCAGCTTGAAGGAAATCACCATTGATTTGGGCGGTTTCAAACAGGGAAGCGAGAATTTCCGCACGGGCGGCAGGTACATCGGTGCGCAACGCTGCCTGATAAAGCTTGGCATATTGACGGCCCTGAACGCTTTCGGCAGCATCATCAAGCGCATCTTCAAGGTCACTTTCCTCGAATTGAACGCCGCGATAAACCTCGGCGAGCTTGTCTGCACTGATCAGGCCAAGTTTTTCAGCCTTACGGGCGGCTTCAAGGCGTAAGTCAGTCGGTGTCGCAGCCGCATTTGTCAGGCCGATAAGGGCTGCGGCATTGCCTGATTCAATCTGACTTGTCGGGATGGATTGTTTGGCGATTGCCAACAGCGCAATATCAATCGGGCGCAAATCCGTCAAAAGGTCGGGATCAACCGCCGAACCATTGCGAATGGCGGAAACCAGACCAAAGAATGTTGCGTCGTTTTCACCGCCCATTTCCCGGACCAGATCGACCGAGAATGCCGCACCCGCAGGATCATTGGCATGAAGCGCGCACATGGCAGCAGCTTTCAGCCAGAACATTTCTTCAAAGCTTGCGCTATAGCTTTTAATCGCGTTGCAGGCTTCGTCGATCCGCCCACCAATCATAAGGGCGTTTACTTCGGCCTGTGCCAGCATCGAACCGCGTGATCCTTGAGGGGTTGCACGCACCAGATCAATCGCACCATCAAGCGCGCCCATATTAATCAGTTTGGCAACGCGGGCTTCAAGAAGGCTGACTTTGCCGGTGTTGTCTTCTGGCAAAGCCGCAATCGACAGCAACAAGCGTTTTTGCAAATCGCGTGCGGTATGGGTTGCCGGTGTCGCCGGAAGGTTGGTCACCAGTTGGGCGGCAGATCTGCGCGATGTGCCGGTCCACATATCGGTACCAAGCCCACCATTCGACGGGCCAAGCGTTCCGACAGCCTCGGCATCAACCGCCTGAAGGGTCAGTGACTGAACCGCATTTGGGTCCGACGGGAAACTGTCGGCAGACGATCCGGAATTAAACCCGCGCTGGCCATTTGTGCTGTTGGCCGATGGGGAACGGGTGTCAGAACGGCCGGTCGCGTCCTGTTGGGCTTCCTGTTTTAAAAACAGCGGTACCGGTGCACCGTTTTGGGCATTGGCGGGCGCGGGTACAAGCCCGGTTCCCGTCATCATTGCCAGCAAACAGGTCTGCAGTAATAGGCGGGAACGAAATGCCATTTTAATTGAACCTCGAATTCGGGATGGTTTCTTGGATCTGGGTGGTGGGGGCCGGGATATCCCAAGTGATGAGGAATACGGCGCCGCCGACGATGATGGCCAGAACCAGCAGCAGAATAATGCGCGTGATGATCTTCATTTTAATCCAGACTTCGATGCGTTTATGCGAATGACGCGTCTACCAGTATGCTGACGACGTAGAAAGATGCAAGTAACGCAAACAATCACTCCATCGCGCAGGAAAAACCCTGCGTGTGGTTACATGTGATTGCCCGGTTTTGCGTCATCCATTACGCGATACCAGCTTGGTTTCAACGCGGTGGATGACATTCTATTTCGGCAACTTCATGGCAGTATAGGGTCCTGTTCCTCACAGAGCGTTAACAGAAAAGCCCGAAATGAGATTTGTCTGATCAGTCGCGGTGCGTGCGCCGTAAAAGTGAAATCGGTCATTTTGCCGGGTATTTTAAGCGGGAATTTGTCGCAAAGAACGTGCGGTTTACTTGCGTTTGGGGCTAAGCTGCCCTAAAGAATTATATATATTTTGTTGAAACCAGATGAACTTACAGGACTGCAAACCGAACATGGAGAGCAACATTGCCGAGTCGGGTTTGCACGAAGACGTGATTGCCAAAATCCGCAAAGGCCTTAACGGCCGCGCCTTGGTGTTTATTGGCCTGATGGGGGCTGGAAAAAGCTGCATCGGCCGGATGGTCGCCAAGGAATTGAAGCTGGATTTTGTCGATGCCGACCGTGAAATAGAAGAGGCCGCTGGCTGTTCAGTTGCTGATATCTTCAAGCTGTATGGCGAAGACGCATTTCGCGATGGCGAAGAACGCGTGATTGCCCGGCTGCTTGATAGTGATCAGATTGTCCTCGCAACAGGCGGCGGCGCGTTTATTCGTGAACGCACCCGACAACTCATCCTCGAAAAATCTGTATCGGTGTGGCTGCGCGCCGATCTTGACCTGTTGTTGCAACGGACCAACGGACGGAGCCACCGACCGTTGCTGAATCGTGGTAACCCGCGCAAGATTCTCGCAGATTTCATCGAAACCCGTTACCCGGTCTATGCTGGGGCTGACATCGTTTTTGATTGTGACGAACGTTCCAAGGAAGACACCTGTGTCGCCGTCCTTGAGCTTTTGGCGCAGTCGTTTGACGATGATGGTAATTTGATCAGAACAGGAAGCTAACGAAGTGAGCAATCACGACACTCTTCGCGTTGAACTTGGCGCGCGCAGCTATGACATTCTTGTGGGCAGCAACCTTTTGGCTGATACCGCCAAATACATTGCGCCGTTCGTGCGAAAAGCAGGCGTTGTCGTGATCAGCGATGCGACCGTGGCGGAAAAACATTTGCCGACCGTTCTGGCATCGCTTGACGGGGCCGATATCGCGCACCGCGAAGTTATCGTGCCGTCCGGCGAAAAATCCAAAAGTTTTGCTGTGTTCGAAGATGTCGTCGAACAGATTTTGGCGATGGGCATTGAACGGTCCACCGTGATTATCGCACTTGGCGGTGGGGTCGTTGGGGATCTGGCGGGCTATGTTGCCGCATCCCTTTTGCGCGGGCTTGATTTCGTGCAAATCCCAACCACCCTGTTGTCTCAGGTTGATAGCTCGGTCGGTGGTAAAACCGGCATTAATTCCAAATCGGGCAAGAACCTTGTTGGCGCTTTTCATCAGCCGCGTTTGGTGCTGGCTGATACGGCGGTGCTTGATACCTTATCGGCGCGCGAAATGCGGGCCGGCTATGCCGAGGTGGCCAAATATGGCCTGATTGATGATCCGGAATTCTTTGCATGGCTTGAAGAAAACGGGCAGGCGGTCATTGAAAATGATGGGCCGGAGCGCCGTCAGGCGGTGATCAAAAGCTGTGCGGCAAAGGCGCGTATCGTATCCGAAGATGAACGCGAAGGCGGCAAACGTGCGTTGCTTAACCTTGGTCACACATTCGGTCACGCCTTCGAGGCCGAAACCGGATACGGCCAAAAATTGCTCCATGGCGAGGCGGTTTCGATGGGCATGGTAATTGCCCATGACGTCTGTGGTGCGATGGGCATGGCCCCGGCAGGTGAAAAAGACCGCATCGTTGCCCATCTGAAATCTGTTGGTTTGCCGGTGTATGCGTCCGAAGTTGCGGGCATGCATTGGGATATCGACAAGGTCATTGGCCATATGTCGCGCGACAAAAAGGTCAGCGATGGCCAGATCACCTTTGTCATGACGCGCGGTATCGGCAAGGCCTTTACATCCAAGGCAATGGATGTTGAAAAAATGCGTGCGGCGATCACCCGGTCTTGCCGCGGTTAAGCATCGCGGGATCAAGGCGATCTTGGATTTGGGTTCTGACTGTGGTCAATGGTCAGAACAGTGAAGTCGTTGACGTTACGGTATTTGACCTTACAACTGATTTGGCGGACATCTTCGTTCGCGTGTGATCACTCTTTGGAGACGGCCCTGAATGACAATCACGATTGTCGTGATTTTTTTCCTGCTGATGTTGTCGGCATTCTTTTCTGGCTCGGAAACCGCGCTTACGGCGGCGTCGCGTCCGGTCATGCATCACAAGGAACAGGATGGCGATCTCAGGGCTGCGACGGTTAACCGCCTGCGCCAATATCAGGAACGCTTGATCGGGGCGATTTTGCTGGGCAACAACTTGGTCAATATTTTGGCCTCTGCCTTGGCAACGTCGGTGATGATCGAACTGTTTGGCGAAAATGGCGTTGTCTATGCGACGATGGCCATGACCGCACTTGTTCTTGTGTTTTCGGAAATCTTGCCAAAAACCTATGCGCTGCAGCATGCCGATACCATGGCGCTGCGCGTCGCACGCCCGATGAGTATTCTGGTGGTTGTTTTTGCGCCGATCACCCAAAGCATTCAGGTGGTGGTTCAGGCGACTTTGCGCCTGTTTGGCAGCGGCGAAGGACCTGGGCTGGATAGCGAACGCGAATTGCGCGGTGCCATTGAACTTCATGCCGATGACGTGGTGGTGGGTGATCACCATGCGGAACGCACCATGTTGCACGGCGTGCTTGATCTTGAAGATGTTGGTGTTTGGGAAATCATGGTGCACCGTCGCAAGGTGCAGATGATCGACATTACCCGTCCGATCGAAGAAATTCTTGAAACGGTGCTGGCAAGTCCGCACACGCGTATTCCGATTTACGAACAAGATCCCGATAACATCGTTGGCGTTTTGCATGCCCGCGAAGTGTTAAAGGCCATCGTGCGCGGATCAAAACCGACAACCGCCAAAGACGTGCGCGAACTGAGTTCCGACGCATGGTTTATCCCCGATTCAACCACGCTTGCCGATCAGCTTAAGGCGTTTAAGGAACGGCACGAGCATTTTGCAATTGTGGTGGACGAATACGGTGCGTTCGAAGGTGTCGTATCGCTTGAAGACATCTTGGAAGAAATCGTTGGTGATATTGCCGATGAAACCGACGTCGAAGTGGTCGGTGTACAGCCGCAAACCGATGGATCGGTGATTGTGCGTGGCGATGTGACCATTCGCGACTTGAACCGTCGTTTTGCATGGCGTTTGCCCGATGAAGAAGCCGCAACGGTTGCGGGGCTTTTGCTGTATGAGACCCGGCGTATTCCCGATGTTGGTCAGCAATTCCGTTTCCACGGGTTTGAATTCGAAGTGCTGCGCCGTATTCGTAATCAGGTGACGCGCATCAGGATGCGCGAAGTTACTGATTTGACCACGGATGATCGCGAATAGGGCAATTGTCTATGCGGGTTAGAGACAGGCTCGATTTTCCCCTTTGGCGTAAACTGTTTTAAGTTTTTCGACTTATGGGTTAGAATCGGGTTTGAGCTCTTGACCCGAAGGATCGCAGGGCCACTTCGACATAAGGCCCCTTTGCGTTGGTAAGCGTGCGTTAGATGATCTGACTTGGGTTGGGCATGTGGCAACAGCAATCCGCAAAGGTATAAGCATGGATACGAAAATCGTACCAGGCGTGGTCAAGGAACAATCCATCGCGACCCTCAATCCCGCTGATTCCGTTATGGATGCCGTCACAATGATGACGGAACGGACAATTGGCGCCGTTATCATTGTTGATAGTTCCGCAAAACTTGCGGGCATCTTTACCGAACGTGACCTTGTGAACCGGGTTATTGCAAAGCGCGAAGACCCGTCGACCACACCACTTTCCAAGGTCATGACCGCCAATCCCGATACATTGGGGCCCAATGATACCGCGATGAATGCGCTGGAATTAATGAGCGCGCGTCGCTATCGCCACCTGCCGGTTGTTGATGGGGATAAGGTGATCGGCATGGTGTCGATCCGCGATTTGTTTAACGTGGTCAAAGCCGAACTTGAAGAAGACGTGCGCGAACGCGAAAAGTTCATCTTTGGTTCGGACTACGGTGTTGCGTAATCCAACGGCCTATCTTTCCTGATCTCTGTTTTAAAACCACCAGTCGGTTATGGGGTGTCTCCCACAGCCGTCTTTACTGTTTTGGCGTGTTTTGGCTTTGTTGCTTGACATCGGGCGGGTGAACGACTTTACGTTTACGTAAAGGAGAATTCCCATGCCATTATCCCGCCCCACCGCCCGCGAGCATATCCATACCCGCAATGTGACCTGTCAGGGGTTTCGTCGTGAAGATGGGTTATGGGATATCGAAGGGCATATCACCGACACCAAATCATACGGTTTTGCCAATCATGATCGTGGCGAAATCCCGCCGGGCGTTCCCGTTCATGAAATGTGGATACGGGTTACCGTGGGCGATGATTTGGTCATTCGCGCGGTGGAGGCCGCAACCGATTACGCGCCGTTTAACGGGTGTGACGCCATTGCGCCCGCCTATGAAAAACTGGTCGGGTTGAAACTGGGGCCGGGCATCCGAAAGCAGATCCGCGACCGGGTAGGCGGCATTCAAGGATGCACACATCTGACCGAGCTGATGGGACCGGTTGCGACCACGGCATTTCAAACGATCTTTCCCATCCGTTCGCGCGAAGCCGAGGAAAAACGCCGCGCCCAGTCACAAGAAGGCCAACCCTCACAGGATAGCGTTGTCGCGCCCAAAAATCAGAAAATGCCCCTGATCAATACTTGCCATGGCTGGCGCAGCGACGGGGAAGCGGTCAAGCGCATTGCACCCAATTTCTATACGGGAAATGAAGATATCGACGGCACGCGAGAACCGTGAAATCCGCTTTGATGCGTGCCCGTGCGTGCTTGCCACATATCATTGTGCCGGTCATTGAACGCGACACGGGGATGTTCTGCCGGCGCTGACCATAGGACCGGATGTATCGTCGGCAGGACGCCATAAACGCTGATCGCACCCCGCCATCATGCAGTGACTTACTTTCCCAACGGATCGGTTATTTTCAGATCAATCTTGCTGTACCAATCAGATGCCTGCTGCATTTCGGTATCGGTCAGGTCCTTGGCAATCGGCGTCATGACGTCATGCACACGTTTGCCAGCCCGAAACGCCTTAATCTGGGTTTCGATGTAAATGTTGGTTTCCGCGGCTAGATTGGGTGCTTCGGGCAATTCGGAAATGCCGTTTGCACCGTGGCACCCGACGCATAATTGTGGTGCGTCATCCTCAGTCTTGCCAGGTGGCAGGGTTGCCGCAACGTCAAAATGGTTGAACCATGTTGCGACGTCTTTGATTTGCGCGTCGGACAATCCGCGTGCGACCACACTCATCATTTCATGTTCGCGTTCGCCACTTTTGAACGCATGCAATTGCTTCATCAGATATTCAACGGTTTCGCCGCCAATATGCGGGGCGATTGGAATGCGCGCCATACCTTCAAGACCATGACAGGTTCGGCACATGCCCGCAATCTTGCGTCCGGCTGTCACATCGCTGTTGCTTTGGGTGATTTCAACGAGGTTGGTTTCCGTGCTGGCGGGGGCAGGGGTGGCCGCAGGGGCGGTGGCGCTTTGCGCCCAAAGATCCCCGGCGGGCAAAAGCCCGCCAAGGAGTACCATGATCACACTACGCATCAATTGCCCTCATACCAGATGCGGTAAAGCGCACCGGCAAGATCATCTGAAACAATGATCGACCCGTCGCGCAGTTGGGCAACATCTACCGGACGGCCAAGGTATTCGTCATTTTCGTCGATCCAGCCTTCGGCAAAGGGTTCGGTGCTGGTGTTTCCCTCGGCGTCAATAAACGTCACCATCACACGCGCCCCAACCGGTGTTGTACGGTTCCATGACCCGTGTTGGGCCGAGAAAATCGCGTTCTTGTATTTGGCCGGGAACATCTTGCCCGTATAGAAGCTCATGCCAAGATCGGCGGCATGGGCAACGGTTTCGACCGCTGGCATAACGACGTCATAGGGCACTTCTTGTCCGGCATATTCATTGGTCCGCACGTCACCGCCGCCATACCATGGATGGCCAAAATGTTGGCCTGCTGCGGTCTGATGATTGATTTCGCCGGGCGGAATGTCATCGCCCATGCCATCGACCTGATTGTCAGTCCACCACAATTCGCCGGTTTCGGGGTGAAAATCATGGCCGACCGAATTGCGGACCCCGTATGTATAAACCTCGCGGTCGGAGCCGTCGTTATTCATACGGATGATGCCGCCCATCCCGACCTGACGATAAAGATCAAGCTTTTCAGGCGGCGAGACGTTAAAGGGCTGACCTAGCGAGATGTAAAGCTTGCCGTCCGGGCCGATTTTGCAAACGCGTGCGGTGTGGTTGTAGCTTTCTTCTTCTGGCGGAATAAGGTCACCTTGCTTGACGACATTAAACGCGGCAACATCCGGGCTTTCATAGAAAAACTCGGCTGCCGGGAAGGTCAGAACGCGGTTTTGTTCGGCAATATAAAGCATCCCGTCGGGTGAAAAACACGGGCCGTTCGGAATGGCAAAACGAAGTGACGGCGCGAAGTCCTTTACCTCGTCTGCGATACGGTCCTTGTTCCGGTCGGTCACCGACCAGACCTTGTCCTTGCGCGTGCCGACAAACACAACAACGCCTTGCGGGCCGACAGCGATATGTCGGGCATCAGGTACAACGGCATAGAGTCCGATTTTAAAACCGGGCGGCAGAGTGATGCCTTCAAGGGTCTTTTTGATCCCGGCGGCGTAATCGCCACCCTGTTCAATGACAATGAAGTTTGTCGTTCCGGTTGATTGGAAGTTTGAGAGTTTTTCGAGATTGTCCGGTGCAGGTGCTTGCGCATGTGCGGTTCCGGATAAGACAAGGGCAATGGTCGCCCCAATAAGGCGCTTGGTCATTACATAGTCCTCCCGTTTGATACAGATACCATTGGCCGGTACCCGCGCTGCGCCTGCATAGGGTGCAAGAACAGCTTGTACCTAAGGCATGCGCTCAAACGGAAGGATCGTCTAGGTTGATTTCACAATGCGGAAAACTATTTATTGGTTTTGGTTTCCATGGCCGCGTCATATTCGGCAGGGGTCATGGTTTTAAGGGCCAGTGCATGTACCCGGTCTTTTAGCAGCGCATCAAGTGCGCCATAGACAAGCCGTTGACGGTTTACGCGGTTTTCGCCATCGAATTTATCCGAGACCACCAAAACAGAAAAATGGGACTCGCCGCGCGGGTCTGCGCCCGAGTGACCGGCATGTTTGGACGAATCATCGATGATTTCGAGTTTCGCTGGGGTAAATTCGGTGGTCAGGATGTCACGGATCTGATTTGCGACCTGCATGATAAGGGCCTCTATTTCCATTGGATGTTTGCAGATCACTGCAAAAAAAACGAACTGTAAGTCAGGTTCTGTCATGCATAGGCACTTTTTCAAGCCTTTTATCGCATTAAATCGAACCGTATGATATTGCGAGCAGCGATATCCAGAACATATAGACGCAGATGAACCGAGGACACCGCAACAAGCGCAGAACGCTCTACCATGACGAACCGGTCTTGCCCAAATGTGATTGGCCAGACTGCGACGGTCATGGTGAATTTCGTGCGCCCAAAGATCGCAAGCTGAACGAGTATTATCAGTTCTGCCTTGAGCATGTGCGCGAATACAACAAATCCTGGAACTACTACGCCGGCATGAAGGCCGAAGACATCGAAAATGACATGCGCCGTGATACCCATTGGCAGCGGCCAACGTGGCAGTTTGGTCATATTCGGGGTTCGAAAAAGCCGTTCAATTTCAAATTCAAGGACGGTTTTGGCTTCTTTAACGAAGACGGCGATCAAACCCATCATGGCCCCGGCGAAGAAGGCCGTGCGCGCGCAGAGCAAAAACGCAAAAGCGAAGAAGCCCAACGTCGTGCCGGCGCACTTGGCATGCCGTCCGAGCAACAGCAGGCAATGGCGACCCTTGATCTGGGCTGGCCTTTTACCCGCGATGAGTTGAAATCAAAATATAAGGCCCTGTCCAAGAAGTATCACCCCGATGCCAATGGCGGGGATAAGGCGGCAGAAGAACGCTTTAAAAAGATCAGTGCGGCATATTCATCGCTGATGAGCTACATCCGCGACCTTGAAGCCCGCGTTTCCCTTTAACCCCAGTTCTTATTTGGCGGGGGTTTGGGCCAGCCTTTTTGCGAAATCCGATTGCCAAAACGATGCGTAGGATGGTGTGATCACGCGTCCGAAACACCGGTCCTTTTTGCGGCGATAAAGATTTTTTACGCATCTGCCCTTTGAGGGATGCGACTTAGCCGCTATTAATGAACCAGTTTAGTGAAACGACCGCGTCACCAGCGCCGGTCCAAGATAATGCGCGAGTACTTATGAGCCAAGGTTACGAAGCGACAGGTGTAGCGGCTGAACATCCGTTTGATACGCCTGATACCACCATTTCCGTGCGTGAGACGTTCGGGATTGATGTCGATATGGATGTCCCGGCTTTTAGTCAGGGCAGCGAGCATGTCCCAGCGATTGACCCGACCTATCGGTTCGACCGCGATACCACGATGGCGATTTTGGCCGGCTTTGCCTATAACCGTCGCGTGATGATTCAGGGGTATCACGGTACGGGTAAGTCGACCCATATCGAACAGGTGGCTGCACGTCTTAACTGGCCATGTGTGCGTGTGAACCTTGATAGCCATATCAGCCGTATCGACCTTATTGGTAAAGATGCGATTGTTCTGCGCGATGGCAAACAGGTTACCGAATTCCGCGAAGGCATCTTGCCATGGGCGCTTAAACGCCCCGTCGCGATGGTGTTTGATGAATATGATGCCGGTCGCCCGGATGTCATGTTCGTGATCCAGCGCGTTTTGGAAGTTGATGGTAAATTGACCCTGCTTGATCAGAACAAGGTCATCCATCCGCATTCGCATTTCCGCCTGTTTGCAACGTCAAACACGGTTGGCCTTGGCGATACCACTGGCCTGTATCATGGTACCCAACAGATCAACCAAGCACAGATGGACCGTTGGTCCGTTGTTGCGACGTTGAACTATCTGTCGGTCGAAGATGAAACCAACATCATCGTTGCCAAGGTTCCCGACTTTGATACGCCAGACGGCCGCAGCAAGGTCGAAGCAATGGTCGCATTGGCCAACTTGACCCGTCACGGGTTTGTTGCCGGTGACATCTCGACTGTCATGAGCCCGCGTACCGTGATTACCTTGGCGGAAAACACCAAGATTTTCGGTGATGCGTCTTATGCCTTCCGCGTGACGTTCCTGAACCGTTGTGATGAAGTCGAACGCCCGATTTTGGCTGAGTATTATCAGCGTTGCTTTGGCGAAGAACTGCCCGAAGAAGCCATCAATGTGATGGTGCGTTAAGCAGTTCCCATGGCGTTAAAGCAGATCGGCGATTTGGTTCCCAAGGCGGGTGAGACAATGAAAAATGATGAGGCTCTTTCCGGGTTTTTGCGCGGCACGGCGGCGACGTTTCGTGCGCTTGCTGGGCGCAACGATTTGGAAGTCGGCTTTGTCAAAGGCGGTCGTCCGGGCGGATATGGTGAACATGTCCGCCTGCCGATGCCAAAGCAAGCCATGCCAAAGGGTGAAGTTGCCGATTTGCGCGGTGTTGCAGATGGCTGGGCGCTTAAGATGCGTCACCACGATGCGGCCCTGCATGCGCGCCGTATGCCCGAAACTGCCGAAGCACAAGCTGTCTATGACGCGCTTGAAACAGCGCGTTGCGAAGCAGTGGGATCGCGGTATTTCCCAGGTGTGCGCAAAAACCTGCACGAACATTTCGAACAGGATTGCCATACAAAGGGTTATCACCGTCTGACCGCCCAAGAAGACGCACCGTTTGCCGATGCGATCGGTATGCTGGCGCGCGAGGTTTTTACCGGCGAAAAGGCCCCTGAATCGGCCCGTCCGTTGATTGATCTGTGGCGGTCGCATATCGAAGAAAAAGCAGGGGCCGATCTTGGCGATCTGCGCGATGTGCTTGATGATCAGGATGCCTTTGCGCGCAGCATGCGCCGTTTGCTTGATCATTTGTCGCTTGAAGATGACCTTGGTGATGATTCCCCGCCCGACCAAGATAGCGAGGATGACGAAGAACAAGGTGGCGAAAACGACCCTGACCAAGACGAAATGGAAAGTCAGGGCGGCCAGCAGGGACAGAATGACGAGTCTGAACCCGATGGCAGTGACGAGCAGCAAGATGCCGGTACCGAGGACGCCGAAGCAGGCGAGGGCGATATCGATGATCAGCAGCTTGAAGCCATGTCGCAGGAAGAACAGCCTGCCGGTCCGGGCGAACAGCCTGAATTCGATGGTCGTAACGAACCGCTCGAACGCGGCTATGAGCCATTCACCCGCGAGTTTGATGAAATCGTCACCGCCGATGAGCTTTGCGAAGGGCTTGAACTGTCACGTCTGCGGGCGATGCTGGATAAGCAGTTGGCGAATTTGCAAAACGTGGTGTCACGTTTGGCCAACCGGTTGCAGCGCCGCCTGATGGCACAGCAAAACCGTGGATGGGACTTCGACCTTGAGGAAGGCATTCTTGACGCTGCCAAACTGGCACGGATTGTCTCGACCCCGTCGACTTCCCTGTCGTTCAAGCAGGAACAAGATACCGATTTCCGCGATACGGTTGTCACGCTTCTGATTGATAATTCCGGCTCGATGCGCGGGCGCCCGATTACGATTGCGGCCCTTTCGGCCGATATCCTTGCCCGCACATTGGAACGGTGCGGGGTGAAGGTCGAAATTCTGGGCTTTACTACCCGTCAGTGGAAAGGTGGCCAGTCGCGTGAACGTTGGGTCGATCAAGGCAAGCCGCCAAAACCTGGCCGTCTGAACGATCTGCGCCATATCATCTATAAGGCCGCCGATACGCCGTGGCGCCGTGCGCGCAAGAACCTTGGTTTGATGCTGCGCGAAGGGTTGCTTAAGGAAAATATCGACGGCGAAGCCCTGCTTTGGGCGCATGAACGGCTTTTGGGCCGGTCGGAACAACGTCGGATCATGATGGTGATTTCCGATGGTGCGCCGGTCGATGATTCGACCCTTTCGGTAAATTCGGGCAATTACCTTGAACGGCATTTGCGCGAAGTCATCGACTGGATCGAAACCAAATCGCCTGTCGAATTGATGGCGATTGGTATTGGTCACGATGTCACCCGATATTATCAGCGTGCTGTGACCATCAATGATCCCGAAGAACTCGGCGGGACCATGCTGCGCGAATTGTCTGATCTGTTTGAAGAACAAGGCGCACGCCAACCCAAACGCCCGTTGCGTCATGTTCCGGCCGATAACGGTCAGGCGCGCGATCGTGCCGCGGGTGATCGCGACCGCTGGTAACAGTCAAAAAGGGGACGGTGCTGACACCATGACAGCGATTACCCGATTTGCCCCAAGCCCAACCGGCTATCTGCATCTTGGCCATGCGGCATCCGCCCTGTTTTCGTTTAAGCAGTCGGAGCCACATGGACGTTTCCTGTTGCGGATCGAAGATATCGATCAAACCCGTTTTCGCCACGAATTCCTTGATGCGATCTATGAAGATCTCGCGTGGTTGGGGTTGGAATGGGAACACCCCGTTCGCGTTCAATCAGACCATTTTGATGACTATCAGGCCGTGCTTGATCGCCTGACGGATATGGAACTTTTGTATCCGTGTTTTTGCACGCGCAAAGACATTCAGGCCGAAATCGCCAAAATCGGTAATGCCCCGCACGGGCCTGATGGCGCGCTGTATCCCGGTACATGTCGCCATTGCTCCCGACAGGAACGCAAGGAACGTATTGCTGCGGGGGAAAGTTATGCCCTGCGTCTGGATATGGCCGCAGCCATAAAACGCGCTGGTCACGAACTGGTGTGGTTTGACCGCGCGGCAGGCCGTCAGATCGCCACGCCCGAGATTTTTGGCGACGTGGTTCTGGCACGTAAAGACACGCCAACCAGCTATCACCTTTCGGTTACCTTTGATGACCACCTACAGGGGATTAGCCTTGTTACACGCGGCGAGGACCTGTTTTTCGCCAGCCACTTGCACCGGTTGCTGCAAGAAATTCTTGGCTATTACGTGCCTGAATATCATCATCACGGGCTTCTGACCGGGCCGGACGGCAAGCGATTTGCCAAGCGCAATAAATCGATGACTTTGCGATCAATGCGTGAACGGGGACTTGATCCCAAAGATGTAATTGCTTTGACTGATGCATTCCAAAGTCAAAAATAGTGTTTCATTGAACTAAGTTAAAAGACCTATAGTCCTTTTGTATCAGCATTAAGCGTATATTCGTTCTGGCTTGAGTTAGTACGTATGTATAGTATTGTTGATACTTATTGCGTGGCAGGGGCGAAAAGCACGGATGGATCAAGAAGCCATCAGTTTGGTCAAAAAGTACTTCTGGCGCTTTATTGGTCCAAACATCGGTCAGCAAGCAGATGAGAATCTGACCGGCAAAGTGCGTCGCGACCTCCTCGATCTTGCATACCGAAATAGCTGGGCGAATATCCTCGTCAATCTGTCCGCCGGGGCGGGATTGCTGCTGATGTTTTGGCTGCGTGACGAGCTTGTCCTTAGCACCGTGATCTGGTTTGCCAGCGTGTGCGTGGTGTGTGCTGTACGCATTTGGGACGGTTTTCTGTATCGCAGAAAACGTCGAAGTGTTGAAAATTTTGATCCGGATGAATACCGAATTTGGCGTCATCGCTATGCTGCGGGTGTTTTCATTGCCGTCATGCTTTGGGCGGTGCTTGCTGTCCTTAAAATCCCGGTGGTCAGCGGCGATAGCGAGTCCTTGACCTTGATTGTCTATGCCGGGCTGGCTGGCGGTGCGACGGGTATTTTTGCGCCGATTTTCTTTGTCGGCCGGGTCTATCTTTTAATCTTGTTGGGCCCGCCGATTGTTTTGCTGATGATGGCGGGGGATAATTACATTCTTCCGGGTCTTGGCGTTGTATTCCTGTTCGTGATGTTGGCAACGCATCGTAACAACCATGCGATTTTGTTTCGGTCTTTGGTTTTGCATCACCGAAACGAAGGATTGCTTGCGGATTTACGGCACAAAAACCGCGTTACAGAGAACTGGAACGCAACCCTTGAAGCGCGCGTTGCCCAGCGCACAGAAGAACTTCGTCAGCTGGTAATCCATGACACCATGACGGGTCTTTTGAACCGCGATGGGATCATTGCCTGGTTCAATGATGTCTGTTCGCGTGGCGAAAACTTGGATTATGCGGTTCTGTTCATCGATCTTGATCACTTTAAACAAATCAATGACGGGCTTAGTCACGCCATTGGTGATGAAGTTCTTCGGTTGGTTGGCGCGCGGTTACAACAATTTGATGGTCCGCGTCAGGCGGTGGGGCGTTGGGGCGGGGATGAATTCCTGATGGTGTTGGCGGCATCCACCGGTGATCTTCATTCCGACGTAATGGCAACGATCAAAAAGACCCGCGAAGCGGTTAATCGTCCGCTGAATGTTTCGGGTCATACCTTGCATGTTGGTTTTAGTACCGGGGTGGCCTTCTCAACACGCCACAATCCAGATATTTCCGAATTGATCCACTGGGCGGATCTGGCCGCAGCCGAGGTCAAACGCGATGGCCGCGGGAGCGTGCATAACTACGACGAAACCCTTTTGATAGAGCAGGAACGCCGCCTTAACATCAACCAAGCCCTTCGTCGTGCGATGCCGTCGCGTGAGTTCTATCTTGAATTTCAGCCGGTGGTTCGGGCCGCTGACGGGGTTATTGTTTCCTACGAAGTGTTGTTGCGCTGGCAAAGTGCGGAACTTGGGCTTGTTCCCCCGGACGAGTTCATTCCCATCGCCGAGGAATCCGCACAGATCGTTGGCATTGGCGAATGGGTTTTGCGCGAAGCCTGTGCGACGCTGGTTGCTTGGCAGGATGTGCCGCCGACCACCAAGGTTGCGATTAACGTCTCTATCCGTCAGATCGTTGTGCCAAACTTTGTGCGCGTGGTCGAAGATGTCCTGCGTGAAACCGGTCTTCCCGCCAGCCGACTGACGCTTGAAGTCACAGAATCCATTTTTGATCAGCGTCAGATCACCCTGATTGCCGATGTCTTGTCGGTTTTGCATGGGTTGGGAATCGAAGTGCATATTGATGACTTCGGCACGGGATATTCGTCCTTGTCGCGGCTCCATCAAATTCGCGTGGACGCGGTCAAGATCGACAAGTCATTCGTTTTGAAAATGGATGAAAATGCCAAGGTCGTGATCGAAGGGGCCATTTTGATTGCTCACCGCTTTGGCCTGAATGTGATTGCCGAAGGGGTCGAGACCGAACAACAGCGTTCTGAGTTGGCCGCGATGGGGGTTGATGCCTATCAGGGGTATTTCTTTGCCCGTCCGGCCAAGGGGCCTTGCAAGGACCTGCACTGGCAGGCGACGTCCTCCACAGCCTAGACGTTTAAAGGCACATGACGGCGCATAAAAAAAACGGCCCGCCAAAACATGGCAGGCCGCATTTAATCTTTTTGCCGCGTCGTTAAGAAGACCTAGCGGCTAAAATCAATCAGCACCAAGAATGCGACCGGCACTAGGGCCAGTGCGACGTAAATCCATGCTGATGCGATTGGCACCCCAAGATGGGCAAGGACAAAGCCCACCAGATACAGCACCAGCCCGACAACTGCGACCAGCAGAATGCCCAAAAGGGGCAGCGACACTTTACTATCTGTTTTCATTTTGCACCTTGCTCTCAAAGGAAAATTTTGAACTCTATAACGGTATAGCTACCACGCATTTGCGCGCATTTACTTTGATCCGTATCAATTACATTAGCCCGCGATTAAGCAGTGCAGCCGATCGCCGCGTAAGGTGCACTGGCCCATGATTTGAATTGCAGTATGGGGCAGGGGACGAACGAGCGTCCGAAAGCCGTTTGAATGAGAATCCAGTACCTATGGGGTTTGGAAGTGGGGCTTCGGATATCACTATATATAATGTGTTGGGTCTATATATAGTCCCTTAAGGCTGAGAATCGGGCAGAAGCTCAGCGCATTTTCTATTTATTTGCGGCAAAATTGGCTGATTGGTATTGTCGCGCTGGTTTGAAATGGGGCTGACTTCTTGCGGTTGAGTTGGGAAAAATACGACGAATACCGTAAATTGGCGTCAAAATAGCCCTGATCAGCGTTTTGTCGGTTGATTGCGTTGATGAAGGCTTGACGACATTGGTCAGAGGCGGTAATAACCCGGCTCCAAGCGCGGGCCTGCGTGTTCAGGCCAAGCGTCCTTTTGCGAATTTATAGACCAGGAGATCAGGTCATGGCACGTCGCTGCCCGGTATCCGGCAAAGGCGTTTTGGTCGGCATGAATGTGAGCCACGCCCACAATCGTACCAAACGTCGTTTTCTTCCGAACCTGCAGCCGACTTCGCTGCTTAGCGAGTCGCTCGGTCGTTCGGTGCGTCTGCGTCTGACCACCAATGCTGTCCGCACCATCGAAAAACGTGGTGGTCTGGATGCGTTTTTGCTCAGCACTGCAAATGCAAAGCTTCCGGCTGACTTGGTGAAAATCAAACGCCAGGTTGCCAAAGCTGTTGAAGCAAAAGCTGCCTAATTAGGCTTCTGCTTTAAGAACAGATTTGACGAAGGCTCGCTTTTAGCGAGCCTTTCGTTTTTTCTGCCTCAATTTGGCTTGGCTTCAAGCCGCATGAATAGCCGTGCCATCTGTGATGGACGGCTTTTTTTGTGCCGTGATTATGGTTGAGACCTCTTGTGGGCGTTTGACTTGCGCCGGTACGGGGACCGGAAACGCGACTCGGCGGAACACGGGCTTTGCGCTTTTGTGAAATTGGTTTATACTTTTCTCTATCAGTGGTTTATGTGGCCGCGCCGCACGGTTTTTCGAACGTCATGATATGTTCATCAATCAAAATGTTCGAACCTGCTAAATAAAATGTGCGACTCGGTAAACACGGTGGAGCGAATGGTATGCATTTATCGCCCAATGTGTGTCCTGCACTTGTTCTTAACGCCGACTTTCGGCCGTTAAGTTACTTCCCGCTGTCTTTATGGTCCTGGCAGGATGCGCTTAAGTCGGTCTTTCTAGACCGTGTGAACGTGCTTTCGGAATATGATCGCGAAGTCCATTCGCCATCCTTTACAATGAAATTACCCAGTGTCATCTCGCTTAAGGAATATGTGCCGCTTAAAAGCAGCCCGGCTTTTACGCGTTTTAATGTTTTCCTACGCGATGAGTTTTCCTGTCAGTATTGCAATGATCGCTTACCGACCAATGAGCTGACCTTTGATCATGTTATCCCACGATCACGGGGCGGACGGACAAACTGGGAAAACATCGTTACAGCCTGTTCTGAATGCAACCTGTTTAAGGGCAGTCGATCGGTCCGTGAGGCCGGCTTGCGGCTTCGCAGGGCCCCCGGACAGCCCACCATGCACGAATTGCAGGCCACAGGCCGTCGTTTCCCGCCAAACTATCTCCATGAAAGTTGGCGGGATTTTTTATACTGGGATACCGAATTGGATTACGATTTCTAAAGACGTCGCGATCCCGGCCAAAACAAAAGCCGACGGAACAGATGCCGTCGGCTTTTTGCTGTTTAGAAATGCGATCGCGTTAACGTCAGGATGATTGCTTCATCCAGCGTGACGGCGCGATCAAACAAAAGATCGTCAAGGCGGCTGAGAAGAACACATTCACCGTTGGCATGGTGATGCCAAACAGTTTCCAGTCGATTTTGTCGCAGCGAATAATCGGCTGGGCCATCAGCTGCGCCTTAAGGTCCGCGACCGAGCTTGCCCCGCTTTCGACTCCACCACACATGGCCGGTCCTTGCCACCACAGATGCTGAACACCGACGTGGTACACCGCGATTGCCGTTCCAAATGCAAAGGCGACCCCGCACAGATACACCATAAGGCGCGCCACCTTTGGAAACCGCAGCAGCAAAAGGGCAACAACCGAAAGCCCCGCCACGATGTAATAGGGGGTGCGCTGATGCAGGCATAAAACGCAGGGCAATATTTTCTGCACATATTGCGCATATAGCGCGAAGCTCAGGCTGCCGACAGAGACCAGCAAAAGGGCAATCGGCGGAAAGGCCGGGACGTTGCGGGCGCGAAGCAGTTTAATCATCGAAGATCCGTGTTGCTTGGGTGGTTTATGTGGGCGCGAAGCCCGTTTAGCCATGGGGCAAAAGCTTAATAGCGGCAAAGCCCCCGATAAGAACCACAACAAATATGGTAAAAAGGAGGCCCAGACGCTTTTCGATGAAATCGCGTATCGCCGGACCAAATTTCCAAATCAGCGCCGCAATGACAAAGAACCGTAATCCGCGTGCGCAAATCGATGCAATGGTAAACACCACCGGATCAAGCGCCGTCACCCCCGACAAGATCGTGATCACTTTATACGGGAAGGGCGTGACACCGGCGATAAAGACCGCCCAGGCGCCCCATTCATTATAGTATTCGCGGAACTGGTCAAACTTCGCGGCATAGCCATAAAGCTCAAGCACGGGCTGGCCAACGGTCTCAAACAGGAAATACCCGATCCCATACCCAATCATCCCGCCAAGCACGGACCCCGCAAGACAGATCAGCGCATAGCGCCATGCCTTGGTCGGGGCGGCAATGATCATGGGGATCAAAAGGATATCAGGGGGAATCGGAAAAACCGAACTTTCGATCAATGCGATAAAAAACAACGCCAATCCGGCATGGCGGTGGGCGGCAAGGTTCATTGTCCAGTCATAAAGGCTGCGAAGCACGGCAGTTGCGCCCTGTTTTTATTTGTTGATCAAAATCTGAAGAAAGACGGGGAAAAGCCCCGTCAAAGGCGCGCAGATCAAAGCGCATTTTACCGATAATCGCAATGATCCTGTTCGTTGCAGGACAGATCATGACATTTTTAAACAAACCCCCATTGACCCCGCAAAATTTAACGCTATTATCCGCGCCGTTGATGGGGTGCAACATGCACCATAAAAGTCAGCCCCTGTGGCGGAATTGGTAGACGCGGCAGACTCAAAATCTGTTTCACTTGGTGAGTGGGAGTTCGATTCTCCCCGGGGGCACCATCTCTTCTCTCCTTGCTTTCAGCGATTTAATAATCGCGCCAAAAAATCTCATTCCGGCTTTTCAAAGCGGCCCATTCCGTAAACGTGTTTCGGGATACTGTCCGCAAATTGGTTTTACGACGTCGAACTAAGGCTTTTTACGCCGCTGTTTGGCGGGACGTATTTTATCCTTGGGTTGATCGCGGGCATTTTCTGGGGCGGGATATGGCCTGATATGCCTGCGCAACCTGTTCAGCCTTAACTATTCACTCGTGTAAAAGACTGTAATGGCCACATTGATGTGGAATGTGAACGTAGGAGAGGCTTCAACATGGCACGTCAAGGTATGACTACATTGTGAGAGCGGTCGACATCTCAATAGTATCAATTGCGGATTTGTATTTTCCCGCGTCACTACTGGTAATGCCGACCTGATTTTCAATTTCTAGCGATTGTGCATCAGTGATATGAGCTGTGCGCTTTATTCTGGAATCTGAGGCAAGCCGAAGCCTTGTTCAAGGACCTCACCCGCGGTCAGGCAGATGTCTTCGCGCCAAGGTGCTGCGACCAGTTGCACGCCGGACGGGACGCCGTTTTCAACACCCGTACTGATCGAGATGGCCGGAAGGCCGAGCAACGGAATGGCGATTTGGGGCAATTGGGATTCCCACAGACGGGTCAATGTTTCCGACCCTTCGAGGTCCTCGTCCTTGCGGAACGGGAGTTCAGCCGACACCGGCATCAGGACAACAGGATAGTCCCCCAGGAAGGCGCGCCAAGCGCGGACAAGCGCTGCACGGCGGATGAAAAGCTGGCTGAATGCGGCGACATCAATGGCGTTGGCCCGATCCGCATAATGTTCAAGCAGGGCGATCGCACCCGGATCGTTTTCTTGGCGCGCCGCGGTAAGTTTGGCCGCATGATCATCGGACAGCCAGAGATCAATTTGCAGATCGACGGCCTCGCGGATTTCAGGAATATCCGGGGTTTCGACTGTCCAGCCTGCAGAGCGGAACATTTCAGCGGATCGTTCGAGATCGGCGACAATACGCGGATCGGTATTGATCCCGCCCGGATGGGTAACAAGCGCCACACGGCGATTGAAATCAGGCCCGCGCAGCGGCATCGGCACACTCCATGGGTCATCGGCCGCGTAGCCCGACATGCCTTCGAGTGCGAGCCTCAGATCATCAACAGAACGCGCAAGTGGGCCTGACACGGCCATCAGCTGCGCGCCAATCGGGCGGTCCCCCCCGGTTTGATTGAACATCGGAATACGCCCATGGGTCGGGCGCAGCCCGTGAATACCACAGGCATAGGCCGGATAGCGTACTGAGCCCGCGATATCGGTGCCATGGCCGATGTGACCCAATCCAGCCGATGTTGCGGCACCGGCCCCGCCCGATGACCCGCCCGGGGTCAGGTCGGGATTATGCGGATTAAGCGTTGTGCCATGGACCTTGTTGGATGTGAACCAGCGATAGGAAAAGGCCGGTGTGTTGGTACGGCCAATGACAATCGCGCCGTTACGACGCAGGTTTTGCAAAAACGGGCTGTCGCTGGTTGCCTTCAAATCGGCGGCCAGTGTTGTGCCATTGGTGGTGGCATAGCCCGTCTGGTCAGAGATCACCTTGATGGTAACCGGAACACCTGCCAGCGGCCCGACGGGATCACCGGCGGCGATGCGGGCATCAAGGTATTGTGCCTCTGCCATGGCATCTTCGGCGCAATCCTGAACGATGGCGTTAATGGCGGGATTGACGCGCGTGACCCGGTCAAGGGTCTGGCGAATGACCGAGGTGGCGCTCAGTTCGCCATTTTTGATGCGTCGGGCCAATTCACGGGCGGAAAGGGAGTTGGGATCAATGGTCATCGGCGGCGCTACCTTTAAGTTGGGTTCAAGCTGTGAGGGGCTGTCGTTCAAGTTGGGTCCGACGGATCGAAAGAACCGCAGCCGGCGGTTCACAGATGCAAGCCACGTGGGGGGTGACAAACACCTTTGCATGGCTCCAAAGCGGGTGATCGGTCGGCAATGGTTCGGTATCAAACACATCAAGCGATGCGCCAGATAGATGGCCGCGATCAAGGGCATCCATCAGGGCACCCTCATCGACTTGCCCACCGCGACCCAGATGGATCAAAGCCGCATCCTTGGGCAATTTGGCAAGGTTTTCAGCCCCGAGTATTCCCCGCGTCTGATCGGTCAGGGGCAGGACGTTGATCAGGATATCGCTTTGGGCGAGGAAATCATCAAATGCCCCTGCACTATTCTGGGAACTGTAATGCGTTACGCCGTTTTCGGACGGGTTCGGACGGGAGCGCGAATAGCTTGCAACCGGATAGCCCAAGGCCACCAGCGCCTTGGCAACCGTGCGTCCCATATGACCAAAGCCCAAGACCCCGATGCGGCGCGCACGCGGTGACAAACCGGTCAGTTGGCGTTGCCAATGACCAATTTTCTGATTGGCAAGACAGTTGCCCATATTGCGGTGATGCCAGACGACATGAAAGGCGGCAAAACCGGCCATCTGCCGGGCCTGATCGGGATCCTCGACCCGGTGGACCGCAACCGTCGGCGGCAAGGACGGGCAAGACAGGATTGCATCAACCCCGGCCCCGATTGAATACACCGCCCTGATATTGGGATAGGGGGTGAAGGCATCAGGGGCCGGCGCGAAGGTGACCATAAAGGTCACATCTTCGGGCCGATCGATTTCGTGGGGCAGACGCAGGTCAAGCTCGGGCGCCAAGGTTTCGAAATGCGCGCCATAAATGTCGCGCAAATCAAGCTTGCTGCAAGACAGAACACCAATCATGCGGGTACTTCTTTGGTTTGTGTCCAGTTGCCGCCGGGCACGGCCGCCAGAAGTTGTCGGGTGTAGTCCTCTTTTGGCGAAAGGAAGATTTCATCAACCCGACCGATTTCAACCAATCGGCCCTTTTGCATCACGGCAATTCGGTCGCAAAGCTGGGCAGCAACCCGCAAGTCATGGGTGATAAACAGGATCGACAAGGACAACCGTTCACGCAGATCACGCAACAGATCGAGCACCTGCGCCTGGATCGACACATCAAGGGCCGAAACCGCCTCGTCGGCGATGATCAGATCGGGTTCCATCGCAAGTGCGCGGGCAATGCCGACGCGTTGACGTTGCCCACCGGAAAATTCGTGCGGATAACGCATGGCCGCATCAGCCCCCAGGCCGACGATTTCAAGTAATTCGCAGGCTTTGGCCTGTGCCTTTTCCTTTGGCACGCCGCGATTGATCGGTCCATCGGTCAGTGCCCCCATGATCCGTTGACGCGGATTAAGCGACGCATAGGGATCCTGAAATACCATCTGGACCTTGTTGCGTTGCTTGCGGAGTTCTTCCTCAGACAGGGCAGCCAGATCGACACCGCCGACCATAACATGCCCGCCATCGGGCGTGACAAGGCGGACCGCTGTGCGACCGAGTGTTGACTTGCCCGACCCGGATTCACCCACCAAACCAAGAACCTCGCCGCGCGCAACCGTAAGCGAGATATCATCCACCGCATGGACTTCGCGGACCGGTTTGAACAGCCCACCACCAGTGCGGAAGGTTTTACGCAGGTTTTTGATTTCAAGGGCTGGTGTTTCGCTGAGCGTGCGGGCCTCGGGCAGTTTTCCGGTTGGAATGGCATCGAGCAGGCGCTTGGTATAGTCGTGTTGCGGGTCTTCAAGAACCGTCTTCGCGTCACCGCGTTCAACGACCTTGCCTTCGCGCATGACGATCACCTGATCGGCGATTTCCGCAACCACGCCGAAATCATGGGTGATGAACATCACCGCCATGCCACGGCGTTCGCGCAGATCAAGAATAAGCTTCAGGATCTGGGCCTGTGTCGTGACATCAAGGGCGGTTGTCGGTTCATCGGCAATCAGGAGCCTGGGCTCCAGCGCAAGTGCCATGGCAATCATCGCACGTTGGCGCTGTCCGCCCGAAAGTTGGAACGGGTAAGCACGGATGATCTTTTCCGGGTCCGGCAGGCCGACCTCACGCACCAGATCAAGCGTTCGCGCGCGACGCTCAAACTGGGTGTAAAGATTGTGGGCAGCAAAAACCTCGGCAATCTGATCACCGATGCGCATCAACGGATTGAGTGCCGTCATTGGTTCCTGAAAGATCATTGCGACCTGTGCACCGCGCATGGCTTGTTTGTCGGCCTCCGACAGACGCAGCACATCCCGGCCTTCAAAAATTGCCCGACCGGATTTGACATCAACACCGGGTGGCAACAAGCCCATCAAGGCGTTGGCCGTCATTGACTTGCCAGAGCCTGACTCCCCCACCACGCAAAGGATTTGTCCCTTTTCGATGGCGAAGCTGACATTTTCGACGGCAAACGGGCGGTCTGCACCTTCCGGCAAGCCAATCGTCAGCCGTTCAATGGATAAAGTCTGGCTCATGCTTTGCCCTTTCGCGACAGATGCGGATTAAAGGCATCATTAAGGCCCTCACCGATCAGGTTAAGTGCCAAAACGGTGATCACGATGGCGATACCTGGGAAGAAGCTGAGCCACCAGCTTGTGCGGATGACCGTGCGGGCAGCGCCAATCATATAGCCCCACGACATGGAGTTAGGATCGCCCAAGCCGAGGAACGACAGCGAACTTTCAAGCAGGATCGCGGTTGCCACCATCAGCGACGCCATGACGATAATCGGCGACACCGTGTTGGGCAGCACCTGACGGATCAGAATGTGCGGTTTTGACAGACCTGCCAAACGTGCGGCATCGACAAATTCGCGGGTGCGGATCGACATGACCTCGGCGCGTACAAGACGTGCGACCGGCGGCCAACTGACAATCGCAATCGCCACTGTGATTGAGGTCAGGTTCGGTTCAAAAATCGCGACCAGCACAATGGCCAGCGCGAAGTTGGGGATGGTCTGGAAGAACTCGGTAAAGCGCATCGCGCCTTCGTCGACATAGCCGCCATAGAAACCGGCCAATGCGCCAAGCGGTACACCGATCAACAAGGCAACCAAGGTTGAAACCAGCCCGACAAGAAGGGAAACACGCGCACCATAGGCAAGTTGTGCGGCGACATTACGCCCAAGCGTATCAGTGCCCAACGGCAGACCATCGACAGACATTGGCGGCAAGAAGGGACGTTGCACCATCTGCCACGGCCCATGCGGGAAGAGCATGGGTGCAATAACGGCAATAACAATAACGGCAATCAACAGGGCGACACCAACCATGGCACCCATATTGCTTCTGAAACGTTTCCACATGTCAGCTACGGGCTCCGATACGGGGGTCGACGATGCGATAGACAATGTCGGTGACAATGTTGAACAGGATCACCATGGCGGCAGAGACAAGGAACACGCCCAAAATCGTGTTGTAGTCACGCGCGGCAAGGCTTTCGAACATCAGGCGCCCAATGCCTGGCCAGGCAAAGACTGTTTCTGTCAACACGGCCCCGCCAACCAGTTGCCCTGCCTGCAAACCCGCAAGCGTTACGACTGGCAAAATGGCATTGCGCAGAATGTGACGGCGACGAATGACCGCATCGGAAAGGCCCTTGGCCTTGGCGGTCTTAACGAAGTCGAGTTGGGAGACTTCCAACATAGAGGCACGCGCCATGCGCATATAAACAGCCGTAAAGAACAAACCGAGTGTCAGGGCGGGCAAAACCAGGTGACTGAGGATGTCAAAGATACGGGTAAAGCCGGTATAGTTTTCCCCCACGGTTTCGTAGCCAAAGCCAGGCAACCAACCAAGCCAGACCGAGAACACTAGAACAGCCATAAGAGCCAGCCAGTAAAGTGGTGTGGCATAAAATAAAAGCGCCAATGTGGTCAAAATCGAGTCGGATGGTTTGCCGACCCGGGCGGCGGCCGAGACGCCAAATATGATCCCCATGACAAGCGAGACAACGAAGGCGGTGAGTGTCAGCAACAAGGTCGCGGGCAACCGATCGGCAATCAGGTCGACCACAGGCGCGCCTTGACGGAAGGAATAGCCAAGATCAAGTTGCACAATCCCCGCTACATATTTGCCAAGCTGAACATAAAGCGGCTGATCAAGACCAAAACGGTCGCGCAGTTGTTCGATCATCTGCTCGTCCGCGGCACCTGCTTCACCGGCAAGCACAACGGCCGGATCGCCCGGCGCGGCATGGATCAGGAAAAAATTGAGAATCGCGATAGCTAACAAGGTGAGAACTGCCTTGGAAAGCCGCGAAACGATGACAGCGAATATGGTCATTGGTCCCCGTATCATCTGGTATTGGAAATCCCGCTTTGGCGGGTGTCAGGAAAAAGGCGGGCCGAGAACCGGCCCGCCCGCAGACTTATTTTTCAATCCAGGCGTTACGTGGACCATCGTTCACACCAATGGCGGTGGTCACCAGATCCTTAACGTTGCACCGGTAGATCGTCGGGAAGGTCAGTTCCTGCATCCAGGCAACCGGCACATCATCGACGATTTCTTTCTGAATGTCGGCATAGGCACTGTTGCGTTCTTCCGGGGTTACCATCGTCGCAGCAGCGGCCCATTTCTTGTCGAGTTCAGGGTTGTTGTAGCCCTCTACATTGTTCCATGGGCTGCCTTTTTTAATGCGATCGGCTGTGTAGTTGCGCGAGACACCAAGGGCCGGATCACCGTACTGATAGAGATAGGTGAAGGCCAAATCGTAGTCCCACTGGGACGTTTTTTCGTTCCAGCCGGCAACATCAGCGCTGTCGATTTCGGCATTGATGCCAACTTCACTAAGGTTCTGACGCACGGCCTCGGCCCAGCGCTGCCAGGTTTCGCCATATGGCAGGGGCAGAATACGGATAGGTTCGCCGTCATAGCCCATCTCGGCCAGTAGCTCCTTGGCCTTTTCCGGGTTATGATCATAGATGGTCACGTCGTCGGAATAGAAATTGGTGCTCGACGCGATCGGGCCGGTCGCAACCTTGCCAAAGCCGTTCCAGACAACTTGCTGCATGAATTCACGATCCATGGCGTACATGACAGCCTGACGGAACTTCACGTTTGCCGTCGGACCTTCGCGGTTGTTGAGCCACATCCACGCAAGCGGTGCGACGAATTCCCAACCCTTTTCGGTGATGCAAACGCCATCCATTTCGGCCAGACGTGGAACATCCCAGTTTTCGACAGAACCGCCGGGCAGGACATCGACATCGCCGGTTTCAAACGCCACAGCGCGCGCAGCGGCATCGGGGATCACACGGTAGAAGACCTCGTCAAGGTGAGGCAGGCCATCAATATAGTAGTCCTCGTTTTTCACGAGATGGATGTGGCTGCCCTTGACCCATTCGTCAAACTTGAACGGTCCGGTGCCAATCGGGGTCGCATTTGCCGGATTGTTGGCAAAGTCAGTGCCCTCGTAAATGTGCTTGGGCACGATCGGCATCGTGCCGTTTTCAAAGGCATTGATAAACGGACCAAACGGTTCTTTGAGTTTGAAAACAACTGTCAGCGGATCGGGTGCTGTGATGCTTTCAACATAGGCCAGCGACGCACGCAGACGCGCATGGGTTTCGCGCAGGAAGACATCGGCAGAAAACACAACGTCATCGGCAGAGAAAGGCTTGCCATCATGCCAGATAACACCTTCCTGGAGCTTGAAGGTATAGGTCAGGCCGTCGTCGGAGATTTCCCAGCTTTTTGCCAGACTCGGCATCGGGTTTAGGTCACTGTCATAGCGCAGCAAGCTTTCATAAATATCGCCTGCAACCATCTGGGTTGGGCCGTTCTGCACCAGGCCCAGCATCAGTCCAGGTGGTTCTGGCTGAACGACGATATCAAGTCGACCGCCGGCTTCTTGCGCGGCCAAAGGCGACGCCAAGGTCGCCGCAATGAGGAAAGTCGTTGCTTTCAGTTTTAAGTATTTCATAGCATTCCCTGATTGTTTTTAGCATTTTTGTTCCTGTTTTCCGGCTTTTCGCACGTGTTATTTATCGAAGATCGTAAGTGGGGCTTTGGGCATTGGATGATCCCGAATCACCGGGATCTATCCTTGGTAATCTGGCGCGCAAACTTCTAACCTGCGGAGTTCGGCCGCCCATTCTGGGTCTGCTTTGCCCTTTTGTTCCATCGCGTCGTACATCGATTGGTACTGGCCCGCAGTGTGCTCAGCCACCTCATGCGACAGCACGACCGGCGTCAAACCCATTCCCAATGCGGCCACCTGGGCCTTGCAGGACCGCTCAAGATTAAGCGCCAATTTGAACGCCTCGGCAACGGAACGACCTAATAACAATGTACCGTGATTGCGCAGCAGCATCACCGATTTGCCGTCAAGATCGGCAACGATACGGGCGCGCTCGTCAAGATTAAGCGCAATGCCCTCGTAATCGTGGAAGGCAATCCGGTCATAGAATTGTGCCGACCACTGATTAAGCGGCAGAAGGCCTTCCTTGTTCGATGAGACGGCAACGCCAGCAACAGTGTGGGTGTGTAACACACAGACAGCGTCGTGACGGGCCATGTGAACCGCTGAATGGATGGTGAAACCTGCGGCATTCACCCCAGCCCCATATGGATCGTCAATGACAGCACCAGTTTCATCGACGGTGACGAGATTTGACGCGGTGACTTCATCAAAACGCAAACCAAACGGATTGAGCAAGAAACGCTGTTCGCCGCCGGGCCCACTCGGGAGCCGGGCGGAAATATGTGTGTAAATTCCGTCATCCATGCCTTCAAGTGCAATCAGACGATAGGCCGCCGCCAGATCTCGTCGTATTTCGGCGACTGTCTGATTATTCGTACCATCGCGCATTGGTACCACCCTTTCGTGTTGCCTCTTTTTTGATTGCTTCAAGGCTGCGGGATGATTTCGGCTCCGTCAAGTAAATTGTCGACAATCTACAGTTTGTTGCCTAGACTGAGCGAGCCAAACATATTTCGTTGGCATCGTTCGCGGGCACATTACATAGATTTAAGACACATATTTTTCAGGATTACATATGACAGAAACACAGCCAACTTCCGGCTTTCAGCAGCTTGATCGCGAAGGACTTGTGCAGCGAGTTGCGAAAATTCTGAGCAGAGCGATCGTCAGCGGAAAGCTTGCACCGGGAGCGCGGTTGTCCGAGTCGGTTGTGGCCCGCGAACTGGGTGTCAGTCGCGCGCCGGTCCGCGAAGCCGCAAGGTTGTTGGAAAGTTCTGGTCTGGTGATATCCGAGCCCAACCGCGGCTTTTTCGTGCGTCAGGTTTCAGCAAAGGCGCTAAATGACCTTTATGGGTTGCGACTGGCAATTGAGATTGCCGTGGTCGAGCGTCTGGCTCAGAACTGGAACGACGAGATCGACGAAACCTTGACAGCGCAGGTCGCAGAACTTCACCGGGTTGCCGCCGAAGAGACAGATATGTTCACCCAGGTCGAAGCCGACATGCAGTTTCACCGTCTGATGTGCAACGGCAGCGACAACCCCAAATTCCTGCAGGTTTTCGAACAGATCGCCATAGAAACCGAATTCAGCATCATGCTGATAGGACGGCTTTATGACGATCCGACCCGGATTGCAGAAACCCACGAACCCATTCTTGCTGCGCTGCGAACCCACGATACCGACGCAGCAGTCAAGGCCATCCGCTACCACATCTCCGAAGCACAACGCATCGTCATAGACCAGTTCCGCCTGCTTGAATAAGGTAAGACCTCTCCATGAAATGCTTCTACGCCCCAGAAACTGAATCCCATGATCCGCTGTTCCGCCTGACCTACGGCAAACTGCAGCGAAATGCCGAGCAGGCCGAACGCGCAAAGCTTTTGTTAGCAGGTCTTGATGCGCTTTCGTTGTCGGCGACACCGCCGCCTCGCGCACCCAGGGCGGCACTCGAAGCCGTTCATACGACACGGTTTCTGAACTTTCTTGAAACCGCCTGGGATGAATGGCAGAAACTGCCCGACGCAGGTCCCGAAGTGGTGCCAAACGTCTTTCCCCGTGCAGCAACATCGTCATACCCTGAAACCACGCTGGCGCGGGCCGGCTGGCATATGGGCGATACATCCGCGCCGATTGGTCAGCATAGCTGGCAGGCATCTTTGCGCGCTGCGGATTGTGCGATTGCCGCAACGGATGCGGTACTGGCGGGGGATGATGCGGCGTATGCGTTGTGTCGTCCGGCGGGGCACCACACCAGTGCCGAAATTGCCGCCGGCCATTGCCTGTTAAATAATTCGGCCATTGCGGCGGCCCGACTGCGTACAGCGCATGAACGCGTTGCCACCCTTGATATCGATGTTCATCACGGCAATGGCACACAGGATATCTTTTATGATCGCGGTGATGTTCTAACGGTTTCGATCCATGCCGACCCGACAACCTATTACCCGTTCTTTACCGGCTTTGCGGGGGAAACCGGCGCGGGTGAAGGTGCGGGCTATAACCTCAACATACCCCTTACGCGCACCACCACCGATGCCGCTTGGCTTTCTGCGATTGATACAGCCCTTGCGCGGATCTCGGACTTTAAGCCCGGGGCGATTGTGCTGAGCCTTGGTCTGGATACGCACGAAGACGATCCACTTATGGGGATGAAGATTTCCTGGGACGGACTTCGCCGTGCTGGCGAGAAAATCGCCGCCGCAGGTTTCCCGACCGTGATCGTGCAAGAAGGCGGATATCTTTCGCCGTCCTTAACAACATCGCTTCAGTCTTTCCTTTCGGGCTTTATGGCCGCCAAAAGACACGCCCTTGAGCCAAATTGACCCTTACCCGCAACCGATCACGGGCTTACTGGAAAATACCTATAATCCACCTCATAATGCACGCCCCACGAATGGGCATCATCTTCAAAACGGGAGTTTCACATGAACCATCGCCCAAATTCGCTTCACATGTCAGACATCGCCCACTCGATGCATCCTTATACCAATATGCGATTGCACGAGGAAAAGGGCCCAATGATTATGGCCGAGGGCAACGGCGCCCGCGTCACCGACAGCGAAGGCAAGGAATATATCGAAGGGCTTGCGGGCCTTTGGTCGGTCGCCGTCGGGTTTTCGGAAACACGTTTGGCCGATGCGGCCTATGCACAGATGAAACGCCTGCCCTATTACCATAGCTTCGCGCATAAGGCGCATGAGCCGTCGATCCGACTGGCGGAAAAACTGGTCGAGATGACCCCGGACGGGCTGAACCGGGTGTTCTTTACAAATTCTGGGTCGGAAGCCAATGATACCGTGGTCAAGATGGCGTGGTTTCTCAATAACGGTTTGGGACGGCCCGAGAAGAAGAAATTCCTGTCACGTACCAAGGCGTATCACGGGATCACGATTGCGTCCGGCTCATTGACCGGACTAGCTGGCAATCAGAAGGATTTCGATCTTCCGGCGATTCCGGTCACGCATCTGAGCTGCCCGCATTACTGGCGTTACGGCGCGGAGGGCGAAACCGAAGCCGAGTTTACCGCGCGTCTTCTTAAGGAGCTTGAAGACACGATCATCGCCGAAGGCCCGGAAACCATTGCGGCCTTTATCGGTGAACCGGTGATGGGGGCCGGGGGCGTTATGACCCCGCCAGAAGGCTACTGGCCGGGCGTTGCCGAGATTTGCCGCAAGTATGATATCCTGCTTGTTTCTGATGAGGTCATTAATGGCTTTGGTCGAACGGGTGCGCGCTTTGGCTGCGAAAAATATGGCTTCACGCCAGACATTCTGGTGACGTCCAAACAACTGACATCATCCTACATGCCGCTTGCAGCGATTGTGGTAAATGACAAGGTCTATGACGCCATTGCCGATAACACTGCCAAGCTTGGCAATTTCGGCCATGGCTTCACCGCAAGTGGTCATCCGGTGTCGTGTGCCGTTGGCCTTGAGAACCTCAAGATCATTGAAGAACGCGACCTTATGGGCAATGCCGAACGTCTGGAGCCGCTGTTCCAGAGCGGCTTACGCGCCTTTGCCGACCATCCGTTGATCGGCGAAATCCGGGGCGTCGGGTTGATCGCTGGACTGGAAATGGCCGACAAAAGCACCAAGCAACCAATCGGCAAGCCCGGCGCTGTGGCTGCCAAGGTCGTCGCACTGGCCGCTGAAGAAGGCCTTATCTGCCGCAATGTCTATGACACCGTGGCCTTGTGCCCGCCATTGATCGTGACCGAAGAAGATGTCCAGGAAATTCACGCCCGTTTAGGACGCGCGCTTGATCGGGCGTTGGACTGGGCCAAGACCGAAGGCATGATCTGACCTGAAAATCGCACCTGTGCGGCAAACGACCAGCTCGGTGGCATCGTGAAAAAGAAAAAGCCGTAGATGAGAAATAATATCTCATCTACGGCGTTCTAATTTTATACGTCAATTCACAGATACCTAGAGCCGGTTCCGCATATGTTTTTGGTTGTTGCGCGTGTTCGTGGTCTTTTGAGTGCCTATGTCGACGAACGTGACAGATCCCTTGTTTCTGTCGGAAGTCAGGCGCACTTCTATCCTGAGGCCAGTGACTATCCTGTTCTTGATGGAGCAGTTGTGCATGTTCAGAGCGTGCCGGCAGACTTCCTGAACGAGCCGTTGCTGGCTTCTCTGAATGGTGGGAAATCCCAGCGCGCAAGGACGTGAACGGGGAACTATTACCGGAACACGGGCAATATTAGGTCACCATCGAGATGAATGTGGAAAGTAACCATCATGCTGTCTCGCATGTGCTGCGCGGAGTCGTTTACTCAGACAGCAAGCCCTATTCACTGGCAGGTTGTGTCTATGACCGGGTGAGGGCTTTACTGTCGCGAGAAACAGGTTTTTGGAAATACAGAAACGCAAAGAGCCGGACGGACACAAAATATCTGGAATGCAGGGTAATCGCCAACGATAGAAAATGATGAGATGGAATTTGACTTTGAAAACCACCGCTGTCGCGATTGTCGGCATGTTTGTGGTTGCATCCGTCCATTCCGTTTCGGCAAATGCTTAGCAAAATGAAATCGTCATCGGGGCGGGCGGAGTGACGGGCATTTATTTTGTGGCCGGTGGTGCGATTTTCGGGATGATCAATAAGACATCATGTTCATAAGGGCCGCACCGCTTTACCGAAAGTGCAGCCGGTTCGATCTATAACCTGCGCGCGCTTCGCAAAGGCGAAATCGGATTTGCAATCGTCCAGTCAGACTGGATTGTAATGTCTCTTTATGATCATTGAATAACATTGACGCCTAAAACTCGCTCAATGTCTTCGCTAATATCTTCAAACGAACCATCGGCGACTAAGCGACTATTATCAAGCAACAGTACTTTGTCAGCATGTCGGATGGTCTCTAGGCGATGTGCAACAACGAGTATCGTGCAGCGACCCTTTAGTTCGTTCAAGGTTTCTGCGACAAGTTTTTCTGTCATCTTATCCAATGAGGATGTTGCCTCATCGAGGATAAGAATTTCGGGCCGGCGGATAAGAGCACGGGCGAGAACAATTCGCTGACGTTCGCCGCCAGAAAGACTGTCTCCACGCGGTCCAGCTATGGTTTCAAGGCCGTTCGGCAGGTTTTGCACGACGTCGGCGACAGATGCAGCCTCCAACGCTTCCCACATTTCGGCCTCGGTGGCTTCGGGGTACGACAGGCGTAGGTTGCTGGCGATGGTGTCGTGGAATAGAAAAGGTTCCTGCGGTACCAAAGCTATGCGTCTTCTCCATTGGGTCCGGTCGCTTGTTGACAAAGGCATATTGTCAACAAGCATGCGACCGCTGTCGGCCACAATCAGACCTGCGATCACGTCGGTCAAGGTCGATTTTCCAGCGCCCGACGGCCCGATCAAGGCGGTGATCGCGCCCTTTGGTATGTCAGCAGTTATATTCATCAAAGCAGGCCGATGGCTCATTTCATCATCGGCAAGATAACTTACCGAAATGCTCTCGAGGCTTAATTTTCGTTTCATGGTGGGCAGCGTGGTTGCGGTGTGAGAGATTGGTTCGACTGAGGTGCTGCACATTTGAAGTGTTTCGTCGTAGGATTGCAGTGCCGCAGTTGCATCACTCAATTTTCGCCATGATGATATGGCGCGCAACGATAACTGTAAAAGGCGTGCGTAAGCGATTATGAGAACCAAGGCTTCTGCAGGAGGGACCTTTATGATGCTCACAGCGATAAAGAGGGCTAAGGCTGAAGCCACGGCTGCTGCACATTGCAGAGTGGCCCGTTCAGTTGCTATGGCACGGACGTAAGCCATTTGATTGCAACGAATATCGGTAAAGCGCGCCGATATTTTGGTCACTCGCCTTTGCTCTGCGGAAAAACTTTTGATCACCCTAAGTCCGGCTAGGTCGTCAGCCAAATCGGCTGTGGCGTTCTGATTGACTTTTCCTTGTTCGCGCGCCAGCAGAAACCCTTGTGTACCCAAGTGCCGGGTAATTAAGGCGATGATGCCACCGACTAAAAGGGCGACCAAAGTCAACGGCCATGACAAAACGAACGAGGTGATAAGCACCGCAGGAATCGTCAACAGCATGCTGGTTAGGCTATCAAGCAAAAAGACGCCTTGTCCAATTCTGGCGATTTCGCCCGTAATAGATTGCAAAAGGTCAGATGTACGAACTGTCCGAAAACGGGCCCATTCCATGTGAAGGATGGCATCGTGCAATTTGCTACGCAGGCGGTCGAGAAACTCCAAAGATAAGGATCGAACCTCCAGCGTACGTTGGCGCACGACCATTGCGCCGCCCCCTACGAGCATTACATAAGCTGCCAAAGCGAGAGGGAGATGCCAATCAGTGACCATCCCGTTATCGAAACCGACAAGTTTAATAAGTGGTACAAGTGCTAGAATGCCCATGCTTTCAGCCAAGCCTGAAAGGATGCTAAGCACAATTACCCGCAGAAGCCTCTTTCTTCCCATTTCCTGAATACGGCACATCAAAACTAGTGCTGCGTTTTTTGCTGAAATAGGTGACGTGCTCTTGGCTGATTTATTCATTGTTTTTCTGTCGTCGACGTCGCGGTAAACTTGGCTGCTTGCTCGGACCGGGGCATTACCGTCCCAGCCAAGAATAACCAAACCCAAATCGAGTGCGGGTTGATGGCAAAGAATTTGGCTGGGTCTACCGTTTCAGTAAGCATCAACGCGATAGCATATAAAACCGCACCTTGGGCAAATACCGAGGCAACTGCGTTGTTGTCTTTAGGTTGTGAGAATGTTGTGCGCCATAAACGCCACATGGCTACAAGGAAAAATCCGTAAAGGCCAAGGCCAGCAATTCCAAGGCCCCCTCCCAGCTCAATCAAGACATTATGCGGACTGTCGAACGGAAACTGCGTACGCTGAAAATATTCGTTCGGCCAATTTGTTGGGCCAATCCCAAGAATCCAGTTATCGGCCCATATATCAAGCCCGATTGACCACAATCGGTTTCTCTGTCCGGTGCAAATCAGTGATTTGCATTCCTGATTTTTGTATTTTATATCGCCGTCAATGTTGCGGTAGATTTGGCTATGCTTTTGCGGTTTATCTTTAGATGGCGTGACGACAATCATTTCATGTGAACGAGACAGCCTTAGCTGCTGCTTCATTCTTTCGAGCACATTTGGGGACGGTTTCTCCGGCGATACCGGTTTGGGTATATGTTCCGCTTGGCGATACTGTTCATAGGTCCATTGCCCAATGTCAGTCGCCAAAACTAGGGTATAGCTCATCGTTACAATGGCAATTACCATTGCAGAGGCGATAGCAAATAGGCTCGCACGCTTTGAAGATGACCAGAACGCGATCGCCGCAGCCATAGGAGCGAGAACAGCTGCTATCAGGCTGCCCTTCGAAGATGTTGCGCTGATGACGATTGCAAAGATTATTGCAATTGTTGAGGCCGCCAATAGCTTTGCAAATCTGTTTTTTGATCTAGGTGGATGTATTGTCCCGTTACACCCAAATAGCTGCCAACAGACAGCAAGGGCGATTGCCAGGCCGGCCAAAAAATATTTCGCAGTCGCGTTAGGGTTACTATGCAGCCCAGAGAGACGCAGTCCCGGCCATTCCGGAAGCAGTTGTAAAAAATTGCTGAGCTTGGGGAAATAGACCGAAATTACATCAAAACTTATTGTAAGCATGAGAGCCAAAGACACGGCACTGATGAGCCCGAGGCGCATCGAATTGCCGTTTTCAGTGAGGCAATGATGAAATATCGCCAGTGCAGCTCCAAACAGAAAGATAACGAAGGCACAGGCCATGAAGGTGCTGTCGGTTTGTTGCTGAGGCAGCGTACTTAGAGTGAATAGGCTCCAAACTATGAACAAAACCACGAATGCCGCTAGTACCAGCAGCAGTGTAGGCAAGCGTTTCCATGTGCGGCTATGTAATAAAGTGAGCCAAAGTGGTGCGTGGCGCAGGTTCACTGCTGCCATCAGGGTGCCAAGCAATAGCGGCATGTCGGCTCGTGAGAGGCCCCATAAGCCTTGAATGGGGGTAATCATAATCAAAAAGGTCAAGCCCAAACGCGGGAAAGCCAAGGCTATTAAGAAGAATAGAACCCCGCAAAAAACCAATGCGATATCCCTCTGCGTAAGCGCTAGCAAGCTAAGTGCTACGACAGCAGCCATGAGGCAAATCTGGGCCACAAGCATGTGGTAGATGCCCCATTGAGAATCCCATTTGGCTAGTTGCTTAATCATTGATGGCCTTCTTCACGACCATATTTCCGCTGCCAGGTCCTGAAACCGATCATGATCAGTATCACAAGAATAAGTATGTTCAAGGGGTTTGGAACTCGTGGTACCAAGTGATGGTAAAGAATGTTTACGTCTGTCTTATCGGCGCGCCCGTTGAGCTTATCCTTGCATCGTGACATCGAGGCGACCGCCCCAGCGATGTCGTTAAGCATAGGTATTGCGGCTGTGCCATATGGAAGTGCCAGTGTAACTGCGGTTCTATGTTGCTTTGCCAAAACCGGCTTCATCGGTAGGCTATTTTCCGCTCCAACCGAACTGACAGCATAGGGGATCCAAGATGGGCTTTGGATCCAACAACCGGCCTTCAGTTCGAAACCGGCATAGAGAAAGTCGCGATGTCCCGATATTTGAGCGATCGCAACATAACCCGTCATTGCCAAACTTCCGATCAGAGTGGTTGCGAGGCAGACGCGGGCTAAGCGGGCTAGCGGGTCTAAGGGGAACCTATGAAGAACCCAAAGCCCCACTATTTGTATCGTTAACGACGGCATTATCGGGAAAAGCCCCGAAAAGGAGCTTCGCCATAGGGCAAAGCCGAATAGGGTGCCGCAATCAAATCCTCGGCGTGCAAGGAGACGCCAGCAGAGTATTAAGATCAGGGGAACCGCCAACATCCAGATAATCGGTGGGCCGGGGAAATACACGCTTGCCTCACCGAAGGCCAGAGAGGTGGTCTGGCCGTGGCCGTGCCCACCGTAAATTCTGCGGAATAGAAATTCCTCCAAGTTGGGGCGTTCACTAAGCCTTAGCTTACGCAGAACCTGATCTGTAAGGGTCGGAAGCTCAATCTCTGTGTCCGCCAGATGCACGGCAATTGCACTTTGGTAGAGAGGGAACACGATGCGTTGGCTTACTCGACCGATAAAGTAATTTGGAGGCGGAGCTACGCTCTCGGATTCAGTCTTTTTAGCTGCTGGCTCCTGTTCAATGTTTGGTCCCGTGTGAGGGGCAAGCACCTTAGAACGTTTTGCTTCGGGTGGAAGCGGGTTTTCGGGCGGAAGAGAAGTCACACCTAGGCTCTTGCCCAGAAGGGTGGGCGAGCGGGTTTTTGTGTCTTGGATGCCAGCAAACACTACCGTAGCACAGATGACCGCCAGGACGAATGCCTCGTGGGTAATACCCTTCCAGCGCCGTTCGTGGCTTCGGAGCCGCCATGCTTCCCAAGCAGATAAAAGAAATGGTAGTGCGAAGCCAAATAGGACCAGCGCCATTAACATGGAGCGGTATGGCGAAAGGGACATGCCTAATAAAAGTGCTACGAGAAGAGGTAACCGTGTAGGACAGTTACTTTTTGATGCGACGTAGAGCTGCAACAACACGGGGAGCAGCAGGTTTTCCAACGAGATTATGGTGCTGTAATATTCACTCTGGTTCAGTCGGGACACATGAATGGGCCCAAACTCGATAAGTGCCAGATGTACGAGGAACAGGCCAAGAGCCCCGGAAATGAACAGATATTGCAATGGTGTCGCTTTGGCATCCGTCGTCGTGGGGCGACCTGGCACGCTAGCCCAGCCACGCCAAAGCATCGCGGCCAGGACAGCGGCATACGTTATGGCGCTGTAGATTCCAACTTCCAGTGCCATGGTTTGGCAGTTGTCAGCAGAAAGGTTGTTCAGGCGGCAAGCTACGCTGATGGCCGGAAAGGACTCTACTGGGAAAAATGCAGCTAGGGCCAAGGTTCCAGACATGACTACGATGGAAAGAAGCAAGCCCGCCAGCAAAGGAGCGCCGGGCAAGGTCATGAGCCGATCCCTGCGCTCGCATCAGTTTTGGACGCCTTCCATTGAGAACGGCAAGGGATACGGTCCGGATCATAGTGATCGCCATAGCGTTGTGCGATGTCGATTACTTCCTTCATCAACCCGCTTTCCAGAAGAGTAGGGGTAAGGCCCATGGACTGAAGATTCTTTGCGGTTGCCGGCAGTTCGTTCTGCGGTGCCTCATTTCGTGGATTATCAACGTATTCTATTTTGCAGCCGGTCATATCAGCGATCATTTTAGCCAGGTCGGCAACGCGATGCGTTTCGGTCATCTGGTTAAATATCCGTACCCGTTCGCCATGTTCTGGTGGATTTTCCAGTGCCAATGCCAGGCAGCGGACGGTGTCTTGAATATGAATGAAGGCACGTGTTTGGCCCCCTGTGCCATGTACGGTAAGGGGATGTCCAACGGCCGACTGCATAAGGAATCTATTTAAGACGGTGCCGTAGTCGCCGTCATAATCGAATCGATTGATGAGACGCTCATCGCGCAATGTATCTTCGGTATTGGTTCCCCAGACAACGCCTTGATGCAGGTCGGTTATCCGAATCTGGTCGTTCTTATTGTAATAGTGAAACAGGTCCTGATCCAAGCATTTGGTCATGTGATAGATGCTTCCCGGATCAGTGGGGTGCCTGATCTCTTTGGCTACGCGACCTATTCCATCTGATGTTGGAACCTCAACTGTCAAATAGCCTTCTGGAATGAGGGTGCCACCGCCAGAGCCATATCCATAAACGCCCATTGTACCGATATGGACCAGATGGATATCGAGGCCGCTTTCGACAATTGCGCATAGCGTGTTATGGGTCGCGCTAACGTTGTTTTCAACAGTATACCGTTTGTGACGCGGCGACTTCATCGAGTATGGTGCAGATCGCTGCTCCGCCAAATGCACAATGGCATCAGGTTGCTGGCTTTCGATTAGATCAAGCAGCCCGTCATAGTCTCGCGCAACATCTAAATCGAACCATTGAATTCGACGCTCGGTGATTTCGTGCCAAGCGTTGAGACGGTCGGGCAAGGAGCAGATCGGGGTAAGGGAACCGGCCTTAAGTTCTTCATCTGCTTTTCGGCGTGCCAGATTGTCGACGATCATGACTTCATGTCCACGTGCAGACATATGTAGAACTATCGGCCAGCCGCAAAAGCCATCACCACCAAGAACCATAATCTTCATAGTTATTCCTGCTTCGAAACCCTGTCCATTCCGGTCACTTTAGACATGCCTATGGCTGTCCTGCAACAGGAGCGTCAATCTTGGAAAGGGAAGTTGGTTATAGTTATGGCATCAGTAGCAGATGCCTGATCGTTCGATTAAGAGCCCATCACAATAAAAAGGGGCCGATTAACGGCCCCTTTCTTTATACTCGATGTTTGTTGAGCCCTAAAACTTAAAGCGAAGGGTCCCAGTCAAGGAATAGACATCAAGATGTTCGCGGAACTGGGCTGTTGTGCCTTCGACCGTCAGAGAAAGGTCATCTCCGATGTTCGCCTGAGCACCCAAGCCGAAGGTCGCCCCAAATTTGTCATTCGCGACTGGTGTACCGAACTGGTCTGCAACACCTGCATCAGGCTTGATGCTATCATATTCCAACTGAACCGAGCCAAATGGCATGATGCTACCCCATTGGGTTTCGAACTCATAGCCTGCTTGACCCGAAAGTCTCCACTGACCAAAGTGGATTTTCTCTTCTTCGATGCGGTTTCCACCTGCACCAGATTCGGTGTACGCATCTTGCGTTTCAACGAGGTACATGTAACCGAATGTGCTTCGCAGATCCCAGCCACCAAGCTCGAACCGAGAATTTGCACTCAAATCACCAAAGAAACGATCACCAGAAATATCGCCGGTAATCGCGCCGTCGTTCCGGCTGGTGTCATAGTCGACTACAGCATAGCCAACGTTACCGTTGACATAGAAGTTCTTGTTGAAAATGTAGCTGGCATAAGGCGAAACCGTGAAGTTGTTACCTTCGAACGTACCGTTGTTGAACTTGGTATCGATATCTGGATTTTCATAGCCAAATGCTACACCAGCCAAAAACTGATCATTGAATTGGTGATCCACACCAATAAGACCGGTAAGAATTTGGCCTGAATAATCGACACCGCTTTGATCATTTTCGATCCAGCTATTTCCGATATTCAACCACATCGCGGTATCTTTTGCAGAATCGCCTGCAGCCTTTCCGTCACCACCGATGATTGCAGTTTGAGGCGATCCTAAACCGCCGCCAAAACCGCCGCCAAAACCGCTCCCAACGGCACTGCTTACTGCCTGGCTAATGCGACCAGCTAAAAGGCTGGTCGATTGGCTTGATGCCTGTTGCACAATCTGGGGTGCAACTACCGATGCTGAAGCTTCGGGGCCATAAGTCGTCGCTGCTTGGGCGCTCAGTGGTAGGAAGCCCAAAACCAACGACAGCACGGCCGTCTTTTTCAATGTCCCGATTAAATTTTTCACTGCTGCCCCTCAAGCATAAAACTCTAGATTTTCTCTCGTTACATACATTGTAGTACAAAATCAAGTTTCGTTTGTGGTTTTATTGTTTGAATTAAATAATTTAATTGATTGGAAGCTGCAGATGACAGCCGCAAATTTCATCAAAAATTTCGTTTTGGTAGGGCGAAGATGTTAGCTGCTGATAATAGGAGCTCTTGTTGAGCCTTTTCACGCTTTGTGTTCGTTTGAGGGGAAAAACTGATGGGGATGTTGACCCGGTTTGTGAAGCAGCTTTACAGCTTATCTGTCGTGATTGCTTTGATTCCTCTTGTGGGGTGTGTAGGGGCAGACCTTTTACCAGGGCGGAGCCAAGCGGGTTGGTATGCGGGTGATGCAGGATGGGCGTATAGCACTGTCGATACAGGGACGTTTTTTCTAACTACAGCTTTGTCTCCGTTTCTAGCTACTGGCGAGACGCTTACGGTCTACCTGGAAGGAGATGGACGTGCGTTTGTCGGTAAACGTACGCCATCTGCTGATCCTACCCCAGGAACGCCGACGGCATTGCGAATGGCAGTGTCCCAATCAGGTCCCGTTGGCTGGATAGCGCGGCCATGTCAATACACGCGGGCCGAAACCGCTCGCGGTTGTGATGTTCGTTATTGGACCAGTCACCGCTATGCGCCAGAGGTGATCGAAAGTGTCGGGCGGGCTATCGATAGATTAAAAGCCCTTAGCGGAGCGCAAACAATTGTCTTAGTAGGCTATTCTGGAGGCGGTGCGGTAGCAGCACTTCTGGCCGCGCAGCGAGCGGATGTCACTGGGTTCGTTACGGTAGCGGGCAATATTGATATTGGTTTTTGGGTGGCACGCGATAAGTTGGCGCCGTTGGCAGGGTCTCTCGATCCGGCCGATTATGCGGATCGTCTCAGTAAAGTGCCCCAAGTGCATTTCACAGGGGGAAAAGATTCTGTTGTTACATCGGATGTTGCGGAAGCCTACATGAAAAAATTAGAGAGAGGGGCCCCTGCACGCGTTGTTAAACTTGCCGAGTTCGACCATCATTGCTGTTGGGTTGATGCTTGGCTGCGGCTGCTACAGCGTCCAGAACTTAATACCATTCCCGATTGGCGATAGGAGACTTGCCGTGAGTTTGAAGTCGTCAATTGTTTTACTTCTGATGCATAGGCACCCTGGCGAATGAGTATATCCGACCAAGCTAGCGTCCGAGTCCGTGATATGAATGGCCCGAAGCTAATCATCTCTTTTGGGCGTGTGCTAAGTATTCTGGGGCTGGGGGTTGGTAGTGGCTTGATCTCTTTGGCCCATCCGGTATTTGCGATGGGGGTCTGGGCGGACTCTCAGCCAATGGTCTTGGGGCTTTTCGGCGCCGGTGCTTTGTGTTTTTTGGGGGTTGGTTTACAGGTTGAACACAGTCGGATAGCGCGGCGCGCAGCGCTTCATCCTGTTACCCTGACGCCTCTGGCAATCGCGATTTGGAGTTTGTTGATTTCTCCATGGTCGGATCATCCACTCCGATCAGTATTTGGTACTGCGCAGAGTGGCCAGGGCATTTTATGGTACTTGGCTTTATCTTCGTTAATGGCTGCTGCGCTCACTGTTTACCCCCTTCGGCGCGCCTGGTGGGGCATCTTGATCGTGGCAGTGGTCAGTTCTCTGATAGCCGGATTGCTAGGCGTACAGGGATTTGACTGGCTATACCCTTGGCTTGCCGATCATGGAATGGTCCCATCGGTTCGGCTGCTGCATTTTAACGAATATCTTGCCTATCCGGGGCTCGCCTTGGTCGTGTTTGCCGCTGCTGCCGGGGAAGACCGGCAGAAGGTTTGTTCGTGGCTACTATGGGGCGTGGCTTTATCTGTTCTTTTGCTCTCGCGCAACCGGACCGCTTGGTTGGTTATGCCGGTAGCTTTGCTGGCAGCACTTTGTCTGCGTAATCTTGAGCTGTTTAGCACTAAACGGTTGTTTGGCCTTGTAGTTGTGGTGAGTTTGGCAGGCATCTTGCCTCTTTTTGTCGTCTTCATGGCGCATGATGGGCCTTTGAGTTTGCTGCATTCGTTATGGTCGCGGTCAGTTATTGCGCATTCTCTTTTGCCGTCCGTGATTGATAGTATGAAGCATCTTTTGATCGGCCACGGATGGGGATCGGTTCCTGATGAGATGATCCGAAACATCCCGATCAGTGGAATTGATTTATATGATTCAAAATGGGGCGGATTGGGGCGCGATATCTACCATAGTCACAACGCGACCCTCGAAGGGGTCATGGCTGCGGGCCTTCCTGGTGGGATACTCGCCATTTCGTTGCCTGCTACTGTACTTTTGTTCGGTCAGCGACATCGTCTGTGGTTGGCAGCTTTTCTTGCGATTTCTTGGGCTGCTATGGATGCTTTTTGGTTTATGATTCCTGCGTCGCTACCTTTGATTGCATTGGCGTCAGCCAGTGTGATTGGTCGTCCGCGACGCTGGTGCTCTGTTCCCTCATTGGTTCCTTTTGTATGTTCAATCTTCGGTGGGCTGATGCTCTTGTCTGGTGCAGTGGCCCTTTTGATTCAGGGGATGCAAGAAAGCAGACTGATGTTCGCGATGTCCGAGGCAAATCAAGCTGACAAACTTTATTTGCCGATGGATATACAAGGTGACGGACATTCTCTTGCTGCCATTCTGACTGAGGCACATGACGCTTTGCAGTCTGCTCCTTTAGAGGAAAAGACTGCGCGGACACAGCAGCTGTCTAAATTCCGGAAGCTTTTGGATGGTCAGTCTTCGTCGATTGCTTCGTCGACCTTTTTCATGGCCTTGGTCAATAATGTGTCGGAAGAAGCATATTCAAAAAGAAGCGATAATCTAACATCAGCCGATGAAGACAGTCTGTCCAAGAGATGGGCGCAGCGGATTATGGCTCTTTTAAGGGAGGCTCCAATGCGCCTGGATGTGGTGGTACCCTATTTCAATTGGATGATGATTAAAGGCCGCGATCAGGACCTGATAAACCGGATTGAAGCGGTTAAGGCTCTTGAGGGAGTAGATAGCAATCATCCGGTTTTGTCGTGGTTTGATGGTAGCATTGCATTAAAATCGAATTCGCCTGCTGTGCAGAAGAATGGGCTAATGCTTATGCGGCAGGCGTTGCGCTCCGGGCTAGAACGCTTTATGCCCGTTGATAAGGCGCTAAAGGATGCTTTGGGGTAAGGACTAATTTTCCGGTAGTGACAATTTCGACATGCGTGCTGGCAGGCCTCCCAGCACAGCTGCAGTTTGTATGATCAGCCACAAGTTAAGTGAAGCTGTGGCACGTCTGACATAAAAACGAGCCCACCGCAGCTTATGGGGGAGTATTACCTGACGGTAATACTCTTCAGGTGCGTTTTGGCGTGCCAAGATATGCTCTTCGCGCCGATAGACCAAGCTTGCGAAGTCTGTGATACCCGGGCGTACTGATAGTACAACAGATCTGTCCATTGCACTCCAAAGTGATACGTAATGCGGCAACTCAGGACGCGGTCCAACAAGGCTCATATCGCCGCGGATTACGTTGAATAACTGCGGTAATTCGTCGAGTTTTGTTCGCCGCAGCAATTTGCCCCACTGCGTTAATCTTGCAATGTCTCCAACGCTAGCCTGTGATGCCTCAGTCGCTGGACGCATAGAACGAAACTTTAATATGGCGAACGGTTGACCGTTTTTTCCCACCCTTATTTGGCGAAATAGCACTGGACCGTTGCATTCCAAACGAACGCCGATTGCAACAATTAGCATGAGCGGCCATAAGATGAGAAGTCCGGTGGTCGATAGAAAAAGATCCAGACTTCGCCTGCTCACTGCAGAAGACTCCGCGTTGCCTCGATTACGGTGTTTACTTCGCTGTCTGTCATGCTCGAGAAGATAGGCAGAGAAACAGAGCGAGAAAATGCTTTTTCGGCAACTGGGAATTCTCGAACATCAAAATCAAGAACTTTTTTCCAAAGCGTATGTCGGTGCAGCGGGACGTAATGGACGCTGCACTGAACACCAAGACCTGCCATTAGGGAAATAAACTCGTTGCGATGAATTCTAGCCTCAGGCTGTAGCTGAACCATGAAAAGATGCCAAGCATGACGATCGTTTGGCAAAGGTTTCGCTGGCATCGTAAGCGGCAAACCTTTCAAGCCCTCGTAATACCTTTCAGCGACTTTTTCACGTCGCTGCCACATCTTTTCCAATTTAGCCAATTGAACTAAACCAAGCGATGCCGAGATATCGGTCATATTCGCCTTGAAACCGTCTTCTGTAACGTCATATAGCCATGAATTGCCATTAAGACGGTTAAATGCATCTGAATTGATCCCGTGAAGACGCAGTCGTTTCATACGCTCGGCCAGCGCCGGATCCGGGCAAGTAATCATGCCGCCTTCGCCAGTGGTGATGCTTTTAGTTGCATAAAAGCTAAAAACGGTCGCCGCTGAGCGTCCCGCGCCGACCATTTCTCCGCGCGATGACGTTGGTAAGGCGTGCGCGGCATCTTCGATTACCAATAGTCCTTTGCGCGATGCGATATCGTGTATCGCATCCATGTCACAGGCCAGACCACCTAGGTGAACTGGGATGATTGCACGGGTGCGAGAGGTAATCGCGGCCTCAATCCGATTGGGGTCAATGCAAAGTGTGTGATCGATGTCGACAAGAACCGGTGTCGCCCCCAGATGATAGATGGCCAGCGCCGTCGCGGTGAAGGTATTGGTTGTCGTGATCACTTCGTCGCCTGGGCCTATGCCAAGGGCTTTCAATGCTGTAGTTAAGCCAAGTGTCGCCGAGTTGGTTGCAGTGGTATGAGCTTTGCCGCCAAGGTAATCCGAAAATGCCTTTTCAAACTTCCTGACCGCAGGTCCTGATGTTAGCCATCCAGAACGCAGAGTCTGAGCCACGGCCTCAATTTCATCTTCTGTAATATCGGCACGTGACTGAGGAACTGTGAAGCTTGTTAGTTGGTTCATTGCATTTGACGCGGTCATTATCTTATAAGTCTCTACCTTGATGGCGATCTGCCGCGCACATTACGCGCTACTTCTTGAACTTGCAATTCCATCGCCTAATATTGTCAGAAATGGATTTTGGAATGCCTTCAGGTAGAGCTGCAAAAGCTACAGCATTGACATTATCCATTTTGGCGGTTGGCGCAATCGTTTCAGGATATTTGCGCGAAATGGTACTTGCCTCGACTTTTGGAGCAGGTACGCTTGCGGATGCCTATTTGTCTGTGATGACCGTGGCGCGCTTGGTCTGCGATATAGGTCCAGCGGCGGTTTTGCTGGCTGGTGTCGTGCCTGTAATGTCGTCTTTATCTGATCATTCGGTCGGTGCGCGTGGTCGTGTCTTTTTGGTTTCTGTAAGCATTACCCTGTTGTCGACAAGTCTTCTGGCCGTTGGTTTGAATCTTCTGATGCCAGTTGTGCTTTCGATGCTTGTACCAGGATTCGATGAGACGGCGCGTGACACCGGTTTAGCTATGTCTAACGGCGTCGTCTGGTTCTTACCGCTCCAATCTTTGACCGTTTTGTTTACACTTTTTCTGAATGCGGAGGGGCGATTTACCGGGGCAGCGGCACCATTAATCGCCAATTTTGCTTTCATTGGTGTTCTGCTTGCCTCCAATGGTCAGGATCCCGTGAGCAGGCTGTGGATCGCCACCCTTTTGGGCCCTGGATTGGCCGCTTTGATTTTGGGCTGCCAATGTTGGCAGATTGGGTTGTTTCACTCTGCCCCATCCGACGCAGCAAATGACGCGTTGCGATCTTTACGAAAGATTGCCGGTCCGGTTCTCCTGTCTTTTGGCTTGGCAGGCAGCGCGGGGCTTTTGCTTTATTGTCAATTATTGGTGCGCCGCTACGGGTCTATGGCGGGTGAGGGCAGCGTCTCGTCACTGGTCTATGCTTTTCGTCTTTACGAAGTGCCGGTATCATTAACCGCGAATGTCGCGGCGACAATGGTCTTGCCCGCGCTGTCGCGGCTCCATGCGCAAGGGCAGTTTCAGCGCATAACCGAAATTTGTCGCGATATTCTTGAATGGGGCATTCTGCTGCTGGCCCCCATGGCCGTAATCGTATACTTGGAGGCTCCACTAATTGTGGACCTTTTGTTTGGTTATGGTCGTTTTAATCCTTCGGATGTTGAACGGACAGCAGAAGCCTTGCGCGGCTTTGCCCCGGTTATTGTGTTTGAGGCCGGTATCGTTGTGTTTTACCGTGTGCTTTACGCGATGCATCGGGCACGCGTAGCTTTAACGGTGTCACTGGTCGTTGTATCTGTGCTGTTGCTTTCTCTTACCGTCGGCCGGGCTGAAAGTGAACATGGCCTGGCCTTGACATTTAGTGCCAGCTTTGTTGTGGGGATGGGGTGCTTGGCTGTATTTCTACTTAGATACTTTGGGCGAGGAGTTGTACCGTTTTTTGGTCGCCTTACCGCAATTTCAGTCCTTATGTTTATTTGCTTAGTGGCGAGCCTTATTTCCTTTCCGCAGGATACGCCATTGCTTGGGGGCGTTGGTTTCTTGGTTGTTTATATTCTGGCTTTCTTGGTCCTTTTTCCGTCGCACCGGTCCGCGATGCTTAGTCTGATCAGCCGTAAGGAGCGCGCACGGTGAGCAAGGATGAACTTGACCGCATCCGAGCCGTCTATACAGCTCGCCAGGAAGTAAGAACAGCAGACCGATATCGAGGAGACGCGCCAGCCGAGGTTCATGCATTGGCTCGTCGCCGTGAAATGTTCCGTGCGCTGCTTGGACGATGGTTGCCAGAAGGGCTTTCAGGGCAGACTATCCTTGATGTCGGATGTGGCCGAGGCAGTCGTCTTGCCGAGTGGTCCGACTGGGGAGCAGAGCCAAGTAAATTGGTTGGCGTCGACCTAATGCCCAGCTTGATCGGTAATGCCAAGAAATCCTTTCCAAAATCTTCGTGGTTGGTCGGGGCTGGTGACCGTCTGCCTTTTAAAAATCAGTACTTCGACGTGGTCACACAGTCGATGGCGGTCTCGTCGATCTTAAAGACGGACATGCGGGCCAGTTTTGCGGCCGAGATGTGGCGGGTTCTAAAACCGGGCGGTGTGCTGCTTTGGTATGATTTTCACTATCCCAACCCTTTTAACCCGAATGTGCTGCCGGTTAGGCGTGGCGAGTTGAATTCTTTGTTTCCTATGCCGCCTAAAGAGGTGTGCAAAGTGACTCTTATACCGCCTTTGGCAAGGTTGATCGCACCGCGTGCGCCAGGTTTCGTTCGGTATTTGGAGTGCTTGCCGTTTCTGCGCTCGCATCATGTCGCTTTATTTAAAAAGGAGTGCTGACGGTGTTGGAGACGTTGGCAATAATAGTATTTTGGGTAGCACTACTGCTATTGGTTCATGCCTATGGTGGCTATGCGATGCTATTGCGTTCGCTCGTGAAACTATTCCCATCCAAATTCGTAGCATGCCCCGTTCCAATTGTGAGGCAAAAGCCCAACGTTAGCGTGCTTTTAACCGTGCATAACGAACAACAGCATATTGTTCCCCGGCTCGAAAACCTACTGAGCCAAGACTATCCGCAAGAGCTGATGGAAATCGTTGTCGCTTCAGACGGCTCTGATGATCATACCGATGATTTGGTGATAGAGTTCGCTGCGCAATCAGATGCAAACATAAAACTGATTTCTGTGACCGGTCGGGAAGGAAAATCTGGTGCCCAAAACCATGCTTTGCCCAAGCTGACAAATGAGATTGTGGTGCTGACCGATGCTGCCGCCAGATTCGCGCCGGATTTCATCGCCCGCATCGTTGCGCCATTCGCTGACGATACCGTGGGTTGCGCTGTTGGAAGAGTCGCATTTTCCGATGAGGATACCGGCGTCTCGCGGGGTATGAGAAGGTATTGGCGCACTGAGATGGCGCTTCGGGAAACCGAAAGTCGTCTTGGCATCTTGGCTGTTGCAAGTGGACAGGCCATGGCTTTCCGCAAAAGCTTATTTCGTCCGTTACCTTTGCACGTCGGAGATGATTGCATTATTCCTTTGGATGTGGTGGCGTCTGGCGCACGGGTTGTTCACGTCCAAGATGCGTTAACATATGACGAGGCGGAGTCCGGGATCAAAGGCGAATTGCGCTCGCGCGCGCGCATGACTGCGCGGAATTGGGTGGGGACATGGCGTCATCCGGCGCTTCTTTCACCTTTTGGACATCCGGGATATGCTTTTTCATTGTGGTCTCATAAGTTGTTGAGGTGGCTCAGTCCAGTTTTGCTGGCATCGCTTTTTGTAGCAGCGCTATTTATGGCGGATAGGCCATTTTATGGTGCTATTGCATGTATCAGTAGCGTTGGCCTCGCTCTTGCGGGCATCGGTTGGGCCGCAGAGGCTCGCTTGGGCCATGGGCAAACTGTGCCGCACATTCCTGGACTTTCGCTGGCGCAATTCGCGTTTGCGTTTTTCTTAGCGCAGATGGGCTTTTTCTGGGGGCTATGGATTGCGGTGCGGGGCCAAAGAATTCGGGCTTATAAAACGTAGGGCATACGGTTTTGGAGCCTTGATTTGAAAGTTTTCTGCTCAAAGTAGCGGTATTTACAAGGTGTTGTTGTTCCCCACGAAGAGTAATCATTACGGATGACGAGTCCATGTGCCTACCTTGAGGCATTTTTCGTTCTTGTCGTCGCATGGCGAATTGTTTTCGTCTTGCCGCTTCTCTGGTGGCTGCCTATAGATCACGCATTTGGCAACGGCTTACTCGCCTCCATCCCAAAACAGGTATAATGTCGGTATTCCTGACCGAAGCTGTTCATGAAGTTACTGTGCTTGCGTGATATGGGCAATACGTAAAAAACCGGCATCCCCATCGGAATGCCGGTTTTAACTGTCGGGCAGACGACCATTTGAGTTGCTAGTAAACCTGCCGATAGATGGCTTCGATGTCTTTGGCGGTCATATCGCGTGGATTGCTTTCAATCAGGCGATAGATCTTGGTAAAGACTTCTTCGGCCATTTCGGGCAAAGAGTCTTCGGTTACACCAAGGTCACGCAGCCGGGTTTCAAGGCCGCTTGCCGGGACCATTTCCTCAATCCGCTGGACAAATGCTTCGGCTGCGGCGTCTTCGGACGCAAAATCGGCGTCCTCAATCAGGCAAGGGACCAGTTCCGCATAAAGCTTTTTGGCCGCTGGCAGGTTAAAGCGCAGGACTTGCGCCATGACCAGCGCATTGGCATGCCCATGCGGGATATGGAACCGGGCACCAAGCGGATAAGCCAAGCCATGAATGGCCGCGACCGACGCATTGGCAAACGCCATGCCGGCAATCAATGACCCTTGCAGCATCGCCGATCGCGCATCCTTATCGCCTGGATTTTCAATCACCTTCATCAGGTTCTTGCCCAGCAACGACAGCGCAGTCACCGCCATTCCATCGGCAATCGGGTTTTTGCGCGTGCGGCTGGTATAGCCTTCGATGGCGTGCACCATTGCATCAAGGCCGGTGGCAGCGGTCACCTTTTGCGGCAAACCATAAGTCAGTTCCGCATCCAAAAGCGCGATATCAGGCATCAGTTGCGGGGTATAAACAACCTGCTTAAGGTTATCGGGATCGGTAATCACTGACACCCATGTTACCTCCGATCCGGTTCCCGCGGTGGTCGGGATCTGGATCAGCGGCAGGCGATCGCCGCGTGCTTTGTCGATGCCGTAAATTTCTTCGATGGTTTGGTCGCTATTGGCCAAAAGCGCAACCAGCTTGGCACTATCAAGCGAGCTTCCGCCGCCAAGGCCAATAACGCCGTCCGCCTGCCAATCCTTGGCCTCATCAAGCGCTTGCTGGACGATATGTTGGGGCGGATCAGCGGCCACATCGGAAAACACCTGTACCGCGATTCCTACCGACTCCAGCGATTTTTGCGCCTGATCGGCAAAGCCAAGTGCAACAATGCCCGGATCGCAAATGATGGTGACGCGGGTGGCACCAAGTTCCTGCATCAACGGGCCGGCTTTTACAATGCCACCGGCCTCGCACACGATGCGCGGAACACTTCTAAACATGAAACTCATGGTGGGGCTCCTTGATCGGGGATCAGTTGGCTTTTCCGGCAAGACCGCCGAGGCACATATATTTGATTTCAACAAAGTCATCGATGCCGTATTTCGATCCTTCACGGCCAATTCCCGATTCCTTCACACCGCCAAACGGTGCGGATTCCGTGGAAATGATGCCTTCATTGATGCCGACAATGCCGTATTCCAACGCTTCGCCAACCCGCCAGATGCGTCCGATGTCACGGGCATAGAAATAGGCCGCCAACCCAAACGGCGTGTCATTGGCCATGCGAATGGCTTCTTTTTCGGTGCTGAACTTAAACAGCGGTGCCACTGGGCCAAAGATTTCCTCGGAGAAAATCCGCATGTCATCGGTGACCCCGGTCAGAATGGTCGGGGCAAAGAAGTTGCTGTCGGCTTTTGCGCGCTGCCCGCCAAGGACGGCCTTCGCCCCCTTGGAAACAGCGTCTTGCACCAGTGTTTCGACCTTTTCAATCGCCTTGGTGTTGATCAGTGGTCCTTGGGTCACCCCGTCTTCTGTGCCGTGTCCAATCCGCAATTTGGCAACCGCATCGGCCAGTTTGGCGGCAAAGGCGTCATAGACACTGTCTTGCACCAGAATGCGGTTGGCACAGACACATGTCTGCCCGGCATTGCGGTATTTTGAGGCAATTGCACCGTCAACGGCCTCGTCCAGATCCGCATCATCAAACACGATAAACGGTGCATTCCCGCCAAGTTCCAGGCTGACCTTTTTGACGGTATCAGCACATTGACGCATCAAAAGTTTGCCGACCTGAGTTGATCCGGTAAACGACAATTTGCGCACAATCGGGTTGGACGTTAGCTCGTTACCAATGTCCGCCCCATGCGATGCGGTCACGACATTAATCACCCCATCGGGGAACCCGGCCCGGCGGGCCAATTCGACCAATGCCAAGGCGGTCAGCGGCGTGTCTTCGGCAGGTTTGATCACAACCGTGCAACCCGCGGCCAACGCCGGGGCGCATTTGCGCGTAATCATCGCCATCGGGAAGTTCCATGGCGTAATGGCGGCCACAACGCCAATGGGCTGTTTGATGGTGATAATGCGTTTATCGGCACCGTGCGATGGAATGACATCGCCATAAACGCGTTTGCCTTCTTCGGCAAACCATTCAAGGAATGATGCGCCATAGCCAACTTCACCTGCGGCCTCGGCAAGGGGTTTGCCCTGTTCGCGGGTCATCAAAAGCGCAAGGTCATCCTTGGCCGCCATGCACAGATCAAACCAGTTGCGCAAAACAGCCGCGCGGTCCTTGGCCGTGCGGGCACGCCATCCGGGCAGGGCGGCATTTGCCGCTTCAATCGCCGCACGGGTTTCTTGCGCCCCCATGTCGGGTACATTTGCAAGAAGCTCGCCAGTGGCGGGATCAAGCACGGCAAAGGTTTTGCCGCTGGTCGCATCTGTCCAGGCACCGTTGATGTGGCCCTTAGTTTGCCAAAGGCCGGGATCGTTTAAGGTCAGCATTGTGGGGCTCCGTCGTTACAGGACGCTGGCGTAAATTTTACGTGCGGCGTCAAAGGTCATCTCGCGCGGATTGTTGATCAACAGGCGTTCAACCTTCATGGCGTCCGTTGCCAACATATCAAGATCGCTTTCGCTGACCCCGACTTCGCGCAGTGTTTTGGCAAACGGCATGCGTTCGACCATGTCGGTCATGAATGCGATGAAACGATCACAGGCCGATGCGTCATCGGTAAACCGTTCGCCGGGCAAAACTGCGCGGGCCAGTTCGGCATATTGACCAAGTGCAGCATCGCGATTGAAATTCAGAACTTCGATCAGCACCAACGCATTGCTGTGTCCGTGGGGGACGTGAAAATGCCCGCCAAGCGGATAAGCAAGCGCATGGACCGCCGCAACCGGCGCATTGGCAAATGCCATGCCCGCCATCATCGATCCTTGCAACATGGCTTCGCGGGCAGCCTGACTTGGATTGGCCGATACCGCATCGTCAATTGTGCTGGTCATAAGCTGCAACGCGCGAATGGCCAAACCATCCGACAGGGCGTTTTTCTTATGCTTGGTCGTATAGGCCTCTATCGCATGCACCATGGCATCAATGCCGGTCATGGCCGTGATGGATGCCGGAAGATCCATGGTCAGCTTAGCATCAAGCAGGGCGATATCAGGATAAAGCAACGGCGATACAACACCCTTCTTTTCTTGTGTCGGGGTGGTGACGATTGAAATCGGGGTGACTTCCGATCCGGTCCCGGCTGTGGTTGGCACCTGAATAAGCGGCAGGCGCGGTCCTTTTGCCAAACCAATACCGTAAATGTCAGAAAGGTTCTGATCGTGCCCACATAAAAGCGCAACCAGTTTGGCGGTATCCATCGAGGATCCGCCGCCAAGGCCGATGATGATATCGGCCCAGAAATCCTGCGACCCTTTGACGGCTTCAAGAATGGTGCTTTCGGGCGGGTCGGCTTCGACGCGGGTCCAAAGCAGTGTTTCAATCCCTGCCTGTTTTAACGCGTCAAACGGGGCGTCAATCAAGCCGACCTTTTGCAGGCCGGGATCGGTGATCAGAACCGCACGTTTTGCACCAAGTTCGTTGCACAAAGCACCAAGCTTAAGCGCACCATCAAATTCGCAAATCACGCGCGGTGTTGTTTCAAAGATAAAGTCAGACATGGAAAACCTCGTCTTATGTGGGGCGGCTTATGCAGGCTGCATTTCGGCGGGGTGAACGGTACCGCGTTCAATGCGATAGCTGCCTGTGACTAGATCGGACGAATGGCTGTCGTCTGATTCCGAAATCAGAACGCACAAACCACTGCTGCCCAGATTGGCGATGACTTCTGACAGACGCCGCGACAAAACGGGCGCGACACCTTCGAACGGTTCATCAAGCAGCAACAACTTGCGGCCCGGCATCAATGCACGGCCAAGCGACACCAGTTTTTGCTGGCCCCCCGACAATTGCAAAGCACGTCTTTGGCGGAATTGGGCAATTTCAGGCAACAGGTCATAAACCCACTCAAGCCGTTCTTTGGCGTCGGTAATGCCATTGGTCCATGCGGGCATCAGAATGTTTTCCTCAACCGTCAGCGACGGGATCAGGCGGCGGTCTTCGGGCATATAGCTGATGCCGTTTTTGGCCCTTGCGTGATCGGCCATCTTACGAAGGTCATTACCGTCAAAGGCAAGATCACCGTCATCAATATCAAGCAACCCCATGATGGTGCGCATCAAGGTGGTTTTGCCCGCGCCATTGTGCCCAATAAGGCCAAACATTTGCCCGGACGGAACCGACAAAGACACATCGCGCAGGATCGGAATATTGCCGATCGACACATTCAGATTTTTGATTTCCAAGGTCATGATGCGCCATTCCCTTTTTTCTGTGTGGGCCGATGACCGGTCACAAGATCACGGACCTGTTCATCGGCAAGAACTGCGGCGGGTTTGCCATCGGCGATGATTTCACCGCTATAAAATGCCAACACGCGCGAGACATAGCGTTCGACCACATCCATATCGTGTTCGACAAACAACACCGTCACACCATGCTGGCGCACCGCATTCATCACCGTATCCATAAGGCCGGTTTTCTCATCCATGCTGACGCCACTTGTCGGTTCATCAAGCAACAGCATCTGCGGATTGCCAATCAGGGCCATGGCAATATCAACCAGCTTACGCGCCCCTTGCGGAACCGCGGTGACCAGTGAATCACGGTAATGTTCGACACCAAATTCGGCCAAAATTTCCTCGGCACGTGCAATGCGGGCATCACTTCGAAGCGGGCTTAGGAAACTTGGGCGTGGGCTTTCAGCCGCCGCAAGGGCAACCAAAAGGTTATCCAGAACGTTCATTTCCGGAAACAGCTGCGCGACCTGAAATGACCGCGCCATACCGGCACGGGTAATCGCACGCGGTGAATGTCCAAGGATCGATTTACCATTGAACAGGATTTCGCCCCGTGTCGGTTTCAAGTAGCCGGTGACCATATTGATAAAGGTGGTTTTACCCGCCCCGTTTGATCCAATCACACCGACAACTTCGCCCTTGGCGACCTGCACGTTTAAATCCTTTGCCGCGATGACGGCGCCGAATTCTTTGTTCAGGGAACGTGTTTCAAGAATATTGGTCATGTGCGTTCTCCTGACTTTTCACGTGACACCAGGCTCCAAAGACCTTTGGGCAGGAAGACGATGACGCCAAGCAGGGTGAAACCAAGAATCATCTGCCAAGTGTTGGGGACAAATTCGATGGAATAGGTCCGAACAACCGAAAAGACGATGGCGGCAATAAAGGGTGCTGCGACATGGCCAAGCCCGCCCAAAAGGGCAATGAAAATGAACTCGCCCGACGTCGTCCAATAAGCCATTTCCGGATCAACGTGCCCGGTGGCAAGGGCGGTTAAACCGCCGCCAAGGGCCGATACAGCCGCCGCCGCAACATAGTTCCCGTACAAAAGCCACCTTGGCGACAGGCCAAGATATTCGACCCGAACTTCGTTTTCGCGTACCGCTTCACAGATCACACCGATCCCGGCCTTGGTGTAACGGTGGATCAAAATGGCAATCAGAAGGCCGGCCGCAATGGTCATGGTAAAGACGGTTTGCTGACTGTCCGCACCAGTTTCCGGGGCCCAGCCAAACAGCGTCCAGTTGTGAACGTTAAAGCCATCCGTGCTGCCCAGTCCCTGACTTTTGACCAGAATGCCAAACAGGATCATGGAAAAGGCCAGCGACAACATCGCAAAGAAGATGTCGCGATAGCGTGTCAGAAGCAGGCCAAGGATCATGGCGACCACAATCGCAACCGCCATCCCCAATGCAAGGGCGGCAATCGCATCATGAATGCCAAAGAACTGCCCACCCATCCCGACGGTATAACCACCGATGCAGTAAAACAGACCCTGACCAAATGATACCAAACCAGAACGCATCTGCATGACCACGCCCTGCACAACAAGGGCCTTGGCAAGGGCGATGGTCAAAAGAAAGATCAGCCAACCTGGTGATATAAAACCAAACAGGACACAGGCGATTGCGACCAGCGCAAGCGAGATTTCAGTTTTATCAAAACGCATGTCAGATTTTCCTCGCCATGGTGCGACCAAACAGGCCTTCGGGGCGGAATGCCAGAACAAGCGACATGACGCCGTAAATGACGAAAAGTTCGAATTCCGGCGCGTAATGCACAGCTGCCGCACGGCTCATACCTACAAGAAGGGCACCAACGGCCGCCCCCCCGATGCTGCCAAGGCCACCGATCACGACAACTGCAAAGGCCAGAACGATGACTTCGATCCCGATACCGGGCACAACTGAAATGGCGGGTGCCGTCAGCGCACCGGCAAGTGCACCAAGGGTGGTGCCAAGGACAAAGGTAATGGTGAACATCAGGCGGACATTGACGCCCATCGCAACCGCGATTTCGCGGTCATGGATCACCGCACGCAGGACCTTGCCCTGATTGGTGCGTTCAAGCCACGCCCACAACCCAACACCAAGAAGGGCCGAGACCCCGACAAGGGCCAGATCGTAATTCGATACCTTAAGTAAGCCGAACGCCGTTCGCCCCAATTCTGTATAGGGCTGATAAGCAAAATACGGGCTAACCCCCCAAACGATTTTCATCGTGTCTTCAAGGATCAGCAAAAGCGCATAGGTAATGATCACCATCAGGATTTCATCGCGGCCATACATCAGGCGCAGCAACCCACGTTCAACGATCACACCAACAATCAGGCCGGCAACCAGTGCGGCCCCAACCAATAACAGATAGCTCATCCATGCCGGGCCAACGCCATTGTTGAAATACCAGCCAATCAATGATGCCGCGGAATAGGCCCCAATGGCATAGAAACTGCCATGCGCCATGTTCAGAATGCGCATCACGCCGTAAATAACGGTCAGGCCAGCGGCAACAAGAAATAGCCACGACGCATAGATTGAACCATCAATCAGGACGGCAAGAAGACTTGTCATCACAAATATCCAATGTGCAGGAAAGGGGGCGGACATCCCGCATTTGGGATGCCCGCAGTCACAGGGAGAACGTGCTTATTTACACTCGGCGCCAGCGAAATCGTCGGCGATCCAGTCCGCAGCAGAAACGCCTTCCGGCGGGGTGACACACTCGCCAGTGAACGAGACTTTATTCACGATGGATGCTTCGCCGTCTTCATAGTGGTATTCGCCGTAAGTGATGCCCTGCATGGCCTGATGACCATTGGCGCGCGCCATTTGTACGGTGCCAGAAACCGATTCAAAGGTTGCACCCTTGATGCCCGATGTAAGCTGCTCTGCGGTCGGGATTTCCTTATCGGCAACGCCCGCATTTTCAGCCGCAAACTTCAGGCCAAGGATCGCCTGCGCCATTTTGGTTGCCGGATACACCGGATCCAGATCATAGGCCGCGTTATACGCACCCTTGAACCAGTTGTTCAGCGCATTGTTCGGCGCAAAGGCACCAAATGGCCCACGGGCACCAATGATCATGCCGTTTGGTGCCTGATCCTTATAGGTCGCAAAGCTTGCTTCACCGCAGGTCAGAAGGCCGGTTGCATCTTCAAGAAGGCCACGGGCGTTTGCCTGAAGAACCAGTGCTTCCATATCCCCACCCCAGAAGGAGGAATGAACGATTTCCGGGCGTTTAACTGAAAGAGCGGAAATCTCGGCGCCATACTGACCCTGATAGATTTTCGGGAATTGTTCTTCGACGATTTCCGCGTTCGGAAGAAGTTTCCCGGCCGCTGCGGTGAAATCGGCCCAGCTATCCTGACCCCAGGAATAGTTCTGCTGAATGCCCGAAAGGCGGGTAACGTCCGGACGGGTTGCAGCCAAATAGCGCGCAGCACCGATGTTATCAACAGATGCATCAAGGCCGGTACGGAACATGTATTTGGCATCTGGATTGTCGGCAAACAGGCGCGGTGTGCCGCAATCATATGCGATGGTAAAGGTTTTAAGTTCTTCGGCAACCGGCGCGATGGCAAGGCAATCACCCGATGAAACATAGCCGATCACGGCATCAACGTTCTGGCGCTGAACCAGGTTGCGGTATTCTTCAACCTGTTTGGTTGCGCCACCGGCTTCGTCAATGATCACAGCTTCGATTTCAGCACCATTGATGCCGATTTTATCGTAAGGGGCCGGAAGGTTGCCTTTGTTCAGGCCTTCGACAAGAACCTTGGCCGCATTGGCAGACGGAACACCAAACGGACCAGCAGCGGCACCTGACAGGAAGGTCACGATACCAACGCGGAATTTACCGTTGTCTGCGGCGGATGCACCCGATGCCATGCCGGCACTCAGTGCAACGGCAGCGACGCCTGAAACCAGATATTTGCTCAAAGTTGCTTTATTCTTCTTCACGTTTTCCTCCCTAGGAAATGACTATGGTGTTGGTGGTGGAACCGCCTCTGACCCGCCCGCCACTGCATTGCGGCGTAGCTTCACCATTTTCTTTGATGGCTTTAGGTCTTCGGCGTCATAAATCGCCCAATTCCCGACCATCAATTTCGACGGTGGAAAATCTTCGTTATGGACGATTGTGCCCACGGCTTGCGCCTGGACAATCTGGTGGGTGTCTGGATCGATATAGGATGCGAAACCGGGCGGATCTTCGGGCAGGGCCAGTTGCAAACCTTCAAGCGCTTTGATCAGCTTGGCGTCGTCATTGGCTGTTCCGGCTTTTTCAATCGCGCGCGCAATCGCCATGATCCCGGTATAGGCACCTTCGGCGGCATAGGTCGGATACCGTCCGGTTCTGTTGTGGAACTGGGCAACAAACTGCTTGTTGCGACCTGTTTCGGGCCAGTTGTTGTGATGGCGCGCCGACAGGATCAAACCCGGATAGGGCTGATCGCCAAGGGCTGTCATCACATCGTAATTCGCCCCGGTGTCAAAGTTCGCCAGCCGCGTGGTTTCAAAGAACCGTGTGGTTGCGGCCTGCTTGATAAAGGCAATGAAATCGCCACCCCAAAGGGCGGTTACAACAACATCTGGCTTGGCCGACTGAAGCGCGTTGATATAGATGGAATAGTCCGGCTCATACAGCTTGGGCCACAAATCCCCAACCCGTTCATACTCAACACCCAATTCATCAAGGGCGAGCTGAAGGTCGGTCCAAGACACATGGCCGTAATCGTAATCAGGCCCGATAAAGGCCAGTCTGCGCCAGTTGGTTTTCTTTTGCAGATCGCGCAGATACCGCGCACCTGCCGCCATTGAGGTCCAGCTGTCATTGGTGACACGGAAATAATATTCGTGACCGGCCTCGATGCTCAGCCGCGAAGACGCGTGATCGGTGCCGATCATGATGATCTTTTCGCGAAGGGCCAGATCACTGACCGCATGCGCCACCCCTGATGACACGATCCCGCAAAAGAACTGGGCCTTGTCATTGGTGATGAAATCTTTTGCCAGTCGCACGGCATAGGATGCTTTGGATCGTGGATCGTCGGCAATGACGCGCAATTGCGGGGCGGGCAACCCGGCCTTTGCTTCCTTGGCAAGGTCATCAAGGGCAATCTGGATACCAGCGATGCTGTCACGACCATAGGTCGCTGATCGGCCGGTCATTGGGTACAAACAGCCAACGACCGCGTCCGCCTCTGCGGGCGTCGCGCCAAGTTCAAAACGTTCTGCCTGTGCAGGCGTGCCCGCCAACAGCATGAACGTTGTTGCAATGATGGTGATGCACCCGGAAACCGGGCGTTTAAGCATCTCCATAACGTATCCTCCCTACGAATGGTTGTTCCATTCGTGTTTGTACCTTTGATCTGCTATTGCGCAAAGGCTGTGCCAGTTCTGGGAAACAGGGTGCAAAGCGCACGATGATGCGGGTTTGCGCATTTTGGCGGGATGAACCCTGCGCGTATGAGCGGCTAACAGAGCGGCTTTCGCTCCAAAAGAAAAACCCTTATGAGCGGTTATCGCTCATAAGGGGGTGCGTCGATCAAAGCCAAAAGGGATTACTGCAGGCCAAGCCGCTGTAGCCTGCGTTTTAAGGCATGGCGCGAAATCCCGAGTATCTCTGCCGCACGTCCTTTGTGCCCGTCGGCTTGTTCAAGGGCGTCTTGCACAATATGGCGCTCGGTCACGTCAAGACGGTCTTGTAATTGTGGGGCATTGGCGTTGGCAGGGGGGGCTTCAGCGTTTGTCAAAGAAGGATCGCCTTGCTGATGAAACTCGCCAGGCAGGACATCCGATGTGATGGTTTTGCCGGGATACAGAATTGTCAGGCGCTCAATCAGGTTTTTAAGCTCCCGCACGTTGCCGCGCCACGGATGGGCCAACAAAATATCCTGCGTTTCGCTGTCAAACTCGATCGGGTGGCAGCCTTCTGCCTGTGCCTGGCGATCGGTGAAATGTCGCACAAGGCTTAGGATATCTTCGCCACGCGCACGAAGGGCAGGGATATCGATGGTAATCACATTCAAACGATAAAACAGGTCTTCTCGGAAAAGGCCCAATCGGACTTGCTCGGCAAGGTCACGGTTGGTTGCGGCAATCACCCGCACATCGGCGGATGCAGATCGTTCTGCCCCCACCGGGCGATAATCGCCGTTTTCCAGAAAATGTAAAAACTTCGCCTGAAGCGCAAGCGGCAGTTCGCCAATTTCGTCTAGGAACAAGGTGCCTCTGTCGGCAAGTCGGACCAGACCTGTGCGTTTTTGGTGGGCGCCGGTATAGGACCCTTTTTCCGCACCAAACAATTCGGATTCAATCAGTTGTTCGGGCAATGCCGCACAGTTGACCTCGACAAAAGCGCGATCTTGACGTGGGCTTTGGCTGTGGATTGCGCGCGCAACCAATGCCTTGCCGGTCCCGGATTCCCCGAGTAGCAAAATACGGCTGGCACTACTTTGCGCCACCCGGTCAATGGTGGTGCGAAGGTCGCTCATGGCGGCACATTCGCCGATCAATCCGTTGGTCGGGACCGCATCGCGACGGCGATGATAATCAAGTTCCAGCGCTACCTGGCTTTGATCGATAGTGGTTTTGATGGTGTGGATCAGCTCATCAAGTTCAAACGGTTTGCTTAGGTAATCCGCCGCGCCGTTTTTAACCGCCTGCACGGCCGCACGCGTGTCGCCATGGGCCGAAATCATAATCACCGGGATGCTGACATCCAGTTTCTGGATACTGCCCAGCACCTCCATGCCATCCGCACCTGGAAGACGCAGATCAAGCAAGATGATATCAAACTGTTGCTTGCGGACGGCCAAAAAGGCGTCTTCGCCAGAATGAACGCCGGTGACGTCCATGCCTTCTGTGCGCAGTGCAAAGCTTAGTGATCGGACAAACGATTCCTCGTCGTCAACGATCAGAATCCTGATCCGTTTGGACATTTTTTGGCTTTTCCTCCTGACGGGGCCCCGACCTTTGGGCCGGGAACGTCAATATTATCGTTGTGCCCTCTTGCGGGGCGCTTTCGATGTTGATTGTACCATGATTTGCTTCGACCAGTTGCTGGCTGATTGTCAGGCCTAATCCGGTACCTTTGCTTTTCATGGTAAAAAATGGCTGGGTCACGTCAAGTAAATGCTCCCGCGCGATGCCACAGCCATCGTCAGTCACGCGGATTTCAACCATGTCGCCTTGATCTTCGGCGCGCAGGCTTACGGTGCCGCCTTTTTCACATGCCTGCACCGCATTAATTCCAAGGTTCAGCAGGATTTGCAAAATCTGATCGGGATCGACATAGATGCTGATGCGGGAATCACCGCTTGTGAAAAAGCGGACATTGGCTTCTTCGGCGACGGGTTCAAGTAACACTGACGTTTGGCGAAATAACTCACGGATTGCGGTGGTTTGCGGGGCCGCTTCGCCCGGACGACCATATGATAGCAGGTCATTGACCACGCGTGACAGCCGGTCAATCTGACTTCCCATATCATCCAAAAGGGTGATGCGTTCTGCGTCTTGTTCACGCCGGCTTAATGCCTGAACCGTTGTTTTCATGGTTGCCAGCGGATTGCGCACTTCATGGGCGACGCCGGTGGCAAACTGCCCCAAAACGGCAAGCTTTTCGGCGCGCACCGTGCGATCAATCAAATCTTTCAGCTGCCAGGCCATGGTGTTAAATGCCTTGGCCACGGTGCTGATTTCATCGCGACGGCGTCCTTCGGGCAGGCGGTAATAAAGATCGCCCGATGCGATGCTGTTGGCCCCTTGGACCAAGGTATCCACCCGTCGGCGCAAGCTGCGCGACAGGGCAAAGAAAATCGCCAAAATCACCGCGATAATCAGAATGGCGGTGGCATAAAGCCAGAGCCGCGTTTGATCAATCGGCTGCAAAATCGTGCCCGGGTGAACGCTCATGACGATGTTCCATCCCGGAAGGATGCTGGGCCCTTCAACCAACTCGCCGGTGACCTCGGTCGGGCGTCCGGTCGGGTCAAGCACGATGCCGCCGGGGGTCCGCAAAAGCGGCTCAATCACGCCCGCCACCCCGGCACTGGCCAGCAGTTCGGTCAAGGATGCCAGACGCACATGCAGTGCGACCGATACATTTTGTCCCAATCCGGAATCGCGGATTTGTTGGCGCATTAACAGCCAACCAGAATTGCCATGTTCGGGCAATTTGGGCCCAATGAACTCGACCCCTTGGTGGGTCACATGCGGAAGGCCCTTAATGTCCCAATCGGTTTTTGACCAATATGGCGGGCCTGATGCGGCTTGCCCGGCGACCAGGCGATCCAGATTGTCCTGACGATCAAAAAACAAAACGCCATACAAATCCGGTGAGTCTGCCTCAACCCGCAAAAGGGTCAGGGCTTCGTCCGCTTGCGGTGTGTTGGGCGCATCGATAAAGGCCGGCAGGGCCGGGTGATTGGACAGGGTGACCAGTTGATAAATGCGCGCATCCAAGAATGATGAGAGCTTGTTGGACGTCGCGGCAACCTGCGCACTTAACCGTTCCCCGGTCAGGCGATCAATCAGTTCATTGGAAAAACGCTGATAGAAAAAGCTCAACGCAATCAGCGCGCACACGACAACCCCAACCGATAAAAGCGTATATCGGGCGACAAGGCTCAGACGTTGATTGCGCGACCAATGAAACGCGGACACGGACAGGCTCCCAGATGGCTTGTTGATTTTCAAAGCCAGTAATTTTGTTGTTTATTGTATTAGTTCTGTCGCAATTCGACCAACGCAGCAAGTCAAAGATGTGCGCGGGATGCAGATGCCGGGCATGGCTAGGCAAGCCATCTTTTGTGGCCTGCTATTCAGGCGGGATCATCTTTTCGCGGTTAAACTTTTTGATGGAAAACTCGCAGGTCTTTGGCACCATCACGCAGAATCAGGCGCACCAAACTCTTGCCCGCAAAGATCATTTTGCAGGTTCTTTAACCTCACAACAGCCCGTTGGACGCGTTATTGGAATCTGCCTGACTTTGCCAGTTCGCGCAGGATGGCCTTCCATTCTTCAAGGATTTGACGGGCGGCATCCGGTTGACTGTCAAAGCTTTTATGCACCGCCAATCCGCGCAGCAGGCACAGGTTCATCTGAACGAACGTTTGGACCTGTTTGGTGTTTTCGGTAACACCCAGCATCTGGGCAACGTCGTTGTCACGTTTTGCCGTCCAGCGTGACATGGCGTTGCGCAAATCTTGGCCAAGATCATCATCAAGCCGTGAGGCCAACATTAATTCCAGCGACGCCATATAGTTGTCCGGCGAGAATATCGTATCCCACAACACATCAATAAGCTCGTCCGTTTCCATCTTGGGCGGGCCGTCCGGGTTATTAAACGGCCAGGCATTTTCCCAAGAGGCGATCAGATATTCAAACGCTGCCACGATCAATTCATTGCGGGTTGGAAACTGATGGGTGAGCGCCCCGCGCGAGACATTCGCCCTTTGCGCGATTTCCTGTGTTGAGATTCGCTCATATCCAATTTCCGTAAGCGCACGCAACGTCGCCTCGCATACGCGTTTTCGCGTATCTCTGGACCGTTCAGCCTGTGTCCGGCGGCGTGGTGTCGTCGTCTTTTCAGATGCCGCTTCAGACGGGGCTGATGTCTTATTTTTCAAGGCCATAGGCGTAACTCTCCCAAAGTCGTTGCGCAGATATAGCTTATTTCACACCGCACAAATACGACAAGCCCCATTTATGACAGTTGACATTTACAAGCAGACCCGTCTGTATGTTTATTAAATCGCGATCGGAAATTGGGGGCCGCATACGGATGTTCTGCCTCCCCGATGACGAACGACAAAAATTCTAAATCAGCACGGCAATTCACGCCTGAATCAGGAGACATTAATGATCAATAAGAAGACCTTTCTTACGTTGGCAACGGCCCTTTTGGCGGCTGGCAGTGCGTTTTCGGCACATGCTGAGACCAACTTTGTTGCCAACTCTTTTTACGATGGCGAACATCCGCTCAGCAAATTTGGCTATATCGAGTGGGCCGATACGGTGCGTGAACTTTCGGGCGGCGATCTGAACCCCGAAGTCTATACCGGCAGTGTTCTTCTTGCTCCGCGCGCAAGCCTGCAAGGTGCACGCGATAACATTGCGAATGTCGCCAATATTGCCGCGGTTTACACCCCGTCCGAACTGCCGGTCGCCAACGCGATCCAGGAACTGGGCTTTAACTATTCCGATCCGCTCGTTGCGATTTTCGCTGCCGCTGATTTTAGCATGCACAACGAAGAGCAGCTTCAAGAATGGGCCGATAACGGCATTGTCTATCTTGGGGCCTATGCCACCCCGCCTTACATCCTGTTCTGCAGTAAACCGGTCCGCACCCTTGAAGATATCAAAGGCAAGCGTATCCGTACCGCTGGATCGAATGTTTCCAAATGGGTCGAAGAAGTCGGCGCGATCCCGGTCAACGTTCCATCAAGTGAGATGTATACAGGTCTTGAGCGCGGCACACTTGATTGCGCAACCAATGCTGCAAACGATCTGATCGACCGTTCGCTTTGGGAAGTTGCCCCTTACACCACCGAGCTTCCAACTGGCATGTATTGGACCGGACCAGAATGGGGCTTTAACGCTGGCTTCTGGGCGGACATTACCACCACGCAGCGTCAGCAGCTGATGGATGCTACCGCACACGGCATGTCGAGCATGGCTGTTAAATACATTGCCCGCTCCGAAGAGGCCCTTGTTCAAGCCAAAGAAAAAGGTAACGAGATTTCGCAGCCCTCTGCCGAACTGATGGCATCCGTCGAAGCATTCCGTGAAAAAGTTCTCGGTGATATCTATACCGTTGCCGAAGAAAAATACGGTGTTTCTGATGGCCCGGCTCTGATCGATGATTTCCGCTTCACCTATGCGAAATGGGAAGGCCTTCTTTCCGGTGTTGACCGCAGCGACATCGACGCGTTGACGGAACTGGCCCGCAAAGAAATCTACGGCACACTTGATCCGGCAACCTACGGAATCAACTAAGCCAATGGTGCCGCCTCTTCTTGGGGCGGCACTTTGCCTTTGTGCCGATATCAGGCAGGACACCTTCGTTTCCTGCGGATGTTTGGCTGCTTTTGATGTTTCATTTTCGACATAAAGCAGAGCTTTCCCTATGCCTTCAACCACAAATGACATGCCGGTCGACGTTCACGACGACGATACCGGTCTCCTCTTTCGCTGTGTGTCGTGGCTTAACAAAGCCTTTCTTGCCGTCGCGGCGATTTTCGTTGTCCTGATGATGCTCCATGTCACGGCGGATGTCGTGCTTCGCAATGTCTCGGATATTGGCATTCCTGCAACGCTTGAAATCGTTTCGTACTACTACATGGTCTGCGCGATTTTCCTCGCCTTTGGCTATGTTGAACTGAAAAATCAGCATATCCGGGTCGATCTGTTTGTGATGCAAATGCCCCGATCGGTGCAGGTCGTTTTGTACATCTTCGCTTGCCTTGCCGGATTTGTGTTTTTTGGTTTGTTGGCATGGCAAAGCACGGTTGATGCGATCCGTGCGACCCAGTCGTACGAAACGATCATGTCCAATTTCCTGTTTTATGTCTGGCCCAGCAGATGGGCGCTTCCGATTGGTTTCTTTGGCTGCCTGTTGGCCATTTTGTGCAACCTGTTAAAGGCGGTAACGCGCTGGCGTGCTTTGTAAGAGGGTATAATGAGTAATCTTGATATTGGGATCATTGGTACCCTTGTTGCGCTTGGCTTGATCGCGCTGCGGGTGCCAATTGGTTTAAGCTTGGGGCTGGTTTCCATCGGTGGCATTGCCGCGATGTTCAATATAAACGTCGCATTGGGGACGATTTCCGCCACCCCATTTGAATATGTCGGCCAGTGGGAATTGACGGCCGCCCCGATGTTCTTGCTGATGGGTTTTATCTGTTCATCGACAAACATGACCAAGGGGCTGTTCGAAGCCCTTCGATTGTATCTGTCGCGTCTGCCCGGAGGGCTTGCGATTGCAAGTGTCGGTGCCTGCGCCTTCTTTGCCGCTGCTGCTGGCTCAAGTGTCGCAACCGCATCGGCGATGTCGCGCATCGCGGTGCCTGAAATGCTGCGCAACAACTATGACAAGGGCCTTGCGACTGGGACCATTGCTGCGTCCGGCACTTTGGGGTCGCTTATTCCGCCAAGTGTGCTTTTGATCCTGTATGGTGTGTACGCCAAGGTATCTGTTGGGCAGTTGTTTATGGCCGGGTTCATCCCCGGTGTGCTGTCCGCACTTGTCTATATCGGCATGATCATGGCGCGGGTGAAACTTAAACCATCCCTTGCTGGCACGGTTGTCGAACGCCCAACCCGCGAAGAAAAACGCGCCGCGCTTAAAACCATCTGGCCATTGCCGGTTTTGATTTTCTGTGTGCTGGGCGGGATTTTCTCAGGTCTGTTTTCCCCGACGGAGGCCGGTGCGCTTGGCGCCTTTGTCGCTGCACTGATTGCTGCATTCCGTGGGACGCTGACATGGAAGGCAATCAAATCATCTCTGTGTGACACCATCGTTGCCGCCACGGGCATCTTCGTCATTCTGATTGGCTCTGTCTTCTTCACCAGATTTTTGGCGCTCAGTGGCCTTCCCGCAGCATTTTCCGATGCTGTCTTGGGGGTGAGTTCAGAGCCATGGTGGATATTCCTGGCGGTGACGGTGATCTATGTCGTGCTTGGCATGTTGATTGACTCGATTGGACTGTTGCTTTTGACCCTGCCGCTGATTTTGCCATTGGTGCATGGTGCGGGACTGGACCCAATTTGGTTTGGCATCATTTTGATCAAGCTGCTTGAAATTGGTCTTGTCACTCCGCCGGTCGGCTTGAACGTTTATATGATCAAGGGGGCCTTGGGGGATCTTGTGACCTTACCTCAAGTGTTCCGTGGGGTGGGGTGGTTCATTGCGATGGACTTCTTGACCTTGTTGATTTTGATGCTGATTCCAGCCCTGTCTTTGTGGCTGCCGACCCTCGCATATCGCTAAAATAATCCCCCTGACGCGTTCGCGTGGTCAGGGGGCACCCGTTTGAATATGTCGAACAATATTGGAAAATCAGGGGCGGCAGAGGCATCTTCTTGATTATTCATAAAACAAACAGCCTTGACTGTTTGTTTTATTTCTGACCAACTAATGTACCCCAACGAACGGTAAAACACGCCTGCCATAAGGTATCCCGGTGACTGAAACGATCCACCAAACGCAAGTTTTAAAAAGTGCAGATACCCGTCGTCGGATCATGACGGCGACGGCAACGCTTTTGCTGCGTGATGGATATTCCCGGTTAACGACAACCGCGATTGCCAAAGAGGCCGGAGTGTCGCGTGGCGCACTGACGCATCATTACGCCACCAAGGAAGACGTCGTTATTGCCTCGATCGAGCATCAGCTCAAACAGTCCATCGAACATACCCGCCGCTACATGGAACAGAATGCCGGTCGCGATCTTACCGTCGACGACATCATTGATTACCTGTGGCGCCTGATGGCGGATGGCCTGTTTTACATGACGTTGGAATACCTGCCGGAAATGCGGCACAACGCGTTGTTTAAGACGCGATTGGTGCCGGTCATTCAGGGGTTTCACAGTTCCCTGAATGAAATATGGGCGATGATTTCGCGCCGATATGATGCTGACCCCAAGCATGCTGAAATCGCGCTCAATGCCACGATGTGCCTGTTTAGAGGGACGCTGGCACAGACCATTGTCCGTTCGGACACTGACTATTTCGATGAAATCCTCTCCCTTTGGCGTCATTTGCTTCGGCAAATGTTTGCCAATGGCTTTGGGTTTGAAAGTTCTCCTCGTTCCACCAAAACAGAAGAAGCCGCATGTCACTCAAACTGATTAAAAATGCTCGTATTGTTGATGGTTCTCGTGCCGAGCCGACGGAACCGCAAAACATCCTGATCGAAAATGACAAAATCGTCGAAGTGTCCCCGGATGCGACGTCTTCCTCGGCCGATGTCATCGACCTGCGCGGCAAAACCCTTATGCCGGGCCTGATCGATTGCCACGTGCATGTTATTGCCACGACGACAAATCTTGGCCGTAATGCTGATCTTCCGAATTCTTTGGTGGCGCTGCGTTCGGCCAAAATCATGGAACGGATGCTGATGCGCGGCTTTACCACGGTCCGCGATCTTGGCGGTGCCGATTATGGTTTGGTCGAGGCCGTCGAACAGGATGGTCTGGCTGCACCGCGTTTGGTGATTTGTGGTAAAGCCCTTTCGCAAACCGGTGGTCACACCGATTACCGCGGCCGTCACAGCCTGCGTTCGGTTGACTATTATCAGGACCAGATTGGATCGCTTGGCGTTGTGGTCAACGGTGTCGACGAAGTACGCCGCGCGGCCCGCGATCAGATCAAAGGCGGTGCTGAGTTCATTAAGGTCATGGCAAATGGCGGTGTTTCGTCACCGACTGATCCGATTGCGATCCTTGCGTTTTCAAGTGATGAACTTAAAGCCGCCGTTGAAGAAGCCAAAAACGCCCAGATGTATGTATCGGGCCACCTTTACACCGACGAAGCGGTTCGTCGCGCGCTTGAATGCGGTGTTGAATCCATTGAACACGCCAACCTGATTAAACGCGAAACCGCGCCAATGATCCGCGATGCCGGTGCGGTGGTTATTCCAACCAACGTTACTTATGACCTTTTGGCACGTGATGGCGCGCGCTTTGGTTTGGGTGCGGAATCCGTTGCCAAGATCGAAGACGTCCGTGGGGCCGGGCTGGAATGCCTGACCTATCTGCACGAAGCAGGTGTGACCATGGGCTATGGCTCGGACCTTTTGGGTGAAATGCATGATCACCAATCCGAAGAATTCCTGCTGCGTGGTCGTTATTTGCCGGCCAAGGACGTCATTCGTTCGGCAACCATTGATGCCGCCAAAGTTTTGCGCAAAGAAGGCGAAATCGGTGTTATCGCCCCGGGTGCATTTGCCGATATGATCGTTGTTGATGGCAACCCGCTCGAAGATCTCTCGTTGCTGACCGATCAGGGCGCACACATTCCGTTCATTATGAAGGGCGGACGGGTCTTCAAAGATGCGGGCGCGCTTTAACGCCTGCCTGTGATTGCTCGATTTAAAGACAAAAGGATTCCACGATGAACAAGTTTACCCTTCCGGCATTTGCAATCGCACTTGGCTTGGGCGCGGCGACGGCACATGCCGATGTCAATCTGGATATGTCCAGCGAATATCCCGTCAGCTCCATTCACGCGCAGACCGCCGATTTCTTCGCCAAAACACTTGCCGATGAAACGTCGGGCGACGTGAATGTTACCGTCCACCACGGTGGTGCTTTGGGCTATAAGTCTGTTGACCATTATGATGCTGTTGGTGATGGCGCGGTTCAGCTGGCATCGTCATTTTCCGGCGCGTGGTCGGGCATTAACCCGATCTTCCTCGTTTCTTCGTTGCCGTTCTTGGCAACCTCGATTGACGACACCAAAAAGCTCTATGAAGCAACCCGGCCTTTCTATGAAAAGGCGCTTGAAGGTGACAATCAGATCTTCCTCTATGCCGCACCGTGGCCGGCTTCGGGCTTTTGGGCCAAACAGCCGATCAGCAGTGTTGATGCGCTCAAAGGTTTGAAAATCCGTACCTTTGATACGCCGGGTACCAAAACGCTTCAGAATGCGGGCGCTTCGCCGGTTCAGCTGAGCTGGGGCGATGTCGTGCCGCAGCTGACAACCAACGGCATTGATGCTGTCCTGACCTCGGCAGACGGCGGCGCTGGTTCGCAGTTCTGGGAATATCTGTCGGACTTTACCGAAGTAAACTATGCCTTGCCGTTGCAGGTTACCCACATGAACCGCGATACGTTTGACGATCTAAGCGACGAAGAACAAAAAGCTGTTCTTGATGCCGCCAAGAAAGCAGAAGCATTTGGTTGGGCTGCTTTGGAAACCCGGGTTAAGGACAACTACGCCGAACTGTCTGAAAATGGCGTCACGGTGACCAAGGACATTTCGCCAGAACTTCTGGCGCTCCTTAAATCATCTGCTGCCCCGCAGGTCGAAGCATGGAAAGAACGCGTTGGCGACGATGCGCAAACTCTGCTTGATAGCTACGATGCGATGCGCGCGCAGTAATCCTGCCTCTTTATGAACCTTTGACGGGCATGGATTTTTATCCATGCCCGTCGCTCCAGAACCGGTTGAAATATGAAATTCCTCGTCACACTGATCGATAAGTTGTGCAAGCTCGGTGCTGCCCTTGCGGCGCTGACGTTGGTCGGCATGGTCTCGTTTATCCTGCTTGAAATCGTTCTACGCACCTTTTTTGACAGCTCGACCTTCATCATGGATGAAATGGTTGGCTATGGCGTGGCCGCTGCGACGTTTCTGGCGCTGCCATACGCGCTTGGTAGCGGAAGCATCATTCGGGTCGAACTGCTGATTGGTCATCTGACGGGGGGAAAACGCAGGCTGCTTGAAGGGTTTAGTTGCCTTGTTGGGCTCGGCGTTACCGCGGTTCTGATTTCATTTATCTGGGTGCGTGTTGCACGCGCCTGGTCTCGTCACTCGGTCAGCAGCAGCATTGCTGAAGTCCCGATGTGGATTCCTCAAGGGGTTATTCTTGTTGGCCTGTGCCTGCTGTTTTTACAGCTGATTGCACTTTTGATGCGCCAATTCATGGCCGATCAAACCGCTAACACCCAGGGATCATAAAACGCAACCTTTCGGGCATTGAACGCGTAACTGGAGACCGAATTTTATCATGGATGCACTTCTTTCCGCAGGATTGGTCCTGTGCCTGATCTTCCTGTTTCTTGGAATGGGGGTCTGGATATTCGTGGGCCTGCTGATGGTCAGCGGCACCGCCTTGGCACTTGTTGCCGGCATGGATATCGGGCGCATTGGCACGATTGCAGCCAACATTGTTTATCGTTACTCGACGACGTGGGAATTGGCGGCTATTCCGATGTTTATCTGGATGGGGGAAATCATTTTCCGCACCGATATTTCGGATCGTATTTTTCGCGGGCTAACCCCGTTTGTAAATTGGCTGCCCGGTCGATTGCTCCATACCAATGTTTTGGGCTGCACGATGTTTGCCGCTGTCAGTGGCTCAAGCGCGGCGACGGCCGCAACGGTCGGTAAAATCACCACCACCGAACTGTCCAAGCGCGGCTACGATCAATCCTTGTCGCTGGGCTCTCTTGCGGGGGCGGGCAGTTTCGGTCTTCTGATCCCGCCATCAATTGTCATGATTGTGTACGGCATCCTTGCCGAAGTTTCGATCAGCCGCCTGTTCGCTGCGGGTGTGCTTCCCGGCATTATGATTGCAGTTTTATTTTCGTCTTATATCGCGGTTCGCGCCCTGATCCGACCAACTGTTGCGCCAAAATCCGATATGGCGTTTGAATTGCGTTTGTTCGGCCGGGCGATTGTTGATTTATTGCCGATCATCTCGTTAATGGTGATTGTGCTGGGCGCGATCTATTCCGGCGTTGCCACCCCATCAGAAGCCGCCGCCGTTGGCGTGTTTGGCGCGGTTGTGATCACGATTTTCTTGCGCCAGTTTTCGATCGCGATGCTGATTGAAACCTTGCTTGGGGCGGTGGTCAGCAGTGCGATGATCTGTTCGATTTTGATCGCCGCGGCGTTTCTTTCAACCGCGATGGGCTATCTGCATATTCCGACCGAAATTGCAACTGCGATTGGCAGTTTGCATCTGTCTCCGGTGATGCTGATTGTGGTTCTGACCCTGTTTTATCTGGTGCTGGGACTATTCCTTGATGGCGTGTCGATCATTGTCATGAGCCTGCCGATCACCCTTCCGCTTGCCATGCAGGCGGGCATTGATCCGGTATGGTTTGGCATCTTCCTGATTGTCACGGTCGAACTGGGCCAGATCACCCCACCCGTCGGGTTTAACCTTTTCATCTTGCAAAGCTTAACCGGGCAATCGGTTGGCCGTGTTGCGATTTACGCGCTGCCGTTTTTCGTTCTGATGCTGATTGCCATTGCTCTTCTTGTTGTTTTCCCTGACATCGCTCTTTGGTTGCCGAGTTCGCTTTATGATTAATATTGACCTTGGCCAATTGGCGGCGGGATACGGGGCAACCAATCAGCCCCAGTCTTCTTTTGATTGTGTCGCGGACATCTTCATCAAACGCTTCGATCCGCGCCTTATGACCTTCTTTGCCTGGGGGCAGGGGGATGATCTGTGTGAACGGGTCTGGTCGAATAATCCGGAAAAATACCCGGTCCCATTTGGCAAAAAAATGGGACCAACCAAATGGGGTCAAACCGTTTTGCGCGAACAAACCCCATGGTTTGGCAAAGACGAAGCCGCCATGGAGGATGCCTTTCCTGATCATAAACTGATCAAAAGTGTCGGATGTTCATCCTGTCTGAGTGCGCCCGTAGTGGCAAACGGCCAGTCCGTCGGCGCAGTCAGCATCTTGCACGCCCAAGGCACCTATACCGCCTCTGACCTTCACGACGTCACCCAACTAACCGCCCTCCTTGTCGCGCCACTTTTGCTGCGAAAACTCGGCTGATTATTGTGATGGTGTCCTATAGCGAGGGCTGTCAAAAAGGATCGGTCTCTTGGAGTAGGGCGCGCTGTGATTAATTGCGAATAGGGGCGGGGATTGTGCTTCTAGGGGTGGAAAATAAATCTGTCCCCTTAATGTTAAATAGAGTGAGTCTCAGGTCGATAACCGCTCTCGATTCTTTCGACTAATAGCGGGGCGCTGCTTATTCCACGAAGAGAATAATGTTTTTCTGTATCAGTCAAATCTCTTGTCAGCATTTCTTCTTTTTGACCGTCCCAAAGCCACCAAGGGCCAAGTTGGCCATCTGCTCCAATTACACGGGAACGAAACGTCGGGAATGGTTTGTTTCGGTCCGCCACTGCAACATTTGCAACAACACAGAATAATCCCTCGTTTAATGCAGGCTGTAGAGGAAAAAATGTCTGAAATGTAGGGGCGCCAGAAACGATGGAGGAGAAATCTTTGGGGGCTTCGTTATAAAATCCCTCAAAAATAGACAGAAGAGCTCCAAATCTTTGGTGCTTATGTGTGAATTGAGCGTATGCGATACCTCTTGAAGTCAGTATTTGGATCACATCACCAATCAGTATTTTCTTTGCCATTCTAGAACCCAGGGTAATTATGCTGTCTGAGTAATTCCGCACCAGGAAAAAGGGGACAGATTTATTTTTCCGAGCAGAGGTCGACGAGATCAGGAAACTTGCAAAATATCCCTAAAATAAATCTGTCCTTTTTTACTCACTACAGCAAGTTCGATTCCCAAAGTCAGTTCAACGGTTTTTTATTATTTAAACAGAAATTGAAGTAATTAATAATCTATTAAATTGATAGTTCTTTCTGTTTCCATGCCCTCGACTCTGTGTATAGTCTTGATTCTATCTGGAACATTTTTCAAGTTAATGTTAAATTCTTTTTTATAAATATTATCAAAGTATTCACTTCTTTTTTGAATTATTGAAAGGCTAATGGCCATAGGTTTTCGAATGTAAATGCGTAGATAGTTTTTTGTATCGTGGTTTATTTTTGTTGATGAATCGATTGATATTAGTGCTTTTTCGTATAGATGAACTGCATCGTCAAATCGCATTGCGCGGTATCTTACATACCCTGCGAAAGCAAGGTCGTGTGGAAGTGGGTTTTTGTAAATCTTGAAAGCTTTGTCTATTTCTTTGTTTGCTCTTTCTAAATTTCCCTTAGCAGTTGCCTCCCAAGAATTGCTAATTTTTATGGCGATATATATGGATTTAATTAACTTTGATATAAAATTCATATAGAACATCCATGTTGTCTAATAATTCCATTACTCTGAACGTTGCATTGTTGACCTTCTGCCGATTTGTTTTTCCAGGAAAAGGGGCTGCCCCCTTTTTTTGAGGTAGTGGGGGTGATGCTTCAACCCTTTTCCCTAAATTATTTATTTGAATGTTTTGATTTGTAGTATTTTTTTATTTCATTTTCTATTTTTATTTTCATGTATAATTAAGCCTCTCTCTTCACAAATATAGTGAAATTATTCACCTTTTATTTTTGGGTGAGGATTTTCGTTTTGTAGTGATGAATCAAATATTCTAGTTGAATCCTGAGGGGCGTCGATTTTATCTGCCAGTTGAGAGGCTATCAATTGTATTTCTTTTATAGATGTTATCATTTTAGCTTACCCTTTTTAAATAACGGTTATCGGGTAAACATTGCACATTCAATTTTTCACCGAGGTTAGGCAAAACCTGTATTCCAACCTCCCGGTTGATCAAGTGCGAGTGAATCTTGTGCTTGGTTAACGGCAAGTTCTTTCTTTAATTTATATACCTATAAGGTCTCTGATTTACTTCGTGGTGCCATAGATCTTTGTTCGAGCGGAATACCTTCGGGTGACATAAAGGCTCCTTTTGGTCAGTCATATCTATCGATACGAGTTCCTATAGGCAGAATTGCTTCTGCGGAGGTAGATTCAAACGCAAAATTATCCGGCCAATCCCAACCACTACCGTCTGCCTTCTTGAGCTGATCATAGTAAGACAAGCCTACAGCCTCAATGTCGGTTTCTCCGGGATTGAGAGTGCCTGCTGGAGTATCGGTTATAGTGTCAATGTCTTCCGCCCGGATAAGCTTCTTTCCAGCAGCAGCAACTGTCTCGCCAACATCTACCCCGGTGTTGATTGTGGTCAGTAACTGAAACTGAAGTTCCCCTGCGATTTCCCGGGCTTCTTCAAAGTTACCGGCTTCGTGCGCTGCTTGCGCCTGTTTCGATGCGTCAATAACAGAGTAAGCCATCGCAGAAGGAAGTTTATCAAGATTGCTGATCAGCCACATTAGGCTTTTTGCTGTTTCTAAAGTGCAGTCTGCGGAGTGTCGGCGCCGGATAGAGCAAGGGCGATAAGCGCCAATCGCTCGGCGGTTCAGTATTTTGCACGCCCAAGGCGCCTATTGCCGCCTCTGACCTTAACGACGTCACCCAACTAGCCGCCCTCCTTGTCATGCCGCTTTTGATGCGACAAGTTGGCTGAAGATAATAATCGCGTTTTATGGGGGGCAGCAAAGAAGGGCCGGCTCGCCGAACTCTTATGGCTTGAATGAAAAAGCTGACGGGTCGCTTTTATCCTGTCGGCTCATCTTTGATTAGGAAGAGGTCATCGCGGAGCAATGATTTCTGTTCGGTGCGATGCTTTTAGAGCATGAGGGAGTCATCGGCCACGTCGTTAATTTCTTCCGTCACCTGTACCAGATATCCACCCCGGATTTTCTGAACAGGAAAGCCCGCAGAAGAGATCTTTGCTGCGTCAACTTCGTGCGAAAACTTATCGCCATATAACATGGCCCATCCGATATTCGGAATTTTTCCATCTCCGGGTACAAAGGATTAGGGGTAGCTTTCGGGAGTTCCGAATTATATGTAATCCCTCTCTACGCGATAGTCTTTTTCAATCATATCAATCAAAAGTGGTGCGCTGGGCAATGAAGGGCCTTTAGGATATTTTTTCTCCTCTTCAGTTAACGGTCTCTCGACTCTGATCTGCCTCCCTCCAGACCAAAAAAAACCACAATGCATCGGGATCTTTTAAGTTGTTTGTGGATCGAAAGGTAGGAAACTGGCGTAAGTGGGGCGGAACATCGACGTTTGCAACCAGGGGAAAAAAACCTCTCTTTACACCATCCTGAATTAAGAACGTTGTGATCAGTTGAGGCTGCTGAATGACAACCTCGTTGAAATCTACGGGTTCTTTCGTGAAAAAATCTCTGAAAATTGCAACCACAAATTTCCATTTTGGGTGCGTATGGGTTACTTGCCCGTAGCAAACCCCCTTGGCTGTAAGTATCTGGAAAATATCGCCTACCTTGACCGTTTTTCTTTTCAGCATTTCTAGTTCGCCCATCTGTGTTTGACGTTTTCTAAAAATCCCTTGCCGCGGATTAGCGCTTGCTCGTAGCTGTTTGGACTCTTGCGCATAAAAGGGGGCAGTCCCATTTTTACCGGGACTGTGACGGGCTTATCCCCTCTGTCGGGTCAAAAGGTCTCTCCGAATTATATGTAATCCCTCTCTACGCGATAGTCTTTTTCAATCATATCAATCAAAAGTGGCGCGCTTGGAAATGAAGGGCCTTCAGGATACTTTTTTTCTTCTTCGGTGAGGGGGCGCTGCACTTTCCACTGCTTATCACCCGACCAGAAAAACCACATAGTCTCATCACCTTTGAGATTGTTTGTCCCTTTAAAGGTGGGAAATTCGCTGAGGTGCGAAGGAACAGGCACGTTTGCAACCAAAGCAAATAATCCTTGCCGTACAGCGTGCTGAATCAGGAAAGTTGAAATGAATTGAGGTTCTTTTGAAACCACAACCGCAAAGTCTTTTGGCGGCTTCGAGAAAAACTCTCGAAATATTGCAACAACAAACTTCCACTTAGGGTGCGTGTGCGTGACCAAACCGTAGCAGACTCCCTCAGAAGTCAAAATCTGGAAGATATCTCCAACTTGCACTGTCTTGCGTTTCAACATGTTCAATTCGTCCATTGATAATCAACGCTATCAAGCAATTCCTTGCCTCGAATCAGCGCTTGCTCGTAGCTTTGGGGACACTTGCGCATAAAAGGGGACAGATTTATTTTTGTGCATCAAGCCCCTTTAAATTTTTGCACGATCATCCCTAGATCGCCGAATGCATCCGATAGCCTGGTGCAAACAGCAGGCGGGCGGAGGTGATGCCGTGGTCGCCGTTCCAGGTGGTGCGCTCAATCAGGAAAAGGGGTGCGTCTTTTTGGGTTCGCAGCACCTTGGCTTCGGTTTCGGAGGCCAGCACGGCGGAAAATGAAATGTCGCCTTTGGTGTAGGGCGCATGCAGGACCAGCCATTCATTGGCGCTGATTTTTGATAAATCCGCATTGGCAATTTCTGGGGTTGCCGCGACCGAGACCCAGCGTTCTTCAAACATATACGGTTTGCCGTCTGCCAGATGAAGCGACGTGATGTGCAGCATGTCGCTATCTGGGCTGACCCGCAAATTGGTGCAAATTTCCGGCGGTGGGGTGCGGCGTTCGCTAAACAGCAGGCCATAGGCATATTTCTGTCCCCGGCCTTCGATTTCAAGCCGGATGACCGGGATATCAAGTTTGGCCCGGCGCACCGGATGGGTGGCAACCCGTGTCCCGGCCTTGCGGCGGCGGTCCAAGAACCCTTCTGCGGCCAATTCACGCAGCGCACGGTTGACCGTGGCGCGCGCACAGCCAAGCTGTTCGGCCAGTTCGACTTCCTTGGGGATCAGGTCACCCGGCTTCCATTGCCGGGTATGGATACGATGCAGGACTTCGGCATGCACGCTTTGCCAGCTTGTTTGGCTGCTTGCCTCCGGCCACGTTCTTGACGCGGCGCCAGGGGTGGCGTCTAAGGATGCCTCGGGTGCTGCGTGCGGCATGTCTTGCAGCGTATCTTGGGTTTTGGTGCTCACACCGATGCCTTCAATTGTTCCATGACCTTACGATATTCTGTCGTGATGGCGTCATGATTGATGTGTCGGCCATTGGTCACAACATGGCGACCCGCGGACCAGACATCACGCACCATGCGATCATCTCCGGCAAAGATATATGTATCAAGGATCGTATCGCCTGTTCGGCCGATCAGGTCAACCGCATCGCCATCAAGCGCGATCAAATCGGCCAGGGCGCCAACTTCGATCTTACCCGAATGACGGCCGGCAGCCTGTGCGCCACCTTTGGCGACAGCTTCATACAGGCGCCGTCCGGTGGATTGTTCCGGGGTGGCCAGGGCGGCGCGTGATTTGTCGCGCAGGCGTTGGCTGTAATCAAGGGTTCGGAGTTCCTCAGACAGTGAAATACGGATGTTGGAATCCGATCCAATGCCAATGGTGCCATCCGCGCCAAGATAGCGCACACCATCAAAAATCCCATCGCCGAGACTGCTTTCGGTAATCGGGCAAAGCCCTGCAACCGCGCCGGTTTTGGCAAGGCCCAGCGTTTCATGCTCAAGCATTTGGGTGCAGTGGATCAGGCACCAGTTTTCATCGACTTGCGCATTTTCCAGCAGCCATTCGACCGGGCGTTTGCCCCAGAATTCGTGCACTTCATCGACTTCGGCGACCTGTTCGGCAAGGTGCATGTGGATTGGGCCGTCTTTGGAAAGCTTGGTGGTGGCGAGTAAATCCTCGCGGCCGACGGCGCGCAGCGAATGCGGGGCAACCCCCATGCGGGTGTCTGACGGCAAATGCGAAACGGCCTTAACCGAGGCATCATAAAGCTTTGCGAACTGTTCGGGGTCATTGCCAAAGCGGATTTGGCCCGCGCCAAGCGCACGTTTGTCGCAGCCGCCAAACTGATAATGCACCGGCAAAAGCGTTAGGCCGATGCCGGTGATTTCGGCGGCGGCAGCAATGCGTTCGGCCATTTCGCCGATATTGTCATAGGGCGCGCCACTGGGTTGATGATGCAGGTAATGGAACTCGGTATTGTTGGCATATCCTGCTTCGAGCATTTCCATTTGTACAAAGGAAGCAATGGCTTGCACGTGATCAGGGGTCAGCTGATCCAAGAAGCGGAACATCAATTGCCGCCATGTCCAAAAGGTATCACGCGGGTCTGGACCGCGTTTTTCGGTCAATCCGGCCATGGAACGTTGGAACGCATGGCTGTGCAGGTTGGCAACAGCAGGCAGCAAGATGCCCGTGCGGGTGACATTGGCGTCATTTGGGGAAGGGGAATCGGCCTGAATGCTTGATATTCTGCCGGTTTCGTCGACTTCAAGTCGAACGTTATTTTCCCAGCCGTTGGTGGTAAGTGCCTGATTTGCCCAAAGAACCGTCATTGCTTATACCCGTCTTGACAGAAATATTATGTGCAGACATATTATATTTAATAACAGACTTATCAAGGGGTGATGCTTCGCATGTTGCTGGGAAATGCAAAAATCGCAACCATCGATAAAACGTCCGACGCGGACCGATTTTCTTATTGTATGAGGAATAACGGCGCGGTCGCGATCAAGGACGATAAGATCGTCTGGGTCGGTGACAACGATGCCATCCCAGCAGAATTCCAAGACCGCGAAAAATTCCCCTATCACGACCTTGAAGGGCGTCTGATCACCCCGGCATTGATTGATTGCCACACCCATGTTGTCCATGGCGGCAATCGTGCGGTGGAATTTGAAATGCGCCTTGAAGGGGCCGGGTACGAAGAAATCGCCCGTGCCGGTGGCGGGATCGTTTCAACCGTGACGGCAACGCGCGATGCGGATGTCGATCAACTTTTGCAAACTGCACTGCCACGTGTGGATGCGCTTTTGGCAGAGGGTGTTTCGGTGATTGAGGTTAAATCGGGTTACGGCCTGGACCGTGAAACCGAACTCAACATGTTGCGCGCGGCACGTAAGATCGAAGATGTCCGTGCGGTGCGGATCAAAACCACCTTCCTTGGTGCGCACGCCACCCCCGCAGAATTTAAAGGCGAACCAGACCGTTATATTGACGAGGTTTGCATCCCGACCCTGCGCGCAGCGCACGCCGAAGGGCTGGTGGACGCGGTTGATGGGTTCTGTGAAGGGATTGCCTTTAACACCGATCAGATTAAACGCGTGTTTGAGGCCGCCCGCGACCTTGGCATTCCAGTCAAACTGCATGCCGAGCAATTGTCGAATATCGGCGGCACCAAATTGGCGGCAAGCTTTGGCGCGCTTTCGGTTGATCACGTTGAATATGCCGACGAGGAAGACGCCAAGGCGATGGCAAAATCCGGATCGGTCGCGGTTCTTTTGCCCGGCGCGTTTTACACCCTGCATGAAACCCAATTGCCGCCGATTGCTGCGTTTCGCGAGCATGGCGTGCCAATGGCGGTGGCCACTGATTGCAATCCGGGCACATCCCCGCTGATGTCGATTTTGCTGACGATGAATATGTCCTGCACGCTGTTTCGCATGACGCCTGAGGAAGCGCTGGTCGGCGCAACGGTTCATGCCGCGCACGCGCTTGGCTTGGACGATACCGGGCAGGTCAAGGAAGGTATGCGCGCCGATCTGGCGATTTGGGATGTGACCCACCCGGCAGAGCTTTCCTATCGCATCGGGTTTAATCCGCTGTTTGATCGGATTTTTGGTGGGGTTTTTGTTGGGAAGTTAGTTAGGAAGTTAGTTAGCTAACTCAATCGGTATGTTGGCGCCTAATTCTTTGCTTAGGGCGACGTCATGCCAGAGGGGGTAATGCAGGGCCGAACCGGTGAAGCGTTAAATTGCGGGTGTTGCTGCGAAGTTCGGTTTGTGAATGTCGTCCGGTTCGTGGATTGAGACCGCCACTTGTGAATGACGACGCGACACGGATTAAGCCGCTATTTGTAAGTGGCGACGAACGAGATGGAGTGACGTAACGCTTAGGAAGTGCAGACGAAGACCGGTCATTGATCGTCGATCACAGCGACCAGAGGTGAATTTGCCGATGAGAGCGCTTGGACCAATCGGGGGCTGATACCTGAGACCGAATGTTGACCATCGAACACCGGGCTTTGGTCGCAACGACTACACGATGTTGACCGAACCATAAAGACCTTGCCGCTGCAAAGACGACCATCAAGACCGATTGATAAGAGCCGACGATTAAGACTGACCACTAAGACCGCCCATAAGGCTTTGCCACCAAAATCCGCCTACAAGTTCTGAAACGGCGCCGCACAGTTTGATCAAAATTTGAGCGCCGAATTTAAGCCCCACAACATTGTATCTAAAGGGATGCCTCATGACTGCGACCGAAAGTTCAAATTCACACCAAGGCGAGACGCTGACGCTGGTTCCGGCAACCGCGACATTGCGCGATCTGGAACATATCTGGCGCAGTCAAAGTGCGGTTAAGCTGGATCCGTCCGCCAAGGATGGGGTTGAAGCAGCACACGCCATGGTCCGTGCCGCCGCCGATGGCGATGCGGCCGTTTATGGGGTCAATACCGGGTTTGGCAAACTGGCATCGGTCAAGATTGCATCCGAAGATACCGAAACCCTGCAACGCAACTTGATCCTGAGCCATTGTTGCGGGGTGGGTGAAGCCCTTGATATCGCGACCACGCGGTTGATGATGGCGTTGAAATTGCTTTCGCTGGGTCGTGGGGCGTCAGGTGTGCGCTGGGACATTATCGATCTGATCGAAGGCATGCTGGCAAAGGGCGTAACCCCGGTTGTGCCATCGCAAGGATCGGTCGGCGCATCGGGTGATTTGGCCCCCTTGGCGCATATGGCCGCCGTGATGATTGGTGCTGGCGAGGCGGTGTTTGAGGGCACGACCATGTCTGGTGCCGATGCCCTTGCCAAGGCTGGTTTGATGCCAGTGGTTCTGGGCCCCAAAGAGGGGCTGGCCCTGATTAACGGTACGCAGTTTTCGACCGCCTGTGCGTTGGTTGGGCTGTTTTCGGCATGGCGCAATGCGGCAAGTTCGATCGTGACCGCATCGCTTTCGACCGATGCCATCATGGGGTCAACCGCGCCGCTGGTTGATGAAATCCACACATTGCGGGGCCATCCGGGCCAGATCAATGTGGCGCGCGCCATGCGCGATTTGATGGATGGATCGGAAATCCGCGAAAGTCACCGCGAAGGCGACACCCGCGTTCAGGACCCATATTGCATCCGCTGTCAGCCACAAGTCACCGGGGCGGCGATGGATTTGCTGCGCTTTGCCGGGCAGACATTGGAAATCGAAGCCAATGCGGTGACCGATAATCCGCTGGTGCTTAAAGAAGATGGTCGGATTGTATCGGGCGGTAATTTCCATGCCGAGCCGGTTGCCTTTGCCGCCGATCAGATCGCCCTTGCAGTCGCCGAAATCGGGGCCATTGCGCAACGCCGCGTGGCTTTGATGGTTGATCCAACACTTTCGCATGATTTGCCACCATTCTTAACGCCGGAGCCGGGCCTTAATTCTGGTCTGATGATTGCCGAGGTCACAACGGCGGCCCTGATGAGTGAAAACAAACATCTTGCCAACCCGTGTTCGACCGATAGCACCCCGACCAGTGCCAATCAGGAAGACCATGTGTCGATGGCGGCCCACGGGGCGCGCCGCCTGGCACGGATGAATGCAAACCTGTCTTATATTCTGGGTGTTGAGCTGATTTGTGCGGCGCAAGGCGTTGAGTTTAGAGCCCCGCTTAAAACCAGTGCCGGGTTGCAGGATGTTTTAAACACCATCCGCACCGATATCCCGACCGTGAAGCAAGACCGTTATATGGCACCTGATCTGGCCAAGGCCGGTGAACTGGTGACCAACGGAACACTTGTTAACACTGCCGAGCTTTCGGGCTTTGTTGTCGGGCAGGAGGCATAAGTGACCGATCCAGTTGAAGTCAAACAGGGCGATAGCCCGATTGTTTTGGGTCTGCCCCATACCGGGACATACGTGCCCGATGATATTGCCGCCAAACTAAATGATCGCGGCCGGGAATTGGCCGATACCGATTGGCATATTCATACCCTGTATGATGGGGTTTTGGACGGTGCGACGACAGTGCGCGCGACATTCCATCGGTATGTCATTGATGCCAACCGCGATCCGGCGGGGGTAAGTTTATATCCCGGTCAAAACACCACAACATTGGTGCCGTTGACCGATTTTGATGGCGAAAACATCTGGGACGAAGCACCGACCGAGGATGATATCGCCGATCGCGCCAAGCGGTTCCACGCGCCCTATCACGCGGCCCTTTGGGCGGAGCTTGAACGTGTACGCGCAAAGCATGGCATTGCGATTTTGTATGATTGCCATTCCATCCGTTCCCACATCCCGTTTTTGTTCGACGGTACCCTGCCTGATTTTAATATCGGCACCAATATGGGGGCGACCTGTGATCACACGATTGAAACCCTGACCCAGGATATTTGTGCGCAGGCCGAAGGATATACATCCGTGTTGAATGGCCGTTTCAAAGGCGGCTGGACCACGCGCCATTATGGCCGCCCGGATATCAATCAGCACGCCATCCAGATGGAACTTGCCCAATCCACCTATCTTGAGGCCGAGGCAGCACCTTGGACCTATGACGCTGTGCGGGCGGCAAAGCTGCGCACGCATCTTTCTGAAATTCTTCAAACATTGGCCGCATTGGCCCCAGCGCTACGAGGTAAGTCATGACCAATCAAAGCAACAATCCACGTCATAATCAGCGCGATATTTACCCGGCAACCGGGACCGACATCACCGCGAAAAGCTGGCTGACCGAAGCACCAATGCGCATGTTGATGAATAACCTTCATCCTGATGTTGCCGAAAATCCGCATGAATTGGTGGTCTATGGCGGGATTGGCCGTGCGGCCCGCACGTGGAAAGATTTCGATCAGATCGTTGCCAGCCTTAAAGAACTGGAAGATGACCAGACGCTTTTGGTGCAGTCGGGCAAGCCGGTTGGTGTTTTCCAAACCCACAAAGATGCACCGCGCGTTTTGATTGCCAATTCCAATCTTGTGCCCCATTGGGCCAATTGGGATCACTTTAACGAACTCGATAAAAAAGGTCTGGCGATGTATGGCCAGATGACCGCTGGGTCATGGATTTATATCGGGTCACAGGGCATCGTGCAGGGCACTTACGAAACCTTTGTCGAGGCCGGGCGTCAGCATTATGACGGCGACCTTAAAGGGCGCTGGATTTTGACCGGCGGTTTGGGCGGCATGGGCGGTGCTCAGCCGTTGGCCGCTGTTATGGCCGGTGCGTGTTGCTTGGCAGTGGAATGCGATGAAACCCGTGCGGATTTCCGTCTGCGTACCCGGTATGTCGATGAGAAAACCCATTCGCTTGACGAAGCATTGGAAATGATTGATCGCTGGACCAAGGCGGGTGAAGCCAAATCGGTTGCCCTGATTGGCAATGCCGCCGATGTGTTCCCGGAATTGGTCAAGCGTGGTGTCCGCCCGGACATCGTCACCGATCAGACATCCGCCCATGATCCGGTGCATGGATATTTGCCGCAAAACTGGACGGTTGCGCAGTGGCGCGAAAAACAGGAATCCGATCCGAAATCGGTCGAGAAAGCCGCACGTGCATCGATGCGTGTTCAGGTCGAAGCCATGGTTGCCTTCCACGATGCCGGTATTCCGACCGTCGATTACGGCAACAACATCCGTCAGGTCGCGCTGGAAGAAGGGCTTGATAACGCCTTTGCGTTCCCCGGCTTTGTCCCGGCCTATATCCGCCCGCTGTTCTGCAAGGGGATTGGTCCGTTCCGTTGGGCGGCCCTTTCGGGTGATCCGGAAGACATTTACAAGACCGATCAGAAGGTCAAAGAACTGATCCCCGATGATGAACATCTGCATAACTGGCTGGATATGGCGCGTGATCGCATTTCCTTCCAGGGTTTGCCAGCACGTATTTGTTGGGTCGGTTTGGGACAGCGTCATCGTTTGGGGCTGGCCTTTAACGAGATGGTTAAAAATGGCGAGCTGAAAGCCCCGGTGGTGATTGGCCGTGACCATCTTGATAGTGGTTCGGTCGCAAGTCCGAACCGCGAAACCGAAGCCATGAAAGATGGCTCGGACGCGGTCAGTGACTGGCCGCTTTTGAATGCGTTGCTTAATACCGCATCGGGTGCGACATGGGTTTCGTTGCACCATGGTGGGGGTGTTGGCATGGGCTTTTCACAGCACTCGGGCATGGTGATTTGCTGTGATGGCTCCGACGATGCTGCGCGTCGTATTGGTCGTGTGCTTTGGAATGATCCGGCAACTGGTGTGATGCGTCACGCCGATGCGGGCTATGACATCGCACTGGATTGCGCGCGGGAAAACGGACTGAACTTGCCCGGTATTTTAAATAAATAACGAACGATCTTTACCGATCCGCGTTGGTTGTGTTTTATCACCGCGGATCGGAAAAAAGGGTTTAATCAAGGAGGCTTACAAATGAAAAGACGTGATTTCCTGACCGCTGGTGTTGCCGGTATTGGTGCCGCCGCAGCGGCTGCGACTTTCGCCACCCCGGCAATTGCACAAGACAAACGCCAGTGGAACATGGTCACCGCATGGCCGAAAAATTTGCCTGGGCCGGGCGTTGCCGCGCAGAAACTTGCGGATCGTATTACGACCCTTTCGGGTGGTCGTCTTGAGGTTAAATTGCATGCGGCGGGCGAACTTGTTCCGGGCAATGGCGTGTTTGACGCAGTCGCCGAAGGAACGGCCGACATTTACCACGCTGTTCCGGCCTATTGGGGATCAAAATCCAAAGGCATTCTGTTGTTCGGGTCGCAGCCATTTGGTCTGCGTGCGGATGAACAGGCCGGTTGGCTGGCACATGGCGGTGGTCAGGAACTGTATGACGAAATGTATGGCCAGTTTGGCCTGAAACCGTTCCTGTGTGGCAACTCTGGCCCGCAGTGGGCCGGTTGGTTCCGCAACGAGATAAAATCGGTTGATGACCTTAAGGGCCTTAAATTCCGTACCACCGGTCTGGCATCGGAAATGTGTGCCAAGCTTGGCATGGCAGTTCAGGCCATGGGCGGTCGTGACATGTTCCAGGCGTTGCAGTCTGGTGCGTTGGATGCGGGCGAGTTCATTGGTCCGTGGTCGGATAGTGCGCTTGGTTTCTATCAGGTTGCTAAAAACTACTACTGGCCGGGTGTTGGCGAGCCGTCCTCGGCTGAGGAATGCGCGGTGAATGCCAAGGCATATGACGCACTTCCTGATGACTTGAAAGCCGTGGTCAAATTTGCGTGTGACAGTCTTTATAACGAAGTCTGGACCGAGTATGAGACCAAGCATGCGATGGCATTGAAAAAACTGGTCGCCGAGCAGGACGTTAAAGTCCGCAAGCTGCCAGACGAAGTCATCACCGCCATGGGCAAAGCCGCAGGCGAAGTGATTGGCGAATTGCGCGAAAGCGACGATGCGTTGACGCGCAAAGTCACCGAAAGCTTTGTGTCTTATCGGGACCTGATCGGCGGGTACATGACCTATGCCGACAATGGTCAGATGAATGCACGCGCCAAGGTACTTGGCTTCTGATAAAGATGCAGACCGGCGCAAGGATTTAACCTTGCGCCGGTTTTTTGCTTTCGGGGGAATTTGATGCAACGCCTTGCTGACCGGCTTGATCTTGTGAACCACTGGACCGGAATGACGGTGCGCTGGTTTGCGCTGTTGATGGTTCTTTTGCAATTTGGCGTGGTTTTGCTGCGCTATGTTTTCGGGTTCAGTTTTATTGCGCTTAATGAAAGCGTTTTGTACCTGCATTCCGGGCTTTTTATGCTGGGTGCGGGTTATACGCTTTTGGTGGATCGGCATGTGCGGGTGGATATTTTCTATGCCGCGGCCAAGGACACCACCAAGGCCCGCATTGATGCATTTGGTTATGCGGTGCTGGCGATCCCGTCCATGGCAGCGTTGCTGTATTGGACATGGCCGTCGGTGGTTAATTCCGTGTCCATGATGGAAGGGGCGATTTCGGTTGGGGGTATTCCTGCCGTGTGGCTTTTGAAATCGCTGATCCCGGCATTTTGTCTTCTTTTGATTATTCAGTCTGTGGCCTGTTTGCTCCGGCAAATTATTATTTTGCGCGGCGGTGCTGAGGACAGGGGTGCGCAAAGCTAATGGAATATCTTGATTTATTGATGTTTGCCGCCCTGATGGGCTGCATCCTTTTGGGTTTCCCGGTGTCGTTTTCCATTGCCGGTGTTGCGGTGATTTTCGGCTATATCGGCTGGGTCACCGGTGCGATGAATATCGGCCTGATGGGCGCATTCGGGCAGCGCGTTTTTGGCACCCTGACCAATGACGTTCTGATCGCCATTCCGCTGTTTGTGTTGATGGGCGTTGTGCTGGAACGGTCGCGCATTGCCGAAGATTTGCTACATACCATGGGGCGGTTGTTTGGCCAGTTGCGCGGTGGGCTTGGCATTTCGGTGGTGCTGGTTGGCGCGCTTTTGGCGGCATCGACCGGCATTGTTGGCGCGACGGTGATTGCCATGGGCATGATCGCACTGCCGACCATGTTGCGCACCGGATATAACCCGAAACTGGCATCCGGGCTTGTTTGTACGGCCGGGACTTTGGGGCAGATTATTCCGCCTTCGACGCTTTTGATTATTTTGTCGGATGTGATGTCGTCGGCCTATCAGCAGGCGCAGTACGAACAGGGCAAATTCACGATTGAAACCATTTCCGTCGGCCAGATTTTTGCCGGTGCCTTGATCCCCGGCCTGACACTTGTTGGGATTTACATTCTGTATATTTTGCTCCGCGGTTATTTCCGCCCGCAAGACATGCCGCCGGTACAAAGCGACGACGGGCGGCCGGGTATGGGCGAAGTATTCCGTGCGGTGTTGCCACCGGTCTTGCTGATTATTGCGGTTTTGGGCGCGATTTTGGGCGGCATTGCCACCCCGACCGAGGCAGCATCGGTTGGCGCGATTGGCGCGATCTTGATGGCCGGTGTCCGTCAGGGAGCTAATCGGAATTTGGTTCTGTTGGGGACCTTGGCCCTGTTGATTTTGGCAATCATGGCGGGTGTTGCGCCGGTGCGGTTGCAGCGCAGTGACCTGACCGGCTTTGATTATGCGCTTGGCGTTGGTTACGTCGTGTTGTCGATTGCCGGGATTGTCTCGATCGCGGCGTGCCTTAAACAGGCATGGAAGGCGGATGTTTTAAAATCCGCACTGACATCGACGATGACGGTTACCTCGATGATTTTTGCCACCATCCTGACCGCCAGCATGTTTTCGCTGGTGTTTATCGGATTGGGCGGCGAGGACCATGTGGCGGAAATCCTTGAATCCATGCCCGGTGGCCCGACAGGGGCGCTGTTCTTCTGCATGGCGGTGATTTTCGTTCTGGGCTTCTTCCTTGATTTCGTTGAAATCACGGTGATCTTGCTGCCGCTGATTGCGCCCGGTTTGATTATGATGGGCCATGATCCGGTGTGGTTGGCGATCCTGATTGCGATCAACCTGCAAACATCGTTCTTAACCCCACCATTTGGGTTCTCGCTGTTTTACCTGCGCAGTGCGGCCCCACCCGAAATTACCACGGGCCAGATTTACAAAGGTGTGGTGCCGTTCATCGCGCTTCAGGTGTTTGGCATCTTTGTCATCTGGCTTTGGCCATCCTTGGCGAACTGGTTGCCGAGTGTGGTGTTCTGATCTGATCTTGTTTGATCTGATCCGGTGGGACTTGATCCTGTTTAAAACGCCCTCGCGATATTGCGGGGGCGTTTTGTTTTGCGCGTTATTTTGCGGCAAGGATGCCGGGTTGGTTGATCTTCATGGGGTAATGACGCGGATCGGTTCGCCCTTTTGCCATGCCAAAATGGCCTCGACCGTTTCGCCGTAAAACACATCCCACGTCTTACGCGTGACATAGCCAAGATGCGGGGTCAGCAAAAGCCCATCGCACAGGCGCAGTGGGTGGGTGGCTGGCAGGGGTTCGTGGTCATAGACGTCCAATCCGGCGCCTGCGATTTCGCCGTGATTAACCGCGTCAATCAGGGCGGCATCATCGACAATGGGCCCGCGGGACGTGTTGATGAGGAACGCCGAATTCTTCATCTGTTTGAATTCATGGGTGCTTATCATGCCGACGGTGCGATCCGACAGGCGTTGATGAATGGTGACGAAATCCGCATCGGCCAAAAGGGCGTCCTTGGTCGGCATATGTTCGACACCAAGTTCTGCGCAGCGTTCTTTGGTAAGGTTCGTACTCCAGGCGGTGACGCGCATGCCAAAGGCCTTGGCGATGGTGGCGACCTTTGCGCCCAAACGCCCCAACCCGATGATGCCAAGGGTCGATCCCGCCAAATCTTGCCCAAGGCCGATTTGCCAGCCCCCATTGCGCATCGATGTGTTTTCAGGAACGATCCCACGTGCCAGCCCCAAAATAAGGGCAAAGGTCAGTTCGGGTGTGGCAGTGGCGGGCGAATTTGTGCCGCAAACAGTGATGCCACGCGCATTGGCACAGGCGACATCAATTGCATCATTGCGTTTGCCCGTCGTGACAATGAGTTTGAGGTTGGCAAGTTGGCTCAGCAAGGATGCGGGCAAGGGGGTGCGTTCGCGCATCACGCACAGCACATCAAATGGGGTCAACCGTTCGACCAAGGCCGCTTCATCAACAAGGGTATCGTTGAAAACCGTGATATCGCCATGGGTTTGGACTGGTGACCAATCGGCAGATTGCAGGGCAAGGTTTTGGTAGTCATCAAGAATGGCGATGCGCATTTACGGGCTCCGTTTCCAAACGATATCCAATTGCGTTGTCCAGCATCGCCGATCAGTGTCTTGCGATCTATAGCAGCGTGAAAATCAGCGATGTGTTGATGCCGCCAAAGGCGAAATTGTTGCTCATCATGAATTCGGCGGACATGCTGCGCGGGGTGTCTTGAATGTAATCAAGCTCCGCACAGGTTGGGTCCGGGTTTTTCAGATTTGCGGTCGGAATGAATTTTCCTTCGCGCATCATTTCAAGGCCCAGCCATGCCTCAACCGCGCCGCACGCGCCCAGTGTATGGCCAAAATGACCCTTAAGGGTATGGATCGGGATGGCGCGATCAAAGACCGCACGGGTGGCTTTGCTTTCGGCAAGGTCGCCGTGATCGGTTGCGGTGCCATGCCCGTTGACGATATCGATATCGGCGGGGCTTAGATTGGCATCCGCAAGCGATTTGCGCAGCGCAATTTCCATTTTATCGGCTTGTGGTTGGGTAATGTGCGCGCCATCGGAATTGGATGCGAACCCAACGATTTCGCCGTAAATGGTCGCACCGCGCGCCTTGGCATGTTCGTATTCTTCAAGGATCAGCGTCCCGGCGCCTTCGCCAATGACCAATCCATCACGATCCGCGTCATAGGGGCGCGGGGTGATTTCGGGGTGATCGTTATTGTCGCTGGTTGCAAACAGGGTATCAAACACCGCGACCATGGTCGGGCAGAGTTCCTCGGCCCCGCCGGCAATCATCACATCCTGCATGCCGTATTTAATCGCCTCATAGGCATAGCCGATGCCCATGCTGCCCGATGTGCAGGCGGTGGATGTCGGGATGATGCGCCCGGAAATGCCATACAGAACGCCAATATTCACCGCCGAGGTGTGGCTCATCATCTGGATATAGCTTGTCGCGGTGATGCCGTTGCTATCGCCAGTTTGGATCAGTTTGGTAAAGCCCAAAACCGGTGGGGTGCTGCCAAATGACGACCCATAGGCAATGCCAAGACGTCCGCCTTGTAATGTTGCGGTATCTTCACGAAGCCCGGCCATTTCAAGGGCCTTGTCGGTGGCCGCAACAGACATTTGGGCAACACGGCCCATGCTGCGCAGTTGTTTGCGGCTAAATTTCCCCTTTAAGCTGAAATCTTCGACCGGGCCGGCAAGGCGGGTACGCAGATCGTATTGACCATCCCAGTCATGCATGCGCCGAATACCGGTTTCGCCCGCATACATGCGCGATGAAATGGTGGCCCAATCATCGCCAAGTGCGGTAATTCCGGCCATGCCCGTGACAACAACGCGCCGCATCATAGCATCCCCCCATTCACGCTGATGACTTGGCGGGTGATATAGGACGCGTCCGATCCACACAAAAATGCAATGGTGGCGGCAACTTCATCGGCCGTGCCATAGCGACGCATGGGGATCATTTTTTTGACCTCGTCGGCGGGCAATTCATCGGTCATCTGGGTTTCGATCACACCGGGGGCGACCGCATTTACCGTGATTTTGCGTTTGGCGAGTTCAAGTGCTAGGGACTTTACCGCGCCAATGATCCCGGCCTTGGACGCGGAATAGTTTACCTGCCCGCGATTGCCCGCGATCCCGGCGATAGAGGTCAGTGCGACAATGCGCCCGCCCTTGCGGCGCTGGATCATTGGCATGACCAGCGGCTTTATGACGTTGTAAAATCCATCTAGATTGGTGTGCAGGACTTTATCCCAATCATCATCTTCAAGCGCCGGGAAGGCCGCATCACGGGTGAGGCCGGCATTTAGCACCACCCCAAACGGCGCGCCATGTTCGGCAATGTCGGCTTCAAGGGCCGTACGGACACCGTCGCGATCCGCAATGTCAAAGGTGATCAAACGCCCAGAACGGCCAAGGGCGGTCACGTCATCAAGGACCTTTTGCGCGCCGTCGCGGTCGGAATGGTAATGAATGATCACATCATATCCGTCGCGCGCAAGGCGTCTGGCGGTGGCGGCCCCGATGCCCTTGCTGGCGCCTGTTACCAAAATGCTATCTGTCATGGCGTTGCCGTTTCTTTGTCGTTGGTTTCTTGGAACGTCGCTGTTGTGGTTTCTGCTGTTGCTGCTGTCTCTTTGCCGGCAGCGTCACCCGGTTGATAGACATTGATCTGTGCGGACACGATTAATGCGCTGTCCTCGTTATTTCCATCCGCGTTCTGGTCGCCATTCACGACGGAAACTTCGCCCTTGAAAACCCCCATTTCGCCGTCTTCAAAGATGTTTTCCACATATACATGCAACCGGCTTCCGGTTTCAAACCAGTCACGGGTCAGGGTCATTTTCCGCGTGCCCAGTAGATAGCCAATGGCCGGGGCTGTATCGGGGGCGGATTGTTTGCCGCGCCATCCGGCATAGGCCGCGACGGCTTGCGCGATATATTCAATCCCGACATAGGTCGGCACACCCCGGTCCTTTTCATAAAACATCACTGTTTTATCAATTTTGACTTCGGCCAGAAGGTGATTTGGCCCGGCATCACATACCCGATCAATCAGCAACATCGGGGCGGCATGCGGGACAAGGTCGGCGACCGCGGGCATGGCAATGTTGGTTGCGGTGTGATCCGTGTCCGCTTCGCGGCCGGTATGTGTATCAGGTGACATGGCGCGTGCTGTTTGGGTCATGATGCTGTCTGTCCTTGGCCAAATCGCTTGCCCAGAATGACGGAAACATTGCTGCCGCCAAAGGCGAAGGAATTGCTCATCATTGCGATTTGGTTTTCGGGCTGTCTGGCCGGATCGCTGCGTTGGCCATCTTGGGTGACGACATTTAACGGGGCCAAATCCGGATCAATTTCACCGTCCCAGTGATGGCGGGCAAGCGGCGCGCCGTCATCGGCGTGATGCAAGGAAAGCCACAAAATGGCGGCTTCGATGGCGGCTGCCGCGCCAAGGGTATGGCCGGTCAGTGGCTTGGTCGAGCTGACCGCGACTGACGCGCCAAATATTTGCGAAATGGCGGTGCTTTCCATGCTGTCATTTAGCTCGGTCGCGGTGCCATGCATGTTGATATAGCAAATCTGATCGGGGGTAAGATCGGCCTGATTAAGGGCGGATTTCATCGCGGCAATCGCGCCGATCCCATCAGGGTGCGGGGCGTTTGGATGATGCGCATCGGATGTTTCCCCAACCCCCATCAGGGCAATGTCGCCCGCATCACGGCGAAGGGTGAAAACAGCGCAGCCTTCGCCAATATTAATCCCGTCGCGATTTTTACTGAGCGGATTGCAAACCCCGTCCGAGACGGAATTCAGCGCGTTAAACCCGCGCACGGTGAGGCGACATAAACTATCAACACCGCCAACAATCACCGCATCACACATGCCCGCGTCCATCAAACGCCGGGCAGCAGAAAAGGCCTTGCCACTTGATGAGCAGGCGGTTGAAATCACATAAGCCGGGCCAGACGTGCCAAGGGCGGCACGCAGAAATTCGGCGGGGGATCCGATTTCCTGATGCGAATAGCGAAAATCGTCCGGCCACGCATTGGTATTTAGCATCACCTGATAATCGTTGGTGCCTTCTTCGATGCCCGATGTGCTGGTCCCAAGAATGATGGCAACGCGGTCCGGGCCAAAGGTCGTGATCATGTCGTCAATTTCAGACCGAATTTGACAAACCGCCGTCCACAGCAACCGGTTATTGCGTGTGTCATAGTCGCGCACGTTTTCGGGTAACGACAGGATGGGGCCGGTGACCGTACCCAAAATGGTGGTATCGTCGATCAGGAAATCGTCATGGGCAATCATATCCGCCGGGCGGTTGCCAAATAGGGTGCGCGATGTTTCGTCAACGCCCTGTCCAAGGGCGGACACAATGCCAAGGGCCGACAGGAATGATGGGGTTACGGACGCCATCAGTTTTCCAGTCTTTGCGATTTGATGGTCAAGCCATAGCCGAGTTTTTGATTGCGCACTGTTGCAAGACCCTGCCACGGATCGCGGATGGGGCGTTCGATCACAGCAAAGACAAAGCCATCCTTTTTGGTGCGAAGGGTGCGCTGGCCCATGGTGTCTTCGACAACCATGTCATCACTAACCGCATCGCGCACAACATCGGCAGGCCAATAGGTCATGACCATGTCGGCAAGCAGACGCGTCGGATCAAGGGCATCGGGCACCCAATCGGCCTTAACGATGGTAAGGGCATCGCGGGTCCAATCGATGGCAAGGGCACGTCGACCAAGATCATCAATCACGACAATTTTCACCGTACCTTTGTGCGCCGAAATGCGGGCAAGGAAGGTTGCGCTGGTGCGATCGGTGTTGGGCGCGCCAGTGTTTGTGTGCGCGGGTTGCCATTCTGCGGTGACCTGTTGGGTTGCCTCAAGCGTCTGATCGTCGTTCCACGGGTTTCGCGGCAGCGTGATGCTGTTGCCGGAAACCGGATCGAGAACGATCTTTTGTGATGGGCTGGTCGCAAACGGGTTGCTTACCGACAGGCCGGAAGAATCCATGCTGCACGCGGTAACGGAGAAGGCCAACATTATGGGGATCAGGATGGATCGCATAAATCGTGCAACATTTCTAAATAACGGTCGGTTTTACTTACCAGCGGATTTTCAAGGTTCCAAGCGTAGCCTGCCAAGATTGAAACAACCATACGTTTGAGTTTGTTGTCCTCGTCAGGTTGGTTGAAAATAATCGTTTGCAGACGTCCGTCATACCACGCATCGACATACGCGCGGAAGGTTTCAACCCCCTTATTTAGCGGGATGGCATAATCGGCATTCCAATCAACGGGTTGGCCGTTGCTGCGCGCGATCAGTGCCGTTGCGGCCAACTCAGCCGACTGCATGGCAATGGTCACACCCGATGAAAATACCGGATCAAGGAACCCGGCCGAATTGCCCAGCAAAACATATCCGTCGCCATGAAGGGTATCTGATTGTGCGCCGTATCCGGCAATCGTACCCAGCGGTCGGATGGGGTCGGCATCGGCAAGTAACGATCCAAGATGGGTGTCGTTAATCAACCGATCAAAGATGGTTTGATCATCCAGCCCGTCAAATTCGGGATCCTGATCGGGGTAAATGACCCCAACCGATGCCGTGCCGTCCGAAAACGGGATCAGCCAATACCAAATTTCAGATCGCACTGGGTGCACCGTAATCAGGATTTTTTCCCGGTCGTAAGACGGACCGGATATGTGATCGCGCATATGGGTGAAAACAGCACGCCGTTTGATCGATTGGCCCGGACCGTCATCTGGTTTGGCCGTGCCCAACATGCGGGGCAACACCCGGCCATAGCCACTGGCGTCGATGACGAATGTCGACCGTATTTGCCCGGTTTCGCCCGCCTCATTTTCAAAATCCAGCGTGCAGTCGCCATCGCGCAGAACCGCGTGGGTTACCTTGTGCCCAAACCGGATATCGGCCCCGGCATTTTGGGTTTCCTGTGCCAAAATCTGGTCAAACCGGCTGCGTTGAACCTGAAAGGTGGTGCCCCATCCGGTATCTTCGAAGTTTTCACGAAAATCGATGGATTGATGTTGTGCACCACGGGCAAAGACCGCCCCGTTTTTATATTGGAAACCAGCATCTTGTATCGCACCGAGCAAGCCGGCCCGTTCAAGAACGTTCATGCATTGCGGCAAAAGACTTTCGCCGATGACAAAACGCGGGAAGGTTTGTGTTTCGAGGACAATCACGCTTAACCCGGCATCGCGCAGGAATTTGGCGGCAACCGTGCCCGACGGACCTGCGCCAATAATCGCGATGTCGCAATCGTAATGGGCATCGGCGGTGCGGTTCGCGGTGTTTTGACTGTCAGGCATTTGATGATGGGGCACGTCATTACGGGGCATGGGCGTCAACTATTGTATCGGCGTTTGAAGATGATGGGCACATCACATAGGACAGGACCCAAGCGCTAAGAAGACCAATCGCCATAACCGTGCCAATGGCACTGACCACGGGAACAGAGCTGCTGGCAAGAAGGCCAAAGGCCAAAATACTACTGATCAGGGATAAAAACACCGCCAAACGGGTTTCGTCCTGTTGGCCGTGCTTTTGGCTTTCGGAAAAGAAGATCACGTAATCCGCCCCAATGGCAAAGACCAAAAACAGCGCCATGATGGTAAAGAAATTAATCGTCACCCCCATCACCGCCGCGCCAAACAGGGCCATTAACATCGCCCCCGCTGGGGTGCCCAAAACACAAATCCCCGCAACAACCCCATATCGGACGATGGCAAGAACGCCAGCAAACAGCAAGGCAATTGCAAGACCCGCCATGGCCCAACCGCGGTAATCGGCAAATTGCGCAGTGATGGTCGCGCGCGGATTAACCAAGCGCGCGGTATTGATGGGCGCAATGGCGCGGGCAACAGCATCGGCATCGGTCACCGCTGTCAGGCGGATGATGTCGGTCGTGCCATCGTGCAAATTGGCCAGTTCGGGCAAATGATCAAAGGCATTTGCATCGGCCAGCACATAGGGGGCTTTGGGATCAGGGGCGTCAAACGGGACGGGCAGAAGTGCGCGCAGTTTTTCGGCATAGGGGGCGTAAAGCTGATCGCGGATCAAAGCGCGATTTTCGTCCTGACGTTTGATCGATGGGATCATATCAGACAAACCGAATGCCGATCCGACGATGCCGGTTTCAATCAGCGGGGCGAGGGCATCTTGGACGGCCTCGCCGGTTTGAAGGCGGGCTTCGTTGTCTGGGGCATCAATGCGGATGAAGATCGGGTTGCCGCCCATCCCCATGGTTTCCCCGATCAGGCGGGCCTGCTGGGTCAGCGTATCGTTTCCCCGTCCAAGATGGCGAATATCGTCATCGGTTGGAATAAACGCCATGCACAGGCCAAACCCGATAAGAATGCAAGCTGCACAGATCACCCGCACCATTTGGGGTAATTGCACATGGCGCAAAACCCCATCAAGGTGCTGATAGATCCATGGAATAAAAGACCGGCGTTGAACCGCACGGGCGGGCAAAAGCGGCAGAAGGAAAAGCACGGTCAAATAGGCCGCAATCAACCCCGCGATGGAATAGACCGCAATTTGTGCCAGCAAGATCGTCGGACTGACCGCCAAGACCGAAAAGCCCAGAACCGATGTCAAAAGGCCAAGGCTGAGCCCCGCGCGGATTGTTTTAATCCGTGATTTTGGTGATGAACCGTCGGCGGGCAATACCAGATAATGCAGCGCATAATCGACCGAAATGCCAATCAGGCTGGCGCCAAACACCAGCGCAATCGCATGGATGCTGTCAAAAATCAGGGTGACGGCGGCAATACCAACGATCAAGCCACTGCCAACCGTCATCAATGCGCCGATCAACGGCAGCGGCGAGAAAAACACACTAAGCACCATCACAAACACCCCAAGGGTCGCGATGATGGCGATGCGCTGAACATCTGATTTTGCCGCAGTTGCCTCGGCCACGGCGAAAAAGATCTGCCCGGTTTTGGCGATGCCAAACCCGTCTGATTGATTGGCCGGGTTGGATTGGGCATTTGCAATGGCGGCGTTGATTGCATCCACCCATGCACTGTCCTTGCCCGTGTGGCGAAGGTCCGGGGAAAGGGTGATGATTATCGGGGTGTGGAAGGCATCGCTGGCCGCAGATTGGATAATCCCGGTATGGCCAAATTTACGGCCAAGGTCAGATAAAAAGCCGGGCAACAGGGAAAATGGATCAGCGCGGAGCGATTTTGCACTGATCAGTGCCGCCGGGGCATATAGGGTTTTGACCGCGTTTTGAAACACCGGTTCGCCATTGCCGTCGCGCAAAAGCGCACGGTCGCGGTCCGACAAAAGGCTTTGCGCATGCGGCAGATAGAAATCGGAAAACCGGGCAAGATTGCCGGTATCATATCCGGGCAGCGAAACCGATTTTGTGCCGGGAATATTGGCAATATCGGATGCCAATTGGCGGGTCATGGTTTCAAGCATATCTTGCTGGTCATGGGACAGCATGACGATGGCTTGATTGGCATCTTGCGCCAAAAGATCACGGACGGTTTCGATATCGGATTTTTGCCCGCCATCGCCTGATTGTTCCATCCCGATCAGCGACAGGACGTCGCCATCAATCGGGCTTTTGCCCGATGTGATTTGCCACAGGCCAAGTCCGGCCATGATCAGCAAAATCATGCCCCAAAAGCCTGCCCCAATGCCAGTGCCAATCCCCCCGCGTTCTGTCATTATGGATGCGGCCCAGAAAAGCGTTTTGCAAGATCATCTGGCATTGGCAAATCATGCCGTTCCTGATCCGTCAGGGTGATTTCATCGCGGTCGCCGGATGGTTTGTGCAACGTAACGTGGGTGACGAATTTCGCGCCCATAACGGTAATCTGGCTGATTTGTTCGGACAGGCCGTTGGTGTTTTTAGGCTTCAGCGTTATTTGCCAATCAGGGCTGTTTGCATCCGCACCGGTCTGATCAGACGCGGTTTGTTTGTCCGTGACGGTGAATTGGTTTGAAAGGGGTTCCCAATTGCCCGCAAGCACGGCGGAAATCAGTGCGATGAATTGGTGAAACTGTGCGCCGGACGCAATGGTTTCATACGTGCCGTCGTCGCGTTTACGCGCAATCCCCTGATCGGTCATGATTGTTGTATCGGGAAAGGGTTCCAGATTTTGCCAAACCAAACCTTTGCTGGGCGACAGGATAAATTCCCCGCGCGATGCCAAGGGCATCTCAAACCCGGCAAGGTGACGATCAAGTGCGAATGACCCCGTCAGATATTGCTGATCACTGATCGCGGTTGGCATCTGAATGGCGGTGGGCCGTGTGCTTTGCGCGCGCGCGATGCCAGAAACGTTTGGTAAAATGGCCGTGCCAAGGAACGCGATAATTGCCAAGGTTTTCGGCCAGCGATGGGTCATCACACCAGCGCCTCTATCTTTTGGGTCAGGACATCGGGGCTGCAAAACTGCATCTCGCCGCTGCTTTTTTCGACGGCAACCTGAATGGTGAAGCCCTTGGTCAATTTCCGGCCGGTTTTTGCATCGGTAATCAGATAATCGATTTTAAGCCGGTTTTCATATTCACGCAGGGTGGCGGTGATTTTGATTTCCTGACCAAAGGTGCAGGGACCGACATATTTCACCCGCATATCGACAATCGGCCAGACATAGCCCGACGCATCCATTTGTGGATAGTTATAGTCAATTTTATCAAGCAACGCGCAGCGGGCATTTTCAAAGAACTGCACGTAATTGCCGTGCCAGACGACATTCATTGGATCAAGGTGATAAAACTGGATCGTTTCGGTAATGGATGCACTGATCATGATGGGATGTCTTCATCATAAAGCGCCCAGTGGCGATTTTGAATGCGCGATACCAGAAGACGCAAGGTGCCTTCAAGCGGCTGGTCTTCGGCGATGAATGGAATGTCGGTTTTCAGGCTGTCGATAAAGGACGATACATCTGGACCAAGTTGCTTGGCGTGAATTTCACCAGATTTCTGACGCAGGGCAATTGCCTGACAGACCGCCAAAAGGTTGGCGGCAACAACCTGTTCGGTCAGTTGCAGCACCCGCAGGCAATCGCGCGCCGCAATCGTGCCCATGCTGACCTTGTCTTGGTTATGACATTCGGTGGAACGTGAAAAGACACTGGCGGGCATGGTTTGTTTTAATGCCTCAGCCGTCCAGGCGGACGCACCGATTTGAACCGCCTTAAGGCCGTGATTAATCGATGCGCGGTCTGGTTCTGCGCCCGAAAGGTTCGATGCCAGCCCATGGTTAAATTTGGTATCGACCAAAAGCGCCATTTGCCGATCCATCAAATCTGCCAGATTGGCGACCAGCGTTTTCATGCCATCGGCGACAAAGGCCACATGCCCGCCATAGAAATGGCCGCCATGCAAAATGGTGTTTTCGCTGACATCCAAAAGCGGATTGTCATTGGCGCTATTAAGCTCAATCTCAAGTGTTTTGCGGAAGGTGGGCATCATATCGGCCAACACGCCAATCACATGCGGCGCACAGCGCAACGAATACCGATCTTGCAGGCGGGCCGACTGATAATCAGCGCCAAGTGAGGACAAATCACTTTCGATCCATGCCGCAACTTGGGCCTGCCCCGGATGGGGTTTGGCGGCAAAAAGACGTTTGTCAAAATGGGCCGGATTACCCAGCAAGCCGATGCTGGCAAGGGCCGTGATGCGGCTGGTGAGCTTGCAGAGATAATCCGCACGCATAAAGGCCTGACACATCAGCGCGGTCATGACCGCCGTGCCATTCATAATCGCAAGGGCTTCTTTGGGGCGCAGTGTCAGCGGATTTAATCCGGCCTGTTGCAAGGCGGCCTCGGCGGATGTTTTTTCCCCGCGATACAGGACATCGCGTTCACCAATTAACACCGCCGCCACGTATGAAAGCGGGGTAAGATCGCCACTGGCACCAACTGATCCTTCTTCGGGGATCAGGGGGGTGATGTCATGGGCCAAAAGGTTGGCCAACTGATCCAGTAAATCAAAACTGACACCCGAATAGCCCGAACAAAGGGATGCCAATCGCACGGCCAAAACCGCACGCGCCTGATCCGGGGCAAGGATATCGCCCAAGCCACAGCCGTGAAAACGGCTAAGATGCAGGGGCAGTTCGCTGACCAATTCCGGCGGAACCCGGCGCGATACAGAATCGCCATATCCGGTGGTTACACCGTATATATGGCCCTGTTCGCGCAGTTCCTGATCCAGGAAGTCCGCTCCCTTTTGGATGCGGGCGCGAAAATCGCCGTCGGCGGATAGGACCGGCTGGGCACGTTGCTCAGACAGGGCAACGATATCTTCGATTGTCAGGTCATCTTCGCCAAAGATTACATTGATGCGGCTATTGGTCATCTTCGGCCTTTTTCTTTGCCCAGAAGTCATAGAAATTGAACCACTGCAGCGGTTCACGAACAACAATATTTTCCAACCACTGCGCATATTGCGCGGCATATTGGGTGATGGCCTCGGTCCTGTTGGCGCGTGGCAGGATCAGTTGATCGGTCAGTTTGTGCCAGACGATCTTAAACGTTTTTCCCGTGCGCCAAGCGGCCGACATATAGACCGGGCATTGTAACAGATAGGCAAGGATAAAGGGACCTTGCGGGAACTGTGCGTCTTCGCCAAAGAACGGCACGGAAATGGTTTTATCGCGCGCGCCAATCGCAACGCGGTCAGCGGCAATTACAATCCATTCGCCGCGTTCGACCCGTTCGCGCAACATGATCGCGGTATCGGGGCCGATATCGGTGACTTCGATCAGGTTAACCTGACTTTCCGGGGCCAGTTTTTGCAACACCCGGCCAAAGCGCGCGGCGTTTTTTTGATGCAGCAACACATTGACCCGGAAATTGCGATCGCGGCTGGCGATGGCGCGGACCAGTTCCATATTGCCAAAATGCGATACCAGCAACACGGCTGCCTGATTGCGCGGCATATAGTCAAACAGGCCCTCGGCATCTTTGGGAAGCTCAAGATCGCTTTCTTTCATTTCGCCGGACCAGGCGGCGACTTTATCAAGTGCGCTTTCGCCAAACCGCAGGAAATGACGGAAACTGTTCCAGCGGGTCGGCGCAACACCGCCGCCATGCTGTTCAGATCGTCGCAAGAAATCATGTGATGCACGCCGTGCGATACGCCCGGTCAGAAAGAAATAAAGAATAATCGGTAACATCACCACAAGGCAGACATGCCGCCCGGCAAACCGATAGACCGTGCCCAAAAAACGCATGCCAAAATAAATGCCGCGTTCGTCAATTTCGGCCCAATGATGCGATGCGTCCTCGTCTTGGGCATTTTGGTTATTTTGGTCGCGGCCCGCATTATCGCCATCTGCGGTCGTTTGGGGTTTGGCAAATTTTCCGCCGCGCAGCAGATAGCCGGGCAGGCGGGCCAGCATGCCAAACACCAGCCGGGTATGCATCCAACTGATCAGGACATTATCGGCCCACATGCGGAAGTTTGAAATATTGCCCTGCGGATAGGTGACCTTTGTGGGCACATGAAGGATCGGCACCCCGCGCCAATACAGGCGCACCATCAGTTCGGTGTCGAAATCCATTTTGTTGCCGGCACCTTCTTCGTGCCAGACCGCAAGGCTTTCTTTAACCGGATAAACCCGAAAACCGCACATGCTATCGCGGATGTCGGTCGACAGGGTTTCAATCCAGACCCAAACATGGGTGACCCAACGGCCAATTTTGCGCCCCGTTGGGATGCTTTCATCGTAAATCGGAAGGCCGGTGATCAGGGCCGATGGATTTTCACGCGCCCGATCGAGCATGTCGGACAGTCGATCAAGGTCGTGTTGACCATCGGCATCAATTTGAACCGCGTGGCTAAAGCCAGCGGCGCTGGCATATGCCATGCCTTGCATCACGGCGACACCCTTGCCCCCGTTTTCGGGCAGCCGATAACAGGTCACACCGTTTTCTGGATCATGCAGGGCTTGGACTTTTTGCTCTGTCGTGACGTTTGATCCGTCATCAATGATAATCACCGGCAAATCATGTTCACGGACACGCGCGACGACATCGCCAAGGACTTCGTGATGGTTATGGGTCGGGATCAGGGCGCAAATTTTCATCTGACTCGATCCCCATTTGGATCAGCAGAGTGATCTGGTGCCACATCCGATGCCAGTTCCGGGTTGCGAAACTTGACCGTGCCGGAGCTATGAACGCCGTTGGTCTCGGAATGATAGCGAAACTTCACCTTGGGGGTGCTGGGATCAAAATCCAGATCCAATTTCACGTCGTCATCTGGCGTGATGGGATGGCGGAATTTTAACTGGCTGACTTCGCCAACCCCCTTGGCGCAGCCAAACAGGTTTGACGCAATTTGGGCAACCCAGTGTAATTGCACCACGCCCGGAAGGATCGGCTGCCCGGGGAAATGCCCCTGAAAACAGGTCATGTCGGACCGCAAGGTTAAGCCAATCACCGCCTTGCCGCCGTCGCGGGTTTGGTGATGAATGACCGGTTCGATATCGGTCTTTTTGGCAAACAACGCACGCAACAGATGAAGCGGGCGTTTGCCCTGACTATCGGTCGGCAGTTGATCGACAAAGCGCCACCGTTGGGGCAGGGCAGCATCGTCTTCGAACTTGGCAACTTCACGCCGAAGCAACCGGCCCATACGGAACGGACCGTGTGCCTGAAGTTCGTCATTCCCTGTGTGTGTCAGAACGGCGACAACTGCCAAACGGCGATCATTTTCATCGGCCAAAAGCGCAACCGCATCGCTTACCAGATCGCTTTGGCGTAAATGCTGCTCAACCGCGCCCAGTGAAATGCGTTTGCCTTCGACCTTTACCACCCGGTCTGCTCGGCCCTTAAGGGTAAAGCAGCCGGTATCTTGATCAATCGTTGCGCGGTCTTGGGTTTGATACCAGTCATCCCCGGCAATGTGTTTGGCGCAGACGCGCAGGCAGCCGTTTTCGTTCAGATTGGTTTTAAGATCGGGCAGCGGATGCCACGGCGTATCGGCAGCGGACTGTTGACGCCACGCAATGCCACCGGTTTCCGTGCTGCCATAAATTTCGGTTGGGCAGACACCAAAAACACGGGTGGCTTCCTGTGCGGTGGCCAGATCAAGCGGCCCGCCGGATGACAGCACCATCGATGGGCGTGGCGCATCTGCCAGATCAGGATGAAGGTTTTTAAGCTGTGCCGGACTGGTGATCAGCACATCACCCGCGGCAATATCATGCAGGACCATGTCCCAAAACGGGGCGGGGTCGGCAGTGAATATTTGCTTGGTCATCACCGGCCAGATGATGCGAAAAATCAGGCCGTAAATATGTTGGTGCGATACCAACCCAACCATGCGTGCACCCGCCGGGATGATCGACTGCCACAATGGGCGCTGGATGGCGATTTCGTCTTCGATCTGGGCAAGAGTTTTGATGATCGGTTTGGGCGTGCCGCTTGAGCCAGAGGTAAAGAAGATTGCTTGGCAATCGGTACTTCTTTTGGCCACGCTGCCCTCGGTTGCGGCCGCAATGGTGGCGGGGGCATTACTGTCGCGGTTTAGCCGCGCATCAATCGCATCGTCATTCAGGTGTAGATCAAATTGCTGGTCGATTTCTTCAAGGTAACCGGGCTTATCGGTTGCCGGTAAAATGGCGGTGCTGCCGCTTTGCCATACGGCGGCAAGCGCGATCAGGAAGCGACGCGCCGACTGGCAATAAATTGCAACCCGTTGTCCGTTGCCAAGTCCGGCAGCAACATAATCAATGTCGCGCGCGATATCGCCCACGTGATAGGGCACGCCGTTTTCAAGACATAGCGGTGTGTTGGCGTTTTCATCGTCATACAGATTTTCGAAAAAAACGCTCATACCGGCTCCTGATCGGTGCGGGGATTTTGGCTTTTGACTTTTTGGTCATGGCGGGCGCGCGTCCATTTGCGCACCGGCCATTCGCCAACAAACAATATACCAACCAAAATATAGGATATCAGACCGTTATACAGCGTCCATGTTTCCAGGCTGGCATAAAGCGCGGTCCAGGCGGCAATCACCCCGTTGACGATGAAAAATCCGATCCAGACCTTGGTCAGATTACGGGTGTAGTTTTGCGCATAATCATCAAGATCGTCTTCGCGCAGGCGGGCAAACCGTTCAATGATCGGCATGCCGGAAAACAACGACACGGTAAAAATCGCCGCCAAAGTTGCCGCGACTATCACCGGGTAAAAGCGGATCGCGACGATTTCGCTGGCGATCCCTGCCGACCCGACAATGATGGCAACCAACAAGGCCATTGCGGCTTGCAGGTATTTTTTGCTGGCAACAAACAGGGCCGCGCGGACGATAATGACCGCCAGAAGCAGCAAAAGGATATAGCGCGGCGCATAGGACGACAGGCCGAAATAAACCAGAACCGGATACAGAATACCCAGCATCGCAACAACAATGGCTGTGATGCGCCTAGGAATTGACCAGGACATAGATCTTCTCGACCACGTCATCCACGGTCCGGACCGATTTAAATTCCGTGGCCGGGATTTTCTTGCCCGTAAGTTCCTGGAATTTCACAATCAGGTCGACGGCATCGATGCTATCAAGGTCAAGATCATCCATCAGATGTGCATCTGGTGTGATGTCTTCTTCTGGGACTTCAAACAAATCAACAAGATAGTTGTGCAACTGATCGTAGACTTCTTGGCGGCTGTGCATGACTAAACCTGTTTCCCCGATGCCTGAATAAAGTTTGCAAGATTGCGTACGGACGCAAAATGGGTTTTGACGTTTTCGTCTTTGGCATCAATGCGCACATCATACTTTTTCTGAAGTGCGACACCCAGTTCCAGCGCATCAATTGAATCAAGCCCCAGCCCGTCAACGAACAGGGCTTCTTCGCTGTCAATGTCGCTTACCTCGATATCTTCAAGGTTCAGCGTTTCGATGATAAAGGCTTTAAGTTCGGTTTCCAGCGAAGTCATTATTTAATCTGTCCAGAATGTAATCTTTGATGAGCCGAGTGATCGCGCGGGCCTGCTTGGCGCGCGGCAAATTCGGATCAGTTATGTCATTAAACAATAGCGGATAACCGACTTCCAACCGGTAGCAAATTTTCGACGGCGGAATGCGATACCACGGAACCCCTTTTTTCAAGGTCTCGTGATTACAATGCACAACCACGGGAATCAAGTCAGCTTGTGTTTCGATGGCAATATTAGCAACCCCGCGTTGCAATTTTCCCATTGTCTGATTGATTGGCGTGCGGGTGCCTTCGGGGAAAATCATAATGTTTGCCCCCGACCGCAGATGACGGCGGGCCTCGACGATCAGGTTTTCCGGATTGTCGTCATTGCGAATGAACCCCGCGGCACGCACAACGCCAAACAGGAACGGATTGCGAAACAGTTGGTGTTTGACGACGCACTGACAATGATTAAGCTGTGCGACAATTACCACAACATCGATCAAGGTCGGATGATTGGCGACAATCAAACATCCCTTGGCATCGCGCAGTCGCTGAATGTCCTGGGTCTCGACGTTGGCCACCCCCAAACGCCTTAGCATCCAAACAAACAGGCGAAACCCCCGGCAAATCACCAGTTGGGCATATTTTCGGCGTTTGGCCCGGTCGCGCAAAACAAGCATCATGGCCGGAAAAATCGTAATCGCCATGAACAGGCCGCCAATCCCAAACGTGCAAAACGCCAAGCCCGTCGCAAAAAGGCGCCAGTACCAGTTCAGGTTTTTGCGCGGTGTTTGCGGCGGATGTACCTGCACCCGATCCTGATTCTGGGGGGATTTAGTCATGGCGTGAAACGGTCCATGCGGTGCAGGCGCCAGAAAGTGTTACCTGTTGTTCCGTTTCCGTCGCCAGAAAGTTGGTCAGCAGTTTGACGTGATCGTAGGCGGATGTGTTTGCCGAGTTCGCATTGTTTGCAGATTCCACCGACGGGTGCGATGAAAATGCGAGGCCTTTTTTATCGCTGCTTTGGGGCTCAAACCGTGCGGCGAAGGCGGTGCCAACTTCTGGTCCGCCAACCTGCTTGGCATAGACATCGGGCAGGGGCAAATCGACATAGCACAGGATCACCGGGCTTTGCGTTGCCATCACCTGGCATAAGGTTTCGGTCAGTCCAGCAATCACGCTGTCATGGCCCGCGGCAATTGCCGTGTGGCTTTGGGTGATTGCCCAATTGATCGAGGCAACCCCGACAAAGGCATTGTGAACCGACATGCTAAAATCCGCCGGTGACAGGGCATCATTCGTTGCCACCTGATGAAGGAGCTTAACCGTGCGGTTAATGTTGCCGTGCTGCGAACAGAAAACGATATGCGGATTATCCGTCTGTTCGTCTGTTGCGGGCAAAAGGACTTTGTCGAGGGTTTCGGCGGCCGCACGGCCAAACAGATCAAGTCTGCGTCGCCATGCGGGTTTTATGCTGCGCGCCAGATCGGCCTCGACCGTGGGATGAGTGACAGCCGAATGGTGTTCGCCTGTCTGCAAGGTCAGGCTGGCCTGACCGTTGGTATCTTCCCACAAAGCCCAACGTGACAGTCGGGCGCACAGCAAAGTCATCTGGTGTCCTAGTTGGCAAGTGCCGCACGGGCCGAAACCGCGCGCAGGATATCCTGTTTAAGCGTGTTGACCCAGCGGTTGTAGTTCCGGTGGATCGTTTTACCATTATATTGAAGATTAGTACTATCGGCGTAAACGATTGAGAACTGTTTTTGATCAAAATAAATCGTAACCGTGGCGCTGTGGGTGCGCGGGGCATAGGTTGCGGTAAGGTGACCTTGACCTTCGCGCTGAACAATCCATTCGCGGCTTGTTGCTGTTTCGACGATGGTTTCTTCAATTTCGGCCAAGCTCAGTTTGGAAGCGTTGGCAGGGAACGGTTCTTTCGATACGTTTTGAACACCTGCCGCGCAAGCTGAAAGCACAGCAACAACGAGGAAAACAGAAGCAAGTTTTAAGCTACGCATTTTGATCTGCCTTGGTTAATAAAAGAAAGTTTTCTCAAATAAAGCTGGTATCGGACATCTTTGCCAAACGCAAGTTTGCCTGCCGAAATTTTGCCAACAATTAGTTGGTATTCGATGCGTGCGCGGCTTTATTAAAATAACAAAATGTATGGTGCGGCCCAAACGACTTTGGTCTCGCGATAATGGATTTTACCGATGGCCGAAAACCCCAATACAGCAAAACAAAACCTGCCAGATATGCAGCGCTTTTCTTATTCTAACGGCAAGGTCATCGGTGCTGTTTGTGTCCTGAATGATGCGCCAGTCACCCGCAAATCTGCGCGGCACGGGGCATCTGTAAAGGCGCATGAAATGCTTCGTACCTTGATGGCCGAAATTGCGGATGGCAACGAAAGCACATTGATCAAAGACGCCCAAGGACGCCCGTGGGCAGAGATTTCTGGGGGGCGCCATGGTACAAGTATCAGTCACAGCCGGAATGTCGTCGCTGTCGCGCTGGCGATTAAACCGGGGATAGAGGTTGGCGTTGATTTGGAATATTGCGACCCAACCCGGTCCATTGCCGAAATGGCGCCGCTTTTGGGGATGCCGTCTGATATATCGGTTGCGGATTTTTATGATGCCTGGTGCCGGTACGAAGCCGTCTTTAAGGCAACCGGCGAAGTTGATCCGTTAGCCCAACGCGACAAAACAGAGATACCGTCAGTCACGCTTACCCTACCCGAAAACTTTGCCAGCTGCTTGGTTGCGATAGATGGTGCTTAGCGCGAAGCATAGACCGCCTATTTGTCGGGTAAGGTGACGTTGTGCTGACCCCGAAATCGGATCGGCACGTCGGTTGTAAGGCTTAACCCGGTAACCGTCTGGCGATTGTGAGGAATTTCACAAAACTTTTAAGATTCATCGCGCGGTAGCAGCTGTGCATATCCTGGTTAGTTCTCGTCCCCGTATAAAACTCTGAAATTAAAGGGTAAATCAGAATTTATTCGTGTGAATATGCACGGAATTTTTACAGGTTTTAAGCGGGAACAGGATGAGAAACAGGGCGGCGCATCGGCAATTTTTAGTCGTAAGACTTGCGGTGACGCGAATTTGGAACATTTTTTGTTTTCTTAAGAACCATTTAGGCGTAAAGCTTTTACCTATTATTGACCAGTGGTCACTACCATCGATTGTGCAAGGAAGATGATTTTCATGTTGAAGGATCATTTTCCCCATATCAGGCACGATAAGATGTCAGGTGATCAATAGATTTCCATCACGGCAAAGACCATGGTGTTTGCCGATGTAAAGGGAACCGGTTCGATGGATCAGGAAGACGAAGCGACGTCAGGGAATACAGAGTTTTCTGAAGTAAGATTGGATCAGAATATGGACGCCAATTGTTGTTTTGCTGATATCTATGTCCGTAATGCCCCCGTTTACCTTAAGGGATTTACCGGCGAGCCCGATGGTTCGGTAAAGGCGGAACTGCGCGACAGTAACAAGGGCCTTCTTGCGTTTGATCAGGGTGTTTGTGAAATCACCGCAAGTTCCTCGTTCCTGACCGTTGCCATGTCCGCATCCGATGACGATCAGCTTGATCAAATCCGCGACTATTTCGAGCAGACCTTGCGCAATATGTCGGTGGAAAAAGCCATCGAAATCGAATGGCGCAATCAGTGACCCAAAGTCACCTGTTTGGGCAGATTTTGCTTTCTCTGTCTTACTAAGGCAGGCGGTCGATTAGCGATCCGCCCCCAAAGCGCCCCCGATAACGCGACGAAAAGCCAAAGAAAACAGGCGCAAGGACATTGGTCTTTGCGCCTGTTTTTTATGTTCCGCATGATGGATGTGGCGATAGGGGTTTTAACGGGATTTACGCCACGACAAACCGGTCGCGTGCTGCGCGCACCACACGGGTAATATGTTCGGCGACGGCGGCGACACTGCGGGTGTCTTTGGTGTCGGGATGTTGCAGCATCCAATAGTTCCGGGTGAAGCGGATTTCGGGCAGCAACCGGATCAAATCGGGAATGCCGTCCGTGGCGTAATCATGCATGATCCCAATGCCGTGCCCGTTGCGCACGGCCTCCATCTGGGCGACGACACTGCCGCATTCAAAACGCCGTTTCATCAGCTTGCCAAGGCGGGCCGCATAATCAAGTGCGCGGCTGTAAATCAGGTCTTCGATATGGGTGACAAACAGCCGGTCCGTCAGGTCCGCCTCTGTTTCGACCGCACCAAAATTGTCGATATAGCTTTGCGTGGCATAGACACTAAGCGTGTAATCAGTCAGCTTTTTGATCACCAACCGGCCCTGTTTGGGGCGATCTAATGTGATGGCAATGTCGGCTTCGCGTTGCGACAGAGAAAATGTTCGGGGCAGTGGCACAATCTGAATAACCAGATCGGCATGTTGGGCGGCAAAACCGGCAAGCTCGCTTGCTAGGAAATAGTTACCAAGCCCATCAGGAACGCCAACACGCACCGTGCCACTGATGGTTTCGGTTTGGTTGGATACCGCCGTTCCGGCACGCAAAAACGCAGATTCAGCGGCCTCAGCCGCGATCATAAGTTCCCGACCGGCCTTGGTTAAATCCGATCCGGTGGTGCGCCGTTCAATCAGCTTGGTCCCAAGATCATCTTCAAGGGCGGTTAGCTGCCGACCAACTGTCGCATGGTTTAGGCCCAGCTGACGCGCCGCGGCAAGGATTTGTCCCTGTCGGGCGACGGCAAGGAAAATGCGAAACCGGTCCCAATCCATGGGGAATGTCCTTTGTGTCGGGTGACTTTAAATTTTGCACATCGAATTTGCATAAATGATAATTGATGTGCATCTCTGTGCATACTCATAATGTCGCCACTTTGCCGATCCTAAGATCAGGCAATCCAAATTCAGGTTTATCGGGAGGAACCCCCATGTCCAACCAGCTTACCCACTATATTGGCGGCAAACGCGTTGCCGGAAAATCGGGCCGTTCGGCGGCTGTTTTTAATCCGGCCACTGGCGCACAAAGTGCCACGGTTGATCTTGCATCGAAATCCGAAGTGCGGGCAGCGGTTGAATCTGCGGCTGCTGTGCGCGACGAATGGGCCAATACCACCCCGCTTCGCCGTGCGCGTATCTTGAACAAGTTTCTTGGTATCCTTGAAGAGCGCGCCGAAGAGTTGGCCGCGGCAATTACCGCCGAGCATGGCAAGGTATTGTCCGATGCGCTGGGCGAAGTCACCCGCGGTATTGAGGTTGTTGAGTTCGCCACCGGCGCGCCGCAGCTTTTGAAAGGTGAATTCACCGAAAATGTCGGCACCAAAGTCGATAGCCATTCGGTGCGTCAGCCGTTGGGCATTGTTGCGGGCATCACCCCGTTTAACTTCCCGGCCATGGTGCCGATGTGGATGTTCCCGGTCGCCCTTGCATGTGGCAACTGCTTTATCCTTAAACCGTCCGAGCGTGATCCGTCTGCGTCGCTTCTTTTGGCTGAATGGCTGACCGAGGCAGGTCTGCCAGATGGCGTCTTTAACGTGGTTCAGGGCGACAAAGAAGCCGTCGATGCGTTGCTGTTTGACCCGGATGTCACGGCAATCAGCTTTGTCGGCTCGACCCCGATTGCGAAATACATCTATGAAACCGCGACCGCGCAGGGCAAACGTTGCCAGGCCCTTGGTGGTGCGAAAAACCACATGATCATTATGCCAGATGCCGATATGGATCAGGCGGTTGATGCCCTGATGGGGGCGGCTTACGGGTCGGCCGGCGAACGTTGCATGGCCATTTCGGTTGCTGTTCCGGTTGGCAAGGAAACCGCCGACACCCTGATTGAAAAACTGGTGCCGCGCATCAATGAACTGCATGTTGCGCCGGGCACGGATCCAAAGGCCGAAATGGGCCCGCTTGTGACCGCCGCCCATCGCGATAAAGTTCTGGGCTTGATCGACAAGGGTGTCGAAGAAGGGGCCAAACTGGTTGTTGATGGCCGTGGCATCAAACTTCAGGGCTATGAAGAAGGGTACTTTGTCGGCGGCACCCTGTTTGATGATGTGACCCCGGATATGAGCATCTACAAAGAAGAAATCTTTGGCCCGGTTCTGTCAGTTGTGCGCACCGAAGATTACGAAACCGCTGCCAACTTGGTCGACAGCCACGAATATGGCAACGGGACTGCGATCTTTACCCGTGATGGTGACACCGCGCGTGAATTTGCGGCCCGCACCCAGACCGGCATGGTTGGCATTAACGTGCCGATCCCGGTCCCGATGGCCTTCCATTCGTTTGGCGGTTGGAAAGCATCCTTGTTTGGCGATCACCACATGCACGGCCCAGAGGGTGTTCGGTTCTACACCAAACTGAAAACCATCACCTCGCGCTGGCCGACCGGTATTCGTAAGGGTGCTGAATTCGTCATGCCGACGATGAAATAAGCTTTGCGGTTTCGGCAAAAAGCAAAGGCGCGCAAGATACCTTGCGCGCCGTTTTGTTTGTCATGACGGTCCGGCGGCAAGATGACCACCCGGTTTACCAGATTAGGTCGAGGCCCTTAAGCCGACCCCAGCACTGGCGATTCCAGTAATTTTCCGGTCTCGACATCGCTAATCCCGCGGTCGGTTTGGTGTGGCCCGGCGTTGCAGGCAAGGGTGGCACCAAAAAGCGCCTTAAACACCAAATAGGGCGGCTGCCAATCAACAATGGCGTCGGTGGCTTCGCGGATGTGGGTGAATTGTTCGGCAACCTGTTCCATCGGTGCATCTGACACCAAACCACACAGCGGCAGGGGCAGGATCGCATCAAGTTTGCCGTTTGACGCCACTGCCATTCCACCACCGGCCTTAATCACCGCATTGGCGGCAATTGCCATGTCTTCGGGATTGCCGCCAAACAGGGTCAGGTTATGGCTGTCGTGCGAAACGGTGGTGCAAACCGCACCGCGCCATGTGCCCCAACCTTCAAGCAGGCCGACCCGTGGTTTGGAATCAACTTTGCCATGACGATGGGCAACCGCGATATAGGTTGTGCCTTTGGGCGGGACGACAAAGCCGTCTTTGACATCCGCCTCAACCGATCCCCATTGGGTAAAGCGCGGGCGATCAATGGTCGCAACCCGGACTTTGTCGGCATTGGTGATGTCGGCGGGAACTTTGATGCGAAAATCATCAACCGCCAAGGGCGCGATTTTCATCGTGTCAAAAAGCGGGGCCGGGTCAAGCACGACCGGGGGATGGTTCAGTTCGCCCGACGTTGCAACAACGTTGCCATTGGCAATCACAGTGCGGGCTTCAAAGTCGCTAAGGTCATTGAAAATAACGATATCAGCACGCCGACCGGTCGCCAAAAGGCCCAGATCATTGCGCCCCAACCGCATGGCGGCATTTAAGGTCGCCGCACGTAATGCCCATTCGGGTTTCATGCCATAGCGCACCAAACGGCGCACCACATCATCAAGCCCGCCTGCATGTTCCAGATCATCAGGGAAGACATCATCGGTGCACAGCGTCACCGTTTGCGGCAAAAAGCCAAGATCATTCAAGGTTTGCACAAAGCCCGGCAGCAAATGATCATGCGATCCCCGCATTTCAATGGTCAGCCCGGCGCGCAATTTAGCCATCAGGTCATCGTTGGACACCAATTCATGGTCCGATCCGATGCCCGCCGCGATAAAGGCGCTAAGATCGCGTCCCTCAAGACCGCGCGCATGGCCGCAGATCATTTTTTGTGACGTTAAACCGGCTTGGACGATGTTTGTCATGCGGGGATCGCGGTCAATGACGCCGCGCATATTCATGACTTCGGCGACGCCGTGAATGTCGGGCCATGACAATATTTCCGCCATCGCATCGCCGTCAAAATCAGCCCCGGATACTTCGTAACCGGGGGCGGCCGGCACACAAGACGGCGCAAGGGTCAGAACACGTAACGGTAAATCGCGCACCGCCTGGGTTGCCCAGCGTACCCCATCAAGCCCCAACACATTGCCAAATTCATGCGGGTCCCAAACCGTGGTGGTCACACCCCGCGGTACGACAGTTGCGGCATAGTTGGCCGGGGTGGTCATTGAGCTTTCGACATGCATGTGCGTATCGATCAAACCCGGTGTCACGAATGCACCGCGCGCATTGATCAGGGTGCGGGCGTCGCTACGGGTGGCCGGTTCATGCACACTTGCGATCATTTTGCCAATGATGCCGACATCGGCAAACCGGATTTCGCCGGTGACCATATCAACGATCTGACCGCCGACAATCAGGATATCAAACGGCGCATCGCCGCGTGCCGCGGCAACCGCGCGGCCGCGCAAGGCATCATCATCAAGATCAAGCGGTTCTGAATTTCTGTCTGTCATTTTGCGGCTTCTGCCTTTAGCGCGTCAAAGATTATGTTGCGTGCCCGATCGGCATCAACGCCCAGCCCAAATTGGCCATTGCGTTTGGCGGTGCCGGGCTCAACGCGTTCAATATGGGTTTGCCCGCGCGCGACACCGTTGCTGGTATCGACCGCAATATGGGCATCGGCAAATGTCACAACATCGCGATCAACCAGTGTTGCTGCCGCCAGCGGGTCAAAGATCGCCATGCCACTGCGTCCGCGCGATATGCCGATATTGATGTAACCCGCGGTCAAATCGGCCAGAAGTTCGGCGTTCTTGCCCCCGGCATTTCGGATGGCGTGAACATCACTGGGTACGGCCAAAACGCTGCGGCATAGATCAAGTTCAACCATCCGAATGGGAACGTTATGGGCGAGAAGTATCGCCAAGGCTTCCGGGTCGGCAAAGGCGTTATATTCCGCCAAGGCCGTATGATTGCCGCGCCCAGCAGCCCCCCCCATCCAAGTGACTTGATCGATTTTGCCTGCAAGATCAGGACGCGCGAGTACAAGGGCTGCCAAGTTGCCAAGCGGGCCCAACGCCAGGATGTGTTTGTCATCACCATCCGTGCTGGATGCGTCAAGCCACGTGCACAACGCATCAAATGCACTGTTTTCCGCGATGGGTGCACAATCGGGCAAATGTTTGCCGGAACTGAGCATCCCCTTGGGGCCAAGGATCCGTTCGGCGGTTTCAAGCCCGCCCATGACGGCATGTTCACGCCCGGTATAAATCGGGAAATCCCAGCCAAACGTCTTGGCGGCGCTGGCCGCATTGGCGCGCACGGTCGAAAGCGGGCTGTTGCCCGCAATCAACGACATGCCATCGATGGGTTTTTGGGCGTTTGTCAGAACCAGCACGGCGGCCAGATCGTCAAACCCCATATCCGTGTCGATCCACAAACCCATTACAGGCTCCCGGTGCGGGCAAGTTGGGCGGCCTTATGAACCGGAAGATCAAATTTAAGCACGGCACCAAAATCATGCGCCGGAAGCGACGCATCACATTCGGCCTTGATCTGACCAAGCGGGGTATCAAGCAGATATTCGCGTGTGCCCCCGGCAAAGGATGTGCCGCGCACGGTGCCTTCAAACGGGCCATCGCCAAGGGTGACCATGGATGGACGCCATGCAAGGCCCTTGGTCGCATCATCAATGTCGCCAGCAATCGCAACGTCGCCATTGGCGGTTTTGATGGTGTTGCCAACCCGCTCAAACACGTTTTCGAACCCAACAAAGTCGGCTACGAAATCAGATACCGGATGGTTATAGATATCTTCGGGGGTGCCGATCTGTTCGATATGCCCATCAAGCATCACAATGATGCGGTCGGCCATGGCAAGGGCTTCGACCTGATCATGGGTCACGAAAATCATCGTCACACCGCTTTCTTTTTGGACACGCTGTAATTCGGTGCGCATTTCAAGACGCAGACGCGCATCAAGGTTTGAAAGCGGTTCATCAAGCAGCAAGACCTTTGGTTCCATCACCATGGAACGCGCAAGCGACACACGCTGTTGCTGCCCACCGGAAAGTTCGGCGGGTTTGCGTGTGGCATATTGCGACAGCCCAACGGTTTTAAGGCCGTCGATCACGCGCTTGTCCAGCTCGCTTCCTTTGACGCCCATTAATTTCAGGCCAAAGGCAACGTTTTCATAAACGTTAAGATGCGGGAACAACGCATAGGATTGAAACACCAAGCCAACCGGGCGTTTGTTTGCCGGAACGCGGGTGATGTCCGTGCCATCGAGCACGATTTTCCCGGATGCGGGTTCCATCAAACCGGCAATGGCGCGCATGGTGGTGGTTTTGCCACAGCCCGACGGGCCCAAAAGCGCCACAAGTTCGCCCTTGCCGATATCAAGATCCATGTCGGGTACGGCAACGTTTTTGCCATACGACAGGGTCATTTTTTCAAGACACAGAAAACGGGAATCAGACATAGCGAGAAAATCCTAGGAAACGTTCGGCCAGAAAGACAATGCCCAGCGACATGAAAGCCAGCAGCGCCGAAAGGGCTGCGACCGACGGGTCATAGGTGATTTCCATGTAGGAAAGCATGTCGATCGGAAGGGTGCGCACACCCGGACCAGATAGAAACAGCGATACAGGCACCTGATTAAAACTGGTAACAAATCCCAGAATGAAGGCAGCCAGAATACCGCCGCGAATGTTGGGCATGACCACCCGGAAAAAGGCCCCCACGCGCGAACATCCCAAAAGCACGGCGGCTTCTTCGATGTCGGAACGAAGGTTGGTCAGGCTGGCCGATACCACGCGCACCGCATAAGGCAGGATAAGGGCGGTATGGGCCAAAAACAGCGCAAACAAGATGCCGAAATTAAACGGCACGACAAAGTATCGCAGCAATGCCAGGCCGACGATGATGCCCGGTACAATGATTGGCGAAGAAACGATTGTGCGGATGGTTTCGGCACCGGGCACTTTATAGCGCGACAGTGCGTAGCTTGCAGGGATGCCCAAAATCAGGGCGAAAATCGTCCCGCCAATGGCCAGAAACATCGACACGCCAAAACTTGCGCGGAAGCTTTCGACTTCAAAAACCTTGATCACCCAACGCAGCGACAATCCCTGTGGTGGGAAAGAAAGCGTTTCACCGGCCGACAATGACGCGGCAATGATGATGATGAACGGGCCGATCAAAAACGTTAACACCAGCAACAGGATGATCGGGGCATAGAGTTTGTTGCTCATCGCTTGTTCCTCGCAGTTGCCAGTCGTTTAAGCAAAAGGTTGGCCGCAAACGCCATAACAATCAGGATCAGCGCAATCACCGAGGCCGATACAAAATCATTGGCCATTGTCACGCGTTGATACAAAAGGGTTTCCAGCATCAGGACCTTTGACCCGCCAAGGATCGCCGGCGTGATATAGGCGGTCATGGAACCGGTGAAGACAAGCGTTCCCCCAATCACCAGACCTTCCTTGGTCAGCGGCAAGATGACCTTGGTAAATACCTGAAGCCAGTTCGCGCCCAGCACCCGGGCGGCGGGCACCGCATCGCGCGGCATGTTTTCAAGCGCACTGATCAGCGAAATGATCATCAACGGCAAGAACAGCTGCAACAGACCGATAAAGACGGCGGTTTCGGTAAACAGGAACCGGATCGGTTCGTCACTTAAGCCAACCGCAACCAGCGCCTGATTGACGATCCCGGTACGGCCCAGAATGACAATCCATGCATAGGTGCGTGCCACAGGTGAAATCATCAATGGCAAGACGATCAGACCGGTCACACGGCCTTTGCCCTTGGGCGGTAAATTCACAATGGCAAATGCCGCGGCATAGCCAATAACGGCCGATGCCGCCGTAACCATTGCGGCCAGTTTCAGGGTGCGCAGAAACACCGCCTGATTAAGCGATTGGGAAAAGAAGTCGATATAGGCTTGTATCGTCCAGCTATCAGCAGATCGGAATCCTTCGGACAGAAGGATCAGCACAGGCACCAGGAAAATGGCACCGGCAAAGATCGCGGCAGGCAGGACCAGCGCAAAGGCCTCGGCCCGGTTCTGAAACATCTCAGCAACCTTGTCGTCGATAAGTTAAGTAAAGGGTGGCGCGATGGGGCGTCGCAGTAACATCCGCCGGGGCCAACAAAACTGCCGACCCCGGCGTGTCATAAATCGGCTTATTGACCGACCTTGTTGTTCCACTGCGACAACCATTTTTCACGGTTATCAAGGGCAACTTCGGACGGGATCAGGTTAAGGTTTTCAACCGTTTCCGCACCATAGGTCAGGTTGTCTGCAACATCGTCAGACACGACAACTTCTTTGTTGGCCGGGCTATCAACAAGGTTCTGTGCCAGTTCGGTCTGAACTTCGGTCGACAACCAGAAATCCATGAACTCAAGTGCCAGATCGCGGTTTTTGCTGCCTTTGGTCAGAACCATCACGTTCATGCCACCAGACTGGCCTTCTTTTGGCGTCGCCCATTTGATCGGCATGTCCATTTTGGAAAAACCGGCCCATGCGAAACGGCCAATCGGTGCGGCCCAGATTTCTTCTTGCTGCATCAACTGAACCAGCTGCGAAGAACGGACATAGAAGGTGACGATATCGTCTTTTTTCTCGCCGACTTTGGTGATCGGGGTTTTCAGCGACGGATCTTCATCACCCAGTGCCTTGCCCAGCATATAGAGCATCAGCGGACCTTGCGTCGTGGTGACATTTGGCAGGGCAACACGGCCCGCCAAATCATCGGACAGCAAATCGGCCCAGCTATCGATGGTGACTTTGTCCGAACGATACGCGATCGAGCTTGCATAGAAGGTGTAGCCAACGCTCATGCCATCGCCATTGGGGTCTTTGGCAATGTCATAAAGCTTGTCAAAATTGCTCAGCTTGCTGGTGTCGACTTTGTCGGTCAGCCCGTTGCGTGCCGCAGAAAGCGCATCGCGCATGGAAATCACCGCCAGATCAATGACCGGGTTTTCCTTGTTGGCTTCGATTTTGGCCAGACGCTCGACCGAGTTGCCGGTTTCAACAACCAGCTCACAACCACATTTTTCTTCGAACGGCTCGTACAGATACTCTTTGAAGGCATCCTGTGCGAAACCATAAACGGAAATGGTCAGGGTCTTGTCGTCGGCTTTGGCGGCGCCAACGCTTAGCATCAGCGCGGCAGATGCCATCATCAGTTTTTTAATCGCCATTATAGAGTTTCTCCATTCGGGCTTGTGTATCGGGTGAAGCTGCCGGGCCGCTTGACGCGCGCACCATTAGCTTCATGGAAACCTTGGACGTGTCGGCTTTGACGGTTTGTTGGACCGTTGCACCGTTCTTGTGATCGATTTCGGGAGTGTCGATTTCGCCGGTGTTGGTCACCGTCGTTGTTCTTGGGCCTTCGATTTCTTTGGTCAGGGCCGCAATCGCGATTTGCGCGATGCGTGTCATATCCATATGCACCGTCGTCAGGGACGGGGTGACAACCGGGGCAAAGACCAGATCATCAAACCCGGTGACACTGACCTGTTCGGGGACTTTGATGCCGGCAGTTTGCAATTCGGTCAAAACGCGAAGCGCATGTAAATCCGACACTGCGGCAATTGCGGTCACGCCGGATGTAACGTGACCCAGCAGGCCAAGCGATGCGTCATCGCCTTGGCGGCGCAGCATCGGTTCGATCCAGATTGTTTCATGGCTAACATCATTGCCAAGGGCCGATTTCATGCCGCCAATACGGTCGTTTTGCACATTCGATGCCCGGTCATGACCGACAAACAGAAACTTACGATGGCCCAAATCCAACAGGTGCCGGGCCAATTGCGCCCCGCCTTCCCAATGGTCGGCTGAAACCGTATTGCCCGGTGTGGACGGGGTATCGACCATGGCAACCGGGCAGCTAACCGATCCGATGCGCGTGCCGCGACGTGGAATAACCACCAGCCCATCAACACCACGTTCAATCAGGCGCGCAATTGCCTGTGTCTGGGTGGTGACATCACCGCGTGAATCCGCAATCAAAACGCCATATCCGGCATCTGAGGCCGCCGATTCCATGGCTTGGGCTATTTGCGGGAAAAGCGGGTTGGAAATATCTGGCAGGACAAGGCCCAAAACATTGGATCGCCCGGTACGAAGGGCACGCCCCGCACTGCTGGGCACATAGCCAAGTTCGGCTGCTTTTGCGCGGATTTTTTCAACCAGTTCCGGGGAAACGCGGCCCTTACCTGATAGCGCATTGGACACGGTTGCCGACGACACACCAACAGCCTTGGCGATCTGGGTCATGTTCGGTCCGGTACGCGATGCAGCCAACGGGGCCTCCACCTGAAACGTGAAACAGTTTCAAATCAAATGACGTGATTAATCGTTTAATCAGTGTTCAAGTGATAATTGAACCCATCCCGGGAGTCGAGACAAAATTTCGCCAAAATTGGGGCGGGACTGGATGGAGGCAGGCGGGGTTGGCGGAGATTTTACCGCAAGAGTTTGGAAAACCGTTATAAATCTTCGCTGATATTCATCGCCAAAAAAAGCGCAGGTTGGCTGTGTCGAAAAGGTTCTTATTTAAAGTTTGGCATAACCGGATCGCCTCATCAGCGTGATCACCCGGATTAGCTTGATGGTGCAGTGCCGGTGGCGGGACCAAGTTGCGGCCCCTGAACTGTATCCTTTTCGGGAACGGTTGCAGCGCCCAGAACCTGACCGGGGATAAAGACGCGGAAAGTGGCACCTTGGCCGGGCGGGCTTTCGGCCCATATTTTGCCCTGACAATGCTCGACAACATGTTTGGCAATCGCCAATCCAAGCCCCGATCCGGATGGCTTTGGCTTATCGTCGGCATATTTCCCCCCGCGTGAGAATTTATCAAAAATGATCTCAAGCTCGTTGGGGGCGATACCATTGCCGTTATCGGTGATCGATACCAGATAACCGCCATCAATTGCCTCGCCGCGCACAGACACACTGGGATATTCCGGGTCTGAAAACTTGGCCGCATTCGACAGCAAATTGATAAAGACCTGCGTTAAGCGATCCCGGTCCACATGCAACATCACGGTTTGTTTGGCCAAATCGGTACTTAACGTCACGCCTTTACGATCCAGCAACCCTTTGACCGCCTCGACACTTTCATCAAGGACCGTGCGCGGATCAACATCAATGGCGCGCCAATCGGAATGGCCGGCTTCAAGGCGGGCCAGATCAAGATGGTCATCAATCAGGCGGGTTAAACGTTCGCTTTCGCGGACAATGATACTAAGGAAATGTTCGGCCCGTTCATGATCAAGGGTCGGGGTATCGACCAGAATTTCCGAAAACGACCGGATCGAGGTCAGCGGGGTTCTAAATTCATGGCTGACCATGGTCAGGAATTCATCCTTTAACCGGTCAAGTTCTTGCAGGCGTTCATTGGCAGCGCGCAGTTCGGCAGCAGCTTTTTCCAGCTCATTTGATTTTTGTTCAAGGCGCTGAGAATATTCAATGACGTGCGATGTTTCTTCGAGGATTTCCAGCACTTCTTCAAGGCTGACCATTTCACCCTTGGCGACCGAGGATACCATCACGCGTGCCGATGCTGCCCCAATCGACCCGGCCAAAAGCCGTTCGGTAAACGCAATCATATCGGCATTGGCTTCGCCCTTGCCGCGCCACGGCGTGTCCTTTTCCCAGCCAAATTCCCGGAACGAGTGAAAGGCCCGTTCGCGGCCCAAAAACCGTTCAACCAATTCATACAGATCATCGACCGATGCCGATGATCGCCAAATCACGGTATCCTGGCCTTTGCGCGAAAAGGCATCGACAAACAAGGTCGCCTGAATACGTTCCAGCGCGCTTGGCGATGTAAACAAGCTGATCAGGACATAGGCCGCGGTATTGAGCGACATTGACCAAATCAACGCATGGGTCAGCGGTTCAAAGTCCGACAGGCCAAACAAACTTTCAGGCCGCAGCCACGGATGCCCAAACGCGCCATTTAAGATCAAGTCAGGGTCCATCCAGCCACTATCGGCCAAGGACGGCAGTAGCAGCGTATAGCCCCAAAGCACGAAGCCGACCAAAAGCCCGACCTGTGCACCGGTTTTGGTCGCGCCCTTCCAATACAGCCCGCCAATCATGATCGGGATGAATTGGGCGGTGGCAGCAAAGGATATCAGCCCGATTTCGGCCAAGGCATCGCTGGCGCCCGCCGACCGGTAATAGGCAAACCCCATAAACACGACGGCCAAGATCGATGCCCGGCGGATGAAAATCAAAAGCCCGGTCAAATCATCGCGTTCGGTCAGACGAAGGGGGCGAATGCGCAGCAAGGCGGGGACAATCAGGTCATTACACACCATGGTCGAAAGCGCGATGGTGGCGACAATCACCATACTGGTGCTGGCCGAAAGCCCGCCGACATAGGCCAACAGGGCCAACATCGACTGGCCTTCAAATAGCGGCACGGAAATCACGAAAAAGTCCGGGTCCGACCATGCCGGAAGCGCACCGAGCCCGGCCAAGGCAATTGGCAAAACAAACAGGTTCATGCCCAGCAAATAAAGCGGAAAGGCCCAGCTTGCCGTCGGCAAATGGCGTTCATCGACATTTTCAACAATGATCACCTGAAACTGGCGCGGCAAACACAAAATAGCGGCCATGGACAGCATCATTAATGTCATCCAGCGCGCACTGCCATTTTCAGGTAATTGCAAAAGTTTGGCCGTGTCGGGGTTGTTGGTCGCCTGCGCAAATAAATGATCGATGCCATCATACATCACAAAGCAGACGAATATCCCGACCGCCAAAAGCGCAAACATTTTAACCAAGGATTCAAAGGCAATGGCGGCAACCATGCCTTCGTGATGTTCATCGGCATCAATGAAACGTGTGCCAAATAAAATGCCAAAAAGGGCCAAGCCAACCGCGGCCCAAAACCCACTATCGGCAAAGATGCTGATGGTTTCGCGCACCGGGGCGACCATACCGTTTTCCCAGCCGGTCAAAACCGTATAGCTGGTGGCAATTGCTTTAAGCTGAAGCGCAATATAGGGCGTTGTGCCAATCACCGCGATCAGGGTGACAAGCACGGAAAGCTGCGTGCTTTTGCCATAGCGCGATGAAATAAAGTCGGCAATTGATGTGATGCGATGCGCCTTGGAAATGCGCAGCATCTTACGCAGCAAGAACCACCAGCCCAGAAAAATCACCGTCGGGCCAAGATAAATCGTCAGATATTCCAACCCGTTGCGGGCGGCGGTGCCAACCGCGCCATAAAACGTCCAAGATGTGCAATAGACCGCAATCGACAGGGTATAGACCGTTGGATTGCGCACCCATGATCGTCCGTCACGCGCGCGTTTATCCCCCCACCAGGCGATGGCATACAGTAACCCGACATAGCCAAGCGATACCAAGATCACCAGTTCGGAGGACAGCATCGTGTTTACGGCCCCTCTGACTGTGCGACTTTACGCAGTGACCGGGTCAATATCGCGCACAGCGCAATCAAAACCGCCCATCCGGCAAAGAAATAAACAAACAGGATCGGCAGGCCAAAGATTTGCCCATCAAGGGAAAACACCCCGACCAAGGGCGGAATCCACATGAAAAACGCCGCCAGCACCAAAACAAAGGCCCGTTCTGTTAATCTGCGTGGGGGTGCCATGGGGGATCTCCTGCGTGTCTGGCTCTAGCATTCCGTTCGTTCAAGCAGGGCCTTTACCCGCGAAACAACGTCGCGGGTGGAAAAGGGCTTGGTCACGAAATCATCAACGCCAAGTTCCAATCCCTTGCGTCGGTCGACTTCGCGGGTTTTCGCGGTCAGCATCATGATCGGGATCGATTTTGTGCGTGGATCGGCACGCACCGCACGCACCACTTCGAACCCGTCACAGCCGGGCATCATCACATCAAGTAAAACCATGTCGGGGGTGTCGCGCGCGATCATGTTAATCGCGGTTTGGCCATCTGTGGCCACGCTCACGTCATAGCCTTCCTTGTCCATCAGAAAGCTAAGGGATTCGACAATGGTTTCCTCGTCTTCGGCAATCAGGACCTTGGGTCGCTGGTTCAAAGGACGTTCTCCCCGATTATTCGGATTTTATAAAACAATCCTAACCGGTAATTGATCGAAATATAATGCTACTTTGGGGTGGTATACTTCATCCATCTAGTTGGGCTTCGGCCGTTGCCGTATTTAGGCCGCGCCAGCGGTAATCCACCGGGCCAGCCCCCCCCCGGCGGGCAAAGCATGTGCGCGGTCGATCTTGTTGGCGCATCTTTAAAGATAAAGCCCAGATCGCCGCACACATGCTTGGTGGTCATTTCATGCCTTTAACTGGGATTATACGCCCAATTTTTTGGCGGCTCTTTGAATGGCCTGCGATGCTTTTTCGATCTTGGGGCCGCGAATGGTCAGGATGTCCTTGACGTTTTCGGGTGTCGCCGTTTCAGGTGTGCCGCCTTTGAAAGGTGGCTCTGGCGCGTATTCAAGGGTGAGCATCATTTTCTTGACCCACTCATCCCCCTTGATGCGTGCCGCGATGGTTAGCCCAAAATCCAAACCCGCTGTTGCACCGGCGCCGGTAATGATGTTGCCGTCTTCGACAACGCGCTGGCTTGTGGGGATAGCCCCAAAATACGATAGAAGGTCGCGTGTGTACCAATGCGATGTTGCGCGCTTGCCGTTCAGGAAACCGGCTGCGCCCAATACCATCGAACCGGTGCAAACAGATGTTACATATTTGGCCGATTTTGCCTGTTCGCGCAGGAAATCAAGCGTTTCATCATCTTCGACCAATGCCGTCGATCCGGTAAGTCCACCCGGTACAAACAAAACATCTGCATCGCCCGGACAGTTGGCAAAGGTATGGGTTGCACTCACCGGGACGCCCACATCCGTCGGCACGGGGTTTGTGTCCTTCCAAACAAGGCGGACGTCGCCCATGGTCAATTTGAATGCCGTCATTGGCGCGACAAGGTCCAGCAAGATCATGTTTGGGTGAACCAGCATGTTATAGGTCGGTCGCTTAGTGGGCGTCGCATCTGAGTGTTTGTGTTCCAAGGCTTTTGACGGGTCAGATGCTGATGCCGTGCCTGATGCGCTGGCATTCTGCGCAAGAAGGGCACCGCTCATGGCGGAAAGAAGGCCTATATTGAAATCTCTGCGTTTCATGATGTTTTCTTCCTAAGGGTCAAGGATGATTGGTTTTCTGTGAATGTGGTCTAGAAATTCATTGAAGCTGTCAGCAGGAAGGTGCGCGGTGCGCCGCGGCTCAGGCCCGAAATTCGCCCGGTCGATGCGCTGGACCAATAATTAAGGCCAAGGACATTTTCGATGTTTGCGCGAAGCACGACGGGCTGCCTGTCACCCCGGTTGACGGTGTAGCTTGCGCCAAGGTCAAGGCGCGTCCAGTCATCAAGCTTTTGGGTGTTGGCGGCATCGGCAAATTGCGAACCGGTGTGAATGACCCGCCCGGATAGAGAAAGGTCTTGGACAAAAGGTGTCTGCCAGTCAGCACCGACAACCGCGCGCCATTTTGGGATGCCGACAGGGTCGTTGCCATCATTTGTGCCGCCCGATGTGTTTTTGAGTTCGGCATCCATGATGCTCAGGCTGCCAAGGACACGCAGGCTGTCAAAGACACGACCATGAAGGTTGATTTCGGCGCCGCGATTGCGCTGTTCGCCATCAACAGCATAGATGTTTGTTACGGGATCGGTGATGCCGGTTGGTTGGGTGATTTCAAACAGACTGATCGACCCGCCCCAGTTTTCACGTTCCAGTTTCAGGCCCGTCTCGACTTGGGTGCTGATGGATGGGGCAAACGTTTCCCCGGCGTTGGCCGTGCCGCGCGATGCGGTCGGACCTTGTTGCAGGGCTTCGACCCGATTGGCATAAATCGACAGGTCGGACGTGGCTTTCCAGACGATGCCAAGTGCTGGGGATAACTCGGTTTTATTGTATGACGTTGTTTTGTTGCCGGTCGTGCTTGCGTAATTGCGTGACTTCATGCGTTGGCCACGTGCCCCGACTGTGACAAGCAGTCGGTCATCAAACATTCCCAACGTATCGGCAGCATTCAGGCTGGAAAAACGATGCCGCGCTGTAACCGGAAGATCCGCGACCGTAAGGGGCGCACTGGCCGATGCCGCAGAAATAGACGACGGTGCGTAAAGGTTGGAGTTTCCGGTGACCCCCAAGCTTTTAAAGCCCGAGCGCAAATCCATTGCCCAAATAGAACCGGCAACGACAAGATTGTGGCTGATCGGGCCGGTTTCAAACTGTGTCCGAACCCCTGTCTCGGCATAACGATGTCGCCCGCCTGACGGAAAAGAGTTTGCCGCGACTGTGAAGTTTCCCGATCCGTCGAGATTGGTGGGAAACGCAATGATGCCGTCGGTTTTTGTCTCGGCGTAGCCAAGCTTTGCGTAGCTGGTGATATGATCTGTGATGTCAAATTCACCCGTCAGGGTCACCGAGGTATCCTTGCTTTCGAAGTTTGCCCAGTCTTGCGACAGGTTGGTGGTTCCGTCCGGGGCGTCAGGAACGGCCGCGCCATTTGCCAATCCAAAAACCCAGTCTTGAGAGTCATATTCGGCACGCTGATAGCTTATGTCGCTGGCAAGACGCACACGTTCGCCGTCGTAATCAAGACCAAGTGCGAAGGAGCCAAGCTCCTCTTCCTGATCATCGACCGGCAATTCACCCTTACGGAAAGTGAGGTTGGTGCGAACGCCAAATTGCTCCTCCGCGCCAAAGCGTTGGCCCAGATCAAGGTGAATGGAGGGTTGCGCGGTTGATGTATAGCCAAGGCTAAGGCTTCTGGTGGGGGTATGTTCTGCGCGCTTTGGGACCGCATTAACGGTGCCGCCAATTGCGCCATTCAACGCCATGCCATTTAAAAAGGTGCTTGGCCCCTTAAGAAGTTCGATCCGTTCAAAGTTTTGCGGAACCGTGCGTTGCTTTGGCGCCATGCCGGGCATGCCATTGAAGTACATATCGTAGTTGGAATAGGCAAAGCCGCGGATCGTAAAAACATCCCGATAGCTGTTGCGCGGGAAAACCGTGTTGACCGAGGCATCATTGATCAAAACGTCACTGACGCTGCGCGCTTGCTGTTCTTCGCTGAGGCGCGCGGTAAAGCTTTTAAGGCTAAACGGGGCATCGTTGGCGGAAACGTTTCCCAGAAACCCTAATCCGCCGCCATTGGCAAGCTGCCCGCCAGCGTGTTCGCCTGTCAGTATTGTCGCGCTATTGGGATCCGACGATGCATCCGATTGGATAAGAACCGGCGGCGTGATCGTGGTTTCTTGCGGTGGTATTGTTTCCTGGGATGCAGCAGATGACGCCCCGGCGCAAATGATCAAAACGGAAAGTGCCAATTTGGATCGCACTTGGCGGTGGGGCGTTTGTTTTTGGCTATGTGGCATTGGATTTCTCATCAGACGACAACCCCGTCTACCCGTTACGGGTATTACAGAAAGGACGCGCGGGTAGGGCGGGTTGTTTCGGGGCAGCAAAACGCATGCAGTTCCCATGCACAGAACACGTACAAAGGATGCATTGATCGTTTTTGCGCGAAGGAGCCGGGCAGGTTGCGCCAGCTTTTACCTATGCCTGATGAGGAGGTCCGCGTGCGGCCGGTGCAAGAACAGCCAGTCGAAGATAGACCTGTTCAAATTTGCTGGTCAGGTCGGCCGGGGTTTCAACACGGGAAAGTTCCGCCAAAATGGCGAAAGACTGGGCAACCAATAAGCTGTTATGCGGCGCCCAATCACACATCTTTGTGTGTTTTTCGGATGATTTATGATCGTGATTATTTTGGCTGTCTTGCGTGTAGCTGCCATCTTCATTGACCTGAATCGCCAATGGGCCACTGCCAGTACAAATCACGATACGCATCTGCCCTTGATCCACGGGAACGGTCATGGTCCCGGATGGAATAAGAGACAGCAACAGGAAGGGCATAAGCAGGATGAATTGGAAAACGCGCAGGATGGGCACCGTTTGCGCCGCAGATTTGACGCGCGCAGGCACTGTCGTCTGCTGTGCGCGCATATCTTGACGCAAATTCCCCATAAGGCGTTTTTTCCCTGCTACTTTAACGCGATACTATGGGCGACCCTTCATATAAGCAAGCCTGCATCCGTCATTTCAATATTCTTTGCGCCAACAGATTGCGGTGCTGAATTGGGTTTGTTGCCGATCAAGTCAGGGTCGCATCGGCCATTTCATAGGCGCGCTGGGCGCAATTGTCGCGTGGACATTGCCGACACGATACGCCGACCGGAATGGCGGACTCAGACCGCCCCAAAGGCAACCCATCGGCATAAACCACATCATTGGCAAAGGCCGTATCACAGCCGATCATCACCGAATACACCGATTGCGGCACGCCATAGCCACCCGCACCTGTGCGCAATGCGCGCGCGACAAACAAATATTCGCTGGCATCGGGCAGGCGGACATATTGCGGGATCACCCGTTCAGGCGTCAGATAGGCTTCGTGCACTGCCCAACGGGGGCACGCCCCGCCATAACGCGGCAGCTGAAGCCCTGATGCGGAAAACCGTTTGGAAATATTGCCAGCAATATCGGTCCGGATCAGGTGGAACGGAATGCCTTCTGAACCGGTGCGGCGCAAGGTTGTCAGGCGGTGGCACACCTGTTCCCAACTGGCGGCATAGCGTTGTTGCAGCAATTCAATATCATGGCGGAATGTGCGTGCATCGGTCAAAAACTGTTCATACGGGAATAAAAGGGCGGCGGCACTGTAGGATACCAATGCCTCTGTCGCGCGCAGGCGGGCGGCGTCACTGCTGATCGATGCATTGTCCAAAACGCTGTTGATTGCGTCCATCGCCTCTATCCGGCAAATGGTGCGCGCGGCCTGAAAACGGGCAGATGTAATCGGAAGGGCACGTGACACCCGCAAGATTTTTGTGTCTGGCACCCATGCAAAGCCGCCAGTTGGGAAATCTTCGGGGGGCAGGCGTTCAACACTGATCGCGTGGCGGCTTTCAAGATAGTTGATCAAATCGGTCAAAAACAATCCGCCGTCCGGGTCAATGGCCGGGCGCATGGTGGCTGCTTGATCCTCAAGTGCGGGGAAGTAGTTGGCATTGTCATAAAGCAAATCATCAACTTCCTCGGCCGGGCTGGTGGCCGGGCGCCCGGCATCCCCGCGTTCAAGGAAGCTGAAAATTTCGGTCGCGGATTCTGCCAGTCGTTGGGATTCCCGTACCAAAGTCGCATTAAATCGCGCACGCTGTTCATTGGGCAGATCGTCGTAATCGTTGAAAATCTCGGCCACGGTTCGGATCGATGTGATCCGCGTCAGGATCGAATGGCTGGCTTCGGTCAAAAACGGATCGTGGCTTAGCCGTTCAGACAGTGCGTCAACATTATCAAGCCCGCTGCGATAGGCCCGGTACAGTGACAAAAACGCCGAAATCATCCCCGGTGCCGCGGCAATCATCGCGGCGAACTCGCGGCTTTCAATTGGTGTGGTTCGAAAAACCGGGTCGGATGCGGCTTCGCTCAGGTCCGATAAAAGGCGGCTTTCTTCGGACCCGGACAAAGTATGGGGTTGAATATCAAGCGCTTCGGCGATGCGCATCAAAAGCCCGCCGCCGATCGAGCGCCGATTATGTTCAATCAGGTTCAGGTAAGACGGCGAAATCCCGGCGGTTTTCGCCAAGGCATTTTGGGTCATTCCGATGTCTTTGCGGCGACCGCGAATGCGATGTCCGATTGGGGCCTGACGGTTCATACTAAAGTCTCATTTTTGACAAAATTTACAAATTTTCACACCGACTATCCATATATTTACAAAAAAACTGTTCTATATCAACTAGGTGTTGATTCATTTTCAACGTGACCCCATTGTTTTGTCAGGTCGTGAAAAAAACCAACCAGAAAACAGGCCTCAGATTTTTCTGAAACAAATCCCAAGACATTGGGGAGGAAAACCATGTCGGATACCAAGAAAATCCTGAATGTATCGCGTCGTACGGTCCTTAAAGGTTCTGCGGCAACCACGGGTGCGGCCATTATTGGCGGGACCTTCCCGATGCATTTCATCAAAGACGCACATGCCCAGACGTTCCGGGGTGATCCGGGCAATTCCAGCAGTGTAAAGCTTGGCTTTAACGTTCCGCAGTCGGGCCCTTATGCCGATGAAGGTGCGGATGAACTTCGTGCCTATCAACTTGCTGTTAAGCATCTGAACGGCGAGGGCGACGGTGGTATGATGAATACCATTAAGCCGCTGAACCTTAAGGGCAACGGCATTCTGGGCAAAAAGGTCGAGTTCGTAACGGGTGATACCCAGACCAAATCCGATGCGGCACGTGCATCGGCAAAACGTATGATCGAAAAAGACAATGTCGCGATGATTACCGGTGGCTCATCATCGGGCGTTGCGGTCGCGGTTCAGGGTCTTTGCCAGGAAATGGGCGTGATCTTTATGGCCGGTCTGACCCACTCGAACGATACCACGGGTAAAGACAAAAAACGGTATGGCTTCCGCCATTTCTTTAACGCCTACATGTCTGGTCAGGCGATTGCACCGGTTCTTCTTGATGAATATGGCGCAGAACGCCGTGCCTATCACCTGACAGCCGATTACACCTGGGGCTGGACGCAGGAAGAATCGATCAAAGCCGCAACCGAAAACATCGGTTGGGAAACGGTCAACACCGTCCGTACCCCGGTTGGTGCGGGTGACTTCTCGCAATATATCACCCCGGTTCTGAACTCTGGCGCGGATGTCCTGATCCTCAACCACTATGGCAAGGACATGGTCAACTCGTTGACCCAGGCCGTTCAGTTTGGTCTGCGCGATAAGCAGGTCAACGGCAAAAACTTCGAAATCGTTGTGCCGCTCTATTCACGTCTGATGGCACAGGGTGCTGGCGATGCCGCAAAAGGCATTCTGGGGACCACCAACTGGCACTGGTCGCTGCAGGACGAAGGTTCACAGGCCTTCGTGAAATCCTTCGGTCAGGAATACGGCTTCCCGCCGTCTCAGGCTGCGCACACATGCTATGTCCAGACGTTGCTGTATGCCAACGCCTGCGAAATGGCCGGTACGTTCGCACCTTGGGAAGTCATCAAGCAGCTTGAAGGTTTCGAGTTCGATGGCGCGGGCAATGGTCCGACCCTTTACCGTGCGGCCGATCACCAGTGCTTCAAAGATGTTCTGGTTGTGCGCGGTAAACAAAACCCGCAGTCCAACTTTGACCTTCTTGAAGTCGTCAAGGAAGTGCCGCGGTCACAGGTTGAGTATCCGGCCGACATGTTCGGCGGGGAACTTGGACCGTACAAGGTCTGATCCGTCCACATCATGCAAACCGGGCCGACCATTTTCGAATGGTCGGCCCATTTGCCCACCCGTTTGCCAGACCATTTGCTCACGTGCAGATCTTTTCGGTCTTTTCATTAAGTCCTTTACGAATACGCGGCGGATAACTCATGGACGCTATATTCCTTCAAATTCTCAATGGGTTGGACAAGGGCGGCGCCTATGCGCTGATTGCGCTTGGCCTGACTTTGGTGTTCGGTACGCTTGGCGTGGTGAACTTTGCCCACGGTGCCATCTTCATGATGGGCGCCTTTTGTGCGGTTACGGTCGAAAAGATCCTGACCTTGTCAGTGCGGGTCAAAGATGAGTCGGTGACCTTCTTTGATGCCTATAAGGAAACGCCTTATCTCGAAGTTTGGTTTGGCGATACCGGGGCTGCGATCATTGATTGGTCCGTGCCGCTTTCGATTATTTTGGCAATTCCGGTGATGCTGTTGATTGGCATCGTCATGGAACGCAGTCTGATCCGCTATTTTTATAAACGTCCACATGCCGATCAGATCCTTGTGACCTTTGGTCTGGCGATTGTGTTGCAGGAACTGGTTAAGGCGTTCTTTGGCGCCAATCCAATTCCGCAAGGTGCGCCGGATGTTGTTGCCGGTTCTGCGGCGATTGGGGCGGTATTTGGTCTGGGCGAAGCCGTTGTTTATCCTTGGTGGCGTTTGATTTATCTGGCGTTCTCGCTTGTGACCATCGGGCTTGTTTTCTCGTTCTTGCATTTCACCACCTATGGGATGGTTGTGCGTGCCGGGATGGCCGACCGCGAAACAGTCGAGCTTCTTGGGATTAATATCGAACGACGCTTTACGATTGTGTTTGGCATGGCCGCGGTGGTCGCGGGCCTTGCAGGCGTGATGTATACGCCGGTTCTTCCCCCGGATTACCATTTGGGGATGGATTTCCTTGTGCTGTCATTTGTCGTGGTGGTTGTCGGGGGGATGGGCTCTTTGCCCGGTGCCGTACTCGCAGGGTTCCTGCTGGGTATCTTGCAGTCCTTCTCGTCCATGACCGAGGTAAAAGATATCTTCCCGGGCATTGACCAAGTCATCATTTACCTTGTTGCCGTCGTTATTCTGCTGACCCGCCCGCGCGGTCTGATGGGTCGTCGCGGTGTGATGGAGAGCTAAAATGACACATACAAAAATCGCCTCCCCCAAGCAGGATATCCTTTACATGGCCATCTTGTCGGCTGTGGTGCTGACCATGCCGATCTGGTTGCAGCCTTTCGGGGCGGCCTATCCTGACTTGATGCAAAAATTCATGATCTTTGGCATCTTTGCCATTGGCTACAACATTCTGTTTGGCTTGACCGGGTATCTTTCCTTTGGCCATGCCGCCTTTTTGGGGGTGGGGTCCTATACCGCGGTCTGGTCGTTCAAACTTCTGTCGATGAACGTCATTCCGGCATTGATTTTCGGAACCGTTTTGTCGGGCCTGTTCGCGCTGGCCATCGGGTTTGTCTCATTGCGCCGGTCGGGGATTTATTTCTCGATCCTGACACTGGCCTTTGCGCAGATGTCTTATAACCTGGCCTATTCGGTGTTGACCCCGATCACCAATGGTGAAACCGGGTTGCAGTTAACCCAGGGCGATGCACGTGTTCTTGATCGGATGGCCGGTATTCAGGCCGATGCATCGCTTCCGACCCCGAATCTGTTTGGAATCGAAGGCATCGGTTATTCCGGGTTCTATATCTGTGCGGCCTTGATGTTGATTTCGTTCTTCATCTACTTGCGCATCTTCCGGTCCCCATTTGGCTTGAAGTTACGTGCAATCAAATCGAACCAAAACCGTATGGGCTATACCGGGTACAATACGCGCCCGTACTTGATGACCGCGTTTGTCATTTCGGGCATGTATGCCGGTTTGGCAGGGTCCCTTTTGGCGGTGACCGATCCGCTGGCCGGGGCGGAACGCATGCAATGGACCGCATCGGGCGAGGTGGTTTTGATCACCATCCTTGGCGGTGTTGGTACCTTGATTGGTCCGCTTTTGGGCGCTGGGATTATCAAGTATTTCGAAAACATCCTGTCGGCGTTTAACGATTCAGTTCTTCAAAATGCATTCTCGTTCCTGCCCGATTGGTTGGCGCACGGGCTCGCATCGGTTCTGGGGCTGTTTGTGGGCGATGGTTGGCATCTGACACTTGGTCTTGTGTTTATGCTGATCGTGATCTTCCTGCCCGGTGGCATCATGGAAGGTATCAGTCGCCTGTGGCGTCTGGTCAGTAGCAGCGCATCATCGACCGATGACAAAGAAAAAGAACAACCTTCGACGAAGGAGGCCTGATTGATGTCTGAGTACATTCTTGATGTAACCGATGTGGACAAGAATTTTGGCGGTTTGCGCGCCCTGTCTGACATCAACCTTCGGGTTAAGGAAGGCACAGTTCACGCCATTATCGGCCCGAACGGGGCGGGTAAATCGACATTGCTGAACGTGATTGTCGGGCGTCTTACCCCAAACCGCGGGCGGGTTTTGCTGGGCGATCAGGTTCTGACCGGCAAGCACCCCTACGAGATTAACCAGCTTGGGGTGGCGCGTGTTTTCCAGACACCGGAAATCTTTCCGGAATTGTCGCTTTTGCAAAATGTGATGGTCCCGGCCTTTGCCAAGCGGGACGGCGAATTCAAAATGGGCTTTTTGAAAAGTTTGTTTGCGGAAAAGGAAATCCGCGAACAGGCCGAGCACCTTTTGGAAGATGTCGGTTTGATCGAACATCAGGATCAAATCGCAAGTTCGATGTCGCGTGGGGATAAACGTCGTTTGGAATTGGCGATGTGTTTGGGTCAACATCCCAAACTGTTCCTGCTTGATGAGCCAACAGCAGGCATGTCACGCCATGACACCAACCGCACCATTGAATTGCTGCAACGGATCAAGGAACGCGGCATGACCAAGGTGATCATTGAACATGACATGCATGTGGTGTTCAGCCTAGCCGACCGCATTAGCGTTCTGGCGCAAGGGGCGATCATTTGTGAGGGTACGCCAGAAGAAGTGCGCAATGACCCACGGGTCAAAGAGGCCTATCTCGGAGGGGAAGCGGTATGAACGCAGTGCAAAGACAGGAACCGGTACGTAAAAAAGGCGGTGATCCTGCGTTTTTCTCGGTCTATGACCTGCATGCTTATTACGGCGAAAGCTATATCGTGCAAGGCGTTTCCTTTGACATTCGCGAAGGTGAAATCTTGGCCCTTTTGGGCCGTAATGGGGCCGGGAAAACATCGACCTTGCGCGCGTTGGCGCGGATGGCAGACCCGGAACTTAAACATGGTGAAATCTGGCTTGATCATAAGCCACTGCACACCATGAAAGCCTGGCAGGCCGCCCAGCTTGGCTTGCAGCTCGTGCCTGAAGATCGCCGGATCATTCCGGGCATGACGGTGCATCAGAACCTTGAACTGGCCCAAATTGCCGAGCCAATTGGTTGGTCGATTGAACGCATCTATGAGCTGTTCCCACGTCTTGGCGAACGTGCCGAACAAGAAGCCATCACCCTTTCCGGGGGCGAGCAACAAATGCTGGCGATTGGCCGTGCGTTGGCCCGCGATATCAAGATTTTGTTGCTTGATGAACCATACGAAGGTTTGGCACCGGTGATTGTCCAGGAAATTGAAAAGACGCTGCAAAACGTCAAAAAACTGGGCATCACCACGATCATTGTCGAACAAAATGCCATTGCCGCACTTAAGCTTGCGGATCGTGCGATCATTATGGATAGCGGCGAAATCGTCTTTGATGGCACCGCGCAGGCGGTTCTTGATGATGATGAACTGCGTGACCAGTATCTTGCGATCTGACATCAGTTAGGGGAGGGCGAAATACCGCCATGCGCGGTGTTTCGATGCGGAAAGGCCGTGCCTTTGGGTGCGGTCTTTTTGCGTTTGGCCTGCGGTTTTTGGCTGTTTTTGGGACTTGAGAAAGGGGTGGTAGCTTAGCCTTGCGGCCCGATTGCCACCCCTTCGAAATCCTTCAGCACATTTAACACAATCGATGTTTTGACATGCTGCACGGAATCATGGGGCAGCAGCACCTCATTGACGAAATGCGAAAGTGCGGCAAGATCGCGGGTCGCGACCTTAAGGTGGTAATCCATCTCCCCCGTTAGCGAGAATGCTTCAAGCACTTCGGGCAAATCGGCCAAAAGGCTGGCGAACCGTTTGGCGTTGTCGCGGTTATGGGTGGCAAGGGTCACCGAAATCACCACCAGCAATCCCAATCCCATTTTCTGTCGGTCGATATCGGCCCGGTAACCACGAATGACTTTGTCTTCTTCCAGCCGTGCACGTCGGCGCGAACATTGCGATGCCGACAGGCCAATACGTTCGGACAGATCATTGTTGGTCAGGCGGCCGTCCTTTTGCAGTTCGGCCAGCAATTTCAGATCAAGTTTATCAAGTTGCATGACAACCGCACCATTTTGACTGATGATGCATGATGTGTGCATTGCGTGCCCGAAATCAACCATAAATGCATGCACTTTGCGCGCAATTTGGCGCACGATTGGACCTAATAAGAAATTAAATAATTCCAGTCAGAGGAGACTTCATATGGGCCCGTTCCCACATGACGCACCGCGCGCCACGATTTCGGACCAAAACCCCGCCGGGACCGACGGATTTGAATTTGTCGAATTCGCCCACGAAGATGCGACAACGCTGGAAGCTTTGTTTGATCGCATGGGCTATTGCCCGGTTGCCAAGCACAAAACCAAAAACATCACGGTCTGGCGCCAAGGCGACATCAATTACATCCTGAATGCCGAGCCCGGCTCGCACGCGATGAAGTTCGTTGAAAAACATGGTCCGTGTGCACCGTCGATGGCATGGCGTGTGGTTGATGCCAAACATGCCTTTGATCATGCGGTGTCCAAGGGGGCCGAACCTTATCTTGGTGATGACAAAACCCTTGATGTGCCTGCGATCAACGGGATCGGTGGATCTATCATTTATTTCATCGATGCATATGGTGAAACCGGATCGGCCTATGACGCGGAATTTGACTGGCTTGGCGAACGCGATCCAAAACCAGAAGGTGTCGGGTTCTACTATCTCGACCATCTGACCCATAACGTTTATCGCGGCAATATGGACAAATGGTGGGATTTCTATCGCGATCTGTTTGGGTTTAGCCAAATCCACTTCTTTGACATTGCCGGTAAAATCACCGGGCTGGTCAGCCGGGCGATCACGTCGCCCTGTGGGAAAATCCGCATTCCGCTGAATGAATCGACCGATGATAAAAGCCAGATCGAAGAATATCTGAAAAAATACAAAGGCGAAGGCATCCAGCATATCGCGGTGGGTACTGATGGTATTTACGATGCCACGGACAAACTTGCCGCCAATGACCTTAAATTCATGCCCGGCCCGCCGGAAACCTATTACGAAAAGTCCCACGAACGTGTGCACGGCCATGACGAGCCGATTGACCGCATGAAACAGCACGGCATCCTGATTGACGGCGAAGGCGTGATTGATGGCGGGATGACCAAAATCCTGCTTCAGATTTTCTCCAAAACCGTGATCGGCCCGATCTTCTTTGAATTCATTCAGCGCAAAGGCGACGAAGGCTTTGGCGAGGGCAACTTCCGCGCCCTGTTTGAAAGCATCGAAGAAGATCAAATTCGCCGTGGTGTCCTGAAAGTCGACGCCGCCGAATAATCGGCGATGGGGGAGAAGACATAAAAAAACGGCCCGAAACAAGGTATGCTGTTTCGGGCCGTTTTCTTATTCGGTTTGATGTGGCTCTGGCTCTGGCTCTGGCTGTTTTATCAGTAGGCGCCAAACCCCAAAAGATGCGGCAGCCAAAGAATAAGCCCAGGCACAGCAACCATCAGGATCACGCGAATAACGTCGGCGGCCAAAAATGGCAGGATACCGCGTGATAACGTGGTGATGGTCATGTCCGATGATACGCCCTGAATGATAAACAGGTTCATGCCAATCGGCGGGGTGATTAGGCCGATTTCAACAACCGAAACCAACAAAACCCCAAACCACACCGGGTCATAGCCAACCCCGCTAATCACGTTAAAGGCCGGGACCACGGTCAAAAGGATCATCGACAGGCTGTCCATGAAACACCCCAGAACCACATAAAACACCAACAAACAGATCAAAACCGCCAGCGGTGAATAGCCCTGTGTCGTGATCCAATCGACCAATGTTTGGGTCAGGCCGCTTGTTTCAATAAAGAAATTAAAAAGTGCGGCACCGATCAGGATCATAAAGATCATGCCGGTCATGCCCGCCGTTTCGCGAATGCCCGACCGCAAGGTGGTCCAGTTCAGCTTTTTACGAATGGCGGCAAATAAAAGTGCCCCGCCCGCGCCAACCGCGGCGGCCTCGGTTGGGGAAAATAGCCCGGCGTAAATCCCGCCAATCACCAAAACGATCAGTAAAATCGCATCCCACATCTGAAGCAACGCCCCCCAGCGTTTCGACCACGGCACATAATCACTGACCGGGGCCAAGGACGGGTTGCGCATTACTTGGAGGCGGATCGACGCAATATAAAGAACCGTCGCCAAAAGACCGGGGATCATGGCGCCCGCAAACAGCGCGCCAATCGATTGTTCGGTCATCAGCGCATAAATCACCAACAGGATCGATGGCGGGATCAAAACGCCCAGCGTCCCGCCGGCGGCGATTGATGCCCCGGCAAGGCTTTTGGCGTATCCGCGTTTTTGCATTTCGGGTAATGCCACCCGGCCCATGGTCGCACAGGTCGCAAGCGAGGATCCGCAAATCGCGCCAAAAACCGCACTGGCGCCAACACTCGATGCCGCCAACCCGCCGGGGCGATGCCCGGAAAAGGCCGTGATGCCGCGAAACAGATTGCCCGATAATCCCGAATGGGATGCAAACACCCCCATGAAAATAAACAACGGCACAACCGACAGCCCATAAGGGAAAATGGCTTCAAACGGTAAACTTGCCATCACATAGCTTGCCGACATCCAGTCGGTCAAAATCAGTGTGCCGCCAATACCAACAACCGCCATCGCAATCGCGACCGGAACGCGCAACAGTGCCAGTACCAAGGCAACAACAAAGCCGATTAGTCCTGCCCATTCGGTGGCCATCAGATATTCTCGTTGGTTAAAAGCGTTTTTAGAAAATGCACCAGACACACCAGTGTCGATATGGCGATGCCGCTGAGCAAAAAGAACCAAAACAGGATCATCGGGATCGCAAGGTTTTGCGATACATCGCCGTAATCCCATTGTTCCATCGCCCGTCCCCAGGACAGGTACAGCAAAAAGGCCATCAATCCGGCGCATAAAAGCGGGATCAAGGTGTCGATGGTGTTGAAAATAAACCGAAGTTGGTTGGGCCCAATCAGATCAACCGTGACATGGGCGCGCGCACTAAACGCATAGGGGATGGCCCAGGATGCCGCCGCCATGACGCAAAACTGAGTCAAATCAACCGCGCCAACCATTGATTGCCCGCCGATGCGCCGCCAGACAATATCAACAATCACAATGCCAATTGCCCCGATCAGGGCGGACATGCCGACAAAGGCCAGAATATCGGTCAGGCGGTTCATAAAGCGATCAAGCTGGTGGATCGCGGCATAAAGCCGCGATCCACCCGATTTGTCAGCGCGTTGCGTCATTTGTCGTCCGCGTGATATTTGGCGTCAAATTCCGCGACCAATTCCTGTGCGCGTTTGTAAACGGCTTGGGGATCGGCAACGCCTTTTTCTTTCAGACCTTCAAGGTAATCCTTGATCATCGGCTGCACCGATTCCTGCCACTCGGCACGGGTGGCATCATCGATTGTGATGATTTCATCACCGCGTTTTTCGGCGTCGGCTTTGCCCGCGGCTTCCCATTTATCCCACCAGCCGCCAAACTTGCCGACCAGTGCATCGCCGGAAATTTCGTCAATCGCGGCCTGAACGTCTTTGGGCAGGCTGTCGTATTTTTTCTTGTTCATGACGAAATAGAACCCGGCGGTATAGGCCGCCGCATCGGTATGATATTTCAAAAGTTCATTGGCCTTAACGGCGTTGACCAAATCCCACGTCGTTACCAAACCTTCGATATTGCCCTTTTGCAGGTTTTCGTAAATTGCCGAAGGCGGCAGGCCAACCGGGGATGCGCCAAATGCTTCTAGCATTGCCGAAACCGCCGGGCTTGGCGTGCGAAGACGCAAACCTTTCAGGTCGTCAAGCGACCGCACCGGCGTATCAAGGGTGTGGATCAAGCCGCCTTCGTGGGTGAAAAGGGCAAGAACCTTAAAGTTCTCATAGTCGCTGCCAAGAAGGCCTTCTTTATACAGATTCCAAAGCGTTTCCGAACCGGAATCGGCATATTTCACCAGAAACGGCATTTCGATGATCGATGCGGACGGATAACGATCGCGCGGAATACCATTCAGGCCAACAGCCATATCCATCACACCGGCACGGACCTGATCGGCCTGACGGTCGATTTTGCCAAAGGCGGATGTGGCGTCATAAATTTTGACGTCGACTTTGCCGTTGGTTTTTTCCGAAAGCTGCGTGGCCCAGCTTTCAAGAAAATCAACCTGGAAGCCGTGACTTGGCGGCAGATAGTGGCTGACTTTTAAGGTGATATCAGCAGCCTGCGCCATTCCAGCCCCGGCAAGCATGCTTGCGCCGGTCAAAAGGCTCATCAGCGTTTTGCGTACATTCATCGCTTTCAATTTCCTCTCCCTGTTTTGGGTCGTTTTGAATTTGTTGTTGGTTTTGTTTTTTGGTTGGCAGTCACATGGGCGTGGTCTTGGTCATCGGCTTGGGCGTGGCGTCAGCATTCCGTTGGCGTTGGCATTTCCGGTCTTATGGCGTCTTGCCGGTTTGGGCTTGCCCATCCCATCCATCAAATTTGATCCAGCGCCGAATGCGATTTCCGCTTTGCATTGGAATTATGATATATATAATGAATTACGCAATATGAAATTTTCAAAGGTATTTTTTTGTCCATGCCCCGCGCAAATGACCTTTTGACCGACCCGGTTGATTTGGATGAAGCCGTTTTGCCAGATGCATCAAATGAGTCTGCTTCATCTGACGCCGCCGATACCCGTAAGGGGATCCAATCGGTCGAAGTCAGCGGTGTGATCATTTCCGCATTGTGTGATTTCAAATTCCCGGTCGCGTTAAAGGATCTGGCAGCCGCGGTGGATATGTCACCGGCCAAGGTGCATCGGTATCTGGCAAGTTTGGTACGCATCGGTTTGGCGTGGCAGGATGACCAAACCGGCCTTTATGGCCTTGGCCCTATGGCGCTTCGCATGGGGGTTTCGGCCATTGAACGTAATGACGTTGTCATGCGTGCCGGGCGGTTGCTGCGCAAACTTGCGATTGAACTTCGATCATCCGGGCATTTGGCAATTTGGGGTGAACGCGGTCCGGTCTTGATCCGCACCGAACATGGCGGCCCGCCGATCATATCGACCATGGGGCTGGGCACGGTGATGCCGCTGTTGCGGTCGGCCACCGGCCAGGCCTTTTTGGCCAGCATGCCGCGCAGTGCCATCGAACACGTTATTCACGCCGAACAGGATATCCTGCATTGGGATGATGCGACGGTGGATCAATTGATCGCCAATACCCGTGCGCGCGGTGCCGCCGTGATCGAAGGTGACATCGTCCCGGGGTTATCGGCAATCAGTGCGCCGGTTTATAACCTTGATGGGGCGGTTGCATGCTGCGTGACGTTGATGAATCCCAAGGTCGATTATTTCCAACCGGGCCATCCGGCCTTTGATGTCTTTTTACGCGAAATTTCGTACTTCACCCAAAGCTGGGGCGGTGCACCGCGTGCCGAAGACCGGGCATTGGATGCTGCCGAGGTCAGTCAGGACAGCGCAATCAAAGCCAGCTCCGTCAAAGCCACTACAGTCAAAGATCGTTAAGTTTTATCAGGAGGTCGGACAACCGGGCAAAATCATCATCGCCCAGAAATTCACGGACTTTGCGGTTATAGGCAACACCCGCCTCGCACAAAGACGTAAAGGCCGAAATACCCTGGGCGGTTAATTCAAGGCGCTGAACGCGACGGTCCTTTTCATCCTGGCGACGTTTTAACCAGCGGCGCTTTTCGATGGAAAACACAGCGCGCGACACCTTGGTTTTATGAAGCCCTGTATGGGTAACGATTTCAGTCGCGGTCAACGCGCCATATTGGCCCAACGTGGCCAAAACGCGCCATTCGGATCGGGTCATGCGGTAACGGTCGCGATAAATATCGCGAAATCCCAAACTGACCTTCTCGCTGGCGTGATGCATTAAAAACGGCAGAAAGCTTTGCAAATCGAACTGGGATTTCATGGCATAAAAAGGCCGTTTGATAGTTACAAAAACAACAGTTACGAATGTAACTATATGAAATACTGTTAGGGAAAAGGCAATGACCGATCATATCGCGACGATAAAAACCGCTAAAACCGGTGCAAATGGCGATTTGTCCTACATGCCCGGTTTTGGCAATGACTTTGAAACGGAATGTCTGCCCGGCGCCTTGCCGCAGGGGCAAAACAGCCCGCAAAAATGCCCCTATGGCCTGTATGCCGAACAACTTTCCGGGTCGCCCTTTACCGCACCGCGCGGCACCAATGAACGGTCATGGCTTTATCGGATGCGCCCCAGTGTGCGCCATAATGGCCGGTTTAAATCCCTGTCCCTGCCAGATTGGAAAACCGCACCTTGCGTAAGTGATCATAGCTTGGCCCTTGGGCAGTTGCGTTGGGACCCGGTCCCGATGCCGTCCGAACCAACCGATTTCATGACCGGCATGCACACGGTGACAACCGCCGGCGATGCGATGACGTTAAGCGGCATGGCAAGCCACGTTTATGCCTGTAACACCGATATGGTGGATGACTATTTTTTCAATGCCGACGGTGAAATGTTGATCGTGCCCGAAAGTGGCACACTGCGCATTTTTACCGAACTTGGCATCATGGATGTTGAGCCGCTTGAAATCGCCCTGATCCCGCGCGGCATGCTGTTTAAGGTGTCCATCATTAAGGCCGGGATTGATGGCGGTGCACGTGGGTATGTCTGTGAAAACTATGGTGCGAAATTCACCCTGCCCGAACGCGGGCCGATTGGTGCCAACTGCCTTGCCAATCCGCGTGATTTCAAAACACCCGTTGCCGCGTATGAAGATAAAGAAACCCCGTGCCGGATCATGATCAAATGGTGCGGCCAGTTCCACCAAACTGACATTGGCCATTCGCCACTTGATGTCGTGGCATGGCATGGCAACTACACGCCGTTTAAATATGACCTTCGGACCTTTTCGCCGGTCGGGGCCATTTTGTTTGACCATCCTGATCCGTCGATCTTTACCGTTCTGACCGCCCCATCGGGCGAGCCCGGAACAGCCAATATCGATTTTGTCATCTTCCCGCCGCGTTGGATGGTGGCCGAAAATACCTTCCGCCCGCCATGGTATCACCGCAACATCATGTCCGAATTCATGGGCCTGATTTGCGGCCAATATGACGCCAAGGAAAAGGGCTTTGTGCCCGGCGGCATGAGCTTGCACAACATGATGCTGGCCCATGGGCCCGATACGTTCGGCTTTGAAAAGGCATCCAACAGCAATCTTGGCCCGGAAAAACTCGATGGCACCATGGCGTTTATGTTCGAAACGCAATTCCCCCAGCAACTGACCAAATTTGCCGCCGAACTTGAAACCCTCCAGGACGATTATCTTGAGTGTTGGGAAGGGCTGGAACGCAAATTTGACGGCACCCCGCAAGGTCGCCCTTAAAGGGCAGCCGATAAAAAGACGACTTTCTGGACTTAACGACAAGAAAATGCCGGAGGCATAAAACCAATGAAACTTGCAACTCTTAAAAACGGGACGCGTGACGGCCAGCTTATTTTGGTGACCCGTGATCTTTCGCATTATGTTGATGCCAGCGCGATTGCACCGACCCTGCAGGCGGCCCTTGATGATTGGGCGATTGTCGCCCCGCGCCTGACAGAACTGGCTGATGAAATCGAAGCCGGATCATCGATTGCCAAACGCGAAGCCCTTGATCCCACCCAGTTGCATTCGCCTTTGCCGCGTGCGTTTCAATGGGCAGATGGCTCTGCCTATGTCAATCATGTCGAATTGGTCCGAAAGGCGCGTGGGGCGGAAATGCCCGACTCATTCTGGACCAATCCGCTGATGTATCAGGGCGGTTCGGACAATTTCCTGGGCCCACGTGATGACATCAAAATGGCCGATACGGCCTGGGGCATTGATCTGGAGGGCGAAATTGCCGTCATCACCGATGATGTGCCGATGGGGGCCAGCCTTGATCAGGCACGCGATGCCATTCGGTTGATCATGCTGGTCAATGATGTGTCGCTGCGCGGCTTGATCCCGGGCGAACTGGCCAAGGGATTTGGCTTTTTCCAGTCCAAACCATCGTCGGCCTTTTCACCCGTTGCCGTGACGCCAGACGAATTGGGCGATGCATGGGATGGCGGCAAGGTGCATTTGCCGCTGAATGTTGACCTAAATGGTGCGCCGTTTGGCCGGGCTAATGCCGGGGTCGATATGACCTTTGATTTTGCCCAACTAATCGCCCATGCCGCACGCACACGCCCCCTTGTTGCGGGCAGCATCATCGGATCGGGCACGGTTTCAAACAAACTGGATGGTGAACCGGGCAAACCGGTCGCAGAAGGCGGGGCAGGTTATTCCTGCATTGCTGAAATCCGCATGATTGAAACCATCAATAACGGCGAGGCCAAAACCCCGTTCTTGCAGTTTGGCGATAACGTTAAAATCGAAATGCTGGGCAAAGACGGCAAATCGATCTTTGGCGCAATTGATCAGACCGTCGCGGAATATAAAGGTTAAGGCAACCGATCATGGCTGAGGTCGTTTTACATGACTATTGGCGATCCTCAGCCAGTTATCGGCTGCGGATTGCCTTGCGACTTTTGGGGATTGAATATCGCACGGTGCCGGTGGATTTGCTGACACAGGGCCATAAAAACCCGGAATTCCTGAAATACAATCCGCAAGGATTGGTGCCTGCGCTTGAAATCGACGGGCTGATACTAACTCAGTCGGTGGCGATTTTGGAATATCTTGATGAAACCCGTCCGGGATATGGCCTGTTGCCGTCTGACAGCATCGGCCGGCATCGGGTGCGGGCTCTGTCGCATGTTATTGCGATGGATATTCACCCCATCTGTAACCTTGGCGTGGTGCGCAATATCATGGATATCGCCACCACCCACGGCGAAGACGCCAATGTGGCGCGGTCCGAATGGATGGCAAAATATATCGGGTCGGGCTTGGCCGGTTTCGAAGCCATGCTTGCCCAGACACCCACCGGCGATTTTTGCCATGGGGATCGGCCCGGCATGGCCGATATTTGCCTGATCCCGCAGCTCTATAACGCGGATCGTTGGGGGGTGGATACCAGTGGTTTTCACAAGATCAACGTCATTGCCGAGCGCTGCTCTGCGCTCGCGGCATTTGAAAACGCCCATCCCGATAAGTGCCCGCAATAACCGGGAAACGGTAACGTCTCATCATTTACGCGCGGTGGGGCTAAACCCCAATGGCCCTGCCGTCGCTACGCGGATCATGCGCGCCATCGACAAAGCCGTCATCGTCGATGCGGATGATCCCTGCTTGCCCGGCCAGCGCACTTTGGGCTTCGATTTCGCGCAGGATATGGCCGCGTTGGGCCAGCGCATCAAACACATCCGCCCCGGCGTCGGCTTCCAGTTTCAGACTGTCATTGGCATCTGAAAACGTCTTGCCCAATAAAAAGCGCGGCTTTGCCAGCGCTTCGGCGGGGGATAAGCCAAAATCAAACACACGGCTTAGCAACATCGCCAAGGTTTGCGGCTGTCCATCGGCCCCCTGCGTCCCGTACAGCAAATGCGGCCTGCCGTTCTTAAGCGCCAAGCCGGGGTTCAGGGTGTAAAAAGGTCGCTTGCCGGGTTTCAGTTCATTGGGGTGGCCGGGTTCGGTGCTAAAGGCGGCACCACGGTTTTGCCAGATAATGCCCGTATCGCCGGCGACAACACCGCTTCCCCAATCAAAGTAAGTACTTTGCAGCACACTGGCACAATTGCCTTGGGCATCGGTTGCAGCCAAAAATACCGTATCGCCGTGGCGAAATGGATGGGGCCAATCAAGGGCGCTGGTGGTTGAAATATCGGCCGCTGCTGCTTTTAACGTTTCGGGGCCCAGCATTTCATCGATATCATCCAGATTGAAATCCGGATCGGCAATCCGATCGCGGGCCAGAAACGCGCGTTTAATTGCCTCAACCACCAAATGGTAATGGCCCGCATCGCCTTCGGCCCATTGCTTTGCCCCCAGTTCGCGCAAAATCCCCATGGTCATCAAGGTCGCAAATCCTTGGGTCGGGGCGGGTGGGGCATAAAGGGTGACATCGCCATATTGGAGTGACGGGGCCTTAACCGTGCGGGTGCGGGTTTTGGCAAGGTCGTTTAACGTGATCGGCGATCCGGTTTGGGTCAAACCATCGACAATGCGTTGTGCCAATTCGCCTTCGTAAAATTCACGCGCCCCGTTGGCGGCGATCCTTTTTAGGCTTCTGGCAAGATCGGGCTGTTTAAACAGCTCCCCCGGTTTTGGCATCCGGCCATTGGGCGCGAAAATAGCGGCAAAGCCCGGCCATTTTTCAAATTCGTCTTTACGGAAATCAAGCCAGAAGCATTGTGAACCACTCATCGCAAAGCCGTTTTCGGCAAGATCAATCGATGGGGTCATCAGCGACGACAATGTTCGGGTGCCACCCCAATGACGGGCCGAATGATCAAGTGCGTGTTGCCACGAATCAATCGTGCAGGCGGTGGTTAATGTCGATCCCGGCCCGCGCAACGCAATCGGTGTACCCGGTGTGATGGTGTCACAGGCATTTTCGCCAGCCTGACCGATGCCCAAAAACGATTTCACCGTGCCAGTTTTGTCCGACACCATCCAAACCGCATCCCCGCCAATGCCGCAGAAATGCGGGTATGTGACCGCTAACATTGCGGCGGTGGCGACAACGGCCTCAATCGCGGTGCCGCCCTCACGCAGGACCTGTGCCCCGGCTTCGCTGGCGGCTGTGCTGGGGCTTGTCACCATGGCACGAAAAGGCGTTGTGTCGGTGGGATGTGTCATGGTGCGGTTTCTTTCGATCAATCCAGAACGGGTATCTTTGGTGGCGAAATTGTATGCAATCAATTATACAAAAGGTATTAGGCTAAGGGTCTATGGACCACGCATCCAGCCACGCAAAATCGGCATTAACATAACGGATCGGCATGAAGGCATCTAATAAGGCAAAACACCGGACGGACATGATCAGTGCGGCCCTGCGATCGGCCATTCTGGAACGGGTTTTGATGCCGGGTATGAAACTGCCCGAAGATTCGCTTGGTGAGCGTTTTGGCGTCAGCCGCACGCTTATCCGCCAATCGCTTGAACGCCTCGCCGCCGAAGGCCTGATTGAACTTCGCCGCAACAAGGGCGCGATGGTTGCCAAGCCCAGCCTTGAAGAAGCCCGCGATTTGTTTGAATTGCGTACCCAGATCGAAGACCTTGTGATCAGCCGGGTGATCAAAAACATGACGCCCGACATCATCACCGAACTTGAAGCCCACCTTGCCAAGGAAGTCGAGGCCGAACATGCGGCCGAGCCAAAATCGATCCGGCTGGCGACCGAGTTCCATATCCTGCTGGCAAAACTGGCTGGAAGCCCGGTTTTGCTGCGCTACGTCGAAGAAATCGGCTATCGCTGTGGCTTGACGCTGTCGCTGTATGCTAGGCCCCATTCCACCGATTGCGGCATTGCCGAACACCGCCAGATTATCGAGGCCTTGGCAAAAGGCGATGCCGACACCGCACGTGACCTGATGCGCCATCACTTGAATGCGGTGGCCGATCGCGCGCTTTTCACATCCGATGAAGGTGGCCCGCTTTTGTATCTTGATGCGCTTGAGCCCTACGCCAAAAAGGTCCGCGACGGCGGCGCGTAAGGTATCTGCGCTGTCCTGCCCATCATCATCAGCGAAACTTGACGCCAGAGACGCATAGCGGAATGGTTTGGGGGCGATTTGCATCGATCGGCGCATATCGCAGGGACTTACGCCTGAATGCCTTTGCGCACCAAAATGCGTTCGGCACTTTCATTCCAGACATCCATTTTGACGATCTTGCCGTCTTTGATCACGAACCGATCAACGTAACGGTTGCCGTCAAACGCGGTGCCATCGGGCCATTCGCCGTACAGCCAGCCGATGCTGTAAACCACGGTCTCGCCGTCATATTTAACAACGTCAAACTGACCGAACTTCTTTTTCACCCATTTATAGCGCGCCGCATTAAATGCGGTGGTGCCCGACGGATGATCGTATTTCTGACCATCGGTAAAGGTGATGACAACATCATCGGACATGAATGTCGCGGCCAGATCCGGATCGGGTTTCATCGACGCATCCAGAAAATCACGCACGGTTTGTGCTTCTGGCGGCAGGCTATCAAGCACGGTTTGCGCTGATGTCTCGTTCATTTCGAAATCCTCATTCACGGCATTTGATCTGCGATGAGCATAATACGTAGGCAGAAAATTTGCATGCACTAATTTTATGCAATAATTGCATGCAATCTGCGTATGCATAAGGCAATGCACAGATTTCACGCAGCTAAAAATCTCCTAACAAACTGATTTTATTGCATTGTTATTTTTGGCACGTCCCTTGCTGCGGTGCGAAGGTTCTTTGGCGCGCACTGTGAAACTGCGACGACCAACAGCAAAAGTCATATAATCAGGGAGTCTCACATGCCTATTTCCTCGCATATCCCGAAACTCACGCGCCGTGCCGCCCTTTTGGGTGCTGCGGCGGCACTGATGTTTTCCGCCGTCTTGCCCGCCCATAACGCCCGTGCCGAAGATACCGTCAAGCTTGGTCTTGTTGCTGCGCTAAGTGGTCAGTCGGCCAAATCGGGTGAGGCGATTACGCGTGGTATCATGCTTGCGATTGACAAGATCAACGCCGACGGTGGCGTTCTTGGCAAACCGATTGAACTTGTATCGCGTGATGATGAAGCCAACCCGGGAAAAGGTCTGGTTGCGGCACGTGAACTTGCGCAACGCGAAGGCGTTGCTGCGATCATTGGGGGGCTTGATACGCCTGTTTCCTTTGCCATTGTACCGTTCGTTAATCAGCAGAAAATTCCGTTCATCGGTCCGTGGGCGGCTGGCACCGGGATCACCAAAAACGGTGCGGATGAAAACTATGTCTTCCGTGTTTCGGCGGTGGATGAATATGTCGACGAAGCGATCACTGAATATCTGATTGCCAATTACGGTGCCAAAAAGCCGGGCATGATCCTGATTAACAACCCGTGGGGCGAGTCCAATGAAAAGGGTTTGCTGAAAGCGCTTGATAAACGCGGCATGGAACATGCCGGGATTGAAAAGTTTGAATCAAACGACGTTGACGTTGTCCCGCAGCTGACCCGCTTAAAAGAAAACGGTGCAGATTCCCTGTTTGTCGTGGCCAACGTTGCCCCAACCGCACAGGTGATCAAATCGCTAGATCGTATGGGGTGGGATGTGCCGATCTCATCGCATTGGGGGCCGGCCGGTGGTCGTTTCACCGAACTTGCGGGTAAATCTGGGGAAAAGGTCCATTTCATTCAGACCTATCTGTTTACTGATGCGGCCGACCCGATGTTTGTCAAGCTTCAGGAAAAGTTCCCTGAAATCAAAACGCTTGCCGATGTTACCCCGGCAACCGGCATTGCCAATGCCTATGACGCGACCCTGTTGACTGCTGCCGCGATTGAAAAGGCTGGCTCGACAGACGGTGCGGCCATTCGCCAAGCCATGTACGAGATTTCTGGCATCAAAGGCATGATCAAAACCTACGACACGCCCTTCACCCCGGACGACCAGGACGCGCTTGGTCCCGAAGATTACACCTTCGCGCATTTCGTCGACGGTCAGATTATTCCGATCAAATAATCAATCTTTTCAACCCTTGCGGCGCTTTGTGCCGCAAGGGTTTTTATCCCTTTGAACGCAGCACCCATGTGCAATCGACAAGCAGGTAACCGGCAATGACACTCTTAATCGCAGCCCTGATTACCGGCATCGGTCTAGGCAGTATGTACGGACTGGTCGCACTCGGATTTCAGATCACTTATTCGGTGTCCTCAAAAGTCAATTTCGCGCAAGGCAGCATGGTGATGCTGGGTGCCGTATTGGGGTTTGTGTTTTGTGAACAATACGGTTTTCCGGTCATTCTGGGCTATCCGCTGGCGATTCTGTGCTGTGGTGTTGCGGGTATTCTGGTCGAGTTTTTCCTTGTCCGCCCATTTGCCATTCGCAATTCCGAAGCCTGGCTAATGGCAACGGTTGCGGGCGGTATTCTGCTTGATAACGTGGTTTTGTTCACCTTTGGCAATGAGCCGCGCACGTTACCGTCAAACCTTGTCAGTGAAAGCTGGAATGTATTTGGCACCGGGGTGTATCCGCAGCAAATCCTGATCCCGATTGCCGCCATTGGTGTCGCATTGGCCTTGAACGCGCTGTTTCGTCATACTCGGCAGGGGCGAGCGCTTTTGGCTGTGGTGCAAAACCTTCAGGCCGCCAAGCTGATGGGCATTAACACCACCGTTATGGTGACCGGCTCATTTGCCATTTCATCAATGTTGGCGGGCTGTGCCGGGCTTTTGATTGCCCCGCTGTTTTCCGTACATTCGGATATGGGTACCTTGTTTGGTCTGAAGGCCTTTGCCGTCGCCATTCTGGGCGGGATGACATCGGCCTATGCGGTGATGCTGGCCGGATTTATCTATGGGCTGGTTGAGGCCGGTGTGACCACTTATCTCGGCTCGTCCTATACCTTCATTGTCGTGTTTGCCTTGGTGATCGCGGTTCTGACCATCAAACCAAGTGGCCTGTTTGGCCGTGCTGCGATCAAAAAGGTCTGATGATGAAAAGCCTTCGCAAATTCAAAAATCCCATCCCGAAATTGAACAAACCTGTTGCACTCGATTGCACGATTATTCTTGCCGTGATCGGTGGTTTGATCGGCGTTTCGATCACTGGCGGATATACCCAGTTCGTCATTGGCCTTGTCGCCATCACCACGGTTTTATGTGTGGGGCTGAATGTTCTGTATGGGCTGACTGGGCTTGTATCACTAGGGCAGGTCGGGTTCTTTGCCATTGGTGCCTATGCCAGTGTGATCCTGACATTGGCCGGGTTGAATTTCTGGTTGTCGCTGGTGGCGGCAACGCTTATTGCCGCGATTGCGGGCTGTGTGCTGGCCATATCGGCAGTTCGGATGGCCGGGCCGTTTTTGGCGATGGTGACCATTGCCTTTGCCTTTATTGTCGAACATGGCGCGATTGAATGGCGGTCTTTGACTGGTGGGCAAAATGGCCTGATGGGCTTTCCGATGCCGCAAATCGGATCTTACGTTTTTGCAGAGCGTGATCTTGTGATGCTGTGCGTGATTGTTGGCGGTATTGGCTTGCTAGCGTTCCGGCGTTTGGCCGTGAGTGGCTGGGGCATGGCGATGACCAGCATGCGCGATGCCGAAATTGCTGCAAGTTCGCTGGGCTACAATGCCTTTGCGGTCAAGGCATCGGGCTTTGCCATTGCGGCCGCTGTGGCCGGCCTGGCGGGTGCGTTGTACGCACCTCTGATGATGTTTATCGCACCTTCGAACTTCCCGATCAGCCAGTCGATCTTGTATCTGTTTGCCGTCATTTTGGGCGGTGCGGGAACGGTTCTGGGGCCGTTTGTCGGGGCGTCTGTGTCGGTTCTGTTGCCCGAACTCCTGTCTGATTTTGCCGAATACCGCTTGCTGATTTTCGGTGCTCTTTTGATTGTGGTGCTTCTGATTGCACCGCGCGGATTGGTTGGTATGGCGGAGCGCTTCATCCCGATTGCCAAACGCGGTGTGAAGGCCATTCCCCCCGCCGAGATTGAGGCGGGTCTCAAAGCATACCCAAAATCCGATGGGTTAACCGTCGATAATGTGTCGATTTCTTTTGGCGGGGTAAAGGCTGTCAACAGCGTCTCCTTTGCCGCCAAACCGGGGCAGGTAACATCGATCATTGGTCCAAACGGGGCCGGGAAAACCACCCTTTTGAACATCATCAGCGGCTTTTACAAACCAACCGAAGGGGCGGTGCGCATTGGCGATCAAGATATCGCCGGGCGTCCAACCGACTTTGCCGCACGCAGTGGCATTGCGCGCACCTATCAGGCGACCCGTCTGTTTGAAAACATGTCCGTAATCGACAATGTGATCGCGGGCCTTCCGGTCGGCCGGTTTGGCGCACCGTTTTCGGTGATTGCATCCGACAAAAACCGCAGCCACGCGGCGGGGCTGTTGGCATTTTGTGGCTACCTTGGTGATATTGATGCCCGGGCCGGTGATTTGCCGCATGTGGATCGCCGATTGGTCGAAATTGCTCGGTCACTTGCCACCAAGCCCGGCGTGTTGTTGCTCGATGAACCTGCTGCTGGCTTGATGCATGCTGATAAGGTGTCGCTGGCCAAATTATTGCGTCAGTTGGCCGATGCTGGGATCACTGTGGTGTTGGTCGAACATGACATGGAAATGGTCATGGGCATTTCCGACCATATCCTGGCGGTTGATGCGGGAACGCCGATCATTTTCGGATCGCCGCAGGCAGTTCAAAACGATCCACAGGTGATCGCGGCCTATCTTGGCGACGGCGAAATGACGGCCCGCCCGCGTCCCATCCCGTTCGAAGTCGGGGCCTCCCCGGTGATTGAAACCCTGCGACTGACAGCGGGATATGGTGCCGCACCGGTCCTACAATCGGTTGATCTGAAAGTCCAACAGGGCGAAATGGTCGCCCTGCTGGGGGCAAACGGGGCGGGTAAATCTACCTTCCTGACCGCCCTTGCCGGTCTGTTGCGCCCGGTCAAAGGCAGCATCGTTTTGAACAACGAATATATCCATACGCTGGCCCCCCATCAGATCGTGGAGCAGGGCCTGATCCTTGTTCCCGAAGGACGGCAGGTCTTCCCCGAACTGACCGTGCGCGAAAACATTGAACTTGGTGCCTATAAACAACCAAAACCGGTTAGTAAGGACGAACTCGAAGCGATCCTGAAGCGCTTCCCGCGCCTTCGTGATCGCATCAACAGCCTGGCCGGGCATTTGTCGGGTGGGGAACAGCAAATGATGGCGATTGCGCGTGGATTGGTGGCAAAGCCAAAGGCACTTTTGCTGGATGAGCCATCCCTTGGTCTGGCCCCGGCCATGACCGAAGAGCTTTATGCCATTCTGGGTGAGCTACGTGATGAAGGGGTGACGATCCTTTTGGTCGATCAGATGGCAACTATGGCGCTTTCGGTGGCCGATTACGCCTATGTCCTTGAACAGGGACAGGTCGTTGCCCAAGGAAAGGCGTCCGAACTTCGCCGTGATGAACGCCTGATTGCCGCCTATCTTGGCGGCGCCGAACAAACCACAAAAGAACCCAAAAAGGTTGCACAGTAAGATGCTTGATTATTTGGTGAGGAACGCCTGCCTGCCCGGTGAAAACACGTTGGTTGATATTGCTGTTGGCCAAGGAAAGATTATCAAGATTGCCAGGTCACTAACCGGTGATGTCCCGGTCTTTGACGCCGAAGGCCAATTGGTTAGCACCGGCTTTGTTGAAAGCCATCTGCATCTGGATAAGGCATGTATTCTTGATCGGGCCAAAAACAAAACTGGGACGCTGCAGGGTGCAATCAGCGCGGTGGCCAACGCCAAAAGTGGCTTTACCGAAGACGACATTTATGCCCGTGGCGCGCGTGTGCTTGAAAAGGCAGTTACCGAGGGCACAAATGCAGTGCGCACCCAAGTTGAAATTGATCCGGGCATTGGCTTGGCGGGCTTTAACGCGATTAAACGCCTAAAGGCGGATTACGCGTGGGCGATTGATCTGGAAATTTGTGTTTTCCCGCAAGAAGGCCTGTTTAACTATCCCGGCACCGAAGAATTGCTAAGCGAAGCCTTGGATAATGGCGCGGATTTGCTGGGCGGTTGCCCCTATATGGATACCGATCCCGAAGGACAGATTTTGCGCCTGTTTGAAATGGCGCGCGACTATGACGTCGATCTCGATTTCCATCTTGATTTTGACCTTGATGCCAGTTGGCGGCATTTGGATGCGGTTGCCAAACAGGCCATCGCCTTTGGCTGGCAAGGCCGGGTGATGATTGGCCATGTGACCAAATTATCGGTTCTGCCCAAGGCCGAGCTTGATGAAACGATTGCGATTATGCGGGATGCGGGCATTGGCTTGACCGTCTTGCCGGCAACGGATCTTTTCCTGACCGGGCGCGATCATGAACATACCGTGCCGTGCGGTGTGGCACCGGCGCATAAGCTGACCCAGCATGGGGTTTGTTGCACGATTGCGACCAATAATGTGCTGAACCCCTTTACGCCCTATGGGGATTGTTCGCTGTCGCGGATGGCAAACCTGTATGCCAATGTCAGCCAACTTTCGACCGAGGCGGAATTGGAAAACTGCTTTGCCATGGTGTCGGATGCCCCGGCAAAATTGCTTGGAAAGCCAACGAAAATTGCGGTGAATGAAGCGGCCAGTTTCATTGTGCTGCCTGCCCAAAGCCGCGCACAAGTCATCTCAGAAATCAGCCGCCCGATCTGGGGCATGAAAGATGGCCGCGTGACGTTTGAGCATCCGGTGGCGAAATTGATCCGCCCTTAAATCATTTTGGGCAATGCGGTGAGGCGTCATGTGCGCGTTGCCTTGCCCCGTGATGTTGGCGCCGGTCTTCGCAGCGTGCGGAGGCCATTGCGCCGTTGGGTTGGGCTTAGTGTCGTGCTGGCGTTGAGTAGACGACGGCGTTGTGAAGGCTGCTCCCTTACTCTGGCCCAAGCCCCAGCCCCAGCCCCAGCCCCAGCCCCAGCCCCAGTCCCAGCCCTTCACGCGCAGCGTGAACCTAAGCCTGCGCCATGACCTTCACGCCCCCTAAGCACTCGCAAACACTGCTGATGACCAACGCTGCCTGTTGCAAAGCACGTGCGGTGGCGCCTCGTTTGAATTCAGAGATCGGTCGGTGGTTTGCGGTTGGATGCTGCCAATTGCGTCGTGCAGGCCGTTGGAGGCGCTGGCATCGGCCAAAACCGGGGCTTAGGAACTGGACGGGGAGAGGATGTTGAGATCGTCTTGGGTGTCGATGTCATGCGCGGCATTTGGCAGATCGACGCCAATCACATCGTGGTCTGGGCCATTGAGGATCCTGCGCGCGCCCTGTTGTCCGGACAGGGTTTCAAGGGTTTTGAACAGATGGGCCGGGAATATCGCAGGCACACCGTATCCGCCATCATAACGGGTGGCGACAATGGTGGAGCCATCAAATTGGGAGATCAATTTTTGATAGTCCGCCGTGCAAAGGCGTACTTGATCACAGAGCGCAATCAAAACACCATCAAAAGCCCCATGACGGCCAATTTCGGCCATCCCCGTCGCAATCGAGCTTCCCATGCCTAACGCCCAGTTTTCATTGAGGATGATATTGTGGACAGGGTCAATTTCTGGGGCGATTTCATCATGAAATGCGCCCAAAACCACGAATAAACCCGATGGTGACAGGGGGCTTAGGGTATTGATGGCATGGCGCAGCATGGGTTTGCCATCAATATCAGCAAGCTGTTTGCGCCCGCCAAAACGCGCACTTTCCCCAGCGGCCAGAAGTAACACCGCCAGATGGGGGATGGGTTTGTCGATGGAATGGGTCATGCGCGTGACGATATCACATTTTAGGGTGTTTTCGACCGGTATTAAGACTGGCAGGACAATAGATGTCAAATTGGCAGGTCCCAATATCAATGCATTGCTGGGCTGGGAGCCTTTGGCTACCTTGATAAAAGAAAAGCCTGCCGGGTGGGGTGCACCGGCAGGCCTTTGATTTCATTGGCAAACAGGGGGATTGTTTGCCGGAACGGTCAACGATATCGGTTTGGGAGATGACCGTGTTGGCAGGCGAATGCCACGTCGCGGCGGGCAACGCCGATATCATCCAGAACTTCGCGGGGGGCGGATTTTAGCATTTGGGTATCGCGCGCAATTTTATAGGCATGCGCCCATTTGCGCGGCAAAAGAACGAGCCAGCGCCAGACAGAAGCGCCCGAAATCGGCGCAACGTTGGTGGTGGCGGCGAGGGGTTCGGTCGTAATATGTGCTGGCATGATGCTGGCTCGTGAGTTTGTTTTGCTAATAAGGGGACAAAGTTTCCTTTGAACCCGCAGTTAATTTACGCCCGCGAATTGTTATTTGGCGCGCAAACTTCGCAAATCCTTGCGAGATTTTCGCAAAGAATGTGCAAAAACGATTTTCTTTCGCAGGCGGCTTGGGTCATGTTTGGGGCGGGGTGCAGCATGATGATGAACCGGGAACATGAACCGTGGCGGAGCTTGATAAATTTGACTATCGCCTGCTTGAATTATTGCAGGAAAACAGCCGGTTAACCGGTGGTGCGCTTGCCGAAAAGGTCGGGCTATCCTCGGCTGCGTGCCTTCGGCGGGTGCAGCGTTTGCGCGAAACCGGGGTGATTGAACGCGATGTTGCGGTCGTTTCTCCCAAGGTGTTTGGCAAGCGGATGATGGTCATTGTGCTTCTGACCATGGAGCGTGACCGCCCGGATCGGTATATTTTGATGCGTGACGCCTTTGCCAAAATGCCAGAAGTCGTTCAATGTCATCATGTTACGGGCGCGCATGACTTTGTATTGCGCATTCAGGTCAGCGACATGGAAGAATATAGCGCCTTTGTCGAGCGCGTTTTTCATGAGCCTTATATCAAGCGCTATGAAAGTTTGGCGGTTCTGGGATCGCTGAAATAGCGACGGGTGCACGCCCGAAAATAGCCCCATACGCGGCGATTTCATTATTCATAATAAGTGAATAATGCATCCGATTATTCATTTTAGGTGAAATGCCAGATGGCGGGTGAGACGCGCGCCATGTGTCGCCGGTTTTCGCGCATTTTAATTGTATGAGGATTAAAATGCGACATGGATATGTGAGAACCGTCCGACGGGCCTGGCTGCGATAATTGTCATATCGGGAGCAGTTGCACCAGGCGGTCGGATAAATGCGCCGTCGTTAGTCAAGGCGTCGGGTTGAGTCCCGAAGGGCAGGGTAAAGGGGCACGCGCAGCATATGCACATTTGCCCGGTCACAGGGGAGGCTTTCCTTGTCGAAGGTGGCACGAAGGATCGCATCGCCCAGAACATCGATCTTTGCCCCCCAACTGGTCAGGCGATAGGCGGGCCAGCTTCCCATCGGGTGATCGTCAATGCCGACCACGGCGAGCTGATCAGGGATGGAGATACCCAGAACGCGTGCGGCGTCGATGACACCCAGCGCCATGGCATCGTTGGAGGCGAAAATTGCATCGGGCGGGTCCATGGTATTGAGCATCGCCATTGCGGCCTGAAACCCGCTGTCATGCCCATAATCCCCTTCGCCATAGCAATGGAAATGCATCCCGTATTCGGCGAGAACCGCGCTGGCGGCATCATGGCGTTCGCGGTCGGAAAAGGCGCGGTGGCGGGTGCCGATATAGCCAATTTTGCGATGACCACCCCGGATCAGAAGCCGCGTTGCCGCATCGGCACTGGTTGGGTTGTCATAGATGACGCAGCTGGTCCCGGCTTCGCCGATATAGCGGCCAAACAAGGTCAGATGGGTGCCAATGCGCGTACAGCGTTCGGCGGCCGCGGCCCCGACGGTGCCGGCAAAAACAATTGCGGCTTCGACCTGATAGGAGAGGGCTTGTAGCAATCCCTCGTCGGCCAAGCCGCCGGTGGGGATCGGCACCAGAAGAGCGCGTTTGCCCTTTTCGCCCAGCAGGCGGGTGACGACTTCGATCAATGGGGCGTCCTGTGGCGAGGTCATCGGACCGATGATCAGCGCGACAAGCCCCGATGAACCCGCGATCAGACCGCGCGCAAGGATATTGGGCAGATAGCCCAGTTCCTTGGCCGCCCCCAAAACGCGCGTGCGCACATTGTCCGAGACATAGCTGCCGGGGGTAAAGCTGCGCGATACGGCGGAGCGCGACACCCCGGCCAGATCGGCGACATCCTGCGAGGTGATCTTGCGTTTGGTGGTCATTTTCCCGGCTTTCTGCATGTTTGTGCATATTATATGAAATCGAGTGCAGGTCGGTTCAACTCTGAGCGCTACATCAGGGTATTTATTGTAAGTATTCCTTATTTTTCAGCGGTTCAACAGCATAAATCTTTTGGGATACAGCTTTCATCAATCGTTTCGATTGCTGTCATGAATGTGTCACCTGTGCAGGTTATCTTGCAATCGTGTGCAGATTGCTGCGAACCTGTTTTGACGAAAGCTGAACCATGGCCACAGACGCAATATTGTCCGTAAGGGACCTTTCGGTTGCCTATGGGCAAACCCGCATTCTTGACGGGATTTCTCTTGATCTTGAGCAGGGAGAATTTCTGGCGTTGCTGGGGCGGTCAGGGTGCGGCAAGACGACGCTTCTTCGTACGATTGGCGGTTTTATGCGCCCCGAACACGGGCAGGTGCGGATTGACGGGGTTGATGTGACCCGCCTGTCGCCCGAAGCCCGCCCGACGGCGATGGTGTTTCAGTCCTATGCCCTTTGGCCGCATATGACGGTGTTTGGCAATATTGCCTATGGGTTGAAGCTGCGCGGGGTACCAAAGCCCGAAATCACGCGCCGCATTGACGAGGTTCTTGCGCTTTTGCGTCTGGATGGGCTGGCGGATCGAAAGGTCACCGCCCTTTCGGGGGGGCAGCGCCAACGTGTCGCCCTTGGCCGTGCGCTTGCCGTGGCGCCGCGTTTGTTGCTGCTTGATGAGCCGCTTTCAAATCTGGATGCGCGCATCCGTCTCGATTTGCGCCATGAAATTCGTGATTTGCTTAAACGGTTGGGGGTTACGGCGGTCCATGTGACCCATGATCGCGAAGAAGCGATGGTGATGGCCGATCGGCTTGCGCTGATGAATGGTGGCCAGATTGTCCAGCAAGGCGCCCCGGCAGAACTTTATGATCGCCCTGCGAGCAGCTTTGTTGCTGATTTCATGGGGGCGAGCAACATCATCACCCTTGATGTCCGTCACGCGGATGATGGCCTGATTGTCGAGGGACCGGGCATCGCACCGGCGCGCATTTCAGCCGCTGCCGGTTCATGCACGGTCGGTGACAACTGTGCGCGGGCCGACATTCATTTCCGTTCCGCCCAGGCGCGGATCGAGGCGAGCGGCGCGGCGGTGGACGATGAATTGTCACTGCCCGGCGTGATCTTGCAGGCGACCTATCCCGGCGACAGTTACCGATATGCCGTTCAGGTCGGACATGACCGATTTCTGGTCGATGACATTCGTAAATTCTCGGAAGGCGAAGCGGTCAGGATTGTCCTGCCTGCTGGTGCCATTCACCTGTTTCCACATGTCGACGCACAATCTGCGGCGTAGGCACCGACGCGCATACCTTCCTTTTTCGCACTATCCGACAACCCGGAGGATTAAAGATGAAGTTCAAAACTCTTGGCTTTGCGACGACCCTTGCCATGGCGCTATCTGGCCATGCACAGGCTGAAACCATTCTGAATGTGGCGACTGCTGGTTCGGAAAATATGGTTGAATATGTCAATCAGTATCTGGCACCGAAATTTCGCGAATTGCACCCGGATGTGACCGTTCGCGTGATCGGCACCGGCCCCGGTGATGCGGGATCGAATGCGATTATGGAACGCCTGTCGGCACAGAAAGATGCCGGTGCCAGCGCGGATATCGACGTTGCCGTGGTCCATGAAAAGCCGGTTGGCAAGATGGTAACCGACGGTTTGCTGGCGAAATATGCCGCATCTGCCGATACCGCATCGCTTGTCAGTTCGGACAAGGCGAAAAATGCGCTTGGCGTTGATGTCGATGGCTATGTCATGCCGATGTTCCAGAGCCAGACGGCATGGGCCTATCATCCGGCACTGGTGTCGAACCCGCCAAAATCCTATGCGGAGCTCGGCGATTGGGTCAAAGAAAATCCGGGCGTGTTTGGCTATAACGGCATCCGCAACGGCATGTCGGGTGTCAGCTTTGTCAATGGCTGGATGTATGCCTTTACCGGCGAAGCCGACAAGATGATGAAAGGTCCGTTCGACCCGTCGCTGGTGGGCAGCGAAAAGTGGAACGCCGCCCTTGCCGACCTGAAAGAATTCAACAAGAACGTCACGTTCACGCCGGGCAATGCCGGGACGCTTGATATGCTTAATCGTGGCGAAATCGGTATCGGTCCGGTCTGGGTCGACATGTTTTATAGCTGGCAGGCGGATGGCCGTGTCAATCCGGAGATCAAGCTGATGTTGCCAGAACCGGGTATGCCGGGCCAGCCGATGCATTATGTCATCCCCGAAACCAGCAAGCAGCGCGATCTGGCGGTTGATTTTATCGAACTTGCCACCAGCCCCGCCGTTCAGGCGCACGGTATTGTCGAGCAGTTCAACTGGTATCCGGGCATTGATGCCAAATATCTGGAAAGCGAACTTTCCGCTGATGTCTGGGACAAGCTGTTTGCCGATATCACGCCCGAAGATCTGGCGACCAAAAGCCTGTCTTTCCCGCTGGTCGGTTATTTCGATGCGATCCTGACCTCCTATGAACGGGACGTCGAATAATTAACAGAGGCATCGTTTCGGTTGCCTGCGTCAGATGGCGCAGGCAACCGCATTTTATCGTACTGGTTTGATCATGAATGCCTCGCGTTTTTCCGGCTTGTTGCTTGTGGCACCGGCTGTGCTGTTTATCGCCGGATTATTTGTTTATCCGCTTTCTTATTCTTTTATCGATGCTTTTACCGTCGCGGGTGACGCGGGAACCCGGTTTTCGTTGGCAAATTTTGTGCTGGCGTTCGAGCTGTATGGCGACGACATCGTTTTTACCGTTCTGATTGTCGGTTTGTCAGCAGTTCTGATTGCCAGCGGGGCGATCCTGATTGGCGGATATATTACGCTGGGCACCAACCGGTTTTTGGTCAATGCGGTACGTATTTTGTATCGCTGGCCGCTGTTTATTCCCTTTATCGTTGCCGCCCAATGCATGCGGACCTTTTTGGCCAAGAACGGCCTGATGAACGGGGTTCTGATCGAAATGGGGATGCTGACGCCACTTGAAACCACCGGGTTTCTTGATTGGCGGGGGATTGTGATCACCTTTGTTTGGAAACAGTTGCCGTTTGTCGCCTTGTTGGTGACGGGGGCGATGGCATCGCTTGATCGGGCGGGGATCGAGGCAGCGCGCGATCTGGGTGCTGGACGGTTGCGCATCCTTTGGCAGATTGTCGTGCCCCAGGTAATGCCGACCCTGATCGTGGCACTGGTCTTGTCGATTGTCACGATGATGTCGGTTTTATCGGTGCCGGTGATGATCAGTGGCCACAGCCCGACCATGATGACAGTGCAGATGGCGTTTCGCGTTAATGCCTATCACGATTATGGCACAGCCAATGCCCTTGGCGTGATTTCCTATCTGATAACCGGACTGGTGGCGTGGATCTATCTGCGGCGTGGCGTGGCGGGCAAAGGGGGTGAAAAATAATGACACAGGCAAGTTTTTGGCAAAACCAAGCCCAAGCCCCAAAGCAGACCCTTGCGGCGCGCATCGGCGATCTTGCCGGCGGCGGGGTTGTGGGGGCGTTGGCGGTTGGATTTTGCATCCTTTTGCTGGCGATTGCGATATTCGGGCCGTTGACGAATTTGCTGCTGTGGACGGTGGCGGAGCAATGGTATTTCCCGCACACTTTCCCTGCCCGATACGGGTTTGATTTCTGGGCGCGGGTGTTTCACCCGGACGGGAATGCGTTTGTGTCGCTGCGCTATAGTTTAGTGATTGCGGTGCTGACGGTGATTTTCTGTCTATCGCTGGCGATCCCGGCGGGTTATGCGCTGGCACGGTTGGCGCTTCCGGCGCGTGCGTTGATCCTTTTGGTGTTTCTGGTGCCACAAGCCTTTCCGAACATTCCGGTGCATATCAATATCGCGCGCGTGTTTTATCAGCTTGATCTGCATGGCACGGTGGGGGCTGTGGTGCTGGTTCATACCCTGCATGGCATGGTCTATGCCGTGTGGATTGCCACGGCGGCGTTCGGCGCGGTGGACAAAACCCTTGAGGAGGCGGCGCGCGATATTGGGGCCGGTCCGATCCGAACCTTTTTTACCATCACGCTGCCATCGGCGATGCCGGGCATTATTGCCAGTGCGATTTTTGTATTTCTTGAATCGCTTGATGAATTTACCGGCACCTATTTCGTCGGTGCGCCGGAAATCACCACCTTGCCGATGCTGATGTTCCGCGCCGGTATGGAGGGCAATTATCAGGTTGCCTCGATCACTGCGCTGGTGCTGTTGGTGCCATCGGTTTTGTTCATGATTGTGGTTGAGCGGTTCTTGCGTGCTGACGTTCTTGCCGCGGTCGGAAGATAAATATATGCGCCTGACATTGATCGGCACCGGATCGGCGCACGATCCGGACTTGCCAAACGCGTCCGCACTGGTCGAGGGGGCGGACAAAACCATCCTGATTGATTGCGGATTTAGCGCGGTGCGTGGCATCAATCGCCATGTGACCGATCCTGACCGCGTCGATTTGATTGTGGTGACGCACCATCATCCGGACCATGTCTTTGGCTTTGTGCCGTTGATTGATCACTGGTCCGATAGCGGCCGGACCAAGGCGCTAAAGATTGCGACCACGCAGTGGGGTAGATCGCAGCTTGAAAGCCTGATAACGCTGGCGTTCGGACCGTTATGGCGCCCGAAATTCAACCTTGTCTGGCATGTTGTGCCCGATGAGATGCAGGTCGGGGATATCCGGATACGGTTTGCGCCAACCCTGCATAGTGTTCCCAATCATGCGATCCGGTTTGATGTTTGTGGGAAGTCGCTTGCCTATAGCGGGGATGGTGCGCCAACCGCGTCCTCGCGCGCCCTGTTTGTTGGGGCGGATTTCCTGATGCATGAATGTTATGTCGCCGATGACCGGGACGCGCCGGGGCATTGCAATTTGCCGACCTGTCTTGACGTGATGCGTGAGTGTGCGGTCGGGCGTCTTGGCCTTTATCATATCCATCCCGATCACAAGGATCCCATGAAGGCGGCCATCGCAGATCACGCGCAGGTCTGTATTCCCCAGCCGGACGAGATGTTCGACCTGTGAGAAAAACCAAAGGGGCCGGGATTGATCCCGGCCCCTTTTTTGGGGGCGCTGATAAATGCCGCCTTCGCGCACCTATGTCCCAGCATAAATTGCGGTGGTTTGCGTGATATTATGCCGGGATGGTTTTTTCCTCGGCGTTGAAGAGGTGGACGTTTTCGGAGGCGAAGATTAAGCCGACGGTGTCGCCGACTTGGGCGTCCGAGTGACCCACGACCCGCACGGTGAACAGGCCGACATCGGGGACATTGACATAGGCAAAGCTATCCGAACCGAGATGTTCCATGACATCGATCTGGCCGGAGAGGATGCCGTCGGCAGCATCACAAAGCGACATGTGTTCGGGGCGGATGCCCATTTTTGTCGCGCCCTCGGCATTGCGGGCAATGTCGGAGGTGTTGCGATTGCCAAATGTCAGGGTGGTGCCAACACCGGTGCAATCCACCACATTCATTTTCGGCGAGCTAATAAACTGTGCGACGAACAGATTGCCGGGATTGCGATAAAGATCAAGCGGGGAGCCGATCTGTTCGATCTGGCCGGCTTGCAGCACAACGATTTTGTCGGCCAAGGTCATGGCTTCGACCTGATCGTGGGTGACATAGACCATGGTCGCGCCGAGTTTGCGATGCAGGCGGGCAATTTCCAGACGCATTTCAACACGCAACGCCGCATCCAAGTTTGACAGCGGTTCATCAAACAGGAAGGCACGCGGTTCACGGACAATGGCGCGGCCAATCGCAACACGTTGGCGTTGCCCGCCCGAAAGGGCCTTTGGTTTGCGGTCGAGATAGTCTTCGAGTTTGAGGGTTGCGGCGGCCTCATCGACCTTGGCGGTGATGTCGGATTTGGGCATGCCCGCAACGGTCAGGGCAAAGCCCATATTTTCGCGCACGGATTTGTGCGGATACAGCGCGTAGGACTGAAACACCATGGACAGTTCGCGTTCGGCCGGTGGTTTGCCTGTCACGTCATCACCATCGATCAGGATTTGACCGTCAGATGCCTCGACCAGCCCGGAAATCAAGCGCAGCAAGGTCGATTTGCCGCAGCCCGACGGGCCAACGAAAATAACCAGTTCGCCCTCGTTAATTTCAAGATTGATGCCCTTGATGACTTCGACGCCAGCAAATGATTTACGGATGTCTTTTAATTCGATCTGACCCATTTTATTTGGCCTCCTGATCAATGGCGGTGGGCGTTTTTTCTGTGGATGGGCTGGTTTGTTCACCGGTTTGTTTAAACGGCAAACCGGCATTTTGGTACATCAGTAATTGGGGCATCATCCCTTGACACTCCCCGCTGTGAGGCCCTGAACAAGGAAGCGTTCAAACCATAGGAAAATTGCAAGGATCGGCACCGTGGCAATCACCGCACCGGCCATCAGGTGTTGGCGCGGAACTTCCGATGAGTTCAACGAGACAACCCCGCGTGACAGGGTGAAAATGCCCGGATCATCGAGGAACATGAAGGCAAACAGAAACTCGTTCCACGCGATCATGAAGACATAAAGCGACACCGATGCCAGGGCGGGCAGGGCAAGCGGCAGGGTGATTTTCCAGATCACGCCAAGGCGCGACAGACCATCCATCAAACCGGCTTCTTCGAGTTCGGCGGGAATGCCACGAAAATATCCCTGAAGCATGTAAAGGGCGACGGGAACCGTGGTGGCCGGATAGACAATCAAAAGCCCAATCAGCGAGTTGCGCAGGCCAAGCTGGCTAAACACCGCATAAAGCGGGATCACCAGAACGATCATCGGCACAAGGTAAATCAGCAAGATCGAGCTTGAAAGCACGGCTTGGCCGGGGAATTTCAACCGGGCGACCGCATAGGCACCCGGAATGGAAAAGGCCAGCGTCACGAGCACGGTCGAGACAGAGACAATGGTCGATGTCAGAAGGAAACTGCCGAAATTAAATTGGGTAAACAGTTCCACATAGCTGTCGACCAGACTGCCAACGCCCTGCGTGAGATCAATCGAGAGATCAAGCGGGTTCAAGAACAGGTCTTGCTGGTTTTTCAGGCTGGTCATCACCATCACGTAGAAGGGCAGGATGACAATCACGCTGAAGAAGACAAAGCCAAGCCCCTTAAGCACGCGGACAATCACAAGATCAAAGCTGTAGCGTTTGAGCATCCCCGCATGGGCGTCAATCAGGCACATCCGGTTGGCAAAGGTGATGGCCATGGCAATCAGGCCAACACCAAATGCCTGAATGGCGGAGCTTTGGGAAAAGGACAGGCTGAACGGCATGCCAAAGGACACCAGCATCATCGCAATCACCACGGCGGCAAAGGCGACAAGATAAAGCCCCGGCGTGCGTTTTTTCGGCGGGCGCGAGATGATAATCGCGGCATTTACCGCCCCGCCAAGCGCACCCGCCGAAATGATCGGCGTTGCGGCAAGACCGGTAATCAGGGTCAGTGAGATGCCGGTAATGACAATGGCAATCACGCCCCAGATCAGACCCGAAATCAGGCCAAGAAGAAGACCCGTACCGATACGCATTACGAATCCTCCCGATGGACGAATTTGAAGTAGAAGACGGCAAAGACCAGAAGCAGGATAAAGATCGCAACCGCCACGGCGGCCCCGGCCCCAAGGTTGGACAGGGCAAAGCCCTGTTCATAGACATCCACCGTGAGGGTCCGCGTGCCCGCAGCCCCGCCGGTCAAAAGGAAGATGTCGTCGAATTTGTTGAAGGTCCAAATGAAGCGCAGCAAAAACAGGGTCGATAGAATGCCCAGAAGTTGCGGCAAGGAGATATGCCAGAACTGTTGCAGCGGCGTTGCGCCATCGACCTCGGCGGCCTCGTACATGTCAGAGGAGATTGACTGCATGCGGGCCAGAATGAACAGGAACGAGAGCGGGAAATAACGCCAGGCTTCGAAGGCAATAACCGTGGCAAGGGCCAGCGGGAATTCGATGGTCAGGCCGAAAATATCAATCGGTACGGCGCGTTGGCCAAAAAAGTTGATGCCCGCGTCGGTGACATTCATGCGCTGTAAAATCGCATTGAAGGTGCCGTTAAACGGATCAAGCAAGATCACCCATGTAAAGGCAACCGCGATCACAGGTGCGACATAGGGAAACAAAAACAGGCCACGAATGATCGACCGGCCCTTAAAGGGCTTGTTCAAAATCTGTGCGGCGAACAGGCCCAAGACCAACGCGCCCAAGGTGCCAAACACGGTATAGGCGATGGTTACCCAAAGGACCGACCAAAATTCGCGGGAATCAAAGATGCGCGCGAAGTTATCAAGGGTGAATTCGTTGTTGGTCAGGATGCTGTCAGATGTGCCGGTGACGGTGGGTTCGCTGTCGCGCGGCGATACCGGGTTGGCGGCAAAATCGGCATTGGCGGTGGCGGTCAGTTCCAACCGGTTGCGTTCGCCGCCATCCAGTTTTTCCAGCCGACAGGTAACATTTGATCCATCAAGGGAACAGGCCGGGTCCATTTGGGTGATGGTGACCCCGGCGGGCAAGGTATCGGTCAGGGTGATGTCGGTAATGGCGTCCTTTTGCGATGAATTGCGCATGCGGTATTGAATGCGAAATTCTTCGCCCGCCACATCCATATCACCGCGCACCCGTTCGGACACCACCGCCGTTGGTGGGCGCAGGTCCGACAGGGTGACGGGTTTGACCGAAATCCAGAAATTGGCCAGTAACGGAAACAGGACAATGCCCATCACGATCAAAAAGGTCGGGGCCAGCATCCACAGCGCAAGTTTTGCTTCGCGCCGGGCCATGGGGCCAAGTTTTGATTTTTTACGCACCGGCCTTTGTTGCGGCGGGGCGGTGGCGGATGGGGTGTTGGTATTGTGGGACGGTGTCATCATCTTGGGTTCCGTTGTGAAAACCAGTTATCCGGGGCGGCAGGCAGAGGTCGGCGATGCCGCCCCGGATGCAAGATTGAAGGTGGGTTAGTCGACGGCAGCGATTTCTTTGTTGATCAGATCGGCGGTGGCCGATGCATCGCGTTCGCCATCGATATATTCACGGACCAGCGTGTTGATGATCTGGCTGTTGATGATGCGTGATGCCTTGGCCAACTGGCCCTCGGCGACACCCCAACGGTTTGCCGTTTCAAGCCCGGAAACGATTTCGTCGATTACAGCCGGGTCATACACCTCGGACAGGGGTTTTTTACGATCCACACCGACCGGAAGGGTTGACCATTCCTTGGTGAACTTTTTCGGATCTTCGGCGGTGCCGCGACGGACCGGGAATTTGCCCTCTGGCGCGATGGAAAGGGTGTTGGTGTATCCTTCGTCCATCGAGAATTTGACGAATTCTTCAGCCGGATCGGTATCGGCGTCATTGGTGATGCCGAAATAGTTGATGTCGCCCCATGCCGCGCCATCCGGGTTGGACGGGCCGGTCAGACGGGTGACGATGCCGGTTTTAGATGCCAGTTCGCCCGACGTCGGATCATCATTGATCGTGGGCGGGGCACTGTCGCGCAGGCCCGCCAGTTCATCAAGGATGAAGGGCGACCAAATGATCATCGCGGCCTGACCTGCGAAATATACTTCGCGCGATTGTTTCCAATAAAGATCACCGGGGGGTGATGCCTTGGCGATGGATTTATAAAATTCGAGGGCCTCGACCAGCTTGGTCTTGTCAAATCCCACCGAGCCATCCTTGGCAACCGGGGTCGCGCCATTGGCCAACAGCACATGTTCGAGTACTTGGCTCATGAAGTTGTCGTCGATTTTGGTCGCGGCGACAAAGCCATACATTTCTGGCGGATTATGCAGGGCTTTGAGGGCCTTTTGAATGTTGGCGTAGCTATTTGGCGCCTCGAGCCCGGCGGCGTCAAACAGGTCCTTGCGATAAAGCACCATCTGCGTCCAGCCATCGGACGGCACGGCGGCAACTTCGCCGTTAAAGTCGGCCATCTTTAGGGCGGCGGGGGCAAAGGTATCCTTGCCCAGATCGCGGACGACTTCGTTGTTGGCCTCGGTATCAAGGATGCCGGCCTCGGACCATGGCAGGACATATTGCAGGGTCAGGTAAATCACATCGGGCAGATCGCCCGCGGCATAGGCGGCGGTGGCACGTGTGCCCAGTTCGGATTCCGTGACCGGGATGACTTCGACGGAGGTTCCTGTTTTTTCCTCGAACGCCTTGGCCATTTCTTGCTGCTTGGCAAGGCGGTCTGGTTGTTCTTCGATGGTCCAGAATCGCAGCTGGGCACTTGCCATGCTGGTCGAAACCAGCAAGCCGGCGGCTGCGAGAGTCACTGCACGTACAAAGCGTGTTTTCATGAGATGCCTCCCTTGGCATTGGTTGCCGGCGCTGACGCCGGTTGAGCATTAGTTGCCGGCGCTGATGCCGGCTGGGCATTGGTTCCCGGCGCTGATGCCGGTGGATTGGCTGATCCGCGGATGGTCAGCGTAGCGTCCCAAAGAATCTGGGATAACGGCGATGCAGGCCCAGTGGTCGATGCTGTGGCCTGTTCGACAACAATGCGGCCAACCTCGCGGCCGACCTGATAGCTGGCCTGGCTCATGGTGGTCAGGCCGGGGTGGATGGCCTCCCCCATGGGCAGGCCATCAAAACCAATCACCGACATTTCCGACCCTACCGAAATTCCGGCATGGGCAAGGGCATGGATCGCGCCAATGGCGACCGCATCGGTGACACATAAAAGGGCGGTGGGACGATCAGGATGTTTTAAAAGCTCTGCCACGGCGGCACGGGCGGCCATTTCATCCATGATCCCGTCATGCAGATAGCCCGGGCGGATGGCGCATCCATGGGCCTTGGCCGCAGACAGGTATCCTTCGCGGCGTTGCCATGCATAATTCAGGTCCGGGTCGCCGCCCAAAAAGGCGATCTTGCGATGGCCCAAACCCACAAGGTGATCCATGGCATCGACAAAGGCCTTTTGGTTGTCGATATCGAGCCACGCATAGTCATCACACTGTTCGGTGCGGCCTTGCACGACAAAGGGAATATCGGATTTGCGCAGGTAATCAACGCGCGGATCTTGGCGCTTGGTCCGGGCGACCACGAACCCGCCAACTTTGCCTGATCGGACCAGACGGTCCATGACTTCGACTTCGTCGTGACCATCGGGGACGGCAGCCACCAGCAAATCCCAATCAGACAGGGCCAGTTCGGTGGCCAAGCCATCAAGGATTTCGGCCAAAAACGGATCAATTTGATGCCCATCGCGGGCGGGCAGGACAAAGCCGATGGTTTCGACCACACCGCGCGCCAAACGCCGGGCCGTGGTCGAGGGGCGATAGCCCAGGTCATCGGCGGCCTTGCGCACGCGGTCGATGGTTTTTGCGGCAATGTCGGGATAGTTGTTGAGCGCGCGCGAAACCGTTCCTTCGGACAGGCCAAGATGCTTGGCCAGTCTGGCAATCGTCATGGTTTCACTGCGTCTTGGCGCCCGTGGCATTTAGCCCCCAATGATTGTTTTTATCGCTTTTGCTGCGATTTGGCCGTTCCCGAAACCGCTTTCGGAAAGGGAGGTAACGCTAACCGAAAGCGGTTTCGGTTGTCAAACGTCTGAGTTTAAACGGATTATTTTGCATCGCGGTGTGAGGGATCGACCCGGCAGGCCACGGCATAGAAAGCCTAGGAACCCGTAAAGCGATCTGTGGGGGGAGAGCCCAAATGCCTGTGCGGGTAAGCGGGTGTTATATTGCAACGCACATTCGCATAGGTTGTGTGGAGGATGTGGATTTTCGGCGGATTTTGACCAAGACTCGGTTCGGGGGTGGCGCGCGGGGGGCCGTGCACGCCGCCGTGTATTTTGGTCTGAACCGATGGGGTCAGGTTGGAAGGTCGTTGAATTTCATCGGCTTGTTTTCGAATTTGCTTGCCAGTTCACGCATAAATTGTGTTCACATAGCGTATGAGCCATCACCCATCTGACGAAAATCCAAATGCCATTGCCCAGGTGAAAGTATTGTCCCTTTTGGGGGCGGTGTTGCTTGTGGGGGCAAATTCATTTGTTTTAAGCCCGATCTTGTCAGAGGTCGCCTTTAGCCTTGCGACCGAGACCTATCACGTGGCGTGGGCGATTTCGGCGTTTGGCGCGGCAACCGCGATTTCGGCTCTGACCTTGGCGGGGATGATTGACCGGATGCCGGTCGGCCGGGTGTTGGGTGGTGCGGCAATTTTGCTGGCGGTGGCACAGGTTTCAAGCGGGCTGAGCCAGCATTGGATATGGCTGTGTCTGTCGCAGGCGATGGCCGGTGTGGCGGTGGGGATTTTATTGCCCGGGTCCTATGCCACGGCAACCGCGACAGCACCCAAAGGCCGCGAAGCCGCGCGGCTTGGCGTGGTGTTGACCGGCTGGGCGTTATCGTTGGTGGTGGCGGTTCCGGCGGCAGCGTTCATTACCGAGCATTTTGGCTGGCGGATGGTTTACTTCCTGATGGCGGGATTGTCGGTCGTGGTTGCTGGGGTGTTGATGGCGTTTTTGGCCGATTTGCGCGGCGGGAAAAGCACGCGCACATCGCCGATCCGCGCGATTATGCTGCCCGGTGTTTGGCAGCTTTTGGCGGTGATGCTGGCCTTTATGACCGCGTTTTACGGAAGCTTTGCCTTTTTCGGGGTGGGGGTGCGCGCGGCCTTTGACCTGACCGCGCAAGGCAGCGGGATTTTCGTTCTGGCCTATGGGGTCGGGTTTGGGGTGATGGGGTTTGTGCTGGGCATGATTTCGCCCAAAATCACCCGGGGGTATTTGTGCCTCGTGCTGCTGGCGATTGCCACAAGCTATGGCACGTGGGGATTGACCCTGCAAAGTCAGATCACCGCGCTGGCCGGAACCGCGATGTGGGGCATGCTAAACCAGCTTGGCCTGAATGCGTTGGTGGTGTCGCTGAACCGGCAGGCATCCGAAGCACGCGGGGCGGTGATGGGGCTGAATAGTGCAGCGACCTATTCGGCGGTGTTTGCCGGACCGATGATCATGGGGCCGATTTATGACATGGCGGGCTATGCCATGGTGACCGGGGTCGGTGCGGTGTTTGTCGCGATGGCGGCCATCGTCATGTGGAAGCGTGGTTGAGCAAGACCCCCGGTATTCCGACGCACCCTGCGGACATAAAAATGGCGCTAAGCTTTAAGCTGGTGCACATTTTTTGACAGTCGCAGCCTTACTTGACTTTCCTATACTGTTTTTGCTGGAAGTTATTCAATATCTAGATCGTCAACGACCTGCTTTTGCGCTTCTGCTTCATTCACAACCATTTCCGGATTGCGGGTCATCGATCTCAATCCATCAATATGTGTATGTAAATCCGGATGGATATGGTTCCACATTGGGTCAAGAATAAAATCAACGCCCTCTCTACGAGCCAGTTTTGCTGCTGGCACGAAGTCGCTGTCTCCTGCGACCAAAACAACTTGGTCGATCAGACGCTTCTGAGAGAGTTGTGTGATATCCACACCAATCCGCATATCAACACCAGTTTGCTTGGCCGTATAGACGAAATCATGATCGGCAAGTTCGTCCCATTTACGTTTGCCCTTTATCAGATCCTGCATCACACGCGGCCGCAATGACCAATTTGCATTCTTGTCGTTCAAATGCCCCAATCTAAGGGCAACTTTTCTGCGCTTGGTCAGGTTAAGATGTAGTGCGTTTCGGAAAATCGCCTCATCTGATTTCTCAAAGTTGATTACTTTCTTTTCAATTGGCGTATGCAAACGCTTTGTTAGTGGCGGACAATCGTAAAAGAAAATGCGGTAGAGATCGGAACGCTTAGCGTTGGGGTTTTTTGGCTTAAGGTGAGAGATTGCCATTCGGAAAAGAGTCTCTGCAACCACTTCAGGGTCACGCGCATCCTTATTTGGGAAGACAACAGGGAAGCGTTTCAGAAAGAACGCCCCGTCAATCATAATTGCCATGCGCTGCATACTTCTCCCCAATGATTTTATTTTTTAAATTATAGAAAAAGACAAAAAAAACCCCTTGGGGTCGGTAGCCTGCTATTAATCCGTTCTCACGGGGGCTACGGACGGCCAAGGGGGCTATCTGTGTAAAAGGTGGTGTTGTTCCCATCTTTTGTAAACTTGTTATACAAATAAATTTAGTACTGAAGCAATACATTTTTGTATTACAAACACTGCACGTTTTTGTGAGTAGAATTTCGTTCACAGAGTGCACACACAAAACGTCTCACTTTTTCGCACGAAAATCAGGCCGCAAATTGCACGCGCATTGCGCAAATTCTGCAAATACGATTTCACTAGATATTATGTAAGGTGCGATTTGCAACCGGTTGCAAATTTGAACATCCTTGATCAGCTTAAACATGATTTTCTTCATGTAACGTACGGCGCCGGTCAAATTGACCGTGTCCGTACATCTAGTATCACGTGATACCAAGATTGTCGTTCAGGGCAAACAAGCCATTCTGTGACCCTATCATTGCAGATTAGGCTGTACGCTTACCGTAAATTTCAACTGGACATGATAAAGCCTGCGACAAGCAGGGCCATCGTCATCTGGAAATGCGGCTTAGTGATCGTTCTCGCGTTGATGCGCGAAATTCAAACATAAAAATGGCGGGCCACTTTTACGGTGGTCCGCCATTTTAGGTTTTAGATCAGCGCATAAACCGCTTAGCTGAAGTCGAGCGCGCGGTCGCCATTGGCGTCTTTGATGCGGGTCGGAAGGCCCATGCCGTTCAGAAGATTGAGGAACGGTTTGGCCGGCAATTCTTCGACGTTGGCCATTTTTTTCACATCCCATTCGCCGGTTGCGATTAGCATCGCAGCGGCGACCGGCGGCACACCGGCGGTGTAGGAAATGCCTTGGCTACCGACTTCGTTATAGGCGTCTTTGTGATCGGCGACGTTATAGATCAGGACTTCGGTTTCTTTGCCGTCTTTGGTCCCTTTGACCAGATCACCGATGCAGGTTTTGCCGGTATATTCCGGGGCAAGGGAGCTTGGATCTGGCAGGCAGGCTTTTACGACCTTCAGCGGAATGACTTCCTGGCCTTCGGCGGTTGTGACCGGCTGTTCTGACAGAAGACCGATGCTGTTGAGCACCGTGAAGACATTGACGTAATGGTCGCCAAAGCCCATCCAGAAGCGGACATTTGGCACGTCCAAATTCTGTGACAGGGAGTGGACTTCGTCATGGCCGGTCATGAAGGTCTGGCTTTCGCCGACGACGGGCATGTCCCAGATTTTCTTGATTTCGAACATCTTGTTGGACTGCCATTTGCTGTCCTGCCAAGAATAGACCGTGCCGGTAAATTCGCGGAAGTTGATTTCCGGATCGAAGTTGGTGGCGAAATATTTGCCATGGCTGCCAGCATTGATGTCGATGATATCGATCGAGTCAATTTTATCAAAGTAATCTTCGACGGCCAGTTTGGCATAGGCGTTTACAACGCCCGGATCAAAGCCGATGCCAAGAATGGCGGTAACACCCGCCTTTTCGCATTCTTCGCGGCGTTTCCATTCATAGTTGGCATACCATGGCGGGGTTTCGCAGATTTTGTCCTGTTCTTCATGGATGGCGGTATCAAGATAGGCCGCACCGGTTTTGATGCAGGCCGACATGACCGGCATATTGAGAAACGGCGATCCGACATTGATGACGATCTGGCTTCCGGTTTTTTCGATCAGGGCTGCGGTTGCATCGATATCGGTGGCATCCAGCGCATGTGCTTCAAGAACGCCCTGCTGTTTCAGGTTTTTCTTTTCATGGATGCTGTCGATGATGTCCTGGCATTTTGACACCGTGCGCGATGCGATATGAAGATCGCCAAACACGTCATTATGCTGGGCGCATTTATGGGCAACCACCTGGGCGACGCCACCGGCGCCAATGATCAGTACATTCTTTTTCATGTCGGGCCAAAACTCCCTTGTTTGAGAGGTGGGGGCAGGCAGTGCCATACCCCGGTTCGCAATGAAAACAGCCGTTTCGTTTTGAAATTACGAAAGGCTTGAAACGAAGTCAGTGAAGTCAAACTCGCGAATAACGCGCGTTGTTCCGTCCAATTCCCGGATAACGATGGACGGCATGCCGACCCCGTTAAACCAGTTCTTTTTGACCATGGTATAGCCCGCGGCATCCTGGATGCTGATGCGGTCGCCGACCTTGATTTCATGATCGAAATTAAACTCGCCAAAAACGTCACCGGCGAGGCAGGATTTGCCACAAATCATGTAAGAATGATCGCCCGTATTGGGCAGGACCTTGGCATTTTCGCGGTAAATCAAAAGGTCAAGCATGTGGGCCTCGATCGAGCTATCGACGATGGCCAAATTCTTGCCGTTAAACAGGGTATCAAGCACGGTGACCTCAAGGGTCGTGCTGTTGGTGATCGAGGCTTCGCCGGGTTCGAGATATACCTGCACACCAAATTTTTCTGAGAAGGATTTCAGCCGCGCGCAGAAGGCATCCAGCGGGTAATTTTCGCCGGTGAAGTGAATGCCGCCGCCCAAGCTGACCCATTCGACACGCGACAGAAGGGACCCGAATTTCTGTTCGATGTCGGTCAACATGCGATCAAACAGATCGAAATCATCATTTTCGCAGTTATTGTGGATCATGAAGCCGGAAATTTGGTCCATCACCGCTTCGACCTTGGTCACATCCCATTCGCCAAGACGCGAAAACGGACGGGCCGGATCGGCCAGATCAAAGCTTGAGGTGGAAACCTGTGGGTTCAGGCGCAAGCCGCGCACGATGCCGGATGCCTGGTCCTTGAACCGGGTTAGCTGGCTGATGGAATTGAAAATGATCTTGTCGGCATTGTGCACGACGTCGGCAATTTCCCCATCGGAATAGGCCACACTATAGGCGTGGGTTTCCTTGCCGAACTTTTCACGGCCCAGTTTGACTTCGTAAAGCGAGGACGACGTGGTGCCGTCCATATAGTCGGACATGAAATCAAACACCGACCAGGTGGCAAAGCATTTTAACGCCAAAAGCGCCTTGGCACCGGACTGTTCGCGCACATAGGCGATTTTTTCCATGTTGCGCAACAGCTTGGACTTATCGATCAGGTAATAGGGCGTTGCGGGCATAAGCGGCTCTCTACAACTATGTCACAAGGAACGGGGATAAAAGGACGTCGATGACAGGACCATCGTACCAATGCATGCATTTAATGATGTTTGGCGAGGGTCCGATTTTGGGCACCAAAAGGGTGCAATCATCTAATGATCGGCGAAACGCTGCGTCATCCACGAAGAGGAGACGGATAAACTATGGTCATTCATCGTTTATGTCCCCTTACCGGGTGTTGATGCCAAATGCGCGTTGTCAGGGTCGTTTGATATCAACGCGCGCGATCGTCCATATGTTCCGCGACCCAATAGCAGTGCGGGGCAGGGCGGTCAATATGGTAATCGGCCTCTATGTATGGCGATTTTGCCCTGCTTTGCATGTTGTCCTTTCATGACGATTTCAAAAGCAGCCCATCACATTGATTTTGGCCTGCAATTCCCCATCTATTAGGGCAGGTCAATGAACCAAAAAGCACGACCGAGCATCGCCAGACGCCATGGCGACATAACGCCGATTTCTATCGCAGTGTTACATTGCAGGCGTTATTTTTCAATGCGTTGGATTTTATGTGCCGGATTTTATGTGCAGGGGTTCATTGGGCCGCGCGACGTTTACGATAAGGACCAAAAGGACGGAGACATACATGGTAGCCGCACCTGTCAGTGTTGATCATCTTGCCTTTCCAACCCGCGACCTTGAAGCGACGGACGTGTTTTACAGCAAAGTCATGGGGGCGACGCTTGTCCATGCGGAAAGCGGATATAGCCCGTCTTGGAAAAGCGATTATCTGTTGATGACCTATGCCCTGACCGATGGCACCCGGTTGTCGTTCTTTGACTGGCCGGCCGATACCGGGCCGTATCCCGATGATCCGCAAATGCCTGATGATGTGTTTCACATCGGGCTGCGCTGTGAAACGACGCGCGATGTGGTGGCGTGGCAAAACCATCTGTTCCAGCATAAAGTGCTGTATCACAACGAAGATGACGGCACGTCGCGCCGCCTGTTCATGCGCGATCCCAATGGCATCCGGTTTAAAATCTTTGCCTCGGAAACAGCCAAATCCCACGACGATCACGAAGGCCGCGCACGCGAAGTGTTTAACGAATGGCGCCGCATTACCGACCGTTAGGTTGGGTACTGTCAGCTTTTTGGGCAGGGGCCGGTGCTTTGGCGAATGATCAGTTCGGTCGGGACGATGACCGGGCCCGGTTGGGCGGGTTTGTTCGGGGTTGTCGGATCAAGGCGATCAAGCAACAAGGCAATGGCGCGTTCGCCCAAGCGGCGGCGTGGTTGGCGTACGGTGGTCAGCGGCGGGTCATAGGCCGCGGCCAGATGAATATCATCAAAGCCAAACACAGACACATCTTGGGGCACGCGCAGGCCAAGTTCCTTGGCGGCGACAATCACGCCGATGGCCATGCCGTCACTGGCGCAAAACAGGCCGGTCGGGCGTGTTTTGGGATCGGCCAAAAGCGCACGGCCGGCAGCAATCCCCGAATCAATTGAGTAATCGCCGACAAAGGTCAGGGCGGGATCAATTCCGATGCCGTTTTCGGTCAGGGCCCGACGATACCCCGCCGTGCGATCCACGGTCAGGATATTATTGCCCGGCCCGGCAACATTGGCGATGCGGGTATGGCCGTGATCGATCAGATGGGTGGTGGCATCAAAGGCCGCCTGCTCGTTATCAATGATCACGGTCGGAAGACCACAGCCGGGAATGCGTTCGCAGGCAATCACCACGGGCGGGGAGGCCTTGGCCGGGGAATTGGCCAGCGGGGCCGGAAGACGCCCGTTGAGCAAGATCATGGCATCGGCCTGATTGCTGCGCAGATAGGCGGCATAGGTGGCTTCGCGGTCCGGATCGTTTTGGGTGTCGCCGATCAGAACGTTATAGCCCGCCTTGCTGGCCCCTTGTTCAATCCCAGACAGAATGGCGGAAAAGAACGGGTTTCCGATATCAGGCACCAGCAGCAAAATCATGCCCGACCGGTTCAAGCGCAGGTTGCGCGCCATGACATTGGCAGTATATCCGGTTGCGGCGATGGCCGACTGCACTTTTTCCCGCGTGGATTGGGACACCACATTGGGTTTGTGCAAGGCCCGGCTGACAGTGGCAATTGAGACCCCTGCGTGGCGGGCAACATCTTCTATCGTCGCGATTTTTTCGTGCATGCTTCTTCCTACTCTGCCGGTCACAGACTGTCCAGCAGCATTCATCCGAATGGGATGTGGTGATTTTTGGGGCCGAAAACGCGAATGTAAAGGTTTACATAAAAAATGAAAACGTTTACAGAGGAAGGAACCAAGAGATGATCGCAAAAATGCGACGCCAGGGAGGATACATAGATGTCGGATACGGCCGCACACGCGGTTAAACCCGATGCGGAGGGGCGTGTGCGCCTGTCTGGTCGGAAGATTTGCAAGTCATTTGGGTTGGCACAGGTGCTTTTCGATGTTTCCATCGATTTGCATGCGGGCGAGGTCCATGCGCTTTTGGGCGAAAATGGCGCTGGCAAATCCACCTTGGTCAAAATCCTGTCAGGATATCACCAACCGAGCAGCGGCGAGTTGATCCTGGATCAGAAGCCGGTGACGTTTGACGACAGTGAAGTCGGCGAAGCCCATGGGGTGATCCTGATCCATCAGGAACTTAATCTGGCCGAGCAACTGACCGTTGAAGAAAACATCTTTTTGGGCCGCGAGATCAAACGCGGCTGGTTCCTTGATAAAGCGGCAATGCGGGCCGAGGCCAAGAAGCTTTTGGATCAGTTGCAATGCGACATTGATCCGCGCACCCGCATTCGCGACCTTGCGGTTTCTGATCGTCAGATGGTCGAAATTGCCAAGGCGCTGTCAAAAAAGGCCGATATCCTGATTTTGGATGAGCCGACAGCGGTTCTGACTGGGCGCGAAGTTGATATCCTGTTTGATCAGATCAAACGCCTGCGCGCGCAGGGTGTCGGCATTTTGTATATTTCCCACAAGCTTGACGAAATCAAAGCGATTGCCGACCGGGTGACGGTGTTGCGCGATGGGCAACATATCGCGACCGAAACCGTGGCCGAGCTTGAAAAGGATGATATGGCGCGCCTGATGGTGGGGCGCGATATCCAACAAATGTTCCCCGACCGGCACGCCGATGACGGGGCGGAAATTGCCCTGTCGGTGCGTGACGTCAGTGTCGACGGGCTGGTGCGCGACGCCAGTTTTGATTTGCGGCGCGGCGAAGTTTTGGGCTTTGCCGGGATTGTCGGGGCCGGGCGGACCGCGTTGATGGAAGCAATCATTGGTCTTCGTGAACGCAGCAGTGGCCAGATCGAGCGCAATGGCGAGCCGGTCAAAATCACCAGCCTGCAAGATGCCAAGAAATGCGGCATTGCCTATTTGACCAAGGACCGCAAAGGCAGCGGGTTGCTGTTGAATATGGATATGCGGCCCAATCTGACCTTGTTGGCGTTGGAAAAATTCGGGCGGGTGTTTTTAAACCGCAAGGCCGAAGAAGACGCACTTGAAACCGCGATTGAGGCGTTTGATATCCGCGCGGCTGATCGCAAATCAAAGGTCGGTGATTTTTCGGGTGGTAATCAGCAAAAATTGCTGTTGGCGAAGGTCATGGAAACCGACCCGGACATCGTGATCATTGATGAGCCAACGCGCGGCATCGATATCGGCACCAAAAGCCAGATTTATCATTTCATCGGCGATCTAACCGATCGTGGAAAATCCGTCATTCTTCTGTCGTCTGAAATGCCTGAAATGCTTGGCCTGTCTGACCGTATTGCGGTGATGGCAGGGGGGCGCATTACCGGCATTCTGGTGGGGGATGGCCGCAATGAGCATGAAATCATGCGGCACGCGACAGGAATTTCAGGCAAGCAGGGAGCGTCTGTTCATGAGTAGCGTTGAGCGCAACGAAGCACCGACAAAGAAGACTTCGGGCGGCTTTAACATCGATTTTAAGGCGCTGGGGCCGTTTTTGGCACTGGTCGGGCTTTTCATCTTGGGCACGCTGATCAATGAAGCGTTCCTAAGTGGTGGCAACCTTTCGAACATTTTCACCCGCGCGGCCTTTATCGGCATCATCGCGGTTGGGGCGACCTTTGTGATTACCGCAGGGGGTATTGACCTGTCGGTCGGGTCGATGGCGGCGTTTATTTCCGGTGCGATGATTGTTGTGATGAACGGTTTGGTCGCTACATTGGGGGCCGGGGTTGAGACCGTGCTGCTGGGCATTTTGCTGAGCGTTGTTTTGGGCATTGGGGCCGGGGCGGTGAACGGCCTTGTCAGCACCAAGGGCAAGATCGAAGCATTTATCGTCACCCTTGGCACCATGGGGATTTACCGATCGCTTGTGACCTATATGGCCGATGGCGGGACCTTGTCGTTGGATTTCGATATTCGCGGGGTGTATCGCCCGGTTTATTACGGCGATGTCATGGGCATTCCGATCCCGGTTCTGGTGTTCTTTGCGGTGGCTGTTGCGGGATATGTTTTGCTGAACATGACGCCGTTTGGCCGGAAATGTTTTGCCATTGGATCGAACGAACAGGTTGCGCGCTATTCGGCGATCCATGTCGACCGGGTTAAGACCCTGACCTATGTGATTCAGGGGCTGTGTGTGTCGATTGCCACCATCATTTATGTGCCACGTTTGGGATCGGCATCGAGTTCGACCGGGGTTCTTTGGGAACTGGAAGCGATTGCGGCCGTGATCATTGGCGGCACCATGCTTAAGGGCGGTTATGGCCGCATTTGGGGCACGGTGATCGGCGCGATCATGCTGACGACGATTGGCAATATCCTGAATTTGACGGATGCGATCAGTAACTACCTGAACGGGGCTGTTCAGGGTCTGATTATCATCGTCGCGGTGTTCCTGCAGCGCGGGGACTGGCGACGCAAAAAGAGCAAATAACCGGCGATTAACGCCGGGAATGAATGTGAAAATGCATCATTTTTTTTGATCAGGAGGAAACGCAAATGAAAAGGTTTGCAAAATATCTTGGGGCGGCGTGTGCGTTGAGCCTTAGCCTTGCATCAGTGGGTGCGATGGCGCAGGAAAAAGTCAAAATCGGTGTGTCCATTCCAGCCGCCACCCATGGCTGGGCCGGTGGTTTGAACTGGCACGCGGAACAGGCGGAAAAACGCATTGAAGCAACCTATCCCAACATTGATGTGATTGTGGTGTCGGCCAATGGTGCGACCGAACAGGCCAATGATTTGGAAGATTTGGTATCGGTGCAAAACATCGATGCGTTGGTGGTGTTGCCGTTTGAATCCGATCCGCTGACGGTGCCGGTTCAGCAGGTCAAAAAGGCGGGCAAGTTTGTGACTGTGGTTGACCGTGGTCTTTCGCTGCCGGGAATTGAGGACGTTTATGTTGCCGGGAATAACCCACAGCTTGGCCGGGTGTCGGGTGAATATATCCGTGAACGCCTGAATGACGAGGGCAAGATTGTTGTCCTGCGTGGTATTCCGACCACGGTCGATACTGAACGCGTGGATGCGTTTGTTGCATCGCTTGAAGGGTCAAACATCGAAGTGCTTGATATGAAGCACGCCAACTGGAACCGAGATGATGGCTATGAAGTGATGCAGGACTTCTTGTCACGTTTCCCGGAAATCGACGCAGTTTGGGCACAGGATGATGACATCGCCCTTGGCGTGATCGAAGCGGTAAAACAGGCCGATCGGACCGATGAAATGTTCATCGTGGGTGGGGCTGGCATGAAAGACATCATCAAACGCGTGATGGATGGCGACAAACTGACGCCGATTGATGTGTTGTATCCGCCGGCAATGATCGCAACCGCGATGGAACTGACCGCGCTTAAATTCGCATCAGGTGTGCCGGTTGAAGGCCGTTACATTCTGGGTGCGACGGTTGTTACGCAAGAAAACGCCAAGAACTTCTATTTCCCAGATAGCCCGTTCTAAGGCGGCAATCACAGGGGGCCGGGTGCATAACCCCGCCCGGTCCCGCCGATCTTGATTGCACGAGATTTTCCAATTCCATTTTGCCACAGCGCTATGAGGTTATCGATGAAAACGCTCAAGGGACCGGCACTGTTTCTTGCGCAGTTCGCAGGTGACGAAGCCCCGTTTAACAGCCTGGATTCCATCGGAAAATGGGCCGCGTCCATCGGCTATAAGGGGGTTCAGATCCCAAGTTGGGACAAGCGCCTTTTTGATGTTGAACGCGCAGCCGACAGTAAAGATTACTGCGACGAGGTCAAAGGAACCCTTGCCCAACATGGCGTTGAGGTGACGGAACTTTCGACCCATCTGCAAGGCCAGCTTGTTGCCGTCCATCCGGCCTATGATGAAATGTTTGATGGCTTTGCCGTGCCAGAAGTGCGCGGCAATCCCAAAGCCCGCCAAGAATGGGCGGTGAAGCAGGTTAAGGCCGCGATCAAGGCATCGCAGAATATGGGCATTAATGCGCATGCGACATTTTCAGGTGCGCTTGCCTGGCCGTATGTTTATCCGTGGCCACAACGCCCCGCCGGGTTGGTTGAAAGTGCGTTTGATGAATTGGCATCGCGTTGGATGCCGATCCTTGATGTCGCCGACGATTGCGGTGTGGATGTGTGTTACGAAATTCATCCGGGCGAAGACCTGTTTGACGGGGCGACGTTTGAGATGTTTTTGGAACGGGTGAAAAATCACAGCCGGGCCAACATCCTGTATGATCCGAGCCACTTTGTTCTTCAGCAGCTTGATTACCTTGATTTCATCGACATTTACGCTGAGCGTATTCGCATGTTCCATGTGAAGGATGCCGAATTTAACCCGACCGGGCGGCAAGGCGTTTATTCCGGATATCAAGGATGGGCCAATCGGGCCGGTCGTTTCAGATCGCTTGGCGATGGGCAGGTTGATTTTGGCGCGATCTTTTCGAAATTGGCGGCGATTGATTTTGATGGCTGGGCGGTTTTGGAATGGGAATGTGCCCTTAAACATCCAGAAGACGGCGCACGCGAAGGGGCGGAGTTTATTAAAAACCATATCATTCGCGTGACGGAAAAGGCCTTTGACGATTTCGCCGATGGCGGCACGGACGAGGCGGCCAATCGCCGTATTCTTGGACTAAGCTAACACCCGATGATGGCGCGGTGATCGGTTTGATCGCCGCGCGTATCCCGGCAAAAAAGACATCAGGAGGCAGACATGAGCAACACAAACCCCCTTAATCGGCGTATCCGACTGGGCATGGTTGGCGGCGGACACGGGGCCTTTATTGGCGCGGTGCATCGCATTGCCGCCCGGCTTGATGATCGCTATGAACTGGTGGCGGGCGCATTGTCGTCCAAGCCCGATGTGGCGCGCGCGTCTGCCGAGGAGCTGTTTATTGCGCCAGATCGCAGCTATGACAGTTTTGACGCGATGGCAAAGCAAGAAGCCGCGCGAGATGACGGCATTGATGTCTGTGCGATTGTTACCCCCAACCATCTGCATTTCCCCGCCGCGATGGCGATGCTTGATGCCGGTATTCATGTGATTTGTGACAAGCCGCTGTGCCTGACCGTGGAGGAGGCCGAAACATTGGCCGCCAAGGTCAAGGAAACCGGACTTTTGTTCGCGCTGACCCATAATTACACCGCCTATCCAATGGTGCGCGAAGCCCGCCAGATGGTGGCCGATGGCAAGCTTGGCGATATTCGCGTGGTGCAGGTGGAATACCCGCAAGGCTGGATGGCGACACGGGTGGAAGATACCGACAACAAACAAGCCAGTTGGCGTGCCGACCCGGCCAAGGCCGGAATGGGCGGAGCATTGGGCGATATTGGCACCCATGCCCATAACCTTGCCGGGTTTGTTTCCGGCCTTGAGATTAGCGAGCTGTGTGCGGATGTCGATGCGATTGTTGAGGGCCGCAAGCTTGACGATAATGTGCAAATCTTGCTGCGCTATAACAACGGCGCGCGCGGGATGCTGTGGGCCAGTCAGGTGGCGATTGGCCATGAAAACGGCCTGAAATTGCGGGTGTATGGCGATAAAGGCGGCATTGAATGGGAACAGGAACATCCCAACCATTTGCATTTCCGCCCGCTTGATGGCCGCCCGGAACTTTTGACCCGTGGTGGCGCCGGGATTGGTGCCGAAGGTTTGCGCGGTGTGCGCGTTCCGCCGGGGCATCCGGAAGGCTACCTGGAAGGGTTTGCCAACCTTTATAGCGATTTTGCCGATCAATTGACGGCGAGCCTAAGCGGGACATCGCCAGACCCGGCAGCCCTTTTGGTGCCGGGAATTGAAGAAGGCCTGAAGGGGATGCAGTTTGTCGAGGCCGTGGTGCGGTCGGGCAAAGACGGTGCGTCTTGGGTCAAACTTTAACGCGCGGATTTCTGTTTGCGCGGTGGGCGGTGATGTCATCGCCCACATGACGGTTACATCCAAATTCAAATTTTGTTTCGTCCCAGCGAAATGAAACTTGGTCGCTGCTTTTACCGGCAGCGGCCTTTTTTTGTGATTACCCATGATTTTGGGGGGCGTATGATCCAGGGTTGAGGGGCGAATCGGTTATGTAAATCGTCAATAACGCCTTGATCGGGCTTGTTTTGGGAATGCGTTCGCCGTGGTTTTTAAATTTGGGCACAGGACGATGGGGGCGCAGACGCGCAGAAAGCCGGGGGCTGGTTTTCCACGAAGTGAAAAAGATTCGCCCCATGATTGATCGTCTATTGATGGAATTTCCGTAAAGGTGTTTGCTTGAAAAATAATAAATAAGCATACCCATCAGGGAAAAACCGGGAGCGTCCGATGCCTGCCAAGCCGAGGCTTCTAATCACGCGGAAACTGACCGATGCTGTGTTAAAGCGCGCAGCGCGCGATTATGACGTGATGATCAACGCCGAAGACCGCGTGTTTTCGACGGATGAATTGATTGCCAAATGTCAGGATTTTGACGCGGTCCTGCCGTGCCATTCCGAACATTTTACCGCCGATGTGATTGCGGCGCTTCCTGACAGATTGAAAATCATCGCCAACCATTCGGTCGGGGTCGATCACGTTGACCTGGCGGCGGCCAAAGAAGCCGGGGTGGTGGTGACCAATACCCCCGATGTGTTGTCGGACGCGACGGCGGAAATCGCCATGTTGTGTATGCTGGGTGCTGCGCGGCGCGGGGCCGAGGGTGACGCCATGGTGCGGGCCGGGAAATGGGATTTTTGGTCGCCCGCCTTCATGGTCGGGCGGCAAGTTACCGGCAAGCGATTTGGCGTTTTGGGCATGGGCCGCGTTGGGCAGGTTGCCGCCGAACGCGCCCGCGGATTTGGCATGACGGTGCATTACCATAACCGCAAACCATTGCCCGATCATTTGGCCAAGGGGGCGGTTTTCCACGATAGCATCGAAGGATTGTTTGCCAATTCAGATGTGTTGTCGCTGCATTGCCCGGCAACCAAAGACACCACCGGGATTATCAACAAAGACACATTGGCGTTATTGCCCGACCGCGCGATCCTTGTGAATACGGCGCGTGGCAACCTTGTGAAGGAAGATGATCTGGTCGCGGCGCTTGAAAGTGGGAAGCTTTTTGCCGCCGGATTGGATGTGTTTTGCGAGGAACCGGGCGGAAACCCAAAGATCAGCGGGTTAAAAAACGTATTTTTGTTGCCACATATTGGATCAGCAACCGAAGAAACGCGCGATGCCATGGGGTTCCGCGCGCTTGATAATCTGGATGCCTATTTTAACGATCGTGAACCGGGTGATCGGGTCGCGTAAAAAAGGCGGATAAACCGCCAAATATCAGGGAATTCAAAGCTTTAATAACAACAAAATGCGTGCCGGTTTTTGGTCCCGAAACGGGAAAAGCGCATGTTTGATGATCTTGAACAAAGAAGGTCAGGGGCTTTTGAAAGGCTGAGTTTACCGTTCGTGTGTCGGCAATGGTTGTCGATGTGCAGCGGTATTTCTGGGAGGAATTCATGAAGATGAAAACCAAATCTGAAGGCGTTAAGTCGAAAGAAGTGTCGCGTCGTTCGTTCCTTACCAAGGGGGCAACCGGGGTGGTTGCCGGGGGTGCGGCGGCATCGGGATTGTTTGCGGCACCGGCTGTTCATGCACAGCCCGCACCACTGGTGTTGAAAATGCAAACGTCTTGGCCGTCATCCGATATCTGGATGACCTTTGCCAAGGAATATGTCGACCGCGTTGAAGCAATGGCAGGGGGCCGGTTAAAGATCGATCTGTTGCCAGCCGGGGCGGTTGTTGCCGCGTTTCAGGTGCTTGACGGTGTGAATGACGGGGTGATTGATATTGCCCATTCGGTGCCGGTTTACTGGTATGGCAAAAACAAAGCCGCGTCACTGTTTGGCACCGGGCCGGTGTTTGGTGGGTCTGCGACCACCATGCTGAGCTGGTATTATGCCGGGGGCGGGCAAGAGTTTTACCGTGAACTGACCCAAGACGTGATGGGACTTGATATCGTTGGGCGTTTGGGCTTCCCGATGCCAGCACAGCCGTTTGGCTGGTTTAAAAAACCGGTGAACTCGGTTGCGGATATCGAAGGCCTTAAATACCGGACCGTGGGCCTTGCCGCCGATCTTTTGCAGTCGATGGGGATGTCTGTTGCCCAGCTTCCGGGGGGCGAGATTGTGCCCGCCATGGAACGTGGCGTGATTGACGCGTTTGAATTTAACAACCCGTCATCGGATATGCGTTTTGGCGCGCAGGATGTTGCGAAAAATTACTATTTGTCATCGTACCATCAGGCGTCTGAAAGCTTTGAGTTCCTGTTTAACAAGGCGCTTTTGGAAGATATCGAGCCCGATTTGCAGGCGATCTTGCTTCATAGTGTTGAAGCCGCATCGACATCAAACACCGCATTGGCGATGGATAACTATTCATCGGATTTGCAGAAATTGATGGATGAAGGTGTTGAAGTGCACCGGACGTCAAAAGACATTCTGGCGGCCCAGCTTGACGCGTGGGACAAACTGATCCCGACCCTTGAAGAAGATCCGTTCATGAAGCGGGTTCTTGATAGCCAGCGTGTATGGGTAGAGCGCGTGACCTATTACGAACTGATGAACTCGCCCGATTATCAGTTGGCATATGAACACTACTTCCCAGGCAAGTTGAAACTCTGATCAACGGCGAAGTGTTTTGATGACCCTGACCGCCCCGTGCACCCGATTTGGTGGACGGGGCGGTCAAGACGCTAACGGATAAGGTCTCATGATCGGATTTATTGAATTTGCGGACAAGCTTTCCGCCTGGTTTGGCAAGGCGTTTGGGTGGTTGATCATCCTGATGACGCTTGGCATGAGCTATGAAGTCGCATCCCGGTATTTGTTTAACGCACCGACCACATGGTCGCTTGATGTGTCGTTCATCATGTATGGCACGATGTTCATGATGGGCGGCGCTTATACGCTTTCGCGGGGTGGGCATGTGCGCGGGGATTTCCTGTATCGCCTGTGGAAGCCCAGAAACCAGGGCATGGTTGATCTGGTGCTTTATATCTTCTTCTTTTTCCCCGGTGTGATCGCCTTGATCCTTTCGGGGTGGAAATATGCCGCCCGATCATGGGGATACGGTGAAGTCAGTGTGAACAGCCCGGCGGGCGTTCCGATCTTTCAATTTAAGGCCGTGATTGTTGCGGCAGGCATTCTTCTGTTCATTCAGGGCATCGCGCAGGTGATGCGCTGCATCATGTGTATCCGCGAAGGGTATTGGCGCAATGCCGATGATGATGTCGAGGAAACCGAAGAACTTCTGATGAAGCAGGGTGTTGCCAAGAACGATTAAGGGCGACGAACCCCGATTTTCGGACCGAAACAGTGCCAGAAACAGTGATTGCCCCCGAACGGAGCTGCCAAAGTGATTGACGCACATGTCGCCCTTATGATGCTGGGCATCTTTATTATCCTCGTATTTATGGGCTTTCCGGTGGCCTTTACCCTGATGGCGTTGGGGATTGGCTTTGGATATTACGCCTATTTTGATGCTGGCCGGATGTGGCGGTCCTTTAACCGTCTGGCCGAAGACAGTGACACCCTGACATCGGCCATTACGTGGTTTGAAGGGGCGTTTAACAACCGAATATTCGATTTATTTATCAACCAAACCTATACGGTGATGTCCAACGAAGTCCTGACAGCTGTGCCGCTGTTTTTGTTCATGGGCTATATCGTTGAACGGTCCAACATCGTCAATCGGCTGTTTAGCACGCTTAATATCGCGGCGCGTAATATCCCCGGATCGCTTGGCGTTGCGGCCCTTGTGACCTGTGCGCTGTTTGCAACGGCGACCGGGATTGTGGGCGCGGTTGTGACGCTTATGGGGATGCTGGCCCTGCCGGCGATGCTTAAAGCGCGCTATAATAAAAGCTTTGCCGCCGGGATTATTTGTGCGGGCGGTACCCTTGGCATTTTGATCCCGCCATCGATCATGTTGATTGTCTATGCCGCCGCATCGGGGGTTTCGATTGTGCGGCTGTATGCCGGGGCGTTGTTGCCCGGCTTGACGCTTGTTGGGCTGTATCTTTTGTATATCGTTGGTCGGGCGATGCTTCAGCCAAAAGCCGCCCCACGCCCAACTGCCGAAGAAGTCCCGGAAGTGCCGTTGCCCCAAGTTCTTTGGATGTTGGCGACGTCGTTCTTTCCGTTGGCGTTTCTTATCCTCGCCGTTTTGGGATCGATCCTGTTTGGGTTGGCGACACCGACCGAGGCCGCATCAATTGGGGCGCTGGGCGGGATGATTTTGGCCGCGGCGTACCGGGCGTTGACGTTTGATCGGTTGCGGGAATCTGTTTACCTGACGGTGCGGACAACGGCGATGGTGTGCTGGTTGTTTGTTGGGTCTTATACGTTTTCGTCGGTATTTTCGTATTTGGGGGGCGAACATGTCATTGCCGAGTTTGTCGGTGGGCTTGACCTGACACCGCTTCAGTTCCTGTTGTTGGCGCAGCTGATTATCTTCTTGCTGGGCTGGCCTTTGGAATGGTCGGAAATCATCATTATCTTTGTGCCGATCTTCCTGCCGCTGTTGCCGCTGTTTGATATTGATCCGCTGTTCTTTGGCATCTTGGTGGCGTTGAACTTGCAGACGTCATTCTTAACCCCGCCCATGGCGATGTCGGCCTATTACCTTAAAGGCGTTGCACCCCCCGGTATCTTGTTGACCGATATCTTTAAGGGGATCATGCCGTTCCTGTTCATGGTGATTGTCAGCATGGTGTTGATGTACACGTTCCCGCAGATCGTTTTCCATCTGCCTGATGTGTTCTATGGTGCACGGTAATGAAAAAGGCTTCGGGAAAGATAACATGAGTACAATCAATCCACTGCTGACCCTTGATGTGGTTGAACTGCGCGACCGGCTGGCATCCGGGGCGGTGCGCGCGGTTGAATATGTCGAGGCGTGCCTTGCGCGGATCGAAGAGATTGAACCACAGGTCCAGGCATGGGCATGGCTTGATAGCGATTTTGCCATGGCACAGGCCCGTGCCCTTGATGCGCGGCGTCAATCCGGGGCGGCGATTGGGCCGCTTCATGGATTGCCGGTGGGGTTAAAAGACGTCATTGATACCGCGCGCATTCCGACATCAAACGGGACCCCGTTGGATGCTGGGCGCGTGCCCGAAGAAGACGCGGTTTTGGTGGCCCAGCTTAAAGCCGCCGGGGCGATCATTATGGGCAAGACGGTGTCGACCGAACTTGCCTTTATGCATCCATCAAAAACCCGAAATCCGCATAACCCAAACCACACACCGGGCGGATCATCCGCCGGATCGGCCGCCGCCGTGGCCGCGGCCATGGTGCCGCTGGCGGTGGGAACGCAAACCGGGGGATCGGTGATCCGACCGGCATCATTTTGCGGGGTGGTTGGGTTTAAGCCCAGTTTTGGCGCCATTCCGCGTACGGGGGTTTTGGCGCAAAGCCCGACCCTTGATACCATCGGGGTGTTTGCCAATTCGATTGGTGGGGCGGCGATGGTGGCTGAAAGCCTGTTTGGCTATGACGCGGGGGATCGATATACGGCACCTTGCCCAACGCCAAGATTGCTTGAAACCGCGACCAGTGACCCGTTGGTCACGCCGATGTTTGCCTTTGTCCGGCCGCCGCAATTTGATGACGTGGCCGACGAAGAAACCGTGATGGCATTTCGCGAAATCACCGGTGTTTTGGGCGAGCAATGCTTTGAAGCGCCGTTGCCCAAGGCGTTTGACGATGCCGCCGCCCTTCGGGCCAAGATCAATTTCGTTGAAATGGCCAAGCATTATTACGCCTATGAAAAGCATGGCCGTGATCAATTATCGCCCGAAATCCTTAAGGCGATTGATCAGGGCAATGACGTTAAGGCGCGTGATTACCTGGCCGCCCTTGATTGGCGGGGCTTGTTTAATGCCGGGTTGGAGGAAGTGTTTAAACGCTGCGATGCGATCATAACACCCGCCGCCCCCGGACCGGCCCCGGCGGATTTAAGCACGACGGGCAATGCCATTTTTAACGGGCTTTGGACATTTTGTGGCACGCCCGCGATCACCATTCCGATGCTGTGGTCGCAAAACGGCATGCCGATGGGCATTCAGCTTGTTGGCAAGGTGGGCAATGACGCGCGGTTGTTGCGCACAGCCAACTGGTTGAAAACGTATCTCAGCACGCAGGGAGAGCCGGATGAACAGTGATTTAATGAACCGTGCCATGGCACTTTTTGCCATCGCGTTGCTGACCGGGTTTGTCGCGATTTTGATCGTCTATGTGCCGCGATGGGATTTGGGCATCATGGGCGCGCTAACCGTGTTTTTGGCCGCGTGGGATTTCTGGCATACCGCCACGGGGCGGACCGAAAACAAACACTAAGCCAATCGGCGGCCAGCAGACCAAGCAACAGAGTTAACCCAATCGGGGCAGGGATGCATTCCTGCCCCGTTTTTTATGGTGGGTGGGGCAGGTTTGATTGGAATAGTTTTCTAAAAATCTTTTCGTTAGCGTCTCAGAGTGTTTTAATCCATGACTTTTATTGGAATTCATTTTTTATTTTATAAGTAAAATTATGAAATTGATTGTATTATTTCTCTTTCTAATCCTTTGTTATTTAGTTTTTTAATAGCAATAGGGAATCCAATTTCAAATGATCCATTTTTTTCTACTTCTAAAATGGCATTTTTCATGAATTCAGTCATTTCTTCCATTAGAGAAGCTCCATTTTTGATTGCATTTTCGGCAATTTTTTTTGCCTTTTCCTCAAACTGGTTCGTCATGCCAATTACAGCGATTTTGTTATGAGGGATGAGTTCTTTATCCACATAAACCGTGACTATACCATCCGCACCATTTTTATTTTTCATCGTGTATTTGTAAATACTTTCTTCACCTGTTATCGGGTTTCTCAATAGTAGTATAAAATCAGTCTTCATTTGTAAGATTGAGTTGCTGTCAAGTCTATATTTTTGAGCTGATTTTATTGATCTATTGATCGAATGTTTAACTATTTCTGAAATGATTTCATTAGACGTCGCTTTGTTAAGATCAGAATCGTTGAAACCAAAAAAATCTTCATCGTAGATATCGTTTGGGTTTGATTCAAAGTTTACAGACTCGCATGGCATTCTTATTTTCGGCTCTGAAATTGATTCTTTATTGTATTCGTAATCTAATTTTAAGTCAGAAAGATGGTTTGAAACGGAGTTTATGATGTGTTGCGCAACAAGCGTGCTTCCTGCAAAAGATAGCAAGCATTCATATCTAATGTAGTATTGATTGTAATCCCGAAAGTATCCGTCATTTCCTATGCTTGGGTTTTTTATTTTTATTTCTATTTCCACATTTTTTTTGAAACCAGTAACTAATGGCCTCCTGTGAGTGTAAGATGGAGTTGTTATCATACTATCGGATATTACAAAAATTCCATCTCTGTGTTTTCCAAAATTTTTTGATGATTTTCTGAATTTTTCTTCTTCTTCTTTGATTTCAACTCCGAATTCAACTTTGAATTCATTAATTGCTTCATCGAATTCAGAATGGAAGGTGTCTTCTATATAGCCGGCTATTACTAAAGTCATTTCTTGAAACCTAATTTTTTATAAAACTATCTAAGGGTATTGCTGCAGTGGTTTTGACCCGTTTGGTGACGATATAGGTGAAATAGCGGTCAATGCCGATGTCAGACACCAACAGGCGGTCGACCAAGCGTTGGTAAGCGTCAACGTCGTGACAGAGCACCTTGAGCATGTAGTCGACCCCGCCGCCAAGCGCGTAGCATTCGACGATTTCCGGGATGTCTTGCACCGCCTTTTCGAACCGTTCGAAATCAGCATGTTGGTGATGACGTAAGGTTACCTCGGTCATGACCAAGGTCGGTTTGACCAGCTTTTCAAGGTTGATATGGGCGTGATAGCCCGAAATCACCCCAAGGTCTTCGAGGCGTTTGAGCCGTTCCCAACAGGGGCTTGGCGAAAGGTTCACCGCCTCGGCCAATTTGACCTTGGTGATGCGCCCTTCGCGTTGCAGGGTTTTAAGAATTTTAAGATCGAGCTCATCAAGCTTGATCATGATCAGATAACCTTTGCAATCACAGCCAAACAATCGCCGGTCTTGATCAGACCGGGGAAATGACGGCACGAAATAATGCCATCACGTGATGCGTAATATTCGCGCGGCGTCGCACCGGTGCGTTCCACATCATAAATGCGGGCGATCAAATCGCCCTGTTTTACCATATCGCCCAGATCAACACAGGGTTCGAACAGGCCGGTGGCCTCGGACGCGACAAAGCAATCGTCGCCGGGCATATCAAGCATGGTGGTGCCATCCGGGGCCGGTTCAAGGTCGCCGCCCAGAATGCCAGCATGGATCAGAACGTTGCGCACACCGCGATCGGCAATCGCGACGCGTTCCGCCGTGGTGGAGCCGCCGCCGCCCAGTTCGGTGGTGACAAAGGTTTTGCCCGCTTCTTCGACGACGGTATCGAACATGCCAACCGCATCAAGTTCAAGCATCATCATCGAATAAGGCGCGCCAAACGCATTCATCGCCGCCACACAACGGGCTTCTTGTTCCTTGTCGGGCAGCACATGGGCGGCCGCGAACGGAATGAAATCAAGGGTCTTGCCGCCGGAATGGATATCAAGAACGATGTCGGCCTGTGGCACGAGATAGCGGAAGATATAATCGGCAATTTTCTGGGTCACGGTGCCGTCAGGCTTGCCGGGATAGGACCGGTTCATGTTGCCCGCATCAATCGGGGAGGTGCGCGATGCATTGCGAAATGCCGGGTAATTCATCGCCGGCAAAATGATCACGCGCCCGGTGATTTCCGAAGCGGTCAAGGAGCCCGCTAGTTTGAACAGGGACACCAGTCCTTCGTATTCGTCGCCGTGATTGCCGCCGGTCAAAAGGGCGGTCGGGCCTTCGCCATTGCGGATGACGGTGATGGGGATCATCACAGCCCCCCATGCGGAATCATCGCGTGAATAAGGCAGCTTTAAAAAGCCGTGATGAATACCATCCTGATCAAGCGGGATCGTCGGGCTGATGGGGGAGGCTTTTGTCATAGTGGTCGTATCCTTGATGGGCCGAAAGTTGCGACCGCAGAAAACTGGCATTTGTAATCATGCACCGGATCATTGAGCGACGAAGCAGTAAGGCATCGCGCCATCGCAGCATGTTGGCATCACAGCGACATGGTGCGCGGGGCATCCCGGATCGCCGGAGTTTTGGCATGTGCAACGCAACGTTTGGTCCGGTGCGGTTTTAAAGGATCAGACGCGGTTTGCGGGTGTGGCGTGGCCGCGTCTGATCGCTTTGATGGTGATGACCTGTCGGCTAGTTCTTGACGAACAATTGCCGTGGGTAACTGGTCAGTGTTTTGCTGCCGGTTTCCGTGATCATCATGCTTTCGGTGATTTCGATCCCCCAGTCGTCAAACCAAAGGCCCGGCATGAAGTGGAACGTCATGCCCGGTTCGAGAACGGTTTTGTCGCCGGGGCGCAGGCTCATGGTGCGTTCGCCCCAATCTGGCGGATAGGAAAGCCCGATCGGATAGCCACAGCGGCTGTCTTTTTCGATGCCGTATTTTTGCAAAACGCCAAAGAAGGCAAGGGCGACGTCTTCGCACAGGCCACCCGGTTTTGCGGCCTCAAGCCCGGCCTGAAGGCCTTCGATGATGGCACTTTCGGCATCCAGGAAACGCTGGTCAGGATCGCCGAGGAAGATCGTCCGCGACAGCGGCGCGTGGTAGCGGCGATAACATCCGGCAATTTCAAAGAATGTCCCGGAATTGCCCGGAATGGGTTTTTCATCCCATGTCAGATGCGGCGCACCGGCATCTGGACCCGATGGCAAAAGTGGCACGATGGCCGGGTAATCGCCCCCGATCCCGTCAACACCGGCAATCCCGGTACGGAAGATTTCCGCGACGAGTTCGTTTTTCTTCATGCCCGGTTCGACGACTTCGAAGATACGTTCATGCATGTTTTCAACAATGCGCGCGGCTTGGCGCATATAGAAAATTTCGGTTTCCGATTTGACCGCACGTTGCCAGTTCACAAGGGCGGTGGCATCGGAAAACTTTGCATTGGGCAAATGGGTCTGGAGCTGCAAGAAGGCCTTGGCAGAGAAATAGTAGTTATCCATTTCCACGCCAATTCTGCGCGATCCCCAACCACGATGTTCGATCACCTCAGACAGGTAATCCATCGGGTGATGGGTGGTCGATTGCACATAATAATCCGCATAAGGAATGATGCGATCATGGGTCATATAGACCGTGCGCTTTGCGCCATTGGCATCTTGGGAACGACCAAACCAAATCGGATCGTCCTCAATCGGGACAAGCACACATTGATGGACATAAAAGGACCAGCCGTCATAGCCGGTCAGCCAGGCCATGTTTGACGGATCGGTCACGATCAAAAGATCAAGACCCTTCTCCACCATGGCTTTTTTGGTTTTCTCCAGACGCTCGGCGTATTCCTCGCGTGTGAAATTTAGTTCAACCTGGCTCATCGCAGGCCTCCTGATAAAGGCGGGGTTTCAGTTTTCCTGACCCATTTTCCTTATGTTGTTAAGCAGTAATCTCGACACCGGCCGATGCTTTGTCGCAGCGGCTTCGGGCGAGGGTGGCGATTGCGGTGTCTTGGACACCAGTCCCGGTCAGGTCACAGATGGTAATCTGATCATCGGAGGTTCTGCCAGAGGCATTTTTCGCGATGACCTGTCCAAGTTCGGGGAATGTTGCGCTTTCGGACACAGTTTTGGTGTTCAGGGCGTGATGAAGTTCGCCCAAAATCCGTGTTTGTGCCTGACTGTCGCAGACATAAAGATCGGCCTGCCCAATCAGGGCAGGATCAATTTCGTTTTTATGTTCAGCGTCCGAGCCCATCGCGGTGATATGGGTGCCCGGTTTGACCCAAGCGGCCATCAGAACCGGTTCGCGTGCGGGCGTTGTGGTGACGATGATATCGGCATGTTCGGCGGCGTCTTTGCCATCGGTGGTGGCGGTGACGGGAATGCCCAGATCACGCGAGGCGGCCTTGGCGCATTCTTCGGCCTTGGCCAAATCACGCGCCCAGATGGTGGCCGATGCAATCGGGCGCACCAAGGTTAATGCTTTAAGCTGGAGGCGGGCCTGAACACCTGCGCCAAAAATCGTCGCATGTTTGGCATCCTTGCGCGCCAGATGGTTGGCGGCAACGCCACCGGCTGCGGCGGTGCGGATGTCGGTCAAAAAGCCGTTATCCAAAAGGACGGCTTCGAGCATGCCGGTTGTGGATGAAAACAGGTTCATCAACCCATTGACCGATGGCAGGCCAAGTTTGGGGTTATCAAAGAAGCCGGGGCTTATTTTGATCGCAAAACTTTCCAAGCCGGGAACATAGGCGGTTTTGACATCGACTTCGCCATTGTGGTCATCAATATCCAACCGCAGGATCGGCGGCATGCGGACATCCTTGGTCGCAAGGGCGACAAAGGCATCTTGCACACATTCAAGCGCGTCCATATCAAGGTCGATGACCTTGCGCAGATCGGTTTCGGTGAGGATTCTGATGTTTGGCATGTCGATTACTCCGCCATCAGGTCGACGTCTTCGCCGCCAACGATCCGTTTGTGCAGGGCCATATCGATGTTGCACCCGGTGGTCAGAACAACTGTGCGCCCCGGATTATCAATCAAACCAGCGCGAAGGGCGGCAATGCCAACGGCGCCTGATCCTTCGATGACTTGTTGATCGTCAATATAGGCCGCACGGATGCCATCGGCGATCTGGGCTTCGTTGACCAGAACGAAATCATCGGTCAGATCACCGCACATATTGAACGTGTATTCGTTGTTTTCACCAATACCACCCCCCAGACTGTCGGCCAGAGTTGGCAGTTCCTTGACCGCGGTTGGTTTGCCTTCTTGCAGGCTGGTGATCATCGCACAGCCGCGTTCCATGGTGATCCCGACGACGCGAATGTTGGGATTGATCGTTTTGGCGACCAAGGCCACACCGGCCAAAAGCCCGCCCCCAGACAGCGGCACCAGCAAGGTATCAACATCAGGCAGCGCTTCGATGACTTCAAGGCCAAGCGTACCTTGCCCGGCAATGATGTGGGCATGGTCAAAGGGCGGGAGCATGGTCAGGCCTTCTTCGGCGACAAGGCGGTCGACTTCATGCTGGGCTTCGTCCTGGGATTGGCCAATGATGCGGACTTCGGCCCCTTGGGCGCGGATGCCATCGACCTTGTTTTGCGGCACCAATTCGGACATGCAAATCACGGAACGTACCCCGGCATTGCGCGCGGCATAGGCAAGGGCGCGGCCATAGTTGCCGGTTGAGACACCAACAACGCCCTTGGCCTTTTGGTCGTCGCTGAGGCGCAGGACAGCATTGGCGGCACCGCGCAGCTTGAAGCTGCCGGTATATTGTTGTTGTTCGCATTTAAGCCACACCGGCGTTCCGATCCGATCCGACAGGCTGGCGGAGGGTCGAAGCGGGGTATGGATCACATGGCCCGCAATGTTTTTGCGGGCAGACAGCACATCAGCAAATGTGATGGGGTCCTTCATTGGGCCTCGATCTATCTTTACGGTTTCGGGGCGTGGTCAAACAGGGTGCCGAAACCCTTGACCGGCTTTGTATAGTTGATCAGATGCAGGGCGTGCCAGATCAGGGCCTGATTGCTGGTGATCACGGGCTTGCCCAGTTTTTGTTCGGCCTGTGCCACGATTTCGGCAGATCGGATTGCGGTGCAGGAAATAAACACTGCATCGGCATCGGGTGTATCGACCTTCATCGCGGCATCAAGAATGGTTTTGGGCGGCAGTGCGGTCATGTCCCGATCATTATCCAGCCCAAAGCCCATCAGTCGGGTGACGTCAAAACCCTTATCGATGAAACCATCCGCGACTGAGCGTGTCACAGCGGGAAGATAAGGTGTCACGATGGCAATTCTTTTCGCGCCGACGGCCTTTAGGGCCAGTTCACCGGCCAGAAGCGGGTTGGTCACACGGACACCGGGCATGCCTTGATTAATCAGGGCGGCGATTTTATCGGATCCATTGACCGAGGTGCCCGACGTGCAGCCAAAGATCGCAACATCAACCCCGTATCCCGGCAGCAATGTGCGCGCAGCACGGGGCAAATCATCAGCCATGGCACGCAGGTTTTCGACGGTGACGGGATTGGCATTTTCAATACGGGTGGTGAACAGACGCACATCACCGGGCAGGATGCCGCGCAGGTCATCCTCGCTGTTGAAATCGGTGGCAAGCGTTATCAGTCCAATGTGACCTGCCGGTCCGACAGGTTCGGAAACATAAGCAAGATCGACTGGCTCTGGCGTGACCGTTTGGGATACGGACATCATCCTGAACTCCAAGTGGCGAGGTGGTCCGGACCCTGTTTTGGTCTGGACCACCTTGGTTTCGTTTTGGTGGGGCGCACGATGACGATGTGCATCCCCTATGATCCTGATCTGGTGTGCCGCTTAGCGGAAGGCAAGCTCAGGCAGGAACAGGGCAATTTGTGGCACAAACATCAAGATGACTGCGGCCAACAACAGCATGATGATGAAGGGCGGCGTGCCTTTGATCACCTCGGCATAGGGTCGTCGGAAAATCGCAATCGCGGTAAAGATGTCACAGCCAAATGGCGGTGTGGCCGAGCCAATCGCCACCTGAAGGGTCACGAGTGTCCCCACCAGAACCGGATCAAGACCGGCGGCATTGACCAGCGGCATGAAGATCGGGGTCAGAACCAAGATGACAACGATTGGGTCGACAAACATACAGCCGACAAAGAAGGCAATACTGATCGCGGCCAGAATGACGTAAGGATTGGCACCCTCAAGCCCCAGCGCGCCAATGACATGCTGTGGGATTTGGGCAAAGGAAATCACGAACGAGAAGGTCGTGCCCGCACCAACAAGAATAAACACAACCGCAGTAATCAGGCCGGTCGAGCGCGCGATATCAAGCAATTCAGACCATTTGACCGATTTGAAAATCAGCACTTCAAGAATGATGGCATAGACAACCGCGACGGCGGCGACTTCGGTCGGGCTGACCCAACCCAGATAAATGCCGCCAACGATCAAGACCGGGAACATGATGGCAGGGCCGGCACTGACCACGGCCTTGCCGCGTTCAGACCAGCTCATGCGCGGGATGGTCGGGATGTTGTTCTTTTTGGCGTAATAGACGCAATAGGCCGAGAACATCAGCAAGATCAGAATGCCAGGGCCGATACCGGCCAGGAACAGTTCGCCGATCGAGACTTTGCCGACCACACCAAACACGATCATGCCGATTGATGGCGGGATCAAAAAGGCAATGTCACTGGCGTTAATGATCAAGGCCATGGCGAATTTATCTTCGTAGCCGGCTTTGAGCATTTTGGGACGCAGCGGGCCGCCCATGGCAACCACGGTTGCCTGTGTCGAGCCCGATACCGCGCCAAACATGGTGCAGCCAAGGGCGGTGGTGACGGCAAGGCCGCCGCGCACATGGCCCACAAAGGTCATGGCAAGGTCAATCAGCCGGTTGGCTGTATGTCCCTTGGTCACGATGTCAGCAGCAAAGATAAACATTGGCACCGCAATCAGCGCGACCGGGGAAATACCGGTGACCATTTGCTGAATGAGGATGCGTTCGGGGATGGGCATATAAAAGGCAAAGGCCACGACACTGGCCGTGGCAAGCGGGACCATCATCGGGAAGCCGAGCAACAACAGCCCAAGCATCACGATAAGGATTGTGGTTCCTAGATCCATTTTTCCGTTCTCCTTATAGGTGATGGTCTTCGGCTTCGAACGTATCTTCGACCCGATAGGACAGGTGTGTCCCCGGAACAAAGATGTTCGTCGCAGCGGCGAACACGAACTGAATGCCCGTGACGGTCAGACCGAATGGCACCCAGAGAACGGTGAAATAATATGGAATGCGAAGGGCCGGTGTCAGGCGATTAGAGGTAATCAAAGAAGACACGTAACCAACCGAATACCATGCCAACAAGAACAGAAGGCAGGCCGTGCCGGTGGTGATGATGATCATCATGATCTTGCTGGCTTTTGGCGGGAGCATATCGGTAAAGGCGGACATGCGAATGTGGCGCCCCATCCGGGCGGCTTCACTGATGCCGACAAAGGTCACAAGAATAATGAGAAATTGATTGAGTTCTTCGGAAAAGAAAATGCTCGAACTAAATACGAGGCGCATGATCACGTTGGCGACCGTATTGACCGCCATGATCACGATGCTCCAGCCCAGAAGCTGACGCTCAATCACGGATAATCCGTCATCAAGTTTCTTTAAAAAACCTAGAACCCCACCGCGTGGGGCAGGGGAATCCCCTTGAGAAGCTGACATACGACCTCCTTGATGCGCGTGCGAGACATTCTTGTAAAAACGCAATGTGCAGTGATTGGTTCCCTCCGCACGATTGTCTTCGCTTCACGCCTAAGCGATCAGAATAAAATTGCTTTGTGACGGTTCAATCACATTTTTGTCATGACACAAAAATCAATACATAACGTCGAAGGCGTGAACACCGGGCATCTGCTCCATCGTGTGGCGGATTTGCATCAAACCATGTTGCAGGGTCGGGGTATCGGCCGCCCCGCCAAGGCACAGCCGAATGGCATTGGGGCGGGGGACTTTGACGGTCATGAAGGGGTCGGAAATCGTGACAGCGACGCCGTTTTTGCGCAATTCAGACGCAAACCATTCTTCTTGCCAATGGGCCGGAATACGCACCCATGCACTAAGCGATGTGGGGTGGTGGCGGACAACCGCATCGCCAAGGATTTCGGCGACGAGGGCCTGACGTTCGCGCATCAGGGCGCGTTGGACGGTGACCGCCTGATCGACGGTGCCATCGGCAATCCAGCGTGCGCCGATCTCGGCCATCAATGGAGTCCCCATCCAGCCGGTGACGCGCAAAACGCTGCTCGCACGGATGGACAGGTGCTGCGGGACGGTTAAAAAGCCCGTGCGCAGCCCCGGCATGACGATCTTGGTCAGGCTGGAAACGTGAAAGCCGAGCTTGGGCACGAAGCTTGTGATCGGCGGCAGGTTTTGTTCGAGAAGCGGGCGATAGACATCATCCTCGATGATGTAGACGCCGTAATGTTCGGCGATTTCGGCGATTTTTTTGCGCCGTTCCAACCCCATCAGGCAATTGGTCGGGTTGGTGAAAATCGGGGTAACGACAAGGGCGCGGATCTGACGTTGATGGCATTCGCGGGCAAATGCTTCGGGCAGGATGCCTTCTTCGTCGGTTGGAAGGGCGCCCAGCTTAAACCGAAGGATGCTGGCGGTGCCGATCACGCCATGGTCGGTCAGGCTTTCGGTCAGGACAACGTCATCGGGCTGCACAATGGTGGCAAGGGCGGTAAACACACCTTGGGCCGCGCCATTGGTGATGAGGATGTTGGGGATGGTGGTGGTCACCCCCATGGTTTCAAGCCATCTGGCGCCGGTTTCGCGGTGATGTTCAAAGCCTGCGACCGGGCGGCATCCCTCCATCCAGCTATGCATGGGTTCTTCGGCCAGGCGGGCATGCATTTGGCGCGACAGATCATTATGAAAGTCGGTATAGGCGGTGCGCACAATCGACAGATCGATCAAATCAGCTTGGCGTTGATCAAGAATAAAGGACGATGCGCGGTCGGTCTGGCGGGCCTGAACAAAGGTGCCGCGCCGTCGTTCGGAGCGTAAATAGCCTTGGCGTTCGACTTCTTTGTAGGCCGCGCTGACGGTTTGAACGCTGACTTTCAGGCGATAGGCCAGTTCACGGTGGGTGGGCATCCGGACATCGTGCCGCAGGCGTCCTGCTTCGATATCGATGATAATTGCTTCGACCAGTGCCTTGTATTTAGGCCCTGTTTCGCCACTCAGATCGATTTCCGGCAACCACATTTACGTTTCCACCTGTTTGATTTTGGCAAAGCCTAACATGACAGATGGGTAAATGTGTAGACGTCAAAGTTATTATGTCCTGATACAAAACTAGCATTGACCTGATGCAGGAACATTTCAACACTTTGGGCGTTCATATTTTATGTGCCAACCAAGACGCCACCAAAAACCGGGGCTTAATGCGTAAGTCCCCGGTTACTGTGCGTACAATAAGGGAGACTTCGAAATGAGTTTTAATAAACTCCTCAAGGCGACCCTATCGGCTGCTGCTTTGTTTGCAGTTGCTGGAACCGCCGCCCATGCTGAAGAATGGAAATTTGCCCACGAGGAAAGCCCGGGCGATGTGCAGGACCTGTATGCGCAAGAATTTAAACGCCTGGTCGAAGAAAAGACCGATGGCGACGTGAACGTGACCATTTACACCTATGGTCAGCTGGGCACGGAAAACGACATCACCGAATTGACCGCTGCGGGTGCTGTTCAGTTCTCGAACGCATCGCCGGGCCATTTGGGGACGTTCGTTCCGGAAATTCAGGTCTTTGGCGTGCCTTACCTGCTGTCGCAGGATAACGAAGTTAACAAAAAAGTCCTTTCAAGCAGCCCGACGATCTATGACGATCTTGGCAAGGACTTCGTGTCCAAAGGCTTGAAACTTTTCACCATGTATCCAGAAGGCGAAATGGTCTGGACAACCAAGAAGCCAGTCGAAAAACCGGCTGATTTTGATGGTGTGAAATTCCGTGTCATGACCTCGCCGATCCTGATCGAAACCTATAAATCATTTGGTTCTGATCCGGTTGCTCTGCCGTGGGGTGAAGTTTATTCGGGTCTTCAGACCAGCGTTGTTGACGCTCAGGTGAACCCGATCTTCTTCGTTGAAAGCGCGAAATTCTACGAAGTTACCGATTATCTGGTTTATGCCGGTCAGCAGCAATACACCACCACCGTGGTTTCAAATGCTGATTTCTATGCCGGTCTTTCGGACGAGCGTAAAGAAATGCTTGCCGAGGTTAAAGCCGAGCTTGATGACTTCATCTATGATGCACAGGCCAAGGCAAACCAAGAAGCGCTTGAGCGCATCAAAGAAGCCAAGCCGGAAATCAAGGTCATTCGTTTGAATGAAGAACAGCGTGCCGCATTTAAAGAAGCTTCTAAAGGCGTTGGCGCAAGCCTCGTTGATGAAGTTGGCGGTGACACCAAAGAAGTGCTTGATTCGCTTCGTAAAGAATTTGGTACCCAGATGTAAGGGATCTTCCCACATCTTTGTTCCGATCTAACGAAAACCCCCGCAGCCCTGTGCTTGCGGGGGTTTTTGTTTGTCATCGGCAGGGTGCTGCTTGGTTTCTCACAGGGTGGTGCGGTTGCACGTCAAATGTGGGCACCGGTTTGCGGCATGTAAGCGGGTGTGTTCAGTCCATATTTGAAAGGAAATGACGATGAGTTATCTCAATCTTTCCCAAGCCTTGCGGGACTTTCTGTTCCCGGCGGTGATGATGGCATTCGTGCTGTTGGGGACGTTTATGACGTCGGCACATGCTGAAGTGTATTCCCCGAACGGTGTTCCGATGAGCCCAAGCGAATGGGGTGAAAAGTCACCGGATAAAGCGGCTGTTACCGTCAAGGAAGCCCTGAGTAATGCCGATGACCCGAAAATCGTTTCGGCAGTGTCCAAAAGTTCCCCATTCACGTTGAATCTTATTGGTTCTGATTCTGCGGGAACGATTTGGTGGTCTGAGGGGGATGGTGCTGAGATCAAGCTTAATATCATCAATGCATCGGGCAGCCAGATCGGGTCTTGCACGGTTTCATCGAGCAAGGGCAAAGACGGTAAATTTGATACCATGTGCTAGGTGATGCGCAAGTGACGCGTTGCTTGAACGCATAAAACAGGGGCCGATCATCTGACCGGCCCCTTAACGTATCGGTGTTTAAGATGCGTGACATGCGCCTGAAACCACATCGACGTGCGACGATTTTTCGGCGCAAAATTGACCTTCAATTTCACAACTTAAGCACATCGACCGTCGGACATCGTACGTTTCATTTTGAAAGGAAACATGATGCTAAGATTTGTCGCGACGTCGGTACTTTTCCTTGCTTTCGCGGTGCTTTCGGTCCCTGCATCTGCCGGGAATTACAGCAATGTCTATGTCGGCAGCGAGAATGATTACCTGCCTATTTCCAACGACCAGCTACGGCTTGCGTCGACGGATGGAGAGAAAGCCACTGTTGCGCAAACGATTGCGAACTCGAACGAGGCATCCATCCGGAATGGATTTAACGGCATAGGGAATACCGAACTTCTGGTGACCAAGTTTTGGCATCTGGGGGGGAGCATGCAGTTTGACAAGACATGGCAGCACGTCACGATCGAGATCTATAAGAATGATAGATATGTCAAAACCTGTCATGCTTATTCATTCAAAATTGCCCTGAATGGACCGTATCAGGCAACTTGTGGGCGGAAGGCAGAATAATCTGGCAATAAATCTGGCAACAGGGTTCGCACAAAAACAGAGGCCGGCGTGGGCCGGCCTCTGAGAGCATTTGGTTGGTAAAATCACCAACTGGATCTGCGATTGCTGTGTTGCTGATACCTTTTATTTGCCAGCGGCAACTTCGTCGGCAACGGCATCAACGGCCTGTTTGGCGATGTCGACGACTTTGTCGACTTCGGCTTTGGTGATCGTGAGCGGCGGTGCAAAGCCAAGGATGTCGCCATGAGGCATGGCACGGGCAATCATGCCGCGTTCAAGGCAAGCGGCCGAGATGCGCGGACCGATTTTCGCATTTGGATCAAACCGTTCTTTTTTGGTTTTGTCCGCCACGAATTCAAGTGCCGCCATCAGGCCAACGCCGCGGGCTTCGCCAACCAGCGGATGGTTGTCAAAGGTTTCGTGCATGCGCTGCTGCATGTAGCCACCGGTTTCAGCCGAATTACCCGTCAGGTTTTCACCATCGACAATATCAAGGTTGGCATTGGCAGCGGCCGCACAGACCGGATGGGCCGAGTAGGTCCAGCCATGGCCAAGCGGGCCCATTTTGTCAGAACCTTCTTCGAGTACTTTCCAAACGCGTTCGCCAACAATCACACCGGAAAGCGGCAGGTAGCCAGAGGTCACACCCTTGGCAATCGTGATCAGGTCCGGCTTGATGCCATAGTGCATCGAACCGAAATAGGACCCGGTACGGCCAAAGGCGGTGACAACTTCGTCAGCGACCAGCAGAACATCATACTTGTTCAGGACGGCCTGGATGGCTTCCCAGTAGCCTTCTGGCGGGGTGATGATGCCGCCCGTGCCCATGACCGGCTCGCCGATGAAGGCTGCAACGGTTTCCGGACCTTCGCGCAGGATCATTTTTTCAAGATCGTCGGCACAACGTTTGGCAAATTCTGCCTCGGTCTCACCGGCTTCTGCGTTCCAGTAGTGGTGCGGGCAGGTGGTGTGCAAGATCGGCGCACGCGGCAGATCAAACGCGTTGTGGAAAGCCGCAAGGCCAGTCAAGCTGCCGGTCATGATCCCGGAGCCGTGATAACCACGCCAGCGCGAGATGATTTTTTTCTTCTGCGGCAGGCCGCGGATGTTGTTGTAGTACCAGATCAGTTTGATGTTGGTTTCGTTGGCATCCGATCCGGACATGCCGTAATAGACGCGCTGCATGCCTTCGGGCGCGCTTTTGATGATGCGATCCGACAGACGAATGACCGGCTCGTTCCCGTGCCCGACATAGGTGTGGTAATAGGCCAGTTCTTTGGCCTGGGCATAGATTGCGTCGGCAATTTCGGTCCGGCCATAGCCGATATTCACACAGTAAAGACCGGCGAATGCATCAAGGCTTTCTTTGCCTTCGGTGTCATGAATGTAAATGCCCTTACCGCCATTGATGATGCGGTTCGGCGTTTCGCCGTCCGCGTGCTGGCGCATATTGGTCGACGGATGCATGAAATGCGCCCGGTCCATCGCCTGCAGGTCGGCGGTTGAGTTTTTGATAACATTCATTTTTGTTCTCCCATGTGAATGCAGTTGGTTTGGATGCGCGCGTTATTATTTAAAAGCGGCGCAGACATATTTGAGTTCGGTGAATTCTTCGAGACCGTGACGCGATCCTTCGCGGCCCAGGCCAGATTGCTTTACGCCGCCAAACGGGATCGGCGCGCCGGTGATTTTCACGCAGTTCAGCGCAACCATGCCGTATTCCAGCGCATTCGAGACCCGGTTTGCCCGGTCGTAATCGCTGGTGAACAGATAGGCGGCCAAGCCATATTCACTGTCATTGGCTTTGGCGATGACTTCTTCTTCGGTGTCAAAGGCTATGACAGGTGCCACCGGGCCAAATGTTTCTTCGCGGAAGATTTGCATGTCTTCGGTGACGTCTGCAAGCAAAGTCGGGGCATAGAACAAGCCGCCCATCTTTTTACCGCCGGTCACAACGCGTGCGCCCTTTTCACGGGCATCGGCAACATGTTCTTCGCATTTGCCAACCGCACGGTCATGCATCAGCGGACCGATTTCAACGTGTTCTTCGATGCCGTTGCCAACCCGCAAAGCCGCGATTGCCTTGGCATATTTATCAATGAAGTCAGCATAGATATTGCGGTGAACAAAGATGCGGTTGGCCGCAAGGCAATCCTGCCCACTGGTGGCGAACTTGGCATTGACCGCGTGGGCCACAGCTTCGTCGAGATCAACATCATCAAACAGAATGAACGGTGCGTGCCCGCCCAGTTCCATCGACATTTTTTTGATCGTCTGCGCACCCTGTGACAGCAACAAACGGCCAACTTCGGTGGAGCCGGTAAAGGACAGGGCACGGACATCGGTGTTGCCGCACAGTTCGCCGACGACCGGGTTCGGATCGCCGGTCACAACGTTAAACACGCCTGCTGGAATGCCCGCACGTTCGGCCAGTTCGGCCAAGGCGGTGGCGGAAAACGGGGTTTCGGTTGCCGGGCGCACAATCATGGTGCAGCCCGCCGCCAAGGCCGCAGCGGCCTTACGGGTGATCATCGCACAGGGGAAGTTCCATGGGGTCACCGCGGCGGTGACGCCAATCGGTTCGCGTTTGACCGACATGTTGCGACCGGGCAAGTGGGATGTGATGTTTTCAACATTCACGCGCTTGGCTTCTTCTGCGTAAAAATCAATGAAGCTTGCGGCGTAATCAATTTCGCCCCGGGCTTCGTTAATCGGTTTGCCTTGCTCAAGCGTCATCAGAAGGGCGAGGTCTTCTTTGTTTTCGATCAGAAGATCATGCCAGCGGCGCAGCGCGCTTGCGCGGTCTTGCGGCAGCATGCCGGCCCAGGCCGGGAAAGCTTCCTTGGCGGTTGCGATGGCTTTGCGGGTTTCAAAGACGCCCATGTTTGGCACGGTGCCGATGAAGCTGCCGTCAAACGGGTTGGTGACTTCGATGACCTGCAGGTTGTCCGCAGAACACCAGCGACCATCAATGTAAGCATGTTCGCGCAAAAGGCGCAGATCAGCGAGCTGGCTGAGCGAGATGCAACGCTGTTCTTCTGATTGTGCCGACATTGGGACCTCCTTAAAACGTGCGGACGCACATGCGCCAAGCGTGTTTATTGAACTGACAGGAAGCTATCAGTGCTTTGTCAGAGGAGGTGTCTGAACTGCGCGTCAAATGATGCGTTTTTTTTGGCCCGAGGTGGTAAAAAACGAATGTTTTTTCTGCTGGGTGCGAAAAGGCGCAGAAAATCAGTCTTCTGCGCCTTTTCGCACTTTTGACGGCGCTTTTCGATCACGGTGCGGATGATGATGACGGTAAAGAACAGCACCACCAAGCTGATTGTCATCGGAAAAGTGATCCGAATTTATTCGAGAGGTGATGGCCACTCTTGTATCAAAGTTTCCACAAATTTTCTATCCTGATGGGCATTTCGAACATCTATTTTTTCAACATTAGATGATATTTTTTTTGCTATTATTTTTTCAATTAATTTCACTCGTCTAATAACTTCTTTTTGATCTTTGAGTTTGTTGAGAGCATTTATTGTATAATTTTTTTGTGATTTTTCATCATGTATTTTGGGTTTTTCACCAAAACTTCTCTGCAGCAAGAGAGATATTATGAAGCGGAATTTCCACAAGTTCTTTTTTGCTCCTCCAGTGCAAAGCTTTTCTACTTCTTTTAGTACTCTTGCTGATAAAAGATATGGCCACATCGAATGATTGTCGATGTACATATCTTTATTGTATCTCCTTAGTAGAACGCCATAATAGTCGTTGGCATCTACAGGGTTTTCTAAAAAACAGCTTACGAAGCTGTTGGTTAAAAAAGTTAAAGTTACAATGTTTTTGGAGGTGTATGCCGAATCGGAGTATTGCCGTTTTCGTCTTTCATAAACAAGTTTATAGTCAACTGGATCGTCTATGCTAAGGAAGAATCTTTCTAGTTTTTTGTGGAAATCTGAAAGGACAACAAATGCTTCATCTTTGACTTCTGTCTGTCTGTTCGTTGCTCTAACGACTTCATTTACTAGTTCTCTGTCTTCCGCTTCAATTATTTTAACTGGTAAAGACGTATCGCTAAGTATTTTGTCTTGATTCGCAAATACAATGTGGCTTGTTTGGCATCCGTTTACTATTTGAAAATCTCCAAGTGTAAATTTTTTTCCTACTATTCTGACATCTCTTGCGACAATCGTTACGCCATTGTTTAGTGCGGCTAATCTGCTTTGATTCTCTGTCGAGAGCAATGTTTTTTCAATTTCGTCATTTACAGGGTTTCGACTTAAAAAATCGCGAACGTTTTCATTAAAAAGTGATTTGTGTAATTTTCCATCTGAATTTGATAGAAGTTTTATTAGCTCTTTGCATGGTAATACACCTAAATATGCTTGCCGGATTCCATTTATGGGAGGTAAGGCAGCGTACTCGTTTATGGTAATTTCTCTCTCTATTCTGAGGTTTACTTCTTGGTATCTCTCTTGAAGTTTGTTCGAATCAAGAAAAGTGAAACGGACATCTGAAAATAAGTTTAATGAAAGAAGCTCATCTTTGCCAGCGGACACTCGCGCTTCAATTACACGGTCTGCTTTATAGGTTCCTGCATAGCAATAATAAAGATGAAGTCGCGGTTTGAATCTCATTTTTACGCTTTTTTCAAATACGTAACTCGATAAATCCCTTTTTTCTGAAATGTGTTCATTCGTTGGCATATATTTTTCGCCAAAGAATTCTTTGATTCCTTGGATAAAACTCCCAATTTCAGCAGCGCTAATATTCCTAGATGTCTTTGATTGAACGAAGCAAAAATCTGCATCTATCTTTTGTCTACTTGATACTTCGTCAACCTGTGAGAATGTTGTGATAGGTATGTCATTTAAATATAATCCTAAAGAATCAATTCCAGAATCCAGTCCTCCACCAACAACGATGTCTTCAAGTATTGTATGTTCGGAGAAATCTCTAAACATTACACAATAGGCGGAAAAATACTCAAATATATCTGGTTCTTTTAAATCGGAAATATTAAATTCTTTTGCAAAATCTTTCAAATACGCTTTCAGAATCGGATCGTCCATTGCAATTCTCCAGTATAACTTTTGCGTGTGTCATATCATGGATGTGTATTTTGAAAATTGAAAGGAATTAATCTAATTATTCTTTTGTGGATTTATGACGTATTCCCAACTTCATTCAAAGTTTGTAGTGCGAGGAAAAGCGCGCCGTTCGCGCCGTTTTTCAATGACAGTGCGGATGATGATCACGGCAAAGAACAGCACAACGATGCCGGTGGATATCGGAAAGGCAAAGGGAATGCCGATCAGAAACATCAATCCCCCCAAGATGCTGCCGCCGACAAGGGCCAAAAACCCGCCAAGCAGAACGATGGCAAATACGGAAGCAATCAGGATAGAGGCGATTTTATTCATGAAATGGGGCGATGCGTTTGGGGACTGTAAAAGCAATAAACCGGATCAACGTGCCGATCCGGTTTATCACAAAAGTCAGTTTGCTTGCAGGCTGAATGTTTGATGGGGCAGATATCGTGCCCTAGTCATTATTCTTGCTGCTGAGCTGTTTGGTGGTTTGGTCGAGGCGGTCGGCCAGGACGCGGATCAACTGGGTGGCGACGGCTTGGTCCTGTCTGACCAGGCCAAGGAATTCAGCCTTGTCGAGTTTAAGGACTGACATTTCGTCAACCGCGCGGATGGTTGCCGAACGCGGGGCGTCGACCAGAAGGGCGATTTCGCCGATGACTTCCTTGGGGTTCACATCGCGCAATTTGACCGTTTGCATTTCCTCGGTCGTGAGCCAGATTTCACCACGGCCCGAAATCACCACATAGGCCGCATCGCCAGGATCACCCTGTTTTACAAGAACCTCGCCCTGTTTGAAGGTTAGGCGCGGGCTGGTAAAGGCAAGGAGTTTGACCACACTTGGATCAAGCCCCGCAAAGAGCGGGATGGTGCGCAGTAGCCGGACCTCTTGGTCGATATCGCCATCGGCAAGCGGTGCGTCGTCCTCGGCATCACCGACGTCTGACGAGGTGTCATCAGCGGTGTGACTGTGGCGTTTGACCAGTTTGCCGTTCGACATATGCAGCAAGGCGTCGAATTTATCATTATCCTGATCATCGCCCGCGACCCAGAGAAGACTGGTATTGTCATTTTCGCCGGTAAGGTAGTTGATGACGCTTTCGCGGGTTTCACGATCAAGCGCAGAGAGGCCTTCGTCAACCACGAGCAGATCAGGATTTTTGATCAGCGCGCGGACAAGGGCGATTTTCTGACGCAGGGTTTGTGAAACGCGGCTGCCGCCAACGCCGACCTGACTTTCAAGGCCAAGATTGACGAGTTCTTCGTAAAGGCCGCTTTCATGGGCGATTTCAAACAGAACTTCGCCAACGCGTTCTTCGGAATTTGCACGGCCATAGGCAAATCGACCAAACAGCAAGTTATCAAGAACCGGTGCCGCAGGTGCGTAGCCATCGCCATCGAAGAAATCGATCAGCGATTTCAGTTCGTCGGGCAGGTTTTCACGGAATTTTGGCCGTGCGGACAGGACCAACTGACGGAAGTCATCATCAATGACCCGCAAACGGTGACGTGCCGGGGTCAATTGCATGGCAACATCAATCAGCTGCAATTGGTCTTCTTTGCGGATGTCTTCAAACGCCACACCCTCGGTCCGTTTAAGGATGCTTTTGACTTCGGGGATTTCATCGGCCGAGACAAAGCTGTAGCGGTCAAAGAATTCATGTCCCGGGGGAAGGCCGGTAAACAGTTCGATCATCAGATCAAGCGTTTCACGGCCCATTTTGACCATGCGTTCATAAAGACCTGTATCGCGCAGAGTTTGCTGAATAAACGGATGGGACAGGAATTCAAGCCGACCAAAGGACGATTGTGACGGTGTCCCGAACAACAGGTTCACACCAACCGGTGCGTTGTCGTTGTATTTGTCGATGTCATAGGGTTCGACAAGATCGGACAATTCCCGTTCTTCGAGGATTTCCTTAAGCCGCGGGCGCACGGACAGAACCGATTCAACCAGTTCGGGATGTTGTGCAGGTTCAACACGGCGCAGCAAACCAATGCGATAGATGTCGCGGTCCAGACCGACGACCTCAAGCAGACGCATCAGTTCGGCATGCAGTTCTTCGCGCGACGAGAAGCCGGGCCCGACAAAATCAACCCATTCGGCGGACGGATCGTAGGGGATGTTGCCGGAACGCTGAACCTCGTCATACATTTCGCGGGTCAATTTCCACGGCAGGGCGGTCGGGTCGGAAATGTCGATTTCGTCAACAAACTTTGGCAATGGCATTTCAACAAGGTCGTTATAGGCCTTGGACTTGCTGGTATCGCGTGCGTCATCGCCCTTCGACTTTGCCAAGTGGATTGTGTTGGCTTTGTCGTCGGCATCCAGACTGTGTTTTTCGGCGTCACTGTCAATGTTGCTGTCACTGTCATTATCATTGTCGCCAGCCGGGGTTGTCGGCGCGTCAACAAGGATTGGGCGGTGTTTCAGGCCATAAAACAGGTTGTCTGAAATGCTGCCATTAAACAGATAGGCGTCGTTGCCGATATAGGCCAAGCGTTGCCCTACCACGGCAGCGGGAAGGCTGGTTGCGTCCGTGTCTTTGAATGAAATACGCCCGCCGGTCGGGTCGAGAATTCGGGCAAGCAAGCGCGCGACTTGTGATTTCCCGCTGTCAGAAGACCCGGTCAAAAGGGCGGAGCCCGGAAGTGGCATATTGAACGAGACGTTTTCAACAACACGCGTGCCATCATCATCAACCCAAGACAGGGCCGTGACATCCAGCGGGCCGCTTAGGCGCGGCGAGACCGGCACGATCAGTTGATGTTCAGATGCCAGATCGGGCAGTTCAAACTGTTCATAAAGCTGTTCGTATTTAATGCGCGCATCGGCAAGGCGCTGGTAATACGCCAGAAGCTCTTTCCAGGGGGCGGACATGTCTTTGTAAGCGGCAAGGGCCGCGACAAGGGCGCCGAAGCTGAGATCGCCGACAATCACCAAATAGCCGCCAATCGAATAGAAGAAGAACGGCGTGATCTGGGCGATGAAGTTGTTGAGGAACTTGATAAAGAACTTACGGAAATAGATTTCCTTACGGATTTCAAAAATCCGGCCCAGACGCTGGGTGAAGTGGGTAAGTTCGAACCCCTGCGTTTCGTTGGCGCGAATGTCGGTCGCACCCCCAACGGCCTCGCCGATATGTTCGGACATCCGGCGCACGTTTTGCACGCGTTGTTTGCCCAGCATATTGACGCGTTTTTGCAGTTTCGGGATCAAATATCCCTGTAACGGGTAAAACGCGATGGAGGCCAAGCCCATCAACGGGTCCTGGATAAAGATAAAGGCCGAAATCGTGACCAGAATACCGCCCTGATACAGCGGCAGAGAGAAAGCTTCGCCGAAGAACCCGCCAAGCGGTTCTGCCTCGGCGGTGATCATCGAGACGATTTCGCCTTGACTGGTTTTACGAAAATGCGGCAAAGGGAAACGCAAGACGCGTTCAAACAGATTGTAACGCAAACGGCGCAAAAGCCGTTCGGACATCACCCCGACATAGACATTGATGAAATACTTAAACCCGCCATTGACGAAAACAAGGGCGAGGAAAATACCAGAAAGCGCAAAGAGATATTCGATCTGGGTCAGATCAAAACCGACAATTTCATATGGCGCACCGGCCCCGCCGATCGCTTCGTTGACGATCATTTTAGGCAGGTCGAGTGAGTAGTACAGAAACGGAAATGACAGCAATGTAATTGCCGTCAAAATGATCTGTTGCAGGCTACTATAACGCCAGATATAGGCAAAAACCGATTTTGGCATTCGCGCGTCCCGTATGGTTTGGTCAGGTACTATTTGACCTGATTGCTCGCTATTTATTGTGATCGCGCGGATTATCCACCAAACGGGGGATTAGCCAAGGTCGAAACTTTGTTCCGGGTTGATGAATCCGCAAAAACCATCTGCTTTGGCGTCTGGTTTATCATAGGCCTGATAGTGGTACAGCCACATCTTGGCTTTTATCTCGTCTGGTAGGGTGACGAGTTGATCATAGTGGGCGTGAACACCAGAATGACGTGGCCCCAATTCGCAATCCTGAAAAATGATGTCGGCCTTGCGGTAATAGGGCATGTGCGCTTCGGGGTTGAAAATCGCATCGGTGGTCAGAAAAAAGCTTTTGTCTTTTGCGTGCCCAAACAGCGCATAGGACAACATGGTTTTTTCTTCGGTGACGACGTGGGGCACGGGGATCACATCAAACGATACACCGTTCCACGAAAACCCGTCTTGGGGTTTAAGCGCGGTTACATCGAAATAAGACGACAGCTTGCTGTTGCCATGATCACTGGTTTCAAGGCCACCCCGAAGCGAGTGTTCCCAAAGCGGTTCGATCAATTCTTCGGCGGTGATGAGTTCCACCCGGTGCCCGTCAAAGACAAAGTAGTTGGCAAGCGCCATCCATTCCAGACCGCCAATATGGTCTGAATGCAGGTGGCTGACATAGACCGCGTCAAAGTCATTGGGCATCAGCCCAAGTTTGCGCAGCGAATGGCGCGCATCAGAGCCGCAGTCAATCAGCAGGCGTTGTGGCAGTTCGTCACCCGACGGGATCGTTTCCAGAACCATATTGCTCTGAAAGTTGTCGGCAGCCATACAAAATGCCGACCCTGTTCCCGCAAAAGTAAGCTTCATTTTCCCCGTTCTCCCGATCTTTTGTCGAAAGACTAGAACAACATTCAAAAAATATGAATTGATTTGTTTGGTTTTTGGCCGGTTGTCGCAGATTTAATTGGGGCCTACACCGATCATCGGTTTTGCAAACAGATGCCGACAAATCAATTTGTTACGTGCCAAAAATCGGTTTGCACCACCTGAATTAGATGCGGATATGCAGCGCGATTGCGCATATCGCGCCCCTGATTAGCGCCAGTGCCCCGCTAAGCCCCAACTGCGGGCCGTATGCCACGCTTTTGCGGCGGACGACCTTTGCGCGGTCCGAACGATGGTGCGGGTATCGGTTACGGTTGGCGCGGGGATGTTTGTGGATCCGTGGTCGGGGATGGTTCGTTGTTTTGGGCGGCGTGGAGTTTCGCCATTTCCTGTCGCAGGGCGCGCAATTCATCCATGATTTCGTGATGATCAATGTGAAGTTCGCTGCGAGTCTGGTTTTCTTCGATATCCACATGGCTGGACATGGCATCGACGACAATGGCGATGAACAGGTTCAAGACAGCAAATGTGGTGATCAGAATGAACGGGACAAAGAACATCCACGCCATGGGATAGGATTCCATCACCGGGCGGACGATCCCCATCGACCAGCTTTCGAGCGTCATGATCTGGAACAGGGAATAAAGCGACGCCCCGATGGAGCCAAACCATTCAGGGAAGCCCGCACCAAACAGCTTGGTCGCCATGACGGCCGAGACGTAAAACACCAGCGACAGTAAAGTAAGCACCGATACCATGCCGGGAATGGCGCGCATCAGGGCTTCGACCACTTTGCGCATGGAAGGGACGGTCGATATCAGGCGGAAGGCCCGCAAAATACGCAGGGCCCGCAATACCGAAAGCCCCTGACCGGCGGGCAGAAGGGTAATGGCGACGATGGTGAAATCAAAAACGTTCCAGGCGCGCTTAAAGAAGGACAGCCGATAGACAAACAGTTTGAGCGCCAGTTCGACGACAAAAATGGCAACCGCAATGTGATCGAGGGCCTGCAACACGGGGCCCGCGACATCCATGATTGATTTGGATGTTTCAAGGCCAAGGATCACCGCGTTGAGCGCGATGACACCGGTGATGAAGTTTTGGAAACGGCTGGATTCAATAAACCGGCGCAGCATGAAATGGTGCCTCCCGACGGGGTCGGAATTTGGCGCAGGCGAGCCGGATAACACCGACGGCGGACAGCGCCGGATAAAACGAAAACAGGACGCAGTCATCTGGTGATGATCTGCGTCCTGAATGCGGAAATTAATTCAGGCCTTTGCGGCCCATTTCAAGGAATTTGTCGCGACGGCGGGCTTTGAGCACGCCACCTTCAACGTTATCCATGCTTTCGATCGCTTTGAAGATCGCAGCACCGACGCGTTTGCAGGCTTCGGTTGGGGAGCGCTGAGCGCCGCCAAGCGGTTCGGCGATGATTTCATCAATCACGCCAAGCTGGTGCAAATCTTGTGCGGTGAGGCGAAGGGCCTCGGCGGCGGTTTTGGCTTCGTCGCCAGAACGCCACAGGATCGATGCGCAACCTTCCGGTGAGATAACCGAATAGATCGAGTTTTCAAGCATCAGAACGTTGTTGGCAACGGCAAGTGCGATCGCACCACCCGATCCGCCTTCGCCGATGATGACCGAAACCAAGGGCACCTTGATATCAAGGCAGGCTTCGATCGAACGGGCGATGGCTTCGGACTGGCCACGGGCCTCGGCATCGGCACCCGGGAAGGCGCCAGCGGTATCGACCAGTGTGATCACCGGAATGTCGAACCGTTCAGCCATGCGCATCAGGCGGACAGCCTTGCGGTAGCCTTCTGGACGGGCAGAGCCGAAATTGTGCTTTACGCGGGTTTCGGTATCGCGGCCTTTTTCATGGCCGATCACCATCACGCTGCGGCCCTGAAGACGGGCGAGGCCACCAATGATGGCTTCGTCTTCGCCAAACAGGCGGTCACCGGCAAGCGGGGTGAAATCTTCGAAAAGATTTCTGATGTAGTCGGTGAAATGCGGCCGATCCGGGTGGCGGGCCACCTGCGTTTTCTGCCACGCGGTCAGCTTGCCATAGGTGCTTTGCAGCAGCTTGGTCAGCTTATCCTGCAGGCGCGCGACCTCGTCTGCGATATTGACTTCGTCATTACCGGTAAGGTGACGGAGTTCTTCGATCTTGCCTTCAAGTTCGGCGATCGGTTTTTCAAAATCGAGGAAGTTATGCATCAGGGCATCATATCCGACTGGGAAACAATGGGCCGGAACATAGTATATCGACCCGCTACGTCAAGCGTTGAGGGCAGGTTTATACATATTTTCCGTTTACGTAAGAATTGTGGCGTATCATCCACAAAGCATTTCAACAGTGTGCGCATGGTTCTGCCAACACGTCCAGCCTTGAGATTATTCGTCCGAATAGGGCGCGATACCTGACGTTTCGGCACCGGCGGTTTTTAGGGCGGCGGTTTAGACATCGGTGGTTTCAAGCGTGCGTGCTTTTTTTCATGGGCGTAATAGGGCACGTGGGTTTCGCCCTATGAATTATGGCGTATATTTCTCACTCTTTAGCTTTCACGGTTTGAACATTGAATTCGATGACGTCCAGTATCCAGATTTATCAGGTTGAAAACCCTGACGACGTTCCGTTTGAGCGTCTTGTCGAAATTCTTCTCGCGGCCTTTGCCTTTCAAGACGATATCGTTGATCCGCCGAGTTCGGCAAAGTCGGTATCGATATCCGAACTTCAATGGCGTTTTGCCCGCGACACATTGCTTTTGGCACGCGATCAGAACGGCTTGGTGGTCGGGCAGGTCTGGATCGAAGATGTCGGCGTGGATGCCTATCTTTATAAATTGTCAGTCGATCATGCGATCAAAGGGGCCGGGATTGGCAAGGCATTGGTCGAGGCCGCCTGTGCATTCGCCGCCAAACGGGGAAAGGCGAAAATGCGCCTTAATGTCCGCGTCGAGCTTAAGGACAATATTGCCTTTTTCAAATCACGGGCTTTCGAAATTGCCGGGGAAGGCGTTCATGATGGCTATGACCGAACGACTTTCTGGAAAATGGCACGTGATCTGAGCGTTCAATAAGGCCCGTCTTGGGGGAGTGATGGGGGCAGCGTCATCATCAGCGTCATCCAAGTCATCCGCCGGTCATCAGGCGCTTTCAGTTTCCGGCAATTCTTGTTTCGACAGGGCGTAATAGGGCACATGGGTTTCGCCCCATGCCTTAAGGGCCAAGATAATATCACGCAGGGTTTCGCCTTTGTCGGTCAGGCTGTATTCGACGCGCGGCGGGACTTCGGCATAGACTTCGCGGTGGACAAGGCCATCTGCCTCAAGCTCGCGCAATTGGCGGGTCAGCATGCGCTGGGTGACACCGGACATCAGGCGACGCAACATGTTAAAGCGTTTTGTGCCATCTAGCAGATGAAACATCACCACACCTTTCCATTTGCCACCAATGACATCAAGCGCGCCTTCGACCGGGCAGCCGGGGCTTCGATTGGTTGGGCACTTGGCCATCTGGATCCTCCTGTTCGTCGTGTCAGCCGCACAAATCCGCAATAGGATACAAAGTGATACTATGCACCAAAAGTGTGCGTACTTCTTAGTAATGTCATTATGGGGTATTAGTTGGGTATTCACAAATCAAACCTTGAACCAAAGGAATGAAAACGATGAAATCCATAGGTATCTACAAACCAGAACCGGTCGAAACGCCGGGGCTTTTCACCCAGATCGACGCAGATACACCGACCGCCACCGGCCGCGATATTTTGGTGCGGGTCAAGGGCGTTGCGGTTAATCCGGTTGATTTTAAAGTGCGCAAAGGCCGGGCCGAGGAAGGCAAGTTTACCGTTCTTGGCTGGGACGCGGCAGGCGTGGTTGAAGCGGTTGGCGAAGATGTCAGCCTGTTTCGTCCGGGCGATGAAGTTTGGTATGCGGGCGATATCACCCGGCCCGGGTCAAACAGCGAGTTTCAGCTTGTCGATGAACGCATTGTCGCGTTGAAGCCCAAATCGCTTAATTTTGCGGATGCGGCGGCCTTGCCGCTGACGACGATTACCGCATGGGAAGCGATGTTTGACCGCCTGTTGATTGATCGCACGGCGACCGATGCCAATGCGGACAAAACCATCCTGATCATTGGTGGGGCCGGGGGTGTTGGTTCCATCGCGATCCAGCTTGCCAAAAGTGCGGGACTGAACGTGATTGCGACCGCATCGCGCCCAGAAACCATCGACTGGGTGAAAAATCTGGGCTCTGATGGCGTGATTAATCACCATAAACCGTTGGCCGATGAACTGGCGGCACAAAAGATTGAAAATGTTGATTACATTTTCTGCACATCTGAAACCGACCAGTATTTTGATGTGATGACCGAAATCATCGCGCCACAGGGCCGGATCGTGACGATTACCGAGGCGTCGGAAGATCATGATGTTGATCTGCTGAAGTCGAAATCGGCCAGCTTTTCCTATGAGTTCATGTTCACCCGATCGATGTTTGAAACACCTGACATGATTGAACAGCATAAATTGCTGTCGGCAGTGGCGCAGCTTGTTGATGAAGGGGTGATCAAAAACACCGCCAATGAAAGCTTTGGCCCGTTGACGCCAGAAAGCCTTCAGAAGGCGCATGCGTTTCTTGAAAGCGGCAAGGCGATTGGCAAGATCACCTTTGACGGTTTGGGTGCATAAGGCATCACGCTTTGCGTGGTGTCGGTTGGAAGATCGCCCGGATTTAAATATGGCTGTTTAAAACAGTGCGAAAAGGCCGGTTTTGGGAATGCCCAGATCGGCCTTTTTTCGTGCGTTGGCAAAGCTGGTTCGGATGACCGCCATAAGATCAGTGTGCGGGGGCGCGGTTGGTTGCGGCCTCAGCCACGATTTTTGCGATGCGATCACGCAGCCAGCGATACAGCGGATGGGTTGTGGTGCGATCATGCCAGACCAAGGCCATATCAAATCCCGTGACAGGCAGGGGTGGTTTTAAAATTTGCACCCGGCCCGGTCGCCCCTGTGCAACGCGGCTGGGAACAAGGGCGATCATGTTGCTGCGCGCGATGATTTCCGGGACGACAAGAAACCCCGGTGCGGAGATCGCGATATGGCGCTCGCGGCCCAAAACAGCCAATGCGTCGTCCGCCGGGCCGTGAAAGCCCCCGCCTTGGGGGGAGATGATGACGTGATCAAGGGCGCAAAAGGTATCGAGATCAAGTGTGCCTTGGATGTCGGGATGGTCTGCGCGGGCGATGGCGACATAGTTTTCGGTATACAGTTTGCGCATGCGCAAACTGTCAGGTGCTGTTTCGGGGGTGGTGAGGGCAAAGCTGACCGCGCCCCCGGCCATCTGCGTATCAAGAAGACTGGTATCAATGGTTCGCCAGGCGATGATAATCCCGGGGGCCTCTGTCCGAAGGGCTTGGGCCAGCGGGATCAGGATCGAATATTGCACATAGTCACTGGCGGCGATGGCAATGGTGGCTTGAACCTTGGCCGGGTCAAAGGGGCTGCCAGCGGCGATGACCTGACGCACACCTTCGAGGGCGGCGTGCAGGGGTTCTTGAAGTTCAAGCGCGCGTTCGGTCGGGATCATGCCGCGCTGTGCCGGCAAAAGAAGCGGGTCGCCCAACAATTCCCGCAGTCGGGTTAGCCGTGTCGAGATTGCCGGTTGGCTGAGATTAAGGCGCTTGGCCGCATGGGTGACATTACGTTCGGCCAGCAAGGTATCCAAGGTGACCAGCAGATTGAAATCGAGATTGTTGATATCGGTCATATTTATACCAGCCCATAAAAACTTCGATTTCAACAATAGCAGAACGACAGCGCATCATCACGCATCAAACCTTATGACCAGAGGAAAAGGATTAGCGTTATGAGCAACGTTCTGATTGTCCATGCCCATCCAGAGGCAAAATCACTGACCAGTGCGTTAAAAGACATCGCGGTGGAAAAGCTGCGTGCGCAAGGCCACTGCGTGCAGGTTTCCGACCTGTATGCCATGGGATGGAAGGCGGTCGCCGACGAACAAGATTTCACCGATCAACGTGATCCGGACCGGCTGATTTATGTTGCGGAATCGCGCAATGCCTATGCCGAGGGCACGCAAACCCCCGATATTGCCGCCGAGCAGGAAAAGCTTCTTTGGGCGGATGCGGTGTTGCTGAGTTTTCCGCTGTGGTGGTTTGGCATGCCCGCGATCCTTAAGGGATGGTTTGACCGGGTGTTTGCATTCGGGTTTGGATACGGGGTTGGCGTGCATGGCGGGGAACGCTGGGGCGATCGGTATGGCGAGGGCACCCTTTTGGGCCGGCGCGCCATGGTGATTGTGCCGATTGGCGGGCGGGCCTTGCATTACAGTGATCGCGGGGTGAATGGCAGTTTGGACGATATTCTTTGGCCCATTCAGCATGGGGTGCTGTTTTATCCGGGCATGAGCGTCCTGCCGCCGTTTCCGGTTTATCAAAGTGACCGGATGGATGAGGCGGGCTGGAACACGGTGGTGGCGGATTTCGAAAAGCGCCTTTCGGGGCTGTTTACCGACGATCCGATCCCCTATCGCCGGCAAAATGGCGGCCATTATGACACCAATCAGCGCCTGAAACCCGGATTGGGACAGAACATGGATGGGATCGGCATGCATGTTTTGCAGCCCGGTGATCCGGACGAAAAGCCGATTGGTTCGGACTAACACCACGCGTCACTGCGGGGTGGTTTGATCTTTAAACGAAGGGCGCAATCGCCCTTCGTTTATGCGTTTCGGCCTTTAAGGATTATGCGCCGTCGCGGGCGGCGATGGCGTCGGCCTGACGGACCATGACTTCGGCCTGTTTGATCGAGGCAATGTCGATCAGGCGACCATCAAGGGCGACGGCACCGGAACCTTGCGCTTGGGCTTTTTCCATGGCTTCCAGGATGCGTTTGGCCTTGGTGATTTCTTCCTCAGACGGGGAATAGACGTCGTTGGCAAGGGCGATCTGGCTGGGGTGGATTGCCCATTTGCCTTCGCAGCCGAGCACCATGGCGCGAGCGGCCTGTGCGCGGTAGCCATCCTGATCGGAAAAATCGCCAAACGGGCCATCAATCGGGCGCAGACCATTGGCGCGCGCCGCCACCACCATGCGGGCAATGGCATAATGCCACATATCGCCCCAGTGATAATCGCGCGGTGCGTCGCCATCCTTATCGGTCAGCACCCCGTAATGCGGGTTGGGGCCGCCAATGCCGGTGGTCATTGCCTTGGTCGAGGCAGCATAATCGGCCACGCCAAAATGCAGGCTTTCATTGCGCGGGGATGCGGCGGCGATTTCGTGGATGTTTTGCATGCCAAGGGCGGTTTCAATGATCAGTTCAAACCCGATGCGTTTTTTGCGGCTTTTGGCGGCTTCGATCTGGGTGGCGAGCATATCCAAGGCATAAACATCCGCCGCCGTTCCGACCTTGGGGATCATGATCAGATCAAGCCGGTCGCCCGCCTGTTCGAGAACATCGACAACATCACGGTACATATAATGTGTATCAAGCCCGTTGATGCGCACCGACAAAACCTTGTCGCCCCAATCAACATCATTGATCGCGGCGATGATGTTTTTGCGCGCCTGTTCCTTGTCGCTTGGGGCGACGGCATCTTCCAGATCAAGGAAAATGGCATCGGCCTTTGACTTGGCGGCCTTTTCAAACAGTTCGATCTTGCTGCCGGGCACGGCCAATTCGGATCGGTTGAGGCGGGCGGGGGCCGGGGTCGGTGTGGTGAAGCTCATGGTGTCGTTTCTCCGAAACCTGTCATTTCAAGAAGGCAGCGCAGGCGATGATCAAGACCAAGACCAAGACCAAGACCAAAAGATCAAAATGATCAGGCCATAGAGGCCATAAAGGCCGTGCGATGCCGTGTTTAAATTCTTGTGGCGCTTTTTGCGTCCCGTTTTCGGGATCGTACCGTGGCCGCCGTGACAGTTCTTTTGCCTGCGATCATTGTGCGTCGCAGTAAGGTTGCATTCAACTTATGGTGCAAATGCGAAGGCTGGCAAGCATTAAAACCGGGTTGGGTATTGTGCTTTGGGTGGAGATGCGGGCTGAATAAGAAAAAGTGCAACTACATCGGACAAAGCAATAGCCCCTTAACCCTCCTGCCGGTAGATTACCTTCGATATTGCGTTTCGGTAGAGTGCCAAATGCATCCTTGCCCCATTTTCAGGTAGATCTAATCGGCCCATGCGTCGCGCATATTCCATCATTGTTTCGGCCGGATTAGCCCCGTTTTTGATCATGGGGGCGTGTTTGGTGCTGGCCCTTTCACCAAGCCTTGTGCCGGGGGAATTGGCGGGACTGGTGCGCTATGGCCCGTTTTTGTTGGCGGTCTTGGGCGGGGCGATTGCGTGGTGGTTTAACCGCGGACAGGCCGTGTTTGTCATGGCGCTGTTGTTGGTGTGTTATTGGCTTTTGGTGGGCAACGGGGCCGGGTTTTCGCCCGATGGGTTGGCGTTCTTGCGAATTGCCACTCTGTATCTGATCCCGATTAATCTGGTGTTTCTTGGCTTTACGGCCGAACGGGGTGTTTTAAATCCGCGCGGCATTGCCCGGATGCTTGTTCTGGGCTTGCAGCTTTTTGTGATGGTGATGCTGGCAGGCCAACCCGATGTCGGGTCAGCGCTTTATCAAATGCTTGATACCCGGTTCATCACCGGGGGCGGGGTGTTGGCCGAGATACCGCATCCGGCATTGATCCTGTCGGTTTTTGCGGTGGTTGTTTTGTTGATCCGTCACAAGCCGCTTGAAACCAGTTTTGCCGCCGCGATCATCGCGATCACGGTTGCGACCGTGATGGGGCCGGGTGCCATTCAGTATGGATACCTTGCCGCGACCGGGGTTGTGTTGGCCGGATTGGCGCAAGAAGCCTGGCGGATGGCGTTTGTCGATGATTTGACCGGCCTTGCCGGACGCCGCGCATTGGGCCATGCGATGGCAGAACTTGGCAGCCAATATGCGATTGCCATGCTGGATGTGGATCACTTTAAAAAGTTCAATGACACCTATGGCCATGATGTGGGCGACATCGTTTTAAGAAAGGTGGCGCGCGAATTGTCCCATGTTGGCGGCGGTGGCAAAGCGTTTCGATACGGTGGGGAAGAATTCACCGTTGTCTTTGCCGGGCGCAATGCACAAAAGGCGCAAGAGTTGCTGGATGCATTGCGCAAACGCATCGCCGAAAACAAAATCACCGTGCCTGACAAGAATAAAACCGTGTCGGTAAAGATATCGGTTGGCTTGGCCGAACGCGATGAGGACGACACCGATCCGTGGGACGTTTTAAAGCGGGCTGATAAAAAGCTTTATGAAGCCAAGCAAGCCGGGCGCAACCGCGTAGTTGCGTGACGCGGTTGGCAAAGATTTACGGTTCATCAGCGGGCCGAATGGACGACGCCCGCTGCGTGTCATTCTGCCGTTTTAAAGGGGCGGCGTTTTTCGTTTCAAAGTTCATCAAACTTAAAGACAAGCCGCATCGACCCGGCGGTATTTGCCAAGGTCGCCAAGCAGTTGCTGGCGCGTTCGGGGGTGATGGCGACGGCAAAGCGCGTGGTGTAAATGCGCGCATCCTTTTCATCGGTCGCCGATGCCGCGAGGCTGACGATATTGGCGTTATATTCGATAAAGATTTCCGACAGACGCGCAATGAGTCCCGGTTGGTCAATACCAGCACATTCAATCATGTGCGTTGCGCCCGGTGCCGAGGTTAGTTCCGGGGCGGCGGCGATTTGTTCGACGCGGATATCGGCATTTTCCAAGGTCAGTTCGCGAAGGGCGGTGGTGCATTCCGCAACCGGGCAGCTTTCGGGCAATTCACAGGTCGTTTCAAACTTTGCCGTGCCGTCGGTGATCGCAAAGGAGGTCGGGCCCAGATTGGTGCCGATGTCAAAAAGACGTCCGCAGATATCGGACACAAGGCCAACGCGGTCGGTGCAAGAAATGGTGATGCGCGCATTTGCATTCATTTGGAAAGCTCCGTCTTAACTGGGGCGACAGACTGGTTTGATCTGCTTTGAATTGAATTGCTTTTGGTCGTGCAACCATAGCATCGCGATTACGCGACCGTCAGTGATTATTGTGAATGGGTGGGGCGGTTGCGGGATTAAAACCGCATACGTCCATTGCTGCTAGGCGTCCTTGGTTTTGTCGCGCAGGGGTTTTGCCAAGCGGGCGCGTGATACGGCGTTTTCGGGGCATTGGATGCATGGGCGATGATCACAATCATATGAATGAACTGATCTGTGAGTGCGGCCCGTAAGAGGTGTGACTGCGTAATTCAGACGATGCTTTCGAACTTCACTTTTCGAATTACAGTTTCGAACTACGCGGTCCGAACCAACGACAAAGTCCAATAACACCGAAACAGGAGTTTGAGACATGAGTGCGTTCAAAAAAACAATCATCGCCGTTGCAACAGGTGCCGCATTTACCTTTGGCGCAATGTCGGCCAAAGCCGCCGATATTGTCGACACAGCCGCATCCGCCGGATCGTTCAACACACTTGTTGCCGCCGTCAAAGCCGCCGGTTTGGTTGATACCCTTAAGGGCGATGGCCCGTTTACCGTGTTTGCGCCAACAGATGCGGCGTTTGCCAAGCTGCCCGATGGGACGGTTGAAGATCTGCTTAAGCCTGAAAACAAGGACAAACTTGTTAGCATCCTGACCTATCACGTGGTGCCGGGCAAAGTGATGGCCGCCGATATTGCTGGTAAGGAAATGATGGTCGAAAGTGTTCAGGGTGACACGATTGATGTCAATGCGATGAATGGTGTGATGGTTGATGAAGCCACCGTTACCAAAGCCGATATCGAAGCGGACAACGGCGTTATCCATGTGATTGATACGGTGATCATGCCCGGCATGTAAGCCGGGCGTTAAACGTTCGAAAACTTAAGACGACGCAGCCCTGTGCTTTATTGTTCGGGGCTGTTTTCTGATTGCATGCGCAGATCATGATTTAAAGTGCAAATGCCCGCTTTTGATCCTGCCACACGCTTTATGCCCTGATTTTAGCGCCGCGATACCAGCAATCCTGACGTGAGAATGCAACAATCCGTTATGGGTGATCAGGTGGTCCTTATAACTGCTTCCCAAAGTGCGGCGGACGGGGTATGCAGCCTGATATTTGAAAGTTTGGGAACATCATGGCGCAAAAGGCCACTATATATAAAATCGAGTTGTCGGTTTCGGACATGGACCGCCATTATTACGAGACCCACAAGCTTACGGTTGCCAAGCATCCGTCTGAAACCGATGAGCGGCTGATGTTGCGTGTCGTTGCGTTCGCTTTGAATGCCCATGAGCATTTGGAATTGACCAAAGGGCTGTCGACGGACGATGAACCCGACATCTGGCAAAAGAGCCTGAGCGGTGACATCGACGTTTGGGTTGCGCTCGGGCTTCCAAGTGAAAAGGTTGTGCGCCAGTCTTGCAGCAAAGCCGGGAAGGTTATTGTCTATCCCTATGGCGGGAGGACTGCTGAAATGTGGTGGGGCAAGTTAAAGAGTGGCGCCAGCCGTTTCGATAATCTGCAGGTTATCAATTTCTCGGAGACGGACACAGCAGCATTGGCAAAGTTGGCCAGCCGCGCGATGAAGCTCCAGATCAATATCCAGAACGGCGATGTGATGGTCAGCGTTGATGACAGCGTCGTCTACGTCACACTCGATACATGGAAGAGCGCCGCATAGCTTGACGTCCCCTGATGCGATGCCAAGTCGAGGGCGCGCCAAGGTTACAGACGGCGATATCATGCCGGGCATGTAGATGTTTTGGCACCTTAAGATAACAACAGCCCCGTGCAGTATTGTACGGGGCTTTTTTTTCAACGTTTTTATAAAACGCGGTTTTACCTTCTTAAATCAGTCGATTGCGGCCCCATATAGATAAAAAGCGATGTTTTGGCGCACGCCGTTAGGTGCGTGCGCCTTTGAATTTCAGCGGGAAGGGGGGCTGAATGAACAACTTATCTTTGAGTACAAAAATTGCGGTTTTTTCTGCAATCTTTGTGGCAATTGCCGTGGGCCTTGTGATTGCCCATTCGTCAAACCGTGCGTTTGAAGCTGCACGGGAAAGCGGCATTTCAGAAATGCGTGCCGAGGTCGCGAGTGCAGCCGATGATATGTCATCGGTTATTGAGGTCGCCCTTGGTGCCAGTGAAGGCTTTGCCGATGCAGCGACAGCATTTGGCAAAACGGCAAAAGCATCGGGCGAGCCGCAAAATCGTGAATTGCTGAGCCAGATGCTGCGTGAGTCGCTTACTGATCACGCAACCTGGTTTGGGACGTGGATTTTGTCAAAGCCCAATGCCTTGGATGGTGCCGACAAGGATTGGGTCAATAAATCGGGGGGAACAGCCGCGGGGCTTTTCACACCTTATTGGGTGCGAGACGGTGAAAATGTCATTCTGGCGACGACCCCGGATATGGATGTGCGGTACGACGAGCCGTATTTTGATGTGTCATATTCAAGCCAACAGCCCGCGGTGCTGGAACCTTATTTGGAGGATTCCGCCGGGGAGGGCGTTGTCCTTATGACGTCGGCGACCGCACCGGTCATGGTGGATGGCACTGTGGTTGCGGTTTCTGGTGTTGATCTTGAGCTTGGTGCGTTGCAGGCCCGTGTGGCCGAGGAAAAGCCGTTAGGCGCCGGGAAAATATGGCTTGTGACCGAAAGCGATACGGTTGCAGCACATCCTGACAAGGACTTGCTTGCGCAGCCGGTTGAGAAAACCGGTGTCAGTAAGGAGCTTGTCGCGCAAGCATTGCAGGGCGAGTTCGTTGTGACGGATATCGGCGATGTTGAAAGCTATTTGATTGCGCTTCCGGTTAAATTTGGCAATGCATCGCAGACATGGACGATCCTTGGGGCGGTTCCAAGCGAGGCGGTTTTGGCCAGCGCAAATTCAGCGGCGCGGCAAGCTATTCTTATTGGCCTGGTGGTTCTTGGCTTTGCGATTGCGGCCGCCCTTTTGTTGGGTAAGTTCCTGGCCAAACCGATCCTTAATCTTGCGTCGGTCATGGGGAAAATGGCCGAAGGTGATTTGAATATCGATATCCCCCATGCCGGCCAAACCAATGAAATGGGCAAAATGGCCGCTGCGTTGGAAAATTTCCGCGATAAGTCGCTGCGTGCCAAGCAATTGGAAGAAGAAGCCGAAGCCGCGGAAAAACGCGCCGAGGAAGAACGCAAGCAGGCCATGAATACGGTTGCCGATAACTTTGAGGCAACGTCTGGCAAAGCGGTTGCGTCGGTGAGTTCGGCGGCCGCTGCCCTTGGCGAAATTACCGCCCGCATGGGCCAGTTGGTTGAAACGGCGCGCACGCGCATGATGGATGCGACCGGTGGTGCAGATATCGCCAGTGAAAACGTGCAAGTTGTTGCCTCGGCCGCCGAAGAGCTTTTGGCATCGATCGAGGAGATTGGTCAGCAGGTGAGTATGGCGGCAGATGTGGCGCGAGAGGCCGCACAAGAAGCCGGTGAAGCCACCACCAATATCAGTGATCTGGATGGCAAGGCCCGCCAGATTGGCGAAGTGGTGACCATCATTCAGGACATTGCAGCACAAACCAACCTGTTGGCGCTTAATGCCACGATTGAAGCAGCGCGTGCGGGCGAAGCTGGCAAGGGATTTGCGGTTGTGGCCAACGAGGTCAAGGGGCTGGCAAATCAAACAGCCAAGGCCACCGATCAAATCGCCGAGCAGGTTGCGGTCATTCAGGGATCTGTCAGTGGGGCCGTCGACACCATCAGCCGGATTGATGAAGTTGTTGGTCGGGTTGAGGGCATTTCAACCGCGATTGCATCAGCTGTTGAGCAACAAAGTGCCGCAACGCGTGAAATTGCCAGCAGTGCCGGGAAGGCGTCCGACGGGGTGAGGACATTTGCCGATAATATCGGGGAACTTGCCCAATCGGTTGAGGAAGTCGGCAATGTGTCGGGCGATGTGCAGCAGTCTGCATCGAACCTGCAAGCCGATGCCGGGTCACTTGAAGGTGCGGTTTCGACGTTCCTTGGGGTGGTGCGCAAATAATCGGGACACTGATTTTCGGCGTACTATGATCGATATGAACAGGGACGAGGCGGGGTTTTCCCGCCTCGTTTTCGTTTGGGGATGCCAAAAACGCAGATGCCAATAGTCCGGTGGCGTTTACCCGCCTAGCTGTGTTCCAGCAGGTTTTGGCGGGCATTGCTGGCCTGATGATCAAGATGTTGGCGCAATTTCATATCGAGCGCCAAGCAATCGCCCAACCGTTCAAGGTAGCGTTCTTCTTGCGGGTCATCGGCATCAATCGCCAAGCAGGATGCGAGATAAATTTCGGCACCTTGTTCTGACGTTTTCGCCAGCTTGGCGATGTGCATCGGATCGGCGGAAGATGAGAAGGCATCAAACAGAAACGCCTTTTCGTTTGGGCCAAGGTTGAGGGCCTCAATCTGTTTGGTGATACGCGATTGTTCGGTCTGGTCGATATGACCATCGGATTTGGCGGCAGAAATCATCGCCCGGATCAAGGTCAGGCGGAAATCGGCATCATCGCGGCTGCGTTCTGTTTCCGGGGCAAAGCCGCTGTTGCTGGGGACATCGTTAAGGTCGCTGTCCTGGCTGTGGTCTTGGGGCGGTGTGTTGGATTTGTAATCGCGCCATGCCTTGTATGCCAGACCCGCCACAAGGGCGGTGCCGCCATAGGCCAAAACTTTGCCGCCCATTTTGCGACCCTTTTTCGATCCAAGCACGGCTGACATTAAGCCGCCGCTCAGCGCGCCGCCGACCAAGCCGCCGCCAACACCCTGTCCGAGGCCGCCTTTTATACGATCAAGCTTGCCCGACATGTTTGACCCGGACCCGCCAGAGTTTCCTAAAACGTCGCCTAGAAGCTTTCCGATATCCATGACATCTCCTGCATTTTTGGTTTTGCCTTATGCCCGATATGTTTGAGGGGCGAAGAACGGCAAGGTGGTAACGCACGAAGATGCCGGTTTGAGCGCGCAAAGCGGCCAAGGCAGTGATGTCGTTCACATTTTTACAGGTGTAAATGCGGGGATTGGATTTGTCGTGGAGGGGCGCGCTGGGGGAGGGGCGCGTTTGGCGCAGAAAATGACAAAGGCCCGACGCGGTAACGTCGGACCTTTGAATGGTGCGCCCGGAAGGATTCGAACCTCCGGCCCTCTGATTCGTAGTCAGATACTCTATCCAGCTGAGCTACGGGCGCAGGATATTTTCAACTTGTATTCTACGCTAAATGGCGAAGGCCCGACGTGGTAACGTCGGACCTTCGAATGGCGCGCCCGGAAGGATTCGAACCTCCGGCCCTCTGATTCGTAGTCAGATACTCTATCCAGCTGAGCTACGGGCGCTTTTTTCTTAGCGTTTCCGGCAGGTTGCTCTTTAGGAACTCCCCGTCGGCGGAGCGGAACTTATGCAAACGAGCAGGTCATTGCAAGCAGTAAATTTCAAAAAAACGTATTTTTCCGGCGTTGGCGATTTTTGGCCGTGCTAGGACGTTGTTTTGCCCGGGTTTGTCCCGTTTATGGACAATATCACAAAGACTCGGCAAAAAAGGGGCAAATGCGTCTTGTTCCATAAGGGGTCGTAGACTAAGATGCATTCAATCCCGGGGGAACAGGGGCTTGTTTCGTCTCATAAAAAAGCAAGCCCAGGGAGATTTGCATATTTCTACTTAGGTAATAGATCGAAATGGCCGTTCGTAAAACCTACCTTGCCGTAATCGGCGCCGCCCTTTTGTTGGGGGGATGTTCTTTTTCTTCTGAGGCCCTTTGGCCGACACTTGCAGGATCAGAATCCGACACTGGGAATACCAGTGTTTCCGGGACTGACCCGATGGGCAGTGATGCAGTCACCGACTATGATGTTGCTGAAAGCACGCGTCCGCTGACAGGTGTTTCTCAGACCGGGACCTTTGTCGGTTCACGTGTCGAGAACATGCAGCAGGAATTGAACCGTCTGAAGTCGGCTTTGAGCCAGCACAGCAATCAATTGCAGAATTTGCGCGCCCAGACCGTCGCCCATTCGCAGGCCTATCATGGCACTGTGGCCGCGATCAGCGCCCGCCTGCAGGTTGGGACCACACCGGGTAACCCGGTTTTGGTTCAGCAGTGGAACACTGCGCAGTCAGAACTTGATCGCGTGAACGACGATATTGCCGCGCTGAACTCGCTGGCGAACAAGGTTGCAGCGGATTCTACGCTGTCGACCTTCTTGCTTGAGTCGGTTCGCTCGGCCTATCAGGTTTCGGGTGCTGTTGACGAAGACCACCGTCAGTTGGCGCTTCTGGAAGACGAAACCAACCGCACCACGGTGCTGATTGATCGTCTTTTGAACGAAATCAGTGAAAGCCTTTCGCGCCAGACATCCTATGTCAGCACGGAACGTGCGAACCTGAACGCGCTTGCGCTTGCGGTTAAGAATGGTGAAATCTTTGGGGATTCGCTTTCCAAACGTGTTTTCCAGTCGCAGGCCGCACCGGCACCAAGCAGCCAGCGCATGGCATCAACCAGCGAACGCCCGCTTGTGGTGATCCGGTTTGACTCGCCCAGCGTGAAATACGAGCAGGCCCTTTATAACGCGGTCAACCGCGTTCTGGAGCGCCGTCCGCAGGCAAGCTTTGACGTTGTTGCCGTGACCCCGAACCGGGGCACCCCGGCGCAGGTCGCGCTGAATTCCAATAAATCCAAGCGCAACGCGCAGGCAGTTCTTCGGTCCCTGACCGATATGGGCATGCCAAGTTCGCGTGTGCGTGCTTCTGATACACGAAGCGCATCGGTTTCTGCCAACGAGGTGCACGTCTTCGTGCGCTAAGTCTGCGGACCACTGGATTTTAAGAACGGCTATGGCGGGTGCTTCGATCTTTCGAGGCGCCCGCTTGTTTTTTGCGGTCCCTGTGACACATTATAATCGGACCTGATCGGACATATGACCCGATTGCGGTGATGTGTCGCACTGATCAGGCCGCGTTTAGGCAACCATAAAGAACAGTGCGATGGGTGAGCTTGTTAATCTGCGTCAGGAACGCAAACGCAAAGAGCGTGACCGAAAGGCCAAAAAAGCCGATGCCAATCGTGCGCGGCATGGTCGTTCGCGGGGTGAACGCAGCTTAACCGACGCCGAACATCAAAAGTCCGACAGGCACCTTGATGCCCATCGCATCAGCGCACCTGATGCGTCTGACGCGGCAGCGAAACGCATGTCTGACCAAGTATCCACCGATGGGGTGCAGGCGAAGACGACTTCTGCTGCCACAAGCAGCGATCAAGGCGATTCTAAAGCGACCGTCGCGGCGCCCAAGACGACGCGCAAAAGCAACGTCGTGTCGATTTTCGCCCCCAATATTCCTGACCGAAAATAATTCCCGCCTGATACCCGCCGGAATGCAGGGCCGCGTTTGTTGCGGTTTGGGCGGCTTGGTGCGTGTTGAGTGGCGGCAGTTCGCTATGCGTGGTCGCCTGTGTGCGGCATGCATGCGGGTGGCTTTGTTGTTTTGGCAGCATGCGCTTTTGTGAGCCGGTCTGACCTGTGCAGTCAAAGCTGCGCGGTTAGGCGTCTTTGATGCTTTTGATGCTTTTGATGCTTTTGGGGCGTGGCGGGAGCGCTGTGCTGTTGTGCTCGCGTTGATTGCCGCCTTGGCTTGCTCTGCCCTGCATGCGGCCCGTGAGGGGCATTTATCGGCGCTCAGTGCGTTGGGTGGGCCGAACTGTCTGTGGGAGCTGAAATTGGGGGTAGGGCATTGTTGCCCGTCTCTGTGGTGCTTGGACACGTAGTGTGTGCCAGTGCGCCAAGGCGTGGGCAGGAAGCGGGCCGATCCATCGCAAGTGCGGGCGGCCGGGCCGGCGGGTGCCGGGTGTTTAAAATAACGTACCGATATGCCGTCAGAGGCGACGGGATGATGTGCTGACGTTTATGCTGTGCATCCGCCGGTTTGTCGTCTGCGGAGCCACCGAGGTTGGCCCCTGAGGGGCGACGACGGTGCGCCGTGCGGCAATCACATCTGCACGCAATCGGCATGGGTCTTATGGTTTCGTGTGTCGCGTTTGAGCGAGATGTCAGCTCGAAAGTGTTTCGGCCTCGCGTTTGCTTTGATCCAGGGCTTCGTCCCATCCCATTAACCAGTCTTCATGTTCGCGGGAATCGGATGGATAGGGGTTTTCTGTTAAGCGATGCGCGCCAAGACCGGCGGAAAAGCCAGAGCCAAGAGCGGGATTTGGTTGATGACGTTCGCGAATGATCGGGGCGTTGGTTTCATACATCTGGCTGCGAAATGCAGGCAAAGAGCACAGAACACCGTCATCAATGCCAAGCGGATATGCCGCCATCATGGCACTGCCAAGGGTTGTGATGGTTAGGTGTTGATGGGGGCTTTGTTCAATGAGACCCGCCATTTCGAGATGGGTAATGGCGTTTTCGATGCGTCGGTGTAAATCGGGGCACTCTTCGATGGCAATCTGGTTGCCGTCATCGTCTGTGCAGAAAAGGGATAAAACGCGTTGCAGCAATAAGCTGCGGTCAAGGTTGGCTTCGGCACCGCGTAGCACCGTCAACATCAAGGCGGGATCGCCAGGCGCAACATCCATAGAACTTGCCATTTATGGGCCTCCGTTCAAATCGAAACGAATTCCCTCCCAAGCGTGCAGCTATTGATCGTCTGGGCACGGCCCTGCTGCTTATTGTTATTATAGTTTGTATATATGTTGCCAATTTGTGAAGACAAGATTGCGCTTTAGTTGAATTTTTTATCCCGACGCGCGAAAAACCCGCGTTAAACCGCGCAAAAAACATGAAAAGGCGGGCGGCTATCCAAAGCCCCATACCCATCATTTTTGTCTGTGAGGTTAGGTTTTTTGCTTTTCAGCGGGCTTTTTATCTTCGGGGTTGCGCCAGACGCGCACCCGGTTGCGCCCGCCTTCCTTGGCGGCGTACAGGGCCTGATCGGCCTTTTCAATGATCTGTTCGACCGTACGCCCCTTGGTCATCGGGGCAGCCCCGATTGATGCGGTGACGGGCAAATGCAGCGCATCGGAGGTTACGACAGGGGATGCTTCGACGACACGGCGCAAGCGTTCAAGCACGCGGGCACATTGCGTCATGTCGGCATTGGGCAGGCAGATCAGGAATTCTTCGCCGCCATAGCGATAGACCTTATCAAACGGGCGCACATGCGATTGTAGGATCCCGGCAACCGATTGCAGCACGACGTCACCGGCCTGATGACCGTGGGTGTCATTAATCGCCTTAAAGTGATCAAGGTCGACCAGTGCGATGGCGGTCGGGATGCCGGTGCGAATGGTGCGTTCACGTTCGGCATTAAGATCGCCCAGCATGGTTTGGCGATTATAGGTGCCGGTCAGCGGATCAACGTCGGAGCGCGCGGTTCGAAAGGCGCGTTCAAGACGGCGGACTTGGGCAAAAAACGATTCGGCCCGAAGCGCCATCATATCAAATTCAGCCGAATCGACGTTGCCATCAAGTTCGCGGCCTTCCAAAAGCCGTTTGGCCGATTCGTGTAATTGGTGATGGGTGGCGGCCAAGGCGTGCATGGCGGGCTGGTCGATCAAACGGTTATGGCGGTTAATCGTGTACCAAGCGCCAAAATCGCAATCGTGGTCATGATCGTGTTCAATATCATCGCCATTTGAAGGCGGCGGGGAATCGGGCAAAAGAAGTTTGCGATTCCACCGCAATAACAGGGCGAGATGTTCGCCAAGCGCCTTGTCGAGTTCGGAAAGAATGTCGCGTTCGGCATCGGCCATGCCGCCGTCAGCCACACTTTCAGGCATTTTATGGCCTGTGGTGCGGCTGTTGGCAGCGCTGGTTTTGTCGTCGGCCGAGGGCGACCTGTCATTCATTGGCTTATCCGGTGGTTGGTCCGGGACTTGTTCCGGGAAAAATTTCCGTAAAGGTTTGTTTTAGCAGCCGATCGAGTTCTTCCATAGAGATATCCACCCCAAGATCGGCCAAGCTGGTCACACCATGTTCAGCGATGCCACAGGGCACGATGCCGCCAAAATGTGACAAATCTGGGGAAACGTTGATTGCGATGCCATGAAAGGTCACCCAACGGCGCACGCGTACGCCAATGGCCGCAATTTTGTCTTCGCGGCCATCATCGCGCACCACCCAAATGCCAACGCGCCCGTCGCGACGTTCACCTTTGACGCCAAGAAGGGAAAGGGTGCGAATCACCCATTCTTCGAGGTTATGAACGTATGCACGCACGTCACGACCGCGATTTTTAAGGTCGAGCATCAGATAAACGGTGCGTTGGCCGGGGCCATGATAGGTATATTGACCGCCGCGCCCGGCTTCGTAGACAGGAAAGCGATCTGGATCGACCAGATCTTCGGCGTGGGAACTTGTCCCGGCTGTATAAAGCGGGGGATGTTCAAGAAACCAAACAAGTTCATTGGCTTCGCCGGTGTGGATGGCTTCGGCGCGCGATTGCATTTCGGCCAGGGCTTCGGGGTAGGAAACCAACTCAGAGGTGGTTCGCCACTCGGGGATTTGCACGGTGGGGGCGTTGGTTTGCATATTTCCTGACAAATAAATGAAATTAAATGAAATGAGGCCTTGATCAGGCCATACCAATTTGCTATCTCCCTTTCCGCGCCAAGGCAAGCCCACTTTCTACACCTCACGGGCTTTGCTGCAGACAATATGCGGTCGTGGCGGAATTGGTAGACGCGCAGCGTTGAGGTCGCTGTGGGCTAACCCCCGTGGAAGTTCGAGTCTTCTCGACCGCACCAAAAACGCCTCCTCTTTTTAAGAGGGGGCTTTTTTGATTCTGGATTGTTGTGTTTTGTCTTCCGTGCAAACTTACTCGCTGCGAAGATAATGCGTTATTTGACGAAGGCACCGAAGCGTTCAACGCGAAACGAAACGCGCATTTGATCCTTCTGATGTTTTCTGTTCGGTTCTGGCGTTTCGTTTTGCAGGCTTTTCTAGCGCTTTGAAGTGAAATCCTGATGATGTTTTCCAAGCACAGTTGAAAAGGTTCGGCATAATTGACCAAAGGTATTCTCAGGTTCTTTTTTGACTATGGCGCAGGCGGATGTCTTTGGGCTGGAAATGAAGAAACGCTGTCTAAGTTAGGTTCAGGGCCTGTTGATGCCGAATTTGTGGATGTGGATGGTCGGATCAAGTATGAGGCTAGTTTAATATTGCCAGAGCAAACTCGGCAGCTTATTCAGCAGCTTGATTTTGAACATTCCGGTTATCTCAATCCTTTGTACCCGCCTGATCCCAGCCTTTGGACGCAAGCGTGCTGTGATAGATTTAACCAACGCGTTGATGTGTTGTTGCGGCGGCTGCAACACCTGCTGAGCGATGATTACGACATTGTCGACGAACAAGTTCGCTATATCGAAGATCCTGAGCTTAGGGTTTATCTGGCAGATAATCCGGGACTGAACGCGGTAGATAAAGTTACTAAGCCAACCGTGTCTTGAGCCGCGGCGTGCGGTCGATTCACGTCAGGGGACTACCGCTTTATGGGCGTCGCTTCGACGCCGAGGTTGTTTTAGCATTGTTTTTCTGGGCTCTGACATTGCTGCCGAGACCGACCATCCAATGACATCTGGAAGCGCCATCCCCATCTTGAAGAATCGAGCGGCAAGCAAGGCCGGTTTTTCGGTTTAGGTGCTGGGCGGGATTTGGCTTACAATGCATGCGAACATCTCATTTGATGGATATGGCGCAGGCAGAGGTCCGATAGAGGCCTGATTTGCTGCAGTGCGTTGATTTATTGTGCAGTGCCGCGTTGCACGTGACGCAATGCAGTCCTTTGGCGGACTAAAAACTGAAGGCTTCTATCGCGGGGGAAACTGCATTAGTCTGCGTGTCCCGCTAAATGAATTATCAGGATTTAACCCAATAGGGGTTAATTAATGTAAATACCTGAGATTAAAAGGTATTATGATGGCAAACAGAAATGACAAGCTGCGCGAAGCAGCTTTGGACTATCACCGGTATCCCACCCCGGGGAAATTGTCCGTAACGGCAACCACGACCCTTGCGAACCAGCGTGATCTGGCTCTGGCCTATTCGCCCGGTGTTGCGTTCGCCTGTGAGGAAATCGTCAAAGACCCGGAAACCGCAGCGGATTACACCGCGCGTGCCAATCTGGTCGGGGTGATTTCCAACGGGACGGCTGTTCTTGGTCTGGGGCCGATTGGTCCGCTGGCGTCCAAGCCGGTGATGGAAGGCAAGGCGGTTCTGTTTAAGAAATTCGCCAATATCGATGTCTTTGACCTTGAGGTGAACGAAACCGACCCGCAGAAATTCATCGATATTGTTGCCGCTTTGGAGCCGACCTTTGGGGGTGTTAACCTTGAAGACATTAAGGCGCCGGAATGCTTCATCATTGAGGAAGCGCTGCGCAAGCGTTGCAACATTCCGATTTTCCACGATGACCAGCATGGCACGGCAATCTGCGTTGCCGCCGCGGTCCTGAATGGTTTGCGTGTTAACGGCAAAGATATCAACAAGGTCCGCCTTGTGACATCAGGTGCGGGTGCGGCCGCCTTGGCGTGTTTGAACCTGTTGGTGTCCATGGGCCTTCCCAAACACAACATCACGGTCACTGACCGGTTTGGTGTGGTGTATAAGGGCCGCAAAGAAGAAATGGACCCGTGGAAAGACGAATACGCCATTGAAACCAACGCACGCACATTAAGTGATGTGATCGAAGGGGCGGATATCTTCCTGGGTCTTTCTGCGCCAAACGTGATGGGCGAAGAAGAGCTGCGTAAGATGGGCGATGGCCCGATCATTATGGCGCTTGCCAATCCGACTCCGGAAGTTTCGCCGGAACTGGTGAAGGAAATTCGCCCCGATGCGATGATGGCGACCGGTCGGACCGATTATCCCAATCAGGTCAACAACGTTCTGTGTTTCCCGTTCTTGTTCCGTGGTGCCCTTGACGTGGGTGCGACCGAGATCAACGAAGAAATGAAAATTGCCGCGGTCAAAGCGATTGCCGATTTGGCAACCGCCGAGGTTTCGGACGTGGTTGCGACCGCCTATGGCGGGATGGAGCTTAAATTCGGGCCGGAATATCTGATCCCGAAACCATTTGATCCGCGTTTGATGATCGAAATTCCGCCGCGCGTTGCCAAGGCCGCGATGGATAGTGGCGTTGCCAAACGCCCGATCAAGGATTTCGATGCCTATCGTCAGCAGCTTGAAGGCTTTGTCTTTAGGTCTGGTTTGGTGATGAAGCCGGTCTTTGATATGGCGCGGTCGCACAAAAAACGCGTTGTTTACCCAGAGGGCGAATCGCGCCGTGTGCTTCAGGCCTGTCAGGTTCTGGTGGATGATGGCATTTGCCATCCGGTATTGATCGGGCGTCGTGAAGTGATCCTGGAACGGATTGCGGAACTTGGCCTGCGTATCGTCCCGGACGAGCAGATTGAAATTCATGATCCCGATGACAATCCGCATTTCGAACAGGATTGGCAGGACTTCCACAACATCATGGGCCGTCGCGGGATTAACCCGGAATATGCCCGTGCGATTGTGCGTACTCGTCCAACTGTGATCGCGGCCTTGATGCTGCGCCGTGGGGAAGTCGATGCGATGCTGTGTGGCTGTCAGGGCGGCTTCCTGCGTCATCTGCGCTATGTCCGCAACCTTGTGGGACTGCGCAAAGGTGTGACCGATTTTTCCACGGTCAACATGATGATCATGAAGCAGGGGACATTCTTCCTGACCGATACCTATGTGTCGGTGGACCCAACGCCAGAACATGTGGCCGAAACCGCAATTATGGCGGCAGACGTGGTCAAGCGGTTCGGGATTACGCCAAAGGCGGCATTGATTTCGCATTCCAACTTTGGCAGTCACGAAAACAAATCGGCCCGCAAAATGCGCGATGCGTTGCAGTTGATCCGAACCCAGGCGCCTGATCTTGAGATCGAAGGTGAAATGCATGCGGATGCGGCGATTTCGCAGCCAATCCGCGATCGCATTTTCCCCCATTCGATGCTTAAGGGATCGGCGAACCTTTTGGTGATGCCAACGCTTGATGCGGCCAACATTTCCTACAACATGGTGAAAATGTTGGGTGATGGTTTGCCGGTCGGCCCGATTTTGGTCGGTGCGGCGAAATCAGCACACGTGGTCAGCCCGTCAATTACCGTGCGCGGCATCGTTAATATGACAGCAATTGCTGTTGTTGATGCGGTGACCCGTACGCAGGAAGGTCAGGAAAACTGATCTTAAGAAAACCAATCTGCCATTGCGCCCCTTGACCGGGGCCGTGCGATAGCGCAGAAACAGCCGTGCCGGGATGTCGATCTTTGATAAATGTTCATGGATCACCCATCCTGGCACGGCATTTTTATTGGGTTTAGACCCTAGGTTGCAGGACGTAAAAGCAGCGCGCAAATCAGGAGGGGCAGATGACCGGTCAAGTCGAAGAACTCGACCGTCCGAAGGATGGCACATCCAGCGGCGATGAATATGTCGATCTGACACCTGAATATGCCCGTGAAGTCCTTGATGCGCTTGGCGGTGACGAGCAATCGCGCGCGTCTGAGCTGATTTCCGAACTTCACTTTGCCGATATAGCCGACCTTTTGGGGTGGGCCAGTAATGCGCAGCGTGAACAGCTTGTCGATCTGATCCGGCCTGATTTTGATCCGGAACTTTTGACCGAGCTTGATGACGAGCTGCGCGAAGACGTTATTTTGCGGCTTGGTACCGATGTGGTGGCCGAGGCGATTTCGGAACTTGATTCCGATGACGTGGTCGAAGTCATTGAAGATTTCGACGCCGAAGAACAACGCGAACTTTTGGGCGCGCTTTCCGATATTGAACGTGCGCGTGTTGAAGAAGCGCTGTCCTATCCGGAATACACCGCCGGTCGTATCATGCAGCGCGAGCTGGTGGCGATCCCCGATTACTGGTCGGTTGGGCAAACGATTGATTTCCTGCGTTCGGCGAAAAACCTGCCGGAAGATTTTTACGACATCATCATTGTTGATCCGCGCTATAGCCCTGTTGGGATTGTGCCACTGTCGCGCGTGATCCGCACCAACCGCCCGGTTCTTGTGCGCGATGTGATGGAATCGGATGAAATGCGCACGGTGGTCGTCACCGAAGAGCAGGAAAACGTCGCCCATCTGTTCCGTCAACGTGACCTTATTTCCGCACCAGTTGTTGATGATAACGGCCGACTTGTCGGTGTGATCACGGTCGATGACGTCGTCGACGTTATTGATGAAGAATACGAAGAAGACATGATGCGTCTTGCCGGTGTTGGCGAGGAGGATGACCTTTCGAGTGCGATCTTTGCCACCACGCGGTCACGCTTTACGTGGCTTTTGATCAATCTGGGCACGGCGATCATGGCATCCATGGTCATCAGCGCATTTGAAGGCACGATTGAAAAGCTGGTAGCACTTGCTGTTTTGATGCCGATTGTTGCATCGATGGGCGGCAATGCGGGCACCCAGACCCTGACCGTTGCGGTGCGTGCGATTGCCACGCGTGAGCTGACCAGTACCAACGCCTTGCGCGTGGTTGGTAAGGAAGTTGCGGTGTGTGGCCTGAACGGGTTGGCCTTTGCCATCTTGGCCGGTGGGGTGACGTGGTTATGGTTTGATGATCCGATGCTGGGCGGGGTGATCGGCGTTGCGATGATCATTAACCTGCTGTTTGCCGGTTTGTTTGGCGCACTGATCCCGCTTGGCCTTGAACGGGCGGGGATTGACCCGGCGGTATCGTCATCGGTGTTTTTGACAACCATTACCGATGTTGTTGGCTTCTTTGCCTTCCTCGGTCTGGCGGCGATTTTCCTGCTTTAAGAATATCGGTCCAAAGCCCAAAACAAAAAGAACCGCCGGTATGACCGTGCGGTTCTTTTTGTTTGTGTTGATGGATGAGGGCCGCGGAGACGCTCGATCAATTGGGTTCTGTGGCCCGGCTGCCAGCGGTGTTTTTTATCGGCAAAAGATCGGCGGTTTCGATGGCATCCACCGGGCGCGATAACAAGAAGCCCTGCATTTCATCGCAATCGGCGGCTTTTAGGATGGCGAGCTGTTCTTCTGTTTCCACACCCACGGCGACCACCTTGCGGTTTAGGCTTTTGCATAGGCGGATGGCGGGTTGCAGGATGCTGTTTTCGGCCTGTTCATCCAGCGCGAAATCAAACAGAGATTTTGCCAGCTTGATGCGTTGGACCGGGAAGCGTTTGAGGTAGCGAAGGGATGTATTGCCAGAGGCAAAATGATCCAGCGTTAAGCCAATTCCGGCCTCGGAGAAGCGATAGAACTGCCCAAGGGCCCGTTCGGGATCGCGCATGACGACGTCTTCGGAAACTTCGATTTCGATCATGGCGGGATCAATTTCATATTCGCCGGTCAGATCGATGATGTTTTTGATCAGATCGGCCTGAATGAATTGCCGGCTTGAAACATTGAGCGCAATCGGCAGCGGGGCGTAGCCCGCATCGCGCCAGGCGGCAATTTGTTTGCACGCGGTTTCAATGATCCAGCGGCCAAGCGGGGATAACAGCCCGGTACGATCGGCAACCTCGATGAAGTCCGCAGGCAGGCGGCGTTTGCCACTTTCATCGATCCAGCGCAGCAGGGCTTCGAACCCGGTCAGGCTTTGATCAGATGTGCGATAGCGCGGTTGGTATTCCAAAACGAAGCGTTTTTCATCCACGGCACGGCGCAACTGCGTTTCCATCGACAGGCGCGCATGCATGACGTTGTTCATTGTTTCAACAAAGAAGCAATAGGACGATTCAGCCGATTTCTGGGCGCGGTACATTGCCGCATCCGCATTGGCCAGCAATTGCGATGGCGCACGCGCATCATTGGGATAAAGGGCGACACCGACGCTGACATGCAATCGGATATCTTCGCCGTTCCCCGATGGGATCGGTTGGGAAATGGCTTCGACGACGCGTTCGGCGACAAGGGCGGCACCTTCGGCCTCGGAAAGGTCGGTCGCGATGATGGCAAACATATCGCCGGAAAAACGTGCGCAGGTGTCTTTTTCACGTACTGTCGCGCGCAATCGGCCAGAAATGGTGCGCAGTGTTTCATCGCCAACATCCGCCCCAAACCGGTCATTGACCGCGCGGAAATTGTCGATATCGACGACCAGAACCGAGAGCAGCTTTTCATAGCGTTTTGCGTGCGCGACCGCCTGATTAAGCCGGTCATCAAAAAGCGCATGGTTGGGCAAGCCAGTCAGCGGATCATGGGTCGCAAGATAGCGCAGACGATTGACCGACGCATTTGCCGCCGGGTTGTGATGCAAGGTGATGTCGACACAATCCGGATTGGCCAGTGACGGTTTCATTGCCAAGTTGCAGACCACGTGCACGCCTTCGGCACTGCGGACAATCCATTCGCGACGGACTTCTTCGTCACCGCGGCTGATGGCCAGCAGCATCTTTTCCTGTGCGCGGCGTGACGAGCTGCCGTCCGATTGGAATTCCGGTGCCAGATTGTAAAACCGGATAAAGCCGTAGTCTTCCTCGCGCAGGTCAAAGAATTCGGCCGTTTCGGGCGACATTGCTTTGAGGTGGCCGTCAAGTTTGGTGATCGATAAGGCCAGATCGCTGATGTCTTCACCGTCATTGATGTGGTGCATGGCGCGGCGGGCTGCTGCGCGTTGACGGTTGGCCAGCAGGAAAATCGCCACCGTAAAGATGATGGTCGCGATCGCGCCTAAAATTAAAATCAGGTTGGGATTTGTTGTGCCAAAGCCAGCCATTGCGGGATTGGCGATGACATCGATATGCCATTGGCGTCCGGCGATGTCGGCAACGGCGCTTTGTTGAAGTGTTTTGTCTTCGCCTTCGCCGCGGATTTCAAACAAGACGGTGTCATCTTCGCGGACACTGACGGTGTAATCGGCGATTTGATCGGTGTTAATGACCGATGCCAGCATGGAGCGAATGCGAAACACCCCGTTGATCACACCGACGATATGGCCATCACGGCCCAAAACCGGGCTATAGGCGGCAAATCCGCGTCCGCCTTGCAAAAGTTCAAGGGTCGGCGTGATTTGGGTGCGCCGTTGATCAAGGGCGATGTCGAGCACCGGACCCGCAACAGGATGCCGTTTTAGGTCTGCCCCCATGGCGGGGACATTTCCCTTAATCGGGGCGACATAAAGGATGATGTAATTTGGCGAGATCCAGTTGACGGCTTGAAGGGCCGGGAAGCGTGCCTGAAGGGGATTGGCAACCGAAAGATAGGCGCGTTCGTCTTCTGGCGGGCCTTCTTGCCAGTTATCGGCGAAGCTATCCAAGACACTTAAGTCGGCCTCGACGATATGTTGGACTTGCTGGGCGATGGAATTGGCGGTGATTTCGGCGGCCGAGGACAAAACAAACCGGCGGCTTTCAACAGCCGACTGCCAGACGAAATATGTTGCAGAAGCAAAGAAAACGGCAGTGAGCAGGGCCTTGAGCACGGCATCTTTTTTCACGCGCGATTGTTGTGCCGCTGCTTTGTCTTCGGTCGGTTTGTTTTCAGTTTCCATGTATTCCCCAAGAACGACGCCTTATTCGGGCGCCCCGCCCCAAGCATGTCGCCTATGTCATCTTTACCAGAATATTGCTGTTTCGTATATTCCGTGGTGTGCGCACGCCACAAGGCGTTTCAAAATAAGGTTGATGGCGTGTAAGGAAGTACGCCCGATGCTGGTGGCCGGTATCAAGCAACCTTATGTATTTAATGGTATTATATGCGCCCTATTTTAAGGGGGGTATAGGTTTATTCGCGGATGAATTTCGCCCCCGACATGCGTTTGGCGACGATTTATAAGGGGCCGGTATTGGTTGCACAGCATATTTCGCGATAGGGCACTGTTCTGCGCGGCCCAACTGGTGTATCTCAGGCGGGTGTCAGCTACCCGCATAAAATAATGCTGATCATAAAGTGACTAAGATCACCGCCGAAAGAGAGTTTATGAAACATCATCACCGCAATCCCCGCGCCCGCGGCGGACGCAAACGTCAATCAGCCCGGCGTGATCCGCTGATCGGATTTGAAGCCCCGGTCACGATTGAACAGGTCGGTGCGCGCGGCGACGGCATTGCCCATGTCAGCGCGCCAGACGGTCGATCTGTTTTGGTCTATGTCGATTGCGTTTTGCCCGGTGACGAGGTGCAGGTTGCCCTGCGGTCCAAGCGTGGTGATGGCTATGGCGCGGAAGTGATCGCGGAAATTTCGCGGGTCGCAGCGTTTAATGAACCGCGCTGCGCACATTTTAAGGACTGCGGTGGCTGTGCGCTTCAGCACATGGCAGATGACCAATATCGCGATTGGAAACGTGACAAGGCCAAGGTTGCGGTTCAACGCGCGGGCCTTGATGCGGATGAGGCCGAGCAGCTTGTTGCGCCGGTGGAAGTTTCCCCGCCGCAAAGCCGCCGCCGTGCCGGGTTTGCCGTGCATGTTGGCGCGACCGGGGTGCATGTTGGTTTTCACGGACGGTTTAGCCACACGGTTTTAAACGTTCCCGATTGTGCGGTGCTGCGCCCGGAATTGATGGCGTTTCGCGAAGCATTTGTTCGTTTCCTTGAAGCCTGTCCGCCGGATGAAGCGCGCGATATCAAAGAAGTATTTGTCAATTTGGCCGATAACGGCTTGGACGTGGTTATTCACGCGGCCAAGGACCCGGGCCTTGATATGCGCCAGGATCTGGCGGAATTTGCCGGTGACATTGACCTTGCACGCCTAAGCTGGAAAAGCGGCGATCAGCCTGATGAACCGCTTGCGGCGCGTCATACGCCGTTGGTCAAGTTCCACGGTGTTGATGTTGCCGTTCCGCCGGGGGGCTTTTTGCAGGCCACCCGCGAAGGGGAACATGCCCTTGTGACGGCGGTGACATCCGCACTTGAACGTATTGCCCCACGTCAGGTGGCTGATCTGTTTTGTGGTGTCGGGAGCTTTACCTTTGCCTTGGCATTGGCGGGCAAACGCCGGTCGGTTTTGGCGGTGGAAAGCGATCCGCGTGCGGTTGAGTTGCTGCAATATGCGGTTGGCCAATCGGGCAGCCCGATCCAGGTGGTAAAGCGCGATCTTTTCCGGCAGCCGTTGACCAGCGATGAGTTGAGCAGCCTTGATCTTGTGGTGTTTGATCCACCGCGTGCCGGGGCATTGTCGCAGGCAGAGCAGCTTGCTGTGTCGGGGCCGGAATGGATCATTGCCATGTCGTGCAATCCCGCGACCTTTAGCCGCGATATCCGCGTTTTGCGCAATGGCGGTTATGAGCTTGAGCAGGTGGTGCCGGTTGATCAGTTCCTGTGGTCGTCGCATCTTGAAATGTTTGCTTTGTTGCGCCGCAAGTAAGCGGTGCTGCGACTTTGGCGGCGGGCGTGTGTCGGGGATTTTCCGGCTTTGCGTTCGCCGGTCAAACCGCGCCGCCGTTTAGCACAACCAACACGCAAATGAGCCAAAAGGTCCCATTATGCTGCTTTGCGTGATGGGACGAAGGTGCAACGCATTTTGGCTTAATTTTTTCTAATATATGGATTATACTATCGGTTGATATTCCGCCGGGCACCAGGATGGTCAGGGTAATACGAATTCACGTCGGTTTTTGAATTCGTGTCAGCACAGCATGTAGTTGGCTTGCCGGCTTGTTTGTGCGGAAAAACAATGGAACCGTTAGGTAGTCAGCTTCCGATTTATACCAAAACTGCGCGTGCCATCGCACCGCAGAACAGGTTTGTCGTGTCTGCTGATGGCACTGGGGCGTCCACACCCAGCGGTTCAGATCGCAGCAACGATGCCGCACGTGGGGCCAATTCCGTTTTTGATGGTCTGCGCGGGGCATTGGGCAATGCCGGTGATCTTTTGTCACGGGCGTCACAAGACGTATCGCGCATTGGCGATGCGCTTGATCAGATTGACGCACTGGTCACGGTTGCCGAAGAAAACCCCGATCTTTCCAAACAGCAACGCGCGCAAATAACAGCGCAGATCAGTGATTACCTGACCGAGATTGATGACATTTCGGCCAACAGCAATTTTGAAAACAAAAACCTGCTGGCCGAGGATCAAACCATCACCCTGCAAGTGGGATCGGGCACGTCGCCCGGAAACCAGATTGATGTTGCGTTGTTTGCATCCGGATCGGACGACTTGGCATCTGGTTTGTCATCGATTGATTTGGCGGACGATGGCGGGGTTGCCAATGCGCGGTCATTGGTTGACGCGGCACAAGAAGCTGTGCGCGATCGTCAAACATCCCTTGAAGCGGATCGTGGTCGTGTGGCGATTGCACAGGATCAAAACCGCATTTCGCAGGCGGCCAGTGACAACGTGCTTCAGGCGCAACTTGCCGCGTCACAAGAAAATACCGCAACCCTGACGCAGGCGCGGATTTCGGAAAATTTGCAGGCCTATTTGGGAACGATTGCGGCCAAGCTTGAAGACCAGACCGTGACGGTGGGCGGCTTTGGCCTACCAGAACCGCAGGCCGAGCCGGAACCCAAGCCAGCTTCGCAGTCGCCACAGCCGCCTCAGCCGCCACAGCAACGCGATGATCCATATGCCTTTGATCCGTTGGCGGCAAAGGATGAGCCACAAGAACCGGTATTTGAGTTTGGTCCATCACCCGCCAATAGCAGCCCATTCGGGGGCGGTGTCGCGGGCGGCAGCCAACCGGCATTTGCCGGATATAATGCTGGCGCAAGCGGGACGTCTGTCAATACCGGTGGGGCATCCGGCGGATCATCTGGCGGATCATCCGGCGGTTCGACCAATCGGGTTTCGATTGAGGCCTGATTGATAAGGTTACGGGCGTCGTTTCCTTGAGGCAGCCTTGAAATAGCTTACGGATGACATGCCCGTACTCAGGGTCCGTTGCCTTCTGGTTTGAGCCAGCCTTTATCCTTTGACGGTTTCTTCGTCGTAAACACCCCAGAAGCCATGGCGTGGTGCCCAACCTTCAAAGTCGCCGAACTGTAATTGGCACCAGTTCACACTTGAGGGGCATTCTTCGATCTTGCCGATGACATTGGCGGAAATCAGCGCGATTTTGCGCGCGTTTTCGTCAGCAGCGGAATACAGCGTGATGGTGTCGTCTGTGACTATGACATGACGTGAGCCAACCAAAAGGCTTTGGTGTACCCAGCCTTCGCTGCCTTCCCAATCGCGGACTTTGCGCCAAGTATCAAATTCAGACACGACTTCCATCGGCATGTTGCGGCGCTGATAAATCCAGACTTTTGGGTATCTAAGGCCGGGGCCGGAGCGCAAAAAGACCTTGTCAGAACGCAGTGCGACAAAGCGCGGGATCGGTAAACCGGATTCTTGTGCGCTTGCCACGATGGGGGTGGTGAGGCTGGTTAAAATTGCCAAAGCCATCAAGCGATACAAAAATGTGCGAAAAATCCGCGGCATGTTGCTGGTATTCCCTGCTTTTTTCCACATGTCGGGCGCGTATCCCAATAAATGTGCGCGAAATAAAATTACAAAAATGACGTCAAAATCCTTGCTTTTGTACCTTTTGGCATGGCATCACTGCAATGCGGCAAGAAACAAAAGGACTCCTTTTCCCATTTTGCCCGCAAAAGAGTTAAAAGACCGCATAGGAACGGCGCATGACCAAGAAAAAACCGCTCGTTGTCGTAACCCGCAAGCTGCCGGAAGCGATTGAAACCCGCATGATGGAACTGTTTGACGCCCGTCTTAACATAGACGACGCGATCATGACCAAGCAGGAACTGATTGACGCGGTGAAAGAGGCCGATGTTCTTGTCCCGACGGTGACCGATAAAATCGATGCCGCCGTTCTTGCCCATGCGGGGCCAAACCTGCGTTTGATTGCGAATTTTGGCACGGGTGTTGATCACGTCGATCTGCAAACCGCGCGATCACGTGGCATTACGGTTACCAACACCCCCGATGTCCTGACCGAAGATACCGCCGACATGACCATGGCGCTGATCCTGTCAGTATCGCGCCGTCTGGCAGAGGGCGAACGTTTGATCCGCAAAGGCGATTGGGCCGGGTGGGGCCCGACATTAATGTTGGGTCATCGCATTTGGGGCAAGCGTCTTGGCATTGTTGGCATGGGGCGCATTGGCCGTGCACTTGCACGCCGCGCAAAGGGTTTTGGACTGTCGGTGCATTACCACAACCGACGCCGTGTGCATTCGGATATCGAAGAAGAACTTGATGCGACCTATTGGGAAAGCCTGGATCAGATGTTGGCGCATGTTGACGTTGTGTCGGTCAATTGCCCGCATACCCCGGCAACCTATCATTTGCTGTCAGCACGCCGCCTGAAACTGATGCAGCCGCATGCGATTTTGGTCAATACTGCGCGCGGTGAAATCGTCGATGAGCCAGCCTTGACCCGGATGCTTTCGGATGGCGAGATTGCTGGTGCCGGGCTTGATGTGTTTGAACATGAACCGGCGGTAAATCCAAAATTGCTGGAACTGCAAAACGCGGTTTTGTTGCCCCATATGGGGTCGGCAACCATCGAAGGCCGGGTTGATATGGGCGAAAAGGTCCTGATCAATATCAAGACATTTGTCGATGGTCATACCCCGCCCGACCGGGTCATCGAAGGGTTGCTTTAGGCCGTCGACACATTTCTGTGGCGAAAATCATAAGTAGAATTAAGAGTTTATGATTTAACTCCTCATTTGGGGATGTTGGTGCGCGTCATCTTTCTGCAAAGTTGCCCTCAGAAGGCGGATATGTACAAAGATGGAGTACTTCCATGGGATGTCATCAGACAAAAATGTCGAGCGATTCAATGATTGGGGCTTTGGATGCCTTGGACGGTCAGTCGGGTCCTGACGACCTTCTTTCGGTATCCTCGTCAATCACTGCGCGCGGTACCCTTCCTGAACTTCTGGGCGAGGCGCGGTCTGCAAATGGCCGTTGGGGAAGGCACGAAATCAGAGACATTCATGCGGACAAGGTGATCGTGGTTCTGTCTGGCTGTTTGAATATTACGGTTGGTAAGGACCATCACATCGTCCATGACGGTGAAACGATCTTGATCCCGCAAGGTGTCGCTGCGTCTTATGATGCTGCCTTTGGTGACGAAGCAAAGATGATTTTGTTGACCGTGCCAGCCTCCCTGTAAGCACGGTCATCTTGCGGTCTGTTTCTTCTTTGCTGTGACTTCCGGACTAAACTTCCGCCTTTTGCGGTCTGTCGAGATGACAGACCGCTTTTTTTATGCGCGCCTGACAAAATTGGCAGGAGATGTTGGTGTTTTTATTTGATCCGGGACGCACGGGCATTTCAATTTGGGCGTGGCTTGGCTATCAGTATGTCAAAGATATCCTGATCCGAGGAGATGACCATGGGTTTGATTTTTCCTGCTGCTGAACCGACCACCCTTCCAATCGCCAATTCCGATGATCGTTTTGCGGTAAACCGCATTTTTTGCATCGGTAAAAACTATGCCGAACATGTGCGCGAAATGGGGTCCGACCCATCGGATACGCCGCCCTGCATTTTCATGAAACCAAGCGACTGTTTGGTGGTTGGCGATGGCGATTTGCCATACCCGTCCGCGACAGATGACCTGCATTACGAGGGGGAGCTTGTCGTGGCCCTGTCGCGTGGGGGCAAGGATATGGACCGTGCGGCCGTTGAAGAAGCGATTTTCGGCTATGCCGCTGGCCTTGATATGACGCGCCGTGATGTGCAAGCAGGCCTGAAAGAACGCCGTTTACCGTGGGATATGGCCAAATCATTTGATGGCTGTGCCGCGGTTTCGCCGATCAAGCCAAAATCGGATGCTGGTAACCCGCATGCCACCAATCTGAAACTGTCAGTGAATGGTAAGGTCCGCCAGGACGATACGACGGCGAAAATGATTTGGCCGGTTGTGGATGCGCTGGTGTATCTGTCGAGCCTGATTGAGCTTAAACCCGGCGATATTTTGTTCACCGGAACCCCCGAAGGTGTCGGGCAGGTTGTGCGCGGTGATCAGATGGATGTTGTCATTGCCGATGTCGCCGAACTTTCGGTCACGTTGAAGTAATTTTACGAATTTAGGGAATCCGGGTCAGGAGCCCATCCCGACAAAGGTAAAACGGAGCCCGTTTTGAAAATTGTAAGTTGGAATATCAATTCCGTTCGTTTGCGGATTGCACAAGTGGTCAAGTTTCTTGAAGAGCAGCAGCCTGATGCGCTGTGCCTGCAAGAACTGAAATGCCCGGATGAGCATTTCCCCCACGAAGCGTTTGAGGCTGCGGGATATGTGCATCGCCATAACCATGGCATGAAAAGTTATAACGGTGTGGCGATCGTTTCACGTTTGCCGTTTGTGGAAACCGACATCAAAAATTTCGTCGGCAAAGAAGACCGTCGTCATTGCATGGCGAAGTTTGAAAACGGGGTTGAGCTGCATAACTTTTACATCCCGGCCGGCGGCGATGAGCCCGATCCGGCGATCAATGTTAAGTTTGCCCACAAGCTGTCCTTTATTGATGAAATGACCACTTGGTGGGCGGACCGCCGTGCCAGTGATCCAGACCGCAAAGCTATTCTGGTTGGCGATTTCAACATCGCCCCATCGGAAAACGATGTGTGGTCGCACAAGCAGCTTTTGCGGGTTGTCAGCCATACACCGATTGAGGTTGAAATCCTTGAGAAGTTCCGTCAGTCCGGTGACTTTATCGATGCGGTGCGCGAAGTCGTGCCAGAGCCGGAAAAACTGTTTAGCTGGTGGAGCTATCGCGCACGCGATTGGCGGGCCAGCAACAAGGGACGGCGTCTTGATCATGTTTGGATGACGCCAAATATGGCCGGAACGGTGCGCACAGCATCGGTTTATGATCTGGCCCGTGATTGGGAAAAACCATCCGACCATGCGCCTGTGGTGGTTGAATTTAAGCTGTAAATCACAGAACGATTTTCAGGTTGCGACGTGCAATGGTGGCAGCGGTTTGGGAAAGGTTTTTTGCCGATCCGCTGCCATGGCGTATAGTTTAACCACAACACCCGATCATAGGGCAGGCTCAATTGGGCAATGGCCGTGCGGCCATTTTCATTTTGAGGCTGTTGGCGCGTTTGGGTGACAAACTGGGCAGGATACGGGCAATGAAAAAGATACTGATTGCACTGACGGTGATTGTTTTGCTCGTCGTGGCAGGGCTTGTTTATGTCTATGCCAATCTTGACGGGATCGTAAAATCGACCATCGAAGAGGCGGGGACACGGGTAACGCTGGCGGATGTGACCGTTGATGGCGTTAAGATCGACACGACGCAGGATTTGGCCACGATTGATGGTCTGGTGATTGGTAACCCGGATGGTTTTAATACCGATTACGCGTTTTCGCTGGGCAATATTTCGGTGCGGCTTGATCGCACGACGCTTAGCAGCGATACCATCCGCGTGATCGAGGTGGTGATTTCAAGCCCAAGCGTGACCTATGAACTTGGCAATAACAGTTCAAATATCGCGACCATTCAGCGCAATGTGCAAAGCTTTGTCCAACGCGTTTCCGGGCCGACCGGTGCCGGGGGTGCAGATGGTTCTGATGGGGCGTCGGACGCGGATGCGCAAAATGCGTCGGGCACGAAGATCATTATTGATGATGTCTATATCCGCGATGGTGATGTCAGTGTTTCGGCCGGTTTCCTGAAAGGTGAAAAGCTTTCGGTGCGCTTGCCTGAAATTCATCTTCGCGATGTTGGAAAGCAAGAAAACGGCGCGACGCCCGCCGAAGTGGCAGGCGAAATCATCACTGCGATTAACACATCTGTCTTTAAGTCGGTTTCTAACCTGAATGTTGATGGTTTGATGCAAGGTGTCGGTGATCTTGGCAAAGGTGTCGTCGGGGCTGTTGGCGGTGTCGCAACAGGTGGCGGCGGCAAGATCAAAGATGGTGCCGATGCGCTTGGCAGTGCGGTTAAAGGGTTATTTGGCGGATCATCCAAATAATTTGATCGCGATCAGCGGTTCCAAATGACCGAAAAATACCACGCGGCCCGACAGGTTTATGACCCGTCGGGCCGTTTTTATTAGCCGGTTTGGGATGTTTGGCGCGATTTAAACAGGCACCACTTTCGGTGGAATGATGCCGATTTGTAATTAATTACTATGGTTGTGGATGCCTCGTCTTACGCCCCGCTGTTGTGCACATGCGTGATTTCGCGATTTCATTTCGGGTTTTCATCGAATTGACTTCTATAAATCGTTGATTCGCGGTAAATATATCCATGTTCCAAGTTGTTTTGGGGCACGCGATCCTTGACGATTTTTCCTTTGAAATCTGGGAAGATTAACGGGGCTTGTGTGATCGTTGGGGCAACGGGAATTGGAACACCATAAGGCCATATTAAAGTGGCCAACGGAACGTATGACGCGGTCGTGCGTTGATAACAAAATAGGTTCGGGTACCTGATTTGGGACAGATAGGAGTAATACGAATGAAAACGAAACTGCTTGCCGTGATTTCCGCTGCAGCATTCCTGAGTGCTTGCGCGAACATGAACATTCCGGGTGTCCGCGATATGGCCGATCAAGGATCGGCCTTTGATGCGGCCCTACACCAGAATTATGCCGATTTGGCCCAGGCCGAATATGACGAAGCCGATTGGAGCGATGCGCGTTACTTCACCAACCGCGCCAAAATGGCCGCAGGTGGTCTTGATAGTGGCCCGCAGATGATTGCCGAGCGTGACTTGCCAGAAAATGCCGTGCCAGAAGTTGAAGTGGCGCGCGCAGACCTTATTGCGGCCCTTGATGCCGGTGGTCGTGATCAAGCGGCATCCGCGGCGGCAAGTGCGCAGGCCGGTTTTGATTGCTGGCTTCAGGAACTGGAAGAAAACATTCAGCAAGAAGATATCGATAGCTGCCGTGCGACATTCTATCAGGCACTGGCCATCGTGAAGGCCGAGATCGGTGACCTTCCGGTCGCGACATCCATACCGATGGATATGCCCGTTCCGATGAATGTCTATTTCGGGTTTGATAGTGCCGATATCGAGGGCAAAGGCATGTCGGTTATTAATGGCATTGCAAATGCCTATGAAAAATATAACCCGGCAATGATCAGCCTGGTGGCTTATGCCGACCGTGTGGGTGATCCGGTTTATAACGACATTCTTGCCAAATCGCGTGTTGATGCGGTGGTTGCCGCACTTCGGGCCAAGGGTGTTCCGGCAAGCAAGCTTGCGATTAGCATCAGTGGTGAATCTGATGTTCCGGTTTCGACCCCAGACGGTGTTGCCGAACAGGCCAACCGTGTTGTGACTGTTACTTTCGAAGACGGCATGTAACGCCGTCCCCTACTAAAGAGGATTTCATCCATGCGTCTTTTGATCGCACTTCTTTTGCCTTGGCTGCTGTTCTTTACCATTGGGCGGCCGTTCGCCGGTATCATTTGCCTGATTTTGCAAATCACGCTGATTGGCTGGGTTCCGGCCGCGATCTGGGCTGTCTACGCGCTTAGCCAGTACAACACAGATAAAAAAATCAGCAGCGCCATGGGTGGTAACTAGGATCGACGGGTTTCTGTATTGCGGTGCGTAAGCACGGCATCAGACATTCGGATTTCCAGTCATCCGTAAATTTAAGGCAGGCCTTTGGGCCTGCCTTTTTTCGTTCTGCTGTATCGATGTTTTAATGCAGCCGGCGTCGCACACCGCCTACAAAACGCGCGATCAGGCGCGATACGATAAATCGCGTCAAAAGGAAGGTGATCGCACCCGCGGCAGCCGGCCAATACCATGCCTGTAATTCCACGCGTGTGGTTTGTTCAAACAGACCATAAACAATCGCCGACAAGGCGGCCGCAGCAATGAATGCGGTTTTGCGCCGATAGCGGGCGATAAAGCGGCCAAGCAACCACATCGATTAGTGCTGCCCACCGCCAATGTCGCGCGCAAGACGGGCGGCAAAGTCATCTGTCATGCCTGACACGTAATCAAGGATAACCAGATACAGCTCATACAGGGATGCGCCGATGGGCATGGCATCCGCACCGACCAGTTCGCGCACACGCCCCGCCCGATAGGGGATATCGGCATCTGATTTTGCGTGATGCACATCCAAGGCGGTGCGGCAGAAGGTTTCAAGCAGGGTTTCAAGATGGGCAAAGGCGCCAACCTCGATCTGGACTTTGCGGCGGTTCAGGATGATTTGCTTTTCGGAGAATGATTTGGCGGTGGTGATCAGATCGTTATAGGGACCGCTGGCGCAGGCCAGAAGATCGCCCTTCCATTCACCGGCCAAAAGGGCTTCTTCGTTGGCGACGAAGGCTGTTACCAGGGCATCAAGAACGCCGGATATGATTTTACCACGCAGGAAGGAAATTTTGCGGCTGACATTTGTTTCGCGGCGATATTCCGCCGGAAGTTCGTCGGTGATGCAGGGCAGCAGCATGTCTTCAAGAATTTTGAAGTCAACCAGTTCAAGTTCCACACCGTCTTCGATATCGATCAGCGCATAGCAAAGATCGTCTGCCGCTTCGACCAGATAGACCAACGGATGGCGACAAAAAGCCTGATCGCCGGTGCGGATAAGGCCGGTGGCCTCGGCCACTTCTTCGAGCAGGGCAAATTCCTTTTGGAAGGCGCCGAATTTCTTTTTCTGTGGGAAGGGGCTTCCCGATGCTGACCATGGATATTTCAGAAAGCTTGCCAGCGTGGCATAGGTCAGGCGCATGCCACCATCGTAAAGGCCGGTGCGTTTGTTGGTCAGAAGACGGAACCCCTGTGCGTTGCCTTCGTAGGTTGTCAGATCAGCAAACTGTTCGGGGGTGAGGGATGCCGTGAATTTTGGATCGGCTTCTTCGAACCATTGGCGAATGGCATACTCCCCCGCGTGGCCAAAGGGCGGGTTGCCGATATCGTGCGACAGGGCTGCTGCCTGCACGATGGCGGCCATGTGGTCGGGTTCGATCGCGTCCGGAAGGCTGCCTTTTTCGTGCAACTTATTGCCGACCATCAAGCCCAAAGACCGCGCAATGCAGGATACCTCAAGACTGTGGGTCAGGCGGGTATGAACATTGTCATTTTCGGGCAGGGGATGAACCTGTGTTTTGCGCTGTAGACGTCGAAACGCAGCCGAAAAGATGATCCGGTCGTAATCCTTGTGGAAATCGGACCGGCCAAAGGTCCCGACATTGGAATGATGCGATCCAAGCCGCGCAGGCGAGAGCAGTTTTTGCCAGTTCATCATCGCAGTCATTTTCTTTTGGGCCTTCCCGTGGGTTCCGGTCGGTTTCGCTGGTGGTGTCTTTATGCCCTGCTTTGGTAAATAAGCATTTTAAATTTCGGATATATCCAAAAGAAAACGGCGCATCCGAAGACGCGCCGTTTTGTAAAATCCGTCAAAAGTCGGGTTTAGGAACCCAAGCCTTTTTCCATGACGCTATCAAGGCGACGCGCGAAGGCGACCGGATCAGGAAGGGCTTCGCCTTCTAGGATGCGGGCCTGATCGAGCAGAAGCTGGGCGGCGTCATTGAGGATCGGGTCCTTGGCATCCTTGATCGCAATATCCGACAGCTTTTTGATCAGGCTGTGCTTTGGATTGATTTCAAGGATACGCGGGCTGATTTCATCAACACGGTTATGTTGCTTCATCAGTCGTTCCATACGCAGATCCATGCCGGTTTCATCGGCAATCAAACAGCAGGCCGAGCTGGTCAGGCGATCAGATTCCTGAACGTCTTTGACGCCAGTGCCAAGGGCGATTTTGATCGATGCGATCAAGGCATCCAGCGATGCGCCGGTTGCGGCATCGTCTTTTTTATCATCCTTGTCATCTTCGCTGTCGTCGGCTTTGACGTCATTCAGGTCAGCCCCGCCGCGGGTGACGGATTTGAAGTCTTTTTCTTCAAACTGACCAACCGATGGCAACCAAAATTCATCCACCGGGTCGGTCAGAAGCAGGACTTCGATGCCCTTGGCGGCAAAGCCTTCAAGCTGCGGGCTGCGTTTCAGTGCGTCGATATCTTCGCCGCTGATGTAGTAGATCGCCTTTTGGCCATCCTTCATGCGGGAAACGTAATCGGCAAGCGTGGTCCAGCCATCGTCCTTGGTCGAGCGGAATTTGGCGATCTTAAGGATACGGTCACGGTTTGACTGATCCTCATACAGGCCTTCTTTGACGACCGCGCCAAAGTTTTCCCAGAAGGTTTCAAACCCTTCGGCGTCTTTTTTGGCGGCCGTTTCAAGTTCGGACAGGATTTTCTTGGTCAGGCCGTTTTTGATTTTGGTCAGAACCGGATTGTGCTGGAGCATCTCACGCGAGACGTTGAGCGGCAGGTCCTGACTGTCGACCACGCCCGAGACAAAGCGAAGCCATGGCGGCAGAAGATCATCCGCCCCTTCGGTGATGAAGACTTTGCGGACGTAAAGCTTTAGGTGGCCTTTGCGCTGTGGCTCGTACAAATCGAACGGGCGCATGGTCGGCACGTAAAGCAGGCCGGTATATTCAATCGCACCTTCGGCACGGTAATGGATGGTTTTCCAAGGATCATCGAAGGCGTGCGAGTTGTGTTTGTAAAACTCTTTGTATTGTTCTTCGGTGATTTCCGATTTTGGACGGGTCCAAAGGGCGGAGGCTTCGTTCAGCGTCTCGTCGCCATCCGCCTTCATCAACACAACCGGAATGCCGATGTGATCGGAATAGGTTTTGACGATGTGTTTCAGGCGGTGTTCGTCGGTGAACTCTTTGAACTCGTCCGTCAGGTGTAGGGTGATCTGGGTGCCGTGGCCTTCCATTTCGGCTTCGGCGATGGTGTATTCACCTTTGCCGTCCGAGGACCATTTCCACGCCTGATCTTCGCCGGCTTTTTTACTGACGACTTCGACCGTGCCAGCGACCATAAAGGCCGAATAAAAACCAACACCAAATTGGCCGATCAAATCGACGTCTTTTGGGGCGTCGGATTTGGCAACCGCATCAAGGAATTTGGCCGTGCCGGAATTGGCAATCGTGCCGAGATTTTCGATCAGGTCTTCTTTGTTCATCCCGATCCCGTTATCGGCAATCGTCAGAACATTTCGAACATTATCGGTCAGCAGGCGGACCTTAAAATCAGCATCCCCTGCAAGCAGTTCCGGGTTGGCAATCGCTTCATAGCGCAGCTTGTCACACGCATCGGACGCGTTGGAGATCAGCTCGCGCAGGAAGATGTCCTTGTTGGAATAAAGCGAGTGGACAACGATGTCGAGCAGTCGGCTGACTTCGGCCTCGAACCGCATTTTTTCTTCCGTCATGACCTCTATTTTCTCCTGTTTTTTACTTTTTACCTGACCGTCCCCGATATTGGCGAACGGCCAGTGACCTAACGGGTTGAACTATAAGCCGTGCTTGATATGCGTCAACGCACCTTGCGGCGCAAGCCCTGTATCCTAAGTATAGATATAGACGGTTATTTACCGGGGCACGCAGACCACACACTGCGTGTTTCCAAAAATCCCAAAACCGCAAAGGTGGCGGGAAGAAACGGTGGGGTTCTACACCTCGCTAAACGTCCAAGGCTGTATAACAGGAGGCCGTGTCATGAACGTTCCAGTTCAGATCACTTATCGCGATGTTGATCAGTCCGATGCGCTTGATGAGCGTATCCACTACAAGGTCCAAAAACTCGAAGAAACCTTTGACCGCATGACCAGTTGTCATGTCATCGTGGAACGTCCGCAGGCGGCACATAAACACGGAAGTCGTTTTGCCGTTCACTTTGGCATCCATGTTCCGGGCAAAGAAATTATGGTCAAGCGCGACAGTGCCGATCACGCCCATGAAGACGTTTATATCGCATTGAAAAACAGTTTCCAGGCCGCCCGTCGGCAGCTTAAAGAACACGCAGATAAGATGCGGAACCACTAAGCAAGGTCCCTGTTAGGTGATGAATGAAGGGCGGGCGACCAATTGGTCGCCCCGCTTTGCGTTAGGGGCGCGGGATGTGCGCGATTGTTCGTTCGCCCCCAATCCATGATTACGCGCTTATGGTTTGTGGGGTGGGGGTATCCGCCATATCGCTGTTGCGTGCGCTTCGAAGGGTTTTTGCCCACCATTTTAAGTCCGCGACCATGGCATTTAGCGCATTTTCGCAGCCGGCTGCGTTATGGGGGCGACCGTTCTGATCAAAAAGGTCTGGGGCGTTGGTAAAGCTGACGACGTCGCGCATGGTCACCACATGCAGTTCGGCAAACACAAGGCGCAACTGTTCCACTGCGCGCAAGCCCCCGGACATTCCGCCATATGACACAAACGCCAGCGGTTTGCGCCGCCATTGCGGTTTGGCGGCATCGATCAGCAATTTGAGTTCGCCGGTAAAGCTGTGATTGTATTCCGGGGTGACGACGATATAGGCATCCGCCGCGGCCAATGTCTGGTGCAGGCCGGAAATGGCGGGGTGCTGATTGCCAATAAACCGCGATGGCAGATCCAATACCGCCGGATCAAGGGTGCAGACAGTTAGATCACCGTCTTTGCGAAGGATGTCCGTGGCCCAGTTCACAACCGTATCGCAAAATCGTCCTTCACGTGCGCTGCCATAAATCACGGCGAGATTAACTGCTTTTTCCACGATTTTGATTCCTTGATATTTTAACAACAGGGGGTAATTCTATAAAACCTTGACTATGGTTTAGGTCAAGCGGGAAGGTGACTTTCTGATCGTGGCAGGCAGGGATATTGGAAATGGCAGAAAACGGACCATTGCAGCGCTACTTAAGTGTGGGGGATGTGGCAAAGCGCAGTGGCATTTCGGTGTCTGCAGTGCATTTTTACGAACGCAAAGGACTGATCAGTTCGATCCGAACCGATGGCAATCAGCGCCGTTTCCATCGCGGAACTTTGCGTAAGCTTGCCATTATCAAGGTGGCGCAAAAAACCGGTATTCCCCTTGCTGAAATTGGTGCGGCCCTTGATCGATTGCCGCGCAATACGGTGCCGACAGCCAAGGATTGGGCAAAGCTGTCGTCGCGATGGCGCGATGATCTGAATGACCGGATTGATCAATTAACCCGGCTGCGTGATCAGTTGGCGTTGTGTATCGGCTGTGGGTGTTTGTCGATTTCGGACTGCCCGCTGCGAAATCCGGGTGATGAACTGGCAAAAGACGGGCCAGGGGCCATATTGCTTGAAACCAAAGACGCCGAAAAGCCCTGATAAGTTGTGGTTTCAATAACGCGCTCAGGAATGCTGACAAGTAAGCTTACGGGGGTTTTAGGGGCATCGATCTGCGTTTTGCGCATGGGGTGCGGTGGGCTGAATGCTTGACATTAACGCGGTTCAAGTGTTGAAAGGCCAGACACGTGGGGCGGCCCGGATCCTTGGGCTGTCCATTGGAAGAGTTTAATGCAGATTTCAACCCGATCCGGCCCGCGCATCATTGCGATCCTGGGCCCCACCAACACCGGCAAGACCCATCTCGCCATGGAACGGATGTTGGCGCATACAACCGGAATGATCGGGTTCCCGTTGCGGCTGTTGGCGCGTGAAAATTATGACCGCGCGGTGGCCAAGGTTGGCAAGGGTGCGGTGGCGCTGATTACCGGCGAAGAACGTATCTTGCCGAAAACGGCGCGGTATTACCTGTGCACGGTCGAAGCCATGCCGCTGGCCAAGCAGGTTGATTTCCTGGGCGTTGACGAAATTCAGATGTGTGCCGACCCGGAACGCGGGCATGTGTTTACCGACCGACTGCTGCATGCGCGCGGACGGTCCGAAACGATGTTTATGGGGGCGGAAACCATACGCCCGGTTATCCGTAAGCTGGTTGATAATGTTGAATTTGACACGCGCGCGCGCTTTTCGACGCTGACCTATAACGGTTCGAAGAAAATTCAGCGCCTGCCGGCGCAATCGGCCATCGTGACATTTTCCGCACAGGAAGTTTACGCGGTTGCCGAATTGGTGCGTCGCCAAAAAGGCGGGGCGGCGGTGGTGCTTGGTGCGCTCAGCCCGCGCACACGTAATGCCCAGGTCGAGATGTTCCAGAATGGTGAGGTCGAGCACCTGATTGCGACGGACGCAATTGGTATGGGGCTTAACCTTGATCTGGACCATGTGGCCTTTGCGGCCATGCATAAATATGACGGTAAATTTAACCGGTCCCTGTCGGCGACGGAAACGGCACAGATTGCCGGACGTGCGGGCCGACATATGAATAACGGGACGTTCGGGGTTACGGGCAACCTGACCGGTATTGATGCCGACATTATCGAGCAGATCGAGTCCCACGAGTTTGAGCCGCTGTCGAAGGTGTTTTGGCGGAATTCCCGGCTTGAATTTCGGAGCGTTGACGCGTTGCAGAAATCATTGCGTCGTCGATCAAGTGATCCGACGCTGATCCTTGCGCGTGAGCCGGTTGATGAAATTATGCTCGAACATCTGGCGCAAAACGAGGATGTCGCACGGATTGCATCGGCCCCGGATCGGGTGCAGTTGCTGTGGGAAGTCTGCCAGATTCCCGACTTTAGAAATATCCATACCGATACCCATCCAAGACTGCTAACATCTATTTATCGCTATCTGGCGAAACCCGGAAGCAGACTTCCAATCGACTGGTTGGGCGAACAAGTCTTGCGTCTGGATCGTTATGATGGTGATATCGATCAGTTGTCATCACGTTTGGCAGGTATTCGCGTCTGGACATATGTATCGCATAAACATCACTGGCTCGAAGATGCCAATCATTGGCAGGAACGAACACGCGCCATTGAGGACAAGCTGTCAGATGTGCTACATGAACGCCTGACCCAAAGGTTCGTCGATAGGCGGACCTCGGTTTTATTGAAAAGTCTCAAGGACAAGTCTGAACTCATGTCTACCATCACTGCGAATGGTGAAGTACAGGTCGAAGGTGAATTTGTCGGCCGTCTTGAAGGATTCCGTTTCATCGCTGATGAAACCGATGCTGCTTTCGAAGGCAAGGCAATTGCCAGTGCCGCACGCCGCGCGTTGACGGGCGAAATCGCCCAGCGCGTCAAACAACTTGAAACCGACGAAGATGATAAATTCTCGGTGAATGGGCAGCTCGATGTCCTTTGGAGCGGTGCGCAAGTTGGCGTGCTGAAAAAAGGTGACACGGTTCTGTCTCCTGAGATCCATGTGATCGACAGCGAGTTCTTTGACGGTCCAACACGCGAACGTATCCGCACGCGTCTTCAGAACTTCATCAATTCCCACATCGAAACGCGGCTTAAAATGCTGACCCGTCTGCGTGACTGTCAGCTTTCCGGGCCAATTCGCGGGCTTTTGTTCCAACTGAACGAAGGCCTGGGCTGTGTTCCACGTTCGGAACTTGAAAGCCTGGTCAAAGATTTGTCGGATGACGACCGCAAAGCACTTGCCAAACTTGGCGTGCGTTTGGGGGTTGAAACCGTTCATGTGCTTGATGCGCTGAAACCCGATCCGGTTGAGCTGCGTGGCATTCTTTGGGCGGTTGCACGTGAACTTGATGAATTGCCGCAACTGCCACCGGCAGGGCGCACATCGGTTCCAAATGATCGTGCCAATTCCAAAGGGTTCTATCTGGCGGCTGGTTATATGCCGGTTGGTCCGTTGGCTGCCCGTGTCGATATGCTTGAACGTTTTGCCGCGTTGCTGCGTCAGAAAGCACGTGAGAATGACGGCAAAGTCCGTCCTGATCCTGATTTGCTGTCGCTTTTGGGCTGCACGGTTGAGCAGGCCGAAGGCGTGTTTACCGCCCTTGGTTGGCGTGCCGAGGTGGTCAAGGTCAAGAAATCGACCCTTGAAGCCAAAGAAGCCGATAAAAAAGCAGCTGAACCGGCAAAAGCCGAAGCTGCTGCTGGCGATGCGGCCAAAGCCGAGGAAGCACCTGAGAAAGCTGCTGATGCGGATGGCGATGCCAAAGCTTCTGACACCGCAGTAGAATCAGCTGCACCGGCAGAAGACGCAAAAGAGAAAACCAAAGAGGCTGCGGTTGAGACCGACGCGTCTGAGGCTTCTTCGGATGCGGCAGCACCGGTTGAAACCGATGCGGATGGTGATGAGCTGGTCGAAGTTAAGTTCTTTGTCCGGGTTGATCGTCGTAAGCGTGGTGGTGGCGGTGCTGGTCGCGGTCAACGTGGCGGCCCGCGTCAGGAAGCACGCGGTGGCAAAGACGGTGCCAAAGGTAAGGGCGGCAATCGTCCTAATCGTGGAGGCCGTGGCGACCGTGGTGGTAAGCCAGGTGGACGTAATCAGTCCGCGCCAGCAAAAGAAAACAAGATCAACGAAGATTCGCCCTTTGCCAAGCTTAAGGAAATGCTTGAAGCCAAAGGCTGATAAAGCGGCATAAGATCTTTGAAACGGCGATCCTTGCGGGTCGCCGTTTTGCGTTTTGGGGCCGCGTTATGTCTTGTTCGTGTTTGTGGTGATTGGTGCCATGACGCGCAAGCGCCTGATTTTTTAAGGTGGCTTATCTTCTCTGACCTTGGAAATTTGGTATAAGAGATATCAGTTAAACGATACGTGGAATGGACCGCCGTGACGGAACTGGCAGAAAAGCTTCGGGTTGATAAATGGTTGTGGCACGCACGGTTTTATAAAACCCGCTCCTTGGCGAGTAAGGCCTGCCAGTCTGGGCATATTGTTGTGAATGGCAGTTCGATTTCAAAGGCCAGTGTCACGGTATCAGCAGGTGATCGCCTGCAATTCTTTCAAGGACCGCACCTTCGCGTGGTCGAAGTTGTTGCGCTTGGCGAACGCCGTGGACCCGCCCCCGAAGCACAGACCCTTTATACCGATCATTCACCACCCCGGATGGCAAAGAAAGAAGTGGCATCAGACATTCGTACAGCCCCGGTCGGTGCGCGCGAAGCAGGTTCTGGACGCCCGACAAAGGCAGAGCGACGCGCGCTTGATCGGTTGCGTGGCGACGGCGAAGAAGCCTAGGCTTATTTCCACCTGTTTAGAATAGTTCAATATTTTCAAGTGCTTAGATTCGCGTCTCCGCAGGAGAGTGGGCGATCTAAATCGGAGTAGTTTCCCAAAAAATGCGTTAAGTTATCTGGACGTGGGTCAGATAACTATTATATGTATTCGTATGCATATAAGGAACTTCTTGCCAGTAATACGTGAATCGGTTACTCATCCTATCTATTGGTATAGTTAGACACCTTTAGTATGGTATATAACCCGTTTTACGGAGCATCCTGCCTTCATGACACGACATGTCAGACAACATCCTGTCTTGAATATCGGGACATTGTCGCATTTGCAGACGGGACGCTTTGCCCTGTTGCTTGGCGCGTTGGTGATCAATCTGCTGTCGCTGGCATTGCCGATCACGTTGCTGCAGGTTTATGACCGGGTTTTACCATATAACTCTATCCCGACTTTAACGCTTCTGATCCTTGGCGTGTTGGGTGCGCTTGTGCTTGAGGCGATCTTGCGTCTTGGACGGGCTTATATTTCATCGCTTTCGGCGGCCAAGTTCGAACATCGCAGTGCCAAGGCCGCGGTGGGGCATTTGTTGTCGGCAAGTTTGACTGATTACGAAAAAACCGCCCCCGGCCTTCATTTGCAGCGCTTAAACAGCCTTAATATGCTGCGTGATTTCTATTCCGGGCAGGCCATTGGTGCCGTCGTTGATTTGCCGTTTATCATTCTGTTTTTGGGATTGATCGCGATCATCGGTGGGATGCTTGTGATCGTGCCGCTTGGCATTTTGCTGGCGTTTTTCATCACCGCCTTCTTCCTGGGGCGGCAGTTGCGCGGCGCGCTTGATCATCGCATTCAGTCAGATGAGCGGCGTTATAACTTTATCATCGAAACCCTGACGGGGGTTCACACCATCAAATCGATGGCGATGGAAAACCTGATGATCCGCCGCCATGAACAGCTTCAGGTGCAGTGTGCGCAGGATGATCTGGTTGCAGCGCGTTCCGCCCATGCGGCGGTAAATGCCAGCGCGACCTTTTCGATGCTGACCATGGTGCTGGTTGCGGCCGTGGGCAGTGTTCTTGTGATTGATGCAGATTTGACGGTGGGCGGACTTGCGGCCTGCACGATGTTGGCCGGACGATCCATACAACCATTACAACGCGCCATGAGCCTGTGGACCCAGTTCCAAAACATTCGTGTCGCCCGCCAGCGGTGCGAAGAACTGTTTGAAATCGAACCAGAAGACAGTGCGGACGCCCCGGAAATGCCCGTCCTTGAAGGTAAGATTGAATTGCACAATGTGTCGTTTGGTCACCCGGACGGCAAAAAGGTGTTTGATGGTCTTGATCTGGTGATTGAGCCGGGCGAGTCCGTTGCGATTACGGGTGATAACGGGACCGGGAAAACAACCCTTTTGTGGATGCTGATGGGGGCGCTTCGTCCCAATCAGGGTCAGGTTCTTTTGGATGGCAAAGACGTCACCCAATACAGTGCGGAGTCCATCCGCCGTCAGGTTGCTTATTTGCCCCAGCATGGCGTGATGTTCAAAGGCACAATCATCGAAAACATTACCGGTTTTCGCAAAGATGTCGGGATCGACCGCGTGGTGGAAATTTCCCGCCGGTTGGGACTGGATGACATCGTTATGCGCATGCCACAGGGCTATGACACAGAAGTTGGGGGGCAGGCGTCTGAAACCCTGCCGCGCGGGGTGAAACAGCGGATCGCCGTTGCCCGGGCATTGATTGATTATCCGCGTATTGTGATGTTTGACGAAGCCAATAGCTCGCTCGATATCGCGGGTGACAACATCATGACCAGTCTTTTGCTGGATCTAAAAAAGCACTGCACGCTTGTGATGGTATCCCACCGTCCGTCACTGATTGCCTTGGCGAATAAGCAGTTCCGTCTGGTCGATCAACGGTTGGTGCCGGTTCTTAAACGCACCAATCAGCGTGTTGCGCAGCCAAGTGTCGAAGACACGGCATCTGTTCCGGCTGGGGGTGCGTCATGAATATTGAAAATATGCAGTTCGCCCAGAATTATCGGATGGGGCTTGCGAGCACCGATGCGCTTTCGGATTTTGATGCTTGTCTTTGGCCGTTGTTGCAGGCGCTGGGCTGGCGCGGGTTGCCCCGTCATGTCGCTGAAGCATTGCCGCATATGGATCAAGCGCTTGACCTAACTGATTTTCGCAATGTTCTAGCGCATCTTAATTATCAATCGCGCGAAATCGATGTGGTGTTTGACGAGATCGACGAACGCCTGATGCCGTGCCTGTTCGTCCCGACAAACGGCACGGCCCTTGTTGTTATTCGCCCAGAAGGCAATGGCATTCGGGTTTATGATGGCGGCACCGATCGTGAAATGGTGATCACTGCAACGTCCTTGCCCGGCAAACTGTATCAGTTTTCGCCGGCAAACCGTCGTGATCGTTATTTCGAAGACGATAAGCGGGGTTGGTTTGGTGGGGTTGCAAACCGGTTTTCGCAGCTTGGTTATCAGTTGTTGCTGATTACCTTGATGCTCAACATCATGGCCTTGGCCACGCCGATCTTTGTCATGGGCATTTATGATCGGGTGATTGGTGCGCGGTCGATTTCCATGCTGATCCAGTTTTCAATTGGCATTGGCATCATCCTGATCATGTCGTGGGTGTTGCGCACCCTGCGCAGCCAAATCGTTAGCCACTTTGGCGCGCGGTTGGATACGCTGGTCAGTGGGGCAATTTTCGAAAGATTGCTGGCACTGCCGCCGTCCTATACCGAACGGTCGCCGGTCGGGGTGCAGATTTCGCGTATTCGTGACTTTGAAAGTGTGCGCGAATTCTTTACCGGGCCGATGGCCATGGTGATGCTGGAAATGCCATTTGTGCCGATTTTCCTGGTTGTCATGTTCTATCTTGGCGGATGGCTTGCCCTGATTCCAATTGCGTTGATTGGTGTGTTTGCCCTGATTGGGTTGGTGTCGTTTCCGATTGTTACGCGCCGGGTTTCGGAACTTGGCCGCAATGGCGCCAACCGGCAGGAATTCTTGGTCGAGACAGTCGGCAAGATGTCGGCATTGAAATACACGGCGATGGAAAATCGCTGGCTGACGCGTTTTCGCGATATTTCGGCTGATACGGCCTATGCCGGGTTCAAGGTTTCGATGGTCAATAACGTGATCAACACCTTGGCCCAAGTCCTGATGATTTCATCTGGGGCGTTTGTGTTGGCCTTTGGGGCCAACCGGGTGATGAATGCGGAAATGAGTGTCGGGGCGTTGGTGGCATCAATGATGCTGGCGTGGCGGGTTTTGGGCCCGATCAATCAGGCCTTTATTGGTATGCCGCGCCTGGCGCAGTTGCGCGGCAGTGTGCGCCAGATTAACCGGCTTATGACCATCGCACCCGAAGGTGATTTGGTGCCGCGTTCTGTTGATCAGCGGCGGTTTTCCGGGGCGGTTAGCTTTTCGCGGGTTAGCTTCCGATATAATGCCGATTCTGATCCGGCACTTGTTGGGGTGAATTTTGACATTAAACCCGGACAGGTCATTGCGGTTGTCGGGGCGAATGGTGCGGGTAAATCATCCCTGATCAAATTGGTGGCCGGGATGTATCAGCCCCAGGCGGGCGCGGTATTGATTGATGGCGCCGATATTCGCCAGATGGATCCGCAAACCCTGCGTCAGTCGATTTCCTATGTGCCGCAAGATGTTGAATTCTTCCGTGGATCAATTGCGCAAAACCTACGGCTGGCGAACCCGGTGGCATCGCATGATGAATTGCGGATGGCCTGCATGTCGGCTGGTGTGTTGCAAGAGGTCGAAAATCTGGTTGATGGCTTTTCAACCCGTATTGGGGATCAACATTCGGCACGCTTTTCCGCCAGTTTCCTGCAACGACTTGCTTTGGCGCGCGCGTTTGTGCGCGAGGCACCGATTATTTTGTTTGATGAACCGACCAACGGTCTGGATCAAAAAGCTGACCGCGCTTTTCAGCATACGATCAATCGTTTGCGCGGCGGTTCCACCATATTCCTGATTACCCATCGGCCAAGTCACCTTGATATGGCTGATCGTATTCTTGTGCTTCAGGACGGGCAGTTGCGCGGCGATGCGCCGCCCGAACGGATCAAGCAACAAGTGATAGACGGAGGCTACCTATGAGTGACGCAGCAGTTCAGAATACTGCCATCGAGCGTTTCCGTCGTTCACGACGTATGGCGCGCTATTTATCGCATGCCGTGTTGCTTGAAGAGGGCGGAATTTCGGTCTTTGTTCGATCTGCATTGGTGATGCTGTCGGTCGGGTTTATGGCTCTGATTGCCTGGGCGGCGACAACCCAGATCAAAGAAACCGCGATCACATTTGGTCAGGTCATGCCAACCGGGGCTGTGAACAAGATCCAGCATCTGGAAGGCGGGATTATTGATCAAATCATGGTGCAGGATGGCGATTTGGTCGACAAAGGTCAGGTTTTATTGCGCCTTAAGCCGGAAGCCGCGCAAGCCGAACTGTCGCAAACCGAGACGAAATTGGGGAATCTACGTCTTGAGGCGGAGCGGTATCGTGCGCTTGCCGAAGGCCGCGAACCTGATTTTTCGAAAATGATGGCGCAATATCCGGAATTGGCGGTTAATCAGCATGAAATTTACAATATCCAGACAGAGCTTGATGCCAATCAGAGCGAAATTTTGCAGGTCCAGATTCAGGAACGCAATGCCGAGCTCGCGCAGCTAAATGAGCAGGAAGCCACCCTTCGTAAGTCGCTTGATCTGCTTAATCAGGAAGTGACCATGCGTCGGTCTCTTTATGAAAAGGGCCTGAATTCCAAGGTGTTGTTCCTAAACATTCAGCGCGAACTCAACGAAGCGCAGGGCAGCCTTTCGGATGTTGCTGCCGAGAAGGCGCGCGCACGTGAAACCATTGCCGAAGCAAAATTGCGTCTGAATGAGCTTGAAAAAAGTCAACGTGAAGAAGCGATTAGCGAACTTGGCAGGCTCGGCGGTGAGATCGCGCAAACCAGTGAAGCCTTGCGTAAATTGCGCGATCGGGTGGCGCGGCTTGAAATCGTTGCGCCGACGCGTGGTTATATCAAGGGTCTGCAATTTTCGACCATTGGTGGGGTGATTGCCCCGGCGCAGGTTGTGATGGAATTGGTGCCCGCCGACGAGGTGTTGATCGCTGAAACCCGGATCTCGACCGAGGATATTGGCCATGTTCATCTTGGTCAGCCGGTCACGGTAAAAGTCAGTGCCTTTGACTTTATTCGGTATGGGGGCATACAGGGTGAATTGGTCTCTATATCAGCATCTACTTTTGTAGACGATGAAGGAAAACCTTACTATAAAGGTAAGGTCGCACTGGATCAGGATCACGTTGGTGAAGGTGCGTCTGCTCAAAAGATCATCCCGGGGATGACTGTTCAGGCCGATATTCAGACGGGCGAAAGAACCCTTTTGGAATATCTCCTAAAGCCTGTTTACGTCTCTCTTGATCAGGCGTTCTCGGAGCGTTGAGTTTTAAATTGGTCCCGCTGGAAATGACTTCACGTTCATTTCTACTGCCCGGCCGCACATTTCTCTGGTTTACGCTAGGGTTTCTATACTAATGTATAGAATGTGTGGGTTGGGTCTATCCATCTCACACGCATTGGAGATTGGATTAAAATGGCGGACGATTCTCGCGATACTGAAAACGAAGCTGGCAAAGACAATGGTGACCTCAATCAAGAGGCTGCCCAGATTGATCTTATGCGCGGTGAGGTCCCGGTTAGCGAAAGTGACGAACTGGTCGAATTGCATGATGACCAGTCCAATGTGTCCACTGTTCCGACACACGAACTAGGATCCGTCCAATACGGCAATCAAGTTTACAATCCGCAAGGCGAAGAACAGCAAGCCTTTCGTCGCCAGAATGCCTTTGCGCAGCGTGAAGAACGCAGCGACCAAGATGACGCGACGGCAAAGCAAACCGATGCCCAAAACGCGCAAGAAAACCGTGATGGCGGTATTGATACGGGTGCGAATACTTCCGATTCAAGCCTTGGCGCGCTGGGTGCGGATGATCTGTCGCTTCAATCTGATCCGACGACCCTTGATCCCGCCCAAAGTGATCTTCTGACCAACGATACAACGGGTTCTTCCGTTGGCCGCGGTGCGGTTCGAGGTGATTTCCAACAAAGCGTAAGCCCCGGTGGCGTTACGGTTGAGCAACAGCCCGTCGGCGCTGTCGATCCGGTCAGCGGCGAGGTCGCAGACCTTCAGCCTGGCGACGATGCGACGCCGGGGGACCTGGTGGATGATTCGGGCGAGGATGCAAAGGTCGCAGATACGCCCGATCTTGTGACCGGAAATGTCAGCGGCGCAGAAGACAGCGCAATATCGCTTAATATTTCGGCAGCGCTGAATGACCTTGATGGCGGCAGTGAAACGCTTTTGATCGTGATTTCCGGGGTGCCGGATGGGGCGACCCTGTCTTCTGGTATTGATAATGGCGATGGGACTTGGTCGCTATCGCCAGCCGAGCTTTCTGGGCTTACCATCACACCGCCAGAAGATTACAGCGGCAGCTTTGACCTTTCCGTTACCGCGACCAGCCGCGAAAGCAATGGCTCAACCGCCTCAAGCAGTTCGAGCATGACAGTCGATGTCACGGGCGTTGCTGATGGTGCGACCCTTGATGTTGCAAATGCGTCTGGCGCAGAAGATAGCGCGATTGCGCTTAACATCGATACCGAACTCCTTGATGGCAGTGAAACCCTGTCGATCACGATTTCTGGCGTGCCAGACGGTGCGACCTTGTCGGCAGGGACGGATAACGGCGATGGAACGTGGTCGCTCAGCTCTGATCAGCTCGACGGACTGACGATCACGCCGGCAGATAACTTCAGCGGCGAAATCGACCTGACCGTCTCGGTCACCACCACCGATGGTAATGATACTGCCGTCGTGATGGAAGAATTGACTGTTGATGTTACGGGTAAGGCCGATGCGCCGACGTTGGATGTGTCGGATGCTTCGGGTAATGAAGACACTGCAATTGCGCTCGATATTGATGCTGGGCTGACGGATAGCTCTGAGAGCTTGACGATTACGATCTCGGGTGTGCCGGATGGTGCAACACTGTCAGCGGGGACTGACAATGGCGATGGTACTTGGACTTTGTCGTCGGGCGATCTCGATGGCCTGACGATTACACCTGCTGATGATTTCAGCGGATCGTTTGATCTGGGCGTAACAGCGCAGTCGGTCGATGGCGACGACATTGCGACGACATCGGGTTCGATTACGGTTGATGTTGCTGGTGTCGCAGATGCGCCGACACTGGATGTGTCGGATGCTTCGGGCACTGAAGACAGTGCGATTGCGCTGGATATTGATGCCGGTCTGACGGATAGCTCTGAGACTCTGACGGTGACGATTTCTGGCGTTCCCGATGGCGCATCGTTGTCGGCAGGGATCGATAATGGTGACGGCACTTGGACTTTGTCGTCAGGTGATCTGGATGGCCTGACGATTACGCCGCCAGATGACTTCTCGGGTAGTTTTGATCTGGGCGTAACAGCGCAGTCAGCTGATGGCGAGGATGTTGCGACGACATCTGGTTCGATTACAGTTGATGTTGCTGGTGTTGCGGATGCTCCGACGCTGGATGTGTCGGACGCAAGTGGCAATGAAGATACAGCAATTGCGCTCGATATTGACGCAGGGCTGACGGATTCCAGCGAAGTTCTAAGTGTTACGATTTCCGACGTTCCGGATGGTGCGACTTTGTCTGCGGGTGCCGATAATGGTGACGGTACTTGGACGCTAAATTCCGATCAGCTTGATGGTTTGACAATCACACCTGCGGATGACTTCTCGGGTAGTTTTGATCTGGGCGTAACGGCGCAGTCGGCAGACGGCGAAGATGTCGCCACGACCTCTGGTTCGATTGCTGTTGATGTTTCTGGCGTTGCGGATGCGCCGACGTTGGATGTGTCGGATGCTTCGGGTTCTGAAGATAGTGCCATCGCGCTCGACATTGACGCAGGGTTGACGGATTCCAGCGAAGTTCTGAGCGTTACGATTTCCGGCGTTCCAGACGGTGCTGTGCTGTTGGCCGGGATCGATAATGGTGACGGGACGTGGACGCTAAGTTCTGATCAGCTTGATGGACTGACGATTACACCTGCCGATGACTTCTCCGGTAGTTTCGACCTAGGTGTAACGGCTCAGTCTGCGGACGGTGAGGACATCGCGACCACGTCTGGTTCGATCACGGTAGATGTTGCGAGTATCGCAGATGCGCCGACGCTTGATGTCTCGGACGCCTCTGGTTCAGAAGACAGTGCAATTGTGCTCGATATTGATGCAGGTCTGACAGATTCCAGCGAAGTTCTGAGTGTTACGATCTCTGGCGTTCCAGGCGGTGCGACTTTGTCAGCCGGAACCGATAATGGTGATGGCACATGGACTTTGAGCTCAGCCGATCTTGATGGCCTGACGATTACACCGCCAGACGACTTCTCGGGTAGTTTTGATCTGGGCGTAACCGCGCAATCGGCTGATGGCGATGATGTCGCGACGACGTCTGCTTTGATTAAGGTTGATGTGGCTGGTGTCGCTGATGCGCCGACGCTCGACGTCTCTGACTCCTCTGGTTCAGAAGACAGTGCAATTGCGCTCGATATTGACGCAGGGCTGACGGATTCCAGCGAAGTTCTGAGCGTTACGATTTCCGGCGTTCCGGATGGCGCGACCTTGTCTGCGGGCACTGATAATGGTGACGGCACTTGGACATTGTCATCGGGTGATCTCTATGGTCTGACGATTACACCTGCCGATGACTTTAGTGGTTCGTTCGATCTCGGCGTAACCGCGCAATCGGCTGATGGCGATGATGTCGCGACGACGTCAGGTTCGATCACGGTTGATGTGGCCGGTGTCGCGGATGCGCCGACGCTGGATGTATCTGACGCCTCTGGTTCAGAAGACAGTGCGATTGCACTCGACATTGATGCTGGTCTATCGGATAGCTCCGAGACTTTGACCGTCACGATCTCGGGTGTCCCGGATGGTGCGGCTTTGTCGGCCGGAACCGATAATGGTGATGGCACATGGACTTTGAGCTCAACCGATCTTGATGGTCTGACGATCACGCCAGCGGATGATTTTAGTGGTTCGTTTGATCTTGGTGTAACGGCGCAGTCGGCAGATGGTGAAGACGTCGCGACGACGTCGGGTTCGATTACGGTCGATGTTGCTGGCGTTGCTGATGCGCCGACGCTTGATATGTCGGATGCATCTGGCAATGAAGATACAGCAATTGCGCTCGATATCGACGCAGGGCTGACGGATTCCAGCGAAGTTCTGAGTGTTACGATTTCCGGCGTTCCGGATGGTGCGACTTTGTCTGCGGGTACCGATAATGGTGACGGCACTTGGACTTTGTCTTCGGGCGATCTTGAAGGTCTGACGATTACACCGGCTGATGATTTTAGTGGTTCGTTTGATCTGGGCGTGACAGCGCAGTCGGCTGATGGTGAAGATGTCGCGACGACCTCTGGTTCGATCACCGTTGATGTTGCCGGGCTTGCAGATGCGCCGACGTTGGATGTGTCGGACGCCTCAGGTTCTGAAGACAGTGCCATTGCACTCGATATTGATGCCGGCCTGACGGATAGCTCTGAGGCTTTGACGGTGACGATCAGTGGCGTTCCGGACGGTGCAGCGTTGTCTGCGGGTATCGATAATGGCGACGGGACTTGGACACTGTCATCGGGTGATCTCGATGGCTTGACGATTACACCTGCTGATGATTTCAGCGGATCGTTTGATCTGGGCGTAACTGCTCAGTCGGCAGACGGCGAAGATGTCGCGACGACCTCTGGTTCGATTACGGTTGATGTTGCGGGTGTTGCGGATGCGCCGACACTGGATGTGGCGGACGCAAGTGGCTACGAAGACCGGTCGATTGCACTCGATATCGACGCGGGACTAACGGATTCCAGTGAAACACTAATAGTGACCATCTCCGGTGTTCCAGACGGAGCAACTTTGTCTGCGGGGACGAATAACGGTGATGGGACTTGGTCGCTCGGGGCGGAAGACCTTGATGGTCTGAAAATCCGGGCACCGCATAATTTTAGTGGCTCGTTTGATCTTTCGGTAAGTGCGCAATCTGCTGACGGTTCAGATATTGCCAGCGCAAGTGGAAGTATCACCGTTGATGTCGAGGGTGTTGCTGACCGACCGCTTCTTGATGTGTCGGATGCATCTGGGAATGAAGACACGGCGATTGCGCTTGATATTGATGCTAGCCTGACAGATTCCAGTGAGGTTTTGAGCGTTACCGTAAGTGGTGTACCCGACGGTGCGACATTGTCTGCGGGGACTGACAATGGGGATGGGACTTGGACACTCGATGCCGATGACCTTGACGGTCTGACCATTACGCCACCGGAAAACTACAGCGGTTCTTTCGATCTTGGTGTTGTTGCCCAATCCACGGATGGGGATTCAACCGCGTCAACGTCCGATCCAATTCACCTCACACGCGGTCGCCCCGCTGGTAGCAGCACGATTACGGTGGATGTTGTCAGTGTTGCAGATGCGCCGACTTTGGAAACGTCCAATGCTTCTGGCAACGAAGATACTGCGATTGCCTTGGATATTGACGCAGGGCTGACGGATTCCAGCGAAGTTCTGAGCGTCACGATTTCCGGCGTTCCGGACGGGGCAACTTTGTCTGCGGGGACGAACAACGGTGATGGGACTTGGTCTCTGGGGGCTGATGACCTTGATGGTCTGACGATCACTCCTGCGGATGATTTCAGCGGATCATTTGATCTGGGCGTAACGGCGCAGTCTGCGGACGGTGACGACATCGCGACGACGTCTGGCTCGATTACGGTTGATGTTGCTGGTGTTGCGGATGCCCCGACGTTGGATATGTCGGACGCAAGTGGCTACGAAGACCGGTCTATTGCACTCGATATTGATGCCGGTCTGACGGATAGCTCTGAGGCTTTGACGGTGACGATCTCTGGCGTTCCAGACGGTGCGGCTTTGTCGGCCGGAACCGATAATGGCGATGGGACTTGGACGCTAAACTCTGATCAGCTTGATGGTTTGACGATTACACCGCCAAATGATTTCTCGGGCAGCTTTGATCTCGGTGTGACAGCGCAGTCGGCTGATGGTGAGGACGTCGCGACGATGTCCGGTTCGATTACGGTCGATGTTGCTGGGGTTGCGGATGCGCCGACGCTTGATGTCTCTGACGCCTCTGGTTCAGAAGACAGTGCAATTGCACTTGATATTGACGCGGGACTGACGGATAGCTCTGAGACTTTGACAGTGACGATTTCTGGCGTTCCAGACGGTGCGGCTTTGTCAGCTGGTACCGATAACGGTGACGGCACCTGGACCCTGAGCTCAACCGATCTTGATGGCCTGACGATTACACCTGCTGATGATTTCAGTGGATCGTTTGATCTGGGCGTAACAGCGCAGTCAGCTGATGGCGAGGATGTCTCGACGACGTCTGGCTCGATTACGGTTGATGTTGCCGGGGTTGCCGATGCGCCGACGTTGGACGTCGCGGATGCGTCTGGAAGTGAAGACACCGCGATTGCGCTCGATATTGATGCAGGGCTCGCCGATAGCTCTGAGACTTTGACGATTACGCTCTCTGGTGTACCGGATGGCGCGACGTTGTCGGCCGGAACTGATAATGGTGACGGCACTTGGACTTTGTCTTCTGATGATCTTGATGGTCTGACGATCACGCCGCCAGATGAGTTCTCCGGTAGTTTTGATCTTGGTGTTGCGGCACAGTCTGCCGATGGCGAGGATGTTGCGACGACGTCTGCTTCGATTACGGTTGATGTGGCTGGTGTCGCAGATGCGCCGACGCTTGATGTGTCGGATGCCTCGGGTTCAGAAGACACTGCCATTGCGCTCGATATTGATGCTGGGCTGACGGATAGCTCTGAGACTCTGACGGTTACAATCTCTGGTGTTCCCGATGGGGCATCGTTGTCGGCCGGAACTGATAATGGTGACGGCACATGGACTTTGTCGTCGGGCGATCTTGATGGTCTGACGATCACGCCAGCAGATGACTTCTCGGGCAGCTTTGATCTGGGTGTAACCGCGCAGTCGGCTGATGGCGAGGATGTTGCGACGACGTCGGGTTCGATTACGGTTGATGTGGCTGGTATCGCTGATGCGCCGACGCTTGATGTGTCGGATGCCTCAGGTTCAGAAGACAGTGCGATTGCGCTCGATATTGACGCCGGTCTCACGGATAGCTCTGAAACACTGACGGTCACAATCTCTGGGGTTCCGGATGGTGCAACGTTGTCTGCTGGGAGTGATAATGGTGACAGGACTTGGACGCTTAGCTCCGAGCAGTTGGACGGTCTGAAGGTTACGCCGCCTGAGGATTATAGCGGGTCGTTTGATCTTGGCGTATCTGCGCAGTCGACCGATGGAAGTGATATAGCCAGTGTTGGTGACACCATAACGGTGAACGTTGCGGCGGTTGCTGATGCGCCGTCTTTGCGGGTGTCGATTGGTGAGGGCACCTCCATTGGCGGAGCTGGGGGCACTGGCGGGACTGGTGACAGCGGGACTGATGGTGGCGGTGACGGCGGCAGCAGCGGTGCTGGAGGCGGTTCGGACGACAATGATTTTGTCGATAACGGTCAGCAGAATCATCATGGCACCAGCGCTGACGACAATTATGTGGTCGGTCGCGATCTGCGTATGAACGAGAATTTCACCCTTGGCGGCGGTGATGATCGTATCGTTATTGAAGGCGATACCAGCCAAGGCAACAATATCCGTCTGGGCGGCGGCGATGACAGTGTCACCATCAGTGGGGATATTGGCGGATCATCTGCTGTCGGTGGCGGAGCGGGCAATGACGTTCTTTATCTTGGTAAGGACGCGTCATCTTATCGGTTCCAGAACTTCACCAACAACAACGGCATGATCAACACACAGATCATTGACCTTGATACCGGCCAGACCTTGACCGTCAATCAGGTTGAGGCGATCTCGTTCGCGGATGGGACGGTTGTTGGCAATGCCGATCTGGTGGAGGCACCTTCTGAACCGGGAAGTGGTGATGGTAATAGCGGCGGTGCAGAAACTGGCGCCATGTCCTATCCAATTACGATTGAAGCATCGCTTAATGACGTTGATGGATCGGAAACACTCGGCATCACCATAAGCGGCGTGCCCGACGGGGCGTCTTTGAGTGCTGGAACAGATAATGGCGATGGCACCTGGACGTTGGCGCCAGATGATCTGAACGGTTTGACCCTGACCACGCCGGATGATTTTGCCGGAACGATTAACCTGAATGTCACGGCAACCGCAACCGACGGCGCCGATACCAATTCGGTTTCGCAAACCGGCACCATCACGGTCGAGGATCGTGCAAATGCCCCGACCCTTGATGTTTCGGATGTCAGCGGTACGGAAGATACTGCAATTGCGCTTGATATCGATGCCGGGCTGACGGACAGCAGCGAGACATTGTCCGTTACCATAAGCGGTGTGCCCGATGGTGCCACACTGTCGGCAGGGACCGATAATGGTGATGGAACTTGGACCTTGTCGTCGGGCGATCTTGACGGTCTGACAATTACGCCAGCCGATGACTTTAGCGGGTCGTTTGATCTGAGTATTACGGCGACCTCGGCCATTGAAGGCGATAGTGCAAGTGTTGCCGACGTCATTACCGTCGATGTTGCCGGGGAAGCGGATGCACCGGTATTGGATGTTTCTGATGCGTCGGGGACAGAAGATAGCGCGATTGGACTTGTGATTGATGCGGGGTTAAGCGATTCCAGCGAAGTTTTGAGTATCACGATTTCGGGCGTTCCCGATGGGGCGACCTTGTCGGCAGGGACCGATAATGGCGATGGCACTTGGACGTTGGCATCGGGCGATCTGGACGGTCTGACGATCACACCAGCCGATGATTTTAGTGGATCGTTTGATCTGAATGTGACGGCAACATCGACCGATGGGGCTGATAGCACCAGTGTAGCCGATACGATCACCGTGGATGTTGGCGGTGTGGCCGATACGCCGACGCTGGATGTGTCGGATGCATCGGGCGATGAAGACAGCAATATCGCCCTTGATGTTGATGCCAGTGCCAGCGACGTGTCGGAAGTTCTGTCGATCACCATCAGCGGTGTGCCAGACGGCGCAACACTGTCGACCGGCACGGATAACGGCGACGGAACGTGGACGCTGTCGCCCGGTGATCTTGAGGGGCTGAGCATTCAGCCGACCGATGATTACAGTGGTTCGTTTGATTTGAATGTTACGGTTACTTCGAGCGATGGTTCGGATACCGCGAGTGTGAGCGATACCATCACGGTCGATGTTGCGGGTGTTGCCGATGCCCCGACCTTGGATGTGTCGGATGCCAGCGGTGATCAAGGCAATAGTGTCGCCCTTGATATTGATGCGGCCCTGACCGATAGCAGTGAAACACTAAGTGTCATCATCAGTGGCGTGCCCGATGGCGCGACACTTTCGGCGGGAACCAGCAATGGGGATGGCACATGGACATTGTCGCCAGCCCAATTAGTCGGCCTGACGATTGCGGCGGGCAGTGATTATTCCGGTACGTTTGAACTTACCGTTTCTGCACAATCACGTGACGGGGATGACACGGCCACGACGGCGGCGATTTTGGACGTCACCATCGAAAAGGATGTCGATCCCAACGAATTCCGTTGGGGGACCTGGCGTGATGAAAGTTTCGAAACCGGTTCTGGCAACGATATTGTTGCTGGTGGTGGCGGTGACGATGTCTTTGCCACCCATGCCGGTGATGACACGATCTGGGCCGGAAGTGGTGATGACTTTATCAATGCCGGTGCCGGGGATGACATCGCGCATGCTGGCGAAGGTGACAATACCATCTATGCCGGGTCAGGCGATGATTACGTCACGGCGGGTAGTGGTGATGACAGCATCTATGCCAGTGACGGCGACAACATCATCTATGCCAACGAAGGTGAAAACCACATCGAAACCGGGGCGGGGAATGACACCCTGTTTGCCGGGAGCGGTGATGACACGATCCTTGGTGGCGAGGGCGATAACTATGTCAGCTCCGGCCAAGGTGAAAATTACGTCGCAACCGGATCGGGCAATGACAGCATCCTGACGGGGAGCGGCGATGACACGATCTTTGGCGGTGATGGCGATAACTATGTCAACGCGGGCGAGGGCGAAAACACAATCGTAACCGGGACCGGCAGCGACACCATCAGTACCGGTTTTGACGATGATAAGATTTTTGCTGGCGACGGGGACAATACGGTCGATGCAAGCGGTGGGAATAACATCATCGAAACAGGAAGTGGTGATGACATCATCAACGCCGCAGGCGGCAATGACACCGTATTTTCCGGTGCGGGCGATGACCTGATTGATGTCGGTGATGGCCGCAACAAAGTCTGGGGCGAGGGGGGTGATGATTCCATTCACGGGACCTGGGGCAATGACAGCTTCTTTGGCGGGGATGGTAACGACATTCTGGAGGCCGATGGCGGCAACAACTATTTCGATGGTGGGACTGGTGACGACACCCTTGCCACTGGATGGGGCAGAGACACCCTTTATGGCGGCACTGGCGACGATACGCTGAGTGGCGGCGGGGGTGATGACAAGCTGTTTGGTGACGAAGGCAATGATACCCTTATCGGCGGTTCCGGCAGAGACACCCTGATGGGGGGCGATGGTAATGATTTGCTGCTTGGTGGGGATGATAATGACACCCTGATGGGCGGGATCGGTGATGACACGCTGTATGGTGGCGGCGGGTCCGATATGTTCATCTTTAATATGGGGGATGGCAGCGATCATGTGGATGGCGGAGCCAACGGATGGACCACCGATACGATCGAGTTACATGGTGCCGGTGGCGGTAAACTCGATTCGAGTGACTGGACCTTGGTTTTGGATGATGGCGACGTTACCGATTCGAAAAAACACCATCTGGAACTTTCTTCCGATTCGTCGGGAACTATCGTCTTTTCGGACGGTTCGGAGTTGACATTTTCCAACGTCGAACGTATCGAATGGTGACGAATTCGCATTTCGGGTGCCGTCGGGTCAAAAACCCGGCGGCATTGCCGGTTCTCTGGGGGCTTTACCCTGTCACGAGTTGACAGCCTGCGTGTGAAGTCCTATACAGCGGACCTCGAATTTTATCGGATTACCTTATTAGAACGGAGTAAGTGCAGTGAAGCGCACCTACCAGCCTAGCAATCTCGTACGGAAACGCCGTCATGGCTTCCGTTCCCGCAGCGCGACCGTCGGTGGCCGCCGTGTGCTTACCGCACGCCGCGCCAAGGGCCGCAAGCGTCTGTCGGCCTAATGTTGTGACCATTTCGGTGGAACGCCTTAAAAAGCGTACGGAATTCCTCCGTGTTGCGGGCAGCCGCCGAAAATGGGTTACACAGGGATTGATCCTGCAGGGCGCACCACGCCCGGGGATCAGCCCGGATACAGAATACGCCAGTGAAGACGCACTCGCACGAGTCGGCTTTACTGTCACCAAAAAGGTGGGAAAGGCCGTCGTCCGCAATCGCGTTCGGCGGCGTTTGCGTGCTGTAGCAGAGCAATTAATGGCCGAACTCGCATTACCCGGTTGGGATTATGTGGTGATTGGTCGGAACCAAACCATTGATCGGCCTTTTGATAAGCTGGTTGATGATATGCGGTTTGCTTTGCGCCGAGTCCCTGATGCCAAACCTTCCCCTGCTGATACACGACGGCCCCGCAAGGGACGTGGTGCAAAACAGTCCGGTGGATCGACTCCGGCAAAAGGGTCCGCGAAATGACCTCTTCGACTCCAGCACCTGGCCCCTTTGCGCGTCTTCTTCAAATCGCAGTTCGCGGTTACCAGCTCTTTTTATCGCCTTATATCGGGTGGTCTTGCCGTTATCAGCCGACATGTTCGGCTTTCATGATGGAAGCATTGGCCCGTCATGGGGCAATAAAAGGCGGCTGGATGGGATTTAAACGGATAATGCGTTGCCATCCATGGGGTGGTCATGGTTATGATCCGGTGCCCGGATGTGGCTGCGAACAAAACAAAGCGTCGTCGGATGGTGAAAACCGATCCCCGGCGCTTTCGTCATGTAAATAGAATAATCGGTCGGTTGATGCTGGCTGAGAAAAGCGGAAAGAAGCGATGAACGAACAACGTAACCTATGGGTCGCAATTGCATCGGCAGTTGTGATTCTCATCGGTTGGCAATTCTTCTTTGCGCCTGAACCTGATACCCAGGTTCGTGAGGCGCAGGTTCGCGAACAGCTTGATGCAAGTGGTACCAATCCGCCGCAGGCATCTTCCAACACACCGACTGCACCAGGGGGACAGCCTGCTGTTCCGGCAGTGGTTAAGCGCGAAGATGCCCTGGCGAAATCGCCGCGTATTGCCATTCACACCCCGCGTGTCGAAGGCTCGATTCGCCTTGTTGGTGGTGTGATTGATGATATCCAGCTCCAAGATTATCATGAGACCGAAGAGCCTGACAGCCCGCTGATCCATGTTCTGAACCCGACCGGCAGCAAAGATGCCTATTTCGCGGAGTTCGGCTGGGTTGGTAACAACAAGAACACGGTTGTTCCCAACAGCGACACGCGTTGGACCGCAAGCAGCGATAAGTTGTCGGTTGATAAGCCGATTACGCTGACGTGGGACAACGGCCAAGGCCTGACCTTCAAGCGCGAAATTGCCATCGATGAGAACTACTTGTTCACGGTTAATCAGTCGGTGGTCAATAACAGCGGTAGCGAAGTTACCCTGCATCCGTATGGTTTGATTTCGCGTAAGAACAAGCCGCAAACGGCTGGTTTCTATATCCTGCACGAAGGTCCGCTTGGCGTGATCGACGGCACTCTGACCGAAATCAACTATGATGATCTGGTTGATGATGGTCCGGTCGAAAAGAAAACCACCGGCGGCTGGATCGGTATTACCGACAAATATTGGCTGGTTGCGTTGGCACCGTCATCGGACGAAGTGATGACCACGCGCTTTAGCCATCATGTCGCTGACAATGCCGATAAATATCAGACCGACTATCTTGGTGCTGGCCGCACCATTGCCAATGGCAGCGAAGGCAAAGCGGAAACCCGTTTGTTTGCCGGCGCAAAAGAAGTTGGTCTTCTTGATACCTACGCAGAAGATTACGGCATCACCAACTTCGATCTCGCGATTGACTTTGGTTGGTTCTACTTCCTGACCAAACCGTTCTTCCTGTTCCTGCAGTGGCTGAACCACTTGGTTGGCAACTTCGGCGTTTCGATCCTGATCTTTACGGTTCTGGTGAAGGCCGTGATGTTCCCGCTGGCGAACAAATCGTACAAATCCATGAGTGCGATGAAAAAGCTGCAGCCGCAAATCACGGCAATGCGTGAACAGTTCAAGGATGATCGCCAACGTCAGCAGCAGGAAATGATGGCGCTTTATAAGCGTGAGAAAATCAATCCTGCTTCGGGTTGCTTGCCGATCGTCGTTCAGATCCCTGTGTTCTTTGCGCTGTATAAAGTGCTGTTCGTGAACATTGAAATGCGTCACGCGCCGTTCTTTGGCTGGATCCAGGATTTGTCTGCGCCCGATCCAACGTCATTGTTCAACCTGTTTGGTTTGATCCCGTGGGATCCGCCGCACATGCTGATGATTGGTGTTTGGCCGTTGATCATGGGTCTTACCATGTTCCTGCAGCAGAAACTGAACCCGGCACCAGCCGATCCGACCCAGGCAAAGATCATGATGTTCTTGCCCCTGATCTTTACCTTTATGCTGGCAAGTTTCCCGGCGGGTCTTGTGATCTATTGGGCTTGGAACAACACGCTGTCGATCATTCAGCAGCGCTACATCATGTATAAGATGGGGGTTTAATCCCCCCATCTACCCTTTTTGGGTTTATCTTCCCTTCGGGGAGCATCCCCGCGCGACGGGGAAGGAATGACGATGACTGAAGAAAAACTACCGTCGGAAACTGCAATTCCGACTTATGAGTCCTCACAAATCGAAGCCGGGCGGAAACTTTTTTCCCGCCCGGTTACGTTTGTTCTTGGTGTTGCCCAGCTTGAGCAACTGCCGCCAGAAGGCAAAACGGAAATCTGTTTTGCGGGACGGTCCAATGTTGGTAAATCCAGCCTGATCAATGCTGTGACGGGGCGCAAAGACATTGCGCGGACGTCCAACACACCGGGCCGGACACAACAGCTGAACTATTTTGACCTTGATGGTGCTTGCCATATCGTTGATTTGCCGGGCTATGGCTTTGCCCAGGCGCCAAAAGACGTGGTTGAGACGTGGCAGAACCTGATTAAGCAGTATTTGCGCGGGCGTGTGACATTGCGCCGCGTATTTGTTTTGATCGATTCACGACACGGCTTTATGAAGGCCGATCTTGAAATGATGAAGATGCTTGATGAAAGTGCCGTGCCATATCAGGTTGTGCTGACCAAGGCAGACAAGTTAAAAAAGGGGCAGCTCGAAAAACGCATTAAAGAAGTGGTCAAAGCACTGGTGAAGCATCCAGCGGCCTTGCCGAAAATCTTTGCGACATCGAGTGAAAAAAATACCGGTTTGGCTGAATTGCGTGCCGAGATTTCGTCGCTGCTGTAAATTCGCCAGCCTAAGGCGTTAATATGGGGAAGAATGATGAACGAAGAAGTCCGTTCTGAAGAAGATCAATCGGAATCCAGTGCTTACCGGACTTTGGCGCGCGCCAAGGTGCTTTCCGAGGCTCTTCCCTTTATGCGACGCTTTAACGGGCAGACAATCGTGATCAAGTATGGCGGACATGCCATGGGTGATCCGGAACTTGCGCGCTTGTTCGCACAGGATGTTGTGTTGCTAAAGCAGGTCGGCATGAACCCGATTGTGGTACATGGCGGTGGCCCCCAGATCGGCCAGATGCTTAAACAGCTTAACATTCAGTCGGAATTTATTGACGGCCTGCGTGTGACCGATCAGCAAACCATCGACGTTGTCGAAATGGTTCTGGCGGGCAAGATCAACAAGGAAATCGTATCAAACATCAATACCGCTGGCGGTGTTGCTGTTGGGTTGTGCGGCAAGGACGCCAATCTGATTACTGCGCGCAAACTGACGCGCACCAAACGTGATCCTGAAAGCAATATTGAAAAAGTGCTCGATCTTGGCTTTGTCGGTGAGCCGGTCAAAGTTGATCCGCATGTGCTTGATTGCTTTATCAGTACCGACATTATCCCGGTGATTTCGCCGATTGGTGTTGGCGAAGACGGTCAGACATATAACATCAATGCCGACACGGCCGCCGGTGCGATTGCCAAGGCAGTTGGGGCGACCCGTCTTTATATGCTGACCGATGTTAAAGGCATCCTCGATGGCGACAAGAACCTTGTTCGTGACGCCACGATCGACAGTATCAAAGCAATGATTGCCGATGGCACCATTCAGGGCGGGATGATTCCGAAAACCGAAACCTGCATGGATGCTGTGCAGAACGGGGTTGAGGCATCTGTGATTGTTGATGGACGTGCGCCGCATGCGGTTCTTTTGGAACTGTTTACCGAACGTGGTGCCGGTACGATGATCCGCTCAGATAAAGAGATCTGAGAAAAATCCACCACCTTTGTATAGTTTTTATGCTGCAAAATGCCGCGCCGTGGTATTAATCAGTACAGCTTGATGACGCCTGTGATGGGAAACCGTCACAGGCCATTTAGTGTCGTGATTAACGAGATACGGAGCCGCCGTTGTGTCGACGACGCATGACCATATTGCCCAGTATTGGGAATACGCCGACGCGACGCTAAAAGCTTTGCGTGACCGGGGTTTGCGCCCCACGCCGGAGCTTTATCATGTGTGGTTTATTTACTATGCCGATGACAATCCGGAAATCCTGCGCGTCATAAATGCGGTGAAGGCGGGGGGAGAGGAGCTCGACGAAGAGACTCTTCTGCAGCTTTATTACCGGTATATCTTTGACCGACAGGCCGCCGATTTTCTTCAGCGTGGCATGGAAGACTTTTTCCACTTGATTGAAAACAGCGACGATTGCCTGACAACGGCGCGTGCAGATATGCGCAATTACGGCGAGTTGCTGGATCAGTCGTTGGAAACCCTTTCTGATCACGCGCATGTCAGTCCGGTTCTGTCTGAGCTTGCGACCCAGACCAAGGGCATGAAAACAACGATTGATACCCTGCATCAGCGTCTTGATGGGTATCTTAAACGTGTTGTTTTGCTTCAGCGCGAACTCGATGAAACCCGGGAGCGGTCCTATACCGACGGTCTGACCCGTGTATCGAACCGAATGCATTTCGAAGAACAGCTTTTCAAGCTTGCCGCAGACTATGACAGCAGCGAAACACCCGACCCGTTTTGCGTCATGATGGTCGATCTTGATCAGTTTAAAGCCGTGAATGACCAGTTTGGTCATCGTATCGGCGACGAAATTCTGGTTCTGATCGCATCCATGCTGAAGGCCAATATCAAGGGCCGGGATATTGTGGCGCGGTATGGCGGGGATGAGTTTGCAATTTTGCTTAATCATACCTCGTTGGATGACGCGATGCATATCGCCGAGGATATGCGCAAAAGGATCGCCGCGTGTGAGATCAAGGCAAAGCATTCCGGCACTTCTTATGGCCATATGACCGTTTCAGTCGGGGCGGCGCAATATGTTGCCAATGAAGGCGGTGCCAAACTGATCGATCGAGCCGATAATGCGCTTTACCGTGCAAAAAAAGATGGCCGCAACCGGCACTTTGCCGCCGAATAGGCGTTATTTCTGAGCTAATCAGCCCAATTAAGGTCGTGCGATTTGTAAGGCTTATCGGGTTTGCTGTATCCGCTTGCGGCCTTAGGGCTTCATGTGGCGTGCAAATACCCGTGCCAATGCCTTTTGAAATACGGCCACACTGTTGCGTCGTGGGGCGCCAGCAAGTTCGATTGTCGCCAATTCGACTTCGATGGTGGGGGTGATGGGGCGGCAGACCAGCCCCTCTGTGGCAAAATCGCGTGCGGTCAATTCATCGACAATCGTGTAGCGCCCTGTGGTTTTGGCCAAGCCAACCGCAAAGACAAGCGAATGGGCGGAAATCGTTCGTTTCGGCGTTACGCCATGGCGGCTGATTGTTTCGTAAAACTTCTGTCCCAACGGGGCCTTTGGGTTTGGCAGAATGCATTCGAATTGCCCAAGCATATCAAGATTAATCTCGCGTTCTTTGGCCAGCGGGTGACCGTTGGGGATGGCGGCAACCAAACGACATTTGCCAAAGCTTTGCTGACGTAAATCTGGGCTGGGCGGCAACAGGCCACCAACCGCCACATCGGTTGTCCCGGATCGAAGGGCGAGCAACTGGGCAATGGCGCCGCCACCTTCAAGCGCGATATCAAGGCTGGGTAGCTTGTTATAAAGTTCGCCAACCGCATCTGGGATGATCGACATGGAAAGGGTCATGATCGACATGATGCGCAGGGATTCATCCGCACCGCGACGGATCGAATCAACGGTTTGATCAACTTGCGCGACCCGTTCGAACAGCTTTCCGGTTTCAGCATAAAGACGTTGGGCTTCCCATGTTGGTTCGATGCGCCCGGCATTGTTGGTAAACAGCTTAATGCCAAGTTCATCTTCGAAAATGGCAAGATGTTTACTGATGGTGGGTTGGGCCAGGTTAATTTTCCGCGCGGCGGAACTGATGTTTGAAAGTTCAAACACCGTTCGAAAAATCTGTAAGCGATGAAGGTTTATACCCTGCAACGAAGCCCCCGTTTTCCTGTTTTGCCATTCTAGCCGGTTTGAGAATCGGCCAGACAGCGCCCCTAAATCCCAATGTGATCTGCTTATAATTTAGTCGTTTGACTTTTTTTTATTCATATCAAACACGTTTCTCTTTCAATTACCTTGGCGTCTATTGCACGGCGGTATTGAAACGCAGCTGAATAGCAGGGATATTTGTAAAACCAAAGATGTTTTAAGTCAGAATAAGTGTTGATTATCAATGACACCTATAGCTCAAAGCTATAGTTTAAATAAAATTATGTCATTGAAATAATTTGATCAAAGGTCATCCTTTTACAAAAGGAGACCCCGATGATCGCATTGCCCGCCATATTCCTTATTGCTGCCCTCGTCTCGGGCAGTGCAATTGCCTATTTCGTTGGAAGCGCAACGGTGATTGCGTTCTTCACAGAAGACCATGGTCGCTATCTTGCTGCTCTTCCGCAGCGTGTGATGGGCCAGCTTGACGTTTTTGCGTTTCTGGCAATGCCGCTTTTTATTCTGACCGGCGAGTTGATGAACCGGGGCGGGGTGACTGATGCCCTGATCCGGTTTTCGATGTCGATGTTGGGGCGGTTTAAAGGCGGGCTTGGTCACGTCAATATTTTGACATCGGTGTTCTTTGCCGGTGTGTCGGGATCGGCAACCGCGGATGCCGCGGCCCTTGGCAATACGTTGGTCCCGGTGATGGAAAAGCAGGGCTATACGCGCGATTACGCCGCGGCGGTGACAGCCGCGTCTTCGATCATTGGGCCGATCATTCCACCGTCCATTATTCTTATTTTCTATGGGGCGTTGTTAAACACCTCGGTTGTAGCGTTGTTTGCCGCTGGTATTGTGCCGGGACTGTTATTGGCCGGGGTATTGATGGGCGTGAATGCCATCATGGCCCATCGTCACAACCATCCGGGCGGCAAAGGTTCGGATATCCCGCCATTCTTCTCGTCCATGTTTGCGGCTCTTCCCGCACTTTGCCTGCCTGCGATCATTTTAAGCGGCATTTTGTTTGGCTTTATGACCCCGGCCGAGGCCGCAGGGGTGGCCGCCTTGGCCGCACTTTTGGTGGGGATCTTTTATCGTCGCTTGGCCCTGCGCGATGTGTTTGAGGCGATCAATCGCACCGTCATTTTGTCGGGCGCGGTATTCGTCATTCTGGTTGCGATTGCGACCTTTGGCTATCTGACCTCGATCGAGCAAGTCCCGCAAAAGATGGTCGCGCTGATTGGTGATCTTGGACTGGGCGTGACCGGTTATATGGTTTTGCTCAACATCATCTTTCTTTTGGCCGGGATGATTATGGATGTGAAGGCCGCGGTTGCGTTGCTTGGCCCACTGCTTATTCCGCCGGCAATCCAGCTTGGTGTTGATCCGACCCATATGGGCATCCTGGTTGGGTTTAACCTGACGGTTGGCCTTTTGACGCCGCCGCTAGGTGGGGTGCTTCTTGTCCTTTCGACGGTTGTGAATATCGGATACTGGCGCCTGATGCGCGCCGTTTTGCCCTTCCTTTTGGTGGAACTCGTTCTGCTTGGGGTTTTGATCTACGTGCCTGCGGTGAGCTTGGCGTTGCCGCGGTATCTTGGCCTAATCAATTGAGAATAAATCAGGGAAAAATTATCGTGAAAAAATTCAAGGCACTTTGCTGTGCTGCTGTTGGCAGCTTGGTCTTATCCATCAATGCCTATGCGGCGGAACCGGTCGTCATTGCATTTGCCGGTCAGGAAAATCTTCAGACCGATGCTGAATATGTTTTCATTAATGCCTTTTCAGAAAGCCTGAAAAAACATGGCATTGAGACGTCCATTCATCCGTCAAACAGCATGGGTAAGGAAGCGGATCGTTTTGATCAGGTTTCCCAAGGTCTGATTAACGTCAATATCGGTAATGTCGGATCGTTGTTTAAGGCGTCTGAATTTTCACGAACCTTGTTTTTGCCGTTCCTGTTTTCCGTTGATCAGCAATTTGATGATGTCATCGCCAAATCCGGCGCATTAGACAAAGTCAACGAAGAAGCATCTGTTTTGGGTCTTCGGGTTGCCGGGTTCGCGATGCGCGGTGGCACGCTTGGTCTGTTTAACATTTCCCATCCTGTTACCACGATTGATGACGTCAAATCCCTGCGCCTGCGCGCGCAAAATGGCGATCAGGTAAAGGTGTTTGAATCCTGGGGCGCAAAGGCAACGATCGTTAGCTGGTCCGAAACGCCAGCAGCCCTTCAGACCGGCGTTGCCGAAGGCCACTTGAACCCGCCATCAACCGTTGTTGCCGCCGGTCAGGTGGATCTTTTGAGCTACTTCACGCCGCTTGATGCGGGTCCAGTTCCGAAAGTCGTTTTCCTGTCAGAAGATTGGTACGCGTCGCTTGATGACGAAACAAAGGGCTTTGTCGATCAGGCCGTGCGCGACGGTGTTGAAGAAAACCGTAAGTGGGCGAACAAACAGATCCCGACGTTTGAGAAAATGATTGTCGATGGTGGCATCGAAATTACCCCGCTTAAAGCCGGCGAACGCGAGAAGTTTGTGGCGGCGACCAAATCCGTTTGGGCCGATGCAGCCGCACCTGAAAACATCGCCTTCATTGAAGAATACATGAAGTAAATCGGTCTTTGTCATCGTCGCAGGAAATAATTCAATGAAATCAATCGCCGATATCTTGTGCCTGATCAGCGACAAACTGGATGGTATCTTGCGCGTGACAGCCGGCTTTTTCGTCTGTGTGATGGTGGGGGCGATTTGCCTGCAGGTTGCTGCACGTTATGGCTTTGCCTCCCCACCTGCATGGACCGAGGAAGTGGCACGTTATGCGATGGTCTGGGTCGGGCTCTTGGGGGCGAGTGTCGCCTTTAAGGCCAAGTTTGACCCGGCATTGTTCCACATACCCGACAGGGCTGGACGGGGTGTTCGGCTTGTCGCGGGAACCGTGCGTGCCGCCAGTGTTTTGATCTTTTTGGCACCGGTACTTTGGTATTGTTTCTATGGGCCGGGCATGAACACCGCACGTTCGTTTCTGGCACGTAGCCTTGTGACCAAGGCGGAAACTTTTGACATGCCAACCATCTTCGTTGCCGTCACGGTGCCGATTTTTATCTGTGCGATATTTATCCACGGTTTGGCACAGATATCAGCCTTTCTTACCCACAAAAATACCTCCAGCGATAAGGACTGACATGTCTGCGATTAATGCTGATAGCATTGCAGCCGAAACAGAGTTTCTGTCTCGGTTGGTTGCGATCCGTCACGATATTCACGAGCATCCCGAAACCGCGTTTGAAGAAGAAAGAACGTCGGATCTGGTTGCGGCGTTTCTTGAAAACCTTGGTCTTCCGGTGCATCGCGGCCTTGCGGGGACCGGCGTTGTTGCCACGGTTAAGGGACGCCATGAAGGCAATCGCAAAATTGGATTGCGCGCCGATATGGATGCCTTGTTTATCGAGGAACAGACAGGCCTGCCTTACGCGTCAAAAGTACCCGGTAAAATGCATGCGTGCGGTCATGATGGGCACACCACCATGTTACTGGGGGCAGCGGAGAAACTTGCCCAAAACCCGGACTTTGCAGGAACGGTTTATTTGATCTTCCAGCCCGCCGAAGAAGGGCAGGGTGGTGCGCGCGTCATGATCAATGATGGCTTGTTTGAGCTGTTTGAATGTGACGCGGTGTATGGCGTTCACAATGGTCCGTGTGAGCCGCTTGGCATGGTGAAAACCCGCCCGGGTGCAATGATGCCAGCGGGTGATACATGGGAAGTCACCTTCTGCGGGACGGGCGGACATGGCGCGATGCCCCATACGGCGACCGACCCAACGGTTGCGGCGGGCGATTTTATTGCCAGCCTGTCAAACATCATTTCGCGCAATATCCCATCGAATGATCAGGCCGTGATCAGTGTTGGTCATATGCAGGCCGGTGCCTTTGACAGCCCAAACATCATTCCGTCCAGCGTTTTGGTCCGTGGCACGGCACGCAGCTTTAAGCCGCAATATCGGGATGTTTTGGAAAAGCGGATTGGTGAATTGGCCGCCGGTATGGCGACAGCCCACGGGGTTGAAGCACAATACAAATTCATTCGTCGCTATCCGCCGTTGGTTAACCACGCAAGTGAAACCGACCTTGCCGTGCGCGCCGCAAAACAGGCTGTTGGTGACAAGCTTGTTGATGGCGAATGCGATGCGGTTGGTGGTAGCGAAGATTTTTCCTTCATGCTTGAAAAAGTGCCGGGTGCCTATGTGATGATTGGCAATGGCGACGGCCCCGATTCCCATTTCGTGCATACGCCCAAATTTGATTTTAGCGATGATCTGATCCCGTACGGCGTCGCATATTGGTTAAATGTGGTCGAGGCCGAATTGGGGCAGACCGCCAACGGGTAATGCCATCTACCGCCAAATTGGTTCTATTGGCGGTATTTTGGGTTTCGGTTCCAATTTTGGTGACAGCACCGCGCAGATACCCGTCGTGATGGTTGATGTTTCGCGGGTTTGCGATGTTCGTGCATGCGTGCCATGAGTAGGGCGGGCCTTGCATTGAATGGTTCAAAAGCGTATGTAACCAGCGCCCGGTAAGGTCATGTGACTTTGCCGGGCGTTCCGTGCTTTTGCATCATATGGGATGCATCGGCGGAATATTTCCCGAACCTGAGATTGATCGCAAAATGTCGAGCATCAAAGAACCGCGTGTTGTTACATTTGGTTGTCGCCTGAACACCTATGAATCCGAGGTGATGCGCGACCATGCCAAAAATGCAGGCCTTGATGATGCGATCATTATCAATACCTGTGCGGTCACGACCGAGGCCGAACGTCAGGCGCGGCAAAGCATTCGCCGCCTGCGTCGTGAAAACCCGGATGCCAAAATTTTCGTGACCGGCTGCGCGGTTCAAGTCAATCCTGAGAAATTTTCCAAGATGGGCGAAATCGACCGTATTTTTGGCAACGATGCCAAAATGAAGGCCGAAACATTCATGCTGCCCGATCATGAACGTGTTGTCGTGAATGACATCATGTCGGTCGAAGAAACGGCAAGCCATCTTGTGTCGGGCTTTGAGGGCCGGGCGCGTGCGTTTGTGCAGGTTCAAAATGGCTGCGATCATCGTTGCACGTTTTGCATTATCCCGTTTGGTCGCGGTAATTCGCGCAGTGTGCCGATGGGCGAAATCGTCAGTCAGGTACGTGAACTTGTCGCCAACGGATATGGCGAAGTTGTTCTGACCGGGGTGGATATCACGTCCTATGGTCATGACTTGCCGGGCAAGCCGACCTTGGGCCAGATGTCGCGTCGGTTGTTGGCGCAGGTGCCAGAACTGCCGCGTTTGCGTATTTCATCAATTGATCCGGTCGAAGTTGACGAAGATCTGTTTCGTTTGATCGAAACCGAACCGCGCCTGATGCCGCATATGCATATCAGCTTGCAGGCGGGCGATGACATGGTTCTGAAACGCATGAAGCGCCGCCATTTGCGCCAGGACGTTGTCGATTTCTGTCAAAAAGTGCGAGATCTGCGGCCTGATGTTACATTCGGGGCGGATATCATCGCCGGTTTCCCGACGGAAACCGACGAGATGGCGGAAAATACCCTGCGTCTTGTGGATGAATGCGGGCTGATTTACCTGCATGTATTTCCCTATTCATCGCGACCGGGCACACCGGCGGCCAAAATGCCGCAAGTGCGCAAGGAAATCCGCAAGGACCGCGCGGCGGCTTTGCGCGCAGCCGGGGACATTCAGCTTAATGCATTTTTGAAATCACGCATCGGCATGATCGAGAATGTATTGGTTGAAAAGGAAAATACCGGCCATACGGAGCATTTTGCTCCCGTTATCCTCGATCGCGTGATAGAAGCAGGCACAATAGCCAAGGCCAAAGTCATTGGTCTTGAAGATGGAAAACTGATAGCGGAGCTTGCGGGATGAGTGAAGAGGGGAAGACAAGCTGGTTTGCCCGGTTGAAAAACGGGCTGAAACGCTCCTCCTCAAAGCTGACGACCGGGATTGCCGATATCTTCACCAAGCGCCGTCTTGATGATGAAGCGCTTGAAGAATTCGAAGATCTTCTGATTACGTCAGATCTGGGTGTTACAACCGCAGCCAAATTAAGCGCGGAACTTTCCAAAACCCGGTTCGACAAAGAAGTCGATTCTGCTGAAATCCAACAATTCATTGCCGACGAAGTCGCCAAAATTCTCGAGCCAATTGCCAAACCCTTGGTGATTGACCCGGACAAAAAGCCGCATGTGGTTTTGGTGGTCGGGGTGAATGGCTCTGGCAAGACGACAACGATTGGCAAGCTTGCCAAGACCTATAAAGATCAGGGCTTGAAAGTCATGATGGCGGCGGGCGATACGTTCCGTGCCGCGGCTGTTGATCAGCTTAAGGTCTGGGGCGAGCGGACCGATTGCCCGGTTGTTTGGCGCGATACGGGGGCGGATGCCGCCGGACTTGCATTTGATGCGATTGATCAAGCAAAACGCGAAGGTTATGACGTTCTGTTGATTGATACCGCCGGTCGCCTGCAAAATAAGGCGCACCTGATGGATGAGCTTAAAAAGGTCGTCCGGGTGATCACCAAGCGCGATGAAACGGCCCCGCATGATACAATCTTGGTGCTTGATGCCACGACGGGGCAAAACGCCCATTCTCAGGTCGAAACTTTTTCCCAGGCGACAAATGTCAGTGGGTTGATTGTCACCAAGCTTGATGGCACCGCCAAGGGCGGTGTTGTTGTTGCCTTGGCAGAAAAGTTTGGCAAACCGGTCCATGCGATTGGTGTCGGCGAGGCCGCCGAAGATTTACGCCCGTTCGAAGCCAAGTCCTTTGCCCGCAGCTTGGCGGGTCTTGAAGACTAGGCCGGTTTCGCGCATTTGATGCCCGTAAGCGACACAGAAATACAGAAGCGACTTCGTTACGAACGAAGTCGCTTCTTTGCATTAGATCTGGGCGTAGCCCCCATCAACGAATACTTCACTGCCCGTCATGAAGCTGCTGTCATCCGAGGCAAGAAAAGCGGCGACCGCGGCAACTTCGGCAGGATTTCCCATGCGTTCAAGTGCGGTGCCGTTGCCAAGGCTTTCAATGATCTCGGGGGTTAGCAGTTCGTCAATCTTGTCGGTTTGCGTCGGGCCGGGGCTTAGGACATTCACGCGAATAGACGTTCCGCGCAGGTCCTGCGCCCAGCTCCGTACGAGGTTGCGAACGGCTGCCTTGGATGCGCTGTAAATGCTCATCGCGGGTGTTCCCATGACCCCGGTGGTTGAGCCGGTCAGAATGACTGAGCTGCCTGACGTTAGAAGTGGCAGGGCCTTTTGGACGGTAAAGACGGTGCCTTTGACGTTGATGTCGAAGGCGTAATCAAAGTGTTTAGAGGTAATTTCGCCAAGTGGGGCGAGTTCCCCGACACCGGCATTGGCAAAGAGGACATCCAGCGTTTCACGCTCTGTGCGGATAGTCTCAAACACGCGATCGAGATCTTCTGGGTTCGTGATGTCTGCTTGAAGTCCCCGAACCGAGGCACCGATTTCTGCAACAGCAGCTTCGATGACGTCCTTGCGACGGCCTGAAATATAGACAAATGCGCCTTCGTTAACGAAACGTTTGGCCGCTGCGAGGCCAATGCCGCTGGCACCGCCCGTGATGAGGGCTGTCTTTCCTGTAAGCTTAGTCATCTTTCTGGTCTCCGAAATGAGGGTTGACCAAAACGATATTGATGAGCATACTTTTTAACAAGTATGCACCTTTTAGTAAGTAACATGGCAAACAGCAAAGAAATCGAAATCCAACCGTTCATTTGTGGCCTTGATGCTGCCTTGCGTGTGATCGGTGGAAAGTGGAAGCCATTGATTTTGTTCTTTTTGGCGAAGGAGCCAAGACGATATGGCGAACTGAAACGCTGTGTTCGTGGCGTTAGCGACAAAATGCTGATCCAGCACCTTAAGGAGTTGGAAGTCGATGGCGTTGTCCTGCGCACCGATTATCAGGAAATTCCCCCACGCGTACTGTATGAGCTTTCACCATTCGGTTTTAGCTTGGCAGATGCACTGGGTTCGCTTTGCCGTTGGGGTGAAGAGAATGAGGATGTTATCGCGAAAAACCTGAAGGCTAAATCTGACGCCTGAACCCTTGGTACGGAGCCAAGCTTGATCCCGCTTGGTGGATGCGACTCGCGTTCGTGATGACGCGATTAAAAAAAGGCAGCCAATGGGGCTGCCTTTTGTTTGGGTGTTTGATGATCTTCGCGCAGTTCTGATCAGATCAATTTGGCAAAGATGTTACCAAGATGCCCGATTTCGTCGTTGAGCGTGCGCATCGGCGTTTGCAGCTCGTCGGGCAGGGTTGGCAAATCAAGATCGTCGATTTCTGCCAGCAGGTTCTCACAACGCGTTTTAAGGCCATTGGCAAGCCGTGTATCGGCGTTATCAAGCAACCAGCCCATCACCCTGTCACGTAGCTCTTCCAGGCTGTGAAGGTCCGGATCGGGCGATGTGGTCGGCAGGCCATAGGGACGAAGGGTCAGTTCAAACTGCCGCGATATATCGCGTAGGTGCCGCGCGCCATCGTGGCAGGCTGCTTTGAGGGTCTCGTCTTTGGCAACGGGGACAATCGCGCCCAGACGGATCGCCAAATCCTGTGTGTCACACGCAATATCATTGACCAATGCGCGCTGGGGAATGTCTGCCTGACCTTCTTTGGAGGCATTGTCCGAGACCAGATCAAAAAAGGTGTTAGGGGCAAAAACCGGCAGGACTGCAGGGTGAAGCGTGAAGTCGGCCGGAAGTTTGCTGATGATTTCACCATCGGCCAAGATCGGCGCGCCATCATTGCCCGTAATGCTGATTTTGTTGCATTGCATGGTCATGGCGTAATTGCTGTCATTGACCGAGCCAAACAGAAGTTCGGCGGCAATATCCATTCCGCTTAGGGTGTCGACCGTGTCCCGGATGGCAAAGACGTGCAGGCTGCCGTCGTCGGGGCGGGTGTTTTCACTGGGGCGCAGGCCACCGCCAAAATACCGACCGTTGGTGACGGTCAATTGACGCAGCGTAAGTTTCTGGGGTTCTTCATCGCCGCAGCTGACCGAAAGTTCCATCGGCGTCATTTCCTGCCAGCTTTTCCAGTTCGCCACCGCATAGCTGATCGCGCCAAACGTCCGCTTTAATTCCGGGTCGATGCGATGGCGCGCATCGGCGGGGACACCGATACTGGCGGCATTCACAAAGGTCTGATCATTGACCTGGCCGATATCAAGCATCGTGATCTGTCCGTGGATGGCCGCGCGCGCGGCGGTCAGTGGCTCGTCCGGGAGAGTCAGGGTGCGGGCAAAATCATTGGCCGTGCCCAAGGGCAAAGGCAACAGGACGACTTTGTTTTCAATGACCGTATCAAGAACCGCGTTCATGGTGCCGTCACCGCCGCCAACGACAACGATGTCGCCGGGGTTGGTTTCATTGGCAATGCAGTCGCAGATTTTCTTTGGATCGTCGCACAAGGTCAGATCCGTTTGATATCCGGCATCTTCAAAGACGTCGCGCAAGGCTTGCGCACCGTTTTCGCGCCAAGCCTCAGGCAATTTTGAGTTGGTTAGCAGCAGAATTACTTTACCGGTTAGATCCGAATTTTTCACCGAGGCTCACCTTTGATACAAAGAAAATGACCGGCGCCCGATAAGGCGCCGGTCATAGTGTAGCAAGTTTATGAAATTGTTGCGCGTAACATCCACGCGGCTTCTTCATGAACACCGATACGCTCGGTCAGAAGGTCGGCGGTTTTGACATCCTCGACCTCGTCTGCGGCGGCAACACCTTCGCGCATGAGCCGGGCCATTTTTTCATGGTCTTCTACCAGATCCTTGACCATTTCATGGGCCGGCAGCAGTTTTTTCTGATCGTCGATCACGGAATTTTCAATCATTTCCGAAATCCCGATCGGGGCTGCAAAACCGATTGCGCGGATGCGCTCTGCCATATCATCGACGGCGGTGTTTAGGTCTTCATAGTGCTCTTCGGTCATTTTATGGAGCGAATAGAAGGCCGGGCCAACAACGTTCCAATGAACACCACGGGTTTTTGCATATAGAACGTGCGAGGAGCCAACAATCCGGGTCAGCATCTTGGCGAGCTTTTTACGATCCGTGCGATCAACACCGGCATCAACCGGAAATTCCTTGGCGACAGTTTCCATACTTTCGTGGGCCATCTCAAAACTCCTTTGGTTTTTCGAGCGTCCTTATTTTAATCGACACGCGCACACATGCGCTGCGTCGCGAGGGATGTTGGTAAAACGCGATGATTTTTGAAAAGTTCCGCGAAATAATTCCGACTTAATTGGAACATTCTTTTGGCGCATCCGTTTAATACCGTAAGCAGTGCGCAAGTAAATGCGCTGCGTAATATGAATTTGGAGGTTGTGATGTTTAGCAAGACTGCACTGTTGGTTGGTACGATGATGATGTCTGCCGTTGTTGCGAGCCCTGTATATGCCGGCTCGACAAAAAGCGACGATCAGTCAAACACGATGGCAACCGACGAAGCGATTAAATCGGATGCGAAAGATATGGGCGATAAAATTGCCGCCCAGTATGAAGACGCCAAGGACTTCACCTATGAGCAGAAAGAAGAGTTTCTTGCCTGGGTTGATGAACAGTCCGATGAGCTTGGCAATAGCTATGACGAAGCTTCAGAAAACGTGAAGCAGAATAGCGAAGAAGCTTACGAGGAAATGGCTGCTGCATGGAATGATGCAACAGACGAACTCGGCGATGCTGTCGACGATGCACAGGATGCATCAGCCGACACTTGGGAAGATGTAAAGAAGAATACGGTAGCTGCGCTTGAAAAAGCGAAAAAGACTATCTCGGACAGTGAGTCTGCCGAATAAGACGTCACAACCTGAACTCGGTGGCATGACTGTCCGAGATAAGCAGCCCGCCCTCGTGGCGGGCTGTATTTTTTTCAGGCTATCGCATGTGTCGCACATGCCCGGTTCGATGCACGTGCTTAATTAAATGCGATCATCACGTTTTGATCGCGTTTAAGATGCGAAATTAATGGCGAGATAAATGGCAGGCAAAGAAACAAAGCAATCATCATCGAAAGTGATGCATTTCGTAAAAGTCTGGCGCGACCGTCTTGCCAAACTTGCAGAGGGACGCAAAGGACTATGGGGAATTACTGTGGCGTCCTTTATGGAAACCACCATTGTCCCAATTCCGATTGAAATCCTGATTGCACCGGTTATGGCGGCGTCGCGTACGCGCGGTTTTATTGTGGCGACAGTAACTTTGGCCGGAAGCGTTGCTGGTGCGGTGGCCTTATATGCGCTGGCGTATCTTTTGTTTGATAGTTTTGCGCAGCCGTTAATTGACATGGCCGGGGGCCAGGCGCAATTCGAGCAATTGCAAAACCAGTTTGAAGATGGCGGTTTCTGGGTGGTGTTTGCCATTAGTGTTGCACCCGTTCCAATGCAAATTGCCGCCTTGGCGGCCGGGGCGGCGGCCTATCCGTTGTGGCTGTTTTTCGTCGCCATCGGTATATCGCGGGCGCTTCGATATTACGGATTGTGGTTATTGGTGCTTGGGTTCGGTGCCGGGGTTGCGCGAATCTTTGAGGGGCGAAAGCCCAAATCAGTCGAAAAATAGACTGATTAAATCGCCCAATAGAAAAAGGCCCGGCAATTTGCCGGGCCATTTTTTTGATTAGAGCAAATTTTTTACTCTGCTTCGATGCGGAAATCAGACGTTGTTTTGCCGTCTGTTTCCGGTTCGTCGATCTCATCGTTGATCAATCCGCGACGAATCAGTTCGCGAATTGCAGCAGCACGCGTTGGCATCCGGTGCTTAAAACGCCAGTCATCGATGAGCGTCAATTCCCCATCATCAAGCATGATCTGTAGTTTTTCGGTTCTTTTCGAGGCTGGCACGAAGTGGTTCCTGTCATTGTCAGGGGAGGAAGATTCCGCCTGAAGCCATTGATTATCAACGCGTTCACAAATTTTGGAGTAACTTACGTTACTTCGGTTTCTTCTATAACACAACCATATTGATCAGTTGTCGTAGGTAGAGTCACGTACGTAAGTAATGTAAAGTAATTATGTGAAGTTATATATGTCATATGAGCCGGTTAATTATGATGCGTTAAGTATGTTAATTGATGTTCTTGTGTACATGCCGCAACTTCACTGTATTGCCTAAGTGAACTATACGATTTTACTTTATTTATTATTTTGGTTTGTTACCGTTGGGACATCAAACAAGGAGGTTGTGATGTCTAACCAAGTTATGAATGAAATCGAAGATCATGTTCCCGCCCTGCGCCGCCATGCATACCGTTTGGCTGGCAGCAACGACCGGGCACAAGATCTCGTGCAAGACACTCTGTTAAAAGCCATCAGCAAAAAAGATCAGTTCGAAGAAGGCACAAGCCTCAAAGCTTGGCTGCACCGGATCCTTTTCAATACTTTCATTTCAGGCAAGCGTCGTGAAAAGACGCGTGGCCCGCAGGTCGACTGGGATGATCTGGGTGACGTATACGGTCACGGCAGCAATCAAATGGCACGTCTGCAGCTTCGCGATGCCGACCGTATCCTTGGCGAATTGCCAGAACAGGAACGTCAGGCAATCATGCTGACGGCGATTGACGAAATTTCTTATCAAGAAGCGGCCGATCAGATGTCTGTCGAGATCGGTACCGTGAAATCACGGGTTGGCCGAGCACGCCGCAAACTGCGCGAATCGGTTGGCCGTATTGAAGCACGCGAACATGCGTCGCGTTATGTATCGGAGGCTGCGTAAAATGTGCTCTGTTCTTGCGGTATATGGCGAGGATGACATCCTCGCCTATGTTCGCGGGACACTTGATGACAAAGAAGAAAAACAAGAAATTGAAAGTCTTGTTGAAAGTGACCTACGAGCAGCTGGTGTGGTGGAAAATATCGATCCAAGCGATCTAGGTGACAATGGGACATTTGATCTCTCGGCTTATCGTCGCCTAAAAAGGTTGCGCGAAATCGCAATAAAGGAAGGCGACTGCTTTTGAGAGACGCTTATTTTAAATGGACGAATTTATAAAATTATATTGACTTTATTGACCAATGGTCAGATATTGACCGCACATCGAGGTTGACCGTCTTTTCCCTCAACGTCTAAGGCACCTCCTCGAAATTGCCGAAACCGTTCGCCGGTTTCGGCACTTTTTTTGTCTTCATTGAAATTCTATGACCTTTCGAACATCGCGCGTTGCGTCGATTTGATCGCCGTTATCTGCAGCGCCTCGAAACTGTCATTTGGAATTATTGAAAATAATCACGACATATATCCCATAACCTTCTGCAACCGATTGTAATCTTTGCGATCGCGCAAGACATGCATTGTATCGTGATGGCGGGTTATGTGCCTTGATGAGCGGTTTGGCGAAAGTTTTCGGTTGTCAAAGGACGGGCGGGCGGTGATAAATCTCTCGCTCCAAGGGCTTTTGTTTATGGCTATTGCATTCAAAATCATGCAAAGGCAAAACAATAGAACCAAACAACAATAACAAAAAGGAGCATCCATTATGGTTTCTGAAGTTCACGGGTCGGTTCGCGACCTATTTGAATTTACCGATGCTGAAAAAGCACTTGAGCGCATTAAAGAAATCTATGCGAACGGTGCGAAAACCGTGCAGGCGGCTTTTGACCGCTTTGCCGAAGGTCAGCAATCTTCCCCCGTTCGTGCCTATTACCCGTATCTTGGCATCGAAGTGACGCCGGAAAAGCTGCATGTTGAAGGCACGCTTTCATTTGGCGCACCCCGCGATCCGGGTGTGTATGGTACGACTCTGACCCGTCCGGACGTGTTTGAGGAATATTACCGCGAACAGATCGAGCTTTTACTGAAAAACCACGACGTGCCGGTTGTGGTGGGCGTATCGGATCGTCCTATTCCGTTGCCATTCCTGGTCGAAACCGCGACCGATAGCATCGGGCCGACGGATATTCGTCAGTTGCAGATGATTTTCGATATGCCCGATTTGGCGCGGACCGATGATGATATCGCAAACGGCGTTCATTACGGTGTGACAAGCGGACCGAAACCGCTGTCGCTGTTTTCCGGCGAACGGGTAGATTATTCGCTGGCCCGCTTGCGCCATTACACCGCAACCGCCCCGGAGCATTTCCAAAAGTTCGTGCTGTTTACCAATTATCAGCGCTACGTTGACGAATTCATCGAATTCGCCAAAGAACAACTTGATGATCCAAGCAGCCCCTATATCGCCTTTGTTGAACCGGGCCCCAAAGTCCATGTCAGCAAAAATGCCCCCAAAGGCTGGGTCGAAAGTGGCGAAGCCAGCACGCAGCTGCCGCAAATGCCATCTTATCACCTGGTCCGCGAAGACGGGCTTGGTGTGACCTTGGTCAATATCGGGGTGGGTCCGTCCAACGCCAAAACGGCGACGGACCACATTGCGGTATTACGCCCGCATTGCTGGTTGATGCTGGGCCACTGTGCCGGTTTGCGACGTAGTCAGCTTTTGGGCGATTACGTTCTGGCACATGGTTATGTCCGTGATGACCATGTCCTTGATTCTGACTTACCCCTATGGGTGCCCGTCCCGCCGATTGCTGAGGTGCAAGTCGCACTTGCCGACTCGGTAACCAAAATCACCGGCCTCAAAGGCCGCGAGATGAAGGCGCGTATGCGCACTGGTACGGTCGCCACGACCGATAACCGGAACTGGGAATTGCGTTATAGCGAACTGTTCGTCCGCCTTAACCAATCGCGTGCCATTGCGGTGGATATGGAAAGCGCGACCATTGCCGCCAACGGGTTCCGGTTCCGCGTGCCATACGGCACGTTGCTGTGTGTTTCGGATAAACCCGTCCATGGGGAGCTTAAACTGCCGGGTATGGCAAACACGTTCTATCGTCAACGTATCGGTCAGCATCTTCAAGTCGGGCTGGATACGATTGATACCCTGCGCGAAGACGTCAATCAGCTCCACTCGCGCAAATTACGCTCGCTTGATGAGCCTGCCTTCCGCTAAACGCGCAAAGTATTACGTAACATCCAAAACCCCTGTTGTTCGGAAAACCCGGGCAGCAGGGGTTTTGTTATGGTTTGATGACGATTGCCGGTTGGGCGGCTTTTGACTTTTCCGCATTGGCGCCGGTGCGTATGGTCTGGGCATATCTTATGCCAAATCAAATTCACGCGATTGGACCGGTCATGTCGCACAAGACATCAACAGTGACACCAAAGGCATCAAATGATGCGCCAGGGACGGGCGTGCCGTCGGATGGTGTCAGCTTTGGGCAGATTTTCCTGATCTTCCTGCGGCTTGGTTTGACCAGTTTTGGGGGGCCGGTTGCCCATATCAGTTATTTCCGCGAAGAATTCGTACGCCGTCGTCAATGGCTAAGCGATGCGCGCTATGCCGATTTGGTTGCGCTGTGTCAGTTTGTGCCCGGGCCGGCCAGCTCGCAAGTTGGCATGGGGATTGGCATGGCGCTGGGGGGCGTGCGCGGGTCGCTTGTTGCGTGGCTTGGTTTCACGATGCCGTCGGCGATTGTCTTGGCAATTCTGGGGATGGCGTTTGTCCATGTCGATTTGGCGGCGATGGATGATGTCATTCGGGGCTTGAAACTTGTTGCGGTCGGGGTTGTTGCCCACGCCCTTGTGGGGATGGCCCGAACGCTGTGCCCGGATGTGCGGCGTGCGGTGTTGGCCATTGGGGCGGCTATCATCATGATCGTCAGTGACACCCTGTTGGCCCAGTTTGGCGTTATCCTTGGCGGGATGATCGTGGGGTTTGTTTTACTGCGTGGTGTTGTGCCGTCCGATCCTCATGATACGCCGAAAGCCCATTCGGCCAAGGGGGCTGTCTTGGCCCTTGGTGTGTTCTTTGCCCTATTGGCCGTTTTCCCGATGATTGCGCAGTTCGACCCAACCGGGCTTTTTGCGGTGATTGACGGATTTTATCGCAGTGGGGCGCTGGTGTTTGGCGGCGGGCACGTTGTGTTACCTTTGCTGGAAACTGCTGTGGTCGCGCCGGGTTGGGTCGATCCGGAAACCTTTCTGGCGGGGTATGGCGCAACTCAGGCGGTGCCTGGCCCGATTTTTACCTTTGCCGCCTATTTGGGGGCCGTTTTGCATACCGGTTCTGGCGTTGGGAATGCCGGTTGGTGGATCAGTTCCCTGACGGCCTGCGTTACCTTGGTCGCGATCTTTTTGCCGGCATGGCTTTTGGTGATTGGATTGCTGCCGTTCTGGGACCGTGTGCGCCACGTAAACGCCATGCGGGCCGGACTGCTTGGCGTGAATGCGGCGGTGGTCGGTTTGCTGGCAGCGGTTCTTTATGACCCAATCTGGACCGGCGCCATTCACAATGTGGTCGATGTGATCTTTGTGGCAGTGGCCTTTGCGGTGCTGCAATGGCGTTTAGTGCCGGTGTGGGCCTTGGTCGGTATTGGGGCGGCGGGTGGTTATGTTGTCGGCTTGCTTTGATTGCAAGGCGCTTTAAATCGCAGGGGCCCGCTAACCAGATTACCGAGCCGCTGGGGAACCCTGATCTTGATTGTCACCTTCATCGTCGCGACCATCTTCATTGCCGGTTTGTTTAGCGGCATTTGGATCAATGGTCGGGAAAAGCTGGCTTAGATTTGCGATAAACCCGCGCAGATCAAATGCATCGCGATCACGCGTCAGTCCAAGGCGCACGACAACTAATTCTTTGGAGGGAATGACGCTGATGGATTGACCGTCATGGCCCAGTGCGAAAAAGGCGTCCTTTGGAACCTGCGGCGTTTTGTTGTTCGCGTCGTCATTATCGCCCCCGGGCAGGTCGCGCCACCAATGTGCGCCATAGATGCCATTGGGGTCGGCTGGGGCGGGGCTGATGGAATAGTCGACCCAACCTTTGGGCAAAATGCGTTCACCGTCCCAAACGCCGTCTTGCAAGAAAAGTTGCCCAATCTTGGCCCAATCGCGTGCGGTGGCATGCATGAAGGTTGAGGCAATAAAATACCCGTCTTGATCGGTTTCAATCACCGCACTGTTAATGCCAAGGGGGCGGAACAAAAGATCCGTCGGACGTTTTTGATAAATGCCGCGTGTGCCGCTCTGGTTTAGGATCGCTGCTGACAGAATGTTGGTGGCACCCGAACTATAAGAAAACTCAGTGCCTGGCGGATCGATCAAGGGTTTGGCAACGGCAAAACCGGCGGCCGCGGGTTCGACAAACAGCATTTGCACAACATCGGACAGCGGATTTGCATAATTTTCATCAAATTCAAGGCCGCTTCGCATGCGCAGAAGGTTGTCATAGGTGATCGCAGCGCGGGGATCGTTGCCATTGGACTGCCATGCATTGATCGGGACCGGATCATTCATGTCACCGATCATGCCTTTAAGCTGCATGCTTCCTAAAAGCGCATTAAACACGCTTTTGGTTAAAGACCAGCCAGGAAGGCGCGTTTTGGCCGTAATGCCCTCGTCATAGCGTTCGGCAATGACCTTGCCCTGATGCAGGATCACAACGGCACGTGTGCGGCGTGTCGGTTTGGGGCCGGGTTCATCCATTACATCGAACAAAAGCGCGTTTAGCGCACGGCGTTCGACGTCTTTGGGCAACGGGCCGGTCATAAGCGGTTTGGCATCAACCGGTGTGATTAGGGGCGTGTTGCTGCGAAGCTGGGTGATTTGGTCGGCATCATCGGCCAAGACACATCCAAGAACCGGACGATAAATCGCTAAGCGCGTGCGAAATCCAAATACATGCGCACTGACCGTCTTATTGCGCAGATCAATATTGGTGGTAATCAACGACAAAAGCGCATTGTTGTCGGCAAGAACATCTTCGTCGCGCGCCCGGCTGGACGGCAGACCATCGACAAAGATTGCGGAACACATGATTTTGGCAGTGTAACCCGCACCAACTGGGGCAAGCCAAATGAAAAAAGCCGAAATGACAACAATGCCAAGCAATATCACACCGATAAAGATGGCCTTGATCCGTATCATTCCGTTTTCCCCGTTAAGCGCATCGCGGTACTTCCGACCACTTCAAGGTCAAAGGGTCGCTTGCTTCGCCGGGTAGGTCAAGTGATCGTAACGTATAGGTCACATTACGGGGCCACAGGTTTGTCCTTGGATTTTCCGGCCGAAACCAAAAAGCCGACCATATAAAACCCGGCAAGTACGCACGCGGCGCCAAACCATCCATTGTAATCAATCATGACGCCGGTGATTGGCGGCACGATGACGACAAAAATCTCGGCAAATTGGGCCAGCATCCCTTGCAGGGCCGGCATGGAAAGCCCGCCTTTGGCAATGCCGGGCAAAAGCGCAAAGCATGTACCGGCAACAGCCCCCTGCGATATGTTGAAGGTGATCAAAACCGCGATGCTAAGCGCGAAATTTGTGCTTAGGAAAAGCGCGGCAATTGACACCGCCAAGATTGGTAAAAACACCATCAGGATCGTGCGCCCGACAATACCCCGGCCAAGGGCCGTTCCCGCACCGACACTGCCGATGATGTTTCCGATAATCGCACTGCCGCCGATAATGCCTGCTGCCGGGGCAATGCCGATATGAAGGTTATCAACCAGCATGGCGGGCATAAACGCCAATGCCGCCGAGGTTGCCCCGCCAAAGGCAGAAAATGTCAGGGAAACTTTTAACGCCGCGCGGGACTTTAAAACCCCCATCACCCCAATCAGCATTGATTTGCGTGTCGTGCTGGGGATGGGTGGTGTCATGGCAAAGACAAGTGGTACCAATATCGCCACGGGAACGGTGCAGGCAACCACCGCCATGCGCCAATCAAGCCATACGGCCATCGCCGCACTGATCCAGTTGCCCAAGGCAATCCCGACGGGCACAAACGTACCCCAGATGCTCATGGCCATGGCGACAAGTTTTGGGTTCTCAAACCCGGCCATCCAGCTGGGCGCGCCGACCACGATCAACAGATATCCGATGCTGGTGACCAACCGCCCGACATAAAGCATGACCGCGATATCAGCGGTGGCAAAGATGGTTGCGCCAACGATCATCAGACCGCCACCCAGAACCAGCGATTTGCGCAAACCAGCACGTGCGGCCCAAACACCCGTCGGAATGGCGGTCAACGCCCCAGCCGCCGTGATCAGCGATGCCACAAGACCAAATTCCGCCTGACTTAATCCAAAACCGGCACGCAAATCCGGTGCGATTGGCCCGATCAGGCCGACTTGCATGGACGCGGTTAATCCAAGTCCATACAAAATAAAAATCGCAAAGATCGGTGGCATGTCGGCGTTTCCGTTTGGGGCGTTTCAGATGGTTTGGTGTACGGGCGGTGGTTTGTTCTTTGCGGTAGGTGCAAAATGCAAAAGCCGATTTCAGATGTACTGAAACCGGCCCGAAATATCCACGTATGAAATATACGCGATCAGATGTTTTGTGGTGCCTGATCAAATCCGGTGGTTAGGCGCACGGCAGTTCCATCGGACAGGAAAAACCGTTCCCATAAAATAAAACGATCGACAATGCGCAAAGGCGCGCCATCGCGCTGTGTGTTTCCAAATCCCAAATGATCGGTTTGGTCTTCGTGCCAGCCAATGCCATGCAGGCTTTTTTCCGCATCGGCAATTTCGGCGGTGGCAAACCGCCATAACGAAGTTCCCATCAGATCGGAAACGTCGCGTTGCCATTCGATTTCGCGTGGATGTGAAACACAGAGCAATCGATGCGATCTGTCTTCGATCAGATGAACGCGCTGGGCAGAATGAGTGACAAGCCGTTTGATCGCCTGATCAAGCCGGAAATTACGTTTGCGCGCCATCATTTGATGGAGCAGATCAAGCTGAAGCGGGGCAGGGCGTTGTACACCCTTTTCCCAGCGCGACACGGTTGCCTGTGTGACGCCCAAAATATCGCCAAGCCGTGATTGCTTGATGTCGCTTTGGCGTCGCCAAAGGCGCAACCGTTGGCCAAATTCCGCGTCCGGGGCAACTGGGGGTAGGGCTTCCATCACAATGAACCACCATCTGAACCAAGCATCGAGATCACGTGATCTTATGCCAGAACACTACCACAGATCACGAACCTATATAGCGACGAGCAATCAAAGCGCGATATTCAATGCTCGGACCAAGACCAGGTGATCAGCTGATCAGGCGTTATAGCGGCCGATGTCGATCTGGCATTTGCCGTATTTACGGCTGTCACACAGCGTAAATACGGCAAGCGTGATTTCCGGATCGCGTGGATCGCGTTCGGCGATGATCAATGTATTGCCATTAATCCATCCGGCATCGGCAAGGGCCGTGATGCTGGTTTCAAGCAATTGCTTGCCATAGGGCGGATCAAGGAAAATCATGCTGGCCGGTGCAGCGGCGCGCGGCGGTTTGGTAGCGTCGGCACGTTGAACACGTGCCTGATCGTCCATCTTCAAGCTGGCGATATTTTGTTCGATCACGGCCAAGGCGCTGCGGTCGGTATCAAACAAAACAGCCTTTTGCGCCCCGCGTGAAATTGCTTCAAGCCCCAAGGCGCCTGATCCGGCATAGGCATCAAGCACCACACCGTCAAACAACGGATGGAAATCATCCTCATACCAGCGTGATGCGTGTGACAGCATGCTAAAAAGCGCTTCACGCACACGATCAAGGGTCGGACGCGTATCGCGCCCGGCTGGTGGGGTTATGATCCGCCCACGATGACTGCCACCTACAATCCGCATTGTTGATTAGTCCTTCTTGCCGCGTGGTCGATTGCCTGCGGGCTTACGGCCCGGGGTGCTTGGTTTGCCGCCGGTACGACCGGTTGGTTTCCCGCCCGGCTTGCCGCGACCACCGGCAAAGTCAGCACCATCGCGCCGCCCGGTATCGCGGGATTGCGCGCGTGCGCCATCACGGCTGTTACCACCACGTGCGCCGTCGCGACCTGTATCGCGTCCGGTGTTGCCACGTGAACCACCATCACGGCTTCTGGTGTCGTCACCACGACCGCCGCCATCACGCGCACCTGCACCACCACGTGGGCCTGTGCTGCGCGCACCGCCATCGCGGTTTGCATTGCCACGGTTTCCACCGTCTCTGCCACCGTCGCGGCCAAAGCTTTCACGGCCACCGTCGCGTCCGCTATCGCGGCCACCATCACGACCACGGCTATCTCTGGAATCGGAACCGGCGAACTTACCGCGACCCGGTTTGTCGGATCCTGTTGCCCCGCCAGACGCATAACGACCGCGCCCCTTGTTGGTTGGGCGGCCTGAACTGCGATCATCACGGTCATCGCGTTCTGGGCGTGCGTTAGTTGCCGCTGGTTTTCCACGGCCACCGGGACGAGGGGCAGCACCGATACGCGGTTTGTCTAAACGGGCGGAGCCGCTGCGATTATCTACGCGTGCGCTACGTGCGTCCTCATTGCCGCGACCACGTGCGTTACCGCCATCGCGATCGGTGTCCTGACGGTCGCTGTCGGAACGATCCGATGGACGGCCATAGGAACGACCAGCCCCCGGACGGCCCGGATTTGGACGGCCTGAACGGCTGTCGCGTTGTTCGTCATCTTGGGCATTTGGGTTTTGCCCCGGTCCGCCTTGCGGGCGTTTACGCTGCGCGGGTTGGCCAAAGACCGTGCGCGGGGCTTTGGGGCGTGACGTCCCGCCGCGTGCCACGGATTTCTTTTCCGAAACCTTGCTGTAATCGCCTTTAAAGAACGCAGAAAGCTGTTCTTTCATCACCTTGCCGGTGATTTCTTCGCAGTCACCCGGTGCAAGGCCGCCCAATTGAAACGGACCATAAGACACACGCATCAAACGCGTTACCGGCCAACCAAGATGTTCCATCACGCGGCGGATTTCACGGTTTTTACCTTCGCGCAGCGTTACGGTCATCCAAGCGTTGGTATCTTTTTGAACGTCGACTTCGGCGTGGATCGATCCGTAATGGACCCCATCAACCGTCACGCCGTCTTCAAGTTGTTTCAGCTTGGATTCTTCGATGCGGCCATGCACGCGCACACGATACCGGCGCGCCCAACCAGTTGCCGGCAGTTCCAGATAACGGGCCAATTCGCCGTCATTGGTCAGCAACAGCAAACCTTCTGAGTTCAAATCAAGACGGCCAACCGAAATCACGCGCGGCACATAGCTTGGCAGATGTTCAAAGACCGTATCGCGGCCTTGTTCATCGCGGTGGCTGGTGACCAGCCCGCGTTTCTTAAACAGACGCCAAAGACGCGGCTTTTCCTTTTCCGGAAGCGGTTTGCCATTGACGTAAATCTCGTCGGCATCGGTGACGGTCACAGCCGGTGTATCAAGCACCTTGCCATTTAATTTCACCAGACCTTCTTCGATCATGCGCTCTGCATCGCGGCGCGAACAGACACCGGACCGCGCAATGCGTTTGGCAATGCGTTCGGATTTGGTGTCGTCGTTATTTTCTTCTGGGGTCGGGGTCTGGTCGCTCATGTGCGGGCCTCGGAAATCAGGGCGTCGAAAATCTTCGCATCGCCCGAACTGATATGAAATTCGGGATGCCACTGGACCCCGAGACAATAACGGTATTTTGGATGTTCAATGCCTTCGATCACGCCGTCAGGGGCGACCGAATTAATGATCACATCCGGGCCAACCCCATCAACCGCCTGATGGTGGGCGGAATTGACCGAAAGTGTTTTGACATCGCCAACGATTTTGGCAAGCAACGTGCCCGGTTCTACCGTCACATCGTGGCCCGCTTCATCGCGTGGGTTTGGTTGTTCGTGCGCCAGGCAGTTTTCGACGCTGTCGGGGATATGCTGAATAAGCGACCCACCCAGGATCACGTTTAACAATTGCTGCCCGCCACAAATGCCCAAAACCGGCATGTCACGTTTCAGCGCCCCATCGGCCATGGCCCATTCAAATTTAGTGCGCCGGTCTTTGGTGACAACCGTATCATGGACTTCGTCCGCACCAAACAGGGCGGGCGAAACATCAAATGCGCCGCCGGTCACGACCAGCCCGTCAATCAGATCAAGAAGGTCAGGCACCAGATCAACTTCGTGGGGCAGGGGCATGGGAATACCGCCAGCTGCTGTTACCGCACCCGCATAGTTTTCACGCAGCGCATACCACGGGAATTTGGAATAACCGCCTGCTTCTTCTGAATCGAGGGTAATACCAATGATCGGCTTGCGCATGGTCATAACGACGGGCCCTGCTTCTGGTGACAGATATACTAAATGAATTCTGGCGGAACCTACCCTTGCTGTCGCCTTAGGGCAACGTCAATTCACGCCGATGGTCTATGCGTTCGGTGCAAAGGGCAAAGAAATCGTGATTAGTATCGTTACTTGACCGATCCGATGGCAGGCCGCACTGTTGAATTTAACGCTGCCGCCCTATGAAATCGGTCGGAAAATCGTTTAAAACAAACGCCGTTCGGGTCGGCCTTGTTCCATGCCACGGCACGGATTAAGAACGGATCAAACACAGACCAAACAGATTGCCCCAATGCGCGCATCACCTGGATGAAAAAATCATGAGCACAGACAGCTTTATGCAAATGGCCCTTGAAGAAGCCCGGGCGGCGGCAAAGCGGGGCGAGGTGCCCGTGGGGGCGGTTTTGGTCGATGCCGACACTGGCGAGGTTTTGGCCCGTGCAGGCAACCTGACCGAAGAACTCAATGACCCAACGGCGCATGCCGAAATTCTTGTCATTCGGGCGGCGGCCGCTGCCAAGGCCGAGCCGCGACTGCCCAATTGCGATCTTTATGTCACGCTTGAACCGTGCCCAATGTGCGCGACGGCCATTTCGTTTGCCCGTCTGCGGCGTGTGTATTTTGGTGCCTATGACCCCAAAGGCGGCGGCGTTGATCACGGACCGCGCGTTTTTGAAAGCTCAAGCTGTCATCATCGCCCCGAAGTTTACGGCGGCATCGGCGAGATTGAAGCCAGTAAACTGCTCAAAGATTTTTTCGGATCACTGAGATAGATCAGGTCATACCCCGAATGGATAGGCTACAGCTTGCTGAGCCTAAAATGAATTCTCATTTCGGGTGACACTTGATTGACAGAGGATACGAAGATGTCTGTCCAAACGACGGTTGGCGAGCCAGCGAAAAAACCGACATCGAATAGACCCGCCTGGTTTAAGCCGGGCCTGATCTGTGCGATTGCAGCCTTGATCATCATCATGTTGCTGCCCACACCCGAAGGATTGCCCGTAGCTGGTCAACGGATGCTGGCGATTTTTGCCTTTGCTGTGATCATCTGGATCACAGAAGCACTTGATTATGCGGTAAGTGCGATTGTGATCGGGGCGTTGATTGCGATCACTTTAGGGCTTTCGCCTGATGTTGCGAACCCCGATGCGGTCTTGGGTACACGTAAAGGCCTGGCAACGACGATGGCCGGGTTTAGCAGTTCCGGGCTGGCCCTTGTGGCGGCGGCGTTATTGCTTTCGGCGGCCATGACGATTACGGGGCTTGATCGTCGAATTGCGATGTTTGTCTTGTCAAAGGTCGGCACGAAAACAAGCCACGTTGTCATCGGCTCAATCGTTGTGGCGACACTTCTGGCCTTTCTTGTGCCCAGTGCGACGGCACGTGCGGCGGCCGTGATCCCGATTATGGTCGGTATTATCTCGACCTTTGGGGCCGGTAAGCAAAGTCGTTTTTCAGGCCTGCTGATCCTAACGACAGTTCAGGCGGTCAGTATCTGGAATGTCGGCATTAAAACTGCGGCGGCGCAAAACATGGTTGCCGTTGGCTTCTTGCAACGCGCGTTTGGCATCGATATTACGTGGCTTGATTGGTTTATCGCGGCAGCACCGTTTTCGCTTGTGATGTCAATCGGGCTGTATTTCATCATGATGTATATGATGCCACCCGAACACGAAACCATCCCTGGCGGGAAGGAAAGTGTTGAAAAGGCGCTTAAAGAAATCGGCCCGATGACTTGGCGCGAAAAAAGGTTGCTGTGTGTCTCTTTGGTGCTGGTGTTCTGCTGGGCGACAGAGGGCGTTCTGCATTCCTTTGACAGCCCAACATTGACAGTGATTGCCGTCGCACTGTTGTTTGCGCCGGGCATTGGCGTGATGAAATGGAAAGAAGCCAACGCAAGCTATCCGTGGGGAACCATTGTTCTTTTCGGCATTGGTATCAGCTTGGGAACTGCTTTGTTGGCAACCGGTGCAGCACCATGGCTTGCCAAGTTTGTTGTGGTTCAATTTGGCTTGGACGGGCTTGGTCCGTTTGCAATATTTGCCATTCTCGCACTGTTTTTGATTATCGTGCATCTTGGTTTTGCCAGTGCAACCGCCCTTGCATCGGCAATGATCCCGATTGTGATCGCGGTGATGGGGCAGGTCGATGCGCAGGGCATGAATGCCTTTGGCATGACGATCCTTTTGCAGTTCGTCGTTAGCTTTGGCTTTATCTTGCCGGTCAATTCCCCACAAGGGATGGTCGCGCACGGTACTGGCACCTTTGAGGTACGTGATTTCATCCGCACCGGGATTGCCTTGACGGTGATGGCGTATCTTTTGTCATTGCTGTTTGCGGCAACCTATTGGAAATGGATCGGAATGATCTAGGCCAAGCTGGCATATCAACGAAAAAGCCCATCGGCGAACCGATGGGCTTTTTTTATGACTGCTGATCCTAGTTGGCGTTGCCGTCAAAAGGATACATCAATGTCGATGTTGCTTAGGCCGGTTGCGATACCAGCCTATCAAGATCCGCACGGCTTGGTGCCGATGCCGCTGCCCCATATTGGGTGGTGGCAAGCGCGCCCGCACCCGATGCAAAGCGAAGGGCGTCTTCGGTATCCATGCCTTCGCTCAGTGCGACGGCCAAGGCGCCGCAGAAGCAATCACCCGCGGCAACCGCGTCAATGGCGTTCACCTTAAACGGAAGCATATATCCGACAGTGCCATTCTTGGTCGCGTAGTAAAGGCCGTTGGCCCCCATTTTAACCACCGCAAGCGACGGTCCCATCGCAACAAGTGCGTGGGCGGCGCGAAGCGCAGATTCTTTGTCGACCGGACGAATCCCTGTTAGGGCTTCTGCCTCGGTTTCGTTGGGGGTGACGACGTCTGCTGCGGCCAAAACCGCATCAATCGGTGCGTCTGGAACCGGTGCCGGATCAAGGATCACGGTGGCACCGCGTTGCTTGGCGGCCTGCATTGCCGCAAGGGTTGCTTTGATCGGTGTTTCGAACTGAAATACCGCCACTTTGCACCCGTCAAACACTGCGGCATCCGGTCCGTCATCCGCCCATGCCATATTGGCCCCGCCAACCACCGTAATGGTGTTTTGCGATTCCTTGTCGACATGGATCAACGCATTGCCACTTGCCGCTTCATCAAAGGTTTTGATGTCGGACATATCCACGCCATAGCCCGAAAGCTCGGCACGGATGGTGTCGGCAAAGGCATCTTTGCCAAGGGCCGTCACAAACCGGACTTTGTCGGTGCTGAGTTTGGTGGCAGCGACAGCCTGATTAGCGCCTTTGCCGCCGAGGCCGGAAATCTGACGCAGCGCATGCAAAGTCTCCCCCGCGCGGGGGAGACTGTTTACATAGACCGTAAAATCGAGATTAACCGATCCAAAAACGGTGATCGACATTAGTTGGCTCCAAGAGCAGCGATCTTAGCGCGGAAGTATTCGGTACCTTGGACAACGCGATCCATCACATCGTCCAAAGCCCAGAAACGTTCGCGGATATCAAAATCGATCACACGGCAATTATCGGATTTAAGGGTGCCGATACGCTGGTGATACTGTTTTGCCAGCTTCGGATAGCCCATCGGTTCGGTCGCAGCGGAAAGAACCAGGAAGACAGCCAGTTCTTCGGCCAGTTCCATGTTGTCTTTGCCGTGATCTTTGATCCAACGATACAGATCCGGGTGGATGTTGTTAAACACACCACAGAAGCCGGTTGAGCCCGCCTGAAGCGCTTTCCAAGCAATCGCCGCATTGGCATTGTTGATGCCAAACGGGGTGCCCTTCGTCAGTTCAATCCGGCGTTTAACCGTCTCAAGATCGCAAGAAACGTCTTTGAGCAGGCTGAAACGACCGGTCTGGGCGCAATATGAAATTTCATCATCGGTCAGAAGACGGCGATACGGTGCTGGGCATTCATACATGCCAAGCTGCATGTCTGCTGGCAGGTGATCAAGAATCGCATCAAGGTTGGCACGCAGAACGTCGCTTCCTTCGTCTGCCTTGGCAAGACGGTTGGAAACAAGAACAATTCCATCAACACCGGTATCGACCAATGCACCAAGTTCAGCTTTCTGATCGTCCAGGGCGTCTGAAACGTGACCTGATGCAACGACCGGAACGCGACCGGCAACTTTTTCGGCGGTGAATTTCGCAAGATCAACGCGTTCCTGAAGCGACAGGAACTGCATTTCCGACGACTGGCAGACGGCAAACAGTGATTCTGCGCCATTGGCCAGATACCATTCGATCAGTTTTTCGTAGTCTTCCCAATCGATGTTGCCGTTCGTGTCGAACGGGGTCAGCATGACGGGAATGATACCGTGGGCGATTTTACTCATGTTCTATTACTCCTGACCGGCAGCAAGTGTTTCAGGATTGACGACATACGGTGTCAATTCAGATGGATTTCCATTCAGCCATGCCAGAATGTTCGCAACGCAACGGCCTGTTACGCGCTCTTCTGCCATTTTGTCCATGCCTGAGACATGCGGGCTAAGGATAACGTTGGCGAAACCACGAAGCGCACTGCCCGCTGGCAGCGGTTCGGTTTCAAACACATCAAGACCCGCACCAGCGATCTGACCGCTTTCAAGTGCACGGACCAAGGCGGCTTCGTCAATCAGCGGGCCACGTGACGTGTTGATCACGATGACGCTGTTTTTCATTTTGGCGAACGCTTCGTCATTCAGGATATGACGGGTTTCTGGCGTTGACGGCGCATGCACCGAAATCAGGTCAGATTCGGCAAGAACGGTTTCAAGCGAAACGGAAATGACGTTGGCTTCTTTGGCTTGTTCTTCGGTCAGGAACGGATCAAAGACCATGACTTTCATGCCCTGACCGTTCAGACGGCGTGCCATCGCACCACCGATACGACCCAAACCGATCAAACCAGCGGTCCGGCCCCAAAGACCAGGATGGAAACCATCAAAGGTCCAGTTGCCTTCTTTGACCATGGCATCACGGCGGCCAATGCCACATGCCAGCGACAAAGCCATGGCGTGTGCATATTCGGCGACGCTTTCATGGTTCTGGCCAAATGCCATTGCCAACGGAATACCCGCAGCAGTCGCCGCAGGAACGTTTACCTTGTCATAACCGACGCCCCAGCGCGCGATGATTTTAAGGTCGCTGGCCGATGCGATCACATCGGGGGTATAGGGTTCGCCGCCGGCGATGGTGGCAACCACGTCTTTTGACAAAAGCTCTTTGAGGCGCTGTTCATCTGGCAGACGGCCGGTTTCGTTTACTTCGACAACATAGCCAGCCTCACGAAGCGGATCGAAAAGGCTGCATTGATTGGTGAATTGCTCGGTCAGAACGAGCACTTTATTTGCTGTCATGTGTTGTTACTCGACAAGATTGGGAAGGAAGGTCACGAGATCCGGCCAGAAGATCAGCAGTGCAATGGCTGCAAACTGCGCGATCAGGAATGGGAGAATCGCGATAAACATGCGGTTGATTTTGATGTTGCCTATTTGTGCGGCGACAAACAGACAGACGCCAACCGGCGGGGTCATCAGGCTTAAGGTCCCCGAAAGCAGGAAGACGATTGCAAACTGCATTTCGTCGATGCCAAGGCTGCGCGCAATCGGCAGGAAAATCGGCGCAAGCAGCAGAACCTGAACACCCGGTTCAAGGAAGAAGCCAGCAATCGTCAGAACCGCTAAAACAAAGAACAAGAACACCGTCGGATTATCGGCAAACAAGCCGGTCAATTCGCGGATACCACTTGTGGCGCCCGTCACGGTCAGCACATAGGACAGGACCGATGCACCCGCGACGACAAGATACAGGCTTGAAGTCGTCCGAATGGAGGTTTTAAGCGCACCAAACACATCCTTGTTTGACAGGCTACGTAGGATGAAGCGCGCCAGAACGAACGCATAAACGCAGGCAATGCCACCGGCTTCGGTCGCGGTAAAGGCGCCTGAAAGGGTACCTGTTACGATAAAGACCGGGATTGAAAACACCAGAAGGCTTTCGATCACCAAAGAGCCCAATGGTTTTTTGACCGCTTCGATTTCGCCTTTTGGCAGGCCCTTGGTCGCGCCGACGATAAAGACAACAACCGCACATGCAAAACCAAGAAGAAGGCCCGGAATGATCCCGGCGATAAACAGCTTGATGATCGAAACCTGTGCGACAGATGCATAAACGATCATGATGACGGACGGCGGAATAATCGGCCCGATCATCGAACTTGCGACCGTGACCGCGGCGGAAAATTCGCGGGTGTAACCCTGTTTGGGCATGCCGTTGATAAAGATCTTACCAAGGGCTGCGGTATCGGCGATGGCGGTTCCCGAGATGCCTGCAAAGAATACCGATGCCAAAATGTTGGCATAGGCAGCACCACCACGCAGCCAACGGGTGGTTTTGGCCGCAAAGGTGATCAGGGTTTCGGTGATCCCACCACGGTTCATCAGTTCGCCCGCAAAGATATAAAATGGTGCCGCGAGGAGCGAAAAGTTATCAAGCGAACTGAAAAAGCGGTTCGGGATCAGAACCATTGGGAAGTTGGCAAACCATGCGGACGCCGCACCGGTCAAACCCAAAGAAACGGCAATTGGTACACTGGCAAGAACCAGCCCAAAGAACATGGCAAATACAGCTACGGGACTCATTCTTCTTCCTCCCCTCTGTTGGGGGCTGGGGGATCGAAGTAGGCGGCAATCGCCTGAATTGCGATCATCAGATAACCGACAACAACCGACGCATAGGGGATCCACATCGGGATGCGGATTGACGGCGACACTTGGCCGGTATCAAGCAAAAATGGAAAGCCAACCGCGACCACAACGCCGGAAAGCGCAAGTGTTGCAATAAGCGATATGTTGGCCGAAATTCTTAAGAATATCGGGTGCTGGAACAAATCGATCGCCATTTGTTCGCCGTGCCGGAACGTTGCCCCAGCGGCAAGATAGACCGCCCAAACGATGCCATAACGCATGGCTTCTTCGCTCCATCCAACGGGGGATGAAAAGATATAGCGGGCGACAACGGCGGTCAGATTGACGACGATGATCAAGCCAAGAATGACTGCGGCCAGCCATTCGGTGGCATCCGCCAACCTGCGAGACCAGCGCAGAAATACGTTCTGCTGGCGCGCCGGTGTGGTTGCTGTCATGGTTTTAATTCCCGGGAATGATAAGGTTCCGCCACCCCCGGGTGGGAGTGGCGGCTTATTCGCAGAAAGCGCGTGTACTCAGACTTAGTACAGCTTGCCTTCGGTTTCTTTGACTTCAGCAATGAAGTTCTGCACGAACTCAGCGCCAAGTTCTTCGGACAAGAAGTCGATAACCGGCTGCTGAGACGCATCACGCAGCGCCTGCTTTTCTTCGGGGGAGTTGACGTAAACTTCAACGCCCATATCGCGAATGCGCTGGGTATCGGTCAGGTAGCCCTGGCCTTTGCCCGCAAGCATGATCGAGTCGTACAACTGAACCCCATCCAAGACCGCCGCACGGCTCTGTTCATCCAGACCATCAAGGAAGGACGGATTTACATAGGTGAACACGGCCGAGAAGATGTGCTCATCAAGTGACATGTACTTGATCACTTCGGCCCAACCACCGTTGATCACGGTTGAAGGCGGGTTTTCACCACCGTCAACAACGCCCTGACGGATGGCCATCGCACTTTCCGGGAACGGAATCGGCGTAGGTGCCGCGCCGAGGCTTTCCATCAAGGAAATCATCACCGGGCTTTCCATCGAACGCAGTTTCAGACCTTCAAGGTCTTTTGGCATTTTGATCGGGTGCTTGTTATTGACGAAGTTACGGAAACCATCCGCAGCAAAGCCAACAATACGCAGACCAGAGGTTTCTTCGACGTCTTTGACGAAGTCATCCATAATCGGGGCTTCGTTCATGAAAGTCATCGCTGAACGGGTCGAGCGGAACAGGTACGGAACCGACAAAACCTGAACTTTTGGGTAGAAGGATGCCAAGGCGCCATCCGTGGTGGCCGTCATCTGGAAGATGTTGTTACGGACATTTTCCAGAAGTTCGCGGTCACCGCCGACTCCACCATGAAGAAGCTGCACGTCGACTTCACCGTTTGAGTGAAATTCAACATACTGCTTGAACGCCTTCATGGCGCGGGTTTCGGGGTTGTCTGCCTCAGGCAGGGTGGTGGCAAAACGCAGGGTTTCAGCGTGTGCTGCACTGACTGCGATGAGACTCAGCGCAAGGGCGCCAAAAGTCTTGAATACTGTTTTCATATTTCCTCCCATTGATGTTAGTTTTGCAATTAATGCATCACTAACGTGCAATCAAAATACAGCTAACATGTCAGTTTATTGTTAGCAAGAAAGCATCACATAAAACCAGGGAGAGGGCGGGTTTGACTGAAAAAATGAATATTGTTCAAGACGATAGCAGCAAACCAAAAAGGAATTCAGGGGAGCTTCTGCGACGTCTGGCGTATGAACGAATTGAAAAATTTCTCAATATTGGCAGACTCCGTCCCGGCCAAGTCGTCTCGCAGCGCGAACTTGTCGTCATGACCGACACCACCCTTGGTGCCGTCCGCGAGGCCGTCTCAAGATTAGAGGCCGAAGGGCTTTTGCAAACGCTGCCGCAGCGGGGCCTGATGGTTCCCAGCCTTGATATTTCGTTTGTGCGCGATGCCTATCAATTGCGCCGCATGATTGAGATTGAGGCCCTGCGCAATGCCAAAGACAATATCCCGGCATCCCAGCGCCAAGCCTGGGTTGACTGGCATAAGGATTTTCGGTCGCGGATCGGCCGAAACCCGGGCGAGGATATGGCAGGCGAGATGCAGGCATATGACTGGCAGATGCATGACGATATTGTTGGGTCGATGCATAATGCGTTGATCAACAACGTTTACCGTGTGGCCGCGATTAAAACCCGAATGGTGGTTCAGTCCCTTATCCGCGTGACCCCTTATAATGCGGACCGCGTTGTGGATGAACATATGGCGTTTTTAGAACCGCTGCTTGATGGCGATATCCAAGCGGCCTGTGACGCGCTTGGCCGCCACATTGATAATTCGCTTAATCTGGCGCTGGGCCGTGCGGTTTAAAAAAACAAACCCGCATTTCCATCATTGGGAATGCGGGTTTGCTGTTGGGTCTTAAGATTGAAACGACTGATTAGTTCTGCGTTTGGCCTTGCAGTGCGGGCAAATGCTGGAACATCCAGGTTTCGCTTAGCGGTGCGTCACCGCGTTTCAAATACATCCGCAAATCAACCGGGTCTGTGCCAGCTGCCTTAAGGTCAAAGGCCGCACGCCACGTCCGGGTATCCATGATCGGTTCGATCTTGGTGCGGACAATCTCGCCGCGTGATGTTGAAACGATGACTTCCGGGAACTCGCCATATTCAAGGGTGCCCAAAACATCGCCTTCAAATTCGACCGAAAACTTGATCTCGTCCTTCGGGCGGTTGGTCCCCGGTTCCCCACCGCGGCCCATCCGGGTTGCGGTGGCTTTGGCAAGGTCGGTCACCGGATATGGGTTTTCGGCCTGCCAATACAGGCGGTATTTAAACTCATAACTGTTGCCGGCCTTGGCCGGTTCTTCGGGGACCCAGAACGATGCGATATTGTCGTGGATTTCATCATCGGTCGGGATTTCGATCAGCTGGACAGCACCATTTTTCCAATCGCCTTGCGGTTCAACCCACAGGCTGGGGCGGCGGTGATAACGCACGCCGTCCAGATAATGGGTAACATTGCGATCACGCTGCATCAGGCCAAATCCGCGCGGGTTATTGTCGCCAAAGGCCGATGCACGAATGACTTCGGGGTTGTTCAGCTGGCGCCAGATGCGCTCGCCGCCACCGGTCCAAAGTTCCAGCCCATCGGAATCATGAACTTCCGGGCGCCAGTCAAAGCGGAATGATTTGTTTTGTTCGGAATACCAGAACATGCTGGTCAGCGGTGCAACGCCAAGACGTTCGATGTCTTTGCGGATAAACAGGTGCTTTTCGATATCCATCGTCACACCCTTGCCGCGATACAGCAGGAATTTATACGCACCCGTGATGCTTGGCCCATCGAGAAGGGCATAGATCGTAACCGGGTCTTCGGCTGATTTGGCCGGTTCGATATAAAATTCGCGGAAATCTGGGAATTCTTCTGGCTTAGAAGTTGCGGTGTTGACCGCAATCCCACGGGCAGACAGGCCATATTGGCCTTCATCCCCGATGGCGCGGAAATAGGACGCGCCAAGAAACGCCGCCCAGTCCTGGGTTTTCCAGTCATCCCGATCCAGATTTTCATGCAGGCGGAACCCGGCAAAGCCACTATTGTCGGGCAGTTTCCGCGCAATGCTGTCTTCGGGCATGTCAAAGTAATCTGGGCGATAGACAACTTCGCGGGCTGCATCGCCTTCGAGCAAATACATGTGTACCGGTTTTGCGAAATACATGCCCAGATGGAAAAAGGTCATCGGATAGGTGCCCGATCCATCGGCAAACGGCGCGTGATCGCGCTTGTAATGCAGCTTGCCGTGGGTGTCGTAATCAATCCGGCCAACAATTGATGGGTCCGGGGCAATAGGGGCGACATATTCGTTGCCTGCCATGGTGCGCGCACGGTCAATTAAGGCCGCAAAATCAAACTTTTGCGCATCGCCCAGTTCAAGCGCGTCATTGGCGGCCATTGCCGCACCAAACATCGACATCCCCGGAAGGATGACACCAGCAGCGGCCACGGATTTCAAAAAACGTCTGCGTTCCAAAGAAGTCGTCATTCACCAAGTCCCGATTATGAAATGTGCCGGAATACTACCAGACAGTGTGGAGTTAATCGGGATGAATGATGGCAAATTCAAGGTGCTACATATCCTGTCCCGAAAATCTCGGGGACATCCATACGCCTTCACTTGGTGGAACGGAATGGAAATAATGCGATGACAGGATCAAACGAAAACACCGGACCGGCAAAGGGCCGGTCCGGTGCGGTTTGCGTCAGAATCCAACCCGACAATCGGTGCGGGTTTGGGGCAGGTTTGGCGGGGGACGTTTGCCGGATTAGAAAGCTGACGCGGTCGGGCGGACTATGACTTCGTTCACATCAACATCAGCAGGTTGATCAATCGCATAAAGCACGGCACGCGCAATCGCATCCGGGCTTAAGGCAAGTTTGCGGAACTCGGTCAAAAGCGCTTTGCTGGTTTCATCACTAATGTCGTGGCCTAGTTCGGTTTCGACCACGCCGGGCGAAATCGTGGTGACGCGGACATTGGTGCTTTCTTGACGCAGGCCTTCGGAAATTGCCCAAACGGCATGTTTGGTGGCGCAGTAAACGGCTCCGCTTGGGACGACCACATGGGCACCAATCGATGCGGTGTTAATAACGTGGCCGCTGCCTTGTTCGCCGAAAATCGGCAACACGGCTGCAATGCCATTTAGAACACCACGAATGTTGACGTTGATCATATTGTCCCATTCGTCGATTTTAAGCTCCGACATTGGGGCAAGCGGCATGACACCGGCATTATTATAGAGCACATCAACGCGACCAAACATGTTTTTGGCGTGATAGACAAGGGCTTCGACACTTTCGGCATCGGTGACATCGACCGCGCGGGCCATGGCAGTACCGCCGGCGGCTTCGATCTCGGTTGCGATGGTATCAAGGCGTTCTGTGCGCCGGGCACCCAAAACAACATTCGCACCATTTTTGGCCAGAAGCCGTGCGGTTGCCTCACCAATGCCGCTGCTGGCACCTGTGATAATAACGGTTTTGTTTTCGGCGTGATTAATCGGGTTCGTCATGACAACCTCCGTGTGTTTGTGTCATGGCGCTTACTGTGTCCGTCCCGACCCGTTTGTTGAATACACAGAACTCGGCATAGATTGCCTAATCCTCCAATTTGGGCATGTCGTCCTTTGCAGTGGGGATTTGTCATGTATAGTGAACCCAAGTCAAACAAAGGGTTTTGGTGATGGATAACTATCAACGGCTAAGTCAGTTGATTGACAAATACTGTGATCCGGATGGGGCGGTGCGCACAACGGTTGAACCGGTTTCGATATATCGGTCACCCGCACCCAGCCTTAAGGTGCCAACAATTTATAAGCCTTGCCTGTGTCTGATTGTATCGGGCGCAAAGGAAGTCACGCTTGGTCAAGACGTCTATCGCTATGCGCCCGGGCAGTTGCTTGTGGCGTCGGTGGATTTGCCCATCGTCGGGCACGTGATCAATGCGACGAAGGAAGCGCCGTATCGCAGTTTGTCGATTGATCTGGATGGCCAAATACTTAGCGATCTGGTCACGCATATGGACCTTAATATTGCAGGCGATGGTGACAGTTGCCGGGGACTATTTGTTGAAAACACGACGCAAGGATTGGTTGATGCGGTCCTGCGCGTGGTCGAATTGATTGATCAACCCGACGAAATTCCGGTGATGTTGCCGCTTTTGATGCGCGAAGTGCATTACAGATTGCTGCGCACCGGGCAGGGGGGGGTGATTGCCCGCCTTGTCATGGGCGGCAGTAACATGCAGCGCATTTCAGCCGTCTTGCGGCTGCTGAAAGATAATTTCGACAAGCCACTTCGGGTCGAGGACCTTGCCCGGCATGCGAATATGAGCCCATCTTCCTTCCATCACCATTTTAAGGAAGTAACGGCCATGACCCCGTTGCAATATCAAAAACGATTGCGGCTGACGACCGCGCGGCAAATCATGCTGGCCGAAATGAAGGATGCATCTACTGCCGCCTATCAAGTTGGCTATGAAAGCACATCACAGTTTAGCCGCGAATATGCGCGCATGTTTGGCGCCCCGCCCATGCGGGATGTGGCGGCAATCTTGGGTCAGGCACCTTTGGGGGCTGTCATTGCGCCGTAACGGGTTTTGACGCGGGGTAACATCTTTATAACGTTTTATAATGTCGTTTAGCGTGTTGCGCGTGGATGCTGCGTTCGCGTGCGTTCTGCTATTTTCTTGACGGGTGCGGGGGACTATGTGACATCCTTTTCCCGTCGGTATCCGAAAAGGATAAAGGGAATTCGATGCAGGCGTGTTTGATCATGCGCCCGTTAACCGAAGCTGCCCCCGCAACTGTAGGCGGTGAGCCTTTTTCTAATCAATGCCACTGGGGTTTCCCGGGAAGGCCAGAAAAAGCAATGACCCGCGAGCCAGGAGACCTGCCGACATCAAGACGACTGACCGGGCGGGGTGCCTCGGGGAATGTCGGCATGTGTCGCGTGGTCTCTTTTGGGCTTTGTTTAAAAGTCCCAATCCCTTGCGAACCGTCGGTTTTCTCACCTCCCTGTTCTGGTCTGTTGACGATATCGGATTATTCGTTATGTTATAACATAACATTTAATCGGATGATGAGTCTGGCGCATGCTTTGGCAGGCGTCTGATATATCCGCGAAAGGACAGAACATTGATCTCATTGATCAAACGGAACACATTTGCACTGACGGTCGGGGTGATTACCGCAGGCGCAATTTCTTGTTCCACGCCCGCACAGGCCACTGACTACCCCCTCCAGATGGAAAATTGCGGCAACAGCCTGACATTTGATGCGGCCCCGGATCGGGTTGTTTCGATTGGGCAAAGTTCAACAGAAATCCTGTATCTTTTGGGACTGGCCGATAAGGTCGTTGGCACGGCGGTTTGGCTGGGCCCGGTTCTTAATGAATTTAAGGATGTGAACGCCAATATTCCGCGTCTGGCAGACGACGATCCCAGTTTTGAAAGTGTGGTCGGGACAAAGCCACAACTGGTGACGACGCAATTCCAATGGCATGTCGGCCCCAAGGGCGCGGTTGGCACCATCGCGCAATTTAACGAGTTTTCCATTCCGGTCTATACATCCCCGGCTGATTGCAAGGGCAAGGACAACAGCACCGGCGGTGATGGCACGCGCAGTGACGCCTTTTCGATGGCGATGATTTATCAGGAAATCGGCGATCTTGCGAAAATCTTTGACGTCGAGGCACGCGGTGACGCGCTGATTGCCGACCTTAAAGCGCGCGAAAAAGCCGCCCGTGAAAAGGTTGCCGGAATTGCCGATGGTGATGTATCGGCCGTGATCTGGTTTTCCAGTGCCGAACTTGATATCGATCCCTATGTCGCGGGCAAAAAAGGGGCGCCGGGATATATCATGTCGATCCTTGGCGTTGAAAACGTGATCACCAGCAACGAAGAATGGCCAACCGTTGGATGGGAAACCGTCGCACGTGCCAATCCCGATATTATTGTGATTGGCAAAATGGACCGTCGACGTTATCAGGCCGATGATTGGGAACTGAAACTGGATTTCCTGAAAAACGATCCGGTCACACGTCAGATGAAGGCCGTGAAACAAGGACATATCGTTGTGATGGATGCGCAGGCCATGAACCCGACCATTCGTACGATTGACGGGATTGAAACCCTTGCCGATGCCGTTGAAAAATTCGGGATGGTTCGTCAGTGAGTTTTTCTTTGCCGCCCTTAGGTTTGCCTAATCAATGACAGCGCTAACAGTCAATTATCGCAACCCGTTACGCCTGATCACTGCCAGCAGTGCCGCCTTGGTTTTGCTGCTCGTTGTGATCGGTGTTGCGGCGTCGATGGGCGAAACCGCCATTCCGGTGGCGACCGTTTTTAAGGCGGTCGCCAACCATGTTTGGCATGCGGGCTATGACGTGGATGCGATTGATGCGGGGATCATTTGGAATTACCGCATCAGTCGCGCTATTGTGGCTGCAAGTTGCGGGGCATCGCTGGCGGTGGCCGGTGTTGTCTTGCAGGCTTTGCTGCGCAATGCCTTGGCCGATCCCTATTTGCTGGGGATCTCGGCGGGGGCGTCAACCGGCGCGGTCAGTGTGGCGTTGCTGGGTTTTGGCGCCGGTATGTTTGGCGTATCGGTCGGTGCGTTTATTGGCGCCCTTGTCGCCTTTGCCTTTGTCGCAATCTTGGCCTTTCCGGCCGGGCGCGGTGCGGGGGCGATTATTCTGGCTGGTGTTGCCGGATCGCAGCTTTTTAATGCCTTAACATCCTTCATCGTGACCAAAACCGCGACCGCAAACGAAGCACGCGGGATTATGTTCTGGCTTTTGGGCAATCTTAGTGGTGTGCGCTGGTCGGATGTCAGCTTGGCCTTGCCGGTGGCATTGATTGGTGTTGTCATTTGCTTGGCCCATGCGCGGTCGCTTGATGCCTTTACATTCGGGCGGGATTCGGCGGCCTCTGTCGGTGTGCCGGTGCGCCGCGTTTATGTGATTTTGATTGCCTGTGCGGCATCGATGACGGCGGTGATGGTCAGTATTGTTGGCTCCATCGGGTTTGTGGGGCTGGTTATTCCCCATGCCGCCCGGTTCTTTGTCGGCACACGGCATGGCTATTTGCTCCCGCTGTCGGCGGTGATTGGGGCGATCTTTCTGGTGATGGCCGATGTGGTATCGCGCATTATTCTGGAAGGCCAGGTTCTACCGATTGGTGTGATTACAGCCCTTATTGGCGCGCCGGCCTTTGCGCTGATCCTGTGTCATGGAAGGGTTTTGCGATGAGCCTTGAATTGCGCAATGTCGACTGGCAGGCCGGATTTAAAAAGATCATCACCGATATCTCGCTTAAGGTCGAACCGGGCGAGTTTCTGGGCCTGATTGGTCCGAACGGGTCGGGCAAAACCACATTAATGTCGGTTTTAGGTGGACTTAAACGGCCATCGCGCGGTGATGCCACGTTGGACGGGCAGGCGTTAAAGCAAATCGGGCGGCGCAACCTTGCACGCCGGATCGGCTTTGTCGAACAACAGGCCACCACCATTGACCGGATCACCGTGGCCGAGGCGGTGTCATTAGGGCGGACACCGTATTTAAGTTTGCTGTCGCGCTGGTCGGAACGTGATGATGCGGTTGTGCGCGATGCGCTTGATGCGGTGGATATGCGCGCCATGTCTGACCGGGTGTGGCAGACCCTTTCGGGTGGGGAAAAGCAGCGCGTCCATATCGCACGTGCCTTGGCACAAGAACCAGAATATCTGCTGCTGGATGAGCCGACGAACCATCTTGATATCCGTCATCAATTGGGTTTGATGGAATTGGTGCGCACCTTGCCGGTTACCGTCGTTGCGGCCTTGCATGATTTGAACCATGCAGCCCTGTTTTGTGATCGCATTGCCATCGTTGATCACGGCAAAATTTATGCGATTGGTGCGCCGGGTGACATCATCACATCGGAAAATCTGCGCGATGTGTTTGGCATTTCGGCCACGGTTGAACCCGATGACCTTCACCCGGGGCGCTGCATGATCCGCTATCACGCAGGGTCATCGATACCCAAACTGAACTCAGGGACCGATACCCCAACCGCCAAGTTGGCAGAGGACGTAAAAAAAGGCCGGGTTGCGTAAACCCGGCCTTGGTCTTTGTGTTACGCGTTTTGCGTTATTTCTGTTCGCGGGCAACCGCACGCCAGCCGATATCCCGGCGGCAGAACCCATCCGCCCAATCAATCGCATCAACCGCCTGATAGGCGCGCTTTTGCGTTTCGGTAACGGTCGCACCACGTGCGGTCACGCCCAAAACGCGCCCCCCAGATGCAGTCAGTTTATCGCCATCCATCTTGGTTCCAGCATGCAGGACTTTGACTTTGTCCATGGCATCGGCGTCCGCGACGTTTTTGATCTCCGTGCCTTTTTGATACGATCCCGGATATCCGTTGGCGGCCATCACAATGACCATGGCGGTTTCCTCATACCATTCAGGCTTGACCGTATTAAGCGTGCCACTGGCCGCACCATCAAGGATATCAAGCACGTCTGATTTCAGGCGGGTCATCAGAACCTGACATTCCGGGTCGCCAAACCGAATGTTGTATTCGATCAGTTTCGGGTTGCCAGCGTCGTCAATCATAAGCCCGGCAAACAAAACGCCCTTAAACGGGTGTCCTTCGTTGGCCATGCCTTCGACGGTTGGAACAATGATCTGCTCCATCACTTTTGCTTCGACGTCCGCGGTGAATACCGGTGCAGGGGAATAAGCCCCCATTCCGCCCGTGTTCGGGCCAGTGTCGCCTTCGCCAACGGCCTTGTGGTCCTGTGCGGCGACCAATGGGATGACGTTTTTGCCATCGCAGACCGCAAAGAACGATGCTTCTTCGCCGACCAGGAATTCTTCGATGACGATTTCCGCACCGGCATTGCCGAACTTGCCGCCGACCATGCATTCGTCAATCGCATCAAGGGCTTCGTCAATTGTCTGACAAATAATCACGCCCTTGCCCGCGGCCAAACCATCGGTTTTGACCACAATCGGCGCACCATGTTTTTTGACAAACGCCTTGGCATCATCCGGGGTGGTGAAACGGCCATAGGCCGCGGTCGGCACACCGAACTTCGCGACCATGTCCTTCATAAAGCCTTTGGAGCCTTCAAGCTGGGCGGCGGCCTTTGAACAACCAAACGATTTGATGCCCGCACCATCAAGCGCGTCAACAAGGCCTGCAACCAGCGGGGCTTCGGGACCGACGACAACCAGATCAACGCCATTATCCTTGGCAAAGGTCACCAGACCGTCGATATCGCCATCGGAAATCGCAACGCATTCAGCCGAATCGGCGATGCCAGCATTGCCCGGTGCGCACCAGAGTTTGGAGATACGCGGGCTGCGCGCAATGGCCCAACACAGGGCATGTTCGCGTCCACCGCCGCCAACGACCAGAACCTTCATGACTTTATCCTTCGACTTGTCCGATTGCTTGATGGTCCATGCGTGATGAACTAGGCTAGTCGCTTGTCCATCCCGCTTAACAAATTATGCGGGCTTTTAGCATAAAGTGCCCCTGATGACGCAAGATTTGTTCGACCCTTTTGCCCCAGTTCCCGAAACGCCCGCGAAAACGGGAAATGCACCCGAATTTTCGGTCTCTGACCTGTCCAATGCGTTAAAGCGGACCGTCGAAGATGCCTTTTCGTTTGTGCGTGTGCGCGGTGAAATTTCCGGTTTCAAACGTGCCAGCAGCGGCCACATGTATTTGGCGCTGAAAGACGACAAGGCGGTGATTGATGGCGTGTGCTGGCGCGGGCAGGCCGCCAAACTTGGCCTGGTGCCCGAAGACGGCATGGAAGTCATCGTTACCGGACGCCTGACCACGTTCCCCGGCCGGTCGAAATATCAGATCGTGATCGAGACGATGGAAGTCGCGGGCGAAGGCGCGCTTTTAAAGCTTCTTGAAGAACGCAAAAAGAAACTGGCTGGCGAAGGCCTGTTTGACGCAGATCGCAAAAAGCCGATCCCGTTTTTGCCCGATGTGATTGGCATTGTGACATCGCCCACGGGTGCGGTGATCCGCGATATTATGCACCGTCTGCGGGATCGTTTCCCGCGTCGGGTTTTATTGTGGCCTGTGATTGTGCAGGGCAAAGGTTCGGCCGAACAGGTGGCCGAGGCCGTACGCGGCTTTAACGATCTTTTGCCCTATGGCCATATTCCGCGCCCCGACGTTCTGATTGTCGCGCGTGGGGGCGGATCGCTTGAAGATTTGTGGTCCTTTAACGAGGAAATCGTTGCCCGTGCGGTGGCCGATTCTGACATTCCGGTGATTTCGGCGGTTGGCCATGAAACCGATACCACCCTGATTGATTTTGTGTCTGATTTGCGCGCACCCACCCCGACCGGGGCGGCGGAAAAGGCCGTGCCCGTGCGCGTGGACTTGCTCGGACAGGTGGATGAAAACGGACTGCGTTTGTCCCAAGCCGTCCGGCGTTTGGGGATGGAAAAGAAAACCGCGCTTGAAAGTTTGGCACGTGGTTTGGGTGATCCCAAAAGGATGCTCGAAGAACGCAGTCAGACACTTGATAACTGGGCGGATCGTTTGCCACGTGCCGCGGTTAGCGTTGCCCAGCAGGCCCGCGCGCGTTTGAACGAAACCAGCGCACGGTTGGTCAGTCCGCGTGAACAGCTTTCGGAAAAACGCGGCCGGTTGGAAAATGCCGCTGTGCGCTTGGACGGGGCCATGAAATCCGCCCTTCAAACGCAAAAATCGCGTCTTGATCGCGCATCGGCAGGATTGCGCCCAACGGATGCCAAACGTGATGTCGATCGGGCGCGCAAACAGATCATTGATCTTGGTGCGCGGATGGGGGCGGCGGTGAAAAACACCCTTCATCGCGAAGCCGAAGGATTGGCACGCTATGACCGCTTGCTGGAAAGTTATTCCTATCGCAACGTGCTGAAACGCGGCTTTGCCGTGGTGCGCGATGGGGCAGGGCACTTGGTGGAAAAATCGGCAGATATCATCACAGGCCAAGGATATGATCTTGAACTTGGCGATGGGGTTACCCGCGTGACAGCCGGAACGGCAGCAACGTCTGCTGCCTCAGCGCCGTCTGCACCAGCAGCGCCCGAAACGTCACAGGACGCATCGTCTGGCAATGTTGCGGATGAGGCGACGGAACACGGCGCAAAGTCCCCACAAAGCGCTGCCACATCAAAGCCAGAAACGCCCGCCAAACCAAAGGCACCCAAAAAGAAAAACCCACACCCCAAAGATGATGACCGGCAAGGGAGCCTTCTATAATGCGCTTGGCAATTACGACTTTTATTGCGGCAACGGGCCTTATGGCCGCAAGCCTGACGGCGACTAGTGCCAAAGCGGATGAGCCGATCCTGGACGGGCAATTCGTCCAGGGCGGGATTGTGTTTGGTCATGCCAATGCCGGCGATCAGGTTTTGCTGGATGGCACTGCAATTGACACCATCGCGCCCGATGGTCGGTTTGTTCTTGGCTTTGCGCGCGATTACGAAGGCCCGGCGAAACTGACGATTAAGCACACCGATGGGCAAGTCGAAGATTTCACCTATCCGATCAAAGACCGCGAATTTAACATTCAGCGGATCGATGGCCTGCCCAAGAAAATGGTCACACCCGATCCCAACGTCATGAGCCGGATCAAGGATGATTCCCGTCAGGCCCGCGAAGCACGCACCGAACGGTTTAATGAAAAGTTCCTTGAAAGTGGCTTTATCTGGCCGGTCTTGGGGCCGATCAGTGGTGTCTATGGATCGCAACGCATCTTAAACGGCGAACCACGATCCCCGCATTGGGGCGTTGATATCGCGGTGCCGGTGGGTACCCCGGTTGTGGCACCCGCAGACGGGATTGTGACATTGGCCCATCCCGATATGTATTTTTCCGGCGCGACCCTGTTTGTGGATCATGGACTTGGCATGGTGTCGGCCTTTTTGCATCTGTCAGAAATCGACGTCAAAGTCGGCGATGTGGTCAAACAGGGCGATGTGATTGCCAAGGTCGGATCATCAGGCCGCGCAACAGGACCGCATTTGGATTGGCGGGTGAATGTTGGCGCGCAGCGGGTTGACGCGCAATTGTTGGTCCCACCAATGGCCGACGCGCAAAAGGCCGCAAACGCCAAAAATTAACGGGAAACACATGCCATGAAAACGCACGGGGCCGTCGCCGCAGGACATGAAGTCACCGCACAGGCGGCTGCCCGTGTGTTGGATGACGGTGGCAATGCCTTTGACGCGGTGATTGCCGCGATGTGGGCAGCCTGTGTGGCGGAACCGGTTTTGGCATCCCTTGGCGGCGGTGGTTTCGTGATGGCCCGGCCAGCGGGGGAACCGCCGCGGCTTTATGATTTCTTTGTTGAAACGCCGCTTGATAAACGTGGCCGCGAAGAACTGGAATTTGAAAGCCGCATGGCCACCTTTGCCGGTGGCGTGACCCAGGAATTCCACGGCGGATATGGATCGGCGGCGACACCTGGCGTTGTCGCCGGATTGTTTCGTCTGCATGCGGATTTGGCAGGCTTGCCAATGGCGCAATTGGCCGAACCCGCAATTGCGGCGGCGCGCGATGGCATCGAACTAAACGCCTTTCAGCGGTATGTGATGGGCATTGTCGAACCGCTATTGGGCTTTTCGCAAGAAAGCCGGGCGATTTTTGGCAAGGCTGGTCATGAACACCAAGCCGAATTTTCCCTGATTGATGAAGGCACACTTCACAAGCAACCTGATCTTGCCAGTGCCATCGATTATTTGGCGCAAACCGGCGCAGATGGGTTTTATCGCGGCGATCTTGGCCGGGCGTTGGTCGACGCATCGACCACTTGTGGCGGGTATCTGACCGATGCCGATTTGGCGTCCTACCGTGTGTTGGTGCGTGATCCGCTTTTGGTCGCAGGGCGCAACGGACGATTTGTTCTTAATCCACCCCCGGCATCGGGCGGGGTTTTGGTTGGGTTTGGCCTGAAACTGGCACGTCAGATGGGGTTGGGGTCGTTCGGATCAGCACGCTATCTTGAGGCCGTTTCACGTATCTTGCACGCCACCGGGCTTGTGCGTGGTGAATATGGTGCATCGCCTGCCATTTTGTCCGATGAATTGTGCGAACGGTATCAGTCGCTGATTGGCGAACGCCCGCTTAGTCAGCGGGGCACGACCCATATTTCAGTCGTTGATCAGCATGGAAACCTTGCCGCCGCGACGCTTTCAAACGGGTCGTCGTCTGGGCGTGTGGTGCCCAAAACCGGCATCATGATGAACAACATGCTGGGCGAGGCTGATCTTTCGACAGAAGGATTTCATAATTGGCCCTGTGGGGTTCGCATGACATCGATGATGACCCCCGCGCTTTATCTTGGCGCGGACGGATCGTCCGTGGCATTGGGGTCGGGCGGATCAAGCCGCATTCGATCAACCATGCTGCAAGTCATGCTAAATATCGATGCCTTTGACATGACGCTGCATGGGGCGGTTTCTGCGCCCAGATTGCATGTCGAAGATGATTTACTGTCGGTGGAGCCGGGCTTTGATACCGCCCTTCTTGATAGTTTAAGCCTTGAAAATCAGCAGCGATGGGATACCGAGGACATGTTCTTTGGCGGTGTTCATGCCGCAAAGGTCAGTGCCGATGGCAATACATTTTCGGCTGTCGGTGATGCCCGGCGCAACGGCCATCACATCATCATTGGATCAGAACCAAGCTAAGCTGCTTGAAGCTCCGTCCCATCAAAAGATCACGTTTGCGGCGGTGTCCAGTCGACGGCCTTAACATCAAGAATCGGCGCGGCATCGATCTTTTCCGCATCCATCATAAAGGCCACGCGTTGCATTGATGTCAGAAGCTGGGTCTTTTCCCAATTGGGTAGGGCTTCGAATTGGGCAATAAATTCTTCGTGCAACATGGTCGGTGCAGTTGACAAGATTTCGCGCCCGGCATCGGTCAGAACCGTATTAACCACGCGCTTGTCGGTGGTGCTGCGGCGGCGTTCGGCAAGGTTGCGTTGCTCAAGCCGGTTAAGGATGGTGGTTACCGTCGCCTGACTAAGCGACACGTGGCTGGAAATGCGTTTGACCGTGACGTTTTGCAGCTCGTCAATGGCGCGCAACACCATGACTTGCGGAACGGTCAGACCACAGGCCTTCATCATCCGCTTGGAATGCAAATCCGTCGCCCGAATGATCTGACGCAGGGCGACAAGAATGTCCTGCCAGTATGCTTCGGTCATGCTGTTTCCTTCTGTACCGCCGTCAAGGCGTTCTTTTCAAAGTCCGGGGCTAAATGTTTGGCCGATCCGCTGATCAAAGGCCTCTGATCGGGTAACGGGCTTTGGCCGAATGTTCAAGATTATTTTGTGTCATGACAAAGTTCAGCGGCGCGAAATATGCGTAAATTCGGGTGAAAACGCGAAATCCAGTCGTGATTCCCAGTTTAACGGAAACGACGAATAACCGCGAAGATCACGGCAAAGATCCCGATCAGGATGATGGCAACGGCGGCAATCAGCATGGCCTGTTTGGTGCGCAGGTCTCTGGTTTGTTTACGCTCGACATAGACAATTACGTTACGGCGCAATTGATCCATTTCCGGTGTGATGTCAAAACCGCTGCGATAGAGTTTCGCACCGGCACCTGCCAGAAGATCATTGGTTTTGTTCATCTTTTCAATGAACAGGGCAAATCGTTCTTCGGTGTCGGCCAAATCACCCATCGGGTCGTCGTCGCGGTCATTGCTTCTGGCGATGGTAATGGTGGTCTGGGTCAGGTCTTGGCCTTCGTCCTCGATGCACTCAGACAGGCTTTTGCGTGGCGCGCCGGGTGTACATTCCAAGGGGCGATTGCCGTACTCTTCAATTGCTTTGCGCAAATGTTCTTTAAGCTGCTGATCAAGCTCGGCAATGTTAAGGCGGATTTCGCGGGCTGTTTCTTTGATCTTTTCGGTTTCGTGATCCAGCGCCATGCCCGGCCACGAAAGAAACGCCGATCCCGCGAGTATCAGGCAAATAATCATCATTATGCGGGGCAAGACAAACGGGCTCCTGAGGACAGAGGAACATGGTCGAATGGCGACTATGCCCAACGGGCGTTCTCATTCCGTTAATGATGTGGCGGGTTTTTTCGTGTTTTCAATAGATAGGGTTCTGGAATGGCTGATTAGTTCGGCCAGCGCTTATGCGGCCAAAGCCACTGTGCCGGGCGTTCGCGGATCCAACCTTCCAAGGTGGCGTTCACTTCGGTCATGATGTTGGCGATATCCGCATGGCGATCACCTGTTTTCGCGATCTCAAGAGCTGGATAAAACGTTAAGCGGAAATTGGCACCCTTTAGGCGCTCAATCCGAAACGGGACAACCGGGGCATCATATTTTAAGGCAAACTGTGCCAGTGCCGGGGCGGTCATAGCATCACGACCAAAGAACGGCACGGCGATGCCGTTGCTCATTTTCTGATCGACCAGCATGCAGGCATGGCCGTTATTTTTCATCCATCCGGTCAGTTTGCGCGCCCCGTCGGGGCCCTTTTTCACCAACTCGCCGCGCAGGGCTTTGCGCGCGCGCATAAATAAATTATCGACCCACGGATTATCTGGCGCGCGGTAAACCGTCATCATGTCAATCTCAAGGATGGTTGAGATTGACATACCAACTTCCCAGTTGCCGATATGACCAGAAAAGAACAGTCCGGGCTTGCCGGTATTTCGTGTCGCTAGGCCGTGTTCAATGCCGACAATTTCAATGCGATTTTCATCGTACAATTTATGCAGATGGGGAATTTCCCCCACCGACCGGCCAAGGTTTTCCCACATGTCGGCAATGATTTCTTCGATTTCATCGCTGGATTTTTCTGGGAAGGCCCGGGTCAAATTGTTGCGGGCTTTTTTGGTTTGGCCAAGCTTTGGCCCGACTGTGCGCATCAGGCACCCAGCAGCGTTGGACGCCGTATCAATCGGCATAACCGCAAAGAGCCAATACATAAGATGCGCCCCCAACCCCTGAAGCGGGTGGGACAGGTATTTTTGGCGCATTTTGTATAGTTTGCTGTTCTTATCCATCGGCAAGCACGGTCTTCACAATCTGGATGAGTTGATCTGGTGCATCAAACACCAAACGGATGTTAAGACTGCTTATGCCGTCGCGGCTATGACTTGGCAAGCGCATCAAGTCTTTTTGCGTCGTCACAAGGGCAGCACCAAGTGTCTGGGCCCGCATGCGAAGATGCGTTAATTCTTGGGCACTAAACGGATGATGATCGGCGAAATCACGGGTTTCGACAATTTGCGCACCGCTTTGTTGCAGGCTGTTATAAAATTTTGCGGGCCGCCCAATCCCGGCAAAGGCCAGAACACGTTTGTTGGCAAAATCGGCGGCGTTCTGCGGCTCGATATGGGCGCGCAGGACTGGGATGGAGGCGCGAAGGTTTTCCATGAATTTCGGGGTTTCGTCGCCAATCAGGATAATGGCGCGGATTTTCTCAAGCCCGGATTCCAAGGATTCCCGCATCGGCCCCGCGGGCATGACACGGCCATTGCCAATGCCATAATGGCTATCGATGACAGCAAAACTGCAATCCTTGATCACGGATGGATTTTGCAAGCCATCATCAAGGATGATGGCGTCCGCACCGTCGGCGCGCGCCATTTCCGCGCCCAAAAAGCGTTCGCGTGAAATCCAGACCGGGCCATGTTCGGCCAGCAAAAGCGGCTCATCCCCGACTTGGTCCGCGCGATCTGAATTGGCATCAACCCGGTGCGGCCCGATAATGGATCCGCCATATCCACGGCTGACGAAATGCGGTGTGCGGCCAAGTGCGGTTAAAAGGTTAAAAAGGGTCACCGCAGTTGGCGTTTTGCCCGCACCACCAACCGTAAAATTCCCCACGCAAAACACCGGGCATCCCGGATGACGTGCCGGGGTGGTGAGGCCGCGAATACCAGCCCCCGCCCGCCACAAAAGGGAAAGGGGGCTAAGTGCCCGGGCGGTCAAGCCGTCTTTTTGCCAAAACTGCGGATCACGCATGAGGTGCCCCGATTTTTGATGTGCTGTCGACCAGGGGTGCTATGGCATCAAGGGTGCGGTCAAGGACTTCTGCCTTGGAACTGGCATAGGCCAATCCAGCCGCGGCAACCTTTTGTGCGGACGTCGCGTCGTGTAAAAAACCACCCACTTGCCGTGTCAGGTCATCGACGTCATGGGCAGTGCGGCATGCGCCAGCGGCCTGCATTTCATCAACGATGACGGTAAAATTGCTCATATCCGGGCCATGCAGGATGGCACATCCCAACCGCGCGGGCTCCAGCGGGTTTTGTCCGCCCCCCGAACACAATGATTTACCAATAAAGCAAACCGGCGCAATTCGATAAAACAGTCCAAGCTCGCCCATTGTATCGGCAAGATAGACATCGGTTTGCCCCGTGATCGCATGGCCCTGACTGCGGCGCGAGACGTTTAATCCCTGCGCGGTTAACTCGGCTTGGATGGCGTCGGCGCGAACAGGGTGGCGTGGTACGATAATGGTCAACAAATCCGGGTTTTGGGCCACCAAGTTCTTATGAACTTGTCCCGCGATGCGTTCTTCGCCGTCAAATGTGCTGGATGCCAGCCACACCGGGCGCTTGCCGATCTGATCGCGCAGCTTGGTAAGGTCTTCGTCATCGGCCGGAAGTGGCGGGGCGGCAAATTTCAGGTTACCAGCCGTTGACACATTCGTCGCGCCAAGGGCCGCGAACCGTTTGGTTTCGTCTTCACCTTGCGTCAGGATCAGATCAAAGGCGGCAATAACCGGGCGGATAAAGGATGGAAAGCGCGAATAGCCCTTAAAGCTTTTTTCGGAAATGCGGCCATTGACCAGTACCAAACGCGTGCCGGCCTTTTTCGCCTTGGTCAGGATGTTGGGCCACAGGTCGCTTTCAAGCCACAAAGCAAGATCGGGCTTCCAATGATGCAAAAACCGCGCAACACACACTTGCCGATCAATCGGGATGAATTGATGAATAACCCCTTGTGGCAAGCGTTCATGCATCAAGGCCGCCGACGTAACCGTGCCGGTGGTGACCAGGATCGATACATCGCTATAGCGACGGCGAATTTCATCAATGATGGGAAGGGCTGATAAAGATTCACCAACACTGGCCCCATGGATCCAGACAAGCTTTCCCTTTGGGCGCGGGGAGCTTGGATGGCCAAATCGCTCCCCAATTCGGCCCGCATCTTCTTTTCCGTTGTTTTTGCGACGGTTAAGATAAAGATGCAAAGCTGGGCCCAAAAGCCGTGTCGCCGCGCGATAGGCGTAAAACAGGCTCATTTGCCAGTTTCCCCTGCCGCAATCGCAGATCGTTTTTGCTTTGGCAGCTCATCCGGGCTTGCTGGGGGGATGGCATCAAGCCCCAATGATAAGTCGGTCTGTTGGGTGAGTTCGGTTAAGGCGTTTTCAAGCTCGACCCTCTTGGCTTCTATGCCCGCATCATCAAGTTTGCGGTCCACATAAATCGGATCGCCCCAATGAAACACACCGCGCGAAAAGGGCAATGGCAAAACAAATCTGTCCCAACTGCGCAGGACCTTGCGGTTGGACGCCGAATAGGTCAGTGGGAAAATGGGCACATTGGCCATGCGGGCGGCCTGAACAATGCCGTCTGACGCGCGCATACGCGGCCCGCGCGGCCCATCGGGTGTCATGCCAACAACTTCCCCGGATTTCAGGGCTTTTATGATTTGGCGCAGTGCGGCGGCACCGCCTTTGCCCTTGCCGGTCGATCCGGCAATGGTTTTGGTGCCGAAATAGCCAACCGTCCGCGAAATGATTTCGCCATCGCGGTGCGATGAAATCAGCATGTTAAACGGGCGATTTCCCGCGACCGAAATCCATGTATAGGGCATCATCAGCAGGCGCTGATGCCAGAAGGCAACAATAAACGGTTTGCCCTCGGTCAGGTAGTGCGCCGGAAGGTCGCCGCCTTGGGTGCGCCAACGTCCCGTCGAATGAATAAACCGCACATAGTTTGCCGCAAGCCAGCACAAAGTGCTGCGCGTGGTTTCGCTTTTAATGATCCGTTTATACCACTGCACGCCGATAAATCCCGAAATTACCCGGATCAGTTTCCGTTTTCTTCTGAGAATTGCAGATTATAGAGGTTCGCGTAAGCCCCTCCAAGTGCCAGCAATTCATCATGTTTACCCTGTTCGGTCACACGCCCGTTATTGATTACACAGATTTTATCCGCATCAACAATGGTCGACAAACGGTGCGCAATCACAAGGGTCGTACGTCCCTTCATCAATTCGGTCAGCGCACTTTGAATGTGGCGTTCTGATTCCGTATCAAGGGCGGATGTCGCCTCGTCAAGCAGCAGGATGGGCGCGTTTTTCAACATGGCACGCGCAATCGCGATACGCTGGCGTTGCCCCCCTGAAAGCTTCACCCCATGTTCCCCGACAATGGTGTCATAACCATCTTCCAGCTGACCGATGAAATCATGAGCCGCGGCATTGCGTGCTGCTTCTTCGATTTCGGCATCCGTCGCACCGGCCCGGCCATAGGCGATATTGGCGCGCACAGTATCGTCAAACAGGGTGATTTCCTGACTGACAAGGGCTGTTGCGCGGCGCAGGCTTTCAAGGGTGACATTTCGGATATCCTGACCATCAATCGAAATTGATCCGTTATCGATGTCATAAAAACGTGGGATCAGGTTCAGGATGGTTGATTTACCGGCCCCGGATGGCCCGACAAGTGCAACGGTTTCACCTGCTTTGATATCAAGGTCAATGTCACGAAGGGCAGTGATTTCCGGGTTATAGGCGAACGAAACATTGTTAAATGTGATGTTGCCACCCGACATCGACAACTCGGTTGCATCCGGCGCGTCTTTGATTTCCGGTTCAAGGTCCATGACCATAAACACACGCTGAGATGCGGCAAGGCCGGCCTGCAAATTCATATTGATGTTGGCCAAGCGTTTTACCGGCTCGTAAGCCAGCAAAAGGGCGGTGATAAACGAAAAGAAGCTGCCCGGATCGCTCGCTCCATCGATCACACGGCTACCGCCATAAATAATGATCGTCGTGATTGCCGCACCGCCCAGCGTTTCCATGATGGGGGACGACCGTGCACTGACTTTTTGTGACTTGAAGCTCAGTTGGAAAACGGTTTCGACCAGTTTTTCCATGCGCGAGCATTCATATGGCTCCATGCCATAGGCCTTGACGTGGCGCACACCCTGAAAGGTTTGCTCCAGAAGGGTGGCAAATTCACCGATCTGTTGTTGGGTGTTGGCTGAAACCTTACGCATGCGCTTGCCAAGGCGCGCAATCGGCAAAATCGCGGCAGGGAAGACCGTGAATGCGATGATCGCCAGTTGCCAGTCCTGATAAAACATCACACTGATCAGAACAACTGCGGTCAAAAGGTCCTTACCAAAGCCCGTCAGTGCGACGGAGACGGCCGCGCGCATTGACGTAATATCACTGGTGAAGCGCGTGATCAGTTTGCCGGTGTTTGTGCTGTGGAAAAAGCCGATATCAAGACGGATAACATGTTCATAAAGCTTGTTTTGGATATCGGCCAGAATGCGTCCGCCGACATAGCTCATCAAAACCGATTGGCCGTAATTGGCAAAGCCCTTAAGCGCAAAGGATGCAAGAACAGCCACGCCAACCGGGATCAGCATTTCTTCGTTTTGTTTAACGAACACCTCGTTAATGACCGGATCCATCAAATAGGCATAGCCGCCAGTTGCCGCCGCCATGAGGGCCATACAAATCAAGGCAAGAACAATTTTGCCGAAATAGGGCGCTACTGCATCTTTCACAATGCGCTTGACCATTGGCCAAGTGCGCCAGTGTTCAGCAGTCGGGTCCATCGGATTATTGCGCAATGACTTCTTCCTGGTCGTTCAGGCCATTTCCAAGTTGTATCAAGCTGATACTATCGATAAGGATACGGCTTTAAAGTGTGTTTGAATGATATGCGCCGTTGCTAGCATGCCCAGACAGGTGCGGCAAGCCGCAGCGCACATGAGACAGATACAAAATTGACCTGCCGGTCAGCAGGTCGGGCGAAACGACATATAAGATAAAAAAATGAACGAGCAACTGCACGCACTTGTCGAACATACAATGGCGCAAGGTGTCGGAGCACGCGTTTTCGCGCTGCGCTGGCAGAACCGGCGTATCTGGATCAAGCAAGCGGTCGCGCCAAAACAAAAAGGCTGGCATCGTCTGCAACGTTTTTTCGCCACCGTCACAGGCCTTGCAATGCTGCGCCCAACTGTCTCGCCGGGGGGCAAAGCCGGCCTTGCCAGCGAAGCAAACATTCTGCGCAAACTGTCCGATAAGGGGATTTTGGTTCCCGATCTGGTGGAAGAGACCGAAGATTGGATTGCCATCGGCGATAATGGCGCGATCTTGCAAACCCGGATCGAAGAACATCTTCGCCAAGGTGATACAGATGCAATTGAAGAACTGATTACATCCGGGGCCCAAGGTCTTGCCGGATTGCACCGCGCGGGTGTCGCGCACGGCGCGCCCTTGTTGCGTAATTTGACCATCCGCGATGATGGTCAAATCGGGTTTATCGATTTCGAAGAAGACCCCAATGCGCGCATGCCGATTTACGATGCACAGGCGCGCGATGTGTTGCTGTTTATCTTTTCGATCCAGCGCGGGTTTAAGAAACGCCCCGAACTGTTGCATTCTGGCTGGAACGCCTATGTCACCGCGGTTGGGTTTGACGCACCGCAGCTTAAGCCCCTTCGCAAAGTGGTTGGGGTGCTGTTGCCAGTTTATTTGATTTTGCGGCCGTTTCGGCGTTGGTTGGGCACGGATGCGCTTAATGGGCTTTTGGCCTATCGCACACTGCGCCAAACTCTTAAGCACGATACACGCCGTTAATTTGATCCACGTCCGTCAATAGTTAAAGCAGTTCGAACCAGCGCGTTACTGCGCTGGTTGACCAAGGGGGGCATTGCTGGGCGCGTGGCTTTCGTTATCGGTATGGGCTGATGCAGGCCCACGCGCCGCATCTTCGACAGACATGCGGACGGCTTCTACTCCATCAAATCCGCCGGAAAACGGTGCAAGGTTATGCAGGAACTGGCTGGCGGAATTGTGCCAGCTATAGCTTTCGGCCAAGGCCCGCGCATCTTTTGGATCAAGCTCAAGTGCGGCGAGGGCTGCTTTGCCAAGGTCGGCATCAATCGCACCGGCCTTTGTGCCGCGTACGATGTCGGCGGGCCCTTGAACCGGGAAGACTGCAACCGGGGTGCCCGATGCCAATGCTTCAAGGATGACAAGGCCAAATGTGTCAGTCTTGCTGGGAAAGACAAAAACATCCGCCGCCGCAAAGGCATGAGCCAAGTCTTGGCCAACCTTTTTGCCCAGAAACTGCGCGTTGGGGTATTTCTGGCGCAGTTCGTTTAATTGCGGTCCATCGCCGACAACAAATTTTGTGCCGGGCAAATCAAGGTCCAGAAAATGGCCGATATTCTTTTCTACCGCGACCCGACCGACAAACAGCCAATGGGGTTTGGGGAGGTCGCCAAAGCTGGCATCTGCCTGTGGCCGGAAAAGGTCAAGGTCCACCCCGCGTGACCAGATATGCAGATTATCAAACCCCCAATCTGATAATTCCTGACGCAGGCTTTCGGTGGCGACCATCACGGATTGTGATTTGCCGTGAAACCGGCGCATGCCGCGATAGGAGATCGATAACGGCAACCGCATCCGGGCATGAATATATTCCGGGAAACGCGTGTGATAGGCGGTCGAAAAAGGAAGACCGTGTTTAAGACAATAAGCGCGTGCGGCTTGCCCCAATGGTCCCTCGGTCGAGATATGGATTGCAACTGGTTGCAGGGCCTGGATCATCTCGGCCATTTTGCGTTTGGCAAACAGGGCCAAGCGGATTTCAGGATAGGTCGGACAGGGAATGGTTTTAAACTGATCGGGCGAGATAACATGAACGTCATGCCCCATCGCGCCCAACTCGCCCCGTACGGTTTCAAGGGTACGGACAACACCGTTCACCTGTGGATACCAGGCGTCGGTTACGATCAGTATTTTCATGCAGTCTTTCCAATCGGTGCATCGTCACTTTTTTTGGATGTGTGCGATGCGGATTTGCCCGAAGCATGGGCGATACGGAACATGGAAATCAGTTTGCCAAGACCAACCGACGGTGCACTGGCGGCATCACGACCCGCTGTTGAATGGGTCATGGCCATTTGGCGCATTTCGGCCCAATGGATCAGTTCAAGTTTGCCGTCTTTGTCTTCGACAAGGGCGGTGCAACTTTCAACCCAGTCCCCGTCATTGCAATAAAGCACATCGCCAATCATGCGTTTTTCCGCATGGTGAATATGTCCGCATACCACCCCGTCCACCTTGCGTTTGGCGGCCGCGTGGGCAACGGCATTTTCAAAATTACAGATGAATTGAACCGCGTTTTTCACCCGGTTTTTCAGATAGGCCGAAAGCGACCAGTATCCATAGCCAAACCGGCGGCGAATTCCGTTGTAATAGCGGTTGAGCGTGATGGCGAAGTTATAGGCCGTATCCCCCAGATAGGCCAACCAACGCGCATATTTGACAACCCCGTCAAATTCATCGCCATGGATTACCAAAAGCCGTTTGCCGTCGGCTGTTTCGTGGATGTCGTTCATTTTGACTTCGACATGGCCAAATGTCATATCGACAAATTCACGGGCAAATTCATCATGGTTGCCTGGCACAAAGATTACTTTTGCGCCATTCTTGGCCTTGTCCATGATTGTGGTTATAACGGCGTGGTGACTTTCGGGCCAATGCCAGCTTTTCTTAAGGCGCCAGCCATCGATAATGTCGCCCACCAGATAATAGGTATCTGCCGTCACTTCATTGAGGAAATCCAAAAGAAGGTCTGCCTGACATCCACGTGTGCCCAAGTGAACATCCGATATCCAGACCGTGCGGTAATGCGGTTGCAGCGTCATCGCTGTCATTTCCGCCCCTCCGTATCCTGCCAAAAGGATGGCTGGAACCCGGCCTTTAAAGACGCCGGATACTGTCCCCAACCAGTATCCGTTTATAATAAAACCCGTGAATATATAACCCGTTCACATAAAATTCGCGGTTCTGTCAAACAACTGTTACATGTTTTGCTTCATATCCTAGCAAGTTCTTTGCTTCTATTTCGGTTTTATTGCGGAAGACGAACCTGAATGTCCCAGCCCGAAGTGACCATCATTTTCAATCCGCGCGCAGGTGGGAATAAACAACGGTTTTTGTCGGAAATTCTGCAACATGCCGGGGTAAAGGTTGAATTGCTGCAAACCACCCATCCCGGCCATGCCCGTGAATTGGCGCGAAAGGTACGTGCACATAAACGGTTATTTGTTGCCGGTGGTGATGGGTCGCTCAACGAAGCATTGAACGGGTTGCTCGATGCCCAGATTGATGGGCATGACGTGCCCCCGATTGGCATCATTCCATTGGGAACGGCCAATGTACTTGCCGTTGAAGTCGGGCTTAGCCTGCGGGCCAAGGTAATTGCGGATTATATCAACAATCCCGGCATGGTTTGGGTGCGACCGGGCGTTGTAAATGGCCGTGCGTTTTTCCTGATGGTCGGGATGGGCGCGGATGCCGATACGGTAGATAACGTGTCCTTGCGGTTAAAGCGCCTGATCGGCAAGGGCGCATACGTTCTTGAAGGATTGCGCAGCATCTTTTTCCCGCGTCACCGTGACTTTGAAGTATGCATTGGTCGGGAAAATTACCGCGCCTCTGGTGTCATCGTTACCCATGCCAAGCATTATGGCGGCGCGTTTGTGATCTCAGATGATGCGTCCCTGACGTCAAACCAGCTTGATGTTTTGATGATGCCGGGCAACGGCATTTGGGCCTTGGCGCGCTATGGCCTGGCTTTGACGCTACACCGCTTGCACAAACAAAGTGATGTGTCGCTGGTGCGCACCGAACGTCTGACGATCAAAAGCCATTGCGGGCCTGCGCCGATCCAAATTGATGGCGAAAATGCTGGAAAGCTGCCCTGTGAAATCAGTTTGTCGCCCTATCCGGTGCGCTTGATGGTGCCAACCCTTTATGCCAATCAACATAATGGCCCGGGCGATGCTTTAACATCGCCCAATACCCCGATTTTGCAAATCACCTCAGACAAATAGGTCTTATCCCATTGGAAGGACCCGTGCTGCGATGTCGATAAGCGCGGTCAATGTTGATCCTGTTCGCGTGAAGGGACGGGATGATTTTTGGCTGTTTCCTGCGGGTCCTATCCCTTTACATGCTGATCCTACCCAAAGGGGTAGCCTAGATTGTAAAACCTTTTCAAGCACCCATTTGAGTTGAAGGACGCGCTTTTTAGTCTTTTTGTTTCAACCCGTAATGCCAAAAGTTGGTCGGGTAAACAGGGGATCAGAAAAGGGCGAAAGGCGTCGTCTGTGATGTTGAAAAGCATTGCCGTCAGCAAGGGAGAAGTTCAATGGCGTCGAGTGCTTTGGTGCCGATTGCGCAGGGTGGGGTGTTTGCGGATATGCGTGTACGTACAAAAATTCTATGCGGCTTTTCCGTGGTTTTGCTGGTTTTGATCGGGGCACTTGCCTTTGCCTATGTCAGCTTTGTTTCGGTAAGCCACGATGTCGAAGAATATGCGGTCTATGTGGAAGAAGCGTCGGCGATCTCCGAGATTGAGGCGCGCTTTCTAAAGTTTAGTTCTCACGCACGTGAATTTGCCAATACGGCCAATCAAGCCGATGCAAAGCAGGTTTTCCTGATTGCAGAGGAACTGGCACCGATGCTCGAGCACGCACGTGAAATGTTCGTTAGCGAAGACCGCCGTGCGCGAATTGATCATATCGCGGCGTCGCTTGATGCTTATTTGGCCAATTTCACCAAGGCAAAGCAACTGAGCGACGAATACCACAGCTTGATCCTTGAGGAGCTTGAACCAAGCGGCATCAAAATCCTGTCTGATCTAAACCAATTGGCGGCCTATGCCGGAAGAACCGGTGATTTTGAAACCTATCAAATCGTGTCAGATGCCCGCGAGCATGCCCTGCTTGCGCGTTTGTATGCCAACATCTTGATCGGTCGCCAGGATGATAGCTTTGGCGAAAAGTCCGCCGATGAGTTTCGCAAACTAGAAGCCGCCTTAACCGCACTTGATCAAAAACTGGTGTCACCAGACGGCAAGCAAGTTCTCGCCGATGCGGTTACGATACTGCGCGACTATCGCACTGTGTTTGAAAAAATCCGCGCGGATGAGCTTCTGATCGAAGAAAACGTCAATGGCGCGATGCGCGAAGAAAGTGCGCAGATCGTTGCCGATGCAGAAGACCTTAAACAGGAACTTTCTGCGGTGGAAAAAAGCATCTTTCAAGACGTCCTCGCCAAAGTCAGTCTGGCAGAAAAAGAAATCCTGATTGCGTCGCTTGCCGGGGTGGTTTTGGGCATTGCAATAGCATGGATACTTGGTGATCGCCTGTCAAAGCCGATCATTGCGATTGCGGGCGTGATGCGCAAATTGGCCGATCATGATCTAACCGTGACAGTACCGGGGCAGGGGCGCGGCGATGAAATCGGCACGATGGCTGCCGCCGTTCAAGTGTTTAAGGCAAGTGCGATCCGTAATGACGAACTCGAAGCACAAGCCCGCGAACAAGAAGCCCGCGCCAAAGATGCCCAGCGGGTCTTCATGAACCAAACAGCCGACAGTTTCACCAACAGTGTCGGTGGTATCATCGAAGCCGTTGCCGCCGCGGCAGTTGAATTGCAGGCAACCGCAAATGCCATGTCGCAAATTGCTCGAAACGCGTCCGAGCAAACCACGGCAGTTGCCTCCGCCACCGAGCAAGCAAGTGGCAACGTCCATTCTGTTGCCTCTGCCACCGAAGAACTCAATGCCGCGATTGAGGAAATAAACCGTCAGGTCGTATTTTCAAGTGAAGTTGCCAAAAAGGCGGTTGAGCAGGCGCATGAAGCCTTTACCAGCATGACAGAGCTTGTCGACGCGTCGAATGATATCGAGGAAGTCTTGCAACTGATCACTGATATTTCCAATCAAACCAACATGCTTGCCCTAAACGCGACCATTGAGGCGCAGCGTGCGGGGGCATCTGGTGCTGGATTTGCCGTGGTCGCGAACGAGGTCAAAACCCTTGCTTCGCAAACGGCCAAGGCAACCGATGAAATCCGGCGTCAGGTGGCCGGTGTGCAAAGCCGCACGGGCAATGCATCTAATCAGATCGAACAAATCAGCAAAACCATTTCCGAAATGGAAGGTATCGTTGCAACCATTTCATCGGCTGTTGAAGAGCAATCTGCGGCCACCCGTGAAATTGCCGCCAATATCGAACAGGCCGCCACCGGCACGACGGTTGTTAGTTCGAACATCGTCACCGTGTCAGAAGCGGTCAATGAGGCCGGAACGGCATCGGGTGATGTGCTAACGGCGGTTGATATGTTGTCGCAGAACTTCGATACCCTTAAAGGGGCAACTGATACCTTCGTTACCAAAATCCGTGCCGCCTAAACAACACGTCTAGCATAGATACAAAAAACGCCCGGTTCCAATTGGACCGGGCGTTTTTCGTTATCTCATGTCTTTAAGCGGGCGTTTTACTGACCGGCCAACGTCATGCCATCAATGCGCAGTGTTGGGGCGTTGGTGCCGTATTTAAAGGTCAAATCGCTTGCCGGGACGACTGTTTTAAACATGTCTTTCAGGTTCCCGGCGACGGTGATTTCCGATACCGGATAGACCAATTCACCGTCTTCGATCCAATAGCCCGATGCACCGCGCGAATAATCGCCGGTAACACCGTTCACACTGCTGCCGATCATTTCGGTGATATAAAGACCCTGCTTGATATCCTTGATCATGTCGGCCGGTGAAATCGTGCCCGGTTCCATATAAAGGTTGGTGGTCGATGGGCTCGGAAGGCTGCCAGCCCCGCGCGATGCGTTACCGGTTGATTTCAGGCCAAGCTGGCGGGCGGACCGCAAATCCATGATCCAGGTTTTCAACACACCATTTTCAATCAGGTGACGTTTCTGATTGGCGACACCTTCGGCGTCAAACGGTTTGGACCGAAGGCCACGTTTGCGGTGCGGATCATCCACAATGTTGATATGCGGCGCGAAAATTTCGTTGCCCATGGCATCAAGAAGGAAGCTGGTACCGCGCGCAATGCCCGCTCCATTGATCGCACCCGACAAATGCCCAACGATGGACGCCGAAACGCGTGGGTCCAAAATGACGGGCACATGTGCGCTTTTGACTTTGCGCGGGTTCAGGCGGCGCAAGGTCTTTTCGGCGGCCTTTTTGCCAATATCGACCGGATCGCGAAGATCGGTCGAAAACACTGCACTGTCATAATCGTAATCGCGTTCCATCGCCGTGCCGGTCCCGGCCAGAACCGATACTGAAATGTGGCTTCCTGACCCGGCATAGGAATTGATGAAACCGTTGGTCGCGGCCAGCGTAATTTGATGGCGGCCCCAACCGGCTTCTGACCCTTCGGAATTGGTGATGCCTTCAACCGATCTTGCGGCTTCTTCACAGGCGGTCGCCCATTCGATCATTTTGTCCTGATCAACTTCGCCCGGCTCGCACAGCTCAAGCGCGTCAACGTCAAACGTTTCGGCAAGTTCGGATGGGTCGGCAATACCGCAATACGGATCTTCGGGCGCGTTTTTTGCCATGGCAACGGCGCGTTCGACCAATTCGTTCAGGGCGGCATCGCTGGTGTCAGAGGATGAAACAACGGCTTGTTTCTTGCCAATCAAAACCCGCAGGCCAAGATCGGCCCCCTCGGAACGTTCAAGCTTTTCCATTTTGCCCAGCCGTTGCGCCACCGAAAGCGACGTTCCTTCGACATAAACGGCGTCTGCATCATCAGCACCGGCTTTCTTTGCGCGGGCCAGAATATCGGTGATGCGATCAAGTGTCATGTCGGTCTTGGGCATGGAAGCTCCCTTACTTCGGAATGTGATGGGTACTTTATAGGGTGCGTAGACGCATTCGCAAAGGGGCGAAACAAAAACAGATTTCTGGTTTGCTTCAATTGCTTTGCTGTACCAAAGGTGGCGCGGTAAAGATGGATCGGCAAGGGCATATCTTTTGGCGACTTTTATCGCTATTTGGTGTTGGGTTGTTCAAACGCCCGATCACTGGGACGGCTCCTTACAGGCAAACGGAAAAAATATGCGCAAACATGCAATGTTGACGGGTTTTGTTTTTGCTTTCGCTTTGGCGGGGGCAATGGATGTATCGGGTATATCTGGGGTGTGGGGCGCATCGGGTGGCGTTGCGCATGCCGATGAAACGCCAACGTCTGACGGGGTTTTGCCCGAAAAAGGTGCCACAGAAGGCGGGGCGAAGGCTGATCCGGTAACCCCCAACCAACTCTATTACGAAATGCGTATGCAGGGTGGGCAATATGCCCAAAATTACCGGCATCAAATGCTGACGGGTGATTTTACCTGTGACGATGCGGTGGATCGGATTGCCGGCTGGGTTGACCTTGATAGTCCGGAAGGTCCGCGATTTGCGATGTTGTTTGTCACCAATGACGGCGGCACACTGCAAAGCGAAATCCATTATCTTCCGTTTGAAAGCTCCGAACAGGTTGCACTTTGCATTTACGATGAAACCGCGCCGCCGCTGATGAGCTGGCAGGAAAACAGCACCGAATTCATGTCCCAAGTGATTGGCGACGATGAACTCTGCAAGTTCGCCATTCGGGTTGATGATTTCATGTGCGATGCGCCGCAGTTCTTTTATTCCAAAGAAGCCGCAGAAAATGGCGACCACTGGCGATTTTTCCGAAATTAATATTATAGGGTTCATTTGCAGAATATGCGCATAGATCATGCGCATAAAAGGTTCAGTGTGATGACAGTCTCCGCGACAAAGCCACAGAGAAAGCCAACCACTATCAGTCTTGATGTTGCGCTTTTGACCGAAGCAAAGGTATTGGGGATCAATATTTCCCGAACGGCGGAGCAGGGGTTAAGGCAAGAAGTTGCGAAACGTCGCGCCGAACTTTGGAAGTAGGAAAACCAAGCTGCAATTGATGCAAGCAAGACCTGCGTCGAGCAGCACGGTGTTCCACTGGCATCGCATCGGAAATTCTGATGGCGCGGGGGGATATCTTTCGGTTTGAAGAAGGATACGTTGTCGATGTGCAGGCCGAACTTTTGTCAGACTTTCGATCCCGCGTCGTGGTTCCCTTAAAATCGACTTCTCAATTTCCCCTTCCTGCCGACAGGCTTAATCCGGTGATTAAAATTGGTGGGGATGATTGGGTGCGGTTGCCGCAGTTTATCGCGACGCTCAGCACATCAGAATTGGGGGAGAAAGCTGGTGAATTTGAAGATGCCTTCAAACTCACCAACGCATTGAATATGGTTTTTCACGGGATTTAATCCCGTAATTGGAGGGGCCTTAGTCTTTCCAGATTTTCTTGCCTGATCCGGGCAAGCCGTATCGGTCCCATTTTTCGTCCACACGGTTGATGATGTCATCTTCCATGTAGATTTTTTCGCCCCATTCCCGGTTTGTTTCGCCCGGGAACTTGTTGGTGGCATCAAGGCCAAGCTTGCCGCCAAGACCACTGACCGGAGATGCGAAATCAAGATAATCAATCGGGGTGTCGGTCACCGTGGTGATGTCGCGCACCGGATCCATCCGGGTTGAGATCGCCCACATGACGTCTTTCCAATCGCGCACATCAATGTCGTCATCCACGACGATGACGAATTTGGTGTACATGAATTGCCGAAGGAATGACCAAACGCCCATCATCACGCGCTTGGCATGACCAGCATAGGCTTTCTTCATCGACACCACCGCAATGCGGTAGCTGCATCCTTCTGGCGGCAACCAAAAATCAACGATTTCGGTAAATTGCTGCTGCAAGATCGGGACAAACACATCATTTAGCGCTTCGCCCAGAACCGACGGCTCATCTGGCGGACGGCCGGTAAAGGTCGACAGATAAATCGGGTCTTTGCGCATGGTAATCGCGGTGATGTTAAATACCGGGAACTCATCGACCGAGTTGTAATAGCCGGTATGATCGCCATACGGCCCTTCGGGCGCTGATTCATCAAGTGAAACATAGCCTTCAAGCACGATTTCGGCGGTGGCAGGCACCTTAAGCGGCACGGTCTTACAATCGACCAGCTCGACCTTTTGCCCGCGCAAAAGCCCGGCAAACTGATATTCTGACAGGGTATCAGGCACCGGGGTCACAGCGGCCAAAATGGTGCCCGGATCAGCCCCCAAAACAACCGCGACCGGCAGCGGATCGGGTTTTTCCTTTTTCCAGCGTGCGTATTGTTGCGCCCCGCCGCGATGTTTTAGCCAGCGCATAATGGTTTTGTTTTTACCCAGCACCTGCATGCGATAGATGCCAAGGTTAAACACATCGCGCTTGTCGCCGCCGTTTTTGCCCGCGGACGGGCCTTGGGTTACGACCAAGGGCCATGTGATCAGCGGGGCCGGTTCACCCGGCCAGCACGACTGAATGGGGATTTTTGACAGATCGACATCATCACCCGTCATGACGATTTCCTGACAGGGTGCCTTGGAAACCGTTTTTGGTTTCATCGCCATCACGGTTTTGGCCAGCGGCAGCATTGAAAACGCTTCTTTCAGGCTGCCAGGTGGTTCTGGCTGTTTTAAGAAGGCAAGCGTTTCGCCAACTTCGCGCAATTCTTCGGGCTTGCGGTTCATGCCCTCTGCCACGCGGTCCACGGTGCCAAACAAATTGACCAGAACCGGCATGTCATATTTTTTGCCGTCATCCCCGACAACATTTTCAAACAAGACCGCCGGGCCCCCTTCGGCAAGAAGGCGGGTCTGGATTTCGGTCATTTCAAGGTTGGGGGAAACCGGTTCAGTGACACGAACAAGACGGCCGGATTTTTCCAGCACATCCATGAAGTCACGAAGGGATTGATAGGGCATGGCACCTGTCATCTGCTAAGCTTTGAATTCGTGTTGTCTTCATACGCGTTGCTGCGAGATCGGACAACCTTGCTGTTGGCAAAGAAGAGTTTGCAACTTTGTAATCGCATCCCCAAATACAGTCGGAATGCTGCGTTGCAAGGTTATACGAAACTTTGCGGTTTTGGTTGACGCATCATTTGGGTATACAAGGGCAAGGAATTGAGTCGCGTGACCCACAACACGCGGCATGGAAAATCACCAAAAGCATGAAGGACGCACAGATGGCCAAATATTGGGTTATCGGGGGCACCTATCAGGATACCGGTTTTGATCAGCCAATTGGCGAAGAAACCAAAGTTGGTCCGTTTGGCAGCTTCGAAGACGCAGAAAAGCACTGGTCGAAAATGGCTTGGCAGTCGGTTGACGACGCCAATTCGCGTTATCGCGTTGAACGGCTCGAAGAATATTGGGTCGTTGGCGGCGAATACGAAACCACCGATTTTGAAACCCCGGTAGGCGGCGAAGAAGAACGCCACGGTCCGTATGCAACCTTTGAGGATGCAGAAAAAGCGTGGTCGAAACTGGCTTGGCAGCATGTCGATAACTGCAATTGCCGTTATCGCGTTGTCGAAGGTTAATCGCGACCCAAACGATCTTAGATCTGAGTACTAAGAAGACTATGTTTTCGATTTCCGATGCGCAGAAAATCACGGATACCGTGTTGCGCCAACAGGTCGAACAGCATCCACGCGCGCAGGAAATCCTGCGCGCGTTTCTGTATCCCTATGATGCGCCCGATCATGATTTTTTGTTTGTAAATGGTGCGGTTCACCAAACCGGCACCGATGACATTCAAACGTTAATCGCGGGTCGTACTCCGGTTCTGGCTGTTGGGTCCAATCGCGCACCGGTGCAATTGGCGCGCAAATTTGCCCCGCCCAATCATCAGGACCCCGTGCCGGTCACGTTTGGCTGGATGGCGGGGCATGATATTGTCTATTCCGCACACATCACCGGGTATGGCGCACTGCCCGCCACCTTGGCCCCGTCGCCGGGCACAACGGTCCGGGTTGCGGTCACCTGGCTAACCCCGACCCAGCTTAGCCACATGCACAGCACGGAATCCGTGCCAGATCACTACAATTACAGTCAGATCGATGGGGCGTTAATCACCCTTGATTGCGGTGTGACGCCAGATCGGGTTGGCAGCTATCAATCGGTGGCGGGCCATTGTTTTGACCGCGAAGAAACCTTTGCCTTGATTGATATTGCCGGGCGCAATCGGCGTTTCCCCGCCAAAAGCCAATGGGACATGTTATGCCATGTTGCTAGGCGATCGGGCCATGCGCCAAGTCCCAGCCTGATTTTGCAATTGATCGACGATCCCCAACTTCGCCAAAAAATCATGTCACACTATTTAAAGCGGTAAGAGAAATCACCAAGTTGCAAAGGGTGTTTGCCGTTAGCGCCCTGGTGCCGCTTACGCCCAAACACAGCCCCCTGTTTTAGGGAGGTCGCGGTCATCTTGTTGCGTTCGTATCCCTGCGCATTGGTTTGACGGCAGACCTTCTTTGTCTGTTTGGAGACTGCAATGTTTGGTGTAGGTCGTGATGATACGCATATCGTTGATGCAATCCAAAAGTCACAAGGCACAATCGAATTCACACTTGATGGCAAAATCATCACGGCGAACGAGAACTTTTTGGCGTTGATGGGCTATGAGCTTAGCGAGGTCAAAGGCAAGCATCACAGCATGTTCGTTGCCAAGGATTACGTCGAAAGTTCTGAATATGCGGAATTTTGGCAACGCCTAGGTGCAGGGGAATTTTTCACCGCCGAGTTTCACCGGGTTGGCAAGGGCGGCAAGGATGTGTGGATTCAGGCAACCTATTGCCCGGTCCTGAACCGTAACGGCAAACCGTACAAAGTGTTCAAATTCGCCAGCGATATTACCGCTGATAAACGCCAAAAGGCCGATTATGCCGGGCAAATCGCCGCGATCGGAAAATCCCAGGCGGTGATTGAGTTTGATATGGATGGCACCATCCTGTCGGCCAACCAGAATTTCCTTGATGCGGTGGGCTATCAGCTTGATGAAATTGTCGGCAAACATCACCGCATATTTGTCGGGCGCGAATATGCCAACAGTGCTGAATATGAACAGTTTTGGAAAACGCTGCGTGCTGGCAACTACACCACCGGCGAATATCAGCGCTTTGGTAAGAACAACAAGGAAGTCTGGATTCAGGCCAGTTACAATCCGATCATGGATCTAAATGGTCGGCCGTTTAAAGTGGTGAAATACGCCGCCGACATCACGCAGGATAAATTGCGTGCCGCCGATTATGCCGGGCAAATCGCCGCGATCGGAAAATCTCAGGCGGTGATTGAGTTTGACATGGATGGCACCATCATTGATGCCAATGAAAATTTCCTAAACGCCATGGGCTATACGCTTGCCGATTTGAAGGGCAACAATCACAGTATGTGCGTTATGCCCGAATATGCCCAAAGCGATGAATATGCCGCATTCTGGGCCGCACTTCGACGCGGGGAATATCAAACCGGCGAATTTAAACGCATGGGCCGGGGCGGCAAGGAAGTTTGGATCAGTGCCAGTTATAACCCGGTATTTGACATGAACGGGCGCCCGTTCAAGGTGGTGAAATATGCAACCGATGTCACCAAACAGGTGATGACCCGTCACACCGCCGAAGAACTTGCCGAAGGATCAACAGCCAGTGCAGAAGCCGTGGCAAGTGCCTCTGAGGAAATGTTGGCCGCGATCCAGGAAATCAGCGAAAGCATGCACCGATCACAAATAGCGGTGAATGATATCGTCGCCAAATCCGAAATGGCCGATGGTATCCGTGACGAGTTGGAAACGACGTCCGAGGCCATGACTGGCGTTGTTCAAATCATTCGCGAACTGGCCGATCAGGTCAATCTGTTGGCGCTTAATGCCACAATCGAAGCCGCCCGTGCGGGGGATGCCGGTAAAGGGTTTGCCGTGGTTGCGGGCGAGGTCAAAAGCCTTGCTACCCAAACTGCCAAGGCAACCGATCAAATCGAAACACAGATCAATTCGATGCTGGGCATTACCCAGCGCGTCGTTGAGTCCACCCGACAAATTTCAGAATCAGCGAACTCGGTCAGTGACTATGTCAACACGGTTGCATCTGCCGTCGAGGAACAGACAGGTGTCACCAACGACATTTCCAAAAACATTCAGTTCGTGTTTAACGGCATTGGCGAACTTAATCGCTGTGTGAAAAGCATCGCGGGCTAATCCGGGTTTTGATTACGCCAAATTTTCCCGGTCGGGCAAAAGCTGCCAGATGCGGGTAAATTTGGTGTCGGTATCCTCGACCGCGACATCGACCGGAACGTCATAAGTTTCCAGCTCGTCAATATTGTGGGTCGGGGCGTATGTCCGGCCCGGATCAGCCAAAATAACCCGGGTGCCTAGGCGTGCTTCGGCCATCAGCCATTGCAGTACGGCATTTGCCATATCTTGCTGATAACAAACATCGCCAGCAAAAATCACATCCCACCGTTTTTCCGGTGCGCTGGTGCCGACAAAGTTTTCGGTCGTGGTGGGAAATTCAACGTCGTTATGCTTGGCATTCAGGCGCGTTGCCGTAATCGCCACTGGATCAATATCATTGGCCAAAATATCGGCCGCACCGGCCATCACACAGGCAATCGCCTGCATGCCGCCGCCACAGGCAAAATCAAGAACCCGTTTGCCACGCACCATTTCCGGATGATCCAGTATATAGCGCGTAATGGCCTGTCCGCCGGGCCATGCAAAGGCCCAATAGGGTGGGGGAATATCAAGCACGCCCAAAATATCTTCCGTCGCCTGCCAAAGCGGGGTGATGTGGGTTGCCAGATACATCTCAATCTCAGGGGCCAGCGGCACACGTGCGGGCACAGTAAAGGTTTCGATCAGATCGGCAAATTGCGGATCGTCGACCTCGGGTACCAAGGCGTCGGCAAAGACGTTTTCGGTCATGGTTTTGCTGCTCTGGTCTTGAGTGATCTGGTTTTCTCGGCTTTGGGCTTAGGTGCGGTGGCGGTCATCATCGCCCGGGAGTATCGGCTTTGCGGTGTCGGGGCAAGCGGTTCTTTACGATCCGTTTTCCGCATCACGCTCGCCCAGATAGATAATAACATCGCGTGCCTTGGCCTTGGGGATTTCGGAGCCGATGAAAAGCTGATTACCACGCACAAGGGCCAAGACCGGCGGGGCTTTTTCATGATGGCCAATGAAATCTTCCCAGCCAAAGGTATCTGTTAACCGGGTATGGCGCACCTGTGCACCGCTGCGATAGGCATAACGGATATCATCGGTGGTCAGCGGTTCGGAACAAAACGGCAAACCGCCCAAGGTTTGGCTGGCACTGTGGCGACCGCGATCTTCGGGGGATCGGTGAATACCGGTTTGAAATACTGCACGACGGCCAAATTCGGGGGCAAAGTCGGTACAGACAAGCGTGTTATAGGCGTCATTATCCGTGGTGGCGATCAGTTTGCCCAACGCGGACGTATCCAGATGATGCTCAAACACCTCTGACAGCACCTCGCCATAAAAAGTGGTCAGCCCGGCTTCGCGGGCCGGACGCAGGCTGTGCCAACGTGAATCCGTAATCACGACCGGAATATCCAGCTCATCCAGACGGGTGGCCAGATCAATCGTCCATTGTTGGGCGCCAACAATCAAAACACCGGGCGGACCATTAACCGCAAGGTCAAGATAGCGCGCCATCGGACGGATCGAAAATCCGTGCAACACAACCGTTGAAAACACCATGGCAAAGGCAAGCGGGATCAAAAGTGCGCCGTCGCTATATCCAAGATTTACAAGTTCGGTGCCAAAAAGGCCGCAAATCGCCACGGCGACAATGCCGCGTGGGGCAATCCAGCCCACCAAAATCCGTTCGCGCCAATCAATCTTGGAAAAGGCCAACGCCCCGATGATCGACGCCGGGCGCACCACAAACAGCATCGCCAAAACAAACAGGCCATGCCCCCAGGTCAGCTCTTCAACCATCGACCATTTCAAGGTCGCGGTCAGAATGATGAACACGCTTGAAACCAAAATAACCGTCAGGGTTTCTTTAAACCGGCGGATTTCATCAATCGCCATCAAATGCGCATTGCCGATCACAAGACCAAGTACCGTGACCGCCAAAAGACCGGTTTCTTCCTGAACGATGTTGGCCCCGGCAAAGCAGGTCAAAAGCACGCCTAAAACCAGCGGCGCTTTTAAAAATTCCGGGATCCAACCCCGGTGGAATACCTGAACGGTGCAAAAGCCCACCACAAGGCCAATCGCCATGGCAACAATAATGGTCAGGGCCAAATGCCCGATGGCGGTGCTGAGGTCATTTCCGCGATGCAGGGCGACAATGATCTCATAGGCCAGAACCGCAAACAGCGCGCCAATCGGATCATTAACAATCCCTTCCCATTTCAAAAGCGTGCTGGGATGTTTGGCCATGCGGGCATGGCGCAAAAGCGGGGCAATCACCGTTGGACCGGTGACAATCATGATGCCGCCAAAAAGGGCCGCGACCGGCCATGACAATTCGGCCAGATAATGGGCTGCGACACCGCCCATCAACCAGGCCAAAAGCGGGGCGATTGTTGTCAGGCGCAAGATGCCGCTGACACTGTGGCGCAATTCCCGGAAATCCAGCGCCAAGCCGCCTTCAAACAGGATCACAGCAACGGCAACCGCGACAAGCGGCTGCAACAACGGTCCAAAATCGGCCACCGGATCAATCCAGCCGGTGCCCGGCCCCAAGGCCAGTCCAAGCGCGGACAGCAACACAATGGCGGGCACACCGGCGCGCCATGCCATCCATTGGGCACCAACCCCGGCAAGGATCAGCCCGGCAATCATCAAGGCCAGCGGTGCGGTCATAAACAGGCCCTTATACGTAAATTAAAATGTACGAAATGTGTTCAAACAGGATGACAAACAGCACGATGCCAACCAGCGGAATGTCAAACAGATGGGGTTCCGTTTTGAAAATCCCAGACCTGATTTATCCAATGTCTGTTTTAAAATATCATGCAATCGCAATCAGGTGTGACAACACAATTGCGGCCAACACCAGCAATCCGTAATCACGGTTGGATTTAAACCGTTTCAAACAGTTCGCCGCATCATCAAGTTTCACCGTCGCGACCTGCCAGCCAAGATGAATACCGGCAAGACCCAGCAAGACAAAATACGACCAATGCAAATCGGCCAACGTCCCGGCAACGCCCAGCAACAGGGTGGTTGCCATATAAAACCCTTTTGCCCATTTCGGCGTCGCATCGCCAAGACGCAGCGCAAGTGATTTCAGGCCGATTTTGGCATCGTCATCTTTGTCCTGATGGGCATAAATCGTGTCATAGCCCAGTGTCCAAAAGAACCCGGCGGCATACACAGCAATTGCGGCTGGCTCGACCGTGCCGGTCACCGCGGCCCAACCAACAAGCGCGCCCCAGTTAAACGCTAGGCCAAGGCACGCCTGCGGCCAATAGGTGATGCGTTTCATAAACGGGTAGGTGATCACAATTGGCATGGCACACAGGCCGACAATGATCGCCTCGATGCGAAACTGCACCAAAACCGCAAGGCCGAGTAACAATATCGCGGCAAGAAACACCAATGCCTGCCAGACTTTTACCTGCCCACTTGGAAGCGGGCGGGTGATGGTGCGTTCGACCTTGCCATCAAAATTACGATCCGCCAGATCATTGATCACACAACCGGCCCCGCGCATGATGAGCGCGCCAATCGCAAACAGCGTCATCATAATGACGATCTGTTTTGCCCCAATGCCCGGCGTAATGCCCCCCGCCATCGCGGTCGACCACCAACACGGCAACAGTAAAAGCCACGTGCCAATCGGCCGATCCAGACGCAACAGCTTTAAATACGGCCGTGCGGGTTCGGGCACAAAACGGTCAATCCAGCCGTCTTGGGGCATATCGTTCTTGCCAGTCTGTATTGGTTGGTTGACCTGTGTCATAATCGACCTATGTAACGCCTAACGAATTCGAACCCGGCCATTTTTTGGCTTTGGGCTATGTTTGAGGATATCCATGACAGCAGACGCCGCCCGTGCGCGCCAACGCCTTTTCGTTTCCGATCCTATCACGCCCGGATCCGAGATCGAACTTTCCCCTGAACAGTCTCATTACCTTGAACATGTGATGCGGCTCAAGCCCGGAACGCCTGTAAAGATATTTAATGGTCTAGATGGCGAGTGGCTCGCAACCATTAATGCATTGCGTAAAAAGAAGGGAAGTGTTGCGGTTGAACGGCAATTGCGCCCGCAAGGAACCGAAGTCGGACCGACCCTTGTTTTCGCCCCGATCAAAAAGCAGCGTCTGGATTTTCTGATCGAAAAGGCTGTCGAAATGGGGGTCGGGCGGCTTCAGCCCGTCATTACCCAGCACGGCATTACCGATAAGGTGCGCCTTGATCGGTTGCAGTCACAGGTGATCGAAGCCGCCGAGCAGTGCGAACGCCTGACCGTGCCAGAAATATTTGAACCCGTCCGTCTGCTGGATTGGGTGGCGAAGTGCCCGGAAAACAACCATTTGCTGTTTTGTGACGAAACCGGATCAGGGTCACCAATTGGTGAAGTGTTAAGTCAGCTCTTGGCAAAGGGCGCTGGCTCGGTTATCGACAATGTCAATGTTATTAACCATGCACTCGTGATTGGACCTGAAGGCGGCTTTAGCGCCGACGAACTTGAAAATATCCGTAAACAGCCTTTTGCCACCCCTGTTAGTCTCGGACCGCGCATTTTGCGGGCCGAAACGGCGGCAATTGCTGCGTTAACTGTATTTCAGGATCGTATCGGCGACTGGTCGAACCAGCCCGTCACGAGAGATTAGGGGAAGCCCTTATGACTGTCAGCGCCTCCACTGGCGATAGCCCGGTAATCGAAAGCCGGCGCCAGCTTGTCGAATGGTTCGAGTCCGGCTGTACGCCAAAAAGCGACTGGGCCATCGGCACCGAACACGAAAAATTCGCCTTCACCCGCGATGATCTTCGCCCCATCCCTTACGAAGGCGAACGTGGGGTTAAAACCCTGCTGAATGCCCTTGCCGAACATTATGACTGGGAACCAGTCATTGAAAACGGCAATGTCATTGCGCTGACCAAGGACAAATGCTCTGTCTCGCTCGAACCGGGTGGGCAGATTGAATTGTCGGGTGCGCCGCTTAAAAATATTCACCAGACCTGTGGTGAAGTACACACCCACCTGCATCAGGTGCGCCAGATTTGTGATGACCTTGGCATCGATATGCTTGGTGTCGGGCATAACCCGAAATGGGAACGCAAAGACATCCCGTGGATGCCAAAAGGCCGCTACGCGATCATGGGCGATTATATGCCAAAGGTCGGTAATCTTGGCCTTGATATGATGCTGCGGACCTCAACCATTCAGGTCAACCTGGACTATTCGTCCGAGGCCGACATGGTCAAAAAATTCCGCGCGTCTTTGGCCTTGCAGCCGGTCGCAACGGCCCTGTTTGCCGCGTCGCCGTTCATTGATGGCAAACCAAGCGGCTTCTTGTCGGCACGCTCGAACGTTTGGACCGATACCGATCCGGATCGCTGTGGCATGCTGCCATTTGTGTTCGAAGACGGTTTTGGCTTTGAACGCTATGTTGATTATATGCTCGATGTGCCGATGTATTTTGTCTATCGCGATGGCAAATACATCAATGCTGCGGGTAAGTCGTTCCGTGATTTCATGGCTGGCAAACTTGATGTGTTGCCCGGTGAACGTCCGACCATGAATGACTGGTCAGATCATATGACCACCGCCTTCCCGGAAGTCCGCCTTAAGAAGTTTCTTGAAATGCGCGGTGCCGATGGTGGCCCGTGGAAACGCATTTGCGCGTTGCCGGCCCTTTGGGTTGGCTTGCTGTATGATGATGCCGCATTGGATGCCGCCTGGAATTTGGTCAGCGATCTGAGCAACGAAGAACGCGAAGCGCTGCGTAACGATGTGCCGCGCACCGCCCTTGCCACCAAGTTTAAAAACGGCACGGTGCAGGATCTTGCCAAGGACGTTCTGGCAATTTCCAAGCAGGGCCTGAAAAACCGGGGTCGCATGGATGGCTATGGCGATGATGAAAGCCACTTCCTTGATAGCCTCGAAGACGTCGCCGAAAGCGGTCGTACCTTGGCCGAGGAATTCTTGGATAAGTATGAAACCGAGTGGAATGGCTCGGTCGATCCGCTGTTCAAGGAATATGCTTACTAAGCCTGCGCAATTGCGCGATCCAGATGACTTCAAATGCATAAAAGGCGGTGAATTTCTTCACCGCCTTTTATTTTGAATTAGTGTGCAGCCCGACCAAGTCGGGCTTGGGCGGCAAACCAGTCAGTGACTGCAGCGACCTGATCAGACTGCATCCCAAGGCCAAGCTTGGTCCGGCGCCACAAAACATCGTCTGCGGTGCGGGCCCATTCATGCGCCATCAGGTAGGACAATTCAACTTCATACAGGTTTGGCGCAACCTGTTGTCCTAATTGTGATGTTTCCGAGGCACCCCCGATAATTTGATAAAGGGCCGTGCCATAGCACCGGGAGAGCCGATGCAAAAGCGGTTCGGGCATCCAAGGAAACTGCGCCTTGGCCGTCGCCAGGAAACGGTCAAAGTCCGCGTCTGGCATATCCCCACCCGGAAGGATCGCATCCGCCGTCCAATCGGGGGCAAAATTGCCAAGTACGGGGCAAAGCTTTTGCATCGCATGTTCCGCAAGGCGGCGATATGTCGTGATCTTGCCGCCATAGATCGACAGGATCGGCGGGACATCGTTATGTTCCCCGGTATCAAGATCAAAGACATAATCACGGGTCACCGCCGATGCATTGTCGTTCTTGTCATCATAAAGCGGCCGCACCCCGGAATAATCCCAAACGATATCGTCGCGCGTGACCGGCTTGGCCAAATAGCCATTCACCAAATCAAGCATATAGTCGATTTCATCGCTGTTGATTTTAACCATCGCCGGATCCCCGTCATAGGGGACATCGGTGGTGCCTATCAGGGTGTAGTCACGCTGATAGGGGATGGCAAAGGCAATGCGCCCATCGCTATTTTGAAAAATATAGCAATGGTCGTGATCATGAATGCGCGGCACAACAATGTGGCTGCCCTTGACCAACCGCAAGCCTGCGGCCTTATCACCAAGGCCCGCATGATCAACGATGTTTGTGACCCACGGGCCCGCGGCATTGACCACAGATCGCGCATGGATAACCTCGGTCGATCCATCTTCTGGCGATAATGTTGCCTGCCAATGATCGGCATTGCGCATAAGGCTTTCACACCGGGTACGGGTGCGAATATCCGCGCCATGTGCCTGTGCATCTTGGGCATTCAGCACGACCAAGCGTGCGTCATCGACCCAGCAATCGGAATAGGAAAATCCGCTGTGAAAGGCACTGTTTAACGGATCGCCTTCGGCGGTGCCGTTTAATGATACCGCACGTGACCCCGACAGGCGTTTGCGTTTGGCCAGATGGTCATACAAAAACAAACCCGCGCGCAGCATCCATTTGGGACGTAACCCGCGGTGGTGCGGCAAAACAAATGTTAGTGGCCAGATGATATGCGGGGCCGCGGATAACAGAACTTCGCGTTCCTGAAGCGCTTCACGCACCAATCGGAATTCGTAATGTTCAAGATATCGAAGGCCGCCATGGATAAGTTTGGTCGAGGAAGAAGACGTAGCCGAGGCAAGATCGCGCTGTTCGACCAACAGAACAGACAGCCCGCGACCGGCGGCATCACGGGCGATACCCGCCCCATTGATGCCGCCGCCTACGACCAGAAGGTCGTACGTTTTCGTCACGTTAGATCACCTTTTTACGCAGGTAAGCTGAAATCGCCTCGCCAATGATCACAAGGCCGATAATCGCCAGCAGGATCGTTGCAACGGTCTGCCACGCAAAGGTATCAATCGCGCCTTGAAGGATGATGCCAATTCCCCCGGCACCAACCAGACCCAGAACCGTACTTTCGCGCAGGTTAATGTCCCAACGCAGGATCGACACGGCAAAGAAGGTCGGCATGACTTGCGGAATAACCCCGTAAACCAGGATTTTGAACCGCGATGCACCAACCGCCTCAAGGGCTTCAATCGGGGCACGGTCAATTTCCTCAATCGCTTCGCCCAGCAATTTGCCAAGGAAGCCAAGTGATCGAAACACGATTGCCAGAATACCGGCCAAAACACCCGGTCCGAACACCGCCACAAACAGCAATGCCCAGATGATGGTGTTAACCGAACGCGACGAGACCAAAATAAACCGGCCAAGCCATAGGGTATAGCGGTTCGGCGTGGTGTTCTGTGCGGAAATCAGGGCAATCGGCAAGGACATGAAAACGGCAAAGAATGTCGCAATCGTTGCGATATTGATCGTTTCCAAAAGGGTCCAGGCAATTTCTTTCCATCCCTCAAGGGACGGTGGGAACATACGCCCAAACAAATCGCCCATCTGTTGTGGGGCATCCCACAACCACGGCCAGATGATATTGATCGTCGATAAAGACCAGATAACCGCCAGCGCAACAAGTGCTGTCGCGCCAAACCGCATCCAGCGTTGCTTGCTGCTATAACGGGACCATTCGCGGTGGGCGATGGCGTCAGGACCGGAATTTTGTGTGGTGGCTACCATAGGTTCCTCCTGATCCGGCCGCTGATGGCTTCACTGACAAGGATAACGCCAATGATGCACAGCGTAATCGCCAGTGCGAAGTCATAGTCATACCGCCCAAAGGCATTCAGCAACGTCGATCCAATCCCGCCGGCACCGACGATGCCAACAATGGCGGATGCACGCAGATTGCTATCAAGTTGATAGATCGAAAGGCCGATCTGACGGGGCATGATTTGCGGGATCACGGCATACAGCATGGTGACAAATGTGCCCCCACCAACTGATTTGATCGCCTCGACCTGACCCCAATCAATTTCTTCGATCCGCTCGGCCAGCATTTTGGCAACAAACCCGATCGAATAGATCGTCAGGGTCAAAATACCCGCAAGCGGCCCAAACCCGACGGCCTTCACAAACAGGATGGCAACAATGACCGGATGGAATGACCGCGCGACAATGATCACGCCACGCCCGATGGTATAAAGCCATTTAGGCGCAACATTTGAGGCGGATGCAAAGGCAATCGGAACGCTTAGTGCCAGCCCCAAAAGGGTGGCGACAATCGCGATCTTGATGCTTTCCATAAAGCCATCAAACAGCAACTCACCCCGCAGGAAGCTGGGCGGGAATGCGCCCTTAAAAATGCGGATAGCGCGTGGGATGCCTTGTTGAATACGATCCCAATCAAATGGCAGGCTGGTTAAGGCCCACCAGACATAGGCCGCAATCCCGATAATCAGCGCCCAACGGATCGCCGGATTGGCGATAAAGGGCGGCTTTTTCCAGGTGCGACCGGTTTTTTCAACGGTCGTGTTCATTTTGCCGCAACCTCACGCAAATGGGTGCTGCTTTCGGCCCCGCCGCGTTCTTCGGCTGGGACACCGGCATAAATTTCGTCCATCGCGTCATTGTTCAGATCGACGGGTTCGCCATCGAAAATGATGCGGCCAAACCGCATGCCAACAATACGCTGGGTATATTCCTTGGCCTCGTTAACGTTGTGGATGTTGATCAGAACCGGCAGATGCAGCTCAGACGCCAGTGCGCGCAGCAGTTCCATGATCTGTTTGGATGTTTTCGGGTCAAGGGATGCGGTCGGCTCATCGGCCAGCAGGATTTCTGGCTCCTGCATCAAGGCGCGCACAACCCCGACACGCTGGCGTTCCCCGCCGGAAAGTTCATCGGCACGTTTGTTGGCGTAATGGGCAATGCCCACACGTTCCATCAAATGAAATGCCCGGTCGATGTCTTCTTGTGGGTATTTGCGCGTCATCGCGCGCCACGCCGGAAGATAGCCAAGACGCCCGGATTGAACGTTTTCCATGACGGTCAGGCGATCAATCAGGTTGAACCCCTGAAACACCATGCCAATGCGGCGCCGTGCCAGACGCAGTGCCTTGCCTTCAAGGCTGGTCAGTTCGGTGCCATTAAGTTCGATGGACCCCGAAGACGGTTCGACCAATCGGTTGATACAGCGCAGCAAGGTACTTTTGCCCGCCCCCGAAGCGCCAATAATGGAAACGACACTTTCGCCCGGTACTTCAAGGTTCAGGTTCTTGAGAACCGCCTTGTCGTTGCCATAGCGCTTTACGAGTTCTTTGATACGCAGCATTGCGTTACCCCGGATATAAATGGGCCATCACAGGGCCCGAAATCATCGGGCCCCGCTTGGTCGTCAAGATGGGAATGGTGTGGATTACTTCAGGTTGTCCGGGGTGTATTTGACACCGTTGGCGGCCTGAATTTCACGAATAACAGCCCAGTCATCCTGATAGGTAACCGGAATGAATTTCGAGACACCTTTAAACTCTTCACCAAGGGCCGTGCCCTTCATATCAAAGGTAAAGAACGCTTCTTTGATTTTCTCAACCAATTCAGGTTTGAGGTTATAGGCGTAGTTAAACGACGTGGTCGGGAAAGGCTTGCTTTCGTAGATGACCTTAACTTCGCTCGGATCATAAAGATCGCGCTGCGCCATACGGTCAACAACCTCGGATGCGACCGGGGCCGCGTCATAGTCACCGGCAACAACGCCCAGGATCGACTGATCGTGCGACCCGGAATAGACAACTTCGTAATCTTCGTCCGGCACAACGCCCTGACCCGGAAGAAGGGCACGCGGTGCAAGGTTGCCCGAGTTTGACGTCGGCGACGTATGGGCAACGCGTTTGCCTTTCAGATCGGCAACCGTATTAATCCCGCTGTCGGTCCGGGTATAAAGCTGAAGCGTATAGCCAAAACGACCATCATCTCCGCCCATCAGTGCAAACGGAACCGCACCGGCAAGGTTCACTGCAAACGGGGTCGGCCCGGTCGAGAAACCTGCAACATGCAGACGGCCCGAACGCATGGCTTCAACTTCGGCGGAGTTTGACTGAACCGCAAAGAAATGAACGTCTTTGCCGGTCACTTCTTCAAGATGTTTAAGGAACGGGTCCCAGATATCGGCATAGACCGCCGGGTCTTCGACCGGGGTATAGGCAAAAACAAGTGTATCGGGATCAACCAGCTGATCTTCGGCCGGGGCATCGGCAACAAGGTCACCGTTCATGTCGCAATAGATCTGGTCAAGATCGCCGCGCGCAATGCAATCGTCAGCGGCCTTTGCTGGGGCGGATGCCATGCCAACCATGCCGATTGCTGCCAGCAGGCTGGTAAACTTCAATGTTTCAATTTTTTTCGAATGCGAAAACACGATCCTTAGACCTTTCTTCCCTGTGAAAGCCGGGTTTTCCCGGCGATTTTGTGGTTTTGTGGTTTTGTTATTGTTGGTTTTGCCAACATTATGAATTTGAAAAAGTTTGGAAATCAACACAAAACTGTAACAAAAGGTTTCGGCTCCTCTTGGTAAAATAGCGGTCATCTTAGGGATTGTGCCGTTAATCAGGCCAGTATTTGCCGGGGACACCGCTTTGCGGATTGGAAAAAAACAACGACAGCAAAGCATCCTGCAGGAATTAAACCTTCATCCCCATGTGAGAGTTGCCACATTGGCCGAGCGATTCGATGTCGCAACCGAGACGATCCGACGTGATCTTGATGCCCTAAGTGCAAATGGTCTGATTACGCGTGAATTTGGCGGTGCATCGGCCCGCCCGATGGATGGGCAGCCCAACCTGGCAGATCGTCAATCAAGTGCGGTGCCGGGGGTAAACGATATCGGTCGGTTGGCGGCGGATTTGGTTCACCCCGGCGATGTCGTGATGATTGATGCGGGATCGACCGTCGCACAGCTTGGCCCGTATCTTGGCCTAAATGGCGTTATCTTGGGCGGCATCCGGCGCACATTGATCACAAATTGCTATGCGGTGGTGCAGGGCATGGGCGATGTGTCTGACCGCGATGATGTGGTGATGTGTCCGGGGCAATTTGATCCGCGTGAAAATGCGGTCTATGGCAGTGATACCATCGATTTCCTGCGTCGGTTTCATGCAAACATCGCCTTTATCGGTGCATCGGGTATTGCGTCCGATGGATTTAGTGACGCCAACCGGCGTGCGGTTGCGGTCAAACGTGCGATGATGGAACGGGCGGATGCAACATGGTTGATGGTCGATCACAGCAAGTTTGATCACTGCGCGCTGGAAAGCATCGCACCGCTTGATGCGCTGACCGGGATCATCACCGATCTTCTTCCGCCCGCAAACTTCATATCCCAGCTGCGCGATGCGGGCATAAAGCTGATGACGGCGCAGGGTCAATAACCGAAACAGCTCATTTATTTTGCGATTTAATATCAATCGCATTTGCGCTCGTGCGGTTTTCGAACCATATTCCTTCGCAGAAACACTTCATTGCTTGCCGCGCCGGGTGCCCCATCCCGGTCAGTTTGCTTTCTGACACGGAGGAATTCTATTGTGACCAAACAGCCAGATACCCGTACCGAAAATGATACCATGGGCCCGATTGAAGTCCCCGCAGACCGGTATTGGGGCGCGCAAACACAACGTTCCACCCAGAATTTCCGCATTGGCGGGGACCGGATGCCAGATGCGCTAATTAAGGCGTTTGGTATTCAAAAACTGGCGGCCGCGCGTGCGAACCTCGCCCTTGGTAATCTCGATGCGGATTTGGCGGAGGCCATTGAAACCGCGGCGGGCGAAGTTGCCGATGGTAAGTTGCTTGATCATTTTCCGTTGGTGGTATGGCAAACCGGGTCGGGTACCCAAACCAACATGAACACCAACGAAGTGATCGCTAACCGTGCGTGTGAAATTCTTGGCAAACCGATGGGGCGGCGTGATCCTGTCCATCCCAATGATCACGTCAATCGCGGCCAGTCGTCCAATGACAGTTTCCCGACCGCCATGCATATCGCCGCCGTGGTCGAAATCGAAGAAAAACTCAAACCTGCCTTAAACCATCTTCGCAGTACCCTCGATGCCAAGGTCAAAGCATTCGAAGACACGGTTAAAATCGGCCGCACGCACATGCAGGACGCCGTCCCCCTAACCTTGGGGCAGGAATTTTCCGGCTATGCCATGCAAATTGAACTGGGGCTGGACCGGATTGACGATGCGCTTAAGCGTCTGCGCAAACTGGCCCAGGGTGGAACGGCGCTGGGGACGGGGTTGAATGCACCATCGGGCTTTGATGTCGAATTTGCCAAACAGGCGTCTAAAATCACCGGCCTTACGTTCGAAACTGCTGAAAACAAATTCGAAGCCCTGGCTGCACATGATGCCTGCGTTGAAATGTCGGGCGTGATGAACGTTCTTGCCGCATCGCTGATGAAAATCGGCAACGATATTCGCCTGCTGGGTTCGGGGCCGCGGTGTGGCTTGGGCGAATTGGTCTTGCCCGCGAATGAACCCGGATCATCGATCATGCCGGGCAAGGTTAACCCAACCCAGGCAGAGGCCCTTACGATGGTCTGCGCACAGGTGATGGGCAATCATGTTGCCGTTACCGTTGGAGGATCAAACGGGCACCTTGATCTAAACGTGTTTAAGCCGGTGATTATTTATAACCTGCTGCAATCAATCCGCCTGATTGCCGATGCCTCGGTCAGCTTCGCCGATAATTGCATTGCCGGTCTAGAGGCCGATCAGGAAAAGATCGATCATTATGTCGAACAAAGCTTGATGCTGGTCACCGCCTTGGCCCCGCATATTGGCTATGACAATGCCGCCGCGGTCGCCAAAAAGGCCCACAAAGATCGCTCCAGCCTAAAAGAAGCCACCGTCGCACTTGGCTTCCTAGATGGGGACAAGTTTGATGAATTGGTCAATGCGCGCGATATGATCTAGGCGCATTTTTCCATACCCCAAATGATAAAAGGCCGGGCTGACACATTCAGCCCGGCCTTTTGCATGCGTGGGTTTAGGGACAATAGGCCGCGTTTAACATCGCGGGGACAATGCGATTATGAAACGGCGTGATCGTCGCAAGATACGCACGGCCAAACATGTTGTGACGTTTCACCGCCGTGGTGGCCTTGATTTTGGTTTGGTTGGTTGCGGTTTCTTCGATTTCAATGATCAGGCGGAAATCAAGATGCCGGTCGTCCAAGCCCAGAACAATCGATGTATCGCTGCGCGAAATCACTGGGAAAATTCCGATAATATCGGCATTGTCCGGATCGTTGATGCCCGATTTCAACCCGAAAGGCCGCATGACCAGATCGCGAAACTGCATCAAGCGCACGACCCATCCGGGACGCGATTCCATAATCTTGCGGGCGGCGATGTCCGGCGTGATCCCGGTTTGGGATGTGGTGATCGTAAAACTGTCCGCCCAGTCGGTACCCGGCAAGGCAGGGTGGGGCAGTTTGACAGAGCTTGTCGTCGCTCCAATTTTAACGATCAAGTATCAGAATAAGAACGTTATTCTTAAGGCGGGGCAATGATCAATGTCATTGCAGCGACGCCTCAAATCGGGCATATCACGTTTATGGATACAACCAAACGCCCATATCGCCGTTTTGGCTTTTCTGTTGCCCGTGTTGTTCAAACATGGGCCATGGCGGTTGTCATCCTGCTTGCGGGAATCACCCAATCGGGCTTTGTCCCCGCCCTTTTAAACGGGCAGTTTGACGGCATTTCTGGCGCGCAGGCCACACCGGGCAGCAACGTTATTCTGATCTGTACTGGGACGGGTATTAAGGCCGTCTCGCTTGATGGCGGCACTGACACGCCTGATATACCCGCACAATCTGCGGGGCATGGGTTCTGTTCGCTTTGCGCGACCCACCATGGGGCGGTGGTCGATATTGATGCGCCTTATGTGGCGCCTGTTTCCGTTCCCCATAATGTCGATTATGCCCATGCGGTGGGTGTTGCGGCGGGGCATGACATTCCGCGCATTCGTCATTCGCGCGCACCGCCATCTTTCATCTGATTTCCGATCTGACTTCCAACTGACTATCGAAATCACGGCGGTGCCAGTGCACGCCGTTAACAGGATGAAATGTTATGAAAAAATTGTTTGCCGTTTTTGCCACCATCGCATCGCTTTTCGTTGCCACCAGCGCCTTTGCTGCGGATATCGAAGTGAAAGACGCCTGGACCAAGGCCTCCATCGGACAGGTCCGCAACGGTGCGGCGTTCTTTAAAGTCGAAAACCACGGTGATGCGGATCGCATCGTTGGCGTGCGCAGCGACCTTGCCGACAAAACCGAACTTCACACCCACATCATGAAAGACAACGTGATGAAAATGCGCGAAGTCGAAGGCGGTGTTGAAGTGCCGATGCATGGCAATGTCATGTTCAAACCGGGCAGCTACCACGTCATGCTGATCGGCCTGAAAAAGCCGCTTGAAGAAGGCGAAATGGTCAATGTGACGCTGGAGTTCGAAAAAGCTGGTGACGTGCCGGTCATGATCCATGTGCTTGATCCGAAGTCCAAAGGTCCGGCTGGCATGGGCGATATGGATCACGGCAACATGGACCATGGTAAAATGGATCATGGCGACATGGACCACAGCAAGATGGCCAACTAAGCGGTTTATATCGCAGGCAGCCATCTTGTGGATGGCGTCTTGAAATTGCTTTGGACTATTCGGGGGAAGGTTTGCGCCTTCCCCCTTTTTTCGTCATGATGATGGATATAAACGCCGTAATCACAGGGAAGCCCGCCATGTCAGATGCCATCAAGATTGACGACCTGATCGAAAAACTTGGCCTGCAACCCCATCCCGAAGGCGGCTACTACGCTGAAACATTCCGCGCATTTGAAACCTGCAATCCGGGCAACCGGTATCTGGGGGTGCGCAGTACTGGTACGGCGATTTATTATTTGCTGACCCCTGATACCTTTTCGGGCATGCACATCCTGACCAGTGACGAGATTTTCCACCATTATCTTGGCGACCCGGTGGAGCAATTGCAGCTGTTTGAAGACGGCACACACAAGCATGTCGAAATCGGCAAGGACCTGCTGGCGGGGCAAACACCGCAAATGATTGTCCCCAAAAATGTCTGGCAGGGCGCACGCCTGAAACCGGGCGGAAAGTTTGCCCTTTTGGGCTGCACGGTGGCGCCGGGCTTTGACTTTGCTGATTTTTCGATGGGCACGCGCGCAGCATTGACCGCCAAATGGCCCGCCGCGTCCGATATGATTGCAGCATTGACCCGCGATTAAGGTCGGGGGTGTCATGAGCGCATGGACTACAAATGAAAACGGGCTGCCCAAGCAGGCAGCCCGTTTTGAATACTTGTTTTAAGGGCGGTTTACGCGCCGCCGCCAAACACGCTTGTCAGACTGACCACAAACATAATCAGCGTGATAATCGCAAAGATGTATGCCCAGTAGCGCACCTTGATGAAGAAGATGCTGTCGCCGCGCTTAAGCACGACGGTTTGGCCGGTTTTTTCATCCAGCAATTCGCGTCCCTTGTCGGTACGTTCCAACAAGTGTGCGGTCAAAAATACCGCCAGCGTCGCGCCAAGCATGACCACGGGGGTCAACATTACCCGGGGAACGAACTGTTCAACCAGTTCAAAAATGAACATGGCAATCAGCGCACCAATAAATGCGGCAAAGGGCGCCAAAATGCCCCATCCTCGCCAGATAAGAAACATGTAATCCTCTGCGTTTGTTTTATTTTTAAGCTCGTTGCACAGGATATATGGCCCAAGATGCAGCCTAAGAAAACACTAAAATGCATCCGACAGGGCAGACCTCATATGCAAGAAAATAGGAGCTTTCCTGTGTGCCTTGTCGGCAAAGGCCTGACAAAAAGGGCGACCGGTTTTGCAGGGCATTGGGCAGACCTGCGGGCAGGTTGAGCGCGGAGAGTGACTGGTCGCGTAATGCGTTGGCTTGGCCGCGTCACTTGGTCTTTGCTTATCGTGGCGGAGTTATTGCGCGCCACAATTCCTCGTGGGAACGCAAATATGGTTCTGAAATGCGCAGGGGCGCAGCTTTTTACAGCGCGCCCCTTTGCTCCCTTGTCTCCCCGGAAACCTTTTGGGTTTCCGGGTGATCACCTGTTGTCAGGCGATTTCTTCGACCCGATGACACGCCACTTCGCGGCCTTCGAACATGCGCAGTTCCGGGCGAACTTTTGCACATTCCTCGGTCGCGAATGGGCAGCGTTTATGAAACGCACAGCCCGAAGGCGGATTGATCGGCGACGGCAGCTCACCCGTAAGGGGTTCTGACTTCACACGATGTGTCGGGTCGATCTTTGGGGCCGATGCCAAAAGTGCCCGCGTATACGGGTGCAATGGCTTGGCAAAGATTTCCTCGGTCGGGCCTTTTTCCGCGACGCGCCCGAGATACATCACCATGACGTCATCTGCAATATGGCGCACGACCGAAAGATCGTGCGAGATGAAGACATAGGCGACATTCATCTCTTCTTGCAGGTCCATCATCAGGTTAAGGACCTGTGCCTGAACCGAAACGTCAAGGGCCGAAACCGGTTCATCCGCTACGATGACTTTCGGTTCCAAGATCAGCGCACGCGCAATTGAAATACGCTGGCGCTGACCACCGGAAAACATATGCGGATAACGGTTATAAAACTCAGGACGCAGGCCAACTTTGGCCATGGTGTCACGCACGCGTTCTTCGCGTTCCTTGCGGCCAAGGTGATCCATGTTCAGCAGCACAGGCTCGCCCAGGATCTGACCGACTTTTTTGCGCGGATTCAGCGACCCATACGGGTTCTGGAAAATCATCTGAACCGTGCGGCGGAACATCTTGGCGTCTTTGTCTGAAAGATCACCAACCGCATCGCCATTGATTTTAAGCTGACCGGCACTTGGCTTTTCAATCAGGGTCAATTGACGGCCAAGTGTCGATTTACCACAGCCTGATTCCCCAACAACCGCCAAGGTTTTCTTGCTTTCAAGCGTAAAGGAAACACCATCAAGCGCCTTAACCGTCGCGTTGGGTTTACCCAGCCCACGATTAACTTCGTAGTGACGTACAAGGTCATCGGATTCCAGCAATGGAACGCCGGGTTTGCTATCGAGAAAGCTCATTATACGGTCTCCCCGACATTCTGGCTGTTTGTTTGGCCTGTTGGCAGCCCTTGGTCATCAAGCGGATAGAAACACCGCACGTCACGCCCGTTAAAGTCGGTGACCTCTGGCTGCGACGCGACGCAGTGATCATTGGCATAACGGCACCGCGGGGCCAGCAAGCAGCCCTTGGGACGGTCATACTGCCCCGGAACCACCCCGGGAATGGTGCTCAGCCGGTCACGACCGACCGAACGTTCCGGCAATGCTTCAAGCAACGCCTGCGTATAAGGATGGCGTGGTGCGGTAAAGATGCTGTCGGCCGGGCCACTTTCAAACAGCTGACCGGCATACATGACCTGAATGCGGTTGGCGGCCTCGGACACCAGTGCCAAATCGTGGGTGATCAACAAAAGCCCCATGTCACTGTCTTCCTGCAATTTCAAAAGCAGGTCGATGATCTGGGCCTGAATGGTCACATCCAACGCGGTGGTCGGCTCATCGGCAATCAAAAGACGCGGCTGACAGGCAATCGCCATTGCAATCACAACACGCTGGCTCATCCCACCCGAAAGCTGATGAGGATAGGCCGTCATACGCGACTTCGGATCGGGAATACCCACCTGATTAATAAGATCAAGGGTGCGTTCACGCCGTTGCTTTTTGCTGCCCCCTTCATGGACCTTAAGGGCCTCCATGATTTGGGCTTCGACCGTAAAGCACGGATTAAGGGCCGACATCGGATCCTGAAAAATCATGGCGATGTCTTTGCCGGTAATCGCACGACGCTTGCTCGGCGCCATCGTCAACAGGTCCTGACCATCAAAGGTCAGGCTGTCGGCGGTGACGCGCCCGGGGAAATCAATCAACCCCATGATCGCAAGCGATGAAACGGATTTACCAGAACCCGATTCACCAACGATGCCAAGAACTTCGCCGCGATCGACCGAGTAACTGACGGAATCAACAGCACGAAACGGCTTATCTTCGGAGCCGAACTCGACTGTTAGGTTTTTAACTTCGAGAAGAGCCATGACTTACCGCTTCATTTTGGGATCAAGGGCATCGCGCAAACCATCACCCATCAGGTTAAAGGCAAGCACGGTGACGAGGATGCAAAGACCGGGGAAGGTGATTACCCACCAGGCAGAGCCAACAAATTCGCGGGCTTCGGCCAGCATCGTTCCCCATTCAGGCAGCGGCGGCTGTGCACCAAGGCCAAGGAAGCCAAGGGCCGCAGCATCGAGAATGGCGCTGGAAATACCAAGAGTACCCTGAACAATCAGCGGCGCCATGCAGTTTGGCAGGATGTTGATGAACATCTGGCGCATATGACCCGCACCGGCGATCTGCGATGCAATGACATATTCTTTGTTAAGCTCAGTCACCACGGATGCGCGCGACAAACGCACATAGTGGGGAAGCTGCACAATCGCGATCGCCAGCATGGCGTTTTCAAGCCCCGGGCCGAGGATCGCGACAATCGCCATCGCCATGATCAGGCTCGGCAGGGCCAGCATGGTATCCATCAGGCGCATGATGCCAACTTCGATCCAACCGCGGAAATACCCGGCCGTAACGCCCAGCATGATGCCTGCGATCATTGATGCGATCACAACGAATACACCAATGGAAACCGAAAGCTGCGCGCCATGGATCAGGCGCGACAAAATATCGCGGCCGACCGCATCGGTGCCAAGGATATACCGGGGATCGGCCCCATCCATCCAGATCGGCGGTTTCAAGAATGCCGTACGGTCCTGCAGGATCGGATCGTATGGTGAAATCACGTCCGCAAAGGCGGCAACAAACAGGATGATCGCAATGACGATCAACCCGACATATGCGCCGCGGTTTTTACGGAAATAGTTCCATGTTTCCATGAACGGGCTTGGTGGCTTGCCCATGGTTTCGTCGATTGCATCTTCCGGCGCGGTTGACGGTGTGTTTTGACTTGTCATTTCCCGTGCCCCTTAACGTTTGTACCGGATGCGGGGATTGATCACCCCATACATCAGATCAACAAGCAGGTTTACGCCCATCACCACAAAGGCAATCATCAAAATGCCGCCTTGAATGGTGGGGTAATCGCGTCGGTTCAGTGCCTCGACAATCCATTTGCCAATGCCCGGCCATGAGAAAATGGTCTCGGTCAGGATCGCACCGGCAAACAGCACACCGACCTGAAGGCCGATGACCGTAATCACCGGGATCAATGCATTGCGAAGTGCATGGACCATGATCACCCGCATGGGGGAAAGTCCCTTGGCACGTGCGACGCGGATATATTCTTCGCCCAAAACCTCCAGCATTGAAGACCGCGTCATGCGCGCAATCACCGCCATCGGGATCGTCCCCAATGCAATGGTTGGCAGGATAAGGTGGCTTAGCGCACTGATGAAAGCGCCTTTTTCATCGCTCATCAACGTATCGATCAACATGAAGCCGGTGGTGGGTTCGATATAATAAAAGACCGACAAACGTCCCGATACCGGGGTCCAGCCAAGGGTCGTCGAAAAGAACATGATCAGCAAAAGCGCCCACCAGAAGATCGGCATCGAATAGCCGGTCAACGAGACGCTCATGGTTAAGTGATCAAGCCACTTTCCCCTATATATGGCGGCAATAACCCCAAGAGGCAGACCGATTATGACGGCAAATAATATCCCCATCACGCTCAGTTCAATGGTGGCGGGGAACAGTGTTGCGAACTCTTCGATTACCGGACGTTTCGTGACGAAGGATTTACCCAAATCGCCCTGCAAAACGCCGCCAAGATAATTGAAGTACTGAACAACAAGCGGCTGATCAAAGCCGTATTCTTTTTGAAGTTCAGCATAACGTTCCGGATCAACACCGCGCTCGCCGGCCATCATCTGGATCGGGTCGCTCGGGATCAGGTGGATCATTAGAAACACCAGAATGGTAACGCCAAAGAATGTCGGGATGACGTCACCCAAACGGCGCATAAAGAAACCTAGCATGCCATCGGGCCTTTATTATATCCAACCACGTTAAACGTGCGGCCGGACGTCTCTCTCTGTTTTGCGGAATTGCAAAGAGGCCCGGAAAACCGGGCCTCTTCGGCAAGGTGTTGAATAGTCTTAATCTTCGAGGTCAACGCCATAGAAGATGTGACCACCGAACGGATCGATCTTGTAGTCGACAACTTCTTTACGCAGCGGTTCGAAAACGACCGAGTGTGCGATGGTTGCCCAAGGTGCTTCACGTTTGAAGACAACCTGTGCTTCTTCGTACAGACGGGTACGCTCAAGAACGTCCGAAGTGGTTTTTGCCTGCTGGATCAGGTTGTTGAACTCTTCGTCACACCACTGTGCACGGTTCGAGCTGCCAACGGCATCACAGCCAAGCAAAACGGCCAGGAAGTTATCGGGGTCGCCGTTATCGCCGGTCCAACCGAGCATGAAGGTACCCTGTTCACCTTTTTTGGTGCGCTCAAGGTATTCGCCCCATTCGTAGGATACGATTTCAGCGTCAACACCGACTTTCGCCCAGTCAGCCTGAATAAGCTCGGCCATACGGCGGGCATTCGGGTTGTACGGACGCTGAACCGGCATGGCCCAGATATCGGTTTTGAACCCATCCGGGTAACCAGCTTCTGCCAACATGGCTTTGGCGGCTTCCGGATCGTACTTATCATCAACGATGTCGTTGTTGTACGACCAGATCGTTGGCGGGATCGGGTTTTTCGCAGGCGAACCAGCACCCTGATACACACCTTCGATGATGGCGTCTTTGTTGATTGCCATGTTCAGTGCTTTACGCACTTTCGCATCGGTGAACGGTTCTTTCTGGGTGTTATAACCCAGATAACCAACGTTCAGACCTTCCTGGCTCATCAGGTTGATGTCAGCATCTGCTTCCATCGCGGTCAGATCGGCCGGGTTCGGATACGGCATGACATGGCATTCGCCAGCTTTAAGCTTCTGATAACGCACGGTGCTATCAGGCGTAATGGCAAAGATCAGGTTGTCGATTGCCGCTTTGCCTTTCCAGTATTCTGGGAACGCTTTGTAACGGATAACCGCATCTTTTTGATACTGAACCATCTGGAACGGACCGGTGCCGACCGGGTTAAGGTCAACCGTTTCTGGCGTACCAGCTTCCATCATTTTGTCAGCATATTCAGCCGACAGAACAGATGCGAAATCCATCGCCATGTTGGCAATGAACGGAGCTTCTGGACGGTTCAGAACAAATTTGACGGTGTAATCATCAACTTTGACAATGTCCTTGATCAGATCAGGCATCGACATTGAGTTGAAGTATTCGTAAGACCCGCCTGACACACCATGATAGGGATGGTTTTTATCCCACTGGCGTTTGAACGTGAAAATCACGTCATCCGCATTGAAATCACGGGTCGGGGTGAAATCTTTGGTGGTGTGGAACTTAACGCCTTCACGCAGTTTGAAGGTATATTCCAGACCGTCTGCCGATACATCCCAGCTGGTTGCCAGACCTGGAATGATCGTCGTGGTGCCGCGTTTGAATTCGACAAGACGATTGAAGACGTTTCTGGAGCTCGCATCAAAGGTCGTACCCGAGGTGTAAAGCGACGGGTTAAAGCCTTCTGGGCTTCCTTCCGAGCAATAAACCAAGGTTTTTGCCGAAGCGGCGGTCGGAGCAGCGAGTGCCGTGGCTGCAAGCAGGCCTGCACCAAGCGCCACTTTGACGAAATTCGCTTTCATTAAATGCCTCCCTCAAGGCTGGTCCGCACACAATGACCCAAGCAACATGATCTTCTTGAAAGTCATGCTTGCTGGCTTGCGCATTGGAACGGACGGGGTTACCCGATCCAACAAAACTTTATGTTGGCAATCGACGAGGGAAAATAATCAGGGTTTCTAGGTATCGTCAACGCTTCCTGCGTGGTTTTACGTATAGGCGTCTCGTCCCAAGATTGATGAATTTATGTCAAGTGTCTGTTATTTTTATGAAAATCACCCTCACATTCAGGTATGGGAGGGGTGCATTTTTTTCAGGGCTCGGGCAGGGAAAACGAATATTGTGTCGGGAATATGCTGTTTTGAGCATTTAGTATCCCCTTGAATTTTAATGATTCGTTTCAATATTTCCCCGCCCGAAAAGCCAAAATCAATCTAGGCGTTCATTAAGGCCTTGGATTTGCGCGATGTCGGTATTCCATGCCGCGACAAAGCGATAAACGTTCGCGCCAAGCGACGGCCATGGATGGAATTGAACGCCTGCCGCACGCAATTTATCGGCAACGCCAAGGTCAAGATTGACGAACAATTCATTGCCCTCTGCTGGGTGGGCAAGGTGTGCGCCATGCTGGCACAAAAGATCGGCAAGAACCGTCGCGGCTTCGTTGGCATGCCCGGCATTTTTCAGCCACACATCGTTTTGCACATAGGCCAAAAGTTGCGTCGCCAAATAGCGATGCTTGGAATGCAGATGCCCGCTGCGTTTGCGTGCCTGTTCGATGCGGGTTTTAAGGGCCGGATCAAACAGAACAATCGCGTCCACGGCCATCGCGCCATTTTTGGTCGCGCCAAAGCTAAGGATATCAACGCCTGCTTTCCAGGTGATGTCGGCTGGCGTGCAGCCCAAATGCGCAACCGCATTGGCAAACCGCGCGCCGTCCATAAACAGTTTCAGGTCGTGTTTGCGGCAAACCTCGGCAATCGCGTTGACTTCCTCAACGGAATAAACCGTGCCCAGTTCGGTTGCTTGGGTAATCGCTACACATTCCGGGGCGACCGAATGAATGCCGCGATTGGCTTGCTCTGCGACAAACTGATTAAGCTCATCGGCCTCAAGCTTTGCCGTCGGCCCCTCCATTGGCAAAAGCTTGGCACCGCCGGTGAAAAAGGCAACGCCTGTGCTTTCATCTTCATTGATATGCGCTTCGTGATGGCACACAACGCCGCCATAGGGCGATACAAGTGCTGACAGGCTAATGCAGTTGGCTGCTGTTCCGGTTGCTACTGGAATAACCGCAACATCGGTTTCGAACAGCTTGGAAAATGCCGCATCAAGTTGCGTGCTGATATCATCTCCGCCATAGGCCGGCGCGCTGCTTTTGCCCTCATTGGCCAAGGCTTCAAGGATTTCGGGGCAAAAGGGTGACACATTGTCAGACGCAAAATTCATCGGATCTCTCGCATGGATTTGGGGCAAAAAGCAGGTGCGAAGCACATGCTTAACAGGGCAACGTTTATCACACGCAACCGCCGACAAAGGCAATGGCGGACAGAAACGTCGCGTCAAACAGCGCCATCTCAGAGGAATGGTTTAGGACGGAAAGGCAGGATTAGAATAGGGTGGCCTAACCGCCGATGGTTTTGGCCAAGCCACGAATTTGATCGACCGGGCTATTCCACGCGCAAACAAACCGATAGGCATCCGGGCCGATTGATGCCCATGGGCGAAACACCAGTCCCGCATCGCGAAGCTTCTGGGCAAGCGTATCGGGCATATGCATAAACAGCTCATTGCCTTGGGGCGGAAAGGCCGCCCGCGAACCAAGTGTTTGCAGGCTTTCCATTAAGGCAAAGGCCGCTTGATTGGCGTGGCGTGCATTGCGCAGCCAAAGGTCATCTTGCACATAGGCCAAAAGCTGTGCGGCAAGGTAGCGATGCTTGGAAAAAAGATGCCCGCCGCGCTTGCGGCTTTTCTCGGTGTGACGACGTAATTTGGGATCGAACAGGATAATCGCATCCACCGCCAAGGCGCCGTTTTTCGTCGCCCCGAAACTCAAAACATCGACCCCGGCCTTCCACGTGATGTCGGCGGGGTGACAGTCAAGGGCGGCAACCGCATTGGCAAACCGCGCCCCATCCATAAACAGCCGCATGTTATGCTTTTGACACACATCGCCAATCGCGCGCACTTCATCAACGCTGTAAACCGTGCCAAATTCCGTCGATTGGGTGATGGCAACACATTCAGGGTCGACCGAATGCATGCCGTTGGGGCTGTGGGCAGTTAAAAACGTATCAAGTGTTTCGGCCTCGATCTTGGCCGACGGGCCATCAATCCCCATAAGCTTCGCCCCGCCGCCATAAAAGGCAACGCCGGTCGATTCCGTCATGTTGATATGGGCGTGATGGTGGCAAACAACCCCGCCAAACGGCGATACCAACCCCGAAAGCCCGACCAGATTGGCCGCCGTGCCAGTCGCCACCGGCACCACGACAACGTCAGTGCCAAAAAGCTTGGAAAACGCCGCATCAAGTTTCTGACTTTGATCATCCGCACCATAGGGCAGGGCCGAACTTTCACTTTCCGCAGCAATCGCCGCAAGGATTTCCGGACAGATCGGTGAAACATTATCAGACGAGAAATTCATCACGGTCTCTTTGGTGCTTATGATGCGTTGAGGCGTTGATAGATCGATGTTGTCGGCGCCTAATAGATTTGACTGATGACAGACTGTTGGGATTTCATCTGCTTTGCAAGCTACTTTCATGCATTGGCGCGGGCAAAGAAATCGGGCGCACAGTTTAAACCATGCGCCCGCTCAAAACGAAAATCACTGATATCCCGCTTGGGTTACGTGGACGGCTTATACCGCCGTCCCGCCAACTGTTAGGCCATCGATGCGAAGGGTTGGCTGACCAACACCGACTGGAACGCCTTGTCCGTCCTTGCCGCACGTGCCAATGCCGTTATCAAGTTTCATGTCGTTACCAACCATTGAAACCTTGGTCAGGCTGTCAGGGCCATTCCCGATCAGGGTCGCCCCCTTGACCGGGGCACCAAGTTTGCCGTCTTCGATCAAATAGGCTTCTGATGCGGAAAACACGAATTTGCCCGATGTGATGTCAACCTGACCACCGCCAAAGTTCACCGCATAAATCCCGTTCTTAACCGAAGCCAGAATTTCTGCCGGGTCTTTATCCCCGCCATGCATATAGGTGTTGGTCATGCGCGGCATCGGGGCATGGGCATAAGATTGGCGGCGGCCATTACCGGTGGATTTCACCCCGGTTAAACGCGCGTTCAATCGGTCCTGCATAAAGCCCTTAAGGATACCATCCTCAATCAAAACCGTTTGCTGGGTCGGGGTGCCTTCGTCATCAATCGAAAGCGACCCACGGCGATCATGGATCGTCCCGTCATCAACAACCGTGACACCCGGCGATGCAATGCGCTGGCCCAAAAGCCCGGCAAAGGCCGATGTGCCCTTACGGTTAAAGTCACCTTCAAGCCCGTGACCAATCGCTTCGTGCAGCAAAATACCTGGCCAGCCCGGGCCAAGCACCACGGTCATTTCACCGGCCGGTGCCGCAACGGAATCAAGGTTCACAACCGCTTGGCGCAATGCTTCGTCGACGGCTGATTTCCAGGTTTTTTCATCAAAGAACCCGTCATAGCCAATTCGCCCGCCTTCGCCGTGCGATCCGGTTTCCATGCGGTCGCCCTGTTTGACAACGACCGAAACATTAAACCGAACCAACGGGCGAATGTCGCCAATGCGCTGCCCACCCGAACGCCAGATTTGCACCGCCTGCCAGTTACCGGAAATTGATGCGGAAACCTGCGAAACGCGGGGATCACGCGACCGGGCATAGGCATCAATTTGCGCCAAAAGATCAACTTTGGCTTCAAACGTGGTTTCGCCCAGCGGGTTCACATCGGAATAAAGCGAAATGTTGGTGCCAATCGATCCAAGATCGACCTTGCCAGACCGCCCTTGTCCAACCGCTTTAACGGTTTCGGCCGCACGCGCGACTGCATCGTTGGACAGTTCGTTTGAATGGGAAAATGCGGTGGCTTCGTCGGCAACCGCACGCAGGCCAAATCCCTGTGCGGTATCAAAATTGGCACTGCGCAGACGCCCGTCGTCCCAAACCAGGCTTTCCGACTGGCGGTATTCCAAAAACAGTTCCCCGTCTTCTGCAGCGCCAAGCGCGTCATTGACCTGATTTTCAAGCCGTTCGCGATCAAGATCACCATTGGCGAAAAACAGATTGTCGGTGGTGCGAAGATCGGTCATGAAACCTCCTTGGGGCCGTCGATACGTTGGCCGGGCAAATGATTTTCCCCATATTATAAAAGCATCTGTGACAGTATTTACCCTTATGCATTCTGGGGTTTCTGCCACCTTTGACTTTCGTCTATACAGGGTATGTCGGGTTACGGTTTGAAACACGTTCCAAAACCGTCATCCGAGTGTTTTATATAGACCGCAATGGCCAATTATGAAAGCCCTTGGAAGTGTTTGTCATGCTCCCCAGTGCGTTATCCGATAAATGAAATTTATGTGGTTCTGTAGGCGAAGGGATGAGCGCCAAATAAAACTGTTCTGTTCGACGACATCGATCATCCGACTAGAAAAAATTTCAGGAAAGTCAAACCATGAACAATGTTATTAAGTTTATATTTTTTATGGGGCTTTTTATCTCAACTACCGCCCACGCAGGGAAAGTCGTTTTGGTTGAAGAGAACCATGCTGATATCAGCAGAGACGGAATTACGTATGTATTGGATACGTATATCGTTTTGTTTAGCCAGCCTTATTTAATTGTGATTGAGCGAGAAGACGGTCAGCCCATGGACCTAGAAGTCGCCGAAGATATCGCAGTTGAGTACATAAAACCCCGAGGATGCACCCAACCACTCAAGAGGCTTCCAGAGTTGGATGGTCGCAATGAGGATAATACCAAAATCCTTATTGGCGTTGCCTGCTAGCAGGCAAGACTAAGTAAGTTTTGGTAATTACTTTGTGGTTTTGAGTTAAGCACTAAAGGTGTTTTTCTTAGTCAATTTAGGTTTCTGATGCCTTCGACGTTCTTCTGCACATATGTTTGTTCGGGCGGAGGATATCCTCAAGGCCCGAATGGTTTATATAGACCGCAATGGCCAATTATGAAAGCCCGTGGCAATGTTTGTTGAACATCCCCAGCGCGTCGCACTGCATAATGAAATTCACGCCCGCCCATTTGGCGGGGTTTCAAGCCCGGCGCGGTGCTCCTGCATTGCCTTTCACGCGGGCGAAGACTTGGATCAGGACGTGCGCGATCACTTTCTGTCTTTTTGTCACCGCTACAGCCTGACACCCCCGGCTTCAGACCAAAAATATTACGAAGCCACCTGTGACGGGTTCACCGTTATTTGGGAACGCCACGCGGAATTTACCGTCTATGTTTTCAAACGATCCGCGGAATTTGATGACCCGTTCAAAGACCCGGTGATTAATTTGATCCCGCAAGACTGGCTGTCTGAAACGCCGGGGCAGTTAATTGTCGGTTTGCACATTGCGGTCGAAAAAACCGGACGCAACGAAGAAGAAATTTCGCGCCTGTTTGATCATAACGGCCTGACCGGCAGCCGTGTTTTGGGCGGAACCGCCAAAGTCTGGACCGACTTTCGCCTGCATGGCGATGGCTTTGGCCGTATCCTGATCCGTGATCAGGGGATGGAACAACTACAAACCGGGCGACTGGTGCAGCGGCTTAAAGAAATTGAAGTTTATCGCATGATGGCGCTTTTGGCCTTTCCGCTGGCCCATGACGCAACGCCCAAGGTATCTGAAATTGACACGCGCCTGTCGGAAATTACCGCCGAAATGGCCAGCAAAACCCAAAATAACGACGAAGAAACCCTGTCCAAACTGACCGACCTTGCCGCCCAAACCGAAGAAATGGCCGCATCGCTGAATTATCGGTTCAGTGCCGCACGCGCCTATTACCGGATTGTGCAGGCCCGCCTGATTGAACTTCGCGAAGAACGGGTCGAGGGCCTGCAAACCATCACCGAATTTATGGAACGTCGATTGGCCCCGGCCATGCGCACCTGTCAAAATATCGGTGATCGATTAGAAGTTTTGTCAAAACGCGTGGCGCGCGCCAACAACCTGCTGCGTACGCGCGTTGATATTTTGCTAGAGGCGCAAAACCGCGACCTTCTGGCCAGCATGGACCGCCGGGTGAAATTGCAACTGCGCTTGCAACAAACTGTCGAAGGCTTGTCTGTGGCCGCGATCACCTATTACGCGGTCGGGCTTTTGGGATATTTGTTCAAGGCCCTAAAGGACGCTGGCCTGCCGATCCATGATCGGATGGCAACCGGGATCGCCGTGCCGGTGGTGCTGGCGGCAATCTGGATATCGATGCGCCGGATCAAAAAGGCGCTGCATCGCGAAGATGCCTGACCCTGCAAGGTCATCATTCATTAAAAAAGGGCAGCTATACGCTGCCCTTTTTTGTTGCGGTGTGAATATTCAAAGCATCATGAAACGTGGCGAAGCTTATACGCCGCATAGGTTGTCATGCCGACCAGAAGCACCGCACCGGCTTGATGGGCCACCCCAAGCGGCAACCAGATCACCGACAATAAGGTTGAAATGCCAAGGGCGACTTGAAGGCAGGCCGCCGCCAACACCAGATGCGTTGCAAAGCGCTGATCGGGCGACAGGTCCCATTTTCCGGCCCGCCACCAGAACACCAGCACCAAGACAAAGGTCAGCTTTGCAAGCCAGCGATGATCCCACTGCACGGTCATGTGATCTTCAAACGGCGCCAGCCATGTTGGGTCAAAGACATAAAGCCCATCGGGGATCAGTTGCCCATCCATCAGCGGGAAGGTGTTAAAGGCATACCCGGCGTCAAGGCCGGCAACAAAGCCACCCGAAAGGGCGGTAAATACGATCAGACATAGCAATTGCATTGCGCGTTTTGATCCGTTGGTTTTGGTACTGCGCGGGGCATATTGGTTAAATCCAACCCACAACAGGGCAATGAAAATCACCAGTGCCAAGCCAAAATGCGCCGTCAGGCGGTATTGGCTGACATCGGGGCGGTCGACCAGACCGCTCATCACCATGTACCAGCCCATCAACCCCTGCAAACCGCCAAGGATGAACAATCCCCACAATTTCCATTTGGTCGCGCCATCAATCGATTTTTTGGCCAGAAACCACACAAACGGAATGAAAAAGGCGACGCCGATTAACCGGCCCCAAAGCCTGTGAATAAATTCCAGCCAGAAGATGTTTTTAAAATCATCAACCGACATCCAGGCATTCACTTTTTGGAACTCTGGATACTGGCTGTATTTGGCATAAAGGGTGGCCCAATCCGCATCGGTCAAAGGCGGGATAATCCCGGTAAAGGGGCGCCAATCAACAATCGAAAGACCCGACTCGGTCAGCCGTGTCAGGCCACCAATCACCACCATGATAAACACCATCGCCGCACAGCAAAACAGCCAGATCGCGACATTCTTATGCGCAACACTGGGCATGCCGGGGATTTGCGCCGCCGTATCTGACAGGGGGGTGGACGTACCGCTTTGCATGGATGGTTCTCTCGTCAAGTTATGTCGGTGGCGCAATCGGGTGGTCTGCTGCGCATGTCTTTAGCCCGTGTTTAACCCGTCTTTAGCGCGTGGTCCTTGGGGCGCAAGACGCGATTTCGCCCAATATAGGGCGAATTGCCGCAAAATGCATGCACAGCGATACGATTATTTTATCGCTTCTAGATCACCAATAAATCAGTTCTGTTTGCGTAAATTAAACACTTAAAAAAATGTTGTATAATTATAAAACACATAAAAAATGTATTGAATTTATGCGCTACCACACTCATTGTTATGGACAACAAGTAGAAAACCATATTGAGGATCGACGATGTTTCCCATCAATCTGGACCTGTCGCGGCTTTCGGTCGCTTTGGTCGGCAACGATCAGCCCACGCTGAACCGGTTGCACCAGCTTGACGGTGATGGGGCGCGCTACGTCACTGTCTATTCAGATAACCCAATACCCGAACTGGCCCAACAGGCCGGGGATCGGCTGAAACCGTATTTGCCAAATTCAACCGACATCAACGCGGCCTCCATCCTGTTTATCGTCGGGATTGAACATGACAAGGCCGCCGAACTGGCCGCCATGGCCAAGGCGGTTGGCACGATTGCCAATGTCGAAGACGTCAAAGAATATTGCGACTTTTTCTCTCCCGCACGGGTGCAACGCGGTGATCTTATGATCACGGTTTCAACCAACGGGCATAGCCCGCGGCTTGCCGGACGTATTCGGCGTGCGATTGAAAAATGGTTGGTCCCCGGCTGGGATCAGCGCCTGCGCGAGTTGTCCCATCAGCGCGAAAAATGGAAGGCCGACGGGGCCGATATGCCAACCTTGTTGCGCAAAACCGATGAATACATCGATCAACGGGGGTGGCTGCCATGAGTATCATGCGCGAAGAAGACATCGTCACCGGCGGCTCCATGTCAGTTGACGAGGCCGCGGACCGCACCGCCCGGTTGCTGGATAAATACGGCCATCTTCAGGGTGTGTCGCTGATCGAACCGATGGTGCACGAAGAATTCAACGGCAAGATCACCATGACCTCATCCTTTGGTACAGAGGCAGCCGCCTTGCTGGCCTTGGTGGCGGAGGTGGACGCCAATCTGCCGATCATTTTTCTTGATACCCGCAAATTGTTTGGCGAAACCCACACATACCGCGAACAATTGGTCGATCAGCTTGGCCTGACCAACATCCGCATCATGCGCCCGGACGAGCAAAAGCTTAAAGCCGACGATCCCGACGGGATGTTGTTTGCTTCTGACGTCGCGAAATGCTGCTATTTGCGCAAGGTTGAACCGCTTCAACGCGCACTAGAAGGCTATGACGCATGGTTGACCGGGCGTAAGCGTTTCCATGGCGGCGAACGGGACGTGTTGTCCGCCATCGAGCAGGCAGGCACGCGGATCAAGATCAATCCGCTGGCGGGCTACAAACGCGAAGATATCGACGATATTTTCGAACATCGCGCCTTGCCACGCCATCCGCTTCAGGCTGATGGGTTCCTGTCCATTGGCTGCATGCCCTGTACCGATCGGGTCGATCCGGGCACAACCGATGTCCGCGCCGGACGTTGGGCCGGGCAGGACAAAACCGAATGCGGCATTCACTACATCATTTGATAGTGGAATATATCCAATAAAAAACCCGGCCTGATGTGGCCGGGTTTTTTGCGTTTATATTGTAATGCCCTGAAGCTTCCGAAACAGCGTGACCGCATAGCGATCCGTCATGCCGGAAATGTAATCCATCACCCGCATCAGGCGGCTATAAAGGTTCGGCGCATCTGAAATCTTGCCCGATAGCAGCTTATCAATTCGATCCGCCTGCGGCGGCAGGCGCTTGCCGTGGTTGATATGTTCGTCAATATCAATCGCCGCGCGGACAAAGCTATTGAGCAGGCCATTAATCACCTCAAACCCGGCCATCTCAATCGGCAGGACATGCGGCGCGTTATAGATTTTCTCGACCGCAAGTTTCTTGCAGGCCTTGGCATCGGCGCCAAGCGGGGTATTGGCCAGCAAGTCGCCTTCGAGCGTGCCGGTCAAAAGCGCATCTTCATTGGCGATAAACGCATCCACCGCGGCCTTAACCAGATTGCCAATGGCTTTACCGCGCAAGAACCCGATCCGGTCATCTTCTGATTTTTCCGCATACCAAGCTTCCGCGCGCAAATCGTTCCAGCGCTGATCTGCATCGCCATCATATTTATCCGGGTGGCGGGCAATCGGGGCCAAGGCGCGTTCAACCTCGTCAAATGTCACACAGCCCAATTCCCAGCCATCTTCCAAATCAACCACGGAATAGCAAATGTCATCGGCCGCCTCGACCAGATACACCAGCGGATGGCGCCGCCACGCCCCATCAAACCCGTCAAGCGGGCTAAGACCGCACACCTTGGCAATTGCAAAGGCGATGTCACGTTCAGATTGGTAATAGCCCGGCTTTTTAAGCCCGGTATATTCGCGCCGACGGCTATCGGGGACGGACGTGCTGCGCGGATATTTGATGAAACTGCCAAGCGTGCCATAGGTCAGGTTCAACCCACCGTCAAACCGCTTCATTTCAAGCTGGCTGATAATCCGAAGGCCCTGCGCATTGCCTTCGAAATGGCGCAGGTCTTCAAGTTCCGGCCCCGAAAGACGCGATGTCAGTTCATCCTTGGCAAGGCGCGATGTGGTGAACCATTCATTGATCGCATCTTCGCCGGAATGCCCGAAGGGTGGGTTGCCAATATCGTGTGCCAGGCACGCGGCTTGCACCATATAGCCGATATCGGCGACCGTGGTGTCGCTGTCTTTGGGCAGGTGTTTGACGATATGCGCCCCCGCCATAAGACCAAGCGACTGTCCAACCGACCCAACTTCGATCGTGTGGGTCAGGCGGGTATGGACATGGTCATTTTCCGATAACGGATGGACCTGCGTTTTATTTTGCAACCGCCGGAACGAGGATGAAAAAATGATGCGATCGACATCGATCTGAAACGGGCTGCGGCCATCGGGTGTGGGAAAGGGCGCGCCATCCGGGGTGCGGATTTTGCCATCTTTAAATTCCAGCCGATGCGATGAAAGAAGATCTTCCCAGCGCATTTTTGCATCTGGTGCCTGCGGCGCCAATGTCATGGCGGTGCTACCCCTGTCCGTGTCGTTATGTTTTCCCTGATCGGGGACTTTAACGGTCCAAGGAGTCGGGTGCAATCAGACAAAGCCGATTGCACCCGTTTATTGCGTCAAAACGGTAATTCTGAACCCGTGTTGGGCTTAGCCAAACAACCAGCTGCGCGGATTATCAATCGGGCGTCCCGCAAGGGCGCGCAAAAGTCCAATGACGTTGCGGCCAACAAACCATGCGGTGGTAAATAGGACCATCAGGCTCACAACTGCCCAGCCGATAAGGGGGATCCAGCCGATGACAAAGCTAAAGAACCCGACAATGATCGTGTAAAGGATGCTGATCCAAAACGTTCTGATCAGGAATGTGTAATGGCTGTTGGTCCAGTGATTGTCATCTTCGCGGGCGATATAAGCCACAATCAGGGCAATCAACCCGGTCGCAAACGCTGTGAATAACGTTGCAATCATCAAGCCATAGCAGACAAGGGCGGTATTCCCGCCACGCTCATCCACAAAGCTTGGGCTGTTATCAAAAGACGCATCGTGAGCGTGCATATGATCACTCATAAAGGTAATCCTGTATCGTTTCGGCAATCCCCATTGCGTCTGCATAAGATATAGCAAAAAACTTTTGAAATGCCATGGTTGGTTGGCATGATTTTGAAGTCGCGTTTGGTCACATGTTTTGATTTTGCGGGGATTGCCGGACTTATGGCCCGTGGTCACGGGAATTTTACGGCAACAATCCCTGATTATCCCTCGACTCTTGGGATTATCTGCCTACATTTGGCGCCATGTCACGAATAGATCGAAAATAAGGATTTCCGCATGTCGGACTATGATTTTGACTTGTTTGTTATTGGTGCCGGATCGGGCGGTGTGCGCGCGGCACGTGTGGCGTCTGGCTATGGGGCCAAGGTCGCCATCGCCGAGGAAAGCCGCGTTGGCGGCACCTGCGTCATTCGCGGGTGTGTCCCCAAAAAGCTGCTGGTCTACGGCGCACATTTTGCCGAGGATTTCGAAGATGCCGCGTCCTATGGCTGGACCCTGCCGGGCGAGGCCAGCTTTAGCTGGAAGACATTGATTGCCAATAAGGACAAGGAAATTGACCGTCTGAATGGCATTTATAAAAAGCTTCTGGCCGGATCGAACATCGAACTGTTCGAAAGCCGTGCGGTCCTCAAAGACGCCCACACCATCAAAGTCGGTGACAAAGAAGTCACCGCCGACCGCATCCTGATTGCGGTGGGGGGCACGCCAACGTTGCCTGATATTCCGGGCATCGAACACGCGATTTCGTCAAATGAGGCCTTCCACCTTGAAGACCTGCCAGAACGCATTGCGGTGGTCGGCGGCGGCTATATCGCGGTGGAATTTGCCGGCATCTTTGCCGGGCTTGGCTCAAAGGTCACGCAATATTACCGTGGTGATCAAATCCTGCGCGGGTTTGATCACGATGTCCGCGACCATCTGGCCGAGGAAATCGTTAAAAAGGGCATCGACCTTAAACTGCACAGCAACGTCACCGCGATTGAAAAGAACGATGACGGATCGCTGTCTCTGACATTAACCGGGGGCGGACATCAAACCGTTGATGCCATCATGTTCGCCACCGGCCGGCAGCCCAAAACCCATGGCATGGGGCTTGAACAAGTCGGTGTCGAGCTTAAAGACAACAGTGCGATCATCACCAATCAAGGGCTGCAAACCAGCGTGCCCAACATTTATGCCGTTGGCGATGTCCGCGATCATATCCAACTGACCCCGGTCGCGATCAAAGAAGGCATGGCCTTTGCCGATACCGTCTTTGGCGGTAAGCCATGGTCGATGGGCTATGAAGCCATCCCGACTGCGGTGTTTAGCCAACCACCTGTCGGCACTGTCGGCCTGTCCGAAGAAGAAGCGCGCGCCAAGGGCGGCGACGTGCTGATTTACAAATCCACGTTTAAGCCAATGCGCCACACCCTTTCGGGGCGCGATGAAAAAACGCTGATGAAGCTGATTGTCGATAAAACCACCGATGTCGTGCTTGGCGCACACATGGTTGGCCCGGATGCCGCAGAAATCATTCAGGGTATCGGCATCGCGGTCCGTATGGGCGCGACCAAAGCCCAGTTTGACCAGACCGTTGCCGTGCATCCATCGGCGGCTGAGGAATTCGTCACCATGCGGTTCCCGGTCGAAAGTTAAGACCGGCGAAAATTCGATATTTCGCAAGTAATCATCGGGCGGTTCCGTGTGGGGCCGCCCGTTTTTATTTGCACCTTTGGGCGCGACTTACCTTTTAAATGCCGTTATTGTGCGGTGGTTTAGGGATCATATTCCCCGCAAATCAAAAAAATGACAGAGGTTGCGATGCGTTGCGCGAAATGGCTGCTTGGCCTGTTGATGGTATTGGTTACACTCCCCGCCTTGGCGCAAGAGCCGGTGACATATGCCGCAAGTTTTGATTGTGCCAATGCTTCGCGCCCGATTGAAAACGCCATCTGTCAAAATGCTGACATCGCCAAGCTTGATCTTGAAATGGCCAAGGTCTACGGCGCCGCGACCGAGTTTTCGACCCAACAAGCACAGATCAAAAGCGATCAGCGCGACTGGCTGCGCGGCTTAAATGATGCCTGCGCACCGGGCATTGGGAATGATCCAAGTGCGCTTGATCCGAAAACCCATGACTGCATTTCCGCCCGCTATCAGGCACGCATCGCATCGCTTCGCACGTTCCTGACCGGGGATATGTTCCTTCAAGACGTCACCATCACCGATGAAAATGCCCTGACCGAAGTTTGTTTTGAGCTGGATCACCCCATTCGCGCCGATCAGGACCTTGATCTTCGATCCTATGTCGATGTCAGCCCGAAACGTGATTATTCGGTCAATGTGAATGACGGAAAACTGTGCGTTCTTGGCCTGCCGCATTCGCAAACCACCATCGTTACCCTGCGCAAGGGGCTTAAGGGCGATTACGGGTTTGAACTGGGCCGTGACATCGAAGAAACGGTCAAAATGGGCGCACGCAAAGCCGAAATCACGCTGGGCACAAAAAGCTATATCCTGCCAAAAAGCGACATGCCGGTTTTGCCAATCACCACGGTCAATCAGGATCGGGTGGATCTGAAATTCTATCGCATTGTCGAACGCAATATCGTCGCCACCGTGACCCGCGGTCTTTTGGTGCGCGAACTTGATAACTGGGACATGCGCCAGATCGACGAAAGCATTGGCGCCGAAGTTTGGTCGGGTTCGCTTGATATCCGCAATCAGCAGGACAAAGAAGTCGTCACCCAAATTCCGCTGCGTGACATGGTTTCGGCGTTTAAGCCGGGGCTGTATGTTTTGGTGGCAAGCGACCCGGATGACGAAGATACCTGGAACAACCAACCCACCCAATGGATGGTGGTTACCGATCTTGGCCTTTCGGCCTATGGCGGGGAAAACGGCCTGTCCGTGCAGGTCCGGTCCCTTAAATCGGCCAAGCCGGTGGACGATGTCACGGTAAAGCTGGTCGCGCGCAACAATGAAATCCTGGGCGAAGCCACAAGCCGTTCTGACGGCTGGGCGGATTTTTCCGGCGCGTTGCTGAATGGCAAAGGCGGCAAGCAGGCTGTTTACCTGACCGCCGAAACCGAGGACGGCGATTTTTCGTTTATCTCCCTGACCCAGCCGCCACTTGAACTGTCGGATCATGGTGTTGCGGGCAAACCTGCGCCCAAGCCGCTGCAAACATATTTGTATTCGGAACGCGGCATTTATCGTCCGGGCGAAAGTGTCAAACTGGGCTATTTGCTCCGCAATGATAAGGCCGTGGTCAGCACCATTTTGCCCGTCACCATCGTGATGTATCAACCCGACGGCAAGGAAGCCTTTAAAACTGTCGATACCCCCGACAATCTTGGCGGGGGGCGTGTGGATATTCCGGTGTCGTCGGCGGCGGCAACCGGCAAATGGCGCATTGCCGCCTATAGCGATCCCAAGGCACCCCCCATCGGCGAACTTGAAGTCCAGGTCGAAGAATTCGTGCCCGAACGCCTCGAAGTCACCGCCCATCTGACCGCCCCTTATATGGCGTTTGGCGCGGCGATGCCGGTTGACGTTCAAACCGATTATCTGTTTGGCGCACCCGGATCTGGCCTGATGGCCAGTGGGGATGCGTTCTTAACGGTGGATCACAAACCGTTTGAGGATCACGAAAATTACTATTTCGGTCTTCAGGACGACACCGCCAAAATCCGCCAGCCGTTTGACGCGGTCAAAAGCGATACCAACGGGGCTGCGGTTCTAAAAGTCCCGGCCTTTGACGAAATTGATGTGTCATCGCCGCTTTCGGTGCGGCTCAATATCGAAGTCGCCGATATTGATGGCCGCCCAAGCCGCACCACCGCCACCCTGCCACTGCGCAGCAGCGACAGTTTTGTTGGCATCCGTGCGCAGTTTGATGGCGAAACCCTTTCATATGGGCAGGCGGCCAAATTTGATGCGTTGGTGGTTGATGCCAATGGCGATCCGCTGGTCGATCATCCCTTGCAGGTCGAATGGATCCGCGAAGACCGCGATTACAACTGGTTCTATCAAGACGGCCGCTGGGAAGCCAGTTACGACAAATATGACATCCCCGTCGCCCATCAATCTGTTCAAACCGGTGCCGACGGCACAGTGACCTTTGAACGTGGCTTTGACCAATGGGGCTATTACCGTGCGGTCGTCCGTGATCCGCAAACCGGCAGTGCCGCCGATAGCACCTTCCACGTTGGCTGGTGGTCGAATGGCCAATCACCAGATCGCCCAGATAAGCTGGGCCTGAGTGTTAAGGCTGATGACGTCAAACCGGGCGATGACATCGAAGGATTTGTTCAGGCCCCGTTTGAAGGCCGCCTTCAAGTCACCATTGCGCACAAAAACATTCTTTGGCGCAAAGAGTTCGATCTGTCGGGCGATGGCACCGCCTTTAGCATCCCGGTAAAGGAAGAATGGGGCAGTGGTGCCTATGTTCTGGCAACCGCATATCGTCCGGGGCTGGATAAGGATCAACATGGTTCGTTCCGTGCCGTCGGGGCGAAATGGGTCTCGTTCGATAAAAACAGCCATCAGATCAAAGTTGACTTTGATCTGCCAAAAGAAGCCCTGCCTTCCAGCAAAATAAGCGTTCCGGTCACCCTGACGGGCGAGGCGGTCGGCAACGAAGACATTCGCCTGAATGTCTTTGCCGTTGACGAGGGCATCTTGCGCCTGACCGGCTATAAGGCGCCGCGTCCTGACCTTGATCTTTTAGCGCAGCAACAGCTTCAACTTGCCTATCATGATCTCTATGGCCATCTGATCGCCCCGCAAAAGGGCGACGCCGGAACCCTGCGTTCTGGTGGTGATGAAGCCGAACTGGGCAACAAAGGATCACTGAGCGCACGGGTGTTTAAATCCGTCGCCCTTGCCAGCGATACCGTTGATGTCGATAAAAATGGCAAGGCCGTTGTCACTTTCGATCTGCCTGATTTTAACGGCAAACTGCGCTTCTTTGCGGTCGCCTATAGCAAATCTGCCACGGGTGGCGGGGCGGACAATATGCTTGTGCGTTCCCCGGTCGTTGCTGAATTGCTGCCGACCCGCTTCTTGGCACCCGGCGATGTGGCCGATATTCCCATTCGCCTGCGCAATCTAAGCGGCCCGGCGGGGGATTACCGCGCGTCGCTTTCGGTCAGTGATGAATTCACCGTCGCACAGCCGGTCTGGACCGGCACGCTCGGCCAAGGCGATCAGATCGAAACACGGTTTAACCTAACGGCCCAAAAGGTGGGCACTGGTAAACTGACCCTTGATATCACCGGGCCGGATGGCTACGCGCAACAGCGCCAATGGGATATGCAAGTACGCCCGGCCCAGCCGTGGGAAACCCATCCCGGTCAAACCGAATTGATCAGTGGTGACACACTTGATGTCACATCTGCTGATCTTGGCGTCTTCTTGCCAGAAACGGCCAAGATGAACCTGACCCTGTCATCGCTGCCTGAAATCAATGTTGCGACCTTGATCGCGGCACTGGATCGCTATCCGTATGGCTGCCTTGAACAAACCACCAGCCGGGTCTTCCCGATGCTGTCCTTTGCTGATGCCAAATCACGTTGGCAGGACGTGGAATTCGAAGAAGCCAGCCTTGATGACAAAGTCAATAACGGCATCGCCCGCTTGCTGGCCAAGCAACGCAACGATGGCAGCTTTGGCATGTGGGACCGCGATAGCGACGCGGAACCGTGGCTGACCGCCTATGCCATGGACTTCCTGACTTCGGCACGTGCCCATGATTACACGGTGATTGACGCACGGTTTAACGCATCCCTTGATTGGATGCAGAACATCGTCCGCCAAGAACGTTACGCGCCCGAATCCCGCGCTTACATGTTGCTGGTTTTGGCACGCAATGATCGTTATTCGCTGTCGAACCTGAAATACGAAGCCAATCGCCTGCTGGGCGATGACATCGGGTCTTTGGCCCGGGCACAGGTCAGTGCCGCCTTGCTGACCCACGGTGCGGACGCGCCGACACTTACGATGGCCGACCTGACCAAGGACCTTGGCACCGACCGTCGCCATTATCATAGTTACGGTACCGCATTGCGTGATCTGTCGGCAATTCTGACCCTGCCCAAAGGCATCTTTGCCAGCGAACAGGATCGTCTTTCCTTGATGACCACGGTGACCGAGCAATCCGAACAGGCCCGCTATACCAGCACGCAGGAAAAGGCATGGCTGGTTCAGGCCGCGACTGAAATCACCGCCGATGTCAAAGGCGGCGATGACCAGTCGATCTCGGTAAATCTGAACGGGCAGGATATGCAACCGGCCCACAGCTACCACATGGTGCTGACACCTGATCTTGTGCGTGATGGATACAGCATCAAAAACGTTGGCGATGGCCCGCTCTTTGCCAAATGGGCAAGTACCGGTATTCCGGCAGAACCGCTTAAGGCGGTGGCAAATGGTCTGACGATTGACCGTACCTATTATGATCTGAACGGCAATCGCGTAACCTTGGACAACGTCCAAACCGGGGATCGGTTGATTGTTGTTCTGACCGGCAAAAGCAAAACCGAATTGTCCCACCGGGCTTTGGTTGTTGATTTGCTGCCCGCCGGGTTTGAAATTGAAAGCAACGCACACTTTGCCGAGCTAGATGAAAAACTCAAACTCGGCCCCAATGACCTGACGCGGACCCAATTCCGTGCCGAACGCGATGATCGCTTTGTTGCCGCGATCAACCTTGGCGAAGGCGGGTATGGCGCCTACGAAGACCCGACATTCCGGTTGTCTTACGTGGTGCGTGCGGTCACACCGGGCACCTATGAACTGCCAGCCCCCTATATCGAAGATATGTATAAACCGGAATTCTTCGCACGTGGGGCCACGTCCAGCCTTGTGGTCACCTCGGCAAGTGCATCTGGTAAGTAACTTGGCAAACAGCCTGCAACGCAGGGGGTAACGCATGCCCGGTCGGGTAAAAAAATGGGTCTTTGGAACGGCGGGTGTTTGTGCGCTCGCCGTTGCGGGCCTGTTTGTGCTTGATTGGGCGGTCCCACCCAACCTGTCACGGCTGGGGGATCTTTCGGTCGTGGTGGAGGGCGAAAATGATCAGCCCTTGCGGGTGTTTGGCACCAATGATGGTTTGTTGCGCCTTGAAACAAACGCGGCAGAGGTCGATCCAAAATATCTGCGCTTTTTGATGGGCTACGAAGATCAACGCTTTGAAAGCCATTTTGGCGTTGATCCGTTGGCACTTCTGCGCGCATTGGGGCAATGGGCCGCATCCGGGCATATTGTATCGGGTGGGTCGACCTTAACCATGCAGGTTGCCCGTTTGCTCGAACCGCGTGACAGAACGCTGGTCTCCAAGGGCATCGAAATCCTGCGCGCCATACAGCTCGAACGGCATTTTTCGAAATCCGAAATCTTGGATATGTATGTGACACTGGCCCCGTTTGGCGGACGGCTCGAAGGTGTCAGAAGTGCCAGTCTTGCTTATTTCGGCAAGGAACCGGGCCATCTTACAATTGCCGAGGCCGCCTTGCTGACCGTGTTGCCGCAATCGCCCAGCCAAATGCGCCCGGATCGCTTTCCGGATCACGCGCGCGCAGCACGGGCCAAGGTTCTTGATCGTTTGCGTCAAAACGATCTGATCACGGTGCACGAATACTCCGAGGCCCTTGGCGAACCTGTGCCACACCTCCAATACGCCATGCCAATGCTTGCCCCGCATCTTAGCGAACAGTTGGTGGCATCGCACCCCGATCAAACCCGCATCAAAACCACGATCAATCCGCGCTTGCAGGCGGACCTGCAAAAGCTTGTTGAATTTAACGTCAGTACCGCATCGCCGGAATTGTCGGTCGCGATCATGGTGGTGGAAAACAAGACCCGCCATGTTGTCGCCCATTTGGGATCGCGCGATTATCTTGATGTTGTCAGCCACGGTTTTGTCGATATGACCCGCGCGGTCAGATCGCCCGGATCGACCTTAAAGCCCTTTATCTATGCCCTGTCATTTGATGATCGGCAAACCCATCCGCAAACCATGATCTGGGATCGGTCGATCATAAATAGTGGCTATGCCCCGTCCAATTTTGATCATCAGGAATACGGCCAGATCAGTGTTGCCGACGCCCTGCGCTATAGCCTCAACATCCCGGCGGTAAAGGTGCTTGAACGCTATGGCCCGATCCGGTTTAGCCAAACCATGCACCGCAATGGTCTTGATTTGCGTTTGCCCTCAGATACCGCAGTCCCCAACCTTGCCATTGCGCTGGGCGGCGTTGGGGTGCGTCTTGATGATATGATGGGAATTTACCGCGCCTTGGCATCGGACCGCCGCAACTGCGCGCTTCGCTATCTGCGCGAAAACGTCGATCCCGCAACTGACGATTTGTGGCAGGGGGATGATGCCAATCAGACTGGCACGAATACCAGCGCCAATGCAGACCTAACCCCATCCTGCCAAACGCACCCCGAATTGGTCTCGCGCCAAACTCAGTCATGGATCACCGGCATTTTGCAAAAAACGCCGCGTCCACGGGGCTATCAGGTGACTGTCGATGATCACCGCATGCCCATCGCGTTTAAAACCGGCACCTCTTATGGCTACCGCGATGGCTGGGCGTTTGGCTATGCCGGGGATTACACCGTGGGCGTTTGGGTCGGCAAGGCATCTGGCCAACCGGTCCCTAATCAAACGGGCCTTCGCAACGCTGCCCCGATCCTGTTTTCCGTGTTTGAAAAACTCCCGCGCCAACGCATCTCAAACCAGCAACAAGTCGCCTTTGACGCGTGGAAACAGCCGGCATCGGACCTTTTAAAAAGCTTCTCGTCGCAAAAGCCGGGCGACATTAAACTGGCCGTCAATGGCTTGAATATCGTGTCCCCCGCCGATGACGCGGTGTTTTTGCTGCGCGATTTGAAACAACGCGGATTGCCACTGCGCGCCCGAAACGGGCTGCGCCCGCTGAGATGGATCGTCAATGGTGTGCCGATTGACTCAGACCCATGGAAACGCAACGTCACATGGATGCCAGATGGTCCGGGCTTTTACGACATCACCGTGCTCGACCGCGATGGTGCCTCCCAAAACCGACGCATCACCATCCGCGCAGAATCCTTTTCGAACTAGGTTGGCTTTGCAAGGATCGGCGATTTTTCCGCTGCTGCGGTCTCAAAACGCCAACGGTGCGTTATCAACCACTTCCTTCATGACGAAAAATGTCCGTGTTTGCCGCACCCCCGGAAGCGCGATCAGTTGATCCCCGTGCAGGTGATTAAAGTCGGCCATGTCGCCGACCCGGATTTTAAGGAAATAATCAAAATCCCCGGCCACCAGATGGCAATCAAGGATAAAGGGCAATGCCCGGCAGGCATCCTCAAACGCGGCAAAGCTTTCGCGTGTCGACCGATCCAGCACCACGCCCACCATCACCAGCGCGCCGCGATCAACCTTTTCCGGGGCGATTTGTGCCCGCACGTTTTTGACATAGCCATCTTCGAATAAGCGCTGTGTTCGGCGGTGGCAGGTGGCCGCACTGACATTGACCCGTTTGGCGATTTCCGCGTTGCCCATGCGGCCATCTTGCTGCAACAGGCGCAAAATCTTGTAGTCAATCTTATCAAGTTCTGATGCCATGAATGAATCTTCCGCTTGAATGACCAATTTCAAAACAATAAGTACATCTATCGAAGATTGAAAGAGATCGGGTCAAAGTATTGGTTGAAATTCGAGAGCACCTTTCATCGCACCTCCGCTAGCCTGATCGCAGTTTCAATGCATTTTCAGGGAGTGCGCAATGAACCTTAAGAAATTTGAAAAATACAAACTGACCTTCGGTCCGACCCCAATTGAAAAACTGCCACGCCTGTCCGAGCATCTCGGCGGCGATGTCGAACTTTATGCCAAGCGCGAAGACTGTAACTCCGGGCTGGCATTTGGCGGCAACAAAGTCCGTAAAATGGAATACATCATTCCTGACGCGATCAAATCAGGCGCGGATACGCTGGTGACCATTGGCGGCGTGCAGTCAAACCACACCCGTCAGGTTGCGGCGATTGCGGCCAAAATCGGCATGAAATGCCGCTTGGTTCAGGAAAGCTGGGTGCCGTTTAACGATGCGGTGTATGACCGTGTCGGGAATATCCTCATGAGCCGTGTGATGGGTGCTGAGATTGAGCTGGTTGACGAAGGTTTCGACATCGGCATTCGCGAAAGCTGGGAAGCCGCCCTTAAAGACGTCAAAGCCAAAGGCGGGGTGCCTTATCCGGTTCCGGCGGGGGCGTCTGTCCATAAATATGGCGGTCTTGGCTTTGTTGGCTTTGCCGAGGAAGTCCGCGCCCAAGAGGCGGAGCTTGGCTTTAAATTTGATTATGTCGTGGTTTGCACCGTGACCGGTTCGACCCATGCCGGGATGGCCGTTGGCTTTGCCGCGGATGGCCGTGCCGACAAAGTAATTGGCATCGATGCCTCTGCAACCCCGGAACAAACCCGCGCGCAGGTCTTGGCGATTGCTGAAAAAACCGCTGATCTGGTTGAACTTGAAGGCGGCATTTCCGACAAGGACATTACCCTGATCGAAGATTACGCCTATCCGGCTTATGGTGTGCCATCTGATGAAACCAACGAGGCCATCCGTCTTTGCGGTCGCCTTGAAGGCATGATGACCGATCCGGTTTACGAGGGTAAATCGATGCAGGGCATGATTGATCTGGTCAAAAAGGGCTATTTCCCGAAAGGCTCCAAAGTCCTTTACGCCCATCTTGGTGGTGTACCGGCAATCAATGCGTACAGCTATCTCTATCGCAACGGCTAATTGCCGGGTGTGTTAAGCTAAAAACGAAAGAAGCCGGTACCATTTTATTTGGTACCGGCTTCTTTTTGTTATCGCCCGGTAATGCCCGGGAAGATGATCAGGATTGCCACGGCCAAAATCTGCAAACAGATGAATGGCAGCAGGGCCTTGAAAATATCGCCCAAGGATATGTCGGGCGGTGCCACCGATTTAAGGTAAAAGGCCGCTGGTCCAAATGGTGGGGACAGGAAGCTGACCTGCATATTCATGGCAAACAGCACCCCGAACCAAACCGGATCAAAGCCAAGCTGTTTCACAATCGGCACAAAGATCGGCATGGTCAAAAGCGCAATGCCCACCCAATCAAGGAACATGCCCAGCACGAACAGGATCAGCATCATGAACAGGATGATGGTGGTTGGATCGTCTGAAATGCCGGTGATCAGGCCCGACACGAACTTGATCCCACCCATCAGGTTGAACACCCCGACAATCGCCGATGCGCCAATCCCGATCCAAACAATCATGCCACAGGTCGACAGGGTCTGAAGGGTGGCTGCTTTAAGCATTGGCAATGAAAACTCGCCGCGCAAAACGGTCGACAGGATCACGCCAGCAACCCCAACAGCTGATGCCTCGGTCACGGATGCAATGCCGCCATAGATCGACCCCAGCACACACAGCACCACCAAAATCGGCAGGAACAGCCCCTTAAGCAGGCGCATTTTCTCAGCCGTTGGGATGGCTTCTGTTTGCGGGGGCGGGGCAATGTTTTTGCCGGTATAGGATCGGAATAAAACATAGGCGACGTAAAAGCCCGCCAGCATAAAGCCCGGAATAAAGGCCGATGTGAACAAATCACCGATCGATACGTTCGCGGTCAGGCCATAAATGATCAAAACGATCGATGGCGGCACCATGGTGCCCAGCGACCCACCGGCACAAACCACCCCGATGGCCAGGTTCTTGTCATAGCCCTGGCGCAACATTTGCGGCAAGGCAATCAGGCCGAGTAAGACAATCTCGCCACCGATGATGCCGCTCATGGCGGCCAGGATCACCGCGACAAAGATCGTCTGAACCGCAACCCCACCTTTAAGACGCCCGCCAAACAGGCGCATGGCATCAAACAGGTCGCGCGCAATGCCCGATCTGTCCAAAATCGCCGCCATCAGCACGAACATCGGCACCGAGACAAAGACAAAGGACGACACAAACGAATAGACCCGGCTTGTGATCAGCGGCACGGCCATCGGGCCAAACCAGCCCAAGGTGAAAATAAGCGCGATCAAAAGCGTGACAAACGCAAGCGGCATGCCGGTCATCAGGAAAACAAGCAGCATGACGAACATGGCCAGCGTGCCATATTCGATGCCCATGGATTGCAACTCAAACATCGGGATTTATCCTGTTGCACTTTGCCGACCCATGATCGGGGCAAAGCGACCTATCAGAAGACATAAATAATATAATATTACTTATTGTGATTTTACGGGATTTCACAGCCATGATCATCGGCATCCTATGCGCCTGATTTTGTCTGCACATTATCGTGTTTTCCACGTGCATAATTGATCGTCAAAACGATGAATTGAACCGTCAGCACGATCAAAATCGCCATCAAAAAGATCTTAAGCATGCCGGGGTATGGCGCATTAAACGCGCTGCCCGTCGTTTCCAGATGGATGCTGCCATCCGGCTTGATCGCGGCGCGTTTGACCATCAACCATGCGGCCCATGTGAAAAAGCCTGATGCCAACGCACAGATAATCGAAATGCAGATATCAAGGGCTCGGCGCAGCTTGGGCCCGGCAATGTCATAAATGATCACAACCCGGATATGCCGGTTACGCGATGCGCAATAAAGCCCGCCAAACACAAACCCGACAGCCGATAAAAACGTTGTGGTTTCATGGGCCCAAAGGGTCGGGCTGTTAAACACGTGACGCATGACGATTTCAAAAATCAGCACCGCCATCGCCACCAAAAATCCAAGGGCAAAAACCGAACTGATCTTGTCGACCGCCCGGCCCAAAAGGCCAGCAACAGCGGGGACTTCTTCGGGTTGCTCAACAAGAATGTCGGGATCAACGGCGGGCGGGATTTCTTTGTGTGTCGGGTCTGTCGGGCTGGTCGCCATAGTCAGCATCCTTACAATGCGAGGCAAAAGGGCACATCAGGTCGGTTGGACGCATCTGCACTTAAGGCGCGTATTCGTTACACATCTGGCACAGCATGGCATACGTGTAACGCGCGGTTTTTAAGCAATCTGGTGAATACAATCCGGTAACAGAGGGAGGGCTTTCATCACCAGATATCGTCTCTTATATCGGGTGCGACCGGATTGTATTCAGGTCGTTACCGGCGGGCCGAAAGGGCACGGCACCGCCGATAAACACCGGTAAACCGGTTGGCATTCAGATGCTTACATCATGCCCTGTTCGGTCAGATATTTGACCAGCGTGTCGTAAACGCGCTGGGCATTTTCTGAACGTTCGGCCACGGTTTCCCACTGGCTGGTTGCGATTTTACGGAATTTCGCACGCTCTTCTGCCGACCAGTTATGGATGGTAACACCACCTTCTTCGCGGGCTTTGGCAACGGCTTCCATGTCTTTCATCGCCAGACGCGCATCCATGTCATAGGCCAGATCGCGGACAGACATTTCAAGGATGGCTTTGATGTCGTCGGGCATGGAATCCCATTTGGTTTTGTTAATCGACACTTCGAGCATCGGCATAGAGTGGAAGCCTGGATAAACCGGATGTTTTGCCACATCATGCAGGCCCATCGCCTGGTTGGTGGAAAACACGGTCGCATCGGCCGCATCGATCACTTTTTTATCAAGCGATGTGAAAACTTCCGACTGCGGAATGTTCACAGGTGATGCACCCGCCGCGGCAAATACCTGCTGAACCATGCCTTCTGGGGCACGCATTTTCAGGCCTTTAAGATCGGAAACCCCATCAAGCGGAACGGATGATACAAACGCTTCAAGGCCCGGGGTGACAGCACCGATGAAGTGCAGGCCATAAGGTTCGACCAAGCTGTTCATCAGTTCTTTGCCGCCGCCATATTCGACGAAGCGCAGCATTTCGGACGGGGCCGACCATGCGCCAACCGGGTTGGCAATCAGGCCAAATGCCGCGTCTTTACCGGTGAAGTAGCTGGTGTCGGTGATGTGGCCGTCGAGAATGCCTGCTGCGATGGCATCTTGGGTTTCGGCGTGTTCAACGATCGAGTTGACCGGCATCATTTCAATTTCGACGCGGCCGTTGGTCATGGTTTTGACCTTTTCGGCCCAGTCTTGTTCCAGGGCAAAGTTCGGCACACCAGATGCGTCACTTGACTGGAATTTAAGGCTGTATTCCTGGGCGGTCGCTGCAAACGGTGCGGCGGCAACCAGGCCGGCGATGACGGTAGCCCCTAAGAGCGATTTAAGTGTCTTGGTCATATGTCTTCTCCCTGACATTCCGGTTTTCCGGTGGTGTTCTCATTAGCAAAGGAAGCACTGTTTGTTTCACGGGCCAGCAAGCTGTTTATGGCCGTGGAAACAACAGTATCGATCGGGGCATCTATCGAAACAGTCACGCAGTTCTCGTCCGGCCCCGGCGGTTCAAGGTCTGCAAGCTGACTGTCAAGCAAGCCGGATGGCATGAAATGCCCGACCCGACGGTTCAGTCGGGACAAGATCACATCACGTGTGCCATCCAGAAAAACAAACGTCACCGGGTCTAAATCCCGGCGCAACGCATCGCGATATCTGCGTTTAAGCGCAGAACAGGCAATAAAGATCGTCTGAGGTGTGTGGTCAGATGTATCGCCATTGGCGACCTGGGCCACTTTGTTTCGTGCGGCATCCCCAACAGCGGCAAGCCACGGCCAGCGCATGTCGTCATTTAAGGGACGACCACTTCGCATCTGTTCGACATTTTCAATTGGGTGGTGGTCGTCTGCGTCCAGCCAGTGGCTTTGGGTCGCATCTGCACAGCGTCGGGCAATTTCGGTTTTACCCGATCCCGATACCCCCATGACAACGACAAATTTTGCCCGTTGATTCATTCCGATATTTCCACCCTGTCGTTCTTTTCAGGACTTTTATAAGCTTGAAGTTGCCCTGTTATTGACGATGTTAGCGCTAACATAATGTTAGCGCTAACATCGAGTCAACAGCCTTATTTACAAGGGACTTGTCGATTGCCAAAAGACGTAATAAACGTAAGGGTATGAGGAAACGCAAAGGGGCCGGACGGCCGACTATTGCTGATGTTGCCAATAAGGCTGGTGTCAGCACCATCACGGTTTCACGCGCTTTGCGCGATCCGGCCAAGGTGTCTGATCACCTGCGCCGCAAGATCAATAATGCGGTGCGTAAACTGAATTATGTGCCCCATTCTCATGCCAGTGCGCTGGCGTCTCGTCGGTCCAATATTATTGGGGTGATTGTGCCATCCCTGACCAACAACGTGTTCGCCGAAAGTCTGCGCGCGATCTATGACGGGTTTGGTCAAGGCGCGTTTCAAATCCAATTGGGTAATTCACGCTATGTCGCGGATGAAGAAGAACGACTGGTGCGGGCCTTTTTGGGGCAACGCCCGTCGGCGATGATTGTGGCCGGTACCGATCAGACTGATGTGACCCGTGATCTTTTGGAAAATGCCGAATGCCCGGTGGTCCAAATCATGGATATGGGCGATGATCCGATTGATATGATGGTCGGTTTTTCGCATTTCGAAGGCGGCAGGGCCGCCGGTCGTCATTTGGTGCAGCAGGGTTATAAGCGCATCGGGTTCTTGGGGGCGCGTATGGACCCAAGGTCACACCGCCGACTTGCCGGGTTTAAAGAGGCGGTTCAATCGGGCGGGCGGTATGATCCCGACCTGATCATGACGACAACTGTATCTTCAAGTGTTTCACTGGGGGCGGAGCTGATCGGGCAGTTGCGTAAACGTCGTCCTGATTTGGATGCCGTTTTTTGCAACAATGATGACATGGCACTGGGGGCACTGTTTGGCTGTCAGAAAGCAGGGCTTTCGATCCCCGAGGATATCGGGATCATCGGGTTTAACGACCTGGAAATGATGGCCGCCGCCCATCCATCCTTAACGTCGATCCGAACCGATCGTTATGGGATCGGGACGCACACGGTAGAGATGATCCGGTCCGTGCTGGACGGTAAAATGCCTGATCAAAAAATAGTTGATCTTGGATTTGAATTGCAGGTCCGTCAAAGCACGTCACGCACTGCCAAAGCTTAGTTTGATTATGTGTCGGACTTTGAAAAGCGTTCGGCAAGGTCATGAAGGATGTCGCGAGGACCCGCGATTTTGATATGCGTACCCGCACTGTCAAATTGCCGATCAAGCACCGTAATGCCGTCTTGCGAGCAGGCTTGTTCAAGAGGGCCCGCATCAGAAAAGCCAGCGAATAAGTCGGCTTCGCCTTGCGGGATGTAGTCGATGATTTCGGCCGCATCACATGCCGCATGCGCCGCAGCACTATAGGCCCGTACAAGACCGCCAGTGCCAAGCTTTGTGCCGCCGAAATAGCGGGTCACAATCACCGCGACATTAATCAGATCGCGGCCCTGTAAAACCTTAAGACACGGGACGCCAGATGTGCCCGATGGTTCGCCGTCATCCTTGCCATGTTCAATCAGTTGTTCTTCGTCATTGAGGTAACGATAGGCGTTGACGTGATGGTTGGCCTTGGGGTGAAGGGCACGCAATTCATCAATCCGCTTGGCCAGATCGTCGTGAAAAACGAGTTCGGCCAGAAAACGCGATTTCTTTTCTTCGGTTTCGGCAAAAGCGGGGCGGGTGATGGTTTTCATGGTTGTGTTGATAGCAAACTCCACGCCATACCGCCAGATGGCGGATGCTTTTGATGAGATTGACTTGTGACGCGTCGCGCTGCTGGGATGGGGGCGTGCTTAGAACGTGGCGTATTTGGCGATCAGGATAATGCCAAACAGGATCAACATGATCAGCACAACCTTGCGGAAGGTCTGGGCGTCCATGCGGTCGCGGACAATGCCGCCAAGTTTGGTGCCAAGAAAGACGGGCACTAACCCGGCCAGTGAAATCCAGACGGAATCAAGGGTCATTAGCCCCAAGCGTGAGAGGCCAAAGGCCATCACGATACTTGATAAACTAAACGATATGTTGATCGCCTGAATGAAGCGTTTGGGATCAAGGCGGACCGACAGCAAAAATGGCAAGACCGGCATGACTTGTGACCCGGTGATGCCATTGACCAAGCCGGTGGCAAAGCCTGAAATCGGCGCGATGATCCGTGCGGCCTTGTCCGACATAGGGCGGCCCGGACGCAAAAGCGTGAAGACCCCGTAATTCATCAAGACCAGCCCCAAAACCGCCCCGGCCATCAAGCCATCAACCATTTCAAGCACGGCCAGACCGATCAACAGGCCGGGAATGGTCATCAGGAACATCGGCCAGAACCGGTTGACGGTTTCGCGAAAATGGCCCGCCTGCGCCATGATGATCGAATTGCTGACAAGGGATGGAATAATCACAAGCGGCATGGCGGCCTTTAAGCCAAGGCCAAGGGCCAGAATTGGCAATGCCGATGTCGAAAAGCCCAAGCCCGTCGCCCCCTTAACAAAGGCAGCAACAAAATAGGCAAGCGCAATAATTGCAATTGTTTCAATGGACATCGGCGTTCCGAATGTGATGGCGCGCGCAGTGTGCGCACAATTCAAAGGATGTGCAAGACATCCGAATGTGTGCTTGGATATCGCGATTAAAAAATCACACGTTTTGGCAGGGGGGTGATATGGGCCGTGATGAAAAACATGTGGCGGATAACCTGACAGGGGGCTGCCAATGTGGTGGCGTTCGCTATGCCCTGCGCGGTGCGCCGATCAAGACCTATGTGTGCCATTGTCGGGAATGTCAGATGCAATCAGCATCGGCATTTGGGATATCGGTTCTGGTCAGGCCCCACGATGTTGAGCTCGTGAAAGGAAAGCCAAAAATATGGGCGCGCCCGACAGAGGGCGGTGCGCCCATGCCGTGTTATTTTTGCGGTGAGTGCGGATCGCGCTTTTTCCACGGGGATTTAAACGGGGATGCGCCCGTCAGTGTAAAGGGTGGCTCATTCGATACACCGGTTAATTTGCAAGGGGCGATGCATATCTGGACCAAGCGCAAGCTGGTAGGTGTGGTCATTCCCGATGACGCGGTGTCCTTTGCCGGCGACCCCGATTGTTGATTTTAACGATGGGGGCATCTGGCGTAGCCTGTTGAAATGGTTTGCGAATGGATTCGCGACCGTGCGTCGTCACAGACGGCGCCAACCATGTACCATGATCCGGAAAAGTCGGTAATTCAGGGTGGAATTTTGCGCGTTATTTGCTGGGATTGGCAAAAATTTGCGGGTTTTTATCGATCTTAGGCCTAGAAGGGGTGGAAATGCGTTTGCAAAACCCGTATCAAGTTTGACCCAGTTGTATGACGGGCTTGTATAACAGGCGTATATGATAGGGTTGTAAGGGCGGAAAGCTGCCCGTGAAGGCGATATGTGTTATAATGGCGGCATGACAATGAGCATGCCGGATTGAGAGGAAGCAAATGAGCAAGAGCTGGAGCATTGATAGCTGGCGTAACCTGCCTGTAAAGCAGATGCCAACATATCCAGATGCAGAGGCCCTCAAGGCCGTAGAACAAGAGCTCGGCAGCTATCCTCCTTTGGTATTTGCTGGCGAAGCGCGCGCGTTGAAAGAGAAGCTTGGTGAAGTTGCAGAAGGCAAGGCCTTCTTGCTTCAGGGGGGCGATTGCGCCGAAAGCTTTAAGGAATTTCATCCCAACAACATCCGCGACACCTTTAAGGTGATGTTGCAGATGGCGGTTGTGTTGACCTATGGCGCAGCGTGCCCGGTGGTGAAGGTTGGCCGTATGGCTGGTCAGTTTGCCAAGCCGCGTTCGGCAGATACCGAAACCATCAATGGCGTTGAGCTGCCAAGCTACCGTGGTGACAACATCAACGGTATCGAGTTCACGTCAGAAGCACGTATTCCAGACCCGCAGCGCCAAATCCGTGCGTACAACCAGTCTGCATCGACGCTGAACCTGCTGCGCGCCTTTGCGCAGGGGGGCTTTGCCGATCTGAGCAAGATCCACCGTTGGAACCTGTCCTTTGTTGATGGCAGCCCGGCGGGCGAACGTTATAGCAAAATGACCAGCCAGATTGATGAAGCGGTGGCGTTCATGCAGGCGTGTGGCATTACGGCGGACACCGCACCGCAGATGCGCGAAACCGATTTCTATACGTCGCACGAGGCACTTTTGCTGGGCTATGAGCAGGCATTGACCCGTCAGGACAGCTTGACAGGCGATTACTATGACTGTTCGGCGCATATGCTTTGGATTGGGGACCGTACCCGTAAAGCCGATGAGGCGCATGTTGAATTCTTGCGCGGGGTAAACAACCCGATTGGCATGAAATGCGGCCCGACCATGGACCCGGATGATCTGATCCGTTTGATCGACATTCTGAACCCGAAAAACGAAGCAGGTCGTTTGACCCTAATCGCACGTATGGGGGCTGATAAGGTCAATGATCATTTGCCGGCCCTGGTTAAGCGCGTCAAAGAGGAAGGCCGCAAAGTTGTGTGGTCATGCGATCCGATGCATGGCAACACGATCAAGGCGACCAACGGGTATAAAACCCGTCCGTTCGATGCGATCCTGTCGGAAGTTAAATCGTTCTTCGACGTTCACAAAGCCGAGGGCACCCATGCCGGTGGCGTTCATTTTGAAATGACCGGTACGGACGTGACAGAGTGCATCGGTGGTGCACGCGAAGTTACGGAAGATACCCTTTCAGATCGTTATCACACCCACTGTGATCCGCGCCTTAATGGCGGACAGGCATTGGAATTGGCGTTCTTGATCGCGGAAATGATCAAACAGGAACGCGATGACGCGCGCGAGCTGATGGCGGCATCAGCCTAAGCGGCCCACACAAAATAGATTTTTAAATCGGAAGGCGTCCGGGAAACCGGGCGCCTTTTTTATGGTATTCTAAAAAACGCCCGAATGAGGCCGTGCGCAGGAGATTGGTCGTCGGGGGTTGTCCAAGTGATGGTTCGTTCACATTTACGATATCTGGCGTTGGAAAGCCTTGACACCCGTAGGGTTATTTATCTATGAGGCGCGATCATTCCGCATGAAAAACGATAAATCTGCCCTTGGTGAGCAAAATTGATTCATTTTGCCTCTACCAAAGGGGTGCGGATATTCTTAAGTATAGACAAACGCAGGCGAATACCTTTGGAATTTGAGAGATTAAAGGTCGTAAACGAATATGACGGATGAAGCGGATTTTGCTGCTTGGCAGAAAAAGGTTGAGGGAACCAACATTTCCTCCGCAACGCTTTTGGCGACCGATTATCTTAATCACTTCAACGAAATCGTGATGCTGCTTGAGATGGTCCCCGACATGCCCGACATGATCGAGGACTGCAAGGAATGGGCACCCAAAAGTTATCAGGATCATTTCCGCGAAAGCGCCTTTTCCGATCGGGAATTGGCGATCGAGGCCTATGATCATGTGCCAACCCGTTTTCGCAAGCCGTTTGAAGAAACCATCCATCACCTCAATACGATTGTGGCGCACGCCAACAGTCAGCTTGATTCCATCATTGCCGAGGGCAATGAAGATCAGTTGCGCGAAACGGCCAATATGGTCACCCGATCGCTGCAACGGTTTATGGATGTGGCAAGTGGGATCATTCACGGATCGGCCAAAACCATGAGCCAGGACGAAATCGACGCTGCCTTAGCACTTTAGGCAGTTGGTCTTCGCCCAATATGGCGGCCGATAAAACAAACCCGGAGCAATTATATTGCCCCGGGTTTTTTGATGCGTCTTTGGATCTGTGACGAAGATGTTAGTGGGTCATTCCAGCCAGTTCTTCATCCAAGCGCTTGATGTCTGATTGCAGTAACGGCAAGACGTCCTTGCGGGCCTCAGCAACGATTGTTTTCATCTTTGCCATGGCTTTGCGGGCATAACCGTTGGCGTTTTGCTGCATGAACAAAACCGTCATCTGGGCTTCGATGTCGCCATAGAAACGGCGGACACCGGTCAGAACTTTTGGGTTTACCTCAAGCGTGCGATCAGAATAGCGCATGGTTTGCCAAACCATATCGTCAAGTTTGTGGGCTTCGCGCGGGACCAGTTTTTGCGCGTGCCACGTCATCGGTGCCTTGGGGTAATCGGCAATCCAAGTTTCGACTTTTTCGATATTGTCAGTGAACTCGGCTTCAAGCGATTTTTCCAGATTGCTGACATCAGACATGGACTGGTAGCGGTCGAAATCAACAGCGATCTGAAAACCGGCAAAGCTTGCAAAATACACACCAGCGATGGTCGATGCCAAAATGATGGTTTGCGTCAGCCAGAATTCGACGTTCGGGCGGCCTTTTACGTTAAGAAAGCGGAAGGGAGTAAGTAATCCACGCATGGGTGTCAGTCTTTCGTGGTTGTGAGGCTAAATTTACGGCCTTCCTCAAGCGCGCTTGCCGGAATTTCGCCGGTACGCACAAGGAAGTTTTCGAAGGCTTCTTGCAATTCGATGGGCTGTCCCATCGGCAGGTTTTGTTCACGGGCCATTTTATAGAGCCGATCAACCCGGTCCTGCGGATGCGGGTGGGTTGCCAGATAATCCATGACACTGTGACCACCTTGCATTTGGCCAAGCTTTTCGAAGGTCGTTGCGACTTCGCCAACATGGCCATATTTCGCCATCAGGATTTTGAGGCTCCATTTATCGGCATCAAGTTCCTGACTGCGCGAATAGTCGAGGTCGGACAGCATTTTCGGCCAGCCTGCAACCCATGTGGTCAAGACGGCATCGGCCTGGAACATCATGGCAGACAGAGCAACACCGACAACTTCGCGCCCCAATCCTTCGAGATGGTCACGGCCGTTATAGTGGCCGATTTCATGACCGAGGATCGACAGAAGTTCATTTTCGCTTTCGACCAGATCGATCATGCCTGAATGAACAAGCATCAATCCGCCCGGAAGGGCGGCAGCGTTTGGTGTTTCATCAGGAACGATGATGACATCAAAATCATAGGCTGCTGCCGGTCCTAATGCTTCTTTGGGGACCGAATTGATCAGATCGACGAGATAATTTTCGGCCAAGCTGCGTTCATCGGCGGTGCGGTGCCCGTTGATCAGTTCAGGTTCCAGCTGCGACCAGATGGCAATTTCGTCTTCGACCGAGATTTCGTGGCTGGCCCATTCGACCATCATGCCGCTGGCGGCATAGATGACCCAGCAAATCAGCAGAAACGCGGTGCTTGCCGACAAAAATTCGACCAGCAGGTTGCGGTGGCTGATGTTTACGCCTTCGTCGGGAAGGGCAGCAGGGGCACCGCCAGATGGGCGATGATCGGTATAAAGGGCGGTGCCAGACACAACCATTTCGATCATGCCACGGCGAAGCTGTGCGGATTCAAACCGAACGCCGATAATGTGGCTGGCGCCTTTGGCGTTGGTGCGCATGCGCAAAAGCACTTCGCGTTTGGCACGCGTGACCGATGCTTCGTGCGCGCTCAGACGACCGCCCACAAAAATCCGCAAGCGTGCAAGCAGATTGCGAAAACGGTCTTCGGCAATGACGACTTTGCCGGTGACAAGGGCCGAATCATAAAGGGTGATATCGCCGGGAATGTTGCTTCCTGAATCAAGAACCTGCTGGGGCAGAAGCGCTTCGTCACGTTTAAGCGCGCGTTCATGTGCCGCATCGGCCAACCGGCCGGTAAGATAGGCAATTCCGATCAGGGCGGTTAGCAAGATCCCGGGAAGAATGACTTCTTCCATTTTTGGAAATCCTAACCGTTATTTCAGGCGAACAGCGGTGCCGTAAGCAAAGATTTCAGCCGCCTTATAGGCCACTTGGGATGTGGCGAAATGCACATCGACAACCGCATCTGCCTCAAGCTTTTTGGCCTGTTCGAGCATCCGGCTGGTGGCTTCGCTTTGGGCGTCTTCGAGCAGGCGGGTATAAGAGCGAACTTCGCCCCCAAACAGATTTTTAAACGCCGCAAAAATATCGAAAATGAAATTACGGCTGCGCACGGAGCTGCCAAAAACAATGCCAATGTTCTCTGATGTTTCGCGCCCAGGGATCGAAGAAACGGTGACGGCGGGCATTGGGGCCGTGGTGTTTTTGGTGGGGGTCATGTGTTTGCTCGTCTTTGAAATTTTAATTTTTTGTCTGCGGTTGTTTAACAGCGTGCGCAATAGAGCGATTTTTTGCCCATTTTGCAAGTCATTATCAATTTTGCAGAGCTGATATGCAGGCATGATTTTCACGACCAAAATACTTTAACTTGGGACGGACGCGGCGTAGATTTTATGCGCCGTGCACCGATGAGACAGGCAATATTCGTTATTCGGTAATTGACAGTGCGCGGGGGGGCTCTTATTCCAACATCATGACAAATATGCTTGCCATTGCGATTGCCCAACTGAACCCGATTGTCGGCGATGTAACCGGAAACCGGGACAAGGTTGTGGCGGCCTGGGAATCTGCGGCCGATCAGGGTGCGGATATCGTTTTGTATTCTGAACTGGTGCTGTCGGGCTATCCGCCAGAAGACCTGGTGATGAAGCCTGCCTTTATGCGTCACTTACGCGATGCGGTGGATGCGATTTGCGTCCACACCGCAAAACGTGCTGATGGTCCGGCGTTGCTGTTGACCACGCCGTGGGACATTGATGGTCATCGTTATAATGCGGTGTTGCTGATTGATCAGGGCAAGATCGTGACGGTGCGCGCCAAGCATGATTTGCCAAACTATGGCGTGTTTGATGAAAAACGTGTCTTTGCGGCGGGGCCGTTGCCCCAGCCGGTTTCTTTCCGGGGTGTCACCCTGGGACTTCCGATTTGCGAAGATGTCTGGACGCCACATGTGGTCGCCCATCTTGCCAATGCGGGTGCGGAAATCTTCCTTGTGCCCAATGGATCGCCGTTTGAGGCCGACAAGGGTGGATTGCGCCGTGCGTTGATTTCTGATCGGGTGCGCGAAAGTAAGGCGCCGATGATTTATTGCAACGAAGTTGGCGGTCAGGACGAACTTGTTTTTGATGGTGGGTCGTTCGGCCTGAATGGGGATGGATCGCTTGGCGTCGCGTTGCCGTGCTTTGACGCGGCTGTTGTCACATCAAATTGGGTAAAGGGCGATGACGGTGTGTGGGCGTGTGCCGATGATGCGCCCAAGGCGGACCATCCCGATGGGCTCGATGCGATTTATCAGACCCTTGTTTTGGGCCTGCGCGATTATGTGAACAAAAACGGCTTTCCGGGCGTTGTGATTGGCATGTCGGGCGGTATCGATAGTGCCCTTTCGGCGGCGGTTGCCGTTGATGCGCTGGGGGCTGATCGGGTGCGTTTGGTGATGATGCCATCGCCTTATACCTCGGTTGATAGTCTTGAGGATGCGCAGCTCTGTGCGGATATGCTGGGATGTGGTATTGAAAGCATTAATATCGGTCCGGCGATGGGCGCGTTTGACCAAATGCTGGGCGCGGCATTTGCCGGGCGCGATCCCGATATTACCGAAGAAAATATTCAGGCCCGTTCGCGCGGGATGATTCTGATGGCGATTTCAAACAAATTTGGCCACATGGTGCTGACAACCGGCAATAAGTCGGAAATGTCGGTCGGCTATGCGACGCTGTATGGCGACATGTGCGGTGGCTATTCTGTTTTGAAGGACCTTTACAAGACGACTGTGTTTGATCTGTGCCGGTGGCGCAACGACCATATGCCTGCTGGCGCGATGGGCCCGGATGGCATGGTGATCCCCGATCGGATCATTACCAAGCCGCCATCCGCCGAATTGCGGCCAGATCAAAAAGACGAAGACAGCCTGCCGCCTTATGATGTTCTTGATGATATATTACATCAGATGATCGAAGGTGAGCGGTCTGTTCGCGATATCGTGGATAGTGGTCATGACGAGGCGACGGTGCGCCGGGTTTGGCGGTTGCTGGACCGGGCGGAATATAAACGCCGTCAAGCCCCGCCAGGGGTCAAAATTACCCCGCGCGCGTTTGGCCGTGACAGACGCTATCCGATTACCAATGGTTTCACGAACCTGGTTACCTAGGGTCTTGACCCTCTTTAATGTGAACTGAAAAGTTTGAAATGACAAAAACTGTCCTGCGATTTGCACCCAGCCCGACCGGGCTTCTTCATGTCGGGAATGCCCGTGTTGCCCTGATGAACTGGCTTTATGCCCGGAAATCTGGCGGCGAATTTATCCTGCGTTTTGATGACACCGATCCGGTTCGTTCCAAGGACGAATATGTCGATGCCATCCGCGAAGATCTGACATGGCTCGGCATTGATTGGGATCGCGAAGAACGCCAATCGTTGCGTCAGGATAAATATGACGCCGCGATTGACGATCTGAAAAAACGTGAATTGCTGTATCCGTGCTACGAAACGGAAGGCGAGCTTAACTGGAAACGTAAAGCCGCCCGCCAGCGTCATCAGGCGTTCATCTATGACCGTAAGGCGTTGACGCTGACCGCTGATGAAATCGCCGCCCTTGAGGCCGAAGGACGCAAGCCCCATTGGCGCTTTATCCTGACCGACGGGATGGTCGAATGGGATGATTTGACGCGCGGCGTTTGCTCGTTCGATACCGAACATGTGTCGGACCCGGTTTTGATCCGTGAAGATGGGTCCTTGCTGTATATGCTGGGGTCGGTTGTGGATGACCTTGAAATGGGTGTGACCCATATCATCCGCGGCGAAGACCACGTGACCAACACCGTGTCGCAGATTTTGCTGTATCTTGCCCTTGGGGGTAAGCCGGGTGCGCTTGAATTTGCGCATATGCCGCTTTTGGCGGGGCCGGGTGGGTCGCAGCTTTCGAAACGTTTGGGCAGCTTGTCGTTGCGTGAACTGCGCAATGACGGGTTTGAGGTCGAGGCGCTTGTTGGTCTGTTGACCGGTCTTGGCGCGTCGGAAAAAATCGAACCGGCAAGCCTTTCGGAAGTGCTTGAGAAATTCGATCTGGATCATTATGGCCGCTCGACGCCGAAATTTGATCCGGCCGAACTTGCCAGCCTGAATGAAAAAGTCATTCACGAAATGTCGTTCGAGGCCGCCCAGCCGAAACTGGCAGCAGCCGGCATGGCCGATGCCGACGAGATGTTCTGGAACGCGGTGCGCGGCAACTGCTGGCGTGTGTCAGAAGCACTTGAATGGTGGGATGTGATCCACAAACCTGTGATCCCTGAAATCGATGACGAAGATGTTGATTTCTTGAAACAGGCGGCGGATTTGCTGCCAGAAGGTGATCTTGACGCGACCAGTTGGAAAACCTGGACCACGGTGGTGAAAGACGCCACCGGACGCAAGGGCAAGCAATTGTTCATGCCGCTTCGCAAGGCGTTGACCGCACGGGAACATGGTCCGGAAATGTCGACCATGCTGGTGCTGATTGGCGGGGATAAAGCGCGTAACCGGCTGTGTGGTACGGCGGTCTAAGCAGGTCTGCTTTGATCGCCCGAAGATGTATGTCGTTAGCGACGCAACACCACAGCCAAACGGACATTTAGAATGAACAATACCCTTCGTATCTTTGATACGCTGACCCGCGAAAAGCAGGTTTTTGAACCGATTGATCCCAGCAACGTGCGTTTGTACGTCTGCGGGCCGACGGTGTATGACTACGCCCATGTCGGAAATGCGCGGCCTGTTGTCGTCTTTGATACGCTGGTGCGGGTTCTGCGCCATATTTATCCCAAGGTGACTTATGTCCGGAACGTCACCGACGTTGATGACAAAATCAACGCACGCGCCAAAGACAGCGGCGAGACAATTTCGGACATCACCAAGCGCACCCATCAGGCATATCTTGATGACATGGGTGCGTTGAACGCGGCTAAGCCCGATATTGAACCGCGTGCGACCGACCATATTGCCGATATGATCGCCATGTGCGAAAGCCTGATCGAGCAAGGCTTTGCCTATGCCGCCGAAGGGCATGTTCTGTTTTCGGTCGAAAAGTTTGACGATTACGGCAAGCTGTCGCGCCGTGATCGCAAGGAAATGATTGCCGGTGCCCGGGTTGAAGTCGCGCCGTACAAAAAAGACCCGGCTGATTTCGTGCTGTGGAAGCCGTCCGAAGACGACATTCCCGGCTGGGAAAGCCCATGGGGCCGTGGGCGTCCGGGGTGGCATATTGAATGCTCGGCCATGTCGACGCGCTATTTGGGCGAGAATTTCGACATTCATGGCGGCGGTTCGGACCTTGTCTTTCCGCACCATGAAAACGAATTGGCGCAAAGCTGCTGTGCCAATCAGGGGTCAAGCTATGCCAAATATTGGATGCATAACGGCCACCTGATGGTTGAAGGCGAAAAAATGTCCAAGTCGTTGGGCAATTTCGTCACCGTGCATGACTTGCTGGAAAGCTGGCCGGGTGAGGCAATCCGCCTTGCGATGATGGGCACCCATTATCACCAGCCGATCAACTGGACCGAGGAAAACCTGCGTCAGGCGAAAGAATCGCTTGATCGGTTCTATACCGCCCTTCGTCAAAGTGCGGATGTGACCCCGGTCGATATGCCAGTACCGCGCGCGTTTTTGGATGCGTTGTGTGATGACCTGAATACGCCGTTGGCGATTTCGGAATTCCACAATTTGGTCACCCGGTTCAATAAGGCGGAAAAGAAATATGACCGCGCCGAAGCCAAAGGCGAAATTATCGCCGCGGCCAAGTTGCTGGGTATTTTGCAGGCCGATCCGGAAGCATGGTTTACCGGCAGTGCCGGCGAAGACGAAGCCGCCGAGATCGATGATCTGATCGCACAGCGCGCAGATGCCAAGAAAAACAAGGATTTCGCAACAGCTGACAAGATCCGTAATGATCTTTTGGCACGCGGTATCCTGCTGGAAGATTTCAAAGACGGGACGAGCTGGAAACGCGTTTAAGCGTTCTGGTTTATCCATCTGATACGCAAAAGGCCGCAGCACATGCTGCGGCCTTTTGAAGTTTTAGGGATTGGGCCGGTGCGGTGTGGCGTTACGCGGCCACAGCATCAAGTTCGTCGAAACATTCCTGTGCTGCGTTCAGGCCGTTAATCGCCGCGGGCAGACCGCCATAGACCGCCATTTGCCAAATCGCTTCGACAATTTCGGTGCGCGATGCCCCCGCGGCTAAGCTGTGTTGGATGTTGATCTTAAGCTGCGGGGCGGTATGACCGCCAAGCACAGTCAGGGCCGCTATCGTGCACAGTTGGCGGGTTTTAACATCAAGTCCCGGCCGGGCGTAATGACGGCCATAGCCCCATTCAACCAGACTTTCGGCAAAGCCGGGGATCAGGCTGTCATATTTTTCGGCCAGCTGGCCTTCAAGTGGTGGGTTAAGCGCCGCAACAATGTCGCGGCCAGCATCAAGGGCAGATTTTTGGTTGGTCATTTTCGGGATCCATTTTTTGCGGTGGCAACCTGATCGTAAATGGCGATTTTGTCGTCGAGCACACCGAGCGTTTCGGTCAAACTGGCAATATGATTGGCCAGTTCTTCGCGATATGTAGAAAGTAATGCGCGGCGTGCGGTGATGGTTTGGTCGCCTTCGGCGCGCATTTTGGCGTAAAGCACCCGGTCGCGGATCGGCATGCCGAAATCCTTTAGCCGGCCCAGAAATTCAAGCCAGACTAAAATATCGCGGTCATAGGACCGTCTGCCGCCAGGGTCGCGATCGGGCTGTGGCAGCAGGCCAATTTTTTCGTAATAGCGCAGGGTGTGGACGGCAAAACCGCTTTTTTCGGCCACTTCGCCAATCATCATGATTGCCACCTTTGTGAGAGCATCGTTCAAAGTTTGCCCATGCTACTTGTTAGAGTGCACTTTAGGTCAAGCGCTATTTATCGGGCGGTGACATCAAGCGTAAGAACATTGCCTTGGTATAGAATATGCATCCTAGGTTGTATTAAATTTACGGTTCGGCAGAATTCTGCCCAATTCTTGTGGATGATGGGTAAGCACGCAGTAAAATGGGGTGGACCATGTCTGATATTGATCGTCGAACATTTTTAAAATCGGCCTGCGCATTCAGTGCGTTAGGCGTGGTTACAATGCTTGGCGGGGCTGGTCCGCTTTGGGCGCAAACCATAGCTGGGCAAAAACAACCCGATGTGATGCGCAAGGTTATTCCATCCACCGGCGAAGAAATCCCCGCCATTGGGTTGGGCAGTTGGATCACCTTTAATGTCGGCAATGACCCGCATTTGCGCGATCAATGTGCAGATGTCATGTCCGCCTTTTTTGCCGCGGGCGGGCGCATGATCGACAGTTCGCCGATGTATGGTTCATCCCAAGAAGTGATTGGCTATGGCCTTGATAAGCTTGGTGCGCGCGATAAGGTGTTTTCAACCGATAAAATCTGGACATCCGGGGATGGGCTGGAACAGCTGGCCGAGACGGAAGCACGCTGGCACGTCAAAAAATTCGATCTTTTACAGGTGCATAATTTGGTGGGGATTAATGAAAACCTGCCGCTTTTATTCAAGCTAAAAGATGAAGGATTGCTGCGGTATGTCGGGATCACGACATCGCATGGGCGGCGTACCGAAGATGTTATGGCGGTGATGGAAAACGAACGGCTTGATTTTGTTCAGGTGACCTATAACCCGATTGATCGCGACGTCGAAGAATACCTGTTGCCCCTGGCATATGATCGCGGGATTGCGGTGATTGTGAACCGCCCGTTTCAAGGGGGTAGTTTGCTTCAAAAACTGGAAGGGAAAGCATTGCCGGAATTTGCCGCCGAATTGAAAGCGGAAAGCTGGGCGCAGTTGATTTTGAAATATCTGATTGCCCATCCTGCGGTGACGTGCCCGATCCCGGCGACCACAAAACCGGCACATGCCGCCGAAAATATGCGCGCGGCGAGCGGGCCGTTGCCCGATGATAAAATGCGCGAACAGATCGCGGCTGTAATCGGGGTGCTGATATGAGTGAGTGGTGGAGTTATGGTCTTGCCGATTTTCTGTTGTTTTCACCCCGGGTGTATTTCCGCCTGTTTGAAACCTTAAACACCACATGGTGGTTGGCGGTTGCGGCGGCCTTTGTTGCCGGGTTGGTGGCGTGTGGCTTGGTCATGCGTCCGGGCTTTCGCGGCAATCGGGTCATTCTCGTATTACTGTCGCTGATTTGGGTGTGGGTGAGTTACGGCTTTCTTTGGAAATATTACCAACCAATCAATTGGGCGGTGCCCTATGTGTTGCCCGGCTTTGTGATTGAGGCACTGCTGCTGGCGTTATTTGCCGCGCGTCCCTTGCCGTTGCGATTTGGCTGGCGAGGCGATTTTTCATCAATGGTCGGGGCCGGTTTTTTGGCGTTTGCCTTTGTGATTTATCCGTTTGTCGGGTTGATAGAAGGGCGCGAGCTTTTGCAGGCAGAAATTTTTGGCAGTGCGGCCGATCCCACCGCCCTTGGCACACTTGGTTTCGTGTTGATGGCGCGCGGGACGTGGCGGTGGCTTTTGGTGCCTGTGCCGCTTATTTGGTGCTTGATTGCCAGTGCCACGCTTTGGGTTATGGACCAACAGATTGCCGTCTTGCCGCTGATTGCGGTGTGGCTGACGGTGTTTTCCTGCTGGCTTGATCTTAAAAACGGGGTGACAACGCGCAAAATCACCGAGGCCGAATTGGCAGAGCCCGCCGACTGATCCGTAAGAGTAGCCTACATTTTATCAGTTGATCAAATCATCCATGGCAAGCATGGTGGACGAAATTCCACGCGGTTGGTCGCAACACCGCCGTGCGGATTGGCAATCCGTTATGCGTGAGAGGTCATTCGATGATTCAGGTCTTGTCCAGTGTCTGGGCGTTATTGCTCGGCGTTGTTTTGATTATGCTGGGCAATGGCATGCATGCCACACTGATTGGTGTGCGTGGCGGGATCGAGGGATTCTCTTCCGTGGCCTTGGCGGTCGTGACGTCGGCCTATTTTGTCGGTTTCTTATCCGGGGCGCGTATTACCCCGATCATGATCCGGCGGGTAGGGCATGTGCGCGTTTTTGCCGCCCTTGGCAGTTTCATGTCTGCCGCGCTGATTGCCTTTCCGCTTTTGACAGAACCTTGGGCGTGGACGCCCCTTCGTGTGTTGGTCGGTTTTTGCATGTCGGGCATTTATGTGACATCGGAAAGCTGGCTTAATGATGCGTCGACCAATGAAACACGCGGCAAGGTTCTTTCGGCCTATATGATTGCGCAGACGCTGGGTATTATTGGCGCGCAGGGACTTTTGACCTTGGGCGATGCCAGTACATCGGTTCTGTTTATCGGCGCATCGATTTTGGTGTCGGTTTCTTTTGCGCCGATCTTGTTGTCGGTTGCGACTGTCCCGGTGACTGAGGCCGCCCGCCCGATGCCGATGCGCGAATTGTTTAACAATGCACCGCTCAGTACCGTTGGGATCTTTATTTTGGGCAGTGTTTACGCCACCCAATCAGGCATGGGGGCGGTGTTTGGCACCAAGATCGGGTTAAGCACCGCACAGATTGCTTTGTTTGTCGGGATGCTGTTTGCCGGGGCATTGTTGTTTCAATATCCGATTGGATGGCTTTCGGATCGTATGGATCGCCGCAAACTGATTTTCGGATCGGCCGCGGTTGGTGCGCTGTTTTGTGTGCTGGGCTGGGCGTCGGAAGACAGTTTGTGGTTTTTGATGGGGGCAGCATTCTGTGCCGGTGGGGTGACCACCCCGCTTTATGCCCTGTTTTTGGCCTATACCAATGATTTCCTGACGCTTGAAGAAATGCCTGCTGCATCTGGTGCGCTGGTTTTGACGTTCGGGGTTGGTGCGATTTTGGGCCCGCTGGCGTCAGGTTGGGCAATGCAGCATTTCGGACCTTTTGCCTTTTGGTTGGTGCTTTGCGTCATGTTTGGCGCGATCGCCGTTTATTCGCTCTATCGCATGACGCGACGTGAAGCGATTCCTGCGGATGAGACGGAAAGCTATGTCAGCGTCTTGCCGACGACCTCGGCCATGGCGGTGGAAACAGCCGGTGTTTGGGCCGCTGAGCAGGCCGAGGCTGAAGCTGAAGCCGAAGCGGAGGCTGCTGCGGAAGCAGAGGCAGAGCAAGAAGAAGCCGATCAGGCAGAGATGGATAAGAAGGCACAGGACACCAATCAGTCGTGATGCTGTCTCTGGGCTCTTAATTATCTTGTTAGCACCTAAAGGGTGTTTAACGGATTGCGTTATCGATTAAACAACAGGCGCAGACCGACTGTTGCGAAGAAAACGCCAAGGATGCCGTTGATCCATCCAGCAGCCCGTCTGTAAATCGAGATTGCCGGTGCGGTGGAAAAGGCGGTGGCGTAAATCAGATGCATTGTGGTTGAGATCGTCCCGCAGCCCAAAACAATCGCCGCCCCAACCCACATCGGGGCATCCGGGGCAAAGCCAATGGAAATGATCGCGATCCAAGTCAGAATGGCCTTTGGGTTGGTAAGATGAAGTGCCAAGCCGCGCACATAGTACCCTTTGCGCGAGATCGGATCGCTTGGCGGGACGTCATCATTGGCACTGACCGGGGCTGGTTTGCGAAAGGCAGTGCGAAATGCCTTATAGGACATCCACAATAAGTAAAGCCCACCAAAGATGCGAATGACGGTCATGGCATCGGCATAGGCCGCCAGCACAGCCGAAAGTCCGGTCAGGGTCAAAAGGCCGATGGAAAACGATCCCGTATCAATCCTCAAGGCAAAACTTTGGCCCGCCAATCGCCCGCGATCAAGCGACACACCCATAAGCCCCAAAAGGGCGGGGCCGGGGCTGATGAGGCCAACAAGAAGGGCAAGGTATGACAGCAAAATACCGGGTAAATACTGGCTGATGTCAGCAAGATCGGGCATGTGGCTTCCTGTTGGCGATGGGGCGCAGTCGTTTTAGACTATGCCCGTGGGTGCTGTGATCGTTTTGAGCCTATCGTTTGACAGATATTTGCGGATGGACGGGGTGCAGCGGGAATAGCTGACTATTTCCCGTGAGGCGACGTCTATTTGGCTTCAAAAAGGCCGCGTGATCAAACACGAAAAAGCCCCGGTAATTTACCGGGGCTTTTTTTACATGGGCGTGCCATGTGCAGCAAAGTTGCGCGACTTAATTGTCAGCCAATTCTTCTGCCAGATCGTCGGCAAGGATTTCATCACCCTGACGGGCGATTTCGCTCAGTGCCTGTTCGAAGACTTCGGGCGGATGGCCGCCGGAAATGGCGAATTTGCCATTGACCACATAGGTCGGGACCGAACTGATGCCGGCATTACCAAATTCTTCTTCTTCGGCACGGACTTCCTTGGCGAATTCATCACCCGACAGGACTTCCATCGCGCGATCAGGCGACAGGCCGACTTCCTCGGCTGCACGTTTCAGAACGCCATGGTCGCCCGGATTTTCGCCACCTTGGAAATAGGCCGCGAACAGGACGAGCATCAATGCAGTTTGTTGACCTTTTTCGCCTTCTTTGCCGGCCCAATACAGCAGGCGGTGGGCGTCAAAGGTGTTGTAGATGCGGCTGTCGGAACTGAAATGGATCGGAAAATCGACATTTTCACCCATCATGGTGATGCGCGCGCGGTTATCCGCACTTTGATCCGGGGTTAAGCCATATTTTTCCGCGATATGCTCAGAAAGGTCTTGTCCCTCTGGTCCCATATTCGGGTTCAGCTCATAAGGGTGCCAGCGCACGGTGACGTCGATTTGACCGTCTAGCCGGGCTACGGCTTCTTCGAGGTTTTTATAGCCGATAATGCACCATGGGCAGACCACGTCCGAAACAATGTCGATCTGCATAGGGATGGTGTCAGTCATGAAAATGCCTTGCGTTATGAAATCGTGTGACATCCCCTGACATAATCGCTGTGGCTATAAACGCAAGAACAGATCGTCAATTACCAAGGATAAAGCCGCCACGGGCACGTGGGAGGGCGTAAGGCCAGTCTCAAAATGGGATGATCAGACGGGAGGTTGCGGGCGCGCAGTTGTGGGTTTAATGCGCGTTTTCACTGGGCTGACGGCGGGCGTGGTCAACCATGTATTCGGCAAAGGTTTCCAGAATCGGGCAGGACCAATTCGCACGGGTTTTTTCGCCGTCCCGTTCCCATTCGCCATACCATCGTTGGTCGATGTCGCGAAAAATCCTGTAATCAGCGAACCGATCAGACGCCGTCCAGCTGTTTGTTCCCGATCGTTGCCAGGTCAACCCGGCAAGCATCATCATGTCGATGCTCGTGGTTGCTTTGATCGCCATGGCTTTTATCCTTTGATCGCACGTCGTTTTCATTATAGGTGGAGCGGTAAACGCACGATTTACAATGTATAGTAGAGTTAAGCATTGATTAATCGAAGGGGCAACAGCCCAAGGGGACAGGTTCGCTATCCTAAAGAATAAGGGTTTTACGGAAAAAGGGTGGGGAAGCGCCCGATAAATGTGATTTGCGTAATGCTGTTGCGCTATGGGGACTTTTACGGCAATTTGCCTGTCCGTTTTGGGTCGCCCTGACGGAGCCGTCTTCCTTTTGGTCGATGGCTTTGGATTTCGATAAGAATACCGATCAATTGGAATGAATATGTCAGACAAGCGCGTCTATCTTTATGACAGTACCTTGCGCGATGGGCAGCAGACCCAAGGCGTGGATTTTTCGGCCGCGGACAAAACCGCGATTGCCAAGGCACTGGACGAATTGTCGATTGACTATATTGAAGGCGGATGGCCCGGTGCCAACCCGACCGATGACGCGTTTTTTGCCAATCCACCAAAACTGAAAAATTCAAAGCTGACGGCGTTTGGCATGACCCGCCGTGCGGGGCGCTCGGCATCCAACGATCCGGGCCTTGCGAGCCTTGCGCAGAATGCGCCGATTGTTTGCATGGTCGGCAAAAGCTGGGATTTTCAGGTGACCGAGGCGCTTGGCATCTCGCTTGAAGAAAACCTGGCGATGATTGCGGATTCCATTGCGCATCTGAAAAGCAAAGTGTCGGAAGTGATGTTCGATGCCGAGCATTTCTTTGATGGCTATAAAGCCAATCGCGATTATGCGCTGTCGGCGATTAAGGCGGCGCATGAGGCGGGTGCACGTTGGGTTGTTTTGTGTGACACCAATGGCGGGACGCTGCCCGACGAAATTTTTGACATCGTTACGGATGTCTGCAGCCAGATCCCCGGAAGCCATGTCGGCATTCATTGCCATAATGACACGGAAAATGCGGTGGCCAATTCTCTGGCGGCGGTCCGCGCCGGTGCGCGCCAAGTGCAGGGCACGCTAAACGGCCTTGGCGAACGTTGCGGCAATGCCAATCTGATTTCGATCATTCCGACATTGATGCTTAAAATGGGCTTTGATGTTGGTGTTTCAAAAGATCAACTGACCCAGTTGCGCCGCATTTCGCATATTCTTGACGAACGGCTGAACCGTGAGCCGCTGCGTCAGGCGGCCTATGTCGGGGACAGTGCCTTTGCCCATAAGGGCGGTTTGCATGTGTCGGCGGTCGAAAAGAACCCGGCCTGTTACGAGCATGTTACCCCCGAACTGGTGGGAAATGAGCGCCATATTCTGGTGTCGGATCAGGCAGGACGTTCAAACATTTTGGCCCGGTTCCGCGAAATCGGGGTCGAAGTCGATCCGAAATCCGATGCGGTCGGCAAACTGGTTGAAAATGTTAAGCAGCGTGAATTTGATGGTTATGCCTATGACGGGGCAGAGGCCAGCTTTGAACTGTTGGCCCGCAAAGCCATGGGCGAGCTTGACCGTTATTTCCGTGTGACATCGTTCCGTGTGATCGATGAGCGTCGCTGGGGCGATGCACAGGATGAGCGGGTCATCACCATGTCCGAGGCAACGGTGAAGGTTGTGGTCGGCGAAGATCAGTTCATGTCGGTTGCCGAGGGTAACGGCCCGGTCAACGCCCTTGATGCCGCGTTGCGCAAGGTTCTTTTGACGGTGCCGGAATACCGCGAAGCGGTCGAGCAGATCGAATTGATCGATTATAAGGTGCGGATTATAACGCGCGGCGATGGCACGCGTGCGGTGACCCGGGTCATGATCGAAAGCCGTGACTCAGAAGGCAATAACTGGGCCACGGTGGGGGTTTCGACCAACATTATCGAGGCGTCCTATAACGCGCTTCGCGATTCAATCACCTATAAACTGTTTAAGTCCGGCGTGCGCAGCCAGCACGGCTAAGCCACACGGGGCAAACAGGACCAAAGACAGTTACCATGAATTAAACGGTCGGGCGCATAGGCGGCCCGGCCGTTTTGTTTTTGGTGCGGCGGGGCGGATAGTAAAGGAGGCTGGCGCAGCCGGTTGGCTTTTGCTAAAGAAACGCCAATATTGACCGGATATGCGTTTTTGCGCAGGCCTTCCTTTATCTAAGACCGGAGAATTCACGCGATGAGCGACGCCTCAGGTGCCGCGATGCCCAGTGGCGGCATCCCCGAAACAGCTGGCATTGCCAACCCGCCCGCGATCATTTTGATTGAACCGCAGCTTGGCGATAATATTGGCAAGGCGGCCCGTGCGATGCTGAATTGCGGGTTGGTCGACCTGCGGCTGGTGCGCCCGCGTGATGGCTGGCCCAACGAGCGCGCAACTGCCAATGCATCGGGTGCGGACATTGTCATTGATAATGCCAAGGTCTTTGAGCGCGACGAAGATGCGATTGCCGATTTGAACCGGGTTTATGTCACAACAGCGCGTACCCGCGATGCGATCAAGCCGGTCTTTACCCCGCGTGGGCTGGCCCCGGAATTGCGCACTGTTGTCGGCAAAGGTGAGAAGGTTGGGGTCCTGTTCGGCCCGGAACGCACGGGGGTGCGTAATGAGCATATCGCCATGGCCGATGCGGTTGTGACCGTGCCGTTAAATCCCGGCTTTACGTCGCTTAACCTCGCACAGGCTGTTTTGCTGATTGGTTATGAATGGTGGCAGGCCGGGGTTGAGGTGCCTGACTATCAGTTGATGATGGCTGACACGTTCCCCGCGACCAAGCAAGATATGGAACGCCTGTTTGAGCATCTTGAACACGAACTTGATGAATCGGGTTTCTTCCGAGTGGCTGAAAAGCGCCCTGGTATGGCGCGCAATATCCGCAATATCTTTAACCGGTCGAACCTGACCCATCAGGAAGTCCAGACACTTCGCGGCATGATCGTTGCGATGCGCGGTGGAAAGCACAAGCCGGAAAGCTAAGAACTCGGCGGGGCTTGCTTAGTCCGATGCCGTATAAAATTGATGTGTTGCAGTGGTTTGGGTGCCGTATGTGCCGCGTGCGGGGCAGTATGGTTCGGCAAGTACGTGGGGATGGCCTGCCAATCGTCCAAAGAGCGGCAGAAATGCAGGGCTTCTATGCCACGACGGGGCGGTGATTAGTGTTTGACTCTTGGTCAATCATCTCTATATTGCGCCTCACTTCCGAGAAAGCGGGTCGAAAAAGGTGTTTTCGTCCCCGTTCCGCATATCCGGCGATTACGCATCGTGGATGTCTGGAAACTATCGGGACAATAAAGTGATCTTAAAAAAGAGAGTTATCAAATGTCGAAACGTATTGCTGCAAAGCATAAGATTGACCGCCGCCTTGGTGTGAACCTTTGGGGCCGTGCAAAATCGCCGCTGAACAAGCGCGAATATGCACCGGGCATGCACGGCGCGACCCGCCGTAAGAAACCGACCGATTTCGGTATCCAGCTGTTCGCTAAACAGCAGCTCAAAGGTTACTACGGTTCTATCTCTGAGAAACAGTTCCTGCGTTACTTCAAAGAAGCAGCGCGTCGTCCGGGCGATACCTCTGAGCATCTGGTTGGTATTCTTGAGCAGCGCCTTGACGCGATCATCTACCGCATGAAATTCGTTCCGACCGTGTTCGCTGCACGTCAGTTCGTTAACCACGGCCACATTCTTGTCAATGGCAAGAAAGTAACCATCCCGTCCTACCTTGTTAAAGAAGGTGACGTTGTCGAAGTGAAACCTGCTTCGCGCGAAATCCCGATGGTTATGGAAGCTGCGACCCTGAACGAGCGCGACATTCCGGAATACCTCGACGTTGATGCGAAAGCCTTCAAAGGCACCTTCGTTCGCGTACCGAAATTTGCAGAAATTCCGTACCCGGTTCAGATGCAGCCGAACCTGGTCATCGAATTCTACTCGCGTTAATCCGCTTTCGGATTTCGCGACGAACCGATACGAAGACGCCCGCTGGAAACAGCGGGCGTTTTTGTTTTTGGATTCTGTTTGATGGTGTCAGCAGGTGAGGCAAGCGGGCAGTGGTTGGATTACCACCGGCGTGCCTATACAGCGCTTTGAGCACGATTGTGTGGCGGAGGGTGAACGGCAACGACCCCGCACGTGGGCACAAAAAAAACGCGCTGGCAGGAACCCTGCGCAGCGCGTTTTTATTTGGCTTGGCGATCGCGCCTTAGGCGGCGACGGCAACGCCTTTGTCTTTAAGGTGCTGGGCCAGTTCGCCCGATGCAAACATTTCACGGACGATGTCACAGCCGCCGAGGAACTCGCCCTTGACGTAAAGCTGCGGGATGGTCGGCCAGTTAGAAAAGTCTTTGATGCCCTGGCGGATTGCCGGGTCGACCAGAACGTTGATGTCTTTGAACGGAACACCCAGTTCGGCCATGACCTGAACCACAGCAGCAGAGAAGCCACACTGCGGGAACATCGCGGTACCCTTCATGAACACGACAACATCGTTATCGTTGATGTCCTTTTGGATGCGTTCGAAAACCGGATTGTCGGTCATAATGATTGTCCTTGGCGTTGGGCGGCGATCAAAAGGCCGCGGGAATTTCAGTTAAACTGTTTGGCCGAAGATATGGCTGGAACCTGCGGTTCTGTCAACTCTTGCGGCGATTTTGACGCGCACGGAGCAGGTTATCCCAAGTGTAAACGCCCAGTCCGAGCCAGACCAGCGTATATGTCACCATATGTGCGGTGGTAAACGTCTCGCCAAAGATCAGAACCGCGACAATGAATTGCAGGGTCGGGTTCAGATACTGCATCAGACCAAGGGCGGAAAACTTCATGTTGCGGGCGGCATAAGCAAACATCACAAGTGGCACTGTGGTGAAGATGCCAAGACCGATCAACATCATGTCTTGGGTCATTCCGATGGTGCCAAAGGCTGAATTGCCGTTGCTATCAAGCCAGAAAATATAGCCAAGCGACATCGGCGCAAGCATCGCGCATTCAACAAAAAGACCGGCAATCGGATCAGCGGGGACGAATTTGCGGATCACGCCATAAAAGGCAAACAGGCTCGACAGGCTAAGCGCAATCCACGGCAAATGCCCGTAAAACACCAACAGGTTCGCAACACCGACGGCACAAATTGCCACCGAGATCATCTGAATACGGTTAAGCTTTTCAGCAAAGAACACCCGGCCCAACAACAGCATGACCAACGGCATGATGTAATAGCCAAGGCTGGCTTCAAGCGCGTTGCCGCTGTTCACAGCCCAAATATAAACCAGCCAGTTGCCCGCAACCAACAGACTGCTTAGAAACAGAAAGCCAAGGGTTTTGACCGAAGAAATCAGCTTCCAAAGTTCTTTGCGCCGCCCAAAGGCAAACACCAAAATCAATGTTAAAACTGCCGACCAAATGATCCGATGGGCCAAGATTTCAGCTGGGCCGGCAAACGAGATCAATTTGAAATAGATCCCAAAGGTGCCCCAAATAGTGAAGGCACCAAGCCCAGCAAGGGGGCCTGCGCCGATCAATGCCGGTTTTTGTGTCGATGACATGGTTATTGCGCCGTCAGTGATTAATGGGGCTGTTTCCGGCGGGCAAAGAAAGGGCGGGCCGGGATGGGCACGGTAAGGTGGTCGGTTTTGAAATGCGCGGGCGCCGAAGGTGGTTCGACGCCCGTTCGCAGGCCTGCACATAAACACCAGATATTCGGTCACGGAACTTATGGATGAAGTCCTGTGGTGATGCCGCTTGATGGTGGCCTAGCGTTGCGGCCTAAGGACGGTGGCGGGGCATATGCCGAATGTTGGTGGTGGTCTTGGTGTTGGTCGTGGTTTTGTCAGAAATCGTGTTTAGTCGGGCGCCGAGGTTTGCAGGGCGAGGGCATGCAGATCGCCGCCCATTTTGCCCTTAAGTGCGGAATAGACCATCTGATGCTGGATCACGCGGGTTTTGCCGCGGAACTGCTCGGACACCACAATTGCTGCATAATGATCGCCATCGCCGCGCAAATCTTCGATGCGAACCTGTGCATCGGGCAGCGCTTCCTTGATCATGCTTTCGATTTCATAGGCTTCCATGGCCATGGCGTTTCTTCCTTATGATAGATCGAACGACCCGTCGGCCCGTTCGATGGGAACTGTTTCATTTGGTATATGTTGTTGCCCCCGGGGCTGTCAATTTCTGTGGGGGTGTTCTATGGCACAGTGTGGTGTCAGGTGACATCCGGGGAAGTTCTGTGGTTCGGGCAATACGCGTGCTTGTCTTGGCGGGGATAATTGGCTACATAGCAAACAGGGTTGCGCACACCCGCCGTCCGCAAGGCGTATGCCTTTGGTAAAGTGTTGCAGATGAAAACTATCGGACCCGTTTCCAGATCAGGCAACGGACCGGCAATGCGGACGCCCGGCCTCCTGTATGGAGACGATGAATGACTTCAAATACCCTTAAACTCAACCGTGCCGACATTGAAACGGACGCGGCTGAGCAGTTTAAGACCCAGGCAAAGCGCTTACGCAAAGCCTTGGCGGCGCGTGACGTTGAGATTTCGCACGCCGGTTCGCTGGAGCTTTTGGCGCAAAGTCATGGATTTCGCGACTGGAACACCGCCGTTGCGATGGCTCGGCGTAATATCCCCACCCATGTTTCTGACCTTGGCATCGGCAAACGCTTTGCCGGATCGTATCTGGGCCATGCAGTGACCGGCCAAATCCGTAGTGTGACGGCAACGCCGGTGGGCGGTGTCTTTCGCGTTGAGGTGCATCTTGACCAAGCTGTCGATGTGGTCGAATCAAAACGCTTTAGCGGCTATCGCCAGCGGATTGCATCGCGCATTAACGAGCATTGCGAACCGGTTCTAAGCAACGGTACATCCGGGCCGGGGCTTTCGATTGATCTGCTGCTGCGCGATCAACCCGACGCGTGAGCACGTTTTTCAAAGACATAAATGACCAAACCCTCCGGCAGCTTCCAAAAGTTGCCGGAGCCTATGTCTTGGTGATTGAACTGAGCGCGGATCTCATACTTCGAAACATACGCTTTGCAGGAACCGTCCTTGCCAAAGGAACCTATTTGTATTGCGGTTCAGCCAACGGACCGGGCGGCATTGCTGCACGTGTTAAGCGCCATTGCAAACATGATAAAAAGCCCCACTGGCATGTCGATGAACTGACATCAAGCGGAGCTGGTCGGGTTGTTTCGGTGCTGGTGGTGCCGTGTGGCGATGAGTGCGGCTTACGACATAGGATTGAAGGCGCAGCGCACTGTGCGGTGACAATCCCGGTGCCCGGGTTTGGCAGCAGTGATTGTCTTAACTGCGCATCTCATTTGCTCCGCATTGCGGCGGACAATGATGTGGAATGGCTTTTCCAGAACTTAGATCAGGCGATTTAGCCGCCCGTCATGCTCATATGTCGACCAACCGCAGGCTTCTGGCCTTTGCGATCGATGACGAAGTCGTGGCCTTTGGGTTTTAGGACCATGGCCGCGTCGAGCATTTGATCAAGGGCGCGCGGATCGCCGGTGCGAAGGGCTGCGCGCAGATCAACGTGGTCTTCTTGGCCAAGGCACATGTAAAGCGTACCCGTACAGGTCACGCGCACGCGGTTGCACCCTTCGCAGAAGTTATGGGTCAGCGGGGTGATGAAGCCCAGACGTCCGCCGGTTTCGGCGACGGTGGTATAGCGCGCCGGTCCTGGGGTGACGTATTCGGACGGGATCAGGGTGTATTCTTGTTCCAGCCGTTCACGCACCGCCGTGAGCGGCAAATACTGATCGGTGCGGTCGCCGTCAATGTCGCCAAGCGGCATGGTTTCGATCAGGCAGAGATCAAATCCTTCTTTGCCGCACCACGCGACAAGGCGTGACATTTCGTCTTCGTTGAAGTTACGAAGTGCGACGGTGTTGATTTTAATCTGAATGCCCGCCTGTTTGGCGGCTTCTAAGCCCGCGAGAACTTGTTCAAGGCGGCCGCGGCGGGTGATCTCGGTAAATTTCTGTGAATCGAGGCTGTCGAGCGAAATGTTAAGGCGTTTCACACCGAGGCGGGCCAAATCATCGGCATAGGTTGCCAACTGGCTGCCATTGGTGGTCATGGTCAGCTCGTCCAGCGCGCCGGATTTAAGATGGCGCGACAGGTTGGAAATCAAATCCATGATGCCCCGACGCACCAACGGTTCGCCACCCGTCAGGCGCAATTTGCGCACACCACGATTGATAAAGGCCGTGCAGAGCTGATCGAGTTCTTCGAGCGACAGCACATCGGACTTTGGTAGGAACGTCATGTTTTCCGCCATGCAATAGGTGCAGCGGAAATCGCAGCGATCAGTTACCGAAACGCGCAAATAGGAAACATGGCGGCCATATTTATCGATCAGTGGCGTTGTCATGACGTGGGGCTTATCACTGTTCGTTTGGTTGAAAGATACACTTCATTACCGCGACTGTCGCATAACAGACCGGGCTTTGACCAGTGGGTTTAAAATGTGCGCGATCACCTTTGCGTCAAGTGGCAGGCACGGAAAGTTTGGATAAGAAAAACCGCGCCCGATTGTGATCGAACGCGGTTTGCTATCTTTTAGCCTGAAACCGCCAGAAAACACCGGCCAGACTTGATGTCAGAAAGACTTAGTCCGCGCTTTTGAGTGCGGCATAGTCTTCATCAATTGATTTAATCACAGCGCGCAGGGTTTCGACATCATCCCGGCCAAGCTTTGCCACCAGTTCGGCGGCTTGTTCGGGCACGGAAAGTGTTTTGCGCACATCATTAAACAGCGCATGCAGCAGCAAAATGCAGTGGGTTTCGGTGAATTTCCACTTTTTGTCAGATGACGGAAGATTGTCGTTCACCAGCTGGATCAGCCATTTTTTGCGGTGTTCGTAATCTTCGAAATGCAGGGCCATACGCGCAAAGACCAGATTGATGCGCGACGCAACGGCAGGTTCTTTTGCCAGATGGTCCCAATATTCGGTGGGATCGCGCAGTTCATCGTCTTTGTTGGCGTGGGCATCGATGATCGCGTGAATTTCACGGTCGATTTCCTGAAGCATGTCCATGCCGACCATCATGCGGATGACCTTAAAGAATGGCTGCAGGATTTTGCGTGACAGCGCGCCGTCTTCGACTTCGCCAGCTTGGCCGCCTTCAAGAAGGAATTCAAACCGGCTGACCATCAGGCGGCCGAACGGATCGTGACGGACGGCGGCTTTTTCGCGGGCCTTGATCGAATCCATGTCGCTTTCAAGGATGGCCCATGCGGTGTCGAACAGGGTTTCCTTGTCGCGCAGGCCATCGACGGTCTTTAAAATCTGTTCTTCGGTCAGAACACCGCCATTATCGCGGGCCTGATGGACCAGCGCCTGGGCAAAATGTTCCAATACGGAAAATGCCGCGACGTTGTGACGCTGCTTGAAAGTGTCACGTGGTGGTTTGTTGACTGCAATCATTAAGCTGTCCAGACCTCGGTTATGACGGTTGCGCGATCAATGGTTCATCTATCTTGCCAGATAAAACCGATTTAATACGCTAAATTTTTAAACAAATTGGCATCCGCTTACATTCAGCTAAGCACGAGCAATTCATATGCCAAGGGTTTGCGATCATTATCGTTTAAGTGCGCGACCCGAAAAAATGGCACTTCGCCGATGGCGTTGGTGGGGTTCTATTCGTAATCGATCGCGGATTCGACGATTTCCAAAACCACGTGGCGCGGGCGAATTATCTGGCGACCGGCTTCTTCAAAGTTAACGGCAATACGATCCCCATCGACGGCCTGAATACGGCCAAGCCCCCAATCAGGTTGGGTCGGATGGCGAACAATGGTGCCCGGTGTCAGCAAAAAATCCATGGGGTGCCCTGTTTGTCATGTTGATGGTTTCTATATAGGCGTTTCGCATCAAAGTCACAAACCCAACCGTCGCGCAAATGCCGATTGGTGCGGAAGCTGCGGCCCTGTGCGGCGTATCGAGTTTGGCGTCATGGTTATTAGAAGCCAGAGCTGCAGTGCGGATGTCGGGCGCGGCGGCAAAAAATGCCGGGTGGTTTGGCGGTGCGGGTGAGGTGCGTTGTTATGGTTTAAAAGCGCGTTGGCTGGGGCAAGGTCAGGCGTTTAAACGGTAAATTTCGTGTCTGCTAAATAAGGTCTTAACATATCAGAGGCAATCTTGGCGCTGGGTAGCCAGAGGTTTGTTTGCCGAAATTGCCAACGCCGTATTCGGGGGTGTTGGCGATGATGGCGCCAAAACTGGCTATGAAGACGGTCAATGTGTTTGGGGACACATTGCATCGATATATCAAACACAAAAAAATACGTTGGAGTACTGCCGTAATGGACCAGGACATCGCCCTTGAAATGACACTGATCGAACTGATCAGTTCGCGTATTTGTCATGACCTTGTGGGGCCGGTCGGTGCGGTAAATGCCGGGGCGGAGCTGATGGGCGAAGAAGGTGTCGCCGATGACGAGGCGCTGGCCCTGATGCGCAAAAGCGGACTTGAAGCCGCACGCCGTTTGCAACTGTTTCGCTTGGCCTTTGGCCGGGCGGGCAACAGTGTTGATACGGCATCCATGCGCGATGCTGCCCGCCAAGCTTATGCGGCGGAAGGAAAGGTTGAACTTCAATGGGATGCACTTACATTTGATCCATCGCATGGACGAGTCGTACTGAACATGGTGATGATGGCACGTGAGGCATTGCCGTTCGGCGGGACCATTTCCGTTGCGCACGACTCCGACGGTAAAACAACGGTAAGCGCGCACGGAAAACGTGCGGCATTGCGTCCGGAAGTGATGAATGTTCTGGAAAATGATGTTTCTGCGGATGTTCTTGATCCGCGCACGGTGCACGGATTTTTCGTTAAGAATCTAGCCAAACGGACAGGTGGGGCGCTTTCGGTCTTGCAACAGGATGGAAATATTGCATTGATCTATGTGTAAAAAATTGCCGTCCGGGTCTGGTAATAGCGTACGGTAGGTTCTACGTAAGTAACCGATGTGATTTATTTTAATTGCTACATTGGGCATTAATGGGAGTTCCGGTTCCGGCAAGTGTTTGATTGCTGGAGTTTTGGAGGGGGTATATGGACGATCTTTTAAGTGAATTTCTGACCGAAACTTCGGAGAGCCTTTCGACGCTTGACGTCGAACTGGTGAAGTTGGAACAGAACCCGAATGATCCTGATATTTTGTCGAACATTTTCCGTTTGGTGCACACCATCAAAGGGACATGTGGATTTCTTGGTCTGCCGCGACTGGAAGCAGTGGCGCACGCAGGTGAGAATGTCTTGGGCAAGATCCGTGATGGGGAACTCGTTGTTACACCCGATGCGGTGACATTGGTCCTTGAGTCGATCGATACGATTAAGTACCTGCTGGGCGAGCTTGAGCAAAATGAAGCAGAGCCAGACGGCAACGATGCCGATCTGATTGCGCGCTTGAACCATTTTGCCGACACCGGCAACATCATGGGGGCAGAAGCTGCCCCGGCCCCTGCGGCGGCTGAACCTGCCGCGGAAGAAGCGCCTGCCGAAGAAGCAGCAGAAATGACCGACGACGAACGTTTGCAGGCCATTTTTGATGCTACGGAAGTCGATGAGGACGTTGGGGCGCCTGCCGCACCTGAAACACCGGCGCCTGCCGCCGCACCGCCAGCAGCAGCGAAATCGCAGGCCGTAGCACCGGCCAAAGCCGCCAAAGCAGAATCCGCCAAGGCCGAAGCGCCGCGCGGTGAAGCCAAGGAAAGCTCGGTTGCTGCGCAGACGATTCGTGTGAACGTCGAATTGCTTGAAAACCTTATGACCTTGGTTTCCGAGCTTGTCCTGACCCGTAACCAGCTTTTGCAGATGGTTCGTGGCAAGGATGACAGCGAATTTACCGTGCCGTTGCAGCGCCTGTCGCACATCACGACCGACCTTCAGGAAGGCGTGATGAAGACCCGTATGCAGCCAATCGGAAATGCATGGGCCAAGTTGCCGCGTATTGTTCGCGACCTTGCCCTTGAGATGAACAAGAAAATCGATCTGCAGATGATCGGTGCCGATACGGAACTTGACCGTCAGGTGCTTGAGCTCATTAAAGATCCGCTGACCCACATGGTGCGTAACTCCGCCGACCATGGTTTGGAAGATATTCCGGGCCGTCGCGAAGCTGGCAAACCAGAAACCGGTACGGTGACGCTGAACGCGTATCACGAAGGTGGTCACATCATCATCGAGATTTCCGATGATGGTCGTGGTTTGAACCTTGAACGCATTAAAGCCAAAGCCATCGCCAACGGTCTTGCGACCGAAAGCGAACTGGAAGGCATGGGCGACCAGCAGATCCAGCAGTTCATTTTCAAAGCTGGTTTCTCGACCGCGGAAAAAGTGACGTCGGTTTCCGGTCGTGGTGTGGGTATGGACGTGGTTCGTACCAACATCGAAAAAATCGGTGGTACGGTTGAACTGAAATCGGTCGAGGGCCGTGGTTCGACCTTTATCATTAAAATCCCGCTGACCTTGGCCATCGTTTCGGCTCTGATCGTTGAAAGTGGTGCCGAGCGTTTTGCCATTCCGCAGATCAGCGTTCTGGAACTTGTTCGTGCGTCGAACAATTCCGAGCATTCGATTGAACGCATTCACGACACCCCGGTCTTGCGCTTGCGCAATCGTCTTCTGCCGCTTGTCACGCTTAAGAAAATTCTTGGGCTTGATAATACCGAAGAAGCCGATGACGGTGTCGATGAAGAAGCATTCATCGTTGTCGCCCAGGTCGGGACCTACTCGTTTGGTATTATTGTCGACCGCGTCTTTGACACCGAGGAAATCGTGGTCAAGCCGGTTGCACCGATCCTGCGTGACCTGTCGCTGTTCTCGGGCAACACGATCCTTGGTGACGGTAGCGTCATTATGATCCTTGATCCGAACGGCATTGCCACCCGCACCGGCGAAATCACCGTTGGGGATTCGCAGGGTGTCGAAGGCAAAGCAAAATCCGATGCATCTGACCGTGAAACCACCTCGATGCTGGTCTTCCGGGCAGGCGGCACCGAAGTGCGTGCCGTGCCGCTGGCACTGGTTGCACGACTTGAGGAAATCGATGTCGAGAACATCGAATATTCCAACGGTCGTCCGCTGGTTCAGTACCGTGGCAAACTGATGCCTCTTGTCTTTATCGATGGTGGTTACCAGATGAAGGCAGAGGGACGTCAAGCAACGCTTGTCTTCCAGGATCGCGAACGGACCATGGGTCTTGTTGTCGATGAAATCGTTGATATCGTTGATGATGTTCTGAATGTTGAACTGACAGCAGATCAGGACGGTTTGGTTGGCTCGGCCGTGATTGACGGTAAGGCAACTGACCTGATTGATGCTGGTTACTACCTTGAGCTGGCGTTTAGCGATTGGTTCGGCAACGAGGAAACCGGCGGCGAGAAGAAACGTGTTCTTCTGATCGATGACAGCCCGTTCTTCCGTAACTTGTTGACGCCGATGCTGTCGGTTGCTGGTTTCCGTGTGGTTGCACTGGAAAATGCCGAACAGGCGATGGAATTGAAAAACCGTGGTGAGGTCTTTGACGCGATCATCAGTGACATCGAAATGCCGGGTATGAACGGATTTGAGTTTGCTGAAGCGTTGCAGAATGATGAACTTTGGGGCGAAATACCGATCATTGCCCTGTCGTCGCACACCAAGGACGAAGATTTCGAGCGCGGTCGCCAGGTTGGCTTCAGCGATTATGTTGCCAAATTTGACCGCGATGCACTTGTCTCGACTTTGATCCAGACACTGAGCACCATTTAATCGGGAGATCGAAATATGAGTGACAATAAGGCACTTGTCCCGAGCCATGAACGTGGGGCAGCTCTTGATCTTCGCGGTGACACACAGGATTTTGTCACCGCGTATATCGGCAAACAGCTTTTTGGGATTCCGGTTCTGACGGTTCAGGATGTACTGGGACCCCAGCGTATTACACGCATTCCGCTTGCGCCGCCTGAAGTCGCCGGTTCTTTGAACCTGCGCGGGCGTATTGTGACGGCGATTGACGTTCGCAAGCGGCTGGGACTGCGTGAAAAAGAAGACGAAGATCCGGGCATGAGCATCGTTGTCGATCAAGGCGGCGAGCTTTACAGCCTGATGGTGGATCAAGTCGGAGAAGTCTTGAGCGTCCCGAGAAAGGCGTTTGAACAGAACCCGGCAACCCTTGATTCCCGCTGGCGCGAATTTTCCGATGGAATTTTCCGCCTCGATAAAAAACTTTTGGTTATTCTTGATGTGACTCGCTTGCTTGATTTCAACGCAGCCGTAAAACAGGCTGGTTGATCATGAAGGTCGTACCGGGCGCCTAATGCGGCCGGTACGATGCCGTTCTTGGCTTAACGACCTAGAAACACGAGAAGGAAGTCGATGAAGAGTTGTCTCGTCGTCGATGATTCAAAAGTCATCCGAATGGTCGCGCGCCGCATCCTCGAAGAGATGAGTTTCGAGGTTGTCGAAGCAGTTGATGGTCAAGAGGCTCTTGAAAAGTGCCTCGAAGATATGCCCGACGCGGTGCTTCTTGATTGGAACATGCCCATAAAAAGTGGGATTGATTTCTTGCGTGAGCTTCGCGCTTCGCCGGGCGGTGATGAACCGGTCGTCGTATTCTGTACGACGGAAAACGACCTGGAGCATATTCAGGAAGCCATCACAGCCGGTGCGAATGAATACATCATGAAGCCGTTCGACAGTGAGATTATTCAGGCAAAGTTTGAACAGGTTGGTCTGATTTAGATCCCCTTTTAAATGTTGCCGGCTCGGCAGCCTGTTTTTGATCTCCTGGTTCTAGCGGGGATGTTGCTACGTGCAAGAATTGCCTAACCATTCGCCTTATAAAGTCCTGATTGTTGATGACTCCGCCATTGTACGCGGGCTGGTAACACGCATGATGAACGAGGACGACGAAATCACCGTCGTCGCATCGGTCGTTAATGGTGAAGAAGCCCTTGCTGTGATGGAAGAGGGTAATGGCATTGAGGTTGTCGTTCTCGATATCGAGATGCCCGTCATGGACGGGTTGACGGCCTTGCCAAAACTGTTGGAAATCGATCCAACGGTGCGCGTGATCATGGCATCGACCCTGACCAAGCGAAACGCCGATATCAGTTTTCAGGCGATGACCCTTGGCGCGGTGGATTACATTCCCAAACCAAGCTCGTCCAAAGACCTGAATGTTGGTGAAGGGTTCCGTGCAGAGCTTATTGATAAGGTGAAAGCCTGGGCCGAACAGCGTCGTAAGATGCTTGAGGTCGAAGAAGCGCATGCCGTCGAACGTGAGGCCGCGGACGCAGCCGAGGCAGAAATGCCGACTGCCGATGAAGCATCACCGGCATCCGATGCCGAGCCACAGGACGCAGCGCCAGAAGACGGTGCGCATGCCGAGGCATCTGAGGCAGAAAACTCAGCCAAATCTTCTGATGATCATGAGAAAGGTCAAGCACCTTTCCGGGCGCAAATGTCGCTTGAGCATCAGCAAATGCAAAAGGCTGGCCGTATTCAGCGTAAACGCTTTACCGCTGAGCTGCGCCCGCGTCCGATGCAACAACACCCACGTCCGCCGCAGATGCAAATGCGCCCGATGCCACACGCACCGCAGGCAGCACCAGCAGCGCGTTCCGCCGATGCGGCACCGCGTGCGACGTCGGCACCGGTAAATCCGCGTGTCCCTGGCGCGCCGCGTGATCCGGGTGGTCTTATTCGTGATGCGGCCATTGCGGTGGGTGATCGTGCCAGCAAGGCAAGTGTTGCCAAGGCGGCGACAGCCGCCAAGCCAGCGGCGTCATCCAGCAGCAAGGCGGCACCAGCCCCAGCAAAGGCAAAGGCGCCAGCAGCGCGCCCAGTGGCACCTGCACCGAAAAAAGCACGTGCCCGGCCAGCCGCACGCGGATCGGCTGCACCAGCACCCGCGCGTGCGCGGTCGGGGGGATCGGCCTTTACGCTGTTGCCGGAAAAACGTTTAAATGTCGAAGCAATTGCGATTGGTAGCTCGACGGGTGGACCGCAGGCTTTGTTTGAGGTTCTGCGTGGTTTGGCCGGTGTGCGTCAGCCGATTTTTATCACGCAGCACATGCCCGCCACCTTTACGACAATTTTAGCTGAGCATATTACGCGCCTGACTGGTCTTAAGTGCCAGGAAGGTCAAAATGGCATGCAAATTGTTGGCGGGCAGGTTTACCTTGCGCCCGGTGATTACCACATGACAATTGAAGGGCGCGGTGCTTCGCGTCAAATCAAGTTGAATCAAAATCCGCCTGAAAATTTCTGCCGACCGTCTGTTGATCCGATGCTGCGTAGCATTGTTCAAAGTTACGGTGGAAATGTTCTCACCGCGATACTGACCGGAATGGGTCAGGATGGTATGCTAGGCGGGCGTGAAGTTGTCGGAGCCGGGGGTATGGTCGTGGCGCAAGACGAACAAAGCAGTGTTGTATGGGGAATGCCAGGTGCGGCTGCGCATGCCGGTATCTGTTCTGCTGTCCTGCCAGTTGGTGGAATTGCTGCCTATATCAAAAAATTTGCGGGGGGGCGTTAACCCACAATGATGAAGCCGGAAGACTTCGATTTCGTAAGCAGACTGATAAAGTCAAAGTCCGGGCTCGTTCTGAGCGAGGACAAGACTTATCTGCTCGAAAGCCGGCTGATGCCGATCGCGCGCAAGCGCGGCCTGAAAGATTTGGGTGAGCTGATTAGCGCCATGCGTGGCGGGGATCGTCAGCTGGTCGAAGATGTCGTCGATGCAATGACGACCAATGAAAGCTTCTTTTTCCGCGATACCAAACCGTTTGATCAGTTCCGTCATGTCGTGTTGCCCCACATGATCAAGGCGCGTGCGTCCAAACGCCACTTGCGCATTTGGTGTGCGGCGGCGTCTTCGGGCCAAGAACCTTATTCGCTGGCGATGATCCTTGATGAATTCAAAAGCCAGCTTTCGGGATGGCGCATTGAAATCATTGGTACGGATATCTCGCGTGAGATTTTGACAAAGGCCCGTGCGGGGCTCTATTCCCAATTCGAAGTCCAAAGGGGCCTTCCGATTAACCTTCTGGTGAAATATTTCCAAAAGCAGGAAGACCAGTGGCAGATTTCGGCCGATATTCGATCAAAGGTCCAGTACAAGGAATTCAACCTTTTGGACGATTTCCGTCCGCTGGGTCAGTTTGACATTGTCTATTGCCGTAACGTGCTGATTTACTTTGATCAGCCGACCAAAAGCGATGTGTTGTCCCGCATTTCGGCCTTGATGCCAGATGATGGTTTCCTGTTCCTTGGTGGGGCGGAAACGGTGTTGGGCATTTCGGACAAATTTAAACCGCTGGCACGTCAGCGCGGTATCTATCAGTTGAACCGCCCGGGTGCACCCGAAGTTGATCTGGCCGCGCTTGAAAAGGCGCAGGCTGGCGGCACGGCGGCAGCATCAAGTGGGGCTGCTGCGGGTGGATTGACCTTCCAAAAGCCAAAACACATGCAAACTGGGGCTGGAACGACAGCAGGATCCGCTGCGCGTCCGACAACCCCAGGCGCGACCACGCCCGGTTCGACTGCGGCGCGTCCGTTTGGGACGACGGGGACGAGCGGTACAACCGGTTCAACTGCACGTCCTGGCGTAACGCCGCCGCGTCCCGGTACGACAGGGACAACCGGCACCACGGGCACGACTGGCACAGGTAGCTCGTTTAGTCGACCAGCAGGATCGACCGGCACCGGGTCGACTACACGCCCGGGCACGACGGGAACTGGCACGACTGGTACAACTGGCTCAACCTATCGTCGGCCGCTTGGTACTGGGTCCACAGGAACGGGTTCCGGTGGTACGACACCAACGCGTCCTTCAACGGGGACTGGAAATACCAGTGGGACAAGTGGCACGACACGCCCGTCTTCCACTTTTGACCGTTCCCGTTTCGGGAAACCCGAAGACAAAAAGTAAGTGAGATAAGACCGTTCGGTTCGGGATTTCTGTTTGGTGCAGTTATCGCGGCTTAGCTTTGGGCAGCCCAACACATCAAATCGCTCTCGTAGATACAAAAACGCCCCGGTGCAGAGCCGGGGCGTTTTTTGGATCGTGCGGGCATCTTTTTAAAATTCCCGAAACACCAAGGTTTAGGGGGCTGGCAAAAGACTAGGCCGCAGCGCTATTGGTGTCAGGATCGCGCAGCACATAGCCCCGGCCCCAAACCGTATGAATGTAGTTGTCGCCCTTGGTCGCAGACTGGATTTTCTTGCGCAGTTTGCAGACAAAAACGTCAATGATCTTAAGTTCCGGCTCGTCCATGCCACCATACAGGTGGTTGAGGAACATTTCCTTGGTCAGTGTCGTGCCTTTACGCAGCGACAGCAATTCAAGGATGCCATATTCCTTGCCAGTCAAATGCAAGGGTGAACCGTCCACATCGACGGTGCGCGCATCAAGGTTCACATTCAGTTTGCCGGTCGAAATCATCGATTGGGCATGACCGCGTGAGCGACGGACGATCGCTTGAATACGGGCCAGAAGCTCAACCTTGTCGAAAGGCTTGGTAAGATAATCGTCTGCACCGAACCCAAGGCCTTTGACCTTGTCTTCGGTTTCTGTCAGCCCCGAAAGAATAAGGACCGGGGTGTCAACGCGTGCATCGCGTAAACGTCTGAGGACCTCGTAGCCGTCTATATCGGGCAACATAAGGTCCAACAGAATAATATCGTAATCATAAAGTTTACCGATCTCGAGGCCATCTTCGCCAAGATCAGTTGTATCGATCACCATACCTTCAGATTTGAGCATCAGCTCAATGCTATCCGAATAGGTATTGTCATCCTCAACCAGCAGCACCCGCATGTCTCTGCTCCGTTACCGTGTTCCGCAATAAGTCCGTGTCTATCCGCTTTTTCGATAACCGCCCCAACGATTTTCGACCGGAATTTTTTTCCCATTCCGTTAACGATACGTTGCTTTGCGACTCGTGGCAAGAAGCCGAGTCGCATATCGTTAACTTTTTTTTGTGTCACAGTTCTGTTGCACGCCGAATGTGAGTTTTTCCAACGGTTTGCGGCATTAATAAACTGGGGGACAAAAATCATTATTTTTTGCGTTTTTGCCAAATACACAGCTTTTTAACGCCAAATGTGCAAATATATTTAAGTCGACGCGAAGCGATTTGCCACCCTGCGGTTGTTGGGGTGGGGATCAATATCGGGTCCTGTTTCATCTGACGTGCGGTAATTAGAAAAGTCCCTGACGTGTTTAAAATCGGTCGCAACATCATCTCAGAACTTCGTGGCATTCCCGAATATCGGACAGTGGGGCGTGTGACCGCGGTTTTGGGCCTCTTGGTCGAAATCGGCGGGGTCGAAGGTGCGCTTTCGGTTGGGGATCGATGCAAGGTCAAACGTCGGGACGGAAAGCCGGTGGTGTGCGAAGTCGTTGGTTTTCGCAATGAACGCGCGCTTTTGATGCCGTTTGGCATTTTGGATGGCATCGGGATTGGCTGTGACGTGGAGCTGGCTGATACCCAACCACAAGTGTACCCAGATGAAAGCTGGCTGGGCCGGGTGGTAAATGCCTTTGGTCAGCCGGTTGACGGCAAAGGACCATTAAGCGAAGGGCATCAGGCCTATCCCATTCGCAATATGCCGCCATCAGCCCATTCGCGCCAACGGGTGGCGGGCAAGATTGATCTTGGTGTACGGGCGATGAATACGTTTTTGACCGTCTGTCGCGGTCAACGTATGGGCATTTTCGCGGGGTCCGGTGTTGGTAAATCGAGCATGCTCTCGATGATGACGCGCCACACCACATCAGATGTTTCCGTGGTCGGGTTGATCGGGGAACGTGGTCGCGAAGCACGCGAATTTATCGAAGATGATTTGGGCGAAGAAGGCCTGAAGCGGTCTGTGGTTGTGGTCGCAACATCGGACGAGCCGCCTTTGATGCGCCGCCAAGCAGCCTATATGACCATGGCGATTTCGGAATATTTCCGCGATGTCGGGCGCGATGTGCTGTGCATGATGGATTCCGTGACCCGTTTTGCCATGGCCCAGCGCGAAATCAGCCTTTCGGTGGGGGAGCCACCAGCATCCAAGGGCTATACGCCGACCGTGTTTGCCGAATTGCCGCGTTTGTTGGAACGGGCCGGTCCCGGTGGGCCGGGGCAGGGATCAATTACGGGGCTGTTTACGGTTTTGGTTGATGGTGATGACCATAACGAACCGATTTCCGATGCCGTGCGTGGTATTTTGGATGGGCACGTGGTGCTGGATCGTTCCATTGCGGAGCAAGGGCGATACCCGGCGATTAATATCCTGCGCAGTGTGTCGCGTACGATGCCCGGCTGTAATACCGAGGCCGAAAATCAGATTGTAACGCGTGCAAGGCAATTGTTGGCGACCTACGAAGACATGGCGGAGCTGATCCGGTTGGGGGCGTATCGTCAGGGGACGGATGCCAAGGTCGATGAAGCGATCCACTACTTTCCGCTGATCGAGGAATTCTTAAAACAGCGTAAAACCGAATGCATGCGCCTAAATGAAGGGTATGTCGATCTGGCCCAGCGTCTGGATATGTTGCCGGCCCAAAATGACCAAGGTGTTGCGAATGCCCAAATGGCCAATCAGCCGATGGCGGGCAATGGCGCGCAGGCCGGGGCGCCAAACATGAATGGCCGACCGCAAGTAAGTAGCCGTTCTAATAATGCCGACGGTCGTGATTTAAACGCGGAAAAACGCGCCTTGGGGCGTAATGGTGGCCTGTGATTTCTGGTCGTATCGGCTTTGTGGCATGGGATAGGTAGTTTCCGATGGCAAAAGACTTCAAAACGCTGGTTCGCATGCGCAAATGGGCGCTTGATGAAAAGCGCCGGGAACTTGGCGAGATGCTTAGCGTGCTTGAAAATTTGTTTGGCGAAAAAGAAGCCCTTGAGCAGGCCGTGATTAACGAGCAAAAGGTCGCCGCCGAAAATCCCGGAATGATTGGCTTTGCCTATGCCGGGTTTGCCAGTGCCGTCGTTGCCGAACGCGCGGCATTAGAGGAACGCATTGCCGAACAAGAAAGCAAAATCGATGCGTTTCGCGATGAAGTTGCAGACGCGTTTAAGGCGATGAAAACAGCCGAGATTGCCGAGCGCAACCGCGTCGAGGCCGAACGCGCCGAAGAAGATCGCAAAGAACAAGAAGAACTTGACGAAATCGGCATGCGCTCGGCCACGCGTGATGACGGGCTTATTTAACAGCGACGTTATCTGTTGAAGATTTCGGACGTTCGGCAATCAGCTTTTCGATGAATGCGGCGATGTTGTTTTTCGCAGCCCCCTCATTTGCAAGGCGCAGTCGCTGGATTGCAAATGGTGAATCGCCAAAGGTTGCCGTGTGCTCAGCCGGAACTTCCTGATCAAAGATGGCTTTGTTCGTTTGGCTATCGATCACTTCGTAACGCACACGCGTACGCACCGTGAAGTTAAGTCCAAATATCGGCTGATCGACTTCCAAAAGGGTCGCGCGCAGTTTGTAGGGCGCACCATCTTTTAGTTCCGACAGGATACCCGCATTCTCAAGCGATTTGATCAGTGCTTTTTCAAAGGCCTGGCTGCTGATTTCCGAGGTCCATAACGGGTTGGTATCTTCGCCGCCATCGACACGCGCAACAGTGACATTCTGATGATACGCGGTCGTTTGCACGGTTGTCGTATCAACCGCGTCTGTCACGACCATGTTTTGGAATTCTGCAGGCGATGCGCAGGCGGTCAATATCGCCAAGCCAAAGACGGCGGCGAGCTTTTTCATTACGGAATTCATATAACGGTTCCCCAATATCAGATCGTCGATTTCCCCTGCTGCATCCAAAAGGATGCAGCATTTAGGAGAAGACGATAAAGAGGATACCCGTTCAAGATGTTTTTTAGCGTCGCGGTTGAATTTTAGTTAGGCCGCGATATCGACACCGGTTTCGATGCCTGTTGCTTTGCGCAAATCATCGGGGGTAATGGAAAACACGGTTTTAGGCGTGCCAGCGGCAAGCCAAATGGTTTTCTTTTTAAGCAGTTTTTCATCTAGCAGCGTTTCAACCGGGTTGGCATGGCCAAAGGGCGGGACACCGCCAATGGCATAGCCTGTCATATCACGGACTTCTTGCGCGGTTGCCTTGCGGATTGAAAAGCCGATTAATCCGGCAACGCGGGCTTCGTCGACTGTGTCGGCACCGTTCATGATGATCAAAACCGGGCGCCCAGGTTCGGTGACGAACAGCAGCGATTTGCCAATGTCACTGATGTCACAGCCAATGGCCGCAGCGGCGTCGGCAGCGGTATGTGTACCTTCGGGAAAGGCAAAGACTTGCGTATCGGTAAGAGCATGCCGCTCAAACGCACTTTGAAGACATTGAGGGGGAGAAACCTTATCCATTACGACACCTCTTTTTCTTTTACGCTTTGTTTTTGTTTCCGCTTTTGATTGAGCAAGTTTAGCGTCTCAACCGATAAGCTAAAGGCCATTGCAAAGTAAATATAGCCTTTGGGGATATGAATAGAAACACCATCAAGTAACAGGACAAACCCGACCAAAATAAGAAAAGATAATGCCAGCATTTTGACCGAGGGGTGTTTTTCAACAAATTCGCCAATGGTCTTAGCCGCAAGCAGCATCACCAACACAGACAATACCACTGCGATCATCATGATCGAAACGTGTTCAACTAGACCCACAGCAGTGATCACACTGTCGAGCGAGAAAATAATATCAAGCAACATGATCTGCACGATGGTCATGGCGAAGCTCGACATCAATTTACCCGGCCCCTGTTCGTCGGGTGTGTCGATGGTATGATGGATTTCCTTGGATGCCTTGGCGATCAGGAACAACCCGCCAAAGATCAGGATCAGGTCGCGTCCGCTGATATCTTTGCCAAAGGCGGAAAACAGCGGCGCGGTCAGTTCCATCACCCAAACGATGCCCAGCAAAAGACCAAGCCGCATTGCCATCGCGCCCAGAAGACCAATCCGGCGTGCACTGGCCTGTTGGTTTTGCGGAAGTTTGGAAACAATGACCGACAGAAAAACAATGTTGTCGATCCCAAGAACAATTTCGAGTGCGGTCAGAGTGGCAAGACCCATCCACATGTGAGGATCACTGATCCATTCAAACATGATTTACGTTTCCAAACAGGGTTTCATGATAGTTTTTCGTTACGCGTCGTAAAACGCGTTTTGGTGCGGTATTTCGATGCGATACGATGCGTTATAAGGTGTAAGGCACAGGTATCTAACGCAAGCGTGAATTGATTTTGACGCAAGAGTGTTGAAAAAGTGACTGCAATAACAACAATTTTCGTCCCAATGCGCGGTGGCGATAGATTGACCGGTTTACATGTAAAAGGATTATCCAGGATGCGTTCAAAAATGCGCCGTTTCGTTTCGGCGGTTGCCGTGGCAGCCGGACTTGCCACAACGTCCATCGCTGTTCCGGCCTTTGCCGATCCTGCGCCCGATGTTGGAAACTGGCAATCGGTTCTGGATCAGGCACGCGGCCAAACGGTTTATTGGCACGCCTGGGGCGGGGAACCACGCATTAATGAATATATCGATTGGGCTGGTGGGCAGCTTCTTGAGCGCTATGGCGTCAATGTTGTTCAAGTCAAACTGACCGATACAGCCGATGCCGTCAGCAAGGTCTTGTCCGAAAAGACCGCTGGTGTCGATGATGGTGGCGCGGTCGATATGATCTGGATTAACGGTGAAAACTTCGCCGCGATGAAGCGAAATAACCTGCTGTTTGGTCCGTGGGTTGAGGACGCACCGAATTTTGACTATGTCGACGTCAAAGGCAAACCAACGGTGGTGAATGATTTTACCGTTCCGACGGTTGGTCTTGAAGCCCCATGGGGGATGGCGCAGGTCAGTTTTTATTACGACACGGCAAAGCTTGATAGTGTGCCAAAATCAGCGCAGGCATTGCTTGAATGGCTGGCAAAACATCCGGGTCGATTTACCTATCCCCAGCCGCCAAACTATATGGGATCGACCTTTTTAAAGCAGATTTTGACCGAGTTGGTCGATGATCCCAAAGTTCTGCAGCAACCCGCCGATGAAGTGGATGCCAAAAAGGTTCTCGCGCCGCTTTGGGGCTATCTTGATGATTTGCAGCCGCTGTTGTGGCGCAATGGTCAGGCCTATCCGCAAAACGGTGCGGCGATGCGGACACTTTTGGCCGATAACGCGGTCGATATTGCCTTTTCGTTTAGCTCCGGCGAGGTTTCATCGGCCATTGATGCGTTTGAGCTTCCCGATACCGTGCGATCCTATGTGTTTGACCACGGCACGTTGGGCAATACCAACTTTGTCGCCATTCCCTATAATGCGTCTGCAAAGGCCGGTGCGATGGTTCTGGCCAATTTCCTGATGTCACCAGAAGCACAATTGCGCAAACAAGACCCAAAATATTGGGGGTCTGATACGGTTCTTGCGATGGATAAGCTGCCAAGCGATATGCAAAAGGCCTTTGCCGATCTTGATCTGGGCGTTGCATCGCTGTCACCGTCAGAGCGCGGCACGGTATTGCCCGAGCCCCATCCAAGCTGGATGAGCTTGGTCGAAGAGCAGTGGCAGAAACGCTATGGCGTTGCCCAGTAATCGCGGATGCTTCGGCTTTTCCCGATCCTGACACTTGTTTTTATGGTCGGCCCGGTGACTGCCGGGCTGATCGGAACGTTTTTGCCGTCCTTTGGCATTTTACCGGCCCTTGGCGGGGACGGTGCCAGTCTTGATCCTTGGCGGGCTTTGCTGGCCCAGCCGGGGCTTTGGCAATCGGTTCGGTTGTCGTTGTTTAATGGCCTTGCGGCAACAGCGATTTCTGTTGCGATTGTGATGCTGTTTTGTGCCGCGTGGCAAGGAACGCGCATTTTTCGCGCTGTGCAGCGCCTATTGTCACCAATTCTATCGGTCCCACATGCAACAGCCGCGTTTGGTTTGGCGTTCCTGATTGCGCCATCGGGCTGGATGGCGCGTTTAGTGGCACCATTTATGGGATGGGACCGACCGCCAGAATTGGCGATCCTTCATGATCCCTTGGGGATCGCGATGGTCATCGGGCTTGTGACCAAGGAAATTCCGTTTCTGTTTTTAATGACGTTGGCAGCCTTGCCGCAAGCCGATACGGAGCGGACTGCACAGGTCACGGCAAGCCTTGGCTATGGTCGAATTACCGGTTGGTTCAAGGCGACCTTGCCACGCATTTATCCGCAAATTCGCCTGCCGGTTTTGGCGGTTCTGGCCTATTCAACATCAGTTGTTGATGTGGCCATTATCTTGGGCCCGACAACGCCCGCCCCATTGGCCGTGCGCATTTTGGGATGGTTGTCGGACCCGGATTTGGCCAAACGTTTTATGGCGTCAAGCGGTGCGGTTTTGCAATTGGCCCTCGTTTTGATTGCGATGGCGGTGTGGCTTAGCGCAGAAAAGATCATCGGTGTTCTCGGGCGTCGTGCAATGGTCGATGGTCGGCGCCTTGCCCATGATGGTTGGTTACGTCACGTCGGCGCGGGGCTGGCGATCATTGCGGTTGGGGCGGTGATCCTTGGTTTGGTGGTGCTGTTTATGTGGAGCATCGCCGGGTTTTGGGCATTCCCCGATATTTTGCCGCGCAATTTCAGCCTGCGTCTTTGGGGGCGGGAGTTCGGTGCGCTAGGTGACAGCCTTTTGGTGACACTGATGATCGGTGTGCCGAGTGTTTTGATTGCGGTGGCACTGGTTTTGGGATGCCTCGAAAACGAAGTGCGGCGGGGATTGCGGCGGCATAAAGCGGTAATGTGGCTAATTTACCTGCCGCTGTTGGTGCCACAAATTAGTTTCATGTTTGGGCTGCAGGTGTTTTTCACCCTTATCGGCTTGGAACGCACTTTAACCTCGGTGGTTCTGGTGCACCTTGTGTTTGTGCTGCCCTATGTGTTTTTGTCGCTGTCTGATCCGTTTCGTGCCCTTGATCCGCGCTATGGGCAAACCGCACTTTGTCTTGGCGCGTCGCCGACCCGGGTGTTTTGGCAAGTACGATTGCCGTTGCTGACCCGTGCTGTTCTGACCGCGATGGCGGTTGGTCTTGCGGTGACGGTCGGGCAATACTTACCAACCCTTTTGATTGGGGCAGGGCGGTTTGCAACCGTCACGACCGAGGCCGTGGCACTGGCGGCGGGTGGGGACCGCCGGATGATCGGGATTTATGGGCTATTGCAGATGTTGTTGCCCTTTGCCGGGTTTGCCTTTGCCTTGCTGATCCCGGCCGTGGTGTTTGCCAAGCGTCGTGGTATGGGCGGTATGGGTGACAGGGGCGGGAATAACGCGACATGAAGGACAGCATGACCACATCACAAACGCCAGAAGCATCAAAGTCGCAACACGCACAGCACGCACAGCACGCACAGCACGGACAAGACGGGCTTGAGCTTTGTGATATTGCCATTCGATTGGGTGATCGGGTGTTGGTTGATCTTGATCTTGTGATCGCACCGGGCGAGATCGTGACCCTGATGGGGCCAAGTGGTTCGGGTAAATCAAGCTTGCTGGGGCATATATGCGGCACATTGCCTGCCGCCTTTGACGTTCAGGGCGCTGTGCGCCTGAATGGTCGCGTCTTGGATGGTTTGGCGCCACAGGACCGGCATGTGGGCATTTTGTTTCAGGATGATTTGCTGTTTCCGCATTTGTCGGTTGGCGGCAATTTGGCCTTTGCCTTGCCTGCATCGATCAAGGGCCGGGCCGAACGTAAGGCCCGGATTGACAATGCCCTTGAAAGTGCCGGGTTGGCCGAATTTGCCGACCGCGACCCGGCGACCTTATCAGGGGGGCAGCGCGCACGGGTGGCCTTGATGCGGGTGTTGTTATCCCAACCGGGTGCCTTGTTGCTTGATGAGCCGTTTTCAAAACTTGATAGTGATCTGCGCGATCAGATCAAATCTTTTGTGTTTGATCTTGCACGGCAAAATCATCTGCCGACTTTGATGGTTACCCACGACCCAGAAGATGCTCAGGCCGCACATGGCAGGGTGATTTCGCTTGATTAAGCACAGCCTTTCGTGCGCTTAAATTGCTGGTAAATCGGGTCGTTTGGCCCTATAGCATCATTACCGCAAAGAATTGTCTTGGGCGTGATGCATTCCATCAAGTGGCCCACGCGGCACGGAGAATGTCGTGCATGTTTCCTGAAGAAATGTATGCAATCGTCCCAAACGCATTGGACACAGCAACCTGTGAACGTTTGATCGCAGGGTTTGCCGATGAAATGGATGAAGGCGGCCTTGTGCAAGGTCAATCTGCCAGCCATATTCGTCGTTCCAAAATCACCTGGTTTAACGAAGAACAAGAGCCGGAAGTTTCGCGTCGGATCATTGATCTGGTCGCAGAGGTAAACCGGAATGTGTTTGACTTTTCCCTGACCGATTTTGCCGAAGATGCGCAGATTGCATGCTATTCTGGGGATCGCCGCGGTCATTATGACTGGCACAGCGATACTGGGGCATCTGAAGTTGCCAAGCGTCGCAAGTTAACCCTTGTGATCCAGCTGTCTGAACCTGACGATTATGAAGGTGGGTTGTTGCAGCTTAACCCGTCGGGCAATGTGATTGATGCACCGATGACACGCGGGACGGCGATTTTCTTTCCGAGTTTTGTTTTGCATCGGGTCGCACCGACCACGGCGGGTCTTCGATATTCACTGACCCAATGGGTGCACGGTAACCCGTTTCGCTAGGGCGTCTAAGACCCAAGGTTCAGCAACCTTAATAGCGTTCCAGCCGATCCAAAAGACGCGGGTTGCCCCATTTGGGCTGGCGGTCTTCAAGGGCGGTCTCATGGTGGAAGATTTGATCGTTATCGGCTGTTTGTTTGCTGAGGCGCAAACTGATCCAGCGCGGCACGAGTTCGTTGTTGAAATCATCCATCAATAGAACGGCGGCACTTTCAAAATTTTCAAACGGTATATTGGAAATTTCGGTGTAATAGTCGGCCAGCGCACCGGTTTTCAGGATCAAACGATCAGGCACATAGCGTAGTGTCATCCGGGCCGGAAAGACGTTTTGCGTCCCGGTCAGGTTGCTTTGCAGTGTCACGACATAATCAATCTGCGGGCCTGGATTGGGTTCGGTCAGGATCAGGTTGCGCCGCTGGAAGATTTCAAGCATGTCTTGGTAACCGTTGTTGTGCCACGATGAACGCATAGAATACGTGTTGCCATGCATTGGTAAAAGGCTTCATTTCAAAGGGGCTGTGTGGGGCGGTGATTATGCCTCGATCCCGTGATGGGAATTGGGGCCATCGTCATCCGGGATGGGATCAATTTCGACAAAGCGTGAGCCATCCTGAAACACCATATTCCCCTTATAGCCAGAGATTTGCAGCGCATCGCGGAAAATGCCACGGATATCGTCACGGTTTTCGGGCTTTAATGGATTTTCGGTACGGATGATCAGGTCAAACTTGTTGTCTTCGCCTTTGACCAGCCCATCAAGTTGGGTGTGGCCCACCTCGCTAAAGGAAAGGTCGAGCAAAAAGCGGGTGCCTGGATCTTCCTTTTCGCCATTTTCATTTTCCTGATTGCCGTGACGCCAGCCCAATTGCAGCTGTTCGATTTTGTCGCCCATATTAAATGGCATCGCCATCACGCGCCAACCATCGGGACGTTCATCCGCCGCCATGCCCCGCAGATGACCAAAGTCACCATCAAGGCGTTTAAGCCCGCCCGGCCCATCCGCATCGCCAAGGCCCGCCAGGCTGTTGGCGGCACGATCCCCGATCCAGCCACGTAAGCTGCCATTTGGGCCGGTCATCGCGGCAAAGAAGAACATCATCGTCGCGGTCAGTTTCGGCCCCGGCTGCGGCAGATTATTCATTAGCGACATTGCCGCACCGGGATCATGTTGCTGCAAGGTGCTCAGCGCTTGTTGCAAGCTGCCCCAATCGCGCGAAAGGGCGGCATTTTGCCCGCGTGCGATCAAGTCAGCCTCGCTCATGGGCATGGACGTTGCCACCCGGCCCGTGCCCGCCGCATCAACGCCAAATGAAAGCGTGGCACCCGTTGGTGCCGGTGTGGGCAATTTGATGCCGACAATGCCAGCCGATGTGCGCAAGGCGGTAAAGCCGTTGGGCAGCATTTTGGCTTCGGCGCTGTTGGGGGGCAGGACGGTACCGGTCAAAAGCAGTGTGGGCGCGGATTGTCCGCCGCCTTGCAGGATGGCGGCTTGATTGGGCGCTGTGGTCAATGTGGCGGTTGCGGTGGCCGCACTAGCCGTTCCCGCCGTTCCGGCGGCCGCAGTGGCACCGGACGCGGTATTTAAGGCCTGTGCTGCCTGTTGGGCAGTGACCGTGCCCTGACCCAAGAAGATCACCTGTGTCTGGCTGCCAGCCGGAAGCTGCGTTCCGTTGGGCATGGTCAGGGCCGATGTGGTGACAGCCGAAAATGTCTGGCCGGGTGTCAGGCTGCTGCCGGTGATGTTGCCCGCGGCAATGGCCGTTCCGGGGCCACTTGCACCGGGGGTCAGCGTTTGGGGCAACAGTTGCAGGCGCAGGCCATCGGTCGGGTTTGCCGTGGTGCCGGTGGTCGCCGCCTGATTACCACTGGGAATGCGGGCCCAGATCAGATCCCCTAAATTGGCAGGAAGCGGGGTCGGGAGTTTAAGCGTGACCTGCCCCAAGGCCGTGGCAAGGGTTACTTGGTTTCCCGACTGCGATCGTATTGCGGCTTGAAGAAGGGCTTCGACCGGCAGTTTTGCCAGGGCAGCGGCCGCTTGTTGCGACGTTGCGTTGGTGACGGTGCCGGTTACTTGTGCCGGGGTTGCGGGCTGCCCGCCTTGGCCGGTGGTGCCTGCCGACGCCTGTCCGCCGACACTGGGTCCTGGCGATATGGCTTGCGGCGGCAGGGTCATGGCAAATTATTCCTCAAGCAGGGATTGGGCGATGGCCTCTATATCGCGGGCGGCATCACAATTTGGATGGCGCATCAAAAGCGGTGTTTGGTTGCGAATGCATTCTGACACCTTCGGATCGGCACGTACAACACCCAGCAAAGGCGGCGAGATTTTCAAGAAGCCTTCGCATGCTTTTAGCAGCTTATTATAGATCGCCTGACCTTCTTTGGTGTCCTTGGCCATATTAACCACAACCCGAATGTCGGTTTTCGGGCGGGCCATATGTGTGATTTTGATAAAGGCATAGGCATCCGTCAACGAAGTTGGGTCGCCATTGGTGATGACAATAACCGTGTTGGCAAGGCCAGTCATTTGGCGCACGCCCTGATCAACACCTGCACCAAGATCAATCAGGACCTTGTCATAGGATTTCCCGGTCTGGATCAGATCATCGGACAGGGCTTGCAGGCGGGTAGCCGGAAGATTGGCAAGGCTGCCCGAACCGCTGCGCCCGGCAATGATGTCAAAACCGCCGTCTGGGAATTTGGTTACCGCATCTTTCAGGCCAATACGACCGGAAATAACACCGCCCAGATCGTGCTTTGGCATCAGGCCAAGCTGAATATCAATATTGGCAAGGCCAAGATCGCCATCAAACAGCAATGCCTTTTGGCCTTCGAGAACCATGGCATGGGTCAGGGTAATGGAAAACCATGTCTTGCCCACGCCGCCTTTGCCAGATGCGACGGCAAGAACATTGCGGCCTCTGGTGCGCGGGGCAGATTTTGGAGTGGCATCGGACTTGGTCGTCATTTCATGACCTCGGAGAAGCTCGGTTTCGCGGTGTTGGCGCGATGGGACGGTATGAGAAGTTTGGCCAGGGCAAGGGGACTAAGCGCTGTCAGACCGTCTGCAACCTGTGGCGTCATACTTACATTACAAAGAGAAAGATTTCCTGAATCCGCCCCATATAGCGCACCGCCAAGGCGGGCAGCAACATCAAGGCGTGATATCATTATACGGGTCGCACCGCCATCGGCAAAGGCATTGGCGATATCCGCAGACTCATCGGCATCAATTCCCGCCGGGTTAACCAAAATGGTTTCGCTGGGAATGGATGATAAGAAATCACAAAGCGTGCCAATATCACTTTCGAGATACGGATTGCAGCTTGCCGTATCAATCAGGATCATGTCGGCATCGCGAATTTCGGCAAATCGCGCTTTGAGTTCCTCGGCCGATTTGGCCTGAACCAGATCAATATTCAAAATCCGCGTGAATGCCGATAATTGGGCAACGCCACCGGCCCGCTTATAATCGGTCGTGATCACGGCAACTTTGCGTTTTTTCATCACGGCCCGGGCGGCGGTTTTGGCAACGGCCAAGGTTTTTCCCGATCCCGGTGGGCCGACAAAGGCCAGTGCGCGCGGCGTATTTTTTTCAGGCAGCGGCGAGAAATCAAAAATTTCGTCAAGGGCGCCGGCCAACAATTGCTGGGCTGATGCTGCCGCGGTTTCGCGCGCCATCAGATCGACAAGGCGGATACGCAACCGTTCAGGAAAGTTATGCCGGGTTAACGCATCGGTCGCGACATCAAGCTGTTCTTGCAGGGCCGGGGTAGGTGCACCGTCATCGCCAGCATCGAAATCAGGATCATGATCGAGTGCTGCCGTCAGGCGCACACCACTTCCGGGGATATCTTGGGTCGATACAATGATGGCATCAGAGCCCATATGCTCTTTCACCAGCGCCATGGCTTCTGTCATGGTGGGGGCTGTAAATGTCTTAAGACGCATTCAAACCCTCCTGACTGGCTGAGCCCGAAAACGGGCGTGTGATCACGATACACATCATTAAATCTGCCCCAGGGTTTTAAGTTGTGCCTTGGGGTGAATTTCGTTTTGCGACATAACCACCGTGCTTGGGCGGAAACGTTCAACGATGGACCGCACATAGGGACGAATGCCCGGGCTGGTCAGAAGAACCGGTGATTCCCCCATCATACCCAACCGTTCAAATGTGGTACGGACTTTGTTGATGAATTCTTGAAGCTGGCTTGGCGGAATGGAAAGCTGTTTTTCCTCGCCCGAGCCAACCAGACTTTCAGCAAAAATCTGTTCCCATTGCGGGGACATGGTCACCAGCGGAATGACGCCTTCGTGGTTGGTGTTCACATCGGAAAGCTGGCGCGCCAAACGGGACCGCACATGTTCGGTCATGAAGGTTGGGTTGCGGGTAAAGGCGGTTGCCTCGGCCACACCTTCGAGAATGGTCGGCAGATCGCGAATGGAAATGCGCTCGGTCAGAAGGTTTTGCAAGACACGCTGAACACCGCCAACGGAAACCAGGCTTGGTACGATGTCTTCGACCAGTTTTTTCTGATCCTCGTCGAGTTCGTCGAGCAGTTTCTGGGTTTCGGCATAGGACAGAAGTTCGGGCATGTGGTCCTTGATCACTTCGGTAATGTGCGTCGTGATCACGGTTTGCGGATCCACCACCGTATAGCCACGGAACATGGCTTCTTCTTTCATGCCCTGTTCGATCCACATGGCCGGCAGGTTAAAGGTCGGCTCCATGGTTTTTTCGCCCGACAGGGTAATTTCCTCGCCGCGCGGGTCCATGACCAACAACATGTTCGGACGCAAGTCACCGCGGCCTGCTTCAATTTCCTTAACCCGCAGCACATAGGTATTGGCGGGTAGTTGCATATTGTCCTGAATACGCACAGACGGCATGACAAAGCCCATGTCGCCGGCCAACTGACGGCGGAGGGCCTTAATCTGATCGGTCAGTTTCTGACCGCGTTCGGTGCTGATGAGCGATAGCAAGCCATAGCCCAATTCAAGCCGCACGTAATCCATGCGCAGCGAATTGGCGATGGGTTCTTCGGGCGGTGGTGCGGCGGCATCGGCGGCAGCCTGCGTTTCCTGTGCCATTGCACGGTTGGCGGTGTCTTTTTGTTTCTTACCCATGTAATAGGCAAGATAGCCCAACCCAATGGCAAGCCCCAAGAACCAGACCATTGGAATGCCGGGCAAAAGCGACATGCCGCCCATCAAGGCCGCGGCAACACCGATTGCGGCGGGGTAGTTACTGATTTGGCCAAAGACGGCCTTTTCCGTCGCCCCGTCAAGACCACCCTTGGTCACCAAAAGACCCGCAGCGGTGGAAACAATCAGAGCCGGGATTTGCGATACCAGACCATCGCCAACCGTCAGGATGGTGTAGGTTTCGGTCGCCTCGCCAAGGGACAAGCCCATTTGGGCGGTACCGATAATGATCCCACCGATTACGTTAATGAACGTAATCAGAATACCGGCGACCGCATCACCGCGTACGAATTTGGATGCACCATCCATCGACCCAAAGAACGAACTTTCGTCTTCAAGTTCTTTACGGCGTGCTTTTGCCTGTTCTTCGTTGATCAGGCCAGATGACAGATCGGCATCGATCGCCATTTGCTTGCCGGGCATGGCATCAAGGGTGAAACGGGCGGCGACTTCGGCGATACGCCCGGAACCCTTGGTGATCACGACAAAGTTAATGATCACCAGAATGGCAAACACAATGATCCCGATCACGAAGTTCCCGGAAATCAGGAAACTACCGAACGCCTCAATCACGGCACCGGCGGCATGGGTGCCTTCGTGCCCGTGGCCTAAAATCAGGCGGGTTGTCGCGATGTTAAGGGCAAGTCGCAACGACGTTGCGACCAGAAGGATCATCGGAAAGGAGTTAAATTCAAGCGGCTTTTGGATAAACAGCGAGGTCATCAGGATCAGCACGGAAAAGCTGATCGAAAGGGCCAACATGAAATCAAGCAGCCAAGGCGGCATCGGGAACATCATGACCACAAGGATCATGATGAAACCAAGCGCCATTGCGATATCACCACGCTTAAGCGCAGAGGAAACACGCGCCTGAAGGCCAGCCATGCTCACGCCGCCAGCACCGCCGCCGGGGCCGTCAGACCCGCCTGATCCAGTCGGTGTGATATCTTGACCTTCGGCCATTGTGTTTGCTGGTTATCCTGTTGGTTACGCGTATTTTGTGACGGTTGTTTCAGTGTTGTATATGGGAACGAGGCGGGGCGTTGTCACGATCCGTCGTTGCCATCACCAGGTGCCGGGACCGCAAGCCCGTCATCGGTATATTGCCGCAATTTGTTGCGCAATGTCCGAATGGAAATCCCCAGAATGTTTGCCGCATGGGTACGGTTGCCAAAGCAATGCTTTAACGTATCAATGATCAGATCACGTTCGACGTCCGCGACCGTACGCCCAACCAGAAACGCCGTGCCCGAACCGTTATCGGTTGTGCTGTTTGCATCACCGGCTTCGTCAGCAGAATGGTCATCCGACGCGGGGGCAGCCGGTTCTGGCGATGATGGTGCTGGTTGCGGGGCAGGTGTAGGGGCAGGCGCACTTGGCTGATAGGCCGAGGACGCCGCACCATAGGCCGCATTCGCACTGGCATAGGCGGAATTCGCCCGCGCGGCAGAGGGGGCCGCTGGTGCAGGTGCCGCTGGAGCTGGTTGCTGTGCCGCCGCGGGGGCTGGCTCATGCGGGGTGCCGCCGGTCAACAGGATGGCTTCGGGGCCGATTTCATCGGGACCTGCGACAAGAACAGCGCGGTGCATGGTGTTTTCTAGTTCACGCACATTGCCGCGCCAGTGGTGCGACAGCAAACGTGTTATCGCCAGCGGGCTGATCGGCCGAATTGGCACTTCGTTGGCTTCGGAATATTTTTTGACAAAGAATTCCGCCAAAATCGGAATGTCGTCGGGGCGTTCGCGCAAAGACGGAATGTCCAGATTGACCACGTTTAAACGGAAATACAAATCTTCGCGGAAATTGCCAGCGTTGACTTCGGCCTCAAGATTGCGGTTTGAGGTTGCCAGAATACGGACATCAACCTTAACCGGGCTTTTGCCGCCCAGACGATCAATTTCCTTTTCCTGAATGGCACGCAGCAGTTTTGCCTGCAGACGGACATCCATTTCGCTGATTTCATCAAGCAAAAGGGTGCCACCATTGGCTTCTTCAAATTTACCAATCCGACGGGCCTGCGCGCCGGTAAAGGCACCTTTTTCATGGCCAAACAGCTCAGATTCCAGAAGGTTGTCCGGGATGGCTGCACAGTTGACTGCAATAAAGGGTTTGTCTGCACGGTTGGACTTGCGATGCACAAAGCGCGAGATGATTTCTTTACCGGTCCCGCTTTCGCCGGTGATCAGGATGGAGGCCGAGCTTTTGGCAACTTGTGTCGCCAGTCGCAGGGTTTCGGCCATCTTGGCATCACGATGGATCAGGGCGTGGCTTTCTTCGGTCACGGCCTCGAAAATGGCGGCGATCAGGTCGGCCTCAGGCGGCAGGGGGATAAATTCCTGCGCGCCAGCTTTGATGGCGTTGACCGCTCCATTGACATCGTTGCCAATGCCGCATGCGACGACGGGAACACTGATGCGTTCTTGGGTCATGGCCGAAATAAGCGATGCCACATCAAGGGTGATATCGGCCATGACAACATCAATGCGGTTGCCAGCCCGCAGGATATTTAGCGCGGTCGTAACGCTTTCGGCCAATTGCACCGAAGCGCCGCGCGCCATTGCGATCTTGCTGGCTGCGCCGATTTGTCCGCCCAATCCACCAACGATCAGTACCTGCATAGTCTCATCTCTTTCCGATCATTTTCGATTGGCCGCGAAAGCCGCTTTGATAAAGAGAAGTTCGGGGCCGAAAATTCCAAGTTATTGATCAATCGAAATAGCTTACACGTTTTGACGGCGGCAGGATCGAATTGATTAGCATTTCAAGACGACGTGGGTTTTCCTGACGACCAATGGAAACCGCCCCTACCATGTAAACCGAATTCAGAAGCTCTTCGTCGTTCGAGTTACGTTCAAGTTTACCAGCAAGTGGCATAAACACCATGTTGGCCAGAACCGCGCCATAGAACGTTGTCAAAAGTGCCACCGCCATTGAAGGCCCGATAGAAGACGGATCATCCAAGTTACCAAGCATCTGCACCAGGCCGATCAGCGTCCCGATCAGTCCCATTGCCGGGGCAACATCGCCTGCTTTACGCAAGATGTTTGCACCTTTTTGGTGGCGTCCGATGGTGGCGTTCATATCTTTGCGCATGATCGCTTCGACTTCTTCGGACGGGGTGCCATCGACAACAAGCGACAAGCCCTTCCACAGGTATTCTTCGCTTTGAAGGCTATCGAGATGCCCTTGCAGGGACAAAACGCCGCCTTTTCGGGCGATTTCGGCCAGTTGCAAAATCTGTAACGCGGCATCAGCCGGATTGCGCGATTTGTGGAAAATCGTCCGCATCAGGATTTTGCCTGAGCCCAAAAACTCGCCAAGGGCAAAGCTCACGGCCGTAATCGCGGCCGTCCCCCCGATCACAATCAGAACAGACGGGATATCGATAAAGGCACCAGGCGAGCCGCCAAATATGATTGCCGCAATGACAAGCGCGAAGCCAATGACCAGTCCCCCGACTGTCGCAATGTCAAATGACGTCTTCGTCCCCCCTTCGGCCATAGTCGCGTATCCCTTCCTGCGTTAGCTTTTCTCAGACTTAATAATTTCCGTCATGGTCACGCCAAGACGGTCTTCAACAACTACCACTTCGCCGCGCGCGACCAAACGGTTGTTTACATATATATCAATAGCTTCACCAACTTTACGGTCAAGCTCTACGACAGCACCGCGACCAAGTTTCAGCAGTTGACTGACTTGCATGGTTGCTTTTCCAAGCACAGCAGAGACCTGAACGGGAATATCATACACCGCTTCGAGGTCCTTGGACGTCTTCATCTGTTCGCTGCCACTTTGGGCAGCTGCAAGAAGTTCCGTACCTTCGCCGTCGAAATCGTTGTCGCTGTCTTCGAGATCGGAGAGTTCAATATCGTCGTCTTCAGCCATCATTAGTCTCCTGCATCTTTTGGCGGTTGCTTCTCAGCATCCGGGTCATCTGCTTGGGGCGGATTTGGCGTCGAACCATGGTCACGGTTTTCATCCTGCCCAGCAGATGTGCCCGGTGTTGGGCGGACAGAGTGCGGGTCGGTCGGTTCAGTTGCGTCGGGACTTTGGACCTGCGCGGTGCCGTTGTCGCCGTTATCTATCTTGTTTGCCGCATCCTCATTTACGTTCTGCGTCTCGCCGTCTTGGGCGACGTCGGAGGCATCCTCAAATTCGCTGTCTGATTCCTGTGCCGTATGCCCGGATGTTGGTGCCGATGTTTTCGCATCATCGACAGGCATTTCAGACGCTAGATCAGACGTTTGCATCACATCGTCAGGTGATGTTTGCACATTCTGCGGATCGGTGCCATTGCCTTCTTTTACGTGATCTTCGGACGGCGCGGAAGGTGTGGTTTGGTTGTCTGTGTCCGAGGTAACATTTTGCGCGGTATCTGCGCTTTCCTGTCCCTTTTGTGCTTCGAGGCCGGTTGCCGCGCCATGATCGCTTTCAATTGGTTCGTCGGCATCTGAAGACGCCGGTGCGCTTTCGGCGGCTGGCGCTTCGTCCGGCCGCCGGGTTTGCTGAACGTCGGGATCGCCCATATCGCTTTGGGGTAGGTCATATTCCTCGCGATGGAGGTCGAGCGCACCATCAACGATGGCGTTCACTTCTGACCAGACACGGCCACTGTCACGAACTGCAGTACCATCACCCCAAGAAACCATGCAATCGCCGCGCGCAACTTCCGGCTCGCCAATGACGATCACATTGCCAGAAAAACCACGTGATTCGGCAATTTGCTGTGCGCTTTCGGAAATTTTCTGCTCAAGCTCGGGATGGACTTTGACGATGACTTTTGGGGCCTCAAACAAGTTGGCCAAGCATTGGCGCACGATGTCTTCGATTTCGGTCAGTTCGTATTTTTTCGACCAGGCAGGGGCCAGTTTGCGGATAACGCCCAAAGCAACATGGATGGCATCCTCGTTGATCTGTGCGTTCGCACGCTTTTGCTGCTCATCAATCTGCGAGAGCTTTTCCCCAATAACCGCTTGGCAGTCTGCGGCTGCTTTTTCCAGTGATGTCAGGATTTCCTGACGGCCTTGTTCCAAGCCTTGGGCGTGGCCTTCTGCCAATGCCTGCTCGCGCGCAGCATTTTCGGCGTCGGCGACCATTTGGGCGGCTTGCTCTTCGGTGTAGATCGCAGGTGGCGGCGGAGGAGGAGCTTCCTCTTCCTCTTTTTTCTTCTTTTTGCCCACGTCGTAATGTTCGTCATCTGCTCCCGATGAGCGAATGACATTGTCTGCATCATCAAAACTTAGGGCAAATGTGAACTTTTCAATCGCCGTCATATCGAACCGCTAAACCGCCTTGAGCAACATGAAGGTGGGCAGCCAAAAGCTGCCGGTGAGACTGTAACTGACTGGATCATTAGTTTTCCTGATACAGCCAGTTGCGAATGATCGCGAGTGCTTCCTCAGGATGTTTGTCGACAATCTCACCAATTTTCTTAACCGAAGACGCTTTCACACGGCCTTCAACCATGGAAAGATTGATCAATTCTTCGCCGTCTTCCATGCCAGGCGCCATCGGCACAGGCGCAGGTCCTTCAAGGGCCGGGGTGCCGTCGGCTGTCATTTCGTCAGAAAGCAACTGACGCTGTGCCATGTCCGCCGCACTTGGAAGTGTTTCGAACGCACGTGTAAGGAGCGGGCGAACCACCAGAAGGATGACCAGGATTGCGACAATCGCCAATACCAGCATCTCGGCGATACGGAAGATTTCAGCCTTATCCAGTCCAAGGAAGGTTTCGATATCTTCGTCGGCAAACAGATCGGTGGTATCGGCAAATTGCATATTCACCACTTCGACCTGATCGCTACGTTGCGGATCATAGCCGATTGCACTGCGCACAAGGGCGGCAATTTTCTCAAGATCCTCTGGCGAGCGTTCCTGATAAACCCGTTCACCATTTTCATCGGTGGTGTAGGTGCCGTCGACAAGAACCGCCACGGTTATGCGCGAAATTTCGCCAATTTCCTTCACCTGTGTGGTGGTGGTTTTGGAAATTTCGTAATTGACGGTTTCTTCGGATCGGGTTTCCTGACTTTGGGTGCCCGCACCGGCCCCAGCGCCAAGGTTCGGATCAGGAAGATTGTTTTGCAGGGTTACCGGATCATTGCCTTCTGTCTCGGAATTGGTTGAATTTTCGTCAATCGTCTGGCTGGAGCGGACAACCCGCTCATCGGGGTTGAAGCGTTCATCGGCCGTTGTGACCTTGTTGAAATTCATCTCAACCGAAACTTCGGCACGCACTTCGCCATATCCCAACGAGCGTGACAGAAGATCTTCGATGGTGTTGCGCAGACGGCTTTCGTTGCGAATGCGCATTTCGTCGGCCGATTGGGTCAGGAAGGTCGTTGATTGCTGTTCACCATCGCCGCGCGCAAGAAGGCGACCGCGTTCATCAATGATAGATACTTTGCCGGGATCCAGCTGCGGGACAGCAGCAGCAACGAGGTGCTGAATGGCAACGACTTGTTCGGGTTTAAGCTCACCACCGGCCATCTTAACCGCGATAGACGCGCTTGCCTGCTGGGTTTCGCGTGAGAACATCTGACGCTTTGGCAGAACCAAGTGAACTCGGGCGTGTTGGATCGACTGGATCGATGCGATGGTTCTTGCCAGTTCGCCTTCCAGGGCGCGGACGTGGTTGATATTCTGTTCGAAACTGGTGGCGCCAAAACCATCGGCATTGTCAAAAACTTCGTAACCGACCGAACCCCCGGCGGGCAGGCCGTTTTCCGCCATGCTCAGACGCATACGGTTGACCTGGTCGGCGGGGACGAGAATTTCGGTGCCGTTATTCAGAAGCTTATAGCTGACCTGCTGATCTTCGAGGCGATTGACGATCTGACTGGCATCGGCAGGATCAAGGTCGCGGTAGAGCAGTTCCATGTTCGGTGTCGAAACACGCATGATCAGGAATGTAAAGAAGACAAGCAGCAACACCCCGACGCCACAAATGGCCATCAGGCGTGTTGGTCCCAACGTTTTTAGCGTTTGTAACAAGCCGCCCACTTTCGACTGCCTCGCACTTTAAATTTTCACTGTCCCCGGCACTGATCACTTCACACAGAAAAAGACCAGTATCAACAACCAATAGTTCTCCATGTTGAAGAACAGGTTAACACACGGCAATTTTTGCCGGGTCAAATGATTCAAATTTCTCAGTGATTTGAATCATTTGTCTGTTTAATCGCCGCGATTGCCTGCCCTTTATGTAGGGAGTCTTATGCCAAAAAAGAAGCCCGGCAAATTTGCCGGGCAACTTTGCGAAACAAAGCTGTAATTAAGGACATACGTGATGTCCTGAATTTAGATCAATTACCGTTTAATCCGGATCAGCTCATCAAGCATTTCGTCCGTCGTGGTGATCGTTTTGGTGTTTGCGGAATAGGAACGCTGAGTCACGATCATGTTGGTGAACTCTTCGGCCAGATCAACGTTGGAAGATTCAACCGCTGACGCAACCACGTTACCGGCACCGTTTAGACCAGGCTCGCGCAGAAGGTAGTCACCAGATTCTCGGGTTTGCCGGAATACGTTACCGGTATAGTTCTGCATTTCGTCTGGTGCCTCAAAGGTTGCAATTGCCAGTTTGTATACTGGACGCTTCACGCCATTTGCGTATTCAACTTCAAGGAAGCCTTCTTCGGTGAAGGAATAGTTCACCATGCTGCCCGCTTGCGCGCCATCCTGGTTGATGAACTTTGTTGTGTATTCCACAAAGTTGCCATTGCCATCGGTGCCAGCGGCAAATTGCGTGATCCCATCGCCGAAACCAGGGGTTCCGAAATCAAGAGAAATTTCGCTTTGGTTCGAACCGTTTGTCCAGTTTGCAGTAACACTCGAATTGGTAAGGTCGTTACCGGCATTGTCGGTATATGTTGCAAGAGTTCCATCCCCGTTAAAGGTCATGATCCCAGATTGGATCAGGCCGTTTGGATGAGAAGCCGCATCGAGTTCGTTGGTGCCTGTGCCGCCAATAAGTTCAAAGCCCCATCGGTTCTGGCCAAGTTTAACAACCTGCAATTGCACGGTATGTGACGACCCCAATGAATCAAATATCGTGATAGGCATGCTGTTATCTTCAGCAGTTGCACCAGATGCCAAGCTGCCGCCGGTGTAGGTCGGTGCTAAGGTACCGGGTACTGTCCCAAAGCCGAGACTAGCAAGTGCACCGCCCGGAGCAACATCGGCAATAACGACGTCCTGATCGGCAAACGAGCTTGTAAGGGTTAGCGTGTCATTGGTTCCGGTAACCGTCGTTGAGGCAGAAACGCCTGTGACAGCACTGATTTTTGCGGCAAGGCCTTCAAGCGTATCACCTGTGTTAATGGTGATTGTGCTTGTCGTGCCGTTATGTGTAATGGTGAATTGATCGCCGTTGTTGATACCAGCCAATGTCGTCAAGTCAGTGGTATCATAATCAATACCGACAGTTGTCGACGTATCGGTTGCCGCAGGTGTTGGCGTTTCATCGCTATTAAGGATGGCGCCGAATTCAATACGGGTGGTTGCGGCAGCGGCAGTCAAAATGCGGTTGATGTCAAGGACCTGAAGGTCAGTTGTTGCCGAGCTGTTTGCGCTGGTAATATTGTTATTGCGGTCCAATAGGTTCCCGTCGCGGTCAGTTGCCCAGCCTTGGACATAATAACCAGCAGTGTTGCGCAAATATCCATCATCATCGGGTTTGAAGTCACCCGCACGTGTAAAGAACAACTCATCCTCAGAGCCGGGGGTAACGTTGTCGCGGACAACAAAGAAACCATCGCCCGAGATTGCAGCGGATGTCGATGAAGCCGTTGATTGCAGCAAACCTTGTTTGCTGATCATTGCTTTTGGATGGAAGCGCACGCCACCGGGGGTATAGTTGGTGGCGGTTGCGGATTCAGTCACAAGGGTCGAGAAGCGACCGACTGTGCTTTTATACCCGATAGTGTTGAGGTTCGAGATGTTATCCGAGATGACGCCCAGGTTCTTAGACTGCGCATTCAGGCCGGAAACACCGGAAATCATTGCACCAAAAAGGCTCATTTTTCGTCTCCTGTGATGACAGGGTGTTAATTAAAATCCGGATGAATGCCCTAGGCGGCTTCTTCCTGCTCGCTCGTTTCGGAACCGTCACCGGTTCCAGTATCCGTATCCGTATCCGTATCCGTATCAGGATCTGTATTATCCTGCGGTGGTTCCACGGGCGTGCCGTTTTCACCCAATTTGACGTTGGTCAGGGTCGAGAACGGTACAGCGACGTCACCGATACGCAGATAAATATCGTTGTCGGTAATATCGACACTGTCGACAGTACCAATAATGCCAATCGCGACAGCAGCTGGTTTCCCGCGATCATCAGTGAAGTCTTTGCCATCGATCGTCTTGGGTTTGACAACGAGGGTATAGGCACCTTCTGGCTGGACCTCGCCACTGTTGTTTTTGCCATCCCAAGTGAATGTTTGCAGGCCGGAGATGTCGGTGAACTCCGAAGAGAATACCGTATCGCCGTTTTGATCTTGAATTTGCAATTCAAGGCGCGGGACCTCGGGTGACACATTGTATTTGTAGGTCAGTTCACCACCTTCTTCGAGCCAGTTGGTATCTCCGACGGCTTCAATCTGTGCGCCGACATAGGACAGCGCAGAAAGCTGACGCTGCTGACCTTGCATTGCGATCAGGTCTTCGAGGTTCTTATTGCTCTGAATGCCTTGCTCAACCTGGGCGAACTGACTCAGCTGGTCGGTGAATTTATCACTTTCCATCGGCGAGGTCGGGTCCTGGTTCTTGAGCTGCGTTGTCAGCAGAGTCAGGAACGTATCGAAGTTTGCCGACAGCTGGCTGGCTGATCTGCTTGAGGCGGCATTGTTGTTGCTGCCAGCAACTCCAACATTTCCTAAGGATGAAATGGCCATGGGCTTATCCCTCTACCTTTCCTATATCCGGATATCGACAAGGCCATTGGGATTAATCCCATAGCCAATGCCAACATGTTCGGCGAGTTCGGCTCCGCTCAAAACATCGCCATCATCTGGGCTGCTGCCCTGATTGGCGGCCATCTGAGATCGACCATTGCCATCCTGACTTTGGCCACCTTCATTCCTGTGCTCGAAGGTGAAGCTTTGACTGTCTGCATTAAGACCCGCATCTTTGAGCGCTTGCTGTAAAGCACGGGAATCCTGACGCAGCATATCGAGCGTTTCCCGGGTATCGGCCTGAATAACACCTTGAACACGGCCGTCATGGCCGATTTCAAGTTTGACATCGACGCGCCCAAGATGTTCAGGGCGAAGTTGAACCGAAATTTTGTCAACGCCTTCGCTTGCCGCGTTTCGGATCGAAACGGCCACTTGTTGCTGAACCTGCTGTGCAGGGGCGTGACGTGCGGTCTGGGCCGTTTGTCCGTTTGCGCTTGTCTGATTAAGACTGCTTGCGGTTTGGGTTTGAACATTCACCGCCTGTGCAGAGCCATCAGCACTTGTTGTTGCGCTCACTGCAGCATTGCTGTTCGGGCCGACACCGGCTTGTGGTTGCGCCGGGGTGTTCTGTGCCTGGGCGCCGGCTGCGGCAGCCATTGCTTGCTGTGCTGCTTGTGCCGGATTAGCATTCGCTGACTGTTGCGCTGCATTGGCTGAGTTGCCCGTTGCGGAATTGTTGGTGTTGGCGTTGGCGTTCGTGCCAGCGGCGTTTGCCGGCGTATCGCTTTTGGCTTTGCCGTCGTTGCTCATGGAATCAACTAAGCGCGACATGAACTTGTCCGACGCGAAATCTTCTGCGGTGTTATCAGCGGCGTTGGCGCCATTTAGCGCCATTTTAGCCGAGGTGCTTGCCACCGGCTGCGACAGGGCGGTGGAGCTCATCAAGCCATCGGTGGTGCCATCGGCTGCCCCGCCATTCGCTGCCATACCTGCGACAGGTTGACCATTGTTGGCCGTTCCTGGAGCCTTAGCCGCTGCACCCGTTGCAGCTGCTTGTGCCTGTGCCTTTGCGGTCGCAAGTGCAAGTGCTTCTGGTGAACCTGGAGCCGGCGCGGCCTGAGCTACCTGATTTGGCGCGACAGCATTTGTATCTTGATTGTCAGCGTCGGCGACAGTTGTGCTTGTGTCACCGTCTTCGGTCGCAGCGGTTGCTGGCTCCGCAGGCGTTTCTTCGGTTGGTGCTGTTTTATTGTCTGTTACGTCGCGGTCATCACTAGCCTGCGCGTTCTGATCAGAAGGCTGATCATCGCTGCTTTCGGCAGTGACGTCTTTGTGCGGTTCCGTTTTCTCGTCGCGAACATCGGCATGGCTATCATTGTCCAACTGACGTGGGGTTTCATCGCGACGATCATTGCGTGCGCTGTAATCATGAGAATCAGGCGCGTTGCTTTTGGCGGCGGCCTTTTGGTCCGCACGGTTTTCTTCCCAGTTTCTCTGGGCAGATTTTGCCGCGCTATATTTGATCTGTGAGTTACGTTCAGACCAATTGTCTGTGATTGAATTCATCACGTCGCCAAAGCCAGAGCCCGCACTTTCCTGCGCATTAGCGCCCGGTACGGAGACGGTTGGCATAATGCTGTTTGTAATAGCAGAGCTGTTCATCACTTTGGTCCTCATCGAAACAGTGACAGAACAATTGCAATCGGCGGGCCAGTTTTAAGGGTTAACAAATCCTATAGATTTTCAAGGCCTTAGGGTGGATGGATGCGCGGGGTAAAATGTGCCCAGCAGCTCAGTCGACGTCACGCGGCAAAAATTCCCGAGTAAGCGGGCAGGGAAGGTCAGCTGTGGAAGGTTCGGGCGCTGGAAATTTGACCTTTCGTCCGTGCTGCGTGAAGTCAGTTGCACAGTACTAATGAAGCATTCTTGGGGACGCGCCGTAGACACAATAAAAAAAGCCTCCGAAAATATCGGAGGCTTTTGAAGATAATGTTGGTAGATGAAATAAGCGCAGGCTTTAGGCTGAGATCGACAGTCCAGATTTAGCTGGCGCAGACCGCGATTGATCCGTTGTCGTCGATTGGGTCATCGTCGGTGCAGGGCGTTGTTGCTGAACAGACATGACTGCTTGGCGAAGCTCGCCTTCGCTTTTTTCTGCCAGAGTTGCCCACGAATCACGAATTGGCTTAAGAAGCTTGATGACTTCTTGCGCGGCGTCCGGGTCGTTATGACGATCAACATCCATCAGTCGGATGAGGCAGTGGCTAAACAGGCGCTCAAGAGTCGCCGCAATCTCACCGCCTTGATCCATGTCCAGAGTATTGGACAGATGTGCGATCAACTCTTGTGCGTTGGAGTTGGCGTCGCAACGGGCCTGAATATCTTTGCGCTCAATCGCGTTTTGGGCTTCTTGAAGGCGCGATAAAACTTTCTCGTACAGCATAAACACCATCTTGGCCGGTGAAGCTGTGTTTACTTGCTGCTGCTTGTAAGTATGGGCGGCGTGTTCGTTCATGAGACACTCCTTAGTCTATAGCGCATCGCACTAGTGTGCAGGTATGGCGGTCAAAAGTGAACTACTTTTCTTTACCAGCAGCCATCAATTCATCGAGAGAACTCTGAATATTCTTCATTTTCGCAAGGGCGGATTCCATCGCGATGAACTTATCCATAAGAACTTCCCGTTGACGTGCAAGGCTATCATCGATCTTTTCGATCTTGTCTGCATAGGATTTGTTCTTGGTTTCAAGTTCAGAGATGGCCTGCGTTAAAGTGCCTTCCTCGCTATCAAGGATGGACTCAATTTCAAAATGGAATTGCGCACCAATGCCAAGACTGGTTGTTACTTTGGCGGTGTCAGAGTTGTTGCCATCGCCACTGTAGAACATACGCAAGCCATCTGCCGTTGTGATCGAGTTGCCCTCAACTGTCGCAGTCAGACCTGATTCAATAAGGTTACCTTGCGTGTCGTAATAATCATACGTTACGCCATTGATCTCACCTGCGGCGGCATCAATGTTAAACTCGTACGTACCTGCTTTGGACTGTTTGCTGAAGTTGGTCATCGTCAAGTCGCCATTGTCCGAGTTTCCTCGGAACATAAACAGTTCCATCACTTCGTTTGGATTGTTCAGCAGCGCCTTGTTCAGGGCCGTTTCGTCAAGTTCCAAAGTATTATTAAGTAGGGGATCTGAAGCAGTTTTGGCGTAGTCAACAAAATCGACCCCAATTTCGGCCAAGATAATATAGTCGTCTTTCCCTGCGCGATCCGTCACACCTTGGGCGACAGAGCCAACGATCTGTTGCAGCGTCGATTCAATTGTTTTGACGGCAGAGTTTCCAAGAAGAATCGCATCTTCTGATTTTTTGCCGGTTGTTGGATCAACAAACGTTTTTTCGTTAATAAACGTCTGGACAGCGTTAAAGGCGTCGACGAAATCCAGGATCGCTGTTTTCGCTTGATTAAGGTCTTGTTCAACGCCGATTGTCACAGTTGTTCCAGGATCCGCGTCGTAAAGGCTAATCGATAGACCTTCGATCAGATCAGAAAACTCATTTGATCCACGCGTAACGGTGATGCCGTCAAGCTTGATCTGTGCATCAACGCCTTCGTCAATTACGTTAGTCGCGTTAATCGTCGTTGGGTCGGTAAGAACACCAAGGTTTTGAAGAAACGAACCACTATCATCACTAAACGACATGCGATTTTCGACGCCTTCCTCCATCGATGAGAAAATAATCGTACTTTCAGTGGCTGATACTTTGACAACAGACGCCTGAACGCCGGTGTTACCTTTGACGTTATTGATTTTGTTGCGGATATCTTCAAGCGTATCGCCAGCATTCACCGTAATGCTGGCGCTGCCAGCGCCGCCATTGATGGTAAATTCGCCTGTGCCGGCAAGCGCCGTGATGTCGCCACTTGCGGCGACAGCTTGTGTGTTGCTTGAAAGCTTATGGTTCGAGGCAATTTGATCAATCTGGAATGCGTAGCTACCCGTGTCCGCCGCGTTGGAAGCCGCAACGCCAATCAGTGAGGATGCATCGGTGCCATCAGAGGACGCAAAGATCTGCTTTGACTCGAATATGTTTTTCGAATTGTCAAAACTTGTGGCACCATAAAGGTTTGCCATCGTCTCTTTTAGCGTACTGAAAAGTGTCTTCAATTCTTTAAGGGCAGCAAGCTTGTCGTCATTCCCTTCGATACGCTTTGCAAGTGTATCGGCTGGAATGCGCCGGGCAGCGATCATCTGGTCGACGGTGTCGACGAAATCGATGTTGGAGGAGCCGCCAGAAAGCTGGATGCGACCGTTTTCGCCAACATATATATTGTTTAAGTTTAAGCTGCTCATTGGTTTAGCTCCCTGGGCGCTCTCATCGGGCTGTCGCGATCACACTTGCGGTTTCATCAATTACTTGATTTTACTACAAGCAATAAGCGTGCCGATTGGGGCCCAATCGCCTCTTTAAATTTCTGTGTCGACAACGCTGCCAAGATATTCACGCATCTGGGAAAACAGTTGCTGCAGTTCCTTGGACGGCAGTTCGCGGAGAACTTCGCCACTTGCGCGGTCGGTTATTTTCGCAACGACGCGACCTGTGTCTTGGTTGAAATTAAGTTCAACCCGTGCATCGTTGTCCGCAATTTCCGGAATATCGAGATTGGCAAGGGCTTGCTGCAGCTTTGCCGCGGGGCCGGTGTCAATTTTCTGCGAAACAGCGGGCATCAAATCTGCTTGGTCGCTGGCGTTGCTCGTGGGCTTAGAGAGGGCCGGAGAAGAAAGCTTGGCACTCTGAGCTGGCGCGCTGCCAGACGTAAATGTGTTAACAACTTCCATTTGACCCTCCTATTCGATCTTTGGGTAAAAGATAACACGAAAGCCGGGAAAAGGTGACCCTTAACCCGATTGGTTTAGCCGTATTGCGGCAATAGACACAGTGTGTTCTGCTGCCGGTGTTTTAGGTGATGGAATATCGGAATTTGAGCGGGCGCCCAAGGCCTCGGAAGGCGCAACGTCGCACATGGCTGAAAGTGATCGCCCACGCAAGCGTTGAGCCATTTCACCTGCATTCACAAAGATATTACATGCAGCATTTTCTGCGCAACTGTATATTCTATTAAGAGCCATAACGTGTCTCCTACTTGGATCGCTCAGAACGGCTTCGTGCCATTCGAAGGGCTGGATCATCTACCAGCAGATCTTCAAAGTTCTTCTTGATCTCTAAAGATACTTTTACTTGCTATTAAACTATATCTTAATTAAGTATTTGTCTAGCTTTTTTTGATGGTTAACACCAGTATTTTATACTAATGGTTGATGTTGGCTGCTGTTGAGCAGGCTGCATTATACGCGTTGCCTAGTGCTCGAATTTGGTGGCGTAATTTGCGCATCCAAAAATAGCAAATATCGACGCATATTCAATTTAAGCTTAGAGTTCGATAGTCCGGTTCAAGGGTGTTTTGTCTTCGATAAATTTCGAGATATGTATTCGAAATCTTCTGGTACCCGAACCGGATTTTGCCCGACTGTCGCCCATTGGATAAAACAAGATTGCATCTTGGTAACTTGCATCACCCGTCTTCTTTCAATGTCCGTTTAGACCTAAGAAGGGCGGTTTAGTTGCTAAAGTATCCTGATGAAGGGGCTTTTTAGTTCAAAAAAATTGATCTGCGCCGATGGGGCGAGCAGAAAATGCCGACTGTAAGGTCGATTTAACGAGCGACATTATATCGCAAGTCAATCTTAAGCGGCGGTAGGTGCTGTCATCTGTTTCTTGGCGAAAAAAAATAGCCAAGATAAAAAAAAGGATGAGGGCAGAGCCCTCATCCCAAGGCGGTTAATGGCTCTATTACTGCAGCAGACGCAGAAGGTTCTGCGGCATCTGGTTGGCTTGGGCGAGCATGGCAACGCCCGACTGAACCAGAATCTGTTTGGAAGTAAATTTGGTCATTTCGGCCGCGACATCCAGGTCGAGCAGAACTGAACGAGCGGACTCGTTGTTTTCAATCGAGGAGGCAAGGTTTTTGCTTGCAAAATCAAGACGGTTCTGGCCAACACCGACCGCGGAGCGCGCCGTCTGAAGTTGGTCAATTGCGTCGCTGACGACACCGATCGCAGCACTTGCGTTTGCTGCTGTCGCGAAGCTGGCAATATCAGAGAGGTTGGAGCCTGTGCCCGACCCCAAAGTGGTCGACTTAGTGACCGTCAGGTTGAAGGTCAAGTCATCCTGTGCCGGAGTATTGCCCGAGCCAATTTTGAAGGTCAGGGACGCTGCGGCACCTGTTTCAGCTGCGATCGTCAGAGTGGCTGCGTCCGTGCCGCTGTCAACGCCAGCTGTTGCGGTGGCTGTGAAGTTAGAGTTCAGCGTAACGCTGACGCCCAATTGCCCAAAGGACAGGGTGTCGGTCTGCGAACCCGTGATTTCTTTGGCGCCACCGGCGAGATACTCGGTAACATCAACAGACTGAGACAAGCCGGTTACGGCGTTTGCCATTGTCATGATGGTCTTACCGCCAGCCGTTGCGATATCGAGGGTAACTGTGTTGGTGTCTGCGACCCCGGTTGCATCAGATGCGATATCAAAGGCGACAAAACCAGAGTCAGCACCGATATCCGCTGCTGCGTTACCAGCACCAAATACGGTTGGGTTTACGCCAAGAACATCGCGCCCTGACAGCAACTGAATGCCGTTAAATTTGGTCGAGTCCGCAACGCGGTCAAGTTCCGAGCGAAGGGTGTCAAATTCACTAAAGGCGAAGCCACGTTCAACAGACGACAAGTTTTCAGAAGAAGCCTGCACAGCAAGCGTTTTCATCCGAACCATGATGTCATCAATAGTTGCCATCCCACCGTCGGCAATCTGCAGCATTGAGTTGGCCTGACCAACGTTCACGGTCGCCATTTTAAGCGACTGAACTTCGGAGTTCAGACGTGCACCAATTGCCATCGATGCGGCATCATCACGTGCGGAAACAACGCGAGTACCTGACGACAGTTTAGACAGCGAACGGGTCGCCATTTCGTCAGAGTTGCTGAGGTTACGGTGTGCAACGTTTGCTGCGTAGTTGGAAATGATATTAAGAGCCATGATGTATCTCCTACTTGGATAGCTCGCTGTGGCACATGCCACCAAAAATCGGCAATCAAACCGAAACTGCTTTTGCAAGGTCTAACTGACCAAGCGGTTCAAAGCATGTGGCGAACTATACTCAAGTATGCATTTCTTGTCGAGTCTAATTTTAAGTTGTTCTAATGTATTGAAAATAAAAGACATTTATGGTTGATTTTGGGTGTGTTTTTGATGGAAATGCGCGTGAAGGTTTTATAATTCATGGTTAAATTGATGTAATCGGGGAATCGATTCGTTTCCAACAAAGAGGACGAGGCGTGACCTGCTGAAAAACATGTACGATAGGATAGGTTGTTGTTTTTCAAGCATAATCGCGTTTCAGGGCGTTACGGTGGCGTTGATGATGCTTTTTAATTGTGGTTTTGGGCGCCAATATATTCTGTTGATTGCGTGGAAGGGTGATTCGGGTTTGGGGAAAGTTGTTTCAGGCGCGCAAAAACATCAGGCGCTGCTGCATTTGACAGTGACGAGAATAATCAGGCTCTGAGTTCGGGGATGGCTGGTCGCGCAATGCGGTAAATGTTGCAAATTGCGCAATATCTGGGGTGCCAGGGGGCGGCAATATCTGCCCGAAGATATTTGCCGAATGTGCTGATTGTTTTTGGAGGGGGGAGATAAAAGGGCGGCTGCCCGTCTTAACGCCAATGCTTTCGGAGGGGCGCATGAATGATGTAGCGCTCCGATTTTTCTTTGTAACTAATTGGCTGTGTTGAATCAAAAAATCCCCACCAATGGCGGGGATCTTTTTTGAGGGGCGAAGAATGGCACGGTTCGATGGGTTTTCTAACTCTGCCCTTCAAGGCGTGCATTCTTGACCATTTATGTCCGGGTAATAAAACGAATATGGGATGAGGATACATCCTCATCCCAATTCGATTAGATCTATTACTGCAGCAGACGCAGAAGGTTCTGCGGCATCTGGTTAGCTTGGGCGAGCATCGCGACGCCCGACTGAACCAGAATCTGCTTGGAGCTAAAGCTGGTCATTTCGGCTGCAACGTCCAAATCAAGCAATGTAGAACGAGCTGATTCGTTGTTTTCAATTGACGATGCAAGGTTTTTACTTGCGAAATCAAGACGGTTCTGGCCAACACCGACCGCCGAGCGTGCTGTTTGCAGCTGGCTAATCGCGTCGCCAACGACCTCAATTGCGGCACTTGCCGTAGCCGCGTCATCAAAGTTGGTGATGTCGGAGATTTTTTGGCCTCCGGCCGTGCCCAGCGTCGTAGATTTCGTGATGGTCAGTTGGAACTTCAGGTCGTCCTGAGTGGCATCATTGCCGGAGCCAATTTTAAAGGTCAGCTCTGGTGCTGCGCCGGCGTCAGCACCGATCGTCAGTGTTGCTGCGTCTGTGCCACTGTCGATGCCTGCGCCTACGGTCGTTGTTGAAAAGTTCGCGTTCAACGTAACCGTGATGCCCAATTGTCCAAAGGACAACTTGTCTGTCTGAGTTCCTGTGAGTGCTTTATCACCGCCAGCGGCGAATTCCGTCACGTCTATCGATTGTGATAGCCCCGTGTTGGAGTTTGTCAATGTCATCACAGTTGTGGTGCCGGTGGTGGTAACATCGACGGTCACTTCATCGGCAGCTTTAACACCATTTGCATCGGATGCGATGTCAAATGACACAAAACCGGCTGCCGCACCAATATCGGCTGCACCAGCAGAAAATACAGTCGGATCAATGCCGAGAACATCTTTGCCGGCCAAAAGCTGAATACCGTTGAATTTGGTCGAGTCAGCAACACGGTCAAGTTCGTCGCGAAGGGTGTCAAATTCGCTGTAGGCGAAGCCACGTTCGACAGATGACAGGTTTTGGGACGAAGCCTGTACCGAAAGCGTTTTCATTCGGACCAGGATGTCATCAATGGTCGCCATGCCACCATCGGCAATTTGGAGCATTGAGTTTGCCTGGCCAACGTTCACGGTCGCCATTTTAAGTGACTGAACTTCGGAATTCAAACGTGCACCAATTGCCATCGATGCCGCATCGTCACGCGCAGAAACAACGCGGGTACCTGAAGATAGTTTTGACAAGGAGCGCGTTGCAGCCTCGTCAGAAGCGCTCAGGTTACGGTGTGCCACATTGGCGGCATAGTTGGAAATAATATTAAGACCCATTTTAGTTCTCCTACATGGATAGGTCACAGCAGCTATGTGAGCTGCGAAGGACTGGCATCTTTGCCAGATCGGCTCGTTTAAGACCTAACTGGTCAAAATAAGGAGCCGCTTACAATTGCAATCTAAGCTTGTGATTGTGGGTTTGTCTAGAAGGGAGTTCGAAAAAATTGTCTTTTTTAAACAAATGATTAGGAATCACGATGCTCACGTTAAAGTTTATTATTAAAAATAAACCTTGAGTTGATTTTTTTAGGGGGTACGCGCCTTGATTGAGTGATATGCGGAGTAACGTCTTAAGCCGAGAACTTCCTTTTTCTCAAAAAAAACAGTCGATTCGTTGCCGGATATTGGCGGGATTGCGATGCGATAAGGGGGGCTGTCATGTTCATTCCGCAGAGTTGATCGCGGGGAGCCGTGTGTCGCTTGGGAAGCTTTTTCTGACAAATGCGGTTCAGCTTTTCGTGTGACTATAGATTGCGGTCGTCAGACAGTGCCAAATGCCAATTTTTCCGCACGTTTAATTGTCTTGTCAGATATGATGGCAATCGGAAACCGGCAAATATCAAGCGCCGCGGAACCTCGTCATGCATGGCGACAGAGAGTTTTGATCCGGACCGATTTGGCGCTTCTTCAAGTCAAGGTCAGGCACCTTCGTTTTGATCAATGAAAAACCCCCTGCTTGACGAAAAGCAGGGGGTTCGTTTGTGTTTGGGGTCGTGCGATCCCAAAGTATATTCCTTTTGCTATCCTCTTAAGCGGGGCTGGCTTAGCCCTGCAGAAGACGCAGAAGGTTCTGTGGCATCTGGTTGGCCTGGGCGAGCATTGCGACACCCGATTGCACCAAAATCTGCTTCGAGGTGAATTGGGTCATCTCGGAGGCAACATCCAAGTCAAGAAGAACCGAACGCGCGGATTCGTTATTTTCAATCGATGATGCAAGGTTTTTTGACGCAAAGTCCAGACGGTTCTGCCCAACACCGACGGCTGAGCGTGCGGTCTGTAGCATGTCAATCGCGTCGGAAACGACCTCAATTGCCGCACTGGCGTCTCCGGCCGTGGCAAAGCTTGCAACGTCAGATAGCTTGTTGCCCCCAGGTGTACCTAATGTGGTGGACGTGGTGACGGTCAGATCGAACTGCAGATCATCTTGGGCTGGGTTGTTACCCGATCCAACTTTAAAGGTCAGGGAAGCCGCAGCGCCGGTCTCTTCAGCGATCGTCAGAGTGGCTGCATCTGTGCCGCTGTCAATTCCAGCTGTTGCGGTGGCTGTGAAGTTAGAGTTCAGTGTGACGCTGATGCCCAACTGTCCAAAGGACAGGGTATCGGTCTGCGAACCCGTGATTACTTTAGCGCCACCAGCAAGGTAATCTGAAACGTCAATCGACTGCGAGAGGCCGGTTGCGGCGTTTGCCATTGTCATGATGGTCTTGCCGCCAGCCGTTGCGATATCGAGGGTAACTGTGTTGGTGTCTGCGACTCCGGTTGCATCAGATGCGATATCGAAGGTGACAAAACCAGAATCTGCACCGAGATCAGCGGCAGCGTTACCAGCGCCAAAAACACCCGGGTTTACGCCAAGAATGGTCTGGCCGGATAAAAGCTGAACACCGTTAAATTTTGTCGAAGCGGCAACGCGGTCAAGTTCTTCACGGAGCGTTGAAAACTCGTCAAAGGCAAAGCCACGTTCGACAACCGACAGGTTTTGTGATGATGCCTGAACCGCAAGTGTTTTCATCCGAACCAGCATATCGTCAATTGTTGCCATGCCGCCATCGGCAATCTGCAACATTGAGTTGGCCTGACCAACGTTGACGGTGGCAGTTTTAAGAGCCTGAACTTCGGAATTCAAACGCGCACCAATCGCCATCGAGGCCGCATCATCACGTGCGGAAACAACGCGGGTACCTGATGATAATTTCGACAGCGACCGGGTCGCCATTTGGTCTGAATTCGTCAGGTTGCGATGGGCAACATTTGCTGCGTAGTTGGAAATGATGTTAAGAGCCATCGTACTCCTCCTGTAAGGAACTCGTGAATGGCTCAAGCCATTCTATGTCTTCGGCGTTATTGCCATGTTATCTTTCAAAGCAACAAGCGTGCCAACTTTGCTAGGCAAATTTTACAGGTCGTGTTGCACGGAATATTGGTCATTCGTCATGATATGCTGCCAGGCTACTTGGCGGGTGGTGTCGATCAGGATCGGTGCGCGAAGATTGGTCGACATCGCGATGCCGTTGCCTTCTGGGGCGTTGCGGATTGTAACGACCAGTAAAATCGCCATGTCATCGCGCGCAATCGCAAGGCTTTTGAGTGCGAGATCAAGGTCTTTGTCGGTATATACAGCGCTGTCCTCATTGTAGGGGGCTACAATGAATGACAAATTTGCATCGGTCAGGCTTTGGTAAAGCTTGAACTGGTCAAGCGAGGCATTCGGAATATTGGCCAAGCCAAAGACATGATGTTCTGGGAAGCCAAGAAGGCCAACGGGCATATAAATGCCTTTGTCCCAGTTGAACTCGATGTCGCCAAACCGTGTTTCCACGATAACGGATTCAGGGGTCTCATTCTCGGCGACGGTTTCGTTGTCCATGCCTGTCATTCTCCGGCAGTCAAAAGGTTTTGTCTGAAAGTGGCGCGTGCAGCGTTTAAGAAGGCCAGACGTTTAGCGGGATAATCCATTGGGTTGAATTATTACCGCAAATAGTTTGCCAATGATAATTCAGAAGCACGTGAAATCGAGATGAAGCTTGCCTGCAAGGCTGTCTCATATTGACTAAGCTCCGCCAGTGTCATGGGGACATCAACGGTTTCAATGTCGGAAATTGCCTGTGCTGCGAATACTTTGAAATCTTCGTGGCGTGCTTCGAAGCGTTCGATATTTGCGATATCCAGACCGATCTTGCCTTGAACATTTGGAAGATCGTTGATTGCATCCTTGATGAAGCCCAGTGCAGCGTTAAGCGCATCGCGATCTTCGGTTCCGGCCGCGATTCCAAGGCCCTGAATCAGTTTTTGAAACGCAGGGTTATCACCGAGAACGCCATAATTCACGCTGTAATCTTCATCGACGCGGGCCTCAAGAACCTGCTGATCGCCTTCATAGTATCCGGCATCTTCACGCGGATTAGGGATCTTTTCCATGCCGAGGGTCTGAAGGAAATCACCACCACCTGTTTCTGTAATCGTAATGGTGCCATTGCCAACGTTTTCGATGTTCAGGCGTGGATCACCTTCGCCGCCCAAGCCACGCAGGGATGCAATTGCACCATTGGTGGTGACGCTGTTGATTGCGTCCATGACGTCGCCGATGTCATCGGTTGTGGCATCGTAATTCACCGTTGTAGTCACGCTATTGCCATCAATGTCGGTGCTGGTGATCTGAAGCTGGCCTGTATTGATGCCGAGGCTGGCAAGCGTCGTTGTATCCGTGAGGATGTTATCGGTATCACTCATGTAGTTGTCTGGCGCGTACATCTTATCAAGATTTACCGCCGCATCTTCGGAGCGACCGCCCGCAAACAGATACCGTCCATCAAGGGTGGTATTGAGCAAATTGGCAATCTGTTCCATTGCCTGACGCGATTGCGCTTTAATATTAACGTCATCGCCTTGATCGGCCGATGTTGCCTGAATCAAAAGCGATTTCATGTTCGACCCGATGGTAATCATGCTGTCGACAGCAGTTTCCATGCTTTGAAGTCGCAGTTTTGACTGTGTGGTATTGCGCAAATATTGTTCTGAACGCGTATATTCGCCTTCGAGATTAAGCAGGCGCTGCGTGCTATCGGCAATGCCCGCATAGCTGCGCGACTTGTAACCACTTGACGCCTGATTCCGAAGATCAGTCACGCTCGATGCGTTTCGAAGTGCAAGATCCGAAAGCAACGTATGGTTCGTATATGTTGCGACGCGACTTACCATGAAAGCCTCACTTTTCTATGCCCAAGTTTAAACCGTATTGAGCAATGCATCAAACATTTCATCAACCGAGCTAATCACTTTGGCTGATGCTGAATAGGCGCGTTGGAAGATAATCAGATCTGACATTTCTTCATCAAGGTTCACACCCGCTTCGTTTTGGATGCGTGTGCTTAGGTCTGTGACCAGGTTCGACTGAAATTCATATCCGCTTTCCGCAACGGAGGCCTTTGTTGCCGCGGTTGCGACAATGCCTGCGGCGAAGTCTGTAAGCGATGTGCGCTCGCTAGAAAGTCCACCGGCAGCTTCGAACTTAATATCATCGCGTTCAAAAGTACGGCTGATCCGTTGTGCTGCCGCGTTGTCACCTTCGTGAACGCCAAAATTAATGCCCAGTCCAAGTGTCTCTGTCAGACTATCGGCATTAGGTGTGCCGCTATCGGTGAAATAGAACGGGTCACCGTCGGCATCTTTGATGCTGAGCTTATATCCACCCAACTGACTGTCAAAAACGACAGAGGCCGTGATGTTATTATCGGTCAGTGTCGCATTGTTGTTAATCGCGTTAGCGATATCATCAAGAGATGTTGTGCTGTCATAATCGATGTTAACATTCGTGAAGTCACCCTTGACCGTGAGAGTATAGTTAAGGGGCGGTGGTACGGTCGGGCCGAGATTAGGGATTGGCGCCGTGTTGTCGACAACCGCATTCGAGGTTGCATAGGTATCGGCATTCATTTCACCGCGGACAATGCGCGATGGGTCATTCTTGATGGCAGCTGATACGTCCATATTGCCTGCCAATGTCGGTTGATCTTCTGTCATGCCGATTTTTTCGCTCAGCGTGCCAGAATCCTGAATCGTCATGTTGGCGGTATAGTCCAGAACAAGACGATAGCGGTTGCCATCTTCGACAATAAACGCAGCTTCTTCGGCCGCAGCAGCCGTCATGCCGGCTGCCTGAAGGGCGGCGCGGATATTGTCGCGGACATCTTCAAGCGTATCGGTCGCTGTATAGTTCACCGTGATACCGGCCGCCAGAACACCAGACCCGGCAGAGATCGTGAGCGAATTGGCGGTTGCCCCAATTGCGGTATTTGCGCTGCCAAGCGCGGCCGATGTCATGTTGTCGGAACGCTTAACCGTGGCAATAAAGTCATTCAGACCAAAGTAATGGGAGAACCCTTGTTCTTTGCCATCGCTTGTGGTGATTTTCCCATCCATTTCGTTGATCGAGACGCGACTGCCGTCTTGGCCTTCGATGACCAGCTTATCGTCAACAATCGATGCTGTCAGATACGAACCAGCGTCTGAACTATTGATTGCATCAACCATGCCCTGCACGGTGGGCGGGGTCGTTGGCATGGCGATATCAGCCCAGCTGTCGGTCGCGATAAGTTGTCCGTCTTCGTCAAGGGCAGCGATACGAAACGCGCCCGTTGCCGTCAATGGATCGCTATCGGCAACTTTGCGATTGCCCGACAGGTTGGCCGGGGGCGGGAATGCTGTGCCCTTGTTGTGTTCTTCGTTAATCGCATCGCGCAACTCGCCGGCGAGTTCGTTGATCTGGTCGTTCAACGCCGGAAGTTCCGAATCCCGCATTTCGAACAAGCCCTTTAAGGTGCCTGACCGCAGCGTATCGGTAACATCCGCACCGTTTAACGACAAGCCAGTACCGCGGGTGCCAGGCGCAAAGCCCGAAGTGGGGGTAAAGGAAAGAGGATTGGGGGTGCGATCAAGAAGCGTGTTCGACCCTTTGGCGGAATAAATGACAATCGATCCGTCATTCCGGCTGAAGGTTGTGATGTCAATGATCTTGGCCAGTTCATTGAGCTTCTGGTCGCGCTGATCTTCAAGCTCTGTCGTGGGCTGATCAAGATTTTTCAGGCGAACGATGCTGGTATTCAGATCCGAGATTTCACTGAGAAGCGTATTTGCGTTTCCCACTTCGTCAGCAATCTGGTCGTCAATGTCATCGCGCATGTCTTGTAGTTGGCTTGAAAGCTTTTCAAAAGATTCCATAACCTGAATGGCGCTTTCGATGGCTTCGATGCGCGGCGAATTCTGATCGGGTGTAACGCCTAACTGCTCAAACGCGTTTGCTAGATCGTTGATACGCTGACTGATGGCGGAGCTTGACTGCGGCGTGCCAAACAGGGTTTGCACGCGCTGGAAAAACTCGTATCGAACTTCTTCGCGGCCCGCCTTTCCAAGATCACCGCGCATTTCACGAATCAGTCCCTCGTTCACATTGCGATAAATCTCGCTAACTTGCGAACCTGCCCCCTGACCATCAAGGACGAGGGTTTCCTGACTTGCGATCTTTCTGGAATAGCCCGGCGTGTTAACGTTCGAGATGTTCGAAGACGTAACCGCAATACGGGACTGAGCCGTATTAAGACCAGAGATTGCTGAGTTAAGAGCTTGGGTTAGGGACATGATCTTTGACCTTTAACCTTAAAGCGTTTCATTGACGCTGAAAGAACTGCTGTTCTTGTTCATGGTGCGGCCATATCCGCCAAGCGACGCCTTGCTGGTTTGTGCCGCGCGGGTATAGGTCGTGCAATCGTCTTTGGATTTCTCATTCACTGCGCGAACGATGGCCTGGACCATGCGTTCGTTCGTCGCCTTGGCCGCTTGTAGGACGGTTATGTTGCGTCGGGCGGTTTCGTGAAAATCAGCCTGAAGGTCGCGCAGTTCGGCGCGCTCTTCTTCGGGCAGTTCACGCAATTCTTCGCCACGTGCGCGCAACTTCACGACAATCTGTTCGTACTGCATCGACAGGGCAGATTTTTCCGACAGGAAATGCTCATATTCGTCGCGCGGAATGGTCCGAAGCTCCGTGCTTTCGCGCTCCAGTAGAGACATCAGGTCGTAAGTGACGCTTTTAAGTTCTGCAACCAAATCTTGAGTGGTCATTTTTGCCCCTCCTGGATCTTAAGAATTTCACGTGTGACAGCATCTGCAATTCCGATGCCACCTGCGCGGTTCATTTGTTTTGCGTATTCTTCGACCAGCATGGATCGCATCATTGTTTCCCCATGACCGCCGCCAAACATTTCGTTGGTTTCGATGCCTGCAAACATATGATTGAGCATCTGTCCCAGAAACATCGATTCAAATTCATTGCCAGCCTTAACCGCTTCTTCCTTGGTCTTGATGTGACCATTGGTAAGTGCGTTTACGCGGGCGGTGGCATTGTTCTGTGCACCATATTGTGCACTTGCTTGTGCTTGCGCCATCAAGGCGGTGGAGCTGTCGGCCATCATCACATCACCTCGATTTCAGCTTGAAGCGCGCCAGATGTTTTGATCGCCTGAAGAATGGTGATCATGTCGCGCGGCCCAACACCAAGGCTGTTGAGGCCATTGACCAGTTCCTGCAGGCTGACACCGCTGCTCAGGACACCAAGCTGATTATCTTCGCCTTCGTCGACTTCAATGTTGGTGCGGTCGACAACCTCGGTATTCCCGCCTTGCGAGAATGGGGAAGGTTGGGAAACTTGCGGGGTTTCCGTTACCCGGATGGTCAAATTGCCTTGTGCAATTGCAACCCGGTTAATGCGGACATTTTCACCCATCACAATCGTGCCGGTATTTTCGTCAATCACCACGCGTGCAATCTGATCGGGTTCGACGCGCAGCTGTTCGATATCGGTCAAAAGGGCGACGACATTCTGGTTGTAGCTGTCAGGGATCGTTAAGCGCACAGTACCCGGATCGCTGGCACGTGCCGCAACCTGGCCAAGATAGGCATTGATTGCATCGGAAATCCGGCGTGCGGTGGTGAAATCTGGATTGCGCAGTACAACGGACATGTCCTGCATGGAATTCAGGTTGAAATCGATTTCGCGTTCGACGATGCCGCCATTGGCGATACGTGCCGAAGTTGGCACACCTTTGACAACTGTCGCGGCATTGCCGCCAGCCGAGAAACCGCCAACTGCAAGGTTCCCTTGCGCAACGGCATAAACTTCGCCATCGGCACCAACCATTGGAGTAACAAGCAATGTGCCACCCTGAAGGCTTTTGGCGGTGCCGATTGCGCTGATATTGACATCAATGCGCGAACCTTGGCGTGAAAATGGCGGCAGGGTCGCTGTGACCATCACAGCAGCAATGTTGTCTGATTCCAGATCTTCAATCTGATCGCGGACGTTGATCCCAAGACGTTCGAGCATCGCGACCATGCTTTGGCGGGTAAATTCTGCATCGCCAAGGTCATCGCCCGTGCCATTCAAGCCAACCACAAGACCATAACCAACGAGCATGTTGTCACGAACGCCTTCGAAATCGGCGATATCCTTGATACGTGACTGCGCATGCGCCGGAGCAGGGGCCATCTGCGTCAGGGCGAGCATACCCATTGCGACGGCGATCATCGCTTTGTGTGCTATTTTGCCAAGACCTGTGATCATACTCTATTATTCCGCTTTGACTTGGGATGCCGCGACATCCGACAAATGGTGCGATGGATCATGTTCACCGCGTTTGTCAGGTGTTCTGCGAAAATCATGCCAACTGCCGCTTTGTGCGGGCTTTTGACACGCGCTATCGCCTTTGGGGTGTTTAACTGGCGCAAAAGACGAGTGTTTCTGGATATGGGAACGAAAACGCCCACGTCACCAAAACCACCCGGCATTTTTTTCCCGTTGCGCGCTTCTCCTGATTGAGGGAGACTCTGTCTGTTATACGGTTAGCGCGCATTGTGGCGCTCGGCTTGATGGTGGCGGGATTTGCCCGCTTTTTATTCCGGGGCCATAACGTGTTAGTCGTCCGATCTTAGCACAGACAAGACAGGCACAGATCATGAAGGTTAGCGGTTCCAAGGCTGCTGGTACGAGCGGAACGTCGCGTAAGAAAGCGTCGGGTGCTTCGGGCGGTGGTAGCGGTTTTGCAGATGCCATTCGCTCATTGGATTCAAGTGGCGATAGTGGTGCGGCAGGCGGCGTTCATAGTGCAAGTGGTGTAAGTGCCCTTGATGCACTTTTGGCACTTCAGCAAAGTGGTGATGCGCTGGATTCACCACGTAAAACGGCCGTGCTTCGCGCCAAAAGTGTTCTTGAGCAGCTTGAAGCTGTGCGCGACGGGCTGCTCAGTGGCACCTTGTCCGGACCCCGTTTGAAGCAGCTGGTCGGGTTGCTTGATCAGCAGCGCGAAGATATCAACGATCCCGAACTTTCGGCTGTTCTGGATGAAATTGACCTTCGGGCACGGGTCGAGTTGGCAAAATTAGAGGTTTCCGGGGTGATGTAGTCTTTTCCTTTTTGGTAGAATTGGCCAGAAAGCTAAGGATTTCTGCCGTTTGCAGGGCTAATTGACATTTATTTGTTCAACCTGCTTGCACGGGCAGTGTGTGGCCTCTATATTGCCGCGCGATCTAGGAGTCCTGTATAGAGGGCGTACATGACGATTACTTTATCTCCCGACTATCGTCCTGCTGAGGACGAAGAGTTCATGAACCCGCGCCAGCGGGAGTATTTCCGCCAGAAACTGCTGACCTGGCGGGCTGAACTTCTGCACGAATCATCAGAAACATTAGCGAACCTGCAAGATGGCGGGCTTCAAGAGGCTGATCTCAGCGACCGTGCGTCTGCTGAAACCGATCGATCACTTGAACTTCGTACACGAGACAGGGCGCGCAAGCTGATTTCAAAAATTGATGCCGCGTTGCGTCGAATTGAAGATGGTTCCTATGGTTACTGCGAAGAAACCGACGAACCAATCAGCTTGAAACGACTTGAAGCTCGTCCGATTGCGACCCTGAGCATCGAAGCCCAGGAACGCCACGAACGGATGGAGCGCACACGTCGCGACGATTGATCGCGCCGGGTGTTAAAAAATACAGGATCGTTTAAATAGCGGTTCATGCCATGCAACGACGTGGCCTTGTGGGAGATATTGGTTAGGGATAACCAAGATTTAAAAGCCCGGCTGTTAACAGCCGGGCTTTTCTCGTTTGGGGGCCATCCCACTGCGTTGCCCAACATCTAAATTCGATCTGTAAACGCAGCATGATGACTTCACAAAAAAGACCACCCGAAGGTGGCCTTTGATGGTGATGATACGGTTTGCTGGAACCCGAAACGGAGCAGACCGCAGATCAGCATTCGTTGCTTAGAACGGTAGAATAATATCCATGACTTCGCTGCCATAGCGCGGCTGCTGGACATCAGAAATTGTGCCGCGTCCGCCATAGGAAATGCGGGCTTCGGCAATCTTGTCGTAGCCGACTTCGTTCGCAGAACTGATATCAGCTGCACGGATCACGCCAGCGATCTGCACTTCGCGGACTTCACTGTTGACCCGAATTTCCTGACGGCCGTGAATGACATAGTTCCCGTTGGGCAGAACCTGAATAACAATGGCTGCAACGCGAAGGTTAATCGCTTCGTTTCGGTCCAGTGATCCTGCGCCGCGGTTTGATGTCGCGCTGTTCATATCGAACATCGAGGATGGATTGATGGTTTCAGGCAGTACTTTGGTGAATTCCGATTCAAGCCCGAACAGGTTTGGCACAGCAAGATCTTCGCTGTTGGTGCGCGACCGTGTTGTCGTATTCGCCAATGCGGCACTGTCAGCCATATCGACGACCACGGTCAGAATGTCACCAACCTGATTGGCACGCTGATCTTTAAAGAACGAACGGGCACCAGAACGCCACAATGAATTTGGATTGCTTTCAGCAATCTGCGGCGCAGGCATCGGCAAGCTGACCGGGCGATAGGATTCAGCCTGGGTCGGGTTGTCGATGGCAGAGAGTTTTGGCGGTGCGCCCACTTCGGAAAGACGTTTCATCGCGTTGCAGCCTGAAAGCAGGGCTGTCGCGCTGATCATTCCGGTGACAAGGGCGATACGTCGCCATGATACGTGTGAATGTTTGCCTAGCATTTAGTCCTCCTGGGTTCCTGACAAATACTACGCAAGCAGCGTGCCAGTTAGCAGGGGCGCCGGGAGGGAATTTGATGTCCGGCTGAGGGTGAAATATAGCGTGCTGAAATCACGCGACGTTTTCGCAACTTCGACTTTGCAGCGCGGTTTTTACGATACGATCGAGATACTCAGATGTGCCTACTGCGACATGGCGGGCAGGGCACGAACATCGTTTTCGCCGACAACTTCGACCTGAACCGTCTTGTTGCTCGATTGATTGACGACACGGATCACGTCCCCTTTTGATCCATTTTCCAGTGCCTTGCCGCGGGCAGTGAGTGACATGTTCGCCGTGACCAGACGAATAATGACCAACGCCCCACGTCGCACAAGGATCGGACTGGTAAGATCGCGGAACATCAGTGGTTCATTGGGATTGGTCGGGCGAATGACTTCTTTGCCAATCACATCGTTGATGTCGCGAATGGCACCAGAGGGTACGCGTTCTGTACGGAAATCCCGGTATTCGACTTGGTCGGGACGAATAATGCTGCCGCGTGAAATGGGTTCAACCAGAACCGGTACACTGGAAAGCGGGTAATATTTGCCGCTAATGCGGTAGGTGCGCTTTTGTGCCGTTTGCGCGCCTGTGGTGACACTGGCGACAAATCGGTTTGTACGGCTGTTAATATCCAAGCCCGTGATATCAATTCTTTTCTGCGCATCTACCGGCAGATGAATTTGGAAATTCTCACTTGAAAGATCCACGGCAAAGGGCCGCTGAACGCCGTGTTGCGTTAGGGCGTCTTGGACGGCTTCTTGGATTTCTTCCATGGTGATGACTTGGCTTGCGCGCGTAATCGTCACCTGATCGGCGGTCGTGCGTGGGCGCCAGCTGATGCTGTTGCGTTGGGCAATGCCATAAAGCCAGCGATAATCAAGCACCACCTGTTTGCCAGGTTGCGGTGCATGGGCCACCGCAATGTCTTCGGCTGTTGGGTCAATGCCAGAAAAAATATCCCCAAGCGTAATATATTGCCCGTCCACAAGCGCATCGGGTTTGAGCAATATATTTTCTTCAACCTGTTGCCCGTTGCGCGATACACGATCTTGCGGTTTTTGGAAATTTTGCGCAAGTGCGTCCGAAGCACCCGGTCCAAGGCCAAGTCCCAGCATAAGGCCGAGAACAAGCCCCAGAATAAGGCGCGGATGCGTCATCGCAGACGGCAGGGATATTTTCTGTGTCTTCATGAGCCTACTATATCACGGATCTGTATATAGGGCGTAAACGCAGTTTGCGCAGACGCACGTGCGGTCAAACCGTGGTCTGCGCAATTATCTTGTCGTTACGCGTGCTCAGTCAATCTGCAAAATTAACGCAGGTTGCTAACAGCACTCATCATTTCGTCCGTGGTTGAGATGGATTTGGAATTCATCTCATATGCACGCTGTGCTTTGATCAGATTGGTAACCTCTTGAACCACGTTGACGTTCGATGCTTCAAGATAGCCTTGCATGACGGTGCCATAGCCAACATCGCCCGGTGCGCCAACATTGGCCTGACCGGATGCTTCGGTTTCAAGGAATAAGTTGTCGCCCAGCGCATTCAGACCCGGTGGGTTGATGAAGGTGGCAAGCTGAATTTGGCCAAGGTTCTGAAGGGCAATCTGACCATCAATCTCGGCAAAAACTTCACCATTGGTGTTGATGGTCACAGATTTGGCGTTGTTCGGAACGGTAATGCCCGGCTGAATGGCGTAGCCATCCTTGGTGACAAGTGCGCCGTTGGCATCAAGTTTAAAGGTACCATCGCGCGAATAGGCAGTTTCGCCACTGGGCAGATCAACTTGGAAATATCCACGGCCCTGAATGGCGACATCCAGCTCGTTTTCCGTAAGGCTTAACGAGCCTTGGCCCATGTAACGACCGATGGCAGCGGTTTTTACACCAAGGCCGACCTGAACGCCGACAGGAACAATCGTGCCTGTATCAGATGACGGCGAGCCTGCACGGCGCATGTCCTGATAAAGCAAATCCTGAAACTCTGCCCGCTGGCGTTTATAGCCAGTGGTCGTCATGTTGGCGATGTTGTGCGAGGTAACATCCACGTTCGTGGATTGGGCCTGCATTCCCAAAGCACCAATATCAAGTGACCGCATTTCTCGTCTCCTTCGTCTGCGCAAAGTTTGCGCCGAAATTCTTCACTGATGTGTTCGCAAAGCCCTTAGGCGCGAATATCACCAAGTTTGCTAATCATGTTGCGCATCCGCTCATTCTCGCTTTCGAGCGAGCGGGTAACCGACTGATAGGTCCGAAGAACATCAATCATCTGAGTCATCGCCCCAATTGAATTGACGTTTGATTTTTCCAGTGCGCCCTGAACAATGCCGGGATTTTCGACAAGCTGCATGGCTGCGTTATTTGGATTGCCGTCTGGGTCATTTGGCGGACGATACAGCGTATTACCGACCACCTGCATTTCCTGAACATTGTCGATGGTGACGACCTGAAGTTTACCAACCGGCCCAATGTCCGTTGATACTGAACCATCGCCTTTGATTTCAATCTGGCCGTCTGCCTCGTTGAAAAACAGTGGCTGTCCTGCATCGCTGAGAACCGGATAACCTTCGGGGGTAATTAATTGCCCGCCGGGATCCAGGCTAAAATTGCCGGCACGGGTATATTGAACACCTGCCGGGGTTTCGACGGCGAAAAACATGTCTGGCTGACTTAACGCAACGTCAAGCGGGCTGTTGGTGTGTTCAATGCTGCCGACCGTGGTGTTGCTGTATTGCGCAATGTCCTGAACTAGCGAAATTTGGCGCTCACCGCGGAACGGTGCGTCCTTATTCTTTGCTTCCCAGTCAGTGAACATCATACGCTGTTCTTTGAACCCGGTCGTATTCATGTTCGCCAGGTTCTGCGAAATGTTGTTCATCATGCTGCGGAGCGTCTTTTGCCGCGACAGAGCGATATATGAAACGTTTTCCATGGTCGACTTCCCATTTGGGGCAGGTAGGCCGGTTAAGGCCGTGAATTTCCCCAAGTCAAATGCGAAAGGCGTGCCAGAATGATTAGCTGTTTGTTTTTAAGGGGAAAATTTGACATTCGGCATTTGTTGCCGGGTGTTGAAACGGGGCGTTTTGCTTGGTCTTGGCAGAATGTGCCGCTCGTGACGGGGAATAGAAAAAGTTTTCCGGGGATTGGGTGATGGAAAGCATGACGAGTGGCCCCAAATCATAGGCAGGCTTTGCTTTTTAAAGGCGACCAAATGCTGATGCATGATTTTGCTGGCATTGCAGGCCCAAAGCGTGCGGCAGAGCTATGTGGAAAGATCAATCGTATCAGGGGGCATATTTTGATCATTGATCTGGAATGACTTGTTTCTTAAAGAGAAACGGATTTTTAACATGATAGCGTTATGGCTTTTAATCCGGCACAGTGTTTGCTGGATGGAAAGTCAGAAATCCAGAACGCAGGAAGTTGCGAAACAATGGGCGAAGAATCCGACGACGTAGAAATGGATGGCGGTGGCGGCGGTCGCAGCAAGAAGATGCTGATCGTTGTCGTTCTGATTGTGCTGCTTTTACTGGGTGGTGCGGCGGCAGCCTATTTCACCGGGATGCTTCAGCCGGTGATAGATATGTTGACCGGTGGCGATAGTGCGCCGACCGAAGAAGTGGTCACAGAGCAATCGATTGAAGATTCTGCCGGGGTTCCCCAGAATGTCGGCTTTGTTGATCTGCCAGAAATTCTGGTCAATCTGAACGCGGGGAGCGGAAAGCAAAGTTATTTGAAAATCCGCGTCAGTCTTGAAGTGGCCGATCAGTCCATGCTGCCACAAGTCGAAGAAATGATGCCGCGCATTGTCGATAACTTTCAGGTTTACCTTCGCGAACTGCGCCCAGAAGACCTGTCAGGGTCTGAAGGCATGTTCCGATTGCGTGAAGAATTGCTGATCCGGGTGAGTGCTGCGGCCAAGCCGGCGAAAATTAACGACGTTCTGTTCAAGGAAATGCTGGTACAGTAAACTTGTAACAGCCCGAATGCCTAAATCAGGAACCAATTGCTGATGGCTGATGAAGACGAAGATGATGATGCACTCGCCGCCGAATGGGAAGCCATGGCCGGGGGCGATGACGCGGGTGAAGACGACGGCGGCGAGGATATGGCCGCCGAATGGGAGTCTATGCTCGGCGACGATGATGGGGATGAGGAGTCCGACGACGAACCTGCCATGAGCAGCGGCCCGTCCGCGCGTGTTCTTAACCAGGACGAAATTGACAGTCTGCTTGGTTTTGATGACGGCTCGGGTGCGGGGGATCAATCGGGCATTCAAGCCATCATCAATTCATCGATGGTTGCCTATGAACGTCTGCCGATGCTTGAGGTTGTCTTTGACCGCCTCGTACGCATGATGTCGACATCGCTTCGTAACTTTACGTCTGACAACGTCGAAGTCTCGCTTGATAACATCCTGTCACTGCGGTTCGGGGATTACCTGAACTCGATCCCGCTTCCGGCGATGCTGGGTGTTTTCAAGGCTGAAGAATGGGACAACTACGGTCTTTTGACGGTGGACTCGGCCCTGATTTATTCCATCGTTGACGTGTTGCTCGGTGGGCGCCGTGGTACGGCGGCGATGCGTATTGAAGGTCGACCTTATACAACGATTGAACGCAACCTTGTCGAACGTATGATCCATGTGGTCTTGGGTGATCTTTCCGCGGCATTTGATCCGCTGAGCCCGGTGACCTTCCGGTTTGAACGTTTGGAAACAAACCCGCGTTTTGCAACAATCGCCCGTCACGCCAATGCGGCCATCGTTGCCAAGTTGCGCATCGATATGGAAGATCGTGGCGGACGGCTGGAACTTTTGATCCCGTATGCGACGCTGGAGCCGGTTCGTGAACTTCTGCTTCAGATGTTCATGGGCGAAAAGTTTGGCCGTGACTCGATCTGGGAAAACCACCTCGCAAACGAGCTGTGGCAAACCCATATCAACCTTTTGGCGGTGCTTGACGAACAGGTGATGTCGCTGGGCGATGTGCTTAATCTTGAGGTTGGGAACCGTTTGGTTCTTAATACAGGTCCAACATCCCCGGTTGAGGTGCGTTGTGGCGACGTGCCCCTGTTTAAGGGTATGATGGGGCGTAAAGGTGACCGTATCGCCATTCAGGTGCGCGACCGTGCGCGCATAGATGAGGAAGATTAAGTAATGGACTTCGCGTTCTATACGGATCTGGTGATGATTGTATTGTTGATTGTGACAATCATCTACGCAGTGATCCTGAACCGAAAACTTGCGGCTTTTCGGCGTAGCCGCGAGGACATGCAAAACTTCCTGTCGGCATTTAATGCCGCGAATGAACGTGCGGAAAGCTCGATCAAATCGCTTAAGCTGATGGCCGAGGATTCCGGTGAACGGTTGCGCGAAGACATTGAAAAGGCCCAAGCACTGAACGAAGACCTGACCTTTATGGTCGATCGTGGCGAAAGTATTGCCAATCGGTTGGAAAAAGCGGCAAGTGATGCAAATTCCGGTCGCCGGGGTGGAAATGGCGGCGTGATTTCCAACGCATCCTCAAGTACAGGCGGCTCAAATGCGCCCGGCTCGGGGGGCGCCCAGCGCAAAAGCAATATGACGGCATCGGGCAATGACCGTGACGATATCATCGATGATCGCAACGATGTGGGTGTGGAAACACGGGCCGAAGAATTGGCTGCGCGCATGGTGCGCGACATGGAGCGCGGCGGTCTGAGTGACCATAACGATCAAGACAGCGTATTGCGTGCAAGCAAGCCAAATGACACCTATGGCGACGCGGGTGGGATGTCTGGTGCTGGTTCTGCAGGCGGCTTTACTGGCGGTGGATCGGATAGTCGTTCGGCGTCGTCAGATGGCTATGATCAAGACGAAGATGCAGGCCGATCAGAGGCAGAGCGTGAATTGCTCGCTGCCCTGCGTTCGGTTCGATAGAAAACACAATAAAACACCATTTAGTTTGGTGTGGATGGTCTTGTTATTGTGACATTAGGTTTTATCTAAAGGGTGTTGGCTCATTCTTTGAGGATAAACATAAAACAAGCGTGAAGGAGCATGGGCACTTCGTGCCAAATTGCTTAGGTGAATGAATGTCTGGTGTGCGTGTTCTGCCGTTGGTCGTCCTTGTTGGCCTTCTGGTATTGACAATGCGGGTGGTTAACCTGTTTTCGGGAAGTTCGGATGAAGCCGAGCTTGCCCAACGCAGTGGTGTGAGCGTTGTGCAATTCGCGCAGGCGCAGGCGCCTGCCGCAGAAGAGGCCGCAACCCCGCCTGAAACCACCGACGCCGGCGATCCGGGGTTGGATAACCCGGCTGGTTTGACAATGGAAGGTGAACCGATGGAGGGCGCGGACGTGCCGCCGACCCTTGGGGGAGATCCGACATTATTTACCCAGGAAGAAATTGACCTTCTGCAGAACCTTTCGGTCCGTCGTGGGGAACTTGACCGTAAGGAACAGCGCCTTGATGAGCGTGAAAGCCTGCTTGCCGCAGCCGAAGCACGCATTGATGCCAAGATCGAAGAAATGAAATCTTTGAAAGAGGCGATCGATGGACTCGTCAAGACCAAGGAAGAGCAAGAAGACGATCGGATCAAAAAACTGATCAGCGTTTATGAAAAAATGAAGCCGAAAGATGCAGCACGCATCTGGAACGATCTTGATATGAATATCTTGTTGCAGGTTGCTTTGGGCATGCGCGAGGCAAATACCGCAGCCGTGTTGTCGCAGATGACACCGGACCGTGCGCGTGCCTTGACGGCAGAGCTGGCCTACAAACAGGACATCAATATGTTGCCGATACAATAAGCGGGGACGTGCTTTAAACTAAGTGTATTTCATATTTATCAAATATTGGAATGCAGAATTATTCGAGTATAGTCAACGTGATGGCGCAAGCTGGTAATGGTCAAAAACCTTGATTAACCATTATTAAATATGTACATCACGATTATTAGGGGCCTTGCCAAATATGCACAGTTCTGTGCGGTAGGGGTAAGATCAGATAGCTGATGGAGTTGTGAATGGCCGTCGATCCGAATATGCCGATCCTGATTGTGGATGATTACAAAACGATGTTGCGTATCATCCGTAACCTTCTGCGGCAGCTCAACTTTACGAATATCGAAGAAGCGACCGATGGTAGCATGGCGCTTCGTAAGCTGCGTGAAGCACCGTTCAGTCTCGTGATTTCCGACTGGAACATGGAGCCGATGACTGGTTTGCAGCTTCTTAAAGAAGTGCGCGCGGATGCGAAATTGAAGGATCTTCCCTTCATCATGATTACTGCTGAAGCCAAAACCGAAAACGTTGTTATGGCGAAAAAAGCAGGTGTATCCAATTACATCGTTAAACCGTTCAACGCTGAGACGTTGAAGGGCAAAATGAAGACTGTCATTGGTGATTTCTGATCAGGGGCGCGGGACATTTGTCCCGCGATACCGTTATGTCGAATACGTCGAAGGACGAAATTAGGCAGCTGCTCAATGATCTTCACAAGCGTCTTGAAGGCGATGATCTGAAGATCGAACAACTGTCGGAACTGATGGATCAGCTTTCACGCTTTGTGGGTGATCAGCCGACCGGGGATCAGAAGCGCCTGTTTGGCGAACTAGACGAGCTTTCAGGCATCATCCGAAAGATGAAGTCAGAAATCGCGTCACTTCGTCCTGACGACATCAAGGCTGAATACATTCCCAACGCAACAGATGAACTTGATGCGATTGTGAATGCTACAGCTGGTGCGACCCATGAAATCCTTGATGCCATGGACGCCCTCGAAGAATTTGCCACGACCTTGCCGCCCGAACAGGCAACAATCGTCACCGATGCGACGATGCGTGTCTACGAAGCCTGTAATTTCCAGGACATCACCGGGCAGCGCACGACCAAGGTCATTAAGGCCTTGAAAGCCATTGAAGAACGCGTTGAAGGACTGGTGACGGCATTTGGGGACGAGATCGCCAAATACGCAGCCGCCAATCCAAAAGCCAAGAAGAAAGAGCCGGAAGGCGAAGAATCCCTTCTGAATGGCCCGCAGCTTGAGGGCAAAGGTGTATCGCAGGCTGACATCGACGCGATGTTCAATTAAGTGGCGTTGATATGGCGGAGATAGAGGACGACGGACCAACACCACCAACTCCGCCTGCTAATGGTGCGGTGGCGCTGTTTCTCGCACTCTATCTGTTGCTGTTGGCCTTCTTTATTCTGCTGAATACCATTTCGACCTTTGAAGAGGTCAAAACGCGCGAAGTGCAGGAAAGTCTTTCGTCTGCCTTTGCGTCTATTTTGCCGCCAACAACCAGTCTGCAAACCGTGACCTCGATCGAAGGTCCGGCTGTTGCGGCTGAGGATATGCAAGAAAAGTTGGGACAACTTTTCCAAACCGCAATCAAAGTGGTGCGGGTTGAGGTCATCCAGCCGGGCAAGCTGATGGAAGTCATCATGCATGTTGATCAGCTGTTTGATCCTAATTCCATTCTCATTCGTGAACGTCAGTCCGATTTCATGGCGCAACTGGCATCGGTCTTGTCCGATGATCAGGGATATGCATCCTATGAGCTGGAAATGGTGATGGGCAGTGACATCGGATCCAAGGGCACTATTGAAGTCGAAAACAACCTTCAAATTGCGCGTGCTGGATCGTTCGCCCGCGAACTGATTGCCACCGGCGCGCCGCAGGACCGGCTTTTTGTCGGGATTGATCCCGGTGCCGACCCGCTGATTGTCACGTTCCGGTTTTATTGGAATTTCGGCCCAAAAGAACCGCCGCAACCGATCGAGCGCGCAAGTGATACCGCTGGCGGTGCGTCGGATGGGACAACTGGCGGGCAAAATGCAAATTCCGGCACCTTCGCCCCGCCGCGCATGGTCACGCCACTTCCCGGTACCAACCAGCCCATCGTTACGCAGCCAATTCCGCTTGGCCCGCAAGCCGGGGGAGGTAACTGATGGCGGAAGAAGAGTTTAAAAAAGACAAGGGCCCAAGTGGCCCACCGGTCTGGATGCTTAGCCTGGCCGATCTGATTTCGTTGCTGCTGACGTTCTTTGTGATGCTGTTTGCAATGTCCAAGGTCAAAGTTGACCGATGGGATGAGGTGGTTGATTCCCTGTCGCAATCAATCAAACCATCGCCAAAAGAAGACAATGACGAGCCGTCTGCAAGTCTGAACATCCCACGGGTGTATCGTAAGCCGGCGATGAACCTTGATTATCTGAGCGCCGTTATTGATGACGCCATTGATGACAACCCGGTTTTGGGCGATGCGCGCATGTCGCGTGATGCCAATAAGCTGGTGATTTCGCTTCCGGGTGATCTTTTGTTCGTGACAGGCAGTTCTGACATGACCCCAAAAGCCCGTCAGGCGCTTTTTGTTCTGGGCGGTGTTTTGGGGAATATCGGCAACCGTATTGGCGTTCAGGGCCATACAGACCCCAGACCGCTGAGTGGTCGAGGCGTTTATGCGTCGAACTGGGAATTGTCGCTGGCACGTGCGGCGGCGGTTGCGAACGAATTAAAGCGATCCGGTTACACAGATTACATAAATATTTACGGATTTGCTGCATCAAGATACGACCAGCTTCCTGAAAAGATGGATGAAGACCAGCGCTTTGCGATGGCGCGTCGGGTCGATATCGTCATCGAACCTCATGGCGGAAGCGGGATCGGAGGCACGTAAGGTATGGCAAATCTTGCTGTGCGCGTCCTGCTGGCGGTTGGAATTACGGCCGCCACGGCAATTCTGTTGCCGGTAAGCAGTATGCGCCCTGCAATAGCCCAGGCGGTTGATCCAGTGATCATCCGTTCCGGGATGCATAACGGCTATGGACGAATTGTTCTGCAATGGAGCAAGCCGGTCAACTACACCGCTGAAATCATCGGTGATCAGCTTGTTGTGCGATTTGATAGCCCCCTTGTTGCTTCTATGCGCGGGGTTCTTGCCCCGATTTCCGATTATGTGTCCGATGGCTTTTTTGACCCGGATGGCCGCACTGTAGCGTTTGTCCTGCGCGATGATTACGAAGTGCGGGCCTTTAATGTCGGCAGTAACGTTGTCCTGGATATCCTAGATAAGCCAAAGCCGCAGGAGCAACTGCCAACGCCAGCGACAAACCCAGCACCGCAGCAACCGAAACCGCAACAACCATCCGCGTCCCCGCAAATCACGCCGGCACCAACGACCCCGGTTGAGGCCGAGAATGTCGAAGATCAGACCCCGGCTGCCCGGAAACTCGAAGTTCGGGTGGGCCGCCATCCGACATTCTATCGGTTGGTTTTTGATTGGCCCAATCGGACTGACTATGAGCTAAGCGGGGCGCAAGGATCGCAAAACGTTGCCTTTGGATCGCCAGCACAGATCGATGCAACAGCGATTTCGCGCCGCCTGCCAGAAGGGGTGCGGATTCGCCAATCGGCGACCAATCCGCTGGATGTTGTGATCGAAACAACGCCGCCGCGGTCATTGCGTCATTTCCGATCAGGAAACAAAATCGTGGTCGATGTGATGGGTGCACAGCGCGCCCCGTCCGGTGCCCCGGACGAACGCCGCACGGCAAGCAACGAACCGTCCCCAACCGCGCCAGAAGCACCGCCTGCACCGGCCGCACCAACGACCACAGAAGCCGATGGCGCATCTGAGGCGCCAACGACATCTGCACCTCCTACTGCGGGCTCAGCGACCAATGACGATGGCTCTGCCACCGCCGCGGATGAAAACCCAAATGCCACGGGCGCAACAGATCCATCATCCCCCGAAGGATTGGCAGCCGACGCCGTGGCGGCAGGTGAAACCAACACGGAAGGTGCGCCCGTCGCCCAGCAACGCGAAAGCATCGGCGGCCTAAAGGTGACAGTGGATCAAAACGCGTCCGAGATGTCGTTGAACTTCCCGTTTGGTCAACCGGGTGGGGCGGCAATCTGGTCACGTGCCGGATTCTTGTGGATGGTGTTTGATGTTCGCGCCAATCTTGAGCTGGATGCCGTGCGCCAAGAAGCCGCCCAGATTGTTGGCGTGATCGAGCAGATCGATAGTCCGTATGCCACCGTGGTGCGCATGACCATTCCAGAGGGGGTCGGTCTTTATACCAATCAGAACGATGCGGGCGATTGGCGGGTGACAATGCAGCAAGGTGTTCTGCAGCCCGTCGAAAAGCTTGGTCCGACCATTGAGCTTGATGAGCAAACCCGCGCGCGTCTTGTTGTGCCGCTTGATGAAATTGGCCCAACCATTCCGGTCGAAGACCCGGAAGTGGGCGATACGCTGCGCGTTGTGACCACCGCCGAACGCGGGTATGGCATCGAAAATGCCCTGAATTATCCAGAATTCGAAGTCCTGCCATCGGTGCAGGGCGTCGTTGTCGCCCCGATGAATGAAACCGTGCAGGTGACCAACCGCGATGATGGCCGTGCGGTGATCGTGACGGCCGAAGATGGGCTTAACATCTCGCCCGAAGGGGCGCGGTTGTTGGCATCGGCAACCGGGGTCCGTGCGGCGACGGGCGATGGCCGCGAAGGATTGATTTTCGAACTGGATAAATGGCGCCGCGGTGGTTTGGGGAACTATAACAAGGCCATTGCCGAATTGCGCGGTGCCATCGCGGAAAGTGGCGACGAACATCGCAACAAAGCGCGCATTGCGTTGGCGGAATATTACATGGCTAACGGACTGGGGCCTGAGGCAAATGCGGTCATGTCCGTGATCGAAAAAGCCGATCCGCTAATGGCGCAAAAAGTCCAGTTCCGGGCATTAAAGGCCGCGGTGAAGTTCCTGAACCGTGACTACGCCGAAGCGGAAAGACTGCTTGAAGATGACCGGTTAAAGAAAATCCCGGAAATGCAGTTGTGGCGTGCGGTAACACTTGCCGCGCAGGGGCGCCCCAATCAGGGCGCGCGCGATTTGCTTGATAGCGTTCACATCCTTGATTTCTATCCGCCGGAACTTTTGGCGCGGATTGGGCCACTTGCGACCGAGCAGGCGCTGTTGGTTGGCAATCCGGATGCGGGGATGGATCTGATTGAGAAAATGCTGGTGACCAATGGGTTGTCAGAAAGCAAAATCATGGATGTCCAATACCTCAAAGGTATCTTCGAAGAAGAAGCCGGCGAACTGGATCAAGCGGTCACGACGTGGGATCAGGTGGCGGAAGGTGAAAACCGCAAAGCACGTGCCCATGCGATTTTCGACCGCACAGAGCTTTTGATGCGTCTTGAGCGCCTGACAATTCCTGATGCGATTGATCAGCTTCAAAAATTGCGCTTTGCCTGGCGCGGTGATGCGTTTGAAATGGCCTTGCTTAAGCGTATCGGTGAATTGCAGCTTGAAAACAAAGATTTCCGCGATGGGCTAAATACCTTACGCCAGGCTGCGATCTTCTTCCCGAATATGCCGGTTGCCAAGGAAGCAACCGACATGATGCACAAGACGTTCGAAAACTTGTATTTGGGCGATGAAATCAACGATATCTCTGCCATTAAGGCCGTGGCGCTGTATGACGAGTTCCGGGAACTGACCCCGGCGGGCGATAAGGGCGATGAGCTGATCCGCCGTCTTGCCGATCGCATGGTCGGTGTCGAGTTGTTTGACCGCGCGGAAGAGCTGCTTGAGCATCAGGTCGACTTCCGCCTGAGCGGTGTTGATAAATCCCGCGTCGGGGCACGGCTGGCACTGGTGTATTTGCTTGATAACAAGCCAGAGCAAACCATCAACGTGATCGACAAGACCGAAGAGCCCGGCATTTCTGATGAGCTTGCGACCCAGCGCCGCCATCTTAAGGCACGTGCGCTTCTTGATACCGATCGCGGGGCAGAGGCCATGGCATCGCTGGAAGGTGATTTCACCAAAGACGCGGAACTTCTGCGCATTGATTATTATCGTCAAACCCGTGACTTCATGTCGGCGGCAGACACGTTCCAGCGTTTGGTCGGAGACGATGAAGGGAATGTGGTCGACGGGTTCCCCGATGAACGTGCGCGCTATGTCTTGAATTGGGCGGTTAACCTTGCGATGGCGGGACAAGAACGCACGCTTAATATGCTTAAACGTCGCTATGGCGTGGTGATGGCACAAAGCCCCTATGCCGAGGCCTTTAGCCTGATTACATCCTCGCCGACCCAAGGATTGATTGATTATCGCACCTTGGCCGATAAGGTCGATCAGGTCGAAGACTTCAAAGGCTTCCTCGCCAATTATCGCGATCAGTTGGAAAAATCTCAGCTTAGTGCTATAAATTAAAGCTGGAATAATGGTGTGAGCCGCGCACGAAGCGAAAAACGTGCGTTTTGGGGGCTTTCCATTGATTTTTTAGGTATTGCGAGAGACTGGTAGCGATGGATCGTGCTTTAAAGATGGTCTATTACGACGAGGCAAAGGTGGAAAAAGACATCTTTGCGCAGCTTTTGCTTGCCCAAAAACACTTCCAAGGGATCGGAATGCCGCGTGACGAAAGCGCGACTCGACGTATCCTTGATCAAATCCACCGTCAAAGCCGTGCCTGCGCTGCGATCTGCTATGGCTATATGCGTAGCAAGGGGATCGGCGTTTCCGAGGATCTTGGCGAAGGCCAGCAGTGGTACCGCGAAGCGGCCTACTGGTTTAACGAAGAAGCATCTTCTGGTGAGTCAAACTCCGCCAATAACCTTGGATATCTGTATGCCAAGGGTCTTGGCGTTGAGGAAAATCCCCAAACCGCTGCCCATTGGTTCGAAGAAGCTATTGAAGCAGGTTCTGTCGCCGCACTTTACAATCTTGGTGTGTGCTACCTGAACGGTTGGGGCGTGCCCCAGGATGATGAAACCGCGATTGAATACCTTAATCGTGCAAGCGATTTAAACGATCCATCTGCCGCCAGTGTTCTTGCCTATCTGTATCTAGAAGGGCGCGGCGTTGATCGTGACCCGGCCAAGTCGTTTGAATTTAACATGCGCGCCGCACGTGCGGGCAATGTCGAAGCGGCATCTGCCCTTGGCTACGCGCTTGGCGTGGGGCTTGGTGCGGAACGCAACGTGGCGGAAAGCATTAGTTGGTTTGAAATGGCCGCAAGCGAGGGCGATACCTACGCGCAGGCCAACCTTGCGATGTATTTCTGCCATTCCTCGGACCTTAAGCTGTTTAACCGTGGCTGGACGATGTTAAGCCACGCGGTAGATCAGGGCGATGTATCAGCCAAGTATCAGATGACACAAATTCTGATTTTCGGTGTGCCGCACCGTGAGCCCGACTACGCCGCCGCACTTGATATCGCAATGGATTTGGCCGAACTGGGGCATCCGGGTGGGTATCACCTGATTGGGGTGATGTATGAGCACGGCCTTGGCGTGCCGGTCGATATGGGCCGCTCAGCCACGTGGTTTGAACGTGCCGCCCGCAAAGGCTCCGCCAACGGTCAGGCAGGTCTTGGTCGCCTATATGCCATCGGCAACGGGGTAGAGCAGGACAATGTCCTTGCCTATTACTGGCTGCGCATGTCCGCCCCCGCACAAGGCAGTCAGGCCCACCGCGAAATGGAAGCTGTCTTTGCCCGCATGAGCGAAAAAGAACGCCGCGCGGCCGAGAAATATGTCGCCGACCATCCGGGGCCAAAACGCGGTGGTTTTGGTCTTAAACCGCTGGAAAACTCGGTCTTCAAACAAGATAACCACGGTACACACCGGGCATAGTTGCGCGCATAGTGGCGCGCCCAATATGGTGTTGATCAGTTTGCCGTGAAACAAGTTTAAAACAAAAGCCGCCTGCATGTGCATGGCGGCTTTTGTTTTGGATAGGGCTCTAGTTGGTCGAGAGTTTTCGGCGCTTTTGGGGGCTACCCCCCGAAACTTTCCACCAATGATCCGGATATCAGATACCAGCCATCGACCATCACAAAGAAGATCAGTTTGAATGGCAGCGAAATGATCACCGGGGGCAACATCATCATCCCCATCGACATCAGGATACTGGCCACCACCATGTCGATGATCAAAAACGGAATAAACAGCAAAAAGCCGATTTCGAACGCCCGGCGCAACTCGCTGATCATAAAGGCCGGGATCAGGGCGCGCAGCGGAATGGTTTCAGGTGTTGTGACTTCGACATTTGCCAGATTCACAAACAGCTCAAGGTCGCGGTCACGAACTTGGGTCATCATGAAATCATGAACCGGGCGAACGGACCGTTCGAACCCTTCGAACTCGTCAATATTGCCGTTTATCATCGGTTGCAGGCCTTCGTCCCACACCCGTTCAAGGGTCGGCATCATGATGAACAGGGTCAGGAACATCGCCAGACTGATCAACACCTGATTGGGCGGCGATTGCTGAATGCCAAGGGCAGTTCGCAGCAGGCTGAGCACCACGATAATACGGGTAAAAGACGTCACCATCATCAGGATGGCGGGTGCGATGCTTAGAACCGTGATCAGGCCGATCAACTGGATCAAACGCCCCGATGACGTCACCCCGGGACCTTCGCCCAGATCAAAATTAAATGTCTGAGCATGAACGGTGTCGCCACCAATCAAAATGGCAAGCAATGGCAATAAAGACCAAATCGCACATTGGGTTAACCAGCGTGGCGCACGCCAACCTTTCGGCTTTGGTGCCGCATATTGGGCGCTGGCGTTACTTTGGTCGATCGGGGCTGTCATGCGCGGTCATTCCTGTCGGTCTCGTCTACGGTCTTAACGCTGGAATGGGATATATCGGTATGCGTCGCCCCGGTTTCAGCCGTTGACGTGACGTCCTGATCAAGAAGATCGGAAAAATGTGTGCCGATATTGCGTTCAACAACCGTATCGCCGTTTTGTCCCAGCAAGATTAGATGTTCCGTGTCATCACGCTTAAGAAGAACCAGACGGCGCTTCGTATCGACCGGAAGCACTTCGACAATCGAAAGCCGCCGTTTGCTACCGCGTCGATTGGTGTTGCGCGCCCCGGGAATAAATCGCCGTGCAAGCAGGGCAAACAAGCCGATGATCCCCAGCACAAATACCAAGGCGGCAACAAAGCGAAAATAAGCGCTTATTTCCATCAGGCACTTTTCCCCATGATCGACCTGCTATTGTTCAAAACGAACGTCTTCCCCTTAAGGGCCCTGCTTCTGTGTAGCGCGACCATACGGGCGGCACAAGATGCCAAACCGGTGTTCGCGCCAGCAAGACTTTTGAAATCAGCTATTTATGCGCAAATAACCAAACGCCTTAGCGGGTTTTGGCTGCATTGGCATAGGCGTTTGTCGCCTGTGCGGTATTGCTGATGCCGCGCAATTGGCGCTGAATGTTGGCGTATTCTTGGGCCATATCGGTTTCGAACTTGGCCAATTCGTCGGTCAGGGCCGCAAGCAATGGGGTCACATCGTTGCGCTGTTCCGCGTTCATCGACTGGGCCTGCGCACACAGATCGGCAACCTTGGTTTCAAGTGCCGCAAGCTCAACAACCTTGCCATCTTCAAGATAACGCTGGCTCGTCCGGATCAGTGACAAAACCCGTTGAAGGTCTTTTTTGAACTGATCGGGTTTGAAATGTTCAGGGCTCATGATTTGCCTTCCCCGTTTCGGTCACCTGAATGTGCAGCTGCGATCTCGTCTTTCGGTTCGCTTTGGCTGCGCGATGGATCGCCGTAAATACGGTTGATCCGGTATATATAGTTCAAAATCTCGGCAACGGCTGCGAAAGCTTCCAGCGGGATTTCGCTTTCGACTTCAACCGCCATCAATATTTCCGTCAGGTCGGTGTCTTTACGCACCCGTATGCCGTTGGCAAAGGCGACTTGCAAGATCTGTTCCGCAACGCTGCCTTCGCCCTTTGCACTGAGGATCGGGGCATTATCGCGACCATGTGCATACCGAAGCGCAATGGCCTTTTGATCCCCCGTCTCGGGTGCGGAAAATTTTTCCGTCCGGGGGGCTGGCGCATCGGTGATGTCAAATGTGGGTTTCTTCCCGGTCATGCCGCCTTTTACCCCAGGATGCGTGTGCCTGACTTGCAAATATAAGGGTCGACCATAGACCGATGATCGTCAACAAATCGTTGTCGATCCTAAACATCGTCAAAGATTGGAAACGCGCAACGTGTAATGCGGCGGGGCAGGCGGGGGCATGTATCTAACCTGCCGCATTGCCGTCGGCTTTGCCGCGAACTGGCCGACTATTATGCTGGATCAAAAATGCGCTAAAGCCACACCTTTGGCGGCAATGCTCGGCATCAGCAGGGTAAAATCAGCTGTCGTCGGATTCTTTGGCGGAATTGGCATCTTTTTCTTCGGCGGGTTTTGCCGATGAACTGGATTGTCCAAGATGACGAATAAGATCTTCGCTCACCGCTGCTGAACGGTTTTCGTCCTGAATACGATCATAAAGTTCACGGCGCAAAACCTGAACGTCTTCAGGGAACGTGAAGCCGAGCTTTACGGTCTTGCCACGGACCTCAACGACAGTGACCTCGATATTGTCGTTAATGACAACGGAGTCGCCGACTTTTCGTGTGAGATAGAGCATACAGTGTCCCGGTTTCGATAGATGACAAACGTCATCGGCCAATTCGGTGACAATATGCATGCTTTCATTCGCGCGGTCTAGTACCCGGCGTCATTTGTCTGAAATGTCGGCAAAATCAAAGATGTTTTCGGCGTTGGCACGCTTCATGCATTTCATTGTTCAAGTTTATTGGGCACGGCAAAAATCGTCACTTTGATCAAACCGGCCCGGCAAGATCGACCACGTTAACTTCGGCTTTACCCGCGCAACCAATACTGAGCGCTGCGCAGACAAGGAGCAGGAAATGGATATCGGCAAACTTGGCATGTTCGCCAACCTGAAAGAAAAGATGGACTGGCTGACGCAACGCCAGGAAGTCGTTGCGCAGAATATCGCCAACTCCGATACGCCAAATTACCGTCCTGATGACCTGAAAAAATTTGATCCGAAAAACATTGGTCGCGACCGCCAATTCATTCTGGCCATGAACACCACCACACCGGGACACAGCCAGGGCCTGCATAAGCCGCAGAACTTTAAAGACGAAGAAGTACGTAAAAACTACGAAGTTGCACCGGGCAAAAACGCCGTCATTCTTGAAGAACAGATGATCAAGATGAACGAAACCCAGGTCGACTATCAAACGATGACGCGTTTGTACTCTAAGCATAAATCGATGTTCATTTCGGCACTCGGCCGCATCTAACCTGATCGTAGAGAGTTAAAATCATGGAACTTTACAAAGCTTTTAAAATCTCTGCTGCTGGTATGCGCGCCCAGGGCACCCGCCTTCGAGTTGCAGCTGAAAACGTTGCCAACGCCGACAGCTTGCCGACCGATCCGGGCAAAGATCCCTATCGCCGTAAATTGCTGACCTTTAAGAATGTCATGGACCGCGAAGTCGGTGTCGAGATGGTTAAGGTCAATAAGGTCGTGCCTGATCGCTCTGATTTTGGTATGAAGTATGAACCAAGCCATCCAGCGGCCAACGATCAGGGCTATGTAAAGACCCCGAACGTCCAGACGCTGGTGGAAATGATGGATATGCGCGAAGCACAGCGGTCCTACGAGGCGAACCTCAATGTGATCCAGTCATCGCGCAGCATGTTGCTTAAGACCCTTGATATCTTGCAGTAAGCATTCAATATCTTGGGGATGTGCCAATTAAGGATCGAAACCGATGGTCTCTAGCTTCAACGATGCCATTTCTGCCTACCGCAATGCGGCTGCGGGCAAGACCGAAACGGTCGCCGAACGCGTTACCGGCACCGGCAATGTTGTCGATCCGGGGGCAAGTTTTGCCGACATGGTCCGTGGGGCGGCACATGATGCCCGTGATACCATGGTCAACAGCGAAGAAATGACCCAAAAAGCCATCACCGGCGATGCCGAATTGCACGAAGTCGTCACGGCTGTGTCTGCTGCCGAAGTGACCCTGCGAACTGTGGTTTCGGTGCGTGACAAAGCGGTCGAGGCCTATCAAAGCATCCTGAACATGCCGGTCTGATTTTGCCCATGACCACCGGATAAACGAAGCCGCACGAAACACCGTGCGGTTTTTTGTTTTTAAAGAACCATTTGTTCGCGCAGGAAACCATGGCAATCGGGAGGCCAAATCCTGTATGAAGGAAAAGCGGGCGGCACGATCGCCAGAAAAAGACGACAAGGCGGAAAGACCAGATGGATCAAGCGGAAATCATGGATGTGGCCTATGACGCAGTTTGGACGCTGCTAAAGGTGACGACGCCACTGATGTTGATCGCGCTTGGGGTCGGTTTGATCATCGCGCTGTTTCAGGCGCTGACACAGATTCAGGAAATGACCCTGACGTTTGTTCCGAAAATCCTTGTCATCTTTATCGCCCTGCTTGTGCTGTTGCCGTGGATGATGACGGAAATGGTCGAATTTATGGGCCGAATGGTCGATCATTTCATTGGTTTGCCCAATTAGCGACGGTTCATCGGCACTTCTTTCTTTGTCTAATCCGTGACGCACCCCGTCAAAACGCATTGCCTAACCGGCCCGTTTCGTAACCCAAAACCCCAAAGGCAAGATGGATCTTCAGGAGTTTCTTACTCTTAACGTCTATGTGGTCCTGATGAGTTTCGCCAGGGTCTCGGCTGCCTTTATGTATATGCCGGGTATTGGGGCGAAAAGCGTGCCCGCACGTGCGCGGCTTTTGTTCGCCTTTTGGGTGGCGGTGGTGATTTCACCGCTTGCCGGTCCGCTCTTCCCGCCGCAGCCGGCGGATGCTGCGTCTTTGCTGTTGGCGCTTGGGTATGAAATCACGGTCGGGCTGTTCTTTGCCTTGTTCGCGCAAGTTATGCTGGCGGGGCTGCAAACGGCAGGCGGGATTATTGCCTATCTGTCGTCCATGGCGAACGCTTTTTCAGCCGATCCGTTATCGGGCGCGCAAAGTGCGGTGACAGGCAACTTGTTGCTTCAAATCGGGATCGTGTTGTTGTTTGCCACCGGAATGGATCATTTGATGATCCAGGCTTTGTTTGAAAGTTACTCGTTATTTCCGCCAGGTGGTGTCTTGCCCGTCGGTGATATGAGTGAATTTTTCGCCCATGCAATCAGTGGCAGTTTCATGATTGCGGCACAAATATCCGCACCGTTCCTGATCGTTGCGCTGGTCTTGCAAATCGCACTCGGATTGCTAAATAAATTGATGCCGCAACTTCCGGTTTTCTTTGTGGCGATGCCGGTTCAAATTGGCTTGGCACTGCTTTTATTGACGCTTGCGCTGCCATCCATGATGATGGTGTTCTTGGAATATTACGAAAACGGACTTGAGGCATTTATCAATCCGTAGGCCACGTCATCCCGATTGTCGGGTGATGCTTTGACCGTGAACGAGTAGCCAATGGCAGAAGAAGACGACAGCCAAAAGACAGAAGACCCCACAAGTAAAAAGCTTGAAGACGCGCGAAAAAAGGGTCAGGTGCCGGTTTCCAAGGAAGTCGGTAACTTTATGCTGTTGTTTGGCGGTGGTCTGGTCATGACGATGCTGGGCCCGACCATGGCTGAGGAAGTGCGCGACCTGTCATTTGCATTTATTGAGCATCCCCATCTTATGGATGTCAGCCGGGCTGGTTTCCCGCTGCTGTTTAAGGATGTGATGATTGGCATGTTGTGGGTGCTGGGCATCCCGTTCGTGCTGTTGGTGTTTTTTGCCGCTGCGGGTCATTTGGTGCAAAACGGGATTGTGGTTGCGATTGATCGCATCGAACCAAAGCCTGAAAAACTTAATCCGCTTAAGGGGCTTAAAAACCAGTTTTCAATGAAAACGATGGTTGAGTTCGTCAAAAACATTTCCAAGCTTGTGCTGGTTGGGGTGATTTTGGCGCTCGTGATCATGCCAGAACTGGTCGATGTCGAGCTATACCCCCAAATCCCGTTGGCCTTAACGCTTGAGCGCCTTTACGACATGATTGTGATCTTGTTGATCGCAACGATTTCTCTGACGGCTGTGATTGCCGGGTTGGACTTTGCCTATCAACGGTACGAGTTCAACAAACAGATGAAAATGTCGAAACAGGAAATCAAAGACGAATACAAACAGACCGAAGGTAGCCCGGAAATCAAGGCGAAGGTCCGCCAGATCCGGATGGAACGCGCACAGCAGCGCATGATGTCAAACGTGCCGACCGCCGATGTGGTGATCACCAACCCGACGCACTTTGCGGTCGCCCTTAAATACGACATTGACTCGATGGCCGCCCCGATGTGCGTTGCCAAGGGGCAAGACAATATTGCCCTTAAAATCCGTGAAGTTGCCGAGGAAAATGGCGTGACGGTGATGGAAAACCCGCCAGTTGCACGTGCCTTGTTTGCCACGGTTGAAGTTGATCAAGAAGTCCCGCCCGAGCACTACAAAGCCGTGGCCGAAATTATCTCGTTCGTCTTCCGCCAAAAGGGCAAGAAGCTTGGCTAAAGCGCAGGCATCGCGCTGCGGGCGGCTTTGGTGCGATACCGAACACTTTGTTTTTAAAAAATAAAAATCCCTGCACTATGGAATTGCCAAGCCTTAAGGCTCATATCAATTTACCTGCAGGTAAAAATCCGTATATATTTCTAATACTATCGTATTGGTTTTGCGGGCTGTCAGCTCGCTTTCTTTCAGCTGGCGCTATTGCGTTACAAGCTTGGGACGACTTTCATGAGAATTAGAATTGCTGGCCAGATTGCGTTATCAAACGCAATTATTGTGTTGATGCTGATCGGTGTCGCAATCGGCATCGGGATGTTAAATTCAAAGGGAAGCGAAGCAACCCACGAAGCAACCGTTCTTGGTGTGGTTGTGAGCAAAGACGTTCCCCAATTGATCAACACAATTGCCGGCGCACGCTATAATGTGGTTCAGGTTCAGCAGTGGCTGACCGATATTTCTGCTACGCGCGGTCTTGATGGGCTCAATGACGGTTTTGACGAAGCAGAAGTTGCGGCGACCGATTTCACTGAAAACCTTGAAAAAGCCAAGGCCATTGCGCAAAAACTCGGTCAAGACGACCTGTATGCGTCGCTAAATAAAGTCGAAGAAGCCTTCCCGGCCTATTATGCCGCCGGGAAAGAAATGGCCCAAAGCTATATTGATGGTGGCCCGGCGGCAGGCAACAAGATGATGGCCAACTTCGATGGTGCTGCGGCAAATATGTCAGAGGCGCTCGAGACCGCAGTTGAAAAAGCCGAAAGTTACAGCCTGTCGATCGAGGATCTTTTGGTCGAAAAGCTCAGTGAGCTGGACGCGAACGTTCAGTCGGTTTTCTGGCTGACGAACTCTGTCACGCTGGCATCTATTTTGATCTGTGGTTTGATCGCGCTTGTCATGCATCGACGCATCGCAAAGCCGGTTGCCAGCAGTGTGTCGCTTTTGCGGACCTTGGCCGATGGTCATTATGATGTCGATATTCGGAAAACCAACCGCAAGGATGAGATCGGCGACCTCGTCCGTGTGATGGGGGTGTTCCGCGAAACCGGTTTGAACAATGTTAAAATGCGCGAACAAGTCGAACTTGAACGCGTTCAGTCGGAAAAAGAACGTCAAAAATCCCTGATGAAAATGGCCGAAAAGGTTGAGTCTGAAACACGACGGGTGGTCGATGTGATTTCTGGCCAAACCGGTGAACTTGCCCAAGCTGCCAAACGCATGTCTGGTTCGGCTGATCTTGTTCAAGAGAACTCTGAAACCGTTGCAGCGGCCTCGGCACAGGCCCTTTCCACCGTCGAAGCTGTTGCTGGGGCAGGTGAAGAACTGAATTCTTCATTGGGTGAAATTAACGGCCAAATTTCCCGTGCCAACCGGGTCAGCCAAGATGCGGTAACCGCAAGTCAGTCGACAGAACAAACAATATCGCAGCTTGCCGACAGTGTGCGCGGGATCGGCGAAGTGGTTGAGCTGATTTCAGGCATCGCCGAACAAACCAACCTGTTGGCCCTGAACGCCACGATTGAGGCCGCACGTGCTGGCGAGGCGGGCAAAGGGTTTGCCGTTGTTGCCCAGGAAGTCAAAAACCTGGCGACACAGACCAGCCGCTCGACCGAGGAAATTACCCGCCAAATCAGCGAAATTCAGTCTGTTACCGATACCGCGGTTGAGGCGGTGGCAAGCATTTCTGAACGCATCCACGAAATGGACGAAGTTTCAACTGCCATTGCCGCCGCGGTCGAAGAACAAAGTGCTGCGACCGCTGAAATTGCGCGCAACGTCAACGAGACGGCACAAGCATCGCGCGAAGTCTCCAGCCGGATCAACGAGGTTTCAAAAGAAGCGTCGGAGACCGGTAAAATGGCCGTCGATGTCGGTGTTTTGTCAGACAAAGTTGCCGTGGCAGTTCGTGATTTGCGCGCCGTTCTGGTCGAAGTTGTCCGTACTTCAACGTCTGATGTTGATCGCCGCAGTTCGCCGCGTCATGACGCGTCGCGTGACATTAATATGCGTTACAACGGCAGTGCTGAACGGGCGAAGATTGAAAACATCTCAGAAGGTGGGGCATTGCTTTCAACCGATGTGGATATGGTTGTCGGCAGTAAGGTTGATCTCGATTTGCATTCGGGTGGGGCCTCAACCCGTGCCACCGTGCGGAACGTCACAGATGGCAAAGTCAGCGTCGAATTTGATAGTACAAAACTGACGGACACCGATATCAAACGGCTTTCTGACAATGTCTAAAATTCGGTCTCAGCGCGCACTATTGCAAAAACCGACCTGAACCCAAATTTATCAAAAGGGCAGGGCTCGATAAGGAGCCTTGCCCTTTGTTGTAAAGAACAAAACTTGTCGGTAGCCAGTCGGGCGATAAGAAGCTAAAAGTGTAGGCTATATTGTTAAGTTATTGTCGTTAAAGGCGGTCGTGTGCTGTTTCGGGGGCTCATCCTTGCTGTAAGTGTTGCATTCGTTGCGTTTGTCTATGTCCTGCTGCAGGTCATGGCAAAGGCGGGGGTGGATGCACGCCTGATGTGGATCATCGGGTCAATGGTAACCGGCGTGGCAATTGTTGCGGTCGGGGCTTTGTCCTTGTCTGCGAAATGGCGCAATGGCGGGCATGATGAACTGGCACCTTTAATCAACGGACTTGCCAAATCGGATATCGGTGTGGCGTTGATCGATGCCTATGGCCGAACGATTTATGCCAATCCAGCCTTTTCACGCAAATTGTCGATTGAACCGGGATCGGACATGCTGTCCGCGCTTGAAGCGCGCCTTTCCTATCTCGATATCGGCAGTTCCGATTTGGCCGACCTTCGCACCCGTGCCATGCGCGGCGAAGGTGGGGAGATGTATGTCGATCTGTCACGCTGCGCGAAGTTTACCGAGGCGGATGACGATAATACCGCCGACAGCGAAAACGCTGAAAATACCGATGACGGCAACGGACCTTCCGCGACCGCACGTGGCGCATGCCTGCGCATTGCGGTTACGGCGGGGAATGCCCGGTCCGGGCAGATGTTATGGACCGTTGATGGTGTTGATCCGTCGGTTATGGCCGGTGGCGGTGCATCAGTCCTCATTCCGTCGCACACAGGCGAAGAAACCCTGCAGATTGCTGCCCGGCCGGGTCCGGAAATTTCGGCAATGGCGCCGACCAATGCCGGTGCTGGCGGATTTGAACATGCCGATCAAATGATTGAACGGTTGCCGGTCGGGGTCTGTGGTCTGGATGAAGAAGGCCGCATTTTGTTCCTGAACAGGCGTTTGGCAAGCTGGCTTGGCGGGGAGCCGGAAGATTTCAACAGTGGATCGCTTGAACTGGCGGATCTGATTGTTGGCGATGGCATCAATGGCGAAGTCAAACTTAAGGTCAAAGGCGGCGAGCCGATCCGTTGCTTTGTCACCCATTCGATCAATGCACCGGGTACGGGCCCTGTGCGCAGCCAGGCGGTAATCTTCCCTGATCCGATGCCGGCCCATGAATGGGAACATGCCTTGGCGGAAACGGAACGCCGGGTACGTTGGTTCTTTGATGAAAGTCCGCTTTCAATCGTGCTTGCCGATATGTCGGGCACTGTGACCGATGCCAACCGGGCCTTTATTGATACCGCTGGCCAGCGCCATGAAAAAGTTGTCGGTCGTTCGATCCTTGAACTGATCCTGCCCGAAGACCGCGACGAAGTTGCCCGCTATTTGTCCAAGGCCGTGATGGGCATGGGCAAAGGTGGTCAGATCGAAGCCCGTCTTGCGGGCGCACGCGGCGTTGCTGCCCAGATTTATCTGCAACGGGTTGCCGGTCGCTCGGGCGAGGCCGGGGCGCTTTTGCTCAATTTCCTTGATACGACCGAGCAAAAGAACCTTGAAGAACAATTTGCCCAGTCGCAAAAAATGCAGGCGGTCGGGCAGCTTGCCGGTGGGGTTGCGCACGATTTCAACAACCTTCTGACCGCGATGATTGGCTTTTGTGATCTGTTGTTGTCGCGCCATGGGCCGGGCGATCCGAGCTTTGCCGATATCATGCAGATCAAACAAAATGCCAACCGTGCTGCCAATCTTGTCCGGCAGCTGTTGGCGTTTTCACGTCGTCAAACCCTACAGCCAAAAATCATCAATATCACCGATGCCCTGGCAGAAATGTCGAACTTGCTGCGTCGTCTGATTGGTGAAAAAATTGATCTGAAGGTCAGCCATGGCCGCGATATCGGCTTGGTCAAGGTCGATCCGGGGCAGCTTGATCAGGTGATCATTAACCTTGTCGTGAATGCCCGCGATGCAATGGCCGCCGAAGGCGGGGTTCTGACGGTTCAGACCAGTACCGAAATCATCGACGAGCCTAAAACGACAGACACAGAAATTATTCCGCCGGGTGACTATATCGGCATCAAGGTGTCTGATAACGGCATTGGCATTCCCAAAGATAACCTTACCCGCATTTTTGAACCCTTCTTCTCGACCAAGCAGCGCGGCGAGGGCACGGGGCTTGGGCTTTCGACCGTTTACGGCATCGTAAAACAGACCGGCGGCTTTATCGCAGTCGACAGTGAAGAAGGCAAAGGGACGACCTTTACCATCTATCTGCCGCGCTACGAGGCGACCGAGGAAGAACTAGCCGAAACGCAGGCGGTGGCCGACGAAGCCCCATCGCGTGATTTGACCGGCACGGGCGCAATCCTTTTGGTTGAAGACGAGGACGCGGTTCGGACCTTTGGCGCACGTGCATTGCGCAGCAAGGGCTATGACGTGCTTGAGGCCAATAACGGTGAAAACGCGCTTGAAGTGCTCAATAAAACCGACAAGACGATTGATCTGGTGATTTCGGATGTGGTTATGCCCGGCATTGATGGCCCGACCTTGGTCCGCATGCTGCGTGAAAAGAAACCGGAACTTAAAGTGATCTTTATTTCCGGCTATGCCGAAGACACCTACCGCGACGAGCTTGACGAAGAAAACGGCATGCATTTCCTGCCCAAACCATTCTCCCTCAAAGATCTTGCGACCAAGGTCAAAGAAGTTCTCTAGGCTTCAGGATTTAGAAGGTGTGAGCCGTCGAGCAGTGTCGCCTTCGTATCCTTTCTCATCGGCTAGCCTGCAAGAGGGGCAGAGAGGATACCTTGCACGAAGCGATGTTTCGGCGGGCGTGTAAAACCGTCCTTGCAGCGCCATTATTTCGGTGCGGCGCGCGGCTGTAATTGTTGCTATTTACCCGCCAGTCTCGCTGTGGCGGCGTTTAACCCGCCAAGTAAAAGACCGACCCGCCATATAGCCCCAAAATCGCGACACTTTCCCAGCCGATATTGCCCATACCGCGCCGTTCGCGGTTGAGCATGCCGAACAACTGCGCGTCAAACATATTGCCGCCGTTTGAAGTCTACGGCGTTTCAATATTGCGGATTCAGCGTCGTAGATGAAAGCCGGTGTCCGGTTGAGGATCATCTGGTGGCGCTTCTGTGTCTAACTCGGCGCAAAATTTCCTTAGATACTCTCGTAGAGATAATGCCGCTGCTTGCGGGATTGAAAACTGGTCTCGCGCATTTAAGCGAGAAATTACGATTGGATAGTTGTTTCTATAAATACGTCAAAAAGTCGAATCCGAATAGCTTGATGCCATTAAAAGTAATTAAAATAAATACCGCAACACCTTAAAAGTGCATTGGTTTGCGTGTTGGTTCACGGCTTCAACAGCGTTTTCGATAGGTGAAAGCCGCGGGTATTTTGCCCCTATTTGTTGGTATTCAGCGCAAATACATTTATTAGAATATTGAATATTTGTTGATTTAAAACAAAGCACTAACAGCTGGCATCGTGTGCAATCCTCGCCAGGAGATGCCCCTGTTCATACGGCTCGAAGGTGTGAAGTCGTCGAAAGTTTTCTGCATTTCAAGAGCGACCAAGCACCATCTGAGCCATCGTCCAATCCTGACACTTTCTGACAAATGGATAGTACCTGTTGACCGCAATCTGATTTTTCATGACAAGGGTATAGTTTTGTGCTCTGCCATAACTATTAAGAAGTATTCTAAATAAAAATCTGGGAAATAATAGGGTTTTGTCCGTGGCTATTTTTTCAATACTTATCGCGCATTAGATTTACTTATTTTTGTAGGTAAAGAACTTGGTTTATGAGCGGGTGATTTTTTTGGTTGCGTAAAAAATTTGTCCAATATCTGACCGAAGGGCATTTGTATGTCTGGTCGAAGTTTTCGGAATAGAAAATGATGTCTGATCTCTTTGTTGTTTCGATGGTTTTTGGTACGCGCCCAGAAGCGATAAAAATGGCGCCCCTTGCGGCTAAGCTCCGAGAAAATAGTAATATAAAATTACACATTTGCTCGACCGGACAGCATCGGGAAATGTTGACGCAGGTATTAGATGCCTTCGATTTGCAGGCAGATGAAGACCTTGACGTGATGACCAGTGGTCAGACTTTGAACGGGCTTTCGCAGCTGTTGCTCACGCGCCTTGATCGTAGCTTTGAGCAGACAAAACCAGACATTGTTTTGGTTCATGGTGACACCACAACCAGCTTTATGGCGGCATTTGCAGCATTTAATCGCCGTATTCCCGTCGCCCACGTAGAGGCTGGTCTGCGCACCGGCAACATACATTCCCCGTGGCCCGAAGAAGCCAACCGTGCGCTCACGGCTGTTCTTGCAAATTTGCATTTCGCCCCGACCGAGCGGGATCGGAACAATCTTCTGGAGGAAGGCGTCGACCCAAGTCAGATCGAAGTCACCGGTAATACCGTGATTGATGCCTTGTTGTTGATGCGCGACAAATTAACCCGAAGTGGGTGGACGCCTGATGTCGCAAGCCCCCTTGGACCGTTGAACAATGATCGCCGGGTTGTGTTGATCACAGGTCATCGTAGGGAAAGCTTTGGCGATGGGTTCCACCGTATTTGTACTGCAATCGCTGACCTTGCTGACCGTAATCCCGATGTGATGTTTGTCTATCCGGTGCATCTTAATCCGGTGGTGCAAGAGGCCGTATATGGCGTTCTTGATGATAAACCGAATGTCTTGCTTGTGCCGCCTCAGGGGTATCTTGAATTTGTGTGGCTGATGAACCGCGCGTCGATCATCTTGACCGATTCCGGCGGTGTCCAGGAAGAAGCCCCGGCGCTTGGTCGCCCTGTTCTTGTGTTGCGCGATGTGACCGAGCGTCCCTCTGGTGCTGACAGTGCCAGCATGATGGTTGGCACGGATCATGCCAAAATCGTTTCAGCGGTTCAAAAGCTTCTCGACGATCCGGATTACTACCGTGAAAAAAGCCAAACACGCAGCCCGTTTGGCGACGGACACGCCAGTGAACGCATTGAAAAGCGTCTTAATGCTTGGCTTGCCCGCGATCGTAGAAGTGTTGCTTAACCATGACGTACGAAGCTGTCGACTTTCTTGTGCATGTTTTATATGCGCTAAAATACATCGTTGTGGTTGTTGCGTTTCTGGTTTTGGTGCTGGGGCTCGATGATCTGTTTATCGATGTGATTTATTGGACGCGGACCATTGTTCGCGGCTTTAAGATTTTTCGACACACTGCGCGCGCCGACGAAGAGCGACTTTACACAGTTGCCGAAAAGCCATTGGCCATCATGGTCCCGGCTTGGCAAGAAGTTGGCGTGGTCGGCGAAATGGCCCGGCTTGCAGCAAGTACGATCGATTACGAAAACTATCAGATTTTTGTTGGAACGTATCCAAACGACCCGGACACTCAGCGCGACGTGGATGCTGTTTGCCAGCAATATCCAAACGTTCACAAGGTGGTATGTGTCCGCCCCGGCCCGACAAGTAAGGCCGACTGTCTAAACAATGTCATCGACGCGATTTTATCGTTTGAGGGGCAGGCGGGGATCGAGTTTCAGGGCTTTATCCTTCATGACGCCGAAGATGTTATTTCCCCGTTGGAGTTGCGTCTTTTTAACTATTTGCTGCCGCAAAAAGACATGATCCAAATCCCGGTTTATCCCTATCCGCCAAAATGGTGGGAATTCACAGCCGGGCATTACTCCGATGAGTTTGCCGAAAACCACGGCAAAGACGTTGTCGTACGCGAAGCCCTTGCAGGTCAGGTGCCCAGTGCCGGTGTGGGCACCTGTTTTGGCCGCCGTGCAATCTCGGCTCTGCTTGATGATGGGGATGGCATCGCCTTTGACGTCAGTAGTTTGACCGAAGACTACGACATTGGCTTTCGCCTAAAGCAAAAGGGCATGGTCTGCATTTTTGCGCGTTTTTCAGTGAAAAATTCTGAAAATGCGCTGCCTGTGTCTTGGATCCCGGGAATGGACCGACGCTTTACTCAATGCATTTGCGTGCGTGAGCATTTTCCGCGTTCCTTTGTGCATGCGGTTAAGCAAAAGTCGCGTTGGATTACCGGGATTGTCTTTCAGGGAACCCGAAATATCGGTTGGACGCGCAGTCTGATCCTTAATTATTTTTTATGGCGTGATCGCCGCGGACTTTTGACCAACGTGTTGGGATTGGCAGTTAATTTCCTGATGATGGTCAGCTTGGTGATGGCCGGGATTTTGATCTTGTTTCCAGATTCCTGGCGCTTTTTATCTATCATTGGCGACAGCGATACCATTCGGACGTTGTTGATTTGTAATGGTTTATTGCTGACCAACCGGTTGGTTCAGCGCGCGTGGTTCGTGACCCGCTTTTACGGGGTTTTTCAAGGCCTTTTGTCGTTGCCGCGTGTGTTTTGGAGCAACATCGTCAATTTTTGCGCCAACGTCCGGGCGGTCCGTCTTGTGCTGAGCTTTGGGGACTCCCGTCGTGTGGCTTGGGACAAAACGTCACATGAATTTCCCATTGTTGGTGACGCCCGGCGTGTGCCGCTTGGTGAGTATATCGTCAAACGCGGTTGGGCAACCGAGCAGCAGGTACAAGATGCCCTAACCAGCCCGCACCGTCGGCGCTTGGGACATGAGTTAATGATGCGCGGTGTGATCAACAGCACTCAGCTTGTGCAAGCATTAGCAGAGCAAAATCGTGTGGACTGGATGGATTTCAATCCGTTCAACCTTCAGGCCGAAACGGTCGCACAGTTTCCGTCTTATTTGGCTCTGCGCTACGCCGTGCTTCCGATCAAGGAGGATGGCAAAACCCTGATTATCGCGTCGGAAACGCCGATCAGTCAGGTCTCTCTTGGGGCGATGAGCCGTAAACTTAAACGAAAGCTCGAATGCCGGCTTGCCCCGCATGGGCGGGTGACCCTTGGCCTGCGTCATTGGTATGGCGGGCGGCATATGAATGAGGAAAACCGTCTTGTCATGGATGTCTTGAGTACGCGAACAGATAATGCCGATCTGTTGGAGGAGATTTGCCAGCATCAGGTCATGCTTGGTGATTTACTCCGGTTGCATGGCGTTGTTTCCGTGCCGTTAATGAACCAAGCCCTCATTGATTTTGATCCGAAAAAAGAAGCTCTCGGAGAGTACCTTGTTGGCCGCGGCATTATTGATCATGAGACCTTGGAACGTGTTCTGAAAGATCAGCGGAACGAGCAGCAGAAATCCTATATGATCGCGCGGGAGGCCGCGTGATGACCAATGTTCGGCTTTGGGCGGTAGTTGGATTGATTTTTGGCTGCGCTATTGCGCTGCCCCTCACGGTGGTTGCGTTGCGGGCGCATGAATTGGACGACTTTGAGCATTACCAAAGTTATCCCTTTATGAATCGTGCTTACGACGCAGCCAAACGCGAAGACTGGGAACAAGTTCGAAAGCTGATGACGCATTTGCTAGATCAGGTTCCCAACAATGACGAGGCGCGTGCGCTTTTGATCAATGCGCTGTCCGAGCAAAAGGACTTTGAAGCTGCGCTGACGGTTGCACAGGAATATCCGGAACCTGACGTGCGTAAGAAGGCTGTCTTGGATATCCAACTTCGCTGGATTTACGACGCCCCGCCGTCATCCGTTATGATTTCCAAATGGCTTGAAAAGGCACCTTCGGAACGCGAACATATCGCCATTTGGCAGTCCTTTGTCGCGCGGATGGACGGGGATGAATATTATCAAGAAAACCTGTTCGACTGGTTGGGATTGGTTCAGGCGAAGGGCGATGAACTTGCGTTGCGCCGTGCGCGGGCAAATATGGCCGAACGTCTTGAAAAATGGGATGCGGTTATTGACGAACTGGCCCCCCTTGCGCAGGACAACCAGTTGTCGGCAGATGATTGGCCGCGCCTTGCCAACGCGTATGTTGAAAAGCTTGATGGTGCAGCACTTTCCGCCTTGTTGAAAACGGCGCCAAATGCCGATGGTGCTATTACCGCCAGGATGAACCTGATCGAGCGCGCGATCGGAAATAAGCAATTTGATTTGGCAAAGGCCTGGCTTCGTCCGCTTGTGGATGATGATGTTTCCAATCACAAGGCGTTACGCCGCCTGTGGGAGCTTGCGCGCCAGACCGAAGATGCCGATTTGGTGTATCAAACGTCGCAGGAACTCGGTCGTCCGTGCCTGGAAACGGCAGAATGGTTGGTCGGACGCAAGAACGGGCTGGTTCATGCCCTCCTGCAAAGCTGTGACGCGTCGGAAAATCCGCGTTCTTGGCTTGTCCTTGCCCAGCGTGCTGGGGCATGGGATTTGATGAAGACAGTTTCATTGCAAGGGACTTGGGACGAACGCCGCTCAGACATTCTTGTTCGACACTTTCTAAAAACGGGCCAAACGAATGAAGCTATGGCGTGGCTTAAAAAGCGCCAGAAAAATCCTGCGACATTGCGACACCTCGCACAGCTACACCAAAACTTGGGCGATATAACCCTTGCGGCTCAGAATTGGTATGCGTTGTTTGATCTAACCGGCAGTTATTCTGCGTTGGATCAGGCAACCTATCTTGACGTTCAAAATGGCAGTACATCCTCAGCCATGTACCGCTTGGAACATGCCTATCAAGATGCCAAAGGTGACCTGCCTCATGATTTGATCGAACGGCTGGCCCTTTTATATCAGCAAAACCTTTCCGATACGGATCTACCCAAAGCTTCGGTTCTGCTGGACCGGGTTGACGGTAAACTTCGCGCAGAACTTTTGTCACGTTTGTCGCTCAGCGGTCATTGCGATTTGGTTCGCGATTTCACTGATAAGCATACGGTGACCCAAGCTGTAAGCTACCGCGCCTTAGGCCAATGCAGCATGAAGAAAACCCCTGGTGTTGCAGTTGTCTATTTCCGTGAGGCTGTTAAGCGTGGTGACAATGGCAGCGTTCTTCCATTGGCCTATGCCTATGATGCCTCGGGCGCTTATGGCCCGGCGATGGAGATTTGGAACAGTCAACCTGTTGAACAGCTTGGCAATAATGCTGCTTTGACCGCGGCGCATTCGGCGATGAACGATGGGCACTTTGACCGTGCCGAAGCGTTTTGGGCGCAGGTTGAACCCGACACAGCTGCCGGATGGGCATTGGGGGCATCCATTGCTGCCGCGCGCCAAATGCCTGATGTTGCGATGGCCCGCCAAAGGGAAGCTTTGACCTTTGCGCCGGGGGCCGAGGATTACTACGCTGCCGCTGCCGTCGCTCTTTCCGCTGACGATACCGCACAAAGTACAGAATGGCTTCAGTCGGCATTTGATCTGTCCGATGAAAACCCCAGATTCCGTGCCGACCTCGGGATGCGTCTTGCTGGCGATGCGGATCCTGACCGCAGGCTCCAAGCAGTTCCCTATGTCGAACAGGCCGTTAATGACTACCCCGAAGATTATCGGCTACATGAAACGCTGGCCAATCTTTACAACGAGCAGGGGCGGTCGGCCGACTCACGCGCCAGTCTGCGCGCCGCAATCGATCTTGAACAATATCCGATCCTTAATGAACCAAATGTTGAATCCGTCGAAGCGCGCCGATATCGCCAACGCCGTTCCCACGAAGCATTGTCGCGGCGTGATACGGTAACGGTGGCATCCACTTGGTCACCTGCGGGTGTTTCGGCAAACGCAATTCCAGGCAAAGAAAGCTTCGAACGCAAAGCCCAGTCGCAAAACATGCAGACATTCCTGTGGGACCATGCATTGGGCGAAGAACCCGTCGAAGCAGGAAAAAGCCTGTCTGTGTATGGGCGTGCCGTTCTTGGGGCCGACGACCGAAACAAATATGCCAGCAATTTCGGGGCTGGGGCCGGCCTGCGCTATAAGCCGCTTGGCGATTACAACCTTAATCTTTATGGCGAATTATATGTGCAAAGTCGCCTGTCAGATGATCGGTCCTTACCGTTCAAAAAGGCAGTCAATCCGGTTGAATTGTTTGAGCGCGGAGGCGATTTTGCAAATGACGGGAACGTAACCGGCGATTTCCTGTTGCGCGCAACGGCGTCGTTTTTTGATCAAGGCGAATATCGCAACGACTGGCGTGTAGATGAAGATTCCTGGAACGAGCGCTTCCTTTATCTGGATGCTGCTTGGTGGACCCATAGCCATTCTTATCAATGGCTATCGCGCTATCAGCAGGGGCACACCTTTAAATTGCCGTTCGAAAGTGCGCAGACCCTGATGCCCTATGGCTTTACCGAGTTTTCCACCCAAAAAACCAATGGTGACTGGCGGCAAGATCTGCGGGCCGGGGCCGGGATACGTTGGCAGATGTGGTTAGACGACGATACCTACAATGCCTATCGCAGTCATATCAGTGCCCGCATTGAATATCAGCAGGGTCTTGGTGGCAACCTGTATGCCAAAGCCAATGGTGTGTTCGTCGGGCTGGAGTTCGGATTTTAATGTTTAGGTTTATGCCTGTCGCAGCATTTTTCCTGGCTGCGGTATTGCTGCCAGTGTGCCAAGCCTCAGCTGCGCAATACATGTTTTTTCAGCCATCGGTTTCGGACAAAAAGATCACACCGGAAAAGTGGCGTGATATTTGGCGCGACAGCAAAGATAACGGCATCAATAGCGTCATTGTTCAATGGACGCGCTATGGCGACATCGATTTTGGCGGAAAGGATGGTTGGCTGGTAAATGCGCTGCGTGATGCCAACGCGGCGGGCCTTGATTTGGTTATGGGGCTTTATATGGATCCGGCCTATTACCGGCGATTATCTGAAATCGATGCAGCGGCCTATGACGCGTATCTTCAGTACGCATTGGGACAATCGTTAAAGCAGGCCGAGGTTATTAACGCGCGATGGAACTTGCCGATTGCGGGATGGTATGTGCCGCTCGAACTTGATGATTGGAACTATAGCCAAGCATCTCAGCGCACGAGGGCCAAGGACCTTTTGGTTGGATTATCCGATCGTCTGGACGCGCCGGTGCATGTCAGTACCTATGCGGGTGGAAAGGTTGCCAGTCAGGTCTATGGCGACTGGATAGACGCACTCAGCGAAAAAGGACTGCATGTGTGGGCGCAAGATGGCGCAGGAACTGGCACGTTGCCCGACCTCGTCCGCCAAAGCTATTTGGATGCTATTCCCTGCAGTGCCGGTGTCGTTCTTGAAGCATTTACGCAAACAAGCGGTGCTGGGGATGATTTTAAAGCCGTACCGGTCGATGATTTTGCCGCTTTAAAACGACCCAATCAGTGCCACGAATTGGCGTTTTTTGAGTTGCGATATTTACCATGGGGGAGGGATCTTTTGTCCAAACATCTTAACGTCAGTCAAGCGCCGACGTCATAGGATGCTGCCCGCTACTCGCGAAGGCGGGCAGGCTATCTAGCCCGCTAAATAAAAGACCGACCCGCCATACAGTCCCAGAATCGCGACACTTTCCCAGCCGATATTGCCCATACCGCGCCGTTCGCGGTTGAGCATGCCGAGCAACAAAACCCCGGTCATGAGGATAACAAGGGCGATGGTAAACAGATGCTGATCACTAAAGGCGGCGTAAATTGATCCATCGCGATAGGCGAAGTCGGATGCCGCAAGAAACAGCACGTCAAAGGCATTACCGCCGATAATATCGCCAACCGCCAAATTGACGGCCCCCATGCGTACCGCGGCAATTGCCGAAACAAATTCCGGAAATGATGTTGATATCGCGGTCAGGAAGGTGCCAACGGCGGTTTCGCTCATGCCGGTTTTATCAACGATGGCAAGGCCCGCTTGGCCGATGATATGTCCGGCAACCGCCGTGACAGCCGCAAAAATAAGAAACTCGGTCCACAGGCGCAGGCTGCTTTCAGGATGAATATCATCTTCGTGTTCTTTGGCGTCTTCTTGGGTCAGGTCGGTTTTTTTCGGGCGCCACATCGGTTCTTGGCGGATTTCTGACAGCAACGACAACCCAAAGCCATAAATCACAAACAGCAGGATCGATACCGGGTGAATGTGGAAAATCATCCATTGCGGTCCGGCATAACCGATAATGGGAATAACCAACATACTGACCAACAACGTCGCTTGGGCAAGGCCCGTCGCACTGGCCGCGGCATGTTCAAGATTGCCTTTGCGATAGAAAAAATCTGCAATTGCCAGAAACGTTGTCTGTGCTGCAATCCCGCCAAGGGCATTGCCAATCGCAAGATCAGTATGACCTTGCCATGCGGTGGTGACCGATAAAACACTGCCCGGAAGGCTGGTCGCCATCCCGACAAACAACGCACCCGCAATGATTTGGCCCATACCGGTGCGTTCTGCCAATTTGACGGCAACACTGGCAAGCCGCGTTCCGGCAAAACCAATGATCAGTGTACAGACGGCAAAAATCGCTGCGATCACGCCAAGTGATAGTTCGGCAAGGTCAAAGGGCATCAGGTGACTTTCTGAATTCGCAAGGGTTCTTGTGTGTAACTATCCCCAAGGCCGCTTGTTCCGTGAACGCTGCGTTTTGGTCCTGAGATGCATCTTATGGTTGGATCATATGCCCCGAAACGTCATTGCGAATATGGACGAAAATCAAACATACCGCTGTGAAACCAACTTTTTGTGCGCCGCGGGAAAAAGAACGCGCGGGTTGCTGTATAATATAGCCAAATCAGTTGGGACCGATTATTGTGACGTTATAACGGGCCATAAAAAATAAGGTCCGATTGTCCTAAGGTGCACGTAAGATGTGCCAAACGGGCAAATTGGTTGGTACGGCAAACATCCCGCGAGGGGACAATAAAAAAAACGAATTGCCGTGAGGGTTAAAAAGTGCGTGATCCAAAGAACAGGTTCGTTCGATCCTGTTGTGTTGCCGTGATTTTATTGCTGGCACTTTTCCTGTCGTTTCAGCTGTTGCCAACTGCGCATGCCAAAGAAACATGTTTGCGTATTGCGATGCCCAAAGTTTATCTCGATCACCGTGGGGCAGATGCCTATCGCCATGCGATGGCACAGGCGGGGCTCTGTGTTGAGCCGATTGCATTGCCCGCGACCCGATCCATCGAAGGCATTCGCACTGGAACGGTGGATGGTATTTTGGTCGCACGCGATAACCTGCCCGATTTGTGCGGTGTCTCGGTTGTGCGGGGTGATGTCACCTTTGCGAATATGAAGGGGCTTTTGGTGGTACGTGACGGGGCGATTTCCGGTGTTGATGATCTTAAAGATCAGCTGCTTGGTGTCGCGTTGGGCCAAACCTGGTCCACAGACCTGATGGGCACGTATGCCAATCTTATCAAGGTTCCCGGTGGCCCGGAAATGATGCACAAAATGCTGTTTGCCGGGCGTCTTGATGCGATTTTGATTGATGCATATTCACTGCGCGTTTTGGGCGGTGCACTTGACGCGTACAAGATAATACCGGTCGCTGATTTGGCACTATATAGCTGGCTGCGCGGTGAATTCGCGCATTATCTGCCCCAGTTTGATCAGGGTACAGTCAACTATCGCAAAGTCTTGGCAGACCTTTAAATCCGGTCTGTCGCATGCTTCGGGATGTCTGCATTTATATCCGGTGCATCCACTTCAACAGTCTCTTGATGGTCCGCTTTCCATCACGGGCTTATCTGGTCTGCCAAAAGACCGCTTAAAAAGCATCTTCACCTGAAAAATAATCATGAAGCATGGCGTCACGTGCCATGAAACCCGGCGGTATCGACGGGCGTCGGCTATCATGGGTTGGTTTTGCAAACGCAATCGTTTGATCCCCGCGCGTAGCCCACCCAACAAACCAGCCCCAAGGTTGAACGTTCGCTTAAAAACGCCGAGGAACGCTAATGCTTGGAGGGGGATATTGTGTCGATTTGTGCGAGGATTGCGATTGCCAAAGCATCCAAAACCGGGCTTAAGTTGTGACCTAAAATAAGGTGCGGTTGACCGAAGCGTTACCACCTGCTTGACCGCAAAAGCACCTCAAAAAAAACAAATCTGGAAACGCGCCCTATGGTTCCCTTCTTTGGCGAAGCTGCTGCTTTTAGCGCTGCCCTATGCTGGGCAACGTCGAGCATGATTTTTTCGAATATCGGCGGCAAAGTCGGCGCGCAGACGGTTAATCGCGGGCGTTTGATCTGTTCGATTTTCTGCCTGACCATTCTGCATTGGGTGATGGAAGGCCAACCATGGCCAAATGCGGTCACGTGGGAACAGCTCGGATGGTTGTCGCTGTCGTCTATTCTGGGCCTTGTGATCGGCGATGCCATGCTGTTTCAGGCATTTGTGATGCTCGGTGCCCGATTGTCGATGCTGTTAATGTCGACGGTGCCGATCATGGGCGCGGTTTTGGCGTGGGTTCTGTTTGACGAAATCCTCATACCAATTGAAATCACTGGTATCGCCTGTGGGGTGGGTGGGGTTTTGTTGGTGATTTTGGGTAAAAAAGGCCGACCGGTTGGGCTTGCCGGGCGCAATTATGTTGTCGGGGTTTTGTTTGGACTTGGGGGCGCGATTGGCCAGGTCAGCAATTTGATTACTGCCAAATACGCCTTGATTGATGGTTATTCCGCCCTTTCGGCGACATGGATCAGAACGCTGGTGGCAGTGATCGCCATGTGGGGGATTGCCATCCTGTTGGGGCGGGTACGGCGCACCGTTACCGCCTGTATGGCGCCAGATGTCGGTAAATGGCTGTTTCTTGGGGCGTTTATCGGCCCGGCGGTTGGGGTGTGGCTTTCGATGTTGGCAGTGCAAAATGCCAATGTCGGGATCGCATCAACCTTAATGGCGCTGCCGCCGGTGATCTTGATTGTCTATGAAGGATTGATTTTGCGGCGTCCGGTCGGCTGGCAGGCGGCCTTTGGGACCTGCCTTGCCTTTGCCGGTGTCGCACTTTTGTTTATGCACTGATCTTCGCGTCTGAATGGCCCTGCGCTTATGCGCATCACGGGGGCAACGCGATTGGCCTTTGTGGGTTATTTCGTGCTGGCCCGTGCGCGGCGGCGCGACCACAAAAACATGCCGCCAAACAGATTGACCAAAAGGCTCATGCCAAACAGCGCCCCGGCCCAGATCGGTAAATCAAGCAGGGCGGACGTGCCTTGTAAGGACGCGTGTGATTCTTTGGGGGCGGTTGTGGTTTCGTCTGCTGTGCCGTTCTTATCAACGCTTGGCAGATGATAGGTCAGATTAACAACATGCCCCATGCCATCGGCAACGTGGATTTTCCAACCGTTTGACGCGGTATCTGCCATCGACTTGGTCAGGCTGTCGCGGTCAACGCCAAAGGCAAAATTCCCGGTGCGGTCCGTGCGACCCTTTTGCCAGGTTTTACCGTTTGGCCCGGTGACGACGACCTCGGCAAAGGCCATTGCGGTACCGTCGGTATAGCCAAAGCGATATTGATTCGTATGACTATTGTCGATCACCTGCCAGCCCGCGCCATGGGCGTGGGCGGTTGATGGCCCGGCAAATGCCAAGGCCATCAACACCATCACAATGATTGGCAGCAGTTTTTGTCCTGCGCCCATCGATTTATTTCGCGACATCAAAGGTCAGGGTCGCGCGCAGGTTATGGGCACGAACGCCTTCTTCTTCGTCGGCAACGTCGGTGGCAACGCGGACAATCCAGGTGCCCGGCGCGCTGATGCGCACTTTGGCAATGCCGCTGCCGCGTTCATCGGTCAGGGTTTCGGTCGCATAGGCCCAGGATGACGGGGTGTCGGTGAACCCGGCATAGGTGGCAAGTACCGACGTCGTCAACGGTTGCCCATCAAGCAAGATCTGGAAGGTCGCATCATCGCCAATCGCGGTTTCGCGCGGATCGGAAAGTGGGACGATTTCAAGCTGGTCGCCAATCGGCGCGGTGATAAAGGCATCGGCTTTGTCGCCTGACGCCGCACCGACCAGGTCCTTGGCGAATTTTTCATAACGAACGGCTGCGACGGCATCGGGATGTTCATCCGCGCCACCTTCCTGCCAGCCATCCGGAGTCTGGGACCAAATCACCGGAAGACGATGTGCCGAAAGCCATGCGGCCGTTTCTGGCGCATCAAATGTACCGATCTGGTTGGGCGCATCGGCATTTACATCGAAATCAAGGTCGGTTTTCTGATCGGCGGTGATCAAAGTCGCTGCAAGATGTTTGGCGGCTTCTGCTTCTTCTGCTTTGCCGAAAACGTGGCTCGAATCCATAACGTAGGTCATGGTTTCGCCTGCTTTTGCGTCACTTGGGCTGGTCATAAGGGTGAATTCGTGGGCGCTCACCGCGCCGCTGAACAAGCAGCCAATCGCACCAATCATGACACTGGTTGCGAACTTTGATTGAAACATCTGCTATCCTTTGGGAAATTAGGGCTATAAGAAAGAATGTGTGAACTTTTCAAATTTGTTCATACAAGTCAAGCTGATGATTCTGAAAGGGAATTGAAATGACCCGCGTGACCGTATCGATCGAAGATGACCTGATGGACGCCTTTGATACCTTTCTTAATCAGCGCGGCTATACCAACCGGTCCGAAGGGTTCCGTGATCTGATTCGTGAAAAGCTGCAACAGACCAAGCTTGCCGAGGACGAAAATGGCGTTGGCATCGCGGTATTAAATTATGTCTATGACCACGAAGAACGCATGCTGGCATCGCGTTTGATGAACGCCCAGCACGAACATCACGATCTGACGGTATCGACGGTCCATTTCCACATTGACCATGATACCTGCCTTGAAAGCGTGACGTTGCGCGGAAACCTTGCTGATATCCGGGCCTTTGCCGATAAAATTCTGGCCCAGCCCGGTGTGCGTCATGGGGAACTTTATTCCGTGCCGGGTGAATTGCATGTCGAATCCCATCACCACGGCGACGACCATCATGGCCACGCCCATAAACACGAACATCTGAAAATCACCACGTAATTTCCCGTTTCTTGCGGTCTTACAACGCTCTACGCCATTCGAACCTCGCCATCGGCCGGGTGGAACGTGCCAAGTTGATTTCCAAATGAGAACAAACTTGCAACATTTAAAAATATGTGCGAGTGTTCTTATTATGTTCTCAAGCGTTCTGCTGGCAGTCACAGGGAATTCAATCTGTTAGGGCAGCAGGCATTTTAAGCGGTGGCGTTCCGCACTTAGGTCCGGGGAACCGCCTGCGTTGCATCCTACCCGGCCCTGTGGAATAAGAGAGTTCGAGCAATGATTCAGACCGCGCTGCATTTGGTGGATAAGGATACTATGGATAAGCAGAAGGCACTTGAAGCCGCCCTTGGGCAGATTGAACGGGCATTTGGCAAGGGCTCGATTATGAAGCTCGGCCAGCGTGATAGCGCCGTTGATATTTCGGCGATTTCAACCGGATCGCTGGGCCTTGATATCGGGCTTGGCATTGGCGGCCTGCCGCGTGGCCGTATTGTTGAAATTTACGGCCCGGAAAGTTCAGGTAAAACCACATTGGCCCTGCACACCATCGCCGAAGCCCAGAAGTTGGGCGGCACCTGTGCGTTTGTCGATGCGGAACACGCGCTTGATCCGGGATACGCCCGCAAGCTGGGTGTGAATACTGACGAACTGCTGATTTCTCAGCCAGATGCCGGTGAACAGGCCCTTGAAATCGCTGATACGCTTGTGCGTTCTGGTGCGATTGATGTTCTGGTCGTCGATTCGGTTGCCGCCCTTGTGCCGCGCGCCGAACTTGAAGGCGAAATGGGCGATACCCACGTTGGCCTGCAGGCCCGCCTGATGAGCCAAGCATTGCGCAAGCTGACCAGTTCGGTTTCGCGGTCCAACTGTATGGTTATCTTCATCAACCAGATCCGTATGAAGATCGGTGTGATGTTCGGTAGCCCGGAAACCACGACCGGTGGTAACGCACTTAAATTCTATGCGTCGGTTCGTCTTGATATTCGCCGTATCGGTCAGATCAAAGACCGCGACGAAGTGGTCGGCAACCAGACCCGTGTCAAAGTTGTTAAAAACAAAATGGCACCGCCGTTCAAACAGATCGAATTCGACATCATGTATGGCGAAGGCATCTCCAAGATGGGCGAAATCCTTGATCTTGGCGTGAAGGCCGGCATTGTCGAAAAATCTGGTTCGTGGTTCTCGTACAACTCGACCCGTATTGGACAGGGCCGTGAAAACGCCAAGAACTTCCTGCGTGAAAACGTGGAAATGACCAAGGAAATCGAAACCAGCATTCGCGAAAGTGCCGGTCTGATTGCCGAGGCAATGACCAACATGAAAGAAGACGATCCGTCAAACGACGATTGATCGAGCTTCATCAGATGATGAAAAACGGGTGTGCCTTGGGCATGCCCGTTTTTTTATGTCTGGCCCAAATCTAAACGGAAATCTACTTGGCCCGTGCCATGTGGCTATCGGCGCCGTTTAAGGTTTTAAGCCTAATCGTCCAGTCGCCCAGTCGGCGGATGTTTATCCAGCCGTTTCCATGGCTGTTGCCGCGTGGCTTTTCCATTTGCCGGGATTGATCCCCGTGATGCGCAGAAATTCGCGATTGAAGTTGGATTTGGTGTTAAAGCCACTTTCCAGCATGGCGCTGGTCACGTTTTGCCCTGCTTCGAGTAACTGGCAGGCATGGACAATGCGGCGCTGATTGATAAAGCGCGATACGTTTTCCCCGGTTGCCTGATTGATTGCTGTCGATACATGTTTCAGCGGATAGCCCAACCGACGAGCAAGGCGCGACAGCGTAAGGTCAGGATCAAGATAGAGTTTCTCGCGCGTCAAAAGACTTTCAAGCTGTTCCATGATTTGGGCAACTGGAACGTCATCTTGGATTTTGGCGGCGGCGCTATAGTGCTGAGGTGACGTATCCTCGTTTTCGCCAACCGGCTCTGCCGCGATATCGGGCGACAGGGACATAAACCCGATCATCAAAAGTGCGAGGGATGAAAACATGCTTAGGATCAAGCCCGGCGCGCCGCGATAGCCATAGGCAAGCGCAATCGAGATTAAAACATCGCTGATTGCCGAGGCGATTAAAGCCAGAGCAATGAACCGCCAAATCAGGGCTGGAATATGCCCGGATGCCAGTCGAGTATTGGCAAGGTCATCATCCTGACGGCGCAGCACAATCAAAATAGCCACCGCGTAGCCGACAAATATTGCGACCAGAACAGCATCAATCAGGGCAGGGAGCATAATGACGGTTGCTGTCATTACGATCGGGGAGAGGATATGGGCCCAGTCGCGGGCGCGTCGCTGTCCGCGGATGCCACTATCGACAAACGCAACCCACGCCAAGGCCGGGATTACGGATGCGGTGACCGGCGGCAATAGCCGCAACTCGGTCAGGCCATAATATTGCACCAGCGACACCATGACACTTTGGCAGGCACAGGCCAAAAGCACGGCGGCCAATAAGCGCGGCGTATTGCCAAACAGGGCTGCGCGCAAAAACAAAAAGCCCAGCACCAGCGCAGCAACCATCGGAAGGGGTAAAACGATCATGTGTGCCCAATTAACGCTTGGTCGAACATGTCCCAAAACCGGTTTTGGGTGTCCTAAAACCGGTTAAAGGACGCCAAAGCCCCCAAACAGAAGCAATTTCAATTCAGCAAACATTAAAACACGGATTGAAATCATGAAACATGTAACTTCTGCGATGGTTCTGGCCTTGGGCCTTTTTGCCACCTTCACTTCTGCCGTTGCCGAACCCGCCAGTGATCTTGCCGGGTATGACCGGTTTGATGTGCGCGCCGCCCACCGTTCCATGCCGGTTGCGGCGTCCATCTGGTATCCGGCGGGCACCCATATATATCGCGCGCCGGTCGGCCAAAGCATGATCTGGAAAAGTACAGATGCCTATATCGGGGCGGCGATTGCGCCGGGAAAGCATCCACTTATTTTGCTGTCGCATGGATCGGGCGGTAATATGGATGCCATCGGTTGGTTGTCATCGCAATTGGCGTTACGCGGTGCGATGGTTCTGGCGGTCAATCATCCCGGCACCACCAGCGGGGATTCATCGCCGCGTCGGACAATGTATCTTGGACAGCGTGCCAAGGATATCACTGCCGCCCTTGATCAGGTTCTCGCCAATCCTGAATTCGCGCCTTATATCGACACGCGCGATATTTCCGCCATCGGGTTTTCGCTGGGCGGGACGACTGTCCTTAATCTTGCCGGGGTCCGGATTGACCCGGCGGCGTATCGTGACTACTGCGCCACGTACCAAAACAGCGCGCAGGATTGCGACTTCTATCAAAAGGGCGGGGTCGATTTTGATAATCTGCCGCGCGATTTTCACGACACAAACGCTGATCCCCGGATTTCCAAAACCGTTGCGATTGAGCCGGGCATGACCGATGCGGTTGATGCGCAAAGTTTGGCCGATGTGACCAATCCGGTGCTGTTTATTCGCCTTGGCAAAGAGCATGGCTGGCGGGCAGCGGACGTTAGCGAAACAGGCAGCAATATTGTGGCACGGGTGAAAAATGCATCATTGGCGGTGTTTGCCCCGGCCTATCACCTGACGTTTCTCGGTGAATGCCTGCCCGGTGCAGCCAAACTTCTAAAAGAAATGAAAGACGATCCGGTTTGTTCGGACCCGGCGGGGGCGGACCGTGCGCGGATCCATGATCAGATTGTCGATAAGGTCGCTGATTTTCTTGCGCTGGGCCAAAGAAAATAGGGGGAATGAAGAGGGAATAATTTTTGGCGTAAAACAACCCTGCCTTGCATAAGCCGCTTTTGAGGGGGATGGTTGTGTTTGCGCGATGTTGTTGCCTTAAGATTGTGATTTCAGGGGGCGTATGACGGCGATGGACGAGCCGGTGCAAAGCCTGATTTCAAAAAAATACAAGCGCAGATCAACTTTTTTTATACCGTTAAGTCATTGAAGAAAGACGAATTTTTGAAGTTTTTAGTAATTTTAATCAACTTCAAGGATGAGTAGCGGGAACAACTTTCCACCTACGCCGTTTGACTTAATGTGAACTCAATCACGGTATAAAAATAATACGAACACAGGAGCAAACAAGATGTCAGATATTCTGAAAAAGATTTTCGCAGTTGCAATGATTTCAGGGATGGGCCTTGGTCTTGCTGCCTGTGAAACTGCAGAAGGCTTCGGCCGCGATGTTGAAGATGCTGGTGAAGCAATTCAAAGCGAAGCTGATTAATAGATACCAATTAAAAATTGAACACTCATCTATTCTTCGTCGCGCTTGTTGATTGATGCCAATTGATCTCCTCCCCTCCATTGGGTCGATCAACGCGTGACACGGAAAACGGAGTATAAGTAATGATAGGTTGGGCAATCTTTTGTCTCGTTCTTGCCCTGATCGCCGCCGTTTTGGGCTTTGGCGGTCTGGCCGGAACGTTTGTAGGAATTGCAAAGATACTGTTCTTTGTCTTTATCGTGCTTTTCCTTGTTTCACTTCTGGTCAACGCGTTGCGTGGACGCGGACCACCCGTTTAATCGGGATAATAAGACACGAGCAAACCAAGACGGGCGTGCCAAGGCGCGCCCGTTTTGCTGTGTGATCACCGAACTTTTAAAAATCTCGACGAAATCCCGCGCCCGCCTACTGGTCACGACACACGACATCGCCACGCGCGAAGTAAATAGTTGCCAGCGCAGATGTCCCTCGACAAGATAGCCATCTGATTTTTGCCGCTTTTGGCATTTTAAATCGCCGTATAAGCATTTCAGACGGACGCCCCGCGCGTCACAATCAACATGTCGTTAAAGGCAGGAGCACAAAAACGATGTCGACCATTATGAAACGCCTGTTGGCATTGACCATGATTGCTGGTTTGGGCTTTTCACTTGCCGCTTGCGAGACCGCAGCAGGATTTGGCCGTGACGTTGAAAAGCTTGGCGAACAAATTCAGGAAGGTGTCGAGAAGTAAGCGCGTCTCGACACAGTCGCGGAATTTTCCACACCGAATGCGCCCGCAACATCAGCTCTGAAACCCATTGAAAGCACCCATTTGAAGGATCCGTTCGGCAAATGGGTTTTATCTGATTTCTTTCCGTCATCCCGCAGTGTTTGACCGTGATGAAATCTGACCGAAATCATAACGCCGTTACAACGTTCGAAACCAATCGTTTGGTGTTGGCACCAGCACGGTTGGGCGATGTTGCGCGGTTATATGGTTTTTTGGGCAATCACGATGCAATGCGATTTACCCATGTGGACCAAACCTTTGCCGCCTGTCGTAAACGGGTTCTGGTGCATGAATGGTTCCGCCGTCGCGATGGCTTCGCGCCCTGGGTCATTCGCGCAAAGGAAAACCAGTCCATTATTGGCTGGGGTGGTCTTTACACCGATCCGTTTGATCCGGGGTGGGGGCCAGAAGTGGGGTACTATTTCCATCCCGATGCCTGGGGACAGGGATTTGGTACCGAGCTTCTGACAGCATCGCTTGATTTGGCGGCGCATCATTACCGATTGCCAGAGCTTACAGCCTTTGTGCATCCCGATAATCTTGCATCACGACGATTGCTTGAAAAATCGGGCTTTGGGGTGCGTGATTTTATCCCCAAAATGAACCGATATCGCCTTAAACGCGTCTTTTAGTCGCTTAGCACTTCCCCCGACTGGACAGCGCAGGGCCGAGCCGCTAAATAGGGCAGTCCTGCCCGTGCTGTGCGCGGGTGTGTTTGTTCCGCGTTTTCCGGGTTGGAGAGATATGCAGACCGTTAATGATATCCGCACCACGTTTCTGGAGTTCTTCCGCAAGAACGGCCACGAAGTCGTTCCCTCCAGCCCGCTGGTGCCGCGCAATGACCCCACCTTGATGTTTACCAACGCCGGGATGGTTCAGTTCAAGAACGTTTTCACCGGCCAGGAACCGCGCGATTACAGCCGCGCGACCACGTCGCAGAAATGCGTACGTGCCGGGGGCAAGCATAACGACCTTGAAAATGTCGGTCATACCGCGCGCCATCACACCTTTTTTGAAATGCTCGGCAACTTTTCGTTTGGCGATTATTTCAAGGAAAACGCGATTGAATTCGCCTGGAACCTGATCACCAAGGAATATGGCCTTCCGGCAGAGAAACTGTTGGTCACCGTCTATCACACCGATGACGAGGCGCATGCCCTTTGGAAAAAGATTGCGGGCCTGTCTGATGACCGCATCATTCGCATTCCGACCTCTGATAACTTCTGGTCGATGGGCGATACCGGTCCTTGTGGTCCGTGTTCGGAAATCTTCTTTGACCATGGCGATCACATCTGGGGCGGCCCTCCCGGCAGTCCTGAAGAAGACGGCGACCGTTTCATTGAAATCTGGAACCTCGTCTTCATGCAGTATGAACAGATGGCCAATGGGGATCGTCTTGATCTGCCAAAACCATCCATTGATACGGGTATGGGGCTTGAACGTGTTGCCGCGGTTTTGCAGGGCAAGCACGACAACTATGACATCGACTTGATGCGTGCGCTGATCGAAGCATCGGCTGATTTCACCAATACCGATCCGGATGGCCCGCATAATGTGTCGCACCGTGTGGTTGCCGACCATTTGCGTTCGACCAGCTTCCTGATTGCTGACGGCGTTTTGCCGTCCAATGCCGGTCGCGGGAACGTTCTGCGTCGTATCATGCGCCGCGCAATGCGCCATCTGCACATGATCGGCACGCAAGATCCGGTGATGTATGAACTGGTTCCGTCGCTGGTCCGCAAAATGGGCGGTGCCTTCCCGGAACTGGTCCGCGCACAGGCCCTGATCGAAGAAACGCTTAAGCTTGAAGAGCAGGGCTTTAAAACCATGCTTGATCGCGGGCTTAAGATGCTTGATGACGCGACCGATGGCATGGACGAAGGGGCCATCCTTTCGGGTGACGTTGCCTTTAAGCTTTATGACACCTATGGCTTCCCGCTTGATCTGACGGCTGATGCGCTTAAACCGCGTAAAATCGGCATCGATGAAGACGGCTTTAGTGCTGCCATGGAAGAACAAAAAGCCAAAGCCCGCGCCGCATGGTCTGGCTCCGGTGAGGCCGCGACCGAAGAAGTCTGGTTCGATATTCAGGACCGTGACGGCGCGACCGAGTTTTTGGGCTATGAGACCGAAACCGCCGAAGGTGTTGTTACTGCCCTGATCAAAGACGGTGCCGAAGTTAAAACCGCGACCAAGGGCGATGAAATTGCACTGGTTGCCAATCAGACGACCTTCTTTGGCGAATCTGGTGGTCAGCAGGGCGATGCCGGCGTGATCAAAACCGAAGGCGGTGCCGTGGTTGAGATCAGCGCGACGCAGAAAAAGCTTGGCACCTTGCATGTCCATATCGGCAAAGTGGTTGAGGGCGAGGTTAAAGTTGGTGATGCGGCTGAATTCCGCGTCGATCATACCCGCCGTTCATCGCTGCGTGCCAACCACTCTGCAACGCACTTGTTGCACGCCGTAATGCGCAAGCATCTTGGCGATCACGTCACCCAAAAGGGGTCTTTGGTGGCCCCGGATCGCTTGCGTTTTGACGTGTCACATCCAAAACCGGTTACCGCCGAACAGGCTGCCGTGATCGAAGCTGATGTAAACCGCCTGATCCGCGAAAACAGCGAAGTTACCACCCGTTTGATGACGCCAGATGAGGCGATTGAACTTGGTGCCATGGCGCTGTTTGGTGAAAAATACGGCGATGAAGTCCGTGTTGTATCGATGGGCCTGCCAGAGGCCAACGAACATGCCTATTCGCTTGAACTTTGCGGTGGAACGCATGTGAACCGCACCGGTGATATCGGGATGTTTAAAATCGTTTCGGAAGGGGCGGTTTCAAGTGGTGTACGCCGGATCGAAGCCCTGACGGGGGCCGATGCCGCGGACTATATGGCCGCACGTGAAAACGTTTTGGGGACGGTTGCTGCCGACCTTAAAGCCAGCCCAGAAGACGTTCCGGCCCGTGTCAAAGCATTGCAGGAAGAACGTCGTCGTTTGGAGCGCGAAGTTTCGGACCTGCGTAAAAAGCTTGCCACGGCGGGCTCGGGTGCTGCATCTGGCGGGGATGCGTTTAAAGACGTCAACGGCGTTAAAATGGCGCTGCGTGCCCTTGACGGTATTCCGGCCAAGGAACTTAAAGGTATGGTCGATGAGCTTCGCGATCAGATGGGATCAGGCATTGTTGCCTTGGTTTCAAATGATGGCGGCAAAGCATCCATCGTGGTTGGCCTGACCGAGGATTTGAAAGGCACCTATAGTGCTGTTGATCTGGTGCGCATCGGTGTTGAAAAACTCGGCGGTAAAGGCGGCGGCGGGCGCCCGGATATGGCACAGGGTGGCGGTTCTGACCCATCCCAAGCCGACGCCGCACTGGCCGCAATCGAAGCCCATATCGCAGGCTAAGCGATCATTACAGTCAAAAGTCTGACGATTTAAAGGGTCCCGAATGGGGCCCTTTTTCTTTGTCTGATGATTGGTCGCGGGCTGATCGTTTAAATGACTGGCGGGTTAGTCGCGGCAAATTGCGTGAGTTCATCAAGGAACACGCGCTGGCGCATGGGCATGAAGTCGCTTTCATGCCAGACAGCATAGAAGTCACGCTGATCGGTTTCCCATTCTGTCAAAAGCGGCACAAGCTTGCCGGTCTTTAAATGGTCGGCCACCGTGCTGTGCGGGATCAGGCCGATCCCATGCCCGTCGATGATCATGCGGGTAGCGAGTTCCATGTCATCGACGCTAAAGCGTCCTGAAACGCCAAGGGTTTCCATAGCACCACTTTGAGGGTGGCGAAAACGCCAAGTGCTGAGCGGGCGGGCGACGATCAGATCGTGATCGTTTAATTGATCGGGCGCGGTGGGTGCGTCGTTGCGCGACAGATAGGCAGGTGCGCTACACAGAACCAGCCAAGTGCCGGTCAAGCGTTTGACCATCAGGGATTGTTGGGTTTGCTTGCCGACCCGGATGGCGACATCAAACGGTGCCTCTTGTTGATCAAGGGTTCTGTTCGATAGCGTTAGGTGCAAATCAATGCGGGGATAACGCGTCATAAAACCGGACAAAAATCGGTCAAGCCACTGCACTGCAAGATTGACCGGCATCCCAACCCGCAGGAGCCCAACGCACTGACTTTGGCGTTGATCAATTTCATGAAGCTGTGTGCTGAGCTCAAGCAACATTGGTTTTAGGCGATCATAATATTCGCGTCCCGCTTCGGTCAGGGCAAAGCCCTTACCGCCGCGTTGAAGCAGCTTGCATCCAAGGGCCGTTTCGAGTTTTTGCAAACGCCGACTAAGTGTTGCAACCGGCATGCGCAGGGCCGTCGATCCACGGCGCAAACTGCCAGCCTCGACCAGTTGGGCAAAAATCGCCAGATCATCCAGATGATGAACATGTTCCATTTATGAGAATCTATCTTTCAGAAATTTGGTCTATTTCCAAAAACAAGAATAAGCGATGTTTGCGCCCGATGACAGATCAAACATGAGGATACAAATGTTTCCCCCGCGCATGCACCGCTTCGTTTTTGCCTTTTTTATGTCGCTTTGGCTTTGCTTTTTGATGACGGCCCTCGTCACGATGATCAATACCGGCATGGATACAAACTATCTGCTGCGATGGGCCAATGCCTTCATCGTGGCCTGGCCGATTGGCTTTTGTCTGGTGGTGCTCAGCGCCGGAAAAGTCGGCAAGATTACCGCGCGCCTGGTGCGTCAGCCCGGCTGATAGCCAAAATATCGCAATTTAAAAAGGGTCCCATTTGGGACCCTTTTTGTTTGTCTTTAAGGATGGTTGGCTGCTTACGAACCCGTCGTTTCGTCATCCGGTTTTGATGGTTCCGGTCGCTTGCGCAACACGCGGTCAACTGCTTGCTGGACGGTGGCGCAGTCCGTGGTTTCGGGGATGTCGCGTTTGGCGGTGTTGGCGATTAGGGTGGCGTGATGGCACAGCACATCGCGTTGCTTGGCATCGTGTGTCAAACTGATCAGGCTTTCAAGCACCTCGGCCATGGGCAACAGCACATCGGGCTTGGTGCAGGCGGCTTGTCGGATTTGGTTGAACGAGGCTTCAAGCATCCCGCCAAAATCATTGATCTGGCTGCAAATACGGGTATGGCCATCATCGTCCTTCCAAACCCCGACCGGATAGTGGAACGGCATGGCTTTGGGCAGGGCGCGGCCCAGCTGATAGACAACCGCAATGGCGGTGAACGGGTCATTGATCCCCGGTGACAAGGCACGCAGGGCAATTTCCACCAATTGGCGCAGGGCAAATTCAACATCCAGCATTTCGGTGCGCTGATTGCCGATCATGATGTAGTTCTTAATCGCGTCTTGGCATTCGTTCAGCGGTTTGGGTTCTTGGTCCTGGTTTTGGGTCGGTTTGATTTCGCCAATGAAATCGCCCTTAATTACGTGCTGCCCGGCATGAACAATCAGCGATACCGTAATGCCGTGTTTGGTCGCCTCATTGCGGATTGCTTCGTAATCGAGCCCCTGCACATAGCCAGATGTTTTGGCAATGATCGCGTGATCATCGTCGATTTCCGAACTGTCGGGCAGGGTGCAGTGATCCTTTGACGCTGTATCAATCGGGGATTTTAGCGTTTCAAGGGCCGATGAAATGGTCTTTTCAAGGTTGCTTCCGACCTTATAAATCACCTGATCGGCAACGATGGACCGGCCCAGATTGTGCACAAAAAAGATCAGCACAAACAGACAAATCACAAACAGCCCGATGCCTGTCATGGTCAGGATTTGCGGGACTTGCACATTTTTCGATGTGCCCCCCATAATCACCAGTGCGCCAATTAAAAACAGGATCGACCCGACAAAACAGCCAATCGAATTTTGGGTTTTCGGATCGCCCATAAAATTGCGAATGGTTCTGGGGCCAAGTGACCCAGCCGCCAAGGTCAAAACAACCATCGTGATCGACAGCGCAAAGGTTATCATCGTCACAAGCGCGCCAAGCAGGGTCGAGATCAGATCCTTGGCAGTGTCGATGGTGCTAAATCGGGGCCAGAATTCCGGCAGGGTTCCGATCAGGTCGCTGCCCGGAATACGGGTCGATAACAGGGCGAACGCCACGCCGAGAATTGCATAAAGCAATGGGGTGAACCACAAGCTGTGGGTCAGAAATTCCCATATCCGGATGAAGCGTTGAAACATGAAAGTTCGCCCAGTTCTGGTTGCGACAGTCAAAAAGCACTGCGCGTGATCAATGATATGCTGACGTCACAAAAGCACGAATGTGAGTTGCAACAAAGGTTAAACGCCTGATCACAAATTGAGTTCCCGTTTTGGGGGATTATATACAGGGTCCTTTGGGACGCAAAATCCCCACCAAAACCATGAATTGATTTCAAAGACCGGACAACACCACAGAGGTGCCGCGTTTGATGGTTTGGCAGGTGCATACGCTCGGTGATGAAACCCACCTATGCGAAAACGACGATTGTCTGCATTTAAAAAATGAACCAAATTCGATTTTACGTCAAAAATGGTTTCATCAACGAAAAATTGGTCTGGCATGGTTGCGCAAAACCGCATGGAAAAACGCCAACAGCGCGAAGAACTGATCCTTGAAAATGCGGCAGGTCTGATTGCGAAGGTCGGTTTTTTCGAACTGAAAATGTCCGATCTGGCAAAGCTTTGCGCCATTTCGGTTGGCACCCTGTATGGCCATTTCGCCAGCAAGGAAGACCTTTTGATTGGTCTTGCCGTGATGGCCGGGGCCAAGCGGGCAGAAAAATTTGATACCGCGCGCCATCACGATGGCAGTGCGATTGAAAAATACATCATAGCCAATTTGCTCGACCTTTGGTTTTCCATTGAGCATCCGCAATTGTTTGAGGCCGAATATCTGGCATTGGCACCATCGATTTGGACGCGCGCCACACCGGCCCGCCATCAGGCCCAGCTTGATCAAATCGGCGCTGTGACCGAGATGTTCCAGACCTTCCTGACCCAAGGCGCGGGTGAACTTGGTATCGCATCGGATATCACCAGCCGCACGCGCAACCTGAACCTTGGCAGTTGGGGGCTGGGATACGGGATCAATGTGTTGGTTCTATCCGAAATTACCGATCGCCATTACGGCCATCAATTGCGCGAAAACGCGATCAATATCCTGTGCGATGCGCTAGCCGATCTTTTGATTGGGGCGGGCTGGCAGGTTGACGATGCTAGGCAAAAGGTCCGCGCCCTTGCTGAGCGCTACGTAGCCTTGCCCCGTTCGTCAGGTTAGACGACCAGACCCGCAAAATCACGCAGCCCCGATCCCTTTCAATTGACGAAATTGCATCACCTTCACGCCCCACGGAGTACCCCATGTCGCAGGAAAACAAGGCAATGTCGGCCGTCTTTTTGACGGTACTGTTTGGGTTTGCCGGTTTTAGTTTGCCCTATCCTGTCTTTGGTCCGATGTTTTTAAAGCCCGAACTGGGCTTTCTTGATCCATCCGTACCAGAACAATACCGCACCATATTGTTGGGCGTGGCAATGGCGCTGTATCCGATCGGGCAGTTTGTCGGTGCCCCTTGGTTGGGGCGGATGTCTGATAAGGTCGGGCGTAAACCTGTTTTGCTGGCATCCCTTTTGGGGGCGGCCAGTGGCTATATCGTCGTCGCGGTCGGGGTTTCCACGGCCAACCTGCCGATGGTGTTGATTGGGCGGTTTGTATCGGGCCTGTGCGAAGGCAATATGGCGATTGCCCAGTCGATTGCATCGGATATCAGCACCCCCAAAAGCAAGGTGCGCAATTTCGGTTTGCTGACCGTCGCGATCAATGTCGGCTGGATCATTGGCCCCTTAATGGGCGGATTTTTCTCAGACCCGACGATCCATCCGGCATTTAATGTGTCTTGGCCGTTCTTTTTTGCCGCGGGTATGTATGGCTTTAACCTGTTGGTGGTTGCGGTGATTTTGCGTATCCCGGAATATGCCCGCCGCCGTGGACGGATGCCCGAAGATGGCCCGCAAACCGACCGCACAGTGTGGCAAACCCTGACCGATCCATCATTGATGCCGGCCTTTGTCGTGTCGTTCTTTAGTTACTTTGCGATCTTTTTGTTCTTCTGCTTCTTTGGGGTCTATCTGGTTCAAAACCATGACGTCACCAGCAGCTTCCTTGGCATGTGCTCGGCGATCATTTCCATTCCGCTGATTTTGGCGGGCCTGACGGTTGACCGCGCCCAGCGTCCGATTGGCTTGCGCGGGGTGGCAACCATTGGGCACATGTTGCTTGGCATCGGGTTGCTGACCTTTGTCCTGCCTGATGGGCTGGTTTGGATTTTTGTGCCGATGTGTATTGCGGCATTTGGCATTGCCTGGTGTGAAGTCACCACCAGCCTGTTTATTTCCAACGGGGCCGGCGCGCATGAGCAGGGGCAGGCGCTTGGTATCTACCGATCGGTGCATGTCTTGGCTGAGGCCGCCGCCGTTTTGGCGGGCGGGGTGCTGGCCGGGCTTCATACCAACGCCCCATTCATGGTCGGCTGTGTTGCGGCCTTTATCTGTGTGGCAGGGATTTTGGGTTGGGTTAAAACCCGGTCGGTGATCCCGGCACGCGATGCGGCCCCAGATGTGGCATCAGATGCGGCACCTGAAACAGCCCCGGCGTCTTAATCTTAGTCTTAATATTCGCCCAAAATCACATAAGGATGCGTCCACATCTGCGGCGCATCCTTATGATGGTCTTATCATCGGCGAATGAGTACGATTTAATAAGCGATCTTTGCCAACGCTGCCCGCGCGGTCAGGGCCTCCGCCTCGGGGCTTTCTTTGCGCTTTTCATCGGGCAGCTTGGCCAACGCATCGGCAAGGGCGCGGATTTCGTCAAGCCCGTCCATATCTGAGCAAACTTCCGTGACGCGGTCCCAAATCGCCTGATGATCCATGCCGCCCATCACGGTCAGCGCAATGGCACGGTTAAGGGTTGCCTCGGGATGTTCGGGGATTTGGGCAAGGATCTTTTCATAGGTTTCAAACGCTGTCATCGGATGCCCGTCGCGCAGATCAATCACCGCAAGATCGTTGGCCGCGGTCATCGACCGTGGATCGATCCGCAATAATTGCTCGATCGCGCGGCGTTCGCCTTCGCGGTCTTCATTGACGCGGTAACATTCCGCCATCAGACGGTGGATGTCTTCTGATCCCGGATTATGATGTGCCGCGGTTTGCAGGCTTGATAGTGCATCATCGGGATGATCAAGTTCCAGCAAGGCCTGTGCGCGCAGGGTCAAAAAATGTGGGTCGGTTGGTTTGTTGCGTAAAATGATATCAACATGGTTCAGAGCCCCACGCGCATCACCCTTTTGCAGTAAGGCGCGTGCAATGTGATGCAGGCAGTCTTCATGGCCTTCATCAGATTGCAGCACCGTACGATATTCGCCAAGTGCTTCGGTGATCGAACCTTTTTCATGCAGGGCACGGGCCAAGCCAAACCGGGCTTCAAGGTTATCCGCATCTTCGCCAAGCGCTTGTCGCAGCATATTGATTGCGGCGTCAAATTGTCGCCTTTTCAGGGCCGAAAGCCCCATTTCTGAAAAGGACATCGCGTTCATTTGTGGTCTCCCAATCCTTCTAGGGTTTTGTTGGTAAACCCTTAATTTTATCGATTAACGATGGGATTATAGGGACCCATTCCATCATTACCAGCCCTATATGATGCTCCTTATGATGTTGGTATTGCCAAGCCAGATTACACGTCAAATTTACCCCCAAAATCAAAAAGGCCCCGGACAAGTGACAATGCGGGGGCCCATTCAGGTCAGTGTTAATAGCAAGCCTATTTTAGGAAGGCTTTTGTAATCTTTGGTTCGTTTTCCTTGGACCAGGAAACCACGGTTTCAAGATTGGTTTTCCATCCCTCGGTGCCAAACGGGTGGTCATAGACGAACTTTTCCGATGGTGTGAAACCGGGGATGACATCACCAACCGGCTGGCGATAGTTAAAGCCATATTGCGCAATCAGAAGCTTGTTGCGGCGTGACATCCGATAGTTGGTGAACAACATCGTCGCCGGTTTTGAAACGTTGTGTTTTTTGAAATAAGCATCAGCTTGTTGAATGAAATCTTCTGAATTCTCGGTCACGTTTAGGGACCAGTCTTCGATGAAGAAGCACTGCTGAAGACCGCCTTGCTGGTTGGCCTGCTGTTCAAAATAAAGCGTTTGTTGTTCGGGGTCGCAATAACTCGACGCGTGGAAATAAAAGCGCATCGGAACATCAAGCGCGGCTGAATACATCACAAAACCATCAAGGGTTTTATTTTCATCAATCTTGGCGAGTGCGACATTGCCAAATGTTTGAGAATATTTGTTCTTTTCGGTGGATTTTCCAACCACGGTCCAGTCGCCCGGCGGCAAAAGAATGTCACCACCCTTCGTGGGGATCGACCCGCTATAGACCGTACCGATCTCGTTTTGCGCGTCAAATGAGTCAGACGTCGTAACACATGCAGACAAGGCTGCTGCTGCTGCAAATGCAATTAGTTTTTTGATCATGTGTGTCCCTTCCCTCATGTCGGTGCTTATTCTAAGTACCGGAAAGGAAAGGGTAAACTATCCGAAGTTGGGGTGAGGATTATACAAACAGGCGCCAGACTGTTTCCGGCGCCTGTTTGTATGCCGTCATCAGGGCTTATGCAGCATTTTGATTTCCATGAAATCTTCAAGGCCAAACAGCCCGCCTTCGCGGCCGATGCCCGATTGTTTGTAGCCGCCAAACGGGCTTCCGGCACGTGGGAAGGCACCGTTGATGCGGATCATGCCAGCGCGTAGCTTGCGTGCAACGCGGTCGGCCTTGGCATCGTCGGGTGTTTGGATATACGCCGCCAGGCCATATGGCGTGTCATTGGCGATTTCGATGGCGTCTTCTTCAGTGTCAAACGGGATCATGACCACGACGGGGCCAAAGATTTCTTCACGCGCGACGCGCATGTCGTTGTTCACATCATAGAAAATCGTTGGCTTGGTAAAGTATCCCTTGTTGATGCCATCGGGTTTGCCAACCCCACCAACCAGCACTTTCGCGCCTTCGTCGATGCCCGCCTGAATAAGGGTTTGAACCCGGTCATATTGAATGTGGCTGACCAGCGGGCCGATGTGATCGCCTTCCGCCGTTGGATCGCCAACAGATGCGGCGTCGCCAACCCGCTTGGCCACCTTGACCGCGTCGTCATAGATCGATCGCTGTACCAGCATGCGGGTCGGCGCGTCACAGGTTTGACCGGAATTGTTAAACACGTCCGAAACACTAAACGCGATGCGGTCTTCGATATCGACATCTTCAAAGACAATGTTGGGTGATTTCCCGCCCAGTTCCAGTGTCACGCGTTTGATGGTTTCAGACGCGTCCTTTGTGATCGCCTTGCCTGCACGGGTTGATCCGGTAAAGGACATCATCGAAATGTCAGGATGGCGCGACATCGCCGCCCCGGCCACGGGGCCTGCCCCCTGAACAAGGTTAAAGGAGCCTTTGGGGAAGCCTGCCTCGTCGATCATTTCGGCATAAAGTACGGCATTAAGCGGGGTGAATTCGGATGGTTTCAACACACAGGTACAGCCGGTCGCCAAGGCCGGGATAACTTTTAGCACGATCTGGTTGATCGGCCAGTTCCACGGCGTAATCAGGCCGCAAACCCCAATCGGTTCGCGCAAAAGCGTTTCCCCGTTATGCAGGGTTTCTTCGGTTTTAAGGTCCCGCAATACCGCAATGAAATCTTCAAGATGGCCCACACCGGCATCAGCTTGCTGTTCGCGCGACATCGTGATCGGCGCGCCCAGTTCGGATGTGATGGTTTGCGCGACCTCGTCATAGCGGCGCTTATAAATCGCCAAAAGGCGTTCGAGCATACCCAGCCGTTCATCAACCGTGGTCTGGCTATAGGTGACAAAGGCGCGCTTGGCGGCCGCCACGGCAAGGTTGACATCGTCTTCGTTGGCCAGTGGGATTTGCGCGATGACAGCTTCGGTGGCCGGATTGATGACATCCATTTTCTCGGTCGAGATTGGATCACCCCATGTGCCGTCGATATAGAATTTACCTGCGTTTTGCATCGGAAGCCTTCCTGATTATCTGCCAGATGATTTGAATTTCGCGGCCGGTGTTTTTTCACCCGGCATTTTTTTATGTTCAGGTCCGTTTCCTCTGCCGGTTTATCCGCGGCGTGACCCGTTGGGTAAACCATAACGCCGTTCTTTGATCTTGTGACCTGATCTTATGAACCAGCATAGCTTGTCATGATAAATGTCTGCGATCAAAGGTCCATCAAAGAATGGTGTCGAATACGTGGGCGGTGCGTTTTGAGAAGTGCCGCTTGCTGCTTTCCAATCGGCTGACCGACTGCGTGCGCATTGTCACAGACCGCGCATTGATATTAGGATACGCAGGCAAGAATAAGCGCCGATAAACGGGCGGAAAAACCAAATAAAAAACGCAAAGAACACGGGAACAGGCAACCATGCAGGAAACCGGACAAAGTGCCGATGACATGTTCGGCATGTTTTCGCATGACGACCAGAATTCTGATATCGGCGAGCTTAGGCTGGCGGATGGCGATCTGTTTGAATTGCCCGGGGCCAAAGGCCGGTTGGAGCGGATCGATTTTGGCAATGGCACCTTTTTGCACCGTGCGGAATTGAACGTTTATGAAGATTCGCGGTTTGATGTGCAAAACGCCTTACCACCCGGCTGGTTTTCCGGATCGATCAATCTGATGGGGTGTTTGGATTTCAAATGTCCCGAGGGTATACATCGCAGAATGTCACCAGAAACTGGTTTTGCCATGCGGGTGGACCGGCTGGGGACCCGTTATTTCCTGCCAAAAAGGTCAGTTGATCCGCCATATGGGCGTGACAATTGAACTTGATGCCTTATATCGCCGTTTCGGTGACACCGTCCCCGATCAGCTTGGTCCGTTTTTGTCCGATGCCACGGATGTGGTTGAAATTCGCCCTTTGCCGATCACCAACAAGATCCGCCGCATCGTCAGTGCCACGTTTTCCCAGCAGATGACCGGGGTGGGACGCAAATTAAAACTTGAAGGTCTATCGACCCTGTTCCTGACCGAAGTGATTGATGCCTAATTGCGAGCGTAATCAGGAAAGGGAAAATACCCCCAAGCCAACAGTGCTTGAGCAAACCGTGCTTGCGGATACCATCGCCCGGGTCACGGCCCAAATGGCATCGCCGCTTTCGGTACCTCAGTTGGCTGATGATGCCGGACTGACCGAAAGCCGCTTAAACAACCTGTTTAAATGCGAGACGGGAAATACCTGTGGCGAGTTCATCCGATCTGAACGGATGACCCGTGCGCGGGAGTTGCTGACATCTGGCGACGGAACCGTCAAACAAGTGGCGGCGGCTGTTGGATTTAACCATGTCAGCAACTTTTCGCGGTCTTACCGCGAATGGTATGGCGAGAGCCCGGCACAAGCGCTTAAGCGCAACGGCACATAGGCGATGGCTTGCTGTGCCCTTGCTCAATTCGTTATGACGGCCTAGGTTAACGCAAACGTCAACCTCTATTGCAGGGCAAAAATGAAGTTTCAGGGTACGGAAAATTACGTCGCGACAGACGATTTGATGGTGGCGGTGAATGCCGCCATCACGTTGCAAAGACCGCTTTTGGTTAAGGGTGAACCGGGCACCGGCAAAACGGTTTTGGCCGAGGAAATTGCAAAGTCGCTCGGCAAAAAGCTGATCACCTGGTCGATCAAATCCACCACCCGCGCCCAGCAGGGACTTTATGAATATGACGCGGTGTCGCGCCTGCGCGATAGCCAGTTGGGCGATGAACGCGTGCACAACATTGCCAATTACATCGTAAAGGGCAAACTGTGGGAAGCATTTGAATCCGATGGCGAGGCGCCGGTTCTTTTGATTGATGAAATCGATAAGGCCGATATCGAATTTCCCAATGATTTGCTGCAAGAACTCGACCGGATGGAGTTCTTTGTCTACGAGACCCAAGAAACCATCAAGGCGACCAACCGCCCGATTGTCATCATCACGTCTAATAATGAAAAAGAACTGCCCGACGCATTCCTGCGCCGCTGTTTCTTCCACTATATCCGCTTCCCCGATGCCGACACGATGAACCAGATCATTGAGGTGCATTATCCCGGCATCCAAAAACGCCTGGTGGCAGAGGCCCTTAACCTGTTTTACGACATGCGTGATGTGTCGGGTTTGAAAAAGAAACCCTCAACATCGGAATTGCTTGATTGGTTGAAATTGCTGATGGCCGAAGACTTGCCACCCGAAGCCCTGCGCGCCAAGGACAGCAAAACCGCGGTCCCGCCGATGCATGGCGCGTTACTCAAGAACGAGCAAGACGTCCATCTGTTTGAACGCCTTGCCTTCATGGCCCGGCGCGAAGGGCGCTAAGTAAAGCCCCGAGTGAAGTCCGGTGACGCGGCCTTAATAGGTCGGGAAGGTTGCCCTCATGGCGATTTCCTCGGCCCGGATGCGACGCCACAGGATAAAGCCGTAAATCGGCAGGCCAATGATCAGCGTGCCCCATGCCTGAAGGGCGATGGCAAACCCGACAAGTTCGGGCAGGATGTTCAGGAAGTAGTTTGGATGCTTGCAAATTTTATAAAGAATGCTGGTGCGGACTTCGTGATGCGGCGAAATGAACAGTTTGACTGTCCAGAGTTCGCGCAAGGTCGCGATCACGCCAATCAGGACCAAAATCGACGCCGCCCAAATCGCCATTCCGATATAGGTCACCATGCTTGCCGGGGCCGCGCGATAGAACCCTTCGCCGATGCAGGCAATGTAAAACAGAATATGGGCAATCGTCAGGATTTTGGTGGTTTGGCTGTCATGTTCCACCGCACCAGCCGTACGCAATCGTGCTTCATTGCGTTTGGAAACGGCAACGGTGACCAGTCGGGCAATGACAGCAACGCTGACAAAGGCATAGATAATTTCGGGCATCTTGTTCTGGCTCTGTGGTTTGTTTTTTATGATGCCCTTATTTGGGCGTGGTCAAATTTTGGCGGACATTGCCCGAATGCACCAACGCTGTCTAGTGCCGGTTTGCGCAAGGTTAGGGAACAAAACACGATGGTTTTTTCTGAAAACCTTTACATTGCCAATAGCGGGGGCGTGTGATGTTCACCGGCTTTTTCTATAAGCTGAAAGAAAACCGCGTTCCGGTCTCGTTACGGGAATACCTGACATTGCTTGAGGCCGTCGAAAAGGGCTTGGCGGGCTATTCGGTTGAGGATTTCTATTATCTGGCGCGCGCAAGTCTGGTGAAGGACGAGCGTAACCTTGATAAGTTCGACCGCGTCTTTTCTGCGCATTTTAAAGGCGTGATTGATCTGGCCGAGGGCATGGACGAAGTCGCCGAGGCCGACATCCCCGAAGAATGGCTGCGCAAACTGGCCGAAAAATTCCTGACCGACGCAGAAAAGGCCGAGATCGAGGGCCTTGGCGGCTGGGACAAGCTGATGGAGACGTTAAAGCAACGGCTGGAAGAGCAAAAAGGCCGTCACCAAGGGGGCAATAAATGGATCGGCACGGCCGGAACATCGCCGTTTGGGGCTTATGGCTATAACCCCGAAGGGGTTCGTATCGGGCAAGATAAATCGCGTCATCGCCGGGCGGTAAAGGTTTGGGACAAGCGCGAATTTAAGAACCTGGATGACAGTATCGAAATCGGCACCCGCAATATCAAGGTGGCGCTTCGTCGATTGCGCAAATGGGCGCGCACCGGGGCCGCCGATGAGCTTGATTTACCCGGCACCATCACATCAACCGCGCGCCACGGCTGGCTTGATGTGCAAATGCGCCCGGAACGCCATAACGCGGTCAAGGTCCTGATGCTGTTTGATATTGGCGGATCGATGGATGACCATATTCGGGTCTGCGAAGAATTGTTTTCCGCGGTCAAAACCGAATTCAAGCATCTGGAATATTATTACTTCCACAATTGCCCCTATGAAGGTTTGTGGAAGGATAATGCGCGCCGCCGATCTGATCAGGTTTCAACGTGGGATGTGATCAATACTTATGGTGCGGATTATAAATTGGTGATTGTCGGCGATGCCACCATGAGCCCCTATGAAATCACCTATCCCGGTGGGGCGGTGGAATATTGGAATGCCGAAGCCGGTGCGGTGTGGATGCAAAGGTTGCTCGATCATTTCGAACATGCCGCATGGATCAATCCGCAGGCTGAAAATTGGTGGCGTCATCACCAATCCATCCAAATCATGCATCAATTGATGGGCGGGCGGATGTTCCCGTTAACCCTTGATGGGCTGGATCGCATGACCGTCGAACTTAATCGCTAGGCCGATTTTCCGTTCGCGTCTGCGCGCCCGTCTTGACCAAAAGGGCAACGAATTCATCGATATTGATCGGTTTTCCCAAATGCGCATTCATCCCCGCCGCCAGACATTCATCCCGGTCGGCGTGGGATGCATTGGCGGTCATCGCAACGATTGGTAATTCCGACTTTGTTTTGAATTTGCGGATTTCACGGGTTGCCTGGATGCCGTCCATGCCGGGCATCTGAACGTCCATAACCACGAAATCATAATGCCGGTCCGGGGCGAGGGCTTTTTCAATCCCCTCAAGGCCATTTACGGCAAAGTCGACTTTTGCACTTTCGTTTTGCAGCAAGCCTTTTGCCACTTCGCGATTAAGCAGATTATCCTCGACCACCAATATATTCATGCCTTCCAGCCGGGTGGATTTTGACGTCGGGCCGGTATCGTCAATCGTGTTTTGGATATTGGTTTCGCCTTCCAGTGCGGATTTAAGTTTTTGCGGAACGAAAGGTTTATGCAGGCTGCGCAGGTTTAAGTTTGCCGCGGTTTGGGCCAGCTTGCTTTGGCGGCGCGACAGCGAAACAATCTTGGTCTGGTCGGCATCCATCGATGACAGGGTATCGGCAAGCTTGTGTATGTCGTCATCAGAAAGCCCGTATTCATCAATGACAACCGTTGCCGATGAACGCATTCCGCTGTCATGACCGGGGCCAGTGGAAAGTGCGGCAATCAATTCATCGGATGAGGCGGCACATACGGCGTCATAGCCCATGTTTTGCAATGACGTTTGGTGAACGGACGTGGACCGCGCTGTTGATGCCAAAAGATATACTCGCTTGTTTTGCGCGCTATGAGCCGCGATTGGCGACGTCTTTTTTGATCCCGGCGGCAGGTCGAAATCAAGCTCGAACGAGAAAACGCTGCCCTGACCAAGCGTGCTTTTCACATCAATCTTCCCGCCAAGCTCGGCAATGATGCTGTCACTGATCGCCAATCCAAGGCCGGTGCCACCAAATTGACGCGTGGTAGAGGCTTCTGCCTGTGTAAAGCCGGTAAACAGGCGGGATAATTGTTCGTCCGAAATCCCAATGCCGGTATCTTCAATCGCAAAACGGATGCGTTTTGGCGCGTCACTTTGTGTGTCCACGCAACGAACGGAAATGCAGACATAGCCGCTTGATGTGAATTTCAACGCGTTGCCCGCAAGGTTGGTCAAAACCTGTTGCAGTTTCAGACTGTCGCTAATGACTGATGTTGGAAGGTCGGGGCCGATATCGAAAAACAGATCAATGCCGTCATTATGATCATTGCCATAAAGGACGTTCCCCAACTCATCGAGCAGTTCGATCAGGTTGAACTCATGCATGTCGAGTTCAAGTTTCCCGGCCTCGATTTTTGAATAATCCAGAATGTCATTCAGGATCCGAAGCAGCGCCTTGGCCGAACTTTGGGCTTTGATCAGAAAGTCGTTCTGGGTTTCGGTCAGCTCTGTCTGCTGGGTTAATTGCAACATGCCAAGGATGGCATTCATCGGGGTGCGGATTTCGTGGCTCATATTGGCAAGGAAGTTTGACTTCGCGCGATTGGCGCGATCCGCACTTTCCTTGGCCTGTTGCAGTATTTCTTCACGTTGGATTTGGTCGGTAATGTCGCGGTTAAAGCCGGTCACGCGAATAGCCCGACCATTTTCGGTGCGTTCGACTTCGGCACCGGTCTGGATCACCCGTCGTTCGCCCGCGGGTGTGAAAATGTGGAAGTTGATGTCAAAATCGCCATGTCCATCAACCATCGACATCAGGCGCTGTTGAACACCTTCAACTTCGTCCGGGTCCAGTCTGGAACGCCAATCTTCAAATGTGGTTTCCCGTTCTTTCATCGATGCCGGGTAACCATAGATTTCGAACATATGTTCGTTCCAATGAAGCTTGTTGGTCTCTATATCCCAGGACCAAACCCCCATTTCCGCCACTTGGGCGGCCATTTCAAGCTGGTTACGCACAGATTCCAGTTGGCGGCGGAATTTGTATTGCGATGTCACATCAATCGACACACACAAGAATCCCCCGTGGGTACCATCGTCATTTTGAATTTTGGAAATCACCGCCGACGCATTGAATTCTGAGGCGTCCTTTCGGATATGTGTCCAATCCTTCGTGGTCGCATGCCCCATAAGGGGTTTGTAAAACAGGGCCTGTTGATTTGGAACCTGTTCGCCAACCTGTTGGGAAAGTTGGGATGCATAGGCATTCAATTCAGATGGCATGAACAGCTGCAAAAGATTGATGTGATCGACAGCTTCGTCTTGGGAGTAGCCAAACAGATGCTCTGCCCCGGTGTTGAAAACCGTAATCACACCGTTTTCATCTGTGGCGATGATGGCAACGTCCGACGCAGACCGCAAAATATTCATCAGCAACGAATTGACTTCGGTAAGCTCGGCCGTGCGTTGCGCAATCAAAGTTTCAAGATGCGTATTCATCTCGCTGATGCGGCGGCGGGCTTCGTTTTGGGCCGTATAATCACGCATTGTTTTGGACGATCCAATGATCTGCCCGGTATCTGATTTGATCGGTGATGCGGTCACCGAGACATCAATAATCGTCCCATCCTTACAGCGGCGCTGCGTTTCAAAGTTCTTCGTCGGAGAACCACGTGACAAACGTCGCGAAATCGCGGCTTCTTCTTCTTGCAACGTGTCGGGCACCAGAAGCGTTTTAAACGGCTGGCCTAGTGCTTCTTCCTCGCTATAGCCAAATAGCGCCGTTGCACCGGGGTTCCAGCTTGTAATAACGCCATCTAAGTCGCGGCCAATAATCGCATCAAACGAGTTTTCAACAATCGAGGCCAAAGCAGCGCGGTTTTCCATCGCACGGCGTTTTTGAAGGCGACTGGACATAAATGCAGCGAACAAAAGCGCAAGCCCCACACTGGCCGCTGATCCCACGGCAAGGACAGTTTCATGGGGCAATAGGTTCAGTCGATTGATGAATTCTGGTGTGGCGGTGAAATGCACCGACCATGTGCGGCCAAAAAGGGTGATGTTATCAACGCTGTTAAAGTCCGATTGCTCAAGATTTTCTGTCGGAAGGTTTTTGAAAAACGAAACGGGATTGTCGGGTTCGGTGACGTCGATCAGTTCCAGCACAAAAGACCCGTCATAAAAATCTAGATCGGCAAGAACCTCTTCCATCAGAAGGGGCGCATAGCTCCAGCCAAACGCGGCGGCAACCCGCTGCGCTTGGGTTTGAAGCAGCATATGCGGACGATAGATCGGGGTCAGGATCAAAAACGACTGTTTGGGGTTGCCTGTTGCCTGCACAAGGGTAATCGGCCCGGTCAGTTGAACCGTTCCTGTGCGCATGGCATCGTCGGCGGCTTTGCGTCGGTTGGTTTCTGATCCGATATCAAGACCGATGGCTTGTCGGTTGCGGCCAGCGGGCTCGATATACTGAATGATATAGCGTTCTTGGTTATTGGGGGTCAGTTGGCGGATGGTAAAGGACGGTGCGCCGTCTTCACGCGCACGTTCCAAAAATGCAGCCTCGTCGCTGACATCAACCCGACGGATAAAGCCAAATCCGCGCGCACCGGGGAATTCCGTATCGATATCGCGCACTTGGCTATATTGCACAAATTGGCGGCGGCTTATGCTGTTTTCGCCAGTCGCCAGAATGACGCCCTTGGTGCTGCGCAGACCATATTGATACAGACTAAACCGTTCCCTGATCGCCGCCGTCGCCTTGGCGGATGCGTCATCAACGGATGCCTGAATATAGGCCATATTATTTTGCCGCAGATACCATGCTTCCACGGCGGTCAGGCTAATGCCGATAAAGGCAATCAGCACCGAAAGCAGCTTTAGTTCTTTTTGTGAGAAACTGTATTTGAATGGGAACACAAAACCGCCGCCAAAATGATGTCAAACGTCATGAGTTATGAAATTGGGACTGGCGGGCCGCTTTTCTAGTTCCGCGTCAATTTTCCTGTTTGTCACCTGCCAAAGGAACTCAAAGGTGCACCAAACGTTGTGATCTCCATGTAACCGTTTCATGAAGAACATAAAAACGGCGTAATGGCGCGTTTGTCTGTCATGAGGCTCGGCCTATAGTCCAGAAAACACCGCTATAAAAATATGCCGGTGGCACATGGAATTAAGGAATTTGGGATGCTGATAAAAAAGACGATCCGCGCGGCACTGTTTGGTGTCGGTTTGTCGGTTGCAGGTTCGGTTATGGCGTTGAACGCAGCCGGGTTAGGGATTGGCACCGCCGCCGCACAGGACATCACCCAGGAAAAAGTCGTGATCGCCCATCGTGGTGCGTCGGGATATCTACCGGAACATACGTTGCCTGCTGTTGCGTTGGCCTATGGGATGGGTGCTGATTACATTGAACAGGATGTGGTCCTGTCAAAGGATGGCGTGCCGGTGATCTTGCATGACATTCATGTTGATACCACCACCGATGTCGCGACCAAATTCCCCGACCGCAAACGCGAAGACGGGCGCTATTACGCGATTGATTTCACCCTTGAAGAACTCAAAACCTTAAATGTCACTGAACGCTTTAAGGCCGATACCGGCAAGCAAGTGTTTGTACAACGCTTCCCGAAGGAATTTGGCATTTTCAAAATCCCGACCCTTGAAGAAGAAATCAAGATGATCCAGGGGCTGAATAAATCGTCGATCCGAAAAGTCGGGATTTATCCAGAAATCAAAAACCCGGCCTTCCACCACGCCGAGGGTCAAGACATCGCCAAAGCAGTCGTCTCGGTTTTGGAAGAATGGGGCTACAACAATCCGTCTTCAAATGCCTACCTGCAATCGTTTGACTGGGCCGAAACCAAGCGGATCCGCAACGAATTAAACTATCAGGGCAAAATGGTGCAGCTGATCGGCGAAAACAGCTGGGGCGCGCCAGAAGGTACGGACTACGATTATCTAAAATCCGATGACGGCATTTTGGAAATGGCCAAGGTTGTGGATGGCATCGGCCCGTGGTTGCCCCAAGTGATTTCAGGTCTAAGCGAAAAGGGAACCGCGGTGATGACACCAACCCTGATCGCCGCCCAGCGTGCACAGCTTACCGTGCATCCCTATACCTTGCGTGCGGATAAATTGCCGAAATGGGCTGGGGATATGAATATCGCGCTTAAGGCGATTTTTGATGATGCCGGGATTGATGGCGTCTTCACCGATTTCCCTGATCAGGTTGTGCAATATTTGGCCGAAAATCCCGCAGCCTAATGGCGGGGCGATGAAACATAACGCGGTCTGATGCGTTATGGGACCTATAGAGTTTCTAACTTCGGTGTTCCCAATCTGTGTTCATACACGAACATTGGTCGATGGGGGCGTCAACCAAGGAGGTAATGATGGCAAAAGTACTCGTACTTTATTATTCGATGTACGGACATGTGGAAACCATGGCGAATGCTGTGGCCGACGGCGCGCGCGCCGTTGCCGGAACGCATGTTGATGTGAAACGCGTGCCTGAAACCATGCCCGAGGACGCCGCCCGTGAAGCCGGTGCGAAAATGGATCAGGTTGCACCCGTGGCCGAAGTTTCCGATCTGCCTAAATACGATGCGATCATCTTTGGTGTGCCGACCCGCTTTGGCAACATGCCAGGCCAAATGCGCACCTTCCTTGATCAGACCGGTGGCCTTTGGGCCAACGGCGAACTGATCAACAAGGTCGGTTCTGTCTTTACCTCGACCGGCACCCAGCATGGCGGTCAGGAAAGCACCATTTTGACAACCCATGTGACTTTGATGCATCTGGGCATGGTCATTGCCGGTGTCCCGTATAGCTGCGAAGGCCTGACCAAAATGGATCAGATCACGGGTGGTTCACCTTATGGTGCGGGCACGCTTGCCGGTTCTGACGGGTCACGCACCCCGTCGGAAAACGAGCTTGATATCGCCAAGTTCCAGGGCAAACACGTTGCCGAACTGGCCGCCAAACTCGCAGGGTAATTTACACCTTCGATTTGGACCTAAATCGCGAAAGGCAGCCTTAATCAAGGCTGCCTTTTTTGTTTGGCTTTGGGGTTTAGGGCGAAACAACAACGGGCATAAAGGGGCCTTTCGTCCGTTGGCTCCGCCCGTTTTGTTGGTCAAATGGAAACAATCAGATGCCTGATTGGGTCTTGTTTGGCGACAGCTTTATGCGACAGTGATGGGTATAAAGCTCTGTCTGGCACGACTGCCGATATGATCAGGAGGATAAAAATGTCTAACTCTGTTGAAAATCCGCGCGGCGTCGAAAAAGTTCTGCGCGCCATGGATACATCTGATGGTGCGGGTGTCGCACTTCGTCGGTCCATCGGAACGCCACAGCTTGATATGCTTGATCCGTTCCTGATGCTTGATTCGCTTTCGACCGATAAGGCCGATGAATATATCGCCGGCTTCCCCGAACATCCCCACCGTGGTTTTGAAACCGTGACCTATATGGTCGAAGGTGCCATGCGCCACCAAGACAGCATGGGCAACGAAGGTATCCTGCGTTCTGGCGGGGCGCAGTGGATGACGGCCGGAAGCGGCATTGTACATTCCGAAACGCCCGAACAAGAAGACGGCCTTTTGCAGGGCTTTCAGCTTTGGATCAACTTGCCCGCCAAGGACAAGATGATTGATCCGCGTTATCAGAATATGGAACCGGATGAATTGCCGGAAATCTCGCCGGTCGATGGCGCGCAATTGCGCCTTCTTGCGGGATCCATGCATGGTGCAACCGGCCCGATTAACGGCATTTCGACCGATCCGGTCTTTGTCGATGTCAAACTCGAACCGGGTGCCAAAGTCACCATCCCAACGCCCAAGGGCCATACGGCGGTTGCCTATGTCTTTATCGGCGATGCGGTGGTTGCCGACAAGCCTGTCCCGACCCATCACTTGGCGATCCTTCAGGACGGCGATGGCGTGACCCTGGAAGGTGGCGAACATGGTGGTCGCATGCTGGTAATTGCTGCACGCCCGATCCACGAGCAAGTCGTGCGCTATGGCCCATTCGTCATGAGCAGCAAACAAGAATTGATGCAGGCCTTTGAAGATTACCAGAACGGTAATTTCGTCCGCAAAGCGGCGTCCTAAAGCGTTTCGGCACTGCTTAACGATATGCCTTTAAAGACGAAGCCCTGATCCATCCGGATCGGGGCTTTTTCGTACGCTGTCGTTATAATCCCCAAAAGAAAAGCCCCCGCCGAATGAACGGCGAGGGCTTCTTTTATTTGGCAAAACTGCCAGCGTGATCGAAAACCGATCAGGCCATTGCAGCTTTCAGACCTTCGTCCAGTTTGTCGAGGAACTGGTTGGTGGTCAGCCATTTCTGGTTCGGGCCGATCAGAAGCGCCAAATCCTTGGTCATGAAGCCAGCTTCGACGGTGTCGACGCAAACTTTTTCAAGGGTTTCAGCAAATTTGACAACTTCTGGCGTACCGTCGAATTCACCACGGTATTTCAGGCCCTGCGACCAAGCAAAGATCGACGCAATCGGGTTGGTCGAGGTTTCTTTACCCTGCTGGTGCTGACGATAGTGACGGGTCACGGTGCCGTGTGCTGCTTCTGCTTCGACGGTCTGCCCATCCGGGGTCATCAAAACAGAGGTCATCAGACCGAGCGAGCCAAAGCCCTGTGCCACGGTGTCAGACTGAACGTCGCCGTCATAGTTCTTACAAGCCCAAACGAAACCACCGTTCCATTTCATGGCACATGCGACCATGTCATCGATCAGGCGGTGTTCATAGGTGATGCCAGCTGCTTCGAACTTGTCTTTGAATTCTTCCTGGAAGACTTCTTCAAACAGGTCTTTGAAACGACCGTCATAGGCTTTCATGATGGTGTTTTTGGTCGAGAGGTAGACCGGCCAACCAAGGTTAAGGCCATAGTTCATGCAAGCACGTGCAAAACCTTTGATGCTGTCATCAAGGTTGTACATCGACATCGCAACGCCCGAGGACGGGAAGTCAAAGACTTCATGCTCGATGGCTTCGCCGCCGTCTGCCGGCTGGAACTTGATGGTCAGTTTACCTGCGCCCGGAACTTTAAAGTCGGTCGCACGGTATTGGTCACCAAATGCGTGACGGCCAATAACGATCGGCTGGGTCCAACCCGGAACCAAACGCGGCACGTTCGAGCAAATGATCGGCTGACGGAAAACGGTACCGCCAATGATGTTACGGATGGTGCCGTTCGGCGACTTCCACATCTTTTTCAGATCGAATTCTTCAACGCGCTGCTCATCAGGGGTGATGGTTGCGCATTTCACACCAACGCGGTGTTCCTTGATGGCGTTTGCCGCATCAATGGTGATCTGGTCGTCGGTCTCGTCACGTTTCTGAACCGAAAGATCGTAATATTTCAGGTCAATGTCGAGATACGGCAGGATCAGTTTGTTTTTGATGAAATCCCAGATGATCCGGGTCATTTCATCGCCGTCAAGCTCGACGACTGGATTCTTAACTTTAATCTTGCTCATGGAATACTCCCTTGCTGGCCGCGGCCGAGTTACAGCGCGGCTGCCATTCAAGATGGTTCATCTTTGTCTTCCGGCGCGCGAGGGAGCGCCCTGGCCGCGTCGGGAGCCCGAACATACAGGAAGCCACCAGAAAATCAAAGAGGGTGAGCCAACAACATTATCCGGATCGATCAAAAGCCGGATTTCCCGCCGGTTTGATTGGGGTTTGGCGCCGGTTTGCCATCCCAAAAACCGCAATGAGGCCCGCTATTTAGGCGTGCGTCTCGAATTTTTACAACATGACGATCAAGGTGGCGAAAAAACAAGTCGACCTGACACGGATCAAAGAAGCCCCATGCCAACCGCCCCTAAGGTTGGGGTGTTGAGGGGAAAGATCGGAGACTCCGATTGGGGCGTGATCTTTACAAAAAGGGGACTGTCATGATTGCGACAATGGAAAATAACATCGTCATTCTTTTGTGCCTGATCGGTTTCGGACTGCTGGCGGTGGGGTTCAGCAACCGTGACGAAAACTGGGGCCTGTGCACGATGTGGGTCGGGGCCCTGACGATGTTCGGGCCCGTTGCATGGCGCTTGCTGACCCTGTTTGACTAGGGCCGCCGCCAAAACGGGGTCGGGGGACCATGTTTTGGCTTTTACCGCCGAAAAGGCACGGCTTTGCCAGATCATGCTTTTGGACGTACGGCTTTTGCTGAACCTGTTTCTTACGCCGTTTTGTCCGGATCAAGCCCATAGCCACGCAGGAACATATCAACCGAGCCAATCACGTGTGATCGCAAATCCTTGGCCTGCGGTTCCCAATCGACATAGGACATCTGGCGAATGTCGTAATCGGCTTTGATCAGGCTGGAAAAGAAAATGGCGGCCTGTCTTGGGTCGCCCTTGGGAAAGCGTCCTTCGTTCATCTGACGTTCAAAATAAGACGTGATGATCCGCCGCCCATTCATCAGGCCCGTTTCGTAAAAGATTTTCCCAAGCTTGGGAAAACGCGGCACTTCAGACAGAAACAGCCGCATATAACGGATTGTATCCGGGGCTGTCAGAAGCTCCATCAGCGTTTCACCGTAATGAATAAGTGCCGCCCGAAGCGGAAGGTCGGTGAGTTCAAGACCGGCCATGATCGATGTAATGCGCCCGGTGCAATCGCGAATAACCGCCTCAAACACCCCATCCTTATTGCCAAACAGCTCATAGATCGTGCGGCGTGATCCACCGGCCTCTGCCGTGATCATTTCAAGCGTCGTGCCGGCAAATCCATGCTCGCAAAACAATTCGCGTGCCGCCGAAATCATGGCGTCACGGCGTTTGAGCGTTCTGGGATTGAGCTGTTCGGTTTTCATAAATTGAATGTTTCCAATTTCGCGCTTGACGTTTGGTACTGGTTGGTACCATATAAATGCAAATGGTACTAATCAATACCAAAAGGGCTTAGACGGCGATGGATGTGAAGAAAATCATACTGCCCCTGGTCGCAGCAGCGATCATTGGCGGCGGTGCCTATTACGGTTTCTATTGGCTGACCGAGGGTCAGTATTTCGAAAATACCGACAATGCCTATTTGCAGGCGGACGAAGTTGCGATTTCGCCCAAGGTATCGGGATATGTGGGCGAATTGCGCGCCGATGAAAACCAGTCGGTGCGCAAGGGTGACTTGCTGCTGACGATCAAGGACGATGATTTCCGTCTCGAAGTCGCCAAGGCAACCGCCGCCCTTGAAGCCCGCCGTTCGGCGGTTGCGACAATGGACGAACAAATCACCCTCCAGGAAGCCGCCATCCATCAGGCCGAAGCCAATGTGCAAATTGCCAAGGTCGAGCTTGATCGCACGACCGAGGATTTTGACCGCTATAAGGATCTGGTCAAAAAGGGTGCGGCCAGCCGCCAGAAATATGATTACGCCAAGGCCGACCGCCAAACCGCACAGGCCCAAGTCGCGGTGGCAAATTCCACGCTGACCGTCGAAAAAAGCCGGCTTGGCGTTCTAAAAGCCCAGAAAACTGAGGCCGAACGTGCCGTAAGTCAGGCCCAAGCCGCACGTGATCTGGCACAGCAATCCCTTGATGATACCCGCGTTTATGCCCCGTTTGATGGGGTTGTTGGCAATCGGTCGGTGCAAACTGGTGCGTTGGTTCAGCCGGGCGAGCAACTGCTGGTTCTTGTTCCGCTGCCCAACGTTTACATCGTTGCCAATTTCAAGGAAACCCAGATCGGCCATATGGCACCGGGTCAAAAAGTGCAGGTTGAAGTCGACGCCTTCCCGGATGCCGATATCACCGGTCATGTGCAAAGTTTCGCCCCGGCAACCGGATCGCAGTTCAGTTTGCTGCCCCCCGAAAATGCCACGGGCAACTTCACCAAAATTACCCAGCGCGTTCCGGTGCGCATCGCCCTGGATCAAAGCAAATGGACCGATGCCCTGCGCCCGGGCCTGTCTGTGGTTGTTGATGTCGATACCCGTGATGCCGATGGCAGCCAACATGTTGCCGCAAGCGGCCTTGTCCCGGCCGATGTTTCCAAAACGGAACTGTCGGAGCGTAACTAATGGCCAGTGCCAGTAGCGATACCAACAACACTGCCAAAGTGCCCACATCAGCAGACAGCGGGCAGATTGATCGCGCCGCCTTTATTGGCTGGGTCGCGATGGTTATTGGTATGTTTCTGGCCATCCTTGATATCCAGATTGTTGCAAGTTCGCTCGAAGATATTCAGGCCGGTTTATCGGCAAGCCCCGATGAAATTGGCTGGGTGCAAACCAGTTATCTGATTGCCGAAGTCGTCATGATCCCGCTTTCGGGGTTTTTGTCACGGCTGATTTCGACCCGCTGGCTGTTTGTGATGTCGGCTGTTGGCTTTACGATGATGTCGGTGGCATCGGCCTTTGCGTGGTCGATCGAAAGCATGATTTGGTTTCGCGCGCTACAAGGCTTCCTTGGCGGGGCGATGATCCCAACCGTCTTTGCTACCACCTACATCATTTTCCCACCGGCAAAACGGAATACCGCCTCGGTGATGATCGGGTTGATTGCCACCATGGCGCCGACGGTCGGGCCGACATTGGGCGGCTTTTTGACCCAGTCGCTGTCATGGCACTGGCTGTTTTTGATCAATGTTCTGCCGGGGCTTTTGATTGCCCTTGTGGTGGGCATGACGCTTCACATTGATAAAGGCGATCGATCCCTGCTTAAGGGGTTTGATTTCAAAGGCCTGATTGCCATGGCGGTATTTTTGGGCAGCCTTGAATATGTCATGGATGAAGGCCCCAAAGACGACTGGTTTGATGAACGTGCGATTGTCTATGGCACGATCATTTGCGTCATTGCCGGGCTGTATTTCTTTTGGCGGATGTTTCGCTATGACAAGCCGATTGTCGATTTGAAATCCTTTACCGACCGCAACTTTACGATGGGCTGCGTGTTTAGCTTTACGCTGGGTATCGGGCTTTATGGCAGTGTCTATGTCATGCCGCTGATGCTCGGGCGTATTCGGGGCTATGACAGTCTTGAAATCGGTATTGTCATGGCGGTCACGGGGATTTCGCAATTCCTGAGCGCGCCGATCGCCGGCAAAGTGACGGCAAAATTCCCACCGCGCGTGGTTCTGGGATTTGGCTTGGCGTTGTTTGCTTTGGGCCTTGCGATGCATGGCTTTAACACCAGCGAAGTTTCCTTTCACGAGCTGATCTGGCCACAGGTCGTGCGCGGGGCGGCGATGATGTTTTGCATGTTGCCGGTCACTGATTTGGCCCTTGGCACCTTGCCGCCCGAAAAGATCAAAAACGCCAGTGGTCTGTATAACCTGATGCGGAACCTTGGTGGGGCGATTGGCATGGCGGCGATCAATACGTTGCTGGATAAACGCATCGATTATCATTTTTCGATCTTGTCCGAGCATATCAGCCCGGCCAGCACGGCCTTTAAAAACCATCTGGCGACCTTGATGGCGCGCTATTCGCAAATGGGCATTGCCGAACCGCATGCCGCGGCCATGAAAACCATTGTTCAAATCGTCACACGCGAAGCATCAATGATTTCATTTAACGATGTTTATCTGGCGATGGCAGCGACCTTTGTGGTGGCATTGCTGTTGCTGCCCCTTGCCAAACCTGCCCGCCATGCGGCTGGTGCCGAAGGTGCGCACTGATCAAACCCATATCCCCCTGATCGCCAAAAGTGGCAGGGGGCTTTGAAACAAGCCGCACACTGTCCCCCGACCCCGCAAGCGTATGCTTGAGTGCGGCTTGGCCGGTCCCCTTTCCCCGGGGGGCCGGCTTTTTTCTATTTTGATCTCGGGATAAAAAAGAAACGCCCGGGGAAGCCCGGGCGTCTCGGCCTTCCGACCTAGGGAGATTTCGGAAGGACTTCAGGGCACATGCGGACAATCATTCAATCTGGGGGGCAAATGATTGGCGCTTGGTTTTCATGGGGTATGAAAACCTGTGACCTGTTTTCTTTAATCAAGACACCCCCAAACAGGGGGCGCCAGACCCGCCTCGCAACATCGGAATCTGGCAAATGCACTTACGCAGATGGGGACTTTTTGCATTCGTCTTGCTACGACGCCCAAGACCTAGCGCGGTTACCAAAAATTGAAAAGAGATCGAGAACACACGTTTTTATGTATTAAGGCTTGCATCGCGGCGGGCATGGGATGTCCGGTGTCTTTGTACCCAAAGAAACACCGCGCAAGGGTGTTAATGTCCTGTGCGCGGTGTTGGGTTTGGGGCGGAATGCGATGCGCGTGGTTACCGAATGCCTGCGCGCAGGAACGCCTGAATAAACTGGCGTTGGAAAATCAGAAACGCCACCAAAAGCGGTAAGATCGTCATCAAGGTGGCCGCACTGATCACGGAAATATCCACCCCGGTTTCAGGTGCGCCAAACAGTGATAATCCCACCGTTAACGGACGGGTGTCGGGCGAGTTGGTCACAATTAGCGGCCACAGGAAGTTATTCCAGTGGGTGGCAATGGACACCAGCGCATAGGCCAGATAAACCGGTTTGGCGGCAGGTACATAAACCTTCCACAAAACCCCCATCCAACTGCATCCTTCAATCCGCGCGGCTTCTTCCAGCTCAAGCGGCACGGATTTAAACGCTTGGCGCAAAAGGAAGATACCAAACGCACTGGCCATATACGGAAGCCCGATGCCAAGGGCGGTATCAAACAGGCCAAGCTTTGAAATGATCGCGTAGTTTTCAACAATCAGCACTTCGGGCAGGATGAAAAGCTGCAGCAAAACAAGAATGAAAACCGTGTCGCGGCCCTTAAATTCAAACCGGGCAAAGGCAAACCCCGCCAAGGTACACAAAACAAGCTGCCCGGCCAGAATAAGTGTGACCAAAATCACCGTATTGGCAAAATAGCCAAGCCACGGCACCGCATTCCAAACATAGACGAAGTTTTCAAACGTTAATGGCGTTGAAAAATCCAGTCCAAGCGCCGTGCCCGATGGCTGCAACGCGGCCCATGTGGCAAACAGCAATGGTGAAATCCAGACAAGTGCCAAAACCCATGCCCCGATGGCATCAAAAACCTTATCAAGGTCGGGCAGGCGGCGTTTGTTGGGCATGGAAGAAACAAGCGTATTCATCGGTAATGGGTCCGTTTTTCAACCAGTCGGAACTGAATGACGGCAACAATGCCAAGGGTCAGCAAAACAAGCATGGTCATGGCCGCGGCATGCGGGGTATCGAAATACGAAAACGCCATTTCCCAAATCCAATACAGGATCAGCTTGGATGCGTTATTGGGGCCGCCCTTGGTCAGGATGAACAAATGGTCGATCAGTTTGACCGAATTGATCATCGCATTCACAAACACAAAGATCGTGGTCGGCATCAAAAGCGGCAGCAAAACCCGCCGCGTATAGGTCCAACGACCCGCCCCTTCAATCCGGGCGGCTTCACGCAAATCTGGCGGAATGGTCTGAAGGGCAGCCAGATAGAAAATCATGAAAAACCCGGACTCTTTCCAGATCGTCACGACAATGATGGATGCCAGTGCCGTTTGCGGCTGGCCCAGCCAGTTGGTCGGTTCTGCGCCGAAAAATCCGGTGATTTGGTCAATCACGCCAAGGTCGGGCGTATAGAAAAACAGCCATAAATTGGCCGCGGCAATCATCGGTAAAATGGTCGGCGTGAAATAGGCACTGCGCACGAAACTGCGTGCGGGAATATGCGCATTGGCCCAAAGCGCCATGGCAAGCGCAAAGAAAATAGAAACCGGAATCGTGACCCCGGCATAGATCAGATTATTGATCGCAACCGTGGCAAAGGTCGGATCAGAAAACAGATCGCCATAATTTTCAAACCCGGCAAAAACCGACGGTCGGCGCGTTGTCCCACGGGTAAACAGACTGTGCCAAAATGTCGCCACGGCCGGGTAAAAGGCAAACAAGCTCATCAAAGCCAGGGCAGGGGCCGCCAGCATCCAGCCATAAAGGGCCAGCCTGCGTTTTTTAAGTTGGGCCATTTCGTTCATGCTCGGCGCGTCCTGAAGTCAAAATCACAAAACAAATCAAAAAAGATAAAAGTGCCGAAGCGGGCATTGGGCACCCGCTTCGACGTGCAGATCTGTTGGCACATCAAATGCCAGCCAAATTACCGGCCCGCTTATTGGAAGGCCTTCAGAAGACGGTTTGCGTCTTCCTGCGCACCATCAAGGGCTTCTTTTGGTGTTTTCTCACCGGTCAAAGCCGCCTGAATGGCGTTGTTCAGGCCATCACGCACACGCGCGGTGTCATAGGTGGAGAATTCCGGGATCGCGACTTCAAGCTGATCACGCGCCACAAGTGCCTGCGGGAAATCAGCGGCATAGGCTTTAAGCGCATCGGTTTCATATGCCGCGGGGGTTACCCCGACATAACCGGTTGCCATTGACCATTCTGCTGCACGTTCTGGGGCGGTCATGTATTTGATCAGTTCAAGCGATGCTTCTTTTTGGGCATCGGTTGAGTCTTTGAACATATAGAAGTTACCGCCACCGGTCGGAGAGCCCGGCTTTTTGTGTTTTGGCAACATCGCAACGCCGAAATCAAATTTGGCTTCGCGTTTCACAGCCGACAGGTTGCCGGTGGAATGCCACATCATCGCGGTCTGACCCTGAACAAAGGCCTGACGCAGGGTGCCCCATTCAATCGTGCCTTCGGGCATGATTTTTTCATCCACCGCAAGACCGCGCCAGAATTCAAGCGCCTCTACAACGGCCGGATCATTGAAATAGGTCTGGGTGCCGTCTTTGCTCATCAACTCTTTGCCGTTCTGAATGGCAAAGCACTGGAACATCCAATACGGATAACCGGTTGATGGCACCATCAGGCCCCATTTGCCGTCTTTGGCAAGGGCCTTGCCATCGGCAACCAGTTCTTCCCACGTTTGCGGCGGGTTTTCCGGATCAAGACCAGCAGCCTTGAACATGTCCTTGTTGTAGTACATGACAATGGTCGAACGCTGGAACGGGATGCCCCAGGTTTTGCCATCGACTTCACCATTGGCCATCAAGGCTGGGTAAAAGCCGTTCAGCCATTCTTTGTCTTCGTCGGTTTTGACAACATCATCAAACGGTACAATCAGGTCCTGTTCGATCAGGTCATAAACATCGATCGAAAACATCACTGAAAGCTGTGCTGGCTCGCCGCTTTTGATCGCCGACACGGCACGCAGACGCGTATCGTCATAGTTCCCGGCATAGATGGCGTTGACTTTGACATCCGGGTGTTCGGATTCAAAACCATCAATCATGCCATCAATCACATCGGTCAGCGGGCCGCCAACAGCGATCGGGTAATACATGGTCAGCTCGGTCGCAGCAAAGGCTGGTGTCGCGGCCGCGGCCATCAGTCCGGCGGCAAAGGCCGCACGGGTTACGATGTTACGCATGGAGATAAATTCCCTGTTAGAGTGTCAAAAGTGACGAAGGTGAAGAAGGTAAAGAGGCTGTGGTTTGAAGTTCTGAGGTTTGAAATTCTGTGGTCTGTGATGGTGCGTTGGCTGCTGTGCTGGTCGCCGCCGTCGCGTGACGACGACCGGTTTCGCGGTCAAACCAATGGGCCGCAGCACCAGCCCACCGGAGCGAGACTTCCGTCCCCGGCGAAAGATGAACGCGACCGGGCAGGCGGGCGGTGGCCCCATCCGTTCCGGGGATCGCGACATAAACAAATGTTTCCGCCCCCAAAAATTCGCTGCCCGTGACGGTGGCTGGAATGCCTGCCATATCGCCCGTTTGCTCTGTGGTCAGGATCAGGTCTTCGGGACGGATGCCAAAAATAAGGTCCTTGGCCGCAAGGCCGTTGGGAATGACGTCAGTTGGCAGGGCGTCGGCGGGCAAAAGACCCATGGGCGGGCTTCCGACAAATCCGGCGGCAAAGGCGGTGGCGGGCTGCAAATAAAGGTCTCCCGGGTTGCCTGCTTGTTCAATCCGGCCATCCTTCATCAGAATGACAATGTCGGCCATGCTCATGGCTTCGGTTTGATCATGGGTGACATAAACCACCGTAATGCCCAGACGCTGCTGAAGGTCGCGGATGTCTTTGCGCACCGAATGGCGCAGCTTGGCATCAAGGTTTGATAACGGCTCATCCATCAAACACAGCGGATGCCCCGCGACAATTGCGCGGGCAAGGGCAACACGCTGGCGCTGCCCACCGGAAAGTTCGGCGGGTTTGCGATCTTCGCATCCTTCAAGCCCTGTGACTTTAAGCGCTTCGGCCAGGCGGGTTTTAATCTCGCCCTTGGTGGTTTTGCGCACTTTCAGGCCAAAAATGATGTTTTCGGCAACGCTTAGATGCGGGAAAAGGGCATAGGATTGAAACACCATCGACAATCCGCGCTTGGATGGCGGGGTGTTGGTGACGTCCTTGCCGTCAATTTTGATGCTGCCTTGATCAGCAATTTCAAGACCGGCAATCAGGCGAAGCGTGGTTGATTTGCCACAGCCCGACGGGCCGAGCAGAACGACGAAACTGCCGCGCGGGATATCAATGGAAAGATCATGCACCCCGTTCCCGCCATTAAAAATGCGCGATACGGAATTGATCTCGATGAACGGTGTTTGGGCAGTCATTTCGAAACTTCGCTTTTTGCAAGTTGAAGGCGCGCACGAACGTCTTGGCGATCAAACAGCGGGGCGAAAACGCCGCCGGGAATGCTGTCGACAATCACAAGGTCCGGGTCGGTGATATGGCCGCCTTTGGCGGGGGCCGGGCGGCCAAATTTGGTTTGGTCGGCAACCAGAATGGAATTGCGGCAATTGCCCGCTATCGCTTGACGCAGCGATACTTCGCGGTGGTCAAAATCGGTTAAGGTGCCATCGGGTTCGACCCCGCCGACGCCAAACAGGCCGTAATCGACCTTGTAATTGTGAAACATGGTTTCGGCTTCGGGGCTGATGATGTCACGGTCAGGCAGGCGCAGCGTGCCGCCGGGCACGACAATCCGGTTGCCGGTATTGTTGCCCAGCGCCATGGCGGCATTCATATTGTTGGTAATCACCGTCAGATTGCGATGATCGACAAGGTTCAACGCAACCAGTTCCAACGTGCTGCCAATCCCAATCAGGATCGACGCCCCATCCGGGATCAGGTTGGCAACATGCAGTGATATGGCGTGCTTGGCAGCAAGATTGGTCACCTGACGGCTGTCATAAGACAGATTCATGCCCGGTTCCCCGGCATATTCCACCCCGCCATGACGCCGACGCACAAGGTTGCCGTCGCTTAAGGTATTCACATCCCGGCGCACGGTTTGCGGGGTCACTTCAAAATGATCCGCCAGCGCATCAATGGACGCAAACCCATCGCGGCGTAGAATGTCGATAATGTCACGCTGTCGCGTTGATATATTCATTTGATCGTTCAATTTGTTGTTTTGAACATGAAAACGATCATACGTGGCTTCGTTGTCACTACGGTTTCAGGTAAGTGACATTCGTGTGAATGTTATCTCAAGGGGTGAATGCAATGTAATTCAAGGGATTAGCGGTTATCCCGCAGCCGGGGTGCGCATATGAACATCCCCTGTTAAGCCGCTTTGTTACAAATGCACCGCCCACAGATCATGGGCGGTGCAGGGGACGAACGGTTTTGGTGTCACTTCGCGGGCAATCTCAACATCCGCTTTTTGTGGGGGATTATTTGAAAACCAGCGACTGATGCACAGCAACCCCGGCCATAACCCCCGCTGCGGATGCAAGGGTGGCATTATGACCTGCGGCGGCGGCATCCCCGGCGGCGAAAACGCCGGGCACGTTGGTTTCCTTGCTGGCATCGACCTCAATAAACGGCCCTTGTGGGCCTGTTTCAAACTGACAGCCCAACATTTCCGCAATCGGGTTTGGCATTGAAACGGTCGGACCAACAAACAACGCCCGGATCGCCAAGATCCGACCATCGGCAAGCTTAACGCCCGCTATCGCCGGTGCGGTGCCGAGAATTTCGACAATCGGGCTGGTTTCGATGGTAATCCCGCTATCACGCAGGGTCATCAATGTATCTTGGTCCGGGGTCGGGCCAGACTGGGTGAAATAGGTGGTTGGTCCCCAATCGGGCAGCAACATGGCCTGATGACTTGATTGCGGCATCGTTGCGATGACCCCGATCTCCGTATCGCGGACTTCATACCCATGACAATACGGGCAATGCAAAACGGTTTTGCCCCAGCGTTCGGTAAGTCCGGGAATGTCGGGCAGGGTATCGCGCACACCGGTTGCCAGAATGATGCGGTGCGTTTCGATCAGACTGCCATCGGCCAGTGTTATGTCAAATAACCGGTCGGGTGCGTCAGGCACCTTGCATGCTGCGGCCTTGGTGACCATCGTTTCGCGAAAGTCGACGGTGTCATAACGACATAGCTGATCAATCGCGGTCGTGCGGATTTCGCTCGGCGTTTTGCCATCATGACCGAGAAAACCGTGCGACGTGGTGGCAAACCGGTTGCGTGGTTCGCCGCCATCAATGACGCAAATGGTGCGACGCGCCCGGGCAAGCTGCAATGCGGCGGACAATCCGGCAAATCCGGCACCAATGATCGCAACATCATATCGTGGTTTTGCGCGGGCGCTGTTTCCGGCGCCAACAGAAGCGTTCTGGGACATTTCAAATTCCTTCTTGGCAAATGTGTTTCGATTTCATGTAACTTTATAAGTATCGTGATATGGCGCCGTCAAAGGATTTCGAAACTTTTGTTGTTGCGAGATGTGCCAGATGCTACCTATGGCGATAGATCACACCGGTACGAGGAAGCTTGAAATGCGCCGTGACAGCCGACTTTCACGCATGTTGCACGTTCTTATTCACATGGACCGGATAGAAGGTGCGGCGACATCTGATCAGATTGCGCAGATGCTGGGCACCAATCCGGTGGTCGTGCGTCGCACCATGGCGGGCCTTCGCGATGACGGATATGTTCATTCGGAAAAGGGGCATGGCGGCGGCTGGGTGCTGACCCGACCGTTATCGGAAATCACCATGCTTGATATCCATCGCGCCCTTGGCAATCCCGGCTTTTTTGCCGTGGGCGTTGCCATCGATCACCCGGAATGTCTGGTCGAGCAGGCGGTTAATTCCGCACTTGGCAGTGCCTTTGAAGCCGCCGAGAACCTTTTGATCGGAAAATTTGCCGCTGTCACATTGGCCGATCTGGCCGATGACTTTGATCAACGCATGGCCCAAATTACCGCCGAACCGAACTGTGAACTGACCTAAGGCTTTGCCGTTGGTCTAGAAACAACAAAAAGCCCTGCCAGTTGAAACTGACAGGGCGATGGGTGGGGTTGGTCTTAGACCTAAGATCTTAAAACAGCTTTTCGCGCGGATCGAATCTCGGCGCGGGCTCGGCGGCAAGCTGTTCAAAGATTTCGTCGAGCGTATTGGCGACAGTATAAAGGTTCTTGTGGCTTGGCCGCGCAAAACCCTCATCGATGATGCCATCAATCATTTCAAAGCACTTATCCCAATAGCCAAGCGCATTGAAAAACACCATCGGTGTGTCATGGATGCCAAGCTGGCGCAGGGTCATCGCCTCAAACGCTTCGTCAAGGCTGCCAAGGCCGCCAGCCAGGGTAACAAATGCGTCAGATCGTTTGAACATTTCGACTTTGCGTTCATGCATGGATTTGCAAATGATCAGTTCCGAAAGCCCGGTATGACCAACTTCGATGTCATCAAGATGTTGCGGGATGATCCCGACAACGTTGCCACCATTTTTCATAACGCCGTCGGCAACAGCGCCCATCAGGCCAATGCGCCCGCCGCCATACACCAGCGTGATGCCGCGTTCGGCCATCATCTTGCCAAAGGCAATGGCGTTTTCCATGTGGCGCGGATCTTTACCATCCGACGCACCGCAAAAGACACAGATTGATTTTACATTTGTCATGGCGACCTGCCTTATGTTTCTTGTTTCGCAGGTATCGGGACGGCACGGAAATATCCCATGCATTGCCCCGTACTAGGCGGGAACTGCAAACATCAAATTGCTTGCGTGATCTTGGGCTACCATAGCCGATCACCGTCAGGCCAGGTCAAGATTTTCTGCACCACGGCATATTAAAACAAAATAGGTGCCGCAATTTGGTTGCTTTTCCCTGCCAGATAAGAAATCTGAAGCCGTCTGATTGTGATTTGGCCCAACGGTAATCTTGGCTTTGATCGCGATTTTGTCGGTGTCACCCGATTATTCCGCAAAGTTTCGCGCGATGGTTAACAAGTTCTGAACCTGATTGTGGGAAGGCTAGGAACCATACGCAGGATATTTGTGCGCGCCATATGGGCCGCCGCACCATAAACCAAAAAGAAGGCAGGACCGCCCAACGTGTTTGTCGACAATCCTTTCTGGCTGGCCATTTTGGTATCAGCCGTCATTGCCGCCGTATTGATGTTGGCCTTGTGGCTGGGGCTGGACCGTGCCGTTGCGCGGCGCATTGTGCTGGGTGCTGTTATTCCCGCCGTTGCTGTTGCCGTGCCCGCCGCCATTGGCTTGCCCGATACCGCGCGTGGGGGCATTGGCGCGGCACTTTTGATGCTGGTTCTGGGCGGGGTTTTCGGCGCGGTTCTCGATTTTTCCAAGATTTCCGAACGCATTTGTCTTGCGGTTGCCGGTCTGTTGCTGCTGCTGGGCGCGTGGCTGGTGCTGGCTGCGCCAATTAATGGTCTGGCCTATCACCCAACCTCGATCAAGGTTGTCGCGTGGCTGGCCTACCTTTCGGTGGGTGGCTGCTTCTTGCTTGTGACCCGACCCGACTTTTCCCAAGACGATATTGACGACGAACCCAAGGGCAAAAAAACCAAGGGCCGTGCGACCAAATCCACCAAAACCGCGAAATCGACCAAGGCATCACCCTCATTGGGCCAAGACGAAATTGCCGGTTTTGCCATGCCCGGACCAGTTGCGGTGTTGATGACCTTGTCACTCGGGCTTGGCATTATTGCCGATCAGTTTGGCTTGCAGACATTTGTTGTGTTTCAGGCGGCCTTAACCGTCGCCCTGTTTGTCGCCTTGGTATCGGAAAAGGCCGCCCCGCAATATCGCGCGACGGTCTGGCTTGCGGTGGTCTGTGCCCTGATGGCCAGCGCGACGGGTGTGATGATTGTCATACCGGCGTCTTGCTTTGCAGTGGCGGTGTTGTTGCTGGTGGTTTCTGCTGGCCCCGCCGCAGCACGGATTTCCGTTATTTTACCGCAAGATAACCCGGCGCAAAGTGCGGTACTTGGCGCGTTTATCCGCATTGGTGTTCTGGGCCTGCCCCTTGCTATGGCGGCATTGGTCGCCTATGTGGGGGCGATGATGCGCGTGACCGCCTACTAAGGCGTGTAACGGCCCGATGCGGGTAAGCCGAGCAAATGTAGGGCGGTGATGCATCTGGGGCGGCTTATTGGGGCGTAACTGGTAGCGCGCAAAACGTCGTCTTCGCCGATGCGCTAAGGCGCTGTGCGGCTGGCGTTTCGCAAAGCGGCTGATTTCATTCATCTTTACCTAACGGTTGCAGGTTAACGTATCTTCGTTACGCTATGGAAACCGACGGCTTAAAGTAGTACAAGTCTCTAATTCACGTGGCCAGTGCGGTTGTTTGGGGGGAATATGACAAGCAAATTCAATGCGTTGGTCGCGTCAGTAGATAAAACAACCATGGTTCAAGGATATTTCCGGTGAAGCGACCCTATATCCTCGTCATTATCGGCGTTGTACTGATCGTCGCTGCGATTGTGGCAAACTATATGTTGACGCAAACAGCGGATGAAGATCTGACAACGACCGCGCCGCAAGTGCCGCCAACGGTTTCAACAACCGACGCACCAACACCCGCGACCGACACACCGTCGAACGGACAGCCTGCTGCGCCTGAAATCAAAAATCCAAGTTTTGATGTTGTGCGCATTGGCCCCGACGGGAATGCCGTGATTGCCGGGCGTGCCGAACCCAACAGCAAAGTCCGCATCCGCGAAGGTGACGAAGTCATTGGCGAAGCAACGGCGGATGAACGCGGTGAATGGGTTGTCTTGCCGGGTAAGCCGCTTGATAGTGGCGACCGTGAACTCTCGCTCGAAGCAGAAGATGAAACCGGCGAGGTTAGCAAAGCCGACGATAAAATCGTTGTCCTGATCCCCGAAGAAGCCCCCAAAGAAGATACCGCGGCCGCGTCAAGTGATGCTGCGGGTTCTGACGGTGCGGCATCGGATGCCGAGAAAGCCGAAGACGGCACAGAACAGCCGATCATTGCCCTTCGTGTGCCCGAATCCGGTGGGGCCACCACGGTGATGCAGGGACCAAAAGCGCTGGCCGATGAAATGGCCAAAGCAGCCGAACAGGAAGCTGGCGAAGATGGCGCAAAACTACCGCGTCTGACGATTGGTGTTGTTGACTACGATTCCGATGGCCGTGTTGCGATGTCGGGCAAAGCCGACAAAGACCATCTGGTGCGCATCTATTTGGATAATAAACCGGTTGGCAGTGCGCCAGCCGACGAAGACGGCACGTGGGCGCTGACGATTGGTGAACCGATTGAGCCGGGCAATTACACGCTGCGCGCCGATCAGGTGGATCCATCTGGCAAGGTAACAGCACGGATTGAAATGCCGTTTGAACGTGCCCATCCTGATGACCTTCTTGAACCGGGGACGCGCTATGTGGTTCAGCCGGGCAACAGCCTGTGGCGGATTGCGCGCAGCACCTATGGCGAAGGTCTGAAATACTGGATCATCTATGCGCAGAATCGCAAGCAAATCCGCGATCCTGACCTGATTTATCCGGGGCAAATCTTTGCCTTGCCGACCACAGAAGAAGCGGCTGAGTAACAGCTTTTCTTCATGAAGATCTCAGGGCCAGGACCAAGGATATTCTTGGGCCTGGCCCTGACACATGTTAAGTGTGTTTTTGACCGTTCTTTTGAAAAAAGAAGAACCGTTTTGTTCGGGGTGCGTTGCCCTGTATCGTTACCAGATGCTAAGAACGCGCCTTCGTGGTACCAATTGTACCAATTTGATGTGCCCACCCCATGGCAACCAGGGAATTAAGACTTTGAAATCCGTTCTTGTGCCGATTAATCCAGAAGGCTGGAAATTCGTTGCGATTTTCGCGGCGATCACTGTGATCTTGTTTTTGATCGCCGAACCGCTTGGCTGGATCGGTGTGATCCTGACGCTGTGGTGCGCGTACTTCTTCCGCGACCCGGACCGTATTACCCCGACCGACGAAAACCTTGTCATTTCCCCGGCAGATGGCCGTGTTTGCATGATTTCGCAGGCGCCTTTGCCCAAGGAACTTGAACTCGAAGACAAAACCCCGCGCACGCGTGTTTCGATCTTCATGAACGTGTTTAACGTTCACGTGAACCGCTGCCCGGTCAACGGCGAAATCATTGGCGAGGCTTATGTCCCGGGCAAATTCGTCAATGCCGAACTTGATAAGGCGTCCGACAATAACGAACGTCAGATCCTGCTTGTCCGTGACAAGGAAGGCCGCGAGTTTGGTGTTGTTCAGATTGCCGGTCTTGTTGCGCGTCGTATCCTGTGTGACGTCGGAACTGGGTCACAGCTTAAAGCTGGCGAACGTTTTGGTCTGATCCGCTTTGGGTCGCGCGTTGATGTGTATCTGCCCGAAGGTGTGTCGCCGAACGTGATTGTCGGCCAGACCACGATTGCTGGTGAAACCGTCCTTGCGGATGTTTCGGCAACCGATAAACAAGCCGCAATCGGGGAGATCCGATAATGGCAGGCGGCATCCGACCCATTAACCGTCCGCGTCGTTTCAAGGCCCTTTCCTTGACGCGCCTTGTGCCCAATGTTGCTACCCTGATGGGGATGTGCACGGGCCTGACATCGATCCGCTTTGCGATGCAGGATAGATGGGAAGCCGCGGTTGCCGCCATTCTGATTGCCGGGATTATTGACGGCCTTGATGGCCGTCTCGCCCGGATGCTTAATGCATCAAGCCGCTTTGGCGGTGAACTTGACAGTCTGTCGGACTTTGTCTGCTTTGGCGTGGCACCGGCCATGATGCTGTATTTCTGGTCGCTGCATGAATTGGGGCCGATCGGTTGGGCGTTGTCGCTTCTGTTTGCGGTGTGCATGTCCTTGCGTCTGGCGCGCTTTAACACCCAGATGCTGGGCGAACCGGAAATGCCGACATGGGCATATCGCTTCTTTACCGGCGTTCCGGCCCCGGCTGCTGCGGCCCTTTCGATGTGGCCGATTGTTCTGACCCTGCAGTTTGGCGAAGGCCTGTTTGACAGCCCGTATTTCGTCGCACCTTATGGTGTTTTGATTGCCTGTCTGATGGTGTCGCGTCTGCCGACCTATTCGTTTAAAAAGGTCAAAATTCCGCGCGCATGGGTTCTGCCCTTGATGCTGGCCTTTGGCGCGTCGGTTGCGTTTCTGGTTTCCTCCCCTTGGCTGACCCTGTCGGCGATTGCCGCTGTTTATTTGATCAGTATGCCGCTGTCTTACCGGTCTTACCGGCGCATGGGTGTTGAAAATCAGAACGAATTGGATAAGGCAGACGAAGAAGATGATGACGGGGAATCGGACGAAGACCCCAACGAAGGTTTGAACCGCGTTCATCAGAACTGATCTCTGATTTTACCGATCTAAAAAAGCCGGCATTTGTGCCGGCTTTTTTGTGCCTAATGGCCAGAATGCTGGGGGGGGGGATGGGCAGGACAGCGGGCGGAACATCGCTGGCTGTTATCCAGTCGCTGAGCTGTTCGCTATTCAACACCAGCACGGCAGCTCAGCTTACTTAGTAAATACCTGCCCCAATGAAATCCTTGCGCGCTTCGGCGAACCAGGCGCGGTCTTGCGGATTAAGCCAGTTTTCGTAAAAGTCGGTCCAGGGCATGGTGGGGTTGTCATCAATAATCGTATTGATCTTGGCGATCACCGCGCGTCCTTCGGGCGTGTTACTGCATCCGATTGTCGCGCGCAGGATTTTGCTGTTGCCTTCAATCGGCAATGTCATCACCCGTTGCTCGGGCGTGAATTGCAGGCGGTAATATTCTGCTTCCGACGGGAAATACAGGGTCCAGTCAATGCGTTTTCGCGCCAACAGCATCAGAAGCTTGGTGTCGTCGGCGACTTCCATCACATGATCGGTTTTGCGATAGCGCGACAGATGGCTGTCAACCAAACCGCCATAGGCCCGTTCAGTCCGCACCGCCGTTTTCATATCGCCATCAGACAGCAACTGCCACAACAGCAAATGACCGTCCTCGTTGATGAACGGTTTAAAGCGATCAAAATCATCCTTGCGGATCACAACCGAAATCGGCAGGTGCAAAAGAACGGTTTTGGCAAAGGCAATATATTCCCGGCGATCCGGGGTCGGGATCAGCGTGCTGCTACATCGAATGCCACCCGACGTATTGCGCATTTCCGCAAGAAGGCGCGCGAGCGGGACGTTCAGGATCTCGTGATCATAGTCTGGCATTTGTTGCGCAAACCAGTTTTGGATATCCGCCGCATAGCCAGACAACACCGGGCGATTGGTCACAAATGCAGGCGCAAACGGGGGCACTGTCCATGTCAAAACATCCTTTGCCGAGACGCTCAAAGGTTTGATGACAGCAGACATCACAAAGACGCCGACAAATGCAGCGCACAGCAGCAACCGTTTACGTGCTGTTTCCATTCGATTTTCCAACAACATTGCCTTCTTCTTCTTATTTTTTTTGGTAGCAAGAATAAATCGGACTGTTCCAACATATGTATGCAAGCCGGTCACAACTGTAAAGGGACTCATCTGTCGGTAAAATGTAAATTTTTCGATGTTAGACCTAGGTCGTAAGAGTCAACCAGCCCCCAAGCGGGGGTGCTTGGGGGCTGATCAGGAGCCGCCACCGTTAAAGTGAATGGCTCCTGCCGCGCGGCGGGGTCGGGGGACAGTCAACGCGCGGCGATGTCGTTAAGGTTGTTTGGGCGCCTCAGTTTTACCGCGCATCTCAGACACCTTTTTTGCAATCCATGGCCGCAACCACCGCATCAGATCGCCCAGCTTGTGACGCATCATCAGCGCACATGGGGTAAAGATCAGGGTCAAGACCGTGGCAAAGGCCAAACCAAACGCGATAGAGGTTGAAAGTTGCACCCACCATTGGGTCGATGGCGCGCCAATGCTGACGTCGCGCGCGGCGAAATCAATATTGATCTGCAACACCATCGGCACCAGACCCAGAATGGTGGTCACGGTGGTCAACATCACCGGACGCAGACGTTGCGCCCCGGTTTGAAGGATCGCGGCCTCGATACTGCCGGCGGTGTGTTTAAGCCGGTCAAACGTATCGATCAGAACGATGTTGTTGTTCACAACAATCCCGGCCAGTGCCACCACCCCAATCCCGTTCATCACAACCGAAAACGCCTGTCCGGTCAGCATCAGGCCAAGGAAAACCCCCGCTGTCGACATGACGATTGCGATCATGATCAACAGCGAACTTGAAATACTGTTAAACTGCGTGACCAAAATGATGAACATAATGAACAGCGCAACCGTAAAGGCGCTTTTCAGGAAGTCTGCTGACTTTTTCTGTTCTTCGTCCTGGCCTTTGAACTGGACTGATACGCGCGGGTCGATATCAAGGCTGCTCATCCATGCTTTGACCTCGCCCAGTTTGGTATCGACCAAAACACCGTCCTGAACGTCGGCCTTAACCGTCAATGCACGACGACTATCCACACGGGTCAGTGTCCCGGTTTTGGGTTTTGGCGTGCGTTTGACAAAGTTCGACAGCGGCACAAGCCCCTTATCGGTCACGATGTTAAGGTTGCTCAGCTCATCAAGCGACCGGTACTCGGCCGGGAACCGCCCGACAATGTCGATTTCCTCGGTTGAATCATCGGGGCGATAGGTCGAAAAGTTGATCCCGTTGGTCACCAGTTTCACGACATTGCCGATCTGATCGACATTGGCCCCAAATTTAAGGGCCTGTGCACGATCAACCGCAAACTCCCAATCAATGCCGGGCGGGGATTTACCGTCTTCAAAGTTATAAAGCCCGCCCATTTCCTGCAAACCTGCCACCAGTTTGCTGGCCGTTTCATCGAGAAGTTCGGGATAGAGCGACCGCAATTGGATCTGAATATCCTTGCCTTGCGGCGGACCGGCTTCTTGGGCGCGCACTTCAACCTGAATACCGGCCAAATCCGCGGTATCGGCCAAAATACGCTTTTCGATTTCCGTGGCTTTGGGGCGTGATTGCCAATCGGCATATTCAAGTTGAACCACACCAATGACGTCTTCGGGGGCTTCATTCCCACCCGCACCATTGCCCGACCGGGCATAGACCGTATCAAACCAGTTCTGGCCTTCGTGATGGGTATCAAGGGCCAAAATGCGGTCTTCGACTTCTTGCAAAAGCGCATCTTGCTCGTAATAGGACAAGTTGCCGCGCGCACGCACCTGAACCACGGCGACTTCCGGCTCAACGGCTGGGAAAAACTCAACCCCCTTGCCAAAGAAACCAAACGAAACCCAAACCGCCAAAAGGATCACGAATGCCGCTGGAACCACCGCCCAGTAATAGCGAAGCGACCCTTTAAGGATACGGATATAAAACCCGGTCCCACCGGTGACTTTATCAAGTCCATCGGCGTTATCAGCGCCAATGGCCTCAAGGCTTTCATTGGTGATCGCACCGGGCTTGCCAAACCATGCACCCACCGTGGGCACAAAGATCAACGCCATGACAAGCGACGCGGTCAGGGTAAACAGAACCGTAATCGGCAAGAATTTCATAAATTCGCCGACAATATCGGGCCAGAATGCCAAGGGCAAAAAGGCCGCCAAGGTGGTCGCGGTCGACGCAATAATCGGAAGCGCCATGCGCTTGGCCGCAAGCGGATAGGCCTGTTTGCGATGCATGCCATCGATCATTTTGCGATCGGCATATTCGGTCACAACAATCGCGCCGTCGACCAACATGCCGACCGACAGGATCAAGCTAAACAGCACCACGATATTGACCGTCATGCCAAGGCCCCAAAGGACCAAGATACCGGTTAAAAACGAACCGGGGATCGCCAACCCCACCAACAAACCCGACCGCCATCCAAGCGACCAAATCACCACAACCATCACAAGCAGGATCGCAAGGATCACGCTGTTTTGCAGGTCATTAAGCATGGTGCGGATGTCAGACGATTTGTCTTGCGAATAACTGACTGTCAGGTTGGGCGGAAATGCTTGCTGTACCTCGGCTGTGGTGGCCTTGATCGCGTCGATCACTTCGATGATGTTTTCGCCAACGCGCTTGGAAACTTCAATCGCGATGGCCGGTTGACCGTTCAGGCGGGCAAAGCTCTCGGCATCTTTGAACGTCCGGCGCACTTCACCAATGTCGCGGAACCGAATAACCGAATCCCCATCCACCAAAAGCGGCATATCAAGAATATCATCGACCGATTCAAACAGGCCGGGAACCTTGATGTTAAACCGCCCCGTACCGGTATCAACCGCCCCAGCGGCAACCAGTGTGTTGGAACTGCGCACGAGTGATACGATATCAACCCCGTTTAACCGGTATGCCTCGACCTCCATCGGATCAAGGATGAATTCAACCAGTTCTTCGCGGTCGCCCGCCAGGTTGGCTTCAAGAACCGCCGGAAGCCCTTCGATGGCGTCTTTTAAATCACGCGCCATGCGCAACAACGCCCGTTCCGGCACATCGCCTGATAATGTCACCACCAAAACCGGAAACAGCGACAGGTTCACCTCGTGGACTTCGGGGTCGTCTGTGTCGGCTGGTAATTCGGATTTGGCGATATCGACCCGCTCGCGCACATCGGCAAGGGCGTCGTCGATATTTACATCGGAAAAGAATTCAAGCGTGACGGATGCCCCATCCTGATAGGACTGGGAACTCATTTCCTTCACACCTTCGATGCTGCGCAGTTCCTGTTCCATCGGACGCAGCAACAAACGTTCGGCATCTTCGGGCGACACACCATCATGATGCATGGTGACATACAGAACCGGGATTTGCACATCCGGGTCGGCTTCTTTGGGGATGGCGTTATAGCCAACCCAACCCGCCGCCAGCAACAGGATCAGAACCAGAATAACCGTGCGTGACCGGTGCAGTGCGTGATCAATCAAGGACATTGTTATTGCTCCTCATGCCCACGCATCAGCGCGCGACTTTTTCCGACAGGGTGGTCGCACTTTGATCATCGGTGGGGCTGTCTTGATCGCTCTTGCCATCAACATCAGCTTCTTCTGCCTTTGGCTGGATCGGCAGGCCATTTTCATCGGTCTCTAGATGAACAACATCAACCGTTGCCCCTTCCTTGACCCAGTCATGACCCACAACAATCAGTTCAATCTGCTGGGGCAGGCCGCCAATCCAAACGCGTGCCCGGTTGCCGCCCTGAAGATCGACAGGCAGGAAGTCAACTTTGTTGTCATCCTTGATCACCCGCACGCCAAGTTTGCCCTCGTCGTTAAGGGTCAAGACCGATGGCAAAACATGATGGGCGCGTTTGGTGCCAATCGGGATTTCCATTTCGGCCGTCATGCCATCAGGAATGCTCAGGTCTGAATTATCAATTTCAACTTCGACCTTATAGGTGCGCGTGCTGCTATCGGCCACCTGTGCGGTATAGCGCACGATACCGTCATATTCCGACCCGTCATACAGCCTGACATGGGCAAGTTGGCCGACATCGATGGCGCGGATTGAATGTTCTGGCACATGGGCAACCACCAACATTGGATCGGTTTTAATCAGGGTCGCCACCGGATTGCCGATGGACATTAAATCCCCGATATCAGCGGGAAGGTCTTCAATAACGCCGTCAAAAGCGGCGTGGATTTCGGTATGGCCAAGTTCGGTTTGCGCGATTTTAAGGGCGGCACGCGCTTCTTGAAGCTGTGCCTGTGTTTCGGCAACACCGGTTTTGGATCGATAGTTTTTCTCAGCCAGGCTTTTGGCCGCCTTACTTTCAAGTTCGCGCTGCGCGACAAGCGCACGCGCCTTTTGCACCTGCGCCATGCGGTCATCGACCGCCAGTTTGACGATCAGATCGCCTTCCTTGACCGATTGTCCTTTGGAAACGCCAAGTTCGACAACGCGGGCCTCGGTTTGCGCACGGATCTCAACGGAAACAACCGCTTCTGTCCGTCCCGAAACCCGCAGGTAATCAACATGATCTGTTGCGGTACTGGTAATGGTGCGCACACCCGCATGGGGTTCGCTCCCGTCAGCACCTTTTTCCGTGCCGTTACCATCCGCTTGCGATGCGGCCATTTCATCGGTTGCCCCGCCTGTCAGATAGGCAGACCCAATCCATATGACGGTCCCAAGGACCAGAAAAATGGCAATAAGCCGTGACGCGTTCATGTTTTTATTCCCTCAACTATTCCAGTAGCGGAATCCGTCTTTGACATTTTCGAAGTAAAGCATCGGCACGTCTTTGCTGGATCGGGACCCGGTTACAACGTCGTTAAATCTTCGCGTCGTTACATGTTGGTCGGTGTGATCCAATGGGGTTCAGGGCTTGTTGGCCTTGAACGTCTTCAAATCATCAATCAGGCCTTGCTTGTTTTCACGGATGAATTTCAAGCTGGCCTCGCACATGGCTTGCCCCAATCCGGCAACGAATTGGCATCCCGGTTTTAAGTTGCCATCTTCATCGCGGCCCGGGTTTGCGGCACTGTGGGGTTTGTCTGGGTTATGCGGATCAATCATTTGGGTCATTGCTTCATGACGGGCGGCAAACTCGTCAATCAGCGCTTCGGTCATCTCGACCGGTAATTCTTCGGCAAAAGTCAGCGTGAACAGAATATCAGAACGATATCGGTCCTCTGCTGGGCGAACTTGCAAAAGGGTACGGATGAATTTTCGACGGCCTTCGGATGTCAGGCAATAGATTTTCTTATCCGGGCGATTTTCCTGTTCCTGCTCGACAAATGTCACAAGCCCGTCTTGTGTCAGTTTGGTCAACGCCGGATAGATCGAGCCAAGCGACGCGATCTGAAAATGACTAAATGTGCCATCTTCAAACATCTTGCGGATTTCATATCCGGTCGCGTCCCCGCCCATCAAGGCGCCCAGGCACAGTGTGCGTACATCCATTTTTTGGTCCGTGTCCTTATTCATTCTTATCTGAACTGACGATGTGTGATCTTGCAGCAATGCCAGAAAACTATATCAGTTCGTCATATATCGGATTGTCATATATCGAATTGATATAGTCAATAGATTGTTGGTGAAACTTGTGCCATACATTTCCACTCAGGCGATCTGTGATGGCTTCACGCGGCGGGCTTCCTTAAAATCGTCGGGTCAAAACGCCGCAAAGTCCGGGGCATCAATGGAAAGTGAACCTGACGGATCCTGTCGGGGCCTGCGTCCGTTTGTGCACAACCGGACGCCTTTTACGTCCGACTGTGTCTATTGAAACGATATAGTTGTATTGTTGGGCAAACTGCCCGCCCAGATGCAAATACCAAAATCAGGAGCACGCCCGGATGGCAGGTTGGACGCAGTATGTCAGTGTCGCTTTTGCAGTCATTGGATTGGCGCAGGCGGTGTTTTTATGTCTGCTGCTGCGTTCAGAAGGGGACCGGGCCTTTGGCGCGAACCGCTGGATGATGCTGTTTATCGTCACAATCGCCTTTAACCTGATCGAAGACGTCGCAGATACTTTTGTGTCGGGCGACAGCGAAGCGTTGCTTGATCTGTTTTTTGGGCCGATCAATTTCGTGATCGCACCGGCCATTTATCTTTATTTCCGCGAAATATCGGGCAATCCGGTCCGCCGCCCGTGGGCGCATTTTATTCTGCCATTGATTGTTCTTAACCTGATGGCGTGGGCAACGGCGTTTGGGGGGCGGACAGGTGATGGATTATCGGATGGTCTTTCCTTGCGTGGTGCGGTGGATGCCCTGTGCTGGGGCGGTATTTTCGTTCAGATTACGGTTTATTTCGTGCTGCTTTGGCATGTGTCCTGCCGGTATTTTCGGCAAACCCAAGAACAGCTTGGCGCGGATCGAAAAAGCATGCAGCGCTGGCTGGGGATCATTCTTGGTGGCCTGACGCTTGTTTTCGTGATTGTTGCGGTTGGGCGGATTGTCGAAATTTACGTCGCCAGCAGCACCGAAATGTTTGGCACTGAAATCGCCTTTACCTTGGTCCTGTTCGCCATGAGCTATGAAACCGCGACCCGCCCGGTTCTGTTCGTCATGCCCGACTGGCCCTCCAATTTTGAGGCCGATGAATTCATCGCCCTTGATTCTTTTGCCTCTCACGGCACCCCGGTTGAGGCAAAGGCGACAACGTTAACCGTTCTCTCATCCCTGCAGAATGCTTCAGATCGCGACATGCATGCGTCCGTTGCCGGTGCTGCCCGCGTACCGCGCGATACCCAAGATCATCTTGATGGGGCGCCTTTGGCGGCGAATACGGCGCCGAATGGTCCGAATGACATTAATGACAGCTCAGCCGTGCGTCCGTTACTTGATGATGACGGTGTTGCACGTGTGATGGCCAAACTTGATGATTTGCAGCGCCGCGGCGACATTTTGCGCGATCCGTTGGTCTCGATGCCAAAGCTGGCCCGTGCGGTCGGTGTGTCGCCCAACCAGCTTTCCTATGTGCTTAATCAGCATATGGGGCAGAACTTCTTTGATTTCGTCAATCGGGCACGGGTCGAAGAAGCCCGCACGGTGTTATTGCTTGAACCCGATCGCACCATTCTCGATATCGCGCTCAGCGTCGGGTTCAATTCCAAATCGACCTTTAATCTGGCGTTCAAGAAAATGACCGGTGAAACCCCAAGTGCGCTGCGCGCGCGCCGTTCCGGGGAAATGCGTTCGGAAACAAGCAGTTAATCCGATTTTTGCGCCGTGCGGCCACAAATTGAACAAAAACCTCAAATACCAAACTCAATCGCGTTAGGCGTGCGTGGTGCAGGACCGTGCACGATGCACGTGTATTTCTAATTGTTTGATTTCGTTTGGTTTACCCCATACGCTCTGCTGCCCTGTATAATAAGGAACGTCCTCATGACTTGGATTATTTCGGCTGTCGTTGCGGTCTTGGTGCTGCTTTATTTTTGGTATGCATCGATTGTCACCCGGCGCAACGCGGCGGAGGAGGCCCTTTCAGGCATCGACGTTCAGCTTAAAAAGCGTACGGACCTTATTCCCAATATCCTGAAAATCGCCGCCCGGTTTATGGAGCACGAAAAAACGCTGCTCACTGAAATTACCGAGCTGCGCACAGAAGTCCTCAAGGCGGCTGAGCAACCTGGTCGCGATGCGACGCAGAAACGCTTTGAAATGGAAGCCGCCCTTGAAGGCAAGCTTTCTGGTCTGATGGTCGCTGTTGAAAACTATCCTGATCTGAAATCGCATTCCAACATGCTCGAAGCACAGCGCGCCTATGCCGACGTGGAAGAGCATATCTCGGCTGCACGACGCAGCTACAATGCGGCGGCACGTCGCTTTAAGGATGCGATCCAAATCTTCCCGGGATCGGCGATTGCCGCGATGATGGGGCTAAAACCCTTGCCGTTCTTCGAAGTCTCCGAAGCCGACCGCGCACCTGTTAACGCTGACGATTATCTAAAACCATGAGTTTCCTAAATACGTTTTATCAGGCCAAGGAAGCGGTCAAGCAGCTTGGCAACGGCACGGCGTATCGCAAGCCTGAGGCAAGCGCGCCCTTGTCCGACGTCGCACGGGAAAAAATCGAACAAGACCTGATGCCGATGCTCGAACCGCTTGAACAGTTCCGGCTGGAAAAGCTCGACAGCAAAAAGCAGCGCAAAAAGTGGTTTTTCCTGATTGGCTGGTTGCTGTATGGGCCGACGCTTGCCTTTGACGTCACCATGCTGATCGAAGGGGAGCCGACCTTTATCACCCTGTTTGTGCTCGGTGCGTGGGCCGCATGGATTTTCTATCCGGAAATCCAGTACAAGCGCCACTATAAGCAAAAACTGATCCCGATCTTGGTGGGGGCGTTTGGCGATTATGATTACCAAAGTAAGGGATGCATAGACGTCGACGCCGTTAAGGGGTTCGACATTGTCCCATCCTATTCCAGCAAAAGCAGCGAAGATCACATCCAGGGCGAAGTTGACGGCGTTAAGTTTGAGTTTTGCGAGCTTAAGCTCCTGCGTCGCCGCAGCAATAACAAAGGCAACATCACCCTGCATCAGGGTGGGGCGCTGATTATCACCATGCCGTTCCTGTTTACCGGCCATACCGTGGTCGATACCGATCACGGGAAGTTGGGCAACTTTTTATCGGGCCTGTCTTCCAAGTCGCGCATTCCGCTGGAAAACCCGGTATTCGAAGATCGCTACGAGGTCTTTGGTGATGACCCGCATTATGCCCGGTATCTGTTGTCACCGGCCTTGATGGAACGGATCATCGGTCTTGATGACCTGTTCCGGGCACGTGCCAAGGGGTCGGGCATCCGCTGCGAATTCCGGGATGACAAGGCGCTGTTCATGCTGTCGTATTTTGGCGATTTGCTCAATGTCGGCGATATCGAGGTCTCTGCCTATGACCTTGATAAAATGCCCCTGCTTGAGCAAGAACTCGCCATGATCGTCGGCATTATCGAGCAGCTTAAATTTGACTCTTTGGCGGCCCGAAATGTTGCCGCCGCGCGGTTTGCCGACGCATAAGGCGCGTCCATCGCAGTATCGCTTTATGCCTTATGCTTTATGCCATATCCCAAATGCCATCCGCCAAATCCGTTGGGTCGATGGCATTTGGTTTGGCAAAACCTTGGCGCTTAATAGGCGCTCACGCGCCGTCGCTTATTTGCGCGGCGCTTTTTTGTTTTGTGTCTTTATCTTTGTCTTTTGCCAGCACGGCATCAAGCGCACTTGGCGCGATGCTAAAGATCTTTTCGACAAACGGCACACCCTTTTCGGTGCGGTAATGAAGGTCGGTTGAAACCCGCTGATAGGCCATGAATGACAGCCCCTCTATCAGGTCCTCGGTCGTATCGATCCCATAGGTGCCCGCGGGAAAATCGGTTTCATAACCGGGCAGGCGAAACGGATGGGCAAAGGTTACGGTGGTGTGGGTTGTGCGCGAAATGGACATGATCAAACCCCATCAATGTCTGGGCAGTGTCTGGGCGATGCCTGGGCAACGCCAAACGATTAAGAACAGCAAAATCCGGAAAAAAGGGAAAAGCCCCAACCTGCGTCGGGGCGTTTCTTTCGCGCGGGGCAACGTGCTGCTGGTGCGCGCCAATTTCAGTCTGGCTTTAATCTGGCTTCACTCAAAACAGCCCGACCCACCAGAAGCCCGGCGCGGGAAGCTTAGCCCGCGTTAAGCGTTGGCCGCTTTATCGCCAGCAGGTGCAGGCCCCTGCGCTTTTTCTGCCGCTTTATTTGGTGCAGATGCCGGACTGTCGCCTTTTTTGGCGTCGGTGGCTGCGGTTGCGCTGTCTTTGTCTGTGTCAGGATGGGTTTTAGAGAAATCGCGAAATGACATGATATGTCCTTTGCATAAAGCAGCGCACAATGCGCCGCTTCATAGGACATGTAGAGGTTTATCGCCTTTCGCAATCCACACGCATCGCCTGTATCGCCGCAAAACCCGCGATGTGGCTGATAAGGATCAGCTATTTGCCTAAAAATATATTTTGGTTTCACGCAGTTAGCAGCGATACGTGGTGCGCAGGGGCCATCAAAGTCGGGTTAAACCCCGCGCAGATTGCCCCAAACATGCACATGCCATTGCGGCAAAACGCGCACATCAAACCATTGGCGTTTGGCAACTTCATCGACCAACCAGCGATAGCGCGCGGTCAATCCCTCCAAATCAACACCGTCTTGCCCGTCCGGGTGCGGTTCGGCCGGGGTTGTGTTGACCGGCTGCAGGCAAACCGGAATGCCGGTATGAAGCTTACGCACGTGATCCGCAAACAGAAGGTCGGCTTCATCGCGCACCGGGAATTTCAACGTGATGGCCGGGCCGCTTAGACTGCCACTACCACTACCGTTGCCGGCATTGGCCGCATCAATGCAGGCGGCCAGCGCATCGGCATCAAAACGGGTTGATGAACTTGGCGGCTTGGGGCTGATGGTCAGGTAATTCAGATCGGCAAACCAATCCTTGGCGATGCTGCCTTGGGTTTCGATGGCAAAGCTGAACCCTTCTTTTTGACCTTGCGTGATCAGCGGCCCCAGCGGCTGGATCGCAGGATTGCCGCCCGACAGCGTGATCAGGATCGGTGCGCCGCCGGTCAGTTTTTTGACCGCATTCAGCACCGCATTCGCAGTTATGGGTTTCCAATCGGCGCGAAAGGCCGGATCAACCGCATAGAGTGTGTCACACCACGAACAGCGAAAATCACAGCCGCCCGTGCGCACAAACACGGTCGGCATGCCAATAAGGGCACCTTCGCCCTGCACGGTCGGGCCGAAAATTTCTGATATGCGGATTTTTCCGGTGCTGTCGCGCCCGGTTAAATCCTTGGCAAGGTGTGGGTCATGGACATTCATGGGCGATATTCCGCCCAGGTTTTTGGCGTTTCCGATACCCGAACGGCGGAAACTTCCGGCCAACGGTCATGGGCCCATTCATAGAAATAAAGCGCCAAGTTTTCTGCGGTCGGATGATCATGGGCCAGGACATCATTTAAGTGCCGATGATCAAATTCATCATCAATCAGGCGCTTAAGCGGGCCAAGCTCGCGGTAATCACGCACAAAGCCGCGCGCATCAAGGCGGTCGCCCTTAAGTTCGACCTCGACGATATAGTTATGGCCATGCAGGCGCGAACAGGGGTGATCGGCATCAAGCCCGGCCAATTGATGGCTGGCGGAAAAGGCGAATTGTTTGGTGATGGTAAACATCAGGTATCTTTCGGTGTTTGCTGCGCGCGGTCCCAGCCAAAGCCAAAGCCTTGTCCCAGCCTCATCCCCAGCGGCGCAAATCGCGCGCGGCAAACGGCGGGATGCAAAAGGCAAAAAGGCAAAAGGACGCCCGCATTGCATCCATCATCAACCCCGCATCGGCGGGGCCAAAGGACGGCAATTAAATGGTATGAGGATTACTTAGCGGCGTTATCCCGTCGCATTATCCGGCGCGTTTTGACTGGCAAGCTTTTGGGCGACATGCGCCGCATGGGCCTGTTTCCAGTAATCGCGATCTTCGTACACCGTCGGGTCTTTGACGCAGGCCAGTTCAAGCGCTTCGCGGCGCTCAACACAGGTGCCACACCGGCCACAATGGGTGTCATGGCCCTTGTAACATGACCAAGTCAAATCGACGGGCACGCCAAGACGCCCGGCTTCAAGGGCGATGTCAGCCTTGGACACGTTCACAAACGGCGTATAAAGCGACACATCCTTGACCCCCTCAAGGGCATGGTTTTGCATCGTGCTAAACGCGTTGATGAAATCCGGGCGGCAATCGGGATAAATAAAGTGATCCCCACCATGTACTGCGGTGGCGACCGCATCGGCACCAGCCGCCGCAGCCGCGCCAAAGGCAACCGCAAGCATGATCGCATTGCGGTTTGGCACCACGGTAATGCGCATGGTTTCTTCGGCGTAATGGCCATCGGGCACGGCAATGTCATCACTGGTCAGCGATGATCCGCCCAAAAGTGCGCCAACAGATGTCAGATCGACAATATGGTGCTTTACGCCAAGATCGCGTGCCGTACGCGCGGCGTAATCAAGTTCCTTTTTATGGCGTTGGCCATAATCGAACGAAATCAGGGAATGCAGGCTATGCTCAGACGCGACCTTATAGGCCAGCGTGACGGAATCCAATCCGCCAGAGCAGACGACAATCGTCTTCATGTGTTTATGTCTTTCGTGTTTTTAACCTGGTGCTACGACAGGGAAGCGAACATCGCTTCAAGGCTGCGCGGTTTGCCATGATGCGTTCTAAAACGCAAGGCAAAACGTCGTTTTTGGCGTTCTGACGGGACGCGGAAGTAAAAATGAACTTCGGTCATTTTGTTGATGTGAATCAGCGCGCGACCGTCAAAATGGTTTTAACATGATGAAATCATTTAGAAGTCCCAAGGAGGTCCTTATGAAAGCACTTCGTTTCCACGCCGCAAAAGATCTGCGCATTGATACGATCGATGAGCCAAAACCGGGCCGTGGACAGGTCAAGATTCGCAACCGCTATGTCGGGATTTGCGGCACCGACCTGCATGAATATCTGCATGGGCCGATTTTCATCCCCGCCGAGGGCGAAAGCCACGTCTATTCCGGTGCCAAAATCCCACAGGTTCTTGGCCATGAATTTGGTGGCGTGATCGAAGAAGTCGGCGAGGGGGTCACAAATGTCAAAGTCGGCGACCGTGTCTCGGTACAGCCGCTGGTGATGGCGCGCGAAGGGGAATATTTCTCGGACCGGGGGCTTTTCCACCTTAATACCGAACTGGCCTTGGTCGGGCTCAGCTGGATGTCGGGCGGCATGTCCGAGGCGGCTGTGGTCAATGACTATAACGTGTTCAAGGTCCCAGAAGCCCTGACCGATCAAGAAGCCGCCTTGGTCGAACCAACGGCTGTCTGTGTCTATGCCTGTGATCGCGGTGGCGTGACCGGTGGGCAGTCGGTGTTTGTCTCGGGCGCGGGTCCGATCGGGATTTTGACCTTGCTGTCGGCCAAGGCCTTTGGCGCGACGCAGCTGTTTGTGTCTGATCTTAATGACACCCGTCTTGAACTGGCCAAGGAAATCCTGCCAGAGGTCATTACGCTTAACCCGTCGCGCGATAATGTTGGCGATGTGATCCGCAGCAAAACGCTCGGCAATGTCGGCTGTGATGTTGCCATGGAATGTGTCGGCAATGAAAAAGCCCTGCAATCCTGTGTCGATGCGGTCCGCAAAGACGGCGTTGTCGTGCAGGTTGGCGTCCATCCGGGCGAGGGTAAGGTCAACTGGTTTGATGTCACGTTCAAGAATATCGATATTCGCGGATCGTGGTGCTATCCGACCTATCTGTGGCCGCGTGTCATGGATCTGATCGCAACCGGCGCCATCCCGGCCAAAAAGGTCGTGACCAAAAACATCAAACTTGATGATGCGGTGACCGAGGGCTTCGACGCGCTGTGTGATCCGGCGGGCGCACACCTGAAAATCCTGATCGACGTCACCTGATGTGACCCGATCAGACCAACCTTCCTTGGTCTGAGGTGAAAAGGGTCCGGGTCGGCTTCCGCGGGTTGACCCGGTTCACGTCAGACACCAAAAAACGCCCCTGCCAATCGGTGGGGGCGTTTTGCGTTCTGGTCTTTGCGTTCTAGGCTCAGGGCTTTGGCCTTTAAGCCTTAAGCGATACCTACCGCGTGCCGCTGAGCACATGGAAGCAAATCGGCACCTGAAAATAATCATCCTCGATATAGGGGGTCAGGACCTCAAACATCGCGGCATTGATCGCGCCCATTTCCATATCGGATGCTTCGCGCAAGATATTGCCAAACAGCATATCCATTTGCGGCTTCCAGAATGCCGCATTGGCCGGAATGCGCCCCGCCGGACTGTGGGTTTTTGCCCAAACGTCTTTAAATCCAGCCGCACTCATGCGCTGGCGTGCCTTTTCAATATCGCCAAAGGAAAACGGATCAAGCCCGGCCTTTTCAAACCCGATACCCAGGATATTGCCCAAAACCGCATCCATGGCGGCAAACACCGGATTATCAATCAACGGCGCCCAGACCATAAATACTGCCCGGCCGTCCCCGCGCAGCACCCGGTGACTTTCGCGCAATGCCAAATCCGGATCATGACAAAACATCACCCCAAACCGGCACGATACCGCATCAAAGGACCCATCGGAAAACGGCAGGTCCTGCATATCCGCCGGGATCACCGAAAGGTTGCTAATACCTTCTTCCTCGGCCCGCGCGGCCAAGCCTGCACACATGTCGGGCACAATGTCGGACGCGGTCACATGGCCTGCAATTCCGGGGGTGTTAGCGCTAACATCGCGCTCCCCCGACAATGCCCGGGCAAACGAAAAGGCCGGCTCACCCACCCCAGATGCCAGATCAAGAACCGCAATCGGCGCATCCCCGCGCGCAGATGCCAGCGCCTGAAGGTCGGCGGCCTTAATCATATGACGATTGATTTTCTCGGCCGCCGGGGCCAGCCGATCCGCCCAATTAATCCAGTCGGCGGAAAGGTTGTGCCATGTCGTCTGGTCTTGATTGATCTGGTTCATCCGAACGTCACCCGAAATGTCGTGTGAAAAAATCTTTCTCTGACAATAGGGGGAAAGATATGGCGAATGAAAGGCCGATTTAGGTCAATGTGTTGCGCGCATGGGATGCTTTTATGCGGTGCTAGCGTAAGTTGCGCAAATGCGTTGCTCACACGCGCTGTTGTCGGGCGTCAATAACCGCATCCTTTGCGAGGTGAAAGGCGCCATGCCCATTCAAAAAGAAGTCAAAACCGCAATCGCACGCCTTGCCAGTGCCGGGGTTCTGATGGCGTGTGCCTGCGTGCTCTATGTCGGGTTCGTTGCCACTTTGTTTGCCGGATTTACCGCCGACATTCAGCGCGACATGCTCAGCCGCGTAATTGGCGCATCTTCGCCAGGCGAGCTAGAACGGACCATTCATCAAAGCTTCCATGAGGCGGAGCTTCGCGACGAAGTCACGCAATTGCGGGCCGGTATCCGCAAAACCAATATGGACGCGCTGGAGAAATTCCGCGATGTATTAACCCTTCGCAACGAGGTGATGCTGGCCTGGTTGCAGGCCTATGATGCCGCGTCAAAATTGCGCACAACCATCACCCAAAACCAATCCCTGTTTGCGCCCGATTTTGTCACCGCCTATCAGCACGGCATGACGGCGGCAGATGATTTTATCGCGCAGTTTCAGCCTCAACAGGACATATCGACCTTTCAGGCAACTGGCGATAAACAGCGCGATGATCCTGATGCGGCCTATGGGTTGCTTGCCGAGGATGGTGCGCGCAGTGTGGCGGCCCTTCGCGGGGCGTTAATAAATCTCGCCTTTACCGGGGCGGATGACGATATCGGCACAACGGTTGTGACCGATTTTGAACAACAGGTACACAACAGGGCCGACACGCTTGGCCAAATGCTTCTGTCCTTTGACGATAAAAACATCCGCGCCCGGATCGAATGGACCAACATCCGGGCGGAGCAAGCACAGGTCGACAAGATTTTGGCCAATATGCAGGCCCGCCTCGACGATATTGCCGATGAACTGGCGCGTGGGGAGGCCCAAAAGAAGATCGATCTTTCCGCCCTTGTCGCCCTGTTTCAAAACCCGATTGGCGCGTTTTGGGCCCATCTGGTGCAATTGCCCACCATCATGCTGACGCTTCTGGTCACGGTTGCCGCCGGAGGGCTGGGGGCTGTGGTCGCGTTCACCCGCCGCAATTTTGGCGATGCGTCAAAGCGCAAAGCTCCAATCCCCGATCCGGCCGAGACCACGGAGCCCATACACACCGCAGATCAGGCAACACCCGCACAGCAGGACGTCGCCCCCGATCCCGCCAAAGCACGACCCAACGCACCTTACAAGCCTCGAAAAGGCCTCATGGCCTCGGCCCGGTTGCTGATGATGACAGGTGAAGGTGTCGCGGCCGCAATTGCGATCTTCCTGTTCGCAGAAGCCGGTATGCTGATGCTGTACCAAGGCGGTCCCAATAGCAGCGGTCAAGTCGATATTAGCCCGTATCTTGTGACCTTCATGGCCTTCGTGTCGGGCTTTATGGCCGAAGACGCCTTTAACCGGATTCAGGATGCCGGGCAAAAGATTTTCAAAATCCGGGATAAAGATGATGTATCGGGGATGGGGCTTTAAGTAGGCTTTGACACGGCAGTCATCAGCACAAAGATTGCGATATTTGCGTTTTCACAAGCTGCCCCCGCCAACCGATCCGCTTTTTTCATCGCAGCGGAACGATGAAGAAGGCGATGCTCAAAACGCAGCAGAATAAGTTGGATTTACAAATTCATCTCGCGATTTGAATTTTATTGAGCAGAAAAAAAGCCCGGTGGATTTTTCCACCGGACTTCTTTCAAAAACAAAGGAAGGATATGTGCTCTGAGCGTGAGTACTACCCGTTCGTCCCGTACCGTGGCGCATTGCGCTGGGCACTGGTGCCGGACTCGGCATAGGCTTGGCTGGCCTGTGCGGTCTGGGTGACCTGCGACTGGAGAACCTGCTCATCACGTTCCGGCGTTGCCGCCTCGGCAGCTTCTTCTGACGCGCTGCTGTTAAACAGCTCGGTCAGGCGCTGCTCCATGCTTTGCAGGCCTTCATTCAGGCGGTTTTCCGTCTCGGAAATGTTGCCGTTGATTTCCTCGTTCAGCGCACCGAGCCCTTCGAGGAATTCGCGCGCATCATCAAGACCGCGCTGAATGCCTTCGCTGGCTTTGTCGAAAATGTCGCGTGCTTCGGCTTCTGAACTTGCATTGGATGCAATCAAATCGCCAACACGGGCCAGAATACGATCGGCCACGGCTTCGGGGGTGTAATCGCTTGGATCAACGCCCTGAATGGAAATGCCGGTCGAAGACAGGCTTTCGTTAATCGCCGAGACGATTTTATCGGCCGACAACATGTTGGTCGATTGGGAAGACAGGGAAATGGACGTCGCCGCCGCAAAGGCCGATGCGCTGTTGGCATCCGTGCCATTTTGGCTCGGCAAATAGCTTGCAGCCGAACGAAGGGCCGTGCTTGACCCGATGCCGGACTGTTGACCAAGTTGTTGGCCGGGTTGCTGGGACGTCAGGCCACCAATGGTAATATCCATAGTCGTCCTCCCTGGACGGAAACTTTAAAATCTGTGCCTGTACATGGCACGTGCGGTATTCGTGCGGTGTTAAGCGCCATCCACCCAATCGCGCGCCACAAACATGTGCGCAATCAACTGGTTGGCAAATAACAACCTCTAATATGGCATGGATGGGCGTAAAAATCCAGTGCTGGCACCAAATTTACCGGTGTTCACCACGCAAAGCCGCCCTGCGTTTGCGGTAGAGGTTGGCATGTGTATCGGGATGGAGTGGCGACCAAAGATGCGTTAAAAATCGCCCTTCCTACGCAGGCGGGAAACTTAACGCGGCATGTTTCCCAACCAAAGATGCCCGCCTGCGTGGGCTGGGCGATATTGTATGGGGTCGGGTCGGAAAAACGTGCGTATTTGCGCCTGTTTCATGTGATCTGATGTTGCACAGCGGCCAAAGCCCGCTTATGAACACAGGTTCAGTATTATATGTAACCCAATTTGGCATGGCAGGCGCGCTTTGATGTTCGCGCCCCAGGCCAACAAACGGGCCCCGATAGGCAGGAGTTGATTGAGCGTGGCGAACTATCAGGAAAGTGCGCGGGAATTCGAAAAGCGTTGGCAGCAATATTGGCGTGAAAACGATACCTATCGCACGCCAAATCCCGGCGATGCCGATTTTGACGCGTCCAAAAAGAAAAGCGTCATCCTTGATATGTTCCCGTATCCAAGCGGGGTGGGCCTGCATATCGGCCATCCGCTGGGCTATATCGCGACCGACGTGAAAGCACGGTTCGAGCGCATGCGCGGCTATAATGTGCTCCATTCCATGGGCTTTGATGCCTTTGGTCTGCCCGCCGAACAGTTCGCCATTCAAACCGGTCAGCACCCACGCATCACCACCGAAGCCAACATCGAAAACATGCTGCGCCAGTTGCAGGTGATCGGCCTTGGCCATGATCCGCACCGTCGTTTTGCCTCGACCGATGTTGATTATTACAAATGGACGCAGTGGATCTTCCTGCAGCTGTTTAACAGCTTCTATGACCCGGCGATGGAATGGAAAGGCCCGCAAGGCCAGACCATTGTCGGCCGTGCCCGCCCAATTGCCGAGCTGCGCCCGCTTTTGGAAAGTGGTGAATGGTTGCTTGATGAAGATGGTGTGCCGCAGTCAAAATCCGTGATTGGCGAAGGAACCAAAGCCCAAGGCAAGGAAATTGATCGCGCGATTGATCGTGGGCGTTTGGCCTATGTCGATGAAGTGCCGGTCAACTGGTGCCCGATGCTGGGCACGGTTTTGTCGAACGAAGAAGTCACCAACGAAGGCAAATCCGAACGCGGTGATTACCCGGTTTATAAACGCCCGCTCAAACAGTGGATGTTGCGCATTACCGATTATGCCGACCGTCTGGTTGCCGACCTTGAAGGACTTGATTGGCCCAACGGCGTTGTTGAAATGCAAAAGGGCTGGATTGGCCGTTCGGTTGGCGCACGCGTTAACTTCCCGGTCACCCGCACCGATGGCATCGAAGACAAAATCGCGGTCTATACCACTCGCCCGGATACCATTTTTGGCGCGACCTATATGGTCTTGGCCCCGGAACATCCGCTGGTGGATCATTTGACAACGGCGGACGCCGCCGATGCGGTCGCTGCATACCGTGAACAAGTCAAACTGGCCGGTCCGGTATCCTCCAAGGACGAAGCCAACCGCGAAAAAACCGGTGTGTTTACCGGTGCCTATGCCACCAATCCGGTAACCGGCGAAGACGTTCCGGTCTGGATTGCCGATTACGTTTTGATGGGCTATGGCACCGGCGCGATCATGGCGGTTCCGGCTGGCGATCAGCGCGACTTTGAATTTGCCCAGAAATTTGATCTGCCAATCAAGGCAACCACCTGCCCAACCGATGCGTGGTTGCGCGCCAATGCCCCGGCGGGATCGGATGATCTTGAAGATGCGGCGTTGTTGTCGCTTTATGAAACGACACCGGGCAGCTTTAAGGTCGCCCAGACCGATACCGGCGATACAATGAATTCCGCCAATGACGAGGTATCTTTGAACGGTCTTTCGACCGCCGATGCCAAGGCCGCTATCATTGAATGGATGGAAGCCAAAAACATTGGCCGGGGCCGTGTGCAGTATAAATTGCGCGATTGGCTGTTCTCGCGTCAGCGTTACTGGGGCGAACCGTTCCCGGTTCTGTTCGATCAGGAAACCGGTCAGGTGCACGGCGTGGCCGAGGCCGCCTTGCCGGTTGTCTTGCCGGAAATGACCGATTTCAAACCGCAATCAAACGAAGACCCGAATTCCGAACCAGAACCGCCCCTTGCCCGGGCCAAGGAATGGATGGAAGTCACCGGGATTGTGCTTTCCGATGGATCGGTTCTGCCGGTTGATGCAGCCGTGGGCACCACCTATGCCCATGATGGCAAGGATTATGAAGTGCGCGCGTTTAAACGCGACGCCAACTCGATGCCAAACTGGGCCGGGTCGTGCTGGTATTACCTGCGGTATTTCGATGCCAATAACGATCAGGCCTTTGCATCTGATGAAGCCGCTGCTTATTGGGCGAATACCACCGATGATCAGGGCAATCCGAAACCGGGTGCGGTTGATCTTTATGTTGGCGGTGCGGAACACGCAGTGCTTCACCTGCTTTATTCGCGTTTCTGGCATAAGGTCCTGTTTGACCTTGGCCATGTGGGAACGCCTGAACCGTTCCAGAAGCTGTTTAATCAGGGCATGATTACCGCCGATGCCTATACCGATACGCGTGGTGTTTACGTTGATATTCACGACGTTGAAATGCGCGATGTCGATGGCAAAAAGCAGCCGTTTAACGCCAAAACCAACGAAGCCCTGATTACCGTTCCGGGCAAGATGGGCAAGCGCTATAAAAACGGCATTCCGCCCGAAGAAATCTGCGATCAATACACGATCGATACCTTCCGGACCTATGAAATGTATATGGGGCCGCTTGATAGCTCCAAACCGTGGCAGTCCGATGCGATTATCGGCATGATGCGGTTCCTGTCCAACGTCTGGAAAGTAACCACCCAGATGGAACGCACCGATGCGGTGGATGGCAAAATCGAAACGCTTTTGCATAAAACCATCGCCAAGGTGACCAAGGACGTGGCCGAGCTTCGCCATAACACCGCGATTGCCGCCTTGATCGAACTGACCAATGCCCTGACCAAACAAAACGCCGTGCATGACGATCATGCCAAGGCGTTGGCTTTGATGGTTGCACCGTTTGCACCGCATCTGGGTGAAGAGCTCATGAGCCGCATGGCTGCGGATGAATTCGGGGCCAAGAAATCGGTGATTAAGTTCGATTGGCCGGAATTTGATGCCGAAAAAGCCAAGGATGATGAATTCGAAGTGCCGGTTCAGATCAATGGCAAAAAGCGTGCATCGGTGATGGTCGCCGCTGGCGCGGATCAGGCAACGGTTGAGGCGCTGGCAAAATCGGATGAAAACATTGCCCGCCATCTTGAGGGCAAGGAAATCGTCAAGGTGATTTACATCGCCAAGCCGACCCCGAAATTGCTTAATATCGTGGTGAAGGGCTAAGCCCTTTATCCCACGGACACAATCAGGCAGGGCGCGTTATCATGACGCGCCCTGTTTTTTTGTTTTATCGGGTTTTGCTGCTGCCTTCTGGGACGCAACCTTTGCGCAGGTTTTCCGCCGGGATATCGCGTTCGACAAGGTCGGTATCGGGCAACACATCACGCCGGCCAAAAATATCGGCCAATGTGCCGTCGCACAGCATGTCATAGATCGCGAGATTAAAGACCTTTTGGTTTTCAATCCCGGCGCGGTCCGCCTGAAACAGGGCGAATATATTTTCGGTGGTGGCCGCATCCTCGGCGACATCAATCGCGTCGGTAAGGCCCAGTTGATCGCGCAAATAAAAGCCCGAAAAACGCTCAATAATCGCGGCATCAAGCCGTTTGGTGCCCAGCATATTTAACAGCGACTGATCGCTTGGCACACGTTCAAAATGGACACCCTTCATTTGGGTGATCGCAGGCGGATAGGGATAGGGCGAAAGACCAACTTGATGCCCGGCCAGATCACTTAGGCCTTGAATGATACGGCCTTCAAACTGGTCGCGATTATAGAAAATCAGGTTTTCCCGCACGTAAAACGGTGCGGATGTGATGGAAACCGGAAGCGCGCTGAGCGACGGGAAAGTGCCAAACGCGTCATAGTCCCCATCGGCAAAGGCCTGCGCAGCACGGCGCGGCGGGACGACATCAATCACAATGTCCCGGTCAATGCGCGTGGCGAGTTCCTGATACAAGTCGATGAAAATGCCGCGATCGGGGCTTTCGGCCATCAGCGGGATATAGGGCAGCACGATTTTGATGGTGGGTTTGGATGGGGTGGTTGTCCCTGATGTAACCGGTGCCTCTGATGTATCAAGCGCCTCTGATGCCTTTGATAGCTCAGAGCGGTCCGACGCCTGATCCGCGCGGGCTTGATTGGTGCTGGTCGCGGCGATCAGGGCTGTGCCCAAGGCCAAAACAGCCAAGAAAATCAGATGATGAAAACGGGGCAGAAATGAAAGCATGAATAACCGGCTGATTCTAAACGGCGTTTAACCTAGCACATATTTTTTGTTTGTCCGACGCCGTTGCGTAATCCTCTTTTATTGACGATTACCGGTGGTCTGGCTAGAAGTCTGGCATGAACTTTATTTCAAGGGTTGAGCAATGAGCCACGGACGCAAGATTTCTGTTATTGGTTTGGGGTATGTTGGGTTGCCGGTCGCGGTGGCTTTTGGAACCTCGATTGGGCGGACCGTTGCCTTTGACATTAATACCGCGCGCATTGCGCAGCTTAAAGCCGGTCATGATGCAACCGGCGAAGTTGATGATCATGAACTGGCGGCGGCTGACCTCTTGCTCAGTGACGATCCCAAGGATTTGGCCAAGGCCGATTTCCATATCGTCACCGTTCCAACCCCGATTGACAGTTCCAACCGTCCGGATCTTTCCCCACTTCGCTCGGCATCGAAAACCGTTGGCGCCATTTTGAAAAAGGGCGACATCGTTGTTTATGAAAGCACGGTCTATCCCGGTGCCACCGAAGAAGAATGCGTACCGATCCTTGAAGAACTTTCTGGCTTGAAAGCCGGGACTGATTTTACGGTTGGTTATTCGCCCGAACGCATTAATCCGGGCGACCGCGAACACCGTTTCACTACCATCACCAAGGTGGTGTCGGGCCAGGATAAGGCGACCCTTGATATCGTGGCCGATGTTTATGGCAGCGTTGTCACAGCCGGCATTCACAAGGCGCCAACCATTAAGGCCGCCGAGGCCGCCAAGGTGATTGAAAATACCCAGCGTGATTTGAACATTGCGCTGATGAATGAATTGTCGCTGATCTTTGACCGGGCCGGCATTGATACCCGCGATGTGCTTGAAGCGGCGGGGACGAAATGGAACTTCCTGAAATTCACGCCGGGTCTTGTTGGCGGGCATTGCATTGGGGTTGATCCCTATTACCTGACCCACAAATCAGAAGAACTTGGCTATTACCCGCAGGTGGTTTTGGCCGGGCGTCGGGTGAATGATGGCATGGGCGAAGTTGTCGCCAATAAAGTCATCCGTGCTTTGCTGCGCGAAGGGGCCACCAAAAACCCGACCGTGACGGTTCTTGGCCTGACCTTTAAGGAAGACGTGCCTGATATCCGCAATACGCGTGTGATTGATATCATCCGTTCGCTTGAAGAAGCCGGGATCACGGTTCAGGTGCATGACCTGCATGCGGATACAGACGAAGTCGCGCATGAGTTTGACGGTCTTAAACTTCATGGTGACGATGACCTGAAACCAGCCGATGCGCTGGTGCTGGCAGTATCGCACAAGGAATACGTCACCAAGGGCTGGCCGCTGGTGCAAAGCTTGCTAAAAGATGGCAAGGGTTTTGTTGCGGATGTGCGTGCGGTTTTGCCGCGTGATGCGGTGCCGGCCGATATCGACCTTTGGCGTCTGTAAACCGATATAATCGGCCTGATTATTCATTTTTGGTGAAGATTAAGTTCGCGCTGCATTTTCTTGCTTAGCCCTTTGGAAACAATGCGGTGCGAACTTTCGATGTGACTTTTAAGGTCATCATCATCAAGCCCCGGCTCGTCAAAATGCTGAATCCATTTCATCCCCCGCGATGCCAGATAGGGTGCGGGGCGCAGGCCGGGTTGATCTTTTAAGACCTCGTAACCGATTTCTGATGTTTTAAAGGTGATGCCAAGCGTATCGGTCTTGGTCCAGCCGGCAATGGCAAACACCTTGGTGACGGTTTTACCATCCACCGTGCCGCCAACCTTCCACACATCCGCACCCCCCCACTGCACCACATGGCTGGTGTGGGGCAGGGATTTGCAAAACGCATTGAACTCATCGCGGGTCATCGGAAGTTATCCGTCTTGTTCTTGTTGCTGGGCATGGGCAGGCGCGGGTTGGTCTTTACAGATTTTATCAATTACGTCGTAAATGTCGCGGGTAAAACGATCCAAGGTGAAATCGGTTTCGCACATCTGGCGCGCGGCCTTGGCCATCGCGTCTGTTTGATCGGGAGTGTTGATCGCCTGGGTGATCGTCTTTGCCAAGCTATTTGGATCATTAGGTTCGCAGAGCCACCCGGTTTCGCCAGCCCGGACGAATTCTGGCAGGGTGGCGATATTGCTGGCGATCACTGGCACGCCTGCGGCCATGGCTTCTAACACCACAAGCGGCTGGGCTTCGTTGGGGTAATTGCTGGGAAAGACAAACAAATCGACCGCGTTAAACAGGGCCATGCGCTGATCGGCATTGACCGGGCCGTGATAGGCCGCGATGTCGGCAATGCCATGGTCGTTCAGCATGGAGTGCAGTTCTTGTGCACTTATGTCGCCCGGTGCCCCGGCAATGTCGAGGGTGACAGCGATGCCATTCTTGATCACGGCGGCGGTTGCTTTGATCAGGGTTTCGATGCCCTTGGCGCGAAACAGGTTGGAGAGATAAAGAAGCCGAACGGGATGATGCAGGGGGCGTTTTGCCATCGTTTGCGCGGCAAAGGCGGTGGTGGGCAGCGCATTCGGGATAATGAGCTTGTTACACGAGAGACCTTCGAGTTCGGGCAGCAACCGCGCGCCCAGTACAATCGCGGTTTGACCGGCAAAAACCAAACGTTGCAGGCTTGCAATAAGACGGTTTTGACGCAGCTTTGCCAAGCCACGCCCATGCAGATGCAAGATTGCCGGGACGCCAAACAGCTTTGCTGTGAGCACGTACAGACAATCGCGGTAAAATGCGGCGCCGCTGGGCGCAAAGCAAATGTAAAGCACGTTGGCACGCGGCAGGTGGCGGGCCAGTTTGACCCAAAGCCACATGGCGATGGCGACTTTGCGCAGCGAGAATTTTGCAATGTTGCCGAGGTCTTTGCCAAAGCGCATTTCAAGTACGGTTAAGTCCGTGCAGCGCGTAAGGGCATCCACCGCATGCTGGTTCATTGCCGCCGCCCCATGTATGGGTGGGGGGAGTTGGACCATGGCGATGCATTTGGGTTGGCGGGGTGATTGTGAAACCGGCGAATGGATCTGATCGCGATGGCGTGCCAATACCTGATCACGGGTTTGGTGGTAAAGCTTTGGGGGGAATCTGACAAAAGAAACGGGTTTTGGGATCAAGGTTGCGATCAATCAAAACGGTTCGCTGTTGGATAAGTGTGGCCCCAGCCTGTGTCACCGTGCGCAGATAAAAATCAAGATCAATGCAGCACGCAAGATCAGGGTCATATCCCCCGGTACGTTCCCAAACAGATTTGTCAAAAGCCAGCGTGGAATGATGCAGCGGGTTGCTGCGATAGAGGCGCTTGGCGGAAAGATGCCGACGGTTCATCGGCCATAACCAAGGACGATCAGAGGTGGCCCGGCCAAAGAGCAGGCAGTTGGGTTGCTTGAGCAGGAATGCAGTTTGCGCCGCCAGTCGACCGGGCAGGGAAAGGTCATCGACGTCCTGGATGGCGATGAGTTTGGTTGGGGCGGCTTTGATCGCGATGTTGAGGGCCGCACCGCGCCCTATTTTGCCGGGCGTGAGGAGATGGATGCGGGGGTCGTTTGCAAGGTTTTGGGGTAGGTAAACGGGGTGTTGGGAGCCATCATCGACGATCACGGCAAAGTCCTGAGCGCGTAAGTTTGCCGTGAGGTTGGCAAAGAACCGATCCCGGAAACCATCGCCATCGCGGATGGTGGTGATGATCGTCATCGCATCCGTGATGTCATCGGTCATGCCATCCGTCATGGACAATTCCCCCAGCAAATGCGCAACGCGACGTGATTGGCGTTGGGGGCGGTGATCATGCGCGCCGGACCGGCAGCGGTGAAGTGGGTGGGGTCGCTTAAGATAAGGTCATGATCGGCCCGGAAAGTGATGCCCAGTTCTGGCGCGTTCAGCTGATTTGGCGTGGCTTGGATCAGGGGTACGTGGTGATGCACCAAGAGGCGCAGCAGATCGCATTTGGTTGCGATTTCGTCTGTGATTGTGATTTCGTGATCATTAAACGTGATGGTGCGTGTTCCCGAAACGCGCGCCAGTTTGAAGGTAATTTCGACCGTGTCAAAGAGCTTGAAGGTCCTGCGGATGTGGGCAAACTGCGTGCCATCGATGCTGGCGGGAAGGGGGACGGATGATGGGCCATATAGGCTGTTGGCGTCTTCCTCGCCGCCGGTGGGAGCAAAGAGAAGCGTGGCGTTGGTGCCGGTGCCCGAAAGCACAACGGGACAGGGAGTGATATCAAAACTGTGTTTGCCGAGTGGACACATTTGCGCCTGATAGGCAGGGCCGGAAAAGATGCTGATCGGGGATGTGATGAGATTGGGCAAGGATGGTTGCGGTTTGGGTTCGGTTGTGCTGGTTGCGACCTTTAAAAGCCAATAGCCGGCAAAGGCGAGATAATCATCATGGCGGTTATAGCCGTACCAGCCCGGTGTTGCCGGATTGGCGGGGCCTAGATCATCGGGCAGCGGGTTTTGCGCAAACAGATTAAGTGGCAAGGTTCCGGTGGTCAGCATTGCTGTTTCAAGCCGAAACAGGATCGCATCCGCCGCATGGTGAAAGCCATGCTGGGCCAGCGCGTATAACGCACATACCGCGCCAAAGCTTTGCCCCGCCCCACGGCCCAAAAGGTTGGGGTAACCATGGTCATCGCAGAGGTCAGCAATCAGCGCGGTCGCCTGGGCGGCAATTTTTTGATGGGCGGTTTTAGGGCTGTCGGTCAAAAGGGCGGCGCAAAATGCGTGATATTGCCCGGAAAAACAGGACGGCCGATCCCAGAAAAGGGGGGCGAGCCAATAGTGCTGTCGGATAAACGTCCAGCGCAGCCAATTCATGAAACGGCGCGATTTGCCGGCGCCGTGTTTTTGCGAAAGTTGGCCGTTGATCAGGCCAAGCATTTGCCAATTGGCAACATCGGGCGATTGGGTGGGCGCGTCGCGCAAGATGGCGGTCCGGCGTGCGCGGTAAAGGCCCGGTATTTGCCACAGGGCATATTCGATAAATTCACGGTGGTAACGTCGGTCTTGGTGTTCGGTTTCAAGGGCGGTCAGGGCGGTTTCGATTTTGGCGGCGTAGTGGCTTGGATCCAACTGTGCCCAAAGGGCGGCGGCAAAGGCCGGGGCGTAGAAGCTGTGTTGGGGGAACGCGCCGTTGGGCTGTTGGCGGTCGGCCAACTGATCGGCAATCAGACGGGCCAAGCGCAGGCTGCGCTCCTGAATGCCGGTCCTTTCAATGTTATTTGCAGCATTGTTTGTTAGCGGAAGCGGCATGTCACCCCCAACCACAATGTATCGCCGGGCGATAGCCGATTAAGCGGCACGGCCTGAATTTCCGGGCAGTGTCGCCCCATGCGTTCGCGCAACCGCCAGAGCATTTTTTGGCCACCGGGCATATCCCATAGAGCACGTGATAGGCGATCCGGCGCTGTCAGGGTAAAGAACCGATTGGCCCACCGCAGCCAGACATGATCAACGGGGGTTGTCGGCAACAACCGTGCATGAACAATCCAGTGATCACCGCGATCACGCAAATAAAGATAGGGGGCAAAGCGCCCGGCCCCGTCATAGGTATCCAACGTGATGATGATTTCGCAGCCATCAGTGCCAATCAGGCGGACATCGCGTGCCCGATCAATGGGGTGAAGCCGGTATATGTCGCGATCACGGTGGCGATAGGTTTTTCCGGCGATTTTGCCATGGGAAATCGCATGTTTATCAAACACCATGCGCAACACGGCGTCTTGCAGCGGGGCATGGTCAAGGGCGGTGAATTGCGCACTGGCCGAAATGGTGGTGGGTGCAGTTTGCGCGGTACGCAACGAGCTGTGCCAGCGCCCTTGTTCAAGTTGCCAGATGTTGTTGGTGACATGCGCTTTGCGCGGGGTGTCGGTCAGGGTTGCGAAGGAATGACGATCTGAAAACTCAATGCCCCACATGCCAAATGTCATGTCGCCAAATTTCCCCGAGATCAGGCGATGATTTCGAATGTCTGTGTGAAGCTGGGGTGCCGTCATGATGTTGCCACCCGTCGCACATGTTGCCGGTTGCAGAGATAAAGCAGGCCCAATACGACGCCCAAACGAAGCTGCATAAAGACAAGGACTTCCTTCGCGTCGGTGGGGCTTGTTAAAAAGGCGGCACTGACGAGTAACCCGCACAGGCAAAGCCAGCCAACCCACATGGCAGCGGGGTTTTCTTGCAAGATCAAGATATGTCGGCTGAGCAAGGCCAAAAGGACCGGCCATAGCGCGCCGGTTTGAAGAAGGCTGATCAGCTCATCGCTTGGGTCGGTATAGATCACACCCGCAACCAAACCGGGCCAGACCCACAGCAGCAAACTTGCGCCAGCCATCGGGCCCAAAAGCCAAATATCGCGCAAATGGTCGGACTGCTGTTTGGCGAAAAGCGCACTTGAAATGGCTGCTAAAAAGGCTGCGCAGATCAGGAAAACCCGCTGAGCGAGGAATAGGGTGCTGTCAGATGCCAACAGCACAAAATCCAGATTGGGCAAAAGTCCGGCAAATAAGGTAAAGCCGATCAGACCAAAGCACGCTTGCCACGATGGTGTAGGCGCAGGCGATGGTCGTTTGGTTTGTTGGGGTGTTGCGGCCTGTGTTGGGAGGAAGGCAAAAACAATGGATGCCACAAAGCTTGCGATGGAGATGGTCGGCGCAACCGCGAACAACAGATGCGGATCGCCAAATAGCGCAGCACTTGTTGCGATGATGATCCCGCTGGTTTGCGCGACCAGTGCAATCACGCTGAACCGTGAAAATTCAGTCCGCGCGGAGATCACCCAATCTGGTGACAGGGCGGCGGTGATGGGTATGAGTAACAGCGGCCAATATTGGCCAAGAGGTGCGATGTCACCATTCGTTTTGAAGGTAATCCACAAGACTGCCGTCAGCGCAATCAGTACGCGCAAGCCAACAAAGGCCAATGCCCAATGATGTTTTTGCGCCTGTTGTAATCGAATTAAAAGCGGTCCTGTGCCCGCCTGGGCGCAGGTTACGCCAAGGCCAATGATGGCGAGCATATTGAAATAGCTGCCAAGCTGATCAGCGGCAAAGCCGTGACCAAGGATCAGAAGGATCATCATGCCGCCCAATCGGGCGGTCAAATTGGCGGCGATCAGCCAAACGGGGTACAGGCTTTGCGTGATCCTATCCATGGCGCGACAGCAGTTGTTCATAGGCAAGTTCCACCCGGTTGCCATAGCCGGGCATAAGGGCGTTTTTGATCTGCTTTCGCGCGGCATCGGCGATGGTTTGGCGCAGGGTGGGATTGTTGATCAGGGTGGTGACAGCGGTAATGAGCGCCACGGGATCACGGGGTTCAATGATCAGGCCGCTGGTATGATCAATAACCGGGCTTCCGGCGTCATGGGTTGTGATGACGGCACAGCCAGCCGCCATGGCCTCCATCGTTGCCAAACTGCTGCCTTCGGACAGGCTGGGGAAGGCAAAGATGTCCGCGCCGAGCAGATGTTTGGCGACTTCTGATTGGGGTAAAGGACCAAGCCAGCGACAGCCAGCGGGCAGGTTTTGAACTATGCCCTTGGCGCATGGTTGCGCACGACCGATGAGGGTTAGGCTGATTTTCTGGCCCTTATCATCGCTTTGAAAGCTGGCATGCAAGGACCGCCATGCATCGAGCAAGGCCGGGATGCCCTTGGCGATGGAGATATTGCCGACATAAAGCAAGCGGATGTCGGTATCGGTGCGTTTGGGGCGGGGGGATTGCAGCAATGTCTGACACTGAGGCGCGATAAACGGGATATGGAATATTTTGTTGGATGCGATGCCGCATTTTAAAAGCCCGTCAATCACGGTGTCGGACGGGGCAAAAACGGCATCGGCAAAATGCGCCTCGGCAATGCGGCGGCGGGCAAGGAAATTTGAAATTTCGCGGTAGGTGCGGCCATGTGCCTGATAGGTGGTGGCAAGTTGGTCATGGCGGATCGGGGCCAGTTGCCCGGTCACATCAGAAATCGTGATCATGCCGTGTTTCTTTGCGCGGCGCATGGCGGGCAGGCTGTAATTTCCCTGCCCATGTAAAATGCGCGCCGATGGCAAATGCGACGCAGCAAGCAGTGATAAGGGGATGTCGGAATAAAGGGTATGGGCGGGAAGATGCAGGTTGCGGGCTGCCTTGCCCAGCATATCGGGCAGCAGATGACGCCCGGGAATGGTGGCAAGTTCAGGAGCGACTTTCCGCGCCGGTGGGCAGATCAGACCCGTGCCATCATGACGCCAAAAGCTATCCCAGCGGGCCAGTCGGTTGTTTTGGGCCAGATGGCTCGCAAGGACGGCAAATTGATCGATCCTTCCGATCATCCAGATGTCCGGGGTTTGGGAAATTGGATTTGTCTTAAGCGCCTTTTGCATGGTTTGGCTCATGCGGCGTTGCCAATCCGATGCCGGGCCATATCGGCGGCCTGCCAAATCGCGGCGGCATGATGGGCGGCGGTGTTATCGGTGATCTTGGCCGATTGCGCGCGGCGTATCTGGTTCCAATTGTCTGGATCATTTAACAGCTTTTGGCAGGCGGTTGCCCAGTCGGCAGGCGCATCGGGGCTGTGGATTTCGGCTGGTGCCATGACATCAACCGCGCATCCGACTTCGGTGCTGGCAAGAACAATCGCACCGCAGGCAATCGCATCAATCACCGCAACGCCGTAGGCGTCATTATGGCTGGGAAACAGGCAGAGTTTTGCCCGTGTCAGGAATTCCGGCAACTGGTCGGGCGGCAACAGTGGATGGATATCGGTGATATCAGAAAGCCCCAAGGCTGCGACCTGTTGCGCGACCGTTGAGGGTTCAAGCGCGCCAACAATGCCGACCTTGCGAAGAGCGCCTTGGGATTTAAGCATCCGGGCAGTGTGCAGGAAGGTTTCAAACCCCTTTGGCGTGGTGGTGCGCCCACACCATAAAAGGTCGTATGGACGTTGGGCAAAGCGGCGTTGGTCAAAGTCGGGGAGGTCGGTATTGGGCGGGGTGAAAGATGTTGGAATCGGCGCGATTGTGATGTGGTTGGCGGGAACTCCAAATGCCTCAAACCACTGTTTGCCGCGTGTGCCGGCCGCGATAAATCCGTCGGCCTGTTTGATCATGGCTCGGCGTACGAACCGCCGTGCTATGTTGTCATAGGCACTGTCGGAGCCATGCCAGCCGTCAAAATACAGAACGGTTGGTATGTAGTGCTGTTTGGCCCAGTTTTGCGCGCGCCACATGGTGGGGCCAAAGCCCGATAAAATCAGCACATTTGGCGTGATGCGCAACAGAGTGCGGGTGAGGCCAAAGTTAAAAGAGAGCCGGCGGTTTTCGCCAAGCGGGACGCGAATGCCAGGCAAAGGATGGCAATGAAATTGTACGGGTTTTGTCGGCCAGATGTGTTGGGTTTCGTTGGGATCGGTGCAGATGACATGGCATGATCCCGCAACCGATTTTGCACGTGCCGCCAGCGCGTTAAACGCCGCCCGGCGATAGGGAGCAACAAGGTTGGTCAGAAGTGCAATCTTCACGGAACCGATCACCCCCAGATGCCGATGTTGCTGATAAAACAATCATAAGTTACAGTCGATATCAATAATTTAAACGCCAATTTTGGCGTAGGTTGACGATCCGGCAAAACGATAAAAAAAGACTGGTCCGGTTTCCACAGGGGTGCACATGGCGGTGGGGGTATCGGCGTTTTTTGGCCTTCAGCTTGACCTGCGCGCACAAGAGACGCTTTGTGACGATATATGTAATTGGCTGGATCGGCAGACTGTTTCGCCGGTATCGCCCGCACAACACTGTTTTCGGCATCATTGTCTGAACGCGGTCAAATTGCCGCATGCGCAATCTGATCCCGCACTTTTTAAGGCGTTAAGTACGGCCGATTGTCTGTCGCCCGATGGGATGGGGATTGTGTGGGCCGCGCGGCTTTTGGGCCTGCCGGTAAGCGCGCGTGTGACCGGCATTGATGTGATGGCAGCATTGATGCCCCGGTTTGCAAAAATGGGCACACGTATTTTCCTGCTTGGCGCGGCGGCGGATGTTGTTGCGGGACTTCGTGACAAATTACGTGCGCAATATCCCGGTTTGGTGATTGCCGGCCATCATCATGGGTATGAACCAGATGATGAAAAGCTTGCCACGATTATTCGCAACAGTAGGGCGGATGCGCTTTTTGTGGCCTTGCCATCGCCGCGCAAGGAAATGTTCGTGCACAACATTGCGCCGAAAACCGGATGCCGGTTTGCCATGGGGGTTGGCGGGGCGTTTGATGTGCTGGCCGGGAAAGTGCAGCGCGCGCCGATGATTTGGCAACGATGCGGGTTGGAATTTCTATGGCGGATTTTGTGCCAGCCGCGTGCGATGATACCGCGTTATGCCTCCGGGCTTTGGGGCTTTGCCAAAATCACGGTGCCCGCGATTATCCGATATCAGATGCGGCGATGGCAGCATCTGTTGACTGTGCCGCTTGTCAGTTTCCTGTTGATTGGGCTGATCATCAGCAGGCCCATATCAATGCCCGTATCGGCGCGCACAATCGATCGTCCCGCCCTTGTTGATGAAGATATGAGTGTCGGGTGGTTGCGTGGGCGGTTGGCGGATATGAAGACCGCCGATGATTTAGACATGACGATTTCCGAGATTGTCGCATGGATCATCCCCGAAGAATTGCGCCGCACACCCGATGAAAATGATGCCACAGCATCCGACGATTGGAACGCGCTGGACGGGGCGATTAAGGCCGCGCTGGTGGTGTTTGAAACCGTTTTGAAAATGTCGGGTGGGCAAAGTTTCCTGATCGAGGCCGTGATTGGTGGGGTGCTTGCCCGGTTGTTTGACCTTCATCCTGATCCGGCACGGGTGGAACGCCTTGTGATTTCTACCGCGCCAAACGTGGCAGACACGATATTTGGACGCGAACGTAACCTGTTGTTCGATCATGGTTTGATGTCTGCCACCCCATTCGATCGCGGGGTGCAACCCACACGGGGCGCAGGACCAAATGGCCCCGCGGATAAAGATCAGTTTGGCACCGCATTACCGTTTGCGACCAAGCAGATTGTCGATGATTTCAGGGATGAAAACGCATCCTGGGGGCGGGCGGAATCCGAAGAAACAGCCGCCCCGTTCGAGCCAGAGGACGCCAGCCCGCGATGACACACCAATCGAGTTCTCAGCAGCCACCTTATCGTCATGAGGAGGGCGGGTTTGATCCGTCCTTGGGCGAGCTTGTCACCATTTTGTGGCATCGGCGCGGTGTGGTTCTGATCAGCTTTGTCGGTATTCTTGTGATGGCTGTCCTTGGCATTAGCCAGTGGTCAGAGCGGTATTTGGCGGTGGCCGAGGTCGGGATCAGCCATCCGGTCGGGCACGGGCAAGGGCTTGCTGGCGAAATCGGGGGTGCCCGTGACGGCGGGGTAACGATCAGCGCGCAGGAAATTGAAACCCTGATTGCGCAGATGAAAAGTCAGGATGTTTTATCCGCCGCCGCGGCTGTGTTGCGCGGGGATGGGGTTTGGGCAGACCCAATTTCGCAAGCGGAGGCGATTGACCGGATACGTGCCGGGCTTGAGGCCAAGCGGATTGGCAATGCGGCGGTGATTGAGGTCACCTATCAAAGCCCATCGGCCCAACAAAGTGCGCAGGTGTTGCAAGCGGTTCTGGAAAGCCATGTTTGGTGGCGTGAAGAACGGCAAAAGCAGTCTTTGCGGCAGCAGGTTCAGGAAGTGTCATCACAATATGAAACCGCACAGCGCATACTTGCGGACCGGGAAAACAGCCTGATGGCGTGGCAGCGTGCAGCCGGGGTTTTGGATGCGGAGGAAGGCAAATTGATGCTTGAACGTATCTATGCGCTGGATGCCGAGGCGGAGGATATTGGGCGCGAATTGGCGGTGGCGCGTGTGGCCCTTAAAAATGTGCGCGAGGGGCAAACACTTGCCGATTTACTGGCCCTTCCCGACGTGGCAAGCAATCCGATTGTCAGCCAATTGGCCGAACGGTTTGATGCGTTACGATCCGAATATGCCACCCTTGATCAACGTTACGGTCCCAAACACCCGGTGATGAAAAGCAAAGCGCGGGCGCTTGATGATTTGCGTGCAAAGGTTATGGAGGCGGCAAAGGCGGCATCGCGATCAGCCCACCACGCGCTGGATTTGGCGGTGGCCGGGGCGGCGGAGAAACTTAAACTGGTCACCGCACAGCGCGATCAGTGGCAAGCGCGCTTGATGGAACGCCATGACCGTATGCAAGGGCAGGCGGCGTTGCTGCGCGCGGTGGAAGCTGCCCGGTCAGAGGTGCTTGAACTTGGTACCAAGACCCAAAATCTGCAGCGTGAATTTGCAGCCTTTCGTGGGGATATGGATATTTTACGCCCCGCTGCGGTTCCGAGTACGGCGGAGTTTCCCAATCGGCGTGATCTTTATCTGATGGCGGTGCTTGCGGCTCTGTTTGCGGCGGTGGTCGCGGCGATGTTGCGCCATTATTTTGATCAAACCATCGATGATGATTTTGACGTCGAAGCACGTTTTGGTTCGCGTCTTTTTGCCCGCATCCCGATGATCGGGCCGCATGATTTAAGTGCTAAAACCGACACTGCCGGCAATGAAGCGGTTGGGCATTTGGCGGTGTTGATGCGCATTTTACGGCAAGGGGTGCCGGGCGAAAAGGACGCGCCAAGTCGAGCGCAAGCCCAAGTCATCGCGATGACGTCGGCGATGAGTGGGGAGGGTAAAAGCCACCTAACCCGACATGTTGCGCGTGTACTTGCGGAGTTTGGCGCGCGCATTTTGGTGATCAATGCCGATTTGCATGATCCGGGCACGGGGTTGGTGCACGAAGGGGCCGATACGCCGCGTGATGTTAACAGCGCGATCATGGGCGACATGACTGCGGTGTTGGCCGGGGATTGTGCGGTTGGTGATGCGATTTGTCGGGTTGATGCGGGCGGCTATGACTATCTTGGTGCGAACCTTCCTGTGCCCGGCAATATTGCGACCGGGCTTCTTGAAGCCGGGTTGGGGGACCTGATTTCTGGGCTTCGGGGGCACTATGATCACATCATTGTCGATACGCCGCCGATCTTGTCGGTTGCCGATGCGATTGTCGCGATGGGGGCGGCGGATGTGCGGTTATTTGTGCTGCGTTGTGGGCACAGCAAGAAACGCGATATCGCGCAGGCGATGGACCAAATGCTGGCCGTTGGGATTGTGCCCGATGGCGTGATCCTAAACGGTGCACGGCCCAGACGGGCCTATGGCGTGGCGCCGTCCGCTACCCCGTTGACGGAGGACATGGGATGAACTTTCCGTCATTAAGGGGCTGGATGGTTTTGGCCGTTGGGGTGATGATCTTGGCAGTGGGCGGCGTGCGGCTGGCGCATGAAATCGATGCGGCGTTGGCGGTGGATCGTATCGAAAACGGGTTTCGCAATGGGGATGGATTTGCGGCGCAGGCCCGGCAGGAAGCATTGCGGGACGCTGTTACTTCGGGCGACACCGAACACGTGCGCGAACAGGCAATCGCGTATTTGAAATCGGCCCCGTTTGATCCGGTTGTGATGTCGGTGCTGGCCCATAGTCGGATGGCAGAGGGCGATGATGCGGGGGACCTTGATCTTAGGGCTTTGTCGGCACGCTTTGATCAGGCGGTGCAGATTGCACCCAAAAATCAGCTGGTGCGTGCCCTTCGCGATGACGCGCAGCATCGGCTGCTTTTGCGCAGCCAACCCACAAAAGCCCCAGCGGCAAAATAAGGGCAGGCAATGTGATGACCCATCCGACCGAGGCACTAACAACAAAGATGCATATGCCCGCAAGAAACAGCGCGCGGTGGTTTGGCGATTGCGTGCTGCGCCAGGTTTTAACACCGGCATATAGCGCGGTGATCAGCACGAGTAGCATCATTGGAATGCCAAGCGTTAGGGCGAGGTCGAGCCAGAGATTATGGCTGCTAAACCAGTTGGCATCGGTATTTAGGCCGGGGGTGGCAAAATGATCCATGACGCGTGCAATGCTGCCCGGGCCAAATCCGGTGATGGGGCGTGCCATGATGGCATCAATCGCACTGGCCCACGCATCATCGCGCTGGATCAAATCACGGCGGGCAAGATCGGCAAAGCGGGCGGCGACTTCAGGGCTGGTCAGGGCGATCAACACCCTGCCAAACGCCGCTATTCCAGCAAGGCCGAGTCCGATCAGGGCACGGTGCGACCATCGGCTGGTGGGTATGTGCAAACAGCCAAAGACGATGAGGCAAAGACCCGCGATGACAAGGCCGCTGCGCGAATGGCTTTGCAGCAGGGCAAAGCCAAACACCATCGCAAGCGCCAGCCAGCCGCCCTGTTGATCCAGCCGTTTGCCAATCGACATGCTGGTTTGTCGCATGAAGCAAGACAGGCTGGCGATGATGCCCAGCACCATCAAAACAGCAAAGGCATTACGGTTGGCAAAGCTGCCGGTCCAGTCGCTCAGATGGGCCGTTTTGGCAAACCAGAACGTCGTTTTCCACCCCATCATATCGGCGAGGGCCGCAAGCCCAACTTGAATCACGGCCGCACAGATGATGGTGATACAGACTTGCTGAACAAAGCGATGGGGCTGCGTTTGGGCGAGCAGCGCGCCAAGCGTAAGCGATGCGGCACACCAGATGAGATCTGTAACGCTACCTTGCCACGCATGGGGATAAAGCGCGATGTGATCGGCCTTAAACGGGGTGGGTTGGCTTGGCCAGATGGGCAGCGATTGCAAGATCATCCATCCCGATACCAACCCCACCAAAAGCCAGAGGTTTCGAATGTAGCTTGGGATGAGGGGTGGTTTGGCTGTCGTGCGGCTGAGGCTGATCGCGATCAAGCCGATGCCGGTCAGGATCGACAAAATGCCCATGGCCCAAACCCGTGCGCCGCCCAACAAAATCGCCGCCAGAATGATCTGGACCAACAGGCAAATATGGGCCAACCGATAGAGCAATCAAACCCCCGCGTCGCATTCCTTTGGTTGAAAAACAAGGCATTAAAGGTAGCGCAAAATTTCTTTGTTGTCGCATGTTCTGATCCGCGTGCTGTGCGGTGGGGCAGCCCATGAGCACAGGAACCCGTCCGATCACCCAGCATATGTGCGTAAGCACAGCGGCGCATTTCCCCATCTGGCTGTTGCTGGTCGGCAATGGAGTGATGATGACGTCGCTGTGGTTGATTGCCGCCGGGGGGATGTCGGCCAAGATTTTGCTGCTGGCGTTTTGGGCGATGATGCTGGCCGGGCAGGGACGGCGCATCGTGATCCCGCCCGGCATTTTGGTCGGGCTTCTGATGCTGGTTGGGCTTTTACTCGTTGTGGCATCGGGCAGCGGGGCGATGATCGAAAAGCTGCGTTTGATCGGCAATATTTTGATGTTGCCGGTGGGTTTGGCGGCGGGGGCTGTGATCGGGCGGGCATGTTTGGGCGTTATGATGCCTGCCCTTTTGATTTATTTGCCGCTGTCGAGTGCGTTTTACATCACCCATGAAGGCTTGCGGCTTAATCAACCATTTCTGTTTTTGGGGCTTTTTGCCCTGTGTTCGGTGACGATGGCAGGTACTGGCACGGCTGTTGGCAAAGGCATTGGCGCGGTTTCTGGCATCGCAGTTTTGCTAAGCCAGACCCGGATTGCGGTACTGGCGATGCTGGTGAATGCGTTTGGTTTGCTGCGCCTGTCACGCGCCAAGACGTGGCTTCTGGGCTTTGTGGTCCTGATGACCGTGGGCGTGATCGCCTCTGAGGTCTTGCCGAGGCTATCGATGACGCACAGTAGCGGGCGGCTTTTGTTTTGGCAGGCCTTTGCCGATATGTGGATCAATGCCTCCAGCACGCAGCAATGGCTGGGATTTGGGGCGGGCGCGGTCGAGGATATTTTATCGGGTTTTGCATCATTTTCCGCTTTCGGCGCACTGCATAATGATCATTTCCGCATCCTGTTTGAAACCGGCATTGTCGGTGCTTTCTTTTGGATATTGGGCTGGATCGTGATGATTTGGCGGATGCGTTCATCGCGATTGGCGGTGTGCATTTTACTGTCGGTGGTGCTGACCATGGTGACGGATAATACGCTTACTTACGGGCATTATTTGATGTGTTGCGGCCTTGCCGCCGGGATTGCGTTGAGATCGGATAAAGCAAATGGATAAGGCGCGCCTGATTGAAGCACGTGACCGGGTGTTGCGCCAGATTATCGCGGCGGATTATGCCGGGGCCGATCCGTTTGACGGGCTGGAAAGCCAAGTGTTTAAGGCATCTGGCCTTGGTCGGTTTCGTATCGCACGGTTGTTATGGGTGCAGGCGATCAAGCGTGGACCGGGCGCGTTGCGCAAAGCCGCCGTGATCCCGGATATGGTGAACCCGAAAACGCTGGCCCTGATGAGCGGGGCGGGGGGCGGCGTTGTTTTGTGTGATGTCACCGCACGTTTGGTTGGCTTGCAAAATCATGATGGCGGGTGGGGATATCCGTTTGCGTGGCAGGCGCGTGCGTTTTACGCCAAACGTCATCAAAGCAACGCGATTGTCACAAGCTTTGTGATGGATGGCCTTTTGGCGGCGGGGATGGCGCCAGATCATCCGGTGCTGCAAAATGCGGCCGATTTCATCGAAAGCGCGCTTTGGCGGGATGGATATTTCGCCTATTTCGCCGATACGGATGCCGAAATTCATAATGCCAGCCTTTGGGCGGCGTTTGTGCTGCTTTCGGTACGACCGGGGAATGACAAGGCGACGCACGCCGTTTTGCGCGTGGTAGCTGCGCAAAACGCCGATGGCAGTTGGGCCTATGGCATCCGGCATCATCATCAATTTGTTGACGGGTTTCATACGGGGTATGTGCTCGATCTTTTGGATCGGCTGCGCCTTGGCGGCATGATGGGGCTTGATGAGGCGATTGACCGGGGCTTTGCATTTTATCGCAGCGCATGCTTTGACACCAATGGCCTGCCGCGCAATTTTGCCGGACGCGATGGGCCGATGGATGCCCATAATGTCGCGCAGGCGATGGCAACCCTATGCCGGTTTGGCAATTACGCGGGGGCAAGTCGCATTGTCGATTTGGCCGTGAAACATTTGTATGATGAAAGGCGCGGGCTTTTTTATGCCGGGATTGGGCGGTTTGGCCGGTTTGGTCCAGACCGGCGGGTTTATCTGCGCTGGACGCAAAGCTGGATGGTCTGGGCACTGTCGATTGTGATAGAAAACGGGGCTATGACAGAGTTATGTGATCCACAAACGCCGCTTTCATTTGCCCACCCCGACCCGGATCGGGCGGCGAAGGAAAAGGCATTGCAGAATATGCCCGAAGATGATTTTCGTGCCTTGTTCGCGGTGACGCGCAAGGCGGCATCGGCCAAACGCAAAGCGGGTGATATGGACGGGCTTTATGGGCTGACGCGCGGGCTTAAGACCCTGCAACGGATTTCCGGGGATCGTGGGTTTGTGTTGCATGCTGGTCCGTCGGAATTGCCGAAAAAAGCACCGTCGTGACCTTATGAATTGCCCTTGGCCCGGATTTACGAAATAACCGCGACACGCCCCCGAAACTGAAAGCCACCAATGTCCAACGCCTTTCCCACATTGCCCATTGATAGCGTCCTGCCGGAGCTGTGTTCTGCGCTGGAGAACGGGACCAATGCGGTGTTACAGGCCCCACCGGGCGCGGGCAAGACGACCAAGGTGCCATTGGCACTTCTTGATGCCGGGTGGCGCGGGGATCAGAAGATCATCATGCTTGAACCACGGCGGCTGGCAGCGCGTGCAGCCGCCCGGCGCATGGCCCATATTTTGGGCGATACCGTTGGCGGGCGTGTTGGTTATCGCGTGCGGTTTGACAGCAAGGTGAGTGATCAAACCAAGGTCGAGGTCGTGACCGAAGGCATTTTGGTCCGCATGATTCAGGATGACCCGGAATTGTCCGGGGTTGGTGCGGTGATCTTTGATGAATTTCATGAACGATCACTTGATGCCGATCTTGGCTTGGCACTGGCGTTGGAAACGCAGGGTGCACTTCGTGATGATCTGCGCATTGTTGTCATGTCGGCCACCCTTGATGGCGATCCGATTGCCAAGCTGATGCATGATTGCCCGGTGATCACCAGTGAAGGCCGGGCATACCCGGTTGATACGACCTATATCGCGCCGCGGGTGGATAATTGGGGCAATATCCGCATTGACGCGGAAATGACATCGGCGATCAAGGCGGCATTGACCCGCGAAACCGGATCAATTTTGGCATTCCTGCCCGGACAGGGTGAAATCACGCGGGTTGCCAATGCGCTTCAGGGCAATGTTGGCAAGGACGTGATCATTGCACCGCTTTATGGTGCGATGGATACCAAGGCGCAGGATATCGCCATAGAACCGGCCCCTGATGGCCTGCGCAAGGTGGTGTTGGCGACGTCGATTGCCGAAACGTCGTTGACCATTGATGGCATTCGGGTGGTGATCGATAGCGGGTTGCAACGCCTGCCGCAATTTGATCCGGCATCGGGGATGACGCGGTTGGTAACGGTGAAATCATCGCAAGCCAGCGCAGAACAACGCCGGGGCCGCGCCGGGCGTTTGGAACCGGGCAGTTGTTATCGCCTGTGGGCAGAGGCCGAACATCGTGCCCGCCCGGCCTTTACCCAGGCCGAAATATCGGTAGCGGATTTGGCCCCCCTGACCTTGGAATTGGCGCGCTGGGGCGTTTCGGACCCGACCAGCCTGCCGTGGCTTGATGTGCCGGATGCGGCCAAAATGGATCAGGCGCGTGATGTTTTGCGCGGGCTTGAGGCCCTTGATGACGCCAACCGCATTACGCCAATGGGAACCGCCATGGCCGGGTTGCCCGTCCATCCGCGCTTGGCGCATATGATGTTGCGCGGCGATATGTTGGGCTTGGTCGATCAAGCTTGCGCCTTGGCGGCGTTGCTGTCGGACCGCGATTTCATGCGCGCGCGTGGGGCGGATTTGCGCCTGCGGGTGGAGGCGATTTTAAACCGCCAAGCCCCCAAAATGATCACCGAAGCCGCCAAACAGCTTGGACGTCGGTTAAGGGATGCGGCGAAAAAGGCCGGTCTTAAATTGAAATCCGCTGGCAAGGTGGATCGCGTTGATGAAGTTGGCTTGCTTCTGACTTTTGCCTATCCCGACCGGATTGGCGAACGGCGCAAAGGACAAGACGCGCGTTATCGCCTTTCGGGCGGGCGCGGTGGGGTGTTGCCCAATGGCGATGGGTTGGCCTCAGAACCCTATATCGCGGTGGCGGAGCTTGATGGGCAGGCCCGCGAAGCCAAGATTTATCTTGCCGCACCGTTGTCGCGCGCGACCCTTGAAACCCATTTCGCCGAGCAGATTACCGAGGGCACCGAAGTTTTCTGGGATGCGCAATCAAGTGCGGTGCGGGCGCGCTGGCAACGGCGGATCGGGGCGCTTGTGTTGGAGGAAAAAGCCACCCATGACGCAGCCGACCCGGATGCGATCACGACCGCGATGATCGAAGGCGTGCGCCGTTTGGGCCTGCATTGTCTGGCGTGGGATAAGGCGTCCGAGGGATTGCGTGAACGGCTGGCGTTTTTGCACCGGATTGATGGGGATACGTGGCCGGATGTCAGCGATGATGGATTGCTGGCGTCGCTTGAAACGTGGTTAGGCCCGTATCTGAGCGGGATTACCAAACGTGCGCAGCTTAAACAGATCAATATCAGCGAAGCATTGCTGTCGGGGATTGATTGGCAACAGCGCCAAGAACTTGATCGCCTTGCACCGACCCATTGGCAAGTGCCGACCGGATCAAACATCCGCATTGATTATAGCGGCGATACACCGGCCCTTCCGGTGCGGATACAGGAAATGTTCGGTGCGACCGAAACACCGATGGTGGGCGGTGGCAAGGTGGCGGTGACGCTGCATTTACTGTCGCCCGCCCAACGCCCCATTCAAGTGACAAGCGACCTGATCGGGTTCTGGAAAGGATCCTACGCCCAGGTCAAAGCCGACATGAAGGGGCGCTACCCTAAACATTATTGGCCCGATGACCCGCAACAAGCCGAACCAACCCGGCGGGTGAAAAGCAAGATGTGACGGGGCGTAGGTCAGCTGCGGATTTAAGGTTTTTACGCGCTTCGGTGCTGATGTAAATCGCTCTGCCTAAGAAATGCGAGCCGGTTACGGCTTTTCCCATTCCATGATGTGGAAATACGGAGCCCGGCGGTATCGCTCGTACATGGTGCCATGTTCTGGACCGGGTAGCGGTTCGTCAAAATGGCGGAGCACGAGATTGTGCGATAACAGAATTTGCATATAGCGGCTAAACGGCCGATGCCAGTTCTTGATGCGAATGCCCCGCCATTGAACCCATTCGGCGCGTTCTTCCATATAGCGATCAAGGCAGAAATGCTCCGAGCCATTTTCACCTTTCACCCAGGTTGTTGGCGTTGCCGCGGTGTTGAAACTGTTCAGGTTGGCAATAAGTAACGTCCCGCCAGGGCGCAAAACACGCACCATTTCAGAAACCGCCGTGTCAATATCGGTGATATCGATCATGCTGAGATAACTGGTGACGAGATCGAATGCTCCGTCAGGGAGATCAAGGTTTTCGGCATACTGAACATGGTATGTGCCGTTTGGGTGACAGGACCGGGCATGTTCGATGAGGCGTTCTGTGGGATCAATGCCAGTGGTGGTGATGCCCAAATCGGAAAGCATGCGACAAAACCGTCCTTCACCGCAGCCGACATCAAGAGCAGTGGCAAATTTTTGTTTTTTAATGCGTTCGAGCATGGGGCGGTCGAGGACATGTTGACGGCTAAAATCGCCATCGGTGGCGTTATCAGCAATCCACGCGTCAGCAGATTCATTCCATCCCGTAGACATTTTGGGGCTCCGTTAATGGTGAAGATAATTTAGAGGGCGGCGTTAGAACGGATTGCAAAGGTACGCTATGCGTGAAGTTTGTGTGTTTTGATGGCGCGGGAAATCACGATAGACGCGTTGCGCGAGCTATACCGCGTAGCTGACCTTTAGGACTTCCAGCTCATCCTCGCCCGATGGGGTGCGGACGGTGACGACGTCGCCGACACCTGATTTCATCAGCGCACGGGCGACGGGGGAGATCCAGCTGATTTGGCCATTGAGGCTGTCGGCTTCGTCTTCGCCAACGATGCGGATGGTTTTTTCTTCGTCGCGCGCATTGATGTAGGTGACCGTGGCACCAAAGAAGATATGGGCGTGATCGGGTTGTTCTTCGGGGCGGACAACTACGGCGTCTTCGATCCGTTTGCGCAGATACCTTACCCGGCGGTCAATTTCGCGCAGGCGCTTTTTGCCATAGATGTAATCGCCATTTTCCGACCGATCGCCATTGCCCGCCGCCCAATGAACCACGGCGACGACTTCGGGCCGTTCCTTTTTCCAAAGGTGGTCGAGTTCGCTTCGTAAGGCATCGAGGCCTTCGGGGGTGATGTAAATCGGTTTGTCCATGGCCGGGTTTTACCCCAAAGCATGGTCGACGAAAAGGGGGGAAACAAAAGCCGCCCCCGGATGAGGACGGCCTTTGTGAACTGGTTAATTCGAACGTGTTGGCAATTACGCCTTCGCCACCCGTAATGCGCGGTCATCGATGGGCATATGGACCAAGGCGGCAAAGACGCCAAGGGCGACCGAGGTCCACCAGACCGCATCGAAATTGCCCGTCAGGTCATAGACAAGGCCCCCCATCCATGCGCCAAAGAACGCGCCGATTTGGTGGCTGAGCATGACAATGCCAAACAAGGTCGCCATATAGCGCGGGCCAAACACCTGTGCAATCAGGCCACTGGTCAGCGGCACGGTGGAAAGCCAAAGCGCGCCCATGGAGGCGGAAAACAGCAAGATGGTTTCCGATGTTTTCGGGGCAAAGATAAAGATCATGATGACAAGCGCGCGGGTGCCATAAATGAAAGACAGTCCATTTTTCTTGCGCCATTTGCCGCCAGCCCAGCCCGCCGTCAACGTGCCGACAATGTTAAAAAGCCCAATCACCGCCAAGCCGTCAGCGGCGACAGAGCGCGGCAGTCCACAAAGTTCGGTAAAGGTTGGCAAGTGGGTGGCAATCACCGCGATGTGAAACCCACAGACAAAGAACCCGGCATTGAGCAAGACAAAGCCGCGATGTTTGCGCGCCTCGTGAAAGGCGGCGATCAGGCCTTGTGGCCCCATGTCTGGGGTGGCATTTGGGCTGCCGGCTTCGGCCTTGCCGGTCATGGCAAAGGCAGCCGGGACAATCAGCATCGAAATCGCCGCCAAAATGCCAAGGGTGGTGACATAGCCCATGGAACTGTTGAGCGCCTGCGATGTCGGGGCCATGATGAATTGACCAATCGATCCGCCGGCCGAGGCCAAGCCAAGCGCAAAGCTGCGCCGTTCGGGGCTAAAGGCGCGGCTGATGGCGGCCAGCACCACCGGGAAACTTGTGACACCAACCCCGGTGCCGATCAAAACGCCCGCCGTCATATGCAATTCGCCCGGCGTTCCCGCCACCCCCATCAAATAAAGGCCCGCGGCATAAATACCGGCCCCCGCAATCAATGTGCGTGTGGTGCCAAACCGATCGGCAATCGCGCCAGCAATCGGTGCGGAAATGCCCCACATCAGGTTTTGAATGGCAAAGGCAAGGCCAAAGGTTGTCGCCGTCCAGCCGGTATCGGTCAGCATGTCTGGAATGAACAGGCCCAGCGATTGGCGCACGCCGAGGTTGAGCGACAGGACCAAGCAGCCGCAGAGCAACACCAGCCATGGGAACCATTTTGTGGCGCGCAAGATGGTCATGCGCGTCGGGCTGGGCGGGGCCATTTCAATTGGTTTGCCTGGCCCGGGGCCAGCATTGTTCGTGGGGCGCATCGATATTCCTCCGAGGGGCGCGTTTTTTTATTTGAGGTTGATTTTGCCAGCGACGGCGCACGACGTCCAATTCATTTGTCGTATCAGGCAGATAACTTTTGCGCATTGTGGGCGTTGGACATGCTGCCCGCTGTGATCACGATGTCGCGGACCTTGTCGATAATATCGGAAAGATCGCTGTTGGATCGCCGATGGATCAAGGCAATACCCATCGGCCAATTCATGCCCGGAATATTAAGGATGCGAATATGGTCGCGGGCGGGGCTATGCAGACAGAAACGGCGTGCCATGATGCCGTAACCCGCACCGGCGGCAACCATTTCGATTTGTAATTCAAGGGCGGAAACTTCGAGCACGGATTTAAAATCGATCCCGTTTTTGCGCGCCCATGCTTTGCCTAGGGCGCGGAATACACAGCCTTCGGGCATCAGGACCATGGGTTTTTGGGCCAATTCGTCGATGGTGGTCGGCGGGGTTTTGACCGATTTCGGGCCAATTGCAACGATTTGATCATCAAGCAGTTTTTCGCTGTGTAAATGGGCCGGAAGATCGCGGCTGAGATCAATGCCGACATTGCCGTGAAGGCCATCAAGCGACAGCATGGCGTCAATTTCGCCGCGGCGCAAAAGCGGGAGTAATTCGGTTACCCAGCCGCTTTTTATCGATAAGGCGATGTCGGGGAAGGATTGATGAAGTTCGCGCAATTCCGATGCGGCCATGAGCGGCGCGACACCGTGGCTTAGGCCCAGTCGAAAGGGCCCTTGCGTCATTTTGTCGCTGGTGACGGTGGTATTGAACCCTTCGAGACGACGCAAAAGATCGCGGGCTTCGCGCAGGGCACGATGGCCCGCTGGTGTGGGTTGGAGGGGCTTGGTTGTGCGGTCAAACAATGATGTGCCGATTTGCTGTTCAAGCCGTTGGACACGGCGACTAACCGCAGGCTGGGTCAGGCCCAGCCGGTTGGCGGCATTATGAAAGGACTGGGCGTCGGCAACGGCAATCAAGGTTTCAAGTTCGCGGGTGTCCATGGCGCATTCCTGACCGGTCAACGATCATGAAATTGTCGCGCAAAACCAAACGTCATACAAGAAATCTATCATAAGTTGATTTTGATGCATTTTACGCATCGCAATCTTTAATCGGTTTGGGCGTTTTTGAGTTTGTCTTTATAGACGACAGATGCCGCCGTATAGCCGCCTTCGCCACCATCCAAGAAATGGAAATGGGCGTCATTGGTGATGGAGGGCACGATGCAGGTCATGATCGCCGATTGTTGGCGATGGGTGCCAAAATAAATATCGCCGCGCTGTTCGGCATCTTGCAGATAGCCGTCAATGTCATCGGCCAGTTCTTTGCTGCAATTGACCGTCATCCAAAGGCCATCGCCGAACTTTTTAAAATCGGTGTTGTAACCGGTATAGTCGCGGTAGCGTTTGGGATCAAAATCGCCCAGTTTCCAGCCGGTTTTCATCAAGATGAACGCCACCAGCGCGATATAAAGGGCTTTGAACCAGGCCTTTATATAGCCGCCTTCGATATGTGCGGTGGCCTCGGCTTCAAGGCGTACACCCGATGGTGGAAAGGCAAAGTCTGGCCCGTCTTTGGGGATGGGGCTGCTATTGCGCGGGCCGCGTTCAAGGAGCTTAAACAGCCCGGTGGTGACAGCTTCGAACTTTGCCAAGTCGGATCGCGGTTGGACAATGATCGAGACGATTTTATCGGTGCCCTCAGCCGTGATGGGTGACCAGCGACAGGATAAACCGGTGAGATCAGGGCGTGTGCCGGGTGGGGCGGGTTCAACGGCGTTTTCGCCGTCTTTCATGCGGTCTTCGGCCCATTTTAGGCCCTTGCCATTAAACATGGCATAGGCAACCGGCTGAGACACGGCATAGCGGGCAACACGCACATCCCGGCCCGTGGCCCGGATATCGGCAATCGAAATCAATGCGACGCGCAGATCAAAATCAAGGGTTTCAGCAGCCCACGTTGCGGTGGCGGCAAGGGCTTGGCGCACGGCATCGATTTTATCGGGCGGGCAGGCAAAATTGGCCCCGTCACCGCCAAAAATAAATGGATAGTCCGAATGGCCCAAGGCGTTGCTGACCGCACAAATCACCGATGCGCCAACGATGTTCACATCCTTAAACCGGCCGTCTGCGATGGCCTTGGTCGAGCCGACAATATCGGATGTGCCAATCCACCAGTCATCGGGAAGCGGTTTGTAAACCGAGCGATCAAGACCCTGGGCAAAATCATCAAAGACCGGAATATCAAGATACGCATTGGTCACGGCATGTTTCCATGTGAAATATTCGGTATCAGGCACGATTGCCCTGACCAACATGTTGATGGCAAAGACTGTTTTCAAGAGTCCATGCGTCCATGCCCGCCCGATTTACACCCCGGTCATGTGATCAATAATGGGGGGGCGGTGCGTCGTCTTCGGGGGCGGTGCGCAGGAAATCGACCATCTGTTTGACATCGTCGGTCATTAATTTATTGCGGCGTTCCAAAAGGTCGATGCGGTCCCACTGGCTTTTGATCATGTCAGACAGGTCATTAATGACGGTGTCCATGTGGGCGATCTTGGTTTCAAGATCGGTAATGCGGCTTTCCGCGTCTTTGTGGCTCATGCTGGTATCTTCTGGAAATGAAATTAATGAGGCGTTGCGACAGTTCCTACCCTGTGGCAGGAGTGAGGTCACCCTAACATATTTTGTGAGCTCATGACCGATTTATCCGTGCTTGTTTTCGTGGTGATGATTTCGGGCCTGATTGCGCTTTATGCGATCCGGTTAAAGGCGGTGCCGATGCCCAGTTTTGCCAAGGCGCGGTCTGAAATCATCGCCTATATCCCCAAGGATACCAAAACCCTGACCGATTTTGGATCGGGGTGGGGGGATTTGGTGATTGATATTGCGCGTAATCGCCCCGACATCGCGGTGACCGGGATTGAGCTTTCGCCCGTGCCCTATGCGATCAGTCGAATGCGTGCGGTGTTGGCGGGCAAGCCCAACCTGACGCTGATGCGCGGGGATTTTCGCACCTTGGATCGCGATCCGGGCGATGTGGTGGTGTGTTTTCTGGACCCGCGCATTATGGCCGATGTGGGGAAGGTGCTTGAATCGCGGATGGCCGAGGGCGCGATTGTGATTTCGCGCGCCTTTGCCATTCCCGGCTGGCAAGCGTTTGGCGAGGTGCCGATGAAATCGGGATCAGATTATTTGTATCTGTATCGGATCGGGCGTCATCGCGCTGCATAGGCCGCCATTTGGCATAGCGGGATGCGGGGCATAGGTGCGCGCGGTGGTTGGCGCATCAGCCGCCCAGCATGGTGTTTGACGTAATTTCATGCTGCGCGGCAGGGTGCGTTTTGTCGTTAGTCTTCTTCGTAGACTTTGATCAGGGCGGAGTGATCAAGATTGCCGTCGCCCATGGCAATCAGTTCGTCATAAAGCTCGAGCGCCAATCGTGAGAAGGGCAGTTCAAGGCCCAATTCGCCCTCGGAAAATTCAAGCGCCTGATAAAGGTCTTTGCGCTGGGTGACAGCCTTGCCGCCCGGTTCGAAATTCTGTTCGATCATGCGTTCGCCGTGTTTTTGCAAAATCGTTGAATCGGCAAAGCCACCGGTCAAGGCTGTGCGCAGTTTGGCCATGTCCACGCCCGCTTCGTCGGCCATGGAGAAGGCTTCTGAGACGGCACCAATGGTGATGCCGACAATCATTTGATTGGCTGCCTTGGCAATTTGGCCCGCCCCGACATCCCCGACATGGGTGACCCGTGACCCCAACACATCAAAGACGCGTCGGACACGGGCGAAATCTTGTTCATCGGCCCCGACCATGATCGACAGGGTGCCGTTTTCAGCCCCAACGGTGCCGCCCGAAATCGGGGCGTCAATCCAACTGCCACCGGCATCTTCGACCGCCTCGGCAAAGCGCCGCGTGGCTTCGATGGCGGTGGTGCCCATATCGACAACAATGGTGCCTTCTTCGATGCCGTCGACAATGCCGTCTTCGCCAAGAAGCACGTTTTCAAGGGCATCGGTATCGGCAACGCAGATGATGACGATGTCCGCATCGGCAGCGGCATCGGCAGGGGTGCCTGCGGTGGCAATGCCCTGATCCTCAAACGCGTTGAGGGTTTCGGGGTTGCGGGTGTTGACTGTCAGGACCGCACCGGCTTTTTCAAGGTTTAGCGCCATTGGGCGCCCCATTAAGCCAAGTCCGATAAATGCGATATTTTCCCCGGAAAGAGCGGTCATGATAGCAGTCCCTCATTATCGGTGGTCAAACGCAAAGGCGCGTTCAAAAAAGGTACAAAGATACCTACGTGCACAAATATCCTTGCGTCTTATGACGCAAGGATGTGTCGGCAAGTTGGCAAGGCCATATCACATTGTGGCATCGCGGGTCTGTAACCTAAATTCAACAGACCCTTATAAAGCTGCAATTAGGGGATTTGTTCCCGATGCGCTTTTGGCGTGCCCCACATTTCGATCCATGGTCTTTGCGCAATTTTCGATGAGTACAGCGAACAGGGATGTGGTGTCGTGGTGGTTAGAAATCGCCCGGTCGGACATAGCGCGCGGCCATGGCGCGTTCGATTGCGGCCCCTGCAAGACGATCAATATCAAGCTTATGACGCAGCAGTTCGAGCATGCGCAATTCTTCCTGACTGATTTCACCGTCCGACAAGACAATCTCGCAAGCGAAGACATAGGCAGTTTCGCGCAGCTTACGCGGCAGGGCGTCGCGGATCATGTTAAGCGCGCGATCCATCCCGTCATCTTCGCTCATCAGTGCGGCGCAGTCGCGCGCGACACTTGTCACTGCGTCATTGTCAAAACCAGCGAAAATCGGAAGATACCGAACCCGTCGACCCATCGCCGAAAGTTCGGCATCGGTGATGTCGTTGTCCGATGCGGAAACCATAACCATGGTGTAGATCAAGGCATCATGATGCGTAATCATGTAGGGTTCTCCTTATCCAAGACGCTTGCTTGGCTTTTAGTACGCAAAAGCATGTCAATCGGGATCACCCGAAAAGTGTCGATGCATGTGTCCCAAGCGTTTGACGGAGAGCAAAACGCAATGTGACACGCGCTAGACAAGAAAAAAGGTAAGCCGATAATCGCCGTCGGGCAACAGTTAACCGATTAAACTTTCTTGATTTTAAGGATTGCGTAGGGAAATCGCCGCATTCTAGACGTGCTGATCGTTCGGGGTATTTCGCGGTATCGTTGAGAACAGCGTTTGGGGATATAATAAAAAAGACACAGGTGCAAAAGAATAGCAAAAACACCGTAAACGGGTAGGGTTTCGGGAAAAATGCCTTTGCACGCGATGGGGTAGAAGTTTATGGTCGCGCAGCGATAACAACGATGACGAATAAAGCGGGTATGGGAGACATCAACCCAATCAATTCTGCGGGAACCCTTGCGGAACTGATCAGAAATTTGCGTATGCCATCAGGTGTCTATGACCCTGTCGGTCAGCGTGCGCTTGTTAACGCGCCGTGGTCTTTGTTATGTCCATCCAAAATCGAAGCCGAGGTCTGGCACGATGTTAAGGACCTTGGTCGGCTTTCAACAATTCTGTCCGATTTGCCTGATGAAATCAGCAGCACCAGCGGCTATTACAGTCGCCGGGGGGAAGATGATGGTAAGTCGGTTATTCTTTTTGCCTGGACCCAGCTGGTTCAGGGCCAAGAATATGTGCGGTTTTTGGTGCTTGATACCAAGGCCCCGTTTGGGATCGGATCGCTTGTTTCGCCGTTGCCGGTTCTGATCTTTGAGAAAGATGGCGGTTTGGCCTGTGCCAATAAGGCCGCCGAACGCATTTCCATGGATATGGGGTTTGCATCCCCGCTTTCGCTGGCACATCCAAATGATCAGCGCGCTTTGTTTGGCGCCGATGGCCCGCAATTTAACGACGATTTTGCGCGTACTGTTCATTACGGACAGCGGTTTTTCGTGTGGCAATATATGACGTTGCTTGGCACCGATTATGTTGTTTTGTTCGGCCAAGAACGCACGCGCGAAGAAAGTTATCACCGCGCCCTTCGTCATGTTGTGCACGGCATTGTCGATGTGAACGCGCAAGGCACCCTGATCAGTGTGACCGAAGAAACCGCCACCCTGTTTAATTTTGACTCGGTCCGGGACGTTGTGCAGGCCTATTCGCGCCATCCTGAAACGTTTTTTGCCGATGATGCTGATCGCATCCAATTGCGCCGCGATCTTTTGGCGGGCACCGGTGTGCATGGCCGCGATGTTGAAATGCGCCGGTCCGACGGCAGTCAGCTTTGGGTGCGGTTTAACGCCACTGAAATTCATGCCGAAGGTGGCAAGTTGCTTGGTTATAGCATCACGGTCACCGACATCACCAAAACCCGTCAGGCGGAATACGACCTGCGGCGGCGTCAGGAACGTTATCGCGCGTTGGTTCAAACCGCGGGCAGCGTGATTATGTTCCTGGATGCCGATGGGCGCATTCTTGAATATAACCGCGAATGTGAATGGACGTTTGGCTATTCCTGGATGGAAGCCGCCGGGCAGAACTTTTTTGATTTCCTGTTGGTGGAAGAAGACCGCGACCGGGTGCGCATGGCCATCCGTCGGTTGTTGTCGGGTGAAATCATCAAGGACGAGGTGTTTTCGTTTAAACGGCGCGATGGCGATATCCGGCTTTTGCAATGGAATGCGCGCGCGCACTTTGGCGAAGACGGCGATGTGGCCGGGGTGATTTGCATCGGTCAGGATGTGACCGAAAAACTATCGATTGAGCGTGCCTTGCGGCTTGCCGAAGAAAAGTATCGCGGCATTTTCGAAAACTCCGCCGAGGGTCTTTATCAAAGCAATCCGCTGGGCAGTGTTTTGTCGGCCAACCCGGCACTGGTTTCGATTTTGGGGTATGGCTCGGTCGAGGAATTGCTGGCCCAAAATCAGGAGTTACACCGCCATTACTTAAACCCGGTCAGCCGATTTAGGATGGCGGGGCGGCTGTTGCGCGATGGCTATGTGCAGGGCTTTGAAACCGAACTTCGCCGCGCCGATGGCAAAATCATCTGGGTCGAAGAAAATGCCCGTCTTGTGCGCGATGAAAACGGACGACCGTTGGTGGTTGAAGGATCGATCACAGATGTCACGGGCCGTAAACGCAGCGAAGCCCGCATTCAGTTCCTGGCCCATCATGATGGGTTGACCGGCCTTCCGAACCGGACCCTGTTTCAAGAACGTCTTGCCCATGCGGTTGAAACCAGCAAACGCGACCGGCGCAATTTCGTTTTGATGATGTTTGACCTTGATAACTTCAAGGACATCAATGACACGCTGGGCCATCCGATTGGCGACCTTTTGCTGCAAGGTGTTGGCGAGCGGATGCGGGTTTGCCTGCGCAACGAAGATGTGGTTGCGCGTTTGGGCGGCGATGAATTTGCGGTTCTGATCCATGAACCGGGCACGGTTGAGGAAATTACCTTTGTCGCGCAGCGTTTGATCGAACGCGTGTCCGAGCGGTTCATGCTTGATGGCAATGAAGTACAGGCGTCAACATCAGTCGGGATTTGCTTGTATCCGCAAGACGGGCGCGATGAAAAAGACCTGCTGCGCAATGCCGACCTTGCGCTTTATTGTTCCAAGGCCGAAGGGCGCAACCGGTATCATTTCTTTGAGCCGCGGCTTCAGGTTGAGGTTCAGGAACGCAAAGCCATGGAGCGCGATCTGGGCCATGCGATTGAGCATGACGAGCTTGAGCTGTTTTATCAACCGATCATGGATATCACCCGCCATCAGATCATTGGCATGGAAGCATTGGTGCGCTGGTTTAGCCCGTCACGCGGCGAAGTCAGCCCGGTCGAGTTTATTCCGGTGGCCGAACGTATGGGCATTATCGCCGATATCGGCAAATGGGTCTTGTACCGTGCGTGTATGCAGACCAAGGCATGGTTCGATGCGGGCTATGGCGATTTGACGATTTCGGTCAATTTGTCACCGCTGGAACTGGCCCGGCACGAAGATTTGATCGAAAGCGTTGGCGATGTTTTGGAACGATCCAAGCTTAACCCCCAGCAGCTTCAATTTGAAGTGACCGAAGGGGCGGTGATGGATAATCCGCGCGAGGCGGCCATCACGCTTGGCATTTTGCGCAACCAAGGCATGCGGATTGCGATTGATGATTTCGGTACGGGCTATTCATCGCTGGCGTATCTTAAACGGTTCCCGGTCGATAAGATCAAGATCGATCGATCCTTTATCATTGATATTGATAGCTCCGACGGGGATGCGGCAATTGTCCGCGCGGTGGTGTTCCTGGCCCGGTCATTTGGCATGGCGGTCAATGTCGAAGGGGTCGAAACCGAAACCCAGCTTGAATATATCGCATCCGAAGGGGTGGATGAGGTGCAGGGCTTCTATTTCAGTCGGCCCATTCCGGCTGGTGATATGGAAGTGTTGCTTAAGGCCAATGTGGCTGGTGCGACCACACTTCCGGTGAAAACATCTGGCCCGGCCTTATAGGTTTTTTTGATCGGGCGTTAACGACCAGCGCCGAATGCGACGCAGCGATCAAAACGCACAAAGTTCGAACCTAGTTTGAACATTATCAGGCCCGCCAAAGGATATTGGCGGGCCTGTTTTTTGCGAGATGTGCAGATTAAGCGGCGGACTGTTCGCACAGATTGCCAGCCCGTTCACACAGCTTTTCGCGGTTGATCTGAACCCGACAGCCAAAGACAGGATTTTTGGAAATCACGCCTTGGCGTTTGAGGTCGGCAATCATCCGGCTTGCGGTTTCGGTGGTGGTCGCGATGATGCTGCCCAGCTTTTCTCGGTTGGGCAGGGCGACTTCGTCCTTGTTTGCCGCCCATAACAGGAACCGGCAAATCCGGCGCATGGCCGACCCTGTGCCAAAGCTGATCTTAAGCTGCTGACCATCCATGACTTCGCTTGCCAAAAGCGACATCACGGCGGATTGCATGCGCGGATCGTTTTGCTGTGCGATGCGGAGCCGTTTGATCGCAATGCGCTTAATCACAGATGGCGCAATGGTTTCGATCATCAGTGACGGCGTCGATACCGCCAGCATTTCAAGGCCGATCAAATCGCCGGGGCGATAGACCCGACACACTTGTCGTTCGCCGTCTTGGGTGTATTGGCAGCGCATGGCTAGCCCACTTAGAACCAGATGGGCATAGGTTCCGTCTTCGGCATGGTGGCCCAAGCAGGCGTCTGACGGCAGGGTTAAAGCAGCTGGTTCTGCAAGTTTTTCAATTAGGTTTAAGGCGTCTGCTTTGTTCATGGGTTTTCCCCCATTGGCAAAATGGAGATACGCGGCAAGGCGGGTCGCGTATCGACACCAGTCTGTGGACCCGGCATGGCATCCGGGAACTGCCCCAAAAAAGGGGGCAGATATCGCTGTTTTAAGGGATCACGACAGATACACCGATGGCGTTAAGTGCCAAGATTGTGCACCCAATGCGACCTTATTTCAGGGGATCGTCGCCCGATGGTCGTTGGGCCGTGCGGATCTGAATTTAAAACAGGCTTAGATAAGATTTAAATCGCGTGGGGCGGTGCGCGCGGCGAGGCAGCGATGGGGCAAAAACCGTGCAGCCGTGCCGTGATATGAAGGGCGGTTACCTTGTTAGAAAGCTTAACCCGATGCACCATCGGCAGTTCGGGTTCAACCGGCATGCCCACCGCATGATTGCCAAGGCCGCAACTGGCACACTGGAACCCTTCATAGTTGCTTGAACTATGCGGGGACGGACGGCCGTTTTCGGCGGCTTCTGCCGGGATCGAGATCGTTTTGATCCCGTTTGCGGTACAGATGATCAGCGGGACATAGGTTTGGGCGCTTTCCGACTGTGCGCTGGCTGCTTTGTGTACGGTCGCCGCCAGGGCAACAGGGGCGTGCATGAAGCCGAACATCACCGAATGCACAAGCAGCAACCACCCCACAAGAAGGGAGAGCATGCGACGGGCAACCGATATGTGATTTCGGACAACGAACACGTCTTTTCGATCCATATTGGAAAGATACGGATTTTCAATAGACCTTTGATGACCGCATGTCAAAGGCCCGATCTGTGAACCAGTTCCTTGTTTTTCTTTATAATCGTTCTGAAAAGACGGGCTGATCGCCGCCATCGGGCGTCACGTGGTTTTTTTAGGGATGGATGGGCCGGTCGAGAAACGGAATATGGTCACCCCGGCAATGGCAATACTGCCCCGGACAAGGGCGAGAAAATCAGGTGTCATCGCACTTAGACTCCATACCCGTACGATGGCAGATATTCCCAGCATTGAGGTCAGCCCACGCCGTGACATGCCGTCAGGTAATCAGATCGATAAATGCGGTTTCGTAGTTTGGGATTGATCTTCAAACCTGGGCAATTCGCGACCTGATTAGACCTTTGTCCGAAGGCGGGTATATATGCCTCGCGGTTGGGGGCGTTTGGGCATAGGGTTCTTTGATCGCACAGTTATGAAGAGTGATGAAGTTCTTGGAATTGGCGCGCATTGGCGCCCAGTAGGTCATCAGCGGAGACCGCCATATGCCCGTGCCCAAACCAAAAACACCCACGCCCAAAGCAGACAGTGGTGTGAAATCCGCAGATAAAGCCAGCTGGACAGCAGCGCATCTGAATGTTGCGGTGCTGGTTTTAACCGTTGGTGCGATTGTCCTGCATTTTGCCCTGATGCCGTTTGCATGGCCACGGGTGATGGGATTTGATCTGATCAATTTGCCGCTGTTTGCCATCGTTTTGTTTGGTGGCGGGGTGTTGGTGGCCGAGATCATCGCCAAGGTGCTGAGCCGCGATTTTGGTGCGGACTTTTTGGCCGTGCTGGCCTTTGCCACTGGGGTTGTCCTTGGTGAATATCTGACGGCAACGTTGATTATCTTGATGCTGAGCGGCGGGCAGGTGCTTGAAGCGTTTGCCATGCGTAAGGCGTCTTCGGCGCTAAATGCGCTGGCCGATCGGATGCCGACGGTGGCACACCGCAAGGACGGCGAAGACATTACCGATATTGCGCTTGAGGAGATTGCGGTTGGGGACTTGATCGCGATTTTCCCCCACGACACGGCCCCGGTTGACGGGGTGGTGGTCGATGGGCATGGCAGCATGGATGAAAGCTATTTGACCGGTGAACCTTATGTGGTGGCAAAGGCACCGGGCGCGTCCGTTTTGTCGGGCGCGATCAATGGCGATGCGGTCATTGTCATTCGTGCTGAACGCCGCGCCGATGAATCACGTTATGCCCAGATCATGCAGGTAATGCAGGATGCGGAGCAAAAACGCCCGAAAATCCGCCGGATTGGGGATCAGATCGGGATATGGTTTGCACCCTTTGCCCTGCTGGTGGCGGGATTGGCATGGTATTTCAGCGGGGATTCTGTGCGATTTTTGGCGGTGTTGGTGGTGGCAACGCCCTGTCCGCTTTTGATCGCCATTCCGATCACGATCATGAGTGCCATTTCCATGGCGGCCCGGCGCGGGATCGTAATCCGAGATCCAACTGTGCTGGAACGTTTGCCGACCTGTCGCACGGCGATTTTTGATAAAACTGGTACATTGACCTATGGCCGCCCGGAATTGGTGGAAGTGTTGCCCGCATCCGGTCATTCCCAAAGCGATGTGTTGCGCTTTGCCGCCAGTCTGGAACGGTATTCCAAGCATCCCTTGGCGGTGGCTGTTTTGGCCGCAGCGAAGGAGCGCAATCTGGCGCTTGGCGATGTTGGCAAGGTATCGGAAAAGCCGGGGCAGGGATTGGTTGGGGTGGTGGATGGTCATGATATTGCCGTGACTCACCGCAATAAGCTGGTAAAGGCCGATCCGGGCATGGCCGAGATATTACCGCCCAGTGTCAGTGGGTTGGAATGCGCGATTATGATTGATGGGGCATATGGCGCGACATTTCGGTTCCGCGACAGCCCGCGGGTTGAGGGGCGCGATTTTGTCGGGCATCTGGGGCCGGTGCATCATTTTAAAAAGATCATGTTGCTGTCGGGCGATCGCGAAAGCGAGGTCAGCCACCTTTCAAAGTTGCTCGGCATTGATGAAAGCCTGGCATCGCAAACGCCCGAACAAAAAGTCGCAATTGTGCGCCGTGAAACCGCCAAGGCCCCGACATTGTTTATGGGCGATGGCATCAATGATGCCCCGGCCTTGGCGGTGGCAACCGTCGGGATTGCCTTTGGCAAACATAGTGCGGTGACCGCCGAGGCGGCCGGTGCGGTCATCCCGGAAAGTTCGCTTCAGACTGTCGATGAGCTTTTCCATATCAGCACGGCGATGCGTGTGATTTTGCTGCAAAGTGTGATTGGCGGGATGGTGTTATCCACTCTTGCCATGGGGTTTGCGGCGATGGGCTATATCAGTCCGGTGATGGGGGCGGTGCTTCAGGAAGGGATTGACGTGATTGCGATTGTCAATGCGCTGCGTCTTGCCATCCGTCATGACATCCAGGCCGACATGACCGGGAATGACGCCGGGGATTAATCGGGCGGTGCGATTGGGAATACGCCATAAAAAAACGCGGCCCGGATTGGGGCCGCGTTTTGTCATAGGCGTTTGAATTGGCTGAGTTGATCGGGTGTTAGGCCCGGCTTTCGCGCAGTTTACGTTGCGGCAAAACCACCAGATAGCGATCAAGCAACCAAACCACGATCATGGATGCGCCAACGGTCGGGTAAATGATCCCGCCAATGGCAAGGATGGCGGTTACGACGGCGAGCTTGCGGGTGTCACGCGGCATTGGCGGAACACCCAGCGCACCCGACGGGCGGCGTTTCCACCACATCACCCCTGCCGAAATCGACATGAAGATGATCAGGGCACAGACCGCCAAAAGGCCAAGCTGATTGGCGACGCCAAATTCCTGACCCATGTGGATATTGATCGCCAGTTCCATCAGTCTCCCAAAGAACCCGTAATCGTGATAGCCCATGTCAATCAGCGGGCGACCAGAATATTGATCAAGGTGAATGACCCGTTGCTGATCAAGGTCATTGGGGTAAACGGATGCACTATAAACCCCGGTTTCGCCACGCGGCATCGCCACGGTATAGCCCGGTTTAATGCCCATGGCGTTGAAGTCGGCAATGGCGGCATCAATGCCAATCGGTTTTGGTTTGACGGCGTTTTCGGCGGTTGTATTGCCATCGACCGATTGCGGCAGCGGGATGTTTTCGTTGGTCCAGCTTGTATCGCCAAACGCATCAATCATCGGCACGGTCGACAGCGGCACATCAACACGCACACCAGACGGATAGCCGTTTGGCGTGCCATTGGCGAACTTGTTGGCATATTTGCCCCAAAGCGGGGACCAGAACATGCCGGTTGCCGCCATGAACAGGATAAATACGCCGATGAAAAGCCCGGTCACGGCATGGGCATCGCGCCACCAAATCCGACGTTTTGGCGTATCACGCAAAGAAACAACGCCGCCCTTTTGCGCGTTGCGCGGCCACCAAAGATACATGCCGGTCAAAACCAACAGAACGACCCAACCCGCCGCAATTTCAATCACGTAATTGGGGATGGTGCCAAATTCGACCAAGCTGTGAATATGGCGCACCGTCCACATCAAGGTGGTGCGATCAGGCATGTGACCAAGCACTTTGGCGTTATAGGGATCAACATAGACCGCTTCGCGCGTGCCTTGCTCGGTCGTCATTACGATTTCGGTGCTGCGATCCGCAGAGGCGGGCGGGGTGACCTTAGCCGGGCTGCCGGGTACGACTTTTTGTGCGGCTTCGATTTGTTGTTCCATCGACACCGGGGTGCCAGATGTATCTTCGACGAATTTCAGATCGGAATGATACCAGTCGTCGATTTCATCGCGGTAGATATAAGCCGCCCCCGTGATCGACATCATGATCAGGAAGGGCAGAACAAAAAGGCCCGCGTAAAAGTGCCAGCGCCAGACAGCGCGATACAGGCTGTTATTGCCCTTGTTGCCATCTGCAACCGCGGCAGAGGAATTGGTAGATTGGGTCATTGATTTAGTCCGTTCACAGATGTCGCGCATCCAAGCATGCCGTGGCACGCCGGGGCAGACATCGTAATTTCAGAAAATTCGAAAATCCCAAAGCCGATCACATGCGTTTAGATCAGGCACAGCGTGCGATGACGCTGTGGTGCTGTTGATCGAAACGCGATCAGGCCGTGGTGAAATGGGGAACGGACGGGCGTGGCGGGGCACGCGGTGATGCCGCAATCGGGCAAAAATCATGCAGCCGTGCAGTGATATGAAGGGCGGTAACCGCGTTGGACAGGCGGACACGCACCATGTCGGGCAACTGGGCCTCGACCGGCATGGCGAAGGTGTAATTGCCCAGCCCGCATAACGCACATTGGAAACCCTTAACGGCGGGGGAGCCACCGTCTGGTGTGGTTTTTTCCCCATCGGGGGACACAAGGATGGTTTCCAGCCCGGTGCCCGTACAAATGACAATCGGGATGTATTTCTTACCATTGACGATAGAGGCCAGCGATACGCCTTCGGCCTTGGCCATTGGCACATGCATAAAGCCAAACATCACGGTATTGCACAGGAAAAACAGCGCCACCACAGCCGAAAGGCCGTGTCTGCATCGCAGCGGAATGTGGCGGAACATCAACACAATAGGCAATCCATGAAAGGTAAGTCTGCTATCGTGTAATCCGCAACGCGAGACTTGTCAAAAACTTGTGCCATGCGTGTTCTACATGGTGATGTGTTTGGTTGCCTGAAGCTGTTTAGGTTCATCGAAATTGCTTTGGGACGATAAGCGAGACTATTTGATATCGGAGCCTAATGTTAGTGAACGCTTATATCACTATGCTACTCTATCGACTTGGCGCTTTAACCAATGAGCTTGTGGGTGAGTAAATGACACGCTTTTTTACGGCAGTTATCGGAGCCTTGCTTGCGTTGTTTTTCTATCGACCGACCTATGCCGCAGATTTGGCTACTTGTGGAGTAAGTGAAGGTTACGCTTATTATCCTAAGATCGGCATGGCAGCATCGGACCCAGCAGCAGGGCGATGGTCCGAAGATCGTATAAGTGATGGACGTTTTACTCTTACGCTTGCCGAAGATGATACGCTGGACCTTCTTGTGCTTGATGCTTTAGGAGGGATTTTTTCTGCGCGGGCGGCTGGTGGCTTAGTCAGGCTAGCTGGAAAAACAGATGAAACACTTACGGTTGTCGTCCTTTATCCTGAACGATCTATCGAAACGTATACCTTTGTTCGCGATAAAGAGGGGAAGGCCGAGGCGATCTGGACCGTAAATCGCTTCGGTTCCGCTGTTCCCAAAGCTGCCGCTTTTCGGGCCAGTTGTAGTTTCTTGTCATTCTAGCTGGCGTCTATGGCAGGGCTCTACAAAAAGAGGCCACAATGAGGTGCGTAAAATCCCGAGAATAATTAAAGCGCAACACGTTTAGGCTAATTGGCATGCAGGTTACGTAACCGGATTAGCTGGAACCATGTTGTCGCGCCTGCGTTTATGGTGTCTGATACGTTTTAAAGATATTGGCGAAAACAAACCAAAAGGACAAAAGCCATGACCATTGTGGTAAATGACGGCACGCCGGAAATGCGCGGGTTGCTGGAACGAGGACGCAAGCGTCTGCGCAATGTTGGCGTGATCTTGATGATCCTTGGGGTTCTTGCGGTGGCGTTTCCCTTTGCCACGACGATTGCGTTTAAAACCCTGATTGGCTGGCTGTTTATCATTGGTGCGGTCGGGTATTTTTACGGCGCATTTCATACCGATACGCCAAGTCGTCGCGGGCTTGATGTGGTTCTGGGCGTGGTGTTTGGCCTGATTGGATTTTGGTTGGCGTTCTTCCCATTGACCGGGATTGTGACCCTAACAGTGTTGCTGGCAATTGCCTTTGTCGTGCAGGGCCTTGTCGAAGCCATCATGGCGTTCTGGCTTAAGGAATTTCCCGGCTGGAAATGGATGCTGTTTTCCGGCGCGATTGCGATTTTGGTCGGCGGCATGATTTTCGCCGAACTGCCAAGCTCCGCCACGTGGGCGATTGGCCTTTTGCTGGGCGTAAACCTTTTGTCGTCGGGCTTTGGTTATTTGATGGTGTCTATGGCGATGGGCAAAGTTTCCAAGCCAGAAGAAACGCAGGCTTGATCGTTTAAAGTCTTAATCGGCTGAACGCGCGGGTTTATTCCTGATCCTTGGGATGCAGGAAGGCCCGCGTTTGTTCAATCGCCTCACGCAATCCAACGCGCTGCACATCGACGTCTTCGGGGAAGGCGCCCAAAAGGCGTGATGGCATGCGGTTATCAAGCAGGACAAACACGCCGCGATCTTCGGCACGGCGGACAAGGCGGCCAAAGGCCTGCTTCATGCGCAAGCGCGTCAGCATGTCGTCATAGCGTGCGCCGTGGAACGCGGATTTACGTGCCCGGTGCAGAATGTCGGGGCGCGGCCATGGTACGCGGTCAAAGACGATCAAACGCAGGCTATCACCCGGCACATCGACCCCATCGCGTACCGCATCGGTGCCAAGCAAGCAGGCATCGCGTTCGACGCGGAAAATATCAATCAGGGTTGAAACATCCATGCCATCAATATGCTGGGCCAGCAATTGCAGACCCGCATCATCCATCGGCCCGGTCAGGCGTTCATAGACCGCACGCAGGCGCGTGATCGCAGTAAAAAGCCCAAGTGCGCCACCGCCTGATGCCAAAAACAGTTCCCGGTAAGCCGCGGCAATATGGTCCGGGTTATCGCGGCCCAGATCATTGACGATGAACACACGGGTTTGTTCGCGGTAGTTATAGGGGCTTTTCATGGCTGCCCGGACCGCAGGAAGCGGCATGTGCGATGCGCCTGTGCGATCCTCGGCCACGGCCCAGTCGAAATCTTCGTCCCCGGTGCCATCGCGAAGCGTTGCCGATGTCACCACCATGCCATGTGCGGTGGGGGCCAATGCCAAGGTCAGCGGCAAGGTCGGGTCAAGGTAATGGCGGTGCATGCCCACATCAAAATCGCGGCCAAACTGGCGTTCGATGGCAAACCAATCAACAAAGGTTTCCGGCGTGCTTTCGACCAAGGATGCCAGCATTTCGCGCCAGGCTGCGACCTGCATGATTGCGCGGCGTTCGAGGGACCGAATGGCGGCGTCAAGGCGTTGACGTTCGGCGGATTCAAGTTCATCGGCCTTTTCATCAAGCATATGGGCGATGATTTTAATCAGCAATTTGGCCGGTTTTTCCATCGCGCCAAGGGCGCGGTCCAGATCCGCCGCACTGGCCAACACCGCATCGACGGCGGGCTTGCAATCGGTTTCAATCGAATAGCCGCGATCCCCGTCAGCAGCACGTGCGATGACTTGCGCGCGGACATGGGCCAAAAACGTTTCCGCTGGGCCCTTGGCATATTCAGAACCATCATGAATGCGCGATAGCCATCCCTGTTCGGGCAGGCATTGGGCGGCGACAATGACGGCATTGACCGCATCACGCAATTCATCGCGATCGACAATCAAGGTTTCAAGCCGCTGTTTCAGGCCGCGGGCGCGTGATGATCCTTTTTGCTCCGCCCCCAAAAGCCAGCGGCGCAGTTCTTGGCCTTCTTGGCCGGTCAGGTGCGATGAGAACGCCTTGTCGGCGGCATCAAACAAATGATGGCCTTCGTCAAAGACATAGCGTGACGGCATCGATGCATCATCAAGCCCACCAAGTGCGGCCTGAACCATCACCAGTGCATGGTTGGCAACCACGATTTCGGCCGAGCGCGCCCGACGCACGGTTTTTTCGATAAAGCAGCGCGAATAATGTGGGCAGGCAGCATAAATACATTCGCCACGCTGATCTGCAAGCGCACCGGTAAACCGGTTGCCCAGCAATTCGGTCAGCCATGCCGGAAAATCGCCGCCGACCATGTCGCCATCGCGGGTATGCAGCGCCCAACGGGCAATCAGCCCCAGCGGGGTTGCCTGATGGGGTTGCTGATTAAGCGGTCTTTGGGCTTCTTCGAAATTCAAAAGACAAAAATAGTTTTCCCGCCCTTTGCGCACGACGGCCTTAAGGCGTTTGTCCTTGGGATCGTCATACAGACGGTCGAGTTCCTGATCGATTTGGCGTTGCAGGTTGCGGGTATAGGTGGAAATCCAAACCGCGCCGTCATTTTTCTGCGCCCAAACCGATGCGGGTGCGACGTAGCCAAGGGTTTTGCCGGTTCCCGTTCCGGCCTCGGCCAGAACAATATTGGGCGCGCCATCATGCAGGCGCGGGCCAAAGGCCGAACATACCGAGGACGCATAATCGGCCTGTTGCGGGCGTTCTTCGGCCCCGTCGCCCAAAAGTTCTTTGAGGCGTTTACGCGCATCTTTGGGATCAACCGGATTGTTGGCTGGCGGCGGGGGCGGGGCATGTTCCGCCCATTCGCCCAGTTTCTTCCAGACTTTCAATCCTTCATAGACCGCGTAACGATGCGGTCCGTCCCCATCGGCCCCCAAAGCGGCCAGAACCGACACACCCCACGGCCAATGCCCGCGCGCCATCGGCCATGCAATGGCGGTGGCGGGCGCACGTTTATTGCGATGAAGGGTGGCAAGTTCCTGCAACAGGCGTTTCATCGCCTCGGCCAAGGCTTGCGCCTGTCCGATCAGATCGTCGGCCGGCTTTTGCCCGGTGGCCAGCGCAATGCCGCGCGGGGTTGGCACACAAAATTGTGCCGGGCGGACAAAGGCAAACAGTTCAAGCAGATCATGGGCCGGAAACGGATCGGATTTCAAACGCCGGGCACAGGCCGGGGTATGGACCAAGATCGGCCGCGATGACCGCGCACGTTTTGCCGCCGCCCCATGCGGGAGTTCTTCGATCTCGCCATCGGGGGATAAAAACACAGCATGGCGCAATCCCACGACCATAACAGGCGCGTTAGGCGGCACAAAGCGAGGTGTGTTTTCGTCGGAATGATGATCGAGCATTTGGGGCACTATAAGCATAGCCTTCGGCTGGCGCCACAGGGGAAATTAACCTATGTTGGAATTTATCGAACTTGACCCCAATCGCAAGAAGACGACACCCGATGGCAGCCCCCAATACCCGCAATCAACATTTCTGGCGTGATGAGACATTACCGTTTGTCGAGTTGCGGCGTGTGGTGGATGGGCATGCGGTTTGTTATGAGCGCCACAGCCACGATACGTTTTCCATCGGGGTGGTGACGGGCGGTTTTAGTACCTATTGGAACCGGGGCAAAACCCTTGAGACCCAGGCCGGGTCGGTGGTGATCTTGAACCCGGAAGATGTGCATGGCTGCAATCCGGTTCAGGGGGCGGATTGGTGTTATGACATGTTGTTTGTCGATCCCGATTGGCTTTTGGACGTTCAGATTGAAATTGATGCCGATGCGGCGGGAAAATTTGCCATGTTTTCCGACACGATTAGCCATGATCCTCGCCTATATGATGGCCTGCGCGATGTCGCCGATACCCTGATCAATCCGGATGTCGATGCGTTTGGCAAGGAAACCGCGCTGGTGTCGTTCTTTGGGGATTTGCATGTGCATCTGAACCAAAACGGGGTTCTGCGTGGGGCGGCAGTTGCGGCGGGCGCGACCGGGGCTGTTAATGACCGTAAAATGGCCGAGGTTGGCGAATATATCCGCACCCATTATGCGCAAAACATTCAATTGACGGAGCTTGCCGCGTTGGTCGGTTATTCCCGGTCCTATTTGGTGCGCGCGTTTAAAAAGACATTTGGCATGACGCCCTATGCCTATTTGATCAATTGCCGCATTCAGCAGGCGCGCCATGCGCTTCGGCGCGGTGAACGGATTGTTGATGTGGCAATTGATACCGGCTTTGCCGATCAGGCGCATTTCCAACGGATGTTTAAACGCCTGACCGCGATTACGCCACGTCATTATGCCCGGCCACAGGCGGCGTGATCGTTTGGGGTGTGGCCGAGATATGCGGCGTTATTCCAAAACCAGATAAAGCGCGCTTGCGGCAAGTAAGCCAGCCATGACGCGGTTAAACAATCGAATGCGCGCTGGTTCGCCCAAAAAGCGCGATAAAAACGCCCCGGCATAGGCCCAGCATGCGATTGAGCCAAAGCAGATCACAAAGTAAATCGCGGTAAATTCCCAGATCAAGCTGGTGCTGCCATTGGCGGCATAGGCCCCCATGCCAGCAATTGAGGCCAGCCATGCCTTGGGATTGATCCATTGCATCACCGCACCGGTCAGGGCAGAGGGACCGGCGAAAGAAAGGCGTCTTTGTTTGCGGTCGCGGTTGCCAAGATCGCCGCTGCTGGTGAACAGTTTAAAGGCCATAAACAGCAAAAACGCGACCCCCGCCCACTGGATAATGACGGTCAAGTGCGGGAAATCATCAAGCAATTGATGCAGACCCAGCCCAATCAGCAGCAACAGCAAGCAAAAGCCAGCCGTGGCGCTTAAGACCAATCCCAAGGACCGGCGAAAGCCAAGCTGCACGCCAGATGTGAGGACGACAATATTCACGGGTCCCGGCGTGATCGAGCAGGCCAAAGCAAAGGCCGCCATGGAAAGATAAAGGCTGAGTGCGGAAAGGGTGGAGGCATCTGCGTGCATGGAACGTTTCCTGTGATCGGCTGTTGATTGCCGCCAATCTGGGCCAAGTCGCGCAGGGTTTATTGAATGAAATAATCCTTTGGCCAAAAACGCACAAAAAAACGCAACCGAACGGGGGGGCGCTCGGTTGCGGGAAATTTGGCTGTTCGTGTTCTTATGTTTTTGGTGTTTGCGGTGCTTTTGGTCTTAGTTGACCTTTAGGTCCATCAGCAAGCCAGCGCAGGCGGCGGCAATTTCATCGGTTGGCTCGGCGTTGCCGGGCATGGTGGCCCAACCTTTGGCAATGACGAAGTCATCACGTTTGTACGAGCTTTCATCGCGCAGCGCTGCAAGCTGTTCGAGCTGATTATTCGGTGTCATGGTCTTGAACTGGGCAACGCAAATCGGCGCCATGGCCGAGATGGCCGATTGTTTGGCGCTGTTGTCCGCCATTTCTTGCGCGGTTGAGCCTGAGACGACGGTGTCGGTGCTAAAGCCAACGATGGTGATAAGGACCGCACCAATAATACCGCCCCAAATTGCGGGTTTGACCCACTGGGGGATTGTCATAGACATCATAAAATTCCTTTTGTCAGGCGACGTAAGTGGTTTTCACCGCGCCATTGAATGGAATTACAATATCACGTCTGTATATTTTAAATTGTATTATATTATTATATTTAACTAAGGGAAATAACGTTTTGGGTGTAGGGTGCTGGGGTTCGATTTTTATTTTTGAAATTGACCGAATATTTAGAGTTCCAGCATTAATTCAAAATAAAAGATGCGATCCACGCCGCGCCGCCAGCAATCATGGCATAGCGCGCCGCCTTACCCAGCGTGACCAAGATTAGAAACGGGATAAAGCGCACCCGCATCACCCCGGCAAACAGGGTTAGCGGATCACCAATGATCGGCAGCCACGAAAACAGCAACACCCAAAGCCCGTATTTGCCAAACCAACGTGATGCGCGATCCAGCTGATCAGGCGAAACCGGGAACCAGCGCCGATCCCGGAACTGATCAATGTAAAGCCCCAGCACCCAATTGACCACCGATCCCAAAACATTGCCCGCCGTTGCCACCACAACCAAAAGCCAGGTTGCGTGATGGCCATTGGCAATCAGCCCCGCCAAAGCCGCCTCGGACGTGCCGGGCAGAAGGGTGGCGGAGGTGAAGGCCGATAGAAACAGGCCCGCGAGCAGGGTGAATGTCGTGGTCATGGGGTTCGATAGACCGGAATGAGCGGGGCGTCCAGCACGTATCGATCACAAACTGTGCACGAGTACGTCAGAAAAGCACACTCATAATAGGTGTTTCATGATGTCAGATAGCGTGAAAATCAAAAATTCGATTGAGACTGTCGGAAAACTCGTAAAGACAGTCATTGCAGATATTCAGGCGCGGCCAGATTACTCCGGCTCGGGTCAGTTAAAGGCAATGGTCAGTCAGTTGCGCACATTTTCCCAGCACGTCTTGAATAATGAGACCAACGGGACAGCGCAGACCTATCAGGAGTTGCGGGCAGAAGCATTGCAGCGGATTGTCCCTGAAGTTCATAAACTGATAGATGCTAATATTGAGATGGCAGGCCTTGGACAGCTCAATACCGCAAGAAAAGTTCAACCATCCGTCCTGCAATCACAGAACAAGACGCTGCAAACTTTACTCAACGCTCTTGAAATGATGATTGCCCTAATTGGCGTGCCGTCATCTACCTCTCAATCCAGTGGCACTGGTGCCCACCCGTCTGGCACAGAAGCAGCGGGGAAACCCGAACCAGCAATTCCTTCTGCGGATGTTATGGCGCCCGCGCCTCCTGATCAGCGATTTACGGGTACAGTTTCTTTCGATGGTGTCATGCCGTTCAAGGAAGTCGAACAAAGTGTTTCCGCGTCGCTCATGAGTCATCAATAAGGTCAATCGGAAGGATTATAAAATGTGGAATATCGATCTGACCAATTTGCTGACTGCGACGATTGCCAATGTTAATCGCGCCAACGTCATCAAATTCAACAACAGCTGGGTCCATGCAGGAACCAACAATAACGTACATGACTTTGTGATGGTCTATCGCGCCATGGTTTACCATCCGTTTGCCAATCCGGCACCTGTGTTGCCAGGACAAAACGGAACCCCATGGGCCGCAGGATGGCTGGGGGCAATAGGCAACGCCAACGTCGAAGCAACCGTTCCGATCGGTCGGACTGATCGATATTTCGATGGTGTTGGTGTGGCGCATATTCAAATTGATACCACTCAAAACGTCCCACAAAATGCAATCAATGTGGTGAATGATACCATCCTTGAAAATACTGACGGGTTTGAAGATCCTCGTATTTTCCGTGCTTATGGGCAGTATTATTTGCATTCGCATCGCTATCAGCCCGACCCGACACGCGCGGCGCCAGCACCGGCAGATCCGGTTTATGATGTTCAAGGAAACGTTGTTCAGCCCGCGGCAGGTCACGTGTTATGTGTAAAGGTGAACGAGTTAACCATTGATTTGGTCAATCATCAGCATGCTCTAGGTCCTGGGCGCTTTTATGGTTTGAATGTTTCAACCCAGATGGAGAAAAACTACGGATTCTTTGAAAAGAATGGATATTTGTGTGCGGTTTATGGATTGACCCAGCAAGGAAATCCACTGACCGTTTTTCAAACACAACAAAATGCCAATACCGGGAACGCGTTGTTTGCGACGGCTGTTAATGATGATCTACGCTGTAACAGTGCGCATCCAAACCCAGGCAGCATGGTTTTGGATGTCGAAAATTATATAAATGACATGTTACCGGGGGCAGCGCCCCTTGTGATGTTTTCCAGCAGCGGACCCTTGATTCCCAATCCAGCAAACAACAACACAAGGATCGGGGTTGGGCATGTCAAAATTATCCACCCGGTTTTGTACAGCTATACTTGGTTTCTGGCTGATCTGATCGTGCTTATTGCAAGCCCTGGGCAAGCAAATATTCCCAATCGTCCAATGGACGGTCCTGCTGCAATTGCCGCTTATAGAAATAACAATGGATTTGCTGATTTGGTAGATCAGTATTTCGCGGTAAATTCAACATGTGGGGATACTCTTTTCGCGCAACGTTTTGGTCGTGTTGCTATACCTGCAGATAATCAGGCGGTCTTGAATGCTCTGCAGCGGCGGTTGTTGAGGAGTTCGCTTGCTGATGTGGTGCTTACAGCAAGGAACAACGCGAATGGTATTGTGATGCCGTGGGGTAATAACCGTTTTGCCTGGGCAACGGGCATTTTGGCCAATCCTGCTGGAAATGATCTTATTCTCCATCCGATGGCTTTCTATTTCAGCTTCTTTTACGAACTGGATATGAATAACGATAGCATGGTTCGACTTTCGAATGCTTGGCTGGTTCATGATCAGGCAAATCCTGCATATTTGCAATTTGCTGAAAATGTTGCCCCGCTTGGCGGTGACCTGATCATGGGATTTGGTGAAAATGACAACCGAGTAAAGTTTTGGCGGTTGTCCGGGAATGAGTATAATCAAAAAATGATTCATATACCGCAGAACTTTAACCCCGCTAACTTCCAGTTTCTCCGTCAAGGTATTCAACAGACTGTTTTGTAAAAAAAACAGCCCTGTTTGACCGTTGGCGAATGGAAACGAGAAAGGCCCGGTGCAGGGGAACACCGGGCCTCTGTATGCCGATCGACGATTGCGTGAGGTGCCGACCAGCAGGAGGGAGGTCGTGCTTAGGCAATCGTCGTGGTTACGTCGACATTGCCGCGTGTGGCATTGGAATACGGGCAGATGGTGTGGGCCGTTTCGACCAGTTTTTCAGCATCGGCTTTATCAAGGCCCGGAAGTGAAACTTTGAGTTTCACGGCAATGCCAAAACCGCCTTCGCTGCGTGGGCCAATGCCAACTTCGGCATTTACCGTCACGTCGTCAGGGACTTTGATTTTGGTCTGACCTGCGGCCGCTTTCATCGCGCCGATAAAGCAGGCGGAATAGCCCATGGCGAACAGCTGTTCTGGGTTGTTGCCATCCCCGCCAGCGCCACCGAGTTCTTTTGGTGTGGCCAGCTTGATATCAAGGCTGCCATCATCGGTTTTCGCGCGGCCATCACGGCCACCAGAAGCAGAAGCGTGGGCGGTATATTTTACATCAACAGACATGGTTTTCATCCTTTGTGAGAACAGTGGTTCGGTTTGGGTGATTACCCGGCTGCCAATTTGATATGTCGCCGGGAGGCGGCGGGCGCAACCGCACCCACCAGAATTAATTTGAAACTTTTCGACTTATTTGTCGTGCAGGGCGCTATGCAGATATTGACCGGCCTGGGCAATTGCGCCTTTGGCAGCCGGGGTGTCGGCCAGAACATTGAGCATGACAAAGTCATGGATTGTACCGTTGTAACGTGTGGTAGTGACCTCAACGCCAGCTTGTGCCAGCTTACGGGCATAGGCTTCGCCTTCGTCGCGCAGCACGTCATTTTCAGCCGTGATCACAAGGGCGGGTGCCTGGCCTGATAACTGATCGGCAGTCGCGTGGATCGGCGTGATTTTCGGATCTGTGCGGTCTGCCCCGTCTGGCAGATACTGGTTCCAGAACCAATCCATCGCCGGTTTGGTCAACCACGGGCCATTGGCAAATTCGGTATAAGACCCATTGTCGAAATTGGCATCGGTGACCGGGTAAAACAGGACCTGTGCGGTGATGGCCGGTTCGCCGCGTTCCTGTGCGAGTAGGGAAACCACTGCCGTCATGTTGCCGCCAACACTGTCGCCAGCAATCGCCAGGCGGGTCGGGTCGATATTTAGCTGTTCGCTGTGATCGGCGACATATTTGGTCACGGCGTAATCTTGCTCGATGGCGACCGGATAACGCGCTTCGGGGGAGCGTTCATAATCAACAAAGACCAGCGCAGCATTGGCGCGCACAGAAAGTTCACGGACCAGTCGGTCATGGGTTCCTGTATCGCCCATCACCCAACCGGCACCATGGAAATAGACAATCACCGGCAGACGATCCTGATTGCCTTGCGGGCGGATGATCCGAACCTTGGTCGCACCGGTCGGGCCGACAGCAAAGGTGGTATCGGTGATATCAACAGCCGGTTTGGCAACATCGCCTGATTGGGCGCCAGAAAGAACGTCACGGGCCTGGTTCGGGGTCAAGGTGTAGATGGCTGGGCCACCCGATGCCGACAGAGCATCAATGAAGTTTTGCGTCGCAGGTTCAAGAACCGGGTTCGCCAACGCGGTGGACGCAGACAGGGCTACGGTCAATGCGACGGCGGCTGAAGCAACTTTGGTTTTGAAATTGGTCATGGTCTTAATCCTTTGGTTTGGCCTGCCAGCTTGGCGGCGTTTCATTTTGCTATTTTTATATCGCACACGATTTAATCGTTCGCGATATAAAAATAGCTATGCCAGGTATGCAATAAAATCGCTTGCAATTTGATCGTGTGCGATTTAAATTGATGGGCTTTGACTTCAAGAAAGCTATTGGGCCGCCAAAAGTAGTTCGGCCCCACGCCGTCTCTTTTGGCGCATGGACGGGCCGGGTTTCTTAAAGCTGCAGAGTTACAAAGAACTGTTGAAAACGGGATGAAGCCGATGGACGACACACCAAATAAGGACGACTTTCTGCAACTGGAAAACTTTCTGTGTTTTTCAGTCTATGCTGCCAGTCACGCCTTTAACCGTATCTATAAGCCGTTGCTTGATCGGCTTGGCCTGACCTATCCGCAATATTTGGTGATGGTGACCCTTTGGCAGGATGATGATCAATCGGTGCGCAGCATTGGTGAGAAACTGTTTCTTGAGTCCAGCACGTTGACACCGCTTTTGAAGCGGCTTGAGGGTAATGGTCTTGTCACGCGTAAGCGCGACCCCGAAGACGAGCGTTCTGTGCGTGTCAGCCTGACAGAAGAGGGCAGGGCCTTGCGCGAAATGGCGCTGGAAGTCCCAGCCTGCATTTTGGATGCGACCGGGCTTGATATCGCGTTAGCAAAACGTCTGAACCGTGATCTTAGAACGATGCGCGATCAGCTTGAGGCGGTTGCCAAGCAGCTTTGAGACCGGCCTATGCCGAACCGGCGGCTTTGCGGTCCAGGTGATAGGTCAGGGCCCAGCCAAGTGCTGTTTTAAGTGCCTGTTCAGTTAGGGGCTGATCAAAGGGCAGGATAATCGCCCGATTGCCCTCGCACGTTAGGTCGGCGGATAGAAGACTGCGGGTGCGGTCAATCAGATCGGTTTTGCAATCAAAGAATACCATGACCTGATCGGGTGTTTTTGCCTTCCAGTCGGCGCGAATGGTGATGCCCGATCCCGATTTTGCCCGCCATGCCGGTTCGCCCCACTTTAGGCTTTCGGTCAAGGGGCCGATGGTTTGATCGCTTTGTGCAATGTCAAAAATCCAGCCGCGGATGGTCAACATCACCTTTCGGGCTTTCGGTGGATAGTGATCAAACTTCGCCGCGATACCGGCATTTGCAAAATCGGGATGTGTCATCATCAGCCGTGGGTTAGATGCCGGTCGACAGGCGGCTGATGGTTTGAACCAAAAGCCAAACGCCACAGACCACAAATGTCAGATGCTGCATCAAGACGCCCGGCACGATCAGGCTGCTGGTGCGGGTCAGGGTGCCAATGGCGTGTAAAACACGCGCCACAAACAGAACCAACGCAACCAACCAGATGGCATCAGACGTTGCCAAAACTGCCTCAAGGGCGAGGATCAACAAAATGCACATCGGTGCATTTTCGATGAAGTTGCCATGTGCGCGGATGCGCCGACGCAAGATCTGATCATCGCCATCCCCCATTGCCAAGCCCAGTTCGCGGCGGCGGAGAGAGACAAACAAGCTAAGGGCGGTGAGCATCAAGGCAAAGAGAGCGGTCAGGCAAATCGTCACGGGAAGCGGCAGCATGGTGCAATGTTCCTTATTTCAGTTGGGCGCAGGGGCGCTCCTATTGCCAATAGAACCACCGAATGGGTCTGCTATCAATAAGGTCTATTAAAACCTATCTCGATCTCATGAAAAGGGCGGCCCCGTTTTCACAGGGCCGCCCGGTTTTGTTTTAGAATTTGATCGCCGTGTTAGATATTGCGCAGGCGATCAAGGAAGTTTTTGACCTGCTCATCAAGGTTGCGGGCTTCTGCCGCGAGTTGGCTTGCACCTTCTTGGACGTTGGAGGCCGCTTCGCCGGTTTCTTGCGACGTATTACGCACAATCCCGATAGAGGAAGACACTTCGTTTGTCCCAGCAGATGCCTGTTGGATATTGCCGGAAATTTCGGCAGTGGCGGCACCTTGTTCTTCGACGGCGGATGCGATGGCCGTGGCAATTTCGTTGATGCTTGAAATTGTGGCGGTCACCCGGCCAATCGCGCCCCCGGTGTTGTGGGTTTCTGATTGGATCGAGCCGATTTGCTGGGCGATTTCATCGGTTGCCTTTGCCGTTTGATTGGCAAGGTTTTTGACTTCTTGTGCCACGACGGCAAAGCCTTTGCCCGCTTCGCCAGCGCGTGCGGCCTCAATTGTTGCGTTCAGGGCCAGAAGGTTGGTCTGAGCAGCAATGTCGCTGATCAGGCTGACGACTTCGCCAATTCGATCGGCGGCCTCTGCAAGGCCGGTGACCATCTCGTTGGCATTGGATGCTTCTTCGACGGCGGTGTTGGCGATGTCAGACGATTTGGATACCTGGGAACTGATTTCCTGAATGGAAGCAGACAGTTCTTCGGTTGCCGATGCCACGGTTTGAACGTTGGCACTGGCTTCGTCGGCGGCCGCGGCGACAACGGTTGCCTGTTCGGAACTTTGATCCGCAGCATTGCGCATCTGATGGGATACGCGTTCCATGTTTTTTGCACTGTCAGACACATTGACAACAATGCCGCCCACCGATTTTTCAAATTCGTCGGCCATTTGGGTGCGGGTGCGGTTGCGTTCTTCGCTGGCGCGTTTTTCGGCTTCGAGTTTTTCACGCTCCGCCTGTTGCATGCCAGCCGATGCTTCCTTAAAGGATTCAAGCGCCTTGGCAATCGCACCAATTTCATCGGAACGGTTCAGATAGGGGATTTCAACATCGAAATTGCCCTGTTGAAGATGGTCAATCACACCGGCAACCCGGGTCATTGGACGGGCAACAAGGGTATTGGTGGAAAACAGGATAACGCAAATCACAACCACCAAAAGCACGACGCCACCAATCAGGGTGACATTGCGAAGATTGTCCGCCGGTGCATAAACGGTGGCCAGCGGCACATTGACCACAACGCCCCACTTATCCGGGTAGCCATTAATTTCGACAGGGACAATCATGTGCATGGTGTCGCTGTCGTCGATGCGGCGCGCTTCGCCCGATTTCAGGGCGTCAAGAATGGCAGCGTCAATTTCGTTTGCATTATCAAGTTTGGTGCCACGGATATCGGGATTTTCATGGGCAACCCAAGTTCCCTGTGCCGAGACCAAATTAACCGTGCCGGTGCCAAACGGTGTCAACTCGGCAAAGCGTTGGGAAAGTGCGTTGAGTTCAAGGTCAACACCCAGAACGCCGATGAATTTGCCCGCTTCGTCTTTTACCGGGTAGACAAACGAGGTCATCACCACGTCGCGCCCTTGAATGTCATAGGTAATGGCATCTGTGACATAGGGCTGATTGGTGGCTTTGGGGGTGGTGTAGTAGGCGTTTGCTTCTGGGTTATCAAGGCCGGTCAAATGGTACGGCGTGATGCCGTTGCCGAAATTATAGTAATAGGTGATGTATTTGCCCGAACCGTCGCCAAAGGGATCGCCTTCGTTCTTGTAATCGGCGTCTTTGCCATCAAGCGCATTTGGTTCAAAACCGGCCCATGCGCCCGCAAGGGATGGATTGTTGATCAGGGTGCGATTGAGAATTTCGTTATAGGCGGCGCGATCTGCCCCGTCGTTACCGCGAATGGCACCAAAGGCCCCGGCCAGGTTTTTTGCCGCCGACATGCCGCTATTGAGCACGCTACCAGCTTGTTCTGCGTGGTGACGCGCCACCGCGCGGGCTTCGCCAGCGGTGAGCTCTTCGGTTGTGTCACTGGTTTTAACTGTTTGAAGAAAAATGCCGACAATCAAGCAGGCTGCAATTGCAATTGCACTGACAAGTGTCAGCTTTGCGCCCAACGACAGGTTAGAAACGCCCATTTAACCATCCTTTTCAGCCTACGCTTATGGGTAGTGGTGACTTAAGATGTATCTTTATTATTGTTTCAACATCTTAGATGAAAGCGCAAGACAATAGTTTACGCACCTTATACTTTCGTACGTTGGCAGTATTGATGGAATTTCAAGCGGTTGGCGAAAGAATATTTATGAAACCTGATCTTCGTTGCGTATCTCTCCAAACACTTCGTGGGCGGGAACGGGTTTGCTAAATAAGAAGCCCTGAAACTCAGGACAGCCCATTTTGCGCAGGAAGTCACATTGTTCAGGCGTTTCGATGCCTTCGGCTGTGACGCGCAAATCCAGTGCGTGCGCCATGGCGAGCATGGCTTCGATAAGGGCGGCGTCGTTGTTGTTATCGGGCAGTCCTTTGACAAAGGCGCGGTCGATTTTAATCCGTTCAATCGGCAGGCTTTTGATCGACCGCAGGCAGGAATAGCCCGTGCCAAAGTCATCAATCGCGAGCGAAACCCCAACATCGCGCAATTCATGAAGCATGCTGATCATGCTTGCTTCGTCTTGCAGCATGCTTTCGGTGATTTCGAGTTCGAGATATTCCGCCGGAAGGTCAGCCGCGGTTAACGCATAACGTACCGCATCGGCGAAGCTTGGCATCTTTAATTGGCGTACCGATACGTTGACGGCGATTTTGATGTTTTTGCCAAGTTCAACTTGCCAGCGTTTTGCCTGTGCGCAGGCTTCGCGCAGCACCCAATCGCCAACTTCAATGATCAGACCACTTTGTTCTGCGACGGGGATGATTTCGTTGGGGCCAATCAGGCCGCTTTGGGGGTGGTTCCAGCGCAGCAGTGCCTCGACCCCCAAAAGGTCGCCGGTCATTGCGTCGACTTTTGGCTGGTAGTGCAAAACCAATTCATTGTTTTCCAACCCGCGGCGTAGCTCAAGCGAGCGCGTCATATATTTGGTCGCCGTTTCGGTCATTTCGGACTGGTAAAATGCATAGGTGCGCCGACCGCGTTTTTTGGCAGCATACATTGCCGTATCGGCCAGTCGGATCAGGTCTTGGCGCGCGGACGTATCGGCAGGATAAAGCGCAATGCCGATGCTTGCGGACATGGTCATTTCATGGCCGACAATGTAAAACGGGCGCTGTAATTCGGTAAGGATCGCCTGCGCCAGTTGGGCGGCATCGGCCTCGTCCATGATGTTTTCACGGATAATCAGGAATTCATCACCGCCAAGGCGCGCGGTTGTATCAAACCGATTGGTTGCGGCATTAATCCGGTTTGCCGCCACCAAAAGAACCTGATCGCCAGCCGTATGACCCAGTGTGTCATTGATGTTCTTAAAATCATCAATATCCAGAAACAGACAGGCCAACATTGAATTGTTCAGATCGCACCGTTCCACCGCACGGTTCAGGCGATCTGTTGCCAGAACCCGGTTGGGCATGCCGGTCAGGCCATCATATTGCGCCAGATAGCGCAATTCTTGTTCGGCCTTGCGAATGGCGGTTCGGTCGGTCACAACCGCGACAAAGTGGGTCAATTCATGGGCATCGTTTTCAACGGCAATAATGCGGATGGAAAGTGACAGTTCATTGCCGGTGGCATCGGTGATTTCCACGTCATGCTGCCAATGGCGGGTACGGCGCAGGGTTTCTGATAATTGGTGATAAAAGTCCGGGATGTCCGGATTTTCATCGATGAAATAGGGCGGTTTATTGAGCGTGTTTTCCGCATCTTTGCCCGTAATCCGGTAATATGCGTTATTGGCACTTGTAACGTTAAGGTCCGTATCAAGGATCAGAATCCCGTCCTGTGTGGTTTCATAGACGGTGGTTGCATCGCGCAGCTTTTCATTGGCTTTGCGCTGTTCGGTGATGTCTTGCATCATGCCGACAAGACGGCGCGTTCCAAGATGTTCGTTGATAAACAGCTTGCCGCGGGCGCGGATCCAGCGGACTTCGTCGTGATCGTTAATTCCCTTGAACACGACATCATAAAAATCACCATGTTCGATGGCGTGATTGAACGCCTTCTCAACGGCGCTGCGGTCTTCTGGGACCACGCGGTCAAGAAACGTTTTCAAGCTTTCGGTGACGGTTTCGGCATCCGTTCGTACGCCAAAATGCCCGATGCCCGCACTTTGCATTTCCTGGGTATGAACATCAATTTCCCAGCAGCTCATTTGGGCGGCGGTCATTGCAAGCGACAGGCGCTGCTGGGTTTCGCGCAAGGCTACTTCGGCTTTGCGCCGTTCCAATGCCATTTGAATGGTGGCGTGCAATTCACGTTCAGAAAACGGCTTAAGCAAAAAGCCGTAAGGGCGGGTTTGCTTGGCACGGGCCAAGGTTGAATCTTCGGAATAGGCGGACAAATAGATCACCGGGATCATCAGATCCTGTGGGATCCCAGCCGCCGTTTCAATGCCATCGATATCACCATCAATACGGATGTCCATCAAAATGATGTCTGGCGGATCAAGCGATATCGCCTTAAGCGCATCGGCCCCTGCACTATGTGCTGACGTGCGTTCATAGCCGAGCTTTTCAAGTTGCTTGCGCAAATGCAGCGCAATCACTCTTTCATCTTCGACAATCATGACATGAACTGACTTGGGCACTGCGCATTAGTCCTTTATGGTGAAGGTAATGGTAAAGCAGGTTTTAGGTGTGGTCTCGATGCTCAGTTTTCCACCAATTTGTTCGGTGAGAAGCTCAATCAATTGAAGACCAAGACCAGAACTATTTGAGATGGAAAAGTCAGTGGGGAGCCCAATGCCGGTGTCTGAGACACTGAGCTCCACCGTTTGGGCATCGGTCATTTTCGTGGAAATCAGGATTTCACCCGACTGATCTGCGTTAAAGCCGTGTTTTAACGCATTGGTCAAAAGTTCATTGGTGACCAGACCACATGGCACGGCCTGATCAATTGCCAGCTCGACATGGGCCAGTTCACTTTTGATCCGAACCTGATCGGGATCGATGTTATAGGCCGCAAGCAACGAAGAAATCAGGGATTCACAGAAATTGGCAAAATCGACTTTGGCGATGTTTTCGCTTTGATACAGCGACTGGTGGATTTGCGCCATTGATCGCACCCGGTTGCAGCTTTCGATCAAGGCTTCGCGGGCTTGATGGTCTTCGATGGTCGCAGTTTGCATGTCCAAAAGGCTGTGGATGATTTGCAGGTTGTTTTTGACCCGGTGGTGGACCTCGGAAAGCAATGTTTCCTTTTCCTTGAGTGACCGGGCGATTTGTTCTTCGCGGTGTTTGCGTTCGGAAATGTCGGATATGGCAGCCAAAATCACCTGCCGGTCGCCACTGGTGATCGGGTTTAAGCCGATTTCGACGGGAAATTCGCTGTTGTCTTTGCGCAGTGCATACAGATCACGCCCCGGCCCCATCGGGCGCGCATTTGGATTTTTGGCATAGGCACTGCGTAGGTGCGGATGGCCATCGCGCATGCGGGCAGGGACGAGCATTTCGATGGGCTGTCCAAGAAGCTCGGCCCGGTCATATCCAAAGATGATTTCGGTTTGGGCGTTAACCATTTCTATTTGCCCGTCGGCACTAATCAAGATCATCGCGGTTGGCGCATATTCGACCACGCGTTCAAATCTTTGGTCAGCAGTATCTGCTGACGGTGTTGGGGCCATAATCTGTGATACGGCATCGCGTTGCGACATTCTTAAACCTCAGAACACTCTGGGCATGCATACAGTTCTGATTGTTTTGCCAAGAACTGGGATGACATGCTTGGTCGCTATATATGGCGGACCTTGCAAAGTTGGGTGCGCAGGCTCCGCCAATGAGATGGTGTCGCAATTCTCTAAGTTTTCTCATATTTGCGTTTTTAGAAAGATTACAACTACACTTTTGGAGGGGAGGTAAATTGTTTTATTGGCCTGATTATCTTGAAAAAGGCCGCATTGAAGCCCTTGCGCGATTTGACGTCTTTGCTGGGTTATTGGGGTGTTTGGGGCCGTGATAATTGGCTGCTATGTGCAACAGATACTTGATCTTGGCGGTGGGTGAGGTATAGCTTCGCGCACGCGCAAGATTGTTGTGATCCTGTGCGACCATATTTTCCGTAAATTCAACCACCCAACTGATAAACAAGGTTTCAAAAATGACAGCCGATCTTCGCGATGCCGCACTTAACAGCAACGTCTGGGCTTTTCAGGAAGCCAGCAAGCTGGTCAAGCGGTATAAACAGAAGGCGCCTGAAAAGGGCTATGTCCTTTTTGAAACCGGTTATGGTCCGTCGGGTTTGCCCCATATCGGGACCTTTGGCGAAGTTGCCCGCACGACCTATGTGCGCCGCGCCTTTGAAACCATGTGCGATATCCCGACCAAGCTTTTCTGCTTTTCCGATGATATGGATGGCCTGCGTAAAGTGCCCGACAACATCCCCAACAAGGAGATGGTTGCAGAGCACCTTGGCAAGGCGCTGACATCGGTGCCAGATCCGTTTGGCGAACATGAAAGCTTTGCCCACCATAACAATGCGCGCCTGCGTGAGTTTTTGGATGGCTTTGGTTTTGAATATGAATTCAAATCATCAACCGATTGTTATCGTTCGGGCATGTTTGATGAGGCACTTCTGCGTCTGTTGGAACGCTATGACGCGGTTCAGAAAATCATGCTGCCGACCCTTGGTGAAGAACGCCGGGCGACCTATAGCCCGTTCATGCCGGTTGAGCCGGGCACCAATAAAGTCCTGATGGCGAAAGTTACCGAACTGAAACCCGAAAGCGGATCAATCGTTTACGAGCATCCGGAAACCGGTGATTTGGTTGAAACGCTGGTGACGGGCGGCAATTGCAAACTGCAGTGGAAGCCAGACTGGGCGATGCGTTGGTATGCGCTGGGTGTTGATTACGAAATGGCCGGCAAAGACCTTATTCCGTCGGTGGAGCTTGGCAACAAGATCGTTAAGGCGCTCGGTGGTACGCCGCCAGAAGGCTTTAACTACGAACTGTTTTTGGACGAGAACGCACAGAAAATTTCCAAATCCAAGGGCAATGGCCTTTCGATGGAAGACTGGCTGAAATATGCGCCAGAAGACAGCCTGTCGCTGTTTATGTTCCAGAAGCCAAAAACTGCCAAACGTCTTTATTTCGATGTCATCCCGAAAACCGTCGATGAATATCTGACCTTTGCCGAGAAACTGAAAACCGAAACCGATCCGACCAAGATTTTGCAAAACCCGGCGTGGCATATCCATGCGGGCACCGCACCGGACCGCAAAATTCCGCTGTCCTTTGGCATTTTGCTGAACCTTGTTTCGGTCTGTAATACCGAAGACCGCGATCTTCTGTGGGCGTTTATTTCGCGCTATGCCAAGGGCGCAACGCCGGAAACCTCACCGTATCTTGATAAACTGGTTGGCTATGCGATCAATTATTATCGCGACTTTGTGAAGCCGACCAAAAAATACCGTGCCGCGACCGAGGCAGAGCAGGCCGCATTGAAAGACCTGCGCGATGCGCTGTCAAAGGTTGCACCGGGCACCGAGCCGTCTGACATCCAGACCGAAGTGTTCACGGTTGGGAAGAACCACAATTACGAAAACCTGCGTGAATGGTTCAAAACCCTTTATGAAATCCTGCTGGGGCAGGAACAGGGGCCGCGCATGGGCTCGTTCATTGCGCTTTACGGCATTGACGAAAGTGTCGCCCTGATTGACCGCGCATTGGCGGGTGAAGACCTTAGCGCGTAAGTCTGACATACAGAATTTCCAAAACAAAACAGCCCTGCATCGATCCATGATGCAGGGCTGTTTTGTTGTTTGATGGGGGGCTGTGTGTTAGTCGGCCTGCAAAGCCAGACGGCGCTTGTCCATTTCGATGCGCCAAATGGTGATGATGTTTGTGGTCATCACCAGACTTTCGGCCAAAATCCCACCGAGCGAGCCGATGGCGACGTTGCTTAGCACCCAGAAGAAAGCGGCAACAAACAGCCACCAGCGCATGATGCTGCCGCGAAAGGCGAACATGCCGACGGTACCAAGAATGCCCGCAATTAAGGCCGGTGCATCTTTCCAATCCTGCCAGCCGACAATGGCAACCCCAATCGTTGCTGCCAAAAGGGCCGCCATGATGAAAAGGTTACGGTGATAGCGCCGTGCAAGAACGATCCGGGTTATGACAATGCAGGTAACCCCCGCCGATACCCAGCTTCCCAGCAGAGCAAACTGCACGGCAAAAGCCACGTTGGCGGCAATCAGAATGAGCAGAAGTTTGTTGTCATCTTTATTGGCAAAACCGGCAATGCAGAGCGCAAGGGCCAGAAAGGCGACGGCTTGGCCGATCAGCCAGCGCGGAGTTGCGTCGATGAGAAGCGTATCAAGCATGGGGCTGCCGTTGTTTGGTGTGGGTTTGTGTGGGCGGCTTGGAGGCTCGGCGCGCGTGTGGCGTGCGTTGGGTGGCGGGGCAACGACCTCAGCGGCGTAGGGGCTGCCGCTTTTCTGCGTCGGATTCAAATGGCCCGCCGGTCGGGGCGGGCCATAAAGGTTTCGTAAATGTGTTTTGTCGGTTAGCCGGGTTTACGCATGTCGTAATCGTCAGGATGGCGGAAGATAACGGCGCCAGCTTTGATCTTCAAACGGGGACAACACGATGTGGCGGGCTTTTTGCCAGCCAAAGCCAAACGCCATCACCAGACCACCGACGATAAAGCATACCAGTGCCACCGTGATGGAGGGATCAATGGACGCTTGATTAAAGCCGGAATTTGCCAAATAGCCGACATAGATCAGGCCGCTTATGATCGGAGAGCGTCGATCGAGGATCAGCGAAAACAGCATGGCAATGATGATGACCGGGATCATTACAAGCGCGGCAGCATCAAACAAGGCCGCGACCGAATGAATGGTCATGGGCGCGCCGATCACGTAAAGCCAAAAGGCACATTCCGCCCAGCCATTGACGCGCTTGGGATCCTTTGTATCGACAACAACACCCAACGCCAGCAGCAAAAGCCCGGTCAGGGTGATCATGTAATCGATATACTGGTTCAGGCTTTGGCCAAAGGCGGTTAAAAGCAGCGACCACAAAACCCCAACAATGCCAAAGGCAATCAGGGCAAAGGATGCCGGCAGGCGGTACCGCAGGAAAAACGCGACCTGAAAGGTAAAGCCGACAACCGCGACCAACAGGGCGGTATTGACCGATGTGCTGCCAAGGGCCCAGACGCTATCGAGGTTAAAGAATTCCGACGATGTGCCGATTGCCTGCATGTAAATCATCACGGCATAGATCATTAAAGTCGCGCAAAGCGAGACCATAATCACAATCGATGGCAGGGTGGCTTTGAGCTTGCCTGCGACATATTCGGCCAGCAAAACAAACCCGATCATGGCCGCCAATGGTGCGATCCAGAAAGAGGCGCTGTTGGAAAACAGGCCCCACAATATAAACCAGCCGATGCTTAGAACGCTGATGCCCAAGGCCAGAAAGATGTCGTTCATGCCGCGAAACAGTGTGAATTTTTCTGTTTCAATTGCTTCTGGCGCATGGTTGGTCAGGTACTGCGCAAGGGCGATATAGGCCTCGCGGTCGAGCACCCCGGCAGATACGGCTTCCTCGATATCGGCAAGCGAGTATTGGTTGTTTTTCACAAATCGGCTCCGGCCAGGCTTTTATGAATTGGGGGCACCAAGGGCCATGCATTATCGTCCTTGGTGTTGGGGGACTGTTGATACACGGTCAGCCCCTTGGACGCAATTTTCCAAAATTTCGGCCAATCTATTGGGGCCTTAAACCGCGGTGCTTAGCTCATCATTGGTGATCAAAAATCGGGCGCATATCATTCAATAAATGCTGTTGTGCCTGTGTAAACTGGATAAATAGCAAGATCACGAAACAGGATATTTTCAATGGGGATGTGGCAGAAATCAATGATCGCCGTGGCATGCAGCAAACCGTTGCGCGCAATCGGCGAGGCAATTGGACATAAAACCGGGCTGGCGGATCAGTTCGTCAGTGCCGGGGATGTTGCGGGCCATGTTGCACGTGCCGAGGCGCTTGCGCGTGATGGCATACGTGTTTCAAGCTTCTATCTTGGCGAATATGTCACGGATTTAAGCCAGGTGCGCGAAACGGTGGCGCAATTGGACGCGCTGGTGCCCGTTCTTGATCAAACCGGGCTGGATATTCACATTTCCATCGATCCGTCGCAATTGGGCTATATGCAGGATCAGGCGATTTTGGATCGGAATGTTGATCATCTTGCCGCCAAGCTAAACGAAATTGGTCTGGAAACGCCCCATCGCACCATTCGTCTGATGATCGATATGGAAGATATCGACATGGTTGATGATACCTTGCGCCTGCATCATCGCTTGGCCGATGGCGGATACCAAGTGGCGCAAACGTTGCAAGCGCGCCTGCATCGGACCAAGGCCGATCTGCGCGATATGATTGCGCGCGGTGCGATGGTGCGGTTGGTAAAAGGGGCGATGGCCCCGCCCGATGATGTTGCCTTTACCAAGCGCGATGATATTGACGAAAACTACTTTCGGTTATCCACCATGATGTTATCGGCCGAGGCCAAACGAAATGGGTTTTTCCCGGTGTTTGGGACGCATGATCGCAAATTGGCATGGACGATCATTGAGCATGCAAAGGCACAAGGCTGGTCACCTGAGCAGTTTGAGTTTGAAATGCTTTATGGTGTGAACCAACCGTTGCAACGCGAATTGGTGGCGGCGGGGCATCGTTTGCGGCTTTATGCGCCGTTTGGCAAAGATTGGTGGGCCTATGCATGGCGCCGGGTTGGCGAAAACCCGCGGAACCTTGGGCTTTTGATGCGATCAAGTATGTCCAAGGGGCGCTAACGCGGCCCTTATGACGCCGCGAGTTTATGTGCTCGCGGCATTTCCTGTTGATTGGCGGGGCGCGACGCCGTACCTTTGCTATAAGTTAGTTAACTTACTTATGGTGATAGGTGCGCGTGATGGCCGGTAAATTATCCTCCGAAGAAAAGCGTGCGAAGCTTGCACGGGCGGCGATGAATGTGATTTGGCGCGATGGCTATCATGCGGCCACCATTCAAACCGTTGCCAAGGAAGCCGGATTACCCGCCGGGGGCGTGTTTTACCGGTTTCCCAAAAAGCATGACTTGGCCTTGGCGGCGATGGAAACCATGCAAGATGAGTTCATTCCGCTTTTGGCGACGATTGCGCCCAACGGCACGCCCAAACAGCGTGTGTCGGTATTTTTTGATTATCTGGATGCGATGACACCGCGCCGGGTGATGCATGGCTGTCCGGTTGGGAAATTGATGCTTGATCTGCCCGGCGATACCGATTTTGCCCCGACACGTGAAACCGGGCAGGCGATTTTTAACGCCCTGATCAATTGGCTGGCCGATCAAATGCGCCAAGCTGGCGTGTCGGGGGATATTGCCCATAAAACCGCCCAGCGTATGATCGTGCGTTGGCAAGGCGCGATTGTTTTGGCGCATGCAATGAATGATCGCAAAATCCTTGATGATGACATCAACGATTTGCGCCAGTTGGCCGGGGACTTGATGGATCGCTGAGGATAGTATGTCTGGTTTGGATGGCGGTTTTGCCAACCTGTGAACCGATCGGCAGGACCGGGAAGATCAGCGCGATTTGATATATTGCCATGATGGAGCCAATTTTAGGCGCTATGGTTGCAGATAAAGATTTGGGCACATCGGCGAAAACAGCGATTGTTTTGGCAAAGGGAGCAACAGCAACACCATGAAGATTTTTAAAACTGCGATTGCGGGCGTTTTGGTGGCGATGCTGGCAGCCTGCGCAACCGGGCCACGCGTTTATACCGATGCTGACCCGGCCACGGATTTTGGCCGTTATCAAAGCTTTGCCTTTATGGAAGGGGCCGGTAAGGCGGAGGACGGGGATTATAAAACCCTGTCGGGCCAGCGGATTGAGGATGCGGTTACCAGCGCCTTGCAAGCCCGCGGGTATCAGCTTGATATCCATAATCCCGATTTTCTGGTGAACTTCAATCTGGCGACAGAAGAAAAAATTCAACGATCCGCACCGGTTTACGTTGGCGGACGGCACGGATATCGCAATGGCATGTATGTCGGCTGGCCGGGCTATGTTCAGCCGGGATATGCCGATAGCTATACCCAAGGGACCCTTAATATCGATTTCGTGGACCGCGAGACCAATCAAATGATCTGGGAAGGATCGGCGGTTGGTCGTGTCACGACATCCATGCGTGACGCGCCAAATGCCGCGATCCGCAGTGCGGTGGCATCGATCTTTAACAAGTACCCCTATGTCGCAGGGCGCAGCGCGCCGATGGCCCCAGCGCAGTAGGAACCGCCAAATTATTCTGAGACGCAAAAGAAAACGGGCCGGAAATTCCGGCCCGTTTTGTGTTGTCTGAAAGTGTTTTTTAGTCTTCGCTGGCGTCTGTGAAGGCCATGTAAAGCTCTTGCGCGCGGCGCGTGATTGGGCCAGCTGCAAGGGTGCGGTCATCCAGTTTGACGCACGGGGCGACCTTGTAATAGTTGCCGGTACCAAAGATTTCGTCAGCGTTTTCAACGTCGCTGTATTTGCAGGTTTTTTCAACAACCTCGAACCCGTCGTCGCGCAAAAGCGTGATGACGCGCTGGCGGGTCAGGCCGTTCAGGAACGTACCGTTGATGGCCGGGGTGTAAACAACGTTATCTTTGGCAAAGAACAGGTTGGCATAAGAAAATTCAGCAACATTGCCAATCGGGTCGAGCATCACGCCGGTGTCAAAGCCATCGTCATTGGCCTCGGTCACGGCACGGCCGACATTGGGGTAAAGGCAGGCGGCCTTTGCCTCGGTCGGGGCACTTTCGGGGGATGGACGGCGGAAGCTTGATTTGCGTGCGGTAAAGCCGGTTTTGACCGCTTCGGGCATTTCCGTGACCGAGATGCACAACACAAACTGCGCGCTTTCCGGGGTCGGGGCGAGGAAACCTTCGCCGCCAAACACAATAGGCTTGATGTAAAGTGCCAGGGACGGGTCGAACTTTTTGACACCTTCTTTGACCAAAGCAACGATTTCATCCGCGGTGATGGCGGGTTTAAGGCCCATTAATTCGGCCGAGCGGATGACGCGCGCGCAATGCGGGTAAAGATCGGGCATCTTGCCGTTCATGCGGCGCGCACCATCAAACACGGTCGACGCCATCCAGACACCATGGGTTTGCGGACCAAGGATGTTTGGGTTGCCTTCTAACCATTCGCCTTTGAACCAGGTCCAGGTTGTGACAGCGGTGGCGGTGTGTTCAGCGGTGGCATGAGCCATTGGGATGCTCCTGATTGACTTTGAAAGGGCCAAGGACGCAGCGATTTGTCGCCAAGGTCTTGGCATTATTTGTGGGGCGATGTGTTCTTCGGCAACGACAATAAGGTTTTTGCCCGATGCGGGTCAAAGAAAAGATCACAGTTTATCTTCAATCTATATGTGACAAATAATGTCATCAAATCTTTCAATACGTGTAGATAAATGATTTTGTATAGCTGTCTGCTTGATCAAAAATATGACCGGGCCAGATCAGCCCGGAAAACTGATAACAGCCATAGGACGCATGAGTATGCCTGATCTTGAAGCACGATTTTCACACGCACGCGACGTCATTCGCGAGGCGGGCAAACGCGCCGTGGACTATTATGACGGCACGGCAGGTGATCTTAAGATCGAAATGAAGACCAATGCGCTTGATATGGTCAGTATCGCCGATAAAAACGTTGAAGCGATCATTCGTGACCGCATCGCCGATTCCTTTCCCGAGGATGGATTCCTGGGCGAGGAAATGGGGATTGAAAAAGGTGACAATGACTGTCTTTGGGTGATTGATCCGATTGACGGCACGGCATGCTTTGTCAATCACATGCCGACCTGGTGCATTTCGGTTGCGCTGATGGTGGGCAATGAGGTGGTGTTGGGCCTTATTTATCATCCGTGCGGGGATGAGCTGTTTACCGCGATGAAGGGCGATGGGGCCTATGTGAATGGTGAACCCATCGAAGCATCGCGCTGCGCAAAAGTCAGCGACGGTGTTTTGGGGATTGGTATTTCGCATCGGGTCGGCAGTGACGCAATTGTGCCGCTGATTGGTGATTTGCTGGACCGTGAAGGCATGTTTATCCGCAATGGTTCATGTGCGTTGATGATGTCCTATGCCGCCGCCGGGCGTTTGATTGGCTATTACGAGCCCGATATCAACGCATGGGATTGCATGGCGGGCATCATTCTGATGCGTGAGGCAGGTGGTTGGACCAATGCGTTTTTGGAAATTCCCGATGTGCTTGAAAAAGGCGGGCCGATTTTGGCCGCCGGGCCGCATGTGGCAGATGAGCTATCGCACATGACCGGGATTATGCGTTAAACGCCACAGACCAATCGATTTGGCCGACGAAATAGGGGCGGGCGATGTTATTCGCCTGCCTTTTTCTGTTTGGCACGGCGTTGATCCAGCATCCTGTGTTCAAGGCGCGATAGTTCGCTGTTGATGGCTTTGATGTCGAGCGGTTTGGTGCAATGGGCATCAAAGCCGGCCTCGCGGAAGGCCGACAGATTGTCGTTTGAAATATCGGCCGTAAGCGCCAGAACCGGAATATCCGCCTTGATCGGATCATCAAGTTGACGCACGGCGTGGGTGGCGGCAAGACCATCAAGAACAGGCATATGCACATCCATCAAAACCCCGTCGAAATCCTCGGTCGATAGGATATCAAGGGCGGCCTGACCATCGGCAGCGGTGGTGATGGTGTGGCCCTGCATTTCAAGAAGCTTCTGGGCCAAGATGCGGTTGATTTCGATATCTTCGACCAGCAAAAGGTTCCAGGTTTGCGTGCGCGGGCCTTCGTCAACGGGGGCGTCTTCCGCGGTTTGCGAGGTATCGAGCGCATTTTCACTGGCACGGGGCAAGGTAATATCAAACGAGAAGGTGCTGCCGTCGCCTTCCTTGCTTTCGACCTTGATCGTCCCGCCCATGGCATGAATGATTTTCTGACAGATCGCAAGACCAAGCCCGGTCCCGCCATAGCGCCGGGTGGTCGAGGTGTCGGCCTGTGCAAAGGCCTCGAAAATAGATTTCAGTTTGTTGTTGGGGATGCCAATCCCGTCATCGCGCACGGCAACATGGATCGACAAATCGTCATCGGTCACAGCAACCGGCGTGACATCAAGCGTGACATTGCCCGATTTGGTGAATTTCACCGCATTGGAGACAAAGTTCGTCATGACCTGTTTCAAGCGGACCGGATCACCCACCACCCAGCGTGGCATGTTTGGCGCGATGTTAAGGTGAAGGCTGTTTTGCTGTGCGCGGGCCGGCACAAGCATCATCGAGGAGACTTCTTCGCAGACTTGGTGCAGGTCAAACGGCACTTCTTCGAGAATGAGTTTGCCAGCTTCGATCTTTGACAGGTCAAGAATATCGCCAATCAGCGACAAGACGTGCTTACCGGCACTTCGGATGGTGGCAAGGTAGCCGCGCAATGTGTCCTGCGAGGGATCTGCATCGAGCGTATCTGTTGCCAACTGGGTATAGCCAAGGATTGAGGTCATCGGCGATCTGAATTCGTGGCTCATATGGGCGATGAATTCTGATTTGGCCCGGTCGGCTTGTTGCGCTTGGTTCATGGCATTTTCGGCATCGGCGCGCGCGTGTTCAAGTTCGCTTGTGCGGATTTCAATCAGCTCGACAATTTGCCGTTCTGTCCGGGTCAGCGACCGCAAATACATCGTCAGCAAAATCGATATCGTGGTGCCGAAAATAAAGATCGCCCAAGGTTGCCAGTACAGAATGCCGGTAAAGGTCGTCTTTGATTCGTGAAGATTAATCGTCCAGTTGCGATAGCCAAAGCTGAATGTTGAAATATTGGGGTTAAAGGGAATAGCGCGTTCGTTGGCGAGCTTTTCAAGTGCATCATCAGCGCCGAAGTTTGAATAAATCAGACGCGGTCCCCCATCGGCATCAAAGTCCGCCAGATGAAGTTCATAGTTTGACGGCAGGCGAGCAACACGCGCCGCACGGGCGATCATGTCGGTCAGGCGCAAGATGCCAATTGCGATGCCAAGCGGTGGCCCATCCGGATCGCGCCGGTTTTTCACGCCCAACAATGCCAGCGATGTCACAACCGTCGACTTTGATGGGGTCAGATTAAGCGGTTCGGTCAATGTCACGTTGCCGGTGCGAAGGGCCCTTTCAAGCGCCTTTTTGCGGGCAGGATCACTGGCAAGGTCAAAGCCGGTACTGCGTTCATTCCCGGATCGCGGGAAGACATAGAAAATCGGGTAATAGGCATCGCTTTGCGGGGCGCGAACGAGTTTCCCGTTTTCAAGGCTGCGGATTTCGAAATCTTCGACGCCGCGCAGATGCGCATTTTCCTCGACCAACTCACGCGAACGGTGATCAACATAGGGTGCCCATTCAAGGGCCGCGACACCCGGCCGACGATTGACCCAAGGAGCGATCATGGCATCAAAAGTGTTGAACGACACATTGCCATGCACATCAAACAGGGTCCGCACCGCGACGAGGGAGTCTGTGCCACGGCCCAGTTCTTCGCGAAGGGATGCTTCGAACGCGCGGCGATATTGTTCGGTTTGTGCGCGGTCGGCCTCATCTAGTTGGTCATAGGTGTACCAACCGGCAACGGCCGAAAGCAAAACGCCGAAAATAGCAACAAACAGCGCCAGATTGCCGCGCAGGCGGTGAATGTCTTGGGATACTTTGCCATCATGCGCGCGCTGCGTGATGTAGGACATCTTTTCAAGGCTTGCGGCCAAGACGATGGTGATCAGCGTGACGGAGATGATGTAGCTGTAAATCTGGCGCGTGCCGGCACCGAAATTCTGCGAAACGAAACCGCCGGTGCCATGCGACGTAAAGACGATGATGTCAAACATGATCAAGGCATTGATCAAGGTCGCGCCCAGCAAACCAAAGCGAACGGCCGCCCAGATCAGGAACGGCAATGACACAAAGATAAAGATGAATTCAGACCGCGAAAGCGGCGGTGTCATCAAGACGACGGAGCTTAGTATAATCGCGGCAAGGGAAATGAAGGCCAGTTCAAAATAGTAGCTTGGTTTGTGGTCCTTCCACGCATGATCAAACAGCCGCAAAATGAGCGGCGTTCCAATCAATGTGCCCGCCATGCTTGAAAGCATCCAACCTTCCCAAAGGGCGGGCAGGCGATCAATATCCGCAAAACCCGTAGCCAAACTAATCAAGCAGCCCAAAGATGCCGATAGCAGTGGTGCGCCGGTTGCCGCGACAACAAGGAAGCCGGTCAGGCATCGCATCGATGAAAACGGATTGGCCGAACAATACCGATTGATAATGAAAGCAGGCAGGGCGGTGGAAAATGTCGTGCTTATGGCAAACAAGACCCCGGTAAAGATCGGGAGCGTGCCTGTCATAGTAAGGGTCAACGCGCCGCAAAATACCGCCGGGAAATAGCGCCAGCCCCACATGATCAGGCCGGCCATTGCAATGCCGGTCGGCAACCAGATCAACCATTGCGCCGTTTCATGATACGGCAGCAGAATCCCCGCCTTTCCGGTCAGGAAATACGCGGCCGCAATCGCCAAAAAGCGTAAGATCTGGTGGCGCTGCAAATGCAAGTAACGTCCTTCCCGGGATTAAGGTTGCTGAGCTTAATGTAGGGTTGAGGATTAACGATTTGAATAACGGATGCCGCTTACATGCAACATTATTTTTGCGTGCAAATCTAGCTTTGTTCTTTGCTTACTGGCTGCACCATAAAATACGCGCCACCCAATCAAGTTCCTGGGCGGTGATAAAGCGGTCTTCATAGGCTGGGTTCAGCGATTTAAGCTCAACACCAAGTGCGCCGCGGCGGACCAGTTCCTTGGCCATGACTTCGCCCTCGATGGTTTTAACCACAACCCGGTCATGGGGGCGGATGTTTGACGCGGGGCTAACAATGATCAAATCCCCATCGCGAAAGACCGGTGCCATGGAATCGCCTGCAATGCGCAGCCCATAAGCGGTTGGGTCATGCATGGCGGGGAATGTAATGTCTTCCCACGCGCCGCCAACCGGATAGCCCGCATCATCGAAATAGCCACGGTTGCCCGCCTGGGCAAAGCCAATCACCGGAATGCGCCCGGCACCATTGCCGTCAACAAGTTCGGAAAACTCGCGAAAACTGACATCGGTTACCGAAAGTACTTTTGAAATGCTTTCGGTCGATGGCCAGCGGGTTTTGCCCTGACTTGTGGTGCGTTTGGATCGGTTAAAGGTCGTTGGGTCCAACTGTGCCAAACGCGCCAATCCCGACGGTGTTAAACCGTGGTCGGCAGCAATCTGATCAAGGGCGGCCCAAATTTGTTGATGTCGGATCATGCGATATTCTAACAGGAAGAAAAGAGAAAGCGGAAGGAATTAATTCCTCACCTCTGGAGGCAGTGGGTGGAGCTTTGCGCGACCTAGCGCACATCTCTTAATCTGAGAAAGGAATCCGCAAATGGAAGAGGTGCTATTGTAAAAAGTAGACTATTCGCAGAAGAAACTGGTTTTGCGGTATCCATCGACAATATAGTCGCCCCCAGTTTTTTTAGCGGTCAGTGTGTGAATGCAGGAATCTGAATACGGGATGTAGGTGGTCGTTGTTGGCCCGGAAACCGCCGTCATTCCACTCGTTATGACCTGCCATTGATAGGCGCGTCTTCCGTCATCAAGCTCGATTACGTTGATGGGGGGACCGTAATCGAGCATGGGTTCTTTTATTGATTTACCGATATAGCTGTTCATCATTTGGCTGGTGCAACTTGCCAAGACGAATAGCCCTAAAAACACGAGTGCTCTCATATCGATTTCCCCCCTTCGATAACGACACAAAATCATCTCATACTCTTGCTGTAAAATCGACCTCATAGAGAGAATTACGGGTGATGCGCGCACAGAGTATGGTTATGGGATGTTCTTATAAAAGAGGGAAATTAATCCTAGTTGTATGCTTGATGTACCCCAACGTCCTAAGTGCGTTTGAAATCAAACGAGACCGGATGTTCGATCTGACGCACGGCAATGCGCCATTGCAGGAATAACAATGCGGGCAGCGGAAAGCTGATCATGGGAGTGTTGGCAAAGAAAAACCTGCCCTGAATGTCAGGGCAGGTTTCAAGATCATCTTTGAGATTGGTAACGGTTTAGAATGGCATCGAAACGCGGATTTCGAGCGATGATGTGTCGGCGTCATCATCGTCATTGGCAATCGACATCATGTGGCTAAGCGCCAGTTCACTGGTCAGTTGACCGCTGTCAAAGCCAAGACCGGTTCGCATGCGCTGATTGCCAAATTCATTCAGGTTGCTGGCAAAGAACGGTTTGACGATGCCTAGATTGCGTCCTTTATCGTCATGGAGCGCAAAGCCATAGGTCACTGTGCCGCCGATGGTGTATTCGGTGTAATCGGTTCGTCCCGCAAGGTAGCTTGCCTCAAGCGCTGCATTCAGGCCGGTGTTCCGATCAGAAAGCCGCACGCCGCCGCCGATGTTAACGGCCATTGCATCATCGTTGATTTCATCGGTGAAATCATAAACGATTTCGGCGTCGGCAAATGGCGTTATCGCAAGGCTGTTTGTGGGGTGAAGGTCATAGGATGCCTCCAGCGACGGGGTGATCTGGCGGGTATTGGACCGGATGGTTCCGACGGCTGTGCCGTTGCTTTCGGTATAGCTGTCGACTGTCTTGTGGGCGGCGATCACGCCAACCGACGGTGTGACGGCAAAGTATGGCAACTCGGTCAGCGGGGTAACGCGGTAAGATCCCCTAAGGGCGGCGTACCACAATTGGGACTCCGTCTTGCCTTGCACTGCACGGTTGTCCCGCGCGGTGTCGATATTACCCTGGCCAAATCCTGCTTCGGCGACGACAGTAAGATTATAGATCGGGCGGTAAATCGCATAGGGCGAAACGACCCAGCCTTTTTCTTCGTAGGTGCCGGAATTGAAGCTGGTCGTCAGGTTGGTGTCATTATAGCCCAGTGACACACCCGCCGTGAGCGCCGGGGCAAAACTGTAATCGAGCCCGATATTATATCCCCAGACATCGCCGTCATACCGGTTGTCAGTTGTGCCGGAAACATAATCATTATCAAGCGAGGTAAAGGACCCATGGCCCCAAACGGTGAAGGGGGACGGGGTGTTTAACGCCGACCGTCCGTCCATCGCGTTTGTGCCGCCGTTCATACCCTGATCCGTCGGGCCAAGGCCAAGTGCCGTTAAGCCCGCACCGGTCGAGCTGTCAAAACTGCCCATCATGGCCATCCGGCGCAGTGCATCACCGCCATCGGTGATGCTGTTGCTGTTGCGAGTGCCGTTGTTATCGGAAAAGGGCGCGGTCAGGTTGCCTATGAGGTTTGTTGTATCGTCGTCCGTCGGGCTATCTGCGCCATCACCTGCAGTACCAGCGCCGCCAGCGCCACCAGCTGCACCCGATCCGGCGGCCCCGGTGACAGCGGAAACGCGCGCGCCGATATTCTGCTGGATCACAGTTGTTTGCGAGCGTGAGACCGAGGAAATCGCGGTTTTACTGGTGGTTTCGTCTGAGGTGTTTGAGTCTGTGCTCAGCGCGGTACAGGTGACTGCGAAGGTCATATTTGCAGAACCTGACGGGTCATTTAAAATAAGTTTTGCGTTCGAATCGGTCGTGGTTGCCGTATAGGTAAAGACTTTGAAGGCACCATTTGCGAGCGCTTCGCCATTTACCCCGCCAGAGGTAATGAATGGCGTTCCGTCGCTGTTATCATATGCAATGCCGATATTTACCGAACTTCCTGATGAGTTCTGAGCGGTAAACGAATAGCTGTCCCCCGTATTTCCCTGTCCCGTGAGCGACAGTTGGGAATAGGTGTTGCCATTAACTGTCGCGCAAATGTTCGCTGCCCCATGAGCACTTGTCGTCAGAAAAGACGCGCCCGATAGCCCTGCTATGACAGCAGAAGCAGCAACAATACGGTTGCGCTTTTCATAGGTAAAAATACTCATGGTTTCCCCTAAAATCCACTTTTTCAACGTTGGGTGTAGAGGGGTTGACAGTGCTTGTCTATAGGAACCGTTCGGGGGGCATGTCTTTTCTTAATTATTGATTTTAAAAAGGTTCTTCTTCTTGAGCACGTGCGACACGGAAAGAGTGAACTGTTACAGCTTGGGAATATGATCCACTACCAGCAGATTCTTTGCGCAACGGCGCGCTACCATTGGTTGTGTACCGGAAGATGGCCGAAATGCGCCGCTTTGTCGGAAAGCGGGAATCGCATCCTTTCAGGCTGTTTTTGAAAAATAGGAAATTAATCCTTTACATAAAGAACAAAAGGGGATTATAGCTTGTGCATCAACACCGGAATTGCATCCGGAGGTCGCAGCGATTTTATCGAGTTGGGGCATAGAACGGCTTGCACAGCAGCCGTCACAGTATGTAGCGCCCGGCTTTTGATGGCTTCGCGATAAGGGGAAATCACTGATCACCACGCATTTCAGGCGCATGGATATGCCATGCGTCAACGGTCGATCACATCCTGTTTTTGGCGGTTGGCGTACGTTTTGGGCGTGCCGGTGTTGAGATGGAGTTCAACAAGCAGGAGGGCGACGTGACCGAACAACGACTTTTTCCAAAACCGCTTTCTGAGCGGCCCATTACACGGTTCGCCAGTGCCGAACAGGCGTGGTTTTGGTTTGTGCGCTGTCAAACCGCACGGATCGAAGGGGCGCGTGTGGTTGCCGATGCGGGCGAGGTGGTTCGTCCGTGTGATCCCGATGATGTTTATAACGCGGTGATGCGCCTGGCGCGCGACGGGGTTTTAACCAACCGGCATTTGCAGGTCCTTGAATATTATGGATTAATTGAACGTGCACCCGATCCGCGCGATGCCCGCGAAAAGCCGAAATATGACCTTTGGTGTGCGACCATGGACGCGCTTGAGCCGGTCTTGGTGGCCCGCGATATTGTCGAGGTACGCCCGCCGGAAACCTTTCACGATGAAGACGTCATGATGGAAATGATCGGGGATTTATCACCATGCGGAACGTGACATTTCGGGGGAATCCTGGCGAAAAAAGCGATGCGGTTGTGGGCCGTGCCGATGTTCGCGGCATGGCACGCAATTGGGCGGAACAATCTGCATCCGGTCGGGAGGTTTCGGTTCTGGTGGTGTTTGGCGACGCCCCGGAAAAGAAGCTTTTGCGCTTGCTAAAGCCCGGCTTTCGCCATTGTTTTGTTTTGATTTCCGGGGCGCGGGCCGGGGAATGGATTTGCCTTGATCCGCAAAGCCATCGCATCCGATGTGAAAGCTGGTGTTATTCACCGCTGTTTGATCCGGCATCTTATTACCGGGCGATTGGATATCATTGTATTTGGGCGTCTTATCCGGCGTCGGTCGCCCATCATATCCGACTGGGCCCGATGAGCTGTGTTGAGCTGATCAAGCGGCTTTTGGGGGTTTCCGGGGTTTGGATCATCACGCCATGGCAGCTTTATCGTGCACTTGTTAAGCGCGGTGAAAAGACGCTGACATCGGGGGATGTGCATTTTTCTGAAAAATGTTCTTGATTTGTTCTTTTTAATGTGACATAAGAGACAAATCAACACCACAACTGCGCCCGCACGGCTTTTGGCCTTGCGGGCTTTTTGTTTTGGGCGGCGCAGAACGCGACCCGCATCGGCAGTGATGTCGGGACCGCCCAAACAATCACCAAAATAATGACCCGAGCATTCAACCCCCCGCGCACTTAACCAAAAGGAGGCCCCGATGGGCAGTTTGTTTTCAACGCCAAAGCCGGCGGCCCCGGCCGCACGACCATCGGCGCAACCCGCACCACCCAGCGAAAGCGAAAGTGCGGAGGATGCCGCACGGGCAGCACGGCAAGAAGCGTTGGAGCGTCGGTGTTATGGCCGGGCGGGCCTGATTGCGACGGGGCATCGTGGCTTGTTGTCAGATCGGATTAGCTCGGCGGTGAACGGGGCGGCGGGCGGTAAAAACCTGTTGGGGGATTAGGCATGGCACGCAGATCAAAGCGGACGCGTCACAATGGGGCATCTGGTCGAGGCGGTAACGCAGCAGTGCATGCAAGCATCCGCGCCGGGGAAAATGGGGGAATTGGATTGGAACACCACCAAACCAAAGACACGACCAATGCCAATACGGTTACCAATACGGTCGGCACCAGCCAAGCTGGATCGACCGGCGTCGCGGGGCAATCGAAGGCCAGCGGCGATAAGCGTGAGATTTCGATTCCCGCCCTGCGTCACCGTTATCAAAAGGCGCTGGGCCAGCGGCGCACATGGTTGGCCCATTGGCAGGAATGTTATGAATTTGCCCTGCCGCAACGCAACGGGGCAGCAACCCAAGCCAGTGGCAGCAAACGACTGGATCGGGTGTTTGATTCAACTGCCCCCGATGCAGTGGAACAATTGGCAGCCAGTTTGATGGCGGAAATCACGCCGCCGGCAGGGGGGTGGTTTGACCTTGATCCGGGTGGCAACGTCGCGGACGAAGATCGGCAAGTGTTGACCGCGCAATTGCGGCGGGCGGTTCGCATTTTGCAGGGGCATTTTGATCGGTCCAATTTTGCGGTCGAAATGCATCAGGCATTTTTGGATTTGGTCACGGCGGGCACGGCCTGTTTGCGGCTTGAAAGTGATGATTTCAAAAGCCCGTCGGCCTTTCGTTTTGCCGCCGTTCCGCTGCGTGATCTGGTGTTTGAAGAACGCGCCAATGGCAAAATGGACGCGGTGTTTCGCAAAATGGACCTGACCCGGTCCGACATCTTCGCCAATTGGCCCAATGCCAAATTGCCGATGGCGGTTAAGGATAGTGATGACGCGCAAACGGGCGAAAAACGTTACGGCGTGATTGAAGCGGTAATGCCCTATGCCGATGGGCGACAAGGGTATTGTTTATGCGTGTTTTTTGCCGATGCGACGGGCGAGAACAGTATGTCGACCGGTGATGAGGTTTTGCTGCGCGATCATTTCGATGTGTCGCCGTATATCGCCTTTCGCTGGATGAAGGCACCGGGCGAGGTTTATGGACGCTCCCCGGTGATGAAGGCGCTGCCCGATATCAAAACCGCCAATAAGGTGGTGGAACTGGTGCTTAAAAACGCCTCCATCGCGGTGACCGGCATTTGGCAGGCCGATGATGATGGGGTGCTTAATCCGGCAACCATTCGCCTTGTGCCTGGCACGATTATTCCAAAGGCGGTCGGGTCGGCGGGGTTAAAGCCGCTTGACGCGCCGGGTCGGTTTGATGTGTCGGACTTGGTACTTTCGGATTTGCGCGATCGTATCCGGCGTTGTTTGCTGGCCGATCGATTGGGGCAGGTTGATCAACCGGGCATGACCGCGACCGAGGTGCTGGAACGTGCGTCGGAAAATGCCCGATTGTTGGGGGCGACCTATGGCCGGTTGCAGGCCGAATTACTGTATCCTTTGATTCGGCGCGCCTTGTTCATCTTGGCCAAGCGCGGCGAACTTCCCGACATTCCGATTGATGGGGATGTGGTGGTGTTGCGCCATGCCGCCCCGTTGGCCCAACTGCCCAAACGCGTGCAGGCCGCACAGGCCCTTGATTGGTTGTCGCGTATTGCCGGTCTTGGCCCGGATGCGATGAACGAGGTTGATGTGCCCGCCATGGTTCATTGGCTGGCCGATCAGTTTGGCGTGCCTGACCATTTGTTGCGCCCGGTTTTGCCACCTGAAATTCAGGCGTTTGACGGACCAGTTTCCGACATGCAGGAGGCCCCATGACGAACGCAACTGAAAGTGCCAACGGCTGGAACTGGTTTGATGCGGCGGGCGAAGAACCAGAAGCCATTAGGGCCAAAGAGATTGATCATTGGCAGGCATGCTTTGCAACGCCTGCCGGGCGGCAAGTTCTGCGGGATCTGGAGCGGCAGTTTATCCAAACCTCGCTGGGTCCGGCGTCAAACAATGCCGCCCTTTGGATGCGCGAAGGACAGCGCGGCTTGGTGTTGCAGATGATGCGCTTGGCGCAGGCCATCGATATTGGCCAAACCGATAAAGCGTCAAATGCAGGCAAACAAAATAGTCAGGAGACAGCGGTATGACACACAGCGTTTTAAGCAACGATACCCTGTTGTCCCCGGATGGTGTTGGCGCGCAGACAGCGGATGCTTCCGCGCTAGCGCCGGGGGATGGTCCGCTTTTGAACGCCACCCCTTTGGATGGGGGCAATCCGGCGGATGAAGCCCTGACCAGTGATGCGGCAGAGGTTGCTGACCCCGCTGGGCAAGAGGGGCTTTTGGAGCCGGAACTCGTTGCGGTTGATCCCGATTTGGTTCCGGAAAGGCCAGAGGATTATGCGCTGAACCTTGATGAAAATCTGGGGGATGCAGATCCGGCGTTGAATGCGCGGTTGCATGCGGCGGGGTTTAACAATGCCCAGGCCCAGCTTGTTTATGATCTGGCTGGGGAAATTATCCCGACCATGGTCGCGCAGGTCCAACAGGCCGGACAGCGCGCCACAGATCGTGCCGCCTTGGTCGCGGAATTTGGCGGTCCGGAAAGCTGGAAGGCACTGGCACCCAAGATTGAAAAATGGGGCCGTGAAAACCTGCCCGATGCCGCCTTTGATGCGATGTGCCAAACCGCAAGTGGTGTGCGCGCCCTGCATCGATTGATGACCGGGGGCCGCGAAACCGGATTGGGCAATGCAGGGGCATCAGACGCCCAATCCGATACACGGTCGGATATCCAGCGCAAAATGAACGATCCGCGCTATTGGCGTGACCGGGACCCCGTCCTCATTGCCGAGGTCCAAGCCGCCTTTGCCCGTATGCGAGGTTAATCTTTGGCGTTGGTGTGCGTTGCCCCGTCTGAGAAATGCGGGGTCGGTTGCTCTGCTGCGGTTGGATAAATCGACACGGCGACGGGGCTGTGTCCTGCCTCAATCGCGGCATCGACCATCAGCATGATGTCACGCAGATCGTCACTTTCAAGCGGGATGCCATTCTTGGGCGAGCAACCACCATTTAGAGCCAGCTCAGACGCCGATGGTTTGGCCGGGGCTGTTGATGCCGTTTCTGTGTCGGTTGCCGGTGCAGCATCATCTGCTTTGGCACGACGGAGCATCAAGGATGCGTGATCGTCGCGGTTTAGGATGATGTCGCCTTTGGTGATGCTGTAATCGCCAAGATAATCGACAAGGTCGCCGTCACGGATGGCATCGCTGCAGAACGGGAAAATATCAAGCGGACGGAACCGATCCCCGTCACGCAGCCAAAGGGCAACCGCACCGCTTTCGGTCATAATTTGCAGGGCAACGGGCGCACCTTTGCTTAAGCCGACTTTATCAAGCTTGGCCTGAAGGCGCTTTGGCAAGGTGACAGGGGCCTTGGGGGCTTCGCCAAACAGCAGGCTAATGCGATGGGTAACGTCTTTGAAATAGGCCGGGATCGGGGTGAAGGGCAGCGCAAAATATCCTGCCGCACCGATACCGATCAGGGCAATCAAGGCAAACAGTATTTTACGCACGACACAGCTCCAACTCAAATTCTGATCTAACGGGGAAAATGCTTAAGGATGCGCAAAAGGCCCAGCTTAGCTGTTCAATCTTACCACCCCAAAGGCACACATGCCGCCAATTAAACGCCCAAGAATGACCAAAAGATGACCGGGTCGGGGTCGAAATAAGGCGGGGCTGCCTTTTTCATCATCGCCGCACAACAGGACCAACCAAATCAAGGGGAAACCACACAATGAGCGATACGATTGATCAAAGTTTTGTCGACCATTTTCAGGCCGATGTGCATCAGGCCTATCAACGGATGGGATCGAAGTTGCGCAATACGGTGCGGGTTAAAAACAGTGTGAAGGGCGCGACCACCGTTTTTCAAAAAGTCGGTAAGGGCACCGCCACCACCAAGGCCCGCCACGGCAAGGTGCCGGTGATGAATGTCGACCATGAAGCCGTGCGCTGTGATCTGCGCGATTATTACGCCGGTGACTGGGTTGATGCGCTTGATGAGCTTAAAATCAACCATGATGAAAAAATGGTTCTGGCCAATGCGGGCGCCTATGCACTGGGCCGGAAAACAGATGAGCTGATCATTAATGCCCTGACCGCGACGGCGGATGTTTTGCCCGACAATACCGATGGCATGACCTTGGATAAGGTCATGATGGCGTTTGAAGGATTGGGCGAACGCGATGTGCCCGATGATGGTCAACGCTTTGCAATTGTTGGTTGGAAACAATGGTCTGAATTGCTTCAGATCGACGCGTTTTCGCGCTCTGACTATGTCGGGGATGATGATTTGCCCTGGAAGGGAACACAAGCCAAACGTTGGCTCGGGACCCTTTGGATGCCCCATTCGGGCCTTCCGGTGGCAAGCGGTATTCGGTCTTGTTTTTGGTATCACCGCACGGCGATTGGCCATGCGATTGGCTCGGAAGTTCAGTCTGATATCACTTGGCATGGCGATCACGCAGCGCACTTCGTCAATAATTCCATGAGCCAGGGTGCAGCCCTGATTGATGGCGATGGCGTGACCTGCATTCAGGCGCAGGAATAACGCGCAGACTTACCCCGGTTTCTATTCAGTATGCCGCGCGAGATTCCCGCCTTCGCGGGAATGACTGGCGGTTCATGCGTCGGCTTTGGGCACCGTCCCCCCCCGCGCAGAGCCTGTGCCCGCGAAGGCGCGGTACGGAGGCCTCGCGCCGTAAACGCCCAACCTCATAACGATCAAACAAACAGGAGCTTCTGATGGCAGAAGGTTTTAAGGCCCGGAACCTGAGCGTTCTGGCCTATGCCAATGGTTTTACCCTTTGGCATTATATCACCCCGGATGTGGCCGCGGATGTTGATACGTCGGGCTATTTTGCAGATGCGCGCGATATGTTGCGGGTGGGTGATTTCATCATCGCCAACACCAACCGCGATGCCACCATTTCAGGCGGCATGTTCGTTGTGGCGGCTTCGGGGGCGAATGGCGTTGATGTTCGCGACATGACCGCGATTGGCACCGGTAATACGGATTAAGCCAAAGCACGCCGCCAAAACCGCATTTCCTCTTTCATCTTTTCCCTTTTCCACCCGCCTCGGCAGCAAGCGTTGCCGGGGTTTCTTTCGTTCTAACAACGGGATTGTATATGTGTAACTGCAACAAAATCACGATTTGTACTGAATTTGATCCGGTTCAGATTGCCGGCCTTCAGGTGCCGATTGCCTCGATCCATGCGTTTGCGACCCAGATCGTTCCGGACGGCTATCTGATCTGTGATGGTTCGGAAGTCTCGCGGACGGACTATGCCGACCTTTATGCCGCCCTTGGCACCGTATGGGGCGAGGGCGATGGCACGACCACGTTTAATATTCCAGACCTTCGCGGCGAATTCCTGCGTGGTTTTGACGCGGATCGTGGTGTTGATGCGGATCGCCAGTTTGCCAGTGCGCAGGCCGACATGTTTAAGCAGCATGGCCATACGTCGTATTACAGCTCTCACTACACAGGATACGGCACAGGCGGAAATTCATGGGCTTCCAATTTCGCATCTGAACCAGGCCATCCGGCGAACGCCAATATGCGGACGACCATTGAATTTATCTCCGACTCACTTGATGCGTCGGCAGGTACTGAAACCCGTCCACGTAACGTGGCGGTGACTTATGCGATCAAGGCAGCCAATCCGGCTTCAGCCTGATATCCCAAACCCTTAAGTCAGCATCTTTTCCTTCTTCAAACTCCCCCGGCAGCGTGCGTTGCCGGGGTTTTCTTTTGACCAACCAAGGAGACTGCCCATGCAAGGTTCTACCCCAATGGAATGCGAAATTTTGAACGTCATTCAAGGGGCCGGCATCTGGCCTGACTGCGATGATAAAACCCAATTGCTGCAGGCCATCGAAACCCTGATTTCGGCCGGCGGTTCTGGCAGTGGCAACACCGTCGTGATCGGCAGCGAAATCGGCACCGTTTCGGCCTTTGCCATGCCAACCGCCCCGGAAGGCTGGCTTGTCTGTGATGGTTCGGCCGTGTCGCGCACCGATTATGCTGATTTGTTTGCTGCCATTGGCACGGTTTGGGGCCACGGTGACCAGATCACAACCTTTAACCTGCCGGATTTGCGCGGTGAGTTTGTTCGTGGCTTCGACGATGGTCGTGGTGTGGATGAAGGGCGTGTGTTTGGTTCGACGCAAAGTGACGAAATCTCCAGTCATGACCATGGCTTCGCAGATCAACTCGGTGCAGCAACTTATAGTAGCGACGGATATATCGTGGCTGGTGGACCTCCGATAAACCAGTTGCTGACCAACTCCGTTACCGACGCATTTGGCGGATCTGAAACCCGCCCACGCAACGTCGCGATGACTTATGCGATCAAGGCGTTTTATCCGACTGCGCCGTCGGGTCAGTAAGTCGTCTAACCCAAATCTTTTTCGTCTTTGTTTGCCCCGGCGAGTTGGTCTCGCCGGGGTTTTTTATGCCTAAAATGGAGAATACATATGCAGTGTTTGAGCCCTGTTGAAAGTGAAGTTCTGAACGTCGTTTTGGCGGCAGATATCGTTCCGAACCGGATGGATGACACACAGCTGTTGCAGGCCCTTGAAAGCCTGTTTGGCGCTGGTGGTTCTGGTGGCGGTTCCGTCCCGGTTGCAACCATTTTGCCATTTGCCGGAATGAGTGCGCCGGATGGCTTTATGCTGTGTGATGGCGCCGAACTTCTGGCGAATGAAAACGTCGATCTGTTTTCTGCCATCGGCACCACCTATGGTACCGGGCAGGCACCGGGCAGCTTTAAGCTGCCAGACCTTCGCGGTCGTGCGCCGATTGGTACCGGGCAGGGTGACGGTCTGACGGAGCGAGTGATCGGTTTTATTGGTGGTGAAGAGGTCCATCAGCTCACTGTTGACGAGATGCCGCGCCACCCGGGACACATCGATGCAGGGGTGGGGCAGTCCGGCGATAATGCTGGTTCATCTTCAAGTTACAACGGGATTTTTGAGGGCGGTGATCAGCCGCATAACAACATGCAGCCTTATCTGGTGGTGAATTACATCATCAAGGTTTGATGATTTTCGGGGTCCGGTTCGCCGGGCCCCGTTTTTGTTTGGGGGATCAAATGGCGTTAAGTGATGTGGCCCTGTGTGCGCGTGCGTTGGTGATGATCGGGACGGCGCCGATTTCATCGTTTGAAGAAGACAGTGCGGAAGCTGAAATTGCTCGGATGCTGTATCCGGTTATTCGCGATGGCATGTTGGCGGGCTATCCCTGGCGGTTTGCCGCGCGCAGCGCATGGTTGGCACAGTTAAGCCGACAGGCAAAGGCCGAGGCCGATGAAACATCTGCGTCGCCGACACGTGGATCAAACTTGTTTGCACTGCCCGGCGATTTTATTCGGTTGCTGTCGCTTGAAACCGATGGTGGGAAAATCGGGCGGTTTGAGCTGCGTGATCAAGCGGTTTTGTGTGATGCGGGGTCGGCGCATCTGACCTATGTCGGGCGGCTACCCGAGGCGCGGTTTCCGGCCTGGTTTGATCTGGCCTTGATTGCGCGGTTGGCGGCCGAGTTTTGCCTGCCACTGACCGAAAGCAGTTCGCGGGCGGAATATCTGTTTAAACGGTCCGAGGACCAGTTTCGCGCCGCCCGCCTTGCTGATGCGCAGCAATCCACCCCGCATGCGATTGATGATTTTTCGCTGATTGCGGCACGGGGGTAGGGGCAGAACCTGTTTGGCGAGATTCCTGCCAGTGCTGGAATGACGGCGTTGCATTTCATGGTTTGGGCATCGTCATACCCGCGCAAGCGAGGATCTAGCGCCGCAGAGCAAAAGCCCGATTTAACACGCATTTATGCCAATGACAGGAGCCCCAGATGGCACGCCGCGTTCTTGAGAAAAACACGTTTTCGACCGGGGAGCTGGCGCCGGAATTGTGGGGGCGGTCGGATTTGAATGCCTATGCCAATGGCGCAGCACGGCTGCGTAATGTATTTATTGAGCCGTCTGGTGGAGTGCGGCGCCGGCCGGGCATTCGGTTGCTGGGCAAATTGCCCGGTCCGGTGCGGTTGATCGCGTTCGAGTTCAATACAGAGCAGGCCTATATTCTGGCGTTTGGCGATTATGAGGGGCTGGTGTTTAAGGACGGGGTGGCGACCCATTGGTTTGAAACCCCGTTTGGCGTGCAGCACCATGATCTTTTGAACTGGACGCAAAGTGCCGACACATTGTTGGTCGTCCATCCGGATGTCGCCCCCATGCGCTTGACCCGCACCGCGGATAACAGCAATGCCCCATCGGGCGGATGGGTGATGTCGCGATGGGTGTGGCGGGTCACGACCTTTAAGACCTGGCATCCCTATTACAAATTTGGCGAGCCGGCATTGGCGGTGAAGCCATCGGGGATCAGTGGCACGGTGACGATTACGGCCAATGCCGATTTGTTCGTGGCGGGACATGTTGGGACGTTGTGGCGGGTGCAGGGGATTGAGGGCGAAATCATCACGGTGATTGATGCGCGCACCGCGAAATTCGCGTTAAAGCAGCCGCTGCCAAATGCCAATGAAACCAACGACTTTGAAGAACAGGCCTTTTCGGATGTGCGCGGGTGGCCGCGCAGCGTGACCTTTCATCAGGACCGTATGGTGATTGGCGGATCGCGCGATTTGCCCAACCGGTTGTGGATGTCCAAATCGGGGGATTTGTTTAACTTTGACCTTGGCGAAGGGTTGGATGACGAGGCGATTGAATTTGCCCTTTTGGCCGATCAGGTCAATGCGATTACCGGCGTGTTTGCCGGGCGGCATTTGCAGGTTTTCACCAGCGGGTCGGAATGGATGGTAACCGGTGATCCGTTAACACCGGCCAATATTCAAATCACCCGCCAAACCCGGATTGGCAGCCCAAGCGACCGTACCGTGCCCCTGGTCAATATTGACGGGGCGACGGTGTTTGCCGGGCGCGGTGGGCGTGAAATTCGTGAATTCCTGTTTACCGATGTTGAGCAAGCTTATGCGTCGGCGGATTTGGCATTGCTGTCACGCCATCTGGTGCATCAGCCAAAGGATCAGGCCTATGACGCGGATCGGCGGTTGCTGCATGTGGTGATGGCCGATGGCAGCCTTGGCACATTGACCCTGTATCGCAGTGAAAACATCACCGCCTGGTCATCGCAATCGGTCAAAGACAGCCGGTTTCACGCGGTGGCGGTGTCGGGGCGGGATGTTTATGTCGCGGTTCACCATCCAAATGGATATTTCCTGGGCGTGTTTGATGCGGATTTGGGGCTTGATCTGGCGATCCACCAACATGTTGACCCGGGGCAGGCACCGCGCCGTCATTGGGGAAACCTTGATGCGTTAAGTGGTCAAACGGTTGCGTTGTGGGCGGGCGGGCAATTGATCCCCGATCAGACCATTGGCGGTGGAACCGTGACGGTGCCCGCAGATATTGGTGCGGTTGATGCGATCAGTGTCGGTTTGCCCTTTACCCACGAAATTACCGCCCTGCCACCGGCCGCGTCGGACGGCACACGCCCGCATGGAGGCAACGCGGTGCGGCTGATTTCGGCGACCTTGCGACTGCAAAAGACCGGGCAGCTTCGCATGGATACGGGTCGGGGCCTGCGCGATGTGCGGCTGCCGGTGTCTTTGGCGGGGACTGTTGATAGGACTGGTGATGGGACCGGTAATGGGGATGTTGGCGCAGATGGCGCAGGTGGCGTAGATGCACCGCACGGGCTTTATAGCGGGGATATCACCCTGCGCAGTCTGGGGTGGCGGCGCGGCAGCGGCGGGACGATCAAAAGCGGATTATGGCGGATTGCCGGGGACCTTCCCCGGCCTTTTTTATTGCTGGGTGTGGCAAGTGAATTGGGGGTGAATGACTGATGGGTGGATTTTCATCAATTGTACCAATGGCAGCATCGGCGTTGCAAACCGGGCAGCAGATTTCGGCCAATCAGGCAAGGCAGCAAAATGCCGTTGCCCAAACCGAAGCCCAACGCAAAGCCGACCTTGCGGCGGTTGCCGCCGCCAATGCCGAGCGCGACGCCAAACGTGCCGAGGAACTGCGCATCCGTAAGGCGCAAATTCGGGCCCGGCAAGGCGCATCGGGCATGATGGCCGGTGGTGCGGGATCGGCCAGCGCGGTCTTGGCTGGATATGACACGGTTGCGGCACGTGAAGGCGCACGCGATGACGCCAAAACCGCACGGTCGCGCCGCCAAATCAATCAAGATGCCGATTGGCGCGAAAGGTCGCTTTTGCGATCCGCACAGGATGACACGGTGGCCCGGTTAAGTGCGTGGTTTGCCCGACGCGATGGGTGGAGCAACTAACCGAATAGGCATATCGAATTGCGGTAAATCAGGGGACGGAGGGATCAGGGATATGGGGGCGGTTTTTACCAATCAGGTGACGGCATCGGTCGGATATAAAGGCGATGGCCTGCGCAAAAGCTTTCCGTTTGGGTTTGATGTGTTTGATGCCGGGGATGTGCAGGTTTCAGTCAATGGCAGCGTTGTGACGGGCGGATTGCACATTGCGCTGTCCAGTGGCGATACCGGAACCGGCGGCACGGTTGTCTTTGAAACGCCACCCGCATCGGGGGCCGATATCATCATAGCCCGGGTACTGAAATTGCGCCGTTTGAGTGCCTATGGCGCGGTCGGCAGTCCGCGCGGGGATGCGATTGATCGCGATCTGGATTATCTGACCGCCGCCCTTGGCGATGTGGACCGCGCCCTTGGCGGGGCGTTGCGCCTGCGGGAACCCGATTTGGATCAGGCATCGATGACGTTGCCAATGATTGATGCCGGGCGGGCCTTGGTGTGGAACGATGCGGGTAATGGGTTGTCGAACGGCCCCAACGCCACGGAAATTGCGCAAGCCGAGCAAAACGCGGTTCTTGCCAGCACGGCCGCCAACCGGGCAGAAGCGGCGGTGATCCGGTCAGAAACCGCGCAAAAGGCCTTTGTGCAAAATGATGCGGGGGCGGTGCTAAACCTTGATTTTCGCAGTCAGAACCTTTTGGGCTGGGAAGATGAACGGCGCATGCCGGTGATCGATACGCCGACCAATCGCAGCATGGATATTCGCGAAACCGGATCGCTGGTGCGGTTGTCAAACGGGGCGCGTTTAACCTTGCCGGTGGCGAGTGTGGCGCGCAACGGGGTGCGGTATCGGGTGTTTAACGGGGATGGCACGCAGGTCGATATCATGGCGGCCAGTGGCGATGTGATCAAACCGGTTTGCGGTGCTGCGGATACAAACCTTTATCGCCTGCCAATTCGCGGCGATGTGGTGGATGTGGTCTGTGATGGCGGGAAGGGCGGCGCTAATGGGGCGGAGGGCACGAATGCACGGTGGTTTGCCGTGCCGGTGCGTGAAAGTGGCCCGATCGTCAAATTGCTGCGGACTGCGCGCCAAGATATACCGGCCGGGGGCGCGTTTTTGATCGAATGGGATCAGGTGATTGAGGATAGCCACGGTCTTTATGACAGCGCACTTCATGGCATTAAGGACCTGATGCCGGGCTTCTATCATGTTGATGTTGGCGTGAAATTCCCGGTCACCGACGAGGTGGTGATGGCGAACCTGTATCTTGAACGGTTGGCCGGGGCTGGAACAGGAACAGGTGCAGGAACAGGAACAGGTGCCGGGGCTGGGGTTTGGTCGACCCACCTGCAATCATCGGACATTACCGCCATTGGCACGGGGGCGTATCATACCTTGCGGCTTAGTGGGGTGGCGCGGATTGATGCGGGTGGGACAAATGGCCTTCGGGTTCGGTTGATCCATAGTGACGCGACCACCCGCCAGATTGGCGATAGCAGCCTTTTGACCTGGTTTCACCTGCACCGCATTGGCGGATAGCACGTTATCGGTTTCCAATACGCAGATTTTAACCATAAGGAGCGCATCAGATGGGATTGCGTTATCAGCCGCTTTCGGCCTGTTTGACGTTTCGCCGGGCCAGCACAAAGCTTATCTTTGGCCGCGATGGCGTGCTGCAAACCCGCGCCATTGATGTGCCGGGGGATGATTATGATGCGCTTGGTCGGGCCAAGGGGCTTTTGATCGAAGGGGCGGCGACCAATTTGCTGCGCTATTCGACGGCATTTTCAAATGGTCTTTGGCAAAAGGATGCCGGTGTTAGCGTTACCGAAAGTGCGATTGCCGCGCCGGATGGCAGCATGACGGCGATGGTGCTTGATCTGGCAGGTGGTGCCGGTGACGCAAATGGCCTTTATCAGACTGTCGGCGATTTGGTCGTGGGCGAAACATACAGTTTTGCGGTATGGATGCGGGCGGTTTCGGGCACGGTCGACATTACCCTTGGCGGGATTGATGGCGCGTCACCCCGTGGCTTTACGGTGGATGAAAAATGGCAACGTGTCTCGATAACTGCACCGGCGTCGGACAGCACGCGCTATCTTAAAATCAGTGCCGATGGGGGAAACGTTCCGGCGTCTGTGGTTATTTGGAATGCGCAGCTTGAACGCGGCGTGACCCCGACCAGCGACATCATCAGTGATGGCATTCCCGCCAGCCGCGCGGCCGATGATGTGCGGCTTGATCCGGGTGATTGGTTCGCGCAAGGGACCGGGACGTTTGTGTTTGATCTGTCCTTGCCACCCGCCTGGGATGGTATTTGGCGGATTGTGCAGCTTTATTCCACAAGCTTGAATGATGATCATCTTGATCTTGGCTATGACAGTGCGGCCGATCAATTGCGGGTGAGCTTGCGCAAAGATGGCACCTCCATCGTGACCCAGTCACTTTACGGCAGGCTGACACCCGGAACCGATGCACGCATTGCGCTGGCGTGGGAAGATGACGGGATTGCGGTTGGCCTGAATGGCGCTGTCTTGCGGTCGCCAGATGGCTTTGCCATGCCGCGCAATTTAACCAACATCGTGCTGGGAAGCTTTGGCGGCAGCGACATGGCCTTAAACGGGCATGTGCGCAATTTGTCCTATTGGCCGGAACGGCTTTCAGACGCTCGGATTTTGGCACTTTCGGCTGTGTAAGGATGGGCGATGAACGAACCAAACAACACCGATCCATTGACGGCTTTGCGCCAGGATCTTTTGCGGGATTTACCCGGTGATATCAAACGGGTGCGCAATGCCTATCGCCGGGCCGCACAACAGGCCGCCCTTTTGCGCGAAGCCAAGGATTTCACCGCCCATCAGGCCGCCTGCAAGGCGGGGCTTAGCCATCTTGAAAGTCTGATTAAGCTGCTGCGCTGGGCGTCGGGTTCCGACAACGGGCCCAACAACCGGGATGGAAGCGGCAAGGGGAAGGTCGGTGAGGATGTTGAGACGTTGATTAAGGAGGCACGGGCGGCATTGGCGGGGCGTGAAGGGTAGGCGGGGCGTTTCTGACATTAGGGTAGTGGAGCGTTTGGCTTGAGGTCCCCGCCTTCGCGGGGATGACGGATGTTTAATTGCTGCACAGAACAAATCGTCATGCCCGCGCAGGCGGGCATCTCGAGGATTGGGGACGTGCGGGTGCTTGTGACGGATCGGGAACGTTTTGCCATTTGGCGTAATTATGCTATATATATGCCAAATGGAGGTGCGTGATGGAATTTGCGATTGTGGAGCCGACGGGCGCGCGGCCCGGAACGGCGGCGATTACCGAGGAGGAAGCGGCGGCATTGGCGCGTGCCACGGTTAATCTGTTTGGCGTTTGGGGTTTGAGCGATCAGGAAGCGCGGGTTCTTTTGGGTGATATGCCCGCACGCACATGGGCGCGGTGGAAGAAAAAGGATATCGGGCGGATTGACCGTGATTTGCGAACGCGCATGGCGATGCTGATGGGGATTCACAAAGGGTTGCGATACCTGTTTCGTGATCCGGCACGCGGCTATGCGTGGATCCGCAAGCCCAATGCGGCCCTTGGCGGTGTCAGCGCGCTTGACGTCATGATGCGCGGCGAAATCATGGATATTGCCGATATTCGAAGTTACCTTGATGCCGAACGTGGCGGTTGGTAATGGCGGGCGATGATGTTGTCACCCGGCATGTTGCTTGGCCGAAATCGGTGCGGATGATCCGATCCATTTATCCGCCGATTGATCTGTTTGAAGACATTGCCGATCCCGCCGATTGGGAGGCCTTGGCATCCGCCGAAGCCAAGATGAACCCACGCATTCGCGATAGCATTGGCAATCTTTCAAAGGTGCCGGTCGAGAGGCGGGTTTCCGGGCCGGGGGCGGGTTATGTGATGGCGCCGGTTGTGCATTGTTCCCCCTATCGACCGGGGCGGTTTTCCGATGGCACATATGGGCTGTATTACGCGGGGGATTGCCAGTCAGTGGCGATTGCCGAAACCGTGCATCACCATGCGGCAACCATGCGTGCCACCAATGAAGAACCCGGTTGGACATCGCAGTTTCGCGAACTGGTCGGCAAGATTGATCATGTTTTTGATGATGTTAGCGCGATGGGTGATCTACTTGACCCGGATGATTACGCAGCGTCGCAGAAATTTGGTGCCGCCCGGCGCGAAGCGGGATCGGATGGGCTTTATTGGCCCAGCGTGCGCTTTGACGGCGGGCAGTGCATTGCGGCGTTTTGGCCCGATGTGGTGAGCATCCCGGTGCAGGGCGATCATTTTTCCTATCACTGGAATGGCGAGGTTGTTGATTACGTTCGCAACCTGACGCGCGAAGAGACGTGGCGGGTGATTTAGGTGGGCGTGTCCCGTGGTTTGGGGCATGGTGCGCGAGATCCCCGTCCCCGCCTTCGCGGGTACAGGCTCTTGGCGGGGCGGACTGAGGGAGTGGCGAAAAGCACTGAGATCTTTGTGTAATGGCATCACATCCGTGATTGCCGAGACGTCCTTGAACGCTGCCGACTTCGGATGCGCAGCGATGTATATCCAACATTCGAAAGGACTTATCATGAAGAATGCGATGATTTTTTTGGCCAGCCTGATGCTTCTGGCGACCCCCGCCCTTGCAAATGGTAGTGGTGAGGAATCGTCGAGCTCAAGCTCGCAAGACAGCCTGATTGAGTTTGCTCAGGGCGCAACCCAAAAACAGCAATGCTGGTCAGCCAAAAACTGCACCGGCAAGGTCCTGAGCAACCGTGACGCCCACAACTGCAAGGTCAAGTCCAAGGGTAAATCCTGGGAAAGCAAGTTTGGGGTATGCACAAACCTTTGAGGTGAAATTTCCATCATCACGTAAATGGCATTCGGCGGCAATCGTCGCCGGATGCCTTTGTATATTGGGCATAGAATAATATGATCGTGTGGGGGATCGCGCAAATGGCCCGCTTTGCCGAATTCGTCTGGATTTGGGATCGGATGTTGGGGCTGTCGTTGCCAGCGCATCATCGCACAATGGCCGATTGGCTTGAAGAATGTTGGAACGCCGGGCGTCATGAGCTGTTGCTGATGGCGTTTCGCAATTCGGGCAAATCAACATTGGTGGGGTTGTTTTGTGCCTGGCTTTTGTATCGCGATGCCAATCTGCGCATTCTGGTCTTGGCGGCCGATCTTGATTTGGCGAAAAAGATGGTGCGCAATGTCAAACGCATCATCGAGCGCCATCCGCTTTTGGGGACGTTGGTGCCAGGCGGTCAGGCCGATTGGGGCACGGAGCGTTTTACGGTCACGCGCGATGGGGTGTTGCGCGATCCATCCATGCAGGCGGTGGGGATTGGCGGTAATATGACCGGATCGCGGGCCGATGTGGTGATTTGCGATGATGTCGAGGTGCCCAAAAACAGTGATACCGGCCATAAACGGGCTGAACTGCGTGAAAAGCTGTCTGAGATTGCCTATGTGCTTTCGCCGGGCGGGACACAGCTTTATGTCGGAACCCCGCATAGCTTTTATTCAATCTATGCCGATGAAATCCGGCCGGAAACCGGCGAAGCGGCGCCGTTTTTAGATGGGTTTTCACGTTTTTGTTTGCCCATCGTCAATAAGCACGGGGGCCCAAACTGGCCTGAGCGGTTTGACGCTGCGGCGATTGACGACATCCGTGCCAGAACGCCCGCGCGCAAATTTCAAAGCCAGATGATGCTTGAAATGGTAGCACCTACCGCGGGGATTTTGGACCCGGCGAAGCTTAAATTCTATGACGCGCCGCGCGTGCTGGAGCAGGCCAATGGGCGGCTTCGGCTTCGGATTGGGGATCGCAATATGGTCGCATCCGCCTGCCATTTTGATCCCAGTTTCGGATCGGCCAAGGGCGATGGTGCGGTGGTGGCCTGCATGTATATCTGCGATCAGGGGGAATATTGGCTTCATGATTTGGCATGGTTGCGCACATTCCCGCCAGCACATGGCGCACATGACACGACCATTCAGGGGCGAGGGGCGGCCAGCGAAATACCCGCACGCACCGATGAAGCCAGCCAGCTTTGCGCGCAGGTGGCGGAGTTTATGGCAAGCCATCACCTGCCATCGATCCGGGTGGAAACCAATGGCATTGGCCGTTTTTTGCCCAATATCCTGCGGCGCGAACTGAAATCTTTGGGCTGGGCGGCAAGCGTGTTGGAGCATCATGAAAGCACGCCGAAAGCCACCCGGATTGAAGATGCCTTTGGCGCGGTTTTGGGGGCAGGGTTGCTTCATCTGCATCGGGCCTTGGACAAAACGCCGTTTTTGCGCCAGATGCGCGAATGGCATCCCGATGGCAAGGATCATGATGATGGGCTTGATGCGGTGGCCGGTTGTATCTTAAGCGAACCGGCTCGCCTTCCCCGGGTGGATATGCCGCTTAAACGGGCCGATTGGCGGGCAACTGGCGGGGCGTTCATGGCCGAAAACGGGTTTAATCCGTAAAAGTTGCAAAAAGTTTTCACATAAAACCAATTGGTTAGTGATTTCTTGCATCAGAAATTTGAAATATTCATGGAATTTTTAAATTTGATGCCCAAGTTATACTATATGAAAGTATAGTTTTGTCGATTTTGACACGATTTAGGGATCGGTTTTAGACAAGGCAAAGACGGTGCGCGCGCAGATGCCGCCTTGGTCAATGTGTTGATCAATTTAGCAGTCCAGGACATCAAGACGCCCCGGTGGGCGCACCTGACTGTCAGGAGGCGTGACCATGTTTAAAGTGCTAAGCCTGATTGCTGTGATGGCAGGTGCCGTTGCGATTGCATCGCCAGCAAATGCCCAGTCATCATCGCGGGTCTGTGGGGACCGTGCCAAGGTCATCGACAGTCTGAGTGCGAAATATTCCGAGCAGCCCGTGGCGGTTGGCGTGACCGCAAGTGGCGGTGTGATCGAAGTTCTTAAAGCCCCGGACGGACTGACCTGGACCATCTTGTTTACCTATCCGTCCGGCCCAAGTTGCCTTGTTGCCTCTGGCGAGGCGTGGCAGGAACTTGAAGAAAAGATCAAAGGACCGGCCGCCTAAAGGCGCGGAAGCACGGTGTTTTGAATAGAGATTGAAGAGATGCAGTTTACGTCGAACCTCCCTGAGGATGGTTACTTGTCAGATAACCTCCTGAACTGACCCGCAAGCCTTCTGGTTTGCGGGTTTTTTTTATCCAAAACCGACCTTTCCCGATCCTGATTTTACAAAACCATGAGGCCCCCATGACCCAACCTGTCGATGTGATCTGGTGGATCACGGCGGTCGAAATTCCGGCTGTGGCCAGCTTGTTTTGGCTGCATTGGCGCATGCGGTCCGAACTGCTTAGTCGGATTGAACATCAACGCAGCCACCACGAGCGCGACATCTGTGACCTGCGCGATGGTTTGGCGGAATTCAAGCTCGACGTGGCGCGCAACTACGTCTCGATCCCGTATCTCAAAGACATCGAAAAACGCCTGACTGGCCATCTTTTGCGCATAGAGGCCAAGCTGGAACCAAAAGGAACTTGCCAATGACGATTGATATTTTTGCTTGCCAACAAGCTGCTCCAACCGTGCCGACCCCGGTTACCGATCCCGCACACTTGCCCGACGGCGAAATTTTGGCCCGCACACTTTATGGCGAAGCCCGCGGCGAGGAGCTTGCCGGGATTGAGGCGGTGGCGTCTGTGATCCTTAACCGGGTGGCGTTTGCCAAGGGGCGGGGGCGCTATTGGTGGGGCAATGACATTAAATCGGTGTGCCTTAAGCCCGGTCAGTTTTCCTGCTGGAACGCAGCGGATCCCAACCGCAAAAAGCTTTTGGCGGTCAACCCGCGGGATCGGGCTTATCGGCTGTGTAAACGCATTGCCAAGCGGGCCGTGGACGGGGTGCTGCGTGACGCCACCGATGGGGCGACCCATTATCACACCCATGCGGTTGATCCGTATTGGGCGCGCGGCCATGTGCCAGTCGCCGAGATCGGTGGGCATTTATTTTATCGCGGTATTGCGTAAAAAGGAGTTTTCCGATGATCCCAGCATTGCTTGCCCAAATCGGCCTGCCGCTTTTGATCAAGGCGGTCGGTGCCGGGCTTGATCACATCGACAACCCCATCGCCAAAACCGCCGCCGAGACCCTGAAACAGGTCGAAGTCGCGGTCACCAAGGGCGATGTCACGCCGGCCCAAATCACCGAGGCCAACCGCCATACCGAACATATGGCCGAAATCGAATTGGCGCGCGATACCGAGACGCTCAAATCGGTCAACCGCACCATCCGTGCCGAAGTTGCCAGCGAAGATGCCTTTGTGCGTCGCTGGCGGCCCAGCTTTGGCTATGCCGTCGCACTCACCTGGATCATGACCATGGGGGCGATTGCGGCGGCGATTATCCTGACCCCGCTGCAAGCCCCGGCCATCATCGCCGCCTTGGTCAATACCAGCCCGATTTGGGGGATTGCCCTTGGGGTGCTGGGTGTCAGTGTGGTGAAGCGGAGTTCGGATAAGAAGTTGGGGTGATCCGGGGTGGGGAGCATGTGGCGACATGGACCCCCGCCTTCGCGGGGGTGACGGAAGGAAATGTGACGTTCTCAGATGTGATCTGCGTAATTGTCGTCATGCCCGCGAATGCGGGCATCCATTTAGCCGAAATCAGTTGTCGGGACGCATATTCGCTCCGTTATTCTCCAGTTTTGCCAAAAGAAGGTTTACATCGTGAAGCTGACTTTTACAAATGTTAGCGTTGTGAATATGTTTGGCTTGGCTAAAAGTCTTAAAGGCTGCCTCAATTTGGTTGGCGGCCTGTTTCGCTAAGTTGACATCAAGGGTGCGTTCCGCAATAAATTGCCTAGCAACCCCCTGATTGTCATACGTCATCGCCCATTGAAGTGGCAAGATATCTTGCCTTCGTTCCTGCAGAGCTAAAGCGTAGTTCTCAACGGCTTCCTTCAGTCGCGCAGTTCCAGTTTCGCGGTAACCAAGTATTAGAAGAGCATTGCCAAGGTTGTTCTGAGCCATGGCCCAGTCGAGTGGCACTCGTTCTCTCCTGTATTCTTTTAGCGCCGATCTGTAGGCAGCAATAGCTTCCTCAATACGTGCAGTTCCGTTTTCGCTCTCGCGCTGACCCAGTGCTAACAGCGTATTGCCAAGGTTGTTCTGCGTTTCTGCCCACTGGAGAGGCACGAGTTCCTGCGTTCTTTCCTCCAAGGCCGAACGGAAAGCTTTAACTGCATTCTTTAGCAGTACCGTTTTGTTTTCGCTATCGCGCTCACCAAGCCTAGAAAGTGCACTGCCAATGTTATTCTGGGTCCTTGCCCACTGGAGAGGCACGAGTTCCCGCATTGTTTCCTTCAGAGCCAAGCTGAAGGCTTTAACGGCTTGCCCCAGCAGCTCCGTTGAGTTCTCGCGCTCACCAAGCCTTGCAAGTGCGACGCCAAGGTTACTTTGCGTCATGGCCCATTGGCGGCGATCGCTGTGTCGACTGTATTCTTCCAGCGCCGAGCTATGCGCAACAACGGCCTCTTTAAGCTTTGCCGTCCCACGCTCGCGGTCACCAAACAATGACAGGACGTTGCCGAGGTTGTTCTGGATTGTGGCCCATAGGATCGGTACTCGGTCCCGAGCCGTTTTCTCCTGCGCTAAATGGAAGGCTTTAACTGCCATCTCAAGCCTCACTGTATTACTCTCGCGCATGCCTAATCTTGAAAGTGCGTTTCCGAGGTTATTATTCCAATGACCCGGTTCGCCTCGTCGAGATTCAAGTACTTGGACTGCGATTTCGATTGCAACTTCCAGATCAAAATTCAGCCCCTTGTTCTGACCACGTTCAAACCATTCGTCAAAGGCAGCATCGAGGCCAGAAAGTTGATCGGATTGATTGTCTGGATGTTGAAGTTCTGATATTCGGGTGATGCGTTTTGCGGCAGAAGTGGCATTGTGGCGCAGGATGTCCTGTTTTAGGCCCGACTTTAGAATTTTCAGGCCCACCTGCAGGGATTCGTTCTTTCTTTCAGCCTCGCGCTTCTCCCACTCGACAAAACCTTTATCGGCTTCGGCGGCGGCGGCATCGAAATCATTGGCGTCATATTTCTCTCTCACACGCGCAAGCACAGCCTCGACAAAAGCTCCAAGGTTACTGCCGCCGCGTCCTTCTCTCTCTACCTCAATCGCGATTTCTGCGTGAGATTCCAGTTCCTTGAGCGCCTGATCTGGGTCATTGATGTTTAGGGCAGTGCGCCGTGCAATTGCCATTACTTTTTGCTGTGTGACGTTTGCTGCTTCCAGCTTTCGGGATAATTCGTCGTTTTTCTTCAGTTGTTTAACGAGTTGCTCTGCAAGTTCATTCTTCTCGTCAACAGAGTTTTGAATTTTGTCTAGCTTGTCCTCCATTCGGTCAAGCTGATGCTTTACGTCCGTCATAAAGCCGGAAAGGTCCGGAAACTCTGTGCGCTTTTGGTCGACAAGTTCATTAAGCATTCCGCGAATGTCAGCAAATTCTGTGGCGAAAAAGATCGAGCGGAAGCGTTCGTTGGTTTTTAGTTCTTCGGTGACAAAAAGCGAGAAGGCGTCATACCAGCCCGCAAATTCTTCTTCACCCTTGAATACTCGCTCAAACAGGGCAGGGGGTGTGCGCCCTGCGTCGCGAGTGATTTCTTGGAGGGCTCGCTCTTCGCAATCTGCCTGTGCTTCGCGGTTCAAGTCAGCATAGCTTTGATGCGTGGTGGCAGTGGCAAGATGCTCCAGAACATCTTTGATTTCCTCCGCACCGAGCACATCATGATCTATACTTTGATCGCTAAGGAATTTGAGGCGGGTGTCGATGAAGGCGCGCAGGTTGTTTGCAAACGCGCGGTCGTCCGATCCGATTTCATGGACCGGTAATGTCGTTAGCAGATGGGCATAGCGGCGTGCAACATGATCAAGCGCGCAGATATGTGCAGTGCGCACGCCGTTGACCAGATCGTGATTGCGTGGAGTTAAGCGACCTGCGACTGCCCGTACTTTGCATCCGTGCAGCCAATCTTTGACCGGTCCGATCTTGCTAACTGTTTCAGCAGCTTTGCCAACTACCCCTAGGATAGATGTCGCGGTCGCAGTGGCAATCAATTCTGGCAAATTCATCTCCGCAGGGTGAACGCAAAACGCAGCACCATTTTGGCGGGAGTGTTGCTTGCTGACTACTTGTTTTTTGACGGGATCTTTTGGAGAAAAGGGTGTTATCCCTTTTTGATGATGTCGCAGGCCTAATTTAACGCTGTGAATGTTGAATAAACGCCTCAATATCCTCCGCTCTATACCCAAGCAATTCCCCCATCCGGCGTGAATCTTCATCGTGATCTGTGACCTTTCCCGCCCAAAGGTTTCGGCGCAGGGTCAATGCTTCTTCAATGCGCCATTCCTCGCCGGGTAGGGCGAAAAATAGGTAGCGGATATCGTAAGGGGTGTCGGGGATGATTTCTTCGACGCGGATGATTTTACCGGCTGCGACGTGGGGTGCGAAACCCGCATCCGGGAAATAGTCGCTGACATGAACTGCATCTGAAAACATCGCCATAGGCTTTGTCCCCGCCAGCATCAGTTCCAGTTCCCGATCATTATGCGGGCCAATGCCGGGGGGAAGTTCGAAATCATCCTGCGTCATTGCGAAGCTGTCCTTGTCTGGTTGCTGGGCGCCGCCTTTATCGCTTATGCCATGTTAAGTTAGCACGAGAGGTCAGCGCACTTCATTTGCAAAGATGCAGCGTTCGCGCATGGTTCGCGCGTGTTCACGTTGGTCATTTGACACTGGCCTTGCCGAAACAGGTTGGGATGCCTATTTTCCCCGCATGACAAACGAAGCAAAAACACAACAAGCAGACCACAGCACGATTTACCGTGTTCTTGGATCGGATGAATGGGCGCAGGCCTTGTCCGATGGGCAATATGACGGTGCGCCGCATGATGTTGCCGATGGTTTTATCCATTTCTCGACGCAGGAAACTTTGGCCGCGACGCTTGCGTTGCATTATGCCGGGCGGGACCATTTGAAGCTTCTGCGCGTGCCGGTCGCACCGATTGAAGGTAAGCTGAAATGGGAGCCTGCGCGCGGTGGCACGCTGTTCCCGCATCTTTATGATGTGCTTTCGGTCGAATATGTCACGCAGGTCGATGACGTGCGGCTTGACGATGACGGGGTTCACATCCTGCCTGATGATTTGCGCTAAGCGTATTTAGGTCCTCAGCCTGGGATCATCGGCGGGGCTAAAGGCCCCCTGGGTTTCCATAAAGGCCCTTGGGTTTCCAAAGATAAAGCCGACCGCCGCCCTTTTTTGTCCCGGTATCGATCACACCGGGCAGCTTTCCCGCCCGCACTGCATTAAGGAAGGCATGGCCGATTTTGACCTTGTCGCCAATGTAGAATTGATCCCAATCCGCACCGTAAAGTTCGGCCAGGTGAAACGGGCCGGGGGCGCGGTCCTTTAGGGTTGATTTAAGCGCATCGATATCAAGCTGTGTCATGTGCGCAGGCTATCATATCCCTGTCTTTTATGCAGTGTCTGGCGTGGTGGTGAAACATCTGGGCTAATCGTGCGTTGTCAGGGAATGCATATCCTTCAAATCCAGTTGCGAAAGTCCCGGTGATGACGGCCCCAAAGAATGCACGTGTCGAAGACATCCTCGACCGGATTGGCAAGCGCGCGGCCGACGAAAAACGTATTTCGGTCGGCGATATTGTCTCCGAGCTTGGTCAGCGCAGTCAGGGCCCGTTCCTGTTGGTGCCGGCCTTGATCGGATTGACGCCGATTGGTGCTATTCCGTTTGCGCCGACCTTTTTGGCCGCGATCATTGCGGTATTTTCCCTGCAAATTATCATCGGGCGCACCGAACTGTGGTTGCCCGATGTTTTGGCAGATCGAGAGATCGAAGGCGATAAGGTCTGTTCGGGTGTTAAGCGGATTGGCGGTGTGGCCGAGTGGATGGATCGCTGGTTCGGCGGGCGGTTTGAAAGCCTGATCAGTGGTGTCGCGGTGCGGATCGCAGCCGGGATGTGCCTGGTGCTGTCACTCGGCATGCCGATGTTTGAGCTTGTGCCGTTTGCGGCCTTCGCCCCGATGACGGCGATTGCGGCTTTTGGGCTGGCGATCCTTGTCAGTGACGGGCTTTTGATGGTGGCCGCCCTTGCGATTACGATTGCGACGTTCATCTTCTTTATCGAGGTTATTCCCGCGATCTAGAAAACGCGCCCTTAAAAATGCAAACACCCCGCCAGAAGATGTGGCGAGGTGTTTGGCGTGATGTTTTGACGGCTAAAAAGGTGTTTTAGACAAGTTCGCTTAAGGATTCTGGGCTGAAGTCCTTAAGGCTGTCAAACGCGCCGTTTTTAACTTTATTGGCCCATTGCGGATCGGTAATCAGCGCACGGCCCACCGCGATCAGGTCAAATTCACCCTTTTCCATACGCTCGGTCAGGGCATCAAGACCGGCTTTTTCCGACTTCTCGCCCGAAAACGCGCCGATAAAGTCCGAAGACAACCCGACAGAGCCAACCGAAATGGTCGCAGCCCCGGTCAGCTTTTTCGCCCAACCGGCAAAGTTCAGACCCTTGTCACCGTCAAGTTCGGGGAATTCCGGTTCCCAGAAACGGCGTTGGGAGGCGTGAATGATGTCCACACCGGCATCAACCAGCGGGGCCAGCCAATTGGTCATTTCATCGGGGGTTGTGGCAAGGCGGGCGGCGAAATCCTGCTGTTTCCATTGGCTAACACGCAGGATAATCGGGAAGTCTTGCCCAACTGCTTCGCGCATGGCTTTGACCACTTCGCGGGCAAAGGTGGACCGTTCCTTGATGGTTTTGCCGCCAAAGCGATCGGTGCGCAGGTTGGTGCCTGACCAGAAGAACTGATCAATCAAATACCCATGCGCGCCATGAATTTCAAAGGTATCAAACCCGGCATTCTTGGCATCAAGGGCCGCCTTGGCAAAGGCCGCGATGGTGTCGGCAATGTCGGCATCGGTCATTTCCTTGCCGCGCGGATCATTCGGGGCGACAAGGCCCGACGGGCTTTCGACCGGGGCATCTGGTTCCCAGCTATCTGGTGTGCGGGTTGATCCGGTGTGCCAGATTTGCGGACCCATTTTGCCACCTGCGGCATGCACGGCGTCGGCCACGGATTTCCAGCCGGCCATCGCCGCATCACCATGGAAGAACGGAATATCGGGAAGGTTACGCGATGCCGGGCGATCAACAACTGTACCTTCGGACAGGATTAGACCAACGCCGCCTTCGGCGCGCTTGCTGTAATAGGCGGCATTGGCGGCACCGGGAATGCCGGCCGGGGCCTTGTTACGTGTCATCGGGGCCATGACGATACGGTTGGCCAGTTTTAAGGTTTTCAGCGCAAAGGGCTGAAACAGAATGTCGGTGTTTGACATTGGGGTTCTTTCGGTTGGAATTTCTGTTTGGGTGGCATCTAGATATTCCAGAAACGGCCGCTGTCAATTGGTTGGGCCGTTCAAGGGGCTTTTTAGGGGGGCATGTTAAACCCTGCCCGAAGTCGACGCCGCCACAAAGCCAGTGACAAGCGCATGCATGAGAATGCCTGAGCTTTCTTTACCTGCATTGAACCTTGCCCATTGCGGCCCACACGCGTAAGAAAAGAGCAGGTATTTGCAAGCAAAGGGAGCCTTCGCGTGGGGTGGTATAAGTCACTGGTTTTGCCGATTGTCCGCTGGATCGATGCGGAGACCGCACATGGTCTTGCCATCTGGGCGCTGAAAAACAATTTGGTGCCGCGCGCTGATGACGCGACGGATGCAACCCCGATGCTTGAGACCGAGGTGTTTGGCCGCAAATTTGCCAACCCGGTCGGGCTTGCTGCCGGTTTTGACAAAAATGCCGAAATCCCCAATGCGGCACTGTCGCATGGCTTTGGGTTTGTCGAAATCGGATCGGTGACACCCCAGCCCCAAGCGGGCAATCCCAAACCCCGCCTTTTCCGTCTTTATTCCGACCGTGCGGTGATCAACCGCATGGGGTTCAATAATGACGGGGCCGATGTGGTGGCAAACCGCCTGCGTAAACGTGCGCGCCGTGGCGTTTTGGGGGCCAATCTTGGCAAAAACAAATATTCCGAAGATGCGGCAGATGATTACGCCAAGGGGGTCGCGGCCCTTGGACCCTATGCCGATTATCTGGTGATCAATGTGTCATCGCCCAACACGCCGGGCCTGCGCGCGCTTCAGGGGCGCGCCCCGCTTGAGAAGCTGTTGAAAGCGGTGCTTAAGGCGCGAAATAACGATGCCAAAGGTGTGCCGGTGTTGCTTAAGGTCGCACCGGATTTGACCGAAGAAGACAAATCCGACATTGCCGCGGTGGCGTTAAAGGTCAAGATCGATGGCCTGATCGTGTCCAACACCACCATTGATCGCCCGGTCGGGCTTAATTCCTATGATCAGGATGAAAAGGGCGGTCTTTCCGGCCCGCCTTTGATGGCACCATCGACCAAGGTTCTGGCGGATTTTTACCGCCTGACCGAAGGCAAAATTCCCCTGATCGGGGTGGGCGGGATTGCATCGGGCAAAGATGCCTATGAGAAAATCCTCAATGGCGCGTCGCTCGTACAGCTTTATTCCTCGCTGGTTTATCACGGCATGGAGCTGGTGACCGAGATTAAGGAAGACCTGCAACGCCGCCTGCGCAAAGATGGCTTTGCCAATGTCAGCGATGCGGTTGGTGCGGCCTTCCCGGAAATTTCGGGCAAAGGCATTCCGGTCGACGAAGCGCGTGACGCCAAAGCAGCCCATGCCGCCAAAGAAACCGATGCCAAGGCGGCGGAAGCAAAGCCAGTTGAGGCCAAGGCAACGGCTGCTAAGGCCGCCGAGGATAAAGCCCCTGCGGCGAAGTCACCGAAGGCCAAAGCAGCTGCGCCTAAGGCAACTGCGGCCAAGGCCACCAAAGCCAAGCCAGCAGAAGCTGCAAAGCCTGAAACGTCGAAAGACTGAGCCTTTGGCGCGAGGGTCCCGTACCCGCCTTCGCGGGCGGGCTCTTTGCGGAAATAACAGTCGCTCCTTAGTGCCGTTTTAGGTTTCGTAATCCCCGCCAACGCGGGCATCCATCTTGCCACCCCCACACCCCGTTATGTCTCGTAAACAGGAACATCCGCATGCCGACCACTTCCTATAAAATGATCAATGGCCTTTCTGACGTGATCGGCAATTATGATGCGGTGATCCTTGATCTTTGGGGCGTGGTGCATGACGGGGTAACCCCGTATCCAAGCTCCATCCCGGCCCTTGAAGCGCTTAAAAAGGCGGGGGTGCCGGTTGCCCTTTTGTCCAACGCGCCGCGCCGATCCTCGGTGGTGATTGCCCGGATGGAAGATATGGGCATTGCCCGTGATCTGTATGGGCCAGCGGTGGCGACCGGGGAAATCGCCTATCACCAACTGCTGAACCGCACCGACCCGTGGTATGCAAAATTGGGGCGCAAGGTGTTTATGGTTGGTCCCGTGCGCGATATGTCGATGTTTGAAGGTCAGGATGTCGAGATCGTCAAGACGATTGATGATGCCGATTGGGTGATGGTCACCGGCCCGAATGATGACCATGATCCGGTGTCAAAATACGAAGATATGCTTCATGCGCTTAAAGCCCGCGATTTGCCGGTTCTGTGCCCGAACCCGGACCGTGAAGTGATCCGTGGCGGCGAACGCATCATTTGTGCCGGGGCGATTGCCGGGCGGTATGAAGAACTTGGCGGCAATGTCCGCTGGGAAGGCAAGCCATTGGCCAGTGCCTATGATTTCTGCCTGCAGGCGTTTGATAAGGGGCCGGATGCCAAATTGCTCGTGGTGGGTGACAGCATTTCAACCGATGTGACCGGGTCTAACAATGCCGGGCTGGATATCGCCCTTGTGACCGGCGGCATCCACGCCGAAGAACTCGACGCCCCGCGCGGCACACTGCCCGATAAAGGCAAGCTTGATGCCCTTCTGTCCGCGACAGGCCGCCACATCACTTATGCGATGGGGGATTTCTGCTGGTAGGCAGAGGCGATTAAGCAAAAGGAAAACCCATGCTGACCGATGATATCCGCGATTATGCCAAGCGATCTGTGTTGTGCTGGTTGGCGACCTGTTCTGACGAGGGGCCGTCGGTCAGTCCCAAGGAAATCTTTGCCTGTTTTGGCAAGGACCGCATCATCATTGCCAATATCGCCTCGCCACATTCGGTCAAGAACATCCAAGCTGATCCGCGTGTTTGTGTCAGCTTTGTCGATGTGTTTAGCCAAAAGGGCTGGCAGCTTTATGGCGACGCGGTTTTGATGCGCGCTGGCGATGACGGGTTTGATGACCGGCAGGCGATCTTGCAAGCCATGGCCGGGGAGGCGTTTCGGGTCGCGACCCTTTGGGATGTGACCGTAACCAAGGCCAAGGAAATCATCGCGCCGAGTTATCGGTTTAACCCGGACGTCAAAGAGGCCGATATGCGCGACGGGGCGATGGAAACTTATAGCGTGATGCCACGCGATTAGGGTTTGGGTCTAATCCGAAGTCCCATCGCATGTTCGTAGCATTGCTGAATGTATATGCCGATACGTCCCTGAGTATTCCGATAATTATCATTGTCTGAAATTATGGTTTTTACGTCTCCGTCTGTTAAATGGCCGCAGTAGACAAGCCATCCAACGAGGTGTGGTGTCGTTCTTACACATAAATTGCCGACTATGCGCTCGCCAACTTTTTTCGCAACTCTATCATCGGTTATGAAGCCGCTTCGATACTTACGGGCAAGTGCGAGTGCAGCCAATTCTCCTTTGTCAAAGCGGCGGATGTCGCCGACGTCAGCGACCAAGTGTTGTATATCTTCTATCTCCAACTCGTGGAGGCTGAAGTGTTTGCCACTCGTGATTTCCTTGCGTAGTTGTTCTCGCAAATGGAGATCTTCGCTAGGTTTTTTTCGAGGTTTATCAAGGCATTCATATAAAACAAACTTGGCTAGCGTGAGATGGCATCGGCCTTTGATAGCTGAAGATAAAGTTCTACTTGATAATATATTCCAGACAGCGCAGGTGTCGGCGGATGCGACCGCAGGAAATTCGAGTATGGCTTGATCTCTTGGTGCATTGCTCATTTTATAACCTAAACCCAAACAACGTCGCGATATCGTCAAGCTCTTGCGATGACGAGAGAAGCATATCTGCTGCTTTTGCACGAGAAATCAGTTTCCGGTGTTGGGCTTCGAAAACTTTGCGAACGTACTTGTCGTGCAGACCTTGTTCAAGAAGGTGTGTTTTTCTCTGCTGTTGCTGGCTTGTTAAGTCGCCCGAAAGTTCAGCATCAATCTTTGTATTCTTACTTCGCAAAACAGATCTTAGTTCAGCATGTTCTTCGTCGCTTATAACTTTATCCCGTTTGAGGGCCGACAAAAGTGCCGGAACTGTAATGAACAACCTGTCAGCTATCTCAATTATGTTTTCAGATGAGCTCCAATATGTTTTTCCAAACATCGCAAGTTGCTCAGGTGAGATTAAGAAGTTTGAAGCGAAGGAATTAGCACGTATCTCAACCAATTCTCGACTGTTCTGATCTCCAGGAGTGGAAATGTTGTAAGCCTTGTCCGCATCTATTAGGGCATGGGCAACTTCGTGAGCGAGGCTGAATCTCTGCCGGTATAAGTTTTCAGTAAAGTTTATAAGTATACATTTTCCAGCTTCTGGGTGGTTAACGAACAATCCGGAAACATTTGAGTTTGGAAGTGATCTTCTAAAAATGTGGAGACCTGTTTGCCGAAACCAATCAAAAACATCTGGAATATAAGCATTGGGTTTAAGGCCAAAATGCTGACGGAGTTTTCGAGCGCAGTCTGCTCCGTGCCCAATGTAGTACGTGCCTCGTGGAGTGAAATTAAATGGGCGCTGAAACGTGACAGTTTCTAACTGCTCGTCAAGAAACTGCTCGCATTTGCAAAGATGTAGGAACTCAGCGATAGCGTAGCGGTCAGTTGATGGGATTTCTTCTTCGGCGGCGCGGAGCATCAAGTTGATGTTCTCATCCGGGTTGCTAGATTCATTACTGAGAAACCATTTTAAATCGCACTTGAAGAGATCAGCCAAAATCAGAATTTCGTCTCCAGTCGGTGCTAGATCACCCATCTCAAAAGACTTGATTTTTGCACCGTCAATGCCTGTTCCCTGCACAACGTCTACGATACTCATACCGACATTTTCTCGTGCGCGTCTGAGCTTGGAAGAAAAAACAGTGGCAGTGAAGCTCATCCTTTCCTTCCTTTCGCTCGTTGGTTGCTGGATTAATCTTGGCAATCTTAAAGGTTGCCTTCAGCTTAGAGCATAAAGTGGTTTTTACACAATGGTCGCATAACATTCAGTTCTACTGAGCGATCAATTTCGCAGGGAACTTTTACGGAAGATCAGAAACAGGCCGCTTGCAACAATGATCTTTGCAACGACGAAGGTCAGGAAAACTGGTATCCTCCCAGAAATACTATCCAAATGCTGTGGCCCAGATCACGGCGGTGTAATCAAACGGTGCGACGACTGGGGGCTCTCAGCCAAACGTAAGGCCTGCGTGATCATGGCTATGCGGACAGATGCCACGACCAGCTATGGTGGGAAGCCACGCTATTAGGGTTAGGGCAGGCCTCGATCAGCTTTGCGCCTCAACCTTGCTTTCGCGGAAGATGATGAAGATGCCGCTTATTGTGATGATGGCGGCCCCGACAAAGGTCAGTGCATCGGGCTTTTCGCCCCAGAAAATCCAACCAAGCCCGGTGGCCCAAATAAGGGCGGTGTAGTCAAACGGGGCGACGGTTGGGGCCTCTGCCACGCGGAAGGCTTGGGTGATCATGGTCATGCCCGCCGTGCCAAACATGGCAATCGCAATAAACAGCCAGATATCTTCGGCCCGGATCGGGGTCCAGAAAAACGCCACCATCGATCCGGTGATGATCGCGCTGGTCGCGCTGAGATATAGCAACAGCGTCCACATGCTTTCGCGGGTATCGACAAAGCGCGCACTGAGCATCAAAAGCGCATAGGAAAACGCCGTTGCCACCGGCAGAAGCGAGACCAGTTCAAAACTTGCCGCACCGGGACGGACAATCACCAAGACCCCGACAAAGCCAATGCTGACCGCGGCCCAACGCCGCCAACCGACGCGCGCGATAAACAGTGCTGAAATGGCGGTGATGAACAAGGGCGCGACAAAGGCAATCGCGGTGGCCTCGGCCAGGCCCATCAGGTGGATGCTGCTAAAGAACAGGACGGTGGCCGTGATCCAGATAAAGCCACGGATAAAATGCACCCCGATCCGATGAGACCGCAACGCACGTCGCCCGCCCATTTTAAGGGCCAGCAAAACGGCAAAGGGAAGGGCGATGATATTGCGCAGGAAAATGATCTGGATCGGGGAATAGTGATCCATCAGCTTTTTGGCCAAGCCATCATTGATGCACAGAAACGCCACCCCGGCACACATCATAAGAATGCCGGTCAGATTATGCTGGCGTAGCTGGGGCTTCATATTCACGGACGGCTTTCCCTTGTGCTGTGCCAGACTTTTGTCTTGTTGAATTAAAGTTCACTATCCAGATACCCAGTTTGCAACTCATGGTCGAGCGATTTCATCACATCGATAAAGGCGCGCAGAGAAGGCGGGACCCTTCGATGGTCCGGGTAATACAGGAAAAGGCCGGGTATTTCGGGCAACCATTCATCGAGAACCGTGACCAGTTCGCCGTTGGCAATGGCGCGCGCGGCATAGATTTCCGAAACATAGGCAATGCCCAGTCCCTGACGGGCGGCATCGACCATCAGATCATGACGATCAAGGGTCAGGGGACCCGCAACATCAATCGAGATTTCCTGTCCCTGATTTTCAAAATCCCAGTGATAGATCTTGCCACTGGGGAAGCGATGGCGGATGCAGTCATGCGCGCGGAGGTCATCGGGGGTTTTCGGCGGGGTTCTTGATTTGAAATATTCCGGCGCGGCAACCGCGAGAAAGCGAAACGGCGGACCAAACCGCACAGCAATCATATCAAGCGGCACGGTTTCGCCCAACCGCGCACCAGCATCAAAGCCCGCTTCGACAATGTCGACCAGCCGTCCTTCGGTGACCAGATCAATCGATACATCGGGGTAAAGGTTGCGCATTTCCGGAATTACGTGACGGGTCAATAATCGGGCCGCACCATCGGTGGCGTTGATGCGCACGGTACCCGATGGCCCACCCGTGCGAAAACTTTCAACCGCCGTCATGGCCTCTTCAATGTTCAGAACAGCCGGGCGCAACCGATCCAGAAGGCTTTCGCCCGCCTCAGTCAAAGAGACACTGCGTGTCGTGCGATGAAGCAAGCGAACATTCAGGTTCTTTTCCATGTTGCGCAGGGCGTGGCTGAGGGTCGAGGGCGCAACACCCAATTCATCGGCAGCGCGGCGGAAACTGCGATGCTCGGCAACGGCGATGAAAAACCGCATGTCGTTTAAGGACGGCTGGTTAATTGATGGCATATTTTCACTAACCCATCCAAATTAAGCTAGGTTATCACATCAGTCATTGGCTTCTATCTTTCGATCATGTTCAGAGCAAGAAAGAAAGGGTGCTGACATGACGAAGACTTGGCTTATTACCGGCGCGTCATCGGGTTTTGGTCGCGGGATGGCCGAACGGTTGCTTGCACGGGGCGATCAGGTGATTGCAACTGTGCGCCGCCAGGGGGCGCTTGAAGATCTGGCCGCGCAGTATGTTGATCGGTTGCGGGTTGTGTATCTGGATGTCACCGATACGGTCGGGGTGCAGGCGGCGGTCAATCACGCCTTTGCCGATTTCAACCGCATTGACGTGATTGTCAGCAATGCCGGTTATGGCATTTTGGGGACGGTTGAAGAAACCAGCATTGATCAGATGCGCGATATCATCGAGACCAACCTTTTGGGATCGATGATTTTGATCAAGGCGGCTTTGCCGCATCTGCGCGCGCAAGGGTCCGGACGCATTGTTCAGGTGTCGTCCGAAGGCGGGCAGATTGCTTATCCCGGGTTTAGTCTTTATCACGCAAGCAAATGGGGCATCGAGGGTTTTGTTGAATCTCTGTCCAAGGAAGTTCAGCCGTTTGACATCGAATTCATGCTGGTGGAGCCCGGACCGGCGCGCACGAACTTTGGTGCTGGTCTGGTGCTGCCTGATCCGATTGAGGACTATGACGGAACGCCGGCCCACGACCTTAAAGAAGCCGCCTTTGGCGGTGGCTGGGTGATCAAGGGTGATCCGGACCGGATGGTCGATGCGATGATCACGGCGGCAGATGCGCCGGAAATGCCCTTCCGACTGTTGCTTGGTGCGGATGCCTATGCCGGTGTGCACGCAGCCCTGACCGAAAGGCTTGCGGTGCTGGAGGCCGGAAAAGACATCACCATTTCCGCCGATTTTACCGAGGAAGAGCTTGCCACCATTTAGATGGCTTTACCGCGGATACCGAACCCAAAAACGCCGCCCGGAAATTGGGGCGGCGTTCTGCGTTTCGGTCAAAGAGTATCGCGCGCGATTAGATCGCGGTATCAAGGTTGGCTTTGATGTAAATTTCGCGCAGGCGTTTGGCGATCGGGCCCGGGACACCTTCGCCGATTTTCTTGCCATCGATTTCCGCAACCGGGCAGACAAAGCCTGATGCCGAGGTCGAGAAGGCTTCTTTGGCGTTCTGTGCTTCTTCAAGGGTGAAGTGGCGCTCTTCGATTTTAAGCTGCAACTCTTCGGCGCATTTCAGGACCGATGCGCGGGTGATGCCATGCAGAATATCGTTCGACAATTCGCGGGTTACAATCGTGCCATCCTCGGTCACGATATAGGCGTTGTTTGACGATCCTTCGGTGACAAAGCCATCCAGCAACATCCATGCATCGTCCGCACCCTTGGCGGCGGCTTCGGTTTTGAGAAGCGACGCATAGAGCAACTGAACGGTTTTGATGTCCGACCGGCGCCAGCGGATATCCGGGAAGGTGATGATTTTCTGACCGCGTTCGGCCAGCGGCGACTTGATCAGGGATTTTTCCTGGGTGAACATCACGATGGTCGGTTGGGTGTCTTTTTTGATCGCGAAATCACGATCGCCAGCCGAACCGCGCGATACCTGAAGGTAAATCAGGCCTTCGGTGATGTTGTTGAGCTTGATCAGTTCACGGTGCGCTTCGAGCAGCTGATCGATATCGGGCTTGAATTCATAGTTCAGCTCAGACAATGAGCGCTGAAGGCGCGTCATGTGGCCTTTGAAATCGATCAGTTTGCCCTCAAGCACCGAGGTGACTTCATACACACCATCGGCAAACAGGAAGGATCGGTCAAAGATCGAAATCTTGGCTTCGTTTTCTGGCAAAAACTGGCCGTTCAGATAAACAGTACGCATGGCAACTTCCCTGTCTTTGGCAGCGGACCCTTGATAATCCGCCAATGATGGATGTAAGCGACGTTTCCGTTGGTCAGCCATTCGCATGCTTGTACATACATATGCAGCCTTTTGGTCCGACGCTCTTTACCTATTCAATTATCACAGCCAATGGCAAACTGTCGCGCAAAAGCTTTATATCTTGCGTGTAAAAGATGGAAAGTTGCTTTGATGGGCCATAAATCGCGGTTGGGGTGAATAATGTGGCGGGTTAATTTCACAATTATTCGCAGAATATTCGATTTCAAAAGATGGCGTTTTTTCGCATTGACCTAAACTTAACTTGAGGTTCTATCGTCCGCTCCATGAGATGAAAACATCCCCGGCAAGCCGGGCAAATGGAGCTTTATGATGAACATCCCCATGCCCATCGCAACAGATGCGACGGTTCAGAGCGGCCACAACAGTTTGCAAAGTCAGGTCGATGCCTGTTGGGCCATGTTAAGCGGGCGGCTCACCGATGCGGCCAGCGTTGACCTTGATGCCTATTTCGAGCGGATTGGCTATGACGGCCCACGCACCGCAACGCTTGATGTTTTGCAAACCCTGCATGCGTTGCATCCGGCCAATATCCCGTTTGAGGCGATTGATGTTTTTAACGACACCCCGATTAGCATCGCGCCAGAAAAGGTGGATCAGAAACTGATCCATGACGGGCGCGGCGGGTATTGTTTTGAACAAAATTCGTTGTTCGGGCGGGTGTTGCGCAGCCTGGGGTTTGCCGTCGAAGGTTTGGCAGGCCGGGTGTTGTGGGGATATGGGCCCGATGATTTGCCCCGTCCGCGCTGCCATATGGCCAATCGGGTGACGATTGATGGTGAAGCATGGCTTGCCGATGTTGGTTTGGGCAGCTGTGTGCCAACCGCCCCGCTTTTGCTTGATATCGAAACGCCGCAAGTCACCCCGCATGACATCTATCGCGTGATCAAGGGGGCGCATGCGTACCGGGTTGAAATGGAACGCGGTGGTGTGTGGAATGCGGTGCATGAAATCGATTATGCGCCGGTTTCTGATCTCGATTACGAGGTCATGAATTGGTACGCATCCGATCACCCCGATAGTGACTTTTGCAAAACCCTGATGGTCGCACGTTCAGCCCCGTTTGCCCGGTTTACGTTGCGCAATAACCGCCTGACCATTCGGTTGGTCACGGGCGAGGAAGAGCACCATAGCTTAAGCGTTGGTGATATTTCGCAAACGCTGAAAGACATCTTTGGGATCGAGCCGGACCCGCGGTGGCAGGCGGCTTTTGACAGATTGGTCACGCGCAATAACGGGTAAACGGTTGTGCGGTGTTTATTCCGGTTGTGAATGGCCAAGGGCGGGGCGTTTATGGCGCTCCGCCTTACTTTTGCGTGGCTTAATCGCGGTGACCGGATGCGGTTCGATCAGATCGACACCGGCGGCAAGGCCCGTGTTGGCGTCGGTATCAATGGCGGGTAGATTACATTATGTCCGTGTGATCGGAAAAGGTCTTGATGCTCCAGTCGATAAAGGCGCGCACTGTGGGAGACATATGGCGGTTTCGTGGGTACATGATCGAAACAAGCTCTGGTGGGGTGGTGACATCGGGCAGGATTTCTAAAAGCACCCCGCTTTGAATAAGGGGGGCGACGATATAGCTGGCTGCCCGTATGAGCCCAAGTCCCTCAACCCCGCAGGAAACATAGGTATCGGTGTCATTCACAATCGGGCCGTCATTTGCGCGGATGTGACGTTGCCCGTCATTGGTGTCAAAGGTCCAGTGGATCGGTCGCCCTGTCGTGCTGGAGATGTATCCGACAAGATGATGTTTTGCCAGATCATCAATATCTGTGGGGGCGCCATATTTTTCGACATAGGATGGGGCGGCACAGACAACCCAGCGAAAAGTGCGCAGTCGACGTGTCATCAGGCTGGTTGTATCTGCTGGTGTGCCGGTGCGGATCACGCAATCAATACCGTCCTCAAACAGGTCGCTGACGTGGTCGTGGGTAGATAGAAACAGTTTCACATCTGGATAGAGTTCCTGAAAGTCGTGCAGTTTTGGAACGATAAAATGTCGGGCAATTGACGTCGTTGTATCGACCCGAAGGATGCCATGAGCACGTCCGGCACGGCCAGGGAAGGCGGACTCGACCAGATCGATATCGTCAAGAACACGTTTGCAGTCTGCAAAATAGGATGCGCCCTCGACCGTTAGACTGATTTTTCGGGTGGTTCGATTTAAAAGTGTGACCCCGAGGTAATCTTCGAGCTCCTTGAGCGCGCGTGTCACTGTCGATGCTGGCACCAAGAGCGTTTCTGCCGCCTTGCCAAAACCGCCAGCCTGAACAACACGGACAAATATTTCCATCGCTTTCAAACGGTTCATGGGGCCTCGTCCTTATCTGGAAAAGTGAGGCAGTTACGAGAAGATAATTGCATTTTATGATGGAAAATATGGAAGTATTTTCCTGGAGGGATTTGTTTTGTATTCAAAAATATTTAATATCAATAGTTTATATGTTGTCTCAGGTCTTTTTATTCTTCAATTATACCATTTTTGCGAATAAATTAAATCAGATTGCGTCATAGTCATTCGGGTCAATTCTACGTATCCAATCCCTATTGATCGGCCGGAAGTGAATCCGGCTTATTTAGAAAGGAAACGGATATGACCGAAGAAAATACACAGCTTAAAAAGCCGATGCTTGTGCTTGGAGCAGGGCAACTTGGGCTTGCCGTCTTGCGCGAACTTGCCCCGCGCCTTGATCCCGCAAAACAGCCTTTATCCGTTTTGCTTGCACCGGGGATGATGGAATCCCGGAACGTAGCCGACCAAAAAATTGTACAGGAAGTCCGCGAATTGCGCGCCGATATTGTCGAGATTGACCTAAAGACCGTATCGGTTGGTGATCTGACCGATCTGTTTAAGCCATTCCACACGGTGGTCAGCTGCACCGGGTTTGTCGGGGGCAAGGGGACACAGCTCAAGATGACAAATGCTGCGCTTGATGCGGGAGTAAAACGTTACTTCCCTTGGCAGTTTGGTGTCGATTACGACATTGTCGGACGCGGAAGCCCGCAGGATGTCTTTGATGAGCAATACGACGTCCGGCTGTTGTTGCGCGCGCAGAATAAAACTGAGTGGGTGATTGTTTCGACCGGTATGTTCACCAGTTTCCTGTTCGAACCGTCTTTCGATGTCGTCAACCTTGAGAAAAAAACGATTAATGCTCTGGGCAGTTGGGACACCAAGGTCACCGTCACAACGCCGGAAGATATCGGGAAACTGACGACGGACATCATTTTGGCGCAGCCTCATTTCGCAAATGAGGTGGTTTTTGTTGCCGGAGATACCCTTTCTTATGGGCGGCTTGCAGAAATTGTTGAAACGGTGTCAGGTGAACAGTTCAGAAAAACCGAATTGACCCGCGAGATGTTGGGCGCCTTCCTGACCGAAAATCCCGACGATGTTATGGGAAAATATCGCGCAGCCTTCGCGCAGGGCGATGGCATGCATTGGGACAAGGCGACCACCTACAATGTTGCCAATAATATCCCGACCGTCGATGTCAAAGGATGGTTAGAGGCACATTTGGATGAAACGCGCTAGAAAGGTGTTGAAGACTATCGCGTGATGGATTGGAGGCGGGGAGTTTGATGCTCCCCGCCTATTTTTTTTGTTTTAATCGCTATGCCCGGTATGGGGTTCGGTCAGGGGCGGTAAACGCAATTCGGATGAGCTGTCGAACACGTGGACCTTTTCCATGTCAAATGCGACATGGATAAAGCTGTCGACGGCATAGTCGGGGCGATCCATGGTGAAGATCTTGATCGGCTTGCCCGCCAGTGTGGCATGCACAAGGGTCGAAAGACCCATGGGTTCGATCAAGTCCACACGGGCCGGAAGGCCGTTTGCGGCATCTTGCACGATGGTGATGTGTTCGGGCCGGGCCCCAAGGGTGACGGGTTGATTGGTGCTTGCCCCTTGCGCGGGCAGGACCGGGACCAAAGACCCATCGGATAAACGAATACCCGCCCCCTGATCGCCATTATCGGCCGTGGTTTCATAGGCCCCTTCAAGGAAGTTCATGGCGGGGGAGCCGATGAAGCTGGCGACAAAGATGTTGGCGGGGCGGTCATAAATTTCGACTGGGCTTCCGACCTGCTGGATGATGCCGTCATGCATGGCGACAATCCGGTCGGCCATGGTCATGGCTTCGATCTGGTCATGGGTGACATAGACCGATGTCGCGCCAAGGCGATGATGTAGTTTGCGAATTTCGGTGCGCATTTGTTCGCGCAAGCGCGCATCAAGGTTTGAAAGCGGTTCATCAAACAAAAACGCTTGTGGTTTACGGACAATCGCCCGGCCCATGGCAACGCGTTGGCGCTGCCCACCCGAAAGTGCCTTGGGTCGGCGTTCAAGCAACGCGCTTAGGCCCAGAATATCGGCGACATTGCCAATGGCGTCGGCGATTTTATCCTTGGCAGTTTTGCGGAGTTTCAGCGCGTAACTCATATTTTCCGCGACCGACATATGCGGATAAAGCGCATAGGACTGAAACACCATGGCGATGTCGCGGTCTTTGGGTTGCAGGTCGTTAATCACGTCGCCGGCGATGGAAATATCGCCAGATGTGATGTCCTCTAGTCCGGCGATCATGCGCAAAAGCGTTGATTTCCCACAGCCAGAAGGCCCGACAAGGACAATGAACTCGCCGTCGCTGATGTTCAGGTTAATGCCGTGCAGGACATCAACTGCACCATAACTTTTGCGGGCATTTGCAATTTCAATAGAAGCCATAAAAGTCGTCCTCTTATCCTTTGACCGCACCTGCTGTCAGCCCCTGCACCAGATAACGCTGGATCAGCAGGAAGAACAGACAAGCGGGAATAAGTGCCAGCACACCAGCAGCCATCATCTGGCCGAAATCGACGCTGAATTTTGAAACGAATGACAAAAGCCCAACCGGGAAGGTCGAAGCAGACTCACTGCTGACCAGCATCAGGGCGAACAAAAGTTCGCTCCAAGCGGCGGTAAAGACAAAGCCAAGCGTTGCCGCAACACCCGGAAGGGTCAGGGGCAAAATGATCGCGCGAAAAGCTTCGAACCGTGTATTGCCGTCAATCATCGCGGCTTCTTCGAGGTCCTTGGGAATGCCGTCAAAGAATGACTGCATCAAGAAGGTCGCAAACGGCACATTAAAGGCGGTGTAAACAATGATCAGGCCGGTCAAACTGTCGGTCAGGCCAAGTGGGGCCAGAATTTTAAAGATCGGCGCGATCAGCATGACCAACGGGAACATCTGGGTGATCAACATCAGGGCAACGATGATCACCTTGCCGCGAAAGGCAAACCGCGAAAACGCATAGCCGGTCAGGGCGGCAATCACGGTTGTCACCGCGGCTGTTGTGCCCGCGACAATCACGGAATTCATGAAGTAATGGGGGAAGTTGCTTTGGGTGAGAACAAATGTGTAGTTCTCCCACGTGGTGCGTGACGGCCACATCCGAACACCTTCGGTATAGAGGATGTCGTTTGGCGTCACGGAAACCTTAAGCAACCAGTAAAGCGGGAACAGCGCAAACAGCACAAAGGCGGCAATCATCAGGTAATGACTGCCCCAATAGAGCATTTTACGCGTTGTTGTGTGTCCGGTCAGGGTCATTTGGAAATTTCCCTAGTTATCTGCGTGCGTCATGGCACGGCGCAAGCCAATCACAGCCAGGGCATACGCCAGCAACAAGACCAGAAGCACGGCCGCAATGGCGGATGCATATCCAAAGTCAAGTCGGCGGAAGGCCTGGGTAAAGATGTAAGAGGCGACAATCTGGGTGGAATCTGCCGGGCCGCCTTTGGTCATGACGACAATCAAATCGGCGAAATTGGCAATCCAGATGGTGCGCAACATCAAGGTGATGGCGATGGTGGGCGCAAGGAAGGGCAGGGTGATGCTGATGAATTGCTGACGTGTGGTTGCCCCATCAATCGAGGCTGCTTCGTACAGTTCCTTGGGGATGGACTGCAACGCGGCCAGCATCGTGATGGCAAAAAATGGGATGCCAAACCAGATATTGGCAATGATCGGCCCCCACATCGCAAGATCAGGATCAGAAAGGATATTAAACGGTTCAGCCATAAGGCCAAGGGATGTCAGCCAATGGGGCAAAGGCCCGACAACCGGGTTAAACATCCATGCCCAGTTTAAGCCCGACAGGAACGTTGGCACAGCCCACGGCAGAAACACAAGTGCCTGGATCAAGCGGCGGCCGACGAAATCGCGGTTAAGCAAAAGAGCAAGAATAAGACCAAGGCCAAACTGAAAAAACAGCGAGCCGAACGTCCACCATGCGGTATTGATCAGCGCGCCCAAGAAGGCCTGATCAGACATCAGGGTTTCAAAATGCGCGGTTCCGACAAAGCCGCCGCTAAACGGATTGAGGATACGGATATCGCGAAAGGCATAGCTCAGACCAAGGACGAGCGGCATCAACATAACCGCGAGGATCAGAACCAGTGCCGGCGAAACATAAAGATAGGGTTCGATGATACCGGACAACTTCTTGGAGAAGACACCCCGTCTTTCGACGGGGCGTTTTCCGGCGTGCGTTGCCAAGGTCACTGGTTTGCCTGCATCCATTTTTTCTGTGCAGCGGTCAGGTATTCTGCCCACTGATTGGCGAGTTCTTCGGGCGTGATCCGGCCCAGCATGGCTTCTTGGCTGGTGCGAATGACAAGGCTGTCTTTGAAGAAGGCGAATTCTTCAAGATGGGTCGGCATGACGGTCGGATAAACATCCGGGTCAGACAGTTCTGCGAACCAGCCTTCGAATTGCGGGCTGGCAAAGAACGGATCGCTTTCAGCGCCATCATGGATCGGCAGCGCGCCAATGCGTTTGTTCCAGGTAAGGTTGCTTTCCTTGGACTCAAGATGGGCAATCAAATCCCATGCTTCGTCTTTATGCTCGCTATTGGAAAACATCGACCAACCGGCATAGCCAATGGTCGGAAACGCTTTGCCAGACGGGCCTTTGGGCATGGTGGTGACGCCAAAGTCTTGTTCTTTCATGCGGCTTGAAATCGCAATCAGGGCGTCAGGATCCTGATCAAGCATCGCACAGGTGCCCGAATAGAAACCGGCAACAATTTCGTTAAAGCCCCAGTTCAGGCTGTCTTTCGGGGCAAGGCCGTCTTTGTAAATATCAATCAGATATTCAAGCCCGCTTTCCCAGCCGTCCGAGTTAAAGGTGCTTGAACCGTCCTCGGTGAAGAATTCATTCGATCCTGCGGCGGTCGCGCCAAACATCACCCAGCCATTCAGGCCGCCGGGCCCGCCGCGCATGCAATAGCCGGCCTTACCGGGAAGCGCGGATACCTTTTCGGCGGCGTCGCGGAAATCATCGAGTGTGACTGGAATGTCGGTGACGCCAGCTTCTTTGAACAATTTCTTGTTGTAAAACAGCGCACGCAGATAGAAGCCATACGGCAGCATATAGGCGGTATCATCGGTGGCGCGGGCAAATTGAAGGGCGCGGTCATTGAGCGTCTTGCCGCCTTCCCAGTCTTTGATATAGGGCTCAAGACTTTCAAGCGCGCCGTTCTTGGCATAAAGGGTTAGCCAGGTATCAGGCATTTCAACGATGTCAGGCGTTTGTCCCGCAGACACCATGGTGGCAAACTTTTCAAAGGCCTGCCCCCAGGGGAGTGATGTGATTTCAACGGTGACACCGGGATGGTCGGCTTCGTATTCGGCGATAAGCCCTTTGAGGGTTTCGGTGCGTTCCGGGCTGGTGATGACTTCGACCAGCTTTAAGGTGGTGTCGGCATAAGCCTGCCCTGTGAGTACAATAGAGGTCACACCTGCCAGTAGCGTTGTTTTCCAGTTCATTGTGAAGTTCCCTGTTTTTTAACGATGGTTTTTTACTTCAGGCTTGCCTCGATTGCAGAGGCCAGATCAGACCAAAGGTCGTCGGCACTTTCGAGGCCGATATGCAGACGCACCAGATTTTCGGGCACGCCAAAGCGTATCGCCGAATTTGGTCCGCCCACTTGCGCCCGCGTTACCAGCGCGGGGACAATCAGGCTTTCATGTCCGCCCCAGGACACGCCGATTTTGAAAAACCGTAGCGCATCGACAAAGGTCGGAATGTCGATTTCGGGTGAAAATTCGAATGAGAAAAGCCCAGACGATCCACTTAACCCCGGTGCGGCCGATGACATCAGGCCGGGGTAATGAACCGCGGTGACATGGGCGTGGTTCGCAAGGTTTTGGGCAATGATCATGGCCGAACGTTGATGTTCGCGCATGCGCGCCGGAAGGGTGCGCAAGCCGCGCAGCAACAACCAACTATCAAACGCCGACAGCTTTGACCCCAGATAGGGCAAGATGTTGGACCGCACATTGCCAACAAATTCCTTCGTCCCGGCAATCACCCCGGCGACGACATCGCTATGCCCGCCAAGATATTTCGACGCGGAATGAATGACCACGTCGCAGCCAAGTGTTGCGGGCTGGCAAAAGATTGGCGATGCCCAACTGTTGTCGATCATGGAAACGGCGCCATGTTCGCGCGCGATCGCACAGAGGGCGGCAATGTCGTGGGTGTGAAACGTCCAACTGGTGGGGGTTTCAAGATATAAAATCTTGGCGCCGGGCAGGGCGGCACGCACCGCATCAATATCGCGACCATCGACATAGTCGACCGACACATTCATGTCGCGCAGGAACATTTCGAAAAAACGGTAGGCATCGGGATAGCAATGTTCGACCGATACAATCCGGTCGCCGGGTTTAACAACCGATAGCACCGCCGATGAAATCGCGGCCATGCCACTGGCAAGGCCAAGGGCGTCTTCGGTTTTTTCAAGTTGGGCAATTTTTTCTTCGAATGCGCGCACGGTCGGGTTTAGCCCGCGTGAATAAACCGGGCGGACTTTACGCCCGGAATAGGTTTCGACCATGTCGTCGAAATCATCAAAGGTAAATAACGAGTTCTGAAAAATCGGTGGCACAACCGCATTGCCAAAGTGGCTTGCGTCATAGGCGACGATGCTTTCGGGGGCGGTAATCGGGGCTTTGGGGGCTTGGGATTTATTGTTGTTCTTCATCAGACATTCTCACGATATCGCGTTCGACGATTTCAAGGATGGCAAGGGTATGCTGGCGGGCTTGTTCGGGGTTTCCGGCAACAATTGCGTCAAACAGCATGCGGTGAAATTCAAAGGATTCACGCGCGAAATCAGGACGGTTAAACGGTTGGGCAAAGAAGCTTTCAAAGGCTTCGCGCATCTGGCTGAGAAGTTGCTCAAACAGGGGGTTGCCCGATGCGTTGTAAATCGACAGGTGAAAGACAAGGTCGGCCTGACCGGCGGTGCCAAATTCAAGATGTTCGGCCTCCATCGCATCAAGGGCGGCGCGCATTTTGTCGATGTCATCGGCGGTGGCGCGTTTGGCGGCCAGCATGCTGGCCTCAACCTCAAGCCCGCGGCGAACTTCAAGGGTTTGAAGCAGGCCATCACGCTGGGTGGCGATGGAAAGGGGCATGAACAGGGTCTTTTCCGAGACCTGCCGTTTCAGATAGGTGCCTGATCCGCGTTTGATTTCAACAATGCCCAAGGCCTGTAGATGGCCGATGGCTTCGCGGATGCTTGATCTGCCGACTTTCAGGCCCGCCATTAATTCACGTTCTGGCGGCAATTGGTCGCCGGGGACCAGATTGGAACGGACGATAAAATCGGTCAGGGATTCCAGGATCGCATCGCGACGCCCAGATGTTTGTATTGGTCGAATTGTAGCCCCATCCGCTTGCGGCACATCACACCTATTTGCTTGTCACAACGGGTCTGAGGAAGCTGAAATCATTCATTTTTGGTCAGCCATCAGACGTCAGACCAATTTTTGTTTTGAACCGGTTCAAGTCAAGCAAAAATTTAAAATCGCCTTGCAACGTGCAATCAAGAATGGAGGTGGTGGTCGTTACCTTTGCCCTGAAAATCGGCAAGGGTGTGCGCTGTCTGGCCGAATTGGAAGGTGGCCTGCAGATGCGTAATTACCTGAACTTTAAGCTGCCGAAAACAGCGTGTAATCCGTGGTCAAAGATGTGGATGGTTGAATTGCCGTTAGAGTCGACGGCATGAAAATGGGGTGTTGGGGGCTGAAACGGAACTGCGCTTTTGGCGTTTGAACGCCAGAAAGTCGGGGCTACTTTAGGGCTTTCTTTAACCGCGTCCCGATTTAACGGTCAATAGCGCAGCTTCAGGCCAAATTTTTCGACCAACTCGCCATAGGTGCCGGTCGTTTTGACGGTGTTGAGTGCGACGTTAAAGCGTTTGAGCAGGACGTCGTTTTGGGGGAAGGTTTGCGCGGTCATTAAATATAGCCCAGCCCCTTCGACCAATGGTTTGTCGAGCGTATAGAAATGGGCGACTTCCTCAGGCGGGAACAGGGTTTTGATTTGATGCCAGCCCATGGTGGTGGCGGTGGAAAACAGATCGATGCGCCCGGCTTTGAGGCGGCGGAAATTCTGTTCTTCGGAATTGGCATAATCGACATCAAGCCCGGCCTGTTCAAACCACGGTTCATAGTAATAGCCATTGATGCCACCAATCCGATAGCCGCGCAGATCGGTCAGTTCATCAAACGTGGCGCGGGGTTTGTGCCCGTCGGCGTCATAACCAAAAAAGTGGGAATCCTGCAAATAGATCGGTTCGGAAAAGGCAAAGGTCTTTTCGCGGTCTTCGGTCTTGCGATAGGGAATTGCGCCCCAGGCATCGTGATTTTCGACCTGTTTTTCACAGCGCAGCCACGGCAGAATTTTGAATTCAAACCGAACGCCCATTTCCTTGCCAATTTCGTCAAACAGGGCGGGCAGGAAACTGTTTTGCACATCCTCGGTCACATAGGGCGGATAGATGTTGCTGACCACCACAAGGGATTGCTGTGCCTTTGCACCCATGCTGCCAATAAGCATCAGGCAGACAAATGCAACAATCTGTACGATACGGTGCATGTGGACCTCATGTAAGCGAACAAACGCAGTCTTTTCAGATGGGGCGTTTGTTGCGCATTTACATCACGTCGCATGAATTTATCGGATGGTGTGGCTGCTGTTGCAGTTGTTGCCACTGTTGCTGTTGCGGCTGTTGCCGCCGGGGCCGTTTATGGCGGATTAACCATCGGCCTTGGCATTTGCTTGGCGGGTCAGTTCGCCAAGATAGACCAAAAGATCGGCGATGCTTTGCGGTGTTAAGGTGAATTCCGGCATGGTCATGTCATCATGGGAAACCGAAATACCTTCGGCCAGGGCTTCTTCCAGGTTTTCAAGCGGCCAGCGTTGCCCGAAACTTGCCAAGGGCGGGGCACTTGTCACATCGGGATTGGGCAGGGGATCACCGGCAAATTTGGTGTGACAGCGCAGGCAGGTCTGTTCGGCAATGGCTTGGCCGCGCGTGACATCACCGTGTTCTTCGCCCTTGCGTGACATGTAATCACCAATGCCCCACAGGCCCGCCGCGACAACGCCGGTGGCAAGAATGACAAGGCTAATTTTTTGCAAAGGTGATCTCCCTTAAACGGTTGGTTTGCATTATTGGTTTGCGGTGTTGGTTTGCACTGTATCGGGGCATGGTAACGAATTTCCTAAAACCATATCGGCGGCACAAAAAAGGGCGGAGTTTCCCCCGCCCTTTGAGTTTTAGATGATGTTTGTGCGGCCATTCCCTATTCGCGGAACTTTTCGCGGGCTGGGCTGCCGCCTGCGCCACGACCGCGTTTAAGGCTGGGCAAGGCCAGCATCGCCAAAACGAACAATCCGGTCGCCAGTTTCAGGTCGGGCGGGGGCATGCCCGCCGCCAAGCACAGCGAAACCAGTTGGTAGTAAATGATCGCCCCGACAAACGGTGCGAGCAATTGCCGCCAGACTGATTTTTTGCCGACAACCGCCTCGCCAATCATAAGGGCGGCAAGGCCGTTAATCAGAATGCCAAGCCCCATATTCACATCGGCAAAGCCCTGTGACTGGACCATCAGCGCGCCACTGGTGGCGGAAAAGGCACTGGCAAGGCCGACACCGACAATGGTCGATACCCAGACAGAAATGCCTTGTGCCTCTGCCATGGCCGGGTTGGAGCCAACCGCACGAAGGGCCGTTCCCTTTTCGGTTTTAAAGAACCAGTTCAGGGCCAAAAATACCGCCGCACCAATCAGCCCGGCGACGATGATCTTGCTGACCGGGAAGCCCGGGGTGACAAACGGTGCCCAGTTATAGACGCTGTCTGATCCAAAGATCGACAGGTTCGATTTGCCCATGATCCGCAGATTGATGCTGTAAAGCATCGTCATCATCAAGATCCCGGCAAGCAATGTATGAATGCGAAACCGCAGATGAATAAGGGCGGTACAGCAGCCCGCCAAAAAGCCACAGGCAAGAGCGGCCAAAATCGCAAGGGCCGGGTTGACCCCGGCGGCAATCAAAACCCCACAGATACAACCGCCCAGCGGATAGGCGCCTTCGCTGGTTAAATCGGGGAATTGCAGGGTGCGAAACGGGATCATGATCCCCATCACGACAAATGCCAGAATGAAACTTTGGGCAAGTGTGACGGGCACGAGTGCCACATAGCTTGTGAAGGTCGAAGAAATGAATTCCATCATAATAGTTTATCCGCCCCTACGCGCCCAACATCATGGCATCGGTTTTGACCGCGAAATGGTCCACCAGTTTTGCCACCGTGACATTGGCCTTATCTTCGCCGCCAATTTCCAATTTGACCCGACCGGCATCCAGCATGATGACCCGGTGACCAAAATCAACCGCATGGGCCATGTTATGGGTCACCATCAATGTCGTCAGTTTTAGTGTATCGACCGCACGCACGGTGGCCTGCATGACAAGGTCGGCTGTGCGCGGATCAAGGGCCGCGGTATGTTCATCAAGCAACAATAAATCCGGCGATCCGCCGACCGCCATGATCAGCGATAAGGATTGGCGCTGCCCGCCAGACAGCAATTCAACCTTGGTATCAAGGCGGTTTTCAAGGCCAAGACCAAGGGCCGAAAGGCGGTCCTTATAGTCGGCCAGACGTTTGGCATTTAGCCCGCGCGACAGGGTGCGTTTGGAACTGCGCAAATCGGCAAGTAGCATATTTTCCGCAACGGTCATGCTGGCCGCGGTGCCAAGCATCGGGTCCTGAAACACGCGTGCGATACGCTTGGCGCGCAGATGGACCGGGGTGTTGGTGACGTCATCGCCGTTAATGGCGATTTGGCCGCTATCAAGGGGAAGGGCCCCTGATACGGCATTGAGCATGGTACTTTTGCCCGCACCGTTTGATCCGATGACAACGCCGAATTCGCCGGTTTGAAGCGTCAGGTCAAGGTTATCAAGTGCGACTTTTTCATCCGGCTGACCGGCATAAAAGACTTTTCGTGCAGATCGGATTTCAAGCATCCGTCTTCTCCTTGGGGCATGATGCCAATGACAAAAAAGCAAAAGATATTTGGCACCTGCCCGAATGGCATTGGCGCCGACGGGGGGACCCGCGCGGCGCCAATCTGTGTTTAGGGTCGGGCGAAGTTAGTCGACAATGCAGCCGCAATCGTCAAAGGATGCCGGGATTTCAACACCAAAGGCCGCAGAAGCCGATTTTGAAATCAGCGGCGCATGGGTTTCATAGGTCGGCGCAGACGGCGGAATATCTGCCGGTGATTTGCCGTTCAGGATTTCTGCGGCGATTTTACCGGCATTCAGGCCAACCTGCTTATAATCGACCGAGAAACTGGCCGGGACGGTGCCATCGGCAACGGCTGAGCTATCGGAATTGACAATCGGCACACCGATCTGGCGTGCGGCCGCCGACACAGCGGCAATTGCCGGCTGGATCAGGTTGGATGCCGGGGTATAAATGACGTCGGCCTTACCGGCGACGGATGTGATGCGCTGCAAGATGTCATTGACGTTATCAATGCCCACCGGCACGACCGAGAAACCAGCCGCCGGGGCCAATTCTTCGACTTTTTCAAGCAAGGCGACATCGTTTGCTTCGCCCGGGTTATAGGGCACAGCAAGACGTTTGGCATCGGGCAGGAATTTACGTGTGAATTCCAGAACCGCTGCGATGTCTTGCAAATCCGATGCGCCGGTCATGTTTTTATCGCCTTCATCCCAAGACGGGACCAGTTTGGCGGCAACCGGATCGGTGACAGCGGAAAAGACGATTGGAATGCCCGATCCAGCCAAAAGTTGTTTGGCGATCTGGGACACCGGGGTGGTGACGGTATAGATCAGTTTGGGACTTTCAGCCTGCAACTTCGTGATCATTTGGGGGACCAAAGATGCATCAAAGTTGGTGTGGCTTTCGGAATAGGTAACGTCGGTTCCGTCGACAAAGCCGTTTTCGCTCATGCCTTCCTTAAAGCCCGCAATCGCGGCGTTCAGCTGCGGATGTTCGCCAAAATTGGCGATGCCAACCTTGATGGTGTCCGCCGACGCGCTGCTCATGGCGGCAAAAAGGCTGCCTGCGACGACCAAGCCGGACAAAAGACCCGATTTGTTGATTTTCATTGTCAGAAACTCCCTCATTTTTTTGAACCGGCATGTTTGAACTGCCAATCGTGTCGCGGATCATGCGAAGTTCCGACAGGGGCGTCAATAAGATGTATGGGTGAAATGCCCTTAAAGCGCAGAAAAAGCCCGGCTTGAGATCGAAACCGAATTGCCAGCCGGGTCTTTCATATTGGCAAAGCCATACCCATCCGCCTGATGCAGCGCCCCAACCTTAATGCCGCGTTCGATCAATTGGCTGCGCGTGTGTTCAACGTCACGGACATCAAACACCAACTTTATCAGGGACTGCCCGGCGCGTTGTCCCTTGCTTGCGGGATGAAGCATCAAGATCAGGCCGCCATGTGCGGGGGTGAGTTCAACAATGCGGTCACCGTCTTTCTGATCGGCGTGATAGCCAAAGTGATCGGTATAAAACTGCACCATTGCATCGATATTCTTGCAATAGATCACAATGCGGCTGCACGGACCGGTGGAAACAGGGCGCATGTCGGGATCGGTTTTTGCCATCATTTGGGGCCCTAAATTCCGCGATAATCAAAACACCGCAATGTTAGACCGGCAGTTTGGGCGTGCCAATTGTTATGTCCGTTTTTGGGAGCGGAGGTTTCTGGGGCAGGGGGCTTTGCGGCGCCCTGACATGCCAAAGGCGATCCCAAGTCGCGTGATCTGGGATCGCCTTTTGGGGCAAAGATAACGCTGCCATTATGATGAAGCAGACGTGTTATTTTGATCCGGATTGATCGGCTGGGGCTGGCCAACCACATAGAAGCTTTGGACCGCCAATCCGGCCTCGGCGGTGGCAAGGGCGCGGCTGGCATCAAAGGGCTTGGTATCCTTCATAAAGTTGGCCGCGATGTTAAGCTGTTGAATGGTGGCATCAAGGGGCATCAGAACCTGAATGGTGCCCAAACTTGTTTGCGCCATTTCCGGGGCAGCTTTATCGGCCTTTTGGGTCGTGTCCGATGCCTTGGTTGCGGTTGCTTTCGATGCTGCTGCGCTGGTTTGATCGGCTGAGGCGGATGCGGGCACAAGCACGTTTTCATCCACGATTTGCTCGACATTGATGGTCAGGATGCCTTTGGCACCGTCTTTTTTGATATCAGACAGCGACTTCTGCGCTTGATTGATCAGCGTGGTCGCGTGGTCGATGTCTTCGGCGGCGATGGCGATGCGTGCGGCGCGCACTTTCTGGATCGCCTGAAACGCTTGTTCGCTGTATTTGGCGTTTATCGCGGCTTGTTTTTCATCTTGTTTATGCGCGGCCTTGGCTTTGATTTGATTAAGGTCCTGTGCGCGTTTGGCTTCGCGGGCGTTATCGTTGCTTGCGGCATTGGCGATAATCGGGGTCATGGTTGTTGCAGCAATCCCGGCAATCAATGTGACCATGGCGACTTTGCGAATAGGGTTTTTCATGGTTCTTATCCTTTGCGAAACACGGAAAGATCTGTTTTCGCCCGTTCGGTCCTCGGAAATCGTTTATGGGGATCGGCGGGGGCCAATTTGTTGTTGGCTGCTGTGATCTTTGCATCAGCCGTGCCAAGTCATAAGTCTTTGATTTATAGGGATTTTGGTTGGTGGTCGCTTGGCTGGTCGGGCAAAGTGGGGGTTATTTCCCCCACTTGGTGGTTGTTGATTTTGGGATGTTGGCGAGGTGGCGAGGTGGCGCGGTGGCTAAATCTGGCGGATGGGCGGTTGCCCCAGATGGCGGCGTGAGCCCGCCTTTGACGCAAAAAAAAACCGGGTGCAAAGGCACCCGGTGAAGTTTGACAAGGGACAGACAAAAAAGTCTAGGGAGCAGAGGGGGTATTAGACGTCAGGTACGAAGGTCACGGTTTGCAGGCTCAGCCCATGTTCAAGGTTGGCAAGAGCGTGTTTTGCGGCGTTCCGGTTGCTGTTGATCAGTTCCTGGTGAGCGAGGTTGAGCAAACTTTTGGCGGTGCCAAATGACATATTCACGTTGGTCACGCCGATGTCGGTGATAACCGGCTGAAGGACAGTTTCAGGGTCGCCAGCGCTGTTTTTAACCTGCGATTCAAGGACGTCCTGATTGACCGTCATTTGTTTGGCGATGATGAGGTTGCCGGCACCACCTTTATTGTAGATGTCACTGGCAAGGGCGCGGGCTTCGTTCAGCGCTTTTTTGGCGGTGACAATATCATTGCGGTCAAGGGCAACGCGGGCTTCATGGGCTTTTGCCATGATGATCGAACCCTGGGCGGCAAATTGCTGGGAGTCCTTCGGCGCCGCTTTGACTGGGGTCTGGTGTGCTTTCCAGATGTCATATTCTTTGCGTGCGCTGTGGCCGTTGGTGTTGTTTGGAACAAACTCGGTCTGCGCTGCGGGCGCTTGCGTTTCGGCAGCGTTTGCGATGACAGGGGACAAAACTGCGCCAGATACGCCCAAAGCCAGTACTGCAGCAGCGAATTTGTTTGTAAAGTTTTGCATTTTTCCGTTCCTTTAAAGACACTCGATGAAAGATTCCCAGAAGGTCCGTGACAGTGTGTTGGTCGGTGGTCCGTTCCGGCGTTGTCTTAACGGCAACTGTCATAATCATTGCACTTGGCATGCCAATTCATAAGTCATTGAAAATAAACAAATAAGTAAAATTCTGGCACGGGGATGAGGACGCAGTGGTGGTTATTCCCACCATGGTTGGGGGCATAGGACCAGGGTGGTGCACGGGGTTTGCCCAAACTGGCATGCTGGGGAATTGCGTTATGTCGGAATTGGCGCGCTAAGACATTTGCGTGCCAGTGTGGCCCACAAACAAAACGTGCCAGATGGGGAATGTCTGGCACGTTGTAAAAATTGGCTGTTGGTCGTTGGGGGATGGCGTTTGGGGCCGGATGTTACGACTGATTTTGTTCGATCAGGCGATCCAGATTATATTTGCGAATGCGATAGCGCAGGGTTTCGCGCGTCGTGCCCAAAATACGCACCGCGCCCATGACATTGTAGTTTTGCCGTTCCAATGCGGTTCGGATGATCTGTTCTTCCATGCCCTCAAGGGTCAGTGACCCATCCAGCGGCAATTTGATCACATCTTCTTCGTCGGTCGCAGACGCAGCATCGGGGCGCGCGGTCGGCGTAGGCGATGTCACGGATGTTGTTGCTGCTGAGGAGGACGCGGAGGGCGTGGATGGCGCAGACGCGGGACCGCCCGGAAGCCCCAGCCACTCGGCGGTCAGTTCCGGCCCGGTTGCCAGCATCACGGACCGTTCAATAACGTTGCGCAGTTCACGCACATTCCCCGGCCAGCGATAGGCACAAAGACGGTCCAACACGTCACCTGGTAAGATATGCACATTCTTGCCGATGCGCCGGCTAAATTCCGACATCAGGCTTTCGACGATCAGTTTGATGTCGTCTTTGCGGTCATGCAGGCTGGGCAGGCTAAGTTCAAACACCGAAATACGGTGATACAGGTCGCTGCGAAATTCGCCGCGATCCGATGCACCGCGCAAATCCCGGTTGGATGCGGCGATCAGCTGAATATTGACCGATATTTTTTGCTCTCCGCCAACCCGGCGAAAGCTTTGTTCTTCAATCGCGGTCAGAAGTTTTGCCTGAAGGCCAATGTCCATTTCGCCGATTTCATCAAGAAACAGCGTCCCGCCATCGGCCTGTTCCATCAGGCCACGATGTTTGCCTTTGGCCCCGGTAAACGCGCCGGGTTCATGACCAAAAAGTTCTGATTCCAGCATGTCCTTGGGGATGGCGGCACAGTTGATGTCAATAAATGGGCCTTCGCGGCAGGTGCCCGAATAATGCAGGATTTTGGCAACCAGTCCCTTGCCCGTACCGGTTTCCCCGCCGATCAGAATGCTTGATAGGGGGATTTGCACCAGTTGGGACAGCATCTTGCGCACCTGCTCGGCGGCGGGGCTGCTGCCAAGGTAGCTATCGGGGTGATATTTACGGGCTTGGGAATTGGTGGTGTCTTCAATACGCTGGCTGGCCTTGGCCCCGCGACTGGCCGCGGCAATGGTCAGATCAAGTTTATGGTAATCAAGCGGCTTGGCCAGAAAATCAAGCGCGCCCAGTTCCAATGCCCGCTTCACATCATGTTTGGTGCCATAGCCCGACAGGAAAATCCATTCCGACTTGCAGTCGGCTTGCCGTGCTTCGGCCAGGAAATCCAAGCCATTGCCATCAGGCAGATTCATATCGGACAACACAATGGCCGGGCGATGCCCTATTTCAAGGATCAAACGGCGCGCATCGGCCAAGTTGGGCGATAAGGTAACTTGCCATCCTTCGCGTTCGAACCGGCGTTTAAGCTCGCTGCCCAAAAGTCTTTCATCTTCAATGATGGTCATTGAACGCATCGGTCGATCCTATTTGTTTGCCGGGGTGTGTGCCGGAATTATCACTTTGGTCAGTGCGCCGCCCTGTTGTGCGCGATCAATATAAATCTCGCCGCCAATTGCCTCAACCATGCGCTGAACAACCGAAAGCCCAAGCCCCGTGCCGCTGGGCTTATAGGTTCTAAACGGGCGAATGCCGCTTTCAAGTAATGCATCGGGGTATCCCGGGCCGGTATCGGTCACGATCAGGGTGACCGTATCGTCCGTGGTCGTTACCGTGACAGTGATCGTGGCGTCCTGATCTGCGATGGCCTCGGCCGAGTTTTTCAGAAGGTTTAGCAAAATTTGGCGTGTGGTATCGCGCGGTAATGACACAGTCGCGTCATGGATGTCTGAGGTCAGCGTAATGCTGTCGGGCAATCGATAGGCAAATAACCGCAAAATATCGCCAAACAACCGCTGGGTAGAGGTTTCAACCGGCACTTCATGATCGTGCGGGGCATGTGCCAACAGCGAGTTCAAAAGCCGGGTAACGCGATCAAGTTCCTCGGTAATCAGGGTGACGCGTTCTTGTTGCTCGGGATCGGAAAGTTCGACTTCCATATTATGCAGGGCGGCGGATATGCCCGAAATCGGATTGCGCAATTCGTGGGCGAGGCGGGCGGAAAATTCGCCAATCGCCGCCAGCTTTGCGCCATTTTCCAATTCCGCCTGTTGACGCAGCAAGGTTTCAGACGCGGTGCGAATTTGGCCTTCAAGATTGTCGGTGTGGTTTTGGGCCTCGGCCGCCAGATCGTTTAGGCGGCGCACCATTTCGTTATAGTGGGTGTAAAAAAGCGCGAAGGGATCGTTTTGCGGGGGGCTTTTGACCTCGGTAAACTGGGATGTGCCGACATTGTTCAAAAGTGCCGACAGGCGTTTTATCGACTGGAAAGACCGCTTGTTGATCCAGAACATCAAAATGATAAAGGCAAACGGGGTGATAACCAGCGCACTGGCCGCCACGGTGAATTCAGTTTGGGCTGAATTGCGGGCGTCTTTGATCGCGGCATGTTGCAGCCCACTTTCAAGTGCGACCACCTGGCGGGTCAAGGACAGGGCCTGCACCAGATCAATACGCGGCTGGGCCATGGGGGCTGTTAGGTATTGCTGGGCCAGTGCGACTTTCTTGGGGGTTGTCGGATCAAGGTTGCCGCCGTCTTGGATAACTTCATTAAGGGTATCGCGGACCTTGGCAATGGCCGGATCATCGGGCGAGATATCATGATCAAATGTGCTGGCCAGTATCTTGGTAATCGCAAGATCGGCTTGTTGCAGCATGTATATCTGATGGCCGGTTTCTTCGAGCGGGTGCAGGCTGTTGGCCGACCGCCACGCCGTATAGGCCAGAAATCCAAGCGAAAGGATCAGGACAATTGTTGCCAGCAATACCGAAAGCCGTAAGGGCTGCAACAGTGTTTTGCTGGCAGCAAATGGCGGCGTTGATCTTCCCACGGGTGGTGTCTTCCTTTTTTAACGGAGCAAAAGGCATCCAATCACCACGGCGGTGGACGCGATATATAGATCACGGGCAGACCCGCGCGCCTTAAAACCGCAGAAACGTTTTAACGGCCATCTGCTGTTTGAAATAAGGTCAGCCCATTGATAATCAACCGCCCATCGGCAAGTAATTCACCATCATATTCGGTCGTGCCTTGTGGGCCGGGACGCCCGGTTGCCAAACCGTTCACCGCATAGGGCACAAGTGCGCCAAGCAATGTTGGGCTTTCGGGGGTGCCCAGCAACGCAACCAGCTTATCCTGACCCAGCAATTTGAAATCAAAATCACCGGTAAAGCCATAACGGGCTGCCGTTTGCGCATAAAACTCGCCCGATCCAAGGGCTTCTAAGCCCCGTGCCTGGACATAAAACTCATCTACTTTGATCGGTGCGCCGTTTTGTTCGGCCTTTAGCCACAAGGCATCGCCGATCTGGCGGCGGGCAACGCGCGGTGCGGTCCCGGTCAGCATATCAATGATGCCTTTTTCAACGATCGGTTTGGCCTCGCTCCAGGGCAGGCCGTCGCTATGGCTTTTGACCCGTACGGTGCGCGGCTGGATCAAACTTGGCAGCCACAATCCATCATGGGCGTAATCAAGATGGGTTCCGCCGTTTTCGCCGGGATAAAGGGTGAGGTTGGCTGCCTTGGTGGCGCCGCGCTTTTCGCGGTTTGGGCCGGTCCATTCGGCATCTTGCCACGCAACGCGCGCCATTTCGGGCAACCATTGCAGAACAAGCCCGTTGATCAGCCAATGTTTGCGTGTGATCGGTTCATCCCCGATCAGAAAGTCGGCCGATGCATCAACGGTGACGGGCGCATTTTGGGCAATATCCCAACGGATATATCCACCGGCATTGCGCATCGTCAGATCGCGCTGATCGGATGTTGCCTCAGCCAGAACTTTGCCATGTTCTGGCAGCTTGATATCCAGATCGACCTGATTGGCCTGATCGGTATCGCGCACGGTGACGTTTACCCCATCAAGGGCAAGCGAACGCGGGGTGGCATAGCCGCTTAGATGCAGCGACACATTGTCATAAGTCAGGTCAACAGCCCCGTCCGGGGCGGCCTTGGCGCGGATCAGTTCGGCGGTCGCACCACTTTGCATCAGGATCGCATCAATGACGTTTCGCGCTTTTTCAGGGGTGATTGCCTGTGCGCCATTGCTCAGGCCAAAAACGACCAACGCACAATATCCAAGACCCATAAAACCGCGGCGCATCTGCATAAAGTACCCCTTAAACCTTTAATGATGACCGGCGTGGGCCATGTGACCCAAACCGTGCAGTTTTGACTATGCATCTTAATTTTGGTGAAGTTTAGGCAGTCAATATATGTAGGAATGCAAAGCTGTTGCGCAGGCGTTTTTAAAAGATATTGATAATCAGTCTTAACTTCGGTAAGCCTTTGCAGGCTGTCATGGTCGACAGTGCGTGTCTTGTCCAAAAGGAAGCTGCGGCTTGCCCGGAAATTCATCCTCTTTAACCTTGTTCATGCGCCAGCGCTCGGCACTTGTTAGCTATGCCAGCAGCATCATCGGCAACCGTGTTCAGGCCGAAGATCTGGTGCAAGAGGCATGGTTGCGCTTTGACGCGGCCTCGAACGGGCGCTTTTTAGACGACGCGACGGGGTATCTTTATCGGGTGGTGCGCAATCTGGCTCTTGATAGCAAACGCCGCGCCCAACGCGAAGGTGCGGTCAGCGGCGGGTTGGATTATGACGTTGCCATGGAAACATCGGCGTCGGACATCGCCGATCCGGAAACCGTGATCCTGTATAAAGATGACTATGCCAAGGTCATGCAGGCCATGGGCGAACTCCCTGAACGCACCCGAATTGCCTGCGAAATGCATCGCTTTGGCGGGGCAAAGTTGCGCGAAATTGCCGACTTTCTTGATATTTCTGTTCCCTTGGCCCACAAACTGGTCGCAGAAGGCATAGATCATTGCCGTCAACGGGTTGGGGGATGGCCATGACATCACAGATAAAAGATCCTGTCATGAAACAGGCCGCAGCGGACGCAACCGATTGGCTGATCCGACTGCAAGAAGACCCCGACAATGCCGATCTGAAAGTCCAGTTTGACGCTTGGTACGCGGGCAATAACACCAACCGCGATGCATGGCGTGCGACGCAAAAGGCATCTGCCTTGATGGCGCAGGTTGCGCCGTCCGCACACACAGCGACGGGCACGGCCGACTGGCAAGCGTTTCTGCGCGACCGTCGTGCACAGGAAAATTCCCCCGAACCCCATCAGGTTCCCGCGCATGAGGTTGCCAATGATTTGGCGGACACACCGAGTGACGGCGCGGATGGCAACGTTGTTGCCGCTGATGCGCGATTTGCCGAGCGTCGTGGTGATTTGCGATCACGTAACCGCGCCCGTCGGGCGAATGGTTCATGGCGGGCAATTGGGCTTGGCGCGTTTGCGGTTGCGGCCAGCCTTGTGGTTGCGATTGTCGGGCCCGAAATCAGCACGCGCCTTCGGGCCGATTACGTTACCGACACCGGCCAGATGACCACCATCACCTTGGCCGATAACAGCCAGGTTACGCTTGCGCCGGAAACTGCACTTCGTGTGACTTATGAGGCGGATGTGCGCGCCATTTCGCTTTTGACGGGCGAAGCCTTTTTTGAAGTGACCCCCGATGCCAGCCGCCCGTTTACCGTGGCGGCGCGCAACGTCAATGTCACTGTTCTTGGCACAGGGTTTGATGTTTCTGACGGGGCAGGGCAAACCCGGGTTGCCGTCGCGCATGGCTTGGTCCGGGTCGATAATGCAGATCATCTGACCACCCATTCCGAACGGCTTGAACCGGGGCAGAATGTGCGGGTTGATGACGCCGGGCAGGTGGTGCGCGGCACCGTGCCCACCGATCAGATCGCGTCGTGGCGTACCCGTCAATTGATCGCACAGGATCAGCCATTGGGCGATGTTGTTGATCGGTTGCGTCGGTATTTTAACGGGACTATCCTGATTACCGATGATGCCTTGGCAAAGCGGTCCGTGACCGGCGTATATCGCCTAAGTGATCCCGTCCCGGCCTTGCGCGCAATTGCCAAGGCGCAAAATGCCGTCGTGCGTGAAATCACCCCGTGGGTTTTGGTGGTCTCGCCATCCTGACCGGTTTTGGTTGGTGCATTTAATCCGACCTCAAAAATGTCCGTTTTCCGCGAATTTTTCAGAAAGTTCTGATTTTTCGAAAGTTTTTTTGAAAAACAGCGCTGCCCCATCGTTTTGTCTTCTATGCGCCACTGAGAAGCATTTGCATTCTCAAGTCGGTTCGGGCATATGACGTCAAACGGAGAACAGCCAGATGAAAATTGGGGAAGCAACAGCGATACGCCATCGGGGCCGCGCGGCAATGATTGCAAGCGCGCTTATGATGACGACGGCTTTGGTGCCGATCATGGGGGCGGGGGCCGCATGGGCACAGCAAACAAGCGATGCCAGCATTTTGGCGAAACACGCCTTTGATATCCCCGCACAGCCTTTAACCAGTGCGCTTGCGCAATTTGGTCTTCAGTCGGGATTGCAGGTAACGGTCGATGGTGCGCTTGCGCGCGGTTTGACCGGGCAGGCGGTGTCGGGGGCGTTGCCCTCTGACCGGGCGTTGGATCAGTTGTTGCGCGGTACGGGCCTGACCTATTCCGTTGCCGGGGATGACACCGTGGTGATCACGGCCCTTAACACCGGCAATGTGGATGCCACCACCACCGTTCTTGATCCGGTCCGGGTGGAGGCCAATGCGGGCGGCTATAGCGGGCCAAATGATGCCATCACCAACAGTTTCGTTGCCGGACGCACAACAACCGCGTCGAAAACCGATACGCCGATCTTGGATGATCCGACGTCTGTATCGGTGATCACCCAAAAGGAAATGGAAACGCGCAACGTTCAGGATATCTCACAGGCGGTGGGATATACATCGGGTGTAACTGTTTCGGAATATGGTTCGGACAACCGGTATGAATATGTCCGTATTCGTGGTTTTGGATCGCAATCGCTTGGCATGTACCGCGATGGTTTGCCGTCGCGCATTTATAACTTCGTTGGTGCGCGTCAGGAACCTTATGGCGTGCAGCAGATTGATGTGCTTAAGGGATCAACATCCAGCCTGTTTGGCTTAAATGGTCCGGGCGGGTTGGTTAACATGACGACCAAACGGCCCCAAGATGACTTCCACGCCGAAGTTTTCACAACCTTTGGCGAAGATCACCTGACCACCGGGACGGATTTTGGCGGCCCGATTGATGCCGATGGTAAATGGTCCTATCGCCTGACCGGGCTTTGGCAAGATGCGGAGCAAGAACAGGATTATTCGCAAGATGACCGCGTCTATATCGCGCCGGCTTTTACCTATAAGCCCAAAGACGGCACGGAACTAACGATCCTGACCAGTTATAACAATCGCGAAAGTGGCCTTGGCTATGGTTTCCCCATCGGGATTGAAACCAGCCGCAATGCCTTTTTCGGGGAGCCTGATTTTAACAATTACGACACCGAACAAACCGAAATCGGCTATCAGTTTTCCCACGATCTTTCCGATGCGCTGACCTTTCGCCAGAACGCACGCTATACCAAGCTGAACCTTGATTACGAGGCCATCTCGCTTGCTAACACAGCCCCGCTTGGCGACCGCACCGCCTTTGCTGTGTATGGGGAACAAGACCGGCTTAGCCTTGATAACCAACTGCAATATGACACCGCGTGGGAACAGTTTGACAGCAAAACGCTGGTCGGGGTTGATTTTAACCGTGACAAGAACCGCGAAAGGCGCTTTGACGGCAGCGCATCGCCGATTAATCCCTACAATCCGTCTTATTGCGGACGGTCTTGTATTGATCTGAATTTTACGTCTGACACGGAAATCACCCAGACAGCGTATGGTTTGTATGCGCAAGAACAGCTGACGATTGCCAATGACTGGATCGCGACCTTTGGCGGGCGGTATGATTATGTGCAGACCGATACGGATACGCTTTCAAGCAACACGCTTGACGAACGCGATGATCAGGAATTCACATCCCGTCTTGGCCTGACTTATAAAGTCACCGATGAAATGTCGGTCTACGGGAATTATTCCGAATCCTTCCAGCCGATCAATACCAGCTCGTCGATTACGCCGGGCGGCAGCAAGCCGCAAACGGGCACCCAATACGAAGTCGGGTTTAAATATCAGCCGACCAATATTGATGCGCTGTTTACCGCTGCTTTGTTTGACCTGACACAGGAAAACGTTTCGCAATATGACGGGGCGACCAATACGTATGTTCAGGTTGGGCGCATCAATACGCAGGGGCTTGAGCTGGAGGGTAAGATGTCACTAGGGGATCGTACCAACCTGACCGTTGCCTATAGCTATCTTGATGCCGAAATCGAAGATGATGCGATCCGATCAAATATCGGCAACCGTCCGGAACTTATTCCTGAACATACCGCATCGGCCTGGGTCGATTACACGATCCCGGAACATGGTGTGTTTGGTGATTTGACGTTGGGGGCTGGCGCGCGCTTTGTCGGGGCACGCTATAATAACAACGCAAATGGTGATTTGCTGGGATCGCATACCGTGTTTGATGCGGCGGTGAATTATGCCGTGACGGAAAACGTCAGTTTGGCGGTCAATGCGACCAACCTGTTTGACCGGGAATATGTCGCGTCCAACTCGTTCGGCAGCCGTTTCTATGGCGATGGCCGGACCGTTTTGGCAACCGTGAAATACACTTGGTAAGCGGCCTGACGTTAAAGGCCTAGCCGCAGACGTGCCAAAAGCCCGCGACAAATTTGCAAACATGAAAACGGGCGTCCCACATGGGCGACCGTTTTTGTGTTCGAGGTCACTTGGCGACACATAACGTCCGTCGTGGCGTCGTTGTCGGAATGCCTTGAAAAAAGGTGTGTTTGTTCGGAAAGGGCAGAATAACTGACAGGATGCTGTCAGGAGGGGCGCATTAGGATGCCCCCCATGCGTTCAACGAAGAAATTACGCGGTAACGGCGGTGTTAGTCCGTCGTGTTGCGGTAATTGTGGCTTGCGACACCACATAAGAAAACATCGACGGCGCGCAAAACGCGTTTTTCGATTTCCGCGTCACTATGTAACGTCGGGGGAACAACTTTAAGGACCTGCTTTTGCCAGTCACCAATGATCATGGAATGGAACAATTCGGCATGATGGTCCGGATCATCAATCACCAGATTGCCAAGATCGCGTTGACGTTTGAGGTAGTTGGTCAGGCGTGATCGGGTGGCATCTGGCCCCATATGCATGAAACTCTCAACCAAGGGTATAAAATGGTGACCTTCGGAAAATAGAATTTGCGTGAAGCGAACGGCTTCCTCGGTTAATATCTTTTTGGAGAGCCTGATGCCAAATTCGGTCAATGCCTCGCGCGGGGGGAGGTCGGATTCCAGCGAAATATGAAGTTCGGCGCAGAATTCAGTGCACCGTTCTTCCATGCTCGCCGCGAGCAAGCCATCTTTTCCGCCAAACGCGTCGTACAATGTGGTTCGGGAGCCACCGGAACGAGAAATAACGTCGTTAAGCGTAACGCCAGAGAATCCTTTTTCAAGCAGGAGTTCCCATGCCGCATCCATCATGGCGCGGCGGCGGGCAGAGCCCCTTGAGGTCTGAGTTTCGTGCTTTTCCAACGTTTCTTTCATCGTTTCCAAATCGTTTTTTATTGTCTCTTGATCGTGCAGCGCACAATGTGTACTGTACCGTACAGTATCTAGAAATGCAATGGCAAAGCACCAAGTGAGCTTTGTTGCCAGGACTTAGAAGGAATAAGCAATTTGTCCATGCGATCTTGTTTAAAATTTGCTGGCGTCGCAGCCCTTGCCATTATGGTAGCAGCCTGCAGCGAGCAAAGTGATGGCGACAAACAGCAAGCGGGTGCCCAGCAGCAGTCGCAAGCGACGCCGGTCAATGTTGTCACCGTTAACGCACAAAGCGTCGGGCTGATCGAAGAAATGCCCGGGCGTACTGTTGCGTTCCGTAAGGCGGATATCCGCCCGCAGGTCGATGGCATCATTAAGGAACGCAACTTTACCGAAGGCGCGTTTGTCGAAGCTGGTCAGCAGCTTTATATGATTGATCAGGATGTCTATCTGGCCAAAGTTGATGCCGCACAGGCAGAACTTTCGCGTCAGCGTGCCAACCTTGATCAGGCGGTAAAAAACCGCAAACGCTATGACCCGCTGGTAAAATCCCAGGCGGTCAGCCGTCAGACCTATGACGATGCCGTGTCGCAAGAAGCACAAGGCAAGGCCGCTGTTGCGTCCGCCCGTGCAGAGCTTGAACAGGCGCGTATCAATCTTGCCTACACAACTGTCACCGCCCCGATTTCCGGTCAGATCAGTTCATCTGATTATTCCGAAGGGGCGCTGGTCACAGCCAATCAAGCCGACAAGTTGACCACCATTACCCAGCTTGATCCGATTTATGTCGATGTGACTCAGGCCGGTGGCCGTTTGCTTGAACTCAAACACGCTGTGAAAACCGGTCGTGTACAGGGCATAGATGCCGATAACATCGAAGTTTCCCTGATCATTGACGCAACCGGCGAAGAATACCCCCACAAAGGGAAGCTGGAATTTTCCGACGTGACGGTGAATGAAACCACGGGCACCGTGCGGTTGCGCGCATCCTTCCCGAACCCGGATGGTACCTTGTTGCCGGGCATGTTTGTCCGCGGACAGGTCCGTCAGGGCCGTTTGGATAGTGCCTTTATGGTCCCGCAAAAAGCCGTGATGCGCCGCCCGGACGGGTCAGCATATGTGTTTGTTGCAGCGGACGGCAAAGTCGTTTCCAAGGATGTCGAGATCGAACGGTCCAAGGGCCAAGACTGGCTGGTTTCTGATGGGTTGAGCGATGGCGATCAAGTGATCGTCAGCAATATCCAAAAGATTGCCCCGGATGCGGATGTCGCGCCGGAACCGGTCGAAGAAGCGAACGCCGATAAGGCCAAAGCTGACACCGCCGAAAAAGCCGCCGAATAGGCCCAACAGGAACGTATTCAATGGCAAAATTCTTTATTGACCGCCCCGTATTCGCTTGGGTTATTGCCCTTGTGATTATGTTGGCGGGGGGACTTTCACTTTGGCAGTTGCCGGTGGAACAGTACCCGTCTATCGCGCCGCCATCTGTTGAGATTTCGGCAAACTATCCGGGTGCCTCGGCCGAGACAGTCGAAAACACGGTCACGCAGGTGATCGAGCAGCAGATGAACGGTATCGATTATCTGCGCTATATGTCTTCTAACTCGTCGGCCAATGGTCAGGCGTCGATCACGCTGACGTTTGAGCCCGAAGCCAATGCCGATATCGCGCAGGTTCAGGTTCAGAACAAACTGCAAGCGGCCATGTCGTCCTTGCCTGCCGAAGTGCAGCAGCAAGGTGTGACCGTGACCAAATCATCGGGGTCGTTCCTGATGGTGGTTGGTTTCGTGTCTGGCGATGGTTCGCTGACGGCAGAAGATCTGTCTGACTTCGTGGTGTCGTCGGTCGAAGATCCGCTGGCACGTGTGAATGGTGTTGGGTCGGTTCAGGTGTTTGGTGCGCAGCACGCAATGCGCATCTGGCTCGATCCGAACAAGATGGTTTCTTATAACCTGACGGTTTCCGATGTCAGTTCAGCGATCCAGGCACAGAATACCGAAGTCACCGCCGGTCAGATCGGTGGGGCACCATCGGTTCCGGGGCAACAGATCAACGCAACGATTACCGCACAAAGCAAACTTCAGACCGTTGATGAATTCTCCAACATTCTGCTGAAGGTCAATACCGATGGCTCGCAGGTGCGTCTTGGCGACGTGGCCCGCATTGAAATCGGTGGCGAAAGCTATTCTGTGGTCGCACGTTACAACGCGCAGGCCGCAACCGGTATTGGTATCAACCTTGCAACCGGTGCCAACGCGCTTGATACGGCAGAAGCTGTTAAGAACCGTTTGGCAGAACTTCAGCCGTTCTTCCCGGACGGTGTGGAAATTGTCTATCCGTATGACACCACGCCATTCGTCGAAGTTTCGATCACCGAAGTGGTTCACACCTTGTTTGAGGCCATTGTCCTCGTGTTCTTGGTGATGTTCCTGTTCCTGCAGAACTGGCGTGCAACCCTGATCCCGACGATCGCGGTGCCGGTGGTTCTTTTGGGGACGTTTGGCATTCTTGCTGCCTTTGGTTACTCGATTAACACCCTGACCATGTTCGCCATGGTTTTGGCCATCGGCCTTTTGGTTGATGATGCCATCGTTGTGGTCGAAAACGTCGAACGTGTGATGGAAGAAGACGGTCTTCCACCCCGCGAAGCAACCCGCAAATCCATGGGCCAAATTACCGGTGCCTTGATCGGTATTGCCTTGGTTCTGTCGGCGGTGTTTGTGCCGATGGCGTTCTTTGCCGGGTCTACGGGCGCGATTTATCGCCAATTCTCGATCACGATTGTGTCTGCGATGGCGCTTTCGGTTCTGGTGGCGATCGTGCTGACCCCGGCGTTGTGTGCCACCATGCTCAAGCCAACCCATACCGACCCGCTTAAAAAGAAGGGTCCGTTTGGCTGGTTTAACCGTGGCTTTGAACGCACCAACAAGTTCTATCAGGGCAGTGTTGACCATGTTGTGCATCGCAAATGGCGTTACCTGTTTGTCTATGTGATCATGGTGGGTGCCTTGGCGGCACTGATGTTCCGCCTGCCGGGCTCGTTCCTGCCAGAAGAAGATCAGGGCATCATGTTCTCGATGGTGCAGCTGCCTGCTGGCGCGTCACAGGAGCGCACGGTTAAGGTTCTGAAGAAGTTGGAAAAACACTTCATGGAGGCCGAAAAGGAAAATGTGGATGGTATCTTTACCGTCGCAGGTTTCTCCTTTGCCGGGAGCGGTCAGAACGCTGGTCTTGCCTTTGTGAACATGAAGGATTGGTCGGAACGTACGCGTCCTGATCAGACCGTCAGTGCGGTGATTGGGCGTGCCTATGGTGCGTTTGCCAAAATCCGCGAAGCAATGGTGTATGCCTTTGCCCCGCCAGCCATTGTTGAACTTGGCACGGCAAACGGCTTTGACTTGCAGCTTGTGGATCGCGGTGGCATTGGCCATGACGCATTGGTTGCCGCACGTAACCAGCTTCTGGGTATGGCCGCACAAGATCCGCGTGTTGTCGGTGTTCGTCCGAATGGCTTGAATGACACCCCGCAGTTCAAAATTGACATCGACCAGGAAAAGGCAAGTGCGCTTGGCGTTAGACTGGCAGATGTGAACCAAACCTTGGCTGCGGCGTGGGGGTCAAGCTACGTCAACGACTTCATCGAAAACGGCCGTATCAAAAAGGTCTATATGCAGTCAGATGCGGAATACCGCATGATGCCGAGCGACCTTAATTTCTGGTACGTCCGCAACACCCAAGGCGAAATGGTGCCGATCTCGGCCTTTACCAAAACCGATTGGACGTTTGGATCGCCGCGACTGGAACGCTTTAACGGGTTGTCGTCGCTGAACATTCAAGGGTCAAACGCCGAGGGCGTTGCATCCGGTGATGCGATGGCCGCGATGGAAGAAATGGTAAGCAAACTTCCAGACGGCATTGGTCTTGAATGGCAGGGTCTGTCTTACGAGGAACGTGAAGCCGGTGAACAGGGGCCAGCGCTTTATACGCTGTCCATGATTGTCGTCTTCTTGTGTCTGGCAGCGTTGTATGAAAGCTGGGCGATCCCGATTTCGGTGATGATGGTCGTGCCGCTGGGGGTTCTTGGTGCGGTGATTGCCGCCCATTTGCGGGGCCTTCCAGATGACGTCTATTTCCAGGTCGCGATCCTGACCACGATTGGTCTGTCAGCCAAGAACGCCATCCTGATTGTCGAGTTCGCTCGCGAACTTTACGACCAAGGCATGGGGCTTCTTGAGGCAACCATCGAGGCCGCCCGTCAACGTCTGCGTCCAATTGTCATGACGTCGATGGCCTTCACCCTTGGTGTTGTGCCGTTGGCAATCAGTAGCGGTGCTGGTGCAGCTGCACGTGTAGCTGTTGGTACCGGGGTGATTGGCGGGATGATCGCTGCAACCTTCCTTGCGATCTTCTTCGTGCCGTTGTTCTTTGCGTTGATCGTTGGGACCTTTGCCAAAAGCCGTTCAAAACGCGGTGATGTCAAAGCAGCCCACGAACACCCAGATGATCAGTCAAATGGTCAGGCGAAAGAACAGCCCAGCGAATGATAAAACAAACAAAGCCGGTCCGAAACCGGACCGGCTTTGATCGGCATCGTGCTCGTGACGGTGCAGATATTTAAATCTGCATGATCCCCCGACCCCGCCGTTGCGCGTGCGTAGAAAGGGCCGATGCGTTTGCATCGGCCCTTTTGTTTTGACCTTATCGCTATGTGTCGTCAAGCAGCTTTTGGCAGCGCGCAGGCGATCCGTATCGTGTTTTACGGCACAAAACCGCGTTTTTTTAAGGTTTGCTGACGGCGTCAAGGGCCTTGCGATGGGCGTGCATCATATGGAACACGGCATATCGACGGTCGTGATCTGCCTTGGCCGAGGTGTCTGGCGCATGCGATGTTTCCTTGCCAGCCATTTTGCGTGCGGCATTGGCAAGCCCGCCAGATCCGTTTGATGCATCAAGTGCACCCGCGGCCAGCATGGCCGATCCCAACAAAACAGGTTCTTCGCAATCAGACATCACAACCGTGCATCCGGTGATATCGGCATATAGTTTGACCAAAACCGCACTGGCGGTATGGCCGCCACTTAGATGAATGTGGGTGATGTCATATCCGGTATCGTTCAGGGCATCGATAATGTGGCGCGTGCCATAGGCAATCGCACAGGCCGTTGCCCAATACAGCTTCAAAAAGCTTTCTTCGCTTTGATCCAGTGTCAGACCCGAAATCACGCCAAGGGCCTCGGGATCGGCCAACGGGGATCGGTTGCCATGAAAATCAGGCAGCACATGCAGGCGCGGGGCCAGATCGGCTTTTTCCTGCATCATCGGCAGCAGTTTTTCACCGGCCAGTTTATGCGCATCCCGGCCCATCCCATGGGAAAACGGGTGCATGGCAACCACGTGATCAAGCAACGCCCCAGTTGCCGACTGACCCCCTTCGTTAAGCCAAAGTCCCGGGGCAATCGCGCCAAAATACGGACCCCAAACACCTTTGATAAAGCGCGGTTCAGATGACAGCGCCATGTGGCAGGTGGATGTGCCAGCAATCATCGCAAAATGCTGATCAAGGTTGCCATCAAGATATTCGCCCAAGGTGCCAAGCGCACCGGCATGGGCATCAATCAACCCAGCCCCCACCACACAATCGGTGGTCAGGCCAAGGTCAGCGGCCCCTTGTTCTGAAAGGGTGCCGATCAGATCGCCAACGGCGAGTGCCTTGGCATCAATTCCGGTTTTGGCGTTGAAATCTTCCAGTCCGATTTGCGACAGGAAATCACGATCCCACGGGTCATCTTGATGGGCAAGGTGGGTCCATTTACAGGTCAGCGAGCAGCAGGATCGTGCTGTATTGCCCGTCGCGCGGAAGGACAGGAAATCGGCCAGATCATAGGCCGCCCCCATCTTGTTCCAATGGTCCGGATGGTGGCGCTTCAACCACATTAATTTCGGTACTTCCATTTCCGGTGACATGGTGCCGCCGATATATTTCAGAACCTGCGCGCCGGTGGCGGTGCATTCCTCGGCTTCGCGTACGGCCCGGTGATCCATCCAGACAATCACATCCCAATTATCATCACCATCCGGTGTGACGCCCAGTGGCCGATTGTCCTGATCACGGATGACAAGCGAACAGGTGGCATCAAACCCGATGGCGGCAACTTGATCGGCGGGGGTACCTGATTGCGCCAAGGCATCACGCACCGATTGGCAAACCGATTGCCAGATGTTTTCGGAATCTTGTTCGACGAAATCGGGTTTGGGCCGGTTCATGGCAATCGGGTGGGCGGCACTGCCAAGCAGCGCGCCATTGGCGTCAAACACGCCCGCGCGCGCACTTCCGGTGCCGACATCCACGCCGATGAAAAAGGTGTTCTTGGGGCTCATGATTGTTTCTTCCTCCACTTTCGCCAACTGGTCTGGATCATGTCTGATCGCCGGGTGGTCTTTTAATTGGTGTTCTGGATGCTAAATTGATCAAAAGTTCACTGAATGGTCAAATACTCATTCTGATTGACGCTTAATCATCATATTCGATACGGTGATTTCCAGACCTTCACGTCATCAAGCCAGGTTCAACATGGCCATCCACAAAGCGCAGGAAATGCTGCTGGAACTGCCGTAGGAAATGATCGAGAAACTGTTTTGCCAGATACCATCCAAAAGCTGTTTGAAACCTGTGATATCGTCCTTTTCGACTGTGACGGCGTTCTTGTAAACAGCGAACCAATTTCGCTTGCGACGCTGGTTGATGTGCTGGACCATTTTGGCGCACCGCTAACATTGTCTGAGGTCGCGGCACGCTTTACCGGCCGATCAAGTGCCGCACCGATCGATCACATCCGTACGGTAACGGGCAGGGATGTGCGCGATCAATTCAAAGCTTACTACAATAATTTGCTGTTTGCGCGTTATGACCGCGAATTGACCAAGATTGATGGTCTCGATGGTGACAATGGCGTGTTGGCCGCCCTTCAAAAACGCGGCATTGCCTTTTGCATTTCATCAAGCAGTTCGCTTGATCGGCTGCAAAAGACCATGGAGGTCACCGGGCTTGGCCCGTGGTTCGCGGGGCGGATTTACAGTGCCGATTTCGTCGCCAATGGCAAACCGGCACCCGACCTGTTTTTATATGCCGCCGATCAGATGGGATACGCCCCAAAACAGGCCATTGTGATCGAGGATTCCGTTGCCGGCGTCACCGCCGCGGTGGCCGCGGGGATGAAATGCATCGGCTTTGTCGGCGGTGCCCATTACGACGGTGATCAAGACGGTGCGGCGGCGCGTTTGTACGACGCCGGGGCTGATCATGTGATAACGGATATGGCGGTGCTTTCGGCAGCGCTAAGCCTTTAACGGGGCAGGCGGCAGGCGGCTTAATTGCAACCGTAACCTAGACTCCGAACAGCCGCGGTTTATGCCCCTAACAACTTTCGCGATGCGCACAGCCCTTAGGTGAGGTGCCCACCAAAGGGGGCACAGAACTTAGCGTTCCGTCAGAAGTTTCTGATAGCGGGTTTGGCTTTTGCTCAGATGCGTGCGCATGGCTTTGCGTGCGCTGTCTTCATCGCGCGCGGCAATCGCATCATAGATACCCCGATGTTCGCCAAGGATCATTTGCAGATAGTTTTTTTGATCTTCGACTTCGGGCGGGCGGCGGCGCAATTGCGCACGCGGGATGGTTTTATCGCCAAGATGCTGCAAAAACTCGGCATAGCGGCGGTTGTTGGTGGCGGCTGCGATGGCACTATGAAATTCAAAATCGGCCAGTTCGGTCGCATCCCCACGTGTGGCGGCATCTTCCATCTTTTGCATGGCTTCATAGATTTTTGCCTGCTGGGCGGCGGAGCTTCGCGTGCAGGCAAGGCCGGCGGCCTCAATCTCGACCGCCATGCGCAGTTCAAGAACTTCCAAAACATCCGATATTTGCGCGTAATCGACGGCAAAGATCGATGCATCGCTATTGCGGGGCTCGGGCGACAGGACAAAAACACCAGCCCCTTGGCGCGGTTCAAGCAATCCATCGGCTTTCAGGGCGGCGATGGCCTCGCGGATGACCGTGCGGCTTACGCCAAATGTTTGGGTCAGGACCGGCTCGGTTGGCAATTTGCTGCCCGGTTCGCGCTGCCCGCTTTCGATTTCCTGGCGCAGGCTGGCGATGACCTTTTCGGTCAGCGAAACTTTGCGTGGTGTGTTTTTGGCCGCGGTTGACGCATTGGTCTTGTTCATGTTGCCTGTCCGGTAAATCCGGTATGATAAGTACCCGATATAAGGTGACTGCCCGACGATCGTCTTTATGACATGTGATCAGCGTTAGCATCTTGAAATAATCGAACGCCCATGGTGATGTAAAGTCATCATACGATTTTAAACAGAATAAAGGCATCTATCATGCCCAAAAAGGACGCGGCAGAATATCGTTGGAACAGTGGACCATTCCAGATCGGGATCGTTGCCAATGGTGGGGCGATATCGCGGATTGATTGGCTGCGCCCCGATGGCACTGGCACGATCAACCTTTTGCGTCCCGTGACTGCACAGGCCCTTGCGTCCGGCAATCCGTCGTCTTTGGGCTGCTTCCCGATGGTGCCGTTTGCCAATCGGTTGGCATTTGCGCAGTTTGAATTTGATGGCCGTCTTGTCAATGTCCCGGCCAATCGTCCGCCCAGCCCGCATGCGATCCATGGCTTTGGCCGGGGGGCGGTTTGGAAAATCGAACGGCCAACCGATGATACATTGCGCATCAACCACACCCACGATGATCCCGATACCGGGTTTTCCTATGCCGCGTGGCAGGAATTCAAAGTCACCCAGGACGATGTCACGATTGAAATCGGTGTGCAGCATATGGGCCGCGACCCGATGCCCTATGGGATTGGGCTTCATCCTTGGTTCCCGGCAACGCCGGATACATCGGTTTCGTTTGTTGCCAGTGATTGTTTTGCGACGGATGCGGATATGTTGCCGACCGCCCATACCGTTATTGACCTTGGTCGCGATTTTGCCGATGGCAAGCTGATCCGCCATCATCGCGGTCTTGATGTGCATTATGCCGGGTGGCAGGGCGAAGCAGACATGATTTGGGGCGATGCCGGGTATGGCTTGCATATGTCGGCAAGTGACAGCTTAGCGAACCTTCAGTTCTATATCCCTGAAGACGGTCAAACATTTTGTGTTGAGCCGGTTTCCCATGTCCCGAATGTGCATAATCACCCGGAGTTCAAGGATTTCGGTGACCTGACCGTGCTAGATCAAAATGACATCCTGACGGGCAGCATGACCTTAACCCCGCGCTTGATTGAACCGACCAATCAGGGCCTTGTTGCGCATGATGATATTGACGATGTGAATGGTGCGGAGGCCGAGGACGATATCTTGCGCGCGGACAAGCGCGATAGGTTATTGGTCGATTGATCTGGTAATCTGCGTGCAGCACCCTTTACCCGATTGTCATTTGCCGATAAAACTTACAAGTGGCATTTACAAGATAACAAGTTCAAAGGGTGGTGCGCGCCATGACCGGGTTTCAGCTGAAGCTTCAAAAACGCGAAAAACTGGCGGATCAGCTTTATGGTCAGATCCTAGAGCAGATTGTGTCCGGAAAGCTTGGCGAAGGGACAAAGCTGCCCTCGGAAAATGAGATTTGCGCATCCTTTGGCGTGTCGCGCCCTGTTGTCCGTGAAGCATTGCGCAAACTGCAATCGGATGGCTTGGTCTATGCCCGCCAAGGGGTGGGATCGTTTGTAAAACGCCGCCCCCCACAAGGGCTGATTGAGTTTGGCGGTGTCAGTGATGTTGCCGGGCTTTTGCGTTGCTTTGAAGCCCGCATCGCGATTGAAGGTGCGACGGCGCGCATGGCCGCCAATCGCGCCAGCCTGCGGCACCATCGCGATATCCAGAACGCGTTGAAAATGCTTGAAGACGGCATCGCGGCGGGCGATATCGCCGATAAGGCCGATCTGGATTTTCACATGGCGATTGCGCGTGCCAGCGGTAATGAAATCTTTGTCACCATCCTGACATCGCTGCATGACGTCATGAGCAAAAGCATGATCGTCGCCCTAAACATTACCCGCAGTGGATCGGCCGGGCGCGGGCAGAAAGTACTGACCGAACATCGCCAGATTTATGATGCGATTGTCAGCGGCGATGCCGACAGTGCGGAACTTCTGATGCGCTATCACCTGCATCAAGCCCGCCAGCGCGTCACCGACCACGCCCGCGATATGTAATCGGCGGATTGGGGGCCGAAATTCACCCGTGATGGCCCCAGATTGCCGCGCGGCAGATGGCTATTTCCGGTATGGTTCGGGGCCGACATCCGACCGTAAAAATTGTTAATTATGTTGACAAGTTTCGGCCACACCGGCAAACCGAAGAATAATCAAAGTGATATGATGAATTTTCGGAGGCAATAAATGTCGGATATGTCGGGCGGGCTCTATGAGCCGAAAGTTCTGCTAGATGAGACCTTCACACTGGGCGAATGCCCAAACTGGGATGCCCAGAATAACCGGCTTTATTGGACCGATATCCTCAATTGTCAGCTTCATGCGCTGGATGTTGCAACGGGTGCACGCAAAACATGGACGTTTGACAGCGAACTGGGGTGTTTTGGCCTGACCGATCAGGGACGCCTGATTGTCGCGCTTCGCAAAGACATCATCTATTTCGATCCCAATACGGATGCCCGGACCAAAATCGCCACGATTGATGATGGCATTAACAGCCGCACCAACGATGGCAAAATCGGCCCGGATGGTGCGTTCTGGGTCGGGACGATGGATGATGATGCCGATAAGCAACCTATCGCGTCGTTGTATCGCATCACCGCCGATGGCAAAATCGACGAGAAAGTCACAGGGTTTAAGATTTCCAACGGTTTGGCATGGTCCCCCGATGGTCGCAAAATGTACCATTCTGATTCCCGTGGCCCGTGGGTCAATCGGTGGGACTTTGATGTCGCAACCGGGGCAGTTTCCAATTGCCAACGCTACCTTGATCTGGATGATCGGTTGGGGCGGCCAGATGGTGGCGCGGTCGATGTTGAAGGCTGCTATTGGTCTGCGGGCGTGTCGGCGGGCAACCTGAACCGCTTTGCCCCGGATGGAAAGTTGCTGCTGTCGATCCCGATGCCCATGCCCAATCCGACCATGCCATGCTTTGGCGGTGAAGATATGAAAACCCTTTATGTCACCAGCCATCAGGAAAATTACAGCGCCGAAAAATGCGCGACCTTCCCCGATGCCGGTAAGCTCGTTTCCTTGCGCGTCGATGTGCCGGGCGTGCCTGTTCATCGCTTTGTTGAAGGTCGCCGCTAAGCCCGCGCACTTGCTTGCCGCAACGTGATCTATAAATCAAAAGGCCATGCAGACAATTCTGCATGGCCTTTTGCATATGGATAAGCGGTGTGTTGGGCCTGTCTCGGCCACGGGGCAGGGTGCAATCAGACCTTTTCGATCGTCGCTGTTACACTGCCCAACCCGTCAAAGATCGCTTCGATCTTGCCATGCGGGGTAATGGTTGGTGTGGCGCAGGCGCCGGTTGTCACAACGTCACCGGGCTTTAACGCAGCCCCGCGTTTGGCAAGGAAGTTCACAAGATACGCCAGGCCGATAAAGATTTCCGGCCATGCATTGGGATCGCTGTTGGTGGCCAGAACCGCGCCATCACTTTTGGTCGTGACGGTGCCACCGATAAAGATCAGGTTCCGCCAATTTTCAATTTGCTGCCCTAGCACAAAATACCCGGTGGAGTTCAGGTCGGCCAAGGTTTGGATCGGGTTTTGTTTTTCGTGGTAACGCCGGTCGGCAATCTCAATCGCCAAATGCATGCTTTGGATATGATCAAGGATGCTTTCGGGGGTGGCGCCTGATGGGGGCGTGCTTGCCATCACCACGGCAATTTCCGCCTCGATATTGGGGAAATGCAGGTCATTCGTCGTCAGATGCGCGCCGTCTTCTAAGATGCGACCATCCAGCAGCGGGCCAATCAGCGGACCGTCACTGCCGATCTTTTCCTGCGCGGCACGGGTTGCCACGGCAATCTTCCAGCCCGCCTGTTTGGCGCCGGTTCGTTTTAACGTGGCATCCTGAACGTCATAGGCCGCGTCAAAACTGTCGGGGGCAATGTCCGTTGGCAGGGGATCAATCAGGGTGTGGTCGGTAAAGGCGGCGGCAAGGATCCGGCTTGCCTCGGTGATGTTTGTCATGCCTTGCGGTCTCGTTGATTTTGGTGGTTTTGGTTTGCTTTGTTTGATGGGCGACCGTATCGGGAATCGGGGTCAAAGTCATCATACCAATTCCACCTAATCCCTAAATAATGCCAATAAAACAAAGTCATCATACCAAAGTTTAATGCCCAAAATTCCCAGAAAACCGCGAATTTTCACGCGAAAATGCGCCGCGCCTATCGGTTTTGTAATATGTTTGACAAAGTAATATTATGAATTTATAGAATCGTCTTAGATATTTTGCCGATGACAGAATTTAAGGGACGGTTGATGCATTATCTTGAAATGAAAAAGGCGATTGGCGCCGGGTTGTTATCTTTTCCGGTAACGCCCTTTGACGCGCAGGGCGCGCTTGATCTTTCGACCTATCGCAAACATGTCGGTTGGTTGTCGCAATTCCCGGCAACGGCCTTGTTTGCCGCCGGGGGCACCGGTGAATTCTTTTCGCTGACCCCAGATGAAGTCGTTCAAACCGTCCGTGCCGCCAAAGAAGTCGCTGGAACCACCCCGATCATTGCCGGATGTGGCTATGGCACCGCCATTGCGGTCGAGCTGGCGCAAGCGTGCGAAAAGGCCGGGGCCGACGGATTGCTGTTGTTGCCGCAATATCTGATCGGGGCGGAGCAAGAAGGTCTTTTTGCCCGGGTTAAGGCGGTTTGTGATGCGGTCGAGATCGGCGTGATTGTCTATAACCGCGATAATTCGATCATCTCGCCCGAAACGCTGTCAAAGCTGTGTGATGTTTGCCCGAACTTGGTTGGGTTTAAAGACGGCCATGGCAACATCGAAATGGTGACCAAGGTGTGCACCACCCTTGGGGATCGCCTGTCTTATATCGGCGGCATGCCAACGGCAGAAGTTTTTGCCAAGGCCTATAAGGCGGCGGGCATGACAACCTATTCATCGGCGATTTTCAATTTCCTGCCAACGCAGGCATTGGAATTTTATGATGCCCTGACGCGTGATGACCACGCGACCATGGATCGGATCACCACCGAATTCTTCTATCCGTATCTTGATATCCGCAACCGCGGAAAGGGCTATGCCGTTTCCATCGTCAAGGCGGGCATGCGCGTGATCGGCCGCGATACCGGCCCGGTACGAAGCCCGCTTACCGATTTGACCAAAGACGAAGACGCGATGTTGGCCGAGGTCATCGAAAATGCCTTTGGCCCGGGGGCGTTGCGCCCGCAATAACCTTTGCAATCCCGGCGGGTAGGCGTGCCGGGAAGCCTAAGATGTGATGAGGTCGGAAAAATCGGCACATCAAAGACCAGTTGTCAAAGAACCTTTTAGTTGTATTTACAAGTGACAATATGTAAGGTTTCCTGACAACAACAAGTTCCTATCAGGGAAAACAAGGCTTTATACGTAAGACGACAAAAAGTCACGGGAGGACTCCAATGAACACCTTTTTGAAAAATACCACCTTAACGCTTGCCGCTGCGGCGGTATCGGTTGCCTTGGCATCGGGCGCACAGGCCAGCGAATGGCGCGGCTGGAACATCCATCCGCCAGAATATCCGGTATCGACCGGCATGGAAGAATTTGCCAAGCTGATCAACGAAAAATCGGGTGGCGAACTTGAAGCCAAGGTTTACCACGGCGGCGTTTTGGGCGATCAGCCTGATGCGATCCAGCAGGTCCGCCTTGGTGGTTTGGACTGGGCTGTTTTCAACCTCGGCCCGCTGGGTGAAGTCGCCCCCGAAGCAAACGTTGTTTCGCTGCCTTTCATCTTCAAAAGCGTTGATTCCATGCACAAAGTCATGGACGGTCCCGCCGGTCAGCAGATCGCCGATGGTCTGAAAGAAGCCGGTCTTCAGCCGCTTGGTTGGTACGATTCTGGTGCGCGTTCGTTCTATAACTCCAAACACCCGATCAACACGCCAGCCGACCTTAAAGGCATGAAATTCCGCGTCATGAGCAACGATCTCTATGTTCAGATGGTCGCGGCCCTTGGCGGTAACGCTACCCCGATGGCCTATAGCGAAGTGTATCAGTCGCTGAAAACCGGTGTGATTGACGGGGCGGAAAACAACTATCCGTCTTATGACAGCTCCGGCCACTTTGAAGCGGCAAAATACTATTCCGTGACCCAGCACTTGATCCTGCCGGAATGCCTGTGCATCAACAAAGAACTTTATGACGGCCTGTCAGACGACGAAAAGAAAATCGTCCAAGAAGCCGCCGATGAATCGGTTAAAGTTCAGCGCGCTGCATGGGCCGACCGTGCCGAAAAATCCAAGGAAAAAGTCATCGCTGCTGGCATCGAAGTCAACGAAATCGCTGACAAAGACGCCTTCCAGAATGCAATGCAGCCGGTCTATGACGAGTTTTCCAAAGCAAACCCGGATCTGGCCGATCTGGTCAAAGCCATCCAGGATGCGCAGAAATAAACACATCATCTAAAACAGGGGCGGCGATCATTTCGTCGCCCTTCTTTGTGTTATTGTTTTTTGGTTTTTCTATTTCTGATTAATCACATTCTGGCGGCGCATACATGTTTTCCCGTTTCACCAAATTGATGGACCGTCTGGGCGGTGGCATTGCCGGGGTTTTAAACCTGATCGGCGGCTTGGCCCTTGTGGCGTTGATCCCAAGTTTTGCCTGGCTTGTTTTCGGGCGCTATGTGCTGAACGAAACGCCCACTTGGGTCGAACAATTTTCGCTTATCCTGATTGTCCTGATCACCTTTCCGGTGGCCGCCGCTGGCATGCGCGATAACAGCCACCTTGCGGTGTCGTTTTTTCGCGATGCCTTGCCGTCAAAAGTTGCCGCCGTCGTCGCGATGATCAGCTACGCCGCAATGGCGTGGTTTGGGTATTGGATGCTGATGGGCGGGATGGATTTGGTTGCCTTTAACTGGGGCAAACAAATGCCGATCATTCATATTTCTGATGGGTGGCGTTCTGTGCCAATGGCGGTGTGTGGGGCCGGGATCGCCTTTTACAGTGTGGTCAATATTCTCAAAATCATTGCGCGCTGGAACACCATTTCCAAAGCCAAATTTTACCACGACGATTTGCTAAATAAGGACGCTGACTAATGGGCATGACCATTCTTCTGGGCCTGTTTGCCATTGGTATTGTCATTGGCATGCCCGTTGCCGTTTCGCTTGGTATTGCGGCCCTTGGCGCCTTTTTCTACGAAGGTCTGCCAACCCTGATCGCTTTTCAGCGGGTCGGATCAGGCGTTAGTGCCTTTTCCCTTTTGGCGATCCCGTTCTTTATCTTTGCCGGTGAATTGATGCTTCATGGCGGGATTGCGAACCGGCTGGTGCAATTTGCCACAGCACTGGTCGGCAGTCGCCGGGGCGGTCTTGGCATTGTGAACGTGTTTTCATCCATGCTGTTTGGCGGTATTTCCGGGTCTGCGGTGGCTGATACATCTGCCCTTGGTTCGATCCTTATTCCGGTGATGAAAAAGGAAGGCTACCGGCCCGATTACGCGGTTAATGTCACGGTGACGTCATCCATCGCCGGGATCATGATCCCGCCCAGCCATAATATGATCCTGTATGCGGTGGCGGCTGGTGGCGGCATTTCGATTTCCAAGCTGTTTATGGCTGGTGTGGTGCCGGGCATTATCATGTGCTTGTTGCTTGGTCTGGCGACCTGGTTGGTGGCAATCAAGCATGGCTATCCGGCGGAACCATTTCCGGGGTGGGGTGTTGTGTGGCGGACCGCTGTGCGCGCACTTCCGGGGTTCTTTACCGCTGTGATCATCGTTGGTGGGGTGCTCAGTGGCGTGTTCACGGTGACGGAATCTGGTGCGATTGGTGTGGCCTACGCGCTGATCATTACCGGGCTTGTTTATCGGGAACTTAGTTGGGCGGGCTTTGTTGCCGCGGTCAAACAATCGGCCAAGACAACGTCGCTTGTGATGCTACTGGTGGGCTGTGCATCGGCCTATGGTTATATGCTGGCCTTTTACCGCGTGCCCGATGAATTGGCCATGGCGATCACATCGATTACCGACAACCCGATCATGGTGCTGTTGCTGATCAATGTCATGTTGCTGATTGCCGGTATGATCATGGATATGGCGGCCTTGATCCTGATTTGTACGCCGATCTTTTTGCCCTTGGCCGCCCAGTTTGGCATGGACCCGATCCAGTTTGGCATGGTGCTGATGATGAATTTGGGCCTTGGCCTGTGCACGCCGCCGGTGGGATCATGCTTGTTTGTCGGCTGTGCGATTGGCGGGGTGAGGATCGAACATGCGGTGCGCACGATCTGGCCGTTCTATTTGGCGATCCTGACAGCACTTCTTTTGACAACCTATATTCCCGCGGTCTCAATGACGCTGCCCAACCTTGTATTTGGCACCAATTGATCGCGGTTAAAGACGCATTTCAAAGAGGACGAAGATGAAACGTTTGTTGATTACCGGTGCCGCCGGCAACCTTGGTAAAATCTGCCGCGAAGGCCTTAAAGGCTATGCCGATGTTTTGCGCCTGTCGGACCTGTCGCCAATGGACCCAGCCGGTCCGAACGAAGAAGTCGTTCAGTGCGATCTTGCTGATCGGGCGGCTGTGCATGAACTGACCAAGGATGTGGATGGCATCATCCATCTTGGCGGTATTTCGGTTGAGGCCGCCTTTGATGATTTGCTGCAGGCCAACTTGCTGGGCACCTATAACCTCTATGAAGGGGCGCGTAATAACAACAAACCCCGCATCCTGTTTGCCAGCTCAAACCACGCAATCGGGTTTCACAAACGCACAACCAAACTTGATGACACTTCCGAACAGCGCCCCGATAGCCTCTATGGCGTGACCAAATGCTATGGCGAGGCACTGGCGAGTTATTATTACGACAAGTTCGATGTTGAAACCGTGTCGCTTCGCATTGGGTCCTGCTTTGAAAAGCCGCTGAACCGTCGGATGCTGTCCACCTGGATGAGCCCGCGTGACTTTGTCTCCCTGATGAAGGCGATATTTGATGCACCAATGACCGGCCATCTTGTGATGTATGGTGTGTCGAACAACACATCGACCTGGTGGAGCAACGACCACGCGTCCTTCTTGGGCTGGCAGCCACAAGACAGCTCTGAACAGTTCCGCGCTGAAATCGAAGCCGCGTCTGATCCCGAAGACCGGCACGACAGGGCCGTGATTTATCAAGGCGGGCCGTTTGCCGCCAATGGCCATTTCGAAGACTGATGTTTGGGTAACCCAACCAGAAACCGCATATCAAAAAGGCCCGCAATCGCGGGCCTTTTTCATTTTAATGCCTGGGCGTTTTAACGGTTGCGCACCGCCAAAATCAGGAAGTAACTCGTGCCGATCAAGGCGGCGATTAGGCCGGTTGGCAATTGCTGCGGATACAGCAGGTTTCTGGCCAGCCATTCGGCCACCATCATCACATTCACCCCGATTAACACTGCACCGAGTAAATGCCCCCCTGCAAGGCGGTATCCGGCAACCCGGGCCAGATGGGGCGCCATAAGGCCCACAAAGCTCAGCGGCCCGACCAAAAGGGTGGCGGCGGCGGCCAAAATAGCGGCCAGTAACATCATGGCAAACTGAAACACCGAAATGCCAAGCCCCAGCGACACCGCCTGATCCGTGCCCAGTGACGCCAATTCCAATGGGCGGCGCAGCGCAATGGCGGTGATCAACAGCACCGCGGTCACGGCGGCGACAATCATCACTTCATCCATATTGGTGAAATAGGTTGTCCCGGCCAGCCACGACATCAACATCGATGTTTGCGTGCCGCTGCGCGTTAGGACAATGCGCACAATCGCCCCCAAAATCGCGGTCAGGGCCAAGCCATTTAGCAACATGTAATGCGGCGCATGGGTGAATTTGCGACAAAGCGCCAGCAACACAATCAGCGACACCACGCCGCCAGCCGCCCCGATCACCATCAAATCGGCCCGCTGCCCAACCCCGAAAATCGCAAGTGCAATGATAATCGCAAGGGCGGTGGCTGAACTAACCCCTGTGATTTCCGGGCTGGCCAGCGGATTGCGCCCAACGCGTTGAATAAGCGTGCCAGACACCGCAAGGGCCGCACCACAAATCATCGCGGCAAAGGTGCGTTCCGCCCGGCCGGTTAGGACATCAAGGCTGCTATCCTGCCATGGTGTCGTCCATCCCAGAACGGCAAAGCCGGTGCCATCAAGCGATGTAAACAGCGAGAACACCACACCAACGATCAGCACAGCCATCAAAAGGAGGCTAAGGCCGGTTTTGGATATGATGTGCTGATCGTTTGGATGGTCGTTGCTTTGCGCGCCGGGCATAATCCGGGCTTTGCGCAGGATTAGAATGATGAACGGTGCGCCAAACAATGCGGTTGCCGCCCCGGTTGGCAACACATCCCCGCCCAGCCCGTTAAACTGGCGGACAATGAAATCAATCACCAACAGGGCCAACCCACCGGTCAGCACGGAATAGATCATTAAATCACGCGACCGCGTCAGCCCGGCAATGCGAAGGGCGGCGGGCACGGCCAAACCGACAAAGCCAATCATGCCGGCTGCTGAAATCACAGATGCAGTAATGAAAACGGCAAAGCCCAAAATCAACAGCCGCAAAACTGTGACTTTCGCCCCCAATGAATTGGCCGTGTCATCGCCAAGGGCCAGCAAATCAAGCGGGCGCGACAGGGCCAACACTGCAATCATGCCAATCACCACACGGGGCAGCACAAAAAGCGCTGCGTCCCAGCCGTTCTGGGCCAGATCACCGGCCCCCCACATAAAGACCGATTGCAAATATTGTTCGTTAAACAGCAGGAAAATCTGTGTACCTGATTGCAAAAGCAGGTTCACAATCATACCGGCCAGAATAAGCCAAAGGGTCGCATTGCCGCGCTTGGCCGCGATCAGGTAAACCGCCCCCAACGCAATCATGCCCCCGGCAAGGGCAAAGGCTTCTTGAAACAGTGCCAAGGACGCCGGTGCGATCAGGATGAAAACCGTCAGGGCAAATTCAACACCCGCCCCAACGCCAAGGGTGGTCGGCGATGCCAGCGGATTGCGCAACACGGTTTGGATTGCCGCCCCCGCAAGGGCCAAGCCCGCCCCGCATAAAAATGCCATCGAAAGCCGGGGCAGGGTGCTGTAATGAAATAAAAGCTGCTGAAAGTCGGTTTCATCGGGCGAAAACATCACCTGAGCGGCCATTCCGTTACTTAGAAACGGCCAAAAATCAACCAGCAAAACCCCAACACCACACACGCCAAGAACAGCCACCAGGATCAAGGGGATGTTTGCGGTGGTACGTGGCGTGGAAAGGCTGGCCTGCGTGCTCATTGTGTCGGACCGTTTTCAAGGCTTTTGGTCAGAAGTTCGGCAAAGCGAAGCCCCGATGGCACCCCGCCATAGCCCCAAACCACGGGCAATTCATATACCCGGTTGTTACGCACAAAATCCATGCTTTTCCAAAGTGGTGACGCCCATGTTTTTTGGCGCACGGTATCGGGGATCGGATTGGTATAGACCAGCGTGTTTTTGGCAAGCGGGGCCAGGATTTCCAACCCGCCGCGCGCAAAACCCCATTTTGATACCGGGCCGTCATAGGCAAGCGGCACATTCATCTGCTTCATGACCGATCCGGGCAGGGACGGGGATCCAAAAACCGCGATATTGGTCGGGGAATAGAAATTCGCCACGGCGATTTCCTGATCCGGGCCAAGCACGGCGCGAATACGGTCACCATATGCGGCAAGCTTGTCATCGACCTGCTTTAAATACGCTTCGCCTTCTTTTTCGCGCCCGGTGGCCTTGGCAATTTTGCGAAATGCGTCAGTCGCACTGTCAAAGGCAATATTGCCATCGGCATAGATCGAAAAAACCATGACCGGTGCGATGTCAGACAGTTTGTCATAGGCAATGTCCAGTTCCTGACTGATCAAAATCAGGTCGGGCTTTGCATTGCGCAGCGCCTCGATATTGGGGGCGGCACGCGCGCCAAGATCGACAAAGCTTTGCGGCAAGTCGGGTTTTCCAACCCATTTTTGATAATCTTGCGGATCGGCAATCGCCACTGGATCAAGTCCCAAGGCCAGAACGCTCTCGGCCAGTCCCCAATTGATCACAGCAACGCGCGTTGCCGCGGCGTCGAGGGTCACGGTGCCGCGGTCATCGTTAATCACAATCGGGGATGCTGTGGCAGAATGAATGCCAAGGCCAGAAATTGCTGATACAGCCGTCATCACCACGGCCAATACAAACAGGCGGAAAAACGTCATGAATTACGATCCGTTGGCTTGGGTCACAGCATCGGCCAGTTTTTCGGCAAAGCGCGCCGCCGAAAGAACCCCGCCAAAAGTCCAACTTGATGGGACTTCATAAACGTGGTTGTTGCGCGTAAATGGCAATGCTTTCCAAATACCGGATTCCAGCAACTTGGTACGCGTGGTGGGTGCGATGGGGGCGACATAGGCAAGTTGGACATCGCCCATTTTCGCCAGATCTGAAATATCCCCGTTATGGAATTCCCAGCCATTCACATCCCCGGTCCAGGCATCCTCAAACCCCATGCGGGCCAAGGTCGATCCAAACAGTGATGTTTTGCCGTGAATACGGAAATGTGCTTCGTCCAGAATACGCACCACGGCAAATTTGGCATCATCACCGACTGCTTTGCGAATGCGATCACCGGCTGCTTTAATGCGGGCATCGGCCGATGCAATGACGTCTTCGGCCTTATCAGATTTTCCGGTCAGCTCGCCCAGTTTACGCATCAAATCCTCAGCCCGGGCAAGAGCGGGTTTGTCAGATTCAATATTGTAAATCGAATACACCAGCGTCGGGGCAAAGGCCGACAATTTGTCATAGGCCATCGCAATTTCAGACCCGATCAGGATGGCGTCCGGCTTGGCTTCGCGAAGGGCTTCTAAGTTGGGTTCGCGGCGATTGCCAAGATCGGCAAAGGTATCGGGCAGTTTGGGTTCCACCACCCACATGCGATAGCCATCTGCTTCGGGGATTGCGACCGGTTCAACGCCAAGGGCCAGCAGGCTTTCGGTCAGCGACCAGTTCGATGCGGCAAAACGGGTCGGTGTTTGCGCGAATGTCGCTTTGCCCATTTCATGGGTAAAGGTTTGCGCGGACGCGGCCCCAAACCCAGCCGCTAACGTGCTTGCCGCCATCAGGAAACCAGCCGCAATGCGGCCCATCGACACAGATTTCATCGTTATATCCTATTTGACATAGCTGACGGAACGCGTGCTGCCGGGCACTGCGATGACGTCGATTTCAGTTTGGAAAATGTCGCGCAATGTTGCGCCGTCCATGAAGTGCGTGGCATCCCCCTGCCAGCAGGTCCGCCCGCCGCGCAGGGCCAGAATGTGATCGGCAAATCGCCCGACCATGTCGATGTCATGCAACACCGCAATCACGGTTAAGCCGATTTTGTCTTTCAGATCAGCCACCAATTGCAGAATGTCGCGCTGATGGCCAACATCCAAGGCCGATGTCGGTTCGTCGAGTAACAAGACCGGCGCATCTTGGGCTAACAACATCGACAGCCAAACGCGCTGGCGCTCCCCACCTGACAGGCTGGCGACCAAGCGGTCTTTGAATTCGGTGACGTGGGTCATATCCATCGCCCGATCGATTTGCGCGTGATCCTCGGCCCGGTATCGTCCAAACGCACCGCGCCAAGGATACCGGCCAAACGCCACCAATTCGCGCACACTTAAATGCGGCGGCACAACTGGGTTCTGCGGTAAATAGGCAACCTTGCGCGCAAAATCGCGTGTGCCGTGATCAGACAGCGGGGTGTGATCAAGGGCGATATCCCCCGATGCCGGTTTGTTTTTACGCGCCAGCAATTTCAAAAGCGTACTTTTACCCGATCCGTTATGGCCGACAATCGCGCTAAATGCGCCGGTCGGAAAGCTGACCGTGATGTCATCAAGCAGCGTCTTGGGATGTTTGCCATCACTTTGAAAGCTGACGTCTTTTAGATCGAACATATGCTGGAAACTCGCAAAATCGGAAATGGGATATGGCTGTTTATGATGAAGAATCAAAACAGCCCGCCCAATATGAGAATGCCTATCAATTACGTGACGTAATTGCAACCGAGTTGCGATTGCACTGCGTTAAAAGGGGCAAAATTCTAATCATCATACAAAATGACTTTTCAGAAATTCTCATTCCTAGTAGCAATATGGGGAGGCGATATTCGATCCTGTTGCCGTGCCTTTGGGCATGTGCTTTAGGCGATAAAACAAAGCGGAAAACCGCATCGAACGATCAGGGGAAAACCATGTCCGACGCAAAATTCGACGTAAAAACCGTCTTGCCAAATTTACGCTGCACCTTGGGCGAAGGCCCGCATTGGGATGCCAAGGATGGCATGCTGTATTGGGTCGATATTGTCGGGAAAACCGCCTATGCCCTGCGCCCGAGTGACGGCGGATCGCGCAGTTGGACGTTTGATCAGCCGGTTGCGGCGATTGTCCCGCGTGAAAATGACGGTTTGTTGGTGGCCTTGGCCGATGGCCTGGCATTTCTGGATGCCGAAAGTGGGGAAACGACCCCATTTGTTGCCCCGGATTCCGATCATGCGGGCAATCGATCCAATGAAAGCCGGGTTGATCCGGTGGGCCGGTTTTGGCACGGGACCATGCAAAACAATATCGGCCCCAACGGCGAAGATTTGCCGGTTACGGTTTCGACTGGCACGCTAAACCGGGTGAACGCGGATGGCGATGTCACACGGTTTGAATCTTATGTCGGGATTTCAAACACCCTGTTGTGGTCGGCAGATGGGACCAAGATGTTCTTTGGCGATACCATCAAAAATACGCTCAATGTCTATGACTTTGACATGAAAACCGGTGTGCCATCCAACCCACGTGAATTCTTTGGCCCGCAGGATCGCGGCAATATGGATGGCTCCGCGATGGATGCGGATGGCTATATCTGGAACGCGCGGTGGGGTGGGGGCTGCTTGATCCGGTTTAACCCGTCCGGCGCGGTGGACCGGATTATTGAATTGCCGGTCACGCAGCCAACCAGTTGCGTCTTTGGCGGGCCGGATATGAAAACGCTTTATATCACCTCGGCCGCGGTCGGGTTGGAAGATAACGGCAATCCGCTTGAAGGTGCGCTTTTGTCGATCCAGACCGACGTTGCGGGCCAGCCTTGCACACGTTTTGCCGGGTAAAAGCGACCTGCCGGGGAAAGCCGGGAAATTGTATGAGGATTACATATCCCGGTTTCCGCTTTATGTTTTGGGCACTTAAGATTTCGGACTGCGGATTTTCAGCATGTTCTGAAAATCAGGCACCATTTCCTGATAAATCGGCAAGGCTGCCGCACCCATGGCCGCAGAAAGGGTATTGCCCGCCCCGGCATGGATCGGCAATGCCTTACCCAGCGGGGTCCGGTTGCCGGTATGTTCAAGTTTGGAAATTTCCAACAATAATGCATCGCGGATTGGCGCAGGCAGCAAACCGCCCATGATCACCGCCTGCGGATCAAGCATACTGCCCAATATCTGAAGCGTGGTTGCCAAATGTGGTGCCGCACGTTTGATCCAGCGTGCCACGGGGGCATCGGATGGTGAAAGCTGGGCCAGTCGGCCAAGCGATGTGTCGTTCATCAGGCTTTCGCGCTCTGTTGCGTCAAATTCGGCATAAAGGGCCAGCAACGACACATAACATTCAAGGCACCCGCGGCGTCCGCAGGTGCATTCACGCCCGCCCGGCTCGACCGGAAGATGGCCAATTTCACCCGCCGCCCCATTGGCGCCATGAATGACATGACCGTCCATAAACAGCCCGGCTCCAAGCCCATAGCCGATAAAGATATAGACAAAATTATCGAGCGCCTTGGCATTGCCATACAGCTTTTCTGATACCGCGGCGGCATCTGCATCGTTTTCCACAAAAACCGGGCAGCCCGCCATTTCCGTCATGGCGGTGGCGATATCGAAATCTTCCCATCCCGGGGCAATGCCGGTGGGGCCTGCAATCCCAACCGGGCCTGGCATGGCAATGCCAATCCCGATATTGCGCGCCGGGTCCAGCCCGGCATCGGTAATGATTTGGTTTGTCGCATCGACCAAAAGTTCGATGGCGTGTTGCGGGTCAGGATGGTTGAACTGCCGACTAAGGCGGTGGCGTTCTTCGCCAAGCAAATTCACCAACACCGCATCAAATTGCGTCCCGCTAAGCTGAAACCCAATGGCATAGCCACCGTCTGGATTAAGCCGATAGGGGCGGGCGGGCTGTCCGCGTTTTTGGCGCACCGGTTCGCCCGCAAGCAAAAGACCAGAGTCTTCAAGCTCCGCCACCAGATTTGAAATCGTCTGGGCCGACAGGTTTGTAATCCGGGTAATGTCGGCACGCGACAGGCCATCGTTGCGCCGTACCGCATCAAGAACCGCACGCATATTGTGGTTCTTGGCGTGCAAAAGGTTGGTGCCCGTGACGCTTTTAGGGTGTTTTTTCATCTTGACCATTGCCGCCCATCTTATTTTGAATTATTAATTATATCAAATTGAATTAATAATAAAGCCTGCCTTGAAGCAGGTCTGTTGTTTCATCAAACATATCCTAGATATCAGGGAGATATGCACTATGAATATCAAGAATATCGTAACCGGTGCGGTTGCCATGGGGGTGCTTGCCGCGTCCGGGGCGGCACATGCCGATGTTACGCTTAATGCCCTGTTCATGGCACAAGCGGCCTATAGCGAAGAAAACATTCGCGACATGACCGCCCAGTTCGAGGCCGCCAATCCCGGCATTAAGGTCAATGCCGAACTGGTGCCCTACGAAGCCCTGCACGATAAAATCGTGCTGTCGCAAAGCGCAAACGGCTATGACGTTGTGTTGTATGACGTGGTTTGGCCGGCTGAATTCGCGCAGTATCAGCTGCTTGAAGATGTCAGCAGCCGCATTGACGACAAGACCCGTGCAGGCGTTCTTGATGGCGCATGGACCACGGTGAAATATGACGGCGCGTTTTATGGCATGCCGTGGATCGCCGATACCAAGTTCCTGTTCTATAACACCGAAATGCTTAAAGAAGCCGGTTTTGACGCGCCGCCCGCAACTTGGGAAGAGCTGAAAACACAGGCCAAGGCGATCAAGGATAAGGGCATTGTCGAATACCCGCTGGTCTGGTCGTGGTCGCAGTCCGAAGCCGCCATTTGTGATTACACCACCATCCTGTCTGGCATGGGCGGTCAGTTTCTTGATGCCGATGGCAAACCGGCCTTTAATTCGGGGGGCGGTTTAGACGCGCTTGAATATATGGTCAGCACCCTTGATGACGGGCTGACCAATCCAAATTCCCGCGAATATCTTGAAGAAGACGTACGTCGTGTATTCTCAAGCGGGCAGGCCGCGTTCGCGCTGAACTGGGGCTATATGTATAACCTTGCCAATGACCCGGCCGAAAGCCAGGTTGCCGGCAATGTTGGTATTGCACCCGCACCAGGTACGGACGGCGTTTCCAAAGCATCGGCTGTAAATGGTTCGATGGGGCTTGGGATCCCGACCAAAAGTGATCACAAGGAAGAAGCTTGGAAATATATCGAGTTCCTGACATCTGAAAAAGTTCAGGACAAATTTGCCAAGCTGAGCCTGCCGGTCTGGGAAGCATCCTATTCCAACCCGGACGTGATCAAAGGTCAGGAACCGTTTGTCGAAGCGGCCAAAACCAGCCTTGCCGTAATGGCACCGCGCCCGACCATGGCATCCTATCAGGAAGCATCCGCTGCCCTGCAAGAAGCCCTGCAGAATGCGATGCTGGGTGCAAGCACGCCCAAAGAAGCACTGGATGAAGCCGCCGAAACCATTTCGGACATGCAGTAACGACCAAAGCGTTCTTGGGGCCGTACGGTAAAACGAACGGCCCCAAGTCCTTTTGAGCTAGGGTCAGGACGCTGTGATTTTTCGGTGATCTTTTCGCGATTTCCCCTGCGTTTTCCACCCGATGTCGCATGTCCTGACCCCACTACCGGAGCCAAGTGCACCGCTATGATTTCCCAGCGTAAAACGGTGACGGCGTGGCTTTTGCTGACCCCGATGATTGTGATCATCCTAGGTGTCAGCGGATACCCGTTGATCAAAACAATTTATTACAGCCTGACCGGTGCCAAACTGATCGCGCCCGATCTGACAAGTGTTTGGGTCGGGTTGGATAACTATGTTCGTGCCTTGTCGTCGGGCAAGTTCCTTGAGGCGATCTGGCACACCACATATTTCGCGGTGATTTCGGTCGGGGCGGAAATGGTGATTGGTGTTCTGGTCGCACTTTTGCTGAACGAAGCCTTTGCCGGGCGTACCGTTTTGCGCGCCATGCTGATTTTGCCACTGGCCTTGCCGACCGTGGTGAATGCCATGATGTGGCGGCTGGTTTATAACCCCGATTTTGGCGCCTTGAATGCGCTTTTAGTGCAGATCGGCATGCTGGATGCTTATCGCTCATGGCTGGGGGACCCGGCAAGCGCACTTGATATGGTGATCTTGGCCGATGTGTGGAAAAACTTCCCGTTGGTGGCCCTGATTGCACTGGCCGCCCTTCAAACCGTTCCCAAAGATTTGTATGAGGCCGCCACTTTGGATGGGGCTGGTGTGTGGAACCGTTTTTGGCGCATCACCTTGCCCGCCATTATGGGGCCGCTCAGTGTGGCGCTTGTTTTGCGCACGATCGAGGCCTTTAAGGTGTTTGACATCATCTATGTCATGACGCGCGGTGGCCCGGCCAGCAGCACAAAAACCGTCAGTTTTTATGTCTATCAAGAAGCATTTGCCTATATGCGCGTTGGGTCGGGTGCGTCATATGCCTTGATCGTTGTCTTGATCAGTTCCTGCCTGATCGCAGGCTACATGTATCTGATCCGCAAACAGGGAGAGGTCTGATCATGCAGCCGTCTCTGACCAAGAAAATCTTTATTTATGTGGGCGCGGCTTTGCTCGCACTCGTGATTGCCGTGCCGGTCTTGTGGCTGTTTATCATGAGCATCAGTTCATCCACCCACCTGACCACCTTGCCGCTGCAATGGTGGCCCGATGCGCCGACACTTGAGAATTACAAAAGCCTGCTGGTCTATGCCGAAAACAGCCCGTCGGCCAGTTTCCTGTATGGCATTCGCAACAGCATCATCATTGCCTTTGCCGCGACTGCCGTTTCGATTGCGGCGGCCATCCCAGGGGCCTACAGCTTTTCACGTTTGCCCGGCCCACGGCGCAAGAACCTGCTGTTTGCGGTGATTGCGATCTTTATGTTGCCGCCGGTCGCGATTGTCTTGCCGCTTTACACGGTGATGAGCGCGCTTGGATTGCTTAACACGCATTTCGCGCTGATCATTGTTTATTGTTCGATCCTGTTGCCGTTTACGACGTGGCTTTTAAAAAGCAACTTCGACACCATTCCCGGCGACCTTGACGAAGCGCCAATTATTGATGGCGCCAACCGGTTGCAGGCGATTTGGTATGTAATTTTGCCAATTGCCCGTCCGGCGCTTGGGGCTGCGATCATGATGGCGGTGCTTTTGGCGTGGGACGAGTTTTTCTATGGCCTGTTATTTACCAATGACATCCGGGCCAAAACCATCACCGTTGCCATTGCCGATCTGGCGGCTGGACGCGTTGCCGATTACGGCCTGATTTCAGCAGCCGGTATTTTGGCCGCCGTGCCGCCCGTTGTGTTGGCGTTCTTTATGCAAAAGACCCTTGTTTCCGGGCTTGCCAGCGGGAGTGTCAAGGGATGAGCACCGTGTTGAAATTCAAATCCGGCCTGCGCCCCAACCCGCAACGCCCGATCATTTCGATTGGCACGATCAATGTCGATCAATTGATGGGCCCGGTTACCCATTGGCCCGATCCGGGCACAGAAACGGTTTATCCCGATTATGAAATGCGGGTGGGCGGTGGCCTTGGCAATTTTGGTGCCGCCCTTAAAGCGCTTGGTGCGCACCAGCATATGGTGGTCAATGTCGGTGATGATGCCATGGGCGATTGGCTGCAAGGTCAGTTCGGTGCCTTGGCCGATCACTGGCACAGAAGCCAGACCGTTACTTCCGTTACCATCGGTATGACCCATGCGGACAAAGAACGTACCTTCCTGTCAAACGAAGGCCACAGCTCGGTCTTTGATGCCGATATGGTGCGCGCGATGCTGCGCGGGATTAAGCTTGATGGGGCGATTGCGCTGGTGGTTGGGTCTTTCCTGATGCCGCGTCTTTTGCCTGATTGCGCCGATATCCTGGCCGAACTGCGCCAAGCTGGCGCGATTGTCGCCCTTGATACCGCATGGCCCACCGGCGGCTGGAGCAACGCGGTCCAAGCCCATCTTGAAAGCTGGCTTGGACATGTGGATGTGCTGTTGATCAATGATGCAGAGGCCGCGGGCATTCTTGGCATTTCGGTTGCCGATTTCGACGGTGATGTCGATGGGGCATTGGCCAGGATTGCCGACAAGCTGCATGACGATGCGATCATTGTGATTAAACGCGGTGCGTCTGGTGCGACGGCCTTTTCCCATGGCGCAATCACCCATGTACCGGTGCCCGAACATGTGGATGTTGTCGATACGGTCGGGGCGGGCGATTGCTTTAACGCCGGGTTCTTGATGGCGTTGCAACAAAATGCCGATCTTGAAAACGCCCTTCGGGCTGGAATTGACGTCGCCGGAAAGGCGATCGCAAGCCAACCGCGCCGATATCCCGAACTTTCCGATCTTCGCACCGATGTTGCCGCCACCTTGGCCGGTGGCAAAAACACGCCAGTACAAATGCATACGCAAACCTTCGACCAAGTGGAGAACAGCTAAAATGTCATCGGTATCTTTGTTTAACGTGACCAAGGCATTTGGCGAGGCCAACATCATCAAGGGTGTTGATCTTAAGGTCGAAGACGGCGAATTGGTTGTGTTTGTCGGGCCATCGGGCTGTGGCAAATCAACGCTGTTGCGCATGATCTCCGGGCTTGAAGAAATCACAGCCGGTGAAATTCATCTCGGCGATAAGCGGGTTGATCCCCTGCCAGCATCGGATCGCGATATTGCCATGGTGTTTCAATCCTATGCGCTTTATCCGCATATGACGGTGGCGGAAAATATTGGTTTCCCCCTTAAAATGGCGGGATGGTCAAAGGCCGATATCGCAACCAAAATCCGCGAAATCGGCGAAGTGTTGCAGCTTTTGCCACTGTTTGATCGCACCCCAAAACAGCTTTCGGGTGGGCAACGCCAACGTGTGGCGATTGGCCGGGCTTTGGCCCGTGATCCCAAGATCATTTTGCTTGATGAACCGTTATCGAACCTTGATGCCGCCCTTCGCGTTGATATGCGCATGGAACTGGCCCGCCTGCACCGGCAATTGTCCGCCACCATGATTTACGTCACCCATGATCAGGTCGAAGCCATGACCATGGCGGATCGGATCGTCGTTCTGCGTGATGGCATTGTCGAACAGGTTGGATCGCCACTGGATTTGTATTTGGCCCCGGTAAATCAGTTTGTGGCGGGCTTTATCGGATCGCCGAAAATGAACTTCTGGCCAGCGCAAACCGATGATGCTGGTCGTGTCATCATGCCGACCGGGCAGGCGGTTTTGATCGATGATGGCTGTGCGCCAAACCAATCGGTGACGGTTGGTGCACGGCCCGAACATCTGGTTTTATGCGATAGCGCGGCGGACGCGGCGCTTACGGGCACGGTTCTGTCGGTTGAACATTTGGGCTCAGATACCTTTGTGCAGCTTCATTGCGGCATCGGCGCGCCCGATCAGATTGACATCAATGTTCGGCTTGCCGGGATTGTGCGGGTATCGATTGGCGATCAGCTGTCTTTGACCAATGCGGATGCCAATGCATGGCATTTGTTTGGCCAAGACGGCAAAAGGATGAATAAGATCGCCATCTGATTGCGGTTTTGCCTATTTTTGGCCTTGGTTTCAGGTATATTTGGCGGCACGATCAACAGACGTACCATAAACGTCGCCTTAAAATACGAGCAAACCGGGGCCTTAATGACACGATTTTCTTCTCTATGGGGATCGGTTCGGACGATCTGCGCCATTGGCATGGTTATGCTAATGGCGGGATGTGCGATCCTGCAATCTAATACGACCAAGGTTACCGGCACGGTAACCTACCGCGAACGCATTGCGTTGGCACCTGACAGCAACGATCTGGTTTTACGGATTTTGGATGTTTCGCGCGCCGATGCACCGGCAACGGTAATCGCGTCCCTGACAACACAGGTCGCTAGCCCGCCAATGTCCTTTAGCCTGCCTTATGATCCCGCCAAGATCGAGGCAAACCACACCTATGTGATCGAAGCATCGATTATCAATCAGAATGGCGATCGCGTTTTTCGCAGTGATCAGGCCTATCCGGTCATTACCAAAAATGCGCCAAGCAATGTCGATATTCTGGTCAAGCCCGTGGCGCGTCCGATGTCCGATGGCGCACGCAAATCCGATGGATCGGACGTGTCCCGCGATGTTGCGGCGATTGAACGCCGCCTTGGCGATTTGCGCATGATTCCGGGCCAATATCGCGACGGCGATAACAAGGTCAAATACAAGGCCTATGTCACCACCGATGACGAGCCGGTCTTTGTCAAAGAACACCGTGATCTTGGCGACTATGGCAAGGCGGATGTGAAATTCTATTATCGCAATGGCAAGCTTCTGCGCTTTGTCGAACAGGCTGAACGCACCAATTTTGGTGGCACATCGCCGCAAAACGTTCTGCGCTATCGGGTTGAACTTGATTTTGCCATGGGGCGTTTTTCCGAAGGCAGCAAAACCGTCAACGGCCAACCGAGCGAAGCCGACGAGCATGAAATCAGCGCCGCACTGGCACAAAGCAAGGTGGCCCTTTCGCGTATCGACGCCAAGCTGAGTGAAAACAGCGCAATGCCCCTTGCCGGGCCGCAGGTTTTTGTTTGCGAAGACAAGGGGCGGTTTTCGGTACGCTTTGATGCGCAGGCCGATACGGCTGTTGTCGAGTTTTTGGGCCGCGAACCGATGGTGTTAAAGCAAAAACGCACGGCATCGGGCTATCAATACGCCAATGATCAATATGATTTGCGTGGCAAAGGCCAAGAACTCACCTTGAAAACCCCGATGGGTTCGACCCGGTGTGCGGTATCAGCCGATCCAATTTCGCTGGCCTTGGCACCGGGCGATTTTCCGTTGGTAACAACCGGGGACCTAAAGGTCGCAAACGGCGACGTTTGGACGCGGGACTTTGATGATATCTGGCCTGCGATCACGGTCTGTCTGGCGGAAAATACCGGTGATTTTACATCTGTCCTCAAAGCAGCGCCGACCGATCACGGCATGGTCAAAGTCCGCACAATCAATGGCACCGGCGGGCGCTATGATTGCCTTGCCCCGACAGATGGCATGGGCACAGCCCATACCGAAATGGTCGAGGCGACGACAAACATTTTGCCGGGCGAAAACACCGTTCGCTTCACCCCGGCCAATGGTGCCTATCCAAGCGGTGAATGCTTTAAACACGAGCGTCTTGAAAAAGACGGCGTCTTTATCGGGTGGTTGTCGCACAATCGCTGCACAAGCTAGCGAACGCTGTGACGCCCATCAATGACAACGCAAAAGCCCCGCAGCACTGCTGCGGGGCTTTTGCGATCTGGAGCGTTTGTTTGTACCCGTCTGAATACAAGCAAAAAATTGGTTGAAAACTGTTAATTATAGCTATCTTTTTAATTTTATCAAAATGTATCACTAAACTTTAAAGTGTGCGATGGCTGTTTAATGCGTGACATACTTCGCAATGTTCGTATTAATAATGTCCATTAAATTCAGATAGGTAGCGGCTTCCGTTTGGGGTGTTGCAACTTGCATTCATAAATTAGTGGCGCTTCAGGGGGGACTGTCATGGCAGATCAACAGAACGATAACATCGATGCAACTGCGGTTTGGGGGGCTGGTTCTGATACCGGTAAGATTAACGAACTCGCAGATGGTGCCGCGGGGGAAACACAAAATACTCATGCGTCTGCTGGGGTGATTTCATTTGATGATACGGTTCTGGAGCATTCGCACAGCCTTTCGTTTGTTGAGCCGACTTCATCTCTGGGAACATTTACCGCTTTTATTCTAGATCCGGCAAACGGTGATGGAAATGGAAGTGCACTTTGGCAATATCACGTTAACGACGCTGCGATTGAGTATTTAGGGGCCGGAGAAAGTATCACCGAAACTTATGTGATGGTTCTTACCGATGACAATGGCGCGGAGATATCCAAGGAGGTCACCGTCACAATAACCGGGAAAAACGATGCGCCAGAGATTGTGGTTTCGTCGCCCGGCGCCATGATCAGCGAACTTGCCGATGGCGACGCGGGCGAGGGAGCGACTGAGCATGCCGCTGGCGGGACTGTCGAATTCTCTGATCTTGATCTGAGTGACGATCACACTGTGTCGGTTGAGACGCCTTCTGACCATAGGGGTATTTTGACAGCAACGCTGGCCGCCAACGGCACCGGTGTCATTGAGTGGAACTATGTCGTTTCTGACGGTGCACTGGATGACCTTTCTGAAGGCGAAACGCTGGTCGAAACCTTTGAAGTCAGTATTGATGACGGCCATGGTGGGGTTACGACGACAACTGTCGATATCACTTTAACTGGCGCCGGGGATGCGACGGCGGCTTGGGGCGCTGGCGTAGATGTTGGAACGATTAACGAATTGGTAGATGGAGCTCCAGGAGAAGCGCAAAACACACATGGGGCTTATGGAGGGATTTCATTTTCTGATACAGTCATAGAGCACTCCCACAGCATTTCGGTTATAGAGCCTGCTTCATCTCTGGGAACATTTACGGCTTTTGTTTTAGATCCGGCAAACGGTGATGGAAGTGGAACTGCACTTTGGCAGTATTACGTAAATGATGCTGCGATTGAGTATTTAGGGGTAGGAGAAAGCATTACAGAAACCTATGTGATGGTCCTTGCCGATAACGAAGGGTCGGAGGTCTCTAAAGAAGTAACCGTTACGATAACTGGTAAAAATGATGCGCCAGAGATTTTGGTGTCATCGCCAGGTGCCGTTATAAGTGAGCTTGCCGATGGTGATGCGGCTGAAGGAACGACAGAGCACACAGCAGATGGAACCGTCGAATTTTCTGATCTTGATCTGAGTGATGATCACACTGTTTCGGTTACCGCACCTTCAGGCCAAAAGGGCGTACTGACCGCAACACTTGCGCAAGCTGCGACGGACGGTAATACAGGCGTTGTTGAGTGGAACTATAGCGTTTCTGACGGTGCACTGGAGCAGCTTGCCAAAGGCGAAACGCTGGTGGAGAGCTTTGAAATCAGCATTGATGACGGTCATGGTGGAGTAGCGATAACAACTGTTGATGTTACTCTGACCGGGACCAATGATGCGCCCGAGATTTCGGCGTCGCCGTCCGGCGCCTTCATAAGCGAACTTGCCGAGGGCGATCTTAGCGAGGGAGTGACCGAACATACTGCAGAAGGTACTATCGAATTTTCTGATCTTGATCTGAGTGACAGTCACACTGTTTCGGTTGCCTCGCCTTCTGGCTATAAGGGCGCTCTGACAGCAACGCTAGTCCGGGACTCGATAGGCGGTAACACGGGCATCATAGAATGGAACTATGTCGTTTCTGACGGCGCACTGGATAGTCTTGCAGAAGGCGAAACGGTGGTCGAGAGTTTTGATGTCAGCATTGATGATGGCCATGGCGGGGTGACGACGACAACTGTAGATGTCACACTGAAGGGTACAAATGATGCGCCAGTAATTAATGGCGTTGTTGTTGCGGGTGGTGACGAAGACCAAGCGACTGTCACAGTCGATCTCCTTTCAAATGCATCAGATGTTGATGGCGATGCATTGAGTGTTGAGAATGTCGTTGTGAACGTATCTGACGGCCGTGCGCTGAATTATTCTATTGATCCTCAAACGGGGGCTTTTGTTTTAGACCCTGGCCAGTTTAATGATCTTGCCGATGGCGAGAGCGTTACCATTGACGTCGATTATTGGGTTTCGGATAGCAGGGTTTCTGTTGGGGCATCTGCGACTGTAACGATTGAGGGACGTAACGATGCGCCAGCAGCCGTAGCTGATGTCGTGACAGTCACCGAAGATGTCACGACAGCCCCGGTGACAGGTAATGTTCTTGATAATGACACGGACGCCGATAGCGATACGCTGCAGGTTGTTTCAGTAAACGGCGAAGCGCAGCTTATCGGGCAGGCGATCGTCGGAACATATGGCAGCCTTCTGTTAAATTCCGATGGCACCTACGTGTACCAAATTGATAACGCCAGTGCCGCGGTACAGGCGCTTTCAACAGGGCAAATTGTGGTTGAAAGCTTCACTTATACCATTAGTGATGGCCACGGTGGCGTATCTCAGTCCACATTTGATGTCACAGTTCAGGGGACCAATGATGCGCCCGTCGTTGGCGATGTCGATTTTGGGTCGATTAACGAAGATACCAGCCGGACATTCACTGCCCAAGAGCTTTTGAGCAATAGTAGTGATGTCGATGGTGACCCGTTAAGCATTACATCGGTTTCGGTCGATCCGCAATTTGGCGTAATTATGGATAACGGCGATGGCAGCTGGACATTCTTGCCCGCAACTGATTTCCATGGTGATAACGTCGAAATTAGCTTTGTGGCATCGGATGGGGAGTTCGAAGATAGCGGCATTGTCACCATTGATATTGCCTCGGTCAACGATGCGCCGGTTGCAGAGAATGACAGCTTTGTTGTTGAGGTCAACGGCACGAACATATTCAATCTTTTGGCGAATGACAGTGATGTTGATGGTGACGCGATAGCGGTGACGTCATCCTCCTACGTTACGGCACAGGGTGTTACAGTAGAAGTCAACGCGGATGGCAGTTTCAGCTATAAAGCACCAGAAGGTTTTAACGGTACTGACAGCTTTACCTATGAGATCAGCGATGGCCAAGGAGGGACATCTTCTGCGGTCGCTTCCATCGAGGTTGACAATCGCCCAGATGTTTATGGTGGTCGTATCGTTCTTTCTGCAGCCGGTACCGTTGAGCATAAGCTTCACGGTATTGACGTTGATGGTGATGCGCTGAGCTTCGAGCTTGTCGATGGTCCTGCGAACGGCAGTGTGACGATAAATGCGGATGGAACATATAGCTTCACTGCAAATGAAGGTTACGTTGGGGAAGATAGTTTTACCTATCGTGTGACCGACGAACATGGGTTGAGTCGAGAAGCTATGATGTCGGTCCGGATCGGTGTGTATGGAATTGACGCAATCATTGCTGACTTGGGGGATGCTCTCCAGACAGACGGAGCCGGGCAGATAGGTCAATTGCGCAGAACTTCGGGCGGTACAGATTGGAATGCCGGTGCATATTCTTCAGAAAGCTTTGTCGGAGCTGGTTCGTTATATCTCGTCGCTACTGAGACAGACTCCAATCGAATGGTTGGGCTTTCTTCTTCGGCTAAAGATTCGAGCTATGCCTCAATTGAATACGCGCTTTATCCCGGTGGGGACGGTGTTCTGCACTTATACGAGAGCGGCGCCTATTTAGGTGGGCTTGGAGGTTACTATCAGACAGGCGATGTTTTTTCTGTTGAACGCGATGCTGAGGGAATAGTGAGGTACAGCAAGAATGGTACTGTCTTTTACACCAGTACCGTTCTTGCAGATCCAACTATTCCACTTTTCGCCGATGTCTCAATCAATAATACAGGCACGACGATTGGTGAGGTGACACTTAGTGTCGATGACAGTCCCGAAATACCTGTCAGTTGGGTGGCAGATGACAACGTAGCTATCGATCCCCTGGGTGACGATAGTTCAACCGACTATGCAGATATTGACGGAACCCAAGGCAACGATGTTCTCGAGGGAACGGCTTTGGAGGACACTTTGAGAGGTGCTTCGGGCGATGATCTTCTAAAAGGCCTCGGCGGAGATGACATGATCGACGGTGGAGAAGGTTATGATCAGGCTGTTTTCTCCGGTATTTTGTCTGATTATGCGATTGAGGATAATGGCGACGGTTCTCTGACAATTCGGGACCTTAACGCGTCTGATGGTGATGACGGTTCAGATGTCGTCAACAGTGTTGAAGAGCTTGTTTTTGCGGATGGGACTTACACAGTTGACGAGAGCAACCACGGACCTACCGCTGCGGGAGGTCGCATCGTGCTTACTAAAGCCGGTACCGTTGAGCATAAGCTGCACGGTGTTGACGTTGATGGTGATGCGCTAAGCTTCGAGCTTGTCGATGGTCCTGCGAACGGCAGTGTGACGATAAACGCAGATGGAACATATAGCTTTACTGCAAATGAAGGTTACGTTGGGGAAGATAGTTTCACCTATCGGGTGACCGACGAACATGGGCTAAGTCGTGAAGGTATGGTCTCGGTGGATGTCGGGAATTATAGCGATCTCGGCGATACTCTAACTAAAACCGGAGGCGGATCGGCTTGGAATGCAGGAGCGTCTTCAACTGAGAACTTTGTCGGCGCAGGTATTCTAAGTGTCGTTGCGACAGAAACGGATAGTGATGTCATCATCGGCCTGTCTTCGTCAGTTGGCGATGCTAGTTATACCTCAATTGAATATGGACTTTATCTTCTGCCGAACGGTTTACTTCGTGTCTGTGAGAATGGGTTTGGTGTGGGCGCGGTTGGTCGCTACGAAACGGGGGATATTCTTTCGGTTGGTCGCAACGAAAGCGGTAATGTCACGTACAGCAAAAATGGTGAAATATTCTATACCAGCCAGGTGCTTTCCGATACCGAGGCGCCGCTATTTGTCGATGCATCTTTTTATCAGGAAGGAGCGACGGTTGGCGATGTGACACTAGCGATAGGAGATAGCGAGCCCTCTCAAATTAATTGGGTGCCGGACGCCAATGTTACCGTGTCTGGCACTCCTGTGTTGGATGGAACGCAAGGCAATGATGTATTGGAAGCCGGTACTCGATCGTCAACCTTAAATGCAGGGGCGGGAGATGACATCCTCAAAAGTGGGGCAGGAAATGATACTCTGCTTGGCGGGAATGGTGATGACCAAGCGGTCTTTTCGGGTAATCTATCCGACTATGCGATTGAGGATAATGGCGACGGTTCTCTTACGGTACGTGACCTTAATGCATCAGATGGCGATGACGGTTCAGATATAGTCAGCGGCGTTGAAGAGCTTGTCTTTGCGGATGGGACTTACACAGTTGATGAGAGCTACCATGGTCCGAGTGCTGAAGGGGGCCGTATCGTGCTGTCTGAGGCAGGCACGGTTGAGCATAAGCTTCATGGGCTTGACGTTGATGGCGACGGGCTGAACTTTGAGCTTGTCGACGGCCCTGCGAATGGCAGTGTGACGATTAATGCGGATGGCACATACAGCTTTACGGCGAATGAGGGCTATGCCGGAGAAGACAGCTTTAGCTATCGAGTAACCGATGAGCATGGACTAAGCCAGACGGCAATCATGGATGTGTCGGTTGGTATTGTAACGGGCGATCTGACAAAGACGTCGGTAGTGGATGAGTGGGAAACTGTATCTTCATCTCAGACTTTTAATGGGGCAGGTGCTTTAACTTTCGTTGTTACAGATTCGCCTATGATGATCGGTTTTTCAGACGCCGAGATAACCAATGATATGTTTAATTACGGTTTCAGAGTTCTACATAACCCGCCGCTTAACCAGCTTGCTGCTGTAGATGAGGGTACCTATTACGGTATCCCTGACCGTATCGTAGGTGCCTATGAGTTTGGGGATGTTCTCAGTGTCGAACGTTTGGAAACAGGGGCTGTCGTTTACAAGCAGAATGGCAATATCCTTTACACTTCTGAATATGTTTCTGACATCAGTAAACCAATAACCGTGAATGCTTACTTGGCTTTGGGAGGAACTACGATAGGCGAGGTAACGTTTGTTCCCAGTGAGGGCGAAGAGCAGTCCGTCGATTGGATCGCGAACGCCTCCTTAGAGGGGAGTGTGACGGAGGAAGGGACTTCGGGGAATGATGTAATCTCTGGAGGTGGTTTGTCGGATACTTTGACAGGCTCAGGCGGGGATGATTTGCTCTCTGGCGGTGAGGGTGCCGATACTTTTGTGTTCGGTGTTGATGATGGTGCAGATCAAATTACTGATGCGGATCATGACGATGTTATCGAAATCAAGTCCGGTCTTGAGGCGGAAGACATATGGCTGTTCAAAGAAAATGATGACCTTGTTGTTCAGCTTTTAGGATCTGATGATCGCCTGACCGTTGCCGACTGGTTTGATGGGACAGGTCAACATCAAGTTGATCATATTGAATTGGGTAATGGGGCGTCTTTGGCTGGCGGCAATGTTCAATCGCTTGTCGATGCCATGTCTGTGTTTGGTGTAGAGGATGTCAGCACAGATAGCATTGATCAAACGAGTGCTGATTATAACAACCTTCAGGTCGTTATTGCGTCGAATTGGCAAAGCTAGGCAAAATTACATGCAAGAAACAAAAGCCCCGCAGCACTGCTACGGGGCTTTTTGATTTGGGTGATTGCGATGGGGCTTAATGGGCCATCGCACCACTGGCAACCAAAAGGCCGGTTGCGCCGGTAAGGGCATCACCATTGCCAATATTGATGCCAAGAAACCGGTGGCGGTCAAAGTGGCCGGGCATCAAAAGACCGTTGGCCGGATCGGCGGTAAAGCCGAACCGGGCGTAATAATCCGGGTCACCGACCAAAAGGACGGATGTGTGGCCCGACGTTTGCGCCGCATTGAGCGCCGCATGCATCAAACCGGCCCCAACACCCGACCCGTTATAGGTTTTTTCAACCGCAAGCGGCCCCAGCAACAGCGCAGATCCTCCGTTGCCCGCCGTGACATTCCATAACCGAACCGTGCCGATCATGTGGTTGCCGTCAAAGGCAACAAAGGCCAGCCCATCCGCCGGGCGCCGATTGCGCCGGAGGACTTCGGACGATTTGGTAAAACGGGCCGGGCCCATGACGCGATCCAGCAGCATTTCACGTGCGACGTGGTCAAACTGCCCTTCGCGATCAATCGTGATCATTGTCCTATCGTTCCCAAAAAGGGGTCAGATAATATAGGACGCCAACGGCGCAAAGCCGTTAAACGCAACCGATGCATAGGTGGTGGTGTATGCGCCAGTGGCCTCAATCAGGACCTCGTCACCGATGGTCAAGGCAATCGGCAAGTCATAGGGTTTCTTTTCATACATCACATCGGCGGAATCACAGGTCGGACCGGCCAAAACGCACGGGGCAACATCGCCACCATCATGGATGGTCGTGATCGGATAGCGAATGGCTTCGTCCATGGTTTCGGCAAGGCCGCCGAATTTACCGATATCAAGGTAAACCCAACGCACCGGATCATCGGCATGTTTGCGTGAAATCAGAACCACTTCGGCTTTGATCACGCCCGCATCGCCAACCATGCCACGGCCCGGTTCGATGATGGTTTCGGGCATATGATTGCCAAAATGGGTGTGAAGGGCATCGACAATCGCGGTGCCATAGGCCTCGGTTTTTGGGATGTCGCGCAGATAGCGGGTCGGGAATCCGCCCCCCATATTGACCATGCGCAGAACAATGCCCTTATCGGCCAAGGTGCGGAAAATCATCGATGCTTCGGCAAGGGCGGTGTCCCAGGCATCAAGGTTGCATTGCTGCGATCCGACATGGAACGATACGCCATACGCATCAAGGCCCATGTGATGGGCATGTTCAAGCACCTCAAGCGCCATGTCCGGTGCGCAGCCAAATTTGCGCGACAGCGGCCATTCGGCACCTTCGCCATTGGTCAGAATGCGGCAGAACACGCGCGATGCCGGGGCAACGCGGGCGATTTTTTCGACTTCTTCGACGCAATCAACTGCAAACAGACGCACACCCAGTTGATAGGCGCGTGCAATGTCGCGTTCTTTTTTGATGGTATTACCAAATGAAATGCGTTCAGCCGACGCACCTGCGGTCATCGCCATTTCGATTTCGGCGACAGACGCGGTGTCAAAATTGCTGCCAAGATTGGCAAGAAGGCTTAAAACTTCGGGTGCCGGGTTTGCTTTGACCGCATAGAAAATGCGTGAGTCAGGCAGGGCACGGGTAAAGGTTTCGTAATTGCGCTGAATAACGTCAAGATCGACAACAAGGCACGGGCCTTCTGGTCGGTTCTGCGCCAAAAAATCAATAATACGCTGCGTTGCCATTGGGGCGTTCTCCCATTCCACAATATGGCAGCTGCAGACACCTGATGCGTTAAGGCGCGGTGGAGGCGCAAAACGCGGACTACCTGCATGCTGATAAGTTCCGGTGCCTACCGGAACTTGCGAAGTCTGCCTCGCTATGGATCGGGATTTCCCGTCCGCACGTGGGCAATGATGGTGTGCCTCTTTAGTGTCGGTGGATTTGGACAGCCACCTGAGACCAAAAAAGCCCTACACCGTCGTTGCTTTAAGTAAGTCCTACAGGGTTCTCCGAGCGGGACCACCACAGGCACGTGCGACTTTGGGCAAGTCGCGATTTACGCCCGTTCTAACCTTTGCGCAAGTGAAATTTTCACCCGATTTGTCATGAAACAATCGCAGGATCGACGAAGAACCGATGCCGCAACGCAAAAAGTGGCTCGAATGGCCGTGTTTTGGCACGTCGCACGCCGACCCAACGTATTTTGGTATGGGGCATTGCAATTTGTGCATGAATGCAAAGCCAATTGACCGGCTTAAATCCGCACGGTAGCCATAACAAAAGCCGCGCGCATCGCCGTGGTCATTTAGGGAAAATTGCATGAACTGGCTGATCGCAGTCGTCTTTATCGGGGTGTATATCGGCATGGCGCTGGGGCGTTGGCCAGGGCTTGCGATTAACCGTACCGGCATTGCCGTGATTGGGGCCGTAACCCTTTTGCTCAGCGGGGCGATTACCGGCGACGGTGCATTGGGGGCAATCGATTTTGCCACCCTTTCGGTTTTGCTGACTTTGATGGTGTTGTCCTCGCAATATGCCGCCAGCGGGTTCTTTGACTGGATTGGCCATCGCATCACCCATCTTGGCGGCGGGCCGCGTGGTTTATTGGCCGGGGTGATCGCGGTTTGTGGCGTGCTGTCGGCGGTGATGACCAATGACGTCGTGGTGTGGGCGGTGACACCGATTTTGATTTCCGGGGTATTGGCGCGCGGACTTGATCCAAAACCGTTTGTGATTGCCGCGGCCTGTGCGGCCAATGCCGGATCGGCCGCGACCCTGATTGGCAATCCACAGAATTTGATGATTGCCGAATTTGGCCATCTTGATTTCGCCGGGTTCCTTTTGGTGTGCGGTGTGCCCGCCATCATCGCATTGGGCGTGGTTTACGGCGTGATCGTCAAAAGCCCTATGATGCGGGCGGGTGTGGTAACGAACATGGCGCAGGGCGGGGCTGCCGCCTCAGCATCAATCTCGGCGTCAGCGTTAACATCCGCGTCTGAGCCTGCCTCAACGATTGATAAACCGATTCTCATTAAGGCCCTGATCGCGACCGTTGCGGTGATTGGCATTTTCATCTTTGTCGAAGACCGAGCACTTTGGTCGCTTTTGGTGGTGGCGGTACTGCTGTTAAGTCGCCGTTTGACCACGGATCAGGTTTTGGGCCGGGTCGACTGGCATTTACTGGCGCTGTTTGTCGGGTTGTTTATTGTAACCGGCGCCATGTCGCAGGATGAGGTGCTGGCAAAGCTGTTTCATGATGTTTTGGTTTCTGTGCAGATCAATCATCCTGCGGTGTTGGCGGGCGTGTCGCTTTTGGGATCGAACACGATTGGCAATGTGCCGTTGGTGATGATGTTGCTGTCTTTGGGCCCGGAATGGAGCGAAACACTGTTGCATGGCTTGGCGGTGTTTAGCACATTGTCAGGCAATTTCCTGATCGTCGGATCGGTTGCCAATATTATCGCGGTCGAACAGGCCCACAAAGCCGGAACGGTGATTTCATTTGCCGATTATGCCCGGCTTGGCATCCCGATTACAGTGATCAGTCTGGGACTGGCATTGGGCTGGATGACGCTTATTTCGTAAGTTTTTCATAGGACTAACAATGACCAAGATTAAAATCACCGCTGGCCCGTTCAGTTTTGACGGCGTGCTTGAAACCCAAAAGGCGCCGGAAACCTGCAAGGCGTTTATGGATCGCATGCCATTTGAAAGCAAAGCCGTCCATGTCCGATGGAGCGGCGAAGGTGTTTGGATGCCGCTTGGTGATTATCAGTTTGGCGTTGGCTATGAAAACCACACCAGCTATCCCGCACCGGGGCAAATCATCCTGTATCCCGGTGGCATCAGCGAAACCGAAATCCTGCTGGCCTATGGCGGGGTACATTTCGCGTCCAAAGTCGGCCAGCTTGCCGGCAACCATTTCATCACCGTGACCAGCAATCTTGATGATCTGGAAAAGCTCGGCAAGATGACGCTGTGGGAAGGGGCGCAGCCGATCCGGTTTGAGGTGGCTTAGACCGATTAAGATGCTTGGCGGGTGTCCGAAACATCGGCACCGCCAGTGCCAATCGTCAAAGATCGCGCAGGAAGGTGGCAGATGGGATGCCCGTGATTACGCCTGATTAAGCCAACTGCGCAGTTCTTTTTCCGCGGCCACCAATCCTTCGCGGTTGATAATTTTGCGCGCTATTGCGCTTGAAACCGCACGGGCGCGTTTATTGAGTGCAATGCCCTGTTCGTTTTGATCAAGGGCCTCGACATCCAGCTTGCTATAGAGCGACAGCAGGCGGTTTTGCACGGTGCGAAGCGATAGTTTGCGACGCGTTGCGATGGCCTTGTCGGGCAGGCCAAGGGCGATATCAATCAAGATAATATATTCAAATTCGGTCAGGGTGTTGCGCGACCGCATTTGTTGGTTTTGGATTTGATGCACTTCGCGGTCGACAACAATTTGGCCTTCGATCAAGACTGATCGCAGGGCGAGATGCATACGGTCCTGTGTCGCGGTTTTAAGCACATAGCCATAGGCCGCCTGATGCGGGACGATATGGGCAATCCCGCGGAGATAGGCCTCGTCCGAATAGTTTGACCAAAACAAAATACGGGTGTCGGGCCGGGCCGCCCAGATGGTGCGCGCGGCATCAATGCCATTATGTTCCTTCATGCGCAAATCCATGACAATCGCCTTGGTTTCGTGCTGGCGGGCCAGAATTTCGGCCTCTTTACCGTCGCGCGCAATCAGGATTTCATTAAGCTCCGGCAGGGCATTTTCGACAATTTCCTTGAGGAAATCGGCGTGCATTTTGTCGTCTTCAACCAGCAATATCTTCATGTTCGGCGCTTTCGGCTTCTTGTGTTGAGTTGGGCAATGTGACGGTGACGCGTGTGCCGTTCTCGGTATTATGGTCAAACGTCGCGCCAATCAGCTGGGCCCGCGTTTTCATATGCGCCAGACCACTGCCGGTTTTGTGTGTTTTGACCTGAAACTGGCCATTGTCGGTAATCTCGATCGTCAGATCCCCATCGGCATTCTTAAACGCCAGGGCCGAGATATAGCTTGCCCCGGAATGGCGCACGGCATTGTTGATGGCTTCTTGGCAGATGCGAAAAACCGCAATTCGGGTGGTGTCAGGCAGCGCATCCACGCAGCCACCTGTTTGGTCTTCGACCTTAAAGCTTTGTGTGTCGTCACAGCTGACCGCCCGTTCCATGTGGGTCAGAACCGCATGCTGAAAGCCAAAAAGTTCAAGAATGGTCGGGATGGATGTATCGATTATGTCGCGCAAATCCTGGATCATGTTTTGGATTTGCTGTTGCAGGCGGTGGTGCTGCGTCTTTGTAATGCCTGGGCGAATATCGCGTGCGATCCGGGTTAAATCCGCCAAGGTTTGATCATGTAAATCCATACCAATTCGTTGACGTTCGGCCTCTAACGCGTCAGTCAGGCTCAGCGCGCCCAGCCGTAATCCTTCTTCGCGGGCCAGAATGCGGGCGCGCACGACGGCCTCGGCATTGGCCTTTTCATTGGCGCGCAGCGCATAAAAATAAGGGGCCAGCATATCGGCCAAAATGCGGATTTGTTCGACATGGCGCTCGGAATAGAAATCTTCTTTTTTTGACGAACAATTTAACGACCCGACAACTTCGCCCAAAACCTTCATGGCGACATTCACCCGGCTGCGCAGCTCGTGATGCAGGATCGGCGCGCTTTCGGCACCCGGGAAAACATAGCGGTCGTCGGTTAACGCATTGCCGGTCAAAAGATGGTCGGTATGGCCCAGCAAAATATCGCGCACCGGCGATTGGCAGACCAGCGTGCGTGATGTGCTCCAGGTGGTTTTCATCCCGACTTCATAGGATGTGTTCCAGCGTGGATCGGTATCAATCAGGCAGATATCAAGGTGATCAAATTCAATGATTTTGTCGATTTCCGCCTTCACTGATCCCAATGCAGAATGGATATTTAGGTTTCCCGCCAGCAAATTTGAAATGCGCAGGTAATGGGCAAGGTCCGACATTTTGTTTCCTCCGTCGGGCATCATATTGCGACATGTATGACCTGTCTTGCGGGAACCCGCAACATGGGTGGGTGTTCCCGCAATATTGATGCGGTCTATGCCCTTTACAGTTTAAGATCGATCATCAACACTCGCATTTGTAATTAATAATACAAATTAAAATGCCGTTTAAAGCGGTGTCATCACATCATGACGGGGCCAAGCCGCGTCAGGGAGGAAAAATGAACTTCAAATCAATGCTTCTCGGCGCTATCGCCGGGACGGTCGTCCTTGTATCTGGTCAAGCCATGGCTGATACGTCTGGTAAAACCATCGCACTTTCAAACAACTACGCGGGCAATTCCTGGCGCCAGGCCATGCTGGAAAGCTGGGGCAAGGTTGCCTATCAGGCCGTTCAGGATGGTGTCGTCGCTGGTGCAGACGCCTTTACCACATCAGAAAATCAGGCGACCGAACAGGCCGCCCAAATTCAGAACATGATCCTGCAAGGGTATGACGCGATTGTTCTGAATGCCGCATCCCCGACCGCCATTAATGGTGCAGTCAAAGAAGCCTGCGATGCCGGTATTATCGTGGTGTCGTTTGACGGTATCGTCACCGAACCATGCGCATGGCGCATCGCGGTTGATTTCAAACAGATGGGCCGCGATCAGGTTAAATATCTTGAACAACGCTATCCCGACGGCGGAAACCTTTTGGAAATCCGTGGTCTTGCCGGCGTGTTTGTCGATGATGAAATCAGTGCCGGTATCCACGAACAGGTCGAAAGCACCAAGTTTGACATCGTCGGTTCCGTCCATGGCGATTGGGCACAGGACGTTGCCCAAAAGGCGGTTGCCGGTATTTTGCCAAGCCTTCCAGAAGTCAAAGCAATCGTGACTCAGGGTGGGGATGGTTATGGCGCGGCACAGGCGTTTGAGGCGGCTGGCCGTCCGACCCCGACCATCATCATGGGCAATCGTCGTGATGAGCTGCAGTGGTGGAAAGAACAAAAAGACGCCAACGGTTATGAAACCACGTCGCTTTCGATTGCACCGGGTGTCAGCACCCTTGGTTTCTGGGTCGCCCAGCAGATTTTGGATGGCAAAGAAGTCCCCAAAGATCTGACCGTACCGTTCTTGCGTGTTGATCAGGATACACTTGAGGAAATCCTGGCTGAAACGCCGGTTGGCTCGGTTGCCAATGTTGAATATGCGTTGGAAGACGCACAAAAACTGATCCAATCGGCGAAGTAAGGCGATTTGATCATGGTGGAAAACCAGAATGTGATCGGCACCGAGGAGGTGCCGATCATTACGCTTGGCGATGCCGGGGTATCTTTTGGTCCGGTTCAGGCGCTTAAGGGCGCGTGTCTTTCGATCATGGCCGGTGAATGTATTGGTGTGGTTGGGCATAATGGCGCGGGCAAATCGACCTTGGTCAACGTGATCAATGGTCGTTTGACACCCACCAGCGGCGATGTCAGCTATGACGGTGCCCAAAGCGTTGCCGATTTCCGCAACGCCCAAAGAGCCAGAGAAAGCGGCATCCGAAGCGTTTTTCAGGAACTCTCGCTTTGTCCGAACCTGACGGTTTTGGAAAATTATCGTATCCCGTATCGCAATATGCCGATCAAGGGATGGCGCAAAAATGCCGCTTCTGCGGTGTTGGCATCACTGGATGCTGTTTTCCCCGATCACGGTATTGATCCCTATAGCGTGGTGGCCGATCTTCCGATTGCCGATCGGCAGATGGTCGAAATCGCCATTGCCTTTGCCCGGCGCGATATTGATGCGCGTTTGGTGATTTTGGATGAGCCGACCTCGTCCCTTGATGGGGCGATTGCCGATCAGTTGCTGGCCTATATCAAGAAATTCTGCGCCAGTGGCGGATCGATCATTTTCATTTCCCATATGATGGGCGAAATTTTTGATGTCGCCAGCCGCATCGTTGTTTTGAAAGACGGCACGATCATTGAAAATGACGCCGCCCAAAACTTTACCCGCGATGGTTTGGTTGATGCGATGGGCCATGTTGCCCCCGATGATCAGACACGCGGCGCTGACACCAAAAGACGCGACTTTGGCGACGAAGTTCTGCGCATGGAAAATGGCCTGAATGCCTGTCAGGGCGAAGTTGTCGGCTTGGCCGGGTTGGCCGGCCACGGGCAAGCAGAAGCCTTGGCGAAATGTTTCCTTGAACGGACATCGGACTGGTCCGCATCGCGCAACCCGGCAGTTGTTTTTGTCGCCGGGGATCGCAGCCGCGATGGCGTAATGCCGCTGTGGTCGATCATGCGGAACCTGACCTTGCAAACCTTGGTGGAGTTCAGCCGAACCTTCCTTGTGGATCGTAAGGCCGAACAAAACATCGCGCGCACATGGCACGAAAAAATCGGCATTAAGACAGATGATCTGAACAATCCGATTTTGTCCCTGTCGGGCGGCAATCAGCAAAAAGTTCTGTTTTCGCGCGCCTTGGCGTCGTCTGCCCCGATTGTGATCATGGATGATCCGATGCGTGGTGTGGATGTTGGTACCAAAAAGGAAGTCTATCGCATGATCCGCAGCGAAGCGGAAAAGGGTCGGACCTTCCTGTGGTATTCCACCGAAACCGACGAAATTCTTGAATGTGACCGCGTCTTTGTGTTCCGCGACAGCGAAATTACCGCCGAACTAAAGGGTGACGAGATCACCGAAGAAAACATGCTGCGCGCATCGTTTGAAATGCAGGAGGCAGGTGAATGAACCGCGACCATTTGCGCATTTTGCTGCCGGTTTTGTCCTTGGGCATTCTATTGGCAGCGGTCTTTTATATGCAGCCCCGCGCCATGAGCTATTTCGGGCTGAACCTGCTGTTTAATCTGGCGGTGCCGGTTGCCTTGGCGACCATCGCCCAGATGATGATTTTGATGGTCAATGACATTGATTTGTCCATCGGTACGTTCGTTAGTTTCTGTGCCTGTGTCACCGCGACATTCGTTCAAACCGATCCGTTGATTGGCTATGGCATCCTGTTTGCCGCGATCCTGGTTTATGCCGGGATGGGCGCAATCATTTACGCACGCGGCTTGCCGGCAATTGTCGTGACATTGGGCATGTCGTTTTTCTGGTCGGGGATGGCGGTGCTTGTTTTGCCGTCACCGGGCGGAAGTGCGCCTGATTGGTTGCGCACATTGATGACGGCGAAAACACCGTTTTTGCCCGTGGCGATTATTGCGCCCATTGTGATTGCGGTGGTGATGCATTACTTCATCAAAAGGTCATCGCTTGGCGTGTTGTTGCGCGGTGTTGGTGGCAATGAACAGGCGATTGAACGATCCGGCTGGTCGGTCATGGGGCTTAAGGCGTTTGCTTATGGCGTTGCCGCGCTGTTTTGTGTGCTGTCGGGCATGGCGCTGGTTGGGTTGGCAACATCGGCCGATGCCAATATCGCCTTGCGCTATACCTTGCTGTCGATTGCCGGTGTGATTTTGGGCGGTGGCGAGTTCACCGGCGGGCGCGTATCGCCGATTGGTGCGGTTATTGGCGCGCTGACCCTGACACTGGCGGCAAGCTTCCTGTCGTTCTTGCATCTGTCGCCTGATTGGCAAATCGGCGCGCAGGGCGCGATCCTGATCATTGTTTTGGCTGTGCGTCTTGTCTTTACCCGGCGCGAGGCACTGATATGAATATGAACTCAAACAACACACGCGTCGAAAATCCAAAACGCGGTGCATCGCATTTGCTGGGCGTCTTTTCCCGTAAACCTTGGATTTGGGCCTTTTTGGCGGCGGGTGCTACCTATTTGGCAACCCTTGTGGTGGTTTCGACCAGTGCCGGGGCCGGATCATTGCTTTATGCCGCGCTGACATTTGCGTCCTTCTCGATCATTGTCGGGGTTGGGCAGATGTTTGTCGTGACCTTGGGCCCAGGCAATGTTGATCTTTCGATCCCGGCGACCATGACATTGGCGGCGACCTTGTCGCTTAAATTCATGGCGTCTGATCCGACGATGATTGTGCCGGGGCTTTTGATTGCGATTGGGGTGGGGCTTGCCTGTGGCTTGTTTAACTTTGCGCTGATTATGTTGCTGCGCATTCCACCGATCATTGCGACCTTGTCGGCATCCTTCCTGTTTCAGTCACTGGCGATTTGGTCGAACCGCGGTCTTCGGATTAAACCGCCGGCATCCTTGGCCGATTTTGCCACGGGCGGCACATTTGGCCTGCCCAATGCGGCGTGGGTTGCCTTGCTGGTATCGGTCCTTGCGTGGTGTGTTTTGGAAAAAACGATTGCCGGGCGTTGGATTTCGGCCTCTGGGCAAAATACCCGTGCGGCACGCCTTGGCGGTGTGCCGGTGAATGCGGTGCGGTTTGGTGTTTATGTCGGCTGTGCGGTTTTGGCCGGGCTTGCGGGCTTTGTTCTTGCCAGTTTCTCGGGCGGGGCGAACCTTAATATGGGCACGGAATATATGCTGATGTCGATTGCCGTTGTGGTGATTGGGGGCTCGTCGATTGCGGGGGGCAATTCCAATGTTCCCGGCATTTGGGGGGCGGCATTGTTCATGTTCCTGATTGTTTCGATGCTTAATTCCTATGGGCTTGGTGCGGGTGTCCGCTTGATGCTGACCGGGTTGATTATCGTGTCGGTGGTTGTGTTGGCCAGTAAGCGGGGGCGCAAAGTATGATGGAACCCTATGAAATTGCAGATACGCGTTTTCGTGATCTGATCCTTGGCAATGTTGCCTTGCGCAAAATTTCGTCCGGGCATCTTTGGACCGAAGGCCCGGTGTGGTTTCCCGCCCATCAGTGTCTGTTGTTTTCTGATATTCCCAATCAGAAAATCTATCGTTGGATGTGTGACGGGACGGTCAATGTGTTCCGTGAAAATTCCAACTTTGCCAACGGCAATACGCGGGATCGCAACGGACGCCTGATTACCTGTCAGCACGGCACGCGGTCTGTGACCCGGACCGAACATAATGGCGACGTCACAACGCTTGCCGATCGGTTCGATGGCAAACGTTTGAATGCGCCCAATGATGTTGTGGTCAAATCCGATGGCACGGTTTGGTTTTCCGATCCGACATATGGAATTTTGTCTGATTACGAGGGCTTTAAATCCCCCCCGGAACAGGCCCATCGCAGTGTATTTTTCCTTAATCCCGATACCGGCGAACTGACCCAGGTCGCAACCGATTTTACCCAGCCAAATGGCTTGGCGTTCTCGGTTGATGAAAAGCTTCTTTATGTTGCGGAATCTGGGGCCAGCCACGATGACACTGTGCCTGCCGTCATTCGGGTTTATGATGTTGGCGGTGATAACATGCTTCAAAACGGGCGCGACTTTGCCACGGTTGATCAAGGCCTGCCCGATGGGTTCCGGGTTGATCGTCATGGTAATGTGTGGACATCGGCCAAGGATGGCGTGCATTGCTTTGACGCTACGGGCAAATTATTGGGTAAAATCCTTGTACCGGAAACCGTTTCAAACCTGACATTTGGCGGGGCGCGCGGCAATGAATTGCTGATTACCGCCACCACCAGTGTCTATGCCATCCACGTTAATAGCGCATCGGCGATTGGCTAGGTTGCGTTGAATTTGGGCGGCAGGGCGGTTGTTTTTAATCGCTCTGCCGTACCTGCCGCGATCTTATGCGGTTTGTGGTGCAGGGCTTTGATTTGGCAGGGCCCATAAGCATGCGCAACAGTGTGAAGAATCACACTCGCCTGTGTCGGCCAATTGACTTAGAACACGTGTACTCTTTTACGCAGATAGGCGGTTTGACGTGTTCGAGACGATTAATCTTTGGGTTCAGGACCATCAAAGCCTGGTCTATATGCTTATTTTCACCTATTGCGTCAGCAAAAGCAGCATCCTGCCGATATTTGCCGGGATGTTGGTCGCGTCTGAAAGCTTGCTTCCCGTGCCGTCGCTGATCGCGATGATTTCAGGCGGGCTTGTTGGCGATGCTTTACGTTTTGGCATCGCGTGGAAATATGGCGATGCCATCGTGGCAAAGCTTCCAAAGTCGCTTGCGGTCTGGATGAACAAGACCCTGCGCCTGTTTGAATATTACGGGATCGCCTACATTATGCTGTGCCGCTATCCCCATGGGGTGCGCTCATTCGGCGTTTTCCCGGTCGGGATGAGTTCGATGTCGTTTTTGCGGTTCCTGCCGCTAAGCATCGCATCGGTTCTTCTTTGGGTCGCGGTCTATTTCGGCCTGGGCTATAGCTTGGGGGCGGGCATGTCCGAACTTGTTGAACATAACATGGCGTTGCTTAGCCCGGTTTTGCTGATTGTGTTTTTGGCACTTGGTTGGTTTGCGCTGCGCCGGATTGATAAGCTTGAAGAACAGGCTGAAAAAGCAATCAAATAGACCCGCTGATACCAATCCAAATCCTCAAACAAAAACGGCAGCCATCATCTGGCTGCCGTTTGTATTTTAAGTCGGTAAACGCCTGATCGGCTTATTCCGCCGCAATCGTTTTGCCGTCTTTTTCAAGCATCTCGCCCTGCTTACGTTTGGCAAGAATTTCACGCGCCTTGGCATAGCTTGGATCATGCCAGAAAATCAGGCAGCCATTACAGCCGCGTCCACAGCACCCCTTGGTGCCGACCCGCGGGGTGCGGAAGGAACGGTCTTTGTGGCGTTCATCAAGGGCGGTCTGAAGCGCTTCGCGTTTCGCGTCATAGCGCTCTTCGTTGCCTTTGCCCATTTCGATTTTTTGACCTTCTTGGTCAAGTTTCATGCGCTGCCATTCGTCTTCGGTCAGCGCCTTTTCCTTACGGACAATGGTCATCGGCGGGAAGGCGGTGCGCAGATATTCGCGGTCTTCAAGTTCCATCAAATCAAACGGAATACGCACAAGTGGCTTATTGCCCGCATGCACCGCTTCGCCGACCTTGCCGGTTTTGGCATCGATGAATTCATACATGCGGATAAACACGGTTTTGCGGCCGCGCGGCGGGACGATTTCGATCACGTCCCCGGCCAGCATGCGGTTTTTGACCGACATGATAAACGCATCATCTTCGACTGCTTCGATCTGCCCGGCAAATTCCCAATCGGACACATTGTTTGATGTGTCATAGCCGTGGGCATAATTGGTCAGGCGACCTTCGTGGAATGCCAGGGTATAGCCCCGGTTTGGAATGGTCGACAGTTCCTTCATATAGGTTTCTGGCGACCAGTTTTCCGGATCTTCGTACCAGTCATCAATCGCCATGCGGTACGCACGTGCGACCAAACCGGCGTAATAGGCACTTTTGCCGCGCCCTTCGACCTTCAGGCTATCGACCCCGATTTTCAGGTAGTCTTCAAGTTTCGGCATGATGCACAGATCGCGCGAATTCAGGATGTACGAGCCACGCTCGTCTTCCTGAATTTCCATCAGCTCGCCCGGACGCATTTCTTCTTCAAGGAAGAAATCAAACATCTCAAGGTTTTCTTCGGTCAGGTTCAGTTCCTTGACCGTGCCGTCCTTAAGCTTCATGTGGACTTTGTATCTCCAGCGGCATGAATTGGCACATGCCCCCTGATTGGCACCACGTTCGGACATAAAGTTCGACAGCAAGCAACGCCCGGAATAGGTCATGCACATGGAGCCATGCACGAATGCTTCGATCTTGATGTCTGGGCATTTCGCGCGGATTTCGGTCAGTTCCTCATAGGAAACTTCACGGCCCAGCACGACAAGCTTGGCCCCGATGCTTTGCCAGAATTTGACCGACTGCCAGGAACAGACATTGGCCTGTGTCGATACATGAAGATCAAGCTCCGGCGCATGTTCGCGGACAAACATGAACACGCCCGGATCCGCCACGATCAACCCGTCTGGGTTCACTTTGCGGACCGTATCAACATATTCAGGCAGTTTATCGATGTCTTTGTTGTGCGAAAATAGGTTCAGCGTCAGGTAAACGCGCACACCATGTTCGTGGGCAAAGTCGATGCCTTCAACCACGTCTTCAAGCGACATCTGGCTTTTCACCCGAAGCGATAAGTCCGGCGTGCCCATATAAACGGCATCCGCACCGTACAATACGGCAACTTTCAGCTTTTCGAGCGAGCCTGCGGGCATCAGCAATTCGGAACGGCGCGGTTGAACACTCATCACTTGCGGGTCTTTTCTATTGGTCGTCTGCGGGAAAACAATGTGTTCGATCTCTCATCGAACATGGCGGGCTTCATACCATGAAGTCGCTTTGTTGCCGATTAAAATCGCATATTTGCCGCCCTTTGCATAGGTGCCGCCGTGATCAGCAGCCATGCCCGGCCTGCAAGGCGCGGCATTGGTGGCGTAAGTCCTTATTGTGCAACAAGGATATCGCCGCCACCATCGGTCCAGGCACTTCTAAAGGCTTCTTCCGGGGCTCGGTCTGTGACCAGAAGATGGAACGCGCTTGCCTCGTTAATACGAAGGAACGCTTTGCGCGTGAACTTTGCGTGGTCTGCAATCAGGATGTTCTTTTGGGCCGTGCGGGTGGCGGCGGTTTTGACCGCGACTTTTTGCATGTCATGATCAAGCGGGGCGCTATGTTGGTCAAAGCCCGAACAGCCGACAATTGCGAAATCAAGCGCAAAGCGTCGAACTGCCTTATCCGTATCGGGACCAACCAATGACCCGTCATTGCCATGCACCGTGCCGCCAATAACATGAATTTCTGAATGCGACTGTGCTGACACAATGGACGCGCACAAAAGGCTATTTGTGACAATGCGTAAATTGCGGTGGTTGCCCAGTGCGCGGGCGACGGCTTCGGCGGTTGTGCCAACATCAAGGAAGATGGCCGCACCATTGGGGATCAGTTTTGCGGTTTTTTCGCCAATAAGCTGCTTGCCCTCGGCGGCGAGTTGGTTTTTCTGCTCGTGGCCGAGACGTACCATGTTGTTGGGCAGTCCTGCGCCCCCGTGGAAACGCTGCAAAAGACCCTGTTTGCTCAGATCGATAATGTCGCGGCGTACGGTTTGGGTTGAAACATCAAACTTCTCTGCCAGCGCTTCAAGTGTCGCAAACCCTTGGTCGCGAACAATATGCACGATGTCGCGTTGGCGTGCGGTCAGTTCTGATTGCTGTTCTGATGGGGTCATTCCAAACTGCCTTAAATCTTTCTCTGGAATTTTATTTGTAAACTATATTACACACTTGGCGATTGTTTTTTTGTGAAAGGACGCAACGTTGCAACAGCTTTATATTGATCTCCAAAAAAATCAACTTTGTCGCGGCAATGAAACCTTTGATCCATGGATGTTGTCATGGGGCGTATCTGGCGCCGCGGCAACAGAGGTTAAGGACGGTTCTTCTGATCGTAAAAATGTTACCCCCGAAGAAGCCATGGTTTGGTTGTTTGCAACCCAAAAGGTGCGTCAGGTGCCGGTTGCTGTAATCGGCGCAAAGGAAGCCAGTGCAGAAGAGTGCGAGATGGCCGAAGATCTGGGCCGTAAACTGGGTGAAGTTGGTTATGCGCTTCTGACTGGTGGCCGGTCCGGGGTCATGGAGGCCGCTTCACGCGGTGCTTCGGAGGCGGGCGGTATCGTCATGGGGCTTCTGCCTGACGGTGAATGGGAAACCGCAAATCCATATGTCACCATCCCGCTGGCAAGCGGAATCGGCCCAACCCGAAACTCGATCATTGCGCGCGCAGCACGGGTTCTTGTGGCTGTTGGTGGCGGGTTTGGCACGATCACGGAAATGGCCTATGGGCTGCATTATGACCGTCCGGTTTTTGCCTTGCCAAGTGCGCCGGAAGTTCAGGGTGTTCCGCGTTTTCAAGATGTTGACAGTGTGATGGCCGAGGTCGCTGTGGCGTTTCTGGGGGAGTGATTTCGCGTGCAGCGCGGTGCGTAGATGCTGTGCCCTCAAATGTAATAAAACTTACATTGGTGTAAATTTTGGAAGTCTGTAAATTGACGCCAACGAACAAGCCGTCGGGCCATATGGTCAGTCGGGCTTTGGAAATCACCAAGGATACGGTTTTATGATGGAACCAGTTTTATGGGGTTAACAACGTTTCTTTACAGCGTTTATCTGTTGGCCCCGATCGCGCTTTTGCTGGTGGGCTCATTTGGGGCGACGTGGACAAATACGCTGCTGCCAACCGGATTTACTTTTGATTGGTATGCAACGGTTGCCGAGGATCCCAGTTTTCGACGGGCGTTTTTGACCAGCCTTGAGGTTGTTGCCGCGACATGTGTGATCAATGTTCTATTGGGGGTGCCGTTTGCTTATGCGGTGTTTTCAGCGGCAAATCGCGGCGTTCGTCTGGCGGCGCGCATTTTCACCCTGCTTCCGGTGGCTGTGCCTGAGCTGGTCCTTGGTTTTGGCTTTATCATTGTGTTTTCCAGTGACGTGTTGCCATGGCTTGGCTCGACATGGCTGTTGATTTGTGCGCATTGCGTGCTGACTTTGCCTTATCTGGTTGGCACGTTGCTGACCGATATGGATCGCCTGGGCATTTCTGAAATGGAAAAGGTCGCCGAAACACTGAGTGCCGGTTTCTGGCGGCGGTTCATTGATATTGTTTTGCCGTCCATTCGGTACAGCCTGCTGTCAGGTTTGATGATGGTGTCCGCGATTTCAATCGGCGAATTTCAAATTTCCAATCTGATCTCTGGCTTCTTGTCGCGGACATATCCGGTTGTTTTGTTGCAGGCCTTTTATGGTGCAACCGGGCTTGCCTGTGCAGCGACAGTTATTCTTATCGTCTTGGCTCTGTTGGCAGCTGGTGGCGGTGCATTCGGTGCGCGTTTGACACGAATGCGTCAAAAGGTACGTGTATAATGATTCGTTTTGATAATGTTGCCTATCGTTACGGCGATGGCGAAGGTGGTATTTCCAACGTGAACCTTCGCGTTGAAAAGGGCGAGTTGCTTGCCGTTATTGGTCCGTCAGGATCGGGTAAAAGCACGTTGTTAAAACTGCTCGCCGGGTTCATGGAGCCGCAATCGGGCAGCATCTGGATTGATGGCAAAGATGTCAGCGGGGTGGCGGCGCGCCACCGTGATTTGGGCATTGTCTTTCAATCCTATGCCCTGTTCCCGCATATGACTGTGCTTGAAAACGTTGCTTATCCGCTGCGTCTGCGTGGTGTTGATCGGGCCGAACGGGCGGAGCGTGCGATAAAGGCGCTTGGCGAAGTCGGCTTGTCTTCGGCGGCGGATCGGTTGCCTGCAACCTTGTCTGGTGGGCAGCAACAACGTGTCGCCCTGGCGCGAGCGCTTGTTTACCAACCAAAGGCCTTATTGCTTGATGAACCGCTTTCCGCCCTTGATGCGTCGTTGCGCACCGAAATGCGTGACTTGATCACCCATGTTCAGCGCACCGCACAAATTGCCACCATTCATGTGACCCACGATCAGGAAGAAGCCCTGTCGATGGCAGATCGTATTGCGGTGGTTCATCGCGGTGAGATCTTGCAAGTCGCATCGCCAAAGGACCTTTATGACAAGCCGTTTAATGCCACGGTGGCCGCATTTGTTGGCAAGGCCAATCTTTGGGTTGGGGATGTTGTTTCATCAGCATGTGTTCGCACCGAATTTGGTGACATCACCTGCGATGCCAGCGATTGGGTCGCCGGCGACCGGGTCAATGTCATGGTCCGGCCAGAGGCGATCATACCGCTGACTGGCGACCAAAACCCCAAACACGCCGCGAATTGTTTTGATGGCACGCTGGTGCAAGACAGGTTTTTGGGGGCTGTGCGCCGCTATGACTTGTCAATTGCGGGCAGTGTCATCACCGGTGAAACCGGGGATCGCGGTTCACTTTCACGTATTTCCATTCCTTCCGACAGCGTCCGACTTCTTCCCTTGCAGGACGATTAACTCACCAGGAGAACGACCAATGGCGTTTAAGATCAAGGCAGCAGTGGTTGCCGCACTTTCCATGTTGCCCATCACGGCACACGCATTTGACGGGCCGGAATTGTATGACGGCGAAAAAGCCCTTTACGAACAGGCCAAAGAAGAAGGTCTGGTTGTTTCGTTTGATACCGGGCCAACTTGGGCGAACTGGGCTGCGCAGTTCAAAAACTTCAAAAAGCGCTATCCGGGTGTTGAGATGGTCTATAACGATCTTGGATCGGCTGCGACCGTTGTGGCCCTTGATAAATCGCGCAATCGCCCACAGGCCGATACCGCGTATTATTTCGCCGGTTCTGCCCTTGATGCTGTTGATCGGGATGTTGTTGCGCCGTTTGAACCGGTCAATTTTGATAAACTTCCGTCAGAACTGCGCGATGAAGCAGGTAAATGGTTCACCATTCACAAACTTGATGTTGCCTTTCTGGTCAACAAAAAGCTGGTCAAAAATACCCCGCAAAGCTGGGCGGATTTGTTGAAGCCTGAATACAAGAATTCGGTTGTCTATCTTGATCCGCGTTCCACCGGGCAGGGTCAGGTTGTTGTCTTTGCCGCGGCCTTTGGCAATGGCGGCAGTATGGATGACGTTAAACCGGGTATCGAGTATTTGGCCAAACTGCACAAATCTGAAAACGTTCTTCGGACCATGGGCACCACGCCCTATGCGCAGTTCCTTAAAGGCGAAATCCCGATCTGGGTCGGGTATGAAAATGATGGCCTGAAAGCGAAATACAAAGACGGCATGGGCGACGACATTGATGTTGTCATCCCCAAAGAAGCATCTGCGGCGGCCCCTTATGCCATCAGCATGGTCAAAGATGCACCGAACCCGTCGGCCGCCAAACTTTGGCTTAACTACATCATGACCGAAGAAGGTCAGGTGACCTTTGCCGAAGGCTATGTGCGCCCGTCAGTTCCGGGGATCAAGCTGCCAGCAGATGTCGCTGAAAAAATGCCTGATGCCCCACAGATCAAGCCGCTTGATATCGTTAAGGCAACCAAGCTTAAAGCTGAAATCGACAGTGGTTGGTCCAAGGCTGTTCTTGGGCAGTAATCTATCCCTGCATCTCTTGCAGGTCCTGACACCGGAGATCGGATAACATGATAGGACTTCCTAAACGGGCGCTGATTTGGCTTGCTTTGCCGGCAACGGTGTTCCTGTTCGCATTCTTTATCCTGCCTCTGATCTTTGTTGCAGCGGACTCTTTTTCGGGTGGCGGCTCTGCCTATGGCAGGGTCGTCTCCGATCCGGTTTTTTGGGCCGGGTTAAAGGGCAGCTTTGTCATTGGTCTTGCCGCGCCGTTGTTTTCGCTGGTGGTCGGTTACTTTGTGTCTTTGCATCTGGCGAGCAAATCTGAACGCATACGCACATTGCTGATGTTTGGCATTTCTTTGCCGCTGACATTTTCAGGTTTGATCGTGGCCTATGGGTTTATCCTGACATTTGGCCGGGCAGGTTTTGTGACAAGCTTGCTGGCCGAGATCGGTGCAGATCCAGCCGTTATTGGCGGCTTTATTTTCTCGCCGCTTGGTCTTGGTTTCACCTATTCCTATTATCTTATTCCGCGCGTGGTCATGGTGTTGTTGCCCCCACTTGTGAATTTCGATTATGCCCAGATTAACGCGGCAAAATCGATGGGGGCATCTGGTTTTCGTGCGCATCTCGATATTTTGCTGCCGCAACTTATTCCCGGCTTTATTTCTGCATTTTGTCTGACATCTGCGGTGGCTTTTGGTGCGTATGGCACCGCACTGGCCCTCGTCGGAACCCAGGTCAATATTTTGCCTTTGGTGCTGTATTCTAAGATATCGGAAACCGGAAGTGACCTTCCGGCAGCATCGGCCATTTCGGTTATTTTGATGGCGATTTGTATCTTGATCACTGCGCTGGCCGAGACGGTTTCGGCCCGCAAGTCTCGCACGACATCGCGTCGAAAAGTAATTGTCGCGTAATGCACAATTCCAGATGGTTGGCCGTTGCGGCGGCCTCTGTCATGAAAGTCAAACACCCCTGACACAGTTGCAGGGGTGTTTGTGCTTTTATCTTGGCGATCATCAATAGGGCTATTTGACTTTTCTGATCTCGCCGCGGTCGATTTTATCCCAATATTGGCTGATTTCCGCGCGCACCACCGGCATCAGGAAATACAGGCCAATGATGTTGGGGATCGCCATGGCAAAGATCATGGAATCGGAAAAATCAATCACCGGGCCAAGGTTCATCGACGCCCCAAGGATCACACACAAGCAGAAGAACAGTTTGAAAACGATCTCCTTGCCTGTCCCTTCGCCGACCAAATAGGTCCAGGCTTTCAGCCCGTAATACGACCATGACAACATGGTGGAAAAGGCAAACAGCACAACCGCCAAGGCCAGCACCAGCGGGAACCACGTAAAGGCTGATGCAAAGGCGGCTGATGTCAACTCAACCCCGGTCAGGCCGGAATTAAGTTCGCCACTGATGGTAATGACAAGGGCGGTCATGGTGCAGATCACCACCGTATCAATGAACGGTTCCAAAAGGGCGACATACCCCTCTGTCACCGGTTCTTTGGTCCGAACGGCGGCATGGGCGATGGCGGCCGAGCCAATGCCCGCTTCGTTGGAAAAGGCCGCACGTTTAAAGCCCTGAATAAGCGCACCGATCATGCCACCGGCAACGCCCGCACCGGTAAAGGCACCAACGAAAATTTGGGCAAAGGCATCCCCGACCATGGTGATGTTGCTGATGATAATGATCATCCCGGCGGTGACATAAATCACCGCCATCAAGGGCACGATTTTCTCGGTAACCTTGGCGATGGATTTAATGCCGCCAATAATCACCACGCCGACAATGATTGCCATCACCAGACCAAATAACCAGCCCGATCCGGCAAGCACGCTTTGCGGCCCGCCGGTGACATTGACGATCTGCTGAAAGGCTTGATTGGATTGGAACATGTTGCCGCCACCAACGGCCCCACCAATACAACAAACCGAAAAGACAACGGCCAGAACCTTGCCAATGCCGGGTTTGCCCTTGGCGGCCAATCCCTTGGACAGGTAATACATTGGCCCACCAGATACCCGGCCATCGGCATATTCATTACGGTATTTAACGCCCAGCGTACATTCGGTGAATTTTGATGCCATGCCAAGCAACCCGGCCAAGATCATCCAAAATGTTGCACCCGGCCCGCCAATCGAAACCGCCACGGCCACACCGGCAATATTACCAAGCCCGACCGTCCCCGAAAGGGCGGTGGCAAGGGCCTGAAAGTGCGATACTTCGCCGGCATCTTCGGGATGGGAATAATCCCCTTTGACCAAGGCGATGGCGTGACTGAATTTGCGAAACTGCACAAACCCGAAATAAAGCGTAAAGATGGTTGCGGCCACGACCAACCAGCCAACAATAAGCGGAAAGTCCGTCCCTGCCACTGGGACCGAATAGAACATGAAGCCGGCGATGACGTTTGAAACGGGGGCGACGACTTGATTGATTTTCTCGTCTAGGGTGACTTCCTGCGCGGTGGCGACATGTGGCAGGACAGCCGATGCGAATGCAACGGTGCTTGCCGCTGCTGTCTTTTTCCAGAACATGAAGTTTCTCCGGTTTGTCTTGTAAGGGGATCGCCTTATGGAACGACCGTGACCGGAACAGGCGATGCCTGGACCAATGTCAGGGGCAAACTGCCCAGCAACCGCGCACCCAGCGCAGAGCCGCCCTTTCGGCCAAGAATGATCTGCGATGCGTTTTTGTCTTTCGCGATTGCACAGATCAGCTCGCCGGAATGGCCGTATCGGACCTCCGACGTCACCGGAACTTTCAGTTTCGCGAGAGCCTCCAGCGCAGGCTTGAGCGTTTCCTCTGCCCGCGACAATTCTTCTGTTCGGCGTTGATGTCTTTCTTCCAGTTCCTTTGTTGAAAGGAAGCTGTATGGCGACCATTCCAGAACAAAAACCAGATGCACGGCACAGCCAATCGCGGCTGCCCGTTCCCCGGCGAATTCTGCTGCACGCTGTGCGGCATCTGTTCCGTCATAGCCTACAAGGATCGGCTGTTCGGTCATGTGCTTCTCCTGATCTGAGATAAAATTGTCAGGTAGTTCTCCCCGGCACGTGATGCGAAAAGGATATCTTTGCACCGTGTCGCGATGGTTCGTGGCGGCGGCACGACGGACCCGTCGATAAAGTTTTGCCCACCACCAGTTGAATGCGACACGAAATGAAGGTTACATGAAAATGAATCATTTTCGCTAAAAAGTTGATTTAGGATTGTTTATTGGTTGTTTTTGATTGAGCGATGGGGATGGGAAAAAGGGCTAAATACCTCGGTCAGAATGATATGTGCGTCCGATAAAGTTTCGCGCCGTCGCCGCTCGCCAATCGCGTGCTACCGCGTCACATCTTTTCAATGAATGTTTAATCTGGGGTTGTTTTGTTGCCAGGGCGTTTGGTCCGGGGCAGGGGGCCGTTATGGCGACATGTGCGATTTCTGCTGCTTTGGTCGCGGTTTAATAGCGGTTTTTGACCTTAACGCGTTTGGTGAATTTTTAATCTTGACCAAGTGATCAGGATTGGACATGCTGTTTCCGTCAGAGAGAGGCATCTGTACGCGTACTCAACCGGGGATAAACCCGAAAACATAAAGACGCGGCAGATCAAAATACTGGGAAACAATCCGGCATAAGCCGGATGGATACGCCAAGAATGTTCGTACAAATAGACCATCAGGTGGTCGGGCCCGCCCGTCCGCACACGCCACAAATGTATCTTGATTCCATCGTGCGGGATCGGATTTGGCGTTTGGTTTAACTGTCGTGCATTCTTGTTTTGTCTCTCGCTGACGTCAGGAGAGGACGCCTTTTAGGCAGGGAGACAAAACACATGACCAACTTGCAGGCCAAGCAAGCACCCAAACCCGCCAAAGCCCACGGCATCGGCCATAACGATGCCCATGATGACGGGTTTTCCGATCTGCATCCGGCTTATTCCAGCTTACAGGCGATGGCAGAGAGCAATCGCTGCCTGTATTGCTATGACGCGCCATGTGTCACCGCATGCCCGACATCGATTGATATTCCAAGTTTCATCCGCAAAATCAGCACCGGCAACCCGGATGGGGCGGCAAAAACCATTTTGTCGGCCAACATCATGGGCGGCACCTGTGCCCGGGCCTGCCCGACAGAAGTTCTGTGTGAACAGGCCTGTGTTCGCAACGTTGCCGAAGACACCGCCGTTGAAATCGGAAGCCTGCAACGCTTTGCCGTTGATCATTTAATGGACCGCGATTTGCCCCATCCGTTCAAACGCGCTGAGGCAACCGGCAAGAAAATTGCGGTCGTTGGTGCTGGGCCCGCTGGTCTTTCCTGTGCGCACCGTGCGGCGATGCTGGGTCATGACGTGACCGTGTTCGAAGCCAAGGCAAAGCCGGGGGGCCTAAACGAATACGGTTTGGCCGCCTATAAAATGACCAATGATTTTGCCCAGCGCGAAGTGGAATTTTTGCTGGGGATCGGCGGCATTCGCATTGAATACGGCAAGGCCCTTGGCCGCGATATCAGCATCGCGTCGTTAAAAGAATCCCATGATGCGGTGTTTGTTGGTGTTGGTCTTGGATCAACCAATAATCTTGGCCTGAAGGGCGAAGAATTCCCCGGTGTTGATGATGCCATCACCTTTATCGAACAGCTGCGCCAGACAGAACCAAAATCGGAAATGCCTGTTGGCGATAACGTCATCGTCATTGGCGGCGGCAATACCGCCATTGATGCCGCGGTTCAGGCCAAGCGCCTTGGGGCGTCGGAAGTGACCCTTGTTTATCGTCGGGGACCGGAAAACATGTCCGCGACCGAGTTTGAACAGGATCTGGCCAAAACCAACGGTGTTGTTGTGCGCTATTGGGCCAAGCCGGTTGCGATCAAAACCAATGGCAAACTTCAAGGCATGTCGTTTGAAAAAACCGCCCTTGATGACAGTGGTAAATTGGTCGGCACCGGCGAAACATTTGATGTTCACGCCGATCAGATTTTGAAAGCCATCGGACAAAAAATCAAAACCGATGACCTTGCCGGGATGGAGATTACCGGCGGCAAAATCATTGTTGATGACACCTATCAAACGACCGCGCCCGGCGTCTTTGCCGGTGGGGATTGCATCAAAAGTGGCGAAGACCTGACGGTTCAGTCGGTCGAGGATGGCAAACAAGCCGCCATCGCCATCGATGCCTTTTTGAAAACCGCCACCGCTTAAGCGCCAGCACAGGGAGAGAGAACATGGCTGATCTAAGTTGCAAAATCGCTGGGATCGATTCATTAAACCCGTTCTGGCTGGCCTCTGCACCGCCAACGGATAAGAAATATAACGTTGTCCGCGCCTTTGAAGCAGGCTGGGGCGGGGTGGTCTGGAAGACGCTTGGCATTGATCCGCCCGTGATCAACGTGTCGTCACGTTATGGCGCGCACCATGATCAGAACCGCCGTCTTTTGGGCATCAATAATATCGAACTGATTTCCGACCGGCCTTTGGCGGTCAACCTTCAGGAAATCCGCGAATGCCGTAAAGAATACCCTGATCATGTCATCATCGGATCGATGATGGCCCCCATCGAAGAACGCGCATGGAAAGACCTGGCCCAGCAAATCGCCGAAAGCGGTGTGCATGGCATTGAACTTAACCTTGGCTGCCCGCACGGTATGTGTGAACGCGGCATGGGGTCGGCCATCGGGCAGGTGCCGGAAATGGTCGAACAGGTCACCCGCTGGGTTAAGGATGCGGTTGATATTCCGGTCTTCACCAAGCTGACCCCAAATATCACCAACATCCTATGGTCGGCCGAGGCCGCCTATAAAGGTGGGGCGGATGCGGTATCGTTGATTAACACCGTTAACTCCATCGTGTCGGTCGATATCGATAACATGGTTCCCGAACCGGTTGTCGATGGCAAAGGAACCCACGGCGGGTATTGCGGGTCGGCGGTTAAGCCGATTGCCCTTAACATGGTGGCTGAAATCGCCCGTACGCCGGAAACCAAGAACCTTGAAATTTCGGGCATTGGTGGCATCACCACCTGGAAAGATGCGGTGGAATTCATGGCGCTGGGATCAAACGCGGTTCAGGTTTGCACGGCTGCGATGATCTATGGTTTCCGGGTTGTTGACGACCTGATTGATGGCATGAGCCAGTGGATGGACGACAAGGGATATACCAGTGTCGAACAGTTCACCCGTGCAGCCGTCCCACAGGTTGCCGATTGGAACGAGCTTAACATGAATTTCGATACTAAGGCGGTGATCAACACCGACAGCTGTATCGAATGTGGCCGCTGCCATATCGCATGCGAAGATACATCCCATCAGGCGATCACCATGACCGACAAGCCGGAAGGCGGGCGCGTGTTTGAAGTCGTCGACGAGGAATGCGTTGGCTGTAACCTTTGCTATCACATTTGCCCGGTCCCCGATTGCATCACCATGGAGCCGGTCAAAACCGACAAGCCACCAATGACCTGGCCCGAACATCCGCTTAATCCCATGCGCATGGCAGCGGAATAAACCATCAGCGCCACCCAGCAAGAAGGACTTAATTTATGACCGTTCAACCAAGTGTACGTAACCTGTCGATCAATGGGGATCGGCTTTGGGACAGCCTGATGGAAATGGCCAAGATCGGCAAAACGGCCAAAGACGGTGTCTGCCGTTTGGCCCTGACCGATCTTGACCGTGAAAGCCGGGATCTGTTCATCAAATGGTGCGAAGCCGAAGGATGTTCGATCCGTGTCGATCAGATGGGCAATATCTTTGCCCGTCGCGAAGGCAAAAATCCTGATCTGCCGCCGGTTGTCATGGGCAGCCACCTTGATAGCCAGCCGACAGGCGGGAAATATGATGGTGTTTATGGCGTTCTGACCGGTCTTGAAGTGATCAGAACCCTGAATGAAGCCAAATACGAAACCGAAGCCCCGCTTGAAGTCGTGTGTTGGACCAACGAAGAAGGATCGCGTTTCGCCCCGGCGATGGTGTCATCGGGTGTCTTTGCCAAGGTGTTTGACCTTGATTACGGCCATTCGCGCGCCGATGTCGATGGCAAAACCATGGGCGAAGAACTTAAACGCATCGGCTATTTGGGCCCGGACGAACCGACCATTGATGCCCACCCAATGGGCGCGTATTTCGAAGCCCACATCGAACAAGGCCCGATCCTTGAAGACGAAGGCAAGGATGTTGGTATCGTCACCGACGCCCAAGGCCAGCGTTGGTATGAAATCAAATTCACCGGTGTCGAAGCCCACGCAGGCCCGACCCCGATGAAAACCCGCAAAGACGCCCTTTTGGGTGCGTCACGGGTGGTTGAGTTGGTCAATAAAATCGGTCTGGATCGCTCGCCCTTGGCGTGTGCGACGGTGGGCATGATGCAAATTCATCCCAATTCACGCAACGTGATCCCAGGCGAAGTGTTCTTTACGGTCGATTTCCGTCATCCCGATGACGCGGTTCTGGCCGATATGGACAAGGCCCTTCGCGAAGGGGTGGAGAAAATTGCAAAGGACATCGGCCTTGAAACCGAGTTTGAGCAGATTTTCTATTACGCACCGGTACCGTTCGATCCATCCTGTGTCGATGCCGTGCGCAAGGGGGCCGAACTTGGCGGGTTCTCAGCGCGTGAAATCGTTTCAGGGGCCGGGCATGATGCGTGTTATCTGGCGAAAGTCTGCCCAACTGCGATGATCTTTATCCCCTGTGTTGATGGCATTTCGCACAACGAAATCGAAGAAGTCCACAAACATTGGTCCGATGCCGGTGGGCAGGTTCTGCTAACAGCGGTTCTGTCCAAGGCGGATGAAACCGTAATGGCAAAATCCGACTGACCGATTGACGGTTTGATATGAAAACCGGTGGCGATGTTTATTGCCATCGTTTGCGGGCGGGCCAATGATGTGGCCCGCCCGTTTTATTATCGAATGCCCATGGGGTTTTGGACGGGATGAACAACCTTGGTAAACGGTTCGTCCTGATGTTCGGCGATCCAATGCGCCCAATAGCGCGGATGATCGGCGTTCTTGTCGGGTTCAAGGCTTAGGAAATTGCGCGCACCGACAAATTTGGTGTCAGTGCCGGGGAATGTCCCCATCCGGGATATGATCGCCGGATCGATTTCCTTTTCAGTATCCAAAAGATGGGTCAGGGCAAACAGCACCATTTTTCCCGGGGCCGGGTGGACAATGGCCGATGAAATCAGCTGATTAATCACCCGTGTCGGCCCGTTATATTCCGCCCGGTTGTTTTCAAGCATCCCAAAGGCGGCCACATGAACATCGCCCGACAGAATGGTAACCCGAATGCCATTTTCCTGAATTTTGAACAGGCGGTGGACCATGCGGTTGCGTTCGCCTTTATGGCTTCGGCTGCTCCAATGATCTTGCAGATCGTCTTCAAGTTCCTGTTGCCCCGGTACAGCCCCCAGAAAGGCTTCAAGCACGTTGAAATCGGGATAGACCACCGGGATGCTCGACATCACGAACAAATGGTCGATACCGCGAAGGCCTGAAAGCCACGCATATATCTTGTCCCAGTGATCGTTGGACAATACTTGTCTTTGGGTGCGTTCGGATCGCATATCAACGGAAACGATGGCTGTTTTGCCGACCACATGCCCGATTGAAAAACCGTGATCAGGGGCCAGATAGAATGCGGGCTTTTCCGTTTCGGGCGACAGGTGTTGCTGAAACACGCCAAAGGCATGTTTGGCAATCGCTCCGATCCCCTGAAACACGTCGCAATTTTGCCGTTCCGCCGGATACGAGCCCCAACCATCGAAAATGTCATGGTCATCCCACATCGAAATCGCGGGCACGGTTGCCATCATGAGGGCGACTTCGGGTTGGTCCCAACGTTCGGTGTAAAGATCGAAATAGAACTTTTCGACCTGGCTTTGCATTTGTTTGGTAAAGGTCGCCTTGTTGGCCTTGGCATTGGGCAGCTTGTTCCATGCTTTAATGCTTGAAACGACTTCCCAAATGGAATCTGCATAGACCTGATCACCACCCAAAAGCATCAGATGATAGGGCGTTTGATCATGGTGTGCTGCCATTTCAATCCACATCTGGTTTTTCACCGCAACGCCCTTCATGACTTTTTGCGATGAAAAGCCATTGCACGATGCATAGGCCATAAACGGCGCTTCTCCGCGTGCGGGCAGGGCAATGTCAAAATAGGTCTGATCAAACGGGCTATAGGTCAGCGTGGTTGGGGTATCGGCAAGCGGGGCGTCAAAGGCAAAGCAATAAGCCGCATTTCGGCCAAGCTGCCAAAGAAGTGTGGGCTGGGCCGCGGGCACATGAACGTCGCCGGCAAAGTGGATGTCTCCGGGCGCACCATCTTGCGTTACCACTAAGGCACTTAGTTTCCAGCGGTTTTCGTCCGCGTCATAACCGCGAAATGAAAGTACCGGCCCCATTAAAATTTTCATCGCCACGATTTCCCCTTGTTCGACGGATGATTTGCTGTCGTTAAACGCGCCGATACCTAATACAGAATGTGCGGCACGTCATGGGGCTTTTTGGTCGCCAATCGGGATGTTTAAGCAGTTGGCGGTGGCTTAGCTGTTATCGGCTTGGGTTTCATTCTTGATGTTTTCATGGATACCGCCCAGATGGCGCATGGTCCATTGTTCAATCTCGCCTTCTTCGTTTAGTTTTTCGATCAGAAGGTTGATGTTCTCTACATGGCGCGCGCACGGACTTTTGCGTGAAAACATAAGGGCGACCTCGTTGCTTACCAGCGGTGGTTCAATCGCGATCACCTCGCCCTGCAGGTTGTCTTTATAGATGTTGGCAAGCCCGTCGTATCGTCCCAGCATGACGTAATCGGCCCGACCATTTTTCAACACATCAAAAATGCGGTTTCCAGTCGGGGAATAGATCATGTCCAACCGTTGCTGGGCATAGGTATCCACATAATCGCCGTAACTGCCGCCCTGTGGGCGCGCGCCGCGCAGCCCAATCAGGTCATGGATCCCGGTCATCCGAAATAGGTTTTTGCGGTATTGGAAAACCATCACATCGTCATGGGCAAACGGCGCGCTATAGGCGTGAACGATACTGCGTTTTTGTGTGAAATATGCACCGGCAATAACGTCAAGTTCACCGTTTTCCAACATCTGAATGGATCGCGTCCACGGGATATCTAGCAAAACTTCAAGCGCGATCCCGTGTTGTTGCCCATAAGCACGCAATATATCGATGCCAAGACCCGAAGGGACGCCATCGCTGTTGGTGTAAGTGATCGGTTCCCAACCATCGGCCCCACCGATCCGCATTTTGGTACAGCCCTGTATGCCAAGCGCAGGATTGATTTTACTTTGAAGGTCGTCGGCATCTGCGCTGCTGATGAAAATACTGCTGAGCAAACCAGCAAAAAGAGCAGCGATAAGAAAGCCGGCGGAGCTTTTATATTTTTGTGTGCACGCCATCTTTCGCCTCGATAGAGGTTATATCAGTGTCCGTTGTTTCAAATTTGCATTAGACGTAAAGATAACAACTATCCATTGGTGGGGGATTCCCAGAAATGGCGAAGATTGGCGCTTTTTGCTATGATGGGCCGCACCCAATTTTGATTTTGGGTGTGGGAGGCATGCCATTGCTTTGGTCAGATAAGGCAACTCGGGTGGTGCTAACCGCGATGGATGATTATCCCAGCCCGACACCCTTTAGGATGATCCGCACGACATTCTCCTTGGCCTCGGCAAACTGGGCGTCGGAAAGGGCCTGATCATTGTTGAAAATTTCGATCTGGCGGCCAAAGTCGGCGTAATGCTGGGTGGTGGCAAAAATCATATACATCAGGGAATAGGGCTCAACCGCGTCCATCTTGCCTTCCTTGATCCAGCCGCGCATGACGACAACGCGGCTATCAAGCCAGTCTTTGACCGTGGTTGAAATATACTCGGACGAAAATTTTGCCCCACGGATGATTTCATGCGCCCAAAGCCGCGATCCATCTGGCCGTGCGCGCGATAAATCCATTTTGGATTCAATATATCCGCGCAGGATCACCGCCGGGTCGGCACTGTTATCAAATGTCGCGGCGGCTTCAAGCCAGTGATCACAAACATCTTCCATGATCCGGCGATACAGGGCCTCTTTGGTGTTGAAATAATAGTGCACATTGGCCTTGGGCACATTGGCGACTTCGGCAATCTGGGCGGTGGTCGCCCCCTTGAATCCGTAATCGGCAAAAACCTTCTCGGCGGCGGCAAGAATTTGTTCTTCGTTTTCTTGGCGAATAGCAGCCTTATGAGCCCCGTTTTGTGCCGGTTTTCCGGCGTTTTTGCTGTCCTGTTTAGAAGCGTTTTTAAGTGGGGTCATTCAAGCTCTCTGATTTGTGTCATTTATCTTGACCGTTTGGTCAGGTTAAAATAACCTCTACCTAGAATATGCAAAAGAAACTTTTTAATGCGCGTTATGTTTTGGGAAAACCCAAAATATCTTCCAGAGTCGATTTTGTCCGAAATATCGAACAGCGACGATGAAAGATAAACAGAAAAAAGACGCCATAAATAAAAAACAGGGTCGCTTTAATGACATTTGACGGTCGAAAATTCGAAACAATTCCCCCGTGGTGTTAAAGCTCTAGTGCATGGGCCTGTCCCATGCTAACGATTTTTACCTGTCCGCTTGGCGGGCAGTCCCAAATCTAAGGTGTTCGACATATCGGTCACTGCACTGATCGTAGACCGAATGAAGAACGCGTATTTGGATCAAAAAAGTCAGGTTTCGCCCGTGGCCCCGTGTGCCCGGTCGATATCAGGGAAGCAATGCGAAAAGGTACGGGAGACCTTTTATGACAGCCACCACGAAAATTAGCCGCCCGAACGATCTTTCGGCTTTCTGGATGCCGTTCACAGCCAACCGCCAGTTCAAACAGACCCCACGTATGTTGGTCTCGGCTGATGGCATGTATTACCAGACCGATGACAACCGCCAGATCCTTGATGGGACCGCGGGTCTTTGGTGCTGTAACGCCGGGCACAAACGCCCGAGGATCGTCGAAGCAGTCAAAGCACAAATGGACGAGCTGGATTATGCGCCAGCCTTCCAAATGGGCCATCCCAAGGCGTTTGAGCTTGCCAATCGTTTGGCACAGCTGATGCCGGGGAACCTTAACCATGTGTTCTATACCAACTCTGGTTCTGAATCGGTTGAGACCGCCCTTAAAATCGCCCTTGCCTATCACCGTGCCCGTGGCGATGGCCAGCGTACCCGTTTGATCGGTCGTGAACGCGGTTATCACGGCGTGAACTTTGGCGGCATTTCGGTTGGCGGTATTTCCGGCAATCGTAAAACGTTTGGCCAGATGTTGGGCGGTGTTGACCATATGCGTCATACCTATCTGCCTGACGAAAATGGTGTCACGCGCGGCATGCCGGAACATGGCGCCTTTTTGGCCGATGATCTTGAACGCATTTGCGCCCTGCATGATCCGTCAACCATTGCGGCGGTGATTGTTGAACCGGTTGCTGGCTCCACCGGCGTTTTGATCCCGCCAAAGGGGTATCTCGAACGTTTGCGTGAAATTTGCACCAAGCACGGCATCTTGTTGATCTTTGATGAAGTCATCACTGGTTTTGGTCGCCTTGGCGCGCCGTTTGCCGTCGATTACTTTGGCGTTCAACCTGATCTGGTGACAACCGCCAAGGGCCTGACCAACGGCACCATCCCGATGGGCGCTGTGTTTGCCACCGATGACATTCATGATGCCTTCATGACCGGCCCGGAAAATATGATCGAGCTGTTCCATGGTTACACCTATTCGGGCAACCCGGTTGCCTGTGCGGCGGCCATGGCCACCCTTGAGACCTATGAAGAAGAAGGTCTGTATGAAAAGGGCAAGGAGCTTGGCCAATATTGGGAAGATGCGGTTCACAGCCTGATTGACCTGCCATTGGTCAAGGATATCCGAAACCTTGGCCTGATCGGTGCGATTGAGCTTGAAGGGATCGAAGGTTTCCCGACCAAGCGTGCATTCAACGCGTTCTTGAAGGCATTTGAAAAAGGCATCCTGATCCGCACGACCGGGGATATCATTGCCCTGTCGCCGCCGCTGATCCTTGAAAAATCACATATTGATCAGCTGTTTGGCACCTTGCGCGACGTGCTCAAAGAAATCGACTAAGTCGGTTCCAATTTATGTCCCTTGCCCAGATCGGGCAGGGGACGTTTGACCAAATCCGTTGTTCGGTTTGCATAAAAACAAACGCAGATCGCAATAGCGGGGGGAAACATCTGTTTCGCGATTTTTCTGATCGCGTCCCACCTGGGAAAAGACCCGCATAAAACAAAACAGGGTCTTTGGGGCGCGCTTGGACATAAGTCCATAGATCGGCAAAAGCCGGCAAAAGGACATTAAAAATATCAGATCAAGGAGGTATCTCGGATGTCAAAGCTGAGAGGTGGGCTGATTCAAATGAGTCTCAAAGGCTCGACGGATCAGACACCAGAAGAAATCCGCCAAGCCATGATCGACGCCCACCTGCCTTATATCGAAGAGGCGGGGAAAAAAGGTGTGCAGGTCCTGTGCTTTCAGGAGGTTTTCACCCAACCCTATTTCTGTCCAAGCCAAGACAAGAAATGGTATGCGGCGGCGGAAAAAATCCCCGATGGCCCGACAACCCAACTGATGTGCGAGTTGGCGGCCCAATACAAAATGGTGATCGTTGTTCCGATCTACGAGGAAGACATTACCGGGGTTTATTACAATACCGCTGCGGTGATTGACGCCGATGGGACCTATCTTGGCAAGTACCGCAAAACCCACATTCCCCATGTTGCCGGTTTCTGGGAAAAGTTCTTTTTCAAACCGGGGGCCTCAAACTGGCCGGTGTTTGAAACCCAATATTGCAAGCTTGGCGTTTACATTTGTTATGACCGCCACTTCCCCGAAGGATGGCGCGCACTTGCGTTAAACGGTGCGGAATATATCGTTAATCCATCTGCCACCGTGGCCGGGGTTTCGGAATATATCTGGAAACTTGAACAGCCGGCATCCGCGGTTGCCAATGGCTGCTTTATTGGCGCGATCAACCGTGTTGGGGTCGAGAAACCCTGGGATATTGGCGAATTTTACGGCCAAAGCTATTTCGTCAATCCACGCGGCGAAATCGAGGCCCAAGCATCACGCGATCAGGACGAGCTTCTGGTCCATGACATGGATATGTCGATGGTGCGTGAAATCCGCAATAACTGGCAATTCTTCCGCGATCGTCGCCCGTCAACTTACACACGTCTGACGGACGGCGACTAATATCATACGGCCGGCGTTCGGGTTTTGCCCGTTCGCCGTTTTGCTTTGACCGACATTTGGGGCAATGACCCCACACTTCCGGCAATGACCGGGCCAACGCCAATGATGCGTTGTGACAATCGTCGGCAAGGTTCAGGGCAACGTCCCTGAGGGAGGCTTCCATCGAATGTGCCAAAAGAGACTCTTTTGGTTCTGAGAGAGACATACGATCAGGGGATACCCCATGACGCTTAAGCAAGTTGTCGATAACGTTGCTGAGATGCCCGCATCGAAAAAGGCCGTTGTCGATGTCAAAGATTTGTCGCTGACTTTTCAAACGACCGATGGCCCGGTTTACGCGCTATCAGAGGTCAATCTTACGATTGAAGAAGGCGATTTCGTTTCCTTTATTGGCCCGTCTGGCTGTGGCAAAACAACGCTGTTGCGCGTGATTGCCGATCTTGAAAAGGCCACCGGCGGCGAGATTTCCATAAACGGCGTCTCACCCGAGGATGCCCGCCAAGCACGTGCGTATGGCTATGTGTTTCAGGCACCCGCCTTGTTGCCGTGGCGTTCCATTGAAAGCAACGTGACCCTGCCGCTTGAAATCATGGACTTGTCCAAGGAAGAGCGGATCAAACGGGCACATGACGCGCTAAAACTTGTGGAACTGAACGGGTTTGAAAAGAAATTCCCATGGCAACTTTCCGGCGGGATGCAGCAACGCGCATCTATTGCCCGTGCGCTGTCATTTGATGCCGATTTGCTGTTGATGGATGAGCCGTTTGGCGCACTCGATGAAATCGTGCGCGATCATTTGAATGAACAGCTTTTGAAATTGTGGGCACGGACCAACAAAACGGTCGCCTTTGTCACCCACTCCATCCCAGAGGCGGTCTATCTTTCGAGCAAAATCGTTGTGATGTCCCCACGTCCGGGGCGGATCATTGATGTGATCGAAACCAAGTTCCCCAAGGATCGCACACTCGATATCCGCGAAACACCGGAATTCCTTGAAATCGCCCATCGCGTACGCGAAGGACTACGCGCGGGGCACAGCAATGACGAGTAACACCGCAAGTCTTACCACCGGGTCCCTTGCCGGACCGTCACTTTGGACGCGCATGATGTCTGGTCATGCGGGGCCGGTTTCCGTCATTCTGCTTGGCTTTATTGTGTTGTGGTATATCGGCGCTGTTTTCATGAACGCCCCGACCCAGATCGACCGTTATAACCGGGCTGATCAAACTTGGACCACAAGCCAACTGATCGAAGATACATGGTCGCAGGAACGCCCGATCCTGCCCGCACCGCATCAAGTCATCGCGGAAATGTATCAAACCATCTTTGCCACCAAGATCACGTCAAAACGGTCCTTGGTTTACCATAGCTGGGTCACGCTTTCCTCGACCTTGCTTGGCTTTGGCATTGGCACGTTGCTCGGCATTATTTTGGCGGTTGGCATTGTTCATGTCATGACGCTGGAAAAAAGCCTGATGCCGTGGGTGATTTCATCGCAAACCATCCCGATCCTTGCCATCGCCCCCATGGTCATCGTTGTTCTGGGCGCGATTGGCATCAAGGGACTGGTGCCAAAGGCGATCATTTCGACCTATCTTTGTTTCTTCCCGGTCACGATCAGCATGGTCAAGGGGCTACGATCCCCACAGGTGATCCAGCTTGATCTGATGCGGACCTATAACGCCTCAAAATGGCAGACCTTCTGGCAGCTCCGCCTGCCTTCGGCCATGCCGTATTTGTTCGCCAGCCTTAAGGTCGCGATTGCGATTAGTTTGGTCGGCGCGATCATTGGCGAATTGCCAACCGGCGCGCAGGCCGGATTGGGGGCGCGTTTGCTGGCCGGGTCCTATTATGGGCAAACCATTCAAATCTGGTCGGCGCTTTTCACCGCGGCCTTTTTGGCCGCCATCATGGTGGTGATTGTCGGGTGGTGTGAACGCCGCGTTCTGGCCCGCATGGGGGTTGGCGCATGACACAGGTAAAATTGGATAAGTTCTGTTTGGTTGCGGCGGTGGCCGCCCTGTTGGCGTTGATCTTCCCGCTGGCGGGTGTTGATGGCGATACCGGTAAACAGGTTGCCTTTGTTGGCGATATTCCGGGGCTTGCCATTGCCATGGCGCTGTGCGTGATCGCCGGGGCCGCCTTCACATGGATTGGCGTTCGGACCATATTTCATGCGGGCATTTTACTAGCCGTGGTCATCTTTGGCGGCTGGCAGGCGGTGGATGCGCTGTATGAATACGGCGTTGCGGGCTATGCCGGTCTTGGTTTTTGGCTGTTTATCATTTCGCTTTGGGCATTTGTCTGGCGCGCGATTGATGTGATTGCCAATTACCACAGCCTTGAAACCGTCAAACAGCAATCGGCCAACATCCTTGTGCCGGTGGCCTTTGGGGTTTGGTTGCTGTTTGTCTGGGAAGTTGTCGTATCGGGCTTTGGCGTGCCGCAGGTGTTGCTGCCGCCACCCAGCATGATCGGCGAACGTTTTGTATCCTCGATGGATACGATGGCGGCTGATTTTTATCAGACCTTTGTGAAGGCCGCACTTAGTGGCTATGTCATGGGCTGTGGATCGGCGTTTTTGGTTGCGATTGCTGTCGACCGTGTGCCGTTCTTAAAACGTGGTCTTTTGCCGCTGGGCAACATGGTTTCGGCCTTGCCGATCATTGGCGTCGCGCCAATCATGGTGATGTGGTTTGGCTTTGACTGGCAATCAAAGGCCGCGGTCATTGTGATCATGACGTTTTTCCCGATGCTGGTGAATACCGTGACCGGGTTGAATGCGGCTGGAAAGCTCGAAAAGGATCTGATGGCGACCTATGCGTCGGGCTATTGGTCGACCCTGTTTCGGTTACGGCTGCCCGCGGCCATGCCGTTTGTTTTCAACGCACTTAAAATCAATTCCACGCTTGCGCTGATTGGCGCAATCGTCGCCGAATTTTTCGGCACCCCGATTGTTGGTATGGGCTTTCGCATCTCGACTGAGGTGGGCCGCATGAATATCGACATGGTTTGGGCGGAAATCGCACTGGCGGCCCTTGCGGGGACCGCCTTCTACGGGGCTGTGGCGTATGTTGAACGAAAAGCAACGTCTTGGCATCCGTCTTTTAGGGTACGTCGCCATTAAAGGCACAATCAAAGACGACCCACCGGGAGGACTTGACGATAACCTTGAGGAGACATCGACGAATGAAGAAATTATTTGCGACTGCACTAGGGTTAAGTTTCGGTTTGGCATCATGGTCGGCCATGGCGGCAGATGATGTGACCTTGCAACTGAAATGGGTCACGCAGGCACAGTTTGCCGGCTATTACGTTGCACTTGATAAAGGCTATTACGAAGACGCCGATTTGAACGTGACCATCAATCCGGGCGGCCCGGATGTGGCCCCGCCGCAGGTGATTGCAGGCGGTGGTGCAGATGTGATTATCGACTGGATGCCATCGGCCTTGGCATCACGCGAAAAGGGCGTGCCGCTGGTCAATATCGCACAGCCCTTTGCCAAATCGGGCATGATGCTGACCTGCTTAAAGGAAACCGGTGTTGAAAGCCCCGATGATTTCCCGGGCCGGACCCTTGGCGTTTGGTTCTTTGGCAATGAATATCCGTTCCTCAGCTGGATGTCGAAACTGGGCATTCCGACCGATGGCAGCGACAAGGGTGTGACGGTCCTTAAACAGGGCTTTAACGTTGATCCGCTGATCCAAAAACAGGCCGATTGCATTTCGACCATGACCTATAACGAATACTGGCAGGTGATTGATGCCGGTATTCCCGCCGATGACCTGAAAGTCTTCAAATACGAAGACCAAGGTGTCGCAACGCTTGAAGACGGTCTTTATGTCCTTGAAGACAACCTCAAAGACCCGGCGTTCGTCGATAAAATGGCACGGTTTGTTGATGCCAGCATGAAAGGCTGGATGTGGGCCAAAGAAAACCCGGAAGAAGCCGCGATGATCGTTCTTGATAACGACATGACCGGTGCCCAGACCGAAAAACACCAAGTCCGCATGATGACCGAAATCGGCAAACTGCTTGGCGATAGTGCCGCCTTGGACGAAGCCGCCTATCAGCGGACCGTCGACAGCCTGCTTTCTGGTGGTTCCGATCCGGTGATCACCAAAAAACCGGAAGGGGCCTGGACCCACGCCGTGACCGATAAATCGACCATGTAATTGGTCGTTTACCGTTGATTTTATCTGTCCGGCGGGATGCGTTTCGCCGGACAGATGATCCCTTAAAGATGATTTTCGTGATGCCCTGACACCGTTGGGGAAATAGGGCGGAATGCCGGGTCCCCCGTTCTTTCCGCAAGAGACAGACAAGGAGCCACCCATGTCCATGGTTATTCGTGGCGGAACCATTGTTACCGCTGATCTGACATACAAATCTGACATTCTGATTGAAGATGGCAAGATTGCCGCGATCGGAGACAACCTGACCGGGGACAAGGTAATCGATGCCGATGGCTGCTACGTGATGCCCGGCGGGATTGATCCGCACACCCATATGGAAATGCCCTTTATGGGCACCTATTCCGAAGACGATTTTGAAAGCGGCACAAAGGCCGCGGTTGCCGGTGGCACGACCATGGTGGTCGATTTCTGTTTGCCCGCTCCGGAACAGTCCCTGCTTGAAGCGCTTCAGGCGTGGGACAACAAATCATCCAAAGCCGTTTGCGATTATTCCTTCCACATGGCGATCACGTGGTGGGGCGAACAGGTCTTTGACGAAATGAAAACCATCGTCGAAGAAAAAGGCATCAACACCTTTAAGCACTTCATGGCTTATAAGGGCGCGTTGATGGTTGATGATGATGAAATGTTTGCATCCTTCTCGCGCTGTTCGGAATTGGGGGCCATGCCCTTGGTCCATGCCGAAAACGGTGACGTGGTCGCGACCTTGCAGCAAAAACTTCTGGCCGAGGGCAATAACGGCCCCGAAGCGCATGCCTATTCCCGCCCGGTCGATGTCGAGGGCGAGGCGTGTAACCGTGCTATCATGATTGCCGATATGGCCAATGTGCCGCTTTATATCGTGCATGTATCGTGTGAACCAGCACACGAAGCCATTCGCCGCGCTCGCCAAAACGGCAAACGCGTGTTTGGCGAACCGCTGATCCAGCATCTTGTGCTTGATGACAGCGAATATAAAAATCCCGATTGGGATCATGCCGCACGGCGCGTTATGTCGCCCCCGTTCCGCAGCAAAGAACACCAGAACGGGCTTTGGAATGGATTGGCATCGGGCAGCTTGCAAGTGGTTGCGACCGATCACTGTGCGTTCTCGACCGAACAAAAACGTATGGGTGTCGGTGATTTCACCAAAATCCCGAACGGCACAGGCGGCCTTGAAGACCGCATGCCGCTGCTTTGGACCTATGGGGTCAATACCGGTCGTTTGACCATGAATGAATTCGTTGCGGCGACCTCGACCAATATCGCCAAGATTTTGAACATCTATCCGCGCAAGGGTGCGATCCTTGTCGGGGCGGATGCCGATCTTGTGGTGTGGGATCCCAAAGCATCGAAAACCATCACCGCCAAGCATCAGCAATCCTCGATTGATTACAACGTGTTTGAAGGCCTCGAAGTCACCGGTCTTCCGCGCTACACCATCAGCCGGGGCCGCATCGCCGCCGAAGAAGGCGTCGTTCTTGCCAAATGCGGTGATGGCGAATTCATCCGTCGCGATGCCTATCCGGCGGTGAACAAAGCCCTTTCCAAATGGAAAGAGCTGACCTCGCCGCGCAAAGTCGAACGCAAAGGCATTCCTGCCGGCGTGTAATCGACCGCGATATGAAATGACAAGCGGGGCAGCCATTGGCTGCCCCGTTCGCGTTTCGGGCCATCTTTCATCGGGGTGGGGAAGGCGGTCAAAAGGGGCCTGAAAGCGTTTACCTTATTCGGCGGCGCGATATTCTTCTGGCAGAATAAACACTTCATCTGCCCGTCCATATCCACCGTCGAGGACTTCCTCAATCAGGACCATGGTGTGCGGGCGGGCTGCTTCTGAGAAATACTGAACCAGCATGTCCGTTGTTTTGTGGATGATCTCTTCTTTCTGGGCTTTGCTCAGGGCATTTTGCGGGGTTTTAATGTTTACGAATGGCATTTTGATGCCTCCTGTAAGTGGGGTTGGGGTCTAAAATTTGGATGAAAATTTCTGGGAAAACGGTCTTTGATCACGGGGCAGGGCTGTGCGGTTGCCGGTGCCGGTGCTCGGTATGGGGACGTGTTAGACAACGCCCCCGTTGGCCCGGATGGTTTGCCCATTGATCCAGCCGCCTTGTTCTGAGGCCAGGAAACTGACCACATGTGCGATGTCGTCGGGTTCCCCCAGACGTTTGAATGGGTTCATCGCCGCAATGTTGGCAACGAGCTCATCGCTTTTGCCAGACAGAAAAAACGCGGTGTTGACGGGGCCGGGGGCAACGGCGTTGACGGTAATGCCGCGCGATCCCAGTTCTTTTGCCAGAATATGCGTCAGGGCCTCGACCGCGGCCTTGGTTGCGGCATAGACGCCGTAATGGGGTTGATACAGGCCGACGACACTTGATGAAAAGCTGATGATACGTCCGCCATCGCGCAATTGGTTGGCGGCGGCCCGCATGCCCCGAAAGACACCACCAAGATTGACGGCAACCTGTTTTTCGAACGTGGCGTCATCGGTGTCGGCAATGGCGCCCCCCGTCATGATACCGGCATTGTTGACCAGAACATCAACCCCGCCAAATGCGGATTTGGCCGCGTCAAACAGCTGCGCAACCCCGTCACGGGATGCGACATCGGCGGCAACGGCGCGCGCAGTACCACCGGCATCGGTGATTTCAGATACAAGCTTTTCGGCCGCCTCAGCACTGCTGTTGTAATTGACGATCACGGCGAACCCATCCCGTGCCAGTTTCCGCGCCAGGTCCGCGCCAATCCCACGGGATGCGCCGGTAATGATTGCTGTCTTTTGGGGGTGGTTGCTCATTTCGAGAACTCCTTTGCTTCATGCTAATTTCCGCACAGGGCGGTCATTGATGTTGGCAAAGGTAGTCGGAGCGTATAATCAGAACAATAATATGAATTTTGACATCACTATTCGGGTATGGTGAACAAAATGGATCGTCTTGATCGTATGTCGTTATTTGTCCGGATCGTCGAACGCCGAAGTTTTTCGGATGCGGCGGCGGATTTGGGGTTAGCGCGCTCTACCGCGACAGAGGCCATTAAGGTGCTTGAACGTGACCTTGGTGTGCGGTTGCTTGAACGCACAACGCGCCACGTCACCCCGACCCTTGATGGGCAGGAATATTATCAACGCTGTTTGTCGATCTTGGCTGACGTTGACGAAGCACAGGGACTGTTTCGTGATCCGTCACCGTCTGGGGTGCTTCGCATTGATGCGCATGGGCATTTAACCCGCACGTTTTTGTTGCCGCACCTGCCAGAATTTCTTGAACGCTATCCGGACTTAAACATTCATTTTGGCCAAACGGATCGGTTTGTGGATTTGGTGCGCGAAGGCGTTGATTGCGCCATCCGGGCGGGCGCGTTGACCGATAGCAGCATGATCATGCGCCATCTGGGCGAGATTGACGAAGTCACCATCGCCAGTGCCGAATACGTCGAAAAATTTGGCCGACCCGCAACCTTGGATGACCTTGATGGGCATCGCATGGTCGGTTTTGTATCCTCCCGCACGGGGGAGGCCATGCCGCTGGAATTTCAGGTCGGCCGTGATGTGAAATACGTTAACTTGCCCAGCAAAGTCACGGCCAATAATTCAAATACCGTTGCCGAACTGGCCCGTTTAGGGTTTGGGATCATGCAAGCACCGCGCTATCATTTCGCGGATGCATTGGCACGCGGAACGTTGGTCGAGCTGTTACCCGATCATCCGCCCGTACCCATCCCGCTTTCGGCGGTTTATCCGCAAAACCGCCATATCAGTCGGCGGTTACGCGTGTTCCTTGATTGGGTCACCGAAATCTTTGCCGCCGCCAATTTGCAGGGGCGCTAGTATTATGGGCATCACCGTCGTCACCGGCATCTTGCGCATTGCGGATTGTCCGATGGCGCGACGCCCAAAGGTCAGCTTGGGCTAAACAATTTAAGCATCACGATACCCGACAGGATCAAACAAATCGCGACCAAGCGCCCGATATTGGCGGGCTCATTCAGGACCATGATGCCAAAAATAACCGCACCCACGGCGCCAATCCCGGTCCAGATGGCATAAGCCGTGCCAAGTGGGATTGACCGCATGGCGATGCTTAGTAACCAGAAACTGCCGGCAATGGTGACAACCGTGAAAATGCTGGGGATCGGTTTGGTGAAGCCTTCGGAATAGCGCAGCCCACAGGCCCAGCAAATTTCAAGCAGTCCGGCGATAAATAATGCAATCCAGGCCATATGCGACCTCCTTTTAAAAAGGGGCCGTCCCCTGATGGCATGCGCCGGTTTCCGGTCGTCCGGAAGGGCGTGACGTTTTTACCAACGTCGTGGTTGTACTGATTAAATTTATAAGCGACAAAGAACCAACAGGCAATTGCCCGCACCGCATCATGGCTGTGCCAAATTGTCATTAATCAGAACGGCTTGGCCCAATGACCCCATCATCGCCCCGCGCCCCAGATACCAAAGACGCCAAACACCGCACATCGTCCACCCGATCAAATGTCGCGGCCCTTATTTTGGCAGGCGGCGAAGGACGGCGTATGGGCGGCAATAAGCCGTTTCGCGAAGTAGCGGGTAAAACATTGCTGGCGCGCGTTATCGAAACCGCACAAGCGCAATGCGATCACGTGATGATTTCCTCAAACGAAGATGCCGGGGTCTTTGCCGATTACGGCCTGCCGGTGGTGGGGGATCAACCCAAGCCGGGGCAGGGGCCGTTGGGCGGCATTTGCGGGGGGCTTTGGGCATTGCCCGATGGCATTGACTGGCTTGTGACCTTTCCGGTCGATTGCCCGATTGTGCCGGGCAACATGGTCGGTGCGCTGTTGAACGCGGCGCAAGAGGCCAATGTTAACGCCGCCTTTGCCCGATACGCTGAACGCGATCACTATCTTTCAAGCATCTGGCACCGCGATGGGGCTGCTGTCATCAACCATCAGATTGGCGATGATAACCGGCGTGTTGGCGCGGCCTTGCGCGCGATGGATGCGGTGACTGTCACTTTTACCGAAAGCTTTGCCAATTTGGGCGGTGAAATTACCCCCTTTACCAACGTCAATACGCCCGACGATTTACGCGCACTTGATCAATTTTTGTCGAAATAGACGTTGGGCAAAAAGGGCCGGAAAACGCCGGTTTTGGGCGCTTTTATTAGATGTTATCGCATTTACGCATGCACACAAACTGCTTGCATAATAAATGCAGGTCGTCCTTATGATCCTGACTGTTTGGTTTAAACAGTATCGTTTAAGTCATTTTTTGAATAAAATTGGCTTTCTAGGCGGCGTTTACTCGTCCCTTACCTGAAATACTAAGGTCTTCATATGTATTCGACTTTTGAAATATTCTCGCTCGCCTTTGTTGTGCTGGCGATCGTCCTGACCTTCATGAGCGTCAAGATCGTGCCGCAAGGCTACGAAGTCACCGTTGAAAGACTGGGGCGCTATCTGCGCACGCTTGATCCGGGCATGCATGTTTTGATTCCGATTATTGATCGTCTCGGACGCCGCATGAGCCTGATGGAACGCGTTCTCGACATTCCAAGTCAGGAAGTCATTTCCAAGGATAACGCCTCTGTTGCGGTGGATGGTGTTGTCTTTATCCGGGTGACCAACACCAAGGATGCGGCTTACAAAGTCCAGGAGCTTGATTACGCGGTGCAGAATTTGGCAATGACCAATTTGCGTAGCGTTCTTGGCTCGATGGAACTCGACGAGATGCTGTCGAACCGCGAAAAAATCAGCCTGCTTTTGCTCGCGGTGCTTGATGAAGCCACCAGCGATTGGGGTGTGAAAATCACCCGGGTCGAGATCAAGGACGTGAACCCGCCCGAAGATCTGACCGACGCCATGAACCGCCAGATGAAGGCCGAACGTGAAAAACGTGCGCTTATTCTTGAGGCGGACGGCGAACGCGAAGCAAACATCAAACGCGCCGAAGGCGAAAAATCGGCTGCGATTTTGGCCGCAGAAGGCCGTATGTCTGCTGCTGAACTGGATGCGCAGGCCCGTGAACGTACCGCCGAGGCAGAAGCCAAAGCAACCGAAACGGTGTCCAAGGCGATCCGCGAAGGTGACGTTCAGGCCATCAACTACTTTGTTGCGCAAAAATATGTTGAATCGCTTGGTCAAATCGCGTCAAGCCCGAACAGCAAGCTTGTCTTTATGCCGCTTGATGCATCGGGTGTTGTTGGATCGATCGGTGGTGTCACCGAATTGATCAAAACGATTTCGCAAACCGACAAAAGCTAATCTGACCCTGGGATCGCTGCCATGGAATTGTTTTCGCAACTCGTTATAGAGTTTTGGCATTGGTGGATTTTGGCCTGCCTGATGCTCGTGCTGGAAATGGTGCTGCCCGGCATCATTTTCTTATGGCTATCGGTTGCGGCAGCGGTCGTTGGGTTCGTTGTTCTGCTGGTGCCCGATTTGGCGATTGAACTGCAACTGATCGCGTTTGGCGTGTTTAGTGTGCTGTCATTCGTGATCGGGCGCCGGTTCTTTCGCCCCAACCTGTCGGGGGCATCCGACGAAGACGTCAGCAGCACACGGTCCTCCTTGGTTGGTAAAACAACCGTACTAACGGAAAAAACCACCAATGGCCGCGTGCGCCAAAGTGTCTATGGATCAAGCTGGGTTCTAAAATCCAACCACGACCTCGCCAAGGGCCAAAAAGTCCGGGTGTCTGGGATCGAAGGCAGCATGTTGCTGATTGAACCGGTAACAGCTGACACCGAAAGCTAAGCAGGTTTTGATCAAATTAAAGGCCCCGGTCCTGATGGATTGGGGCCTTTTTTATGTGTCACTCAACCGCACAAGCGCGCCACGGTGTCCATGGCTGATATCCGTCAAAGAACCGGGCCAAGAATTGATCGACCCGTTCGCGGTTGGCCGCGCGGTCTTTGGGTTCCAAATCTTTGTCATATTGGCCGCAATTCTTTTCGACCGCATCGCCGATGGTTTTCCAATCGACGTCTTCGTTATGGCCGGGAAGGCCGGTGGCAATCGCGCACCATCCAACGGCCTCTGCTGTATCGCCAAGGGTTTTGGCTTCTTCGGCAAGGTAGGCGGCAGCGCGCATTTCACCATGTTCGGCTGCTTGGCGCAGGTACTGGTAGCGCGCGGTATCGCTTTTGGTGAAACGGTTTGCCAAAAGGGTCGCAGCCCGCGGATCGCCCGCATCCCATGCGTGGGTCAAATATTGCTTGGCCGCATCCGCCTTACCCTGATCAAGCGCATCAAGGGCCAGCCACAGCATGGCTTGCGTTTGGTCTTGATCGGCGGCTTGTTGATACAGGGTGCGGATCACATCATCGGGCGCGTCACTGGCTTCAAGTTTGCGTGCCATGACAATGCTGGCATCCGGGTTCTTGTTGCCCGCAGACGCCTTCATCATTTTCCATCCGCCATCTTCATTGGCCGCAACGCCAGCCCCATTGATCATTTGGCACGATAAAAGGTACTGCGCGGTGGCATTGCCCTGATCGGCAAGTGGGGTAAAGATGGATGCCGATTTTTCGAAATCACCATGGCGATAGGCCGCAACACCATCATCAAGAACCGATGATGCTTGTGCGTGGCCAACGCACGAAAGCGATAGCGCCAGCATATAGGGTGCTGGTGATTTGGAAAAACGGGCAATCAGGCTTTTCATGAAATTCTGTCTAACGTCTTTGGTGTCTTGTGCCCGAAAAAGGGCGAGGTGGGCGATGGGCCGGGACGGCCGGGGATGAAAAACACCCCCGGCACCCCCAGTGTGAGCCCTTAGTTCTTCTGGGCTTCACGCCATTCCGCGATCAGATCGTCATATTTAACGGTCTCACCCTGCGGTTTTTCGTTTTCCAGTGCCGGTTTCGGCGCACCGGGCTGGTCGAACCAGTATTGTGCGTCACGCTCTTCGTTAAGCTTCGGCGCACATTCGCCGCCAATGCCAGCACGTTCCAAACGCTGCATCACACGGTCCATTGCAGTTGCAAGGTTATCCATTGCTTCCTGCGGGGTCCGTTCGCCGGTGACAGCTTCGGCAACGTTCTGCCACCAAAGCTGTGCCAGTTTCGGATAATCCGGCACGTTGGTCCCGGTTGGTGACCACTGAACACGGGCTGGCGAACGATAAAATTCAACCAAGCCGCCCCAGTTTGGTGCGATGTCGGTCATGGCCTGGGTGTCCAGATCAGACTGACGGATCGGTGTCAGGCCCGTAAGGGTCTTTTTCAGCGATACCGATTTCGACGTCGTGAACTGGGCATAAAGCCATGCAGCTTTGCGGCGCTCAAGCGGGGTGGACTTCATCAGCGTCCAGGAACCCACATCCTGATAACCAAGCTTCATGCCTTCTTCCCAATACGGGCCATGCGGGGACGGGGCCATACGCCATTTCGGCGTGCCATCGTCATTCACAACCGGCGTTCCTTTTTTCGCCATATCGGCGGTAAAGGCCGTGTACCAGAAGATTTGCTGGGCGATGTTGCCCTGTGCCGGGATCGGACCTGCTTCGCCAAAGGTCATGCCTGCTGCTTCTGGCGGGGCATATGCTTTGAGCCAATCAATGTATTTGGTCAGGGCATAAACCGCTGCCGGGCCGTTTGTCGCACCACCACGGGTCACGCTTGAACCTGCAGGCGCACAGCCTTCAACACGGATACCCCATTCGTCAACCGGAAGGCCGTTCGGGATGCCCTTGTCGCCAGCACCAGCCATCGACAGCCACGCATCGGTAAAGCGCCAACCCAATGATGGGTCTTTTTTACCGTAATCCATGTGACCGTAAACTTTGGTCCCGTCGATTTCCTTCACATCATTGGTGAAGAATTCGGCGATGTCTTCATAGGCAGACCAGTTGACCGGCACACCAAGATCATAGCCGTATTTGTCTTTGAACTGCTTTTGCAGGTCTTCGCGCTGGAACCAGTCATACCGGAACCAATAAAGGTTCGCGAACTGCTGATCAGGCAGCTGATAAAGCTTGCCATCCGGGCCGGTGGTAAAGGACAGCCCGATAAAGTCATCAAGATCAAGCGTTGGCGACGTTACATCGGCCCCTTCGCCTGCCATGAAATCGGTCAGCGGCACAACCGCGTCATACCGCGAATGGGTACCGATCAAATCCGAGTCATTGATATAAGCGTCATAGATGTTGCGGTTTGACTGCATTTGGGTTTGCAGCTTCTCGATCACATCGCCTTCGCCAATCAGATCATGGGTCAGGTTGATCCCGGTAATTTCCGAAAACGCCTTTGCCAGAACTTTTGACTCGTATTCGTGGGTGGTGATGGTTTCGGACACCACGTTGATGTCCATACCCCGGAACGGTTCAGCGGCCTTGATGAACCATTCAAGTTCGGCCATCTGTTCATCTTTGCTTAGGCTGGACGGCTGAAACTCGCTGTCGATCCAGTTTTTCGCAGCGTCGGTATATTGGTCTGCGGATGCTGGATTTGCCAACACTGCAAGACCAAGGGCGACGGCAACGGCACTGCCTTTTATGACGGCAGAGGATCCTTTAACTTTAACGATCATGTCGTTTCTCCCTGATCGTCTTCCTTTTTCGCACCCGGTAAAACCGGTCCGCAACAGTGGGGGAAGACGGATGCCCGCTGTCGTGAATAGGTTGGGTTTGGCAACGGGTAGGACGTGCTGCCAAACCCGTTTTGTTACCCCCAGCGCATCACAATGATGAGCCAGAAAAGCGCAATAATTGATGCAATCCAAAGGGCGGCATCGGTAAACGCCATCCATCCCAAATGAATGTATGCCGCACCAAGTAGACTGATAAAAAGTCGGTCGCCGCGTGTGGTCGTCAGCGGCAAGAAACCGCGACGTGGCACTGTGGGCGAAACCGTCTGCCAAATTCCCATCCCGATCAGCATCAGGATAATGCAGCTGAAAAAGACTGCCGTAATCGGGGTCCAGGCCATCCAAGACATGTTGTTATTCCTCCTGCTTTCCGATTACACGCGACCCATCGCGAAACCTTTGGCGATGTAGTTTCGAACAAACCAAATCACCAAGGCCCCCGGTACGATGGTCAAAACACCCGCGGCGGCCAAAACCCCCCAATCAAGCCCAGATGCCGAAACGGTACGGGTCATGGTGGCAACAATCGGCTTTGCATCGACCGATGTCAGGGTCCGGGCCAGCAGCAATTCCACCCAACTAAACATAAAGCAGAAGAACGCCGTCACCCCGATCCCGGAACGGATCAGCGGAATGAAAATCGTGCCAAAGAAGCGCGGGAACGAGTAGCCGTCGATATAGGCGGTTTCATCGATTTCTTTGGGAATGCCCGACATGAACCCTTCAAGGATCCACACCGCAAGCGGCACGTTAAACAGGCAGTGCGCAAGGGCCACAGCAATATGGGTGTCAAACAGACCGACACTCGAATAAAGCTGGAAAAACGGCAGCAAGAACACAGCCGGCGGTGCCATGCGGTTGGTCAAAAGCCAAAAGAACAGATGCTTGTCACCGACAAAGTTAAACCGCGAAAAGGCATATGCCGCGGGCAGGGCGACCAACAAGGAAATCACCACGTTGATCGCAACATAGATCATCGAATTGATATAGCCCGAATACCATGCCGGATCGGTCAGGATGGTGGCATAGTTTGCCCACGTCGGATTGTCCGGGAACAAGGTCATGGCACCCAGGATTTCCGTATTGGTCTTGATCGACATGTTGAACAGCCAATAGATCGGCAGCAACAGGAACAGAATATAGACAAGAAGTGCGATATGACGTTTTTGGAACCGCATTTTATTGTTCCTCCCGCTTTCCGGCGTTCATCACGACGGTATAGAAAACCCAGCAAACCAACAGAATGATCAGGAAGTAAATCAGCGAGAATGCCGCCGCCGGACCAAGGTCGAACTGACCCACTGCAATGGTGACCAAAAACTGGCTGAGGAACGTGGTGGCTGTGCCCGGCCCGCCGCCGGTCAACACGAACGGCTCGGTATAGATCATGAAGCTGTCCATAAAGCGCAGCAGCACACCGATCACCAAAACCGACTGCATTTTGGGCAATTGGATGAACCGGAAAACCGCCCAGTTCGATGCGCCATCAATCTTGGCTGCCTGATAATAGGCATCCGGGATCGACCGCAAACCGGCATAGCACAGCAGAACAATCAAGCTGGTCCAGTGCCACACATCCATCACCAGAACCGTGATCCACGCATCCATTGGGTTTTGGGCGTAGTTGTAATCAATCCCCAGCATATTGATGACATAGCCACCAAGACCAATGTCGGCCCGGCCGAAAATCTGCCAAATCGTGCCAACCACGTTCCATGGAATAAGCAGCGGCAAGGCCAAAAGAACCATCGATGCCGAAACACCCCAGCCCTTACGCGGCAGGGTCAAGGCAACCGCAATGCCCAGCGGCACTTCGATCAAAAGAACGCTTAGGGTATAGATGATTTGGCGGATCAGCGCGTCATGCAGGCGGCGATCGGCCAAGACTTGTTCAAACCATTCGGTGCCGACAAAGAACCGCGTTTGCGGATCAAAGATGTCCTGCACGGAATAGTTCACAACCGTCATCAGCGGAATGATGGCGCTGATGGCGACGATAAAGAAGACCGGCAGAACGAGGAACCAGGCCTTGTTGTTGGTAATTTTGTTCATTTCCCCATTCCCCTCACGCGACCAACTGACTGTCGGCGTAAAGCTTGGTCCATTCTGGCGCGAACCGCAGCACACCGGACTGGCCGGTGATTTGGGTGTCTTCGCCAAGTTTGACCTTGATGTCGGATGATCCAAACCGGGTGGTTGCGATTTTGAACTGGCCCAGGTCTTCGACCTTGGTGATGTTGACCGGAACGCCGTTATCGCTGCTGACCCCGTCGCCGGTTTCAAGTTTCAGGAATTCGGGACGAATACCCAGTTCGATCTTGCCGGTTTGCTTGGCAACCGCATCCAAATGACGATCCGAAAGGGCAATGCGTTGCCCGTCAATCCAGGCCGCACCATCATCGATCTTGCAATCCATGATGTTCATGCCGGGGCTTCCGATGAAATACCCGACAAAGGTATGGGCCGGATTTTCAAACAATTCTTGCGGCGTACCCAACTGCACAACCTTGCCGCCATACATGACAACAACCTTGTCGGCAAAGGTCAGGGCTTCGACCTGATCGTGCGTGACATAGACCATGGTCGGGCGCAGCTTATTGTGGATTTCCTTCAATTTGCGGCGCAGGACCCATTTCAGATGCGGGTCAATCACGGTCAGCGGTTCATCAAACAGGATCGCCGATACGTCATCGCGCACCAAACCACGGCCCAGCGAAATGGTCTGCTTTTCATCCGCCCCCAAACCGCGTGCTTTTTGTTTCAGCTTACCGCTAAGATCAAGCATCCCGGCAATTTCGCGCACCCGTTCGTCAACCCGTTTGGAATCAACGCCGCGGTTGCGCAGTGGAAAGGCAAGGTTTTCATAAACCGTCATGGTGTCGTAAATGACGGGGAACTGGAAAACCTGCGCGATATTGCGTTCTTCCGGCGCCAGTTTGGTGACGTCTTTGCCATCAAACAGAACCTGTCCCTCGGACGGGGTCAAAAGACCGGAAATGATGTTGAGCAATGTGGTCTTGCCACAACCCGACGGGCCAAGCAGGGCATAGGCCCCGCCATCTTCCCACACATGTTCCATCCGCCGCAGGGCGTAATCCTCGTCCGATTTCGGATCGGGAAAGTATGAATGCGCAAGGCTTTTAAGATCGATACGTGCCATTTTAATTCTCCAACCTCAGGCGGCCTTGCCGTTTTGAATTTCACTGGGCGGGGCTGCCACAAGGCGATCATTGGCGTCATAGGCAAACAGACGTTTTGGATCGATATAGAAGGTGGCGACCTCGCCAAGCCGCGGGTTGTGGACACCTTCTTCTTGGATTACCCAAGACACATCGTTGAAGTGAACGTGAACAAAGGTTTCCGACCCGGTGATTTCGGCCAGTTCGACTTCGCCCTGCATTGCGATGCTTTGATCGTCTTCGGGCTGAACCGACAAGTGATTGGCGCGCACCCCAACGGTGTAATCCCCCGGTTTCAGGCCGGACAAATGACCCGCCAAGGGCACGCTTTGCCCGCTGGCCAAGCAAAGCGCGTTATCGCGGACTTCTGCCTTCACCAGATTGATCGGCGGATCGGAAAAGATCAGGCCGGTCTGCACATGGGCCGGGTTATGATAAACTTCGGTGGTCGGGCCAAACTGGGTCACGCGGCCTTCATGCATGACGGCACATTTACCGCCCAACAACAGCGCTTCCATCGGTTCGGTCGTAGCGTACACAACAATGGTGTCGCGCTTGGCCAACAGGTTGGGAATTTCTTCACGCAACTCTTCGCGCAGCTTGTAATCAAGGTTCACCAGCGGCTCATCAAGCAACAGCAAAGTGCAATCCTTGACCATGGCGCGCGCCATGGCGGTACGCTGCTGCTGCCCGCCCGATAATTCTTGCGGCAGGCGATCAAGCAGATGTTCGATATGCATCAACTCGGCGGTTTCGCGCACGCGGCTTTCGATTTCGCCCTTGGCAACGCCCTGCAACTTCAGCGGCGATGCGATGTTGTCATAGACATTCATCGACGGATAATTGATGAACTGCTGATAGACCATCGCGACATTGCGCTTTTGAACCGCCATGCCGGTCACATCGACATTGTTGGCATAGATACGCCCACTGGTCGGCGGCTCAAGCCCGGCCATCATCCGCATCAGGGTCGTTTTGCCTGCCAAAGTCCGCCCCAAAAGGACGTTAAAGGACCCTGGCTCCAGCGTCATCGACACATCGTCGATGTGAGTCTCCCCACCCACTGTCTTGGTAATATTTTCAAGCGTAAGGGTCATGTTCCACTATATCCTTCGCCCGCTTTCACGGTGTTTTTTGATTTCAGTTCGGTGTTAAACCATTGGGAAATGGCATCGCGTGTTTCATCCGATACGTGCAGGCCCAATTTTGACCGGCGCCACAACGCATCTTCGACTGTGCAGACCCATTCGTGATCGACCAGATGGCGCAATTCACATTCGTAAACGTCATCGCCCAAATGCTGACCAAGCCCGCCTAGGTCAGATGCATTTCCGATCATTTGATTGGTAAGTGTGCCGTAGTTTTGAACGTAACGGTAGAGTTGAGCGTGCGGAATCCACGGAAACTTCTGCTGCATCGCGGCAAAATACGGCTCGAAATCGCCGTTTGGCATATCCCCACCCGGCAACGGTCTTTCGGCCGTCCAGCGGGTGTCATCAACGCCAAGTAGCGGGCAAATCTTGCTCATGGCGGATTCAGCAAGCTTGCGATAGGTGGTGATTTTGCCGCCATAAATGTTCAAAAGCGGTGCAGCATTTTCGCGGTCATCGCCCTTGTCGATTTCAAGGACATAATCGCGGGTAACTTGGGACGCGTCCTCGCTGCCATCGCCATAAAGCGGACGGACCCCGGAATAGGCCCAAACCACATCACTTGGCGCGATCTTCTTTTCGAAATAGCTGTTGCTCAGTTCGCACAAATATTTGGTTTCTTCATCGCTGATCGCGACCTTGGCCGGATCGCCTTTGTAATCGCGGTCCGTGGTGCCAATCAGGGTAAAGTCCTGCTCATAGGGGATGGCAAAAACAATCCGCCCATCCGGGTTTTGGAAGATATAGCAATATTCATGGTCAAACAGTTTGGGCACCACGATATGGCTGCCCTGAACCATGCGGATGCCTTGTTTCTTTTTGGTTTCGACCCGGTTTTCCAAAAGTTCGGCACACCATGGCCCGGCGGCATTGACCAGCGACCGTGCGGTGATGGTCTGTTCGCCGTTTTCGTTTTTAACGGTGACTTTCCAAAGATCACCGTCGCGCTTGGCCGACACACATTCGGTGCGCGTAACGATATCAGCGCCCAAATCACGCGCACTCATGGCGTTTAGCACTACAAGACGGGCATCCTGTACCCAGCAATCGGAATAGACAAATGCCTGATCCATGCCGTCGATCAACGGCTTGCCCGCCGGGTGGTTGGAAAGTTTGATGCCTTCTGATCCCGGCAGTTTTTCACGCCCGCCAAGATGGTCATACAAAAACAAACCAAGGCGGATCATCCATGCCGGGCGCAGGCCCTTAACATGGGGCAGAACAAACCGAAGCGGCCAGATGATGTGTGGGGCAGCGCGCATCAAAACTTCGCGTTCAATCAACGCTTCGCGCACCAGCCGGAATTCATAATGTTCAAGATATCGCAGGCCGCCGTGGATCAGCTTTGTGCTGGCCGACGAGGTTGCGCTGGCAAGGTCGTTCTTTTCACACAAAAAGACACGAAGCCCGCGGCCCGCCGCATCCCGTGCGATGCCCGTACCATTAATGCCGCCGCCGATAATGGCGACGTCGTATGTTTCTGAACTGAGCAACCGCTGCCTCCCTGGTGCCCTGACTTGTGACAGATGTTCTCAACTGTCGTTCTTTGTTGTCATAGACGTTACGAACGGCCCAAAATAATTGCAAGCGAAAATAAATAGGCATTTGAATTTTCGATAACGAAATTAATCAATCAATCTCTAGTCGATTGTATTTCAACATTATTTTTTATCCCGCCCCCTATCCAAGGTTTCAGGCGGCGGGGCGGTGGGACGGCAAAGCCGCCGGTTTACGCGTTAGAATCGGTTGAAAATGAAAAATAGAACATGGGGCATATCGCCGGGATGGGGGCGGATAGGTGTCTGATATATGCGCGTCGGGAACAGGTCATATTGGCGGGCTTGCCGCACATTCTGCCAAAGCAGGATGCTTTACGACGATCTGATGCAATCTTGTTGCAAAGCGTTGTTTTATCGCTGTTTACGATTGCCAAGGGATAAATATCCCGCAAAGATGTGGCATCTTTACCGGAGCAGACTAGATGAAGGCTATCGCATTTTGTCACTCCCAATGAAAAATACCGGAGGCACTAAAATGGTTTCGCTTAAGGACCCGTCACTCTTTACCCAAAAGGCATATGTTGGTGGCGAATGGATTGACGCCCCTGACGGGAAAACAGAACAAGTTACCAATCCCTCGACCGGGGATGTGATCGGCACCGTGCCGGTTCTTGGCCGTGATGTGGTTGCCGACGCAATCAATGCTGCCGAAAAGGCGCAGAAGCTTTGGAAAAAGCGCACCGCCAAGGAACGCGGCGCCATTTTGATGAAATGGTACGACCTGATGATGGAAAATCAGGACGATCTCGCGACCTTGATGACCGCTGAGCAGGGCAAACCCTTTGCCGAGGCCAAAGGCGAAATTGCTTATGGTTCCTCGTTCCTGCAATGGTTCGCCGAAGAAGGCAAACGCGTTTATGGCGATGTCATTCCGACCTTTGCCGAAGGCCGCCGTGTCATGGTTCTTAAGGAACCTGTTGGTGTTTGTGCCGCGATTACCCCGTGGAACTTCCCGACCGCAATGATCACGCGTAAAGCTGGCCCGGCACTGGCCGTTGGCTGTGCGATGGTTGTCAAACCAGCCATGGAAACCCCGTATTCCGCCCTTGCCATGGCGGTTCTGGCCGAACGTGCTGGTCTTCCTAAAGGCTTGCTGTCAATCGTGACCGGTGATGCGGCTGAAATCGGTGCGGAAATGACCGAAAATGGCAAAGTCCGTAAGCTGACCTTTACCGGTTCAACCGCGGTTGGCCGTTTGCTGATGCGTCAATGTGCCGATACGGTTAAGAAAATCAGTCTTGAGCTTGGCGGTAACGCACCGTTCATCGTCTGCGAAGATGCCGATCTGGATGCCGCGGTCGACGGGGCAATTGCCTCGAAATATCGCAATGCGGGTCAGACCTGTGTTTGTGCGAACCGCCTGTTCGTTCATGACAAAGTCTATGACGAGTTTGCTGAAAAATACTCTGCCAAAGTTGCCAAAATGCAGGTCGGTGACGGCTTTGAGGATGGCACGGTGATTGGTCCGCTGATCAACGAAAAAGCCATCCAGAAAGTCGAAAAGCAGGTCGAAGATGCCGTGTCCAAAGGGGGCCGTATCCTGACCGGTGGCAAGCGTCATGAAAAAGGCGGCTCGTTCTTCCAGCCGACCGTAATTGCCGATGCCAACCGCGATATGACGGTCTTCCGCGAGGAAACCTTTGGTCCGATGGCACCGCTCATTCGTTTCCACACCGATGACGAAGTCCTTGAACTGGCCAATGACACCGAGTTCGGCTTGGCCTCTTACTTCTATTCACGCGATATCTCGCGCATTTGGAAGCTGGCCGAGGGCCTCGAAAGTGGTCTGGTTGGCGTCAATGTCGGCGTTATGGCCACCGAAGTCGCACCGTTTGGTGGTTTCAAACAGTCCGGTATTGGCCGCGAAGGATCGAAATACGGGGTCGAAGACTACCTCGAAGTCAAATATGTCTGCATGGGCGGCGTTGACGAATAATTTCGGATCTTTGGCGACCTGTCAGGTTGCTCTGACTTGGCCAAATATGACCTAGCAAAAAGGGGCGCTGCAAACCGCAGCGCCCCTTTTTCGTGTCCCAACAGCTCAGACGTTCGGGGCAATCCCCTAGATGATCTGATTGTCTTTGTTGTCTTTGGCGTGTTTGGCATTCTTGTCGTCATCGCCAACGATGGATTGCGATGATCCGGCGGGCAATTCCGATTGCAGCTCGGTAAAGACATCAAACATGCGCGGGTTAAAGGCAATCTGTGCCTGCATCTTATCGCGCCGTTCGCGTTCGTTTTCCGGGGTGCTCATTTCCGATTTTGCCAAGGCATTGCCATTAAGCTTCTGCTCAATCGCATCTGAAATGGCTTTTTCGATGGCTTGGCGTTCAGTCGCGCCCATCTTCGCCAGCTTTTCTTCATCCAGCCCCATGCTTTGCAAAATCTTCTCGCGCATTTCTTTGATTTTGCGCTCTTCGATTTCTTTGACATAGGTGGTGAAGCCATGCTCGCGGATATAGGCGAGATCGGCATTTTCTTCCTTGTCTTTTTCCGGAAGCGGCTGGCTGTTTGATGCGACCGTTTGGGCCTTCGCAACCGTGTTTTTGGCGCTATTGGCGACGTTGGTCACATTCATCATTGTGTCGTACAATCCCATACGAACCCTCCATAGGAAAAAACTACCGCGAACAATTAAGCTGTTGAATTAACTATGCAAAACGCATGCCGCGATAAACCCGGCAGTTTTGTCACCCAGGTACGGGTCAAAAAACGGTCTTTAAAACAAGGTGTTGCAAGAAATCTTGTCAAAATTTTCGAAAACGAATTGTTTTTTGTGCGAATTTTTCCCTAAATAGGGTCATAAAACCGACGGTCACGTTTTCAACACGGGCCGGAACGCATGATTTCATGCACGATAATACGGTGGGAAAACCTGCCGGCTCGGGAGGAAAACAAACATGACCGATACGCGTTACATTCTGGCGATTGATCAGGGCACGACCAGTTCACGGGCAATTGTCTTTGATGAAAATGGCCGATCTGTTTCCGTCGCACAGCAGGAATTCCCACAACATTTCCCCAACAATGGCTGGGTCGAACATGACCCGGAAGATTTGTGGAACACGGTGGTTGCTGTCTGCAAAGAGGCCCTTGGTCGGGTTGATATCAAGCAGGTGGCCGCAATCGGCATCACCAATCAACGTGAAACGACCGTGGTCTGGGATCGCAAAACCGGCAAGGCGATCTATAACGCGATTGTCTGGCAGGACCGCCGCACAGCCCCGTTGTGTCATGATTTGAAAAAATCCAATCCGTCACTGGAAAAGGATGTTAATGCGCGTTCAGGCCTTTTGATTGATCCGTATTTTTCCGCGACCAAGGTGGCGTGGATCTTGGATCATGTGTCGGGCGCGCGTGCCCGGGCCGATCAGGGCGATTTGGCGTTTGGGACGGTCGATAGTTTCCTTTTGTGGCGCTTGACCGGTGGCAAGTCGCACGCAACCGATGCCACCAATGCCGCACGGACCAACCTGTTTAACATCCGCGAAAATGACTGGGATGATGATCTGTGTGACATCTTCCGCGTGCCGCGCAATATGTTGCCTGATGTGCGCGATTGTGCGGCTGATTTTGGCATGGTCGATGCCGATCTGTTTGGCCGCGAAATCCCAGTTCTTGGTATGGCCGGTGACCAGCAGGCAGCCGCCTTTGGTCAGTGCTGTTTTGAACCGGGCGCTATCAAAAGTACCTATGGGACCGGCTGTTTCGTGATCCTCAATACCGGGGACGAAGCCATTACATCGCAGCATCGCCTTTTGACCACCGTCGGTTATCGGTTAAACGGCAAAACAAGCTACGCCATCGAAGGTGCGATTTTCGTTGCGGGGGCGGCGGTGCAATGGCTGCGCGATGGTTTGGGTATCATCAAATCAGCCGCTGAAACCGAAGGCCTTGCAAAATCACTGGACGGCAATCGCGGGGTTTATCTGGTGCCGGCCTTTACCGGGCTTGGCGCACCTTATTGGGATCCCGATGCGCGTGGGGCGATTTTTGGCCTGACGCGTGATACCGGCCCGCGTGAATTTGTCCGTGCGGCCCTTGAAAGTGTTTGTTACCAGACATTTGATCTGTTCGAAGCCATGGCGGCAGACGGTGTTTCGCCAAAAGCGGTGCGGGTTGATGGCGGCATGGTCAGCAATGACTGGATGTGTCAGATGCTGGCCGACGTTTTGGGCATTGATGTTGAGCGCCCGGAAGTTACAGAAACAACCGCCCTTGGTGCGGCTTATCTTGCCGGGCTTCAGGCGGGCATTTACCGCGACCTTGATCATATTTCCCAGAAATGGCACCTCGACGCCAGTTACCGCCCGTCATTGGAGCCGCGCCATCGTGCCCAATTGCTTGCAGGTTGGAAAGATGCGGTGGGCCGTGTGCAAACCGATCAGGACAGCTGATACCAGCGGGGCGGATTGATTGCGCGTTACCCCTGACGCACTTTTCCGTCGCAGGGGGCTGGTAAGTATCGACAATGCTTAGTATTCTTTGTGGGCGGTACCGATGGTGCCGTCCTTTCTTTTGCGGGTAGGGGCCCGTTCATCACGCACAGTGCAGTTATCACGCCGGGGGCAACATGCTTGATCTGATCGTCGGAAAAGTCGGTCCTGTTTTTTTGACGATCTTGGCCGGTTTCTTGCTGACCCATGTAAAGATCATCTCCCGCGAAGGCATTCCGTTCCTGGCCAAAATCGCGATGAATGTCTTTATCCCGGCGATGTTGTTTCAGACACTGTCGCAATCAGACATCAGTGCGCATTTCGATTTGCGCCTTTGGGGCAGCTATTATACCGGCGTGCTTTTGAACTTTGCGCTGGTGTTTATGGCCGCACGTTTGTGGCTTAAGGCCAAAACGGACGAGGCCGCTGTGACCGCAATGGGCGGGGTGTTTTCCAACATTGTTCTGTTGGGCATTCCGTTTGTTCAGGCCGTTTACGGCGAAGAGGGGCTGGTGCCGCTTTTGGTCGTGTTGTCGATCCATCCGCTGACCCTTCTTGGCCTTACCATCCTGATCGTCGAAGGCACGCGTGGTGGCGATGGTCATTGGTTGCCCAATGTGATGCGCAGTGTGTTTCGCGTCATGCGCAATCCGATCATCATTGCGATTGTGACCGGTGTTTTGGCGTCTCTTATTAATCTGCCGGTCCCTGAAATGATCGACGGTACGCTGGAACGGTTCCGAACCGCCGGGCCAACGATTGCATTGTTGTTGGTCGGCGCCGGCCTTTATGGCCAGTCGGTGCGCGGTAATTTAAGTGCAAGTTTGCTATGTACCGTGGCGAAAATGTTTGTTCAGCCGATCTTGGTCTTTTCGGTCGCCCATTTCATTTTCGATCTGCCGATGCTGTGGCTGACCATTGTCACACTGGTCGCGGCCCTGCCATCGGGGGCCAATGTTGCGGTTGTTGCGGGCAATTATAATGTCTGTGTTGATCGCTCCGCCACCACTATCCTGATCACAACCAGCATCAGTATGCTGACCTTGCCGCTGATCGTGCTTTATGCCGGGGCGCAGTAAATTTCCAGTTTGATGCGCATATTCGGCTGTTGATCGGCGGCGTAAGTGCTACCGATTTGCCGCCATCAAAATGCGCTCCATCAAGCTGATTTCATCGCCAAGTGTTGGCGTGTCGGCTGCTGGTCTGCCGTTTTGAATGGCGGTGACAAAGCTGCTGATTGCGTTTTTCTGCCCCTTGTCCTTGGTCAGCCAGCTTCGCATGACCCGTTTGCCATTGACCTTTAAGTCGCGCCAATCGTGCAAGGTCGCGCCAAATCCGGGGGCGGAAACCTCAAGGATTTCCTTGGGCTCATGCCGGTTTGCGCGGAGATAACTGACTTCCCCAATTGACCCGTCGGCAAACGCAATCTGCCAAATGCTATCGCCCACTTTTAGATCCAACCACCGGCAGGTGATTTCGGTAATGGCGGCACCGACTAAATAGCTCAGCAGGTCGATGAAATGGCTGATTTCGCCAATGGTTTGTCCACCCTGCTGTGATTGGCCCAGCCAATGATCAGGGGCGACGGGAGTGAACCGAACGCGGTACTGAAATTGCTTTGCCTGTGCCGGCAGAAATGTCCGAATCTTTTGGCTCATCGGGGCATAACGCCGATTATGGCCGATCATGAAGATCGATGACTGCGTCGCGACATAGGGGCGCAAAAGATCAAGCTCGTCGTGGTGAATGGCCATCGGCTTTTCCAACCAGACATGCTTGCCCGACGCCAAGGCCAGCTGCGCCAATTCGGCGTGGCTGTTATGGCGGGTTGCGATGATCACGCTGTTAATATCGGTATTGTCAAAGATGTCTTGGGCGTTCGAGCAGGATATGGCCCCATCAAATTTTTGCGCCAAGGCCAAGGCAGATAGCCCACTTTCAGACGCGCAGGCCCGAACCGATATGTCGGGGTGCTTGCCGATGATCGGCGTCAAAACCCCACCCAGATAATTCCCCGTCCCAATCAGGCCGAGTGTGATGGTGTTGGTACCTTTGGGTTCTGCAGTGGTTGCGGTTTTTTCGGTCTGGGGTATGCTTTTATCTGTCGGTTTTGCTGTGTTATTGGCTGCGCGGCTCAGGTTCTCGTTTTGCGAAAAATGCACAAGTGTCGCCAGATCATCGCTTTTGGCACCTTTTTCAAAGTGCTCGGCAATCGCATCAAACGCAATTTCCCTTGTTACAAGGGGCAGGGGATCAAGCCGACCATCTTGCATCAAGGCAAGGGCGGCTTGCATATAACGTTTCACGGTCCAGCGCACATACCCCGCAGGATAATCTTGGCCGTCTTGTTCATATGTCGGGTCATAGCGACCGGGGCCATATGATCGCACCTGACGTATGTCGATTTCCTTTCGATATAGCGCTTCGCGTGTGCCCTGTGGCGCAACGTCGCCAACGCAAACAATGGTCCCGCGATCCCGGCACAGCTTCGCGGCCGCATCAATCAAGTCGTGGTTCCCTTGGGCGCTTGCGCAAATATAGACGGTATCAAACTGATTGTTCGGTGCGTTTTGTGCCGCGTCATAGGTCGTATTGGCGCCGCTGGTTTGTGCGATCTCGCGACGGTCGGTGTTGGGTTCAATGACATCTATGATGGCCCCTGCTGCCAGCGCGGTTTGTAAAACCAACTGACCAATCAACCCGGCCCCGATAATGGCAACGCGGTTGCCAATGTCGGTGTCCCCTTGGCGCAGGGCATGGAGTGCCAGAGCATAAAGGGTGGTGAACGCGGCTTTTTCGTCGCTGACGGTTTTTGGAATTGGGCAGGCAAAGTGTTTCGGGACCACATTCCACTGGGCGTGATTGGCGTGGTTCATGCCGCCAATCGCCACCCGTTGCCCGCATGCGATATCGATGACGCCGTCCCCGATGGCCTCGACAACGCCTGTACCGCAATATCCCATGGGCAAGGGGCGACCAAGACGGTTTTGAACACGGGAAAAGGTTTGCAGGGCACCATCGGATCGCAATGATTTAAGGGTCAATGCGACAAGGTCAGGGCGTTGCCACGCCTTTTGAAACAGCGATGCCGTGGCTTGATGGGCTTGGGTGAATTCTGTGCCGGGACTAATGACAGTTGCCGATGTGCGGACCAAAACCGAATGGGGTTTCAGTGACGGTATGGGGCAATCGGCCAACATGATCTTGCGCGCACCGGGAAACCGCAACAGAGCCTTCATCACCGTCATGCCATACCTTTCGAGGTCCTGGTTGAATATTTGTCTGTTGATTAAACCATATGCGTCACATGTGCGTCGATCAGTGATTGACGAAGCATTGGTAGCGGTTTAGCAAGACGGCAGACCTCAATTTGGAACTGTTCACGATGCAACAATCTGTCCCAACGCGGCATTGGCGCGACACCGTGCTTAGCGTTGCTGCCATCCTGTTTGGCATTTCCGCCCCTTTGTTTTTCTTTGGGCGCGCGGCCGTCGGGATTGGCTTGGTATTGTCACTAATTCTGGCAGTGGTAAGTGGCAATAATGGCCAAGCATGGCGACAATTGCGCCGCGATTTGACATCGCCGCTGGGCCTTGTTGTCATGCTCGTTTTTATCTGTTGGTTGCCGTCCGTGATCGGAACAATTAATCCAGAAAAATCTTGGGGCACATGGTTTGCGCGCTTGGCGATGATCGGTGGGGTTTGGTACCTGATGCGTTTGATTGCGCCTAAGGCCCGGTATGCTTGGAATACGCTGATTTGGTCAACTCTTACGGTGATGGGCTACTGCGTTTTGGCGTCATTCACCTCGGCCGATATTCTCAGCCTAAACGCAATGCTTGATCCGGAACGCCATGTCGACATCACCCGGCGCTTAAAGCCAACTGGCAGCTTTTTCATGTTCGCGACCATCTTGTTCGCCGCGGATTTGTTTGACCGCAAAGGGTGGGCGAAACTGCTACCGCTTCTCGGGATTGTCGCCTTCTTCTATATTATTGAGGTTTCTGGTGCGCGTGCTAATACGGCTGGTACGCTTGCGGCATTTGCCGCGGTTGTTGTTGCCGCTTGGTTCGTCTTGGAAAACCGCTTGGTGAAAATAGTCCTTCTTATTGCGACGGTTTTCAGTGTGGTAGGTATTCTGTTTTGGTTGTCATCCATTACAACGCAGTGGGCTAATACGGGTACTTTTACACCCTATCTCCCAACCGGTATCGTGGATGCCCATCGGCAGCTTATTTGGCAATTCGCTTATAGCCACGTGTTTGATCATCCGCTGACTGGTTGGGGAATTAATGCCGCTCCTTGGATACCAGGTGCTGATGGCATGGTTGAAGGATTTAGTCAGGCGGTTCTACCGGGGCATCCCCATAGCTGGTTTATGGAAATCTGGTTAGAAACCGGCTTGGTCGGATTGCTACCCGTTGTTTTTTTGGTTGTTTGGTGTGCCGTAGTGAGTTTGCGCGCAATCTTTAAGGAAGGTTTGCAGATTGCTGCTCCCATTTTGGCAATTCTTGCTGCTTACTGGTTCTCTGGGCTTTTTAACTATTCCTTTTGGTCCACTTGGTGGTTTGGTGTTTTCGTCATCACATTGGCGATTGCGGTTATGCGCCGTGACGCATTGTTGCGCGAAACCGCTCCAAAATCCCGGCGCAAAACCTTGATCGTTGTTGGCGAAGATTGGTCATTTGTTTCGCACCGGATTGGGCTTGCGCGGGCTGCACTGGTGCGCGGTGACGAGGTTGTCGTGGCTTGCAATACCGGTGATGCGGCAGATGGTCTGCGAAAAGAAGGTTTTCGTGTGGTCGACGTGCCGATCGCGCGCGGCGGCTTAAGCCCGTTTAAATCCCTAAAAACTGTAAAGGCGCTGGCGTGCCTTATTCGTCGCGAGCAACCCGATATCATTATCAATGTCGCAATTCAGTGCGTTGTGCTTTCGGCTTTCGCTGGGCTTTTGGTTGGCGCGAAGCGATCCGTTAATATGATTATCGGACTTGGCTTTTTATTTGTGTCAAACAGCGCCAAGGCCCGCATTGTGCGGCATATTGTGTTGCTGATTTTACGCGTTTATGCTCGGTGTCCGTCAATTCACGTCATCGTGCAAAACAGCGATGACCTTGCCTGGTTAAAGGGGCTCGGTTTTAAGGACCAACGTCTTAACCTGATCCGTGGGTCAGGTGTGGATATCTCGGCATTTACGCCCGATACCCAAAAATCAGAAAATCCAGCCACGCCCAAAACCGCTATTTTCGTTGCCAGAATGCTGTGGTCAAAGGGCCTTGCCGAATTGATCGAAGCCGCCCGAATTCTAAAATCGCGCAATTGCAATTATCGCATTGTGTTGGTTGGCGATGCCGATCCTGCCAATCCCGATAGCGCATCAGAAAATGACTTGGCGAAATGGCAGCAAGAAGGCTTGGTCGAATGGCTTGGCAAGCGGCGCGACATTGCGCAATTGCTGCGTCAAGCTGATCTGGCTGTGTTGCCATCGTGGCGCGAGGGGCTTCCGAAATCCTTATTGGAAGCGGGCGCATGCGGACTTGCAATGGTTGCAACCGATGTGCCGGGATGTCGTGAAATCGTCCACCATCAGGAAAATGGCCTTCTGGTGCCGTTGCGCGATGCGGATGCGCTTGCCAACGCCATCGAACAGTTGATGGAAGATGACGCAACCCGTCTGGCATATGGCAAAGCCGCTCGGGATTTGGTCGAACGTGAACTTTGTGATCGCGTCATTATCGCCAGCACTTTGGCTTTTGCCACTGGCGATGCATCCGACGATCCTGTGCGCACGGTGCCGTTTGCTTCCGCGTTGGTGTGACCATTCATTTCGCACACCTGTGTGAGGGATGAAGCGATCCACGCAATATTCTCTTAAAGGTCCCGGTGTCGGGGCCTTTTTATTTGGGTGGAATTGTTTTGCCTGAAAATCCCGTTGCGAGATCAAACGTAATTTTGTATACAATATACATAGGTTAAGCATATGCCCGATTTTGGGACATGAATATGGAATGCGGGCACCGTAAAAAGTGCGCGCTGTATCAGGAGGTTTCTTTCCATGCAGGTAAATTGGACTGGCGTTTTCCCCGCCGTTGCCACTCAGATGAACGAAGACGGCTCGATTGATTTCGATATGACCGCTGAGCAGATCGAATCCCTGATCACGGCCGGCGTTGATGGCTTGGTCATGTTGGGTTCGGTCGGAGAAAACACCGCCCTTGAAGCAGACGAGAAAATCGCTGTGCTTAAGCTTGCGGTGGAAGTCACCAAGGGTCGCATTCCGGTCCTGTCTGGCGTTGCTGAAAACTCGACCCGTGCAGCCATTCGCTATGTTCAAACCTGCGAAGAACTGGGTGCTGATGGCCTGATGTTGCTGCCGGGCATGGTTTATACCGCCGATCCGCGCGAAAACATTGAACATTTCCGTACCGTTGCAGGCGCGACCAAGCTGCCGATCATGATCTATAATAACCCGGGCGCGTATCGCATCGATATCAAGCCAGAAGAATTCAATCAGCTGGCTGACGTTGAAAATCTGGTCGCTATTAAGGAAAGCTCAGGCGATCCGCGGCGTATTACCGACATTTATAATGCCTGCGGCGATCGCTTTGTTCTGTTCTGCGGCATGGATGACCTTGTCATGGAAACCCAGGTACTTGGTGCCGTTGGCTGGATTTCCGGCTTTACCGATGCCTTCCCAAAGGAATCTGTCGCATTGTGGAAACTGCTATCTGAAGGCAAATACAAAGAAGCCCTTCCGATTTATCGCTGGTTCACCCCGATTCTGCATATGGATGTCCATGCCAAGCTGGTTCAGTACATCAAACTTGCCCAGGAAATGACCGGTGTTGGCAAAGCCTACGTGCGCGCACCGCGTCTGCCGCTGGTGGGGGCTGAGCTTGAGTCCATCAAGGCAACCATCCAAAAAGCCATCGATACCCGCCCGAGCCTTTAACGTTTCGGGCAATCGTGCACGCTGTCGCTCGGGTACATAATCGGGCGACTGCCTTGGTTGTGACATCAACCAATTGCATTACGATTGCAAATAATGAAACAGTGAACGCCGCAACGCTATGGTGTCGGGTCGTTCACTGTGACCTTGTAGGCGACACCAAATAAAAACACCCCATCAGGCGAGGCCCCCAAATGCCCCAATCAAGCACAGCATCCAAAAAGCCAAATGCCGCCGGTCAAAAGGCGCTCGTCATTGGGGCCGGGATTGTTGGTGTCAATGTTGCCTTGGCGCTTCAGGATAAGGGCTATGACGTTACGATTGTTGATCGTGGCGAACCGGGCATGGGCGCATCCTTTGGCAATGCGGGCGGGATTGCGGTGACCGAATGTGCGCCAATCGCCATGCCCGGAATTTTGTCAAACGTTCCCGGCTGGCTGATGGATCCGCTTGGCCCGCTTTCGGTGCGTTGGCGTTATCTGCCAAAAATGCTGCCGTGGCTTGCGCGCTTTTTGGCCGCAAGTTCCAAAACCCGGGTCGAACAAATCGCGACCGAACTGGCCGCACTCCTTCATCGCGCATGGGATGATTATGACCCCATGATCGCCAAGGCCGGTCTTGCCGACGCCGTGTTTAAAAAGGAAGGGGCGCTTGCGGTCTACCGGACCGATGCGTCGCGTCGCAAAGACGATTACGGAATTGATCTGCGGCGGCGCAATGGCATTAACATTCGCGATGTCAGCCGTTCTGAAATCCGCGATCTTGAACCTGATCTGGCACCGATCTTTGCTTGCGGCGTCATGGAAGAAGACTGGGGCCGCGTGCTTGATCCCTATAAAATCGTCATGGGCCTGTTTAAATTGTTTACCGATCGCGGTGGTAAGTTCGAAACCGGCGAGGTCACAGACTTCGTCTATCGCGATGGCAAACCGCGGGCAGCAATCACGACATCGGGCGACAATATCACCTTTGATACGGTGGTGGTGGCCTGCGGTGCATGGTCCAAAACACTGTCCAAACGTTTGGGCTCACCTGTGCCGCTTGATACGGAACGCGGCTATAACACTACGGTGCCTTATCACGGGGCATCGCTATCGCGCATGGTGATTTGTGCTGATGACAGCTTTGTCATGACGCCGATGGAAATGGGCATTCGCGTTGGCGGGGCCGTGGAACTGGGTGGTTTGGTTGCGTCCCCAAATTATGATCGCGCCAAGGCGCTGTTTGCCAAGGGCCAGCAAGTCCTGCCCAAATTGAACCCCGAAGGCGGCACAGAATGGATGGGCTTTCGCCCTTCAATGCCGGACTCAAAACCGGTCATTTCCAAAAGCCCCAATCACCAGAACGTCTTTTTCGCCTTTGGCCACGGCCATCTTGGCCTGACATTGGCGGCCACCACCGGACGTCTGATCTCTGACCTTATGAGCGGGGCCGAAACCCCGGTCAATATGACCCCTTATCGTATCAACCGTTTCTAAAAGGCCCCACCCATGGCGAAAGACAGCTTCTTTTGTATTGATGGTCATACTTGCGGCAATCCGGTGCGTCTGGTTGCCGGCGGCGGGCCAAAGCTCAATGGTGCGACCATGCTTGAAAAGCGTGCGCATTTTTTGGCGGAATATGACTGGATCCGCACCGGCCTGATGTTTGAGCCACGCGGGCATGATGTGATGTCCGGATCGATTTTATATGAACCGACATCTGATGACTTTGATGTTGCCGTGCTGTTTATCGAAACATCCGGCTGTCTTCCGATGTGTGGGCACGGCACCATCGGCACGGTGACCATGGCAATTGAAGAAGGTCTGGTGAAACCCAAAACACCCGGGCGCTTGCGTCTGGAAACACCGGCCGGGCTGGTCATTGCCGATTATCGTCAGGTTGGCGACTATGTTGAATCGGTCAAGCTCACCAACGTTCCGTCGTTTCTCTATAAAACCGATATCGCGGTTGATTGTCCTGATCTGGGGCCGATCAAGGTTGATGTTGCTTATGGCGGCAATTTCTATGCGATTGTCGAGGCTCAGGAAAATTACCGCGATTTATCTGACTTTACCGCGGGCGATCTGCAACGCATCAGCCCGGAACTGCGTCGGCGCTTAAATGCGCAAAACGATTTCGTGCATCCATTGCATCCCGATATTAAGGGGCTGTCGCACATCCAATGGACCGGCAAACCAACCCAGCCCGACAGCACGCACCGCAATGCCGTGTTTTATGGCGATAAGGGAATTGATCGATCGCCCTGTGGCACCGGATCCTCGGCGCGCTTGGCCCAGCTTGTCGCCAAGGGGCAGTGGGACCCGGCCCATGAACTGGTCCATGAAAGCATCATCGGATCACAATTTAGGATCAGCGTGGTCGAGCAAACCAAAGTCGGTGATTTTGATGCGGTGGTGCCGGGCATCGAAGGTTGGGCGCGCAAGCACGGCTATAACACCATCTTTATTGATGACCGTGATCCCTATAAGCACGGCTTCGTCGTGACCTGATCGGTAGATGTGCGCGTCTACATATATATGTGCATCAACAAACGTCCCCGTATGCGCCCTTTGTTGAATTGGCGGTAGGGGGTGAATTATACATTATTCAATTGTATTGCACCGCGCTGGGCGGCTGGGTATGAGTATGCCAAACCAAACATATAAGTTTCGATCCGACACATTATTTGCCCCGGCTGTGATGGCGCGGGCGCCCATAATAAAAGAACTGACATGACCGCATCACCGCGATTTACCCGCCGCACCATTACTGATCAGGTGACCGAAGACCTTCGGGCCCGTATTCTGGCGGGGGATTTTCCGGCGGGCTTCCAATTGCGTCAGGATGCGATTGCCGGGGAATATAATGTGTCGCGCATTCCGGTCCGCGAAGCTTTGCAACGTCTCGACGCCGAAGGACTGGTGTCGTTTCAACCTCATAAGGGGGCAATTGTCGCGCAATTGTCGCTCGATGAAATCGAAGAATTGTTCGAAGTACGCAAATTGCTCGAATGCGAATTGCTGCGCCATGCCATCCCGCGCATGACCCCGGCTGATTTGAAATCGGTCGAAGATATCTTGATGGTTTATGACGAATCCTTCCGGGCCGGGGATGTTGGAAAGTGGGGGGAGCTTAACCGTGAATTCCATGATCGCCTGTATCAGCCCTCCAATCGCCCCAAGACGCTCGAAATCATTCGCATGATTGGCAATAACACCGTCCGCTTTGCCCAGGCGCAGTTGGCCCTGTCAGGTGAAACTGATCGGGCGGAACGCGAACATCACCAGATTTTCGAAGCCTGCAAAGCCGGGAATGTTGATGAGGCCGTCGGCCTGTTGGCCGCCCACATTGAAAACTCTGCCAAAAGCCTGATGAATTGCCTGCGCACTGCGCGCCAATAAACATCTCTATGTAATGTGTGCCCAAACCACCGGGCAGCGTACCGTGCTTGTTGGGCTGATTCGCAACAGCGCATCCTTGCGACATTAATCGGTGCAATCAGATCCGTTTGACCGGTGTCGGGCATGGCAGGCGAAGGCTTTTCCGCTTTCCGCTTTCCGCTTTCCGTCTTCACCTTGGCTTTATGACGTCCGTATGGCGCCTAACCGGACCCGCTTTTTCAAAATCTGATTCTTTTTTGATCCGATTCTGGTCGGTGGCCGTATCTTTTTCTGATTAATTTGCAGTGTTGCGGGAACATCTTAGGGCCCAATACGTTTGCGAAATCACAGACAGATTATCCATAGGGCAGAACTTCCTAACCGGACCCCACTTGCGGGTCACAAAGGACAAGCCTATATGTCTCTTCGCGCAAAGATTTTGCGTAAGGGCATTTCTGTCTCTTTTTTACAAAAAGGTGTTTGACAGTTTAAGGGGCTGGGCCTATAACCCGCCTCCACCGACGCAGTGCGGCGCCAACGAGACGGCGACGCGGGGCGGGCGGTTTTGGGCTTCGGTC
>NZ_JAATOV010000001.1 GCF_011806425.1 Thalassospira lucentensis | reverse complement strand
TCCAGGATGCACAGACTTTGCGCCATAACGCTGCCCGCGCATCCCTTCCTACTGATCAACAATGTCAAAGAACTCTAGGACCGAAGCCCAAAACCTCCGCCCCGCGTCGCCGGTCTTGTTGGCGCCGCACTGCGTCGGTGGAGGCGGGTTATAGGCCTCAGTAACAAACCTGTAAACACCTTTTTTGAAGTTTTCTGGAGTTTTTACGAGATAGTTCGTTCCACCAGCAAAAGGGTCGGCGGAAACCCTTGTGTTTCGAAGGTTTGCACAAGGGTTTAGGTATATGCATATCATCACCCATATGTGCGCATACCGCACAAAACAAAGGCGTTTCTCAACTTTTGACATCAAATTACGATATGGAGTCCAATGACTTCAGCATTGTGATGCAAATATCAGCGCGCAAAACGCCATAAGATTTTCGCTTTTTAACCGAAAACAACTGGCGTAAGAGACTCGCTCGTTAATTTCAGCGGCACATGGGGCAAAAGACACACACATGTCGGTCCGTTTGTCGCAAAATCATAAAAGGCAAATGCTGTGCTTAAGATTCCCCATATCATCGCTCATCGTGGTGCATCAATTGAAGCCCCGGAAAATACCATTGCCGCATTTCGTGTTGCCGGGGCCCGCAACGCCAAATGGATTGAATGCGATGTGACACTGAGTGCAGATGATAAATGTGTCCTTATTCATGATGATACGCTTGAGCGGACAACCAACGGCACAGGCCGCATTCACAAAAGCGACCTTGCCACCTTGCGCGGGCTCGATGCCGGGGCATGGTTTTCAGACATATATAAAGGTGAACGTATTCCAACCCTGACCGATACGCTTGAAACGCTTTATTTCATGGAGATGGGTGCGAACCTTGAGATCAAGCCATCAGGTTGTGATCCGGTGCGGTTGTGCCATGAAGTGATTGCCGAGCTAAATCGCGCCAAGGACCTTCCGATATTAATCTCAAGCTTTGATGACATTGCCGTCGCCGAGATGCGCAAGCATGCACCAGAAATTCCATGTGGGTGGCTGCTTGAAACTTTGCCAAAGGATTGGAAAGCAGAATATGACCGCCTTGGCGCATCTGCTATTCATATCGACCATGCGGCTCTGACACCGGTGAGTGCGGCCGAGATCGTCAATGCGGGCGTGCCGCTTGTTTGTTATACGATTAATGATGTTGAACGCGCCAAGGAGCTGTTTGCGTGGGGTGTGACATCCGTCATCACCGATGATCCGGCACAATTGTTGGCCGCCATTCCCCATCGCCCCTTACCCGCACCAAGATAAGCAGCCCCAACTTCACCGACTATTATAAACCGCCCTGTGATAACCGCCCTGTGATAAAAGGAGCGGATCTTAAAAGCCACAAACCAGCACAAGGCTGTATCACGCCACCACGCTCAATCCTGATTGCTGGTTTTGTGACGATAAAAAATGACAAGGAAACGTTCCGATGACCATCGCCCCAAAGGACGGGACACCGGCACCGCAACCGATTGATCCAGCCGCATCGCCAACACCGCTTTATCCCGAACACCGGGTGCGGCGCCATTTAAGCGAACTGTTCCGGTTGGCTTTGCCGGTTACCATTGCGCGGCTTGGAATGCTGATCATGTCGGTCGTCGATACCATTGTCGTTGGCAATTACGACAGTGCGGGCCTTGCATATCTTAATGTCGCCCATGCCCCGTTTACATCCTTAATGGTCACCGGGGTTGGCTTGCTGACCGGGGTGATGATCATGACGTCGCACGCGGTTGGACGCGACAACATGATGGAAGCCGGTTTGGTTTGGCGAAGTGCCATGCCGTACGCGCTGTTGGTTGGTATCTTATTTACGGTTCTAACGTGGCAATCGCACTGGCTGTTTGTCGTCACCGGTCAACCTGACGATATCGCAAAGAATGCGGGCGAATTGGCGATAATCTTGTCGATCGGGATGCCCGCGGCAATGATTTACATTACCTGTGCGTTTTTCCTTGAAGGACTGCAGCGGCCCTTACCCGGCATGTTGATGATGATCGGGGCCAACGCGATTAATCTGGTTTTGGATTATGGGCTGGTTTACGGCGCGTTTGGACTGCCAGAACTTGGTGCCGAGGGCGCGGCTTGGACATCAACCGTCATCCGTTGGTTCATGGCGCTTAGTTTACTTGCCTATATCCTGCTAATGAAAAGCCATAGCCTGTATGGCATTCGCAACGGGTTTTCTGGCTGGTGGCGTGCATCGCGCAAGGCACGAAACCTTGGGTATGCTGCGGGTGCCAGCCAAGGCATGGAAACAAGTGCCTTTGCCGCCATGCAGCTTTTTGCCGGTCGATTGGGTGTTGTGGCCGCCGCAAGTTACGGCATTGCCATGACCATGCTGGCCTTGATGTTCATGGTCGCCCTGGGACTGGCATCGGCAACCTCAGTTAGGGTTGGCATTGCATATGGGCGGCGTGACAGACCTGATATGGCACTTGCGGGGTGGGTTGGTCTTTTGACCACGATGGCCGTCATGTTTGGGTTGAGCCTGCCGCTTTATCTGTTTCCTGAGGCGGTTTCGCATCTGTTTACCAAAGATGGCGCGGTAATCCTGACAACGGTATCGGTGCTGGTTCTTATGCCGATTATTTTCCCGACAGATGGCGGGCAAAATGCCGCAATCAATGCGTTGCGCGGTGCCGGGGATACATGGGCACCGACGATCCTGCATTTGGTGTCATATCTTTGCATCATGATCCCGGTTGGCTATTACCTGACATTCACCCGTGAAATGGGCGTGCCCGGACTGTTTTGGGGGGTTGTGATTGCAAGTCTTGTCGCGGTAAGCGGCCTGGCAATCCGGTTTAAGATCGTATCAAGCCGCCCAATCGCGCCCCATACACATTAAGCCCGTTCACCACCACCATCGGAAAAGGTCCACTGGCGTTTTCCAGTGGACCTTTTTTCATTTGAAAACCGTGCGTTTGATCAAGACCGATGCGCATCAAACGAACGGCGCGGCATCAAAAGATCGCAGAAGGGCAAAACAAGGGTATCAAACGCGGATGCCGCACGGGCCGCGTCAATCCGAATGATATGCTGTTCAATATCGCGCTGGGTTGCCAAATCACCAAGCGGTGCTAATTCCGGCAACGCATCAACAAGCGTTCCGTAAAATTCAACCTGCTCTTCGCGTGCGCTACCAGCCGCAAGATTGCCGAGATGGTTGTAAAGCGCCATTGCCAAGAACCAACGGCAATAGGGCATCAACCCCTGCAAAATTTCCGAACGTTGCTGCGGCTGTAGATATTGTTGCAGATCCGGATCGAGCCAGACAGCATTTTGCACGCCCGCAACGAAGGCATTTCGCGAAGCCGGATGTTCGTCATTAAAGAAAACCGATGTGAGCCAGGCTGACACATCATCAAGCGCCTTTCGGCGGCTATCGGGTGTTGCATCTTTTGAAAAATCCAACGCAGGCATCGGTGGCTGGCCAGATATCGCAAGACTTGCCACCGCCGGATCGATCAGCGCGTTGGATAGCCATGCCTGATGCCAAATGCGCATCGGACGGAAATAAGGTTCCTTTTCCGCACCGCCCGCCTCAATCCAGCTTTCGATCAGATGCGCACGGCCAAGCGCGATCCCCAAACGCAGGGCATCTTCGAACCCCATACCGTTGAAGAGGAATGGATCGCCAAGCATGTCTTCCAACAACGGTAAAGAGGCGGCAACATGATCAGAACGAAGGCCAGACCCCAGTGGCTGATAGAACGCGGCACCATCTGAATGGCCCAAAATGGCGCGGGCATGTCCGGCAAAATCGCCCCAAAACACCAATTTAACCGGCTCTGCACGCTTGCGCCAAAGCGGGCGCGTCGCATGCCAGCTTTCGGTTTCAAATTCCGCCAATGATACGGCCCCGACAAGGCGCGCAAGTGGCTTTGCCACCGCAATTTCAAGATCCTCGACCGCTCCGACATGCCCGACCGACAGACGCCACGCCGGTTCTTCGTGCGGATGACGATCAAGCCACAGCATCGCAAACCCGGTTGCGCCAGCCCGTTGGCCCGCCGGTGCGACCAAATCGAAAAACAGCGACAGCGGCCCTGGAATTTCAGGAACGGTATGGTCAGCCAACGCATCACCGACGGTCCATGTTTTGATCATGACATCGTCGGCATCTGGCCGTTTGTGAAAACGGGGCGGCAAGAAACCGGCATATTGGTCAGAGTTTTCGGATGCGTTGGTCATGGCAGCCTCGTGAACTGGATGCATTATTGGTGCCTGGCACAGAATTGCGCGGCGCGGTCAATCTGCTGATAAACAAGGATGCCAAGCGGGTCAATCATATGGCCAGTCATCACTCGCGACGATCACATGTGGGTTATGCCCTCGTCAGACCAGCATGGCCATAGCTTGCCTCGCGGTAGACGGAGGGTGGCATGCTAATCAAACGTCTGAAATCGCGCGAGAAATGGGCATTATCGGTAAAGCCGCACCAAAAGCCAATTTCCCCCACAGACAGGGTCGTGCCGCACAAAAGCCGGCATGCTTCACGCACACGCACAAACCGCAACAAATCGGAAAAGCGCGCGTTGGCATATTGCAGGCGTCGCTGCAACGTCCGACCAGACGTATCAAGTGCGGACGCAACGTCATCAATCGTCCAACTGCGACCAATATCCTGTTCGAGGATATTACACAACTGTCTTACGATTGGCTGCTGTGCGTTGATTGACGGTGCGCTTGCCGGCATGTTGGCCATGAACGGATAAGATGAAGAGACCTGTTCGAAGCTTTTCCAATTAATGCGAAACCGCAGACCGCGGCCGCTGAATTTAAGCTTTTCAAGCAAACGCCCGTTTCGCATCACCGGCACAGCGGGCCCATGACTTGGCAAAATCGTGCTATCGATAAAGTCAGCGCCGACCGCCTCAAGCAACCCAATCAGGAACCCCTGCAACAAAAGGTTTTCAACGCGTGCTGGCGGCTGCCCGCGCACAACACCGCGATGCAGCGTCATGGATTTCCCGGTAACCTGATAGTCGCTGCGTCCACGCGCATGAGAATACCCTTCAAGTCGACGCCAGCGATCGGCAATCATGTCTGGTGTCGCAACATGGCGCAGCATGGTTAGGATCGGCGCCTGTTCCTTGGCCGCAAGATGCCGCCCCAAGCGCACAAGCACCGCTGGACCATTTGCTTCTTCGAGGGAAAGCATGATGCTGCGCAGCTTTGCCGACGTCACAACCGTGCCTGCGGGCACAAGGTCATAGCCGCGCGGCAACCACGCAAGTTGCCGGATCAAAGCAACGTGCAAACCAAATGAAACAAATTCCTGCATGAAACAGCACCAAAATTCGAAATATGGCGCGATCATACAAGCTAATACCCTGACTGTCAGGGACGGATTGCAAATGTCACGAAGCTGTTACATTGCAAGTTTATTGCACGTGCGAGAAACGTTTATAACGGTCCACCCAATGGATGGACCATTGCCTGGCTTGTCGCAGCGTGTCAGTCTTAAATATTAAGGATCAAAACGGTTGGATAGCAAAGTGATCAAGGTTCTTTTTGTCTGTACGGGCAACATATGCCGTTCCCCCACCGCTGACGGCGTATTTGCCGACAAAGTTTCCAAAGCCGGTCTTTCAGACGAGATCACCGTCGATAGTTGCGGACTTTCGGCCTATCACGTTGGGGAATTGCCCGATCCGCGATCCCGTGAAATGGCGCAAAGCCGGGGCTATGACCTCAGCCAGATACGTTCACGTAAAATCAAACCTGCTGACTATGGGCAGTTTGACTATATCTTGGCGATGGATGATGGGCATTTACGCGATATGCGTCGACAAGCCCCATCCGAAAGTCAGCAAAAAATCGAACTTTTCTTGGATTATCACCCCAAGCTGTCTGGGCAAAGTGTACCCGATCCGTATTACGGCGGCGCAAATGGCTTCACCCATGTTTTTGATATGATTGAAGAAACGTGTGACCGCTTGCTTACCCATCTTCGCGATCAGCACGGCCTTTGATCCATGCTGGACCAAACCACCTTGTCGAAGCTGATTTATGACCTGACCGGTGCGAAAATCATTGGCCAGACACAGCTATCTGGTGGCGGCATCGCAACAGTTAAGCGCCTTGACCTTGAGAATGGCCCGTCCGTGGTGGTGAAGTCCGGCGGCACGGAAAGTCTGGAAATCGAAGCTGCCATGCTGCGGCATTTTTCCACGCATTCGCCAATTCCCTGCCCCACCGTTCTGCATGCGGATGCGCATTGTCTGGTGATGGATTTCATTGCCAATGACGGCCAAATGTCGACCACGGTCCAACATGATTTGGCAGAAAAACTTGCCAAACAACATGCGGTTACCGCCCCGCAGTATGGCTTGCCGTTTGATACCTTGATCGGCGGGCTGCCCCAGCCAAATGACCAAAGTCAAAGCTGGGTCACGTTTTTTGGCGAAGTCCGGCTGCGCCACATGGCGATGGCGGCCCTTCACGAAGGGCGCCTGACGACCGATATGGTAAAGCGGATCGAAAAACTGATCACAAAACTGGATGACCTGATCCCCGACACGCCCAAGGCATCCTTGCTTCATGGCGATCTTTGGGGCGGAAATATCCTGTGCCAAATCGGTAAAATCGCAGGGCTGATTGACCCGGCACTTTATTATGGTGACCGTGAAATTGAGCTCGCCTTTGGGACACTATTTGGCGACCTGACCGCGGAATTTTTCGGTCGTTACACGGAAATTTCCCAGATTGAACCGGGATTCTTTGAAGAACGCCGGGATTTATATAATCTTTATCCGCTATTGGTACATGTACGCCTGTTTGGCAGCCCTTATACTGGGTCAGTTGAACACATTCTTGCGCGATTTGGCGTATAGGATTGCATGCACATCGTTAAAGAGCCTACCGCGAGAGACAAGAGAGAGAGGAAAAGAACGTTGAGAATTCTAATTGGTGCGATCACAGCCCTTACCATGACCGCGAGCATTACCGCCATTGCGCATGAAGGCGCACACGGCGTTGTTAAAGAACGCATGGATGGCATGAAGGCCATTGGCCAACAGGTTAAAGTCATGGTTCCGATGATGAAGGGGACCTTGCCTTATGATCCGGCTGCGGTCGAGAAATCCGCAGGCATTATCGAATCTCATGCGGGCGAGAATTTCACCAAACTTTTCCCCGAAGGCTCCGACGGAGAACCATCCGAAGCACTGCCTGAAATCTGGGAAGATTGGTCAAAATTCACTGATTTGGCATCGCAGCTTGAAACCCGTGCGGCAGAGCTAAAAACCGTTGCTGCCAATCAGGGATCAGAGGACGCGTTTAAAGGCGCCTTGGTCAATGTTCTTAAGACGTGCAAGTCCTGCCATAACGATTTCCGCGAAAAGAAATAACCTTCGTAAGAAGGCTGACAAAGATATACAGACGCACACAACAAAGGCCGCAGCATCATGCTGCGGCCTTTGTCATTCAAATCCGTCTTTTCGATCGGCTCATTAACGGCCGATCATGGCAAAGAATTCACGGCGGGTGATCGGATCATCACGAAACGCGCCAAGCATTCGGCTGGTCACCATCGAAACACCGGTTTTATGAATGCCGCGTGTGCTCATGCATTGGTGATTGGCATCGATAACAACAGCCACACCAAGCGGGTCCAGCTCTTCTTGAATGGTATTGGCGACCTGTGCGGTCATCTTTTCCTGAATCTGCAGGCGCTTGGCATAAACTTCGACCACACGGGCAAGCTTTGAAATGCCGACAACACGTTTGCGCGGCAAATAGGCCACATGCGCGACACCGATAATCGGCACCATGTGATGTTCGCAATAGGACTCAACACGAATATCGCGCAGCACCACCATTTCGTCATAGCCGTCGGTTTCTTCAAAGGTCCGGCGCAGTATTTCCGCTGGATCCTGTTGATACCCAGCAAAGAATTCGCCGTACGAACGGGCAACGCGACCAGGCGTTCCGAGTAAACCTTCGCGTTCGGGGTCATCGCCCGCCCAGCGAAGAAGGGTGCGAACGGCTTCTTCTGCTTCTTCCTTCGTCGGACGTTTAACCGAACTGTGTTCGCTGCACATACTAAATCCTTTTGCTTTTTTCCTTACGGGAATTCTTCCCGGTATGGTGGGGTCCTGACCCGTTTTTATATCAGTTTACCGTATGTTGCCCATGGGGACTGTCGAGTGAAAAAGCAGGGATTTGAATATCAAAATGATTTCCATCCAAGTCTGTCATTTCATACGTACCGACCATAAAGCCGCTTGGCGTGGTTAATGGCGCGCCACTTGTGTAATTGAAACTTTCGCCGCCCGCCAGGACCGGTTGTTCACCGATAACGCCGGGGCCTTTGACTTCTTGTGTTTCACCGCGCGAGTCCGTGATGCGCCAATGACGGTTCAGCAACTGCACGGTTTTCGAACCCAGATTTTCGATCTCAACCCGATAAGCCCAAATATAGCGATGGTTATCAGGATCAGATTCGTTCTCAAGGTATACCGGCTGTACTGAAACCTTGATTTCGTGGGTTACGGTTGAATACATGAAATTCTCCAGGCCAATTTAATTCCAGTCCGTCTTCCTCAGCCAAGATTACGGTTGATGACACATTTGTATCCAGTCTAGCGCCACAACGCCAGACGCGTGTCACAATTTGCGTATCGGTTTTGCGTCAGCCATAAACATTGTCCTAAACAAAACGGCCCGCACTGTTTGTACGAGCCGCTTGATAAATAGTTCAACAAATCTTGCCAGCCCCTACACCGCCAAAGCAGCAAGCAGATCCTCTTTAAGGTCATCGATATCCTCAAGCCCCACCGAAAGACGCAGCATGCCTTCGGTAATGCCCATCGTGACCTTATCCTCGGCTGGAACGCGTTGATGCGTTGTTGTCCAAGGATGAGTTGCAAGGCTTTTGGCGTCTCCAAGATTGTTGGAAATATCAATCAGCTTGAGGTTATCAAGCAACGAGAACGCTGCTTGTTTCCCCCCCGCCAGCTCGACCGCAATAAGTCCGCCACCGCGACCTGACATCTGTTTCATCGCCAGTTCGTGCTGAGGATGACTTTTAAGTCCTGGGTATATAACGCGCGATACCTTCGGCTGTTCCGAAAGGAAATCAGCCAAATCCGTTGCATTACGAATGTGCTGATCGACACGCAAATTAAGGGTTTCAAGCCCCTTAAGAAGCACCCACGCGTTAAAGGGACTCATGCTTGGTCCGGTGTGACGCAAGAAGGTCGTCAAATGCTCGTCATGCCATTCTTTGTCGTTAAACAGGATCGCCCCACCAAGGCAGCGGCCCTGACCGTCAATGTGTTTGGTCGCGGAATAGACAACCACATCCGCGCCAAGCTCCATCGGCTTTTGCAAGATTGGTGTCGCAAACACATTATCAACCACAACCTTTGCACCGGCCTTGTGTGCAAGATCGGCAACAAAGGCGATATCAATGACTTCAAGGGTTGGGTTGGATGGCGTTTCAAGGAACACGGCGTCTGCGGGTTTGGACAGTGCCTTTTCCCATGCGGCATGATCGGTACCATCGACCAATTCGGTTTCAACGCCAAAGCGCGGCAAAAGCGTCGTCAGAATAAATTCGCACGACCCAAACAAGGCACGCGAACCAACGACACGACCACCCGCTTTCGTACAGGATATCAAGGCATTCCAGACGGCCGACATGCCCGACGCCGTTGCGCGGCAATATTTGGCCCCTTCAAGCAGGGCAAGGCGTTCTTCAAACATACCAACCGTCGGGTTGGCAAAACGCGAATAAACAAAGCGCTCGGGCCCGCTGCCATCAAAGGATGCTTCTGCCTCGGCTGCGCTTTCATAGACGTAGCCGGAATTCATAAAGATGGCTTCGGATGTTTCGTTAAATCCGCTTCGGGCGGTCCCGCCCCGAACAGATCGGGTGGCCGCGCGCCAGTTATCGGAAGCCTTTTTATCGGTCGTCATTGTCTTGCTCCTACATGCCCGGTTCATATTGGTGTGATCCGGACACAAAAAAACCCTGACCGGCATGAATGGGTCAGGGCCGAAGCCATGCATCCCCTCTTTAGCGATTTTTTACGTGGTCGCAAGCCGGTCGACAAATCCCACGAAGATCAAAGACGATACGACCAGACTTTCGTAAGGTCAAGAACCTCTGCCTGCGCAGTTTCGCGCATAGGCCCGACAAACGCCAATGTCGACGTTAACGCCGCCCTCACGCAATGGTGAAAGCAGTTCATAAGCATTGGGCACGATTTCGTTCTAGTGTTGGAAAAATTAATGCAATCCTGTTTATAGGTCTTTGCGCCAACCCCTTCATGCAAAAGGCGTAAAACGCATGGCATCGAAAAGCTCAATGACACCTGATCTGGCTGATAAAGACACAAAACATTCTCCGTCCCCCGCATCTGGCGGCAAGCCACTTTGGCGCAAGTTATGGCCGATCGCCATATTGCTGGCTGGTTTGGCAATTGCGAGGTCGGCTGGTGTTCTCGATTTTCTGTCATTTGATACGCTGCGCGACAATCGCCTGATCTTGCGCGACTTTGTCAGCAACAACCCCGCGGTTAGCGTCATTACCTTCATGGCGATTTATGCCGTATCAGTCGCACTTTCCTTGCCAATCGGATCACTTTTAACGATAGCAGGCGGGTTTATGTTTGGTGTCTGGTTGGGCACGGCTTACGTGGTGGTTGCGGCAACGCTTGGGGCGGTGATTGTTTATCTCGCCGCACGCTATGCACTGTATGATCTGATGCATGCCAAGGCCGGTAATGCCATTCGCCGGATGGAATCGGGTTTTGCTGAAAACGCGCTTAGCTACCTGATGGTGCTGCGCCTCATCCCGATTTTCCCATTTTGGTTGGTTAATTTGGTTCCCGCGCTTTTAGGAGTCAAAATACGGTCCTTTATCTTGGGTACAGTCATCGGCATCATCCCCGGCACGTTTGTTTATGTTTCCATCGGCGATGGATTGGGGGCCTTGTTTGACCAGGGCAAAACGCCCGATCTTGGCGTCATCTTCGAACCGCGCATTCTGACCCCGATCATCGGACTTGCCGTTTTGGCAATGCTTCCGGTTGCCTATAAAAAGCTGCGCAAAAATAGCAATAAGGCCCCATTGGATGCCGCAATTGATGAATAACGTTATCAAAACAGATATCTGTGTGATTGGTGCCGGGTCCGGCGGACTTTCGGTTGCGGCTGGTGCGGTGCAAATGGGTGCCGATGTTGTCCTGATTGAAAAGGGCAAGATGGGCGGTGACTGCCTTAATACCGGATGTGTCCCATCAAAGGCGTTGCTTGCGGCCGGCCATGCCGCGGAAAATGCCCGAACCGCTGGGCGTTTTGGGGTTTCAGCTGGGCCGGTTAAAGTCGATTTTGCCAAGGCAATGGAACATGTCCATGGCGTGATCGCGGGCATTGCACCGCACGATTCAGTTGCTCGTTTCGAAGAATTGGGCTGCACCGTCATTCAAGCCGAAGCAAAGTTTACGTCCCCAACTGAACTTGTTGCCGGCGGCAAAACCATTCATGCAAAACGGTTTGTTATCGCAACCGGATCACGGGCCGCTGTGCCACCGATTAACGGCTTGGACACGGTTTCATACTTCACCAACGAAACCATCTTTGAGAACAATACCTGCCCGGATCATTTGATCATCGTCGGCGGCGGCCCGATCGGCCTTGAAATGGCACAGGCCCACCGGCAGCTGGGTGCCAAGGTCACTGTCATTGAAATGGCAACCATCCTGCCCAAAGACGATCCAGACTTGGTTGACGTTGTGCGCACCGAAATCGACGCATCTGGCATTAGCCTTTATGAAAACGCCAAAACCGAAAAGGTCGAACCAAATGGCGATCAAATCCGCGTTGTGATCACACATAACGGGGCAGAGATCACCATCGAAGGCAGTCACCTTTTGCTGGCAACCGGGCGCGCACCGAATGTCGATAACCTTGGCCTCAAAGAAGCCGACATCAAATTTGACCGCAGCGGCATCGAAGTCGACGCACGTCTCAGAACAAGCAACAAAAAGATATTTGCCATCGGCGACGTGACGGGTGGTCTGCAATTTACCCATATGGCCGGATATGACGCTGGCATTGTTATTCGAAATGCCCTGTTTCGTCTGCCGGCAAAAGTCAATCACGATGCCGTGCCATGGGTAACCTATACCAGCCCCGAACTGGCCCAAGTCGGGCTGAATGAAACCGCTGCACGCGAAAAATTCGGCGACACCATTCGGGTCGTGACGTGGGATTATTCGGAAAATGACCGTGCCCGGGCCGAAGACGCAAAACAGGGCTTTATCAAAGTCATCACAAAATCAAACGGTCAGATTTTGGGGGTGGGCATTGTCGGACGCCAAGCTGGCGAGTTGATTAGCATCTGGACCTTGGCGATTTCACAGAAAATGAAAATCGGCGCGATGGCCGGGTTTATTGCGCCGTACCCGACCCTTGGCGAATTGTCCAAACGGGTTGCCGGGGCGTGGTACACACCGAAATTGTTCAGCGAAAAAACCCGAAAACTCGTTCTGTTCTTGTTAAAGTTCGCATAAGGCCGTTATCTGCGCCGATGTCGCTGTATCTCTGTACATTTTCATGCGTCTCTGACTAACATCGCCGATGGAAAAACCGCATCTTAAACTGCCCCCTTGGGCCAAATCACTGTCGGCACGCTTATTGGTGCTTACCGTCAGTTTTGTGATGCTTGCAGAAGTCTTTGTTTTTGCTCCCTCAGTTGCGCGTTTTCGCATTGATTGGTTCGAATCCCATCTGGATTCCGGATATTTGGCGGCCCTTGCCCTTGAAGCCACCCCCGATCAAATGATCCCCGATGATTTGGAAAAGGAATTACTGTCCAATGCCGGGATCGAAGCCGTTATTTTACGCCGTGCGGATCGCAAATTACTGCTTCAACGCGATGATATGCCCGCCAAAATCGACAAAGATGTCGATTTAACCCGCTTTTCCATTCCGATGGCCTTGTTCGAGGGTTTATCCACCCTAACCCAAACCGGAAACCGGATGTTGCGCGTGGTCGGCATGCCATCGATGGCCCCGGACTTTAAGATCGAAATTCTGGTTCACGAAAAGGCGCTGACCAAAGCGACGCGTGATTTTGGCTGGCGGGTGATGGGCCTGTCTTTGATGATTTCGTTCTTTACCGCCGGACTGGTGTATTTTGCACTTAATCGCATGATGGTCCGCCCCATGCGGACACTCACCCGGGATATGATCCGGTTTCGCGAAACCCCACAGGACAAAACAGCTGTCATTGATCCGGGGGATCGCGATGATGAAATCGGTGTGGCACGTCAGGAACTGGCAAATATGCAGCAAGATCTGCAAGCCATGCTTAATCAACGCAGACGCCTGGCCGCACTTGGCACGGCGGCCACCAAAATCAGCCACGATCTGCGCAACGCCTTGGCAACATCGATGCTAATGACCGAACAGCTTGCCAAAAGTCAGGACGACGAGGTCCGCGCGGTCGTGCCCCGGCTGCTGTCTTCGATGGAACGTGCTGTCTATATCAGTGAACAAACATTATCCTTTGCCCGCGAAACGCCGCCACCGCGTGACTTGGTTAAATTCACGCTTGTCGAATTGATCGAAGAAGTCCGCGATCAGATTTTGCTGCATAAGCCTGATCCGCTGACGGACGGCGCACCGCGGGATAAAGCAGCACAAACACAACCATGCACCGCCCAGATCAAGATCAATCTGCCCGATACGGTGATGCTAGAAGCAGACTACGAAATGCTGTTTCGCGCCTTTAGCAATTTGATCAGAAACCCACTGGAAGCCGGGGCAGACGAAGTAACGATCTCCCTCCTGCCGCCAGAGGGTCAAAATCAACCGCCTGAAAGCGAGCACCTTATCGAGGTTGTCATCGCCGATAACGGACCGGGCTTGGCGGAAAAAGCAATCAAGAACCTGTTTGTTCCCTTTGCCGGTAGCGGCCGCGAAGGGGGGACAGGACTTGGCCTTGCCATCGCACGCGAATTGATTGCGGTTCATAATGGCGATCTGCGTCTTGCGGCAACCGGGCCAGATGGCGCTGTATTTTGCGTAAAGCTGCCGGTTTCGCTTTGATCGCTTGCATGAACAATGCGCTGGCCCGGAATAAATAGATTTAATCTATCGATTTTAAATTAATAACCGATTTTAACTTTCACTGCCAATTTGGCACTTTGGGACTTAGGGCGATACCGGGCCTAAATCCCGATCCCCGATCCGCTCCTGACCCAGGGTTCGGTATCGTCCTCCCCCGCTCTATCCGACGATCCAGAAACAACATCCCGCACGACAAAATCGATCTGGTTTGAAATCAGGTTGGCCGGATGAATGAACGGCGAATTTCATCGATTTTAGGGCGCAAAAAACATCCCTCTGTGTGATCATTGATCAAGCCCATCGCCTGCATAAAGGCGAACATGGTGGTGGGGCCGACAAACTTCCATCCGCGCTTTTTCAAATCCTTGGACAACGCGACAGAGGTCGGGGATGTCGACATCGTTTGCGGAACGGCAACTTCTTTTTCATCTGGCTCAAACCGCCAAAAATACGCGGCCAATGATCCTTCCTGTTCGATCATCTCGCAGGCCCGCTTGGCGTTATTAATTGCCGCTTCGATCTTGCCGCGATGGCGAATAATACCCGCGTTTTGCAGCAATCTTTCAACATCCTGATCGGTGAACTTTGCGACTTTGTGAAAGTCAAAATCGGCAAATGCAGCGCGAAAGTTCTCCCGCTTTGTCAGGATCGTGCGCCAACTTAGTCCCGATTGAAAACCTTCCAGACAGATCTTCTCAAACAGGCGCTGATCATCCGCCACCGGAAAGCCCCACTCTGTATCGTGGTAAACATCAAAGTCCGGCGCCGTATCACACCATGCGCAACGACATTTCCCATCTGAACCAATTGTGGTTTTCGTCATGCGTCACCCCATCAGAAAATCAAGACGCTCATCCGCCCGTGCCGGCGTGATTTCAAAAATTTCATCCGTAACAATGCCTTCAATGACGAACGGATCATTTTTGATGCGGGCTTGAAGGTCATCACGCGTCACCCCGTGCGCCAGGATTGCACCGCCCAAATTCGTCTGCAAACTACCGACCATCACAAAGACCCCGTCATCGAACCCTTGCTTGATCCACTCTTTATGCCCGTCCATTAATTCCGGCGCTTTTGCCCGGTGTTCAGCGAACTTCAAAAAAACCGCAAACATGGTTTTATCCCTGTATCGTTCATTGATAATGGTGGCGTAATGCAATGATGTGTCGTTTGGTCATCAATGGCGAAGCAACCCGATCTGGTCATCAAGCCAGGCGCACATCAAATCAACTTCACGGCGCAGAAACGCATCATCGTTAAATGCATTTGCAAGTGTTGCCACACCCTGGCTACGACCAAGGATGTGCATTGCCAGTTCATCGGACTTGTCTGCAAATCCAAGCCGCTCGAACTGCCGACGCAGCCAGTTTCTAAACAAGGTAAATAGCGACGCGGCGTTCGGTTGTGCGGCATGATTGAGCTTGGCCAGTTCTGATGACAACGTCCCGACCGGGCAGCCGAATTTTCTGATTTTCTCGCCGTTAAAAATCAGAATGTGAATGAAACTACGAATGCGATCCGCCGGATCATCTCCCTCAATCTCCCAGCGATCCAACATTTGCTCAGTGTTGGCCAGACGGCGGTTAATCACCCCATCAAGGATGTCGTCCTTGGTCTTGAAATGATGATAAAAATTCCCCCTCGAAATACCGACAGCAGATGCAATATCGGCAAAGGATGTTGCCTCGAACCCCTGTTGATAGAACAGAAGATCCGCCGTTTCTAAGATCCGGTCGCGCGTCGCGGTTGCCATTCGAAACTCCTGCACGCTGCCTGCATGCCTCGGTTAAATCTGCCTACGCCCAAAATAGGACGATTGACCTAAAACAAAGAAATAGGTCAATTGTCCTATTTTGTCAATTCACGAAAAGCAAAGACCCGGACGAACGATAAGCTCGACCGGGTCTATGAATTTCGCGACACAATGACTTGATGAAAGTGACGGGTTTTAATCCCGCCAGAAAGCGGGGAATAGCAGCACAAGCACGGTAAAGACTTCAAGGCGCCCGATCAGCATCCCGATCGACATCAACCATTTTGCCCCATCCGGCAGGGTCGCAAAGTTGCCCGATGGCCCAACAATGGGGCCAAGCCCCGGACCGACATTGGCGATTGCTGTGCCCGCACTTGAAACCGCGGTAATGAAATCGAGGCCCATCGCACCAAGGGCCGCTGCCAATACAATGAAGCAAAACACAAACAGGAAGAAGAAGCTCAACACTGATTCAGTGACATCTTCTGACAAGGGTTTGCGGTTGTAATACGCGATGAAAACGCCATGCGGACGCAGCATGTGTGATAGCTGAACTTTGGCAATTTCATATAAAACCTGCAGGCGGAAGATTTTCACCCCGCATGTGGTCGATCCCGCACAGCCACCAATAAACATCACAAAGAAAAATACCGTCACCGCAAACGGCCCCCAAAGGCCGTAATCAGTGGTCGCAAACCCGGTCCCCGTCATCACCGAAACGATATTAAACGACGTATAGCGCAGCGCCGTCAGGAACGGGACCGCGTTGGTTTCGGAATGCCAAAAAGAAATCGCCAAAATGATCGAACAGGCAATGGTCAGAAACCATCGTACCTGACTATCGACAAAAAGTGCCTTTGCCTTACCGCGCAGCATCTGAAGATACAAAATAAACGGCAATGCCCCGGTCGCCATGCCAAGCGTGATAATGACGTCAATCGCGGCACTATCAAAATGACCCACCGATGAGTCCTTGGTCGAAAACCCACCCGTGGCAATCGTCGTCATCGCATGTGCAAGCGCATCAAAGGGTGTCATTCCCGCCCACCAAAGCATAATCGTCCAAAGGGCGGTAAAGCTCAGATACAAAACAGCGATGCCCATCGCGATCTGCGTTGCGCGTGGGAACGCCTTATCGGATTTATCCGAGTTTTCCATTCGGAAAAGCTGCATCCCACCAACACGCAGCATCGGCATGACCGCAATGGCCATAACAATGATCCCGATCCCGCCAAGCCACTGTAATAGTGCTCGCCACAACAAAATGCCCTGTGGTGCGGTATCGAGCCCGACAATCACCGTCGATCCGGTGGTGGAAATCCCCGACATCGCTTCAAAAAAGGCGTCGGTATAGGACATATCAAGATCAGAAAACGCAAACGGAAGGGCGGATGCAGCCGTCAAAACCAGCCAGCTGAGCGTCGTCAGGATAAAAGCCTGCCGCGCATTGATTTTCAGGTTTTCCGTGCGGTTCATCATGATCATTGCGCCGCCAACAAACAGCGACACAAAAGATGCGGCCGAAAACACGATCCAGTCTGACTGACCGTAATAAAGATCAACCAGCGCCGGCACAAACATGCCCACCGCCAACGTGCAAAGCAGGATGCCAATGATGAAAAGAATAGGACGAAAATCGATCAATGAAACGCCTCTTGGCATGTTTGCCGCGCTGCTTTGACAATCGCCAAATCAGCTTGATTATGTGCCGTTGAATTTTGCTGGGTCACTGCATAACCGAATTTGCGCACGTTATGTACCCTCTTCGTCATAAGTTGGCGAATTCTTCGCGCATGCGCGCGCAAAGTCCAGTCCTTTTCACCCACATCTTTTTGATATGCCAACATCACAATGGGCAGAAATCGGCCATATATGGGTTGGCATCGGGTGTTATCACCGCTATATCGACGTCTTGATCATATTTGATCCTGCTTATTTAAATCCTGCCGATTGCGTTATCGATCACGCCCAATCAATCCGTCAGACCAATTCATACCAATTCAACCCATGCAATCGTTTTGAATTTCGCCTAGATTTACGCAAACAGATTCAGCGCTAAACAAAAAATTGCAGTGCAGGGCATTACTTTATTTGGAGGCTTTCCAACTTGGGAAAGAAATTATACTTCGCGATCGTCTTGTGTTTTCTGTTGGCAGCAGGCTTTCTAACCACAAGTTTTGTCAGCTTTAATGTCGCACGGGACGCTGTGGAAACACAGATTTCGGAAAGCACTTTGCCGCTTACCAGCGACAACATTTATTCTGAAATCCAACGCGACCTCCTGCAGCCAATTTTCATCTCGTCACTGATGGGGCACGATACTTTTGTGCGTGACTGGGTGTTGGCCGGTGAAGAAGATGATGAAAACATCATCAAGTATCTTGGCGAAATTCAACGCCGCTACGATACGATTACGTCCTATTTCATTTCCGAGAAAACCCGCAATTACTATCACCCAAGCGGGATTGTCAAAAAAATCTCCGAAGAAGACCCGGACGACGTTTGGTATTTTCAGGCCCGCGACAGCGTCAAACCCTATGAGATCAATATCGACAGCGATACGGCTGACCGGTCCCGATTGGCGATTTTTGTCAATTATCAGGTGCGCGATTATGACGGCAATGTCATTGGCGTCACCGGCGTTGGGTTGTCGGTAAATGCGGTGACAAGCCTGATCGAAACCTATCAAAAGCGGTATGGTCGCACGATCTATTTCGTCGACCGCGAAGGCAAAGTCACCCTGAATGGCAGCGAATTTGGCACGGCGAGCTCCCTGCATGAACGGCGCGGGATGCGCTATCACGCGACCCAAATCCTGACCGCGCCCGGATCATCGATTTCTTACGAGGAAGATGGCGCGACCTATTTCGTGAATAGTCGCCTGGTGCCGGAATTTGGTTGGCTTTTGATTGTCGAAGAAAACAACTTCGCGGCCAATGATCGCATCGAAAAAACGCTTCTGCTAAACTTGGGCATTTCGCTGGCCATCACGATTATCGTTGGTTTGATCGCCTATCTGACAATTCGTAATTATCAGAACCGCCTTGAAGAAATGGCATCGCGCGACAAACTCACCGGCACCTATAACCGCCAAGTGTTTGAGATGCTGTTCGATGCCGCGCGAAAGGCGTGCAAACGCAAAGCGCAACCCATGTCGGTGATGACGTTTGACCTTGATAACTTCAAGGGCATTAACGACACCTACGGGCATCCGGGCGGGGATGCTGTCTTGCGCGAAGCTTTGACCAATATCCGCAATCACGTCCGCGACGCTGATATCATCTGCCGCTGGGGTGGTGACGAATTTGTCATCGTCTTCCCAGAAAAAGACCGCCAAGAAGCCTTAAGCACGGCGCGTGATCTTGCCGATCATGTCCGCAGTTCCCCCGTCCGGTTTGGCCGCGAAAACATCAACATCACCATCAGTGCCGGTGTAACCGAATATCGTGACGGCGAAGACATCGACACATTGATGATGCGTGTCGACAATGCGCTTTACACTGCAAAGGCATCGGGCGTGGATCATATTTCACTGGCATAGTTGCTCAACGACCAATGCGCCAAATGGCGTGCCCGACACAAAAAAAACGGCCCCGGTATTTCGGGGCCGTTTTTGTTTTAGTCTGGGACGTTGGCTTAGTCCGCAATCGATGCTTCTGCAATCTGTACGGCGTTCAATGCAGCACCTTTAAGCAGCTGGTCACCGGCAACAAACAGCTCCAAACCATGATCACCAAAGATCAGGTTGGTGCGGATACGACCAACTTCGACGTCGTACTGTTTGGTTGCGGTCAACGGCATTGGATATTTGTTGTTTGCCGGATCATCGACAAGTTTCACACCCTTGGCTTTGGACAGAACGTCACGTGCCGCGTCAGGGGTGACAACTTTTTCGGTTTCGATCACGATGGACTCGGAATGGGTCCGCTCGGTCGGGATACGCACGGCCGTGCATGAAACCGGAAGGTCGGGTGTCCCAAAGATTTTACGGGTTTCCCACGTAACCTTCATTTCTTCGCGGGTGTAGCCATTTTCCTGGAACGTATCAATGTGCGGAATGACATTGAACGCCAACGGCGACGAGAACACTTCTGCCGGAACCGGTTTACCGGCAAGACCCGCGGCCAAACCTTCGCGAAGTTCGTTCATGCCCGGCTGACCAGAACCAGACGCAGCCTGATAGGTCGAAACGATCACTTTTTTCAGGCCAAACGCCTGATGCAGCGGCCAAAGTGCGACAGCCGCAATTGCCGTCGTGCAATTCGGGTTCGCGATCAGCTTCGCCGTTTTGGCAAGGTCGCCATTGATTTCCGGCACGATCAGCGGAACATCGTCATCAAGACGGAACGCTGACGAGTTATCGATAACCAGCGCGCCTTCAGCGATCTGCGGGCCGTATTCCTTGGCGAAATCGCCAGAAACTGCAAGGAAGACAATGTCGCACTGTTTGGCTTCTTCGACAGAAAACAGCGCAACGGTCTTGGTGCCGAACTTAGTCTCGACGGTCTTGCCTGCGGAACGCTCTGACGCGAACAGGGTGAGTTCACCCACAGGGAAGTTACGATCAAACATAACGTTGATCAGCTCGACGCCAACCGCACCGGTTGCGCCGATGACACCGACATGGAGATTTTCGGCACTCATAATAATTGTCTAACCTCTTATAAAATTATTGTCGTAGTCGACGACCGCGATCCATCGCGGGCCGCGCATTATAGGGAATTATCAAGCTAAGGCAAATCTGCCTCGCGATATTGCACCTGGGCGCGCAACTTTTTAGGAAAACATAAGGATCATAACGTCGCGCTTAATCGTTTGTTCCACAAGGGTTTAACCACCCCCGAAACAACGATTGACCGCATACCGAAAGACGCCGGTGTCGTTAGTCCCGCCAGAAAGACGGCATCAGCAAAACCAGAAGGGTCTCAAACTCCAACCGGCCTAGGATCATCGCAACATCCAAAATCCATTTCGCTGAATCTGGAAGCGACTGAAAATTCCCTGCCGGCCCGATGATATTGCCAAGCCCCGGCCCGACGTTGGCAAGGGCCGTTGCCGCCGCACTCATCGATGTGATCAGGTCAAGCCCAGTCAAACCAAGTGCGACCGTCACCACCGCATAGCTCAGCCCCAAAAGACAGACAAAAACGGTCACCGCATTGAAAATATCAGACGTAATTTCATGGCGATCAATACGGCTCACCACGATGGCCGACGGGCTTCGCAGCCGCATGAAATGCGCCTGAAGACCGGTAAAGACCACATACAAACGGAACATCTTAAATCCGCCCGCCGTTGAGCCTGAACAGCCACCGATAAAGGTCGCAAAGAAAAACAGCATCACGGCCGCCGGGCCCCACAACAGATAATCGCCCGATGCGTATCCGGTTGTCGTAATCACCGACACAAGGTTAAACGCCGCCATGGTCAGCGATCGGAAAATGCTGTCATCTGAAATCTGTGCCAACCGCAATGTCAAAAGCAGGGTAAAGACGGAAATGATCAGGCAAAAAAGTTTGATCTGCTGGTTGCCAATCAATGCCTTAAGGCTGCGCTTGCGGATCAAAACCGCATAGGCCGTAAAGGGCAGCGCACCGGCAAACATGAACACGATACCGACCCAGTGCAGCGACAAGCTGGAATCAAACTTGGCAAAGGACAAATCTGACGTGGCATATCCACCCGTCGACAACGTCGTCATGCCGTAATTGATGGCATCAAACCAGTTCATGCCAAAGAACCGATACAGAATGACGCATATAAGCGTCAGCACACTATAAATCGTGACAATCTGCAGGCACATATCGCGAATGCGCGGGCTGAGTTTTTCAGAACGATCTGAACTTTCCATCTGGAAAAGCTGCATGCCGCCAACCCGCATCATCGGCAGAAGGGCAAGCGCGGTAACAATGATCCCAATCCCGCCCAACCACTGCATAATCGAACGCCACACCAACAACCCCGGTGGCATTTGATCAAGCCCGGACAGGACCGTTGACCCGGTTGTCGTCAGGCCGGAAACCGTTTCAAAAACGGCGTCGCAAAAGCTGATCTCAAGCGACGAGTACCACAACGGCAAGGCGCCGGTGATACTGACCGCGATCCAGGAAACAACCGTCAGGACATATCCCTGCCGCGCCGAAACGCGAGGGCCAATATCGGACCGACAGGCAAGACACGCCATGCCCCCCAACCCAATGGTCGTCATGGAAGCTTGCGCAAAAATTCGCCAATCCGGATTGCCGTAATACAAATCCACGGCCGCAGGCACCAACATCGAAAGACCGATGATGATGACCATAACCCCGACGACGAAAAAGATTGGTTGCAGACGAAACAAAGCTGCGTTCCTGAAAGGTGGACCAAAATCCGCTTTTAGCGCCAATTGATGCGAAATGCATCCCGTTATTGGCGCCGATCAATTTAGCACTTCACTAACCCGCAACAGCACAGCCTCCCCAAGCTTGATGAAGCTCGGCTGGCCCGGTCATTATTTCGCCGTTGTTTTTTGCTGTTCTGTTGTTATCGACGATGTACCATCCTCGTAATCGTTCGACCAACCGCAAACATGCCGAGGCCCGTTTGAAACGCTTATCCCGCCTGATGATCCTGATTGCCGTCCCCGCGCTGTTTGCCTTGGCCGTCTATATGCAAGACAAACCCGTTCACGCCGCTGGCGGCGAAGACACGGCAAAGGATGGCCGCACGGCGATTGAGGCAGAAGGGCGCGACATTTTAGTGATTGATGGCGATACCATCATGATCGATGGCAAGGTTGTCGACATTGCTGGCATGGATGCACCGGAACTGGGGCAGCAATGCCGCCACAATGGCAGTTTCTGGGATTGCGGCATGTCTTCGGCCATGCAATTGCGTAAATACTTCGCCATGGCCCCGTTTAAGGTCAAATGCTGGCCCGGTGATACGCAGGGCGACACCGCCACAGACGGCAAGTTTCCAACTGTTGAATGCGGCATAGGAGAGCGCGACGTCGCCGCAGCCATGATCACAGACGGCGAAGCCTTGCCCATTTTGGGCTACTCACACAGCTATGACAGCCTGTCAGCAGAAGCAGAAAATGCCGAAATCGGAATTCATGGCGGCGATATGATCCCGCCCGCCAAATGGCGCGATGGCCAACGTCTTGACGGCGAAGACGGTCGTTGTCTGTTCACCAAAACCGCCAACAACACCTATCTGGGCACGCTTGACCCGCGCTATGCCGACGCCAATCACACAGACGAAACCCGCATTTGCAGCGACGAAGAAGCTCGAAAACTTGGGCTGCATTATCAAACGCCAGCACCGTAAAACGCTTCCCCAACAGCATCGCCAAAAGATGCCATAGACGTTCGTTCTTAAATGAAGGGGAAAGCTGGAGCGGGTGAAGGGAATCGAACCCTCGTATGCAGCTTGGGAAGCTGCCGTTCTACCATTGAACTACACCCGCTTGCGGCGCGCTTTATAGCCCGCTTTTTTGACCGGCGCAAGCAGATCACATATCGGCCCTTAATTAATTTAACGCCCGTGATGATCCTGGCTTTACCCGTTTGGCACCATGCGCCAAATCACACTCGCATGATCATCCGAAATCAGGATAGAGCCATCGACATAGTGTTTCACATCAACCGGGCGGCCAATCACCTCGCCATTGCTGCGCAAAAAGCCGGATAGAAACGGGTTGGCGGTTACCGCTTTGCCATCACGAAATTCAACGCGCATGACCTTATAGCCATCCGGAATGGTGCGGTTCCACGAACCATGCAACGCCACCAGCGCATCCCCATCATCAAATGTAAGACCAAGCGGCGCATTATGGGCGTTAAAGGTAAATTCCGGGAAAATCGGGTCCCCTGGAATCTCTTCATCGTCAAATTGCGGGCTTCTGGTGTCGTTCCCCGCATACCACGGATACCCATAAAAACCGCCCGGCTGTGATGCGCGGTTTAATTCTTCGCGCGGGATATCATCGCCCAATCGATCGCCGCCATTGTCCGTAAACCATAGCTCGTTGGTGTCGGGGTGGAAGGTCAATCCGACGGAATTGCGAATGCCAGTGGCATACACCTTTGGCGCGCCGCCAGCGGTTGGGATTGAAATGATCGTGCCTTCAAGGCCACTGACCTTGCAAATATTGCACGGTGCGCCAACCGCAACAAACAGTCTGGCACCATCAGGCGACAGTGCCGCATACCGCCACCCGTGATGGCGTTCATCTGGAAGGTTGGTAAACAAGATACGCGGCCGACCAAGTGTTTTGCCGTCAAACCCATCTAAATCATAGGACACGATGCGATGCTGATCGGCGACGAACAATGTGCCGGGTTGATAGGCAATGCCGTTTGCCATTTTGAAATCATCGCCAATCAAATTGACCGTTTCGGCCACCCCGTCGCCGTTGTCATCGCGTGCGAAATAAAGGTTCGGGCCACGCGTGCCGACAAAGACACCCTTAAGTTCTGGCGCAACGGCGATAGACCGGGCATTGGGAATTTCGGCAAAAACTGTCAGGCGATAGCCAGCTTCGCCCGTCAAAAGCGATTTCGTTTTGGTGGTTCTGTCAAACAAATCTTGCGCCATCGCAGGCCCATGAAACAGGCCAACACCGACAAACGACAATAAGGACACGCAAACGCACAAACGCCCGGCCCATCGGGCCGCACACAGGGCAAGACGATGGAAGACCGGGCGTATTTCTGTACACATCCTGTACTCTCCTTGTCTGGCTTAATCGCCGACAGGATATACCAAAATGTATCTTAGGTCGATTAGCGTACCCGCTCTGAAATCGGGGCGTTCACAGACAATTCCATATCCCACGGGAAATAAATCCATGTATCTTGGGATACTTCCGTGACAAAGCTGTCAACGATTTCACGGCCAAGCGGCTTGGCATAGACCGTTGCGAAATGTGCCTTTGGCAATTTTTCGCGCACCGCCTTGGCGGTTTTGCCGGTGTCGACAAGATCGTCAATGATCAGCATATCCGTGCCATCACCTTCGATGCCTTTAAGCCATTCAAGATCGCCACGTGTTTTATCGGAATAACTGCGAATACAAACCGTATCAATCAGGCGAATATCAAGTTCACGTGCGATAATCGCGGCCGGCACAAGACCACCACGGGTAATCGCAATAATGCCCTTATACGGTCCCAGTTCCAAAAGACGCCACGCCAATGCACGTGCGTCGCGATGCATCTGTTCCCACGAAACCGGGAAACCTTTGTTATAAGCAGCTTCGCTCACAAGAATTCTCCTGCGCCAGATCTATTGGCTAAAACGGGTTATCTTCACATCGGAACCGATGACACACCGTCAAGCAAGCTCCGCTGTCTAAGAAATTAAGGCGCTTACCTACGCTTTGTCTGCCCATATGGCAAGTTTTCGCTGCGGATTTCGCGCACGATCGCGCATTGAAAATCGCGCGTGGCTCTAAACCAAACCCATTTCTTTTTATCACATAGGCGTTTGCGCGTTTTTTCGTGCCTGCAACAATGTTGAAAAATCAGCCGATAATTTTTCAACCGGTGCAGACCAATCCGCAGGCTTTTGTTGGCGATAGATTCGCATGCTCGGATACCACGGGCTGTCGGCACGATCCGCCATCCAGCGCCAGTCGGTTGTGTAAAGTTGCAACATCCAAACCGGAAGCCCCATCGCACCTGCCAAATGGGCCGGGGCACTGTCGATGGTGATGATCAAATCCATCGCCTGCATTAACGCGGCACTATCGCCAAAATCATGGATGTGATCGCCAAGGTCAGTGACAAAGGCCATAACACCAAGTTTTCCAATATCTGCCCGACGGTCATCGACCTGAAAACTGTAAAATGCCGCCCCCTTGGCCGACAAAATCGGCAAAAGCATATCCAGAGGACAGGAACGATCGCGGGGGTTAAGTTTCCCCGCCCAAATCAGCCCAACCTTAAGCACCGTGCCGCTTGCCGGGGCCAATCGGACCTGCTTGCCTTTCGGTGGCGAAACATACGGGTCGGCAGAAATGCGATTAAGCTCCGCCTCGCCAAGGCCCAGAACATAGGGCAAGCTTAGCAGCGGCACATGCACATCAAACTTGGGCAGTTGGCCGCCTTTTTCAACAATCGAACCACCCCCCGAAACAGTGCGCATAATCGGGATCAGTTCTTTGCGACATTCCACAATGACGTGGGCAGCCCGCTTGGCAACCAATGGGATAAACCGGGCAAATTGGATCATGTCACCGAACCCTTGCTCGGCCCGAAGCAACAATGTCTTACCGCGTAAATCCGCTTTGCCATCCCATTCTGGCGCGCTGTCTAATGGGCGAATGGGATTGTCGGCAAGTTTGCGCCGCGATTCATAGCCCGCCCATCCTTTGGCATAATCGCCCAATGCCAGATGTGCCAGCGCACTGTCCCAATTGGCATCGACATAGTCCGGGTCCATTTCCAACGCCCGATCAAAATAGGTAAGGGCCTCAGAAAATCGGTTCATATCCCGATAAACAAGCCCCGCATTGAACGTGTGCGATTTTATCGTATCGTCGAGTTCAAGCGCCTTTTTATGCGCTGCCAATGCTTCGTCAAAGCGCATCATTTCACGCAGGCAGTTGCCCATATTCGACCAAAGCCCTGCATTATCGGGCCGCAAATCCCCGGCCCGCCGATACGCCATCAGGGCCGCGTCAAAACGCTTACTGCGTCTAAGGGCCACACCAAGATTATTCCAAACATCGGGCTGATCAGGATTTTGACGCAAGGTCGCACTGTAAAGATTGATGGCATCATCAATCTGCCCCGCTTGATGGGCGGCCAATCCACGTTGGAACAGGTCATTCACGGCACTTCGCTTGCCCGCAAAATCGACTTTTGATCCTGATTGTGGATCGGATTTGGTCTCATTCTGCAGGGCTTTGTGAATCACCTTAACCGTCTGTGCTGGCGGCGTTACCGGCGCGACAGCAGCGGATTTTTGATCTGTTGGGTTTTCTGCAATCACATCATCCGACGGAACCGGTTTTTTCGACGTTTTTGCTGTCGACTGCTTTTTGCGCGGTTTACCGGTTTTCGCCATCTACGTTCCCCTGCCCCAGATCCGCTTAATCTGGATCCATTCATCTGTTCGAATCACACGCTGCGACGTCACCATCGATCCACATCGATCTGATTACCGCCCCGCCTATATAAGCACTCTAGTATATTTTGCTAAAAATTACCGCCTGTTTGAGGCGATTTATCCAATTGAATTCCCCCAAACCGAATTATCAACAAAACCATAGATTATTGTTTCGAAAATAAGATTCTTTGGGGTAGCCTTTTGATTGAGAAGCATATGCGCGTTAACACGCATGGCGCTTTCTCCACACAACCATAAAAAAACGTCGATTGTTTTGGATGCTGAACTGCGAAAAAACTACCGGCCATAAAACCGCTAAAGATCAAAAGTCGTCACCGGAAACGACATAACTCAGCGGCTATCTAGGGAACAGGGTGTAAATGGCTTCAAAGGAGCGGGAGACCTTAAATGGCCGAACCAAAAAGATCCGGCGCATCTGTCGGACGTAAAGTTATTCTTGTCATCGTGGTATTACTGGTCGTCGGATTTGGGGCAATGATGACCATCCAAACCGTTTCACAACGCAATGCCATGATTGAAATCATGTACAATGAATCGGTCGAAAAAACCGAAATGCTATCAACGGCGGTTCAACCCGGATTCATTGCAATGGATGGGGCTTCCGTTGAAAAGGAATTTCGTAAAATCACGGATAAGGAAGGCTCCCAGTTGGCAACACTGGAAGCAATCAACCCAACGGGCGATGCGATTGGCAGTTATCAATCCGAAACACTTGCCAAGCACGACCTCACCGCGTTGACAGAACCCTATCTTGAACAAATCGAAAATAAGGAAGTCATCAGCTTTATTTCAGATGATGCCGTGATCGTTGCATCGCCCATCACCAAATATTCCAAACGCCGGGATGCTGACATGTATCGCGGGATGTTGGTCACCGCCTGGAGCCTTGACCGCGTCAATGCCGAGGTCAAACAAGCGATCATTATTCAGCTTGCCCTGGCCAGCGCCATTCTGATTGTCCTTTTGGGCGTCACTTGGTTCGTCCTGCGGCATCAAATTTTGACCCCCATGGTCAAAATCAACGGTGCGATGGCGGCATTGGCCGAAGGCAATCTTGATGTCGATGTTCCGGGCAGTCACCGTAAGGATGAAATCGGTGAAATGGCGTCATCGGTCGAAATCTTTAAGGAAAATGCCAAACGCGTTGCACAGCTTGATCATGAACGCGAACAAGAACGCGCACGGGCCGATGCCACCCGCCGCGATGCCATGAACGGCCTTGCAGGACGGTTTGAACAGACCGTTATGGGCGTTGTGGATGGTGTTTCGGGGGCATCTGGTGAAATGCAGGAAGTCGCCCAAACCATGGTCGCCGCGGTTCAACAAAACGAGGCCGGTTCACAAGCGGTTGTTGCCGCAGTTGAGCAAGCCAATCATAGCGTTGAAACCGTTGCCAGTGCGGCCGAACAACTTTCGGTTTCCATCCGCAACATCAGCACGCGGGTGAATGAAACATCCAACATCACCGCCAATGCAAGCACCGAGGCCACCCGCGTCAATGACATGGTTCAGGGCCTTGATATTTCGGCACAAAAGGTCGGTGAAGTGGTGCAAATCATTCAGGCCATCGCCGAACAAACCAACCTTTTGGCGCTGAATGCCACGATTGAGGCCGCCCGTGCTGGCGATGCTGGCAAGGGCTTTGCCGTTGTCGCCAACGAGGTCAAAAACCTTGCCAACCAGACCGCTCGCGCGACCGAGGATATCTCAGCCCAGATTTCTGGTATTCAAGGATCAACACAAGACGCGGTCGGTGCCATTGATGGCATTACCAGTATCATTTCCAACTTAAATGATATCGCCACCGAAGTTGCCGCCGCCGTGCAAGAACAGGGCACCGCAACCGCCGAGATTTCCACCTCGGTCCAACAAGCGGTTCAAAGCACGCAGGAAGTCACCAACCACATCCACGAGATGCAAGCAGCCGCCCGTCAAACCGGCGAAGCAGCCCATCAGGTGCTTGGTGCGTCTGACAAGCTGAATGCCCAATCAGGCACCCTGCGCGGCGAAGTCAGCAACTTCCTTGATGAAGTCCGCCACAGCTAGGATCATCATTGACCAACAAAAACGCCGTCAGGAAAAACCTGGCGGCGTTTTTTTTGTTCAGATGTGATCGGTGTAACTAGCGCCGCGGCTTTCTGGTCAATGCGGCGTCATCAACGCGCATCATCATCACGTCATCAAGGTCGGCATAGCCATGCTGACGATAAAGCGGCTGCATGTCGTGGGTCGCCAAAAGCCAGCGTTTCACACGCTGCAAATCCGCATGACCATGCAACGCATCAATCATTTTCGCCCCAATGCCGCGCCGACGATAATCAGGATCAACAAACACATCCGCCACATAGGCAATCGCGATAAAATCACTGGCCGCGCGGGCGAAACCAACTTGCTTGCCGTCGCAATACGCGCCAACCGGCACCGACATTTCAACGGATTTATCAAACTCACCGCGTGTTCGACCACCGCCCCAATAAGAATTGGCGATCACCTCATAGCAATATGCCAAATCAAGCCGCGAACGATCCGTGCTAATTTCCACGTCCTTGTCACGACCCAACATCACATACACCCCACGCGGTTTTTAACTGAGCACCACCGCAACGGCCAACACGGCAATCGCCACCCAAAGCAAGAAGGTATGGCGTGAAAATCCGGTGCTTCTCCCCTGAGAATTTGCAGGCTTGCCCCGCATGGCGGCAACCGTATCTGGATGCAGGCGAAGTCCCTGATCGGTAAAGACCGCAGATGCCTGCTCTGCCGCCTCGATAACCCGGGGCAAACGACGCAACATCAAACCAGCCTGAAGGGTTACTTCCTTCACCTTGGCTTCTGGGCCCAAGTTTTCGCGCATCCATTCTTCGATCAATGGGCGCGACAATTCCCACATGTTTTCATTCGGGCTCAGGATCCGTGAAAGCCCCTCGGCAACGATCATGGTTTTTTGCAACATCAACAATTGTGGCTGGGTTTCCATGCCAAATTGTTCGGTAACCTGAAACAACTGGCCCAACAAACGACCAACCGAAATATCGGCCAGCTCTTTGCCCAAAATCGGTTCGCCAATCGAACGGCATGCCTGCTGGAAGTTTTCAAGGGACTGGTTGCGCGGCACATAACCGGCTTCGAAATGGACTTCTGCCACACGGTGATAATCGCGGGTCAAAAAGCCCAAAAGCATTTCAGCCAGATAAAGACGGGTTTGCTTATCAACCCGGCCCATAATGCCAAAATCAACAACACTGACCCGGCCGGTTTCATCGACAAACAAGTTCCCCGGATGCATATCGGCATGGAAAAACCCGTCGCGGAAAACCTGCTGGAAAAACGCACCAGCGGCCTTGGCCAAGAGGGCTGAGCGATCAACGCCCATGCTTTCAAGCGCCTCGACATTGTCGATACGCACCCCTTTGACCCGTTCCATGGTCATCACATGTTCGGCGGTACGTTCCCAATCAATCTGGGGAATGTAATAGGTCGGATCACTTTCGAAGTTATCGCGAAATTCCGATGCCGCTGCGGCTTCAAAACGCAAATCCATCTCAAGATGAACACTGTCTTCAAGCGTCTTGATGGTTTCCACCGGTTTAAGACGGCGCAGGCGCGGCTGGGTCAGCTCGACAATTTCCGCTACCCAATAAAACAGGTCCAGATCACGGGCAAAGCGCAGTCTGGTATCAGGGCGCAGCACCTTAACCGCAACTTCGCGACCATCGGTCGTGGTGGCAAAATGCACCTGTGCGATGGATGCGGCCGCAACCGGTTCGTCATCGAAACTTTCAAACAGAACTTCAAACGGTTCGTCGAGTTGTTCGGTTATAATCCGCCGGGCAATTTTGCCCGAAAACGGCGGCAAGCGATCCTGAAGCGACGAAAGATCCGCAGCAACATCATCGCCAATCAAGTCTGACCGGGTGGCAAGCGTTTGACCAAGCTTGATAAAGGCCGGGCCGAGTTCTTCTAACGCGCTGGCCAAACGTCGTCCCGGACGCATGTCAGATCGACGTGAAAACGGTGCTGTCAGGCGGGCAAAGAATGCAAGGATCTTGCCGCCCGGCACAAGGTCAAGCGGGAAAAGCGCATCATGACGTGCCAGAATACGTGCCATTCCCAGCAGGCGAAAACTGTTCCGAACAAACCGGATCATTCGTGACTGTTCCTTAAACCCGCCAGCCGGAATGGATTGCAGCAATCCCACCCGACAGATTGCGATACTTCACCCGTTCAAACCCGGCATCACGGATCATTGATGCAAAAGTTTCCTGATCGGGGAATTTGCGAATGCTTTCGGCAAGGTATTGATACGCTTCGCGGTTGCCCGCAATCATCCGCCCGATTTCAGGCAAAAGCTTAAACGAATAGGTATCGTAAATCTTGTCAAAGCCCGGCACGACAACCTTGGAAAATTCAAGACATTGAAACTTTCCGCCTGGACGTAGCACACGATAAGCTTCTGAAAGGGCTTCGGTAATACGCGTCACGTTGCGAATGCCAAAGGCGATTGTATAGGCATCAACCGACTTATCAGGCAGCGGCAATTTTTGCGCATCGCCGACGGTCCAATTGATGTTTTGCAAGATACCATGATCGGCTGCACGGTCGCGTCCCACATGCAACATTTCATAGTTGATGTCACAGACCGTGACCGAACCACCGCCGTTTTTCAGGAACCGAAAGGCGATATCGCCCGTCCCGCCAGCAACGTCGAGCAATTTCATACCCGGACGTGGCTTTAACTCGTTAATGAACGAATCTTTCCACAGGCGATGGATACCGCCGCTCATCAGATCGTTCATCAGGTCGTATTTGGACGCGACAGTGTCGAAAACCTCGCGCACCATGGATGCCTTCTGATTTTCGGGAACATCCCGGAAACCAAAATGGGTTGTGTTTTCGCCGTTTTCGCCCGCGGCAGGGTCTGTATGCTTGCTCATGGGCGGAAAATAGCGCAGCAATGTCTTTCCTGCCAGTGGAAAGCCACGCATTTTTGTAAATATCCTGTCGAACTGACGTGCTTTCTGCTAATGCAAAGCATTACGACAAAGAATATAACCTTAAAAGTTCCAAGACGAATCAGAACAGGACACCACCCCAATGAGCTGCATGGTAAAAATTTGTGGGATCAACAGCGAAGACGCCCTGATTGCGGCCATGAGTGCCGGGGCGGACGCATTGGGGTATGTCTTTTTCCCGCCCAGCCCGCGCCACATATCGCTTAAAGGGGTTGCGACCCTGACCAAACAGGTGCCCAACAGCATCCTTAAAGTTGGCCTGTTTGTTGAACCAAGTGACGGGGCGCTGACCAACGCGATTGAGGCCGGCAACCTTGATGTCATTCAGCTTCATGGCAAAGAAAGCCCCGAACGCGTGACCGAGATTAAGGAACGCTTTGGCCTAAAAGTCATGAAGGCAATCTCGGTCAGCACCGCTGAGGACATCGACAAAGCCCAGGCGGCCTATGATGGTGTTGCCGACTTCCTGTTATTTGATGCCAAACCGCCAAAGGACAGTGTCCTTCCGGGGGGTAATGCCGTGTCATTTGACTGGACGCTTTTGACCGGACGCAGCTTTAAAAGTGACTGGATGCTGGCCGGTGGTCTTGATCCGGACAATGTCGCCGAAGCCGTTGAAATTTCGCGCGCACCATGGGTCGATGTTTCATCGGGCGTGGAAAAATCCAAGGGTGTGAAGGATTCGCGCAAAATCGCAAGCTTCATCCATGCCGCTAAGGGCTACTAACCAGCAATACGGCATCCTGGAACCAGAATAAGACCCGAAACCACAACCAAGGCATAAGCCCTTGTGTTGTATGCTTAACCTTTTCTGAAACGATTGGCGCGAAGATCAGCAGGTAAAACTGCGATAATGATCGCCATAAGGGACCAGATGGGTAAAAGCCGATGAAGCCAACATTTCGATCACGGGTACAGATACTGCTTCACGGTGTCGACCGGAAGTCCCGTCTGTCCCTGATCGTGCATCTGGTTTTGGCCAGCGCCATCATCATCAACGTAGTGTCGGTCATTTTTGACTCAGTCCAAGAATTTGCCGACCGGTACTTTGTCACCTTTGCCGTGATCGAGGCCTTTTGCACCCTCATATTTACCATCGAATATGCATTGCGGGTGTGGTCGGCCCCTGACAATCCTGATTTTGCCGGGCCTTGGGCGCGTCTACGCTATATGCTGACACCGATGGCTTTGATCGACTTGATCGCCATCCTGCCGATTTTCCTTTGGATGTTCACGTCCATCGATCTGCGCTTTATCCGAATTGTGCGCCTGTTGCGGCTTCTGAAATTCACCCGCTATTCCACGGGGCTGGAATTGATGTTGCTGGTGTTTCGCCAACAGGCTGGCATCTTTGCCGCCGCCAGTGCCGCCCTTGCCTGCATGTTGGTTTTCAGTTCGGGGGCCATCTATCTTGCGGAACACCAAGCCCAGCCTGATAAACTCGGCAACCTCTTGGATGCGCTGTACTGGTGCGTGATTACACTTGCCACGGTGGGGTACGGCGACGTGGTGCCGGTCACCGCATTTGGCAAGGTCGTCGCCAGTGTCATTTCGCTGACCGGGATTGGTATTGTGGCCGTTCCCGCCGGTATTTTGGCATCGGCCTTTAACAGCGAATTGCGCCGCCGTGAAAACGAATACCGTCATCAGGCCACCCGTCAATTGCTGGGCAAACGCCTGACGGACCGGGTCCGCAACCGATTAAAATCCCATCAAGAAGACCTTGGCATCAGCGATGAACAGGCCCAATCCATCCTTGAAGATATTCGGGTTGTTCACCGCAGCGAAAGCGACGAAATTCTGACCTGCCCGCACTGCCATAACCCGCTGCATATGGAACTAAAAGACGCCGAAACAAATCCAAAACCGCAAAAGTCTTGACGGCAGTTTTTTTTGGGATCATGTTTTGGGTTATGAAAACACACGGCATGAACCCGATCCGCATTTCAAATCGTTGGTGGTGGCTCGCATAAGCGGGCGGCCAAAAAACATGCCCTAAACCAATCGGCCGCCTCATTCTTGCAGGCGGCTTTGTGTTTTCAGACTTCTTTTTTTCTTCTGATGATCACGATCCTCCTGCGGCGATGGCCTCAACAGGAGTTAAAAACGTGACCACCCCGTCCCCAGCCGCTGACAAAGTCACAGCAGCCCAAGAAAACAGCAGCGAATATCGCTACACCACCGATGGCGGTGTCTCTGTCATTCGTCGGATGACCACCATCACCTATGAAAACGCCACCGAGGCGCTGATTGACGCGCTTGATCAGACCAAAGGTGTTTTGCTGTCTTCAAGTTATGAGTTTCCGGGGCGTTATTCGCGTTGGGACATGGGGTTTGATGCACCACCGCTTGAAATCACCGGCCGCGAACGTGGTTTTGCCGTTCGTGCACTCAATGATCGCGGGCGCGTTTTGCTTGATATCATTTCCAACACCTTGGCCAATCACCCCCACATTGATGGCGTGACGGACGGGGATGACGGGCTGTATGGCTATGTCAAAACTCCGGCATCGTGGTTCCCCGAAGAACAACGCAGTCAACAACCAAGCCTGTTTTCCGTTGTCCGCGCCCTTCGCGATCTGTTTGCCCATAAGGGCGATGAACGTCTGGGCTTGTATGGGGCATTTGGCTATGACATCGCGCTTCATTTCGAACAGATCAACCTGACACAGGATCGTCCCGCCGATCATAAGGACATCCACCTTTTCCTGCCTGATCGCCTGATTACGGTCGATCATGCTTCGCGCGTCGCAACCAAAATCGAATATGAATTCATCACCCCCGATGGCCACAGCACCGCCGGGCTTGATCGTATTTCACAGCCGCATCCGCCGTCGCGCGGGGCGAATAATGTGGTTGAAAACGACATGAAATCTGGCGAATACGCCGCCATTGTTGATGAAACCAAACCACGTTTTGCCCGCGGTGAATTGTTCGAAGTTGTGCCAAGCCGCGTTTTCCGCACCCCTTGCACCACCAAACCATCGGAAATTTTCCGCCGCCTGAAACGCCGCAACCCCGCACCTTATGGCTTCCTGATTAATCTTGGTGACGGCGAACACCTGATTGGCGCGTCACCTGAAATGTATGTCCGGGTGAATGGGCAACGCATTGAAACCTGCCCGATCTCGGGCACGATTGCGCGTGGTCGCGATGCGATTGAAGATGCCGAAAACATTCGCACATTGCTGAATTCGACCAAGGATGAGTCGGAACTGACCATGTGCACCGATGTTGATCGCAACGACAAAGCGCGGGTTTGCAAACCGGGCAGCATCCGTATTCTGGGCCGACGTCAGATCGAAATGTATTCGCGCCTGATCCATACGGTTGATCATGTCGAAGGCCGGCTGCGTGACGGGTTTGATGCGCTCGATGCGTTCCTAACCCATTGCTGGGCCGTCACCGTTACCGGCGCGCCAAAACGGGCGGCCATGAAACATATTGAGGCCGTCGAACGCAGTTCACGCGCGTGGTACGGCGGGGCCATTGGGGCTGTTTTGTGCAATGGTGACCTTAATACCGGTCTTACATTACGCACTGTCCGCCTTAAACAGGGTGTCGCCGAAGTCCGCGCTGGCGCGACCTTGCTTTACGACAGCGTGGCCGAGGCCGAAGAAGACGAAACCGTCCTAAAAGCATCGGCCATGATTGATGCCGTCACGCGCGACGCCAAGGATGATGTCGCCATCGACCCGGCGGTATCGGGCATCGGCAAACGTGTCTTGCTGATTGATCACGAAGACAGCTTTGTCCAAAACCTTGCAAGCTATATCCGCGCAACCGGGGCCGAAACCCTGACCCTGCGTCCGGGTTTCCCCGACGAAGCATTTGATGATTTCAAACCTGATTTGGTGTTTTTGTCACCAGGCCCTGGCCGCCCGGATGATTATCGCTTACGTGACAGCATCGAACGTGCGCTTGCCGCGGGGCTTCCGGTTTTTGGGGTCTGTCTTGGCCTTCAGGGGATTGTCGAATTTTTCGGCGGATCATTGGGGCAACTTGTCACACCGATGCATGGCAAACCGTCAAAGGTGAAACTTGATACAACCGATCCGCTGTTTGACGGATTGCCCGACGACATCGTGGTGGGTCGATATCATTCGCTTTTTGCCAATGCAGACGAACTGCCCAGCGATTTGCAGGTTACTGCCCAAAGTGACGATGGCGTCATTATGGGCATCCGCCACAAAAGCCTGCCGATCAGTGCGGTGCAATTCCACCCCGAAAGCCTGCTGACCCTGCAAGGGGATGTGGGAATGCGCATGATCGCAAACCTGTTGCGAAATCCGCATGGGCATCGCCCCGAAGAAGAACTGCCCGACGAAACGGACGAAACCAACGAAGACACGTCGGAAAAAACATCAACCGTAAAGGCCGCCTGACACGCAGATGGCCTTTACCCCCTAAACCATAACGCACCCTGACCTGTCCCCGTCACTCCCCCCAGACGGATATGCACCCCAACAGGTCAGACACTGCAACGGCCGTGCCCCTCCCTCGCGGCCGTTGCTTTGTATCTGCAAAGCCGCATCTTTCAGAAAACCGGGATTACACGTTAAGCGTCTTCTTCATCGTCAAGATGGCCATCGATCACGCTGTAATCGGGCGGCGGGGCTTGGCGGAACTGTTCGGGATTGCCTTTACGTTTTTCACGCGTGCGCGAAATCCAGCCGCCATACTGGCCTTGGGGCTTTGGTTCGGTCGGCGCACCGGCACGGACCGGGCGCGGTGCAAAACGCCCCAAACTGATCAGGCGATCATACATCACAATGTTTGCGGCAATGGCGACATTCACACAAAAACTCATCGGGATTTTGATGATGAAATCGCATTTATCCTGCATGCTTTGCGAAAGGTTGCCGCGTTCCGGGCCCAAAATATAGGCTGCCTGCGATGGATGCTTGAAACTCGGAAGCTCAATCGCATCCGAGGTCAGCTCGACACCGACCATTCGGCATCCCGTCGGCAAAAAGAAATTATCGTGATTGGGGAAATGATAATACGGCATTTGTTCGCCGGACTTTGATGTGTCGGTGATGTTGGAACGCTGCTGGCGAAAGTCCGCATCAACCGTAAAGGCAAAGCTCGCACCAAATGCATGGGCAGAACGAAACAGGGTGCCCACATTTAAAGGCTTACTTGCCCCTTCAATTCCAATCCCGAAATAGCCGCGCATATCTTCCTCCGTGCCGCACCTTTGTCCCGTCGGGTAACAACGGTAACAACGCCGATCAAAACAATGGAACGGGCTATACCCGCATGCGCGAAATAAGGCAAGTAAAGCACCCCAAATCGCACCCCATCAGAATATCTCAACAAAGACGACGGAACATATCCCCATGTCAGCCGTTTGGAATACTAGAAGGTGAAAACACCTTAGGTACTTACAAATAAGGTAAGACACGAGCAAACTTCAACCAAAGCAGGAGAACCAAATGAATTGGGATCAAATCGCCGGACGTTGGAAACAGATGCGTGGTGATGTCAAAAGTGAATGGGGTCGCCTGACGGATGATGAAGTTGATCAGGTCGAAGGCAAGCAGGAAAAGCTTGTCGGCATCGTTCAAGAAAAATACGGCATCGAACGTGAAGAAGCCGAACGTCAAGTAAGCGACTGGTTCGACCGCCTCTAACGGTCCCGCGCCAAAAGACGGACAAAATATATCATTTCGCCCCCATGGACAGGTTCATCCTTGATCCGTGGGGGCGAAACTGTTTTGTATGTCGCCATTCTTAATCGACACCCGTCACCCTGACAGCAAAGATCAAAATCCCGATGGCCGTAAAATCACCCTGCACAGGTGTTTGTGTATTGGATGCTAAATCCGGATTTTGTTCGGGGTGTTTTCGCACCGGCGATGAAATTGGATCATGGCGGGATCTAAGTGACGGTGGCAAAAAGCGCGTGCTTGCCCAGCTTCCCAAACGGCGCGCCGCCACAAAAACAAACGCAAAAACGACATCAGAACGTCAAACAGCCTAGTCCACAACGCCAGTCCACAACGGCAGCCGGTTTGATCACAAACCGATTTTTCGGATGCAAAGCGTCCAAATTTTGCGCCTTAATCACTCTTATCAGACACATTAAACGCGCTTTTGCCACCATCGGCGCGTTCCTGAACGGTTTTTGGGATCGTGATTGAAAACGTCGTGCCCTGACCAATGTTTGATCGCATGTGGACATCCCCGCCCAAAACACTTTCGACAACGCTTTCAACAATCGCCATGCCAAGACCACTGCCCGGATTTGCCGCATTGGCGGTCCAGAACGGTTCAAACACGCGTTCATGTAACTTGGGATCAATGCCGCATCCGTTATCCTGAACGTCGATTTGATAAAAATCGCGGTCGGCATCCACCAACCGAACCGTAATTTCACCATTGGATTGGTCGGCGAAAGCATGCCGTTCCGCATTGTTGATCAAGCTTAGAACCACCTGATCAATCGCGTCGGAATAATGTTTAATCGGCGCCGTTTTCGGCCCGTCAAAAATGATTTGAATGCCGTCTTTTCGAAGCTGGTCGCGCAATGTCGCAACCAAATCGATTAACAGGCTGGAAAGATCAAATTCACGCAGATTGTGGTTTGATTGATCGGCCGCAGTTTGGCGAAAATGCCCGACCAGGGTGACGGTGCGATCCAGATTTTTCTGAACGATGCGAACACCATTTTGAAGATAACTGACATCGTCACGCAATGATTTTGGATCGATTTTTTGCCCATCAATTTTTGCCAAAAGATCATCCAAAAAGGCAGAAAGGGTCGATGTAACCGTCACCGAATTGCCGATGGGGGTGCGCATTTCGTGGGTCACGCCCGCAACGATACGCCCAAGTGACGCCATCCTTCGCACCGACACAAGATGCGCTGCGATACGCTCCTGCGATGCTTGCGCCTGCTTTCGGCGCAAATTGAAAATGCCAATAATACACGACAAAATCGCCATCAGAACGGCACCGATCAGCAAGATTGCAACATCGAACGGCCGCGGCGCCAACAGGGTGTTATATGCTGGCGCGCTCGCAATGATGTAAAGTTTTCCATAACTGCTTTGTGCGATGGATTCGTATGGCAGTCCCGATAATGCAATCGGGGTAATTAAACGGGCAGAATAAAATCGCCCTTCATGCCAAAACACATCCGCCGCCCCGGCATTCAAGGTAACTTTTTGCCAAAGGACTTGTTGATCGCGGGCCATGTTTTCAGGCGCACCGGTCATAAACGCCCAAAGCTTTTCCTCCTCAACCCCGGCCAACCAATAGCCATCTTTGTTCACAAGCTCGGTTCTGGTTGTGCTGTTGCTATCGCGGCCAAAGTCGGCAAGTGGTACGGCCATATCAAGATTGAAAACAAGATAACCGCGCCGACCATCCACCCCCCTGATTGGGGTCGCCAAACGCGCCGTCGGGCGCCACGGGATTTCAATCACACCCCGTTCAACATTAAGATCAATCGGGCTGATATAGACTTCGCCCGACGTCAGTTCCGCCGTTTCGGTAAAGTAATATCGGTTTGATTTGTCCTGCAAACTGCCCACACCAGCGACCTTTAGGCCATCTGGTGTGCGATCAATTCGTATTTCCTCAACCCCATCTTCGCCAAGGATGCGAAGCTGGCTAAAACGCGGTGCGATTGTTGCAATCGACCGAAGCTGTTGAACTGTGGCATTTGGCGCCTGATCAAAGTCGCGAATGGAAGTATTTTGCGCAGCAATCTGCAAAATCTGCGATGCCGCTTCGAACCAGCGGCGGATCGTGTTTTCCCGCGACACCGCGCCAAGCAGAACCTGCCGCGAAACAATATCGTTCTGTTGCTTTCCTTCAACGAATTGCCAGCTTGCCCAACTTCCACCGATCACGATCATGCCGATACAAAAAGCAATCAGCGACGTGCGCCAAAACACACGGCTTTGGTACCAAGTTCTTCCCGCTGATGGCAAAAGTGTAAGCGCAGGCGCGCCGTCCGGCCCCGACTGGCCAGATGCATTAATATCCGACATGCGCCGCGATATCCCAGTGCTTTAACCATTCAATAAAGGCATCGGGATCCATCGGTTTGGCGTAATAAAATCCTTGCGCTGTCTCGATGCCAAGCAGTCGGGCGATTTGATGCTGCTCTCGGGTTTCGACCCCTTCGGCAATCGATTTTAAGCCAAGATTATCTGCCATTGCCTTGGCCGTCGCTGCCACACTGCCGCGTGCCTTATCAATCGTCAGCGTGGAAATGAACGATTTATCGATTTTGATGCCATCAACCGTAAGTGAATCTAAATGACTTAAAGACGAATAGCCTGTGCCAAAATCATCAAGCCAAAGCTTAAAGCCACGGCGCTTAAGTGCAGCCACCCCCATGGATGCGTCTTCATCGACCGAAATTGCCTGGGTTTCGGTGATCTCAAACGAAATAAGTTCTGGCGAAAGATCACTTTCTTCGCATTGTCGGCCAAGGGCCTCGACGAAATCGGAATTACAGATATCTGGTACGGCAAGATTGATCGCGACCGGCAATCTCGACAAACCTGCTTTTTTAAGATCTGCCCAAAAATCCGAAACCGCCGCTAAACTCTGTAACGCAATATCTGCACTGAACCCGGCCCGCTCTGCGATTGGTATGAAAACTGACGGCGGAACAGCTTTGCCATTCATCGCCCACCGGCAAAGTATTTCCGCACCGGAAACATCGCCGGTGGCGACGTTGATTTTAGGCTGAAAAACAAACTTAAATTGCTTGGCCTTTGTTGCTTCGCGCAGGGCCGATTTTATCCGAACTGTTTTTTCAACGTCATGGGCAATATCAGGCGTAAACATCATTGTCGTGCCCGGATGTTCCTGCATCACACGCAGTAAGGTGCTGCGCGCGGCACGGTCAATGTCAGATGGAATTTGCCCTGTCGGGTCCAGATATAAAATCCCGGTTGATGCCGAAACCGAAATTCGGTTGTCTCTGATTAAAAAGATTTCGTCGAAAACACTGTCGATCACCGATTGGGCGACCTCACCAGTGGCATCAACAATACCAAGCGTATATTCACCAATGCGCGCAATCAAAACAGCCTCCCCCAAGGCGTCGCGCAAACGATCGTAAACAGCCGACATAACTTCTTCGGCAAAGGGCAGGCCAAAGGCAACAGCAAGCTGCGGCGCTTCCTCTATCGAGGCGAGTGCAACCGTCGCACTGGCCGATTTCCCCGAAACCAACCAGCCAAGTTCACGACTAAATGCATTATGATTGGGCAATCCCAACCGCTGATCAACAAAGGCAAGCTCACCCAAATGATTGATCAGATCGAGATTTTCAAAACAGATCGCAAGATTGCTGGCAAAAACCTGTAACAGCACGACATCCGTATTGGGCAACCCGCCATTATGTTCAAAGTAAATCACCAGTTCACGGCCAGTTTCGGTGCGAAAGCGCAATGCGATTTTGTTATCGCGCAGTTCGGGCGTCACATTGTCGGGGGCAACATCTTTTACCATGGTTAAGTCGACATCGTCGATCTCGCCCAACTCGGCCCCGACCTTTTCGGAAAAACGCCCAAGGCCGGCCATAACGACCATACGATTGCGGTCGCCATCTGCCGTCGGGCCCACTGCGCATATCGCACCTTCGCATCGCAATCGCAAAATGGCTGCGATCTGGGTCAGGACACCTTCGGCAAACAGCTCAAGATTTTTGTTACTATAAAGACGTTGCGTGCTTTCGATGACCATCTCAAGGCCCGCACGCGTGTCACTCAAACTGCGGATGTGATCATATGACCGTATCGCCGTCGTAAGGGATGTGATCAGTCTTGTACGGCTCAGTTCGTCCTTGGTCCGATAATCATTGATGTCGTAATTTCGGATGACTTCATCTTCTGGCGCCTTCCCGGAATAGCCCGTCCGCAGGATAATCCGTGGTTCGGTAAAGCCAAGATCGCGAATTTCCCCCACCAGACGCAGACCGGTATCAGGCTCCTCCATCACCACATCAAGCATGATCACGGCGATGTTCGCATGGGACTTTAAACAGTGAAGAGCTTCTTGGGCATTGTGTGCATGTAAAAGTTCCACGCCCCGCCCCAGGATATTGACCCTATTAAGCGAAAATACGGTCGCCTCGTGCACATCAAGATCATCATCGACAATCAGAATTTTCCACGTCTCTTCGGACAAAGAATCCGAACCATCATCCTTTGTCAGATCATCATTTGGTGGTGTCGAAGAAGTCTCTTGTTCTTGCGGGCGGGCAGTTTCGGAATAATCGGACATTGCAGATTGCCTCAACAAAAGATCAACACCAAAACGCGGGCTTTGATGCGTCATCGTATTTTGCGGATCAGATAATTCCCTACCTTTGTAATATATGAATAGATGTAAATATTACAACGCCCGGACATATACGTGTGTATAAAACCGCAACACTTCGATGAACCGTTATTCGCCGGATTTAAATTTTCCCTTTCGTAACAATTAGATGACCAAGAAAACGTCATTTCCACATCGGAAAAATAAACCACCAAAAGTTGATTTCCCATCGGCTCTGGGAATCAAATCCGACCATAAATTCCTACTAAAACGTACTTTGCGCGCAATATCGGCCTAAGCAAACTTCCCACGAACGTGGACAGACAAATCGACCCTTTCCGATGTTTACATTTGCCATTTGTCTCTGTGTCCTAACGGCCTAAGATTGCTCTGCGAAATACCGCCCGAAACGATCAAACCGACCCGCAAAAGGCATTGCAAAATGGCCAACACCCCCGAAAAACCAACCGCATCGGCATCTGATCTTCGGCGTATGTGCCGGCAATCACACGCGGCTGTTCTTGCCACCACCGCCATTGGTCATAAGCAAGTTGGCGACGGATGGCCGGTTGCCTCCATGGTGGTTCCGGCCACTGATCTTGATGGCGCGCCCATCCTGCTGATTTCGGAACTGGCCGATCACACCCGCCATTTAAAGGCAGATGCCCGGCTTTCACTGCTTTTCAGCGGATCAGACAATCCATCGAACGCCACGTCACAGATCCAAACCGATACCGCACGCCTGACCCTGTTTGGCCGCGCCATCCCAGATACCTCTGCCGCGGTTCGGAACCGCTACCTTCTGGCGCATCCGGATGCAGCCCAATATGCAGATTTCGCTGATTTTGGATTTTATCGCGTCGACGTGGAAGCCGCCTATTGGGTTGGTGGATTTGGCAAACAACGACGCCTGACCGGCAAACAATTTCTGATTGATGACTGCGACGCGCTTAAAGAAGGGCACGACCAGATTATCAATCATATGAATGCCGACCATCTTGATGCCATTGCCGACATCGTCGCGTACGAGACCGATCATGCCAGTGATCTTGACTGGAAGATGATTTCCATTGATTGCGATGGCATGGTTTTAGGAACCGATTTGCCCGAGTCCCCCAACATCAGAATAGAATTCCCCCATCCGGTGCACGCGCCCACCGACGCACGGCAGATTTTGGTCGAAATGTGCAAAAAATCGCGCGACTTAAAGGCCTGATTTGGTTTGTGAAGATTTAATTGTCGGGTCTGAACACAGAATTTTCACAAACGCAAAAACACCTACGTTTTCCTTGGTATTTGGCAAAAGGACCGGTTGCTTTTAAGACACCTTTGTAACAATATGTCTCTACGCAAACTTTTCCCACAATTGTTTGTGTAAAATTGAAGATTTAACCCCCAGATTCAATTTCCCACCAGGAGAGATTCGTGCTGCAATCAGGACCCGTTGTCAGCCGTGTAGGCCTTGAAACTCATGGCCTCAAAAACCTTGGCGCCGTTCATTGGAACCTTGACGCTGCTGGCCTTTACGAACATGCGATCCGTCGCAACGAAGGTAAAATCGCTAAGGGTGGTGCCTTTGTCGCACTGACCGGCGAACATACCGGCCGTTCCCCGCTAGACCGCTTCATCGTTGAAGAAGAAAGCACCAAAAATGATATTGATTGGGGCGACGTCAATCGCCCGGTCAGCCCGGACGTTTTCGAGCGCCTGTACCAAAAAGTGCGCGCTTACTTCCAGGGCACCGAACTGTTCGTTCAAGATTGCTATGCCGGTTCCGATCCGCGTTTCCGCCTGCCGGTACGTGTGATCAACGAAAATGCGTGGCATAACCTTTTTGCCCGCAACATGTTCATCCAGCCGCAAAAAGAAGAACTGCGTGATTTTGCGCCGGAATTTACCGTGTTGCATGCACCAGGTCTTCAGGCCGATCCAGAAGTCGACGGAACCCGTTCCAACGTCTTCGTGATGGTCAGCTTTGAACGTAAAATGGTTATCATCGGCGGCACTTGGTATGCCGGTGAAATGAAGAAATCGATCTTCTCGGTTCTGAACCACATTCTGCCGGGCAAGGGCGTCATGCCGATGCATTGCTCTGCCAACATGGGCAAAGACGGCGACACCGCCATCTTCTTTGGTCTGTCTGGCACCGGTAAAACCACCCTTTCCGCTGATGCATCGCGCACCCTGATTGGCGATGACGAACATGGCTGGGGCGAAGAAGGCGTCTTTAACTTCGAAGGCGGCTGCTATGCCAAGGTGATCAAGCTTTCCAAAGAAGCTGAGCCGGAAATCCACGCCACGACCGAACGTTTCGGAACGGTTCTTGAAAACGTTGTGATGAACAAGCAATCGCGCGAGCTTGATCTCGACGATGCCCGTCACACCGAAAACACCCGCTCCTCCTATCCGATCGAATTCATTCCGAACGCATCGGATAACGGCCGTGGTGGTCACCCGAAAAACATCATCATGCTGACCTGTGATGCCTTTGGCGTTTTGCCGCCGATTGCAAAACTAAGTTCGGCACAGGCGATGTATCACTTCCTGTCGGGTTATACCGCAAAGGTTGCTGGCACCGAAAAAGGCGTCAAAGAACCGACCGCTGCGTTCTCTGCCTGCTTTGGCGCACCGTTCATGCCGCGTCATCCGTCCGTCTATGCCAAGCTTCTTGGTGAACTGATGGAAAAACATGGTGCAAACTGCTGGCTGGTGAATACCGGCTGGTCGGGCGGCGCCTATGGCGTTGGATCACGCATGAAGATCGGTTACACCCGTGGCCTTTTGAATGCAGCCCTGAACGGCGAGTTGGAAAATGCTGATTTTGCAACCGATCCGTATTTCGGTCTGGCCTATCCGACCGCCTGTGGCGACATTCCGGCAAGCGTGCTGAACCCACGTGAAAGCTGGAACGACAAAGACGCCTACGACAAGGCGGCTGCCAACCTGACCGGTCTGTTTGAAAAGAACTTCACCAAGTTCGAAGAACACGTCACCGACGACGTCCGCGAAGCTGCCATCCGCAGCAGCGCAGACGTCAAAGCTGCCGAATAAGTGGCGCGTTGACCAAAACGACGACCAAGACAAAGGCCGGTGCATGCACCGGCCTTTTTTCGTTGCTGTCGCATTAAGAACAATCTGAAGAATTTCGACGCATAAGACCCGAAACGCAGAGTTCGGCTTTATCGGCGTCGCGTGCTGTTATCGCGCCAATACAAACTGATGTCGGCCTCGGGCTTGCCAAACAAGTAACCTTGGGCAAAATCAAACCCGGCCTTGGTGATCAGTTCGCGCATTTTGTCGGTTTCGATCATCTCGCCGACCACTTTGACATCAATTGAATGACACAGATCGACCAATGATCGCATGAACGCCTGACCTTTGCGCGACTTCATCGACTGGTGAATGGATTCCCCGTCAATCTTGACGTAATCAACCTCAAGCGCGCTGAGATATCGGAAATTCGACGCCCCGGTGCCAAAGTCATCCAAACAAATCTCAACACCAAATTCCCGGAACCGGCTGATCCATTTCGCCGCGCTGTCTATGTCGCTGATTTCGGATGTTTCGGTGATCTCGATCATCAATTGACCAAGCGTATCGCGGTTGCGTTCAAAAAGCGCAATGACCGACCGGCAAAAATCGGGGTTGCCCAATGAATGCCCCGACACATTGGTCGCGACCCGCACGGTTAAGCCTTCATCAAGTTGCGATCTGATCCATTTGATGGTTCGGCGCATCATCGCCAAATCAAGGCGATGCACCATATTTACCTGCTCGGCAAACGTGATCAGCTGCTGGGTCGGGATCAGCTCGCCATCGTCGTTATAGAACCGAACCAGCACTTCAAAATGATGAATTTCCGCCGATGGCAGGCGCACAATTGGTTGATAGGCCGCATCGAACTTTAATTGATCGACCCGGGTGCCAAAATCATGCATCGCGGAAAAGGTATCATTGACCAGATTATTCGCCTGCCCCATGAGGCGCGAAAACGTAAACCCGTGTTCCTGACGGTCACAAAAACGCCGGATGGAATACAACACACCGCGCGCCAAATCACCGGGCGGAATAACTTCGGCGGTGAAATCGGTGACCGATGAACTGACTTCGATGCCAAGTCCTTTTGGATCGGCATCGCGTGCGCAATCGACAATCCGTTGTTCAAGTTCGCCAATCGGCACATCCGGGCGATGAAGCATTCCAAACTGATTGCTGCCAAGACGCCCAGCCGTATCGCCCGCCACAGAATGCGCGCGCAAAAACGCCCCAACACTTGCCAAAAGCTCGTCGCGTTCAATCTGCTCCATGCGTTTACACAAAGGATCAAACGCGTTGAGTGTCATCAAGGTAAATTTATGCTGGATCCCGGTTTCGCGCTGCGTGACAAGGCGTTCGGTCACAACCTTGGACAGGCTTTCTTCGTCCAAAAGCCCGGTTTCGTGATCACGCTGAATGGATCGGGCAACGTCGGGCGGCAATGCGTTGATCGCAACCCGAAGCGCTACAAAAAAGTGATCGCCAAGATCAGGCAGGAAATAGCCACTCATCGATACCGGCGGGGTCAGCTGTTGGTCGGCCTGAACAAAGCGCACCTGAATATTGTCCATCCGCCCGCGTCTGCGCGCGACCTGAAGCATTTCAGTCACCAGCGGCTGAAACTGTTTTGCCAGCAGGCTGTGGAAAAGATGGCCTGATAAGTCTTGCGGTCGACGGCCAAGAATGCTGTCAGACGCACCAGACGCAAAAACAATTCGAAAATCGCCATCCAGTTCCAAAAGGATGTCACCCCAAACAAATGCAAGTGCAGCAAAGCGATTGCGCTCATTTCGAAGTTCGGTGGTGCGCGCCTTTGTAAGCTTATCCAAAGCGTCCTCTTACGCTGTTTCGAAATACCGAAACCATTCACTTCCCCGGATACGATAAATACCGAGAAAACATCGTCTTTTGCAACATGGCCTCAGGCATCATCCCCCCATTGCCGTTAACAAGGGTTTTACGTCTTCATGATTTCTCATTGCGATGCGTAAAGGGGAAAATTCGTAATGCCAAAGAAACCAAATGCACGTGAACGACGTACTGACCCATGTATCGTTATCTTGGGTATTTTTGGTCTCGGCGCGAGGTTTTAAACTGAGAAAGTTAACAATTTAAGCCATAACACGCTGCGCATAACGCATAGCTACAATGCTTTTCATCGCCGCACATACCGATGGTTTGCAATAACACACAGATCGCCTACAAATATCCATATCGTTCACACCACGCGTAACCTCATTATTGATAAGGCCTGCTGATCATGACATCGCTCCTGAAACCCCGCTCGGACCTGCCCCGTATGGACGCGGACTCGGTTCTGATTTTTGATCTCGACAACACGCTTTATCCTTCTGCCTGCAACCTGTTTGCCCAGGTATCGGACCTTATCGGCAATTATGTGCGCGATACCCTTTCTTTGGAACCGGACGAAGCCCACCGAGTTCAAAAGGACTATTTTCATCGCTATGGCACCACGTTGCGCGGACTGATGACCGAACATAAAATCGATCCGGCCGACTATCTTGATAAGGTGCACGACATCGATGTGTCCGTTGTCGCCCCGGCACCTGATCTGGCAAAGGCCCTGGATGACTTGCCCGGTCGCAAGCTGATTTTCACCAACGCATCGCGTGGCCATGCCGAACGTGTGATGGGCCGCCTTGGCATTGCCGATCGGTTTGAAACCATCTTTGACATCGTTGATGCCAACTATATCCCCAAGCCACAGCAAGAACCCTATGACCTGCTTTTGGCGCGTGATGATATTAATCCTGCCAAAGCCGTCTATTTTGAAGACATGGCAAAAAATCTGCTGCCGGCCAAGGAAATGGGCATGACGACGGTTTGGGTGCATACCGATGTTGAATGGGCGCAGGCCGGCAATGACGACCCGCGCATTGATCACCATACCGACGATCTGGTTGGCTTTTTGCGCACCCTTGCCAAGGCCGCGTAAAACGCCATCAGGGTGACTTTTAATGCGTTGGGGATCAATCACGGCAAGGCATCTGGCCTTGCCACGCGCGCTTGGCATGATTTGTAATCGTTACAACGTTGAGATTACCACCGTCTTCGTTTATTGCTGTTCCCCATACGGATCAGGATTGGAACGTGGCCGACATAGGCCCGTGTACGCAAATTGGCGGAGTTGACTTCAAAGCCTGCTTTGACCATTCTCCGCCCGACGAATTTAAGGCTGACCGCAAGGACCTTCGAACAATGAACAAAACCGAACTTGAAGGCGTGATTAACGTCGCTTGGGAAAACCGCGACGAAATCAATTCCGCCACACAGGGCGAAATCCGCAAAGCTGTTGATCAGGCACTTCATGCCATGGATCGCGGTGAACTGCGTGTTGCCGAAAAGATTGAAGACAAATGGGTCGTCAATCAGTGGGCAAAAAAGGCGGTTCTGCTGTCTTTCCGTCTCAATGACATGACCACCATCGCAGGTGGTCCGGGCGAAAACACCAACTGGTGGGACAAAGTCCCGTCGAAATTCGAAGGTTGGGGTGAAGCCGAATTTAAAAATGCCGGTTTCCGCGCCGTTCCGGGCAGCATCGTGCGCCGTTCGGCCTATGTCGCACCGGGCACCGTTCTGATGCCAAGCTTTGTCAATCTTGGCGCGTATGTTGATACCGGTGTGATGGTTGATACTTGGGCGACGGTTGGCTCCTGCGCACAGATCGGCAAAAACGTTCACCTTTCGGGTGGTGCTGGTATCGGTGGCGTTCTTGAACCGCTTCAGGCCGGACCGGTCATCATCGAAGACAACGCCTTTATCGGCGCACGTTCAGAAATCGTCGAAGGTGTCATCGTTGAAGAAGGTGCCGTTATTTCGATGGGTGTCTTCATTGGCGCATCGACCAAAATCATCGACCGCACCACTGGCGAGACCTTTGTTGGTCGCGTCCCGGCCTACTCGGTCGTCGTGCCGGGCAGCATTGCGGGCAAACCGCTTCCCGATGGAACGCCAGGACCGAGCCTTTATTGCGCGGTGATCATCAAACGTGTTGATGAAAAAACCCGTTCGAAAACCTCGATCAATGAACTGCTGCGCGACTAATCTGCGACGCGCGATGCGATCATGATATTCATGATATAAGGGGCGAAACGGATGGCTGTTTCGCCCCTTAATGTATATTTGTTCTTCTTTTGTTTCACGTGAAACAAAATAATAGGTGTAAATTCCTATTCCCCACCAAAAGACACGAACCAAGAGAATGCCAATGTCGACAGCCCTTGAACTTGCACAATCCCTGATCCGCTGCCCATCGGTGACCCCGGCCAATGCGGGTGCGCTTGATGTCCTGCAAAAGGCACTCGAAGCGCGCGGTTTTGAATGCAAACGCAAGGTGTTTGACAGCGATGGCAGCGATGCCATTGATAACCTGTATGCCCGTCTGGGCACCAAGGGACGCAATTTCTGCTTTGCCGGGCACACCGATGTTGTGCCCGCAGGCGATCGCGATGCATGGACCGTCGATCCGTTCGGTGGCGAAGTCAAAGACGGCCGGCTGTTTGGGCGCGGTGCGGTTGACATGAAAACCGGAATTGCCTGTTTTGTCGGCGGGGTCGATGCGTTTTTGGCCGCCCATCCCGATTTTGATGAAAGCATCAGCTTCCTGATCACCGGTGACGAAGAAGCCGACGCCATCAACGGCACCGTCAAATTGATCGAATGGTGCGACCAGCAAGGCGAAAAATTCGATACTTGCCTGGTGGGGGAGCCGACCAATCCAAAATATCTCGGCGAAATGATGAAGATTGGCCGTCGCGGATCCATCACGGGATGGCTGACGGTGTTTGGTGCGCAGGGCCATGTCGCCTATCCCCATTTGGCAGACAATCCTGTGCCGCGCATGATCAAGGTTCTTGATACCCTTAATTCCCGTGAACTTGATCAGGGGACGGATCATTTCCAACCCAGCAACCTTGAAGTCACCACCGTTGATGCGGGTAACAGCGCAACCAACGTTGTCCCGGCCAAGGTTTCAGCCGCGTTTAACATCCGCTTTAATGATCAGCATACCGGTGCTGATCTTGAAAAATGGATCCGGGATGTCTGCGCGCAACATGCCGGCGCACATGACCTGACAGTCAAAATTTCCGGGGATGCCTTCCTGTGCAATCCCGGCAAACTGGCCAATTTGATTGCCGATGCTTCGGAAAAAGTCACCGGGAAACGCCCGGAAATGAGCACGACCGGCGGCACATCCGACGCCCGCTTCATTCAAAAATACTGCGAAGTCGCCGAATTTGGCCTTGTCGGGCAAAGCATGCACAAGGTCGATGAACATGCCATGGTCGACGACATCGAAAATCTGAGCACGATTTACAGCGAAGTTTTGTCGGGATACTTTCAAAAAGACTGAAGAAAGACCTGAAGATAGATAGGACCGATCTCGTAAGGGACATGTACAGGATATCTGCGAAATGACCGGAACAAAAAAGCCAACCAATCGCCCCACCAAAATCACACAGGGGGACTTTGTTCCAAAGGTCATTTTGCCAGATCGTGCGGGAAAATCCGTCGACCTTACCGATCAACTTATCGCGGGTAACACGCTGGCCTTGTGGCTGCTAGATGACAAACCCACCAAGGCCGAATGGCAAGAAATCGACCAATTCCTAGAAGACACCAAAACCCACGAAGTTTTGACGTTTCTGGTGATTGGCGGGAAGAAAAGCCCGAAAAAGGCCGAAAAATCATCCAAGAAAGTCACCGAACTGTATGACGAGGCAAATGCGGTTCGCGCATTATTTGATGCCAAAGAACCATCAATCGTCATCATCGATCCAAACCATCGCCTTGCGGCAATCGAACCACGCAGCAACCTGAGCAAGGTTGTTACGACCTGCCAGTCGATACATACGGCAAGCAGCCCGACAGCCGCCAATTACCAAGCCCCGGTTCTGGTGATGAAAGATGTGCTTGAACCGGAACTATGCGCGGAATTGCTGCGCTATTGGCAAGACGGCGACAAGCGTGCTGATGGCGTTTCCCAAGGATCGTCGAACAACAGCACAGCCAAGGCAGAGATTAAGAAACGCAATGACGTCGTGCTGCTTGACGAGGCGTTGTTCAACCGAGTGAAAAGCCGCATTGTTTCGCGCCTTGCGCCAGAACTGTTAAAGGCGTTCCACTTCCGAACCGCCAGCATGGAAGTCCTGCGTATCGGCTGTTACGACGCAGCCGAAGAAGGCCATTTTGCCCGCCACCGCGATAACCGCACAGCATTCACCGCCCACCGCCGGTTTGCCGTGTCGCTTAATCTGAATGACATCGATTATGAAGGCGGTCAGGTCCGGTTCCCTGAATACGGCCAAACTTTGTATGCCCCGCCCCCCGGTGGCGCGCTTGTCTTTTCCTGTTCGTTGCTGCACGAAGCCATGCCGGTGACCAAGGGAAAACGTTTTGCCATTTTCACCTTCTTGACCGACGAAGCAGGCGCATTGGCCGAACAAAAAATGATCGCCAGCCGAAACCAGCAAATTTCGCCGCTGGCGATGAAGCGCTAACGCAGGCGGAGGTCGGGGGCCGCGACAATACGGCTTTGCCTCGTTAGCCGCCCGCCCCACCTGCGCGCAGGTTGTTTGCCCGCAATTCATCAAGCGTATGCCCTGACCTAGCCCGCCACCGCCGCCGCCTGCGGGCGTGGCGGCACGTTTTCGCATGCCTAATTTGAATTAAAGACCATCGGAATGCCGGGCAACCTCTTGCCCGAACCGATCATTGCATCCGCACCGAAAAATAATTCCCGCTTAAATTTGACTGTCAGCAAAGGGTTGCGCCACGAACAACTCTTTTCTTGCTGTGGATCAATGTAAATTACAAAGCAAGTATGCTAATTAAAATGACCATCCTGCGAACGCACTTGGCGACACCTAACGTGCGTACTTCACGCTGACTTCCGTCAAAGCCGGCCCCATTTTAAGGACTTTTGACATGCCCATCCATAAAGTTGATCTCAACGACCAATCCACATTGCGCGATATCTACACAACGGACGCCTCGGAAAATAGCCTTCCGAAGTATCGCTTGCCCGATGGTGGTTCAGAGCCCCATGCAGCTTATTCGTTGGTACGTGATGAACTCCTTTTAGACGGGAACGCCCGGCAAAACTTGGCAACGTTCTGCACAACCTGGGTTGAGGACGAAGTTAAGCAATTAATGACGGATTCCGTCGATAAGAACATGATCGACAAAGACGAATATCCACAAACTGCCGAGATTGAAAATCGGTGCGTGCATATTCTCGCCGATCTTTGGCACGCTGAGAAATCCTGGGAAACCATTGGTTGTTCGACCACGGGTTCGAGCGAGGCCGCGATGCTTGGCGGACTGGCCTTTAAGTGGAAGTGGCGTGCGCGGCGCGAGGCCGAAGGCAAAGACACAAGCAAACCAAATATTGTGACCGGCCCCGTGCAGATATGCTGGAAGAAATTTGCCCGCTATTTCGATGTTGAAATCCGTGAGGTTCCGCTGAAAGGCAATGCCCTTGGCTTGCAGCCTGAAGACCTGCGCGAATATTGCGATGAAAACACCATCGGCGTCGTTGCCACATTGGGTGTGACCTTTACCGGCATCTACGAGCCAGTCGAAGCCTTGGCGCGTGAATTGGACGCCATGGAACGCGATCTTGGGCTTGATATCCCAATTCATGTCGATGCAGCGTCCGGCGGTTTTATCGCGCCATTTATTCAAGAAGACCTTGTTTGGGACTTCAAGATTGAACGTGTTCGGTCGATCAATGCATCAGGCCACAAATACGGTTTGGCGCCACTTGGTGTTGGCTGGGTGATCTGGGCATCCAAAGAAGACCTTCCTGAGGATTTGATTTTTTACGTGGATTACTTGGGCGGCAACATGCCGACATTCGCGTTGAACTTCTCGCGCCCGGGCGGTGAAATTATTGCGCAATATTACAATTTCCTGCGCCTAGGCCGCGAAGGATATACCGCAATTCAGCAGGCTTGTTCCGATACCGCCCAATGGCTGGGCAAAGAGCTTGCGAAAATTGGGCCTTTCGAAATGGTCTATGACGGTCATGGTGGCTTGCCTGCTGTTGCCTATAAGCTGACAGATGAAGATCACGGCTTCACACTTTATGACCTGTCCGAGCGGGTTCGTATGCGTGGCTGGCAGATCGCATCCTATCCACTGCCGTCCGACCGCCAAGATACGGTCGTTCAGCGCATCCTGATCCGACACGGGGTGAGCCGCGATCTGGCCAAACTTCTTCTTGATGATATGAAGCGTGCGCTTGATCACCTGTCAAAGAACCCCATTGTTCATTCCACTGCGAAACCGGGGTTCCATCATGGCTAGTCGAGGCGGCCTAACGGCCACTATGGCAAGGCTTGCCAAGCTGCTGCCCTGCTTATCGTTGCTTGTTGTCTCTGTCCCTGCATTTGCGCAAAATGCGGGGACAGAGTCCTCGCCGAGTGTTGTCGGGCAAATATTTGACCGGATCGAACCGGTTACCGAAGCCGGAATTCACGGGTTTTTCCAACTTCTCGATAACCAGCCGATTGCCTTTATCCTGCTTGCGCTGACACTTGGTACTTTCATCGGCAAGTTCAGCGTCAAGACGATATCTCTTGGGTCGACCGCAGGCACCCTTTTGGTTGGGGTTGTGCTGTCGATGATTGCCCAAGGTGCGTATGGCATCACCTATTCGATCCCGGGGATTTTATCCTCGTTCATGCTGCTTTTATTCATGTATGCGCTTGGCTTGAAAGTTGGTCCCCAGTTCTTTTCGGGGCTGCGCAAAGGTGGCTTGGCCTTCATTGGGATCGGGGTAATTGTTTGGGCGCTGAATTGGGTCATCTGCTATTTCGGTGCAAAGCTGTTTGATCTTGCGCCGGGCTATGCAACCGGCCTGATTTCAGGAAGCTATACAATCACCGCCATCCTTGGTGTTGGTCAGGGGGCGATGGCCAGTGGCGCCTATGTGCCACCTGTCGGCATGACGGTCGAAGAAGTCGGTGCCAACATGGCCGCCGCCTACGCGATCAGCTATGTTTTGTCGACGGTCGGCATCATCCTTCTTATTCGTTATCTGCCGCGTATCTTTGGCTTTGACGCCAAAGCCGACGCAAAACTGGCAGAAGCGGAATATAGCGGCGGGGCCAGCCACCCTGTACCGGGGGCACCCGGGGCGTTGACCATGGGGGCATCCCCCTATGATCTGCGCGCCTTTAGCGTGACCCACCCGCTGTTTATCGGGCGGACCATTTCGCAATTGGCCGAAGATTTTCCAGATGTTCCGATTTTGCGCATCGTGCGTAATCAGGACGTTTTGGATCTATCAAGTGATCCCAAGATCGCCGAAAACGACATCGTGACGGTACGCGCAAACGTACATGATTTGATCCTCAAAGAAGGCGAGTTGATTGGACCTGAATCCGATGATCAGCTCGCACGTAACGTGCCGCTGGAAGTCGCCGATATTCATATCGGCTCCCACCAGATTTCTGGGCAGACGCTTGAACAGCTTGAAAGCCACGGAACCGGCGGGATAGAGGTTCAAGCTCTTTTCCGTGTGGGCAACGAACTGCCGCTCGGGCCCAAAAGTGATGTGCGTTTTGGCGATGTTTTGCGCCTGACCGGCCCCGACGCCGCAATCAAGGCGGCTGCAAAGCAACTTGGTGGGCATGCTATCTTGCCAACCCTGAAATCCGAGGTGCTCTTTCTCGCCCTTGCCATGCTGGTGGGGTATTTGGTCGGGATCATCACAGTTACGATTTCGGGTATCCCATTCGCCCTGGGAACATCGGCTGGCGTCATCATGGCCGGTGTGCTTGTCAGTTACCTTCGTAGCCGAAACCCCGGTTTTGGCGGCCCGGTGCATGAAGGTGCCAGAAGCTTCCTTCAGGACTTCGGGCTGAATGCTTTTGTCGCGGTCTTGTCGGCCAATGTCGGCCCCAAAGTTATTTCCGCACTTGGTGGGGAAACGATCTTGTGGCTAGCCCTGATCGGGGTTGTGGGCGCACTGATACCGCCACTGGTCGCTTTTTGGGTCGGGGTCAAAGTGTTCGGGCTGAATTCGATCATTTCCGATGGTGCAACAACCGGGGGCCGAAACAGTACCCCGGGCCTGAATGCGATTATGGAAGAATCGAAAAGCTCGGTCGCAGCGGTTCCTTACCCCGTCAGCTATGCCCTGACGACGGTGTTGGCATTGATTGGTGGCTACTTCTCGATGATTTTATCATAGAAAACCCGTGCGCTGATATATCGAAACATCAGCCACGTGCTTAACAAACAGGACTGCCCCGCTCATGGAAATGACGCGGGGCAGTCCTGTATTATCAATAACCCAAAACGGATTTGGGTTTGAAATCGACTATGGCGTCCACGTGATCGGCACATATCCCCGAACCGCCTCAATACGCACCAACCAGGCCCGAATGCCCGGATAATCAGCAAGGCTGATTTTGCCAAGTTCGGCCCGATGCGTGTAGGCATAAAGAGAAATATCAGCAAGTGAAAGCGCATCCCCCACCAACCAGTCATGCCCCGACAGGCGCTTTTCCATCAGATCAAGTGCCCGCTTGGCACCAGCCTGTTTCATGGGTTCGAGAATGTCGGCATTGTCTGGCAGTCCCTTGATCTCATACCAAGAGATCAGAACGGCGACATTAGGTTCATGGTCATATTGCTCAAAGAACAACCAACCCATCATCTCGGCCCGTTCATAGGCATCGTTTGGGATAAAATTGGTCCCCTCTGCCAGATAGGTCAGAATGGCGTTGCTTTCGGCCAATGTCCGGCCATCATCCAGAACAAGTACAGGGATCTTGCCGTTCGGATTGATCTTTTCAAGGTAATCTGGCGTGCGGGTTTCACCCTTCATGATGTCGCGTTCGACATACTCAAACGGTTGACCCAGCATTGAAAGCAGCAAACGAACCTTATAGCCGTTCCCCGACATCAAATAGTCGTTCAAAATCATGGTACTTATCCTTGTGGCACATACATTAAAGCATTCACTAAAAACTGCATTGGCCGGCCAGGTTTGATATTTGCCGCTAGATTGCGCCCCGACAATCGAATAGTTTTGATAGTATTGTTCAACATTTTTGATCAAACATTCTGATCAAAGGGGTGGCCTATGGATTCCGATCTGTTGCGAAGCTTTGTGGCGTTTGCCGAATGCGGCAGCTTTAACCGTGCGGCGGATCGCATTGGCCGGACGCCATCCGCCTTTTCCATGCAGATGAAGCGCCTTGAAGAACTGGTGGACAACAAGCTGTTCGAACGCGACGGTCGCAATGTTTTGCTGACCAACGAAGGCATCACCTTTGTCGGATATGCCCGGCGCATCCTGTCGCTTCAGGATGAGGCAATGGGAAAACTTCGATCCCAGGATGCAAGCCGCCCGATCCGCATCGGTTGCCCCGATGATTATGCGCAAAAGATATTACCGGTTGTCCTGCGTGCAATTAGCACCGCCTATCCAAATGCGCAGTTCTTTGTTTCGGTGAACCCAACCATTTTGCTGCGTCGGATGCTTGATCAGGGCGAGCTTGACCTGTCAATTGTCAGCCGATCCGAAAAGGGGGAAGAAGGATATTTCCTGCGCCATGAACCCGGCGTTTGGGCAACATCGCCCGTGCACAAGCAACACATGCTTGATCCCATGCCATTGGTTCTACCGGCCGAGGATTGCAAGTTTCATGCTTGGGCGATTGACGCCTTTTCGAAATCCAATCGGCCCTTTACGCTTTATGCCACCTCGCGTCAGGCCGCATCGCTTTTGCATCTGGTGCGTGAGGGGCTGGGTGTTGCGGCCCTTGCCGCGGCCAGTGTGACCCCTGAGTTTCAGGTTCTTGACGCCCGCGATGGTTTTCCACCATTGCCCGCCGTTGGGGTGGCCTTGATGCTTTCGGAGGCATCCCACCCACTGGTCGATCGGCAACTTGCCACCGTCATTCAAGATTATCTGAACCAAAACCTTGATGATGACTTGACCAAACAGGCCGCAAGCTGATTGGATGCCGCGCCTTCATCGTTGCCGATGCCGACTTTTATATGGATAAAGATCACCCCGATGACCACAAAACCGCGCCTGAATATCTGTGTGACCTGCACGTACTCTGCTGCTGATGGCAAAAGCGAGCCGCGCGACGGCAAGGTGCTGTTTGATCAGATGAAATCTGCCTGTGAAAACCGCGATGTGCCGTTTGATCTGCATCCGGCGGAATGCCTGACCAACTGCAAGTCTGGCTGCTCGGTCGCGTTGAATGGTGCGGGTAAATGGGGATACGTTTATGGCAATGTCGATGCCCAGACCATGATCGACGATCTGTGCGAACTGGCAACCAAATATGCCGAAAGTGAAAACGGCATTGTCGCATGGCGCGAACGCCCCGACAGCCTGCGCCGCAACGTTATCGCCCGCATTCCGCCTTTGGATTGATGCAGGCGGCATCCAACCTTCTGGCGCGTGATTTACCCCGACAGACCTTGATTAAGGTCCTGCCAAATCCGATGAACATCGCCTTCTAAGATCAATTGTTCCATCAGTCGGTTCAACGCCGTCACCGAGATCGGTGATTGGGGCGAAATCACCGAGACAAGATCATGGATCGCATCGGGGTCACGTCCGACTTCAATTTTCTCGCGCAGGCTTGGGTCTTCAACGAATTTGCGCGCAAGAAATCCGGTGGAAATAATCCCGATTTCAGCATCCCCGCGCACAACGCCGTTTAACACTTCTGTTTCGTTATAGGCCAAGTGGATGTCGAACAATTCGGCAAGGTGTTCTGGATCGGCGTTAAAATCGGCAAAACCATAATGAAAGCCCAACACGCAGATGATGGACGAAAGATATATATTTTCAAAAGGTTTGCGACGGGGCGGCGCGTCATGCCGGCGGATATATAGGTCTTCTGTGGTAATGATCTTGTCAGAATAATTGACGTCAAAGTCCTGCCACCCCCATAGCGGGTTTTCGAACATGACAAGATCAATTTTGCCTTCTTCCAGGTCTTGGAAACGCCGACGCGATGACGTTTCAACAAGATGGAAGTGATAATCGGCTTGGATGTCGTTCAACAACTTAATCAGTTTCGGCACCATGCCGCGCGGCTTGCCATCTTCAAAGAAATAAACAACGCCGTACTCATAGGCCCCGACATTGACCCGCACTGGATTCGCCGTGTTCGCCGCAGAGCCATCAGAATCGATTACAATCGACGCCAAAAGCACCAAAGACGTCATGAAAAAATGTCGAACCAGTCGCACAAACACCGAAATAAGTCTCCTTCGGCTTGCCACCACACCAAATGGCAAAAGTTGTTTTTTTGAGTTTATCTAAACTGCGTCAGCTTTACCTATATACGGCGTAAACGCCAATTTTCCAGAAGGTAACGCGCAATTGAAATCGGACGCGGCAGGTTTATGCCCTTATCGGGCAGGTGTTCCACCTCATCGCGATGGACCCACATGGCAAATTCGATTTCTTCTTCGTCGATGGTGATATCGGTCGTTTCTGCTTCGGCGATAAAGCCCAGCATCAAAGAACCGGGAAACGGCCATGGCTGGGACGCGACATATTGTGCGCGCTTAATCTTGATCCCGACTTCTTCATAAACCTCGCGCGCCACCGCCTGTTCCAACGTTTCGCCCGGTTCGACAAAACCGGCCAAAACCGAAACCATGCTGGGCGCAAAGTGGGGGGAACGCGCAAGCAACACCCGATCTTGGTGATGAATAAGCATAATCACCGCCGGGTCTGTCCGCGGAAAATGCGACTTCCCACAATCGGGGTTGGTGCATTCCAACCGATATCCGGCCTCGGTCACCCGGTTTTCATGCCCGCATGCCCCGCAAAATTGATGCCCGCGATGCCAATTAAACAGCGCACGCGCCTGCGCAGCAAGACCGGCCTCGTCGTGTGAAAGTGCGGCCATGCGGCTGCGCATATCACCAAACCCACCCCCAAGGCGGCGCACTGCATCGTCGCGATCGGCAATCACGGGTGCGATATCCACCGCAATCACCGGCCCGGTGCCATCGCGGCCCAGATAAATCCATTCCCCGCCATGCAGATCCACATCAAGATGCGGGATCGCCAAGGCGCCCAACACAACCAACTCATGCGCGTCGACGTCTTCGGGCCAGGCAAATAGCGGATCGCCCTCATGACAGATCACGATGCGCAGCGACTCCTCTGCCAACAGAATCTGACGCCAGTTATCTGATTTACGCAGGACCGCATCACGATCAAGATCAACGGATTCGTAAAACTGCCTGTCCATTGGGCGGATATCCTTAATTTTCCACACCATCCGCGATGACAAGTAAACGGCCAAGCAAACGGTGTTTTCCGGGGTGACGGGGCCCGACATTACCGCGCCAAGCCCGTTGCAAAAAGCCACGATTGCGTGCGTATCGAAAAAATCCCAGCCAACACTTGCGTTTTGTCGTGTCCTGCGCGATATAGGGGGCGAGAGGCTGGCTGCGGACGGACCGCTCGCCAACCCGGTCAGGACCGGAAGGTAGCAGCCGTAACGAGTTTTTCCGGGTCGCGGTTCAGTCTCTCACCCTTTATATTCCCCCATTTAAATCGCTGTTTGGCACCATGTTCCTGATCCCATCAGGCATGAATGGGTTTTGTGTGGGAAAATTGCCACTTGGCCTTTCCCATGCGGGCTGGAAGCTGTTAAAACCTAACCAGATTGCAACATGTCGGACCGGATGAATGACGGATCAGATCGAGACCGCCAGCCAAGACACGCCCGAAGGTGAAACACCTGCGCCAGATGCCGCAAAGCCCGAACAGGCTGCCGCACCCGTGCCAAGTGACAGCACCGACGAGGCCCCCAAAAGCGAATATCAGGTTCTTGCGCTTAAATATCGCCCGAAAACCTTTGATGAGCTGATCGGTCATGGCCCGATGGTCAAGACGCTTTCAAACGCACTTGAAAGCGGTCGTCTTGCCCATGCGTTTGTTCTGACCGGGGTCCGCGGGATTGGTAAAACCACGACTGCGCGTATCATTGCACGCGCGCTTAATTGCATCGGGCCCGATGGTAACGGTGGCCCGACGATTGAGCCATGCGGGGTGTGTGAACATTGCCGCGCCATCGCCGAAGATCGCCACGTTGACGTTCTGGAAATGGATGCCGCGTCGCGTACCGGTGTTGATGACATTCGCGAGCTGATCGAAGGGGTGCGCTATCGCCCGACTTCGGCCCGCTACAAGATATACATCATCGATGAAGTGCACATGCTTTCGAAAAGTGCGTTCAACGCGCTTCTCAAAACGCTTGAAGAGCCGCCAGAGCATGTGAAATTCATCTTTGCCACCACCGAAATTCGCAAAATTCCGATCACCGTTCTGTCGCGTTGTCAGCGGTTTGACCTGCGCCGTGTTCAGATTGACGAGCTTAGCGCCCACTATACGCGCATCGCAAAACTTGAACATGCCGACATCGAAGAAGAAGCCGTCGCCCTAATCGCCCGTGCGGCCGATGGGTCGGTCCGTGATGGCATGAGCCTTCTTGATCAGGCGATTTCGCATGGGGCGGGCAAAGTCACCACCCAACAAGTGCGCGATATGCTCGGTCTTTCGGATCGATCACGCATTTTCGATCTGTTTGATTCCACCATGAAAGGTGAAATCAACGAAGCGCTTGAGCTGTTAAGCGCGCAATATTCCCTTGGCGGTGACCCGGCCGTCATGCTGCAAGATATGCTTGATCTGACCCATTGGTTGACCCGTGTGAAACTGTCACCCGATGCGGCCAATGATCCGGGTGTTTCGCAAATCGAACGTGAACGCGGCAAAGAAATTGCGGCAAAGCTTGCCATGCCGCAATTGACCCGCGCATGGCAGATGCTGCTTAAGGGCCTTGAAGAAACACGGATCGCACCATCACCCATTCAGGCGGCTGAAATGATCCTGATCCGTTTGGCCTATGCGGCTGAAATGCCGCCGCCCGGTGATTTGATCAAAAAGCTGCGCCAGGACATGGCCAATTCCGGCGGCAACGCCCCGCAGGGTGGTGGCAATGGTGGCGGCGGCAATGGTGGTGGTCCGGGCCCGCGCATGCAGGTCGTTAATGGCGGTGGCGGCAGTGCGGCCGTGGCCCAACGCCGTCCTGATCCGCTTGGCGTGCCCGAACAGGTTGAACAACCGGTTTACGCCCAAATGCCCGAAAGCTTTGCCGCGGTCGCCGACCTGTTGGCAAAGGACCGCGAAACGACCGGCATCGCCATGCAGGTCAAAAACTATATGCATTTGGTGAAATACGAACCGGGCCGCATTGAATTTCGCCCGGCACGCGGCGCGCGTCAGGACCTTTCGACCCAGCTGATCAAGGCCCTGAATGGTTTGACCGGCACGCGTTGGCTGGTCAGCGTTTCCGAACGCGAAGAAGGTGCGCCGACCCTTAAAGAACAAGAACTCGAAGCCCTTGAACAGCGTAAGGCAGATGCCTCCCAAGATCCGCTGGTCAAGGCAATCATCGAAGGTTTACCCAAAGCCAAAATCGTTGCCGTCCACCTTCCTGCCGGCCAAGAAGAAGGGGCCCAAGAAGCGGACGAAAGCGGTTCAGTATATGACGACGCATTTTATCTCGAAGGAGACGACGAGCTATGAAGAATCTTGCAGGGATGCTCAAACAAGCCCAGCAAATGCAGTCCAAAATGCAGGACATGCAAGAAGCCCTGGTTGAACTTGAAATCGAAGGTCAGTCCGGTGCTGGTATGGTCAAAGTGATGCTTAATGGCAAAGGCGAAATGCGTGGCCTTTCGCTTGATAAAAGCATCGTTGATCCGAACGATACCGAGGTTCTCGAAGACCTGATCGTGGCTGCCTATAACGACGCCAAGGTCAAAGTAGAAGCCCAGGTTCAGGAGAAGATGAAGGACGTCACCGGTGGCATGAACCTGCCAGAAGGTTTCAAACTGCCGTTTTGATCGCCCATCGGATCATTTGAAAATTTCGCGTTTTATCGCGCAGAATGAAGGGTGGCATTGCGCCGCCCTTTGTTTTTGATACAAGCTAAACACACGCAAAACCAAAAACGGGGTCACGATGACCGGACGGGAAATCGAAAATCTGATCAAACTTCTGTCGCGCCTGCCCGGCCTTGGGCCGCGATCGGCACGCCGTGCGGTGCTGCAGATGCTCAAAAAACCCGAAATGTTAATGATCCCGCTGTCCGACTCCCTGCGTGCGACGGCCGACGCCATGACCACGTGCGAAAACTGCGGCAATATCGATGTTACCGATCCGTGCCATATCTGTGCGGACCAAACCCGCACCGCCGATATCATTTGCGTCGTTGAAGAAGTCCAAGACCTTTGGGCGCTTGAACGTGGGGCGTCATTCAAAGGTCAATACCATGTGCTGGGCGGCACCCTATCGCCACTTGATGGCATTGGCCCCGATGACTTGAAGATCGATCAGCTGATCAATCGTGCCCGCAATGAGGCCGTCACCGAAGTCATTCTGGCGACCAATGCCACGGTCGATGGTCAAACCACCGCCCATTACATCACCGAACGGCTGATCGAAACCGGGGTCAAGGTAACCCGTCTTGCCCATGGTGTCCCGGTTGGCGGCGAGCTTGATTATCTTGATGATGGCACGCTTGCAGCCGCCCTTCGGTCCCGAAGTTCGGTTTAACAAATCACCCCAAAACCGCCTCTGCGGCCATGCGCCTGTCACCCTATCAAAAACGCAGCCTTTAAAGCTGCTTATTGATTAGGCCGGGGCGGATTGCCGCAATTATTCAAACGACAAACGTCTTATTTCACAATGGAAAAGATGGCTATGCCGCAGAAATTTTCTCTGCCGCCAAACGGGTTGCCAGTTCATAGCCATAAGCCCCCGCACCGGCCATTACCGCATCCGCGACGGAGCTGATCCAGCTTGTATGGCGAAATTCTTCGCGGGCATGGGGATTGGAAATATGAAGCTCGATGATATACCCCTCAAACGTTTTTAGCGCATCGTGAATGGCAATCGACGTGTGGGTATAGGCGCCGGCATTTATAATAATGGCGGCTGATTTTTCGCGGGCTTCATGGATCAGATCAATAATCGCACCTTCGTGGTTCGATTGCGCGAACCGCACGCTGACATTCAATTCTTTGGCCAGTGCGGCGCATTTCGTTTCAATCGATTCCAGCGTGTCATGCCCATAAATCTCAGGCTGGCGTTGGCCAAGCAGATTCAGGTTCGGCCCATTAATGACAAGAATTTCCGACACGCTCATTTTTATTCCCCTGAATCTTGTTTGATACGCGCTGTCACTTCGCGAACATTCCGCGCAATTTCAGCCCGTCGTGAAGGTAGCTTTTCACCATCGACCATAAGATACGATGTCACTTTGTCAGTTCAAAGACCAAACCTTTGTCTTTTGACCTATATCGCCGGTTCTTTTTTCTCGATGACGTGATTTCACCGATAACAAGCGGCGTAACGCCCCGTCCTAACCAACCGCTAACGATATGGCTTTTATGATCGAGATCGCGGTTCGTCGGCCAAGCACAACAAGATGGTGTGCGCGGTAAAAACAAACCGTGGCACGTGCAAAACTGATTGCTGTAAATTCCTGTGTTTGTGCTAGTTTAACTGTAGAATTAATCCGCGTATCTGACGCAACACCTTTTTCCGAAGTGAATTCTGTGAACACTCTGACCGACCCCACATCACCGCAACTTGCAAAAATCGCCTCGCGCATTCTGGCGGGCAGCTTCCTGTTTGAGGATCTTGATCCTGAACTGCTTGAACAGCTGTCTAATCAGGCAACCGTGCGTCGGCTTGAAGATGGGCAATTGCTGTTTGAAAAAGGGGCCCCGGCCGACGGTCTTTATGCCGTCGAAGCGGGCAAAGTGCGCATTTCTTCGGTATCGGAAACCGGCAAAGAAATCGTGTTGAACGTTCTGGCACCCGGTGCCGTATTTGGCGAAATCGCCCTTTTGGACGGCGAACCGCGCACCGCGACCGCGCGTGCGGTGGGGCCAACGCGATTCTTGTTTATTTCGCGCGATGCCTTCTTTGAAATTTTTGACCGCGAAGCACCGCTGCGCCGCCATATCACCGCCCTTCTGTGCCGTCGGTTGCGCTGGGTCAGCAGTCTGCTTGAAGATGCCAATTTCCTGGATCTTATGGCGCGACTGATCAAACGTATTTTGTGGCTTGCCGAACGCCACGGCGGCCCGGACCCCGAAGGTATTCGCATTGCCCTGCCCCTGTCACAGCAGGAACTTGGGCTTATGCTGGGTGTGACCCGCGAAGCGGTGAACAAAAAGCTGCGTGAACTTGAAAAACGTGACCTGATCACACGCCGTGACGGTCGCTTGGTGATCAAGGATCGGGACGGCCTCAACCAACTTCTTGCAGATGCAATCAGAAACTGAACCGTCGACGTCATTGTTTGACCGCCTTGTCGCACGCGAAGAAAAGCGCGGGCTGATTGTGGTTGCGTTTTTGCGCATCTGCATGCTGGCCTTTATCCTGCTTTTATTTAGCAAACCCGATGAACCCACCGGCACGCTTTATAAATTGCTCGAAGTTCTGGGCTGGTTCATTCCGGGCGTTTTCATCCAGTTGCTGGTTGCCGCGCGCGGGGGTCGATGGGTCTGGCTTTTGTATCTTTTGGCCGTGGTTGATGCCGGGCTGATTGTTTATGTTTCTGTCGTGCCCGATCCGCTTAATCCGCTGACCGACCATCCGGCGTGGCTATATGGTTTCGTTGTGCGTGACCGCGGCGTTGTCTTTTCCATGATCATGATGGCGTTGGTCATCATGACCTTTTCGCCGCGCCTGATCCTGTGGTTTGGCTTTTGGTTATTCACGGCATGGGTTGCGGCCATCCTCTGGCTCATGAACCGACCGGGCGTGATCGTGTCACAGCATTTTGGCGATGACTGGAACCCGACACAGCAAGAATTGATCGACACCCACAACCTGCCGGAATTTGTCGATATTTCCGCCTTGGCCGAACAGGTCATTATCGTCGTTGTCTTTACGCTGGCCTGTGCGGTGATGGTGTCGCGGTTGCGCGTGCTGATCAATCAGTTCGCAGCCGCCGAACGCGCGCACGGCAATCTTGCACGGTATTTCCCAACGGTTCTGGCCGACCGGCTTGCCGATCGCGATGAACCTATTCGGATTGGTGAACGGCGCGAATGCGTCATTATGTTCGCCGACATTATCGGTTTTTCCAGTTTCGCCGAAAAACGCGACCCGCAAGACGTCATGCGGTTCCTCAACCAGTTTCACCAGATCGCCACGACCCAAATTGGGGCATATGGGGGGATTGTTGAAAAATATATTGGCGATGCCGTCATGGCGAGCTTTGCGGCCTTTGACGACGTCGCCTGCCCGGCGGCAAATGCCCTATGTGCCAGTCAGGCCATCGTATCCCAGGTTGCCGAGTGGCAAAACCGTGAACCCGCCGATGGTGGACTGCCGCTTCGCATCGGTGTCGGGCTTAATTTCGGTCCGGCTGTTGTCGGCGACATTGGCCAAAGCGAAGCCGTCACACCCGCGGTAATCGGGGCCACCGTTAACCTTGCCGCCCGGCTGGAACGCGCCACGCGCAAGCTTAAAACCGATACGGTCATGAGCGAGAGTTTCGCCCAAAAAATTCGCGCCGAAAGTCCGGTTTCCGGCAATGTGTTGTTGCAGCACCATGATCAACGCGAATCTATTCGGGTCAAAGGATTGAGCGAACCGATATCGGTTTTATTTCACCACACACCCGAAACAGGCCTGGCGGCTCCTTAAGCATACAGCAAGCATTTCCGATCTAGGCTCTTGAAATCTCTGTAGAACGACCCAAAATGCGATGAACCTAATTCAATTGCGCTGAACAATAATCAGCAGGAGGAAGCCATGGTGACACCGACAGAACCAACGCCCTTGGAAACGACGACGGTTGAGGGATCTGTAAGGTTAACGACCCTGTTTGGCGAACGCGAATTTGAATGGGACAAAGCCATTTACTTTCCCGCTGGCCTTAAAGGCTTCCCCGATCACAACGTCTTTGCACTGGCGAACTTCCCGGGCGAAGGGGAAAGCAACTTTCTGTTGATGCAATGCCTGACAGAGCCGGAGCTGGCCTTCATCGTCGCGCCTTACAATATCGAGAGCGACACGATCCAGCAGGAGCACCTTGAACAGGCTTTCACCATCCACGGCGTTAAAAGGGATCAAGGTGCTGTCCTGTTGATTGTCACGCTGCACAAATCAGATGACAATGCAGATGTATCCATGTCGGTCAATTTGCGGGCACCAATCATTCTTGATACCGAGCGTCAGTCCGCCTACCAACACAACCTGCCTGACGCCGGACATTACGAAGCCCATCACGTCGTAGAATAAAAGCATACAGACCTCGTGGCGCGAAACCGCGCAGATGCAATCAATTACTTGGCACCGGTGTCCCGCAATGGGCACCGGTTTTCTGCATTAAGGTACGCTTATTCACGTCCTATTTTTCGCGATTTCAAGGGGATAGTCATCTGAATCGACTTAAATTTATCGATCCCCCTCCATGATGCTGCCATTTTTTCACGTGAAGGTAGCATCCATAAATTCATTTTAACCAAACAGGGGATCGTTAATGTCTGCAGCATTGCGAAATCGTTTTGCGCTGGCCGCACTTTTAGGGTCAGCTGTTTTTCTTGGTCCTGAAATGGACGCGGCGCGCGCACAGGACGCTGGCGAAACACGGGCCAAACTTCATACCGCAATTCCCGTTTCGGCAAACAATCGTACCAAATTGCAGCTCAATGTTTATCCCGGCAATCTGGCGATGATTGCCGAACAGCGCAGCGCATCCATCCCGGATGGGCAAAGCCTTTTGGCGATTGATGGCATTGCACCGACGGTGATGGACGATACGTTTTTGCTCGGTACCGCCAAAGACAGCAACCTTGTCTGGACGTCACTTCGCAATACTGTGAATGGCCCGGATGCCATCACAGGGCTTCTGCGCAGTCAGATTGGCAAGGAAGTCACGATCCGGCGCGATGATGACCTGATCGAAGGGACATTGTTGTCGCTGTCGCGCATGGCATTGGTCAAAACCGATGCCGGCGTTGAACAGGTGCCGATCAACCAAATTATCATCGACAAACTGCCCGATGACTTTTCAGCCGCCCCAGTGATGGAAGCCGACATTGCCACCGGTGCCGCCCTTGACCATGTTTCCATGGCGTATCTTTTAAGCGGGATCAGCTGGACCACATCCTATGTCGGGCAGTATGACAGCACCGCCAACCGCTTAATGCTTTCGGCCATTGCACGGGTTAACAACCAGTCTGGCACTGCATTTGAGGACGCGCAATTGCGCCTTGTCGCGGGCGATCCAAACCGTGCAAGCCAGTCGCCGATGTATGTCGCCAAGGCTGCGCGCAACGAAATGATGACCGCCTCGATGTCGGACTCAGCAGGTGCTGCGCCGGAACGCGAGAAATTCGAAAACCTGCATGTGTACGGCCCGTTTGACGGTCTTTCGATGCAGGACGGCGATACCGTGATGCTGCCGCTTATTGATAAGCAGGCCCTTCCGGTTAAACGTCGTGCGATTTTCAATGGGTCAAGCAACGCCTATAGCATGGGCCAGAATGGCAAACCGGACTTTGTCCGTCCGAACCTTGAAATCGAAATCACCAATGAAGGTGGCAAGGACGAAAAAAGCCCGTGGCCAGCAGGTGTCGTGCGCGTCTTTGCCGATAGCACATCAGGGGATGCGCGTTTTGTTGGCGAAGATTCCCTGTCCCTGACCCCGGTTGGCCGTGATGCCACCCTGCGTCTTGGTAAAGCCAGCGATATTTCAGGCACCCGTAACGTCACGTCCTTTAGCCGCAAGGCACGTAAAAACATGCCTGATGCGGTCACCGCCGATCTGGAATGGAAAATTACAAATAGCAGTTCGCGCGACGAAACGGTCACCATTAACGAAAACATGCCGACCGACTGGGTGGTCAATACGTCGAACTACAAACACAACATGGACCAGCCGGGCATGATTACCTGGGACATCAAAGTCCCCGCCAACAAGGAAGTCACCCTGACTTGGTCTGTCCAAAGCAGCAGCTAAAACCTGGCTTTGACAAAATCATCAAAGGCGCAACCCGATACCACGGGTTGCGCCTTTTTTGTTGGGTGTTTGCTGTGCCGCTCAAAATAATGCGTCACGATAGATTGGACGCCACCATCCTATGATGCGCCCGTTTTGCTTTTGTAAAATGCCTGTGCCAACGGCAACAGCAATCCTGCGTCGGGCAGGTGGCCTGTATCCTGACAAAGCTCGGCATAGATACAAATCAGCTTGGTCAGCAAGATAAACGCATCCTGATCATTCATTCCGGCAAATCGGCCCAAAACCCGAAGCGCCTCTGCCGCGGCTTCGCGGGCAAGATCAGGCTGCCCAGAACCGCGCATTGCCAAAACCAGTGCCGCGAGTGAATAACCAAGATCCAAGCGTTCCAAATCATCCTTGCGCCCGACACAGGCATTTAATCGGTCGCGGCGCAACGCAACTGCCTGCGATGCCGCATCAATCGCCCATTCCCATTGCCCCGCATCGATTTCAAGGGCCGCACGGTTATTAAGGCTTAGCGACAACCCAGCAATTGCTGCGTCGCGGGCCTTGGATAAATGCCGGACAAAAATCTGATCCGCCTTATCAAACAATGAAAGTGCATAGTCGCGCTTGCTGTGATGCTGGCTTGTTGCCATTTCAAGATAATGTCGTGCCAGTGTTAAGGATCCGGGTTCGGTCGCCTCGATAAAGGACAAACGCAACGCATCTTGGTCTGATTCGTCCTGCATCTTTTTTCCGTCACCCCACGTTTGCGATCCCCAACGCCAACCATCGACGTTGCAGACAATGACGCTGGTTACGGGTATCTTGTGAAGGATGGTCAATCAGCGATAAGCTGTTTGCGGACCATAAACGGCCTGATACACATTCTGCTTCACATTCGCCCCACAGACCGGAAAACAGCCCCGCATGAATATGTCGACCGAAACCCTCCGTGCGCTTTACGGCACTTGGCGCATTGCCCGTGGCGACGCTAAGGGTCTGACATTTTTTAACTATTCCATCAGCGGATTTTGGCGATCCTTCTTCGCCGCCGTGATCGTCTTTCCGGCCTTTGCCTTTTTACGCTGGCACGATTTGCTCGACGCGCCGGAAAACTTCCCGGTTGGGCGTTATATGACCGTCGAAATCGTCGCATTTGTCATCAAATGGCTGGCATTTCCGGTTTTGATACATCAGGTGCTGCCGCTTTTGGGGCGGGCGGAACGCTATATCGGGTTTATCACGGTCTATAACTGGTCCAGCGTTTTGCAAATGGCGGTTTATCTTTTCGCCCTTGCGCTTGGCACCTTGTTCCCGATGCTGGGTCCAGGTGGCTTTGTCATGATTGCCGTCATCGCCATGCTGGTTTACGGCGTCTATATCGCGCGTTTAACCTTGTCCGTCCCCATCCCGACCGCCAGTGCGATTGTGTTGGCCGATTTCCTGTTATCGATGGTGATCACGTCCATCGGGATCCGGCTGGCAATGGGACAATTATTCTAAAAATATAAACGACAAAAATCATCCTCATCAGGGAGAAACACATCATGAAACCGGTTCTTGCCGTTACCCGCCGACTTCCCGACGCCGTTGCGAAACGGGCATCTGAGACCTATGACATTCGCACCCAGGAAGACGACGATCCATTGTCGCGCAACGAAATCCTTGCGCTGTGTCACGGTGCGGATGCCGCCCTTGTGTCGGTGGGCGATCCGATTGATGCGGACTTTTTTGACGAACTGCCAGACAGTGTCAAAATCATCGCCACATTTTCGGTCGGGACCGATCATATTGATTTGGATGCGGCGCGCAAAAAAGGCGTGATTATCGGCAACACACCCGGTGTTTTGACCGATGCCACCGCTGATATTGCGTGGCTTTTGATTCTGGGCGCCGCACGGCGTGCCAGCGAAGGCGAAGCAGAAGTGCGCAACGCTACATGGTCAAGCTGGCGCCCGACCCATTTGATGGGCACACAGGTCACCGGCAAGAAACTGGGCATCATTGGCATGGGCCGCATCGGACAGGCCGTTGCCAAACGCGCAAGCGGGTTTGATATGGACGTTCATTATTTCAATCGCCGCCAATTGCCCAAAGATCAGGAACAAGGTGCCACCTATCACGACAGCATCGATGACCTGCTGCCTCATTGTGATTTCTTGTCGCTTCATTGCCCTTCGACCGCGGAAACCAAGGGCATGGTCAATCGCGACTTCATTGCCAAGCTGCCCGATGGGGCGATCATTGTGAACACCGCACGGGGCGATGTGGTCAATGACGGCGACCTGATCGCAGCACTTAAATCAGGCAAGCTCACAGCGGCCGGATTGGATGTTTTTGCCGGTGAACCCAACATCGAACCGGCTTATCGCGACTTGAAAAACACGTTCTTGCTGCCGCATCTGGGTTCGGCCACCGTCGAAACCCGAAATGCCATGGGCTTCCGCGCACTTGATAACATCGATGCATTTGTTGCGGGTAAGGACGTGCCGTTTACGGTTTAACGCCCCACCCCACGCATCAGAACGCTATCCTGATGGCATCCTGAAACATCCCACCGACACAAGCCAAAGGCGCCGAAATTCGGCGCCTTTTTATTTCGATGTATTTCATGTGAACGCGAAACGATAGGGCATTTGAGGCCCGAAATTGGGGGATCAGCCAAGATCGCTTTCTTCACCGGCGGGCAGGATACAGGCGATTTCGCGGCCATCGCGACTGACCTTGACCCGGCCGCCATGAATTTCAACCACGGCACGCACCATCGCCATGCCAAGCGCGCGTCTTGCCGATGGGCTTTCGCCGTCGCGCAGTCCTTCAAACAGCATTGGTTGCGGGGCTTCGTCAGACAGCGAAATCGCAATTTCGATATCTTCGCCGCGTCTGCGGGCCACGACTGAGACCTCGCTGCCTTCGGGGGCGGTGCGCAGCACATTTGTCACCAGAATAAACAACGCCTGTTTCAAGCGACGTTCATCGGCGACCATCCAGCCAATATTGCGCGAACAATAAAGCCGCAGCGACACGTTAAGCTCGGCCAGGCGTGCGCGGGTCAGTGCTTCAAGCGATCGCAACAGACGCCGGGGGTCAACCGTATCGAGTTCAAGCGCAACCTGCCCTGATCCAAGCGTTGCCAGATCGCGCATGTCATCCACAAGGGCCAGCATGCTTTGCGCTTCGGACCGAATGGTTTCAACCGACTGGGCGACATTGCCAGACAAATGCGGCAACATACGATCCGATTCGCCATTGATGTGATCAAGCGGCTTGCTAAGTTCGCGTGAGACCGTCGAAATAAAGTCCGACTTCATCTGATCGGCGGTGCGCAGTGCCTCGTTCCGTTCCCGAAGTGCGCGTTCCACCCGGATGGTGTCGGTCACATCGATATAAGACATCATCACCGCCCCATCGGGCAGCGGCACAATGGCAAAATCGACAATCGAATTGTCTGACCGTTCAAGTCGCCCATTCATCGGTTCATGATTGGTGATGCGTGCCACCATACGGCTTTTGAACTTGTCCCAATCATCGCGTTCCTGCCAATATTCACGCGACTTTTCGACCACTTCTGCCAAATGCGGCGAACCGTCCAAAAAGGCGGCTTCAAGGCCCCAAAGATCGGCAAAGCCATGGTTATAGAGGCGTAAACGGCCATCGCCACTGATCACGCCCACCGCTTCATGCAGGCTTTCAAGTGTTTCACGCTGAACTGCGATCAGGGTGTTATAGGAACTTTCAAGAACCAGTTTGTCGGTGACGTCTTCATAAACAAACATCAACCCGCCAAACGGATGGGGGGAAATGATCCGGCGCAACGTCATGCCATTTGGCAAATGCATCAAATCTTCTTCGGATTTTAGAAGATCGGTAAAGCGCTGATTTTCGGTGTTGCGGAACTGGGCGAAATCGGTGACTTCGGGCAGTTTTCGCTCATCACGCAGGCGGCGCAAAACATCATCATGTGATGGTTCTGCCCATAGCCATTCATCATCAAGGTCCCAAAGCTTGGTAAAGGCGGTATTAAAGAAAATAAGCCCCTTATCCGCACCATAAACCGCAATCGCGGTGCCAAGATTTTCCAGTACTTCCGCATGTGCCCGGATATGGCGCGACAGGTCGGACTGCAATTCTTCGACCGGGGTGCAATCAATGGCAAAACCAATCAGCTCGTCCGGCGCATCGGGATTTTGCGACAGCATTTCGGTAATGCGCAGCAATTTGCGATCACCGCGAATCACCACGTGATAATCGCGTGTCAGGTTTTCACCATTGCGCTGCACAGATGCCGCAAGCGACCGTCCGTGATCGGGAATAATCCCTGCGCCAATTTCCACCTGATTTTCAAGTGCATCTTGGATATCGGTCCGTTCGACCGCATCGGCATAGGCCGCATTACAGTCAATCAGGCGCAATTCGCTGTCACGCCGCCAAACCGGAAACGGCAAGCTATCAAGCAACAGGCGAAGGCCAGAAACCTCGCGCTTAAGAAGTTGGAAATCGCCAAACTGGTTTTCACGTTCGCGGGTGTGGCGGGTTTCATCGCGGAACCACAAACCATGGGCCAAAACTTCGGCGGATTTGTCTTTGCGCGCGGCCATGCCCGTTACGTGATATTTACGCTCGTCAACGGTATTGACCCATTGCTCGAACCGTTCATGCCCGGTTTTAAGGTTACGCACCCGCTCTTTTAGGAGCTTGGCATCCTCGTCGCGCAACTGTTCAAGCAAATCGGGAAAACGGCCATCCGCGCCCAATCCGAACGCACGTTTCAAAGTCGGACTGGCCCCTTCGGCGAAGCCCTTTTGGCTCCAGTAATAAACCGGGTCCGGGCCGGCATATAATAGCTGGGTGAAAAGTTCGGTTTCACCGGCAAGTTCGTGTTCGTGATCTTCGACTTCTTCAAGGTGGCGACGCGCACGCAGCGACAAGCGCCACCCGACCCAAGCCGCAATGGCCGCACCACTAAACGCCGCCAGACCAACCACAAGCCAGTCACGGTCACTTAACCCGGCCAAGCTGCCAAAAATTGTCGCACCGATGCCGGTCGGGGCATCCGATGCCGACGCATCCGGGGCGGCGGTATCTAGTCGGAATTTATCCTGTGCATAAAGGTCGGTTGAAAGAACCAGCGAGCCAAGCGCACCACATCCCCACTGCCAAATTTTGGACAGCTGGAATTTTGACTGTTTGCGCAAAAATACCCTCACTTTTTCCTTTCGCCGAACTTGATCGGATGCCTGCCGTGTCACGTGTTGTTAACCGTTTGTGTTTATGAGCTATTATTATGGTGAAAACGGGGTGGTTTTACCACCGTTTCGCATCATTGCAGCAATAGCCTTGGTTAAAGCCCACTTTCGCAAGCAATCCTTATGCAAAAACCGCGATGACATGGCTTTCCAAACGGGCTATGTCTGCACGTAAGCACGAAGCATTAACAACAGATACAGCGTACCCGTCATTTCCAATATGAGTGCCAAACCGCAACTAGACCTTTTTGCATCCCAAGCGAAGGCGAAGCCAGCCGCGCTCCAGAAGGAGTCTGCCGCGCTCAAGGAAGCAAAGAATGCGGGGCCGGAAATCGGCGATCTGTTTGACACAAATTTCAATGCTGATGACATTGCCGAATGGGAACTGCTGTTTCGCGATGCGCCGCAATATAACTACCATTTCAAACGGTCCCAGATCGCATCGGCCTTTGATCGCCCGCTGCATAAAAAGCTGATCGCATCGCACGCGTTTGAACGGCTGCGCGAAATTTCGTTTTTAGGCGCGATTGATTACCTGTTCCACCCCAATGGACGTCCGGCCAATATCCGTCATTCGCGTTATGACCACACCATCGGTGTCGCCCTGCTGTCGCAGCAATATTGCCGGTTAATGGGGCTTTCGGATGCGGATCGGGATTTACTGGGTGCGGCGGCCCTGTTGCATGATATTGGCCATGGCCCATTTTCCCATACGCTGGAGCCGGAATTTGCCCGGCGGTTTAACCGCAACCATCATCAACTGACCAATCAGATCATCACCGGCGAGGTCGAACTTGACCTGTCAGTTAATCATCTGTTGGTCAAGCACGGCGTTGATCCCGACGAAGTCATCGCGTTGCTGTCAAAAAAATCGACCCATCCGCATGCCAGCTTGCTGTCGGGGCCGGTCAATATTGACACCCTCGAAGGGATTAGCCGCACCAAGACATATGTTCATCCGAACTATGTCCATTGCCATCCGCGCTTGTTGCTAGAAGCCGCCGTAAAGCTTGATGACGAATCGCTTAAACGGCTTGATAAGTTCTGGCAGCTTAAAGAAGACATCTATCGCAATTTCATTTTTGGTCCGATGTGCTTTGCCACCGACCATTTGTGCCGCGAATTTGTGATCAACAACGCGCCGGACTTTGCCACCGATGACTTCCTGCTGACGGAAAAGGCGTTCTTGCAACGTCACCCGGCCTTTAAAAAGTTCCTTTTCAGTTTGAAAAACCGGATTGAACTTGATGGCGTTGCCGATGTGATTGATCCTGAAATCAGTGCGGCCTTGATGGACCCGAACGCAACCACGGTGCCCAAGCGCGAATTTCACATCAATACCGATGTCGACGTCCAAAGCTTTGCCGATCTTGGCAAGCGGTACTACGAAGAAAAGAATTCATTCTTACGCCGAGTCGGCAACTTGACCGATCCCGCGCAACAGGCCGCAGCGGCAAGCCTGTTCGATTAAGACACCGACCATACACCGCATCATTCCGGCAGTAAGCCAACGACGACTGCTGCATCCGGGAATCCACCATAAGGAGGAACCGTCGATATGGCCAAAAAACGTAACCGTTCATTCGTGATCATCGGGCTTGGCACTGTCGGCAGCACCGTTGCAACCGACCTTGCGCGCAACGGCAACCATGTCATGGGCATCGACATCCACGAAAAATCCGTCGCCGCCCTGTCTGATATTCTGTCCGAAGCCGTGATTGCCGATGGCCGGGACGAAGATGCGCTTCGCGAAGCAGGGGTGGATAAATATGACGTTGCCCTGATTGCAATCGGCGAAGACCTTGAAGCCAACATTCTGTGCACGATGAATGTCAAACTGCTCGGCGTGGAAACCGTCTGGGTGAAGGCGATCAACAAAACCCACCACCGCATCCTGACCAAGCTTGAGCCCGACCGGGTTATCTTGCCTGAACAGGAAATTGGTCAACACATCGCCCAAAAGCTTCATAACCCGGCCGTGCGCGATTACCTAAGCCTTGGCAACGGTATGCATGTCATCAATCTTGAAGTTCAGGAAAATATGGCCGGTAAAACGATTGAATCGCTCGAACTTGAAGGGTCCCACGAATTGCGCTGCCTTGGCATTTTGCGCGGGTCGGAATTTGTCAGCTGTGACACCGGTTCTGTGACCATGCAAGAATGCGATAAAATCCTGATCTTGGGCCGTCGCCAAAACCTGCGCGACTTTAGCAACGGCATATAACCCATGCGGGTATCATTCCCATTCCTATCGCGTAAACAGGTGCGGATTGCACCGCCGCTTTTGCTGACGATCCTGTATCTGGTGCTGATCCTGATTGGTTCCGGGGCACTTTACCTGCCCGCATCGGTCACGCAACCGATCACTTTTTCCGATGCACTGTTTACCGCCACCTCCGCCGTTACGGTTACCGGTTTGGCGGTTGTCGATACCGGATCAAATTTCACCTTCGTTGGTCAGGCATTGATTTTGATGCTGATCCAGCTGGGTGGATTGGGTTTGATGACCTTTGCCGCCCTTGTCCTTTCCGTTCTGGGGCTACCCATTGGGCTGCGCCATCACAACTTTCTGCTGGAAGATTTAAACCAGACATCCCTTCATCATCTGGCCGGCCTCATCAAAACCATTCTATCGGTTGTCCTGACCTGTGAATTGGTCGGCAGTATTTTACTTTTGACCGTGTTCGTGCCCGATCTTGGCTGGAAACAAGGGGCGTGGTTTTCCGTCTTCCATTCGGTTTCGGCGTTTAACAATGCCGGTTTTTCCCTGATGCCCGATAGCCTGACCCGCTGGGCGACCAATCCGATGATGAACCTGATCATCCCGGCCCTTTTGCTGATTGGTGGTATCGGGTTTAGTGTGATTTCAGATGTTTCGCGTCACCGCAATTGGCGCCAGCTTTCGCTGCACAGCAAATTGATGCTGACGGGGTCGGCGGCCCTGATCATTTGGTCGGTTGCGATGTTTGCCGCCCTTGAATGGACCAATCCAGACACACTTGGCGCATTCACAAACCCGCTTGATAAGCTGCAAGTCAGCTGGTTTCAGGGGTTCACCACCCGAACGGCGGGCTTTAACACGGTCGATATCGGGGCACTTCACGATACGACGGCACTCACCGTGATGCTGTTAATGATCATCGGCGCGGGCAGCACATCGACCGCTGGCGGGATCAAGGTCACCACCTTTATCGTATTGGTGATGGCAACCATCGCGTTTTTCAGACGCCACAATCATTTGCACGCCTTTGGCCGCAGCATCAAACTCGAAGAAGTCATGAAAGTCCTGGCACTGACCATGATGTCGATCTTCGTGATCATGAGCGGTATTTTCGTGATTACCCTTTCGCATGATGGCGACTTCCTAAGCCTTGTGTTTGAGGTTACATCGGCGTTTGGGACTGTCGGCCTATCACGCGGGATGACCGGGGAACTTGATACCTTGGGTCGTATCGTGATCGAGGTGACCATGTTTATCGGCCGTGTTGGCCCGCTTAGCCTTGGCTTCTTCCTGGCACGCCGAACCGCACCGCGCATTTCCTATCCGGCGAGCCAGATTTATTTGGGATAACCCCGCATATAGGCGGGCAAAGCTAATCACGCTCAAGCGAGGTGACAAATGTTTGATTCGCCGTTTTCAGATGGTTTTCAAGGGCGGCCATTGCCCCATCCTCATCACGTCTGAGGATGGCATCAATGATGGTCAGGTGTTCTTGGGCAGCAAATCCATTGCGTTCAACTTGGCGCTTTTTGCACCAACGGTAATGGAAATGGAAAATCAAAGAGATTGAGTCTTGAAAGCTGTCCATAAACCGGTTGCCCGCCGCCGCGTTTAAGGTGCGGTGAAAGCGTGTATCAAGCTCGGAAAATTCGGTGAACCGCGTTTTGATGTCGCGATGAAGCTGCACATGTTCTTCGCGTAGGCGGATCAGTTGCCCCCAAAACGGGGCTTCTGGCGGAATATCGAAAACCGCCTTGATCGCGCGATGTTCAAACAATTGGCGGACTTCATGAAGCTCAAGCGCATATTGCTCGGTAAATCCTTCAAGGATCCAGCTGCGATGCGGTTCCTTGCGGATAAAGCCAAACCGACTGAGCCCAATCAGAAATTCACGCACAACGGTGTTTGAGACACCAAATCGCCGGGCCAATGCTGCTTCGCTTAATCGGCTTCCCGGTGCGGGCTGCGCATCTTTCAGCCACACCATAAAATCGTTCTCAAGCTGCTCTTCAAGGCTTCTGATTTCGCGAAGCTCAAAATAATCAGCACGGGTTGGTTTGCGTAAAAAATCTGCCGGGGATGACACATCGGAAATCAGTTTGATCTCTGCCCCGCGAAGCAAAACATTGCGCGCAATGGTCCGGCTGACCCCAAGTAACCGTGCCACACCCGATATCGTATCGGGCATGTTGCCAATCAACACGCCATCAAGCCACGTATTAAAGCTGGTTTTGAATTTACGGTCTGAACGCGCCATCGGTGAACTGTCTTTATCCCTGTTTTTTAAGCATTAAAGACAGTTGAGTGCGATAGCAACTCTTCCCTAAGATAAAACTGAAAATAGAACAAAAAAGACTATGAAAATCATGGAGGTTACAATGTTCACCCGGAAAATTATCCGAGGCACTTTAATGGGGCTAACCGCCCTTGCGGCACTCGCATCCGTTGTTGGCACAGCCCAAAATGCCACCGCACAAGAAACACTGAAATTCGGCCACGTCTATGAGGTAGACACCCCTTACCACCGTGCCGCGTTAAAGGCATCCGAACTGTTCGCCGAACGCACCGATGGCCGTTACAAAATCGAAGTTTTCCCGGCATCCCAGTTGGGCAAAGAAGCCGCGATTAACGAAGCCCTGACCTTGGGCACAATCGACATCATCTATACCGGTGTTGCCTATCTTGGGCAGTCGTACCCGCCGATTTCGATTTCCGATTATCCATTTGCGGTACGCGGTTACGAACATTGGCTGAACTACACCAAATCCGACCTGTTTGCCGAACTTTCCCAAGAATATACCAACGTTACGGGCAATGCGATTGCCGGTCTGGTCTATTACGGTGCGCGCCATGTCACGTCGAACAAACCGATTTTGAAACCGGCTGACATGAAGGGTCTTAAAATCCGTACCCCGAATGCGCCTGCCTATCAGATGTTCCCGAAGGAAACCGGTGCAAACCCGACCCCGATGGCCTTTTCCGAAGTCTATCTTGCCTTGCAACAGGGTGTTGTCGACGCACAGGAAAACCCGCTGCCGACGATTAAGTTCAAAAAATTCTATGAAGTTCAGTCCAACATCAATCTGACTGGCCATATCCTGAACTCGCTGATCATGCTGGTTTCGCCAAACACCATGGACAAACTGGGTGAAGAGGATGCCAAACTTCTGATCAAATCCCTGCAAGATGCCGGGACTGAGGCCTCAAACGAAATCGTTCAGAACGAAAAAGAACTGGCCGATTGGTTCCGCGAACAGGGTGTCACGGTGAACGAAGTCGACCGTGGGCCGTTTATTGATGTCATCGCACCGCGCCTGAAAAGCAGCGACATGCCGTGGGATCCGGAAATCTTTGAGCGCCTCCAAGCAATCGAAGGTTAATCCCGCCCGACATTTCCGCTTTAAACCGGGGGACATCACGTTCCCCGGTTACGTCATGTTCGGTTTCCGACGGAGAGACAACTATGTCTGACATCAACAGGGATCTTTTCACCGAACAGGAACAAGAAGATCTCGCCGCCACTTCCTCTTTTAAGCTCACCTTGGCTGACATTCCCGCCTTGATCATTTTCGCTGCCCTGTTCGCCACCGTCTTTCTGCAATTTTTCACGCGATATGTCTTAAATGACTCTGTCGCCTGGACCGAAGAAATTGCGCGTTATTTGCTTATTCTTCTGGCGTTTGTCGGCGCGATCAAATGTCAGCTTGTCGACAGTCACATCCGGCTTGAATTCATCGATAAGCTTGCCGGGCGTAAATTGCCCATTCTTAAAATCCTGTCGCTGATCCTGTCGGCTGGTTTCTTTGGGTTTGCCATCTATTCGCTCAATGAACTGATGACCAAAACCGCCTACCAAAAAATGGTCTCCTTGCCGGTCCCCAAATACTACTTTTACGGTTTGATCATGGCCGCCCTTGTGGCGTTGGTCGCCGTTCATATCCGGCAAATTTACGTGCTTTTGCGGGGTAAAAAATAATGGCCTTCCTGATCCTTTTAATATCGCTGGTCGTGCTGATTATTGTGCGCGTACCCATCGCGGTTGCCCTTGGCCTGTCGTCGCTGTTTTACATCCTGATCGAAGGCATGCCGTCGGTCGTTTTGCTGCACAACATGATCAATGGCATGAACAGCTTTCCGTTGCTGGCCATTCCGTTCTTTATCCTTGCCGGTGGATTGATGAACTCTGCCGGGATCACCAGCCGTATTTTCGCCTTTGCGCGCGCCCTTGTCGGTTGGTCCCATGGTGGATTGGGGCACGTTAATATCGGTGCCAGCATCGTGTTTGCCGGCATGTCCGGTGCTGCTGTTGCAGATGCCGGTGGGCTTGGTGCCATTGAAATCAAAGCCATGCGCGATGCGGGCTATGATGATGACTTTTCGGTTGGCATTACCGCGGCCTCATCCACCATCGGGCCGATTATTCCGCCGTCTTTGCCCTTGGTCATTTTTGGCGTCATGGCATCGGTTTCCATCGGCGAGCTATTTGTCGCCGGGATTATTCCGGGTCTTTTGATGGCGGCATCCTTGATGGTGATGGTCTGGTGGATGGCGCGCAAACGCAATTACCCGCGTGATGTCGCCTTTAGCCCAAAACTGGTTGGCTCAACCTTCAAAACCGCTGTTTTGCCGCTGATGACGCCAATCATCATTGTTGGGGGCATTGCATCGGGCATGTTCACCCCAACCGAGGCCGCCGTATGTGCCGCAAGCTACGCGCTGATGTTGGGCATGTTGGTCTATCGCACGCTGAGCTGGAAAAAGTTGATGCGGGTGTCGATCGATACCATCGAAACCACCGCATCGATCCTTTTGATTGTCGGCACGGCCAGTGTCTTTGCCTGGATCCTTGCCGCCAATCAGGCCGCCGTCATTTTTTCCGAAACGCTTTTGGGACTGACTGAAAACAAAACCATCATCCTTTTGATCATCACGCTGATTGTTTTGGTGATTGGCCTGTTCATGGAAACGATTGCCGCAATTTCGATTCTGGTGCCGGTTCTATTGCCCGTTTCGATCCAACTGGGCATCGATCCGGTTCATCTTGGCATTATCGTTATTTTGAACCTGATGATCGGCCTTTTAACGCCACCAATTGGCATGGTGCTTTATGTGTTGTCCAAGGTGTCATCGGTTCCGTTTGAACGATGTGCCAAGGCAACGATGCCGTTTTTGGTTCCGTTGATCGGGGTGTTGCTGTTGCTGACGTTTGTGCCGTCCATAACGCTGTTCTTGCCCGATCTTCTATATCGGCAATAAGGGCACGCACATCGGGCTGCACACTGCATGGCCCTGATCAAACGATACATAATGAAGTGATCCCAGCTGGTTACGGAAACCAGCTGGGATCACGCAAGCCTTAAGGCTTAAGGCTCAATCGACAACAAACAGGGTCGCACCCGTTTGCGTCGAAGACCGGTGTGCTTCGGCATTGTCCGCCACCTGATAACTCATACCGGGTTTGAGGGTATAGGTCCGGCCATCGTCAAGCTCGGTCACCAATTCACCCTCCAAACACAACAAAATATGCCCCTTGCTGCACCAATGGTCCGCCAGATAGCCCGGGGAATAGGTCACCATCCGCACCCGGATCGGGCCGAAATTCTGTGTCCGCCAGGTTGCCATACCTGTCTCACCAGTATGTTCGGTGGGCTCAATCGCGGACCAATCGGTGGTGCCAAACGGCAAATTGGCGATATCCATGGTAAAATCTTTCACTAAATCTGGGACCAGCTCAAAGGACGGGACATGACGCCAAATTAGTCGCCGTGCCCAAAGACGGTCAATCGCTGTCCGCGCACACCTGTCATATCAGTTAAACGCGGTATTAATCTTTACACTATAGTCAGTTAGTTGGTGATCAACGAGTCGCACCCAAGGACAAACCGTATTTTGTTACCCACAACCATCGCAACCAATCAAAATTACTCGGCACAACGTCTGTCGGACATGCGCCGTGCTTTGGCTGCGCGACTGACGGGGGATAATTTTTGTGTGGTTGTCACCGGGTCCTATGGCCGCCACGAAGCATCTGATCAGTCCGATCTTGATTACTTCATCATTGGCCGCGAAGCCGAACGCGCACAAGCGCCGCACAGCGAAGTTTCAGACATTCTTGGCAAGATGGTTACCAAGAAACCGGCGGTAAACGGGCCATTTTCGTCCTATATCACCGCCGAGGAACTGGTGAACCGCATTGGCCTTGATGGCGACACCAACTCCATCACCACCCGGCGGCTGTTGTTTTTGCTTGAATGTGAATGGCTTTATAATGAAACGGGCAAGCGGAAATTCTTTGATGATTTGATCGCCAATTACGTGACAACTACGGTCACCCGGGATTCCATTGCGCGCTTCTTGGTCAATGACGTGATCCGCTATTACCGCACCATCAGTGTTGATTTTGAAATCAAAACCCGCGAAGGCGACGCCAGCAAGGCATGGGCACCACGGCGCCTGAAACTCGTTTTCTCGCGCAAGATGCTTTATTTCGGCGGCATTATTGCCGCAGCAGAAACCGCAGGCCGGGATTACACCGGAAAACGCGAAAAACTGTCCGAACTTTTGCAACTCCCGCCGATCACCCGCCTGCAAACCGTGTTTGGGACGAAAAGCCTGCCAGCCCTTGAACTGTATGATCGGTTCCTGTGCGAATTGTCTGATCCAGAAGTCCGCGCACGCCTTGAAAAGGTTGGCCCAAATGATCGCAATGACACCGAACTTCGGTCCTTGCTTGATGCCGGTAAAAGCTTTTCGCGCGAATTGATCAAACTTCTTAAGGACCGCTACGGCCCGGATCATCCGATCCACGAAGCTCTTTTGATGTAGGCATCCGTAACGAACTCGAACACCCGTCCAAAGACGTTGGCTAGTTCGATGGTTCGGTCACATATTTATGGTAATTGGCCCGATCAAGGTCATGAACCTCGACCGAAAATTGCACCGCATAGTCCCCCACCAAATCTGCCAATTCTGCCCGAAGCAAACCAAGCGCCGTTTCACCGGTGGTAAACTTGACCGCGTCACTGCGCCCCGACAGCATTCGAATATCCAGATGCACCATCGCATGCTGTGCACCACCATCGGCAATCACGACGGTATCAAGCGGTGAAATACGGGTCTTAAACGACCCCAGTTCGGCATCCGCCGTTTTGGCAATCGCATGATGAAGGGCAACAGCCAGTGCGGGCAATGATTCGGCAATCGGCAGTTTGGCGGAATATTCGATTTCAAGTTGGGGCATATGGGTGATCCTTTTTGGTTATTTTGACCTTAGCCCAAGGCGGCTTTGCCCCAAACAAAAAAGCCGGCCCGAATAAACGGACCGGCTTTGATGCACATTGGCAGATGCCAATTAGTAACGATAATGATCCGGCTTGAACGGACCTGCCTGCGGAACGGCAATATATTCAGCCTGTTCTTTCGAAAGCTTGGTCAGTTTCACGCCAAGACGATCAAGGTGCAGGGCTGCAACTTTTTCATCAAGGTGTTTCGGCAGGACATAGACCTTGTTTTCGTAATTCGCGTGGTTTTTCCAAAGCTCGATCTGGGCCAGCACCTGGTTGGTGAAGGAAGCCGACATCACAAAGCTTGGGTGACCGGTTGCGCAACCAAGGTTCACCAAACGACCTTCGGCCAGAACGATCAAACGTTTGCCATCCGGGAATTCGACTTCGTCGACCTGCGGCTTAACGTTTTCCCATTTGTAGTTCTTAAGCGAACCAATCTGGATTTCGGAATCGAAGTGACCGATGTTGCAAACAATTGCGCGGTCTTTCATCGCACGCATGTGGTCAAGCGTGATGATGTCGATGTTACCCGTGGTGGTGACAAAGATATCGCCAACCGGTGCTGCGTCTTCCATGGTGGTGACTTCGTAACCTTCCATCGCGGCCTGCAATGCGCAGATCGGATCGATTTCGGTCACAAGAACACGGGCACCCTGGCTACGAAGCGACGCAGCCGACCCTTTACCAACATCACCAAAACCGGCAACAACACCGATTTTACCGGCAACCATTACGTCGGTTGCACGTTTGATGCCATCGACCAGGCTTTCGCGGCAACCATACAGGTTGTCGAATTTCGATTTGGTGACCGAGTCATTGACGTTGATCGCCGGAACCTTAAGCGTGCCTTTTTTCGCCATTTCGTAAAGGCGGTGCACACCGGTGGTGGTTTCTTCAGAAAGACCTTTGATGTCTTCAAGAAGTTCCGGATATTTGTCGTGGATCAGCTGGGTAACGTCGCCGCCATCATCAAGGATGAGGTTCGGCTTCCAACCGTTCGGACCCGTAATGGTCTGCTCGATGCACCACCAAAACTCTTCCTCGGTCTCACCTTTCCAGGCAAATACCGGGATGCCAGCAGCAGCCATCGCCGCAGCAGCCTGATCCTGGGTCGAGAAGATGTTGCATGAAGACCAGCGAACTTCCGCACCAAGCGCGGTCAGCGTTTCAATCAGAACAGCGGTCTGAATGGTCATGTGCAGGCAACCAACGATGCGTGCACCCGCAAGCGGTTTGGCAGAACCGTATTCTTCGCGCAGCGCCATCAGGCCCGGCATTTCGGTTTCGGCAATCGCGATTTCCTTGCGGCCCCATTCGGCCAGCGAGATGTCTGCGACCTTGCAATCGGTAAAGTTCGACATGTCGTCTCCAATCAAACAGAAATGGCGCAGCCGCAATGGCACCTGCCGTACGGTTACGCTGATAAATTCTTGGGCAGCCGTTATCTCGGCTGCGATGGAAGACATATAAAGATTTCTTTATGTCTATTTCAAGTGTTTTCTTCTGTAAAATTTTGGTGCGCAAAACAATGCCTTGCCTTGGTCCGACAAAAGTCGAGCAAGATCAAAAGGTCACCATCATTTGTATGAGGAAAGAAATCGCGCAGATATTTATTCACGCAAGATCATTGAAATCATCAAGCATCATCGCAATGCGGGCGGAATCCCATTGTTCCATCACGCGGTCGGCCTGATGTTTGGAATTGCGCGTATCAAGACGGCGCAAACGTTGTTTGACCAACAGTAAATTCACCGGCGACATCGACAAATTGCGCAACCCAAACCCGATAAACAGCGGCACATAGCGCGGGTCACCGGCCATTTCGCCGCATACACTGATCGGAATATCGCGTTCGTTCGACAGTTTGATCACATCGCGGATCAACCGTAAAACGGACGGATGCAACGCATCAAAAAGCCCGGCAACCTGATCATCGGTACGGTCAATCGCCAGCGTATATTGGGTTAAATCGTTGGTGCCGATGGCAAAGAAATCGCATTCTCGTGCCAAGGTATCGACCGCAATAGCCGCCGCGGGAATTTCAATCATCGCCCCAAGCGGGGGTAATTGATCGGGAATGGCGTGGCCTTGTTTGCGCAGGCGTTTTGCCACCGCCTCGTAAATTTGGCGGGTGCGCGTCATTTCATGAACGCTGACCACCATTGGAATCAAAACACGCACATTGCCATGCAACGATGCGCGCAAAATTGCGCCAAACTGGGCTTCAAGCAGTTCGGGCTTGCGCAATGACAATCGAATGCCACGCAATCCAAGCGCCGGGTTGGGCCCAGATCCCATATCGGCTTGCAACGCGACCGCCAATTTTTCCCCGCCAATATCAAGGGTACGGATCGTGACCGGTTTGCCATCCATCCGCTTTACGATATCGGCCAGTTCTTCATATTGTTCGTCTTCGTCGGGCAGGTAGTCCTTGTTCATGAACATGAACTCGCTGCGCAAAAGACCGATACCACTGGCACCGTTTTCAAGGGCGGCGGAAAGTTCGATTGGTAATTCGATATTGGCATGCAGATCGATATCGACCCCGTCGCGCGTGGCCGATGGCACATCGCGCAGGCTTGCCAATTTATCGCGCGCGGCCAGCCAATCGGCCCGCCGTTGGGTGTAATGCGCAATATCATCCTCAGTCGGCGAAAGGATGACCTCACCGCGTCCGCCATCGACAATGATTTGATCGCCGCCCGACACACCGCGAATAATCTCTGCCGCACCAAGGACAGCCGGGATGCCAAGCGACCGCGCCATGATTGCGGTGTGGCCTTCTGCCCCGCCGAGGGCGGTGACAAAGGCGGTAAGTTGGCCGGGGTTAAACCGGGCCATATCCGCCGGGCTGACATCTTCGGCAATCAAGATTGATCCGGTTGGCGCCATATCGGCCACACGATCGGTTTCCCCGATCAAGCAGCGCATCAAACGCAAACCAACATCGCGAATGTCCGATGCGCGTGCCGCGATATAGCGATCATCAATCCCTGAAAACTGATTGGCAATCACATCGATCACTTCGCTGACCGCATGCACCGCATTGAGCTGACGCGATTTAATCAGGTCTTCTGCCCCGCGCACCAAGCGCGATTCGGTCAACATATGAATGTAGGCATCCATCAGGAAACCAAGTTCCTCTGACGCTGCACCGCCCACATTGGCCGATTGGGATTTTAAACGTTTAAGCTGATCGATACTTTCGGCAACAGCGTCATGAAGACGTTTGATTTCGTCTTGGACCGCGTCGTCGGCAATTGGTTTGCGGCTGACCTGAACATATTGGCGGTTTAAAACAAACGCCCGCCCAATAACAATACCCCCAGACGCCCCCAACCCCGTGATCACACGGCGGTCGGCGGTTACATGGTCATTGCGCGTCGATGGGTCTTTTGGCGGAACTGTCAAACCGGGGTTCAGGACCTATCTTGTTGTTTCCCGAAAGTCATTTTACCCCCAATCATCGTCAGGGGTGCTTTTTTTATTCTTCGTCGAACTTGTCATTCACAAGAACGGTCAGTGCTTCAATTGCTTCTTTGGCGTCTGGGCCCGTGGCCTCAACCTCGATCTCGGTGCCAATTGATGCGGCAAGCATCATAAGCCCCATGATCGAAACACCTGAAACTTCGGTACCACGGTTGCGCACCATGATCGCCGATTCAAATTCACCCGCCAGTTTAACAAATTTTGCCGCTGCGCGCGCGTGAAGGCCGCGCTGGTTACTTATTGTTAAAATGCGTTTTTCCGTCTGCGCCATGTATGTCCCCGCGCTATTCCCGGCCAAAGCCCCAGCCTAACCCCAACTGGCCGGACACGCGTTAGCCATGCGCCCGGCCCTGATTTTTATCTTCGTCTTATTCTTCGCCGCTCAGCAGTCGTGATGCGACGTTGATGTATTTGCGTCCGGCTTCTTGGGCAGCATTGACCGTTTCGGCCAAAGTGCCTTCCCCCCGGACAGAGGCCAGTTTAATCAACAAAGGTAAATTTACCCCTGCGATGACTTCGACATGGGCCTGTTCCATAATGGAAATAGCCAAGTTCGACGGGGTCCCGCCAAACATGTCGGTCAAAAGCACAACCCCGTTGCCGCTGTCGACTTTTTCGACACTGGCCAGAATATCCGCACGACGTTGTTCCATGTCATCATCGGGTCCGATACAGACCGCTTCGACATTATCCTGCTCGCCCACGACGTGCTGCAAGGCAGATACGAACTCTTTCGCGAGATCGCCATGGGTGACAAGCACCATCCCGATCATGCAGTTTTCTCCATGTTATCAATCCCCCGAATGCGGTTCATCGGGCTTATCACGATGACTGAGATGAACGTCATATCCCAGTTCGGCAATCCAGTCATTTAGTATCCGTGCGATATAAACCGAACGGTGTTGGCCCCCGGTACACCCGATTGCGATGGTCAGGTAACTTTTACCTTCACGGGCATAACGCGGTAAAATCGGCTCGAGCAACGCCCGAAGCCGATCAACAAACCCGGAAAAATCCGGGTCTTCTTCAATATAGTGCCCCACCTTATCATTTAACCCGGTCAAAAGACGGAGATCCGGATCATAGTGTGGGTTGCGCAGAAAGCGAACGTCAAAAACCAAATCCGCCTCGGCGGGCACACCTTGGCGGAAGGAAAAGCTTTTAACAAAAACCGACATGCCTTCGATTTCACCGATGTGAAACTGGTCTTGCAGGATTTTGCGCAGTTCGGCTGATTTCAAGCGCGATGTTTCAATGGTCATGTCCGCGGTCGCGGCAATCGGCGCCATCAGGCGTTTTTCATGCTCGATCGCATCCACAAGCGGCCTGTCATGCGCCAGCGGATGGGGACGGCGCGTTTCGGTAAACCGGCGCTGCAAAACGGATGTTTCCGCATCCAAGAACACCACAAGCGGATCAACACCCTGCTGTTCACGAAGTTCGGCAATGATGGACACAAACTGATCGACGCCAAAATCACGGGTTCGGATATCAAGGCCAATGGCGGTCGGTTGTTCGGGGCGCTTGGCGCCGGAAATCAGGGCGGGTAAAAGTCGAAGCGGTAAGTTATCCACCGCATCAAACCCGAAATCTTCAAGGATTTTAAGGGAAGTCGTCCGTCCTGCGCCGGAAACCCCGGTCACAAGAACCAATCGATTTTTGAAATCTGTATGATCCACAAAGTCACCATTGGGCTGATCTGCCCGATCTGAGTTTACCGGTTCTTTATCTACCGGATCTGACGCCGTTGTCGCGCGATGTTCTGGACGTTTGGGCAAATCGGTTTCCTGTTGAACTACGGTTCAAGTTGCATCTGACCCGTTGCAAGCGCCAAAGCTACCCCAATCTTGGCCTCAACCGCCAGATCAGAAACACAAAATTTCCACTTTGGGATTTCGATCCCGCAAACCTGCTCGGATTCTGGGTTCGGCATACGGTCGATATCGCCCAGATCGTCGACCAAATCAACAATCAGCCGCACATCGCCCTCGGCCTTGGTTGGAAATCCGCGCACGACCCCGATACCGCGCACCTCAAACAGCCCGGCGATTTGCGGCGGGCAGGATGCAATCAACCGGCCATCGCGTGCGCAAAGATCGGTTCGGTCGTCGGAAATCAACACCGCACCCGATGACATCAGGCGAAGCGACAAGCTGGATTTTCCAGAACCTGACGGACCGCGCAGCAAAACGGCATACGCGCCGATCAGGATACAATTTGCGTGAATTTGGGACATAATGAAAAACGATGCTTGGCGGACGGGGCCTTGTCAAACCCCAAACGCACACGCCCCATCAGGATGTTTTGAAAACCGGCAAAAACCGATCATTTCCAATCAATCAAGCGGCAATTCAATGGTAAAGACCGCACCCTTAACGTCACCATCGACAGTCCGATTCTTTGCGGTCAGTTCCCCGTTATGGGCCGACATGATCCGTTTGGAAATCGACAAGCCAAGCCCGGAATGCTGGCCAAACTTTTCGGTCGATGGGCGTTCGGTATAAAAGCGGTTAAAGATCGCTTCTTCTTTGCCCGGTTGAATCCCCGGACCATCATCTTCGACGGTGATAATCGCCTGATTTTTATCGCGCCATGCCCGAACACGGACTTCGCCGCCTTCCGGGGTAAAGGTGATCGCGTTTGAAATCAGGTTTCTAAACACTTGGGTCAGACGGCTTTCAAGGGCCGGGACCACCAGATTTTCAGGAACCGAGACCTTAACCCGCGGACCATCCGGATTGGCGTTATAAAGTTCGCCGATCGTTTGAAGCAACGGACGCAGATCAACCTGTTCAGATTCTGTGCGCGACAGTTCCGCATCCATACGCGAATAATCGGAAATATCACTGATCAACCGATCAAGGCGCTGCACGTCTTCGGCGATGATTTCCATCAGTCGGCGTTGGCGTTCGGGATCTTTAAGGCGGGTGGCGGTTTCCACCGCACTGCGCAACGACGTCAGCGGGTTTTTAATTTCGTGGGCAACATCGGCCGCAAACCGTTCAATCGCATCCATACGATCCCAAAGCGTTTCGGTCATGTCACGCAAGGTCGTTGAAAGGTCGCCAATTTCGTCATTGCGATCAGACAAATCGGGAATGGCGAACTGGCGGTTTTTGCTGCGCCGGACCCGTTCGGCAGCCCGGGCCAAACGATTAAGCGGGCGCGTAATTACCCCTGCCAAATAGATCGACAGCAAAACCGTGATGCCAAAGGCAAAGACAAAGATTTTCAGAATATCAAGCCGCACCGCATGAAGGGCGGTTTCAATCGTATCACCGCTTTTGGTCATCATCACAGATGCCAAAACCTGTTTGAACCGGGCCACAGGTACGGATACCGACAAGACCCGGCGCCCTTGACCATCCACACGGACAACGCCGCGCGAATATCCCGCAAGAGCCGCCCGGACTTCGGGGTAATCGGCCGCACTGGCAACCGGCGGATCAACATACAGCGGAAGCGGCTGATCACCCTCAAACAGGGCCAGCAAACCGTCAGTCAAATTGCGCATAACTTCGGCGAAAAAGTCGTCGTCGCCAGGGGCGGGAAGTTCTTCGGCCTGAATGGCCCCGGCCCCAAACGTCTTGATATTGCGACTATCGGCAATCAGATTGCCATTCACCGCAAAAAGGCGCGTGCGTGCGCCCGTAATACCAACCAAACGACGCACCATTTCGCGCGCCACTTCAAGCTTGACCCGATTGGTGGCATCATCCCCGGAGCTGACCGCTGACGTCGAAAGCGCAGCGGCATACATTTCCGCCTGAACCGCCATGGCTTCCAGTTCGGAATGGATCAATTCCTGCTTATAACGGCCAAGATACAAAATCCCGGCAACAAGCACGAACAACGCCAACGCATTCACAGCCAGAATGCGCCATGTCAGCGGGGAAAAAAGCCCATGACGTTCTTCTATACGTGCTGTGCGCGTTTCGTGCTGGACCGTTGTTTGGTCGTTATCGTCGGCGGCAAAGTCGCTCATTCAAACCCGCAAATTCAGCCGGGCCGGATCAAAATCCGGCCCGAAAAACGTGGTGTCAGCCCGCTACTGTGGCTGTGTCACGATACCGATATCCCACACCGTACAAGGTTTCGATTTCCTTGAACTCGTCATCGGTTTCGCGGAACTTCTTGCGCAGGCGTTTGATGTGACTGTCAATCGTACGGTCATCAACATAGATATGTTCGCCATATGCCGCATCAATCAGCTGGTCACGGTTTTTCACGTGGCCCGGATGCTTTGCCAGCGCCTGAATAAGCAGGAATTCGGTCACCGTCAGGTTCACGTGCAAGCCTTTCCAGCTGCACATATGGCGCGACGGATCCAGAACCAGATCGCCGCGCTGGACAACATCGTCCGACCCGTTCGGGCGTACGCCACCCGCACGCATGATTTCCGAACGGCGCAACAAGGTGCGAATACGTTCAATCAGCAAACGCTGGGAAAACGGCTTTTTGATATAATCATCCGCGCCCAGACGAAGACCGGTCAATTCATCGACCTCGTCATCTTTGGATGTCAGGAAAATCACCGGCATCTGCGTTTTCTTACGCAAATGGGTCAGAAGCTCCAATCCATCCATACGCGGCATTTTGATATCAAGGACCGCCAGATCGGGCTCTTCTTTGGTCAGGGCATGTAACGCCTCGGATCCATCAGAATATGTAAGAACCTCATATCCTTCTTCTTCCAACGCCATCGATACAGACGTCAGGATATTCCGGTCGTCATCTACAAGTGCGATCTTACTCACCTGAACCTCATCCCTTGGACAGATAAAATTTGCTCGAAATTCTCATGATTATACAATTTACATTCTAATGTGGCGAAAAAATAACCGCATTAGACATAAATAAGGCTACGTATTTCGTAAATTTTGCACGCAACACGCATACTTGTATCAGTTGACTTTCCTAAGCGGGGACAAATAACAATCCATCACGCAATATTGTCTGAAATTGCCCATATGGCCCCGCCAACCGATCTGCAACGCCCCAAAAGCATAAATGATCCCAAACCCGCCTGGAGGCATCCATTTTTTACTGGTTAAGCAATTATAGCCGCATAACGCTCAGCCTGGCCGGGGTGATGATTGCCGGGCTTTTCGTGTGGCTTGCGGTGAGCTCGACCGGCAATCTGACAATCAGTGAACTGGAAAAAACCGCACAGGCCCGCCTTGCGCTTTATGACAGCTCGTTGCGCGCGGCCATCGACCGGTATCGCTATTTGCCTTACGTCGTGTCGCGCCACCATCAGGTGATTGATGCGGTTTCGGGGCTGGGAAATGCCAATACGGCCGACCGTTATCTACAACAGGTCAATGAACGGTCCGGCGCGGCGGCACTTTATGTTTTGGATCGATCTGGCAAAACCATCGCATCAAGCAACTGGAACACCCCAGATAGTTTTGTCGGCGAAGATTACAGTTTCCGCCCCTATTTCAAGCAATCCATTACCGGCGCCGAAGGATTCTTTTTTGGGATTGGAGTGACAACCGGGCGATCCGGCCTGTTCATTTCCACACCGATCCGACGCAACGGTCCGATTGATGGCCAGATCATTGGCGTCGTCGTCGTAAAGCTTGAACTCGATGAACTGGAACGAAACTGGCAAGACGGCGGCGAAGTTGTATTTGTTGCCGATGCGGATGGTGTGATCACCATGACCAGTCGTTCGGACTGGAAATATCGCACCTTGTTGCCGCTTTCGGCCCAAAACCGCGAACGGATTGTCCGCAACCGGCAATATTCCGACGAAAAACTGCAAAGCTTAGACATCGGTGGGCAAATTGCCGACGGTAGCGGCACCCTTGCCATCGGATCAGACAAATTCCTTTATGACGTCAAAAAAATAGACGGCAGCGATTGGCGCATTTTCTTTCTGACCCCGATGAATGAGGTCACCGCCCGACAAGGCATGGTGATGTTAATCACCGTCATTGTTTCCGGATTGATCCTGTTGATCATTCTGTTTTTGCGTGAACGTGAATTGAAACTGGCCTCCCAACGCGAAGCATTGGAATTCGAACGCATTCAGGCGCTTAATACCCGGCTTGAGGAAGAAATCACCGAACGCCGCAAAACCGAAAACGAATTACGCGGCACCCAGAACGAGTTGGTTCAGGCGGGAAAACTGGCCGCACTGGGGCAAATGTCGGCCGCCATCGCCCATGAAATCAACCAACCGATCGCCGCCATCCGTACATTTTGTGCCAGCGCCAAGCTTATGATCGAACGCGGCAAGACAGAGCAGCTTGATCAAAATATTTCGCAAATTTCGTCTTTGACCGAACGCATGGGCGCGATCACAGGTCAGCTCAAAACATTTTCGCGCAAATCGACCGGTGTTCTGGAACCGGTCGACCTTAAAGTCGCCCTTGATAACGCCCTGCAGCTTTTGGGGCCGCAGCTGGATGCTGAAAACTGCCAGCTTGAACGCAATCAACCGAACAGCCCGCTTTGCGTTCAGGCCGATTTGGTGCGGATCGAGCAAATCTGCGTCAATATTATCCGCAATGCCCTTGATGCGATGATCGACAGCCCCGAAAAACGCATTCGGATCGACCTGACATCAGACATTGATACCGTAATCATGCGCATTTCCGATACAGGGCCGGGCATGAGCGATGATGCATTGGCCCTGTTGTTTGATCCATTTTTCACCACCAAGGAACCGGGCCAAGGTGTCGGCTTGGGGCTTTCGGTCACATATGGCATTGTGCGCGACTTCGGCGGCAGCATAAAAGCCTATAACGCACCATCGGGCGGGGCATGCTTTGAAGTCCGCCTGCCATTGCTTAGGGATTAAGGATCAGACATCGTGACGATCGATCAAACATCTTCGACCGCCAGCAGAGCGCACATCATCATTGTTGATGACGATGAAGCCATGCGCGTTTCACTGGCACAATGGTTGGAACTGTCTGATTTTGACGTCACGGTTTATTCCGATGCCCGTGATGCATTGGGTGACATAACGCCCGATTTTGCCGGCGTGATTTTGACCGATGTGAAAATGCCCAAAATGGATGGCATTACCTTTACCAAATCGGTTCTAACATGTGATCGCGATATCCCGGTGATCATCATGACCGGGCATGGTGATGTGCCCATGGCGGTCGATGCAATGAAAAGTGGCGCCTACGATTTTGTCGAAAAACCGTTCGAGCCCAAAGACATCGTCGAAAGCATCATTCGCGCGATTGAAAAGCGCAAGCTCGTCATCGAAAACCGGGATTTGCGGCGTCAGATTGCCAATATTTCCAGTCTCAGCAATCTTGATGGTCGCCTGATCGGCAATAGCATCCCGATGCGGGCCCTTAAGCAAGAAATCGCCAACATCGCCGGGACCGAGGTGCCGGTTCTTGTCGCTGGTGAAACCGGAACCGGCAAGGAACTGGTCGCGCGCGCCATTCACGATCTAAGCCAACGGCGTGATGAAAAATTCGTCGCGGTCAATTGTGCCGCCATCCCGGAAAGCACCGCCGAAAGCGAATTGTTCGGCCACGAAAAGGGTGCCTTCACTGGCGCCACGGGGCAGCGTATTGGCTGGATCGAAAACGCCAATAAGGGCACGCTGTTTTTAGACGAAATATCAAGCATGCCCTTGGCACTTCAGGCCAAATTGCTGCGCGTCATTGAACAGCGCGAAGTCGTGCGGGTTGGATCGAACGCACCAGTCAAAGTCAATTTTCGTCTGATTTGTGCGACCAACGAAAACCTGGTCGATGCTGTTTCTGCGCGCACCTTCCGCGAGGATTTGCTGTTTCGGATCAATACGTTTGAACTGCCCATCGCACCTTTGCGCGATCGTACGGACGACATCACCCTTTTGTTTGATATTTTCGCCGAACGCGCCGCCGAACGGTTTGAACGTCCCTATGACCGGCCCAGCCCGGCCTTGTTCGGTCAACTGACAAAACATGAATGGCCGGGCAATGTCCGCGAATTAAAAAATCTTGCCGAACGCTATGTGCTGCTGGTCGGCGCGCCAGAAGAAAGATTTCAGCGCCTGTTTAAGGGCGGCTTTGAGCCCCAAGGATCAGTATCAAACGCCCTTGCCCTGGCAGATCAGGTTAAACATTTCGAAGAACGCCTGATTCGGGATGCGCTGGATCGCCATAACGGCAACGTTAAATCCGTGATGGAAGAACTCGATATTCCACGGCGGACACTGAACGAGAAAATGAAGAAACTAAACATCCGCCGCGACCAAACTGCGTAGGCGACCGAATCCGATACGATTAAGCCCCCCAAAAGCCCCTGCGCGCAAACGAATGCACGCAACACATAAGCGGAAATCCGCCGACTAAACCGGCAGCATCGGCAACTATCCGCTTATTCGCAATGCGGCACTTTATTAAACAATTGAATTTAAAAGATAAATTTTAATTCTGTTCTTTGGCATACACATTGCACATTCGAGTACCAAAATGATAAAATGAAAAAAAACAAAGGGAGAAGAATGGCAACACGTCCAATTTGGACGCTGCGCTTTTTGGCTATTGTTCATTTCATTTTCCAAAAGATTTCACCGATTGCCCGGTTAAGAACGGCGATACAGCCGGTTTTCTGGGATCGATCGGAATGCTGCGGCACTTTGTGCACAAATCGCAGGATTTTTCGATTTTACGATTGAAATCCAAAAATAACAGGCCTTTCAAAAGGGCCGATTTTGAACCCAAAGATCCATCATTTGACGATGATCTTTTGTCCGTAACGACGAAACGCGTGTTTAATAAGGGAGGACTACCATGAAGCTACGTAATCTGCTTTCAGCAGCAGCCGCAGCCATGATTCTCGCCGCTGCACCCGCATCGGCCCAACAGCTTTCCATCGCAACCGGCGGCACCGGCGGCACCTATTACCCGTACGGTGGTGGCCTTGCCGAACTGATCACCAAATATGTAGACGGTTCAACCGCCGTTGCCGAAGTCACCGGCGCATCTGTTGAAAACATGGGTCTGATTTCCCGTGGCGACAGTGACATTGCTATTGGTCTTGCTGACACCGTCTATGCCGGTTTCAAAGGCACTGGCAAATTCGAAGGCCGCACCCTTGATAACGTGCGCGCACTGGCATCGATCTATCCGAACGCCGTTCAGATCGTGACCATGGCCGACAGCGGCATCAACAGCCTTGCCGACCTTAAAGGCAAGCGCGTCTCTGTTGGTGCACCGGGTTCGGGCACCGAAGTTTCGGCCAAAACCGTCCTTGAAGCCAATGGCATCTCTTATGACGACATCGAAGAACAGCGCCTGAACTTCAACGAAACGGCAGATGCCCTGCGTGATGGCGACATCGATGCCGGCTTCTGGAGCGTTGGCCCACCGACCAGCTCGATCCTTAACCTTGCAACCACCCGCGATATCAAGCTGATCGGCTTGACCGACGAGGAAATCGTTGCGTCGCTTGATGCCGAACCGACCTTCGCACCTTATGCGCTGCGCAAAGGCATCTATGAAGGCGTGGAAGCACCGGTTAACACCGTATCGACCCCGAACGTTCTGTTCGTGAATGCCGAAATGGACGACGAACTGGCTTATCAGATCACCAAAGCCCTGTTTGAGCATGTTGATGAACTGATCGCCATTCACCCGGCAGCCAACGATACCACCGTTGACTTCGCGCTGAACTCCACCCCGATTCCGATGCATCCGGGTGCGCTTCGTTTCTACGAAGAAACCGGTTCACCGATTCCGCCTAAGCTTTATCCATGATTTCGCTAAATTGGGGGCGGCCAGCATTGGCCGCCCTTACCATTCTTCTGTCGGCCTGTGCGGGCCCGTCCCGCCACGTCGAAACCATTCCGGGCACCGTAAACGACCAGCTTAAGGTCATTGCGGATGACGGAACCGTTTTGGCCCAAACATCCATTCCCCGCCAAACCGGCTGGTGCCTTTATTGGAATCACTCGGTCACCGGCGATGGGGTCATTGACTGTTATGTCGATGATCTGGGGAAAATGGTTCTTCACCGTGCCTATCAACCCGATTTTGCCGCAGGTCTTGGCCATTATCCGGGGCGTGGAATCCTGACCAGTGCCAAAGGTGGTGGCTATTGGATTGAGGATATCGACGAACCTGTGCCGGGCAATGCCTATGCCCTGCGTGTCGGCAGTCTTGCTGTCGACCATCGCATCGTCACAACCGATGGTGACGAAATATATCTTTCAAAGATGGCTGAACACACCCGTGTCACCATCCGCCTTGATACCGGGGAATAAGTTTCATGTCTGAACCGGCACCACTGCCATCCATGGCCAACAGACTGCCACAGCCGAAATTTGTTGTGATGACAATTTCTGTTGTTGCGATCGCACTGTCTCTTTTCCAGATGTATGCCGCGGGGATTGAACCGCTGGGCCTGTTTTATCAGCGCAGCATCCATCTGGCGTTCATCATGTTCATGACCTTCTTGATGTTCCCCGCCTTTGGCGGCGACAAGAAACGCGGCGTGCTGGGCTGGATTATTGATATCGCCTTTTTGGCGGGTGCCTTTACCACCGGCTTTTATCTGTCATTCTTCCTTGATGCGATTTTCAACCGCGCCGGATTCTGGAGCGAAACCGACCTGATCATCGGCATCATCGCCACCGTCACCGTGCTGGAGGCAAGCCGCCGTGCGGTTGGCCTTGGCATGACCGTTATTGGCATTGTCGCCATTGTCTATGCCCTGTCGGGGCCGCGCGGTTCGTTGCCATGGGTTGGCGAATGGTTGCCTGGTATTTTGGCGCACCGTGGGGCGGATGTTGACCGCCTTGTCGGGCAGCTTTACCTCGGCCAGGAAGGCATTTACGGCCTGCCGATGGGGGTTGCAGCGACCTATATCTTCATGTTCGTGCTGTTTGGCGCGTTCCTTGAAGTCACTGGTGCGGGTAAATTCTTTATCGATATGGCCTATGCCGCCACGGGCAAAAAGCCCGGTGGCCCGGCAAAGGCCGCTGTTTTGGCATCGGCTGGCATGGGGTCAATCAGTGGGTCGGCCATTGCCAACGTTGTGACCACGGGTGCCTTTACCATTCCGCTGATGAAACGCCTTGGTTATCGCCCGGCACAGGCCGGCGGGATTGAGGCCGCGGCATCAACGGGTGGGCAAATCACCCCGCCGCTGATGGGCGCTGGTGCGTTCCTGATTTCGGAATATACCCAGGTGCCGTATCTCGACATCGTGATGGTATCGATTTTCCCGGCCATCTTGTATCTCGGCACGGTCTATCTGTTTGTCCACATTGTTGCGCTTAAGAACGGTATGCGCGGCATGCCGGTCGAAGAACTTCCAGATTGGAAACAGGTCCTTAAAGAAGGCTGGCAGTTTATCTTGCCGCTTGGGGTTTTGATTTACCTGTTGGTGATCAACATCTCGCCCATGCGTGTTGGGTTCTGGGCAATCATTTCCGTCATGGCGGTTGCCGCCCTTCGCTATGCAATTTGGTTCTTCTTTATCGCGCCCCAAAAAGGCGAACCGCGCAACCATGATGCCCTGAAAGCAGCGATTGTTAAGGGCATTCAAATCACCCTTGCCGCCCTTGAACTTGGTGCCAAAAACGCGGTTGCGGTCAGCATGGCCTGTGCGGTTGCCGGCATCATCGTCGGCGTTGTGGGTCTGACGGGTCTTGGCCTGAAATTCTCATCGATGATGATTGCGTTTTCAGGTGGCCACATTGTTCTGGCACTGGTTCTGGTTCTGATTGCCAGCTTGATCCTTGGTATGGGTTTGCCGGTTACGGCATCCTATATCGTTCTGATCGTTCTGGTTGGTCCGGCTTTGTCGAACGAATTTGGCATTCCGCTTCTGATCGCGCATCTGGTCGTGTTCTGGTATTCGCAGGATAGTAACGTGACACCGCCCATTGCGCTGGCGGGCTTTGCGGGGGCTGCCATCGCCAACGCCAATCCCATGGAAACCAGTTTCCAGGCGTGGAAATTTGCCAAGGGCCTGTATCTTATTCCGGCATTCATGGTGTTTAACCCGGAAATCATCGAAGGCGGATCCATCCAGATCGTGCTTTGGACCGGTTTCACCGCCATCTTGTGCCTTGTTGCTTTTGCTTCCGCACTTGAAGGTTACTTGTTTGCCCATATGGACATCATTTCACGCATTGTGATTGTTCCGGCCACCATTGGTGTCTTCTGGCCTGATCTTCGGGCTGAGATTGCCGGGACGATTGTCCTTCTGGTGGTTCTTGGTCTGAACTGGTGGAAAGGCAAAAAGAACGGCCCAACACCGGCCGTCGCCACAAGTTAGGGCCACCTAAAGCCATCTTCCAAAATGCCCGCAAGTTTGATGCTTGCGGGCATTTTTCGTTTCAGGCACAAGCCCTACCCAACCGGGCACTAGACAGGTCGATTTTCGACCCATAGTATTCCTCATACTATTTAACGTCACCTCAAACCGTCTGCTAGAATCCTCATGCAATTCATCTTTCTGCTTCGCCAAGCCCCACGGCAACTAGCCTTTGGCGCGCTGCACAGCTTCGGATCATCGTTCGGGCAGACCTTTTTGATCGCGCTTTTCGTGCCGTTCATTTCGGCAAGCTTGGCCTTAAACGAAACCGAGTTTGCCAATATCTATGCCGGTATCACGATTGCCAGTGCGCTGTGTTTGCCTGTGGTTGGGCGCTGGATCGATAAGGTCGACATTCTGTCTTACAGTGTTGCGAGCATGGTCTTGCTTGCAATTGGCTGTGCGATGATTGCGTTTGCGCCAAATGTCTGGATGCTGATTGCAGCCTTGTTTGTCCTGCGTCTTGCCGGTCAGGGTTTAATGAGCCATGTCAGCATGACCGGGATTGCGCGCTATTTTGATCGCCATCGCGGACGCGCCCTTGCGATTGCCAGTTTCGGCTTTCCCTTGGCCGAGGCGGTTTTACCCGCCACCCTTCTGGCCCTGATCGCGCTTGTTGGCTGGCGATATACCTATGGGGTGGCTGGCGCGTTTATTATTATCATTATGGTCCCGCTTGCGATTTGGTTGATCCGATCAGACAAACGGTTTCGCGATGCCCCCTCCAAAACCGAACCCGCCAATGCCGCCCCCAAGCAAACGGCCGATGACACCGACGCGGCAGACAGCACTGCCTCGGATTCGGCGGGCCACAGCAGCCATCCACGTCTGTTTCGATCGCTCTATATCTGGTTTTGTATGCCCATGCTGGCCGCACAGCCGATGGTGATGACGGCCCTGTTTTTCCATCAAGGGGCAATTGCCAGTCACAAGGGCATTGATCTTGGCTGGTTTGCTGCCGGGTTTACCGTCTTTGCCATCACATCCGTACTTGGCGCCTTTGGCAGCGGGCCCTTGATTGACAGATATTCCGCCCGTCGTCTTTTCCCATGGCATTTAGTCCCGGTGATGGTCGGGGTTTTGTTGCTAACACTGGGCAATCATCCGGTGATGATTTTGCTTTATATGGGATTGGTCGGCATCACGACCGGATTTGCCACAACGCTTCGCACCGCCATTATCCCGGAACTTGTCCCCATGGATGAAATCGGTGCGGTGCGCAGCAATATGACCTCGGTCATGGTGCTGGCATCGGCAATTGGTCCGGCGATATATGGCTGGATGTTTGCCGCCAACATACCGATTGAGGTCATGCTGGGACTGACCATTGCCGGTCTTGGCATCATTACGGTGTTGTCGTGGATCTCTGAACGCCCGGGCTTTTACGAGCCACCCGGCGTCACCAGCCCGACGCGGTCATAAACCACGAACGTTCGCCAGATCGCCAGATCGCCAGATCGCCAGTCATCATAAGTGACGCAACGTCTGAAGCGTGGACAAAAAAATGGCCCGGATCACAAAAGTGACCGGGCCAGTCGGGAAAACAGCGTCAAATAGGGAGGAAGACGCTAGATAGTAAAAGTAGATCAGCTTGCGGGAGCACCTCTTGGGGAGGAAATCAATCGGCGCTCAACCGTGACAAGCTGATTAGGCAGCACCACCAACGGTGCCTGCCGGATGCTTCGAACCCGAAACCTGATCCGACCCTTTGAACAGGTTACGGAAGAAGTTACCGACGAACTCAGCGCGGAGCTGCTGACCTTTACGTACGCCAGCTTCGATTTCGGTGGCTGAGATGTAACGGGTGGTGATTTCTTCGTAAGTGGCCATGATGACCTCCTGATAATTCGGTTTGTGCGACGACCCCGTCGCTTTCGATGAACCCAATCTAATTTCCTTTACGGCGAAAGAGAATTCCCTCAATATGCACATTACTTGTGAAAGAACGTCATAAATAGGATCGTCGAGATATGGATCGCGCTGCTGAAATGGAAATCTTTGTCCATGCTGTCGAAGAGGGGAGCTTTTCGGCTGCAGCCCGGACAATGCGCTTGTCGCCGTCAGCTGTTTCAAAATACATATCGCGCCTTGAAGACCGCCTTGGTGCGCGTCTGTTGATGCGCACCACCCGTCAGCTTAGCCTGACAGAAGAAGGCCGCGCCTTTTACGAACGTGCGCGCACGATCCTGACTGAGATCGAAGAAGCCGAAGAAGTCGTAACCCAGCTTTATGCCGCCCCGCGCGGCACCTTGCGGATTAATGCCTCGGTCGCGTTTACGAAAATGCAGGTCGTACCGCTGATCCCGGAATTTCTGGCGCGCTATCCCGATGTGCGCATTGAATTGACGCTTGATGATAAATTCACCGATCTTGTCAACGATGGCTATGACCTTGCCATTCGTCTGTCCGCGCTCGAGGATTCATCGCTGATTGCGCGTAAATATGCGGTCAACCGCCGCATGATCGTCGCATCGCCGGAATATCTCGAAAAGAACGGTATTCCGCGCAAGCCTCAGGAACTTGAAAACCACAACTGTTTGCATCTGTCATCGCGCGAAAGCTTCAATGACTGGCATTTCGAAACCCCGGATGGCCATGTATCGTTCAGGGCTCAGGGCTCCTTCTCTGCCAATGACGGTGACGTGCTCCACGAGGCGGTTGTCGCCGGTCTCGGCATGGCGCGTTTGGCCGAATATCTGGTGCATGAAGACATTCGCGCCGGGCGTCTGACGCCGGTTTTGACCGAATATGTCCATGATCAGGCGTGGATTTCGGCGGTGTATCCGCATAAACGCCACCTGTCGCCCAAGGTCCGTGCCTTTGTCGACTTCCTGGCCGAGAAATTCACCCCGGTCCCACCGTGGGAGCTTGGCTTCCGCGATGCGCGTGCCGTTCGCCGCAACAGTGACGGCACCACCGATACATCCACAACCGTCCACGATGTCGACAAATAGCGGGAAGGTTAAAGTCCTAAAACGTCAGCGCTTGCTGATAGGCGCTAAAATCAAAGCGAAACTGCAATTCCGAGGATTGGCTTAGATCATCAAGAATGCGGCTTTCCCCGGTTCGGGCAAAGCCGCATTTTTCGTAAAAACGATGGCCGGCTTCAAAGCGCGTATCGGTCCACAGCATCACGGTTTCACAATCGGGATGGGTCTGCCCCAGCCATGCCAACGCCTTGGCCAGCAGTTGTTGCGCCATGCCTTGCCCGCGTGCAAAGGGATGCAGATAGACCTTGTGCAATTCGGCCTCGTTGGCGCTGGCATCATACTTAACACCGAAACAGCCCATAACCCGGTCTGTCGCATCCACCGCCACCCAGATCCGGCCATCATCGGATTTGAAATCATCGGCAATCGCATCGAGTTCGGGAAATTCGCCCGCACGGTCAAACAAACAGCCCGGATAATCGGCAAAGACCAGCGCAATCAGATCGGCGATGCCATCGCCATCGCGGTTAAAGGCGGGCCGGATCGTCAAATCACCGACCGTATCTGTCGCAATATGCGTCGCAGTTTTTGCCATCAGCCGAGCTTGACCCCCTTTGCCAGCTTGTCATAGCCACGCAACACCGCATCGGCATCCATCACCGCCTTGCCGGGGCGCTGAATGCGGGTCGGGCGCAGCGCACCAGTGCCACAACCAATCGTCAGCGTGTCATCCAGAATTTCGCCGACCGGGCCGGATTGGTCTATCACCTCGGCGGCCTGCACCTTGATGCGTTCCTTGCCCAGTTCAAAATAGGCCCCCGGCCACGGCGTAAAGGCGCGAATTTTACGTTCAAGCGCGGCGGCATCCTCATTGAAATCAAGTTTGGCCTCTGCGCGTTCCAACTTTGCGGCATAGGTCACGCCGTCTTCGGGTTGCTTCACCGGGGTCAAGTCGCCGCTTTGCAGTTTTGCCAGTGCATCGACAATCATGGTTCCGCCAAGGGCAGCCAAATCATCATGCAGGCCATTGGCATACGTTTCCGCCGTAATCGGAATTTCCCCCACCGACAGCATATCGCCGGTATCAAGGCCGACATCCATCTGCATGATGGTCACACCCGTCGCCGCATCGCCGGCCAAAATCGCCCGCTGGATCGGGGCCGCACCGCGCCACCGCGGCAAAAGCGACGCGTGAATGTTCAAGCAGCCATATTTGGGCGCATCCAAAATCGCCTTTGGCAGGATCAGGCCATAGGCCGCGACCACCGCCACATCAAGATCAAGGTCGGCAAAGTCCTGCTTGGCTTCGTCGGATTTCAATGAAACCGGCGTTCTAACTTCGATCCCCTGTTCCTGCGCCCAGGCATGCACCGGGGTTGGCGTTTCCTTTTGCCCGCGGCCAGACGGACGTGGCGGCTGTGAATAGACACAGACAACGTCATGCCCGCTTGCAACCAGATCCTTTAACGCCACAAGGGCAAAATCCGGGGTTCCCATAAAGGCAATGCGCAGTTTGGTCATGTCATGCGTCCATTCATCGTCATGTCGGTGGTGCTTCGGTCGTATCCGTTGCGTATTTTTAATCGCTTGGCGGCAATTTGGCGTTATCTTGATCAAATGACAAGCCAAGCCTGCGCCAAACTCCGCAAATATACTGTCGACCATATCTGGCATGCCGACTGGAGCATCTCAGCCACCGGCCGCTGGGTCGCCAAGGCCCGCCGCACAGATACCGGATGGCAAATCCATGCGATTGAACCGGTTGGGATGCTTAATCAATTTCGTCATGGCCTAAACCACGCCGCCAAAACTCAATCCATCTGGCTTGGCTTGGACATGCCGATTGGGTTTGCCCGTTACTGGTTCGACTCCGCAGGTGTGGATAGCTTCGCAAACCTTTTGGAACTGATGCGCACGCCTGATTGGCAGGAATTCTTTGACGTTTGTAAAACGGCTGAACAGATCAGTGTTAAGCGCCCGTTTTATCCCGCCGCATCCGGGGTAAAGGGCAGTGTGACGCGCGATCACCTTGTGCGCGGCCTTGGGCTTTCGCGGTTTGATCAGCTGTATCGACACTGCGAACGCGCAACAACTGATCGCGCGGCGGCCTGCCCGTCCTTTTGGACGCTGGGTGCCAATCAAGTTGGCAAGGCGATGTTACATGGCCTGAAAAACCTGATCATTCCCGGTTATCAGGATGGCTTTAACATCTGGCCGTTTTCTGGTGATCTTGCCGCCTGTACGGCAAAGCCCGGTGTGACCGTGATCGAAACCTATCCGGGGGAAGTTTATGGCTGGCTTGGTCTGACATCCTTGACCAAATCCAAACAGGAAAGCCGCAAAGAAGCGGTCGCATCGGTGCATAACATTGCAACGGATCACGGCATTGAAATCCTGCCCGCCGTTTTTGACGACATCAAAGACGGATTTGCCCCGGGTCAGGGCAAGGATGATGCGTTTGACGCGCTGATTGGCCTGATGGGGTTGATCATGATTGCCGAGGGAAAACGCGCCGAAAACCTGCCCACCGCCACAGCCATTAACACCCGCGAAGGCTGGATCGTGGGTCTGGATGCCGCCAAGATTAAAGACCCGACAAAATAAAAGGGCCGGAAACCCGGCCCTTCGTAACATGTAGCGACATCTGACAGATGGTGTCAGGCAGACTTTTTGCTTTTCTGAAGCTTCTGAACCTTTTTCAGGATCATATTGCGTTTTAGCGCGCTCAGATAATCGGTGAACAGAATACCATCAAGGTGATCGACTTCATGCTGGATGCAGGTCGACAGCAACCCATCAGCTTCGATTTCCTGCTCTTTACCGTTTTCATCAAGATAGCGCACACCCACTTCAATCGGGCGCTCAACATCTGCATATTGCTCTGGGATCGACAGGCAACCTTCCTGATAGACCGAGGTATCCTCGGACTCCCAGATGATTTCCGGATTGACCATTTTAAGCGGCTCTGGCTTTTCCTTGTCATCGGAAACATCCAAAACGATCACGCGTTTCATCACACCAATCTGTGGTGCGGCCAAACCGATGCCCGGCGCGGCATACATGGTTTCAAGCATGTCGTTAAGAAGCTCTCTGATCTCATCATTCACCTCTTCGACCGGGTCGCACTCTTTCTTAAGGCGCGGGTCTGGAATAATAAGAATTTCACGCAGGGCCATGGGTCTTTGATCCGATTTCGAGCAGTTTTTAAAACGGTGTTGATCTTACGATTATAGCGAATTTCGCGCTTCGAGATAAGGTTTCCCCAACCTCAAGTCAAGCAAACTGCCCCAAACCATCTGATCAGCCGTCCCACATTATGTATGGGCAAACGTGGTTTGGGGCGTTTTTAGCGCCCGTTTCGCGCTTAATCCTTGGTGGTTTCGTCGCCAATTTCAGCGCCGCTTGCGTCTTCCGGGCCGCCCAACAGCTCCATCTTGGTGATTTCGCGTACATGGGTTTCGGACGCGGCGGGTTCTTCGATCATGCGATCATCAGCAACGATGTGCTTTTCTTTTAGTTTGCGTGCTGAAACAAGAACCGACCCCTCAAGCGAGCCAAGCGTTTTGTTATAATGCTTAACCGTGCTTTCAAGCGATTTGCCCATCGATGAGAAATGCTTGGCAAGGACCGCCAAACGATCATAAAGCTGCAAACCGATTTCACTAATATCGCGGGCACTTTCGGCCAAGGCTTCTTGACGCCAGCCATATGAAACAGCCTTAAGCAAGCCGAGCAAGGTGGTCGGGGTCGCCAAAATAACCCCATCGCGGAAGCTATCCTCGATCAGGCGCGGGTCCCGCTCAAGGGCGGCGGAAAAGAAGCTTTCACCGGGCAGGAACAGCACGACAAATTCCGGGCTATCTACCGACTTCCAATAGGATTTTTTCGAAAGCTCCGCGATTACTTTGCGCACGTTGGTCACATAGGTGCCCATCAAGGCTTCGCGGCGGTCATCGTCGTATTTTTCGTCAATCGCCTCAAGATAGGCCGATGTTGGGGCCTTGGCATCGACCACGATATTCTTTCCACCGGGGAGGTGAATGACCATATCGGGTTTCTGAACGCCTTCGTCGGTATTGAAATGAACCTGTTCATCAAAGTCGCAATGCTTAAGCATCCCGGCCAGTTCAACAATCCGGCGCAGCTGCAATTCACCCCATTTGCCTGATACTGACGAACTGGACCGCAATGCGGAGCTTAGTGTTTGGGTTTCCTTGGTCAGCTTGGTTTGCGATTGAACCAAAGTCCCGACCTGCTCACGCAATTCGCCGTAGGCTTCCTTGCGGTTTTTCTCAAGCTCGTTGACCTTGGTATCAAATGCTTCAAGCCGTTCACGGATCGGCTTAACCATGCCGTCAATTGCCTGCTGACGTTTTTCAAGGTCGCCTTTGGCACCTTCTTGCAGGCGTGAAAAGTTTTCGCGCGCCAGCTTCATGAACTCGTCATTATTGACCTTAAGCGCATCGGACGACAGGGCCTTAAAGCTATCAAGCAGCTTGGTTTTGGCATCTTCAAGCATCGCAAGCTTTTCAGCCGCGGCTTCGCGTTCTTTTTCCAACGCGGTTTCAAGTTCCGACCCCTTTTCGCGCCAATGATCGAGAACCGTACGCAGTTCTTTCATCTCGGCCTCAAGCGACGGCACGCGCTGGGCCGTTGTTTCGGCAATCGCACGTTTTTCGGCAGCATCGGAAAGCTTGTCACGCATCACAGCCAATTCAGACGCCAGTTCACGCCGGGTCACATCGGCCTGTTCGAGTTGCGCATTAAGCAAGGCTGTCCGCGACTCTGCCTCGGCCATCGCGGCTTCTTTGGTTCGTTTGACCATCAGCACACTAAAAATCAGTGCGACGACCAACGCCGCAATGGCGCCCGCTGCAAGAGAAATCGGATCCATAATTCCCACCGTTTGATATCAATTGGTATCGTTGTATCTGTTTTGTTCTCTTAAATCCAGACAACAGACCAGACACTTGGCAGAACAATCAAAAGGGATCCCCCCGATGTTAAGGAGATCCCCAAAAATCAGATTTTAAAAGCTTACTTTTTCAAGGGTCAGATCAACACCAATACGCGCAAGCATCCGCTCAAATTCAGCAATCTCATAGCCAGGCGCCTCGGTCGCAATCGCATGGATCTTTCCATGTCCCATCGGACCAATATCAAGCTGTTCGACCATGGCATCTGCCGGATCAAGGAAAATGCAATCTGGCGCGGCACGTTCAAAATAGTCGCGCAACCATGGCAAGTGAGTGCTGGAAAGTGTCAGCACATCGATCAACGGATCGGCAGCCCGGATTTCTGACACCAGTCGATCAACCGTTGCCTGAGTCACATCTGGCTTAAACAGGAAATCGCCATTTTCAACATGATCAATCGCGGGTGACGCATTAAGGCCGGAAACCGTTGCTTGCCCCGCAAAGGGGGCAATGAAATCGGCAAACATCACGCTTTCCACCAACGACTGAACCCCCATGATGGCAACATGCCCTGTCTTGGACTTTTCAATCGCTTCGGCAAGCGGCGGTGTCACACCTGCAAGTGGCGTCTTCACTTTGTTGCGGATCGTTTCAAGTACCATGATCGACGGGGCATTGGACGCAATGACGATACTCGCTGGATGATAGCCTTCCAAAAAATGGATGGTCCGCAACATCACTTGCCCAAGTTCGTCCGAATCTTTGCGCCCATACGGAAAGCTCGCACGGTCGGCCAAATAGACGATGTCTTTTTGGGGCCATTTTTCACGAATCCGCGCAACAATCGAATAGCTTCCGATGCCGGCATCAAAAACCGCCACCGGCGAAATCAGATCGGTTTGGGTCATGTTCGGGCCTTTGATGATGTTTTAAAACAAAGTGGATTGGGTCAATTGCGCGAGTATTTAAGAGCCACCTGGCGTCTTTGCATCTGTTTTATTCGGTCAATTCCAAAACACACCACGCCAGTGCGCCCTAAAATTACCGAATTCTTTTGTGCAGTTGGAACTGGCGATGTTGGAAATTGGAACTACATTTCAATAACATATCGCGGATACAGCATTCTCTGCCGCACGGGTCCCCACCGCCGCATCCCAAAACAGGCAACCCGGGCAGCGATAAGATGGATCTTGAAAAAGCAATCTGCCGTTCGTTTGGCATTTTGCCCCCGTCTTAAGTTGTATTCCATCAAGACCCTCGGCGCACTAGCATAGGGCGCTAAGCGACAGGATCAGGTTTGCCATGCTCATGGGCCGTTATGGAACGGCCATATCCGCAAAGGGTCTGACCCTGAACCGCACCGGAATATCGTATCGGCCCAAGCCACCAAATCTTAAGCGGGCGGGTGTTCGATACGAACGTACAGACAACAGGAAACGAACAAGAGGCCACATATGTCTGCGAACGTTTATCCCGTCCCCGACGACATCGCGAAAAATGCCCTGATCGACAAAACAAAATATGACGCGATGTACAAACAGTCGATTGAGGACCCGGAAGGTTTCTGGGGCGAACATGGCAAGCGCATTGACTGGATGAAGCCGTATTCCACCGTCAAAAATGTCAGCTATGACGCCAAAGACCTTTACATCAAATGGTACGAAGATGGCACGCTGAACGTTTCGGCCAACTGTCTTGACCGTCATCTGGAAAAACGCGGTGATCAAACGGCCATCATCTTCGAAGGTGATGATCCCAATGTTTCCGAAAACATCACCTATCGCGACCTGCATGAGCGCACCTGCCGATTTGCCAATGCGCTTAAATCCATGGGCGTTGGCAAGGGTGATCGCGTTGTCATTTATCTGCCGATGATCCCCGAAGCCGCCGTTGCCATGTTGGCCTGTGCGCGCATCGGTGCAATCCACTCCATCGTGTTTGGCGGATTCTCGCCCGAGGCGCTTGCTGGACGTGTTGAAGATTGCGGCGCGAAAGTCGTGATTACGTCTGACGAAGGTCTGCGCGGCGGGCGGGCGATCCCGCTTAAACGCAATGCCGACGAAGCGCTGTCACATCCGGGTGTCAAATCGGTTGAAAAGCTGGTTGTGGTTAAACGCACCGGCAAAGACGTTGCATGGAACGATGCGCGCGACGTTTGGTATCACGAAGTTTGCGACGCCGCGTCCCCCGATTGCCCGCCGACCGAAGTCAATGCCGAAGACCCGCTGTTTGTGCTGTACACATCGGGTTCAACCGGCAAGCCAAAGGGCGTTTTGCATACCTCTGGCGGGTATCTCGTTTATGCATCGATGACCCACCAATATGTCTTTGATTACCATGAAGGCGATATTTACTGGTGCACCGCCGATGTCGGTTGGGTGACCGGTCACAGCTATATCGTTTATGGACCGCTGGCCAATGGTGCCACGACCCTTATGTTTGAAGGTGTGCCAAGCTATCCAGACGCATCGCGTTTCTGGCAGGTTTGTGAAAAGCACAAGGTCAACATTTTCTATACCGCACCGACCGCGATCCGTGCCCTGATGCGCGAAGGCGAAAGCTGGGTCAACAAGGCCGACCTGTCGTCGCTTCGTATCCTTGGTTCCGTGGGCGAGCCGATCAACCCAGAAGCATGGGAATGGTATAACCAGCATGTCGGCAAGGGCACCTGCCCGATTGTTGATACATGGTGGCAAACCGAGACCGGCGGCATCCTGATTTCACCGCTTCCAGGGGCGACCGACCTGAAACCGGGTTCGGCAACCTTGCCGTTCTTTGGCGTTGAACCGGCCCTTTTGGATAACGAGGGCAAGGAACTTGACGGGGCCACCGATGGCAATCTTGTGATCAAGGATAGCTGGCCGGGTCAGATGCGCACGGTTTACGGCGATCATGAACGCTTTATCCAGACCTATTTCAGCACCTTTGCCAACGTCTATACGACCGGTGATGGCGCACGTCGGGATGAAGATGGTTATTACTGGATCACGGGCCGTGTTGATGACGTGATCAACGTTTCGGGTCACCGCATGGGTACCGCCGAAGTTGAAAGCGCGCTTGTCGCCCATTCCAAAGTGGCCGAGGCCGCCGTGGTGGGTGTTCCCCATGACATTAAGGGTCAGGGCATCTATGCTTATGTGACGCTGAATGCTGACGAGGAACCGACCGAAGAACTTCGGATGGAACTGATCAAATGGGTCCGCAAGGAAATCGGCCCAATTGCCAGCCCCGATTACCTGCAATGGTCGCCGGGCCTGCCAAAAACCCGTTCGGGCAAAATCATGCGCCGTATCCTGCGTAAAATTGCCGCCAACGAATATGATCAGCTGGGCGACACATCGACCCTTGCCGATCCGGGCGTTGTCGATGACCTGATTGATAACCGTCAGAACCGCTAAGGTACCTGATAGGTTTTCAACCCAAAACTTTGGCCAAATGGCCTGCAAAACCCGCCGCATTGTCGGCGGGTTTTTTCGTTTATGCCCCGGTTTGAACAGATGAAACCGGCAATACTGCGCAGGTCCTCGCGGTTGTGCTTATGTTCAAATTGGTATAGGTACAGCCTGCTGCCATGCAGCACCACGCACGTAAGGACGGTAACAACACCTAGTCGCCGATGATGATCTTGGCTGACGGGTTTTGCATCTACCCCCTGATGACATTCCAGCCCCGCGGACACCCCCGTGAAAACAGTGGGCTTACGGATACGGAGATTTTCTGTGAACAGCGATTTTCTACCGCGTTTGCGGGCTGAATGGCTTGGCAATATTCGCGGCGATGTGCTTTCGGGCCTTGTTGTTGCACTGGCCCTTATTCCAGAGGCCATCGCCTTTTCGATCATTGCCGGGGTTGATCCCAAAGTCGGGCTTTATGCGTCCTTCTCAATCGCTGTGATCACCGCGATCTTTGGCGGGCGTCCGGGCATGATTTCGGCGGCGACTGCGGCCACGGCTGTTCTGATGGGCGCGCTTGTCCGCGATCACGGACTTGATTACTTGCTGGCCGCAACGGTTTTGGCCGGTGTGCTGCAAATGATTGCCGGTGTGCTGCGTCTGGGCAATCTGATGACGTTTGTGTCCAAATCGGTGATGACCGGGTTTGTTAACGCGCTGGCGATTTTGATCTTTATGGCGCAATTGCCCGAACTGACCAATGTCAGCTTTATGACCTATGTGATGGTCGCAGGCGGGCTTGGCATTATTTATCTGTTCCCACGCATTACCAAAATCATTCCGTCGCCACTGGTGTGCATTGTGGTTCTGACCTTTGTGTCGGTGGCCATTCATGCCGATGTGCGCACGGTTGGTGATATGGGCGCGCTGCCTGATGCCTTCCCGGCGTTTTATCTGCCGAACATTCCGCTGAACCTTGAAACACTTCTGATCATTCTGCCTTATTCGGCGGGTGTTGCGGCTGTCGGTCTGTTGGAAAGCCTGATGACCGCACAGATCGTCGACGAGTTGACCGATACATCGTCCAACCGTACGCGCGAATGTTACGGCCAAGGCATTGCCAACTTCTTTACCGGTTTTATCGGCGGCATGGCGGGCTGTGCGATGATTGGTCAGTCCGTGATCAACGTCAAATCGGGCGGGCGTGGCCGTTTGTCGACCTTCCTTGCGGGTATTTTCCTTTTGATCCTGATTGTGGTTCTGGGCGATCTGGTGGCCATCATTCCGATGCCGGCCCTTGTTGCCATCATGATCATGGTATCGATCGGGACATTTAGCTGGTCGTCGATCAAGGACCTTAAGCACCATCCGCGCAGTTCGTCGATTGTGATGCTTGCCACCGTGATTACCGTGGTTGGCACGCACAATCTGGCGATCGGGGTTTTGGTGGGTGTTCTGCTGTCGGGTATTTTCTTTGCTTGGAAAATCTCGCAGATTTTCCGGGTTACCAGCACGCTGAGCCGCAATGGCAACCATCGGACTTACGAAGTCCGCGGTCAGATCTTCTTTGCGTCGGTTGAAAACTTCTCGGACGCTTTTGATTTCCGCGAAGCACTTGATAAAGTCACGATTGACGTCACCCACGCACATATCTGGGACATTTCAAGTGTTGCTGCCCTTGATATGGTCGTATTGAAGTTCCGTCGCGAAGGGGCCGAAGTCGAATTGATCGGTCTCAATGAAGCCAGCGAGACAATTGTCGATAAACTGGCCATCCATGATAAGCCCGGCGCGCTTGATCGCCTGATGGGCCACTAGGGATAAGGGAACGATCCATGACACATCTGATCGCACTGATTGACGGGTCTGGCTATTCGCAAAGCGTGGCGGATCTGACACGCTGGGTTGCTGAGCGCACAAACGCATCCGTCGATTTGATGCATGTTCTTGGCCGACGCGGGGTTGGTTCGGAACGTGCTGACCTTAGTGGCAATCTTAAACTTGGCGCGCGTTCGGCGTTGCTCAAAGAACTGTCCGACCTTGACGAGCAAAAAGCCAAGCTTGACGTAAAACGCGGCCGTTTGCTGCTTGAAGATGCCAAAGCCGGTCTTGAAGAAGCTGGCTTGACCACCGTTGGTACCAAACTGCGCCATGGCGACCTGATTGAATCCATTGCCGAGTTCGAAGGCGATGCCGATTTGATCGTGGTGGGCAAGCGCGGCGAAGCGGCAGACTTTGCCAAATTGCATTTGGGATCAAACCTTGAACGCGTGGTGCGTGCGGCAAAGAAACCGGTTCTTGTCGCGTCGCGCGCGTTTAAGCCGATCGAGAAGTTCCTGATCGCGTTTGATGGCGGCGAAAGTGCCATGAAAGCCGTGCGCCACATTGCCGAAGGTAAGCTGTTTACCGGGTTGCCTTGCACCTTGCTGTGTGTTGGTAAACCAACCGAGGGCATGCAGAAAAAACTTGATGATGCCGCCGACATCTTGCGCAAAGGCGGCTATAGCGTCGATGCCCAATTTGCCAAGGGTGAGCCCGAAGACGTCATTAAGGACCGGATCGAAGCGGACAATATCGGCCTTCTGGTCATGGGCGCCTATGGCCATTCGCGTATCCGCAGCCTGATCATCGGCAGCACCACCACCGAAATGGTCCGTTCGTGCCATGTACCGGTGATGATGTTCCGCTAATCCGGTCCAGATCCGAATTTCGGAATGGTAAGATTAAAAATACCTCTGCCCTATCATTGGCGGGGGTATTTTTTTGTCCCAAACGTCCTAAAACGGGTTTTAGGACGCCAAACGCGATCAACCGGGTCATTGATCAAACAGTCGATTTATTCCTCATGAAAGGTCTTGATGTGACCCACTTTATGCTTCTGTTTTTCGTCATCCCCGTAATCACCTTACTGTCGGGTGCGGCATCTGCCAGCGACGTCGGGTTTAAACCCCTGTCACTATCGGCAGAAAATCCTGATCAACGCACCCTAAAAGGCGGCATCTGGTATCCATCGCAGGATGACCAACCCACACAAAAAATTGCCGACAACATTGTGTTCTTTGGCGAAGACGTCCGTCCCAATGCCACTCCGTTGGCGGGGCACCATCCCTTGGTCGTTCTATCGCACGGACTAAGTGGCAATTGGCGCAACCAGGGTTGGCTGGCCACGGAACTTGTGCGCCAAGGGCGCATTGTTGTGGCGATCAACCATCCCGGCACCACCAGCCGCGACATGCAACCCAAAGAAGGCCGCATGCTTTGGAAACGCCCGCAGGACATCCATCAGGTGATTAGTGCTTTAACCACCAATCCCGCGTGGGCATCCCTGATCAAAGCGGACGATATTGCTGTCATCGGCCATTCATTGGGCGGATGGACAGCATTGGAAGTTGCAGGGGCGCGGATGAATGCCAAACGCATGCTGGATGATTGCGCCACCCATCCTGAACTTGCGGCCTGCGATATGGTTGTCGATTTTGGCGTCGGTGAAACCGCGTCCGATCAAAAATCACTTGCCCAATCGGGCCGTGAACCAACGGTTTCCAAGGTGGTCAGCATTGATCTTGGATTGGCGCGCGGCTTTACCCCCGAAAGCCTGGCAAAAATCGATATCCCGGTTCTTTTGATTGCAGCGGGCAGCCCGAACCCCAAAGTACCCCACGCGCTTGAAACCGGTTACCTGAATAAGCACCTTCCGGGTCCATCAACCGATGTTCATGTGATTGATCAAGCCGGACATTTCAGTTTCCTGCCCCAATGCAAACCCGGCGCAATTCCCATCCTTGAAAACGACGTGCCCGGTGACGGCATCATTTGCCTAGACGGGGACGCGCCGCAGGAAAATGTGCGCCAAGAGGTTCACCAACAAGCAACCAAACTGATCATCGATTTTTTGAACCGCAAATACTAAGCACGGTTTGCCCGCGCGTCGGCGCCATGGCGTAAATCACCACATAAACAGAAAGCCCGGCAGTAATTCTGCCGGGCTTTTTTCGGGCATTACATTGCCAATTTTTGGTCAATTCAGCCGATTTTAGCCGTCTGATTAACGCACCAGAAAACGACTAAGATTGGCGTTGATCTGACGTTCAAGTTCGCGGTCCAAATCCATCAGCACGACAGCTGTTTCGTCATAGATGACTTTTTCACGCTCTGCGACTGACATTGATTCTGAAAGGGTATGGGACCGTTCCGCCATGGCCTGTACTTCGCCCTTCTGAACACCGTTGGCATCAAGAAGTTCGAGTTTGGCGGCAACTTTCAGATCAATGCGTTCTGACTGATCATCGGTGAAGGCACCTTTGATCCCGCCGGTGGTTTTAAGCGGGTTTGACGTGATTGAGGCTTCTGTGACCGAATACCGCAGCATATCGCTGGTACCTGCCGTCTGGATGCGGTCATCAGGCCAGTTCATTGCCATTTTGCCGATACTAAACGGCAAGCTGCTTGCCAGTGATCCTTTGACCTTTGATTCCCATGCTGCGACTTTTTCAACCGGGCCCGCAGAAAACACAATCGGGTCAAGATGACGCCAAGTGACATCCGGGTAATTTGCCACCGGCGTGCTGGTGCAAGCCGCCAGCAGCGCAACCATTACACCGGCAAAGGCTGCACGCATGCCATTGATGGACAATACCTTCATGAAATCAAACTCCCTCGTCATTCAAATCACAAACAAAAACGTCACCATGGATCTGGTGTTCCACGGTGACGTTGCGTGAGGATTAAGGCAAGGCTATGACGAGGTCACATTTACCCACCTAAAGCCCTGCGATACCTTAAGAAGCTTGGCTTTCATCGGCCTTAAGCGTGCGAAGGTCTGCTTCGTTAAAGGCATAGCGCGTGTTGCAGAACTGGCACGATACGGCGACTTCGCCCGTGGCGTCTTCGCGCATCGACAGCAATTCATCGAGCGGATAGGTCACAAGCGCGCCTTCGATTTTCTGGCGCGAGCAACGGCATTTGAACTGCAAATTAGCCTGTTCATATACACGCGGCTCTTCATCGTGGAACAGACGCCAAATCAGATCGTGTGCAGACAGCGAGATGTCGATAACTTCGTTTGCGGTCGCGCTGTTCATCAAAATGGTCGCGCGGTTCCAGTCTTCTGCAACCTTTTCGGCTTCTTCCGGGGTTGCGGCATCGCCCGATGCACTGACCGGCAAACGTTGCAGGAACAACGCACCAACCCACCAATCGGCAACCGTTTCACCGCTGTGGACTTCAATCTTGAAGCTGCTTTCAAGCTGCTCGGACTGTTTGAAATAGGCTTCCGCACATTCAGCAAGGGTTTTGCCTTCAAGCGATACAATCCCCTGATAGCGTTCATGCTCATCACCCTGATCGACGGTAAAGGCAATATGCCCGTTGCCCATCAGTTTAAGAACCTGTCCGCGCAGGGCTTCTTCGCCACCTTCTTCGGCGGCGATCAGCGTATTGAGGCGGTCTTCATCCACACGCAGACACGCGCGCACATTGCCCTCGCTATCGACATCGACCACCAGCATGCTGATCGGTCCATCCGATGATGTCTGAAGGGTGAAAAGCCCGTCATATTTCAGCGACGAAGACAACAGCACCGCAAGCCCGATCAGCTCAGCCAACAAATGGTTGGCAAGCGGCGGATAGCTATGCTGACCAATGATGGTCTGCACCAATGGGCCAAGGCGCGTAAAGCGGCCGCGAATGTTGGAATGGTCCAGCGTAAAGGGCTGGCAAAAATCGACAGCGATCTGCATGTTGGCTTCCGATGTTGTTTTGGGCCGTATAACAAGGCCGACCCATTCTTGTCGAGACGCTTTCATCAAGCGCCAAATACCATATCATAACAAAGGGGCGGCCAAAGCCACCCCTTCTGATACCGTCCTATTTAGGCCGCAATATCAAGATGGCAAGCCGTTAAAGCAGTATAGCAGAACACCCTTCTGCGCATGCAGTCGGTTTTCCGCCTCGTCAAAGACAACTGATTGCGGCCCGTCAATCACCTCGTCGGTGACTTCTTCATTACGGTGTGCCGGCAGGCAATGCATGAAAATCGCATCATCCTTGGCCTGGCCCATGGTTTTGCTGTTGATCTGATAAGGTGCCAACGCTTCCATACGGGCATCGTAATCCTTGTCCCCCATCGAAACCCAGCAATCGGTCACAACCACATCTGCATCAGCAAGTGCGTTATCAAGGTCGGTCAAACGCACGTTGGCACCGTCAGAATTCGCAGCTTCGATCAATCCCTGCTGCGGGCGATATCCGACCGGGCATGCCATATCAAGCGCGAAACCAAATTTAGTTGCCGCATGAACAAAGGATGTCAAAACGTTGTTGCCATCGCCAACCCACGCGAACTTAAGCCCGTCAAGACGGCCTTTATGTTCTTTGACCGTCATCAGGTCAGCCATGATCTGGCACGGATGGCTTTGATCAGTCAGACCGTTAATCACCGGCACCGTGGCGTATTTTGCCATTTCGTGCAATTTCGACTCATCGGTGGTGCGGATCATGATCGCATCAACAAAACGCGACAAAACGCGCGCCGTATCGGCAATGGTTTCACCGCGGCCAAGCTGGCTGCTGTCGGCATCAAGCACAACAACATCCCCGCCAAGCTGACGCATGCCAACTTCAAAGGATACACGGGTACGCGTCGAGGGTTTTTCAAAAATCAGGGCCAAGGTTTTTCCGGCAAGCGGCTTATCGCCAAACGGCGCTTTGCCGGCTTTTTCGGAATCCCCAAGGGCAAGAATATCGCTGAGCGTTTCTGATGGCAGAACGTCAAGATCAAGAAAGTGGCGAATATCAGTCATAGATCAATTTCCTTACTGCACGCCATTACTGCGCAAAAGCGGCGGCCGCGGCATCAATTGCTGCAAGCGCCTCGTCAACATGGGTTTTGGTGATGTTAAGCGGCGGCAAAAGACGCACGACATTATCGCCCGCCGGAACCGTCAAAAGGTTCAATTCACGCAGCTTTGCGACAACATCCCCATTGGTTGGCACCATTTTCATGCCCAAAAGCAGGCCCATGCCACGCACTTCATCAATGAAGCCCGGATGTTTGCGGGCAATCGCATCAAGTCCATCGCGGAGCAAACCGCTCATGGCGACAACATTGTCCATAAAACCGGGTTTCAGAACTTCGTCGAGAACCGCATTGGCGGCTGCTGTTGCCAGCTGATTACCGCCAAAGGTCGTCCCGTGCATGCCCGGCGTAAAGGCTGCAGCGGCCTTTTCATTTGCCAAAAGTGCGCCGATGGGGAACCCACCGCCAAGCCCCTTGGCAGAGGACACGATATCGGGCTGCATGTCGGACCATTCATAACAGAACAGCTTGCCGGTACGGCCAATGCCGGTTTGAACTTCGTCAAACATCACAAGCAAACCGAACTCGTCAGCGGCCTTACGCACCCCTTCAAGGTATCCGTCCGGGGCCTTGCAAATACCGCCTTCCCCCTGAATGGGTTCAAGCAAAATGCCACCGGTATTTTCGGTAATCGCATCGCGCAATTCATTCATATTGCCAAATGCGACCCGATCAAAACCGTCTGGCATCGGGCCAAAGCCCTCGCGATATTTTTCACTGTATCCGGCGGTTAGCGTGCCCAAGGTCCGGCCATGGAACGCATTGGTCGCGACCAAGATCCGGTTCTTTTCCGGGTGCCCTGACACATGCTGATACCGACGCAGCATCTTAATGCCCGCTTCGTTGGCTTCAGCACCGGAATTACAGAAGAAAACCGTATCGGCAAAGCTATTGGCGACCAAACGTTCGGCCAGTTTTTGCTGACCGGGCATTTGATACAAGTTCGACGTATGCCAAAGCTTACTCACCTGTTCGGTCAGTTCTTTGACAAGGTGCGGGTGCGAATGGCCAAGGGTATTCACCGCAATGCCAGACCCGAAATCGAGGAATCGTCGGCCGTCCTGCGCCACGAGATAAGGTCCATCACCTTTCTCAAAGGCCAAATTGGCCCGCGCGTAGGTCGGCATGACGGGAGTAATCACTTTTTCATTCCTCGAATTAGGGTAAAAACTTGGTTCCTGACCATTTGGTCAATGTCGGCAGAATACCGCGAAGCCGAGGAGTATCAAGAGTTTCCTACCCCCTGTCAACGACGCAAAACCACTTAGAACCGCACTGCAAAAATGCAAATGGGCAGCATCTGCATTTTGATGCTGCCCATAAACCTGATTTTGCGCCAAATGTCTGGCGGGCGGGTTACGCCTTAAGCTTGTAACCGCTTTTGATCATGCGATAGCACAGCAACCACAGCAACGCGTTAACCGCAGCCAACACAACGACGCCTGTCATGATGGTGCCATCCGAAATCCCGGTAAAGCCATAGCGGAACCCGTCGATCATGTAAAAGAACGGGTTGAAGTGCACCAATACCTGACCGGCTTCGGGCAGGCTTTCCGCACTGTAAAAGGTGCCTGACAAGAACGAAAGCGGGGTGACGACAAAGTTTGTCACCACGGCAATATGGTCAAACTTCTCGGCCCAGACACCCCCGGCAATCCCCAAAAGGGCGAGCATCAAGGATGCGGACACCCCGAAATACAAGATCGCCCAAAAGTTATGGATTTGGATGTCGACAAAGAATGCCATGGCAATTGCGGTTACCGCACCCACCATCACGCCGCGCGTGACCGCACCAAAGGCAAAGCCCGCCACCATTTCACCGGGTGACAATGGCGGCATCAAAACATCGACAATATTGCCCTGTACCTTTGAAATCGTAAGTGAACTGGATGTGTTGGCAAAGGCGTTCTGCGCCATGGTCATCATGACCAGGCCGGGCGCAAGAAACGCTGCGAACGCAATTCCATTCACCGTTTCAACCGCGCGGCCAAGGGCCAGCAGGAACACAGCAAGGAACAACAGGCTGGTGACGACCGGGGCCGCAATGGTTTGCAGATACACATTCAGGAAGCGTCGCACTTCCTTGGCATACAGCGTCCAAAGACCAAGCCAGTTCACCGCGCCCATATGACGGGGGGCAAGAGCAAGCTGCTCTGACTCTTTCATAGAATTTCCTTCGGAAAAATGCAGACAATTGCCGGTAAAATAAGGAGACTAGGCCCCTAGTTGCAAGGGTGCGTATTTATTCATTATGGCCGACATGACACAAAAGCAGCGCCAAAGCCCGGAAAACCGCACGTCTGACGACGAAAACAAGTCTGTCGGAAACGCCCGTTTTTCGACGTCAAACCGGCAAAATGGCAAAAACAAACAGCGTGAACCCAACCGCCCACGCCGTGTCACCCGCGATTATTTGATGAATTACGCGACCTGGTATCTTGAACGGTTTGCCGCTTCGCGTGCGCGGCTTGAAAAACTGATGCGCGGGAAAATCCGCTTATCGGTTGCCGAATATGGCACCGATCCGGAAGAAGCCGAAAACTGGATGAAGTCGGTTTTGGCCTCCTGTGAAAAAGCCGGTTTTATCAATGATGATGCCTATGCCATGGGCCGTGCCAGATCACTTTTGCGCAAAGGCAAGGCAATCCGCGTGATTGCCGCCGACCTTTCGGCACGCGGCATTGCATCGCACCAGATTGATCACGCCATTAAAGAACTTAAGGCCGAAGCAGATCAGGCCGCCTATGAAGAAGTACGGGGCACCGATCCAAACATTGCCGCTGCCGCGGCCTATGCCCGGCGCCGTCGTCTTGGCCCGTGGCGCCGCCCTGATATCCGCGATGAAAAACGCGAAAAGGATATGGCGGCCCTTGCCCGACAGGGATTTGGCTATGACACCGCAACCCGTATCATCAATAGCGATTTAGATGAATTGGCTGATTTGCTATCGATGATTGATGGGATTTGATCACCAGTACATTTGATCATGGGCGCAAAGGCCGCTATCACTAGGGTAAGCCGTTAGGAACCCCTTCTGCGATACGGAGAATAGACACATGATGGTCCGCATCTACCACAATCCGCGCTGTTCGAAATCGCGCCAGACATTGGCCTTAATCGAAGAAAAGGGCATCACACCCGATGTGATTTTCTATCTTGATACCCCACCAACTCCGCAAGAATTGGCTGAACTGATCAATATGCTCGGCATGCAGCCCGAAGACATCCTGCGCAAGAAAGAAGCCAAAGAAGAAGGCATCGCCGATCTGCGCGGACAGGAATTGATCGAAGCCCTTTGCGCCCATCCGCGTGCGATTGAACGCCCGATTGTGGTCAATGGCCACAAGGCAGCATTGGGCCGCCCGCCGGAAAACGTGCTCGATATTCTGTAATCAAATCGCGTAACCGACCATCGGTTACACACGGCTTTTGGCCCGCCAAGCGCGATGCCAAAACCGACCAAAGCAAACGCCTGTGCCAGTTTGGCACGGGCGTTTTTCGTTATTAGTAAAAGTCTAGGGCCCCGAATGCCATTATGTCATAGGCTTAGAAACCAGAAACAAACCGCACCTATCGGGAGGCCAGTAATGATTGCCGCATTCGCCCTGATTCTTGTTTGCCAATTATTTGGCGAAGTCATATCCGAATTGTTCGACATGCCTGTTCCCGGCCCGGTGATCGGGCTTGTTTTGCTGTTCTTTGGCCTGCTCATCAGTCGAAAGCCGCCCAAGGTTCTGACCGATGCGGCTGATAATTTGCTGATGCATTTTTCATTGCTGTTTGTGCCTGCCGGTGTCGGCGTTGTGACACAGATTGACCGCCTGAAAGGCGACTGGCTGCCGATCGCCGCGGCGTTGATCGTGTCGACCTTGCTGACCATCGTTCTGACGGCGGTTCTGATGTCCAAACTTTTGCCCAAACATACGTCAAGTTCCGGCGTGACCGCCACCGATAGCGGATCGGATGCATCATGATCGATACCGATATCACACAGCTTTGGGTCTATTTGTCGACCAAGCCGTTGACTGGCCTTACGATCACGCTGGTGGCCTATGCCATTGGGTTTTGGCTGTATCAAAAAAGCAACCGTAACCCAGTCTGTAATCCGGTGGTGATTGCGATTGCCCTGATCGCGTTTGTCTTGCACGTCACCGACACGCCCTATGCCACCTATTTTGAGGGGGCGCAGTTCGTGCACTTCTTGCTGGGTCCAGCAACCGTTGCCTTGGCCGTGCCGCTGTTTCGTCAGACCGAGACACTTAAACGCGCGATGCCGGTAATTGTATTTGGCGTATTGTTCGGATCATTGGTCGCCAGTGCCAGCACCGTTCTATTGGCGTGGCTGCTTGGCGCCAGCCCGGAAACATTGGCATCCTTGGCGCCGAAATCAGTCACCACGCCGGTCGCCATGGGCATTGCCGAAAACATTGGCGGTGTGCCGGCCCTAACGGCTGTGTGTGTGATCGCAACGGGTATTGTCGGTGCAACGCTTGGCCCGATGGTGATGAACATGGCGCGGTTAAAAGACTGGCGGGCGCGTGGTTTTGCCATGGGGGTTGCATCACATGGGATCGGCACCGCACGCGCGTTTCAGGTGAATGAAACGGCGGGCGCATTTTCCGGCTTGGCGATGGGGCTTAACACCATGGCCACCGCCATCACCATTCCGTTCCTGTGGCATTGGATATTTGGCTGAGGATTTTCAGCTAACTCGATATTCGGGTAGGCCGAAAGCATGTCACTTTTGGCCCACCCGACATTTTTGATTAGCCTGCACGCAGATGGACAAGAAACTCTGAAACTGTGTCCTGCAGGGTATCGATCTGTTTGGCAAGATCGGCAACAGTCACATCAAGTTCACCCGCCGCAGCACCGCTGTTGCTGGCCGCTTCGTGGATTTCATCCATGTTGGCGACAACTTCGTTCGACCCCGTCGACGCGCTTGTTGCACTGTTGGCAATTTCGGTCACGGCCGCGTTTTGCTCGGACACGGATGACGCGATGCTGTTGGCAATTTCGCTGATCGACGAGATTGTCTGGGTGACTTTCTCGATGGCATCCACGGTAACCTTGGTTTCATCCTGAATTGCCCCGATCTGCTGGGCAATTTCATCGGTTGCCTTGGCCGTCTGGTTGGCAAGGTTTTTGACTTCTTGCGCAACCACGGCGAACCCTTTGCCAGCTTCACCAGCACGGGCGGCCTCAATCGTCGCATTCAGGGCCAAAAGGTTGGTCTGTGATGCAATATCGTTAATCAGACTGACCACTTCGCCAATGCGTTCGGCCGCTTCGGCAAGGCCACCGACCATTTCATTGGCCCGCGATGCTTCGCTTACTGCGGCCTGCGCAATCGACGTTGATTCTTGCATCTGGCCACCAATCTGGCTGATCGATGCTGAAAGCTCTTCGGTCGCCGAGGCCACCGTTTGAACATTGCGGGCCGACTCATTGGCTGCTTCTGAGACCGTTCTGCTTTGATTGACCGAATGATTGGCAGACTGACGCATCGTTTCGGTCGATTTCAACATGCCGCCCGTTGCCGCACGTACCGATGTGACGATCTGACCAATGGATTGCTCCAGCTCGACCGCCAGACGGTTACGCTGTTCAACGGCTTCTTCCACAGTGCGTTTTTCAGCAATCACACGGGCTTCTTCGGCTTCCTCGATTTTTTCGGCAGCTTCGCGCCAGCGCACCAACCCATTTGCAATCAGGCCGATTTCATCTTTGCGCTCGGTAAAGGATACTTCTTCGCTAAAGTCACGTTCGACGAAGCGCGAAATGGTGTGCCCCAATACACGAAGCGGGCCAAGCTGCAGACGCAGCATCACGAACAAAAGTACCGCTGACACGATGGCAACGATCAAACCCACAATCACGATGCGGGTTTCGATGGCACCGGCAACGGCGGCGACTTCTGCTTTTTTGATGCCGACATACAAAATGCCCAAAATATCGCCGCCAGGCGTCATGATCGGGCTGTATTGCGTGACATATTCCGTTCCCAGAATAAGGGCTTCGCCGCGGAATGTTTTGCCGGCCATGATCGGATCATAGGCCGCACTGCCTTTCCCCAGCATCGTGCCAACCGCACGCGTGCCATCTGGTTTGATGATGTTGGTCGACACCCGGATAAAATCTTGTTCTGCGGGAACATAAGCAAACACAGTTGCCGTTTGCCCGGTCGCCGTACCAATCCGGTCAATCAGTTCATGCGATGTTAAGTCCGGAATTTCGGACATTACCAGCTTGGATGTTTCGCCATCCTTGGTGATTTGCATTTTGAAGTCGGGATTTGCATCTTGCAGCAAAAGGGCAGCAACACGCAGATTTAGTTTTTGCGACGCCAGACTATCGTCGGCCACCTGCTGATCGATCCGCTGCATGATCAGGGCACCCAACAAGATGATCCCCCCCATCAAAATAGCGATCGTCACAAGCGCCACTTTTAAAATCAGACTTTTCGACATGATCTCTCACTTCCCACTTTTTCAGCCTTTTTTTCGCTGAAACCCTGCCCAATTCGGCGCGACCCCACCAAGCTTTCCTGATCTTGCGTCAGGATAAAAAGCATTCTCTTCTTTTAAGAAGATTTCCAACTATAAGGCATGACGCATAAACTAAAAGTATAAAGTATAAAACGCCCCCAACGTGCTGGTTATATTGAATTACTTTCGCAACGCGGCATTTATTTATTAGTAAAAATGATTATTTAAATAACGACAAGCACCAAACACTGCGCCAAGTTTGGCACAGGTTGGTATTGCTTCATGTCATAGAATTTTTGCCAATAATCAGCCGGCTTTGATGATTGACGCATACGCGGTTTGCGCGTGGATGAGTAATCAACCTTCACAATGCTAGGCCCATTACCAGAAACATCAGTTGCTCAAGATGCCTGCTGGTCGCACAAGACGGATGCCGTCGCGAATATTACGTCCGATCAAATAGATATTGATTGCCCCAGCCAAAAGCTCGATCCCTTGGATAATGGTAAAAACAGCGTCAAAACGCCCGTGCTGGGCCATCAAGGCAAGCGATATGGCACAGGGCATCAAAAACAACACGCCATTGGCCGCGATGATTTTCATGCGACGCAGCTTTACGCCGAGCAAGCCTGCCTTCTTACCGCCCGATAACCGAAAGCCCGATGCCCCCGTTGTTATCAGACACGGGATTAGAACCAACAGACCATAGGCAACAGCCGTTTTGACCATGACAATCTCTGCGATATTTCCACGTAATTCGACGATGACGGTCGAAATCCAGAAAGTAGCGATCAACAACAGGGCCATGACACCGGCAATCCGGTGCAGGATGGATAAAGGACGACGGGTATGTGTGGACATCGGAATCTCTCTTTGATGATCAATGATTGCGATGTGGCGCCACACGTATTTAAATAGCATACTATATATTACATAGCAAGCTATGCATTTACCTGAAGAACTGGAAAGCCAATGCCCCTTACACGTCATAAATCTGCTGGCTATATGACCAACTGGGCGGCCCGCCTGTTCGCCCGAGTGATTGACCGCAAACTTAAACCTCTGGCCCTTGGCAGCGGTTACTTGCCGGTGTTTTTTGCCTTGTCTGATGGCGGGTCGCGGACCCAAAAGGAACTTGCCCTTGGCGCTGACATTGAACAGCCGACAATGGCCGCAACCCTGAACCGCATGGACCGCGATGGCTTGATTATCCGCGAAAAGGATCAAAACGACAGACGGATCACGCACATTCGTCTTAGCGATTCGGCACTTGCACACGCCGCCCAGATCAAAACCATCGTTGATCAGGTCAACGAAACTGCATTGTCGGGTTTAAACAGTCAGGAGCGCCAAGTATTCCTGGAGGCACTTACCAAAGTGACGGCAGCCCTGTCACAGGCAGACGATCCGTCCAAATAAAAGCAAGGACAAGGTCTGATCGCTGATCAGTAATCGACCTTTACAAAGTAAAGCCCATCGGCCGGTGATGTTGGTCCACCTGCCGCGCGATTGCGCGCTTCCAGCGCCTTTTTCACGCGAATCGGCTTCCAGTTTCCTTTGCCGACCAAAACCAGTGTGCCGACCATATTACGCACCTGATGATGCAGGAAAGACCGGCTTTCGGTGTGAATGCGGATTTCAAGCGGGTTTTCGATGCTGCGCGTGACTTCCAGTTTTTCCAACGTCTTGATCGGGCTGTTGGCCTGACATTCGCTGGCACGGAAACTGGTGAAATCAAATGTCCCAATCAAATGCTGGGCCGCTTCGTTCATCGCATCAATATCAAGGGGTTTATACACCCCCCACGCAAGGCCGGACTCAAATGTCAGCGGCGCACGGCGATTGATGATCCGATACATGTAGTAGCGTTTTTTGGATGAAAACCGCGCATGGAAGTCTTCTGAGACTTCCTCACACTGCTTTACCGCCACAGGGGCCGGTTTCAGGTAGTGGTTGATCGCATTCATCACTGCTTCGGCCGGGTAATATTTCGCCAAATCAAAATGAACAACCTGACCCAGAGCATGCACCCCGGCATCAGTCCGGCCCGAGACATAGACACGCACAAATTCACCGACGAATTTTTCGATTGCGGCCTCAAAGACCTGCTGAACCGAAATCACTTCGTCCTGATACTGCCACCCGTGATAGGGGCGACCATCATATTCCACGGTGCATTTATAGCGTTGCATGGGCTCTCAAAATTCAGTGTGGCGCATACCCGTCGCCGGGCACGGCATAGCGTGACGCGATGTGGTCTCGTTATATCCCGATATCGGGCCTAACAAAAGAAAACGAGGGGCTTTGACACCCCTCGTTCCCGTCTTCACACACAACAGGTGTGATTATTTCAAGTCGTCGTTGCCGTAGCCAAGACGCAGGCGCAGCGCGTTCAGCTTAATGAAGCCTTCTGCGTCGTGCTGGTCGTAAACGGTGTCGGCCTCGAACGTGACGTGTTCTTCGGAATAGATCGAATTTGGTGATTTACGTCCGGTCACGGTCACGTTGCCTTTATAAAGGTCAAGGCGCACGGTGCCGTTGACTGAACGCTGGGTGTCATCGATCAGGCGCTGCAGGGCCTGACGTTCTGGCGACCACCAGTAACCGTTATAGATCATCTCGGCGTAACGCGGCATCAACTCGTCTTTGAGGTGCCCTGCATTACGGTCCAACGTGATGCTTTCCATCGCACGGTGTGCGGTCAGCATGATCGTGCCGCCCGGAGTTTCGTAAACACCGCGGGACTTCATGCCAACGTAACGGTTTTCAACCAGATCAAGACGACCAATACCGTTCTTGCCGGCCAGTTCGTTGAGCTTGGTCAGCAAGGTTGCCGGGCTCATGCGTTCGCCGTTGATGGCAACCGGATCACCTTTTTCGAATTCAATTTCGATGGTGGTGATGGCATCAGGTGCATTTTGCGGCGATACCGTGCGCACGAACATATTTTCGTTCGGCTTGGTCCACGGATCTTCAAGGGCCTTGCCTTCGTACGAAATGTGCAGAAGGTTGGCATCGGTCGAATAGGGCGGCTCATCGCCACCAGCTTTGTCGGCCGAAATCGGAATCTGATGCTTTTGGGCGAAGTCCAAAAGGGCCGTACGGGAATTCAAATCCCACTCACGCCAAGGTGCAATCACCTTAACGTCAGGTTTCAGGCCATAATAACCAAGTTCGAAACGAACCTGGTCGTTGCCCTTGCCGGTTGCGCCGTGCGACACGGCATCGGCACCAACTTCTTTGGCGATCTCGATCTGACGCTTGGCAATCAAGGGGCGCGCAATCGACGTCCCCAGCAGGTAAACACCTTCATACAGGGCATTTGCGCGGAACATCGGGAAGACGTAATCGCGGACAAATTCTTCGCGCAGATCTTCGATGAAGATTTGCTTCACGCCAAACATCTCTGCCTTTTTGCGGGCTGGCTCAAGCTCTTCGCCCTGGCCGAGATCGGCGGTGAAAGTCACGACTTCGCAGTTATATTGTTCGCGCAGCCATTTCAGGATGATGGAGGTATCAAGCCCGCCTGAATAGGCAAGCACCACCTTTTTGACCTGATCGCTCATTGCAGTGACGCCTTTCTTTTTTAATACAATTCAGGGAATGGAACAGATTTGTCCGCTTCCCTGTCATAGACGCAATCTGTTGATTACGTCGGGCCCCGAAAGCCTTAATGGCGCTCCGACGGCTCTTTATGCAAAATCTGCGACATCTTGCATAAAGAGCCCTAGACCTTGAGCGCGGAGTATAGGAAAACACTAGTAAGGGGCAAGGCCGAAGATTGGGCTTGGTGCTAAAAAGGCACAAAAACCCGTAAAATCTCGTAGCACTTTTGGAAAAAATCGCTCCGAATGCTCAAAACGACCGAAGAAACCGAAATCGACCTGCCGAAAATTGGCCCGCTGCCGGTCCGACTGCGCCCCAGTGCGCGGGCAACGCGACTCAAGCTGCGCATTGATCCGGCGTTTGACGGGGTCGAAATCGTCGTACCCAATGGGGTGTCGCGCAAAACAGCGCTTTCGATGCTCAATCAACATGGCGATTGGGTCGCGGCCCATATCCAACGTTTGCCCGAACGGGTTCAATTCGTACCGGGTGCGTGGATTCCGTTTCTGGGCGAAGATTACGCCATTCGCGCCGTGCCCGATGCCAAACGCGGCGTCTGGGCCGAGGCGGGGGTTATTTGGGTATCGGGACTGCCAGAACATACCAACCGGCGCGTAACAGATTTCCTGAAAAAACAGGCCAAACTTGAAATCGCCCCGCGCGCGCAAGAATATGCTGATCAAATTGGCAAGAAAATCAACCGCATATCCCTTAAAGACACCCGCACACGTTGGGGCAGTTGTTCGTCAAACGGCAACCTGTCTTTTAGCTGGCGGCTCGTTTTGGCCCCAGAAGACGTTCTTGATTACGTCGTCGCCCACGAAGTCGCCCACCTGCAAGAACTCAATCACAGTGCGCGATTCTGGGCTGTGGTTGATGATCTTTATGGCCCATCGAAAAAACAACAACACTGGCTCAAAAAGAACGGCTCTGTGCTCCATCGTTATGGGGCTGGAAGCTGATTGCGAACACTAAGTAAGTTAACTAACTCAAACGATGATCTCTAACACGCTATAGGTCCCCGATGCTGATCCCACTTGAAACACTTGCCATTTTCATCCCGACCGCCTTGGCGCTGAACATGACGCCGGGCAATGACATGCTGTTTTGCTTGGGCCAAGGCCTCAAATCCGGGCCGGGTGCGGGAAATGCCGCTAGCCTTGGCATTGCAACCGGTTCAATGATCCATACCCTTTTGGCCGGATTAGGATTGGCAGCCTTGGTCGCAGCCCATCCGATTGCGCTGGAGGTTTTGCGCTGGGCCGGGATTGCCTATCTGGTGTGGTTGGCCATTGCCGCGTTTCGTTCCGAAGGCCCAAGCATGACTGCGGCGAAAACACAGCAGTCATCAGCCTTTCACGCATGGCGCGATGGGATTGTTGTGAACCTTCTGAACCCGAAAATCATTGTATTTGTGTTGGCATTTATTCCGCAATTTGTCGACGCGTCGCGGGGATCTGTTTTGGTGCAGTTTTTGATCTTCGGCCTGATCCTCAATATCGGCGGTACGGTCATTAACTGCCTTGTTGGCAGCTTTGCCGGAAAGCTTGGAAAAGTCCTTTCACAATCGGCCCGGTTGGCACGTGCGTTTCAGGTTTTCACCGGCTGCATCTTCCTTGGCCTTGCCGCCAAGTTGGCCTTTGAGCGCCGCGTTTAACGCAGATTTACGTCGACACTTAATCGGTTTGAAAATGGATGTGATCATCGTGCCGCGCTGCGTAACAGCCTTGAAACTTCAAGTTTTGACCGCTGAGACCAAGCTCTGACAACAAGTGTGGTTCAACAAACACCTTAGTCACACCCAACCTTCGACCTTTCTGCGCAAGCCACCTAATCGCATAGGCAGTCCGCTTAGGCTCCAGAACCAAGTCGTTGTTCAACACCGAAAACCAAGCCATTTCCCAGCGCATTGAGAATCCGGCATCAACAGCCGCGCACGCATCGCGCTGGTTGTCCTTTGGCAATTCGAATGCCCAGTACCCGATAGGGGATTTTGTTTTTCCGATTTGATAACCGTCGCTGAGGTCGGCGTAATAGAATGCCAAATCAAGCTTGTTTCCATCGTCATGCGACAAATGAGGAAGAAGCGGGAAACCGTCCAAAAATGGAAAACCGGCATCCAAGGCCAAGGTCTTGGTCCCCGGAAACTTCTGATCAACGTCGTGCGCCAATTCTTCCGCGATCTGAAGAAGGTCTGAACGGACATAGTTACGATTCATCATGCAGTACATTGGCGACTGCATCATCAAATGGGAGGGCGCATTCCCAAAACACGGGATCGGATACCGCCCCACCAACGGGGCCAAGTTTGCCGCCCCGTACCAAACACCTGCGTAAACAACCAAAAAGCATACAGCCGCATTTAGCAATCGGTGACGTATCCATTGCCGGGAAACCTGGCGCAGGGGCAGACTTATTAGATACGCAATGCCGCCTATTTGCGTCGCAACGGTCAACAAAACAAAAAGCAGGACTCGTATTACAAAGGACATTTAACCGCTTTCGGTGTCGTTGAGATTAGATCACGCAACCGCTTTTGCGCAGGTTGGGCAGTTCGGCACGCAGGAAGGCCAAGAAGCTTTTTTCCACAGCACTGAGTTCACGCGATGCGGTAAACAGGGCCACGTCCCAGTCAATCACCGGGGTAAGCGTGCGCGCGACTACTTTGGTTTCATCAACCAACAACGCAGCGAACGGATCAATGACCGCAATCCCAACATTGCGCTCCACAAGGCGCGAAACGGTTCGAATGGTACGCGCTTCGACCGCAATGTTGCGCGGCCAACCCGCGATTTGGAAAATATAGTCGATCTTGGTACGAAGCGGCGATCCAATCGACAGCTCAACAAAGCGTTCACCGCGCAGCAAATCGATATCAATCGATTCAAACCCAGCCAATCGATGATCAACCGGCATCAAGCAAACCGCGCGCGATTGTGCAAGTGGGGTGACGACCATATTGGGGTCTTGCAGATCAAGGGTAATGCCGATTCCCAAATCGCATTGCCGGGTTGTGACCAATTCAAGCATGCCTTCAAGACCGGTATCGACGATACTGATCGCAACATTGGGATGGGCCAATTTGAATTTGGCGACCACATCAAGAAGATACGTGTCGACATAAATCGGCTGCGCAGCGATGCGAATAGAACCAAGCTGATCATTGGCAATCGCGCGGGCCTGGGTTTCGATTTCACGAAGAGAGTTCAGCGAACGCACCACGGTGATATGAAACTGATGGGCTTCGTTGGTCGGGATAAGTTGATTGCGTTTGCGGTTGAATAACGGAAATCCGACTGACTTTTCAAAGCTGTTAAGCAAACGACTGACCATCGGCTGGCTGATATTCATCGCCAGCGCGGCTTTCGTGACCGACCCTTGGGTCATAAAGGCATTAAAGCTTTCCAACTCTCGTAAGTTCATATAGGGCGCCCCATCTTCAGTATGTAAATTAGTTATACTCGAATTAATTTTTTGCGCCAACAGTTATGGATTAGCTATGCATGATACCCAGAAGAAGAAAAGTATCGAGCATGGCAATCCTGCCACCACCAGACAGGGAGACATGAAAATGTTTCGACAGCTCAAAAAAGCAGCCGGCATTGCCGCTGCCATCCTTGCGACGACAACCATGATTTCGACCGCACAGGCCGACGACTATCCTGAAAAAGCAATTACGCTGGTCGCACCTTATGGTGCTGGCGGTGCTTCTGACCTTGCTGCACGTGCGCTGGCAGAAACCGCCCGCAACTACACCGACGGCCAGCCGGTTGTTGTTGTCAACAAAACCGGTAACGGCGGCATGAATGGTGCCCGTTTCGTTTCTGAATCCAAACCAGATGGCTACACCGTTCTGTTGTCACGTGTTGGCATGGCGCTGTATCCGGCTGTTTACACCGACAGCCCGGTTGCTTGGGATGACTACACCTTCCTTGGTATGCTTGAATCCACCCCGATGATCCTGGCCGTGAATGCAAATTCCGACATCCAGACCATCGACGACCTGATCGAAAAAATCAAAGACAGCGACGGTGCAACCACCTATGCCGCATCTGGCCCGACCGCGATTGACGGTTTCTCGGTTCAGGCGCTGCTGTCTGACGTTGGCCTTGACCCGCTGACCGCTTCGACCCTGGTCCCTTACAAAGGTGGCTCGGCTTTGGCTGCTGCCCTTCTTGGTGGTCACGTTGACTTCCTCGCAATTGCTGCTGGTTCGCTGATGCCCCACATCGAAGCAGGCAAAATGCGTCCGCTGATGGTGTATTCGCCGAAACGTATGGAAGCCCTTCCGGACGTCCCGACCGCCAAAGAACTGGGTTACACCCAGGCTGGTCAAGTTGGCGGCTGGAGCGGTCTGTATGGCCCCAAAGGTCTTTCGGATGAAGTTGTTGCAAAATGGACCGAAATCCTCGGCGATGTTGCGACTGACGAACAGTGGCTGGACCTGGCGAAAAAACGTGGCTCGATCTCGATCATCGGTGATGAAGATCCGTCAGCTTACGTCAAAAGCCAGTTCGAACTTTACAACGGCATGGCCAAAAAGTTCGGCTACATCCAGTAAGACGTTTTTCAACGTCCTGTAATTTAAGACTTTAATGCGAGACGGAACCATGAACCAAAATCGCGATTTCTACGCTGGGCTGGTCGCCACGGCATTCTTTGCCATCGTCCTGTTCATTTTGATTCCGGTCTATGTGAAGGTTCCGTCTTTCATTCCCGGATTTGCCCCACCGCCTGATATGTGGCCGCGCGTCATTGCCGTGCTTGGCCTGGTCATGGGGGTTCTGGCACTGATCCTTGCGTTTCCAAAATCACGCAAAGCCAGCGGCGAAAAGGTCACAACCCTTGGGTTCTATTTGAACCGCAACAAGGTGTTCATGACACGTTTTGCCATTTTGCTGGTTGTGTTTGCGGCCTTTGTTTACGGCCTGCCTGTGATCGGGTTCGTCCCGGCAACGGTTTTGTTGCTTGGTGTTCTGTTCCTGATGACCGGTAACTTTGACCGCCGGTTCTGGATGCTGGGTTTGACGCTTATTTTCCCGGTTCTGCTGTATTTGCTGTTTACCGAAGTCAACCACACCCCGTTCCCCGAAGGCACGCTGTTTTCCAGCAGCCTTTCTAACCTTACCACCCTGATCTGATCGAAAGTCCTACCGTTATGTGGAATGAATTGCTTTTCGCCTTCCAGTCAGTAGCGACGCTTCCGAACTTTCTGGCGATGTTTGCCGGGATTTGGGGTGGAGTAATTATTGGCGCGATTCCGGGCATGACCGGGACCATGGCTGTCACCTTGGCCTTGCCTTTTACCTTTTATCTGCCGCCGGTCACGAGCATCTTGCTCCTGGTGGCTTTGTATAAAGGCTCAACCTATGGCGGATCGATTTCCGCCATCCTGATTAAAACGCCGGGTACAGCATCGGCTGCCTGCACCGTGCTTGATGGGTATCCGCTGGCGCGCTCTGGTAAAGGCGGCAAGGCGCTTAACATGGCGCTGGTATCAAGCTGCATCGGCGATTTTGTTTCAAACATTTCGCTGTTCTTCCTTGCCATGCCTTTGGCGATGTTTGCGCTGCGCGTTGGACCGCCTGAATTCTTTATGCTGATGGCGTTCTCGCTGACGATTGTGGCAAGTATTTCTGGCCGGTCGTTGGTTTTGGGCATCATTGCCGCCTGCCTTGGGCTGTTGCTGGCAACCGTTGGCGAAGACATCTATGGATCGTACCGTTTTGCCCTGTCTGAGGACATGAAATCGGGTCTTGGCATGGTGCCGGTTCTGATTGGTCTGTTTGCCCTGCCTGAACTGATCAAAATGATCGTGTTCCGCCCGGAAGATAACAGCGAAGCCATGAAGCTTGGCGACAACCGCCTGACCTTGTCGGAATTCCGCGGTTCGTTGAAATCGATCTTCCGCGGGTCGCTGATTGGTGTGATACTTGGTGCCATTCCGGGTATTGGCCCGTCGACCGCCGCGTTCTTTTCTTATAGTGAAGCACGCCGTACATCGAAAAACGGTGATCGGTTCGGCGAAGGCGAGATCGAAGGCATTGCCGCATCGGAATCGGCCAATAACGGCGCATGTGGCGCAACCATGATCCCGCTTTTGGCCCTTGGTGTGCCGGGTGATGTGATCACGGGTGTGATGCTCGGCGCGTTTATGATCCATGGCCTGACACCGGGACCGCTTCTGTTCCAAAACAACCTTGGCGAAGTTTATTCGCTGTTTATCGGCATGCTGTTTAGTTCAGTCTTCCTGTTTATCGCAGGCAAGCTGACGGCAAGTGCCTTCACCAAGATTTCGCGTATTCCGCAAACCTTGTTGCTGCCGTGCATTTTGATCCTGTGCGTCTATGGCATCTATTCCATCGGGGCCAGCCCGTTTGACGTCACGGTTCTGTTGGTGATGGGCGTTGTTGGCTTTGCCATGATGTTGCTGAACATCCCGGCGGCACCGTTCCTGATCGCCTTTATCCTGGGTCCGATGTTTGAAGATAACATGCGCCGGTCGCTGGCGATTTCGCGCGGTGATCTTGGCGTCTTCTTCCAGTCCTGGATTTCATGGGGCTTCTTCGCGCTGACCATCCTGTTCATCATTCTGACCATTCGTCGTGAATGGACAAAATGGCGCAACAAAAGCCGTGACGCGGCGCAATCGGCATCCTGATCTGAGAAACGAGAAAGAAAAAATGAGCAAACCAAACATGTCGCGCCTCCATAATGCCATTGATATCCTTGGCAAGCTGGTCGCGTTCGACACCACAAGCAAAAACTCGAATCTCGGTCTGATCCATTTTGTCCGCGACTACCTGGCGCAATATGGCATCGAAAGCACCCTGTTTCATGATGAAACCGGCGAAAAAGCTAACCTTTTGGCGACCATCGGCCCCAAAGGCGTGCCGGGCATTGCCCTTTCGGGGCATACCGATGTGGTGCCTGCCCTTGAAAAAAGCTGGATCAGCCCGGCGTTCGAGCTGACCGAACGCGACGGAAAGCTGTTTGGCCGTGGCTCCACCGACATGAAGGGCTTTGCGGCCTGCGCGCTGGCACTTATTCCAGAACTTGCCAAACGCGATCTGACCATCCCGATCCATCTTTGCCTGTCTTATGACGAAGAAGTTGGCTGCATTGGCGTTGGATCAATGGTCGACCATTTGGCCGCCATGGATACCCCGCCGCGCATTGCCGTGATTGGCGAGCCGACCGAGATGAAAGTCATCAATGGTCAAAAAGGCAAATATTCTATGCGCGTGACCGTAACCGGCACCGCTGGCCACAGCTCGTTTGCGCCCAACCATGTGAATGCCATCGAATATGCCAGCCGCGCGATCAGCCTGATCGCCGACAAGGCCCGCACATTCGAAGAAAACGGCCCGTTTGATGATGATTTCACCGTGCCGCACAGCACCATGCTGACCACCACCATTGGCGGGGGTACGGCCACAAACGTGACACCGGATCATTGTGAATTCACCTTTGAAATCCGCCATTTGCCTGAACATGACGCCGAATCCGTGATCGCGGAAATCCAGCAGACCATTACCGAAACGCTGGATGCGGAAATGAAAGCCAAAGAACCCGAAACCGGATTTAGCTGGGAAAAGATCTTTTCCTATCCGGGCATGGGCGATTGCACTGATGCACCAGGCTTTGAGCTCGTCCGCAACGTCATTGGCGAAGTATCGGGCAAGGTTTCTTATGGTTCCGAGGGCGGTGTCTTTGAAAAACAAGGCAACATCCCGTCAATCATTTGCGGCCCGGGCAGCATCAAGCAGGCCCACAAACCCAACGAATTTATCGAGATTTCGCAAATCGAGGAATGCATCGAATTCCTTGAAGCGCTCACGGATCAGGCCGTCGCGGCCTGATATCCTCACCATGGCGCTGTCTATACACGGCGCCAATCGGTGCGCAGCATCAGGGTGATCCACCCTCATCCCTGACTTAATGCGCGCCCCGACAGGTGAGACCCCCTTGGCTGCATCGCCCCCCAACTTGGTGCAGCCAAAGCAAACCAAACTTAGACCGGTTCGTGAACACGATGCCGGTCTTTTTTTGTCCGCCTTTGGACCAATTACATCCTGATCCTAGCGTGCAAATTGCTCCTTGAGCTTCAACACCTTCTCCTGCCAGTCATCCCCCCTCAATTCATCTATATCTTTTGCAAATATTGGATTTGCCCCGTACAGACAAAATGCAAATACGTTTTGCGCAAAATGCTCACTAAACAAAACATCAAAATCAAAACCTGGATCAAACGTTAGCCAACTTAAATTTGCTCCTAACTTTTCAAGTTCCTTGAAAATCGAAAAAGCAAAAGATTCCCAAGAATCCGGGAGCTCGTGAAGTTCAATGTCAAAGACGTAACAGTCATATTTTTGCGAACCATTGGGTGGCTCAAGATAAAACGGCTGTGATGATTTCTTCAGGTGATATTTAGCCAGTTCCAATGGCGCCAAAGGCGGTCTCTCTCGGGAGAACATACCGTAAAATGGAATTTGATAAGAACCCTCGTATGCAAAAAAGGCATCCTCTAAACTTTTTTGCATAATTGCATTCCTCATCTAGTTTCTCGTTAGAAAATTGGCCTATGTAAAACACATCGGGAATTTTTTTTCTCAACAGAATCATGAAGAAAGCGCTTCACAAACAGCAATCAACTTTTTCAGTCTACCGAAAAATTATGGCCTGTTCAGAGTTTAATAAAAGGAAACATTTCGCAGAATCTTTTCTCAATGTGTGGGTTCTGTTGAAGAGCATTAAGCGCTTCATCGAGTTCAATATGAACGTCATAACCCAAGGGACCATCATAGAACCCACGTTTATAAGCTATTCCTGTAAGCGCATCGCTTTCGATCTCACTCAAATCGCTTGAAGTAAAAAAACCGATTGGCCCATTGGCTCCACGAAACATTTCCCTCAAATCCTTTGCGTCCAAAAGATCAAAGAAGTATGTGGGAATGTCATCGTAGTGCTCAATCACGTGATACAGCCACTCACGAAGCTCGTCTTGGCTAATTGCACCCGACATGAGGCACAGTTTAACAAACGCAATATCTGCGCTATCATTTTTCGTCAGTCGTAGTCTACTGTCCATTATTACCCTCTAGACATTGCTTCACCGCTAATGTGTCCAGTCCGTTTATGAACACTCTCCTTGACCAATTGCATTCTGCTTTGATCTTGTTGACGGTGCCATGGGTCGCTAGAAATAAATCTGTTTCCTTTTTTCCCTTTTTTCTAAGAGCTTTTTGCTGGACACATCGAGCGGAAACAAAAGGTCATGTGAATGACGTTTAATGAACTTAAGAAGTTTATTTCTGAAAATAGTGGAGACAGCATTGAGTTTGGCTCAAAAGAGCACGCTCCTTCCGCCGAATGGATATTGAAGGCGGAAGAGGCCCTTGGCTGGGATTTTCCTTTTAGCTACAGGTGGTTCTTGGAAAATTATGGAGGCGGCGAGATACATGGGGATGAAATATGTTCCATCTACCAGCGGCCGTTTGAAGAGGTGGTCGGAGGAGATGTGGTTGCGCGCACCCTTCTTGATCGACAAAGCGGTTTTATCCGCTCTTCTGACATTTCGATTTGCACAACGGCTTTCGGTGAGTTCTTTGTGTTGGATACGCTCGTCCCGACAACGAGTGGTGAATGTGCCGTGGTGAGAATTACAGGGCAGAACCGTGAAGCCTATGCTGCAAGCTTTGCAGAATTCATTGTAAAATTTGTCGGTGATATTGCTGTTTGATCAAGATCAGGAAAACGGGACTATCATATTTGCGGTATCTTCTTTTAGGCTAACCAGAGCGCAGGTCTGGATTCCTTGAAATCATTACGAATTCCCGCCGTCGCAGGAATGACGGATGGGGTGGAGATTGATCGGGCAAACGGGTTGAACGAAAACAGGCGGCCCGAAGGCCGCCTGTGAGTCGATATCCGCGATAAAGGTGCAAAAACTGTGCACCCAATTATTGCTTTTCATTGCCCGAGCTATAACCCTTCGTGAAGTCGCGCCAACTTTCATCTTCGCCGATTTTTTTGGACCGCGCCAATGCGGCCTTGCCAAGCGACCTCACGGGCAGGTTTTGATGGGCATGGAGCATGAAATCGTGCCACAGCTTGGCCGGTAGGCCACCACCGGTGACGTGATCCATCGGACTGCCATTATCATTCCCCATCCAGACACCGGCAACCAGATCGGCGGTATAGCCAATAAACCATGCATCCCGGTAATCAGACGTCGTCCCGGTTTTACCCGCCGCCGGGCGGTCAATAATGGCGTTGCGCCCTGTGCCCTTGGCAATAACCGAAGCCAGCATATTGTTCATTTCCCCCGCATGGAGCGGGTTCATCAAGCGTGCGGGGAAATCGTCGCTGCGCTCATAAAGCACATCACCACCCCGTCCGGTGATTCTGCTGACCGCGTGGGGGAAGACGGCAAAGCCGCCATTGGCGACAATCGCATAGGCACCCGTCATTTCAAGCATGGAGACCTCGCTCGTGCCAAGGGCAAGGCTTGGTTCCCGGTTTAGCTGCGATGACACGCCCATATCATGGGCCTTTTGAATGACCTTATCGAGGCCGACCTCCATCGCAAGCTGCACAGCGATCGAGTTGTTGGAAGTTGCCACCGCATCACGGATCGACATGGTGCCATGATGTTTGCGGTCAAAGTTGCGGGGTTCCCAGCCATTGATCGAAATCGGGACATCGCGCATCCAATCATTTGACCCAAGCCCCTTATCCAAGGCGGCCAAATAGGTGAACAGCTTAAACACCGATCCGGGTTGACGACGGGCCTGTGTCACACGGTTATACTGACTTTCGTAATAATCACGCCCCCCCACAAGGGCCCGCACCGCCCCATCGGGGGTCATGGCCAAAAGCGCTGCTTGGCCCACGCGTTTTTCGGCAGCAGTCGGACTTTCAAGGGCGCGTTCAAGGTTGCTTTCGGCGACTTCCTGCAGACGGGAATCAAGGGTCGTATAGACAAGCAAATCCTGATCGACATAGCCGACATAATCGCGCACGCGATCCAGCACCCAGTCCGAGAAATAGCGCACCCCTGGCCCTGAACTGGCACGGCGTGCCGTGCGCACACGGGTTTGTTTCGCACGTTCCGCCCGGGCCTTGTTTAAGACGCCGTTTGCGACCATCGCATTCAGCACGATGTTGGCGCGTTCGGCGGATCTTTTCGGATCGACCATCGGGTTATAGCGACTGGGTGCCTTTGGCAGACCGGCCAGAACGGCGGCCTCATACAGGTTCAAGCGGCGCGGATCGGTACCGAAATAATGGCGCGCGGCCGAATCAATCCCATACAGGCCCTGCCCGAAGTAAATTCGGTTAAGATAAAGCGACAGGATTTGTTGTTTATCGAACTTAAATTCCAGCCAGACCGCCAGAAGGACTTCTTCGATTTTGCGGCCAAAATTACGTTCTGGGGACAAAAACAGGTTTTTGGCAAGCTGCTGGGTGATGGTGCTACCACCCTCGGCGATACGGCCAGCCGTCAGGTTGGTCCATGCCGCGCGGGCGATGCCCAAAAGATCAATGCCAAAATGGTCGTAGAACCGGCGATCTTCGATGGAAACGAAAGCTTCGCCAACGTAATCGGGAAGATCACGCACCTCGACCGGGTTGCCATATCGGTTGCCATAGGTCGCAAGTGTTGCGCCATCGATGCTCATGACCCGGATAGAGGGTTTGCGTTCACTGGCGATGTTGAAACTGACTTTATCGGGCAGCCCATATCCGAAATAAGCCACCACACCGCCGCCCAGCACCATGACCCAAATGGCGCACAAAACGGCAAAACGAATAAGGGCGTCTGGCCCCGGGATCAGTCCGCCCATCCGCGAAAACAAACCGCCTTTGCGTTTGCGGCTGCTGCTTGTGCGTTTTTTCCCCTTGGATCGTTTGGCAGTTGATCCTTTACGAACGCTTGTTCGTCTTTTGAATGGTCTTTGGGCCACAAATGCACCTTTTACTCAGATACGGGCGCACGGCAATCTATCTGTCTGTGCGCGTCATCAAGAGTATTCTCCTGATGGTCAGACAGACGGAAAAGCCGCGTCAGCCGGCGTTTTTATCGTTTTAAGCCCCAACCGAGAAGCGAGTCCCCGTCTCCCCGCTTTGCGACGGTTTTGTCAGTTTTTTCTGCCAAGGTCATGTTTCCAAAGATCGGTTACACCGTCGCTTTCGCGGCGTCTTTGGGAGGATGCCCGGACCATTGAACGGATTGCGAGTCCTTCATGGGCATCAAGCATAAATAACCGCCACAAAGACGCAAGCTCTACATCCCCGCGGACGTCCATTCTGCTGTTATCATCATTGCCCGCCCATACAACCGTCGTCAGATCGGACGTAAACCCGGCAAACCAAGCATCAGATCCACCGCCCGCGACCGTGCCATACCCGGCAAAGGGGCGGTCCAAGCGCAATTGCGGATCGGTGACGCTGGCAAAAAGAACGTAAGACCCTTGGATCGCCTCGTCGGTCAGTTTCTTTTCTTGTTCCGGATCAACGCGCTGGTACAAAACTTCAGGATCTGGCGCATTGCTGCTGTAAAGCACGGTATTGATGATCGTGATTTGGGCTGGCTTGCCTGAATTGTGCGGCAAGGTATGAAGCGCGCCAACACCTGCCAACGTCACCGGATCAAGGCCAACGACAGTGCGAATATCGGTCGAAAGTGGGCTTTTAATCCCGATGTCATGCAAATATTGACGAACATTGAGCAACCCGAACTGATCGGCAAGGGTTGTTGGCACGGTATTCACGTCACGCACGAATGCCTCGCGCAGTGAAATCTGCCCTTTATATTCATGGTCCGGATTAACTGGCCGCCAACCAGCCACCGCCATGCGGTTATCGCGCACCCATTGGGCGGGATCGCTATTTTCATTTAAGGCATAGTAATAGGTACCGATCTTGACCATCCGGCCGGGAAGCTGTGGTACTTCGAGCGCGCGGTTGCGCTGGAACGGGGAGTAATCCGCCCCGCCAATCATTGCGCGAATACGGCCATCGTGGCTCATGGATAGCAACGCGACCTCGTTCGCCCCGCGGGGTTTAAGACGCAAATTGGCAACTTGTGGGACAATGTCCTGGGCGAGTTTTTGCACCTTAAGATCGATGCTTGTCACCACATCAATGTCGCGGCTGCTATAGCCCACGATATCGGCAACTTCTTTAAGCACCATATCGATCAGATAGCCCGACACGATCCGTTCTTGGTATTGAACGTTCAGCTTTGGCTCCAGCAAGGCCAGGGCCGAGACCCTGTTACTTTCCATAAACTTGTACTGGGCAAGTTTTGACAGAATATCGTTGGCTTCTTGGGCGGTTTTACGCGGATGAAGCATCGGATCAAAGGCAACAGGGTCGCTAATGGCTGCGGCTAGCACAGCCGCCTGATGCAAAGTCACCCGTTCAATCGGGCCGCCATACCAAATGCGCGATGCCGCCGAAATGCCAAAGATGCCGCGCCCGACATAGCTGCGTTCCAAGTAACTGCGCAGGATTGTCTTTTTGCTGAATTTCATTTCCAGCCATAGGGCGACAATGAATTCCTGTAAATGCCGACCGGCACTGCTGGATTTTGTGCGGAAGAAGCTGCGCGCGACCTTCATCGTGATGGTCGAACCCGCCCCCGGGCTGCCCGAAAAGATGCGGGCAAAATCACTGCCCGATACGCCCGAATGATTATAAAAATTCGGGTCGGCCGCGGCGACAAATACGTTCTGAACCCGTTCGGGGATCGTGGTCAGGGAAACGTCCTGACTATAATGGCCTTCGACGGTTTCCAGCACCGCACCGTCATAGGCCAGAATACGGATTTCCGGGCTTCTGATCATGTTGCGGCTAAGATCGAGGTTCGTCTGAATGGAATACATCATTCCAATGACCGAACCGATGGTCAGGATCAAGAACCCGCCGATCAAGATCATACGCCGACGCCTTACGCGTTTCCGTATGATCCGCATCTCGCGTTCAGCTATTTTCTGCATCGCTGAATCGGCTGCGGATCTCCCGCCGCCTGTTTGCGCTTCGTCTTCGTCGGCCACACCAGAATCCCGTAAGTTGCTCGTCGTGTTATATTGTTATTCATCAGTAAAGCGACAAGCGGTTAAGAAAATACTTTGATGGCGCAATAATCATACAAAGGTATGGACTTTCCCGCCGCGCAAAATTTCTGATTGAGTAATCAGCGCCGAATTTTGCTTGCCTGATGAAGGTTCTGTCCGCAATAAGATAGGCAGGGTCGGCGATGGCGTCGCCAACGCAGCATGCGTTCCCAACATCACCCATACATATCCTGAACGCCGGGATCTTGCTTTGTCGTTGCCATGACAGGGGGAGGTCACATCCCCTTTAAGGCCGCGCCTAAAAGAGGGATTTAGCGAATGGATCGTCCTGAATTTTACCGTTTTCACCAAGGGGATCGCGTTCTGCCGTTTGACGCGGCGGAATATGAAACTCGTCTTGGCAAGCTGCGTGCCATTATGGACGCGCGGGGCATAGATGCATGTGTCTTCACCTCGATGCACAACATCGCCTATTATTCCGGCTTTCTATATTGCGCTTTCGGTCGGCCATATGCGTTGGTGGTCACCGCAGACGCAAACGTCACGATCAGTGCCGGGATCGACGCCGCCCAACCGTGGCGCCGGTCATATGGAAACAACATTACCTATACCGACTGGCAGCGTCACAATTACTGGCGCGCGGTGCGGTCCGTGACGGGCACCGGCAAAGTCATTGGCCTTGAAGGTGACCACCTGACCCTTGCGCAAAAGGCGTTATTCGATGAATTCCTAGCCCCCTCCAGCAGTGTTGACATCACCGCCGACACTATGCGCCAGCGCATGCACAAATCAGCTGCCGAAATCGCCCTAATCCGAAGCGGGGCGCAAGTTGCCGATGTGGGCGGCTATGCCATTCGTGATGCCATCAAAGAAGGTGCGCGTGAGATTGATATCGCCATGGCCGGACGTGACGCGATGGAACGCGAAATCGCCGCGCGCTTCCCCGATGCAGAATATCGCGATACGTGGGTATGGTTTCAGTCGGGTATCAATACCGATGGCGCACACAATCCGGTGACGGCGCGCAAACTTATGCGGGGCGATATCTTGTCGCTGAATACCTTTCCGATGATTTCAGGATATTACACAGCGCTTGAGCGCACCTTATTTCTGGGCGAGGTGGATGATGCCAGCCTCAATATCTGGCAAGCCAATGTGGGTGCGCATGAATACGGGATATCGCTGCTTAAACCCGGCGTGTCTTGTGCGGCTGTGACCGAAAAGATCAATGCGTATTTTGCGGAACGCGACCTTTTGCAATATCGCACCTTTGGCTATGGCCACAGCTTTGGCGTGCTGTCGCATTATTATGGCCGCGAAGCCGGGCTTGAGCTGCGCGAAGATATCGACACCGTGCTTGAACCGGGCATGGTGATCAGTATGGAACCGATGCTGACCATTGCCGAAGGAAAACCCGGTGCTGGCGGATATCGCGAACACGACATTCTGGTCATCACCGAAGACGGCAATGAAAACATCACCGGCTATCCATATGGGCCGGAATTTAACGTGATCGGTTAATCCCGGTTAACGCTATAGCCATAAAAAACGGGCCTGCATTTGCGGGCCCGTTTTTGGAATAACGAAGCATCGGACAGGGAGTCGAGACGGGGAAAACCGAGGGCAGCCAATCTAGTCACTGTGGATTGGCACCAAACCCCGTTTCCTTTGCCCGGCTCAGGCTAACCGTTGCTAAATCATAACTTGGTGGCATCTGACCAAGGGCCTCAGGCCTGACATCTGCCAGTCTTGGCTGTTTTCTATCCTTGTCGGAAACAACCGCTTGCTGGCCATGAAGTTGCCACTCAATGCCAAGATCGGGATCATCCCAAGCAATGCCACGATCATGTTCCGGGCTGTAATAGTTCGATGCCTTGTACATGACATGAGTATCGGGTTGCAGGGTTTTAAAACCGTGCGCAAAGCCATCCGGAATCCAGAGCTGATACCAGTTTTCCGCACTCAGCTCGATCTTGATATGCTCGCCAAAAGTTGCGGAACGCGGGCGAATGTCGACTGCGACATCTAGGATGGCACCCTGTGTCACGCGGATCAGCTTGCCTTGGGCATAGGGGCTGGTTTGGAAATGGAGGCCGCGAATGGTGTTGATCGGCACGCTGATCGACTGGTTTTCCTGCACCAGATCAATCTCGCCAACCACCTCGCAAAAATCGTCATGGCGAAATGTTTCGGCAAAAACACCACGCTTATCCCGGTGTCGGTTGGGGACAAACAAAACCGGACCTTCGATATCAAACGCATCAAATTCGACAGGCATTGTGTTTACTCCTTGATCGAGATCGGAACACGGATCAGTTGGCGCGAGACACGCCAGCGATCCTTGTAGGGTTTCGGGACAAGTCGGACGAAAAGGAGGCTGGCAGCATCATCAACCGTTCCAAACAAGCGGTCTGCGCTGTCTTCGTCTATGATCGATGGATAGGCCGAAAAGGGCTCGCCTTTGGCCGCATCACGACGGAGCGGCTGACGATAAAGCAGTTTCGGCGCAGACCAGTTTTTCAGATCTGTCGAGGTCGAATAGAAGAAACCGGCGCTATCGGGTTCACCCTTTTTACGGATGCGGTGCTGATAAACCGTGATGAAGCTGTTGGTGGCTTCATGGCGCACCAGACCACGGATCGATGAAACACCCACCGGCCCGACGCGGGCACATTCGGTTTCGCGCGCCGACCAACCCTGATCGGTCAGAGTTGCGGCCATCTCAAAATCCGACCCGTTCCAAACGTCCCATCGTTTGGGATCGTCAATCGGGGCACGCACCAGACAATTGCGCGACTCTTCCCAGTTATCGGCGCGCCGCCAGACAATGGCGTAGTAGTAGTTCTGCCAAGAGGTGATGTTGGTCACGGTCACATAGCTTGGCGCGCGTTTGCGATCATCGCGATATGGCTCGGGCGGCGGAAAGGGTGCGTGATGAGGCGGATTACCCAGATAATCAAAGGTCTTGCCACCATCACTGGATTTCAGCGTCACCAGCCCATTGATCCAGCAATCGGTACGTTTGGTGCGCCCCTTACATGGCATGTCATGGCGATAGGGCATGAAACTGGCACTGCCCAAGGCATAGACATTGCGCCCGTCACGGGTATAGATCGCCTGAAGCCAGGTGCGGTCATCAAGAAGATCCGGTGCCGCTTTGCCCGCCGCCTTAAAGCGACTGTCGCAATCGGGTTTTAGGCTGTTAAAGCCATAGCCAACGAAGGCACGGTTCTGAAAGTTCGGGGCAAAAAGAACCATTTTGCCCTGATCATTGCGAAAAGCACGGGCGGGTGAATCCGGTAGATGATGATTGTCGCAGCCGGTGACATCGCTATCAAAAATAACGGTTTCCGCGCCAGACGCGGTTAAGTCGGCCGCGCGCACATCCGGGTTCCAGCCAAGCATGCCACCAACCGCCAATCCGATCAGGAATGCCGATAGGCCCGTGATGCGTTTTGATACGTGAAGCTTTTGCAAGGTTTCACCTGCCGCCATTAAAATTGAATGAGAAAATGTGGTGCGTGGCGTCACTGGGGGTTCCGCCACGCACCAAACAGCAATGTCACGCCGCGTCTGCGACGTATGGGGTCGGGGAACTGCCCAAGCGGTGCGCCATGCTGTTTTCTTCAAGGAAGTTTTTCAGATCGCCAAAGCGCTTCTGATAGGTCTTTTCGAACAGGTCGAAATCGGCATTGTCCCACGCCTCTTCGAACGAGAATTTGTCCATGTAACGACCATCCACGAACGGTATGCCAAGCGTTCTGACGAACTCACGGGTGCGGGTATCATAGGTGACATAAAGGGCGGGCACTTCGTTGGCCAAGGCCAGCAAATTGCCATGCAGGCGATAGCCGGTCACCGCATCAAGGTTCTGTTCGGCCTGTTCGAAATCGGCGACACTTTCAAACACCGAAAGCGACGATTTATAGAGCTGAAGCAACGGGTCCATCGGACCATAGATCCATTTTTCGGCTGTCAGCTTTTTGACCGCGTCGGCCATGACTGCGGCGTCATTTTCAACCTGTTTGGAGCGCGCGTAATAGATCTGCTTTTCTTCGAGTTCGCCCGCACACAAGATTTCCGTGTCATAGCGTTCGGCAAGGGTTCGCAACATAAAGCGTTGCTGGGTCTGGAAACCATGTGTCTTGCGACGCAGAGTAAACCCAAGCCGTTTGATCGATGATGCATCCACCCGACGCAACTTCAGTTCCGGTTTACAATGACGGAACGCCGTTGGGCAGCCAAAGATGCGGACATTTTTGATCCCGATAGAGTTCAGCGCCTTCTTTGACAAATTGCCGCGCACGCCAATCGATACCGAGCGATCTGCAACCAATTGCAAGAAGCGCTTGGTCGATTCATTGACATACTCGTCGGAATTGTCGGGCACCTGAACACCGATACCAAAGGCCATCACCGGGACCTTGGTTTTTTCAAGAACCGCTGTGATCGGGTCCCATTGGCCGTTGGTGTTGATATAGTTCGATCCGCGCAAAAAGATGTAATCAAGCCGATTGATCTGTTCGATCAGGGTTTCCGAAATATTCCCGTCCGCGGGCACATAGATCGGGAAAATTTCCGAATAGTCGAGAATGCGCAGCGAGGAATCATAGACAAAGCAGTCACCGATATTGGTGAATAACGTCTTTGCCTTTTCCGGATCATTATAGGTGTGGGTGACAACACCAAGATTGCCTTCAAGACGGCCAGCGGGCATCAGCACACCAATGCGGGGCTTACGCCCCCCGGTGGGAAGTTTGGGTTCCATCAGTAATCTCCTGCGGGTTTGGTTCGTGTCATTTTTGACGTTGTTCGAACCTTTGCTCGTGTCTGGAAATGCACGTTGGGATGCGTGCCTAAGCCGCACTTACTTGGCGGACTTTAAGGTTTTGTTCCCAATCAAGGGCATGGCGCACGATGGCATCAAGATCATCATGAACCGGGGACCAGCCAAGTTTTTGGCGAATGCGGTCACCTGCAGCAATCAGGGCTGCCGGATCACCCGGGCGGCGGTCGGACAGTTCGACATCAAAATCGATGCCTGAAACCTTTTTGACCGCGTTGATCACTTCATGAACCGAGAAACCACGACCATAGCCGCAATTCATCACGTCGCTTTCGCCACCGTTTTCGAGATATTCAAGGGCAAGAACATGCGCATTGGCCAGATCAGACACATGAATGTAATCGCGAATGCAGGTGCCATCCGGGGTTTCGTAGTCCTCGCCATAAATGGCCATTTGCGGCCGCACGCCGGTCGCGGTCTGGCAGGCGATCTTGATCAGATGGGTTGCCTTGCGCGATGTCTGACCTGCACGGCCTTTGGGATCTGCCCCGGCAACATTGAAGTAGCGCAGTGCCACATAGCGAAAATCGTGGGCAATGGCGGCATCCTCCAACATCCGTTCCGTCATCATTTTTGAATTGCCGTATGGTGAGATCGGCTTAAGGGTAAAGCTTTCGTCGATCGGGGTGTTTTTGGGTTCGCCATAGACGCCAGCGGTCGAGGAAAAGATGAAATGTTTTACCCCGGCATCAACAGCAGCCTGGGCAAGAGCACGCGAATTGACCGTGTTGTTGCGGTAATATTCCAGCGGATAGATGACCGAGTCCGGAACAATGATCGAACCGGCAAAATGCATGATCGCGGTTACGTTATGTTCGTCGATAACGCCGCGCACCAAATCTTCGTCGCCACAATCACCTTCGACAAACGCCGCCCCGGCGGGCACAGCCCACCGATGCCCCTGACTTAGATCGTCCAGCACGACGACATCGCGTCCGTTATCAAGAAGTGCAAGTGCTGCGTGACTACCGATATACCCTGCGCCACCAGTTACAAGTACCGTCATTGCCGTGTCTCCTTGTTGATGTTGCCCATTTTGGTTCGGGCAGCTTTTGGAAGGCACGGCCGCCCGGCGATCCTGATCCGGAACGCCAGAACGGCCATACCGGGTGGATCAAGCGACCTTTCTTTGAGGCTGCTTTTCAGCTTTCATGACATCGACCATTTTGTGGTCGATGTTGTTTTCCGTCAGGAACTGCTCCATTTCGCGATAGGTCTGGAACCAAGCGCGGTTGAACTTGTCGAACAGATCCTGATTCCAGTAATCCTCAAGCACGAATTCCTTTTCAGAGAACACGTCATAGGACGGGATTTGATAGGTTTCGGCGAACTCGACAGTGCGGCTGTCATAGGTGAAGTAAATCGACGGCACACCATTGGACAGGGCCATCAGGTTGCCGTGCAGACGATAGCCCAGCACGCAATCCTTGGTCCGCACCAGATCCTCGTAATCGGAAACGACATCGGAATAGAACAGTTTCTCGCGATAAAGGCGTTCCATCGTGTCATCAAGATACCAATTCTTGACCCAGTCGTTATTTTTCAGCGCCTGCATGGCTTCTTCTCGCTGAATCTCGCTGCCAAAGACGAGCTTCTTCTCTTCGGGTTCGCCCTGGGCCATCAGGGTCATGTCATCGAACCGACCTGCGAGATGTTTGACCAGATCACGATGGAAGGTGAGATAGCGTTTGATGTCCTGCGCATAGGCCGGTGAAACTTCACGCCGCAGCGTAATGCCGACATTTTTCACGCTATCAAGCGATGGCAATTTGATGCGCATTTCGGGATTGTTTTGCCGGAATGCGGTCGGACAGCCGACAATCCGCACGTTGGTGATGCCAATATCCCAAAGAACTTGTGCGGTATAAGCACCCCGCACCCCGATGGATGTGGTGGAATCGGCCATCATGTGCAGAACTGTTTTGGTCTGTTCGGACAGTTCGATCTTGCCTTTGACCGGGGCCTGCGCCCCGATACCAAAGCCCAGAACCGGCAGCTTAAGGCGTTTAAGAACGTCTATGGTATTGCGCCAGTCCATTTCCGAATGGATGTAGTTCGACCCGCGCAGGAAGACATAGTCATATTCCTCGCGGAGGCGATCGATGTCTTCCATCTTGGGATCGGCAATCGGCAAGACACCGAGCTTGTCATAATTCATCAGTTTAAGAGATGAATCGAAGACAAAGGCGTCGCCGATATTGTGGTAGTGATTGATGCTCTTTTGAACATCCTGGTAGTTGTACCATCGGACGCAGTCGTGGTCGTAGACTTCGCCTGACGGGATCATTACGAGAACGCGCGCCATGTTGTCTCTCCTTGGTTAATCACGTTTTTGTTCTGAATTCATGCCGTGCTTGCCACGGTTTGCGGGCGCGCAGCCTTTGCAGACAGACGGCGCGCTTCCAGAACCTCCCGATACTGCGCGAGATGTTGCTCGGCGCATTCCTGATAGGTCGTTACGCTTGGTAGCCCCTCGCGCATGCGATCCCAGATCTTGTTGTCGCTAAGGACTTCAATCATCCGATCGGCAAGGTCTTCGGCACTTCCAACCCGGAAATGCAGACCATTCACCCCGTCGGTGATTTTTTCGGCCATGCCGCCAATGTTTGAACAAAGCATCGGACGCCCGTGGAAGAAGGCTTCCTGAATGACCACGGGTGAGTTTTCCCACCAGATCGATGGAATGATCGTCCAGTCGGCAAGTTCCATCAGCTTGGGCATTTCCGTGTTTTGATAGGCCCCGTAAAAGCGAACACGTTCACCAGCCTTTTCGATAAGGTCGTGAACCTTGTCCTGATATTCCTTGGGTTGGCGATCAAGGTTACCGCCAAAGATCATCAGCCGCGCATCATCGCCCCAGATTTCATCGGGCACACGCCCGACCGCATCCAGAAGGATATCAGCGCCCTTGAACATCGTGAGCTGCCCGAAAAAGGCAAAGCGCGACCGGCGTGGTTGAGTTTTGGAAAGCGGGCGATCCTTGGCCCGTTCATTGATGTCGAGACCATTTTCGATCACCGACATCTTTTCAGCCTTCATGCCCCAATCAATGAAGCGATTGGCAAGAAATTCACTGGGCGACACATAGTGATCGGCCAGTTCCAGCATCGCCTTGATAAAGCGTTCCCGCCGTAGGAAAGACGCCGGCGAGATATTGGGGAAACAGCCATTGCAATCAATCGGACTTGCCCGGTTGCACAGCTTGGTTCCGCCGCTTTTGATCATCTGCCCGTGATTGTGGCAGATCGTCAAAAACTCGTGGAAGGTAAAGAAAATCGCGGTTTCAGGCAGGGCTTCACGGATGGCATAGATGGTTTCCAGACCAAGCCCGAGATAGTGATGGAAATGCACGACATCGGGTTCGTAATCCGTCACAAAGCGCAGGAAATCCCGATCGATTTCATCGGTGCTGCTGTTCGATAGCAGGAAATGATCATAGTTTTCCGCGTGATAGAGGATTTCATTGTCCTTTTGACGCAAACTCATCAGCGCCGATGCCCCGTGACGCGGGACGGGATTACCGACCCGCGCCATATAGAAGCTTTCGACCCCATCGAGTTTGTTCAACCCTTTGTGCAGGTTGTAGGAGGCCACTTCGGCCCCGCCCAGCGAGATGCTGGGATGGCCGTGCGAAATAACGAGGACGCGTAAATCAGTCGACGGCATTGTTGTGGCTCCGCAAGTTTGAAACGACCAAAGACCAGCGGCGATCGAACGCCCAGCGGTCAAGACGATTGGAAAGTTCCTCCCAGGCAGGGGCTTTGCTTATGGATTGTTCACTGCCCAGTACTTCGACATCGGGGATCCAGTAGGATGGCGTACCGGCCATGCGCAGCTTAAGCGCAAGGTCGAGGCTTTTTTCCCCCGGCCCGATATAGCCACGGGTAAAACCATCGCTGTCCTTGAAGGCCTTGCGCGGTAAAATGCAGCATTCAAACGTGCCGGCACTGACTTCGCTGGGTTGGGCATCGGCAAGTACCGCGCACGGATAGCCGACATAGCGATCCGACAGATATTGCCCGCCATTGGCATCAGCCTTGATCCAGGTTCCGGCCCAACGCACAGAATCATCTTCAAACAGGATTGTCGGTGAAACGAGGGCTTTGTTGCCGCGTTTGGTGTAGGCGGCAAGCAACTGATCAAACCAGCCATCATCGCGCGGCAGGATATGTGCCGACACCAGCCCGACGGTTTCGGAATTGGTGGCATCCACCCCGACTTCAAGCGCATCGCAGAAGTCTTCGATCCCTTCGGCGAAAACGATCCGGGTGTTGAGCTTGTAAAACGCGGCAAGGCGCAAGATTTCGCTGCCAACCTGATCAAAGCTTTCGACCGGCCCGGCAATAACAATCGGCAGATGCCGGGTGGCACTATCAAGGCCCAAAAGGGCAATGGTGACGCCAATATCATTGATCGTGTCATCCACGCCGACCACAAGGGTCACCGGCGCATCTTCGTCAAAGTCGCCGATATCATGGATATCCACCGCATAGGGGCGCTGTGCGGTCATGGCCTGTAACATTGGGCCAAACTGACGTTCGATGCTGTTTGACGCGGTGACCGAACGCGGATCAAGCGACGGCAGAACCCTTGAAAGTGCCTGACGGGCCGAGGCGCGTGTCGGGTTCAGCGGGTAATAGGCCGGAAAGGCATCCGCAATACCGAGTTCAAGATAGGTTGCCTGATCGGATGGCGGGGTCGTTTCCAACGGACAAAATACCAAAAAGCCGTGATTATTCCGGGCCGGATTCATGCCCGAAAACATCGGATCATTGGCAAAAGCATCGGTGACGTCAGCGCGCGATTGCCGCGTCCAATGATCATCGATCCGTACGACTTCGCCACCAACCCGCAGTGATACACCTTCGACCGCGCGGTCAGGATCCAACATCCAGCCCGAAATCAACACACCGCTTCCTTCGATCAGAAGCGAGAAATCAATACCGATGCGGACCGGGCGATCCAATTCGGACACGGTGTCGCGGCCATCAAAACGATGTGCGGCCATTTTAAGATTATGCAGTATTTTTTCCGGTGCGCGCACACGATCCAGAACCGACCGAATATGGGCCGGAACATCGGGCGGCGCGACCAGAACGCGGTGCTGATACACCTCGATTGAGTGCCAGGTATCGCGCCCGCGGAAATAAACCCGTTTGAGTTTTTTCGGATTAATCGGCTTATCGCCCAGCATCAGGCCGGTCACGCCAGATGCCTCGTCGCCAAGGTCATCACGCTGAAAATCGGCACTGGTCAGTTCGGCCAGCATCGGTGTGTCTGCCATGGCAATCACACGGGTGCGCCCGGTGGGGAAGCCGCTTGACCAGCCCTGGATATAAACATCGCCTTCTTCCAGCCCGCCCAGCACTTCGATAAAGCCGTTGCTGCGCGCAGCGCTTTGGATCAGTGCGGCCACCTTGCTGAGCCGTTTTTTATCCGGATCTCCGGCGAGCAAAGCTTCGATCAAACCATCGATTACGGTGGCAAAGGCCGGCCCGGATTGATCGGCGACGGAGGACAGAACGGCTTCAATGCGTTGCTGCCGATTATCGATGCGGTATTCACGCGGTTTGCCCGCCCCCCGGAACAGGGCGGTTTTCAAACGGCGGGCTGAGACATCCTTCATCGGCAGGAGGGCGACAAAGCCATAGGCGTTGTCGGGGTCCGCATCGTGACGACGCCATGAAATGATCGATGCCTGTACTTTGGCGTCAGACTGGCCATTGAGGTAAATATCAATCGTTGCCGGCAGGGCGTTCCCCACCCCGACCATCAAAGCCAGACCCTCGTCGACCAAGGCGGCGACGACGGTTCTGCCATCCAGTGGCATTCCGTGCTGTTCTGTCATGTCCGGGCCTCCTTGTTGTTATCGATGTGTTTCAAAGGGGATGAATGCCTCGTCATGGCGATCACCAGACAAAGGCACCAATTGCCAATCCGGTGGTCACGCCAATCAGGCAGGCCAGAATCAACAACGGGGTTTTGAGATCATTGGTGTGGCGGGCTGTCAGGACTGAAAGCCGTTCGTCAAACCCGCCCAGCGATTTGTCAAAGCGCACCAGAAAGACTTCGAGTTCTTCCACCCGACTTGTGAGTTCTTCCTGACCGTTGCGCACCAGCTTCACACCGGCTTCGATGCCGTCATCGGCCGAGGCAAGTTCGTCCATGCGCTTTGACGCGCTGACCAGGCGTTTGGCGGCTTCGCGCTGCCCGTTTTGCAAAATGTGCTGGGCGGCAAGCAGCCGGTCCAACCGATCAAGGATTTTACCCAGCGGCGCGTTGAGCGCAGTGTGCGCTTCCTGTTCGCTTTGCGACGGGATGCGCAGGATGATTTCATCCTTGGTGCCGGGCATGACGGCACAGACAGACAGATTTTCGACACTGGCAACGGCGGCATCGGGCAATTCGACCTCGAACGCGTGTTTGCCATCGCCGATACCGTTGCGGCGCAGATCGACACGTTCATTTTCAGCCGTCACGCGCAGCAGGGCATGACCGTTCAGGCGCACGACCACCTCGATCCGGGCATCTGGGCTTTGCGGTGACCAGACCCAACCATACAGCCGGTTCTGATCAATGGCATCTACCCGCCCTTCAAGGGTTGGTGCCGGTTGTTCGCCACCCTGCGCACCTGTCGATGCCGGGGCCGGTGTCGGGTTTTCTTCCAGTGTCTGTTTTTCGGCAACAGCCATAGTGGCCTCCTTTTTAACACTCAGGCGGCAACAAAATCAGGGCGAACCATTCGGCGGATCATCGCGAGATATTCCTCGGCAACATCATCGATCCCGGGCGGGGGCCGAACATGGCCGGACAGTTTTTTCCAAAGTTTCGGATTGGTTGCGCAGTCTTTCATGACGCGCGCCAGTTCTGCCGGATCGTCGGGGCGGACATGAATACCGTCATGACCATTGCGCACCATTTCGGCCATGCCGCCGATGGAACTGGTGATCACCGGACGGCCGTGCTGGAAGGCTTCCTGAATGACCAAAGGCGCATTTTCCCACCAGATCGAAGGCACTACGACCCAGTCGACACGCGCCATCAAATCGGGAATATCTTCGTGTTGATAGGCGCCGATATGGTGAACCTGCGGGCCGCTTTGTTCGAACAGGTCGGCAATGCGACTGGTGAACTGATCGGTTTGATAAAGTGCCGCACCATGAATGCGCAGATTGAAATCAACCGCGTCTAGGCCAAGGATCCGCGCGGCTTCAAGCAGGACATCCGCGCCCTTCCACGGGTTGATATTGCCGAAATAGCCAAAGACATTGGGCATTCCGGCAGAGCCGATATCGCGTTTAGGTGCGGACGCAACAGTCGGTCGGCCATTGTGGATTACGGAAATCCTGTCCGGATCGATGCCCCATTCGATATAGCGGTCACGCAGGAATTCACTGGGCGAGATGAAATGATCAACCGCGCGCAGATGGTTGCGCAGATTAACCGCGCGCATCGAATGTTGATCGGGTGTAAAGCCATCAAGCCCGGACAAACGCCCGGTGGCATCGGCTTTGGTATAGCGGGTTTTGGTCCCGCGATGGATCATCAGGCCGTCATTTGGGCAGATCTGATAATAGTCATGCAGGGTCATCACAATCTTGCAATTGGGCAAAACACGACGGATCAGCATCGGCAATTCGATGCCCCACAGGACCAGATGATGAATATGCACAACATCCGGCGCCCAACTTTTCAGAAGACGGGTGAAATCCGGCGCGACCGCATAAAGATCGGTCTGGGACATGTTGAACCGGTCAAAATGCCCGGCCCAGAACAGCATTTCATCACCAGCCTCATTGATGGCCTGAAAGCTTGTGCCCGGGCGGCGTTCACGATGGACATCATTGGTCGCACCGATGAAAAGCGCATCACATTCCGCGCGCTTATAGGCGTGAAACAGATCATGGGCGAAAATTTCAGTCCCACCCGGATGCAGATCAGGGTGATTGTGGGCAAGCACCATTATCCGGGGGTTCATGCGGTCCTCCGAGGTTTCTGGGCAATTAGGAAATCCTGATAATGAGCGGCAGCTTTGCCGCGCCAGGTGCCAAAGCTTTTGGTGTGGATGTCAAACCCGGCATCAATCAACGCGCCATCGAGAAACGCATCGTCGATACCGACAGCCGCCATCGGGTTTTCGCCGCGCAGATGCCAGCAAGGTTGACCTTCGGCCTTTTCAAAATCCTTGAGGCGGGCATCGCGGTCGGGATTTGACGGGTCGTCATCATCACAAATGACAAACGCAGTCAAAAACAGCCGACCGCCCGGGCGCAGCACGCGAAAGACCTCGGAACAATAGGTTTCGATTTCGTCTGGCGGCAGGTGGGTTGCCACCGAGATCATTGCGGTGAAATCGAATGTTCCGTCCTGAAAAGGCAATCGCATGCCGCGCCCGCTAATTTCGCCTTCAGGGTTATAAAGTGCGTTCTTGATGTCGGAGCATTCAAAGCGGAAATTCGGGTAGGCTGGCGTGATGGCGCGTTTGCACCAGTCAATGCCGCCGCGCACCGGATCCATGCCGCGATAGATCGCCTGTTTGGGGTCCAGAAACTGGGTCAGCGGCACGGCAATCCGGCCGATGCCACAGCCGATATCAAGAACATCTTCGGTGGTTTTAAGCCCGCCCATGCGGACAAAATGATCCAGGAACTCCGCCCCGATGGCGCGGTAGTCGCCATCGCCGACAAAGACGTCTTCTTCGGGCGGGATTGGCAGGAAACGGTTGGAGATGACCTGTTGGCACAACCATGTAAGATGGGTATCGGCCATATCAGATGACAGCGGGGATGGGTGGTCGGGCAGTGCAAGAACTTGGCTCATGCCGCTTCTCCGTCAGGGGTTTGGTATGATCGGTCTTGCGGCACACCGTTGGTGTGAATGTCTTCGAGCACATCCGCCCAGCGCACGGCATGCAGCCAGGCGTTATATTGGGAAGCGACCCCGCGCATGTAATCGGCATGTGTCGAGATGGATTTGCGTTCGAAGTGATAGAGGCTGACATCGGGGATGTATTTGATGTCGAAATCGGCCTTCCTAATTTTCAGACAAAGGTCGCTGTCTTCGTAATCGCCAATGACGTAGTCTTCGGTAAAGCCGCCAACCGCCTCAAAGGCATCACGGTGGATCATCATGCAGGCACCGGTGACACCGGGGACCGAACGTTCAATATTGGCATCCCTGAACTGGTCGGGCATGCCTTTGTGATAGTGGTAGTTCAGCCAATTGCCGCTTTCGTTACGGGCAAAATACATGCCTGCATGCTGTATAGAGCCATCTTCAAACAGAAGTTTCGGCCCAACCAGCGCGACCTCGTCAGCACCACCGAGCTTTGAGGCCAATCCCTGTGCCCAGCCCGCTGTATGGGGGATGACATCGGAATTGAGCATTGCCAGATAATGACCACGCGCCTGCCCGGCACCGGCGTTGCACGCCTTGGCATATCCGCCATTGCGCGTCATCACGACCAGACGCATCGGAATGCCATAAAGAATATGCAGACCGCGCAACAGATGTTCGCATTCTTCGGCCTGTTCGGGGGAATCCAGCACAAAGATCAGTTCGCAATATTTCGCGACCCAATCATCACAGGCAAAGGCGCCGACTTGCGCACGCAGGAAGCCAAGAACGCGATAAAGCGGAACAATAATCGACACATCCGGGTTCTGGTGGGGCGTGCCGATATCGATCACCCGGTCAACCTTGACAGATGCCATCAGCTTTTGCTGCAGGTCACCAATCACAGGGGCCAAGCAGTTTTCGATAATGTCGGATGTCAGGTGTTGTGGCGGAACGGCACGCAGGATGCGTGCACGGGCCTCAGCCGGATCAATCGGTTGGGCAGGTGGTACCATCAGATGGCGGTTGCCTGATTTCAGGCGCATCAGACTTCGAGGCTGAAGGATCGGCACCGGGCTTTGGATATCCTGATAAAAGCCGACAAAACCGGTTGCCGGAATGGTCTGACCATCATCCTGTACGTTACCTTGATAACGATAAAATCCGTCGCCAAAGGGATGAGCGATGCCGTTACTGTCAAGAAGGTCGATGCTGGCGATCATATCAACAGGGTCGCGATACCAGCCGCCAATCAAGGTGCCACGCGCGGTCGTGACAGCAAGGTCCACTTCGCCACTGGGAAGCGACCCGCCGCCCGATACGCGCTGACTGGAAAGCGGGCAGCGGAGCTGAAATTCAATTGCCGCTTTGCTGGATTTGATATCGGAGCGGGCAAGCGCGCCAATGATGTATTCGCGCAAATCGGCATCGGATTTTCCCTTGCCTTGCCACCAGCGCGCCAGCGACGGCAGGGTTGAGGTGTCTGGCAGACGGCGAATGGCAAGGGTGCGCACGCCGGTCACAACCAGATAGGCCCCGGTTGTGGTGCTGGGCTGGTCGGCAATCATGTAAGCCAATTGATGGCCGCGCGGCCCGGACTGGCTGATATAGGGAAGCTGTGTCAGGCGCTTGAAGCCCGTCGGTGCGACAATGAATACGGCCTCGATATCGGTAAAGGCATCGGGCAGTGCCGTGGCCAGTAGAATTTTTTCATCGGAAAGCTTTGCAACTGCCTTGGCCGCTTTCGGTCGATCGACAATTTCGGCAACAAGATCAAGAAGGAAACTGTTGTAGCTTCTGGACAACCGCAGACGAAACAGGCTGGCCCACATACCCAAAAGGGTCGAGACCAACGACAGCCGCCCGGCAGGTGTTACGCCGTTTAGAAGCGTTGATGCCGTGGCAAATTCAAAATCGCCATCGGGGTCGATTGTAATCTCGTCCTTGCGACCCAGCGTTCCGGCCTCAGCCAGAAGCGTGATTGGCGCGTCCTTTGGCCGGCGGATGACGCGCAGCAACCGGGTACCGCCCCCATCAAGGGGTAACCGCAACGTAGCCTGCGGCGAAATCGCAGCGCCATCAATGGTTTCAAGCCGGGGAACTTCCCACAAACGGGTGGGTGTATCCCAACTTAACAACAACGTATCAGGGTTCAGCAGGCAAACACCGGGCGCTTCGCCGGTCGTCCGCACTGCATCGGACGAGGCAAATTCAAGCATGACAATCTTTCACTTACTTGAAGTTCAGGACGGGTCGCCCGCAGCGAAAGCTGCGGACGCCGCCAACGGATTACTGGACGCTAAAGAAGCTGTCCGGATTGTCCTGTACGTCTTCGGCATCGACATTGTTGAGGGTTATGGAATCCCCATTGCCAAGGTCAATGACGGTGTTGGCACCGACTTGCGTTGCACGCGCAGCGACGTCATCGGCACTTTCGATGCCGGTGTCGTTGATATTGCTGCTAATGGAAAGCATGTCCTCGCCAGCCTGGAAGTCGAGCACGACGTCGTTGCCGCCGCCGCCCGAGAAGACAAAGGTGTCTGCACCGGAACCACCGGACAGAATATCGTCCCCAGCGCCGCCTTCGAGGACATCATCCCCTGAGCCGCCCAAGAGAACGTCATTGCCCTCGCCGCCCTGGAGAACATCGTTTCCAGAACCACCAAGCATGACATCATCACCGGCACCGCCGAGCATGATATCGTCGCCACCGCCGCCGATCATGACATCATCGCCAGAACCGCCGTCGAGAACGTCGTCGCCTGATCCGCCAAGCATGATATCGTCACCCGATCCACCTGACAGAACGTCTTCGCCAGAGCCACCTGATAGCAGGTCGCTGCCAGCACCTCCGATCAGTGCATCGTCACCCGATCCACCAAACAGAAGATCATCACCTTCGCCACCAGCGGCTACGTCATCGCCTGATCCGCCGAACAAGACATCATCGCCTTCTTCGCCGAACAGCACGTCGTCGTCACCTTGTCCGAAGATTGTATCGTCTCCGCCACGTCCAAAGATGACGTCACTGAAACGAGATCCGAGAAGCGCATCATCAAAGGCGCCGCCTTCGAGAGTTGCCATGTAATCCTCCTTCGTGTCCCAACGTTATTGACATCGCGGGGATGTTTCCCTCGCGAGAGGATGGCCGTTCCCTCTGGACGTTCTGAGTCCCGTGGAAACGGCCACTCAGAAATCCTATATTTTTTTACTTTGTCATTGGAGGGTATTGTCGTGTTTTTATTTTGTCAACATTGTGACCTGGTTTAATATTCATTACATTTATTGCACGAATACTATTTCTATTTTACTTATTATTTACTTCAAATTTCGATCTATACTTGAAAAGAAAAGGGCCAATCCCGTGAAAAACTGGGAAAGGCCCCCTAGTTAAACCCGCCTTTGACGGGGGAGGATCACTCTTCGCGGAAGGCTTTTTCCATGCTTTGGGTAATCGGATCGATCAGATAGTCGATGGCCCTGCGCGGTGTTTTCAAAACCAGAATGTTGGCCGGCATGCCCGGACGCAGATGGATGTCATCATGTTTTGCCAGTTCGGCCGCATCAATCGCCGCACGCACGATGTAGTAAGATGCATCGCGCTGTTCATCGACGGTCTGGTCGGCTGCAACGTAGCTTACCTCGCCGTTCAGGGGGGCCAATCGACGCTGACTATAGGCGGTCAGGCGAATTTGCGCCTTTGAACCGACCTGGACCGAGTCGATATCCTGTCGGTTTATCCGGGCCTCGATCACCAATGGCTCATCTTCAGGGATGATATCCATGATCGGCTCCGCCGGACTGATAACGCCACCGGGTGTTCTTATCTGGATATTGGCAACCGTTCCGGCCTGAGGCGCGCGCACTTCGAGACGATCCAGCACATCCTTACTTGCGCGGATCCGTTGCGTGACATCATTAAGGGCAAGCTGGGCTTCCTGAATTTCGGTTGCGATATCGCTTTGCCATTCCATTTCGATTGAGGCCAGATTGATTTCAGCTTCGGCCTTTTGCTGTTGGGCGGCCGCGCGCTGGGCTTTGAATTCACCCATATCGCCGACCAGATCGGACCAGCTATTTTCAATTTCGACCAGTTGGGTGCGCGTGGCGAAGCCCTTTTCCGCCAGCTGGCGAATCCCTTTCAACTGCTCGGCGACGAGCTTTTCCTGACGGGTGCGGGCATTGATCTGGGACACCAGTGCCTCGGCCTCGGCTTGGAATTGTTCGATCTGTTTGGCCTGCGCATCGCGTTTGGCGGCATAGACTTCCTTGCGTTTGGCAAACAGGCGTTTTTCATCGCTCAGGATATCGCCGACATAACCTTCGTCACTGAACAGGAGTTCCTGAGGGAACGTGATGCTTTCCTGCCCGCGCTGTTCTGAGCGCAATCGGGCAAGCTTGGCCATCAGGCCAAAACGCTCACCGCGCAATTGGCCAAGTTCTGACTCGCTACGTGTCCCATCAAGAAGGGCAAGGGTTTGACCCGGTGTGACTTTTTCACCTTCCTCGACCAGAAGCTTTTTGAGAATGCCGCCCTCATAGTGATTAACGACCTTCTTTTTGGAATCGACAATTACCGAGCCGGTGGCGACAGCCGCACTATCAAGTTCGGCAGTGAAGCCCCAGGTCAAAAATCCGCCAAATCCCAAAACAATGACGAACAATCCGGCCAGAACCGGCTTGCGCAGGCTTTGGCGCGAGGCGTCACGTTCTTCCGAAAGAATCTGATGCCACGCGACTTGCGGCTCATCCGTCGGAAGCCCCGCACCACTGCTCTCAAGGTTAATCACACGGGTCATGCCGCACCTCCGTTTTCGTGTTTACGCTTTGCCGGGGGCAGCGTTTTGATGTCTTCGCTTTCATTGGACAAATTGCGGACCACGTCGGTTCTCTCCCCAAACTGTTTGACCCGCCCTTCCTGCAGGACCAGAAGCTTGTTGGCATATTGCATGATGCTTTGCCGGTGGGCGATCAGCACGACCATGGCACCGGAATCGGCGGCTTGGCGCACGGCACGGATCAAGGATGCTTCGCCGTCGGCATCGAGATTGGCGTTGGGTTCATCGAGGACCAACAGACGCGGCCAGCCATATAGTGCGCGGGCCAAGGCAATACGCTGCTGCTGCCCGCCAGACAGTGTATGACGCCCGGCACCAATCGGCGTGTCATAGCCAAGTGGCAAGCGCCCGATCATTTCATGAACACCCGCAGCACGGGCTGCTTCGATCACCTTACGCGGATTGGAATCGCGCATGCGGCTGATATTGTCGCGGATGGTGCCGTTCAGAAGTGATACCGATTGCGGCAGATAGCCGACCATGTCACCAAAGGATCCGCGTTCCCAAAGATAGGCATTGTGCCCATCAAGATAGACACCGCCTGTCGCAGGCTTTGCCGTACCGACCAACAATCTGGAAAGTGTTGATTTACCCGCCGCAGATGGCCCCACGACACCAAGGATCTCGCCGGGCAAAAGTTCAAAACTGATCCCACGCAACACCGGAACGTTTGAGCCCGGCACGGCATAGACCAGATTATCAACAACAAGCGGGCCTTCGGAACGCGGGGTTGGTTTGATTTCGCGTTCGGACTGACTTTCTTCAAGCATCAAGCGAATGCGTTTCCACGATGAAAACGCCCCGACCCATGCCCGCCAATCGCGGGTCACATTATCGAACGGCAGCAACAGCCGCCCCATGATCACTGTACCACCGATCATGGCACCCGGCGTGGTTTCACCGCGAATAACAAGATACGCCCCCATCGCCAGAACAATGATCTGCATGCCAAAACGGACAGAGCGGGTGACGGAATACATGCCTTTGCTGCGCATGTTGCCAACATCAAGCAGTTCGCTAGCATGGATTTGCGCTTGCCGCCAGCGCAAGGCGAGTGCCGGCATCATTCCCATCGCCTCGATCACTTCGGCGTTTGAAACCGTCGATCCGATGTCGCCGATAGTGCGCAGATTGGCGTCAGTTCCTTCCTTGGTGACCTGACGCACCATAAGATCCCCCAGCAGGCTGAGCCCGATCAGCGTCAGAACGGCGACCAGCCCAGCGATCCCGTAATAGGGATGCAACGCAAACATCACAAACAGGAAGATCGGCGACCAGATTGCCTCAAGCGGGGCGGCGATAGTTGTGCCGGTGATGAAGTTGCGCAAATCAGAAAGATCGCGCAGGACCTGGGTTCCGTGCAGCGATCCTTTTTCAAGCGCCACACGCATGGCCGCAGAAATTGCCGGCAGGTTCAACCGACGCAATAGCGACTTTGCCATTTCCTGAAAGACAAGGGCACGCAGGAAATCAAGGATGCCATACAGAATGATCGCCCCGACTGCGATCACCAGAAGCAAAAGCAGCGTATCGGTGCTTTGACTGTTGATCACCCGGTCATGCACCTGAAGCATGAACAGCGGCACGGTAAGTTGAAGAATGTTGATGAAGCCGCTCATGAAGCCGGCCCACCCCAGCCCGCGCACGAACGTAAAGCGGGCCTCGCGAATGACCGATTGGGCATCAAGTTCGGGCCGGGCTTCCTTCGAATTCACAGGAGAACTCACCGGTTTTGCCAGCTTTTTGCGGCGAATTTGCATCGAAAATCATCCAATTGATCAAAAGTCATAGTTTTTCCGCAATCTAATCACATAGTTGCGATGACATGATGATCTACAATAAAATTAAATATGTCGATCTCATGTTGATGATTAGACAATGTAAAAACATTAACTACGGAAGTAATTCAAAAATAAAAATACTTTAGAATTACTTACAGACAACGAGCAAAACTGCGGGAAGAAAGAGGCGTTCGGAAAAATTGTTCAAGAACAACGTCTTGTTATCTTCCCCACAAGAAACTTGTGTCAGGGCAATTGCGCCTTGGCATCAACTCTCGCTTGGGACCAGATAACGGATCGAAACTCATGACCGTCACTCATCTTGAACTGGCAAATACCGTCGAACGCATCTATAGGCGGTTTGCGGATTTGTTGCGGGTGGATCTCATTCGACTCGGAAAGGATGACATCAGCCCGGCGCAAGTGGCGCTGCTTTTTACCATCGGCGAAGATGAACTCTCGGTACGCGATCTTCTAGATCGCGGCCACTATATGGGCTCAAACGCGTCTTATAATCTTAAACAGCTCGCAGAATCGGGCTATGTCGAACGTCAGGTCATGGCACGGGACAAACGTTCTGCCCGTTTGAAATTGACCACAAAGGGGCGTGAACTTTGTCAGGCATTGAATGAATTACACGCGGAATATCACGATGCCCTGACCAACAATCTTGAAGATCAACAAGAAATGGAAACAGCTTTGCGCACCTTGCGCAGACTGGAAGAATTCTGGACACAGACCCTCAGATACGGAGGCGCTCCCATCAATGGGTCCGTCGCCGTGCGGGAGGCCCGAAACAGACGATGAAAATTGTCCTTGTTCATCGTCATGGACCGGGACAGTTTGTGCATCTTGCCTGCCATCTGGCCAATGCCGGATGGCAGGTTTCCTTCCTGTGCGAAGCAATGAATGTACAACTGCCCGGCATCCGGACACTCCGTCAGCCAGTCACACCCCCACCGCCTGCCATGCCATTTGCGCAATATCATCAGGATGTGGGCCTGAAGGCTGCCAGAACACTTGAAAGTCTCGTGCGCCAAGAAGGCGCACCAGACATCGTTTACGGCCATATCGGTTGGGGCAGTATGATGTTTGCCCGCGATGTTTTACCCCGAACGCCCCTGATCGGATATTGCGAGCATTATTATCATGCCACCGGACGCGATGTCGGTTTTGCCCCCGATGATGACGTCTCCTTTGCCAAACGCCGGCAACTTAGGCTGCGCAACAGCGCCCAACTAAGCTCACTTGATCAGCTTAATGCTGCGATCAGCCCAACGCGCTGGCAGAAATCCGCTTTTCCCAAGGCCTACCATCACAAGATCGGCGTCTGCCATGAGGGCATCGACACTCATCGATGTCGACCCAACCCACAGGCTACGCTGGTGCTTCCCGATGGCCGGACACTCAGCGCCGATGATCAGGTCATCACGTATGTCGCGCGCGACCTTGAGCCATATCGTGGGTTTCCTACTTTCATACGCGCAGCCGCCAAGCTTGCTGAAGAAAAACCGGATGCTGTTTTTGTCGTCGTCGGCGGTGACGGGGTCAGTTATGGACAACCACGCGCCGACGGCCAGAAGTGGCGTGAGGTGATGTTAGCCGAAACCGGGATCGATCGCTCCCGCATTCATTTTCTTGGCCAGATCCCGCATGACCAATTGATCCGCATGTACCAGATCAGTTCGGCCCATATTTATCTGACTTATCCGTTTGTGCTGTCCTGGTCGACGCTTGAAGCAATGGCATGCGGTGCCCCGGTCATTGCCTCGGACACCGGCCCCTGTCATGAGGTCATCCGCGATGGCCATAACGGACTTCTTACGGATTTTTGGGACAGCGATGCACTGGCTGCAAAGATGGCCTATTGCCTGACACACAAAAGCGATCTGCGCACAATGCGTGAACGGGCCCGCAAAACGATTATTGATCACTTTGACCTTGGGCAGTGCCTTGAGAAACAAACCAGTTTGCTCGAACGTATGGCATCTGGGAACACGGAACTATGAAACAGGGTGGCCGTCCAAGTTTTACCCCCATGTAAGCGCAACGGATGCGAGCTAAATAGGCAGCAGGACAGACCGCAAGGCGGCGCAGACTTTTAGTTTACGCATCGAGATATTTTGAGATTGCGCAGGGCTCAGAAACATTTTTGCTGGTTTGGGACGATCATAAAGGAAGGGTAGTCATAGCGACGACAATGTCTATCAATGCGCCTCAAAAGCAGCATCAATAGAATTCTCCGGCCTCAAGCCAAGCATGACATTTTTTACCCCGACCAATGTTCGAGGCTAGGGGCAAACGCCTGAATGCGGTAAACGCAGAGGATAAAAATGGAGCAGAGTAAGCTCAGATCACTTATTTGAACTTACTCTGCCCGTTCTAATTTTACGCGTCACAGATTCTAAATTTATCTGTCGCGTTTCTAGTTTTATACGCCAATTCACATCACAAGATGTCAGGCGTTAGACATCAAGGTTGGAAACCTTAAGCGCGTTCGACTGAATGAAGTCGCGGCGTGGTTCAACCACATCGCCCATCAGGGTAGCAAAGACTTCTTCAGCTTCATCGGCGTGGTTGACTTTAACCTGCAGCAGCGAACGGACATTCGGATCCAGCGTGGTTTCCCAAAGCTGATCCGGGTTCATTTCGCCCAGACCTTTATAACGCTGGACAGAAATGCCGCGTCGACCAAATTCCATCACCGCATTGACCAGATCGACCGGACCGTTGATTTTCCAGCTCTTGTCCTTGGCGACGAATTCGGCACCCTTTTCAAAGAGTTCACGTAGTTCGCCAAGCATCCCGGCAAGGGCACGTGCCTCGGCAGAGCGTAGGATATTACCATCAATGATGTGGCGTTGTTCAACACCGCGCAGCATGCGCCACAGAACGATTTCGTCCATTGGTGCTTCGCCGTTCCAACCGCGGTCATAGTCTTCTTCAAGGCTATCAAGGTGCTTGGCAAGAACCTGTGCGGATTCAAGGCGTTTGGCATCGTCATCAAGCAAAGCCGGGTTCAGTGCACCTGCAAGCGTTGCTTGCTCCAGCACGGAAATCGGAAGTTTGAGCGACAGCGGTTCAAGCAGCGATTTGGCCTTACGCGCCAGCTCGACAATGCGCACCAGATCCGGCCCCGCAACCTGTACACCACCGTTCAGCGTCAGCACCGCTTCTTCGGTACCCTGTGCGGTCAGGTACTGTTCCATTTCACGGTCGCCCTTAAGGTACTGGACCGAGTTGCCGCGTTTGGCACGGTAAAGTGGTGGCTGCGCGATATACAAATAACCGCGTTCAATCAGTTCAGGCATCTGACGATAGAAGAAGGTCAACAGCAGGGTTCGAATATGCGCGCCGTCGACGTCAGCATCGGTCATGATGATGATTTTGTGGTAGCGGGCTTTTTCAATGTTGAAATCATCGCGGCCAATCCCGGTTCCCATCGCGGTGATGAGCGTACCGATTTCTTGGCTCGAAAGCATTTTATCGAAACGCGCCCGTTCAACGTTGAGGATTTTACCACGCAGCGGCAAAATCGCCTGGAAACCACGTTCACGCCCCTGTTTCGCCGATCCACCTGCGGAATCACCCTCCACGATGAACAGTTCGGCTTTGGACGCATCGCGTTCCTGACAATCGGCAAGTTTGCCCGGCAGTGACGAGATATCAAGCGCCCCCTTACGACGGGTCAGTTCACGCGCTTTACGTGCGGCTTCACGGGCAGAGGCCGCTTCGACCACTTTGCCAACAATCTTACGCGCGTCAGCAGGATGTTCTTCAAGCCACTGTGCCAGACGGTCATTGACGATGTTTTCAACAACCGGACGGACTTCAGACGAAACCAGTTTATCTTTGGTCTGCGACGAGAATTTCGGATCAGGAACCTTCACCGAGATCACACAGGACAAACCTTCGCGGGCATCATCGCCCGACAAGCTGACCTTTTCCTTTTTTGCAAGACCACTTTCCTGCGCATAGGCATTGATCTGACGGGTCAGCGCGGCACGGAAACCGGCCATATGCGCCCCACCGTCGCGTTGTGGAATGTTGTTGGTAAAGCACAAGGTGGTTTCGTGGTAGCTATCGTTCCACTGCAAGGCCACTTCAACGGCAATGCCGTCTTTTTCGCCAACAATAACAATCGGCTCTTCGATTTGCGCGGCTTTGTTGCGGTCAAGATATTCGACAAAGGCCTGAATACCACCTTCGTAATGCAGCTTCTGCTCGACCGGCTCACCACTGCGTTCGTCCCGCAGGGTCAGGATCACGCCAGAGTTCAAGAAGGCCAGTTCGCGCAAACGGTGTTCAAGGGTTGGCAGATCAAACTCGACCATCGTGAAGATTTCAGCGTCCGGATAGAACGTGACTTCGGTCCCGGTCAGAGGCGTGCCATCTTCGGTCAGTGGTGCATCGCCGACAACTTCAAGCGACTTGATCGCATCGCCGCCGGAAAACTCCATGTAATGTTCTTTGCCATTACGCCAAACGCGCAATTTCAAAAGGGTCGACAGCGCGTTCACAACCGAAACGCCCACACCGTGCAAACCACCGGACACCTTATAGGAATTCTGGTCAAACTTACCGCCGGCGTGAAGCTGGGTCATGATGACCTCGGCGGCGGAAACGCCTTCTTCTTTGTGCATGTCGGTCGGAATACCGCGACCGTTATCGCGGATGGTCGCCGATCCGTCGCCATTGAGCTGCACCCAAACGGTATCGCAATACCCGCCCAAGGCTTCGTCAATCGCGTTATCGACGACTTCATAGATCATGTGGTGCAAACCGGTTCCGTCATCGGTATCACCGATATACATGCCCGGGCGTTTACGCACCGCTTCAAGGCCTTTAAGAACCTTGATCGATTCTGCACCGTACTCCTGCGCATTTTCGGCAGTATTCGGAGCTTCTGTTTCGTTGGTCATAGCGTCAACAACCTCGGCATTCACGGAGTGGTTTCTAGGGTCAGTGTGGCATCTTCCACGCGGAAAAATTGCGCACGACTGTCCAAACCTTCAAACAGCGCCCGGTCCGTACCTGTCATCCAGGCTTGGACGCCAAGCGCCACGATTTCATCAAATAGGTGTTTGCGCCGTTCTGCATCCAGATGGGCAACCACCTCGTCAAGTAACAGCAGCGGGCCAGCCCCGCGTGCTTTGGTTTGCAGGCGGGTATTGGCCATAATCATCGACAACAACAACGCCTTTTGCTCCCCGGTGGAGCATTGATCAGCTGGTTGGCCCTTTGCATCGTGCCACACCAAAAGATCACTGCGTTGTGGGCCAACAATCGCCCCGCCATAGGTCGCATCACGTGACCGTCCGTCGCGTAATGCAGCCCGCATTTTGTCTTCGACCTCAATCGCTGGCAGGTTTTCCAACCAGTTTTCAAGATCCCCCGCAAGCGCCATACGCGCCGCAGGAAACGGTCCGACCGCCATCGTTCCCGCCCGGCTTAACCGCGCCAAAAGATCGGCCCTGGCAACGGCCACTGCGATCCCGTGGCGGACCATCGAATCTTCGATCGATGCCAGCCACTTGTCATCGCCCTTGCCTTCCTTAAGCAGCTTTGCGCGGCTGCGCAGGCTATGCTCATAGGCGGCAACCCGGCTGCTATGTTCCGGATCAAGGCCATAAACCAACCGATCCAGAAAACGGCGTCGCGCGGATGGACCATCCAAAAACAAGCGATCCATTTGCGGTGTCAGCCATACCGCGGCACAGACCCGGCCCAAGGCCGCCTGACCGCGCTGGTTTTCACCATCAATGCGCACCAGTTTGCGTTCGCGCCCTTGCGCAAGCGCTGCCGGATCAAGACCACTGCCAACCTGAAACGCACCATCTGGCGTTTCCAAATCGGCCGAAACCGCCCAGGCCCGGCTTTCGCCGTTTTGGGGCACCGGAAAGTTCCGCGCGATTTCGCCCAGCTTGGCCCGGCGCAAACCGCCGCCCGGTGCCAAAAGCGACACAGCCTCCAGCAGGTTTGTTTTGCCCGCCCCATTCGGCCCTGTCAGCACCACCGGCGTGCTGTTTAACGAGAGCCGTAGGCTTTCGTAACAGCGGAACTCGCTGAGCTGGATACGGGAAACTGCGAGACGGCTTGTCATGGACGCACCGTCTCTTGGCATGAGGTTATCGGCAAGAACAGCCACTGTGTTGTGCGATTACCGTTAAACACGCATCGGCATAAGAACATACAATGCCGAAAGGTCATCAGTATCGCGAAGGATGGTCGGCGATGATCCGTCCGACATCAGAAGGTTCAGGGTATCGCCCTTTACCTGCTTTGCGATGTCGAGCAAATAGCGCGAGTTAAAGCCGATCTCGATGTCCTCGGCGTCGTAATTGATTTCAAGTTCCTCAGACGCGGTGCCGTGTTCGGGGCTGGACGCTGACAAGGTCAGGGTCGTGCCCGACAGGACAACTTTGACCGCGCGGGATTTTTCAATCGAGATCGCCGAAACACGGTCAACCGCATCGGCAAAACCCTTGCATTCGATATCAAGCGTTTTGTCATTGCCCGACGGAATAACGCGTTCGTAATCCGGGAAGGTGCCGTCGATCAGTTTGGAGGTCAAAACCGCCTTGCCAAAGCCGAACCGGATTTTGGTATCGGACATGGCGATATCAACGGCTTCGCCGGTTTCATCAATCAGCTTACGCAATTCGCCAATGGTTTTGCGCGGCACAATGACGCCGGGCATGTTTTCCGCACCATCGGGTAGCGGTGCTTCGACCCGGGCCAGACGGTGCCCGTCGGTCGCAACGGCGCGCAGGATTTTCGTCCCTTCGGCGTCGGTGGCGTGGAAATAAATACCATTGAGGTAGTAACGGGTTTCTTCGGTCGAGATCGCAAATTCGGCGCGATCAATCAGGCCGCGCAACTCAGCAGCAGCCAAGCCAAAGCTGACCGGCAGATCGCCGCCAGACATGACCGGGAAATCATCGACAGGCAAGACCGCCAGATTAAATTTCGACCGACCCGCTGAAAGGGTCAAACGGCCAGCACCCGGCTCAAGCGAGATTTGCACCTGCGAACCTTCGGGCAGCTTGCGAACGATTTCATAAAGGGTATGTGCCGGGGTGGTTGTTGCACCGGCTTCTGCCACTTCCGCGGTCGTGGTTTCAACGACCTCAAGGTCCATATCCGTTGCGGTCAGGGAAAGCTGGTCGTTCTCTGCCCGCAGCAAAATATTGGACAGAATCGGAATGGTATTGCGGCGTTCGACCACACTTTGAACATGGGTCAGCGATTTCAACAGAGCCGCGCGTTCGATGGTCAGCTTCATGCCCGTCCTATCCGTCTGTCAGTATTGGTTTAACACTTTGATTTTTAATCAGTTTTCTTACCTGACCCCCACCCTTACGGATGAGGAGCGCGCATTATAACATGCATGTCGGGAAATCGAAGGATTTTTACGGCTTAAACCCAAGCAAATAAAAGGATTCGACACATAAAAAAACACCCAAAACGTGCAAAGCGCCGTATAGCGCGAGACTCGGGGTTTTCAGGCCCTATTTTGAGACGAAAAACACATCAAATTAAACCCGCCTTTTGCACAAAAAAAAGCCGCCGAATTCGGCGGCCTTTGTTTTTTGGGACGAGACGACTTGGTATCAGCCTTCGAGCATCCGGCGCAAAAGATCAATATCCTCGGACAAGGACGCATCTGTCGTGTGCAATTCTTCGATCTTACGCACCGCATGCATAACGGTGGTGTGATCGCGCCCGCCAAACTTGCGGCCAATCTCTGGCAAGGAATGGGTGGTCAATTGCTTGGACAGATACATCGCCACCTGACGCGGACGGGCAACCGCCCGGGCACGACGGGCCGAATGCATATCCGACACCTTGATGTTGAACTGTTCGGCAACGCGCTTTTGGATTTCCTCGATCGACACACGGCGCTCGGACGCACGCAGAACGTCATGAAGAACATCCTGAACCATTTCCAGGCTGATTTCGCGACCAACCAACTGGGAATGAGCAATCACCCGGTTCAGCGCACCTTCAAGCTCACGGACGTTGGCCGTGATTTTGTGGGCCAAGAATTCCATAACACGTTGCGGCAGTTCGACCGCCTGACGTTCCGCCTTGGATTCGAGAATGCCCAAACGCAGTTCGTAGGTGGTTGCATGGATATCGGCAACCAAACCAGAACCAAGGCGCGAGCGCAGGCGCTCTTCGATATCTTCAAGATCGGACGGCGATTTATCGGCAGACACAATGATCTGACGGCCCTGATCGACAAGCGCGTTGAAGGTGTGGAAAAACTCTTCCTGGGTCGAATCTTTGCCTGAAATGAACTGGACATCATCAACCATCAGCACATCGACCGAGCGGAACTGATCTTTGAAATCGACCGTGTTTTTGTCACGCAGCGCCCGAATAAAGCGATACATGAACTTTTCAGCGGACAGATAGATCACCGTACGGTGCGGCTGGGTACGACGGATGTGCCATGCAATCGCATGCATCAAGTGCGTTTTACCAAGACCAACGCCACCATACAAAAATAGTGGATTGAACGGTACAGACTCGGCCTCGGCCAAGCGGCGTGCCGCGGCATAGGCAAATTCGTTCGGCTTGCCGATCACGAAATTATCGAAGGTATAACGCGGATCAAGCGCCGCAGAGATACCATCGTCAGACATGCTGGCAATCGCGGTGCGGTCATTTGATTTTTGCGACGGCGCAGTAGATTGCGGCGCAGGGTCGCCGTGCGACCGGGTATTTTGGGGTTCGCGCGGGGCATTACGCGAAGATGAGCTTTGTGACGATTTCGACCCAGCCGCATCAGATGCACGAGGGGATTCGTTCGCACCTGATGACGATCCGTTACCGGCATTGCCATTGGCGCCAGACACGATGTTGATTTCGACGAAATGGACGTTGGGGTCTTCGGCATGCCACAGGGCTTGAATGCGGTCCAGATAGTGCTGGGTTACCCAATCACGCATGGCACGGGTCGGCGCACCCAAACGAGCAACGCCCGCCTCGACACCCATCAAACCGACAGGCTCAAGCCAATAGCGATAGGCCGTTGCACCAAAGTCGGCGCGCAGCTTTTCACGAATGATTTGCCATATTTCGACCATGTGGTCGTCAAGTGCGGCATTCTGCTCGTTCGACAAGCCATCGTTGGACTGTCCAAGAGCTGAATGCGTTCCCCTTGCGGCGTGCTGCACTGTTAGAACCTTTCCCCGCTATCCTAATTTCAACACCAACAAGACTGCAAAAGGCAAAACAGCACTGCACCGCGTTCATCACATCTGTGATCAACACGCTGGTCTTCCGCACTATCCTGGAAGCGTACTCGCGCCTTTTGTTTTTTGGTTCTTCGTCCCGGACCACTTGGCGTGGCCTGCAAAGTCGCAACACTGTACTGATGCGATCCACATCAGGCAAGGCGATCTTTAACAGAACGTTAAAAGGATTTCGGCACCAAAACGGTCCTTGTTTCCTGCGGTTTTTCCGCTTGCGCAACCAAGGAACAAAAGGTGATTCACCGAAATCCGGGCAGCGAAAAGGCCGCACCATGGGTGCGGCCTTCGACTCGCCATCCCCTAAGGGATAAATTAAAGCGCTTTGATGCGCGCGGTAAGACGCGAAACTTTGCGAGCAGCGGTGTTCTTGTGCAGAACGCCAAGCTGTGCGCCGCGCGCCATTTCCGGCTCAGCGATTTTCATCGCAGCCAGAGCAGCATCTTTGTCGCCAACGTTCAGCGCAGCTTCGACCTTCTTAACGTAGGTACGAATACGGCCGATACGTGCACCATTAACGGTAGCACGTGCGGCGTTGCGGCGAATGCGCTTCTTGGCCGATTTATGGTGAGCCATTGCGAACCTGTCTCTTAAAACAAATGTTACTTAATTCGGAGCGCGGCTTATAGCTCCGTCATCACACCTCGTCAACCCCCGATACCGCTTCGATGCCTCATTTTCCGCGGTTTAGGACTCTTGGGCGGCGCAATGCAGATATGCCCCGCCCCAAAGTTGGGTCAACAAACCCTGATCAGCGCTGCTTGAAATCGGGTTTTCTCTTTTCCACAAAGGCTTTCATGCCTTCTGCACGGTCTTCAAGCGCAAAGGTGGAATGGAACTCGCGACGTTCGAACATCAGCCCTTCGGTCAGGGTCATTTCATAGGCCTTGTTGACCGATTCTTTGACCTTCATCGATACCGGAGCCGAGAAAGAGGCGATTTTTTCGGCCAATTGCATGGCTTCGTCCATCAGCGAGTCGGCTGGGACGATTCGCGCCACAAGCCCGGCACGTTCGGCTTCTTCGGCATCCATCATCCGCCCGGTCAGGCACATTTCCATTGCCTTGGCCTTGCCCACAGCACGCGTCAGGCGCTGTGTACCGCCTGCGCCAGGAATCGTTCCGATGGTGATTTCAGGCTGGCCGAACTTGGCGGTATCAGCCGCCAGCATGATGTCGCACATCATCGCCATTTCACAGCCGCCCCCTAGTGCGAATCCGGCAACCGCGGCAATGGTTGGCTTACGGCAGGCCGCGACACGGGTCCAACCTTTGGTGATGAAGTCGTTTTTATAAACGTCCATATAGTCGTAATCGGCCATTTCCTTGATGTCCGCACCGGCGGCAAAGGCCCGTTCCGAACCAGTAATGACAATCGCACGGATGTTGTCATCGGATTCGAAATCATCAAGAGCCGCACCAATATCGTCGATCAAGGCCGCACAAAGCGCATTCAGCGCCTTTGGTCGGTTCAGGGTAATCAGTCCAACATTGCCCTTTTTCTCAGCGATGATGTTCTCATATGTCATGCTTTTAGATCCTTTTATCGCCAACAAGGCCCGATTTATCGGGCCGATTCGCCTGAAACCATATTTCGATACTGTTTTACCGATTTTGACCACAAATCGCAACCAACCGTCGATGCGCAATTCGTTACGGAATCCATGAAACGGAGTCGGCGGCCCCAAACGCCGCCCATCACAGACTTGCTCCCCGGCGTTCACCGCCCTTTTTACGGGGCAACGTCACCCGGATTGGGACTTATCGCTGACACGTTGGGCAGAAGAAAGTCGACCGCCCTGCCTGTACGATTCGCTCGACCGTGCTGTCACATTCAGGGGCATTACAAACATCGCCTTCGCGGCCATAAACCCGGAAGTTATGTTGGAAATAACCAAGTTCGCCATTGGCCTGCCGATGATCTTTTAAGCTTGATCCGCCAGCAAGTATGGCATCCTCAAGCACCAACCGGATTTCGCGGTACAGACGATCAATTTCGTCAGGTTTTAAATCCTTTGCCAAACGGTCCGGCGCAATGCCCGACCGGAACAAGGCTTCGCAGACATATATATTGCCAAGCCCGGCCACCAGTTTCTGATCAAGCAAGACAGTTTTGATCGGGCTGGCGCGTTTGACGATGCCAGCTGCAAGGACAGCCGCATTAAACGCATTCCCAAGTGGTTCAGGACCAATACCCGCCAGCATTTTGTGCGTGGCAACTTCGTCCGCGCCAATCAGGGTAATGACGCCAAAACGCCGCGGATCGGTGAAGCGTACAACCGCACCGCCCTGCATAACAAAATCAACATGGTCGTGTTTTTGCGGGGCGGGAACGTCAATCGTGCGATCATCATGAATGGTCATGCGCCCGGACATGCCCAAATGGATCAGCAACACTTGCCCATCATCAAGATAGCCCAGAATGTATTTCGCCCGGCGGGTCAGTTGATCGATCTTGCGCCCAGCCATGCGGTCAACAAAGTTTTCCGGAAACGGAAAGCGCAAATTGGGGCGCCGTTGCACCACATGGTCGACAACATGGCCTTCCATCACGGGGATCAGGCCACGGGTAACGGTTTCGACCTCTGGCAATTCGGGCATCGCGATACTCATATTTTTCAATAAACTGGACCCCATATCTAGATACCGGCCCCATGATTGGCAAGGCGCGACATCTGGTTTCGGGCCCGCCGCGCGACGCCAACGTAATCTTGCGATGGACGCCCCCTTCAAAGCCCTTATGATGACGCACATTAAATCAGCTGATATTTCGGCCTCACACCTTCGCGGTTTTTCTGACCGTCCTCCAAGCCTTGGAATTTCAAAATATGGAATTTGGTTTCGACCTTTTATTGATTTTATTCGCCGTCGCCGCCCTCGCCGGATTTGTCGATTCGATTGCGGGGGGCGGCGGCCTGATTACCATTCCAGCCTTGCTTTGGGCGGGCATTCCACCGGCACAGGCACTTGCCACCAATAAACTGCAAGGAAGCTTTGGCAGCTTTTCCGCGTCGCTCAGCTTCATTCGCAAAGGCCATGTTGATCCGCGCAATATGGTGCTGGCGATTGCCTTGACTTTTGCCGGGTCAGCATTCGGGACAATTTTGGTTCAGATGCTTGATCCGGGAATCCTGATGACGGTTCTGCCGGGTCTTTTGATTCTGATCGCGCTTTATTTTCTGTTTTCGCCGCGTGTTGGGGATTTGGATGCGCATCAACTGATAAGCACATCGACCTTTGCCTTTACCGCCGGGTTTGGCATCGGGTTTTATGACGGGTTCTTTGGCCCTGGAACGGGATCTTTCTTTTCCATCGCCTTTGTCGCGTTGCTTGGATTTAACATGACCAAGGCAACCGCCCACACCAAGGTTTTGAACTTTACGTCGAACTTTGCCTCGCTTGTTATGTTCATTGCGGGCGGTGACGTTGTTTGGGTGGTTGGTTTGGTGATGGCGGTTGGGGCGCTTGTTGGGGCGCAGATCGGATCGCACATGGTGATGAAAGTCGGATCACGGCTGGTGCGGCCGTTACTTGTGGTGACGTCTATCGCCATTTCGATCAAACTGATCATGGACCAATATGGGCCGCTAATTGGTCAAAGTTGGGAAAATGTTCGCCATTGGATTGGCTAAACACCACTGTTTTCCCCAATGAAAAACCCGTCAACCAACAGGCTGACGGGTTTTGTTTAGGCCCTTAGGGCAGCAGATCATACTTTGGCAATCGCGCGATTATGCGCTGGCACCACTTTCGACAAGCACCGCATCACGGCGATCCAAAAGGTGGCTCCAAACAGTAAACACCAATGCCAGAACCGCAATCACCGCACCCAGCCAAGGGATATGCTGATAAGAAATGCCGTGCGTGATCGCCAAGCCGCCAAACCACGCCCCACTGGCATTGCCAAGGTTAAACGCCCCCTGATTAAGGGTCGACGCCAGATTGGGCGCATCAGACGCCTCGGTCACGACCCGCATCTGAAGCGGGGAAACCAGCGCAAAGGCAACCACACCCCAGATCATCACGGTGATGACCGCCGGGACAAAGGATGTCAGCGTTTCGGTAAAGATCGCCAGCACGGCAATCAACATGACAAAAGTAATGATAATCGCCGGCATCAAACGCCAATCGCCCAAACGACCGCCAACATAGTTGCCAACCGTCAAACCGACCCCAAACAACAACAAGACATAGGTCACCTGACGCGGTGAAATGCCGGTAATTTCCTGAAGCATCGGGGTGATATAGGTAAAGACACTGAACATGCTGGCCGATGCCAGAACACTGATCAGCATGGCAAATAGGACTTGTACTTTCCCAAGCGACTTTGCCTCAGCCAAAAGGCTTCCGCCGGATGCGGCGATCTTACGCGGCAAAGCAAAATACAGGGCCATAGCGGCGACAACACCAATCGCGACAACTGCCCAAAAGGTCGAGCGCCAGCCAAGCTCCTGCCCCATGGCGGTACCAAACGGAACCCCCAACACATTGGCAAGCGTCAGCCCAGAAAACATAAAGGCGACTGCCTGCACACGTTTTTGTGGCGGCACAAGATTGGATGCGACAACCGCACCAAGCCCGAAAAATGCCCCATGGCAAAAGGCGGTAACAACACGGGCTGCCATCAGCAACCAGTAATCCGGGGCGATTGCGCACAGCAAATTGCCAACAATGAAAATCGCCACCAACAGCAACAAGGCCCGACGACGATCCATGCGCGCGGTCGCAATCGCCAGAAACGGCGCGCCAAACGTCACCCCCAACGCATAGCCGGTTACCAGCAATCCTGCGTCCGGGATGCTGACACCAAGATCGGCAGCAACATCGGGCAGAAGCCCCATAATGACAAATTCGGTGGTCCCGATCCCAAATGACGCAAGCGCAAGTGCAAGAATCGGGAGGTTACCAAGTAACCCCCACCGGGAAGAAGTATCGGCCATGTCAGAAACATCCATTGAAACCCGCACGACCATCGCCAGCAGGTTTTGTGCAAGTGCGAGATCATGATCTTGCACGATTATTTGAAACGATTCAATCGTGCCAAATTGCGCCCAAGGTGACCATCGCGAAAACCGCATGGCGCCATGCAGCGCAATTGGATGATTTGAATATCGCCCAAGCGCCTCTTAGAGGGCGTAACCTGAACTTTTAACCGGTGACGCTCGGTACTGGCGCTTGTCGCGAGGTAGGGTTTTAGGACAATTCGGCAACAATGCGCTTTGCAGCATCAACAGGGTCTTCGGCCTTGGTGATCGGACGGCCGATGACCAAAACGTCGCTACCCATGGCGACCGCGTCTTTGGGGGTTACGATGCGTTTCTGATCGTCACTGGCGGCCCAAGCCGGACGAATGCCCGGCGTGATCAATTTAAAGTCCGGGCCACAAGCCGCGCGCACCGGGGTAATTTCCTGGGCCGAACAGACAATCCCATCCAGTCCTGCCTTTTGGGTAAGCTCGGCCAATTTTACAACGCGGTCTTCAATCGGGCCTTTCAGGCCGACATCATCCAGATCATTTTGATCCATGCTGGTCAGGATCGTCACGGCAATCACCCAAGGCGCTTCAACGCCAGCCTTGGCCGCGGCTTCGCGCGCCGCGTCGCCCGCACGCTGCATCATCTCCATCCCGCCAGCGGCATGGACATTGACAATCTTAAGCCCCATTGGGGAGACTGCACGAATTGCACCGGCCACGGTATTGGGAATGTCGTGGTATTTCACATCCAAAAAGACCGGCATACCGACCTTTGCCACGGCCTGAACGCCCTGCGGACCATGGGCTGCAAAAAACTCTTTGCCAAGTTTCGCCCCGCCAATCACCCCGGAAAGCTTCGATGCCAGATCAATGGCACGATCAAGATCGGTTGTATCAATCGCGCAAAAGATACGGTCTTTGGGGGAAATCTGCTGGGTCATGGCGTCCTCTTTTAAGTTTGCGGCGGGCCTGAATGCGTTTTGCGGTCACTTTCTGGCCCCAACATCGCACCATCTCAACGGGACCGGGCATGGCTTAGCCGATTTACGCCAAAAGGCCAATGTCAAATCGCGAACCCAGCGTGCAGAAAGCAATGCGGACTTACCACGCGAAATCGTAGACATAAAAAAAGGGCCCCTGACGGAGCCCTTTGATTTTTCGGTCTTAGCTGTGGCCAAGTGCCTTATGATCGGTATTGGATTGATCGGCCTTTGGCGTTTCGTCTTCGGCTTTGACGCGTTTAAGTTCGCTGTCCATCCGCCGCGCAGCACGGCGGTGCTTGCTATTTACCAGCCACTCATAGGCCAAGCCAATGCCAAGCCCCACCAGCAGAGCAACCATAATCGGCAGGAAAAGCGGCAGTTCAAGTTCATAGGGCAGCGGCCAAAGCGACAATGTCACAGCAGCCCGGTTCGAGACGGCAAACACCGTAATCAGAACCGCAACGGGGATGGCAATAATCCAATAGAGGACGCGCATTACTTAAGCTCCTTGTGCTGGTCGAGAGGCATCATCGAAATGTGTGACGCGCAATCAAGACCAGCCGCAGGTCACGTTTGAAAATTAGACCGACAGTATGGGATAAGAACGAGACAAAAGCCATGCCCGCAATAATCCAACAATGGCGCGCGCTGTTCACGCCAAAGTTGAAAGGAAAAATCCCACGACCAAAGTCTCGTTTAACAGTTGGTCAGAGATCAGTTCAAACGTTCGCGAAGCTGTTTGCCAGTTTTGAAATAGGGGACCTTTTTCTCGCCAACCGGAACGGCATCACCGGTACGCGGATTGCGCCCAACACGTGCGTCGCGATGCTTGACCGAAAAGGCCCCAAAGCCGCGAAGCTCGACCCGGTCACCGCGCGCAAGGGCATCGGTAATTTCATCAAAGATCGTCGCAACAATCCGTTCAACATCTCGCTGATATAGATGCGGGTTCATTTCAGCAAGGCGGGCAATCAATTCTGATTTCGTCATTTCCAGGCCCCATCCTGTTCGTTCGACCAGTCACATTCAACCGCGGATTAGATTATGCTATTAGGAAACTCTTATTGAGGTTGCCAGACCGTCAGCAAACCGTCAAGTTTAAGCCCCTCAGATGTCAGCACTTTTCCAAGACTTCCCTTAAGCAAATTGCTCATAAGGCCGTCGTCCGGGTACTCGATTTCAAGCGGCACAATATCCGCTTCCGACGTGACACCAGCTTTATCTTCAAGCCAGCGTAAGGCTTCACGACGGCCACCAATTTCATCAATCAAACCATTGGCAAGCGCTTGCTGTCCGGTATAGACGCGCCCGTCTGCCAAGGTCTTTACAGTATCAATCTGCAGATCACGACGATCTGCGACCATCCCGACAAACACGTTAAACATGTCGGAAATCAGGCTTTGCATCGCTGATCGTGCGGCATCGTCTGTTGGCTCAAACGGGTTTGGCACGGCTTTAAGCGGACCGCTTTTGACAGTCAGTGGCTCGACACCAAGCTTTTCCAACGTTCCGTTAAAGTTCATCGACTGGAAAATCACACCAATCGATCCCGTAATCGTCCCGCGATGCGCGACAATGTGATCAGCGGCAATCGCGGCCATGTACCCGCCTGATGCGGCAACAGTGCCCATTTCGGCCACGATGGGCCGGGTTTCACCAATACGGCGCAATGCCTCAAACAGTGTTTCGCCACCCACCATCGTGCCGCCCGGGCTGTTGATGTGCAAAATCACACCGACAACGTCGGGATCTTTTTCAACATCGGCAAGCGCATCCAAAAGATATTGGTCTTCGGTAATCACGCCTTCGATATCAATTTCGACAATTCGCGGCCCAAGGGATCCAAACATCCCCTGGTTCAAGCCGGTACCGGCCAGACCAATCAGGATGACGGCCAAGATTGCGACCGCAGCCACAACGCGCCAGCGAAACACCGATTTTTTTAGTCGACGTCGATCTAGTAGAATGTCGGCATCGAGTGCCATGGACGGTGCCCCAGTTCTAATTGCTCAATCAATTACTTACGGGGAATTCCCCTAAAAACCTGTCTTTTCAAATGGTTTTTCTCGCCCCAGATGGCAAGAACAAAAAACGTTTAAAATCAAAAATTTCGCGATTTTATACCTTTCCCTGCCAATTTCGGCGAAATAAACGGCCAGATTGAAGATCGCCTACAGTCTTAACGGGAAAGGCCAGAACCCCTTGCCACTTGGTCGGGCAAGCAACGCCGGCAGTTAGACGCCGAAAAAACCGTCGAGATCGGGATTCGCGGATTAATCTCAACAGTCAAGTATCCAGTTTTAACAGGATGCCCAACCAAGCACCGCATTCGCAGGGTGGTTTTCCGATCAACCGGCCGCTCCAATAAACGGGACCGGAACGCCGAGCATAAATTGCACGCAAAAGAAAACGGGCCGCGCAAGGCGCGACCCGTCTTTTCGATCCACAAAGGATGCAGACCGTATTCCGTGGAGGGTGGCTTATTCGCCGCCTTCCTGTTTTTTGCGCAGAGCTTCGCCGAGGATATCGCCGAGCGATGCACCGCTGTCTGCCGAACCGTAGTCAGCCATAGCTTTTTTCTCGTCAGCGACTTCAAGAGCCTTGACCGAGAGGCTGACTTTGCGGGTTTTGGAATCGATCGCGGTAACACGTGCGTCGATTTTTTCGCCAACTGCAAAGCGTTCCGGACGCTGTTCTGAACGCTCACGCGCCAGTTCAACTTTACGGATGAAGCCTTTCAGCTCGGTGTCGCCAACAGAAACCTCGATGCCACCGTCGTTAACTTCGGTGATTTCACAGGTGACAGCTTCGCCACGTTTGATGCCGGTGACAGCTTCTTTGAACGGATCGCCAGAAAGCTGTTTGATGCCGAGCGAGATACGCTCTTTCTCAACGTCAACGTCAAGAACCTTGGCTTTGACGACGTCACCTTTTTTGTATTCTTTGATGACTTCTTCACCAGCGCGGTCCCATGACAGGTCCGAAAGGTGAGCCATACCGTCGATGCCGCCGAGCAGGCCAATGAACAGACCGAATTCGGTGATGTTCTTGACTTCGCCTTCGATCTCGGACTCGACCGGATGGGCTGCAAGGAAGGCATCCCAAGGGTTCGAGGTGCACTGCTTGAGACCAAGCGAGATACGACGTTTCTGTGCATCAACGTCGAGCACCATGACTTCGACTTCCTGCGAGGTCGAAACAATTTTGCCCGGGTGGATGTTTTTCTTGGTCCAGGACATTTCGGAAACGTGGACCAGGCCTTCGACACCAGCTTCGAGTTCGACGAATGCGCCGTAATCGGTGATGTTGGTGACACGACCTTCGAATTTCGAACCGACCGGGTATTTGGCTTCGACACCTTCCCACGGATCAGCTTCAAGCTGCTTCATGCCAAGCGAGATACGCTGGGTTTCGCTGTTGAAGCGGATAACCTGAACCTTAACGGTCTGGCCGATCTGCAGAGCTTCGGACGGATGGTTGATACGTTTCCAAGCGATGTCGGTAACGTGCAGCAGGCCATCAACGCCACCAAGATCGACGAATGCGCCGTAATCGGTGATGTTTTTGACAACGCCGTCAAGGACCTGACCTTCTTGAAGGTTCTGGATCAATTCAGCACGCTGTTCAGCACGGGTCTCTTCGAGAACTGCACGACGCGAAACCACGATGTTACCGCGCGAACGATCCATTTTCAGGATCTGGAACGGCTGCGGGTTGTTCATCAGCGGGGTAACGTCACGTACCGGACGGATGTCAACCTGGCTGCCCGGCAAGAATGCCACGGCGCCCGACAGGTCAACGGTAAAGCCGCCTTTAACGCGACCAAAGATGGTGCCGTCAACGCGTTTGCCTTCGGAGAACTGTTTTTCAAGCTCGACCCAAGCTTCTTCGCGACGCGCTTTTTCACGCGACAGAACGATCAGGCCATCTTTGTTTTCGTAACGGTCAACGTAGACATCAACGGTGTCGCCAATGTTTACTTCGCCGGTACCAAATTCTTTAAGCGGAACGCGGCCCTCAGATTTGAGGCCAACGTCAACGATTGCGTCATCGTCAGTTTTCTTGACGACCGAACCGGTCATCACGCGACCGACAAAACCTTCGTCTTCAGAACCAAGGGCTTCGGCCAACAGGGCGGCGAAATCTTCGCCAGTTGAGAATTGTGCTTCTTCAGCGGTGGTCATAAACCAGACTTCCTTTCGAGTATCGTCACTATATTCTGGCCAACCGGTTGTATCCGGTGGTCTTTGCCGCAACATCGCGGCGATCGTATCAGTCACTGTCCAAACCCGGACATATATAGAAGGCACCCCTTCCATACGCGAAAAGGTGAACGCACAAGTCGTTCACCTTAGGGACAGGTCATAAGACCGGCACCTCGGGATCGTTCAATGGCCTGACGGTTAAAACGCCCTTTGATCAGTCATCCGCGCCCATATGGGTGTGGATATGTGCCATAACGGCGTCATACACTGCGTTGGCATTCAGACGGTCCGTATCAATGTGGATTGCGTCGTCTGCCATCTTAAGCGGTGCAACATCGCGAGCACTGTCTCGGGCATCCCGTTCTTCAAGCTCTTTAAGAACGCGCTCGTATATAGCAGCGGGATTTTTTTCCTGCAACTGTTTGAACCGACGGTTTGCCCGTTCTTCAACACTTGCTGTCAGATAGAACTTAATTGGCGCTTGGGGACAGACCACCGTTCCGATATCGCGACCATCCAGAACAGCCCCACGTTTCCCATCGGGCGGGGTGGTGGCAAGACGGCGCTGAAAATCAAGAAGCGCGGCGCGAACCCTTGGAATCGCTGCAACTTTTGATGCGGCCGTGCCAACCTCTTCGCTGCGCAACGCATCGCCGGACAAATCATCAGCAGTCAGGCTTTCGGCCACTTTGACCGCAACTTCTTCGTCGGCGGGGTCCGAATTTTGCGCCAAAACTTTTGCGCCCGTCGCCCGATACAAAAGCCCGGTATCAAGGTAAGCATAGTTCATTGCGTCCGCGACTCGGCGTGCCAAAGTCCCTTTGCCCGAGGCGGCGGGCCCATCAATGGCGATGATCATTTGCTTCGCTCCCTTGTTTTTACCTGTATCTATATTTGCGCAATATATTGGCTTATTGGGTCGTATCGGTCAGGACTTCAGCGCAAATTTTGCGCCCATGTCGCCCATCAGCTTTTCAAAGCTGGGGAAGCTTGTCGCAATCGGATTGGCATCATCAACAGCAACCGGTGCATCCGCGCCAAGTCCCAGAACCAGGAATGACATCGCAATCCGGTGATCAAGATGCGTTTCAACCATTCCACCGCCCGGAACATTCCCACCCGTCACGATCAAATCGTCGCCTTCGATGCGGTGAATAACACCGTTGGCCTTAAGCCCCGCAGCAACCGCCGCCAAACGATCCGATTCCTTCACGCGCAGTTCTTCAAGGTCGCACATGCGGGTTTCGCCCTCGGCATACGCCGCGGCAACCGCCAGAACCGGGTACTCATCAATCATGGATGGTGCGCGCTCAGCCGGAACAACAATGCCCTGCAAACGGTTTTTACCTGTCACGACAAGATCACCGATGGTTTCACCGGCTTCTTCGCGTTCATTGGTAATCGTAATATCACCGCCCATTTCAATCAGGGTGGTGATCAAGCCCGTGCGCAGTGGATTCAAACACACATCGCGAATCGTTACGTTTGATTCTGGATGGATCAAGGCCGCCACCATCGGGAACGCGGCCGAGCTTGGATCGGTCGGCACGACAATATCGGCCGCCTTCATTTCAGCCGGCCCGGTCAAGCTAACTGTGCGCCCGCCATCGTCATTGACCTTCACATCCACATCGACACCAAAATGACGCAACATACGTTCGGTGTGATCGCGCGATGGTTTGGGTTCAATCACGGTGGTGGTGCCCGTGGTGTTCAAACCGGCCAACATCACCGCAGATTTCACCTGAGCCGAGGCCATTGGCAAAGTGTAGGTAATCGGCTTTGCTTCGTCGGTGCCAATCACCGCCATTGGGGGGCGACCACGATCACGGGTGATAAATTGCGCGCCAAATTCGGCCAGCGGATCGGCAACACGGCCCATCGGGCGCTTGCACAGCGACGCATCGCCGGTGAAAAAGGTTGTGATTGGATGGGTCGCCACAATGCCCGCCATCAGGCGAATACCGGTTCCGGCATTGCCCATATCAATCACACTATCAGGTTCGCGAAGCGCCCCAACACCCACACCGGTCACATGCCATGTGCCATCGTCGTCGCGGGTAACCGTGGCGCCAAGTTTGCGCATGGCATCCGCGGTTGCCAGAACGTCTTCACCTTCGAGCAGGCCGCTAACCTTGGTGGTACCAATCGCAAGACCGCCAAACATCAGGGACCGGTGGGAAATCGATTTATCACCCGGAACCCGGATATCGCCCGAAATCGGTCCTGTTTTTGCCGACGAAAGCGGACGTTTGGTCTGCGAAGCACTCATGGAGCCATACCTGTCAGTAACTGTTTGATCATTATAGTCGGCCGACTTGAAAAAGCATTGCGCTGTCGCCAACCTTTACAAAGGCAAAACTGGTGGACACAAGCCATTCAATCACCGGGGCAAAGCTCTAGCACAAGCGAATGTCGCGCACCAGTATCGAACCCGAATTTTGACGGTGGATGCACGCCATCTAAGGGCCATAATTGATTGATCCGCACAGGGAACAAAAAATCGCGCAATTTCCTTTTGACAAGGCGTCAACAAGATGGCAATTGGGCGTCTTGGACATGATGATACGCGCGGCGTTGCCGCATATTGCGCTTAACAGCCATACTCTTCGAAAATAACGGTAATTAAGAGGGTTTGCCGTAATGTCAGCACGCGGTAAGAAACGTCACTGCCTCGCCTGTGGTACCAAATATTACGATCTGAATCGTACCCCGGTCGTTTGCCCAAAATGCGGTGCACCAGATGGTGTCACCAAGGTCAAGAAAGCCGCAGTTGCCAAACCGGCACCGGAAGAAGACGAAGACGTCGATGACGTTAGCGATCTTGATGATGATGATGTCGAAGATGTCGATGACGATCTTCTCGTAGACGCTTCTGATCTCGGCGAAGACGACGACGATCTTGGCGAAGTCTATGAGCATGTCGATTCAGACGACGACGACAGCTAAGATTTTTTCAAAATAGGTCTTGCCAACATTTGGCGAACCTTCTAAATATGCGCCGCGCCGCGAGGCTTACGAATGTAAAGCTTGCGACGCGGACAAAGTGGGGCCGTAGCTCAGTTGGGAGAGCGCTACAATGGCATTGTAGAGGTCGTCAGTTCGATCCTGATCGGCTCCACCATTCAAAACCCGTTGCCTTTGGCGACGGGTTTTGTCGTTTCAGCTCCATCTGGAACGTCATGTGATCGCGATATCCCCCCATGGCAGAAAAGACGATGATGCCCTAACATGGGCACTTGATCCATTTGCGCGGGTCCAGCCAACAAGATTTGGCCAGATCACAGCCCCAATCATCATACAGGGAGAATACAATGCCCAAAGTTTGGACCGTTTATTTGTCGGGCGAAATTCATAGCGACTGGCGTGAGCGTATTACCGCTGGCGTTAAAGAAGCCGACTTACCCGTCGAATTGGTCGCCCCGATCACGGTGCATGAGGATTCTGATGATTGCGGGGTCGCCGTTTTTGGCAAAGAGGAAAACAAGTTCTGGCATGATCGCAAAGGCGCGCAGTTAAATGCCATGCGCACCAAGACATTGCTGGCTGGTTCAGATATCGCAATCATCCGCTTTGGCGAGAAATACAAGCAATGGAACGCTGCCTTTGATGCCGGCCAAGCCGCCGCACTTGGGATCCCCTATATTACGCTTCATCCGACCGAGCATGACCACGCGCTAAAAGAAATCGACGGTGCAGCCAATGGTGTGGCCCGCGAACCAGAACAGGTTGTTGCGGCACTCGCCTATATCATCCGTGGCGACATGCCCAAGGCGTAAAGATTGCTGCGCGCTTCCCCTAATTCTGGGATCGCAAAACCGCACATACGATTAAACCCGTTGCACTTGGCAACGGGTTTTGTTTTCGCAAAGTTTATTGGAACTGCATCGCGCCTGACATCGCACGCGCTTAGATTTGCTGCATCAGTGAAGGGTTGGCACCGGCGGCGTTTCACGATCAGGGATCGGCATAAGGCGTTTGGTCCCGGTCTGCAATTTATGAACAGCACGGGCGACAATCATGCGGCCTTCGACCGCGGTTCCCTTTTCCTGACGCAAGGTGCCAAGCGCATCAGAAACGACTTCAAAACCACATTCCGCAATCCATTCGGTGATGGCGCGCGTGTGGTGACGGAAACGCTGCCCCGGACCAAGGTCATAAGGAAACGCTTCGCCGTGTTCGATGCTAAAGGCCAGCAATCCACCTGGTTTAAGACGCGCATGAGCCGCCTGCAATGCCGGGGCTAAATCGCCCAGATAATTCATCACATCGGCGGCAACGATCAGACCATAATCCGTGCCCAGACTATCGGGCATGTCGGTGATATCCCCCGCGACCAAGGTCCGATAAAGGCCCTTGGCCTTTGCGCGGTTAATCATGCGCGGGGACAGATCGATACCGTCAATCGCACCGACAGCGCCGCCAAATACCTCGGCAACCAAACCAGTGCCGCAACCAAGATCAAGAACCTCAATCGGGGCCGTCAGGGCGGCGAGCTGTTCACGGACAGCTTCAAATAACAGTTCCGGTCCACGATAAGACAAGCGATCGCGCAGACTGTTTTCAAAGCGCGGCGCGTAATCATCAAACAGGGCACGGACATAATCGGGCGGCAGGCGATCGCGCATGGCCGCGGCACCCAGCAAGGTTAGGCGAACCTCACCGCCCATGCGGTCAATCGGATCAAGGATCAGATATTGGCGATACGCTTCGATCGCGTTTTCATTGTCGCCAGCGCGCTCATAAATGTCGCCTACCGTAAAGTGGGCTTCGTCCCAACTGTTATCAGCTTCAAGCGCCGCACGTGCGACATCAATAGCAGCGGTGTAATCGCCCTCGGCGACAAGTGCCAAGGCAATATCAAGTCGGCGGCTGGCCAACACACGATCTGTGCTCATCTGTTTTTGAAATCCGAAAAGACCGCCGCAGGATGCAGGCGGAAATATAACGTTGTGTCGCTATATCCGCCAATTTTCGAACTTTGGCAAGATAGGTAATGACGCGGCGGTTAAAGTTATTCGTCATTATTCACGCCACAACACGCAACTTTGGCCGACACGGCGCCAAAATCGCCTTTGGCATTGATTATTTTAATATGTGCGAATATTTTAACATACATAATATGCAAATCAGATATCAAGGGATATCAATATGGAAAACTTCACCCCTGTTTCGGCGCTGATCGGCGGCGGGCTGATCGGTTTGGCATCGGGCATGTATCTTCTGCTAAATGGCCGCATTGCGGGGATCAGCGGCATCATTGGCGGGTTATTTGGCCGCAATGGCACGGGTTCAGCAATATTTGAACGACTTGCCTTCATCATCGGACTGATCGCCGGACCGCTTGTTTTAATGACGACCACGTCGATTTCGGTCAGCAGTGTCGTCACCAGCCCTATGCCAGTGATCGTCATCGGCGGCCTTTTGGTTGGTTTTGGCACGACCCTTGGCAGCGGCTGCACCAGCGGACACGGGATTTGCGGTTTGTCGCGGCTTTCCATGCGTTCACTTGTTGCGACCTTATCGTTTATGGCCGCGGGCTTTATCACGGTGCTGTTCACCCGCCATCTGATTGGGGGTCTATGATGCGTATTCTTGTTTCCCTGATCTGCGGGACGATATTTGGCGCGGGACTGTATATTTCGGGCATGATCGACCCGCAAAAGGTTCTGGGGTTTTTGGATATCTGGGCGATTACCAATGGCGGTTGGGATCCAAGTCTGGCCCTTGTCATGGCCGGCGGATTACTGGTTGCTATGCCGATCATTCAATTTGCCAAAAATCGCCGTGAACCGGTTTGTGGCGGGGAAATGGCCCTTCCAACCAATCACAAAATCACCCGCAAACTGATCCTTGGCGGTCTCATGTTTGGGACCGGTTGGGGGCTTGTGGGATATTGTCCGGGGCCTGCCATCAGTGCACTGGCATTTGGCCAAATCGATACAGTTATTTTCGTAGTCGCAATGTTAGTCGGCATGATGGTGTGTAAATTCAGCCGTTTGGCTTGATTTTTCGAATAGATCAAGATCAACACCCAGCCCCAACAACCGCAGCCCATTCAACGGTCGCGGGCTAAATCCGGGCGGTTTCGCATTTCTGGTTAAAAATTGTCTGAAATCTCGCAGGACCGGGCTTGTCTTTGGCGTTAAAATCTCATACCTGCAGATCAATGCAGAATTGATGACACGTTTATCCATTCCGCCCCACATGACGCCAAAGAAGGTTTCCAAATGAAAATCGGCATCCTTGAAACCGGACTGACACCGGAAAATCTCCGCGATGAATTCAAAAGCTATCCCAGCATGTTTGAATCCCTTCTTGGTGCGGTTGACCCCAGCCTGACATTTGAAACTTGGACCGTACTGCAAGACCAATTCCCGGCGTCGATTAACGATGCGGATGGTTGGATCATCACCGGGTCCAAACACGGCGTTTATGAAAATGCCCCGTGGATGATCGAATTGCAGCAATTCCTGCGCGATGCCGTATCCGCCAAATTACCGGTATTTGGCGTTTGCTTTGGCCATCAAATTTTGGCAACCGCCTTGGGTGGGAAAGTCGTTAAATCCGACAAGGGATGGGGTGTTGGCGTTCATGAATACACCGTCACCAAAAGCACACCAGATTGGCTTGCCGATGGCGGGCCGACCCTTCGCATTAACGCGTTCCATCAGGATCAGGTCGTCGAACTGCCCGAAGGCGCGACCGTGTGGGCCAGTTCGGATTTCTGCCCCTATGCCGGTTTGCAATATGGCGAAAACGCCGCATCGATCCAGCCGCACCCGGAATTTGCCCGCCCTTACGAGCTGGCCCTTTTGGAATCGCGTGCCGATTTGATGCCCGAAGACGTATACAGCAAGGCGATGCAGTCGCTTGATACGCCGGTCACAAGCCCGGAATTTGCCAAATCAATTGTCAAATTCATGACCAGCAAGCGGGCACAAAAAGCAGCCTAAGCACCGTTCGTCATATACCGTTATGATTCAAAGCCATCAGCATTGTCTGGTGGCTTTTTTCATGGCGATATCATCACAACCTTTTATCAACTAAAAGCCGTGCATAATGTCGCGAAATTTATGCGGTGATGCGTGACCATAACACGACAACACCGCCCAAAATACGCCGTTAAACCAAGCACATATAACGTCATATAACAAAGACGAGCACCCGCAAGATGATCCAGAACCTGCGTCTGTATTCAGGACTGACACTGTTTGCCTATGTCCTGACCCATTTGCTTAATCACGCAGCGGGGATCGTTTCGCCGGAATTCATGGAAACGGCGGCAAATTACACGACGGAACTTTGGCAGTTTCCGCCGCTTGAAATTTTGCTTTTGGTGGCGCTGATTACCCATTTCCTGCTCGCAACAGCACGGTTAACCAGCCGCCGATCGCTCCGCCTTCGTAAATCGGAATGGGCGCAGATGATCTTGGGGCTGTGCATTCCGTTTTTGTTGTTTCGCCATATCATCGCAACCCGGGTCGTTGATCTCGGGTTCAATGTTGATCCCGCCTACGAGCGGGTTTTGCTTGATCTTGCGGTGTTTTTGCCAAGTCAGGGATTGTTGCAGGCCATCACCATCATTGTGGTTTGGACCCACGGCTGTATCGGTATTTATTTCTGGTTACGGGTCAAACCGTTCTTTCCCAAATGGCGCAACGTACTGGGTACGCTTGCCATTTTGATCCCGACCCTGGCCCTTGCCGGATATGGCGCAGCCGCAGCCGAAATTATGCGTCGGGTCGATGAAGGTGGGCGCAAATATGTGTTTGGCGTGCTTGATGCGGCCAATGTGAATGATGCGGCGGTAGCCTTTTATGAAAAGGCACTGGTGCCGTGCATGATCGCTGCGATCTTGTTGGCCTTGGCCCCGTTTGTTGTACGCCAAGTGCGCCAGACATTTGATCGGGTCAAGCGCGGACCCATCTTGAACCTGCCCAATGGCCGCACTGTGCGGGTCGCCCCCGGTGCCACCGCGCTTGAAGCATTGCGCGATGCCGGCATTCCGATGGCATCGGTATGCGGCGGTCATGGACGGTGCACAACATGTCGGCTTCATTGCGGATCTGGTTTGGATCAATTGGCGGCACCCGGCCCGATTGAACATGCCGCGCTTAAAAGTATCGGGGCACCGAACGGCATGCGTCTGGCGTGTCAAATCCGTCCGCAAAATGATTTGGCGGTGGCGCCGTTATTGCCGCCAAACGCATCGGCCCGCGATGGTCGACGCCCGGGTGGCCTTTCGGGCAGCGAACGCCAAGTCGTTTCAATGTTTGTCGATTTGCGCGACTCGACCCGTCTGGGCGAGATGAAAATGCCCTATGATGTGTTGTTCATCCTCAATCAATTTTTCGCCGAAATGACCGAGGCACTGCGCAGCACCGGTGGGTTTTATGCGCAGTTCACAGGCGATGGCTTAATGGCGCTTTATGGACATCAAAGCGACGATACAGAACGCATGATTTTAAATGCGTTTGAGGGTGCAGCAGAAATGCTGCGCCGGATTGACGCCTTAAATGAGCATCTTAAATCCGAACTTCCCCATACCTTGCGGATCGGGATTGGCATGCATATGGGCAAGGCAATCGTTGGGGAAATGGGCCCACCCGGCCACGAAAATATCAGTGCGATTGGCGATACCATTAATACCGCCGCCCGCCTTGAAGCCCAGACCAAGGGACATGGTGTGCCGTTGGTGATTTCAAAAACCTTGTTCGACCATGGCCCGATTCCCCTGCCCGATTACGCGGTCCTGCACGAAGTAGCCTTGCGCGGGAAGGATCGGTCGGTTGCTTATTACGCGCTTGAAACCATGCCCGACCTGACGGGGGCGATGGCAGGTACTGACCAAAAGCCAGCAATGGCAACCTAAACGCCGATATCGCCCGGTTTTAATGGCGCTTTGACAACGGATTTACACAGGCAACACTTGACTATCCCTGTCAAAACCACATTTATTCGGGTATAAAGTATTATCGTTTGGTGCCGATGTGATCGGGCCAGACAAACAGACGCCCAAAACGCATTCCGCGTGGGGTCTGACTACTAATCACACTCGCTCTGACGGAGGAGGTGCTGCAAATGTCGCGAATTTCCATGTTCAACAGCCCACTATTACTGGGTTTTGATCAAATTGAACGGGTTCTCGATCAGGTTTCGAAAACCAAGGCGGAAGGCTATCCGCCCTATAACATCGAACAGTTTGGCGAAAACAAACTGCGCATCACGGTCGCAGTTGCCGGTTTCGCCGAGGACGATTTGTCCGTAACCACAGAAGACAACCAGCTCATTATTCGTGGCAAACACGGCGAAGATGACAATGAGCGTATCTATATCCACCGTGGCATCGCGTCACGACAGTTCCAGCGTTCCTTTGTGCTGGCAGAAGGCATAGAGGTTGTCGGTGCACATTTGGATAACGGATTGCTTCATGTCGATTTGAACCGTCCAATTCCAGAACCGGTCGTGCGTGAAATCGCCATTGGGTCAAACAAAAACAAAGCCGTGTCATCCAAGACAATCGATATGAAAGTCGATGACGAGGACAGCACCGCAGCCAACAAAAGCAGCGATGCCTAATAAGGAGTGGTTCAAATGACAGACCGCACAGCACAGCTCAGCCCGAAAACCACCCCACGCGGGGCACAAGACACCGGGCTGTTGTCAAACGTTGATTTTGCCATGCTTGGCATTCACGATTTCGCCTATGTGCGCGAAGTGCCAAATGCCGAAGAAGACAAAGACGAACTGGTCTTTGGCGTCTTCACCGCCGATGGCACCCACATTGCGTCCTTTGACAGCCAGGCCATTGCCCATGCTGCCATTCGTCAGCACGATATGGAACCACGCGCAGTCCATTAAGGGCGACGCAAAAGATCGCATCAAACACGGCAGCAATGCCCGAATTTGGTGCGATAAAATTGATCCGGGAAAGGCAGCCATTGGGCTGCCTTTTATCGTATGAATGCCCTATGTTTTATCGGATTTCGATGACTTCGCCTGGCACGGCAATGCGCACTTGGGTGTTGTGGGCCAGCATGCGGGCCATATCGGACCGTGCGTCACGCTTAATGTGATACAGCCAAAACCGGGCCCCGGGCATATCGGACGCCAATTGCATCACCGTTTCAAGATCACAATGGGCCGCATGTTGCGGATCATGTTTTGGCAAATAGGTTTCCTGAAACACAAGGTCGGCACCGGTAAAGAGCGCCGCGGTTTCCGCCGTAACATTCCCATCCCCGGAATAGGCAAATCCCTTGCCCGCGAAGCGCAGCAAAATCGCATGGTTCTGAACACTATGATCAGATCGGCCAAAACGGCATTCAAACGGGCCGATGGTGCTGGTATCCGCAATCGAATGCCAAATCACTTCAAACGGCCATGCCGAGCCCAAACCGGTAAAGCCAAGCACCATCAGCTGTTCAAGATGGCTGCGCAATTGCGGTGAACACAGGATATGCAATGGTTTTGATCGGCCATCGTCGCGCCAATTCAACATGACAGGCACAAGACCGAAAATATGGTCGGGATGCATATGGGTAAAATAAATGGCGTCGATGGCATCAGGATCGGGGAATTTCGCCATGACCAAACCGGGGACCGTTGCCCCACAATCAATCAAAATGCGGTAGCCGTCAGCCGTAACAACGACAGACGAGTTTGCGTAATAAGGGTCAAAGGCCTCGCCCACGCCCAACACATCAATCCGCAGATGGTCACTTGCCATTGCTTTTACCGTCCATTCCCACTTCGGCACTCAAAGCATCTTAATCGAAGGATATTTTTGCGACTTACACGCAAACAACGCAAGCGGTTCTGAAAATCCACCTGCAATCGTCTTCAAACTGTCATAGGAACGTAAAAAGGATGGAACAGCTGTTCCATCCTTTGTTTTTGCAAACTGATTTAAGGTTTTTGTTTTAGCGTGGTGTCACTCAGCCAATGGTTCACGACATTACTGCGTTAGAACTTCGGCGGCCTCTCGGGTTTTATTCACCGATGCGGCGACTTCGTCGCTGGTTGACCGGATGGACGCCAGATTACGTGTCAGTTCTTCGACGGTGCCGGCCATGTCGCGCATATTCGCACTCACCCCGCCGGTCACCGCTGTTTGTTCTGCCACCGCAGATGAAATGTTGGTCACATCATCGCGCACGGTTTCAACCGAACTTCGAATGGTCTGAAGCGCGGTTACAACTTCGGCTGAAATCGACTGAATGCCTGAAATTTCCTGGGAAATATCCTCGGTCGCGCGGGCGGCCTGATTGGCAAGGTTTTTGACCTCGTTGGCAACCACGGCGAATCCTTTGCCCGCTTCGCCGGCACGCGCACTTTCAATCGTGGCATTCAATGCCAACAGATTGATCTGACCGGCAATATTGCGAATAACCTCAACAATGCTGCCCATCTGATCGACCACGGTTGCCATACGTTCCGTCATTTCATTGGCGGTTTCGGTTTGACCAAAAGCCCGTTCGGTTTCGACTTGCGACTGAGTCATGCTGCGCGAGATTTCAGAAATCGATGCGGCAAGTTGATCGGCACTGGCAGCGACTTCGTGGGTGATCGACATGGTGTTATTCGAAACATCGACGCTTTCGGACGTGCGCAGATTAAGATTGGCAATATTGCCATCAATCTCGGCAAAGTTTCCGTCGATCATTTTCTTAAGATCCAGCAGAAGCTTGATTTTCTCGGTGATGTCGGTGGCAAACTTCACCACCTTCAGCGGATTACCAACTGCATCAAGCACCGGGTTATAGGTGGCTTCGATCCAGACCTCTTTTCCGCCCTTGCCCACACGCATAAACTGACCGGCTTGGAATTTCCCTTGATTAAGGTTCTGCCAAAACGCGCGGTATTCCGATGAGTTTCGGTCTTCTTTGGACACAAAGATGCTGTGATGCTTGCCTTTGATCTCATCAAGGCGATACCCCATCACCGCCAGGAAGTTTTCGTTGGCGTTCAGGATTTTGCCTTCAAGATCAAATTCAATCACCGCCTGCGATGAACTGATTGCTTCGAATACACTTTGCAGCAACGCACGTTCATTCCGTCGTTCGGTAATATCGCTGGCGAATTTAACGACTTTAAACACCTGTCCCTTGGCATCGACGACCGGGTTATAGGTCGATTCCAGCCACAACACCCCCCCGTCTTTACGCTTGCGCGGAAAGGCACCGCTGGCAAATTCCCCATTAGCGAGCTTTTTCCAAAACGATTTATATTCTGCCGAACTTACAAACTGTTCAGGCACAAATAATGAGTGATGCTTGCCGATCAGCTCATGGCGTTCATAACCCATGATTTTGAGGAAGTTGTCATTGGCATCAAGTATTTTGCCATGAACATCAAATTCGATACGCGCCATGGAACGAGTCAACGCGGCGGCGACCTGTAGTTCCGCCTGTGCATTTTTATTGTTCTTAAAAAATCCAAAAGCCACGTTGAAATACCTCAATCATGTATCGTTAAACAAAGTGTCCAGCCGATCCTTAAAAAAAGATCAGGCACAAGTACCGCACAGCGTACAGACATCCAATTATGCGCAGGCAACAAGGCCCGGACCTAAAGATGCCCAAACATGGTGCTATCGGTTACAGAGGGAAATTTTGTACTCAGAGAAAAGCGTGTTTTTCGACCGGTGAAATCGGATTTAAGCGCTGAAAACGCGCGCTCTCACACGTACTTCTTGATCGATCCAATAGCCGCCTTGGTTTTTCCAAGATGACTTGGCGCATTCTGCCATTTAAAGGCACTCTTGAGACGCTATATCACACCGTTATTTTTATAGTCGCAGCTCGATACGGCATGAAGCGCTTCGCGGATCACACCGACTTATGCTTTTCGGCAATAATTCTTCAGTAAATTCACAGCACAATATACGGACGCATACATCAGTGGCGCTGGCCCAATATTATGACCGCGCCAAAACACGATCACCTGAAAGAAAAATGCGCTCAGACAACGGCAGCTTCGCCGCCTATTTGAAATGACAAATACGCCAACGCGTTAACGCCCGTGCATTATGCCGGCCATTTGACGATATAACGGGTTAGGTCAGGATGTGCTTCATCTTCGGGAATGCACATCCCTTGCACCGACATGCCGGCCTTGATGGCGGAATTTGGATCGCCGGTAATCAGCGGATGCCAATCGGCAAGTCCTTTGCCTTCTGACAACAAACGATAGGCACAGGTGGATGGCATCCAGCCCAATGTTTCGACATTTTCCTTGGAAAGCTGGACGCAATCGGGAACATGCTGTGTCCGGTTTGGATAATCCTTACAACGGCAAGAGTCGCAATCAAGCAATCGACACGCGACCGACGTGTAATAGACCGCATCATCATACTCGTCCTGAAGCTTGTGCAAGCAGCATTTCCCGCATCCATCGCACACCGATTCCCATTCTTGTTGGGTCATCTCGGAAAGTTTTTTAACTTCCCAAAACGGTTTTTCGGGGCGTGCGGCAGTATCTTTATCGGTCATTTTCTCTCTCGCTTGGGCCACCTTTAAACGTGGCGGCGTCCAAGTATATTGAATGTCGTGCGGGCTTCATCAAGGAACCCCTGCCTATCACATCAAAGGGCCGTGCCCTTAGAAAAAAGACACACTGAACCGCAAAATGGAAACGAGACAGCCAAACTAGGCGTCTTCTGGCCGGGCCGAAATCACATGGAAAAACGAACCAAAGACAGTCCCATGCATCAGCCCTGCCGTACCAAGGTCATCACCCATGGCATTTTTCATATGGCAAAATGGCGAACCGTTTTCTGACAGTGTGCTGGCGTAATGAAATTCATGGCCGCGTACAACTGTGCCTGCGGGGCCAAATGGTGTGGCCTGCGCCAAGCTTGCCTGCCGATAACCAAGATGAAGCTTGCGCGCAGCAAAACTGGTTTCGACCGCCAAAAGCCCCAGCATTTCATAGCGGTCGCCATTGGCATCAATCAGGGACTCGCCCAACACCATATAGCCCCCGCATTCGCCGTAAATCGTAACACCGTTTTGGGCGGCAGTTCGCATTGCGGCTTTAAACTGGGATGCGTCTGCCAGTTCGGCGGCAAAAAGTTCAGGATATCCCCCCGGCAGATAAATCGCGTCCGCCGTCGGATCGGGGACCTCGTCATTTAGCGGGGAAAAGAACGAAAGTGTTGCACCGGCGCGCGCCCAGCCATCAAGCAGATGGCGATAGGCAAAGGCAAACGCCGTATCACGCGCAATGGCAATATGCTGCCCCAACGGCGAAATATCCGCCGATTGCCCCATGGGCGTTGGTTCATTCGCTGTGCTTTGCGTCATCAGTGATGATTGGGACGAAACCAACTGCGCAAAAGCCTTAAGATCGACGTCTTGGGCGATGATATCGGCTGCCCGATCCAGAAAATCATCCAGCTTGCGATGTTCGCCAGCCTGTACAAGACCAAGATGGCGTTCAGGTAGGGTTAAATCAGCACTGCGGCGCACCGCACCGATGACGGGAATGTCTGGCAGGTGTTTGGCACAGGCATCCATAATCATCTGTTTGTGGCGGTCACTGCCCACCCGGTTCAGGATCACACCAGCAATGCGGGTATCAGCCCGAAACGTGGCAAAGCCGGAAATAAGCGCCGCGGCGGACGCCGATTGCCCTTTGACATCTACCACCAAAACAACCGGCCAATTCATCATCGCCGCCAAATCGGCCGTCGATCCGATGCCGTTTGCCGCCCCGTCAAAAAGGCCCATCACCCCTTCGCAGACCATAAACGCGTTTGCATCGCGCTGATCGGCAAGTTGCCGGGCAACAAGTGTCTGGATTTGGTCGCGGTCCATCGCCCAGGAATCAAGATTGATGCAGCTTGCCCCACAGGCCGCCGCCTGAAAGGCCGGATCAATATAATCAGGACCGGTTTTGGCCGCGGCAACCGCAACACCGCTACGTTTTAAGGCACGCAGCAGGGCCAAGGTGATCACGGTTTTACCGCTGTTCGATGACGGGGCCGCGATCACAATACCGCGTGGGCTGGGCGCGCCAGATGTGCCGGATGCTTTGTTATGCATTTAACATGTCTCCGACCTCTATCGCGCCCACCTGACTTGGCCGGACCATAACCTGGCCCAGCTTGATTTGGCCCCGTCTCATTTAAATCAGCCGCGCTTTTCCACAGCCTCGGTAACGCCCTTGGCCATGTCTTCAGGGGGCGTGCCATAGTTAAAGTGGCGAATAAAGGCCCCGTCACGGTCCATCAGATACACAAAGGATGAATGATCCATCAGATAGGAATCTGTATCTTCGGGCTCACCATCCGGGATCGATTTGGCGTAATACACACGATACGCCTTGGCCGCAGCAGATGTCTGGGCAACCGTACCTGTCAGGCCAACCATGCGTTCGTGGAAATGCGGCACATAGGCGCCCATCGCACCAATCGTGTCACGCTCCGGATCAACAGAGATAAAGATCGGCGTGACTTCCTTGGCGATGTCTTCTGGCATGATATCCAAGGCCGTGCCCATGACCTGCAATTCGGTCGGGCAAACATCCGGACAGAATGTATAGCCGAAATAGACCAGCATATATTTTCCGGCGAAATCCTTTTCGGTGACAGTATCGCCGTTCTGAGTAACCAGTTCGAACGGCCCGCCAATGGAACCGGCACCAGATGATTGGGTTTCGGTTCCCATCATCATCAGCCGATAGGTCAACCCGATGCCCAGAACCAGCGCAATTGCCAGAATAGCCAAAAGCGTCTTTTTGCTCATGCGCCCACCTCTTTACGTGTATTTGTCGATGGCCTGTGTCAGGCCAATCAAGTGTGAAAACTGTGCGGGCACTATAGATGCCCATTGTAATCATGCAAGTATCGCAGATGTGCGACAGCTCACACTTGCGCAACCCGACGTGAATTTTTTGAAATCATCGAACGACAGACCACTAGGTCAACGATTGTGATGCCATAACAAAAAGGATGAGCGCATTAACAATCATCAATCCCCGCCCAACCGGCACCATCAAGGCCCGGAACCGCCCGGCGGCATATTGGCCGACAAAGCCGGTAACAAACATCATCGGCACCGTGCCCAGCCCAAAAACCATCATGACCAATGCACCGCTGATCATTGCGCCGGATGCGGCGGCCAGAACCAGCGCACCATAAATCAAACCACACGGGATAAAGCCCAGCATCACGCCAAGCAGATACCCGCGCAGTCCAAACGGGGCGGCAAAAAGCGGACGCAACCAATCGCCAAACGTGTTGTTCCACCAAGATGTTATTTTTTGATTTGCGGACGTTTTCCCGGACTGCTTTTGACCAGACCGCTGGGGAAATAAGCCCCCTAAATGCGGGACGATGCCCATCACCCCGAACACCAAAAAGAACAGCCCGGCCAGAATCAACAGAACCGGCCCAATCCACCAAACTTCGACCAGTACCGAAACACTATCGGCAAAGAATCCCGCCAATGCGCCCAGAAGGCTATAGGTGGTTAATCGGCCAAATTGATAAGGCAGCAAAGCCGCCCCTGTCAGGCGACGAAACTCGCTCATTTTCTCAAGCGGAAGCTGTTCCATCCGGCTTGTGACCTGACTGATCACAAACGGGCCACACATGCCAACACAATGGGTGACACTGCCAACCAATCCTGCAATCAACGCCGTCGCAAAAACCCCGCCATCATCCTGTAGGATTTCCGCACATTGTGCCCAGCCGCTTTCAAGGATGCGGATCAATACTTGTTGTTCGTCCATGATCCATCCCGGTTCATTCGATGGATATGATTGTGACCATCAAAGAGGGCCCTAACAACGATATAAATCAATTGCCTTGGGAATTGCGTTAAAGGAAATGCCGCGCGCCATGCCTCTTAGGCTTTTATCGGATCAGCCGGGGTGGAGATCAGGTCAAGGATTTGCTCAAACGGGATGCTGCGCACTTCTTTGACGTCATCTTGGGGCGACAACCAATTCAAACGATCGCGCATGCTGACCACCTTACCCAGAATACAAACCGCCGGTGGTTCAACCCCGGCACGTTCGACGTCATCGGCCGCGTTGGCAAGGGTGGTAATCAAAATACCCTGATCTGGCGTGGTGGCCTGATTAATCACCGCCAGCGGCTCATCGCCAGACCGGCCATTGGCCATCAGCTCGGCCGATATCCGGCGCAAATGTTTCATCGCCATATACATCACCAACACGGGCGATCCTTGCGCCAAGGCCCCCCAGTTGATGTTATCAGGCACATCCCCGCTGGACCCGTGCCCGGTAACAAATGTCACCGACGCATTGCAATCGCGATGGGTTGTCGGAATACCCGCATAAGCCGCACCGGCAATCCCGGCGGTAATGCCCGGCACCACCCGAAACGGCACATTATGATCGACAAGGGTCATGCCTTCTTCGCCGCCGCGTCCAAAAACAAACGGGTCGCCGCCCTTAAGGCGCAACACACGCAGATTCTTTTTGGCATATTCAACAAGCTGCAACGAAATATCGGTTTGCTTGGATGACGGGCGCCCACCACGTTTACCGGCATAAATGCGTTCTGCATCGGGTCGCAACAGGTTCAGAATCCGGTCATCAACCAGCGCGTCATAGACAACGACATCCGCCTGTTGCATGGCATTGACAGCATGAAGGGTCAGCAAGCCCGGATCACCCGGACCCGCACCAACAAGCCAAACCCAACCCGGTTCAAAAACCGGAAAATCAAGACCCAGAGAAGTCATCGCGCATTACTTTTGTTCAAGGTATCGTGGCCCATCTGTGCAGGACCATCGCAAGAGGATATGTTAAACAACAATCAAACGATACGTCCAACATATTTCCGAATAATTATCGTATTATTTAAAATACAACACAGAAAAATATGTTTAATAGAAAAATTCTGTTCGCAGCAAAGGCTGCCCGTGCCATCAATAAAGGGTACGGTGACGTGATTAACAGGAAAAAATCCCACTAATGGCAAGAAAACCGGATGGACCGCTGCGCAAAGGATGGACAACGGGGGCTTGTGCCACCGCAGCCACCCGTGCTGCGTGGCAGGCCATGCTTTCGGGTCAGTTTCCAAATCCGGTGACCATCACCCTGCCACGTGGTGAAACACCGTCCTTTGCCTTGATCAAGGCCGAAGCCGGCGATGGCTGGGCACGGGCCAGCGTGATCAAGGATGCTGGTGATGATCCTGATGTCACACATGGCGCAGAAGTCATCGCAACCCTGCGCCACGGCACACCGGGCAACGGCATTACGTTTCACGCCGGTGACGGGGTTGGGCGCATCACCAAACCGGGCCTTCCGTTGCCCGTGGGCGAACCGGCAATCAATCCAAAGCCGCGCGAAATGATGATTGGCCAAATTACCGAACTGGCCACAGAATTTGACGTGGCTGCCGATGTCGAAATTGAAATTTCCATTCCGGGCGGGCAAGAAATCGCCACCAAAACGTGGAACCCGCGCCTTGGCATTGTCGGGGGATTGTCGGTCCTTGGCACAACCGGGATCGTTATTCCGTTTAGCTGTGCGGCATGGATCCACTCGATCCACCGCGGCATTGACGTTGCGCGTGCCACCGGGCGCGTCCATGTTGCCGGTGCAACGGGCAAAACGTCCGAGGCCGCCATTCGCACATTTTATGACCTGCCCGACGAAGCCATCTTGGATATGGGTGATTTTGTCGGCGGGATGTTGAAATATCTGCGCAAAAATCCGGTCGCGCATATCAGCATCTGTGGGGGATTTGCCAAACTGGTCAAACTGGCCCAAGGGCATATTGACCTTCACAGCAGCCGGTCACAGGTCGATTTCGATAAACTGGCAGAAACGGTAAAACAATGCGGCGGCGACACCGCCCTTCAAGACGCGACCCGCACCGCCAATACCGCCAAGCAGGTGTTGGAACAATGCCAAGCAGAAAACGTTAATATACCAGAGCTCATTGCACGTCAGGCCAGCGAGGCCGCGCGTGCGACATTGGATGGGGCGTCTGCGGTCGAAATTGTCATTATCGACCGTGACGGAACAATCATCGCCCGCCACAGCCATGGCGATTTTGATCAGTTCCGCCCATCTATGACACAGTAGTAATGTGACCATCTTGCGATCTGTTTGCCCGAACAGACCCCGTAAAGCCCGATTTTGGGCCAAAAACCAAAAAGGTTATGATTTATGCCGCGTCCCCGATCTGCCACACGCCCGATGCACGTTCTTATTTTCGGGGGGACAGGGGATGCAAACCGAATAATCCACAGTCTTCAGCATGAATTTGGTCAAGACGTCCGATTGCAATTATCCCTTGCCGGGCGAACCAGCGCACCAAGCATCCCGGACGGAATCCCGGTGCGCATCGGCGGCTTTGGCGGGCCAGAAGGCATCATCGCCCATTTCAAAACCGAAAAAATCGATCTTGTGATTGATGCAACCCATCCCTATGCCACCGCGATATCGGCCAACATTGCCAAGGCATGCCATGCGGTTGCCATGCCCTGTATCCAGTATCATCGCCCCGCATGGGAACGCACCGACCAAGACAACTGGATCATGGTTCAATCCATCGAAGAAGCCGCCGCTGTTTTGCCCGATCACGGCACCCGTGCCCTGATCGCCAGTGGTGCCAAAAACCTGCATGCGTTTGAAGGACTTGAAAAAACGTGGCTTCTTGTGCGCACGATTGATGCGCCGCGCGATACGTTTGATCTGGCCTATGGGGAATGGATGTTCGCACGCGGGCCGTTTAGTGCGGACAACGAAATCGAACTGATTGAACGCAACGAGATCGATGTCATTGTCTGCAAAAACAGTGGTGGCAAAGCAACCTTTGGCAAAATCGAAGCCGCGCGTGCGTTAAATATCCCCGTCATCATGATCGCACGCCCCGGCGGGGAGCCGGTTTTGCAGGCGTCAGATACCGAAACGGTCGTTCAGAACGTGCAAAACTTCCTCGACGAACACTAAGCACCCGTTATCGGAAATTCAGTCCGCTGCTGACCCCGCTTGATCCCAAGCGGGGTCTTTTTATTTACATCTATCCCGCATAGCCAAACATGCGTGGCAGCCACAACACCATGTCCGGGACAAAAACCAGCACCAAAAGTGCACCCAAAAGCGCGAAAACAAACGGCCAGATTTCGCGAATGATGTCGCGCAGCGGAATGCCCGTCACCCCATTCAGGACAAACAACAAAACACCATAAGGCGGGGTGATAAGCCCGATCATAATATTGATGGTGATCACGACCCCGAAATGCACCAAATCAATGCCCAGCATGCTGGCCGTTGGCAAAAACAGCGGCACGACAATCAACAGCAATGTGGTTGCATCAAACAGACAGCCCAGTGCCAGAATGATCACATTGATCAGCAACATGAATGCAAGGGGGGACATGTCGGTTGACGACAGGCTATCAGCGACAATCGACGGCAGATTTTCACTGGCAACCAGGTAATTGAGCACCAAGGCCGACGCAATGATCAGGCCGACAACCGATGTTGATTTCGCCCCATCCAAAACCAGCTTATAAAAATCACGCCAGCTGACCGAACGATAAAACAGCGCGGCCAAAATCAGGGCGTAAATCGCGGCAATCGCTGCGGCCTCGGTCGGGGTGGTAACGCCGCCATAAATCCCATACAGCAAAATCACCGGCAACATCAAAGCCGGGAACGCCCGTAAAGTCAGACGCGGGATATCGCGCAGTGGCACGACCTCATCGCGCTTAAAATCGCGCTTATGCGCCACAATCACGTTAAGGATCATCAAAACCAAGGCCATAAACAGGCCCGGTACAATCCCCGCCAAAAACAGATAGCCAATCGACGATCCTGAAATCAGCGCATAAAGGATCATGGGAATAGACGGGGGAATGATCGGGCCAATCACGCTTGAGGCCGCCGTCAATGCGGCGGCATACCCACCGGGATAGCGATTATCGCGTGTCATCAATTCAATGATCACCCGGCCAATCCCGGCCGCATCGGCAATCGCCGATCCCGACATGCCCGAAAAAATCACACTAGCCAGCACATTGACATGTGCCAGTCCGCCGCGAAAACGCCCGACAATGGCGATACAGAAATTAAGCAACCGATCACTGATCGTACCGGCATTCATAAAGTTCGCCGCCAAAATAAACAGCGGCACGGCCAGTAAAACATAGCTGTTAAACAGCCCGTTTAAGGCCTGCTCGGCAACAAGGCCCACATCTTGCCCGGACATGAACATATAGGCAATCGCGCCAGCCAGTGCGGCAATCGCAATCGGCATCCCGATCGCGCCCAACAGCAAAAAACCACCCAGACTAATGAGGAAAGCAATGCTCATGCCTTGGGCTCCGGATCAGAATGGGACGTTAAAGCAGGGGTTGGCGGCATTTCATCGGCCATCGCAGCGGTTTCTTGGTCACACGTTTGACGGCGCATCAATCGCCAAAGCGATATGCCACCGCGGATAATAACGGCGATCATGAAGACCGGGAAAATCGCATAGATGTAATCAAGGCCAATGCGCGTCACGGGTGCCTTTTCGATCCGCATAAACATCACGTAATCGATAATCACCGGAAGCCCGGAAATGAAGGCCACCGTAATACAGGACAGACCAAGAATGGCCATGACCCGACGCGTCCTGTTTGGGGCGGCCTGAAACAGCATGTTAAATGAAACATGATCAGACTCCCGCAACAAGAACGCCGATGTCCAGAACACCAGCCAAATATAAAGGATAACGCACACCTCGACCGTCCAACCAAGTGGGTTGTTCAGGACATAGCGCGCAAAAATTTGCAAAAGAAAGATCCCGAACATCGCGATGAACAATGTCACCGCGACGAGTTCGGCACCTTTTCTAAGATACTTGCTCAGATTGGGCACAGATAAATCACTTTACCGCGTTGATCTGTTCAACGATGCCTTCTGGCCAATCTTCGGCAAAATCGCTTTCAAGATAGGCGTTCTGGACTTTGGTACGGAAGGCCGCAACATCAGGCGCATAAACTTTAAGGCCCTCACCTTTAAAGAAGTCGATCAGCGACTTTTCATCGGCAATGCGCATTTTGTTGTTATAGGCCGTGGCAACGGCTGCGGCGTCCTTGACTTTTTTCTGCTGCTCTTCGGTCAGATCGTCATAGGTATCTTTGGCCATCGACAGGAAAATTGCATCCACCAAATGATCCGTCAGAACGATCTGATTGGTGACTTCGTAAAACTTCACCGCCTTCACGGTCGGAAGCGGATTGTCCTGTCCGTCAATGGTTCCTGTTTGAAGGCCGGTGTAAACTTCACCAAAGGCAAGCGGGGTGGCATCCGCACCCAATGCGTTGCCAAGGAACAGCCACGCATCAGACCCCGGCATGCGCAATTTCACACCTTCAAGGTCATCCGGAGTGGTAACTTTCTTGTCCGTGGCAAGGTTAAGTTCACGCGTCCCCAAATAGCCAACATCAAGAATTTCGATGTTCATATCGTCGGCGACCATGTCATAGAATTTCTGGCCGATTTCGCCGTTGAATACTTTTTTCTGATGGTCCGGGTCGCGGATCAAATAGCCTGCCGTAAAGACCGACCATTCCGGAATCTGTTTGGCAATGTCCTGGGCGGAAATCATCGCCATATCAAGGTTGCCACGCTGCATCGCGGCGGGCTCTGTTCCTTGTTTGAACAGGCTGGCATTGAGATGAATTTCAACATCGAACTCGCCAGGGGCGGTTTTGGCCAACTCGTCTTTGAAAACGGTCAGCATTTTGGCATGCCAATCAGACTCTACCGCCGGGCTTGAAATACGCAGCTTTACCGCATCCGCCGCAAAGGCCGATGTCGCGCTAAGCGCAAGCGTGCAAAGGGCTGCGGATGCAAATTTCACAAGGCTGCGCCCTGTTCGTAACATTGTCATTGGTTTCCTCCCTGACGGGTAAATAACTGATTTTCTAAGTTATCGTTCTTATTCTTGATCGGTTGACGGATGAGAATCAACACATCTGTACTAACACGATACCTATTGTATAACTAACATGTTAGTGCTACACAACTAATTGATTACAAACAGCCAAAATGCCGCCACCAACGGCCCCAATCAGGAAGCTTCAATGACCGTCACCAGAACCGAAAAATTTGGGATTTCATCCGCCATTACCACACCGTTTACCGATACGGGGGCGATCGATACCGATCTTTTAACCGCGCATGTCAAATCCGTGCTGGATCAGGGATGTTCATCTGTGACCCTTGGCGGAACCACCGGTGAAGGGCCGTCTTTATCAGTCGATGAAATGATTTCTGCCTTTAAGGCGCTGACCACCGCATCGATTGATCCAACGAAAATTGTGTTTGGTATTTTGCAATCGGCCCTGCCCGATGCCGTTGATGCCGCGCAAAAAGTATCGGCACTTGGCGGCAAATATGTGCTGGTCGCCCCGCCCTATTATTTCAAAGACGGCAGCGATGCAGGACTGGTGACCTGGTTTGATCAATTTCTTACCGCGATTGCCGATACAAACCTTAAGGTGATTTTGTATCACATCCCACAGGTAACCGCCGCCCCGATCACCCCCGATGTGGTCGGACAGATTATCAACGCCCATCCGGGCATGATTGCCGGCGTCAAAGATTCATCGGGCGACTGGGAAAATGCCAAAATCCTGCTGACGCGTTTTTCAGACAAGCACCATATCCTGATTGGCGATGAACGCCTGCTCGGCGAAGCCATCAAACGCGGCGCATCTGGCGCAATCAGCGGTGTCGCCAACCTGACACCCGGTCTTTTGACGCCGCTTTTGGACGGCGAAGCACCTGATAAAAACCTGACACCGTTTGTAAATGCGATTTTGGCGCATCCGGTGACCCCGGCGATTAAAACTTTGCTGGCCCACATCACCGACACGCCCGCATGGCGGCGCGTTCGCCCCCCGCTTGTCGAACTTGATCAGGCGCAGTATGAGTTACTGGCAACAACCTATGACAGCCTGTTTAAACCCGGAACCAATTAATGAATGACACCAAGCGGTCGCCAACCCGACACAGCAAGCGCAGCGAAGCCTATGACAGCTTTACCGAGCATCTGTTGTCGCGCGCCATTCATCCGGGGCAGTTTATCTCGCAGCGTGAGTTGGTCGAAATTACCGGCATACCGCTCAGTGCCATTCGCGAACTGATCCCGCGTCTTGAGACCGATGGTCTGATCACCACCGTGCCTCAACGCGGGATGCAGATTGCCCACATTGATCTTGATCTTGTGCGCAATGCGTTTCAGCTGCGCTTTTTCCTGGAACTTGAAGCGGCCCGATTGTTCACCCGTCAGGCCAGTGACGAGACCATTGCAAAACTGCGCAAAGAACATGAAGACGTTTTGAAATCGGCGGCAAACGGCATCACGCCTGAGTTGCTTGAACATGCACAGAATGTTGACTGGTCCCTGCATGATCAGATCATCGATGCGCTGGATAACGAAATCATCGCCAAGATTTACAAGGTCAACTCCGTCAAGATCCGCCTGATCCGACAAGAACGGTTCCGTTTAACCGACAAACTGCTGCAAACGGTGATGAACGATCATTTGGCCATCATCGCGGCCTTTGAAAAACGTGATCCGGAATTGGCCGCCGACTGCCTGCGCCAGCATCTTGAAAATGCGCGCGGTCGCGCCTTGGGCATTAGCGACCGATAAGGCAATCACGCTTTCAACCTATCGCTTCATGGCAATAAAAAACCGGCCGGAACCTGTGTTCCGACCGGCTTTAATCCCCTTATGGGGTAATCTGTATCGCGCAGCTTATACGAAGCGGCGGAATTCGCCCGATTTGCGCGGCGGGCAGAAGCGTTTCAAATAGGTCGGGGCAATTGCCTCAAGGCTATTTGGCTTAATGCCAAGCTCGGCGAAACCATCGGTGCCCTCAGATACGACATTGTCGGTTTTCAACAGGCGAACCTGATCCGGGGTCAATGGCGGCACCGGCAGGAACTGCAGGAAGAATGCCTGAATTGAGGCCAACCAGAACGGGACCGGCACCAAAATTGCGCGCTGACGGGTGATGTGCAGCATATCGCGCAGAAGCGCCATGAACGAATAGACTTCCGGCCCACCCAGTTCATAGTTTTTACCTGCGGACTTGCCTTCGACCAATGCGGTAACGAATGCCTCTGCCACGTCGCCGACATAGGCCGGCTGGAATTTCGGACCACCTTCGCCCAGCAAATCAACCTTGCCTTCGCCCAGATCAACCTTCGGCAGGCCCGGCGCACCAATAACCGGCAGAACCGGTGAATAGCGGGCCATTGAGGCAAACGTATTAAGGAAATTGTCATTCGGGCCAAAGATGACCGACGGACGGAAAATAACCGCATCGGCAAACGCATCGCGAACAGCCTTTTCACCGGCCAGTTTCGACGTCGCGTAATTTGCGCTGGTGTTTTTATCCACACCAAGTGCCGACATATGCAAAAGCGTTTTAACACCGCAAGCTTTGGCTTCTTTGGCAATGCGCTCGGCGGCTTTGACATGAACGTTCAGGAAATTGTTTTTGCCCCGTTCATACAAAATGCCCAACAGATTGATCACGGCTTCGGAGCCCTCAATCACGTCTTTGATCGAGTCTTCATTGCGCACATCGCAATAAACCGGAACCACCTGGCCCAAATAGCCCATGGGTTTGAGTTTCTTAACACGCTCAAAGCTGCGCGTCGGAACGCGAACGATAAAATCACGCTCAAGCAGACGCTTGACGATGTGACGTCCGACAAATCCGGTACCGCCAAAGACGGTTACGATACGACGATCCATGCTTGCTCTCTCCTTGCTGATCATTCTGCGCGCGGGATACCGCACAACCATACCAGCGCTAGATGCCTTCAAAGCCGGCTATGGCGACCGGCCCGATCAGAATGCTTTCCTGTGGATATTCATACTGCACCAACACATGGGACGATATGAATATCCACAGGCCCTTGGGTTATATACGACGCGAAACACGCGTCAACAATGCGCTTTTGTTAATCAACGCCGTCATTGGCGGTCTTTTCGGTCGTTCATTTCATCATAAAGCGCCAAAAGACCGGCTTGATAATCCGGGTAACGCAGTTTAACACCCAATTCTTGCTTTATCCGGGTATTTATAACGCGCTTGTTATCTTCGTAAAAGCTTGCCGCCATTGGGCTTAGCTTTGCCGTGGCAAAATCCTGCAAAGGCGGGGGATCAACACCCAGCAATCCACAGGCATGGGCAATCACATCCTGTGGCGGGGCGGCATCATCATCGCACACGTTATAGGCCGCACCGCAATTGGGGTGCTTAATCGATGCCAGAACGGTCTGGGCGATGTCATGCACATGAATGCGTGAAAACACCTGCCCTGGTTTCACAATCCGGCGCGCCCGACCCGATTTCACGGTTTCAAGCGCATTGCGCCCCGGGCCGTAAATCCCAGCCAGCCGGAAACTTTGCACACACAAACCATGGCGCTGGCCCAAATCAAACCACGCCTTTTCGGCGGCAACCCGCCTGCGCCCGCGTTTGCCCGTTGGCATCAATGCATCATCTTCGGTGACTTCGCCGCCATCGCGATCGCCGTAAACCCCGGTTGTCGATAAATATCCGATCCAGGTACCTTCAGGCAGGGCTGCCAAATCGACGCCATGATGCTTGATGACCGGATCGCCATCGCCGCCGGGTGGGGTGGAAATCAGAACATGGGTCACGCCATTAAGGGCCGCTTTGATGTCTTTGATCGGATGATTGTCGTCAAACAGGACGGCTTCATACCCCTGTTGCTCAAGACGTTCGGCCTTTTCTGCGGTGCGAGTAGTGCCCGCAATTTGCCAGCCATCCGCCGCCAACTGGTCGGCAACAAGGCGCGCGGAAAACCCTATCCCGAAACAAAACAGCTTATTGGTCATACTACCCCTAGGGTCTGTCATCACTTGGTCGTTTGGCGACTTTATCGATTTGCCACTTAAATCATGTCGTCAACATGGGCGCACAGTAACGACCTTAACCACGCCAGACAAAACCTTTCCTTAGGCAAGGATACGGCGGCACGTACCAGCAATAGAATAAACACCATCATTATCTTGCCGTTTTCATGATGTTTTTTGCACAATCAAACATTCTGGCATGGTCTGCATTGGGTTTCATCGCCTATGCTCCATCCGCACGACGTTTACAGAAAGGGAGCTTCTTTTACCATGGCACGCCGCGCGACCAGCAACTTTGTGAAACACGCCTGCCCGCTTTTACTGGCGGGGATGATCGCGATTGGGTATGCGCCAAACAGCTTTGCCCAAAGCACAAAAGGCATGACCACCGAAGAAGCCCAGCAATATAAAGATTGCCTGAAACTGGCCCAGCTACGCCCCGAAGACGGGTTTGAAAGTGCCATTGAATGGCGCGATATGGGCGGCGGGGAACCGGCGCGCCACTGTGTGGCTGTATCGTTGATCTCGCTTGGTAAATATAAAGAAGCCGCAACCCGTCTTGACGCGCTGGCCAAAGACAGCACCGCCGAGCCACATGTGGTTGCCGGGATGCTTTCGCAGGCCGGGCAAGCATGGATGATGGCCAGCAATCTTGAATTTGCGTGGCGCGATCAGACCCGCGCACTTGAGATTGTTAAAAACGATCCGCAACTTTGGATCGACCGGGCGATGGTTCTGGGCATGGCCGGCCAGTATTGGGAATCAATTGATGATTTGAACAAGGCGCTTGATCTTGAGCCCGATCAGATCGATGCCCTGATTTACCGCGCGACCGCGTGGCGCATGCTTAAAAGTTACGATTTGGCAATGACCGATATCGACAATGTTTTGTCGAAGGATCCAGACAATATGCAGGCGCTGTTTGAACGGGGCAACCTGCATCGCATTGCTGGCGATAATGACAAGGCACGCCGTGATTGGATGACTGTCATAGAAAATTCAAATGGAACCCCTGTCGCTGATGCCGCAAAAGCGAATATAGAGAAGATGGATGTTCGCACCGAGTCAGAATAGGCTCGCTGCGGTTTGATTTTATCTTTTACATGGTTCGGCATGACAGTCCGCCGAACCATGGCCGGGTGACCGGGAAAATTTGGGGGCCGCAATGCGTCGTACGCTTGCCATTACTGCTTTTACTGCATCTATCGCACTTGTCTCTGCCGCGTCTGTGGCACAGGCACGCGATCAGGTCCGTATTGTCGGATCATCAACGATTTTTCCGCTGACCACCAAGGTTGCCGAATATTTCGCCAAGACAACCGGATCCCCCGCCCCCGTGGTTGAAAGCACCGGTTCAGGCGGCGGATTTAAGCTGTTTTGTGGCGGCATCGGGGAACAATATCCCGATATCGTCGATGCATCGCGCCAAATCACCGGGTCAGAAACCGCAATTTGTGCCGCCAATTCCGTGCGCAATATCAGCGAAATCAAAATCGGCTATGACGGGATTGTTTTGTTGGGATCGCACGAAGCACCGGGAATGGCACTCACCGCGCGTCAGCTTTACTTGGCCCTTGCGCGCACGGTTCCGGTCAATGGGGCCAGTGTGCCAAACCCCAACGTAAAATGGTCCGATATTGACCCGTCCCTGCCGGATTTGAAAATTCGCGTATATGGTCCGCCGCCAACATCGGGCACACGCGATTTGATGGGGCAGCTGTTGCTTGATAAAGGTTGCGCAACCTTTTCCGATATTGCCAACCTTGAAAACACCGACCAGGACAGCTTCCGCCTTCTATGCCGGACGTTGCGCGAAGACGGTGCCTATATCCAAGCTGGCGAAAATGACCGTCTTGTCATTAGCAAGCTCGAAAAAGACCCAACATCCTATGGCGTGATGGGCTTTAACAATCTTGATCGCAACCGCGACCGTCTACAAGGTGTGCCGATTAACGGCGTCAAACCAAATTACGACACCATCCTTGAAGGCAGCTATCCCGGTTCACGTCCGCTTTATCTGTATGTAAAGGACGATCACCAGCAGCTTGTCCAATCCTTGGCCGATTTTGTATCGACCTATGTGTCGGACGCGGTGATTGGCGAAGAAGGACTTTTGGCCGATAACGGCCTTGTGCCACTAACCGCCGCTGAACGCCAAGAAACCCACGCCGAAGCAGCAAAGTTTTCTGGCAAATAAGCCTAATATAATCGCGTGATTTGAAACGGCCGGGCTTGTCAGTCCGGCCGTTTTGCGATCCAGACCTGATTGGTGGCATATCGCGGCGGATTGCCTTTGAAATCAGAAAATTCCGTTATCGAAACGAAACCGGATAGCTCCAACATCAACCGCATTTCACTGCGATGCACCCAGCGCAAATAATGCCAGGCGTCTTCGCGCCGAAGGGTTGCGCCATCCGCGCCAATTTCCTCAAACCGCCAATGCTCTTTAAATTGCTGGGTCAGTGGATCATTGGTGCGTTCCATGGCGGTAATACGCAAATGGCTTCCGGGCTGCCCCACGCCCTCTGGCATCGGAAGAAGCGGAAGCTCAACCACCTCTGGATCGCCTTCGGGCAGGCAATAGCGCAAATCCGGATCAATCAGATCAAGGGCGATAACCCCACCAGGTTTCAGATGGGCAAAGGCCCGTTCAAGCACACGACGTTGATCGTCGGCATCGGTGACTTCTTGCAGGCCACGAAACGGGATAATGATCAGGCCAAATTCCCGCCCCAGATCAAAGTCGCACATATTGCCATGGTGCCACGTCAGGTCGGGATATTTGTCGCGTGCTTGGTCCAGCATCGCGTTGGACAAATCCAGTCCTTCGACCGGAATGCCTTTCTCGGCGATGGCCGCCGAAATACGGCCCGTCCCACAGCCAAGCTCAAGAACCGGGTCGCCGGTTGGCCCGACAAGGCGCTGCGCCAAATCCGAATAGAATGGAATGGGATCTTCGAAAATTTTACGATCAAGATCAGCCCGAAGATCGTAACTGACCGTATTTAACCCTCCGACAGGGTAGAATTCATCAGATTGAGATGAATGCGTCATTCAAAATCCAGATCGGCATAATGCGCAGAGGGCGGGAAACTGGCCTGCCGGTCGGTCAAAATATCGCGCATAGAGGGGCGGCTTTTCACCCGCATATACCAATCTTTGGCGCGCGGATGCTTCGACCAATTGATATCACCCATGTAATCAATCACCGAAATTTGCGCCGCCGCGGCCAAATCGGCCATGGTCAAATGATCGCCGGCAAGCCAGTTGCGCCGTTCAAACAACCACCCGACATAATCAAGATGATAGGCCGCATTGGTCCGCCCAGCACGCAGAACCTTGGTATCGGGTGTGCCGGTGGCAAAGAAGCGTTTAAGCAGCTTTTCACCCAGCAAATGGTCGGTGACTTCGCGGTTAAATTTGCCATCAAACCACGCGACAAGGCGGCGAATTTCAGCCCGCTCTTTGGCATCGCCACCAAACAGTTTTGGCACGTCTGCGTCGGCATAAATCTCGTCGAGATATTCGCAAATTACGACAGAGTCACATAAAACCGTGCCGTCTTCATCCTGAAGCACCGGCACTTCGCCCGCAGGATTAAGCAACAGGAATTCGTCGCGCCGTTCCCAGACAGGCTCGGCCTTTAAAGTGAAATCGAGCTTTTTCTCAGCCAAGGCCAAACGCACCTTGCGCGAAAACGGCGATAGCCAAAAATGATGTAACTGACGCATAGACGTAAGAATACCAGACCAAGGATGAACTTTTTACAAAGACCGGCCTGCTGACGGGGCGATTTTTAACCGCGCCCAATCCTGTTCGTTTCAGTACCGGAATTGCAATTCTGTCAAACCACGCGGCACCGATTAAGTAAAGAGCTTCTCACCGTCCAAGCAGCGTTTTTGTTACTTTTTAGGCGGATAATCATCCCAAGCACAAAAAGCAGCCTGCCACGGCGGTAAAAACAGGCCATCGCGCGCCATTACAATCAATTATGCACCGCAGCTTTTTGCCAATGCCAGCATCCCGTCCAGATCAAGACAGGATTCCAAATGATCGGCCAATTCATCAAGGCTGGAATCAATCCCGGCCTCAAAATTCAGCGCATTTGAAACACCATTTCCGCCGATCCGGGCCAAAAAGGCATGGCGAAAGGCATCACTGCCAAACAATCCATGCAAATAGCACCCCATGACGCGGCCATCGGCACCAATTGCGCCATCAAGAACACCCGCACTTGGGTTGTTGGTTAGATCACCCGCTGGACCATCGCCAAGCCGCAACCAACTGCGCGCCCGATCTGGGCCATCCGTCTGGCCCATATGAATCTCATACCCCGCAAGGTTGATGTCGGCACCAAGACCATACGCATCGCCAACGGTCACCGCATGGGTCTTGCGCAGGGTTTTATCCCCAGCCATCACCGTTTCAACATCCAAAAGCCCCAGCCCGGCTTCGCTGCCCGGTGCGCCTTCGACCCCGTCCGGATCATGAACCATGCGCCCCAGCATTTGATAGCCACCACAAATGCCAATGACATGGCCACCGCGCCGATGATGGGCCCAAATATCAATGTCCCAGCCTTGATCTTTTAGGAACCTCAAATCCGCCATGGTGGATTTACTGCCCGGCAAAATCACCAGATCGCAATCCCCGGGGATCACCTGCCCCGGCTTGATCAGCAACAGGTCAACGTCCGGCTCCGCTGCCAGTGGGTCAAGATCATCGAAATTGGCAATACGCGGCAAATGAGGCACGGCAACCCGAAGGCGCACGCCAGTGCCAGCACCGGCTTCATCGCCACCATCCTCAGCATCGCGGCAATACTTCCCGGATTTTTCCAGTGCAACGCCGTCTTCGGCGGGCAGTTTATAGGCCCCCGGCCAATACGTTGCGATACCGTAACTTTTAAGGCCGGACTTATCGGCGATGATGTCAGTCGCTGATCCAAACAACGATACATCGCCGCGAAACTTGTTGATGACATAACCCTTAAGCCATCTGCGATCGGCATCCGATAGCAATTCATAAGTGCCAACGATGGATGCGATGACACCGCCCCGGTCAATATCCCCCACCAAAATCACCGGAATTTTGGCCGCCTCGGCAAAGCCCATATTGGCAATGTCTGCGCCGCGCAAATTTACTTCGGCCGGCGATCCTGCACCTTCTACCAGCACCAAGTCCGCGTCTGCTGCCATGATTTCAAAGCTTTCGATCACCTTGGGCAACAAATCACGCTTTAAGCGGTAATAATCGCGTGCCTTGGCCGTGGTCAGGACTTTGCCCTGCACCACCACCTGCGATCCGATATCCGATTGGGGTTTTAACAAAACCGGGTTCATATGCACCGTGGTTGGCACCCCCGCCGCACGCGCCTGAAGCGCCTGCGCACGGCCAATTTCACCGCCATCATCGGTGACGGCGGCATTATTGGACATGTTTTGCGGTTTAAACGGGCGCACGCGCAAACCCCGTCGGGCAAAGGCCCGGCAAAGACCGGCCACCAACAGGGATTTTCCCACGTCAGATCCGGTACCTTGCAACATCAGGGCGGGAACAGATTGCACACTCATTCCGGTTTCAAAACTTTCACATCCACAGCCTTCAATGCCTGATTAAACCGGCAAACTGTGCCACCATCTGACGATAGTGCGTTTATCAGAATTCAACGCCAATCTGCGCTTTGATGCCCTGTTCGCGGAAGGGATGTTTGATCATGGTCATTTCCGTCACGAGGTCGGCGGCCTCAATCAAAGTATCTGGCGCATTACGCCCGGTCAGAACCACATGCTGATCCGGCAGCTTTTCGGCCAACGCACCCAACACATCTTCAAGCGGCAGAAAATCATAGCGCAGCACGATATTAATCTCGTCCAAGATCACCATCGAAAAGCTTGGATCGCGCATCATTTCAAGCGCCTTGTTCCATGCTTCCCGCGCAAGGGCGACGTCTTGGGCACGGTTTTGTGTTTCCCACGTAAACCCGGCCCCCATGGCATGAAATTCACACAAATCGGGAAATTTGCGCAGCAATTTGGCTTCGCCGGTTTCCCAGCCGCCCTTGATGAACTGAACCACGCCCACCTTCATGTCATGACCCACACAGCGCATCGCCATGCCAAACGCCGAAGATGATTTGCCTTTACCCTTGCCGGTATGGACAATAATCAGGCCCTTTTTATCGATCTTCTGGGCCATCATTTTGTCGCGCGCAGCCTTGATCTTCTTCATCTTCTCGTCGTGGCGCGCATTCACATCCACGTCAGGCTGGGTCTTATCGGTCATGGTTTTGGGCCTTTGTATTTTCGGGCTAGATGGTTGCAGTCGCATATAGCGGAACAATGCGGCCAAGCGCGCTGGGGATCAAGGGCAGTTTTGCGGCGCCCGATCCAAATCAAGATGGGCGATTACCCCCTGAAAGCCAAGTTCTTTGGCCGCCGGACACAAGCTTTGCGGGTCATTTCCAACTTCCATTTCGTCCAGATACTCAACAGCAAAAACCGGTTTACTCATCTCGGCATAGGGTTCGAAATCTTCCATAAAGCCCAGTCGATACGCCGATTCAAGAAGGGCGAAATCCATTTTATCGACCAATTCCGGCACAAGGTCCGGCGCGTTTTTCTGCCCAATGGCAAGACCGCGCGCATGGGCCTGATCAATCAGCCAATTGACGTATAAAAGCTGATCCTTGCGGGATAAATCAAACCCGGTTTCCTTGTTGGTCGCATCGGCTTCATAGGCGTCAATATTATCAGGCTCAATCGCCAAGAACCCCTTGTCACGACACAGGTCAAACCGGGCCAAAATCACATCGGAAAACCGTTCAAACCGCCGAATGTTTAGCCAGTATTCACCGGGCCAGCCCCAATACGCGTTGCCAATGCTATCGGGTGGAAACTGGTTGCGATCCGAACGCCAATCTTCCACCGCACCAACATTCACATAACAAATCGGAAAAATCCCGGCATCACGCCATGCCCGGACTTGTTCAGCCGTCGTATCAAATGCATCACTGCCAACAACCTTAATGTGGCTACCCAGCTTAATATCGCCTTGTAACTGCCAATGGAACGGCCCACTAGGCACGTTTGGCCAAGCGTGCGACGATGAAGTTTGCGATGATGTTTGCGCCGTCACCGATCCGATTGGCACGGCACAAACGACCACGCAAAAAGCAAAACGCGTGAAAAACGTTAAAAGCTTGGCGGCGAAGGGGGATTTCGTTGTGTGCATGGCGCGGTCCCGACTGTTTAGCCGTAACTGTGCCCGTCGCCTTGCATTTATACAACTGCGCAATGGGATAACCCGGTACTGAAAAATCGGTGAATTGATACGACCCTGCCCCACCAAGCAGACAAGTGAAAAGCGCGATCCAAATGACCGCGCTTTTCTGGCCCCATCGCGGGGCGCTCCCCCTCCCCAGGCGGGAATGAATGGGGATATGATTGCGTTCGATACGCGCCCTTAGCGTGGCGACAACCCAAGATCACCTGTTACCAGGTCCGCCCATTTATCGGGCTCACGCATATCGATACTGCGCAGTTCCGGGCGACGCATTTTGGCCTTGTTAAAAAGCTGCAACCGATCGCCGGGCGACATACGGCGCAGGCGCATCAGCGCCCGATGGACCGCGTCATTTGCCGGACCAGATGGCCGCTGGAAGCTTTGCTCCACCACTTCAAGGCGACGTTCAAGCCAATTGCGGCTGGTCACCACTTGCTCGATCAAGGATTTGAATTCCCGCACCACCGGAAAATGATCCATCTGGAGGTGGGCAACAGATACGGCTGCGCGCCAAACTTGGCGTTCGACACCCTGCAAATACCGCCAATAGATTTTCACCTTGGCATCGATTTCGACCGGGGTTTGATCCGGTCCGGGTAAATGGCGTGAAATTTCGGCCAGACCGTCGCGAAATTCGTCAAACCGTACCGGGCGATGTTGGCCACTAAACTGTTCACGTACCTTTAAAACAGCCGGGATTGCGCCGCGCGCCGGGCGGTATTTCCCGTGCCCTTGCAAATCATCGCGCAGCCAATTTGGAATATCACAATCAGCAATCAGTGAATCAATGATGTCCGCGTGTCCGCCATAGGCGGGTAAAGGCGTCTGCACATAGTCAGGCAGTCGAACATCAGAACGAGAAGTGCGTCGAACGTTGGTCGTTTTTTGCATCGCGGCCTCCGAACTCGTCGATCGGTCTGCGATCCCACGCAGGCGATCAGAAAGAAGTGCCCCGTCCCTCACAACTATTAACAGTTGGTTAATCAGGATATGGTGCGTAATCGAAACGTTTCAACTGCTGATAATGTTCCGAAAGTAAAATTTTCGTGAGTCCGTCGGCGTTTAGGGCACTTATATCTGGTCGATCAGATCACGCGAAACGCTGTTACGCTTTGGCTGCCACAGACCGCGTTCAATCGCTTCGCGCAGGCGGTTTTGAATATCACGCAGTGCATCTGGATTGTGCTTGGCAATAAAATCACGCACAGCTTCATCATCAAGATAGGCATCATAAACCAAATCAAAATGATGGTCTGCGACACAGCGTGACGTCGCCGCAAACGCAAAAAGATAATCAACCGTTGCGGCAATCTCAAACGCGCCCTTATAGCCGTGCCGCATGACGCCATTGATCCATTTCGGATTGACCACGCGCGAACGCACAACGCGGGCTATTTCTTCTTCAAGGGTCCGAATTTTGGGGTTTTCCGGGCGGGAATGGTCACTGTGATAGACAACTGGCTGCTTGCCCGAAAGGCTGCGTACCGCAGATGTCATTCCGCCTTCGAACTGATAATAATCATCGGAATCCAAAAGGTCATGTTCACGGTTATCCTGATTATGGACAATCGCATCGACCTTCGAAAGCCGGGTTTCAAAAAGTCCCCGTGCGGCTTCGCCACTTGCCCCATTGCCATAGGCATAACTGCCCCAGGCCAGATAGGCATCGGCAAGATCGTCTTCGTCTTCCCACAGCTTTTCATCAATCATGGCCTGCAACCCGGCGCCATAAGCACCGGGTTTAGAGCCAAACACCCGAAAGGCCGCCTGCCGGTCGGCCTGATCATCGCTTAATCCCTGCCCGCGCAGCTTTTGCGTTTCCTGTGCGACCCGGGTGGCAATCGGATTGGTTTCTTGGGGCTCATCCGTTTGGGCCGCCACCGCGCGCACCGCACTGTCAAACAAATCGATCAGCCCGGGGAACGCATCACGGAAAAACCCGGAAATGCGCAAGGTCACATCGACGCGCGGACGCCCCAAAACCGATCCCGGCATAATTTCAAATCCCGTCACCCGACGTGATGCACTATCCCATGTCGGGCGGACCCCCATCAGGGCCATTGCCTGGGCAATATCATCGCCGCCTGTGCGCATATTGCTCGTACCCCACACCGAAAGCCCAAGGGCGGCGGGCCATTCACCATGATCTTGCACATGGCGTTCAAGCAAAAGCTCCGCCGACTTCCACCCCAATTGCCACGCAGCAGGGGTTGGGACCGTGCGTGTATCGACGGAATAAAAATTCCGCCCGGTTGGTAAAACATCGGGTCGCCCACGGGTCGGCGCCCCCGATGGCCCCGGCGCGACAAACTTGCCCGCAAGGCCGTGCAAAAGACCATCAATTTCCGCCGCCCCACAGCCAACAACAGATGGTCTGATATGGGCATCAACATCCGAAAGAACGTCACAAACCGCTGACCATTGGGGTTCGGGTTTTACGGTACCGTTGATCAGGTCGCGGGCAAGAAGTTCGATCCGCTCGACCGTATCGCCATAGGTGCGCCATGGCCCAACATCATAAGCCCCGCACTCATCATCGCCATTACCCGCGTCATAGCGGGCCAAAACATCCGGCTTTGTGCCGGACCAGACGTCGCCAAAGGTACAATTAAGCGGATCAAACCCGTCCTCATCCAAAAGGTCCTTGGCAATCGCGCGGTGTAGCGATGCGGTGGGTCCAATATCCGATCCGCGCGGCAAACGCGCCAATGCGACCAAAAGATCGGTCAAAAGATCGCCTTCTGGGGCCTTGCCAAAGATATGCAGACCGTCGCGAATTTGAAGTTCTTTAAGCTCGCACAGATAGTTATCAAGCTTGGCCAAGGCACTTTCTTCGTCTTCGCCAACTTCAATGCCGCAATCACGGTCAAGACCGGTGCGAATGGCAAGTTCAAGAATATCGCGTTTCAGGATCGCCAGACGGCGCGGGTCAATGGCGGCGGCTTCAAAATACTCATCGACCAATGCTTCAAGGTCTTTGAGCGGCCCATAACTTTCCGCCCGGGTTAAGGGCGGGGTTAAGTGATCAAGAATCACGGCCTGTGCACGGCGTTTGGCTTGTGTGCCTTCGCCCGGGTCATTGACGATAAAAGGATAGAAATGCGGCGTCGGACCAAAGACGGCCTCGGGGAAACATTCGGCTGACAGGGCCAATGATTTGCCGGGCAACCATTCCATATTGCCATGCTTGCCAAAATGAATAATCGCATCGACGCCAAATTCATGGCGCAACCAGATATAAAACGCGAAATAGTTGTGTGGCGGCACCAAATCGGGCGAGTGATAACTTTCAAGCGGGTTGATATTGTAACCGCGCGCAGGCTGAAGACCGACGACGACATTCCCCATCGGCACGATCGACAGGGCAAAGCTGTCCTGACCCGGCAGGTAAAATGGATCCGTATCGGGCGCACCCCAGGCATCGATCACCTGATCACGTATTGTCGCGGGCAAGGCATCGAAACCGCGCTGATAGGCCGCCATCGGCAGCGTGACGCGAATATCGCGCCCCGCAAGCGACTTAAAATCATTTGTCGGACCGGCCTTAACCGCCTTCATCAGCGCATCGCCATTTTCGGGCACGTATTCAAGCGCGTAGCCTTCTTGTTCCATCGCACGCAGGGTTTCAATCATGCCTGCCGGGGTATCAAGGCCCACACCATTGCCCAATCGGGCGTCCTTGTTGGGGTAATTGGCCATGATCATCGCAACCTTGCGCGATGGGGCATCGCGACGGCGCAGCTTGGCCCAATTGGCCGTCAACGCGGCGACAAATGCCACCCGATCACGCACCGGGATATATTTCACCAGATCAATCTGGGTCAGGGGGTCTTTGCCTGCCGATCCTTTAAACGAAATCGCACGCGATAAAATGCGGCCATCGACTTCGGGCAGGGCAACATTCATCGCAATATCACGTGCGGCAAGACCATTGACGCCATCGCGCCAGGCCTGTTCGCTGCCACCCGACAGGACAAGCTGAAACACAGGTGCATCGACCGCGCCAAACGGCCCATCTTTTCGTTGCGATCCCGGAACAGAAATCGAAAACCCGGTGGTATTTAAAACAATATCGGCTTGTGTTTCGACCAACCAATCACTGACCAAGGCCGCGGCCGCCGGGTCCTTAAGACTGGACACAAAAATTGGCAGTGGGTTCAGGTTGTTGGCCTGTAATTCCTCAACCAGAACATCAATAATATCTAAATTAGCAGATTGCACCAAGGAACGGTAGAAGATAATTGGCGTAACCGGTTGATTTTGCGTCCACTTTTCGCGGATACCCGCCAAGTCAATATCGGCATTTCCCGGCCAATATCCCCCCGCCTTAACCAGTGGCGCGGCGGGTTTCCAATTCCAGTTAACAGATGAATTCAACTTTTCATATATAAGACGAAGTAAACTCTCGGAATTTTGTGGGCCGCCTTCGATCAAATAGCGCCAAATATGCTGATAATCGGCCCCCTTGATGGTCGACAGCGACAACAGCTCCGCATCGGGTTGATCGTCGCCGGGCAACAGCACCAGCGGAATGTCTTTTGACCGGGCAAGGGCGACCAATTGTTCGATGCCGTAATCCCAATATCCCCGTCCGCCCAAAATGCGGACAATGATAAATTTGGCATCACACAACACATCATCGACATACAGATCGACCGACATGTTGTGACCAAGCTGTAATAAGCTGGCCAAACGCAAAGACGGAACATCATCGGCAAATTCAGCCACCAACCGATCCTGCGCCCCGGCAAGACAGGCCAACTCGGACTCTGCTGCTGACAGGATCACCACATCGCCGGGTTCCTGTCCAAGATCGACGGCTTCGCTGCCGTCTGTCACCATTCCGGGCTGTGCTGCCAGCAAATGCATCGGGAATTTCCGTCTCTTTTTCTTAGGCCATTAGTGGGTGGTCGTTAGCTACGACGTCAGTACCCATTGTATCGGGGCGACCCCGCATCCCAGACGTGGCAGAACCATCGCCGGGGATGCGGGTATCAAAGGATCATTTCGACGTGAAACTGTGAAACAGGGCCTTGCAACCATAGGACAGAAATACTGTTTCACGTGAAACAAAATAGGAACATTTATTCTTACGCCGCCTTAATCGCTGCTTCAATTGCAGGACGGTCCAGCCCATGCAACCCAATCACAACCAGTTCAGACCGGCGTGTTTCACTGTCGGCCCACGGACGGTCAAAATACCGCTGGAACCGTTCGCCCACCCCTTGGACGACATGGCGCATTGGCTTGCCTGGGACATCAAGAAATCCTTTGATGCGCAGCACATCAAATTGACGCACAACCTCAATCAGGCGTTTTTCCAACGCGGCCGGATCAGAAACCGCATCAAGGCTGACGATAAAACTATCAAAATCGTCGTGGTCATGGTCGTGACCGTCATCATGATGGGATGGACGACTATCAAGGTCATCCTCAGCCGCGGCCCCAAGACCCAACAAAATAGCATTTTCAATGCGGGCATGATCCGTCGCGATGATCTTGACCGATGGGCGTTTAAGCTCAGCGCGAATATCGGCTTCAACCTGGGTCCGTTCCGCGTCGCTGAGAAGGTCGGTTTTGTTCAACACAACCATGTCTGCGCAATGAAGCTGTTCTTCAAACAGTTCTTCCAACGGGCTTTCATGATCAAGGTTATCATCTGCTTCGCGCTGAGCCTGAACCGCGTGATGATCATGGGCAAAAAGCCCATCGCGCAATGCCGCCCCATCAAGTACCGCGACCACGCCATCAACAGTAACGCGTGACCGGATTTCCGGCCAATTAAACGCTTTTACCAACGGTTTTGGCAGGGCCAAACCAGATGTTTCGATAACAATATGATCTGGCGGTGTATCACGGTCGATCAAGCTTTGAATGGTCGGCAGGAAATCATCGGCCACCGTGCAACAGATGCAGCCATTGGCCAGTTCAACCACATCGTCTTCTGCACATCCTTCGATGCCGCAACCGTTAATGATGCCCCGATCCACGCCAAGATCGCCAAATTCGTTAATGATCAGCGCAATCCGTTTGCCGTTGGCATTTTCCAGCATGTTGCGGATCATGGTGGTTTTGCCCGCACCAAGAAAACCGGTAATCACAGTTGCGGGAATTTTACCCATTTGTGCCATGTTCGAATGTCCTTAAATCTTAAATTTAATGCTGAAATATCGTTGGGTTATGATTTGACCTGCATCGGAATGCCCGCAACCACCAACGTCACGTGGCCTGCAATTTCGGCGATGCGCTGATGCAGGCGCCCGGCGTGATCGCGGAAGCTCCGTGCCATTGCATTTTCCGGCACGATCCCAAAGCCGACCTCGTTTGAAACCAAAAGAACCGGGATATCCAGTTTGGGCAAAAGATCACAAAGCTGATCAAATTCCGCTTCAACATCGCGGTCTTCAAGCATCAAATTGGTCAGCCATAAGGTCAGGCAATCGACCAAAACTGGCTTTGCGCCCGGTTGATTGCACGCACGCAGGGCATCACACAATGCGATCGGTTCTTCGATCGTGTGCCATAAATCGCCGCGTGTTTGTTTGTGAAGATCGATGCGGTTGGCCATTTCCTCGTCCCAGGCGCGCCCGGTCGCGATATAGGTTCCGCCACCTGCCTGAAGGATGAGGTTTTCGGCAAACCGGCTTTTGCCCGATCGGGCACCGCCAAGGACCAAATGTATCCCGGCAAGCGGTTCTGTTTGGGTCATCCCGTTTTCCTCGCCATGGCCTCCCACCGAGGCCCGATTGCGTCGCCTGCACCTTTGCGTGCTGACACCTTCGGCTGGTTTCCTGGCTGCGGGCGTGAAAGCAATCCGCCTTCCCGGTTTCCCGGTGGCTGGCGCCAAAGCGCCTAGATCACCCAACCCGATACAGTTGCGGGGGCAGCACCGGCATTTCACCGATTTCCCATCACCGAACGGTGCGCCGAACCTAACAGCTTTGCAGGTTAAGCCAAAGCGCTATCTCTACCCTATGCTCAAGGTCAGTATTTGTCAGAATTGCGTTCTTGAGACCGACGGTCATTTAAGAGACCATGAATATGCAACAAGCTGGAAAGCGGCAAAAAAACAAGCGCCCGCCAGCATGACGACCGGAAAAAAGAACAATCATATCCGGTTGGTTCCACGGACATGCATCTTCGATCTCTTGGGAAAAATAGAAAACTGTAAGAATCAGATGGCAATTCATGACCACCTACACGAAATCCAGGCACGCAGAATGCCAATCTGGATTACTTCGTCACGCAAAGATATGTGGCTCGGCCTGCTTGAACGTTTGCACACGCATGACAGGTCGTTTCATAAATTCCTAGAAAGCCATGCGAAAGACGGCGAAATCACCCTTGCCCGGCGCGACGTGCGCCAAATTTTCGCAGAAGATGCCTTAGCCGGAATGATCGCGACCATTGTCTGGTCCCATTCGCGCGGGATGCGTGTGAACGCCTTGTCTATGCTGGTGCGCGATTTGCCGACACTCACCACATTAATGTCGATAAATGACTTCCGGGAACAAGAACTTAATGAACTTTTGGCCCAGCCCGGAATTTCAGTCCCAACCGCAAGCAAAATCCTGTCTGCCTGCGGCAAAACATATTGCGGGATGCCGGCGGCCATTTTGGATGACACCATCATTCAGGTCATCGAAAGCGATACATTTGCCGATGATTTTCCAACGGTTGCGCACCTGCGCAATAAGTCACGCAGCCGACCGATCCCGTATTACAATGCCTACCTTCGCGACGTCAGTGCACTTTGCGAAAAATACGATCTGACCAGCGATATGATCGACCGATACCTTTCGGAATACGCATTGGGTAACGTCGCGCAACAGCAAGAATTAAAATCTGCCTAAACATCACCGCCACCAAAAACCAAACTACGATAGGGCCACGATATTGATCAGATGATCGTGGCCTGCGTGATGTTTGGCTCATTTAATAGCGCTGATTGACGGATGTTACCCGCCAGCCGGGTTCGTCAACGCCGTCGATATATTCCAGTCGCGTTAACGCTAGCGTATCAATATGAAATGAAAGGGCGGCTTCCAGCGACAGCCCAAGCGCATTGGCAAGGATGGCCCGCACTGTACCTCCGTGGACGACGGCAACAATATCGCGACCGGCCCAATAACGATTTAAACGGCTAAATATTGGGCCGACACGGCTAACAACGTCGGCAAAGCTTTCGCCATTTGGCGGTTGCTGGCGGGCAAAGTCAGTCCAGAATTTTGTCGTCTCGCCCTTGGGCAGATCATTCCAATGTTGCATTTCCCATGCCCCAAAATGCTGCTCGGCAAGGGCGGCTTCACGGGTTGGGGTAACGTCTTCGTCGATCAGTTCCTGTAATTTCAGTGCCGTATCAAGCGTGCGCGATAAATGGCTTGTGACCCAAACAGCATCTTTGGGCAGATGGCGCGCCAAGGATCGCAAGGCCTTTTCATCGGATAAATCGGCTTGCATATCGCTTCGGCCATAAACCAGACGATCCGGGTTTAAAACCGGCGCATGACGCACCAACCACCACCGCGTTGTTTGAATTGTCATGTCCTGATCCCACCAAAATCCCAGATGAAGCCTGCGACCTCATCAGCGTAAATGCGGCCTAATTATACAGTGCCGATTGCAGCAATAAATCCCATGCCGACAAACAGTTCCGCGATCATTTGGGTCGCCCCCAAAACATCACCCGTTTGGCCGCCGATTTGCCATTTGGCAATTGCACCCATCAAAACCGTTGCCAGCATGGCAGCCAAAAGAACAGCAAGCACCACAAATAGCCCTGATAAAGCCCAAACAATCCCCGAAGCAACGACAAGTCCCAATATCACATATCGCCATTCAGGGTGTCCGGCGCCTTTGCCAAGGCCGTTATCACGTGCGGGGGGAAGAACCGTCATTAAAACCGGCATGGCGGCACGTGACATGACCGCCATAATAAGCAAAAGAACCACTGCCTGCCCGGCATTTGCCGCCTGAACCAACAATGCCACACGCAAGCCAAGACACAGGACAAGTGCAACCACGCCATATGTGCCAATACGGCTATCGCGCATGATTTCAAGCTTGCGGGCGCGTTCCAGCCCCCCACCAAAACCATCGGCGCAATCGGCCAGTCCATCTTCATGCATGGCACCGGTTAATAATACCAATGCCAAAACCGCCACAATGGCAAAGACAACGGCACTTCCTGTTAAGTACGCGGCAAATTGGGCCGGGATAAGTGCGATACCCACCAAGAACACCCCAACCAATGGCCAACACCAGACAGACCTTGCAATCGTAACCGGGCGAAAATCATCCATCGGAAAGACCGGAACCCGGCTGAGCAAGACGAGTGCACGAAAGAAATCAGACAGAACCGGGATCGTGCCAAAGGAAGAAGTACCGTCCTTCGGTGCTGCACCATCTACTTTCGGTGTTCCGCCGTTTTCATCAGAACTTTGCATGTTTGTTTCGATTTGGTTATGATCTTCGGGCACCGTCATTTTCCGATTTTCGATCTGGTATTGTGACGATCTTGGTTCTAGGTTGAGGCAACCTTGGAACTTTGATTGTTAAGAACGTTTCGTTGATCCGCTTAGTCGCCGTATAAAACATGTCTTAATCCATGCAAGAATACCAGACTAGGCTGTTTTGCGCTGCACGTGCTGATCGTTGCATAACATGTGCCCCGTTGGACGACACGGACAAAAAGACGGAACGAAACGGCCTTAAAAACTGGGTCTCAACCTAATAATTACCATAACAAACGCCAAGCATAACGCGCTTAGCACCACCGCCCGCCACCCGGAGAGCAATATGTTCAATCCCAAACATCCGCCGCAAAACCTTGATGAAATCCGCGCTATGCTTGCAGAGCTTCCTGCTGCGGATCGCGAGGCGCAAGAAGCGGTTTTGCAGCGGGAGCCGACCCTGACAAAACCGGCCGGGTCGTTGGGCCGCCTTGAAGATTTCAGTGTGTGGCTGGCTGGATGGCAGGGAACATCCCGCCCGAATATGTCGCGCCCGCGTGTCACGGTTTTTGCTGGCAGTCACGGCGTTGTCGCCCAAGGCGTGTCAGCCTTTCCGGCCACAGTGAACCAGCAGATGGTGGAAAACTTTATTAATGGCGGGGCCGCGATCAACCAGATTTGTAAATCGGTTGATGCCGAATTGCGTGTGATGGAAGTCGCCCTTGAAATTCCAACCAATGACTTTGCGCAAGAACCCGCCATGGATGACGAAGGCTGCGCAGAAGCAATGGCATTTGGCATGAGCGCGATTGAAAAGGGCCTTGATCTGTTTGTGCCCGGCGAAATGGGCATCGGCAACACGACATCAGCCGCCGCCATTTCCCATGCGCTTTATGGGGACGACGCCGCAGACTGGACCGGTCGGGGCACTGGAATTGATGACGAAACCCTGATCCGTAAAACCCGCGTTGTTGGCGATGCGATCATTTTACATAAAAACCAGATGCATGACGGGCTTGATGTTTTGCGCTGTGTCGGCGGGCGTGAAATTGCTGCGATGGCCGGTGCGATTATTGCCGCACGGTTTGCCCGGGTTCCGGTTTTGCTAGATGGTTACGTATCTTGCGCGGCGGCGGCGGTTTTGGCCGCCATTCGCACCGATGCGCTTGATCACTGTCTGGTCGGGCATGTTTCTGCTGAACCTGGGCACAGCCGCCTAATTGAAAAACTTGGCAAAGACGCCCTGATTAATTTTGGGATGCGGCTCGGCGAAGGATCGGGTGCTGCCTTGGCGATCCCGCTTTTGCGGGCTGCGGCGGAATGCCACAACAACATGGCAACTTTTGACAAGGCCGGCATCGACGGCAAGGACTAGGGCGTTCGCCCGAAAGGCTTTTCTGATCCGACCGAACAAGACATCTTAATAGCGCCGGTTAAATCGGCGCTATTTTTTTGTCCGTTCACTCATCAAGTGCTCGACATGGCGCCCTTGGAACATGGTGATATTGATCGAATGACCAAATTTGATCGCCCGTTCATCATCGCAACGGCACATAATAACGCGGGTGTCCCCTGCCTCCGCCACTGTTTCGCGCATGGCTTCTTTATGGGCGTCATCCATGTTTTCCATTTCCGCATCCCAGTACATCTTGATCATATCAACACCAAGCTTGTTCCGGTTGATATAGGGAAGCGACAAGTGACTGATCCCGTCAATACAGATGCGATACCCGCGATCACGACAGAAATCACGCGCAAAGAAAAACGCCCCCAGATCCGCAAAGACATCGATCTTTTGCAGTTCCAGCACGATGGTTCCGCGCTGTCCGGCCTTAACATTGCTATCGAATGTTAAAAAATCGGGTGACAGCACCGTTGAGACATTCAGGTTAATGCTAACCGAACCGGTAACCGACGCATCATTGCTGCGGGTAAGCAACGACAACATACGACGATCCAGAATTTCTGTCAGATGCTGAAACAGCCAGCGGTTGGACAACACGTTGACGTCGGGCAGCAGTGTATCCTGCAAATCCTTGATCGAAATGAATAGTTCGTGGAACACCGGCGTTGGATTGGCATCCCCCACCACAGCACAGATTGCCTGTCGGCGCATCAAGTTCGATAAATCAGCACGACGCAGGGATTCATCAATCCGCCCCAGGATTTTTGGCGTCAACGGCATCCGATCATCCGCATCATCCGGATGATCATTATGCCGTTCGGCCGCTTTGCTGATCGCGCGGGGACGATTGGCGTTGGAGCGCACCAGTGTCTGGGTTAAATGCAAAAAATCTTTGTATTGCTGTTCAACGTCAAAATAGTCAGTGAAATTGGCTGGATCCCCATTTTCATCCTTGCTCTCGCTGATCAGCGGATCGTCGTTAAACAGGAATTTAAGCCGGAAAATGACTGCATTAACTTCGTCTATTTCAGCCGCATCGAAAATGAAAATCAGATCCTGATTAGACAGGGTAAAGATGCGTCCTGTGACCTCGGGAACGATGTCTTCAAATGATGCAATGGCGGTACGGATATGATGATCACGGCGATTGAACGCGATTAGTTTTGAAAAATGCACATGAATAGCAGCCACACCTTCCTTGCGCCGTTCAAGGCGGCGCACATAATCGACAAGGAAGGCCTCAGGGGACGGCAGCGTGCTATCAGACATAAATGGCGACCAGATAATTGTTTCACGGCAAACAGAGCATACACCCCGCAAGCACTAACATTACGAATATAGTGGAATATAGAGTCTGTCGATTAACAGCTTATGTATTTATCACCCGCGACCTTTGAAACCAAAGGTGAAAATGGGCCAAATTCATGCATCGCGGCGACAGCGATAAGTCGTAGCTTTCCGCTATTCAAACTGATAGTTTCAGCCCGATTTGCGGCAATAGAACGATCAAAATTTCCTGAACCGTTCTGAGTTTGACCGCAAATATGTACAATTTTACGACACAGTGATTGCCTTGCAGGGTTTATCCCACGTCTTTGGATTTGGAAAAATGGATATTAAAAGCTTTTTCGATGCCGAATTTGACGAGCATCTTGATCTGGTCGACAAAACCCGCGAAGCAACCCGCGATGGGTTTATCGAGCTGGTTGAAATCTGCACCGATGCCTTGAATGACGGCAATAAATTGCTGTTTTTCGGCAATGGCGGATCGGCAGCTGACGCGCAGCATATCGCGACCGAATTTACCGTACGTTACATCAATGATCGTCGTGCCCTTCCGGCGATTGCGCTGACGACTGATAGTTCGGCATTGACCGCGATTGGCAATGATTTCGGATTTGACCATCTGTTTTCGCGTCAGATCGAGGCACTTGGCAATCCCGATGACGTGGCGATCGGCATTTCGACATCCGGCAACAGCAAGAACGTTAATCTTGGCCTGGCGAAAGCACGCGAGATGGGCTTGATCGCAACCGGCTGGACCGGCAAAACCGGTGGTGACATGGTCGATCTTTGCGATCCATTGATGATCGTGCCCAGCAACACCACCGCGCGCATCCAGGAAATGCATATCCAGCTTGGTCAGATGCTGGTGGGGGCGTTGGAACATACCCTTGGCCTGACGAAGAAATAATTCGACCTTATCACGACAACGACAAAGCAAAGACATCATACAATGACCGATCTCAGCCATCTGGCCCGTCAGGTTGAACAACTTACCAACGCCAAGGTTCTGTGTATTGGCGATGTCATGCTTGATCGTTTTGTCTATGGATCGGTCAATCGGATTTCACCCGAAGCTCCCATTCCAATCCTTCGGGTTGAGCGTGAAAGCGCGATGCTGGGCGGGGCGGGCAACGTTGCCCGCAATGCCACCGCCCTTGGCGCAGCTGTGCAGTTTTTATCGTTGGTTGGGGACGATATTTCCGGGCGTGAAGTCATGGAATATGTCGCCAATGACAAGGGTGTTGAACCTTATATCCAGACGGAACGTAACCGCCCAACAACCATCAAAACCCGCTATATCGCGGGCGGCCAGCAACTGTTGCGGTCTGACAACGAAACCACATCTGTCATTGCGCCAGCCACCATCAGCAACCTTTCTGCCCTTGCTGAACAGCTTTCCCCCGATGTTGAAGCCATCATTTTGTCTGACTACGGCAAAGGCGTTTTGCATGCCGATGTGGTCGCAAGCGCGATTACCGCCGCCCGTGCGGCCAACAAGCCGGTTATCGTCGACCCCAAAGGCACCGATTACAGCATTTACCGTGGTGCCACGGTTGTGACCCCAAACCGGGCAGAGGCAGAGGCGGCAACTGGCATTGCGGTGCATAGCAACGAAGATGCGGTTGCCGCAGCCACCAAAATCATTACCGAATGCGGGATTGATAACGTTCTTTTGACGCGCAGTCAGGACGGCATGACCTTGGTGACCAAAGACGGCGATGCCATTCATTTACCGACCGAAGCACGCGAAGTTTTTGATGTATCAGGTGCCGGTGATACGGTTGTTGCCTGTCTGGCCGCCGCAGTTGCAGCAGGATCGAGCCTTTCGGATGCGGCGCGGATTGCCAATGTCGCAGCAGGTATCGTTGTTGGTAAGATCGGCACAGCCATCGTGTATCCGGATGAGCTGATTTCAGCCCTGCATCACCATGACCTGATGATTGGCGAAGCCAAACTGATGCCGCTTGATCGTATGGTCGACCGCGCGGAACGTTGGCGCCGCAAGGGATATAAAGTCGGATTCACCAATGGTTGCTTTGATCTGTTGCATCCTGGGCACCTTAGCCTGCTCAAACAGGCGCGTGCCGCCTGTGACCGCCTGATTGTCGGACTGAATTCCGATGCATCGGTCAAACGGCTTAAGGGGGAGTCCCGCCCGGTTCAGTCCGAAGCTGCCCGTGCGGCTGTGCTTGGATCGCTTGAAACGGTCAGTGGCGTGGTAATTTTCGGCGAAGACACGCCGGTTGAGCTGATATCGGCCATCAAACCCGATATTCTGGTCAAAGGGGCCGATTACACCATTGATAAGGTGGTTGGTGCTGATATCGTTCAGGGATATGGCGGCAAAGTCGTTCTGGCCAATCTGGAAGACGGATTTTCCACCACATCGACCATTGCCCGCATGAACCAAGGCAAAGATTAATCAAGTTCCACCGCGCTATCGGGCCAAGGCATTACCGTAAGGTCGGGCCAAATTTTCTGCCACCTTGCAACTTTGGCCTCGTACACGGCGCGCACCGGTAAAACCGGATTGGGGATAATCACGCCATCAAGCACCGCATCCAGCCCGAACGGCGCGTAAAGCCGATATTCGCCCACGACTTTGCGCAGTCCAATGGCGGTTGTGCGATAGGCAAACCGATCAATCCCACCACTGGCCGCGTTCACCGCCCCATATTCAACACCGAACTTTTCCCGATACCATATCGGCACCCGTGCCTGATTGCGGATTTCGACCCGAATGGGTAGGCCTGAAAACATATCTGCAACCGTGTTGATCATGGCATCTTCTGCCTGCCAGCTGGTGTCTGGATCAAAGTAAAACAGGTCATAATCGGCAATCGCCTGTTCTGCTGGACGGTTTGCCTGCACATTCCAGACCGATTGTGCCAAGCAGCCTGCCGTCATCCACCAATCAGAAAGTTCCGCCTCAGAAAATCGATCAACGACGATCTGATTAAACCGGTTGCGCAAAGCCAGATCCAGAAAGACCGCCCCGTTGGGGACTTGATCAACCGGCAAACCGTCACTCATAGCAAAATCCAAAGCGCCTTTAGGGCGACGGGCCACGCCGCATTGATTAAACAAGATATCGTGTAAAGGGAAAGGGCGCGGTCAATATCGATGGCCAACGCGTCGCGCCGCCCTGAGCCGATATAGGGATCATCGACAATTTCATCACCATATTGTCGCGGCCCGGCAAGCGAAAGGTCCAGCGCCCCAGCAAATGCGGCTTCCTGCCAACCGGCATTGGGTGATTTGTGCTTTTTGGCATCGCGGATCATTGTCTGCCATGCGGCCCCGCCACTGGTTTTCGACCCAAGTGCAGCAGCAAGGCAGATCACCCCACCGGCGATGCGGGCTGGAATGAAATTGGCGACATCATCAAGACGGGCAGCAAAACGCCCAAAATATAGATACCGCGCATTCCGATGCCCGATCATGGAATCAAGGGTGTTGATCGCCTTATAGGCGCAAAGCCCGATGGGACCGCCAAGGACATACCAAAACAGGGGTGCTACCACGCCATCGGAAAAGTTTTCAGCACAGCTTTCAATCGCGGCCCGGCTAATACCTGCCTCATCCAATGCATTTGGATCACGCCCGACAATCATTGATACGGCCTTGCGGCCGCCAACAATCCCGTCCTTTTTCAACGCGACCGATACTGCTTTCACATGTTGATAAAGGCCTTTTTGCGCGATCAGAACGGCAAGCAATAATACTTCTGCCGTCCAGAAAACATCGCCCAACGCCGAAATTTGCCCAACCAATGCACCAAACAGGGATGCCACCCCAATCACAGCCAGGCTTGCAATCGTGCCGCGTGTGATCAAATCGGTCTTGCCGCGATCTGAACGATTCAACCGCTTTTCAAACCAGCCAATCAGATTGCCGACCCAGACCACAGGATGGGGAATGCGCCCAAACAACCAAGGAAAATCGCCAAAGACCGCATCCAACACCAGTGCCAGCACCAGTATTGTAAAAAGCGGCCCGGAAAAACCAGACGCCGGGATCAAAAAATTAGCAAGCGACGTGTCCATGGCGGCAATGTGCGCGGTGACACGCCCCTCGTCAATCAGAATGACCTCGCCCATGAAGCCCAACTATTCTGACAGCGTAATTTGCAATATTTGCGGTAGCTTGCTACAAGAATTTCACACGAATTATTTTTTCTTCATACGGCGATTGCCACCGATTTTGATGATCCCGCGACGGGCTTTGTACGTATGAAAACCGCAATCCATGCATCCAATAAGGCACTTAACACACCACAACATCTTTGGCGCATCAGACCATCCGCCACACAATAACTAGTAATTTCGCCCCGACATCCCTGTTCGACGCATGTTATGTTACCTGCCGCTTGCATTCCGTAAGCCAATCGGTGAAAACGGGGGTGGTTTCGGGTACCGCGTTTGCCAAAAGCATCGCGCACAACCAACAGAGAAAGACAAAGGAGCAGCCTTTCATGTCCACCAAAGGCGCAGTAATGATTTGCGGTCACGGTTCGCGCGACGAGCGCGCGGTTTCACAGTTCAACGCCATGGTTGAAACGATGAAACAGACCCACCTTGCCGACTATGATGTCGAAAGCGGCTTTCTCGAATTTGCGCACCCGATCCTGCGTGACGGCTTTGAAAAGCTAAAAGACCTGGGTCACAAAAAGATTTATGCCCTTCCGGGCATGCTGTTTGCTGCCGGTCACGTCAAAAATGACCTGCCGAGCGAAGTTAACAATTTCGCCAATGAAAACCCCGATATCGACGTGAAATTTGGCCGCGATTTGGCGATTGATCCGAAATTGCTAATTGCAGCCAAGGAACGTATCGAAGAAGCGCTTGCCACCGCCGATGACAGCGTTGCGCGCGAAGACACACTTTTGATGGTTGTTGGGCGCGGCACGAACGACCCGGATGCCAATTCAAACGTTTATAAAGTCGCCCGCATGCTGCAAGAAGGCCTTGGTTTTGGCCGGACCGAAATCAGCTATTCCGGTGTGACCCATCCGCGCGTTAATGCCGGTCTGCGCGAAGCCATGAAACTGGGTTATAAACGCGTTGTCGTTTTCCCCTATTTCCTGTTTGCTGGCATTCTGATCGACCGGATTTACAGCCATACCGATGAAGTCGCCGCCGAGTTTGGTGATGTCGAGTTCATCAAGGCAGGGTATCTGAAAGATCATCCGATGGTTTTGGCAAGCTTTGCCGAACGCCTGGCCGAGATCGATACCGGCGACAACAACATGAATTGTCAGCTGTGCAAATACCGTGAACAGATCATTGGTTATGAAGGCGATGTTGGCACCCCGCAGGTCGGCCATCACCATCACGTCATGGGCATCGGCACCGACGGTCATAGCCACGGTCATGATCATGGTCACGGCCATAGCCATGGACATTCTCATGGACATGGACACAGTCATGGTCATGGTCATGGTCATAGCCACGGGCACAGCCATGCTTCCGAGCATAAACACGGTCATGACCACGGACACAGCCACGATCACGGCCATGATCATGGCGACGCAAAATCGACCGGCTCTTAACCGGTCGATACCGATCCTCTGAAAGGCGCGGCAATGTTTGACTATCTGCGTGATCCGCAGGAAATCTACGCCCAAAGCTTTGCCACCATCGAAGCCGAGGCCGACCTTGCCCGCTTTTCAGACGATCAGCGGACTGTTGCCATACGCATTATCCATGCCTGTGGCATGGTGGAGATTGTCGATCAAATTGCCTTTGGCGGCGATGTCGTGACGCGTGCAACCAACGCGTTGCGCCAAGGAAAACCGATCCTATGTGATGCTGAAATGGTCCGACACGGCATCATTTCCCGATTGCTTCCGGCTGAAAACCCGGTTGTTTGCACATTAAATGATGCCAACACCCACCAAGTTGCCAGCAAATTGGCAACAACCCGGTCGGCGGCCGCCGTGGATGCATGGGCTGAACATATCGAAAATGCAATAATTGCGATTGGCAATGCGCCCACCGCACTTTTTCATCTGCTCGAAGCCATTCACACAGGAAAGCTTGCCAAACCCGCCGCCATTATCGGCATGCCGGTTGGGTTTGTTGGTGCGCGCGAAAGCAAAGAAGCCCTGATTGACCATAGTGCCGATGTGCCATTTATCACCCTGCGCGGTCGGTTTGGCGGCAGTGCTGTGACTGCGGCCACGGTCAATGCCCTTGCAAGACTAGCACGGGGGGATGACAGCACCCCGGATGGCACACGTGACCGTAAGCTTCAGGGTTGCCAGCCATGAACGAACAATCCCCGCAAAAAGGCCGCATCACCGTGATCGGCATCGGCGAAGATGGCTATGACGGCCTGTCGCCGGTTGCACGCACGATGCTTGAAAATGCCAAGGTTATTTTTGGTGGCAAACGCCATATCGGGATGCTGCCTGAAACCAATAACGCGACCCAGAATAAATGGATCACGCCGTTTGAGGCCAACCTTGCGCTGATCGAAGACTGTCTGGATCAAAACCCGGTAGTACTGGCCAGTGGCGACCCGATGTATTTTGGGGTTGGCAACACTTTAATTAAATATTTCGGATCCGATCCGATTTATTCGATCCCGGCACCATCGAGTATTTCCTTGGCCGCGTCACGCCTTGGCTGGCCACTGTCGGAATGCGATGTCGTTACCCTGCATGGGCGCGATCCGGAAATCATCCGATCCCATTTGCGCCCGCACGGCAAACTGATCGCACTAAGTGCAGACGGATCAACCCCGGCCTTAGTGGCGGTGATGCTGTGCGAAGCAGGATATGATCAAAGCCGCATGACGGTCTGCGAACGCTTGGGCGGGACGCATGAACGCATCACCACCCAGACTGCACAAACGTGGCAGTCCACGGCAACGTCGATGCCAGATGTCCAATCAATTGATCCGCTGAACTTGATCATGATCGACCTTCATGCGGGGCCCAATGCCCGCCCCCTACCAAAAGGTCCGGGCTTGCCCGATGATGCATTTATCCATGATGGCATGATCACGAAATCAGAAATCCGTGCCCAAACAATATCATCGCTTGCCCCGTTTGCGGGTGGTGTGCTTTGGGATATTGGTGCTGGATGCGGATCGGTTTCCATCGAATGGATGCGCATGGGTGGAACTGCCGTCGCGATTGAACGCGATGCAGATCGCTGCGCAATGATTGCGAAAAACGCCGTACGCCTTGGCACACCGGGACTTTGCGTCGAACAAAAAAGCATCGAAGATGCCCTCGTTTTTGCTGATCGCCTGCCAAAACCGGATGCGATTTTCATTGGCGGTGGCATTACCCAAGATGGCCTTTTAGAACACTGCTGGGCAAAGCTTGGCCCGCATGGGCGGCTGGTCGCCAATACGGTGACGCTGGAAGGCGAAGAAAAATTATTACGTTTCTATAATAAAATGGGTGGCACGCTGTCGCGACTGTCGGTATCCCGGCTGGTCCCGCGTGGCAATTTTAAGGGCTGGAGCAACCTTGCCCCTGTCACCCACTATGTCGGAGTAAAAGCATGACCCGTGCGGAAATTGCATCCGCAGACACCCAAAGCCATCCGGTCGCCGGAACGGCTTATGGTCTTGGTATTGGTCCGGGGGAACCGGATCTGATCACGTTAAAAGCCTATAACATCCTGCAAAAGGCCGACGTGATTGCCTATCCCGCCCTTGAAGACGGCGTCAGCCTTGCCCGGCAGATTGTCGATCCGCACATCCCCAAAGGCCGCATCGAGATTGCCATCCGCATTGCCATGGGCAAAACCGCCGATCCGGTTTATGACGCTGCGGCGATTGAAATCGGCGAACACCTAGCAGCGGGCAAAACCGTTGCGGTTCTGTGCGAAGGCGACCCGTTCTTTTACGGAAGCTTTATGTATCTTTATGGCCGTTTGGCCGATGCCGGGCATCCGGTTCATACGGTTCCGGGTGTGAGTTCGATGATGGCCTGTGCGGCACAACTTGGCGCCCCCCTTGCGGCGAAGAATGACGTTTTACAAGTCATCCCCGGCCCGCTTGATAAAGATCGCCTGCGCGCCCAACTGGCCGACACCGATGCCGCTGCGATCATTAAACTAGGGCGGCATTTTGCCAAGGTGCGTGAGGTGATTAACGAGCTGGGCCTGACAGATCGGGCGCGCTATATCGAACGCGCCACCCTTGATAGCCAAAAAATGGTGCCTTTGGCCGATCTTCCGGCCGATGCCACAGCACCGTATTTTTCCATGATTCTGATCCACCGTCGCGGAGACGCATGGCGATGACCGCCCATAACAGCTCAAACACCCCGACATCGGCCTTGCCGACCGATCCGATTGCGCCGATTGCGGTGGTTTGCCTGACACAGCGTGCCCTTCCGATGGCAAAGCGCATTGCCGCCAGCCTTCAGGGCGCCTCGGTCCATGGTCTGCGCACCCGGGTATCGACAAATGATGTTGATGTCGCGTTTGATGATACCATTGCACATCTGCAACGAACATTTTCATCCGATCACGTCATCATTGGTGTCTGCGCATCAGGTATCTTAATTCGCGCCCTTGCGCCGCTTTTGGCCAACAAATGGCAAGACGCCGCCGTGATTGCGGTTGATGAAGCAGGCCAAACCTTTATCCCGCTGTTGGGTGGCCATCATGGTGGCAACCGATTGGCGCGTGATCTGGCCGACCGTCTTGGCGGTATTGCCGCCATTACAACACCCGGTGATGCCATGCTGGGCCTTGCCTTGGACGAGCCGCCAAAGGGTTGGAAGCTCGGCACGCCGGAAACGGTCAAGCCTGCGACCGCTGCCCTTTTGGCTGGTGCCTCTGCGCGTCTTGAGGTGGAAGCCGGATCTGCCGCCTGGCTGACCAACAGCGCCCTTGCGCAATCTGATGACGGTACCATCCTGATCACCGCCACCGCACGCGAAGGTGCAAGTGATGACGCCATCAGCGACACCGCAGAAACGGCCATTACCTATCACCCACCTGTTCTTGCGCTAGGTGTCGGGTGTGAGCGCGGCTGCCCGATTGATGACGTGTACGAACTGGTCATGGAAACGCTGGCAGGGCAATGCCTGAGCCCAAAAGCAATTGCCTGCGTGGTGTCGATTGATCTGAAAGCCGACGAAGCCGCGGTGCATGAACTGGCATCTCGTCTTGGTGTGCCAGCACGGTTCTTTGACGCCGAAACACTCGAAGCGGAGGCGGAACGCCTTGTAACCCCGTCTGATGTCGTCTTTGCCGAAACAGGCTGTCACGGCGTTGCCGAGGGTGCCGCCCTTGCTGCTGTCGGCCCGAATGGCAAACTGATCATTCCCAAACACAAAACCAAACGTTCGACCTGTGCGGTGGCCTTGTCGCAACATGACATTATCCCTGAAACCGTCGGCAAAGCCCAAGGCAAGCTTTCGATTGTTGGCATCGGACCGGGCCAAATTGGCTGGCGCAGCCCAGAAGCATCAGAACTGATTGGGCGGGCCAGCGATATTGTCGGCTATCAGATGTATCTGGATCTGCTTGGCCCACTGATCGACGGCAAGGATTGCCATCATTCCGATCTTGGCGCCGAAGAAGCCCGTGCGCGCCATGCACTCGAACTGGCTGCCACCGGCAAGGACGTTGCCCTGATTGGTTCTGGCGATGCCGGCATCTATGCGCTGGCAACCTTGGTGTTCGAACTGCTTGATCGCGAAGACCGGGCGGACTGGAACCGGGTTGCAGTACAGGTATCGCCGGGGATCTCGGCACTTCAGGCGGCGGCATCGCGGATTGGTGCGCCGTTGGGCCATGATTTCTGTGCGATTTCACTATCTGATCTTTTGACCCCGCGTGAAGATATCCTGCGCCGCCTTCAGGCGGCAGCAGAAGGCGACTTTGTCATCGCGTTTTACAATCCAGTATCCAAGCGCCGCCGGGATTTGCTGGCCAAGGCACGCGATATCCTTCTGGCCCATCGTGATGAGGATACGCCGGTGGTTCTCGGTCGTCAGTTGGGCCGCCCGGACGAGGAAATCACGGTTGTTCCGCTTTCGAAACTAGAAGTCGATATGGTCGATATGCTGACCACGGTTCTGGTCGGCTCCAGCAACAGCCGACACATCACGCGCGGTGAAAACGAATGGGTCTATACCCCGCGTGGTTATGCCAAAAAAGGCCCGGACGCTGCCAAGGCACCGGTTTTAAGCACGCCCAATCATCGCAATACCGATACCCCCGCAAACGACAAGGCAGAATAATGACCGTTCATTTTATTGGTGCCGGTCCCGGTGCCCCGGACCTGATCACCGTACGTGGCTTGCGCCTGATCGAAAAATGTCCGGTTTGCCTGTATGCCGGGTCACTGGTCCCCGAAGAAATCGTCACATCTGCCCCCAAGGATGCACGCGTGATCGATACCGCGTCGATGCATCTTGATGAAATCATCGCCGAAATCGAAGCCGCCCACGCCAAGGGCCAAGACGTTGCGCGTGTGCATTCTGGCGACCCATCAATTTACGGGGCCATTGCCGAACAAATCCGCCGCCTGGATGACCTTGGCATTGCTTATGACATCACCCCGGGCGTGTCGGCCTATGCGGCCGTGGCCGCCGAAATCGGGGCGGAACTGACACTTCCCGATATTTCGCAAACCGTCATCCTGACACGGACCGCGATGCGGTCATCTTCGATGCCAGATGGCGAAAGCCTTGCGGAACTTGGCAAGGCACGGGCGACGCTGGCGGTGCATTTGTCGATCAACAATCTGGCCAATGTGGTGCGTGATCTGACCCCGCATTACGGCGAAGCCTGCCCAGTGGTGATTGCCTATCGCGCGACATGGCCCGATCAGCAATATATCTTTGGCACCCTTGGTGATATCCGTGCCAAGGTCAAAGGAACCGGCATAACGCGAACTGCCCTGATCATGGTGGGGGATGTTTTTGGCCGCAAAGATTTCACCGACTCCCGGCTTTACGCTGCCGATCACACGCATGTTTTGCGCCCGGCCAAGTCATAAGCAATTTGGGCGGACCGCAAGTCCGCCCGTTTTTTGCACAAAGCACATAATCAACAAGTTTATTTTTTGCGCATTATAGCCAGTTTGCTGAAAATTATGCCATTTCAACCCTGAACTTCCTTGACCGCCCCTTACTCAACCGCCTTTAATCAAAAGGTAACAAGGGGAATGTGCATGTTCAACGAGATGAAGACCGACGACCAGGTTCGAGAACCTTATCGCGCCTTGGTTGAATGGATGGAAGCAAGCGGCCCAGAAGTTCTTGAGCAAAAGCGTCTGGAAGCCGAAACCCTGTTTCGCAAAATCGGCATTACATTTGCCGTTTACGGCGAAGGTGGCGATCCAGAACGGCTGATCCCATTTGATTTGATCCCCCGCATTTTTACCGCAGGCGAATGGCGCAAACTTGAACGTGGCGTCAAACAACGTGCCCGCGCGCTTAATACATTTTTGTATGACGTTTACCACAACGCCGAAATCATCAAGGCCGGGATTGTGCCCGCCGAGCTGGTCTTTAAAAATGCCGCGTTCGAGCCCGCCGTCATTGGCATTGATCCCCCGCGCAAGGTTTACAGCCACATTGTCGGCGTTGATATCGTGCGCACCGGACCAGAAGATTTTTACGTTCTTGAAGATAACTGCCGCACGCCATCGGGCGTGTCCTATATGCTTGAGAACCGCGAAATCATGATGCGCATGTTCCCCGACCTGTTCAAAAGCCTGCGTATTGAGCCGGTCGAAGGCTATAGCGACATGTTGCTCAAAACGCTTAAAAGCATCGCGCCAAACAAATGCGACCGCGACCCGAATATTGTGGTGTTAACCCCGGGTGCGATGAACAGCGCATATTACGAGCATTCATTCCTTGCCGACCAGATGGGCGTCGAACTTGTCGAAGGACAGGATTTATTCGTCTCGGGCGGGCGGGTTTATATGCGCACCACGCGCGGCCCAGAACGGGTTGATGTGATTTATCGCCGCATTGATGACGACTATATCGACCCGCTGTGTTTCCGTTCTGATTCCGTGCTGGGTATTCCCGGCCTTATGAATGTTTACAGATCCGGCGGGGTTGCGATTTGCTCGGCTCCGGGTGCTGGTGTTGCCGATGATAAGGCGGTCTATACCTATGTCCCGGATATGATCCGATTTTATCTGGGCCAGGAACCAATTTTAAATAACGTGCCGACATGGAAATGCGGCAAGCCAGATGACCTTAAATACGTGCTTGAAAACCTTGGCGATCTGGTGGTGAAGGAAGTCCATGGCTCGGGCGGGTATGGCATGTTGGTTGGCCCCGCATCGACCAAAGAAGAGCAAGTCACCTATGCCGAACGCATCAAGGCCGATCCGGGCGATTTTATCGCCCAACCCACCCTGTCCTTGTCGGCCTGCCCGACATTCGTCGAAAGTGGCATCGCCCCGCGCCATGTGGATTTCCGGCCATTTTGCCTTGTTGGCGATAACATTCGCCTTGCACCGGGCGGCTTGACCCGTGTTGCCATGCGCGAAGGATCGCTTGTCGTTAACTCGTCCCAAGGCGGCGGGGTAAAAGACACATGGATCATGGCAGAATAACGAAAAGGGGGTTTCAAGATGCTTAGTCGTACTGCGGACAACCTTTTCTGGCTGTCGAGATATGTTGAACGGGCCGAAAATATGGCTCGTCTTATGGAAATGGGCTATCGCATGGCGCTGATGCCATCGACCGGGGATGGCAACCGGTCTGAATGGGAATCAGTGTTATCTGCATCCGGCTGTCAGGGGGGATATGATCCAAACGCCCCTTTGCGTCAGGAAGAAGTCGCCAATTTCCTGATTTTTAACCGCGACAACCCGTCTTCAATTATCAATTGCTTTGAAGCCGCGCGGGCCAGTGCGCGGGCAATGCGCACCGCCATTACCGCCGAAATGTGGGAGGCACTTAACAATGCCCTGATGGAGCTTCGTCGCCCATCAATCCACAATCTGGCCAAAAACGAACTTCCTGAATTTATCGATTGGGTCAAACGTCAGGGGTCGCTGTTTCGCGGTACAACCGATTCCACCCTTTTGCGCAATGACGGGTATGACTTTATCCGACTGGGCACGTTTATCGAACGGGCAGATAACACCGCACGCCTTTTGGATGTGAAATATTATGTCCTACTGCCCGAAACCAGCATGGTTGGCGATGGTGTGGATAACTATCAATGGACCACGGTCCTGCGTGCGGCATCGTCCCTACGGGCATTTCACTGGGTATATCGGGATGATTATTCGCCCTATCGGATTGCGCATTTCTTGATCCTCAATCCGTTTAGTCCGCGGTCACTTGCCCATTGTTCAGAACATATTACCCAGCATCTTGAACGGCTTGCCCGCCATTATGGCCAACGGCGCCCGGTGCATGGACAGGCGGTTGAGATGTATTCGCTTCTGACCCAAAGCGACATGGAAGAAATCTTTGCCAACGGGCTTCATGGGTTTCTCAATGACTTTCAGGCGCGCAACCGCGCGCTTTCGGCGGCAATTGCTGAAACTTATCATTTCGGGGGACAATAAAATGCGCCTGACAGTCGAACATCACACCCATTACCGGTATGACACCCCTGTTCGCTATGTGGTGCAAAGCCTTAAGTTAACCCCGGCGGCATTTGACGGGCAGAAAATCCTGAACTGGTCAATCACCGCAGAGGGATGCGTGATCAATTCGGAATTCACCGATGGGAACGGCGATGTTATCAGCACTTTGACCGCGGGTGGGCCGGTGGATGAAGTCGAAATCATCGTAAAGGGCGAAGTCGAAACCACCGACATGGCCGGTGTGCTGCGCGGCCACAAAGAACGCGCCTTTCCCGAGGTGTTCTTGCGGTCAACACCGATGACCAAATCCAGTGCGGCCATTCGCAAACTGGCCGAAAAGGCCGCCAAAAAGACAAAAGACGGCACCCTTCTTGAGCGCGCCCATGCTCTTTCTGATGCGGTGTCCGATGCGATTGCCTTTGAACCGGGGACAACAGATGTCCACACCACTGCCGCCGATGCGTTGGCCGATGGCAAGGGGGTCTGCCAAGACCATACGCATGTTCTGCTGTCAGCGGCACGACATCTTGGCATTCCGGCACGCTATGTTTCGGGGTATCTGTTTGCCGACCTGCATGGCAAACCGCACGAGGCATCCCACGCCTGGGCAGAGCTTTTTATTGCTGAATTAGGGTGGGTTGGGTTCGACGCCGCGAACCGGTGCTGCCCGACTGATTTTTATATTCGTCTGGGGTCTGGACTTGATGGGCAGGTGGCCACACCTATTAGGGGCGTACATACTGGTGGTGCGAACGAGAATTTGGATGTATCAGTGGTCGTTGCGCAATCACAACAATAGCTGGACCCATTAAGAAATGACCTACTGCGTCGGTTTGATGCTGAAAGAAGGGTTGGTTTTCCTTTCTGATACCCGCACGAATGCTGGCCTTGATAACATTTCGCGCTATCGCAAGATGTTCACGTGGGAAGTCCCCGGTGACCGGGCCATTGTCGCGCTTTCGGCTGGCAACCTTGCGATTACGCAAGCGGTGATGAGCACCTTACAAGAAGCAATCGATGACCCAGAAACCAAGCCGGGCGATTGCATTTTAAGTGCGTCTGGCATGTTCCGCGTGGCCGAGCTTGTCGGTCAAGCCATGCAAAAGGTTCAGCTGAAATACCACGACACACTTGAACAACATAATGAAAGCAGTGCGGCATCGATCATGATCGGTGGCCAGCGCAAAGGCGGCGATCAGCGCCTGTTTCTGGTCTATGCGGCGGGCAACTTTATCGAAGCCACCGAAGACACCCCCTATTTGCAGATCGGCGAACATAAATACGGCAAGCCGATCCTTGATCGCGTGATTACGCCCGAAACCCCAATCCGCGAAGGGGTTAAGGCGGCGTTGTTGTCGATGGATTCGACCCTGCGCTCCAACCTTTCAGTTGGCATGCCGCTTGATCTTGCGGTGCTGCCCGATGACGCGTGCGAATTTTCCGAATTGCGCCGCATCGATGCCGAAGATCCCGGTTTTCATGCCCTGTCATCGGCTTGGTCCGGCGCCCTGCGCGATGCCTTTGCCATGATGCCCGACGAGCATAGCAGCTGATTTCTTTCCGTGATTAATTTGTGGGCTCGACTTCTGTGCGCCCGCAAATTATCTATAAAAACATGAAAGACAAAACGGACACTACGATCACCGGGCGGATTACCCGTGCATTGGCCGATCGCATTATTTCTGGCGATATCCCAGCGGGCACCAAACTCCGTCAAGATCATCTTGCCGAGGAATTTGGCGCAAGCCACGTGCCGGTCCGCGAGGCATTTAGACGTCTGGAAGCACAAGGGCTTGCGATCAGCGAACCCCGCAGAGGTGTGCGTGTCGCCCGTTTTGATATTGCCGAAATCCGCGAAGTCGCAGAAATGCGGGCATCGTTGGAAGTGTTGGCCCTGCGCCATGCCGCCCCTCACTTAACCAGTTCGATCCTTGATCAAGCCGATGCCATCAACCGAACCGGCGAAAACGCACCGGATGTGCGGGCATGGGAAGACGCCAACAAGGCATTCCATCGCATCATTCTAGAGCCCTGTAACATGCCGCGCCTTATGGCGACGATTGATGATTTGCATGCGGCCAGTGCACGTTATCTGTTTTCAGGGTTCCGCACGGAATGGGAAGCCTCGACCGACAGCGACCACCGCGCCATCCTAGCTGCCCTTCGCAGCAATCAAATTGATGTGGCCGCCGCCACCCTTGCCCGGCACGTCAAATGGCTTGGCAGCCAGCCCGGGGACATTCCACGCCGCCGCCCCAAACTGGTCGCACACCAAAACTAAGACAGCACACCTTTAGCATCCGAGGTTTGCCCCGCAGCGCGAGAAAACAGCTGATGGCTGACGGCTGACGGCTGACGGCTGACGGCTGACGGCAGCCCAGACGTTTCTATCCAGAACAATCAAGCCTTTCGGCTTCATGCTTCTACTCGCGTGAATGCCTGTTCAAAGAACTGCTGTGTCGTCTTTTTTGTTAAGGCGAGCGGTGGAATGTGACGCCTCCAGCAGTACTCAAACCCACCTCCCTTGCCTCAGGGCACCGCAAAAAATAAAAATCTATAAAATTTATAGATAATATTTTCCGTTTTAAATCAGTGAACTAAGGCGTACTCGCGCTTGAAACTTGCGATTTCCGCGAAATTTGGAAAATTTCCAATTGATTTCGGGCGCGAGTCACGGCGTAATTAATAGATCAGATGCTGTTTTATAGATAATTTTAACACGAACGCCGATCACACGATCCTAAGACCACATACAGCCCCCATAGAACGATAGGTCGCGGCTTCGCCGAAGGATTTTGTGACGTCTTACACTGAGGTCTGAAAGGGCTGGTCGCGCTTAGGCCAACGCACAGGGCATTAAAAAGGCCGCTTCATGAAGGACACACTTCTAATGCGGCGCCTGCCCCCATTAAGGACATTGTCGCGCCAAACGTTTTGCGCTGCTGACACGCGGTCCTGTTACGGTTCAACCCCCGGAACCCGCACACCGCCCGTGCAGGTTCTATCTGGCGAAGTCCCTGCTCAGTCGGGGCTTCGCCATTTTTTTAGCTGACAGTTTTTGTGGCTTGATGGCACGTGTGCATTGGAACACGCATCTGGCGTCAGTTTGCTTCGGCGGTTTCGCTTGGCTGATATATAAAGCCATGCGCGGGATAAATCCGACCGAACGAACCGAGCGTGTTCATCATACGGACCTGCGACCAATCATTTTTGGGCGATACATCAACCACCGGCTGACGATAATGGACTTTGCCGCGCGTGCGCGAATCACCACCCCAATTGGCTTGGTTCACCAATATCTTACGGTCACTGAGGATCGCAGAAACCACAGCCACATGGCCAAGCTTCAAGCGCGACGTTTTGCGCAAGGTCAAAACAGCACCAACTTGCGGCCGATTTCCGCGCGCATAATTCTTTTTGGCGGCCTGTCCCCACCATGTCCAAGCATCACCATAAATTTGAATGCCCGAAACTTCGCGCGCATAAGGCACGCATTGTAGAAATTTATCGGTGGGGGCAAAGTTATGCAGCGGGGAATGAGGCACACTGACCTTCGTAACCGTCGTAACCGCCTGAACCGAATCGCTGGGCATCGGCCCATCCGATCGTGAAACCGATTTTGCCGTGGTAAAGCAGGCAGATAGCAACAAGCACAATCCGACAATTCCGATCAGGCGCATCTCAGATCCCCAAAAACATCATGATCCGCGACCATAACCACGCAGGGCTTAAACAATTGTTTATTGCCGCAATTGATTTTCATTTCGCACGCCTTTCATCGCAATGCTGAACCCGCCCAATGCGACACAATCGCCAAAACCCGAAAGAGGCGGCGCACAAAATCAAAACACCGGATCCACGTGCGGTATTTTGGATATTTGTGACCTCAGATATCGCACCAAGCAACACACCACCCAGCGCCATGCCGCCGAAACTGGTTGCGCTCCAAAAACTCATCACCCGGCCGCGCAACCGGTCATCGACCGTCAATTGCAAGGCTGTTTGCGATCCCACCCCGACCAAGGTCAAACCCGCACCAGTTATCGCAACCAGAACAACCGCCGCCTCGTACCAAGGTGAAAATCCAAGGCCCAGCATCCCAATTGATGCCCCAAAGGCCCCAAAAATCGTCATGCGCTGATAATCTGCCGCATTTGATCCGACCCGCGATAAAATGAATGTCGACGCCACCGATCCAATCCCACCGGCCGATGCCAAAAGCCCCAACCCAGTAACACCACGCGCATAGACTGCCTCTGCAAAGACGGGCATCAGTTCAACCATTCCGGTCCCCACCAACGAGACAAAGCATGACAATGCCAGCACAGATCGGATCATCGGGTGGTTAAGGGCATATTGCGCCCCATCCACAAGCGACGCCCAGATACGGCGGCTTTTGGCATCCGGTGCGCGTTCTGTGTGGATCGTCACAACGGAAATCACAAAGATCATCGGAAGATAACTGATCGCATTGATCATAAAGGCCGCACCCGTGCCCCATGTGGCAATCACAACACCGCCCACCGCCGGACCAACCAGACGCGAAATATTGAAATTCATCGCCGCATAGGCAACAGCCCGGCTCATGAATTCACGCCGGACAATAACCGGCACCAATGACAGTCGTATTGGCGTCATAGCACTGCCCAGAATCCCCATGGCACCGGCCAGCACCACCATCCAGGGCAGGGTGATCATATCGGCATAGGACAAGCCCATCAGAAGGAACGACACCGCCGCCTGCGCCAGATTGATCATCATCGCGGTACGGCGCAAATCGACCCGGTCGGCTACCACGCCGAAAATCGGACCCAGGAAAAAAGCCGGCGCAAAGTTTAAGGCGGCAATCGTCCCGGTCCAAAATGCAGAGCCGGTCAAAGACCACGCCAGCCAAGACATCGCGATTTTTTGCACCCACAATCCTTGTGTCGTGATGCATTGCCCAACCAAAAACAGGATAAAATTACGATCAGAAAAGATCGAACGCGATGCTTTCTGATCCGACGAAGTGTCATTCACTGGTGATGCAGGGGATTGTTGAGAGTCTGGGCGGCGTGTCGGCACGGAGCTTCCAATCATAGATCAGATTTGGGGCAGCTTGGTATGAGGTATCGTTAGGTAACTCAAGGTCGGATCATGCCAAGATTTCTGGCAGCAAGATGCGGCAACAGTACCTGGAACGGTTGGGCAGGATAGCACATCACCACGTAACAGCGTTGATACTTAGAACAGGTTCATATCTATACGAAAGACATGCAAAATTGATATTAATTCTTCTAAAATCAATTGTAGAATATCCTTCAATCGCGCGTAAAATAACACATAACGAAAGACATAAGCCGACCGCATAAAACGGAAAACGTCCTTGAAACAGACCTTGTGAACCTTCGGGGGATCGCCGCGAATGAACCCATCCTTCCGCGACATCGAACGCGAAAAATTTGCGATCAATCCGAACACATGTCAGTGGACATTGCGGGCAATGACCGCCCTTCGCGCCAATATTGACATCAATATCAAAATGCACGGCGCGCCAGATCATCTGGCGATGGGCGACATTTTTATGTTCAACCATTTCGCCCGGTTTGAAACGTTTATTCCGCAATATCTGATCGCACTTGAAACCGGGGTGTATTGCCGTTCCATCGCATCGGGCGAATTTTTTGCCCAAGACAATACCTTTTCGCGCTATCTGCGGGCACTGGGTGGGGTGCCCAATAATTATCCGCGGCTGTTACCATTTCTTGCCGAAGAAGTCCTTCGCGGCGGCAAGGTGGTGGTATTCCCGGAAGGCGGCATGGTGAAAGACCGGCGCGTCACACATAACGACCGCCCACACCCCAAACACCCGATTTACAGCGTGTATTCCCGATCTGCGGATGCCAGACGGGCGCACCACGCGGGTGCCGCCCTTTTGGGGTTGTGTATCGATGGTTTTAAAATCGGCTTATCGGCCCTGATCGCCAAGGGGGATACGCATGAACTATCGCGTTGGGCCGATATTCTTGATGTCGATGAAGATACGCTGCAGACGGTTTTGGCCAAACAAACCCTGATGTTCCCGGCCAATATTACCTTTCACCCACTGCGCGTGGATCAAAACATCCTGGCCCGGGCGGCGGATATGTTTACCGGCGGGCTTAGCCCGAAAATGGCCGAAGAATTGATCATTGAAGGCAACCTGATGTTCAAGAAGACGGATATGGATATCCGTTTGGGCGATCCGGTCAATCCGCGCGGACAGTTCAACTGGCTTGATCGGCGGCTGTTGGCGCGCCGAGTTGCACGGGCCAAATGCATTGATGATTTGTTTCGCCCGGCCAAAACGCTCGAATCCTTGCCAGAACGGGTCACGCAATATGCCCTGACGCGACACATTTCCCCATTACGCGATCACTGCATGGCGGTGATGTATTCCAACCTGACGATCAATGTCAGTCATCTGGCGTCGCGCCTGATTATGATGTGGCTCGATGATGGGGTTACAGAAGTTGATATCGCGCATTTTGACCGCACGCTGTATCTGGCGATCAAAAACATCCAACAGGCGGACAACGTGCACCTGCATCGCGGCATGCGCAACCCCGCCGATTACATCGGTATTTTTGATCTGAATTGTCCGCAAATCCGATTCTTTATCGACAGTGCCGTGCAACTGGGCCTGATCGAACGGCGCGACGGGAAATACTGTTTCTTGGAAAAGTTACAAGCCGAAGCCGAATTTGATCAGATCCGCATGGGCAACCCGATCATGGTCTATGCCAATGAAATGGCACCGATCCCAGCGGTTTGGCAGGCGCTGGAAAGGGCCCGTGTCGAAGTTGACAATTTAACCGACCAAGACATCGCGCATCGAAAATTTGACGATGAAATCCGTGCTTGGCAGTGGAACCGCACAAAATTCAACAAACCCAAATATGATGCAATTAACGCCCAAGAAACCGCCACGGCTGACAGCCGCCCGTATTTGAATCTGCCCAACGGCAAAACACAGTTCAACCTGGGCATTTTGCTGGTGCATGGCTTTTTGGCGTCCCCGGCGGAATTACGCGACTTGGGCGAAAAACTATCTGCACAGGGCCATGCGGTGATGGGGGTACGCCTTGCGGGTCATGGGACATCACCCCATGAATTGCAAAAACGCAAGTGGACCGACTGGCTGGCATCAGTAAGGCGCGGCTACGATATTCTTGCCCCGTTTTGCGACCAGATCATTATGATTGGCTTTTCGACCGGCGGGGCGCTGGCCGCGATCCACGCAAGCACACATCCCGATAAGCTATCCGCACTCGTGTTGGCCGGAACGCCCCTTAAATTTCGCAATCGCAATCTGATGTTTGTGCCGCTTTTATACGGGGCGAACAAGCTGATGGGGTGGATGCCGTCTGCCCATGAAATGCTGAGCTTCCGAACCAACGAGTCGGAGCATCCCGACATCAATTACCGCCATATCCCCATTGGGGGCTTATATCAGTTGCGCCAAGCCGTGGCCGAGATGCAGCAATGCCTACCGAAACTTGATTGCCCGACCCTGATCTTGCAGGGCGATGCTGATCAGGTCGTCGATCCCGCCAGCGCCACCATGATCAAGCGACTGGCAACCGGGGTTGAAGATATGGATGTGCAGATGCTGAAATCCGACCGCCACGGGATTATCAACGAGGATATTGACGACGCGCATAACCGTATCCTGCAGTTTGTCGAAGCCCATGTCGAAAACCAAACTCAGGCACAAAAGATCGCATAGGGACAATGGCCTCAAGGAACCCAGTCGGCTTAGGATAGAATTGGTCACATCGCCTTGATTAGAAGACACTTAAACCACTGCAGAACACCCCACCAGCAAACAGGGAACCCGCATGAGTAGCTTTGGTGCAGAAGTCATCTGGAAACGCTCGACCACAGAGAAATTTACCGACCGCCGATATTCACGTGCGCATGTCTGGCGCTTTGATGGCGGGGTGGAAGTTCCGGCATCCTCATCACCCCATGTGGTGCCGCTGCCGTATTCGGTCGAAGAAAATGTCGATCCCGAAGAAGCCTATGTCGCAGCATTATCAAGCTGCCATATGCTGTTCTTTCTGCATTTTGCGTCCGACAGTGGGTTTGTGATCGACCAATATGCCGATGCCGCGATTGGCGACATGGCGACAATCGATGGTAAATCCATGATCACCAACGTCACACTGCGCCCCAAGGTCACATATGCCGGTGACGCACCGACCGCCAATGTTGAAGCCGACCTGCATCACCGCGCACACGACGCGTGTTTCTTGGCCAATTCCGTTAAAACAGAAATCACGGTGGCGCCGGTTTCTTAACCGGCATCACAAAGCGCAATGATTAAGCGGTTAAGGGCTTTTGCGCACATAGCGCGTAACGATGCTGCGCACCGCGTTCTAACCCCTTGGCAAAGCTTATATGTTTCTTTTGCGATTTATGGATCTGCTTTAAGTCAAAGTCCGCGACAACTGGATCAAACCCAGCCGTTTTAAGCATTGCGGTGACCTCATTTGCGCGTGCGCCGCTAGAAAAATGCACGCGGGCCAGAATGTCATAATGGGTTTTCATCTGTGGCATCGGATCGGGCGCCTTGCGCAGGCCGAGCGACTGCATCAATCCAGCCATGGCTTGGTTAAGCTTGCTTGCCCAAGTCGGGGACACAAAATCACCGTCGACCACCAAAACCTTCCCACCGGGTTTAAGAACCCGGAACCATTCCGCAAAGGCCGCGGCGGGATCGACCAGCGTCCAAACCAAATGACGTGTGACAATCACGTCATAACTGTCATCTGGCTCCAGCGTGTTTTCCGCATCCCCCAGCAAGAACCGAATATTTGATCCACGCAGCTTTGATTTGGCACGCGCCTTTTCAAGCATGGCTTCGGACCAATCAAGCCCGGTAACGGCAAAGCCAAGATCATCCATCAAATGACTGACCACTGCCGTCCCACTGGCAAGATCAAGTGCACGACGACCATCCCCTTTGCCAAGGTGGCGTTCAAGCAAGGCATGCCAGGCCGCCCGTTCCGTTTCAGAGAAAATTTCATGCCCTGGCTGGGTATCAAAGGTCGCGGCCCGCATCGACCAATATTCTTTGATCTCTTCACGCAGGGAGTAATTGCTGGCTTGGTTCATGCTGTCTGGTGCCCTCATTCGCGCGAAAACGGGATTTCCACGCTTTGTCGTCAATCTCAACTCATCGTCCAAATTGCCTTCTGGCAATTAAATCGCATTATCACTGCAAAACATATTGATTTGCATTCTCAATAACTGATAATCCTCTCGCACGGAAATCCTAAATGAGGGAACGGGAATGAAAATTTTTGGTGCAATCGCAGCGGTAACGATGTTGGTTGCCGGATCGGTACAAGCAGCCGAAACGGTCACCATCACGGATGTCACCGGACGCGAAGTTTCGGTTAACGTGCCGGTAGAGCACGTCATTCTGGGCGAAGGCCGCTTGGTCTATGGTCTTGCGACGCTCGACACCGAAAACCCTTTCGCACGTGTGGTTGGCTGGCGTGATGACCTGGAAAAGGCCGATCCCGAAGGCTTTGAAATTTATGCTGCGAAATACCCAAAGATTAAAGACCTTCCCACTTTTGGCGGCGTAAAAGACGGCAGCTTTGACGTTGAACAGACGATTTCGCTTCAGCCTGACGTCGTAATCATGAACGTTGAATCCAAGGCCGCAACCGAAGATGCCGGTTTTGATGAAAAACTCGAAGCTGTTGGCATTCCACTGGTTTATATCGATTTTCGCGATGCGCCGATGAAAAACACAGAAACCAGCATGCGTATTCTGGGTAAATTGACGGGCAAAGAAGATCGTGCTGAGGAATTTATCAAATTCCGTTCTAACCACATCAAGGTGATCACCGATCGTCTTGCAAAGGCAAACCCGGAAAAACCAAAGGTCTTTATTGAACGTGCCGCAGGCTATTCAGAAGAATGCTGCATGTCCTTTGGCAATGAGAATTTCGGCACAATGGTTGAGATGGCCGGTGGCATCAACATTGCCGCTGACATCATCCCAGGCACCTTTGGCACCATCAATCCAGAACAGGTTGTCGCATCCAACCCCGATCAGTTTGTCGGCACTGGTGGCGATTGGGAAGCATATGCACCGGGCATGGGCTGGGTTCCGGTTGGACCGGGTGCTGACATGGTAGAAGCCAAACGCAAAATGGTCGCGCTAACCGAACGTCCTGCCTTCAGAGGGATTAAAGCCACCCAAAACGGTAACATCCACATTGTTTGGCATCAGTTCTATAACAGCCCGTATCAGTTTGTTGTGATCGAACAGATGGCAAAATGGTTCCATCCGGACCTGTTTGGCGATATCAACCCCGAAGAATCTTTCCGTGAATTGCATGAACGTTTCCTGCCGATTGACTATCAGCCGGGTTACTTCATCTCGATCAAAGATAGCGCCACAAACTAATGACGACCAATCAAGGAAGTATCGAAGCAGGGAGCGTGCAGTACAAGGCACGCTCCTTGCGCCGTTTTTTACTGTTGCTTGCCATGGCGATGGCATTGCTTTTGTCCATTGCAGTCGATCTTGCAACAGGTCCGGCCAACTATGCGTTATCTGACGTGATTTCGACCCTGCTTCATCCGTTTGAAGCAACACGACAAATGCGGGTGGTCATCTGGGAAATCCGCATGCCCGTTGCATTGATGGCGGTGACCGTTGGGGCGGCCCTTTCGACGGCTGGGGCGCAAATGCAGACCATCCTTGCCAACCCGCTTGCCAGTCCGTTTACCCTTGGCATTTCCGCAGCAGCGGGTTTTGGCGCGGCCTTGGCATTGGTTCTGGGCGTTGCGGTGCTTCCGGCCTTTGTTGAATTTATGATTCCGCTAAACGCGTTTGCGATGGCGATGGGGACCGCGCTTATCATCCATTTCTTTAGCCGCATGCGTGGTGTGACGGTCGAAACCATTGTTTTGCTGGGCATCGCGCTGGTCTTTACCTTCAATGCGCTTTTGGCCCTGTTGCAATACCTTGCCAGCGAGCAGGCCTTGGCAGCGGTTGTGTTTTGGACCATGGGCAGTCTGGTCAAAGCAACATGGACCAAGGTTGCCGTGACGGCCGCCGCAGTTGCGATTGCTCTGCCGCTGTTTATCAATCAGGCATGGGCCTTAACCGCCCTTCGTCTGGGTGATGCCAAGGCAGAAAGTTTCGGGGTGAATGTACAAGGGCTTCGTCTGCGCACCATGCTGATTGTCAGTCTTTTGGCGGCAATCCCGGTATCGTTTGTCGGCACCATCGGCTTTATCGGGCTGGTCGGCCCGCACATCGCGCGCATGCTGGTTGGCGAAGATCAACGCTTCTTCTTGCCAGCATCGATACTGTGCGGCGCGCTGATTCTGTCAGCGACCTCTGTGCTTTCAAAAACACTGATTCCGGGGGCCATTCTTCCGATTGGGGTGATTACCGCCCTTGTCGGTGTGCCGTTCTTCTTCTCGTTGATTTTCGCAAGCCGGAGGAAATCATGGTAACGCTGCAGCTTGAAAACCTTGGAACCCGTTATGGCAAAGTGCAGGTGGTTTCAGGGGTCACGACCCCGGTTATCCAGCCGGGCACCGTTACCGCGGTCATTGGCCCCAATGCGGCCGGTAAATCCAGCCTGTTTAAACGCATTGCCGGGCTGGCCAGCGGCGAGGGCAGGGTAAATACCGGATCGGCGGCAAAACAACGCAACACGATTTGCTATATGCCCCAAGATACCGGATCGACCGCCGTTTTGTCGGTATATGAATCGATCATTCTTGCCGCCAAGCAGGGATCAAGCCTGCGCGTGCGCGACGATGAACTCGACCGTATTGATAGCATTCTGGCAGCCTTGCGTATTTCCGACCTTGCCGCACGCAATTTGGGCGAGCTAAGCGGCGGCCAACGCCAATTGGTTGCGATTGCCCAAACATTGGTGCGCGATCCGAAAATCCTTCTGATGGATGAGCCGACCTCTGCCCTTGATCTGCATCGCCAGATGGAAGTTCTGTCGTTTATGCGCGATATCGCCAAGGGACAAAACATCATCGTCATGATTGCCATTCACGACCTGAACCACGCGCTTCAATATTGCGATCATGCCATGGCAATCCGCAATGGCCGCATGGTGACCTATGGCCCCTGTGCCGATGTCATCGACGGCAACCTGTTGCGCGATGTCTATCAGGTGGACGGCCATGTCGAGGTCAACTCGTTGGGCCAAAGCCACGTTGTACTGCGGGGCCCGCACGACGAAACAAAAAGCCGCCAAACCACGGCCGTTATGCATGCCGCTGCCACAGAGACACCATTGGCTGCTCAATAAACGTGCGCGTTTTTAATATCGATTAAAAACTTTGCATTTGCGGAAATTTCTGCTTCCATGGGCGTTAGAACAAATCACATCGTTCTGACGCCCATTTTGCGTCGTATAACATTGAATAATCGGACAGGACCCTGTCTGGCGATGTGACGGATGCTTCAGGAGGCTGAACTTGCAACAAAGCGCGCCCTTTCATTTTGAACGCTTCACCTTTCCCGATCTAAAAACGGTGATGGCAAAGGCAAGCCCGCTTCGGTCTGGCGATGTGCTGGCAGGTCTTGCCGCAGGGTCAGACGAAGAACGGGTGGCCGCACGCTTTGCACTGGCGGATGTGCCACTTAAACAGTTTCTCAGCGACGCCCTGATCCCCTATGAACGTGACGATGTAACGCGCCTGATCATGGATGGGCATGACCCCGACGCTTTTGACGTCGTGTCATCGCTAACCGTGGGCGATTTTCGTAATTGGCTGCTGAGTGATGCGGCCACACCCGAAGCCCTTAAAAGCTTGGCCCCCGGCCTGACGCCGGAAATGGTCGCGGCGGTGTCCAAGCTGATGCGTAATCAGGACCTGATTGCGGTGGCGAAAAAATGCCATGTAGTGACGGGTTTTCGCAATACGGTCGGTTTACCCGGCCATCTTTCTGTGCGCCTGCAACCCAACCATCCGACCGATGATCCCGCCGGGGTTGCCGCCTCGATCCTGGATGGTTTGATGCATGGCAGTGGCGATGCGGTAATTGGCATTAATCCCGCAACGGATAGCCCCGAAGCGATGATTGAGCTTCTGAACCTTATTGATGAAGTACGCGAACGGCTTGATATCCCCACACAATCATGTGTTTTGGCGCATGTGACCACGGCCATTGATGTTATGGCACGCAACGCCCCGGTGGACTTGGTGTTTCAATCAATTGCCGGCACCCAAAAAGCCAATGACAGTTTTGGCATCACCCTTGCCATGCTGGCCGAGGCCGAAGAGGCCGCCAAGGGCCTTAAACGCGGCACGGTTGGCAATAACGTCATGTATTTCGAAACCGGGCAGGGGGCGGCATTATCGGCCGATGCCCACGAAGGGATCGATCAGCAAACCGTTGAAGCACGCGCCTACGCGGTGGCGCGCGCTTATTCACCACTTTTGGTCAATACGGTGGTTGGCTTTATCGGCCCGGAATATCTGTTTGATGGCAAACAAATCACCCGTGCCGGGCTTGAAGACCATTTTTGTGGCAAGTTGCTCGGCGTACCGATGGGATGTGATGTTTGCTACACCAACCATGCCAAAGCCGATCAGGATGATATGGACAATCTGCTCACCCTTTTAGGGGTTGCGGGATGTAACTTTGTCATTGGGGTGCCCGGGGCTGATGACATCATGCTCAATTACCAAAGTACCAGTTTCCATGATGCCATGTATCTGCGATCGACATTGGGGTTGGAGCCTGCACCTGAATTTGCCGAATGGCTGCGCAAGATGGACATCATCGATCAAAACGGTCGCACGCGCCCGCAACTTGACGGGCAGGCCGCGCAAAACCTTTTGGCATGGTCGGGGGCAGCATAATGGCGGATTTAAAACCAACAAACATCGCCGACACCACCCGGAAAAACATCCACAGTGACCTTGATCCGTGGAATGCGCTTCGGGTGCATACGGATGCCCGGATTGGGCTTGGCCGGGTCGGGGATGGCCTGCCGACTGAACGGCTGCTTGAATTTCAAATGGCGCATGCGCGGGCACGCGATTCCGTTCATATGGATTTTGATGCCAGTATCGTGCGCAAAAAACTGACGGATTATGACGGCAAGATCGTTGACGTACATTCGGCTGCCCCGGATCGGGCCACTTATTTACAGCGCCCGGATCTTGGCCGGTTACTTGATGATCCGTCGCGTGACATTCTGCGCAGCTATAAGGGTGATTACGACGTCGTCTTTATTCTTGCTGATGGCCTGTCAGCACGGGCCACCCATGATCAAGCAGCCGACACCGCCCTGAACATTTTGGGGCATCTGGGCGATGATTGGACGGTCGCACCAATCATTTTGGCCGAACAATCGCGTGTCGGGCTGGGCGATGAAATTGGTGCGGCCTTGGGCGCGAAATTAACCGTAATGCTGATCGGGGAACGTCCCGGTCTTTCAAGTGCGGATTCGCTTGGGGCCTATTTGACGTGGGGCCCAAAACCGGGGCGATCAAATGCGGACCGCAATTGCGTTTCCAACATACGGCCCGCCGGCCTTGACCCGAAAAAGGCTGCGAAAAAGATTGCCTATCTAATGCTCGAAGCACGCAAACTGGGCCTGTCGGGAGTCGCACTTAAGGATAATTCATCCAATCCTGCCCTGATTGACACCTAAGTACACAAAAAAGGGGGGTTACACCCCCTTTTTAACGTTCACTGACGATGTTGATCGCAATCAGCCCTGCAAGGCTTCCAAGCCATCTGCCACCATCACCGGATCAAATTCCGTGATTGTATATTCGGCAAGATCATGTTGATGGAACGGATCACGTGTTAGTTCGTCTTCCAATGCCGCCCGGTCGCCCTTGGCCAAAATCACCCCGCCATCGCGCGGTACCTTGCGCCCGGATGCCAGAAACATTCCCTTGCCATACCCGGCCTTGAGCCACGCGATATGACCTTCTATATGCGCATCAACCTGATCAAGCGGCACTTTGTAGCGAAGCGATACAACAAACATATTTGGTCCGATCATACTAATTAGGACGACGAAGCAGGATGCGCCCGGGCAATCAATCGCTCTATGCGCTGGGCATGTGCCTTTTCAACGCGGGCAAGGCTTTCAAACCAGGCAGCAACATCTTCAAGCCCTTCTTCGCGCGCGATGCGCGCCATTTCCGGATAGCTTTTGTCGGCTTCCGCCTGTTCCAACGCCAAAGCCGCATCAAGATTAAGCTGCGTCGTGCCAAGTGCCTTTCCCGTGACTGGATCGCCGGTTTTTTCCAGAAATTCCAGATGGCCAAAAGCATGACCGGTTTCCGCCTCAGCCGCAGCGCGGAAAAACTCGGCGGCCTCGGTATCGCCTTCGATGTCGGCCTGTTGGGCGAAGTAAAGATATCGGCGATTAGTTTGGGATTCCGCGGCAAAGGCTGCGCGCAGGTTTTCCTCGGTACGTGTTCCCTTAAGCGCCATGTGCGCTGTCCTTTTATATTCTTGTTCGCATGGATCGTGATCGACGTTCCACACGAAAGGCGTCAAACAAAAAAGATGGCAAACCAGCTTGGGTTTGCCACCTCTGTATTTGTGCTGAAATGTCTGACCGTCAAGCATCGTGGGACCAATTTGCACCAGTTGGTCCGATATTTCATCTGCCAGTCACCTTTGGATTGCGCCAAAGGTGAAACGGTTCTTCGCCGTCAAAACCCAAGGTGATTTGGGTACAAGCAAATGGATAAAACGATCAGGCCGCGTCGCGCGCAACAGAGTCGCGTTTAAGCCGGAACACAAGATCAACCGACTGCAGCTGCGTACCGCTTGGCACGCTCGGAATGCCTTCGATCTGAACGGCGTCGGCCGGGATATCCGACAGCATACCGTCTTCTTCGCAGTAAAAATGGTAATGCGGTGCGGTGTTGGTATCGAAGTAAGACCGGCCCGAGTCGATGACAATTTCATGGAGCAAACCGGCATCCGTAAACTGGTGCAAGGTGTTATATACCGTTGCCAGCGATACCTTGATGCTGTTGGACATCGCTTCGGAATGCAGCTGCTCGGCTGTAAGATGACGGTGACCGTCTTCAAACATTAACCGCGCCAAAGCCAGACGCTGCCGCGTTGGGCGAAGATTGGCATCTTTAAGACGGTTCAACGCGTTGGTGTATGGACGTGCGGCGGTGCTCATTGTCTTGCCCCTTAAATTTCGTGACGGGCTTTAAACGTGGTTCTTACGCCCGATCAATTTCGAGGGTACCTTAGGGAACCTTTGCGCGTGGTTCTTTGATTTTGATCAACTCCAACCTGCTCAAAATCCGCCGTCTTAACGATAATGGACAATAAAAAAGGGCCGGAAAAATCCGGCCCTTTGTATTTTTCTTTTAGAACGGTGCGTTAGTCACCGGTCATGATGCGATCAACAAGCTGTTTTACCGTCGGAATATTGCCGTTGGCATAGAACGGATCTTCGCCAAACTTATAAGCATTATGCCCAGCAAACATCAGTTCGTTTTCAACTTCGGCACCATGCGCAATGTTCTGCAGCGTTTTCTGAATACAGAAAGAACGCGGATCGGCCCGCTTGCCGGTCGTACCGGTGTGCTGTTCCCAGTTAGAGAACTGGCATTGTGACAAGCACCCCATGCAATCGATCTGGTCTTTTTTGACCGTCAGCGCGCTTTCAGGGGTCAAGAACACCATGGTTTCATCCGGGGTCGGCATGCCTTCGGTGTAACCAGCTTCAAGCCAGCCACGCACCTTATCGGCATCGTCTTCGCGGACATAGATCGGACGCCCACGACGGCCCAGCGGAATACCAACATGCAAGTCGGCCTCAGCGGTACGTGAATAACGTACCTGACGATCCGAACGCTGATGCAGGTCTTCAAGGAACGCGTTACGTACCGCCGAGCTATAAAAGCCCGTCGGGCTGAATTTATGCAGCGATACTTCACCGTTCTTAAGCGTGGTCAGGCGCTGTTTCCATTCGTCGGAAATCTCGCTTTCCTGGGTCAGAAGCGGACGGGTACCGAACTGGAAGGCCACCGGGGCGACTTCCGGATTGTCGATCCAGTCTTCAAAATCACGCAGGTACCAGACACCACCAGCCATCAGAATTGGCACATGGTTCAGACCAACCGAATTCATAAAGGTACGCAGATCGCGGACACGCGGGAACGGATCTTCTGGCACCAGAGGATCTTCGGAATTGGACAGACCATTATGGCCACCTGCACGCCATGGATCTTCATAGACCACGCCGCCCAGCCATTCTGGAATCTTTTTGTAAGACCGCAGCCACAACGCACGGAACGCACGGGCCGAGGATACGATCGGGTAATAATGAACGCCGTAATTCGCGGCGATCTGTGCAATTTTATAGGGCATACCCGCGCCACAGGTTACCCCATGCACGAGCCCTTTGGTGCCTTCAAGAACACCTTCCAGGATCGGTTCAGCACCGCCCATTTCCCACAATACGTTCATGTGCAAACGGCCTTCGCCGTTGCGCATTTCGTGGGCAATTTGCGCCTGTGCAATACCGCCGCGGATACCGTTAGCAATCAGTTCCTGATGCCGGTCACCACGGGTTTTACCTGTATATTCTACCGGGATAATGTTGCCGTTTTCGTCATACGAGTCGGCATTAACAGCGGAAAAAGTCCCGATACCGCCGGCGGCAGCCCATGCGCCGGAACTTTTGCCCGTCGAGACAGCGACGCCTTTGCCACCTTCGATAACTGGCAAGACTTCTTTACCCGACATGACGAGCGGATTGAGGGCTTTCAAGTTCGTCTCTCCCATTCGGCAATTTGCCAGCGACACCCCTGCATCGCTATGACTGCCGGACGACGTTTCGTTTTTATCGTCGTCCGGCATTCAAGTTGCTTATTCGGCGTCGCCTGCGTCGAGGTCAGCACCGGTTTCCTGGTCGACACGTTTCATCGACAGTTTGATCTTACCGCGATCATCGAAACCGATGACTTTGACTTTTACAGCGTCGCCTTCTTTCACGATGTCCGAAACCTGTTTGACACGCTCAGGTGCCAGTTCGGAAATGTGAACCAGACCGTCACGTGCGCCAAAGAAGTTCACGAACGCACCAAAATCGACGGCCTTAACGACCTTACCATCATAGATATGATTCAATTCAGGTTCCGCAACGATGGACTTGATCCAATCGACTGCTTGTTTGCCTTTTGCACCATCGGTATGTGCGACGGTGATCGAACCATCATCTTCGATATCGACTTTCGCGCCGGTTTCTTCGCAGATTTCGCGAATGACCTTACCGCCCGAACCGATGACATCACGAATTTTGTCTTTCGGGATCGAGAACTGGGTAATGGTCGGTGCGTTGCCCGAAACTTCACCACGTGCTTCCGGAAGCGCCTTGGACATTTCGCCAAGGATGTGCAAACGGCCATCACGTGCCTGTTTCAATGCAATCTGCATGATCTCAGCGGTCACCGAAGTGATTTTGATGTCCATTTGTAGCGACGTAATACCATTTTCGGTACCCGCAACTTTAAAGTCCATGTCACCAAGGTGATCTTCATCACCCATGATGTCAGACAGAACAGCAAAATCGTCGGCTTCTTTGATCAGGCCCATCGCAATACCTGCGACCGGACGCGTCAGCGGAACACCGGCATCCATCATGGCAAGCGAACTTGCGCAAACCGTCGCCATCGAAGACGAACCGTTTGATTCGGTTACTTCCGAAACAATACGGGTGGTGTACGGGAAGACGTCTTTGGTCGGCATCAACGGATGCAACGCGCGCCATGCCAGTTTACCGTGACCGATTTCACGACGGCCCGGCGAACCCATACGGCCAGCTTCACCAACCGAGTACGGCGGGAAGTTGTAATGCAGCATGAAGCTTTCACGGTATTCACCGTCAAGCGCATCAACGATCTGTTCGTCCTGGCCAGTACCAAGGGTCACAACGGCAAGCGCCTGAGTTTCACCACGGGTGAAGATCGACGAGCCATGCGAACGCGGCAGAACCGAAACTTCGCCCATGATCGGACGAACGTCGGCACCGGTACGGCCATCGATACGTTTGCCGGTTTTCAGGATCGCACCGCGAACGATGTCTTTTTCCAGATCCTTAATGATCGACGAAACTTTGCCTTTCAGCGCGTCCGGAACATCATCACCGAGTTTCTCGACGATTTCAGCTTTGGCAGCCGAAACAGCAGCCGAACGTTCCTGTTTGACAACGTGGCTATATGCCTGGGTCAGGGCATCGGTGCCAAGACCAGCAATTTTTTCGACCAGCGCGTCATAACCTTCTGGCAGTTCTGCAACCGCACGCGGTTCTTTGGCTGCATCTTCGGCCAGATCGATGATCAGGTCGAGAACGCCTTGGAACTGATCGTGACCGAATTTAACAGCGCCAAGCATAACTTCTTCAGAAAGCTCGGATGCTTCGGACTCAACCATCATCACGCCATCGCGGGTACCCGCAACAACAAGATCAAGATCGCCTTCTTTGATCGTATCGGTCGCCGGATTGAGGATGTACTCACCGTCTTTGTAACCAACACGTGCCGCACCAATCGGGCCGAGGAACGGCAGACCAGAAATGGTCAATGCCGCAGACGTACCAATCATGGCAACCACATCCGGGTCGTTTTCCATGTCGTGGGACAGAACGGTACAAACGATCTGGGTGTCGTTACGATACAGCGGGTGGAACAGCGGGCGGATCGGACGGTCGATCAAACGCGAAACAAGGGTTTCTTTTTCCGACGGACGGCCTTCACGCTTAAAGAACCCCCCCGGGATTTTGCCAGCGGCAAATGCTTTTTCCTGGTAGTTCACGGTCAGCGGGAAAAAGTCGACATCCGGGCGCGGCTGTTTTGCGCCAACAGCAGTACAAAGAACAACGGTTTCACCAAGGGTGACCTTAACCGCACCATCAGCCTGACGGGCAATTTTACCGGTTTCAAGGGTCAGTTTGGCATTGCCCCACTGCATTTCCTTACGGACGACATTAAACATTATTTTTCTCTTCCTCTTACAAACCTCTGGCGGACCCATATTCGTACACGAGTTCCGAACACATTAATCATGAGGCTTTCGTAACAGCGTCATAATTAATGGGTCCGGATTAAGCATCTGGTCGGCCCATCCGACCTTACTTCTCGTGCCCCGATCCACCGGAGCAATAAAAAACGACGGCGGAGGTGACCCTCCGCCGCAGTTCGAAATCAGCGGCGAATGCCGAGACGTTCAATGATCGTCTCGTAACGCGACTGGTCTTTGCGCTGCAGATACTTGAGCAGACGGCGACGCTGACCAACCATCATGAGAAGACCACGACGGCTATGGAAGTCGTGCTTGTGCTCTTTCATGTGCTCGGTAAGGTTCTTGATCCGTTCGGTCAGGATTGAAACCTGTACTTCGGGGGAACCGGTGTCACCTTCTTTCTGACCAAATTCTTTGATCAGCTCGGATTTGCGTTCAGCAGTAATCGACATCAGGCATCCTTTCGCCTTTAGAGATTAAAAACACGCACAGGTCGAATTTCGCCACCACTTATCTCAGCCAACGCAACAGCGCGGTCATTGAGCATGGCACAGACGATCTCGTCCTGCACGACGGGGTTTTCGAGGGCACTTCGCTTTGCAACCGGCAACAATCCAACGGATTGGCCAGATGAAAGGCGTTGCGCCTCGACTTCGGTCAGGGCCAGCGCCGGGATGTCGTCCAGCGCGGTCTCAACCGGAAGCATTTTCTTCAACACCTCTTCGGGGTCCATTTCGAGCAGATCCTGCAAACGAATGGAATCACCTTCCGAAAATGGCCCCGCCGACGTACGGCGAAGCCCGGCGATATAGCCGACAGTCCCAAGGCGCAGCGCAATATCGCGCGCCAAAGATCGCATATATGCCCCTTTGCCCGATACAACATCGAACACAGCATGATCGCGATCTGGCATGTCGACCAGTCGAAGATCCTTGATCAGAATCGGACGCGGTTTTAACACCACGTCTTCATCGCGGCGCGCCAGATCATAGGCACGCTTGCCATTGACCTTGATCGCCGAAAACTTTGGCGGCACCTGCTGAATTTCACCAATGAATTCATTCAGCACAGCCTTAATTTCGTCTGCGCTCGGACGATGGTCGGACGTTTCAATAACGTCGCCTTCTGCATCATCCGTGCTGCGTGCTTCGCCGAATTTCAGCGTCACACGATAACTTTTGCTGCCATCCATGACATATGCAACCGTTTTGGTCGCTTCGCCAAAGGCAATTGGCAACACACCAGACGCCAGCGGGTCAAGAGTCCCACCGTGTCCAGCCTTGGCCGCATCTAACAGACGACGCACCTGATTGACCACAGTCGATGACGTGATCTCAAGGGGCTTATCGACGGCCAGCCAGCCATTAATACTATTCCCGCGACGACGACGCGCCATCAGTCGTCCTCATTTTCCGGCTCATTTGAACCGTTATCCGAAATATCTTGGGCCACGTGCGGATCGCGCAACAAGGCGCCGATATGATCCGCGACATCAAAACTTTTGTCTTCGACAAATCGCAATGCAGGCACATATTTCATGTGCACCTTTTGGGCCACATGGTTGCGCAGATGACCTTTCTGACGCGTCAAAGCCTTAAGCGAGCTTTCCGCGTCCCCCCCGCCAAGTGGCGTGAAGGAGATCATCGCATTGCGCATATCCGGTGAAAGACTGACGCCCGTAATGGTAACCGGGCGCCGGGTCAGTTCCGGTTCGTAAATATCACCGCGTTCCAATGCCTGCGACAGCGCCTGGCGGATTTCTTCCGCCACGCGAAGCTGTCGCTGACTTGGTGCTTTGGCTGGTTGCTTCGCCATTTCGTTCCTCACCGCCTTACAGTTCGACAGCGATTTCCTCGTTTTCGAAGCACTCGATCACATCGCCGACCTGCAGATCATTATACTTGGCGAAGGACATACCACATTCATAGCCCTCACGGACTTCTTTGACTTCGTCCTTGAAGCGACGCAGGGTCGAGAGTTCGCCCGAGTGGATGACAACGTTGTCGCGCAGAAGGCGGACACCCGCACCACGTTTGACGGTACCTTCGGTAACCATACAACCGGCGATCTTGTTGCCAGAGATGGTAAACAGGTCGCGGATTTCGGCGTAACCCAGGAACTTCTCGCGAACTTCTGGTGACAGCATACCCGACAGCATCTTTTTGATGTCATCTGCAACATCATAGATGATCGAATAGTAACGAATATCCACGTTGTCGCGGCGTGACTGTTCACGGGCCTGCTGGTTCGCACGCACGTTAAAGCCGATGATCAACGCATTCGATGCACGGGCAAGGGTGACATCCGACTCGTTGATACCGCCAACGCCACTGTGCAGGACGCGAACCGAAACTTCTTCGTTACCAAGCTTCTGCAAGGTGCCGATAAGGGCTTCGACAGAACCCTGCACGTCACCTTTGATGACGATCGGAAGTTCTTTAACTTCGCCGCTTTGTGCGAACATGTTTTCAAGTGCGGATTTCTTCATCGCCGCAGCCTGCGTTTCGCGGATACGACGCTGACGGAAATCAGAAACTTCACGTGCTTTGGCTTCGTTTTCGACAACCACGAAGTCATCACCAGCCGACGGAACACCGTTCAGGCCGGTGACCTCAACAGGCATGCCCGGAATGGCGTCGGCAACACGGGTACCGTGATCATCGATCAAGGCACGTACACGGCCCCACTCAGCACCGGAAACAAAGATATCACCGGTTTTCAAAGTGCCGCGCTGAACCAGAACGGTTGCAACTGGACCACGGCCTTTTTCCATACGGGCTTCGACGACAACGCCGTCGGCAACACGTTTCGGATTGGCTTTAAGGTCAAGAACCTCAGACTGCAGCAAGATGGCTTCTTCAAGCTCGGTCAGGCCAAGACGCTGTTTCGCCGAAACTTCAACAGCCTGGACGTCACCGCCCATTTCCTCGACCACGACTTCATGCTGAAGCAGCTGGGTCTTAACGCGTGAGACATCCGCACCCGGCTTGTCGATTTTGTTGATCGCAATAATCATCGGAACACCAGCAGCCTTGGCGTGGCTAATGGCTTCGATCGTTTGCGGCATGACCGAGTCATCGGCAGCAACAACAAGAACAACGATATCGGTAACCTTCGCACCGCGCGAACGCATTTCGGTAAATGCAGCGTGGCCCGGGGTATCGATGAAGGTGATTTTCGCACCGGTCGCCATGGTGACCTGATACGCACCAATGTGCTGGGTAATACCACCGGCTTCACCGCTGGCAACGTCGGTTGCGCGCAGGGCATCAAGCAGAGAGGTTTTACCGTGGTCAACGTGGCCCATGACGGTCACGACCGGCGGACGGCCGACCAGCTGATCGTCATTTTCATCAACAGATACCAGCGATTCTTCGATATCAGCGTCCGAAACACGTTTCATGTTATGGCCGAATTCTTCGACAACAAGCTGTGCAGTATCCGGATCAAGGCTCTGGTTGATGGTGGCCATAACGCCCATGCCCATCAGGCACTTGATTACATCTGCAGCACGTTCAGCCATACGGTTGGCAAGTTCCTGAACGGTAATGACGTCAGGGACGACCACATCACGCACGACTTTCTCCTTAGGTTTTTGCGGACCCTGGGCACGGGCCTTTGCTTTTGCCTGCTGGCGTTTGATCGATGCCATCGAACGACGACGACCACTTTCGTCACCGCTCATGGCATTGTTGATCGACAGTTTGCCGCGACGGCGCCCATCATCAGTTTTGGCGCGCGCAGCACCGCCTTTTGCCTCTTCCTCGGCGCGCTTACGCGCTGCCAGACGGGCATTTTCTTCGTCAATTTCCTTGCGGCTTTTGGTCTTGGCTGCGGCCGGCGCTGCACGGCGACGTTCCTCAGGCACAAGCGGTTCCGCCGGCTCGCCGGGCATGATTTCCTCAGCGGCTTTTGGTTTACCAACCGGTTTTGGTTTGGACGTTTTGCCTTTTGCCGTCGAAGCAGCAATCGATTTCTCGACATCTTCGACAGAAACAGAATCGTCTTTCGGCGATGCTTCTTCTGCTTTCTCAGCAGCTTTCGCTTCTTCGGCCTTACGCGCTTCTTCTTCGACTTTGCGTGCAGCTTCTTCGCGCGCACGCACCTCAGCTTCGGCCTCTTCCTGCTTGCGGCGCTCTTCAGCAGCCTTCAAAGCAGCCATACGGGTGGCACGCTCGCTGTTGGTAAGATTGCCGTGGTCTTCAACGACCGGGCGTTTCTTGGCTTGTTTAGCCGGTTCTTTTTTAACTTCCGGCTCTGGCTTGGCTTCCGGTGCCGCTTGCGGCTCCTCTGCCACGAGATCCTTTTTCACTTCACGGAAGCGGCCGGATTCGTTCTTTTCGAATGTCCGCTTCTTGCGCACTTCGACGGTCACAGATTTGGACCGTCCGTGTGAGAAGTTTTGGCGAACCTGCCCTGCCTCGACCGTCTTGCTCAATTCAAGTTTCGATCTGTTGAGGCTCAGCGGTTTCTTCTCCTGATCGCGATCACTCATAATCCGTCCAACTTCCTCATTTCCTGCGGGATCAACTTCACATGTCGATCCTGTCCTGTCCGTCCGGCGCATGCCTGTTGTCAGACTGCGCGAAATCCTTCAAGCCGCTTCAAGGAACGACCCAGCTGTTTAGCCAAGCCTCCTGGCGCAACGGCCACATGTACTGCTTTTTCGCGACCAAAAGCCGCGCCGATTTCAGCAGCGTCCAGAACGGAATAAATCGGCAGATACCGGGCCTTGGCCTCGATCTTGGATTTTCCGTCCGCAGCACCATCGCGTGCTGCCAATATCATCGCCGCACCCTCAGCAATCTGGGCACGTACTTTTTCAAACCCGGCAACGGCTTGACCGGCACGTCGTGCAAGCGACAACAGATCAAGACATTTCTGCGTAAGCAGCTGTTCGATCCGGTCTGCAAGCTCGGAGTCGATCACGACTTTTTGCCGTGCCGCCCGGGCAAAGGCATTCTTTGCACAAGCGGTATTTATCACATCCCGCGACGGGCACAACCATAATCCCCGTCCCGGTAACCGTTCTTCAAGGTCGGGAACGACCGAACCATCTGGTCCGATCACAACCCTGAGAAGATCTTCCTTGGGCCGGACTTCGCCGGTGACGATACACCGGCGTTCCGGAACCTCGGCTACCTTGCCGCCTTTGCGATGCGACATGGCGTCCTCCGATCGGCCTTAGGCCTGTTCACCCTCGACCGCATCTTCGGCGGTTTCAGTGGTCTCTTCTTCAAGACCATCGAACCAGCCAAGCTTGCGACGGGCTTCCATGATCATGTCATTGGCCTGATCCAAGGTGATGTTGTCGGCATCGCCAACAAATTCGATCAACTCGTCACTTGCCAGATCGGCGAAGTCTTCAAGATTTTTGACGTCATTCTCGCCAAGGCGAACAACAACCGCCAATGACAGGCCGTTAAATTCGACCAGATCATCAGAAACTTTAAGTTCCTCACGACGCTTCTGAAGTCGTTCTGCCTCGTCCGACAGGAAGGTACGGGCACGGTTGCGCAGTTCTTCGGCGATTTCTTCTTCGAAACCTTCGATTTCTGCCAACTCGGCCAACGGCACATAGCCAACTTCCTCGACCGAGGTAAAGCCTTCGGCGACCAGGAGATGGGCGATAACTTCATCAACATCAAGGGCTTTGATGAACATTTCCGCACGCTTGCGCGCTTCTTCCTGACGACGTTCGCTTTCGTCTTCTTCGGTCAGAATGTCGATATCCCAACCGGTCAGCTGGGATGCCAGACGCACGTTCTGACCGCGACGACCAATGGCCAGGCTCAGCTGATCATCAGGCACAACGACTTCGATGCGATTGGTTTCTTCATCCAGAACAACTTTGGTGACTTCGGCCGGGGCCAATGCGTTCACAACGAAAGTTGCCGGGTCTTCCGACCACTGAATGATATCGATTTTTTCGCCCTGCAATTCGGCAACAACAGCCTGTACACGTGAACCACGCATACCGACACAGGCACCGACCGGATCGATCGAGGTGTCTGACGACTGAACCGAAATTTTCGCGCGCGAACCCGGATCACGGGCAACCGATTTAATCTGGATAATACCGTCGTAGATTTCCGGCACTTCCTGGGCAAACAATTTTGCCATGAAAGCAGGATGGGTCCGCGACAAGAAGATCTGCGGGCCACGCTGTTCACGACGAACATCAAGGATGACTGCGCGAACGCGATCACCCTGACGCACCGTTTCACGCGGGATCAGTTCTTCGCGGCGCAGGATGGCTTCAGCACGGCCGATATCGACCAGAACGTTGCCAAATTCAACACGCTTGACCAAACCGTTGATGACTTCATCAGCACGGTCTTTGTATTCTTCAAACTGACGTTCACGCTCTGCGTCGCGCACTTTCTGAACGATCACCTGTTTGGCGGTCTGTGCAGCGATACGTCCAAAGTCAATCGGCGGCAACGGATCAATCAGGTATTCACCCAGATTGATATTTTCGTCACGAATGCGCGCCTGCTCGAGCGACATTTGGGTGAAGTCGTTTTCGATATCATCGGTAACTTCGACGAAACGTGCGAGTTTGATTTCGCCCGTTTTCCGGTCAATATGGGCACGGATATCATGCTCATGGCCATATCTGGAACGGCCAGCCTTCTGAATGGCCTGCTCCATTGCGCCAAGAACTTCATCACGATCAATGCCCTTTTCACGGGCAACGGCATCAGCAACCTGCAAAAGTTCTGGCCGTGGCATTCCCGAAGTGGCTTCCATATCCAACCTCTATTCTGCGGTGTCGTCATTCCGGCGGTCGCCGGTGACATGCGCGATCAATTCATCCGTCAGCACCAATTTCGACTTTGCGATATCGGCCAGCGGCAACAAGACACGTTCGCCATCGACAATCAGGGCGACCGCATTATCTTCAATCCCGTCCAGCAAACCGCTGAAACGGCGACGGCCGTCTTTGGCCATCGCAAGTTCGACCTTTGCCTCAAACCCCTTCCACACTTCAAAATGCGGTGCACGGGTTAACGGGCGGTCGATCCCCGGGGAGCTAACTTCAAGGTGATAAGCACCCGAAATCGGATCCTCGACATCCATCAGGGCAGATACAGTTCGGCTGACTTCGGCGCATTCAGTAACAGTGATGCGGCCTTTGGCATCCGCATGATCTACCATGATCTGCAGGATATTGTGGTCCTGTCCGGTCATGGAGACGCGGACAAGTTCAAAACCCAGCGCGTTGATCGACGGTTCGATGATTTCCGTGACCTTCGCCATCAACGGGTCTTTTAACTGCTGTCCAATCAGTTCGGCCATATAGCGATGCCATACCCCAAAATGCACAAAAGAGCGGGCGCGAGGCCCACTCTTTGTCCGGTTTTACAAAAAGCTTGGCGGCTTTATACAGCCGGTTTGCGCAGAAATCAAGTCAGGATACCCAAAGCGCCCGCCTTTCAACCGTGGGATTGTCAATTCGCGTTGCCTGCTGCCTCGACCGTCAACAAGTTGCGAAAGAACGCAAAAGCAGCACACGCACCATCGCGCACGGCTTGTTCTTCGCTGGCATCTAGTGACAAGCCGTTGACTTGGGTCACAAATTCCCGCCAATGCCGGCCCCGACCATCGCTATGCGCGGCCAAATGACGTGCGCCGAAATCGGCCCCAAGGCCAATTCCCGCCGCCGCCTTGAACAAAAAGGCCGCACCAAGTGACGATCCTTCGCAGACATAAAGCCAACCAATTCGTGAGATACCTGTCTGGGGTATCTCGTCCCGACTCCCGCCCGCAGGTATAGCGCATCCAAGATCGGCAAGATCCTTTGACACCGCATCATATCGGCTGCGCGCGGCAAGACCCGGCATCAACTGGTTCAGGTCTTTCGCCTGATAAAGCGGCAGCATCGCCTTATGAAAGATATACTGCAGACGCAAAAACCGAGCGTAGTTTGCACGGCTATCAAACGGCGCCATTTCCATCACCATGTCATCGACACTTTGATGATCACTGCGCGTTGATTGCTTTAAATCTGCCAATCGGGTTGGTGCATCGGCCAATGAAGGCTTCAGGTCGACCTGCGTTATCTCGTTCACATCAAAGTCCCTCGTTTAGACCCGGTTTATTTTGGCCAACGGATGTCCGTCGGCCCCCTAGAGTCTGAAACGATCCTGAGACACGGATATCTGATCCTTGCCCGACATTATCGACATTTCGCTTAATCTTCGCGAAAGGCGCGGGCGAACTGATCAGACAAGGGCTTGAACAGATAACTAAGGGCTGAACGCTCGCCGGTTGCCAAAAAGGTCTCAACCGGCATGCCCGGCACCAGTTCCTGTCCCCCAAGCTTGGCAACTTCGCCAGCGCCGATGCGGACACGCACCACATAATAGCTTTCGCCGGTCAGCTCATCACGATCAAGGTCCGCCGAAATCCGGGCCACCTTGCCCGATAATTCCGGTGTTGTGCGCTGATTAAAGGCGGTAAATCGCAGCATTGCAGACTGGCCCGGCATCACTTGCTCAATATCACGCGGATGAACCCGTGCCTCGATCACCAATTCATCACGATCAGGCACAATCCCCATAATGCGGTCACCGCCGGCAATTACACCACCGACGGTATGAACCGCCATTTGGTAAACCGTACCGTCATAGGGGGCCCGTATATCGATCCGACGCAATTGGTCATTCAGGGCGATCTGGCGTTGCAACAGTTCGGCCAGTTGCTGATCAATCTCGGTTAATTGCGACAGAACCTCGGTCTGGCGTTCGCGGTCAATTTGCAAAATCTGCATTTGTGTTTCAGAAATCTGCATATGGGTTGCCGCGATCTGCGCACTAAGCTCCCCATGCGTCCCATCAAGGCGGGCCCGTTCCCGCCGCAATGCCGCAACCCGCGTAATTGGCACAAGTTGCTTGGCAAACAGTGTCTCTAGGCCGCCAAGCTCATCGACAATATGTCTGCGTTCTTCTTCATTCGCCGTTTTCTGGGCGCTTAAGCCCGTCACCGTCTCGGAAAGCTGCGCCAGTTTTTGCGCAAGCTGTTGCTTTTGACCCTTCAGACTATCGCGGCGTGCAGCAAACAGGCGCTGCTCGGCCGCGACAAGATCAGAAAGGTTTGCGTTCTGATGGCGATTTTTGAAAATCTCAGGTTGGACAAAATCATCGCGAAGGTCACGCTCGGCGATCAAACGCATGCGACGGGCGCTTAGCGCATCAAGCTGGGAATTCACAATACCAAGGCTGGCACGCGCCATCGTATCATCCAGCCGGATCAGAAGATCCCCGGCCTTGACCCGATCCCCGTTATGAACATGAATTTCACCGACAATGCCGCCATCTGCGTGCTGAACATCTTTGACGTTACTCTCGACAACCATTTTCCCCGGCGCCACGACCGCACCGGAAAGCTGGGCTGAAAACAACCACACAATGATCCCGGACATCAGGGCAAGAACAAGTCCGCCGCCCCACACCATGTGACTTTGCAAGGTGCGCTGTGCGGCAGAAAAGTTGGTATTTTGAACGTTGTCATTGCCAAGCCCAGCAAGCAGTTTATGGCCGATACCGATCATGCCATTTCTCCCACTTGTCGCACGGTCTTGCGCAAGATGTCATCGCGGGCGCCAAATGCGACCTGACGCCCATCCTGAATGATGGTTGTTAAATTGACCGTCGCCAGCGCACCCGGTCGGTGGGCAATCAAAACAACAATGGCCCCACGCGCGCGTGCATCTCGAACCGCCTGCAAAAGGGACTGTTCGCCCGCGCCATCAAGATTTGAATTGGGTTCATCAAGGACAATCAGAAACGGATCACCAAACAGGGCACGCGCCAAGCCGATCCGCTGGCGTTGACCCCCCGACAAAACAACACCACCGGCCCCAACCCGGGTATCGTAACCATTTGGCAAAGATTGGATCAGATCATGCACTCCGGCCGCGCGCGCAGCCGATACGATATCGTCGGACCGGGCATCTGGCATCAGACGGGCAATATTGCGCGCAACCGTGTCATCAAACAGTTCGACATCTTGTGGCAGATACCCAATATAACGACCCAAACGGTCCGGATCCCAATGCGATAATTCCGCGCCATCCAGACGGATGGTACCGCCACGGATTGTGCCCATCCCCAAAATGGCCCGTCCAAGGGTCGATTTTCCAGATCCGCTTGGACCGATAATTCCCAAACCGTCCCCGGCCTTCAGCGTCAATTCATTGACCCGCAACAGGACCTTTTGCGGGGTTGCGGCTTTCCCACCCGGGGTGGCAACCACAAGGTTTGAAACCATTAAACTTTCTTTTGGGGCGGGCAATTCAAGACGGTCGCACTCCGTTTCCTGAGTGCCGAGTATCTGATCAAGACGATCGCGCGATTGCCTGGCTGATACAAATCCACGCCAGTTGGCAATTGCTTGCTCGACGGGCGACAGCGCCCGTGCGGTTAAAATAGACGCTGCAATCATCGCCCCCGGCGTGACTTCCTGGGCAATCGCAAGATAGGCACCAAGGGCAAGGACACCGGACTGCAAAGCCAAACGGATCACCTTTATATAGGCCGAAAAGGTTGAATTTACGTCACCGACAGCGGTGTTATCGCTCAAATACCGATCATTGAGGGTCGCCCATTGCCGCCTAAACGCTGCCAACATTCCCATTGCTCGGATGGCTTCGGCATTGCGACAACCGGCCTCGACAAGGTTGTTGCGCGCAGTGGTTTGCGCATTCATCTGCGCTACTTTTTTGCGAGTTGTCCATTCGCTGATCAATGTCAGAATGATTAAAACAACCCCGCCAGCCAGTGCCAGCACGCCAAGCCAAGGATGAAAAACAAACACAATTCCCAAAAAAAGTGGCATCCACGGCAAATCGCAAATAGCAATCGGTCCGGCACCGCTTAGAAATTGGCGAATTTGATCAAGGTCGTTAAGCGGGCGGGCCATATCCCGACCATTGCGCAGCCGAATGGCCAGCGTTTGTGCGAGTGCCTTTGGGCCAATTTGTTCGTCCACACGCCAGCCAATACGAACCAGCATCCGTGCACGCAGCGCATCCACACTGCCCAAAAACAGATAAAGACCAATCATCAACAAAACCAAGGCCAGCAAGGTCGGGACACTCTGACTGGCCAAAACCCGATCATACACCTGGAGCATAAAAAGCGGGCCTGTCAGCATCAGCAAGTTTGAGACGCCACTTAATCCCGCAACAACCCAAAACACGCGACGCAATGACGCAATCGCCGATCCAATTGGTGATTGGGATGCACTGTGCGCAGTGCTTTGGGCAGAAGATTTGCCAAACACGTTTTTTATATTCCAAAGATGTTTTATGGTGGGGTGGGTGTCGCTGTTACGCGACACCCTGCAATCAAGACATTGTGCCCGTTCCGCCGCTTGTGGGACGGGCCGTTTTGTTAAACGAAGTCAGTTGCGTCGATATCGGTGTAATCAACACCGGTCAGCGTGATCGTGCCATTGTCATGGGTGATCAGCGCATTGCCGTTGCCATCATCAGCAACCGTGACTGAGGCATAATCAATATCAAGAAGGTCGGTACCATCGGTAAAATCGTTCACGGTATCGTCACCAAAATCGGACGACGTATCGAATTCAAAGATATCCGCACCACCATTGCCGGTCAGAACATCATCGCCAGCCCAACCTCCGATGACATCATCCCCGGTACTGCCGTTGATTTCGACACCTTGATCCAGAGCAGATTCAAGTGTGGAAGTGCTTCCGGTATAGATGCCGGTGAGCACGCTGTTGGTGTCGCTTCCCGAAATACCCAGATTCGCAATATCAACCGAAGAATCCGAAAATTCGTACTGACCGGCAGTGGCGTCATATGCGCGGGTACTGCCAAAGGAAAAACCTTCGAGATCACCGGTAATGGTGTGGGAGCTTTGGTCATAGGCAAAATCAGTCGCCCCGGCAGTTGCGAGAACGCCACCGGTATATGAACTACTACTATCCATATCCGCCGCATAATATTGCGTCCCACCCATGCCGCCGGGCAGAGCACCATCATAGAAGGATCCGTGGTTGCCTGAGCCAAGCGAAAAGTTCGCGTTGAAATCTTCAAACACACCATGCAGGTCAACACCGTTTCCAGAGGAATCTGCATTCAAATTAATCGTAGCCGTCATTTTGATTTCTCCTGTCATGTTATTGCCCAACCAACGGACAACGACATGAGAATGACTCTCATTACAACAAAGAGTCAACAAAATAATCGTTTAAAAACAAATACTTAACCAGAACACGCCAAATGGCCGGTCAGGCGTTCCTGACCGGCGAATATGGCAACAAATGTGAAAGCGGTCTAAAAATTACCGCTGAGTGTGATCACTGCTGTACGTCCGGGCGACGGCGCGTAAGTGCCACCGGTCCCTTGGACATAGCCCTCGTCAAACATGTTATTCACAGCAAATCGAACCGTGACGTTTTCGTTGATTTCGTATGAGCTGTAGAAGTCGAAAATACGATATTTAAAGTACTGTCCGACGATACTAGACGAGCTGCTACTGCCGAAATTGTCTTGTGGATAGACAAAAGTCGCGCGCATGCCAGCCACCAGATCCTGATCAAAAAGCCGAACGCCACCATCAAGCGTATATTTGCGTTTTGGTGTCGCATAGATCCCGTATAGCTGATTGCTGCCGCCATAAATCGGATCACCGACACCAAGCGGGCTTAAGCCAGTATTGGCATATTGATCATAATCGGCATCAAGAACAAACGGATTATAGTCCCCCTGAAGATCCATATCAGACAGGGTAAGCGTCCCGCCGAGATAATATTCCCCGGCATCATAGGACAGTTCCATCTCCGTCCCGTTGACGTAAACAGGATCCGTAAGGTTGACCATTGCTGCAGCCATCTTACTCTCAATCAGAAGGCGGGGAATTGCGACTTCGGTTGTCGGCTGCGGGACATATGCAATTGTCGTGTAATTCTCAATCTTCGATCTGAAATATGCGACCTTGGCGCGGAAGCCATCCCCTTTCTGAAGAACATTATCAAACTTGAAATTAACGCCAATCTCCTTGGTTTCGGATTCTTCGGCTTTCAAGTTTGCGTTCGAATAGAATGGAATACCGACATTGCCGATATGGTCACCACTTAACATCGCTTCCTGAATTGTCGGTGCCCGCATGTTTTCGCGATAATTGGCAAAAAACTGAACCCCCTCGATGGGCGAAATACTTGCACCAAAACTCGGGGAAACCTTGCTTTCTGAAAGATCAATATCAAGCGGAGTTCCGCCATCCGAACAAAGGTTTCCAGATGCGGCGACGGTCTCGCACCAGAATGCGTCCCCATTCAGGTCGTATCGGTCATATCGAAGACCGCCAGTAAGACTGAACATGTCATTCCAACCGTAAGTGGCGTTCACATAACCACCGTAAACGTCGCGTTCACCGCTCGGCGTGGACCCTTCGACCTGATAGGAAGCACCGTAACCTCCCTGTCCACCCATATCTGCCGTTGTCTTGGCTCTGTCGTGAAACAACTCGCTACCGTAATCGAAGCTGATGCTGCTGAGTCCATCACCGATCTTGTCAAATGCGATATCACTGCGGTTGGAAATATCAGCACCTGTCGTATCAAGCGTGTAATGGTTATCAAATGAGTCTGTCGTCACGGCTCCCGAAGCACTAAAGCGTGCGGGCCGAAATTGATGGTTTTCAGTTCTTGTCCAATACAAACTGGAATTTAGATTGATAAGATCTGATCCCGGATTCCAATTATGTTTGGCCGTAAGCGTATGTGTTTCGGTTTCATTGAAATCCGTATAAATGTTGTTTACATCGTTTGTCTTGGCGTAATCGCTCATTGACCCGACATAACCAAGATTAAGCTCCTGATCGTCATTTAAATAAACATTTGCCTTCAGAAGCCCGGATGTCTGGCGAAGGAAGGTATATTTTGGACGCGAGTTTTCCGTCGAATAAAATTTCCCAATACCCGACGTAAATAAACCCGGATTGTGGGCACCGGCGCGGTAGTTGCCAACCACTTTGCGGCTTATGGCCGCAGCAACATCCAGTTTAGGCGAGACACGATACCCTGCAGATACATCACCGCCAAAATCATAGCTGTTGGTGCCGTGGCTGATATTGACCTTGCCACCCCAATCTTCGCCATCGTCAAGGATATCCTGCGTGTTTAAAGTGCGCATCGTCACGATACCCGCCGACGCACCAGCACCGCCATTTTGCGTCAAATTGGATTTTTCGATTTCCACTTCAGCCAACAAAGCTGGATCGATATAGACACGCGAAGTCGTTCCATGGGTAAGCTGATTATAGTTCTGACGTGCCCCGTCAATATTGACATTCACGCGGCCCATTTCCTGCTGCCCACGGACATTGACGGTCAATCCCGGATCACGCGCATCATTCGAGATGTCGACGCCAGCAACATTGTTAAAAATCTCGCGTGCTTCACGGACCGGTGATTTACGCATGCTTTCGCGCGTAATGACGGCAACCGATCCTGGCGTTTCAAAAACGCCATCCGGGGTACCATTTGGTCCAAGGGCGCGCGTGGTTGCTGTCACCCGTACCGGGGCGGTAAGGGTTGGAGCATCGCCAGTCACGGACGAAACGGGATCGATTACCCTAATCGTTGTCGGCCCCATTGCTGCCCAATCCAAGCCGCTTTGCGATAATAACCGATCCAGCGCATCAGAGGCTGTCTGTTGCCCCTGGACAGCAATGCTTTGCGCACCTTCTGGCAAACGACCGTCAAGCACGACGTCAATGCCCGATATTCGAGAAAATGCAACCAATGCCGTTGCAAGTGGCTGGGCATCAATATCAAACCGATAAACGGTATTTGGCAGTACTGCACTGCCAGCAGCTGCTTGTGCTGCCTCCACGGTGTCAACTGATTGGGACACTGTGACCTTCTGTGACTGCGCATTGGATGGCGATGGCATCACCGCGGCACCGAATGCCGTTAAGGCAACAAGACCGAAACCACCCAAAGATGTCCTTGAATTTAGAATTCTTTTGTACCCATTGGTCATCGTATGACCCCGCCTGAAAGCATTTCTCACGTCTCCTGATAACGATCAATGCAAATGAGATGCATTGTTATTTCACTATTTTCTGAGACGAGGTGGGAATTCATTTATCTGAAATCGTTCAAACTTTTTTTGAAATTAATTTTCATTATCATTAAAAAGCTGATCAGTGGCGTGATGCGGTTGAAATGGTCTTTAGACGTCGCGAATAACCGTCAGATATTCCGTGAACTGCGAAACATCGACCTGCAATACTTTCGCCAAAACCGGCAAAACAGTATGTAACCGTCCAAGATCAACAACCAATGTGACTGGCCGTTGCTTAAGGTGATCACCAAGAACCATGATCTTTCCTTGCTGCCAGCGTTCTAGAATGGCGACCACGTTCTCAAGCGGTTCGCCCATAAAGATTAACTGCCCTTCACGCCAGGCAAGTGCGGATGCGACGTCAATCCGATAAGACGGTTTGACAACCTCAGCCCCCCGATACGAAAGCGCATTGCCCTGCGGGACAGAATACCCAGCCCCGGAAAGCTCAAGCTGCAAAGAATTGGTTTGGGCAATAACAGTGACGTCATTGTTATAAGCTGCGACATCAAACCGTCCACCGGCTGACCAACTTTTTCCACCTTTCGCAACGACAAAGAAATCGCCGCGATCAGCATTGTGCTCAAACCAGGCTTCACCACTGTGAATTTCGACTCCGGGAACGCCACGGTCCGACACAAACGAGATGGCGGTATTGCTTGCTAGGATGCTGCGTCCATTATTACCGGGCAGGGTGACTTCCCGGCGCTGGCCGGTGTCGGTTGTCATATCGGCAAACGGGCGGTAACGCATGGTTCCCCAACCCGCCGCCAAAAGAATAGCAGCCAGAGATCCCCCTAAAACAGCCCGACGCCCAATCGGGTTGGCCGGCGAGAAATCAAGACTGGAACTGCCGCTCCAGAGACGGTCAATCTGGGAAAATGCATCCTTGTGACGCGGATCCTGATCGATCCAACGGGCAAATTCCTTACGGTCTTCGGCGCTTTCATTGCCCTCAAGAAGCAGGGCAAACCAATAGGCCGCCTGTTCTGATATTGGATCGGAGGTAAGATCAAGTTTGCTCATGGATATTACGGCGCATCATTTCGGTTGCTTGATAGACGTTCGGGTCGAACAAGCAACCCTTCACCTGTAACGAACCAGCGCGACAGATTTCTGATGATGAGGTTACTTTTTTTAAGCTTGATCCATTGCTTGTTTAACAAGGCTAAGTGCACGGACCATGCGGCTGAATGCTGTTTGGCTCGGAATACCAAGCTTTTCACCAATCTGAACGTATGTGAGACCTTCGACCCTCGCGAGCACGAACACCTCGCGTTGGGGTTTTGGAAGGGTCTTGAGAATCTTCTGCAACCGAGCAAGCTCTTGGCGCGACCATGCAATTTGCTCGGGCGACGGCGTATCATCGGCAACAAACTCAAACGCCTTATCGGCGTCTGTGACAAAACTTAAAATCCTTTCCCGACGGAAATGATCGATCACCAGGTTGTTTGCGGTTCGATACAAGTAGGATTTGGCAAATTCCGGCTCTGGCAGGGACGGTGTTGCGACCACACGTAAAAATGTATCTTGCACAATATCATCGGCCATATGCCATGACAGCTTGCGCCGCTGCACAAAATGCCGCAGTCGCGTTTGATAAAGGCGGAAGAGTTTGTTGACATCCCAATGTGACACGGGTCGGGCCTTTGGTCTTGGTTTCGAACCAACCTGTATCAGGGTGAACAGACATGGTTCAGGGGCGATGTTCTATAGTAGTCCAAATCACACTATCGCACATGACAATCATTCTCAATATCAACTTAAGCGAAACATGAAAAAACGCACCACACCTTTGACAAAGAAAAACCCGCCTCAGTGGGCGGGTTCGTTTGAGCTTGCCTGATACGCGGCACGTAGAAATAAGAATTAAGGTCAGGCTGTGCGTGGTTTCCGGCGGAAACGCAAATAATTGCATTTCTTACCCTGACGGAGCGCTTTTTGCTCATAGCGGGTTTTAACCCAATCTTGGGGTGGGGTACGCCAATCGTCTGCCCCTTCAGCCAACCATTCGAAATCAGCATGATTGTGCATATGCTGCAACGTCCAGGAAATATATTGCATATCGTCACTGGCGACCCGGAACTCGGCGCCATCTTTAAGAAGGCGCGCCAGTAGGGCCAAGTTTTTCGGCCCGATAAAGCGGCGTTCCGCGTGGCGCTTCTTCGGCCACGGATCAGGAAACAGCAAAAAGGCCCGATCAAAGCAAGCATCGACAAGCTTATAGAGCAACGGGCGCGAATCATCGGCAACGATGCGCACGTTGGTAAGCCCACGCTCATCAATATGGCGGGCAAGGCTTCCGACACCATCCATAAACGGCTCTGCCCCGATAATACCGACATGGGGGTTTGCTTGCGCCTGACCCGCCAAGTGTTCGCCGCCACCAAAACCGATTTCCAGCCAAAGCTGGTCTGGGGTGCCATCAAAATAGCCGTTCGGGTCAACACCGTCCTGATCAGGATAGCTGATGCCGATCTTGGGCATTAGCGCGTCAAGAAGCACACGCCGCGTATCCTTAAGCGGTCGACTGCCACGGCGGCCATAGAAGTTCGGGCGGTCCGGTGTTGGAATCGGTCGGTTACTGTTGCGCATTGTCTTGTCTGTCAGAACGGGAACGAAAAAATCGAAGCATCAAAATCAAACGGGCGGCTCCAAAACCATTCGGAGCCGCCCGCGTCATATCATGTCCGGCAATTTTAGCAAATCGCCCTTTTGCAATGCTGTTGCCTAGGCGCCGAATGCTGACTTGAGATCGCCAACAAGGTCGGTACGTTCCCAAGAGAACTTACCATCATCGGTCGGCTTGCGGCCAAAATGACCATAAGCAGAGGACGGGGTGTAGATCGGCTTGCACAGGGCAAGATGTTCGCGAATACCGCGAGGGCTTAGATCCATCAACTCACGCAGAACACTGCCCAACTTGATTTCATCAACATTGCCCGTGCCATGATTATTGACGTAAAGCGCCAGCGGCTTTGACACGCCAATCGCATAGGCGACCTGAATGGTGCAACGCTCAGCCAAGCCGGCAGCAACAACGTTTTTCGCAAGATAGCGCGCTGCGTAAGCAGCCGAACGGTCAACCTTCGTCGGGTCTTTGCCCGAGAATGCACCACCACCATGCGGAGCTGCGCCACCGTAAGTATCCACAATGATCTTACGTCCGGTCAAACCAGCATCACCATCGGGACCACCAATAACAAAACGGCCCGTCGGATTGATATAAATCTCGTCAGAAGCAGGCAACCAGCCATTTGGCAGGGCAGCTTCGACGTATGGCAGAACCATTGCACGCACGTCATCTTGGCTCAGACCATCAGCATGCTGGGTCGATACCACGACGGATGTTGCACCAACCGGTTTGCCATCGACATAGCGCAAGGTGACTTGGCTTTTGGCATCAGGACCGAAAGCGGCTGCTTTGCCCGAGTGGCGATCTTCCGCCATGGAGCGCAAAATACGGTGCGAAAATTGGATCGGAGCTGGCATCAATTCGTCGGTTTCGTCACATGCGTAACCAAACATGATGCCTTGGTCACCCGCACCGAGATCTTTTTCGCCCGCGGAATCAACACCCTGCGCGATATCGGCGGATTGCTCATGCACATGGCATTCGATCTCGGCGGTTTTCCAATGGAAACCTTCCTGCTCATAACCGATGGCGCGAATGGCTTCGCGGGCCTTTTCGATCATGACTTCTTTGGTCACACTTGCAGGACCACGGGTTTCACCTGCCAAGACCACGCGGTTGGTGGTGGCAAGCGTTTCAACCGCCACGCGCGAATCATCATCCGCCGCCAGAAATGCATCAACGATGGAATCGGAAATGCGGTCACAAACCTTGTCCGGATGACCTTCCGAAACGGATTCACTGGTAAAAAGATATTCGGAAAGAGACATATTGACCTTCTCCGGTAATGGGTTTCCAAAACTGGACCGGAGGGCTCCCAATGCAGATCAGCATCGATAGCGCCCACTTAGCCTTTTTTTGTGTGGTGGCAAGCGGTCCAAATCCGTCCACAATCTGCAAAATTTATTAAAACTGCATGACGCTTTTGCCTGATCGACTTTTGAAGGTCAAGCATCATCGACGCAAAAGCTTAATCAAAAAACTGTATATAAAACTTATAATTTAACAGAGGACAAAAAGGCGCATTCCTCATCATTTTGGAACGCGCCTTTCACTACGATCTAACGTCACACGAACTTACTTCTGATCCGCATCGCCAGAGGCAATCGCCCCCATAGATTTGACCAATTCAAAGATCTTCTTGCGCTGGTTGGGATCGGTTATGCGATAATAAGCACGGACGAGCTCAAGCGTTTCACGCCGGTTCATCGGATCATTGTCAAACGGGTCCGGGCTTTCGGACATCTCGCGGCGCTGATGAACCGATTTTGACGCGATTTCATCAGGCATATCGTCAAAGAAGAACGATACGGGCACTTCAAGAACACGTGACAAATCATAAAGACGCGATGCACCAACACGGTTTGCGCCACGTTCGTATTTCTGAACTTGTTGGAACGTAAGCCCAATGGCCTCGCCCAATTTTTCCTGACTCATGCCAAGAAGCGTTCGACGCAACCGAACGCGCGCGCCAACGTGAATGTCAACGGGGTTTGGATTGCCATTGGCGGTGCGGCCTCGGCCCCGACCACGGGTGTTTTTCACAATAGTACCTTCTTCTTTAGGCGACATCTGCCTTGTTCCTTCTCTCACTCCGACCTATCCGCCCTTATATGCTTAGGACAATCTATGGACGGTTCAGTGCTTTAGACAGCCGCTTAAAGGGATTTTAAAAACCGATTATATCCCATAACGAGAACGGCGAGGAAGGATACAATACCGTAAAATAGTATATCGCGCCACAAATAATATACTGTTGTATGGTTTTGATTACTCAAAAGGGGGTGAATCAATATATTTCTTGTACTTAAAGGCAGTTCAGCCAGTTTTCTTCCATACGGATCGAACATCACCGATACCCCCGTATAGGCAGCACGAACCAAAGGAAGGCCTTCTTCGACACTTCGAAAACGTGCCGCTGCCATGTGCTGATATGGGCCCGCACTGTCCCCAAACCAACCGTCATTGGTCACATTTAATAGCCATTCAGGACGATTTTGATCATCAATGACGTGACCTGGGAAAATAACCTCGTAGCAAATCAAGGGTGAAAAGCTTGGAATCCCAGGAACTTCAAGGGTTCTTGGCCCCGGACCGGCGGAGAAATCTGTTCGGCCAGCTGTTAGCTTGGGAAATGGCAGGATTGAGCGAAACGGAACATATTCGCCAAACGGCACAAGGTGGAATTTATCGAAACTGGCCACGATGTCGCCACGCGCGTCAATCACCTGTACGGAATTCCAAACTTTGTATTCGTCTGTATCACGCGGATAGGTGCGCGGCGCCCCGGTAATCAGAATATCGTCGGGCCCCAAAATTTCTGCCATTTGCGACCGCGCCATTGGCTGGTCTTCGACAAAAAAGGTCGCCGCTGTTTCCGGCCAAATCACAATGCGCTTTTGCCTAGGGTCCATGTCCACCGGACGCCGCGACATATCAATTAATTTGGTAAAATGCTGACGCTGAAGGTCGGGACGCCACTTATCACGCTGGGCAATATTGGGCTGAACAATCTGCACCACTGGCACCGACGGGTCATCCAACGCAGCGCTACTCGGAAGAGTAGGCGTCACACTGGCAAGACGAATGGCACCCCCGCCCCAAAGCGCAACCGCAATCAAAACCCCACCAAGGGCGGCCAAGCGGCCACGTTTTCCGGCGATGACCGCAGCAGGCAACGTGGCAAAAAGCGCCGTGACAACCGAAAGGCCATAAACCCCACCCACGGACGCAAACTGCATCGGCGCGGCATCGACCGCCCATACATGCGCCAGAAGGTTCCATGGGAAACCGGTCAGGATGTGACCACGCAGATATTCCGCCACTGACCATAAGACGGCCAGCATCACCGCGCGCTGAACCAAGCCGGTGGTCAGACGCCAACTGGCCCAAACCGCCAACATCGGAAAGATCGCCAGTCCACCGCCAAGCCCCAAAAGGGCAAACGGAATCATCCAACCATAAACTTCGGGCTGAACCAGAAACGCATGACTGATCCAATAAAACCCGGCGGCAAAATGCCCAGTTCCAAACCACCAACCCGCGGAAAGTGCGCCTTTGTTACAACGAACCCCTTCAAGGGTCCAAAGCAATACGGCAAAGCAGATCGGCAAGACGGGGATCACGAAAAAGGGCGGCAGCGCCAACACCGCAACCGCCCCGGCAATCAGCAAAACAAAACGCCGGCGCCAACCGGACAAACCGGCAAGCCGCGCCGCCAAGGTATTAATCATCAATTTTTTCCTGATTACCCGCGTCATGGTCAGAACCATTTTCCGCGTCATCATTCTGACCATCAGCCGATGCAAGCTCATCACGGCGGATCATGTGAATGCGCAAGCGGCGAATACGCCGTGGATCAGCTTCAAGCACTTCGAACTGAATCCCGGTTGGATGTTCGATCAGCTCACCTCGCGCCGGAACGCGCCCTGCCAAGGAAAAGACAAGACCCCCAAGGGTGTCGATATCTTCGTCTTCTTCATCATCAAGCAGCCCAAAGCCAAGCTTTTCTTCCAGGTCTTCGATCTCGAACCGGGCATCTGCGATATAGCATCCATCGGACAAACGAATAAGCTTTGGCGTCTGGTCCACGTCATGTTCGTCATCAATTTCGCCAACGATTTCCTCGACAAGGTCTTCAATCGTAATCAGGCCATCAATGCCGCCAAATTCGTCAACAACCAACGCCATGTGCGTGCGCGACAAACGCATCTCAGACAACAGGTCCAGTACCCGAATCGCAGGAGAAACGAACAACACCCGCCGCACGAGGGAATTAAGGCTGTATTCACGTCCCGCCGCAACACATCCCAACACGTCTTTGATATGGACCATGCCGGCAATTTCATCGAGCGTGTCGCCATAAACCGGCAAACGCGAATGCGCCTTTTTGATCATCAGCTCGACCAAGGCATCAAGGCTGATGGTCTTGGGCACGGCCACAATGTCGGCGCGCGGGATCATAACGTCCTCGGCCGTCATATCGCGTAGTGCGATGATATTTTCAAACAGGGAACGTTCATGCAGCGAGACCGGCTCGTCATCTTCTTCGGTCCGCTCAGCAAGCTCTTCAAGCGTATCGCTCAAGGAAGCTTCGCCGTTGCGCGTTTTGCGCTTTAGGCCAAGGGCCGAGGCCACATTCCCCCACAAGGAGCCGCTGTCGGCTTCCTGACTGATTTCCTCGCCGATGCGAGGGCGCATACTCTCGTGGTCGTCGTCGCGTTGACTACTGTCGTTCATTGGTCGGGTTCGAAATCCTTTGTTTCAAACGGTTGGTTTAAACAGGTTCATCTTCAATTGGCGCATAAGGATCATCAATCCCCAATGTGCCAAGAATTTTGCGTTCAAGATCTTCCATCTCTTCGGCTTCATCATCAACCATATGATCGTAACCGACAAGATGCAGCGTGCCATGAACAGCAAGATGCACCAGATGGTTTTTCAGGGGCTTGTTTTGCTCGATCGCTTCGCGGGCACATGTTTCACGCGCAATGATGATGTCGCCCAGCAAAAGCGGCATATCCGGCGCCATCATAAAGGCCGATGCATCTTCGGCACTTTCAAGGGCCGCAAAAGACAAAACATTTGTTGGCTTATCTTTGTCGCGATAATCACGGTTTAAAATCCGCACCGTCGCGTCATCAGACAAGCGCACCCCAATTTCAATCACCGGCGCAACTGACAGCAAAGATGCACCGTCGCCCTCATCGGACGTGCCATCATTGGGTTTGGCTTCTTCTTCCCAAAGCGCACCATCGGCGAGCGCACCATCAAGGGCGGCTGAAATCGCGGTTTCAATCGCGTCGATTTCTGCCTTTTCCCAGCCACCGGCCTCAATGTCGAGATCAAGATCAAGCGGTGCCGTCATTGTCCGTTTCCGCTTCTGGAGTTCCGTCTGCACCGTCTTTATTCCCGCGATAGCCCTTTTTAAGCCGGTCGCGCAGCGCATCTTTCGCGTCATAGGCTTGAACGATCTTGGTCACCAGATGGTGTCGGACAACGTCGCGCTGATCAAATTTGACCGTCGCAACACCTTTGACGTCACCAATGGTTTCAAGGGCGTCACGCAAACCTGACTTTGTTCCGTCTGGCAAATCGACCTGCGTCATATCGCCGGTCACCACCATGCGTGATCCTTCACCCAAACGGGTCAGAAACATCTTCATCTGCATCGGGGTGGTATTCTGCGCTTCGTCAAGAATGACAAAAGCATTGGCAAGGGTTCGCCCACGCATAAAGGCCAACGGGGCAACTTCGATCTCGCCACTTTCCATGCGCTTCATCACAACATCACCCGGAAGCGTGTCGTGCAAGGCATCATAAAGCGGACGCAGATACGGATCGACCTTGTCCTTCAAATCGCCCGGCAAGAAACCAAGTCGTTCACCGGCCTCAACCGCTGGACGCGACAAAATAATGCGATCAACCTGACCCAGGATAAAGGCCTGAACGGCCATCGCCACTGCCAAATAGGTCTTACCCGTACCGGCTGGACCGATCCCAAAGATCAGTTCGTTATCAAGGATCGCCTCGACATAGTCTTTTTGACGTTTGGAACGCGGCGAAATACGACGCTTCTTGGTCTGAATGGTCAGGCGCGATCCACCAAACATATCCTTGGTTTGACCGCTCCATGGATCCACGTCATCGGGTTCGGACAACCGAATGGCCCCGTCGACGGTCTCAACATCAATCAGATCAACTTCCTTATCGCGCAACCGGGCATAAAGCTGTGCCAACACCTTTTTGGCCTGCGCAACCTTTTGCCCTTCGCCGACAAGGGTGACGATCAAGCCACGGCTTGAAACCTGAACCCCGGTCCCTTCGGAAAGTCGGGTCAAATTTTCGGCCTGCGGACCATACAGCAATTGCGCAAGCGCATTGTCTGCAAACTCAATCTGCTCTTGCTCTTTGGCTGGGGCTTTTTTGGCGACCGTTTTCTTCGCCGTCGTCTTTTTAGCCGTGGGTTTAGGTTTGGTGGTTTTCGCCGAGGTGCCGCTCACGCAACGTTCCTTTCAGAATCCTGATCTTTCCCTTTATCGGGGGCATTGATCAGTTCACCGCCCAGTGAATTGGGCAGCGCTTCAGTAATTTTCAATCGTACAATCTGACCCAGTGCGCTTTCGGGTAACCCGCTGACATGCACAGGCTGCATATAGGGGCTTTTGCCCACCAGCTGGCCGTCAAGCTTGCCAAACCGTTCCAGAAGGACGTCCATTTCTTTACCGACACAGTTGCGGTTAAATTCAAGCTGCTGTTCCGCCAGCAAAGCTTGCAACCGCATGATGCGTTCGGTTTTAACTTTTTCAGGTACCTGTAATTCCATGGCCGATGCCGGGGTTCCCGGTCGCGGGCTGTATTTGAAACTAAACGCCTGAATAAACGTAATTTCGCGCACGATATCCATCGTGTCTTCGAAATCCTTATCCGATTCCCCAGGGAACCCAACGATAAAGTCCGATGACAATGCCAGATCAGGGCAGGCATCTTTGAGCCGCGCGGCAACATCGCGATAATCCGCACCATTATGTTTGCGGTTCATTGCCTGCAACACCCGATCTGATCCAGCCTGCACCGGCAGATGCAAAAACGGCATCAGTTTTGGCAAATCGCGATGAGCCGAAATCAGGTCTTCATCAACGTCACGCGGATGCGACGTGGTGTAACGAATGCGATCAAGCCCATCGATGTCAGATAATTCGCGCAGCAACCGACCAAGCGTCCATTCCCCGCCATTGGGGGCGTCGCCGTGATAGGCATTCACATTCTGGCCCAACAGCGTGATTTCACGCGTGCCTTGCGCAACCAGTTTGCGGGCTTCCTGAAGAACGTCCATGCCCGGGCGCGAATATTCCGCCCCACGGGTATAGGGCACAACACAAAAGGTGCAGAATTTATCGCAACCTTCCTGAATGGCCAAAAATGCCGAATAGCCCTGTCGGGAAACCTGTTCGGGCAGGTGATCAAACTTTTCCTCGGCCGGGAAATCGGTATCAACAATGCGATCACGCCCGACGGCACGATTTGCGCGCGCGACCATTTCCGGCAAGCGATGGTATGTCTGCGGTCCGAACACCATATCGACCATAGGCTCACGGCGCATCAATTCAGCGCCTTCCGCCTGCGCGACACAACCGGCAACCGCGACAATCATCTTGTCGCCGCCATTGGCTTCCTTGGCTTCTTTGTGTTTGCGCACGCGCCCCAAATCGGAAAAGACCTTTTCGGCCGCCTTTTCACGAATATGGCAGGTATTTAGGATAACCATATCGGCACCAGCCGCACTGTCGACCGACTGGTATCCCAGTGGCGCCAATACATCCTGCATGCGCTGACTGTCATAGACATTCATCTGACAGCCATAGGTCTTTACAAAAAGTTTTTTCGGTTCACTCACGTCAAACCCGTTTCGTTCTTTCAAAACGCAGAAAAGCGGCGTGACGAAATCACACCGCGCTGGGTTCGGACTTGTCACCAAGACCGCCATCATAGAACAGATGTATTTAGCCCCCCGAAGCAAAAGCGCAAGGTTAAGTAGCCTAAGTTACTTTTGCGCGCCCCATTATGGCCTGTTCGTCTGATCTATCTTTACAACATTCGATACCACGGCAGCATGCTGTGTCAAACATCTCAAACGGAGGGGATAAGGGTTTTTTGGAATTTTTCTGATGTCCCTGACCACTTTGGGTGATCAGATCGATAAATAGGGGCCGTCGAAACACTCAGGACCCAAACTGGCGCCCCGGCCCAAAAAGACGCAGATCTTCGGAAATAATCGCCAGCGGTGAAAACCCAACCAGCTCGCCGGAAAGATCGCTATCGATCAACTGCACTGGAATGCCTTGATGAATGCCGCGCAACGCCGCCTGATGGCCTTGGGTGATTTTGGCTTCGCACATCCGTGCCAGTTCCTTTCGCGATCCTGCCGCATCCGCCAACGTCACGGGCGGATGGACCACGATTTCAACGGTTACCTTACCAAGCGCCATGAACTGCCACATGTGCGGGGCCAAATCCATATCCCCGTACCAAGAATAAAAAGCGCGTAAATCACGGCCAATCGGCGCACCATCCAGTCGGGTGGCGGCAATGGATACCGGTTGGAATCTAACTTGCGATCCGTCGGGCAGGGTGCGTTCGGCAGCAGCAAATAATGTCGATTTAAACGGCAAAACCCGGTTGCCGTCATTGCTGGTTCCCTCAGGGAACAGGATCAACTTATCACCGTTATTTAACCGTGCGCTGAGTTGATCATTTTGTTCGCGCGATCGAACTGCACGGCGTTCAACAAAGGTTGTGCGCGATAATTTTGCCAACAAACCAATGACTGGCCAGCGCGCCACTTCGCTTTTGGCGATGAAGCTTCCGCGGGTCAGCGCACCTAGGATCGGCACATCAAGATAAGACGCATGATTGGCAACGATAATGCCCGGCCCATCCATCAAATCACCGCCCGACACGCGCACTTCGATATGCAAAATCCGCAGACAAAGCGCATGGTAAACGCGCGGCAATTCTTCTGCCAGCCGCATCTTGCATGCCACCGCCACCACCTGAACAGGCAACAAGACCAAGGTCAAAAGCACATAGGCCGTCAGCCGGATCGCGGCACACACATAGCAGTTCACGATACCCTCGCGGTGCGTTCGTAATGCTTGTAATAGCGATCGGTTACCTTTTCCGTTGGCAACACGATGCAGATATCTGTGGTGTTGAACTGATGATCAACCACCGCCCCGTCCCCGACAAAACCGCCAAGACGCAGATATCCCTTAATCAAGGGCGGCAGATCGCGAAGTGCTTGGCGCTGATCAATCCCGCCGATTTCGGCACGCATCATCGTCTCGTAGCGTTCCTCGATGGCACGCGGGCGCATGTCTTCGGGGGCAAGGTGATTGTGATGCAAATAGGTCAGAACGTCACTAAAGGCATCCGGGTCGGTGCCATGGAAGGATGCACACCCAAACATCAATTTGATGTCATACTTAAACACATAGGCGGCGATGCCCTGCCACAACAATTGCAACGTCGGCATCGTGCGGTAATCAGCCTCAACGCAAGACCGGCCCAGCTCCATGATTTCGCCGGTTTCCTTGACCGCATTAAGCATGCTTTCAATGTGATATTCATCCGCGCTGTAAAAGCCGCCATGCTCATTGGCAACCGACTGGCGCAGCAAGCGATAGGTGCCAACAACCCCGTCCGCCCCCTCGCCACGGCTATGATCCAGAACCAAAAGGTGATCACAAAGTGGATCGTAATGATCGAAATCACGCTTTTGAGCTGCCATTTCGTCACTTGGCTGCGCACCGCGCTCTTCATAGAAAACCTTGTAACGAAGTTTCTGGCTGGCAAGAATTTCGTCTGCATTCTCGGCGAGGCGTACCTCAAGCCGTTGAGGCTGTCTTTCGTCGCGCATTGCAACACCCTTTCGTTCATCTGTGCGGATTTTGCGCAAGATTCGCGACAAGGGCGAGTGAAGGGTTTGTGAATAAAGCGTAACAAAAATATGAAGGCCACCTGCTCAAAATGAACAGGTGGCCAATAAAAGACTGCTTTTAAGCGCAGAGGAAAAGCGTTTTACTTACTTTTCGTCCAAAGGAACGCCATATAGTTCAAGACGATGGCCGACCAAACGGTAGCCAAGTTCTCTGGCGATCTCTTCTTGAAGCTTTTCGATTTTGTCGTTCGAAAACTCGATGACGTTTCCTGATCGCATATCGATCAAGTGGTCATGATGTTCTTCGGTCAGCTCTTCATAGCGTGCGCGACCATCGCCAAAATCATGTTTCTCGAGAATGTTCGCCTCTTCGAAAAGACGAACGGTACGATAAACAGTCGCAATCGAAATCTTCGGATCAATCTCGGTCGCTCGGCGATAGACCAGCTCCACATCAGGGTGGTCTTCGGACTCTGACAGTACACGGGCGATAACCCGGCGTTGGCCTGTCATTTTAAGGCCCGCGTCGATGCATTTTTGCTCGATGGTTGATTCTGCAAGCATTGTATTATTCTCGTTTCCGGTTCCGGTTCCGCCTGTCCCCAAGCCTGGGTGTCCCAGCCTTCGCTCTCGTGTGGCACAATATTGAAAAATCTGCCACATATCGCAAGGTCGAATTCGCGATAATTCCTTGTCACAGCATTGCTGTGAAAACTGCGTCTTTCTGCGCCCCCTTGTCACCTGCGCTACGAGACGCTACTTCATCATCGCAGCCCCGCAAGGAGACAATCATGGACAACAACGCCCCCGACCAGAAAATCGACATCACAACCGATGTCTGTCCAATGACCTTTGTGCGGACCCGCCTCAAACTTGAAACCATGGCACCGGGCCAGGTTCTGGAGGTAACTCTTCGCGACGGTGAACCGTTAAAAAACGTTCCACGCTCCGTCAAAGAAATGGGTGACCACGTCACGGATCTGGTCGAAATCGCCGATATGCCCGGAACTTATCGCCTGACAATCCGTAAAGGATGACAAACGTCTAAGCCCGAATGTGGCTTTACCGTACAACAGGTTGAACATCAAAACCACACTAATCATGTGGGTATACAATATTAAAATGCGACCAAATTGCACAGAATAATTTCACAAAATCGTGCGCGGCTCACACACCTGCGTCGCCATCACCAAGGTGATCAACTTTGCGCAAAAACACGCTCAAGCACCAGCGCATCGACCTTGCGCCCATCATGCCGATCATAATACCCCTTGCGCCGGCCAACTTTTTCAAACCCGCACCCCTGATACAGGTTTAACGCCGGATCATTATCCACGGCGACCTCAAGCAACATACGCACAACACCGTTGGCACAAAGGCGCTGCTCGACACCGGCTATCAACGTTTTTGCAACCCCCATACGCCGTGCGGCCGATGCGACAACGATTGTGATAATTTCTGCCTCGTCGACAACCGACTGTATCAGCACGAATCCAAGCGGAATATCCGCACCATTTTGGGCACTGTCGCCGGGCTGGAACGCCAACAATCCGAATGTTCCCGGTACATCTAGCAACCGCAACAGTGCGTCTTCATCCCAGCAATCTTCAAACCCCTGAACATGCAACGCCGCCGCAACCGGCACAAACGCTGCGGTCAAAGGCACCAGTTCGATGTTACCCGACGATGAACCGGTCATTTCTTTTTCTGGGGTCCCTGATCTTCGATGCGGCGTGCATCCGGGGCACGCAAATACATCGGAACCGGGGCCAGGTTATCACCACTTTCCCAACGCGACGCCGCAATAAGCGCAACATTGCCCGCCCGGGGTAAACTATGTGCGGTACAATCGTAAAAGGCATCTGGCGCATGGGCCGCTGCGGTCAATAAACGCGGGGTCGCATCACCAGCCAACAGCGTATCACCGGGGGGCGCCATCATCAGGGCTTGGCGCGGAGCAAGACATTCCGGCGCGCTTAACGGCCTTTTTTTGCCATCAAACGCTTGGGCAAAAATCTCGTTTCGTTTGCTATCAAGGGCGACCAAAATATTGCGTCCTTGTTGGTCGCGCTCTGACACCCCATACGCCACCGCTTCAAGCGAACTGACACCGACCACCGGGATTTTCCGCGTCAGGCCAAGCGCACGTGCGGTCGCAAGACCAATGCGCATCCCGGTAAACGCACCGGGGCCAACGGTGACGGCAATACCATCCACCGCGTCAAACTCAATACCGGCTTCTTCAAGGCTTTTGGCGATAAAGCCCATCAGGTGCTCGGCCTGTCCGCGTTCCATATTCTCAAAAAGTTCGCCTTTGACCTCACCATTGATCAAAACAGCAGTCGACAGCGATGTTGAGGCGGTATCAATCGCCAACAGCGTCGGGCTGGTTTTTTCTTTGAGCTGCGATGTGGTTTGCGATGCGCTTTGATCTGCGCTATCTGATGAACGCGACTGACCAGTCAGCATCTTTTTTATGTAATCGGTGAACGACAAGAACAGGGGGCCTCCGGCGATGGCGCTGGTCGAAATTACGCCACAAGAATATGATGTCGAAATTGATATCGTCTATGCCACGGATCGCAATTTCACCGGGGCACCAATTTACGCGCGACCTGCGTGCTATCTTCATGCGGATGCGGCCAAATGCCTGAAAAAGGCATCGGCCATGGCACGGCGTCAGGGGGTGACCTTACGCATTCTCGATGCGTTCCGCCCACAAGAAGCCCAACGCGCCCTGTGGAACCATTCACCCAATCCCGATTTCGTCGCCAACCCGGATTTCGGATCGCCACATGGTCGTGGTGTGGCCATTGATCTAACCCTGATTGATCAAAACGGCAAGGAACTGGATATGGGGGCAGGGTTTGATGAAATGCATGACCGATCCTATCACGGGTCAGATTTGATTTCCAAAACCGCAGAAGCCAACCGTTTTCTGCTGCTGGGCATTATGGTCAGCGCCGGGTTTGAATATTACGATCACGAATGGTGGCATTACCAATTGCCCAATGCCGCGGCAAAATATCCTGTCATGTCCGACAGTGCCCTGGCCAAACCGATGATGGCGACATCAAAACCCGCCTAAAAAAAAGACGAAGCCGCTTTCACCTCAGCGGCTTCGTCATCCAAATGTCCTGATCTGCTTTTGGCTCAGTCTTCGTCACTGATTGATCGGGGATCGATTCGCCAAAATCAATCGGCCGTCATCGCCTGACCGGTTTGTTGGTTAAACAGGGATATGCGCGCCCCATCGAGCATAATCCGCGCATCCGTCCCGGCCTTAAAAGACTGTTCCGGGCCACAGCGGGCGGTAATTTCCGATCCCGCAACCGCCAAACGCACATACTGGTCCGGGCCGGTTGGCTCGGCCAAAATAATCCGGGCTGCCGCACCGCCATCATCAAATAAAATATGTTCGGGCCGCGCGCCCAACGTTACGGGGCGCCCGATCAGTGACCGGACTTGTTCTGGCAATCCGACCAACGGCAATCCACCTGATCCGCTGTCAAAAAAGATATCGGTGCCGTCTTGCATAATCCGCCCATCAATAAAGTTCATCGTCGGCGCACCGACAAAACTTGCAACGAACCGGTTTGCCGGACGGCGATAAACATTTTCGGGCGTATCGACTTGCTGAATGCTGCCCTTATCAAGGACCACAACCCGCGTTGCCAAGGTCATGGCTTCGATTTGATCGTGGGTCACATAGACAATCGTGCGGCCAAGCCGTTCATGCAGGCGCTTAAGCTCAATCCGCATATCAGCGCGCAACTTGGCATCAAGGTTGGATAACGGCTCATCAAACAGAAAAACCGACGGTTCGCGCACAAGTGCGCGGCCAATGGCAACGCGCTGTTGTTGCCCCCCCGAAAGCTGCGATGGCTTACGATCCAAAAGCGGCGAGATTTGTAAAAGATCGCCAATTTCCGCGACCTTTTTATCAATCTGATCCTTTGGCACGCCCCGCATTTTAAGGCCAAAGCCAATATTTTTGCGCACCGACATGGTCGGATACAGCGCATAGGACTGAAACACCATCGCGATGTCGCGCTCATCGGGTTCAAGGGCGGTAACATCACGGCCTTTGATGTGGATGGACCCACCTGTGGTCGGCTCTAACCCGGCAATCATATTTAGCAATGTCGATTTGCCACAGCCCGATGGCCCCAACAGAACCAAAAACTCGCCATCGCCGATTTCCAAATTGATGTCGCTCATCACCGTAAGCCCGGAATAGGCCTTGGTTACGTTGCGAAGTTCAACGCCGTTCATTCCCATCATCCCTTCACTGCACCCGCAGCAATACCGCGCACAAACAAACGCCCCGACAAAAGATAAACCACCAAAGTCGGAAGCGCGGTCAGCATGGTTGCAGCCATATCGACATTGTATTGTTTTTCGCCAAACTGCGATCCGACAAGGTTGTTAAGCGCCACCGTCATCGGTTGGCCGGATCGCCCGCCAAAGGTCAGGCCAAGCAAGAAGTCATTCCAGATGTAGGTAAATTGCAAAATCATCGCGACGCCAAGGATCGGCAAAGACAACGGCAGCATCACATGCCAGAACAACCGCCAAAAACCCGCCCCGTCAATCCGGGCTGCTTTCAGCAAATCCTGCGGAACGGTTTTGAAGAAGTTGCGAAACATCATGGTGGTAAAGGCAACACCCCAAATCAGATGCACCAAAATCAACCCCGGGATTGAGCCAAACAATCCCAATTCCCGAATCATGATGATCAATGGATAAAGCGTCACCTGCGGGGGGATGAACATGCCGACCAAAAGGGCAGCAAACATCAAATTGGCCCCCTTCATCTTCCAGACGGCCAACGCATAGCCGGTTATCGCGCCAAGCCCGACTGACAAAACAAGGGCAGGGATGACAATCTTGACCGAGGTTAAAAACGACGATGAAAGACCACCGCATTTTGTCCCCAATGATTGGGCACAATCCCCAAACCATGCCGTTCCCCACGCGGCAAAGCTGGGATCGGCGGGCAAGGTGAAAATGCTGCCATCGCGAATTTCATCCATGGATTTAAGCGAGGTTGAAACCATGATGAAAACCGGTGCTAAGACCATTAACGCTGCAAGGGCCAATAATCCATAAAGGGCAAGACGGTTATATCGCATGGTTAATGCCCCCGCCCGCCGCGCTCTTTGCGCAGTTCAAAATGGATATAGGGCGAAATAACCGCGATCACGGTGCACAACAAAACAAATGCGCCCGCCGCACCAAGGCCAAGTTCCTGACGGTTCAGGATATGATCCACCACAAACCGGGCTGGCAAATCAGATGAAAATCCCGGACCACCACCGGTCAATGCCACGACAAGGTCGAATGCCTTCATGACAATGGCACTCATCAGGATGAACACCGTAAAGAACACCGTGCGCAACATCGGGGTAATGACATGCAAATAGACCCGCCAGACCGGAATGCCATCAACACGGGTTGCTTTCCAAATATTCGGATCAATATTGCGAAGCCCGGCTAAAAACAGCGCCATACACAGGCCGACTTGTTGCCAAATGCCCGCAATCGCCAAGGTATAGATTGATCGATCCGGTCGGACGATCCAGTTAAATTCAAAACTGGTCCATCCCAAATCGCGCACGGCTTCTTGCAGGCCCAAGCCGGGATTCATCACCCATTGCCAAATCACGCCCGTAACGATGAACGACATCGACAGCGGCAACATAAAAACGGTGCGAAACAGGCCTTCTGCCTTGATCCCGCGATCGACAAGTATCGCCAGAAAATAGCCAAACAGCATGCAGCCACCGATAAACAGCACGCCATGAATCGCCAAATTCTGCATCGCTGTCCACCAACGTTCGTTGGCAAACAGGCGGAAATACTGATCAAAACCGGTAAATTTATAAACCGGCAATAACCGCGACCGGGTGAGTGAAATCACAAAGGTCCAGATGATAAAGCCGTAAAAACAGACAATCGTAATCGTCATGGCAGGGATCAGCGCCATTCTGGCCGTCCATTGTGGACGCCAGCGTCGCCTGCCACTGTGCGAGGACGTCAACGCCCTCTGTGCCTGTTCGGCCATGAATATTCTCGCTTCTTTGTAACGGCGCTGCTGCAACTAAAAATAGCAGCAGCGCACATCATTACAGAGTCTTGTGAACCAAACACCTACCTATTTGGCGTAAGAAATCGCCTGACGGAATTGTTCCTGACCTTCGGCGGCACTCATGTCAGCGCTGTTCCAAAAATTGGAAATACTGTCATCGATCGCCCCGGAAACCGCACTTGGCACCCCAAAAAGACCGGTACTGACAAGGTGCGTTTTTTCATCCTGAAGGGTTTTGATCGCCAATTGCGCACAAGCATCAAAGCTGTCGGACGGCACATCCAACCGGGCCGGGATAGATCCCTTTTTCTTGTTAAAGGCGATCTGCACATCCGGCTCAAGCATCACATGTGCCATCTTGGCCTGGGCCGGGGTGGGGTCTTGTCCATCCATGGCGGAAAAGGCAAATGCATCCACGGTCATGATATAGGCGGTGTCTTTCGCCGGGGCCAAGGAACAGCCAACCGTCGTTCCCGGCTCAACCCCGGCTGCAATGATTTCGCCCTTGGCCCAGTCGCCCATAAACTGAACGGCGGCATCGCCCTTGATCACCATATTGGTGGCCTCGTTCCAATTACGGCCCGGGCTTGATTCATCCACAAACGGCTTTAACTTGGCAAAGGTTTCAAACACCTCACGCATGGTGTCTGATGCCAAAAGGTCATCATCAAGGGTGCTGTAAAGCTTGGCATAAAAATCACGCCCACCAACGCCCAACAGAACACTGTTAAACATGATGCGTTCCTGCCACGGCTGCCCGCCAAGGCCAATCGGGATGATCCCGGCATCTTGAAGCTTTTTGGCCGCAGTCATAAATTCTGGCCAAGTTTTCGGGACGTCGACCCCGGCTTTTTCAAAGGCTTCTTTGTTATAGAACATCCAGTTTTCGCCGTGGATGTTGATCGGGGCGGCGATATATTCGCCGTCATATTTCGCTGCTTTGACAATCAAAGGCGGCAGTTTGTCATCCCAGTGTTCTTCGGTGGCAATTTGATCAACATTGGCCAGCAGGCCCTGATCAGCCAATTCACGAAGCTGTTGACCAATGGAAAACTGAAAGACCGCTGCTGGATCGCCGCCAAGCATCCGGTTTACGGCTGCTGCACGGGCATTTCCGCCCCCGGCAATCGGGGTATCGACCCATGTGCCACCTTGGGCCTCAAATGCCTTGCGCACTTCGCCAAGTGCGGCCTGTTCGCCACCCGATGTCCACCAATGCAAAACTTCGGCAGTTTGGGCGTGAAGCGCACCGGCAGATACAGCTGTGCTTAGAAATGCCGCAACCATCGCGACCTTGGAAAATTCCTTCATAACGGATGTCCTCCCTAATGGATACGTTCGCGCCCGACTTCTTTGAATGGTCGAAAATTCGTAACGTTTCGATTTTTTTGATAATCCGTTTATTCGCTCTTGTCAATCAACATAACCCGCCCATAATAAGGCAAAACCGATGCGGCATTATTTTTTTGCCGATTTTTTCGAAACGTTACGATTTTAGATCCGTCAACGAACGCGATCTATTGGCAGGGCAAGGAAACAACAATGACACGACCTTTTCCCGACGGATTTCGCTGGGGTGTTTCAACCTCAAGCTATCAGATTGAAGGCGGTTCGCCCAACGATGGTCGCGGCACCAGCATCTGGGATACCTATTGCGCCACACCCGGCCGGGTCGCCAACGGCGATAACGGCAATGTGGCCTGCGATCACTATAACTGCTGGGAAGAGGACCTTGACCTGATCAAGGGACTCGGCGCGAAACATTATCGTTTCTCGGTGATGTGGCCGCGCGTGATGCCCGAAGGGACCGGGCATATTAATGAAACCGGACTGGCATTTTATGACCGCCTGATTGATGGCATGCTCGAACGCGGACTTGATCCGTGGCTGTGCCTATATCATTGGGATTTGCCCCAGGCACTTCAGGATCGCGGCGGCTGGACCAATCGCAATATCGTTGATTGGTTTGCCGACTATACTGAAATTCTGGCCCTGCGCCTTGGTGATCGGGTCAAATCGTGGGTTACTTTTAACGAACCCAACGTCGTCGCCTGGGTCGGCCACGAAGAAGGCCGTCACGCGCCGGGCATCACCGACCCCCGTGCCGCCATGCGGGTGGCGCATCACTTAAACATGTGCCATGCCCGCGCCACCGAAGTAATCAAAAGCCACTTCCCCGATGCCCCCGTCGGGTTCGTTTTACCAATGCATAAGGGTTACACCCTTCCTGGACGCCAAGAACAAGACGCCCATTTGGTCGATCTGTTTGAAGCAAAATGGAACGGCGCATTTCTTGATCCGGTTTATTATGGTCGCTACCCGGACCTGATTATGGACCGCATGGAGCCCCATATTCAGGATGGCGACCTTCAGGCCATCAAAACCAAGGTCGATTTCCAAGGGTTAAACCAGTATTTCCCAAGCTATATCGAACCCGCCAATGGCAAAGCATGGCCATTTCAGCATGCCGAACCGCCAAAATATTTCCGCCGGACCGAAATGGGCTGGGCGATTGATGGCGATTGTTTTTACCGCACCATGAAAATCTTGCAGGACAAATACGGCAACCCGCCGGTCTTCATCACTGAAAATGGCGGTGCCTTTGTCGATCTGCCTGATGAAAACGGCAATATCAACGATCAGGATCGCATTGCCTATTACGATGAATATCTGTCGGCAATTTTACGCGCCACCGACGAAGGCGCCAACGTTCAGGGCTATATGCCGTGGTCGTTGCTTGATAATTTCGAATGGGCTTATGGATATGAAAAGCGGTTTGGTCTGGTTCATGTCGATTACACCACCCAAAAACGCACACCAAAGGCATCCTATGATTTCATGCGTAACGTGATCAAAAGCAACGCATTGCCTTAACCCATGCCGCGCGATTAGATTATCGGCCAAGATCGCGTCACCCAAAGATCATAAGAACGGACCTGCATATGCCCGCCTCGCGCCCGAACCTTCGCACCATTGCCGAACATCTTGGCCTTTCGGTCACGACGGTTTCGCGTGCACTGAAAGACGGGCCAGAAGTCAAACCGGGCACGGTTGCCAAGGTCAAGGCAGCCGCCGAGCAAATCGGCTATCAGCCCGATGCGCGCGGCGTCATGCTGCGTACCGGCAAAACCATGCAGGTCTGTTCAATCCTTTATTCCCCCGAAGTCGGCGATTACGGGGATCCGGGGTTTTTGGCCCAAGTTGAAAGCCTGGCGCAGGGGCTGGAAGCAGACCGTTATTCATTGGTCGTGCTGGCCCAAACCAGCAACAAAGACCCGCTTGAGCCGGTTAAACGCGTTCATACCCAACGCATGGCCGATGCAGTGGTGTTTTCGCGCACCACCGCCCAAGACAGCCGTGCGAAATACTGCCTGCAACATGATTTTCCATTTGTCAGCTTTGGCCGAACCGAACTTTTAACCCCGCATGCCTTTGTCGATCACGATGACGAGCAGGCCGCTTATGACGCAATCAAACGCCTGATTGCCGATGGCCATCGCAAAATTGGCATGATCGATCCGCCTGAAAACCTGACCTTTTTTGGCTATCGCAAACAAGGCGCGCGGCGCGCCATGATCGAAGCCGGGCTTGATCCCGAAAGTCTGATCTCGATGCATTCGGATGTTTCGGTCCGTGCCGCACGTGATGCCGCCACCAAACTGTTTCGCGATCAGCGCGACGCCACCGCCGTGGTATGCGCCAGCCAAATGACCATGATCGGCGCACTCGAAGCCCTGATGGAATTGAACATGGATACCATCCGCGACGGGATCGGGGTGGTTGGCTTTGGCGGTATGCCGTTCCGCATGCTGTCAAAACAAAAACTGGCCTATTATTACCAGCCCCAACGCCGCGTGGGCGAGGTATTAGCAAGCCATCTGCATGATCTGATGGCTGGCGTGCCCGCCGAAAACCTGCAAACACTTTTGCCCTATCGGCGCATTGATGATCTTGCCGCTTTCCGGGAGGGGGAGGATTTTTAAAATCCCCCGCCCGATACATACGCCCTTTAGGTCATCCCCCATCAAGCTGGCTTAATCTTGCTTTCCGGTGGTCTCGGGATCTTCGTTGCTCAGCCAGCGCACCAGCGCAGCTTCGATCGGTTTTAGGGCAATCAGAACAATGAATGTCAGCACGGTTGCGATTACAACGATGTGCCAAGCGGCAAGCGCACAGGCAATGCCAAGTGCGGCGGTAATCCAAACGGTGGCGGCGGTGGTTAAACCCGTTACCGACATATTTTTGGGTTGATGCAAAATGACCCCTGCACCGATAAAGCCGATGCCGGTCAAAACACCCTGCAAGATCCCCTGAACAACGCGTGAAAGTGCGTCGGGATGGTCAATCAAATCCTGAAAATGCACGGCGACCACGGACACAACCGCGGCCCCCAACGATACAAGCGCCAAGGTCCGCATTCCTGTTGGCTTGCCATTCACATCGCGGTTTAACCCGACAATCATGCCAATGACGGTCGCCGCAAGCAGCCGCAAAACCATATCGAGAATACCGATATCGAAATATTTTTCGGCCGTCGCATAATAAGGAATATCGCTCAGCATCTGTCCCACCCGCAAAGTTTCAAGACTCTCAAAACGCGGGCCGTTCGATAAATGTTCCGATCACGGCACCGGGCAGCAGCCTTTACGGTGTTACGCCATCGATTTCTGATGCGGGCAAAACCCCATGATCCATATCGCCTGCCGCCGCCATCAACCAATCAAAGAATAACGATATGCGCGGGTCCCGCCCCTGCGCTGAACCGGGCGCGGCATTTGGCGGATCCAGCGTTATCAGGACATAATCATAACCGGTTGGCGCCATGCCATGCGGCGCAATCAAACGGCCGGCTTTCAGATCGTCATAGACCAGCGGCAAGGGACCAATCGCTGTGCCCAATTTGTTCACCGCCGCCTGTAACGCGAAAAAGAAATGATCAAACGATTGCTCGCTTTTCGGGGTGGCGGTGCAGCCGCTGGCACGTTTCCAAACATCCCACGCATCGGGCCGGGTACGGGTGTGTAACCACCGGGCATTGGACAAATCACGAACAAGGATATTTTCCCAGCATCCCGGATCACAAACCGGTCCGGCATGCTCTGCCCACAGGCGGGTGGCGACGTAATGTTCTGAAATGCCGTAATCGGCGCGCCGAATGGCCGCATCGCACCCATCGGCCAAAAGGTCCACCGGCCCACCCGCAAGGCGAAGATCAATGTTCAAACCGGGATTTGCGTTCCGAAACGCCCCCAAACGCGGCATCAACCAACGCATGGCAAGGCTGGGCTCGCACGATACTGTCAAAATCGGTGATGCCCCATCGTGGCGCTGAATATCCTCCATCGCGTGATCAAGTCCATCAAGGGCGGTGGCGGTCGCCTTTAACAGTCTCTCGCCCGCCGGGGTTAACCAAACCCGGCGATTGCGGCGCATAAACAGTTGAACGCCCATGCGCTCTTCAATCTGGGCCACCGCACGGCTAACCGCCCCATGGGTCAGATGCAATTCTTCTGCTGCGCGCGAAAAACTTTGATGGCGGGCGGCGGCCTCAAACGCGGGCAGGGACGCAAGGGGGGGAAGGCGACGCTTTCTGTGAATATTACTCACAATAAATCCCGGAATTTTTCGATTTTTTGGCGGATAAAACAGTTTGATACTTAATCCACGCACAGATCAAGCATCAATTCAGGGATCAAACCATGCCCGACATCGCCACAAACGTCCTATCGATGGAAATCATCGCCGTTGGCATTATCACCATCCTTGCGGTCATAAGCCCCGGCCCAGATTTTGCCATGGTGACACGCATCGCCCTGACACGCGGGCGGCGTGCTGGGGTGCTGTGCGCGATTGGCATTGGGTCCGGGGTGTCCGTTCACCTTGCCTATACCCTGATCGGTTTGGGGGTGCTGTTTGCCAGCAATGTCTGGGTGCTTAACAGCCTGCGCTATCTTGGCGCGGCCTATTTAATCTGGCTGGGCTGTTCGGCCCTTTGGCCCGATGTCCGCAGTTTCCTTGGACGGTCCAAAAATCCAAAAACCACAACCAACACCACTTCTCACGCCACCCCTAACACCATCCCTGCCAGCACGAGCATAAGTGCCGCTTCGCCGGGCACGGATCAAAACAGGAACGGCTCAGCCTTTTGGATTGGGTTTGCGTGTAATGCGCTAAATCCCAAAACGATGTTGTTTATCGTATCGCTTTTCAGTCAGGTCATTTCGCCCAACACCGCAATAATGCAGGAAATCGGCTATGGGTTTTATATCGCCGCCTGCCACATGCTCTGGTTCGCACTGGTTGCGGTTGCGCTAACACTGCCATCGGTTCAGGCCCGCATTGCGGCGATTAAAACATGGATTGAGCGCGCTGTTGGCCTATGCCTGGCCGGTCTTGGCATCAAGCTTCTGGCCAGCTAAACCGAACTTTAACGAGATCAAGCTGGCCAACCGAAATCAGACAAACAGCATCTCGCCATTTTGCTGGGCGTCATTCAAAAACGTCACAACACCGCCCGTTTCAATCGAAAGCTCATCGCGGGTGGCTTGGTTTTCAAGGCCCAAGGCCCGCAAACCCATTTCGCACACCATGAATTTGGCATTAAGCGACGCGCACGCACCCAGCAATTCTTCGAATGTGCCAATCCCACGCGTGGCGTAAGACAAATCGATTGAGGTTGCTGTTGCCCCCTCGGCCTCTGTGCGCAGGTGACGCCAACCCGAAGGCGCCAAAAGCGCGCGGCTGGCTTCCATGGTGAAAAATAACGTCACATCGCGACCAGATGCCAGCGCGGCAGATGCCATTACGAGTGCGTAATGAACTTTTTCAAAACTGCCGGAAAACACCACCAGCGAGAGTTTTTTGGGACTTTGGGTCTCAGTGCTCATGGATCGAAAGGTCCTTGATCGTGGCGTTTTCTGAACAAATCGGGCACCCCGGATCGCGGGGCACCTTGATTTTACGATAAGACGCTGACAGCGCATCGACAATCAGCAACTGGCCCGAAAGCCCATCGCCAATGCCCATCAGTTCTTTAAGAACTTCGGTGGCCTGCATGCCACCAATCATGCCAACAACCGATCCCAAAACACCGCCCTGCGCACAGGATGGAATGGCATCTTCGGGTGGGGGAGCATGGTAAATGCAGCGATAACACGGATGGGGCGCGCCCAGATGGGCCTTAAAGGTCGAAACCTGCCCGTCAAATCGTAACGCTGCCCCCGATACCAATGTCTTACCCGCCAAATAGCAGGCGTCATTAAGCAAAAACCGCGTATCGAAATTGTCCGACCCGTCGGCAATCACATCATAATCAGCAATCAAATCCATCACATTGGTGGCATCAAGCCGGGTGTTATGGGCATTCACCGTCACGTTCGGGTTCATGTCGCGCATGGTGGCCTTGGCACTATCGACCTTGGCGGTGCCAATATCGCCCATGCCGTGCGCGATCTGACGTTGCAGGTTGGAAAGCTCGACCGTATCGGCATCGACAATGCCAATCGTTCCGACACCGGCGGCGGCCAAATACATCGCCAATGGCGATCCCAGCCCACCGGCCCCGACAATCAAAACACGTCCGCGTTTCAACTTCATCTGGCCCGTACCACCAACCTCTTTGAGGACGATGTGGCGCGCATAGCGCTGCACTTCATTTTCGGTGAAGTCAAAATCAGTCACGCGGGCGGGTTTCCTGTCAAAACGGCATTGGCAAAATAAAAGCTCTGACTTCTGGATATAGCGTGGCACGCATGTCGCTCAAGGATAAAGATTTGTTTTTCCGATTATTGCGGCCCGTCTTACGCCGTCTGCCAAGCGGCCCAAAGGCCAGCCGCACACATACCATCCCCATAAAAAAAGGCCCGGCGCATCCGCCCCGGGCCCGTATTTTATGTATTAAGCGTTCAGACAATCAGTCTGAAAACCGTGTTACTGCAGACCATCAAACAGCGGGGTCGACAGATAACGTTCGGCAAAGCTTGGAATGATAATCACAATGCGTTTGCCTGCATTTTCTGGTTTCTGGCCCAGTTCAATCGCCGCAGCAACCGCAGCACCAGATGAAATGCCGGTCGGAAGACCTTCAACAGACGCAAGCTTCCGCGCCGTGGCAAAGGCCGTTTCATTGCCAATGGTCATGACGGTATCGATAATATCTTTGTTCAGGTTGCCCGGAATAAAGCCAGCACCGATACCCTGAATTTTATGCGGCCCCGGTGCGCCACCGGAAATAACCGGGCTGTCTTCGGGTTCGACCGCAACCACCTGAATATTTGGGTTATGCTTTTTAAGCGCCTCACCAACGCCGGTCAGCGTACCACCCGTCCCGACACCGGCAACAAAGATATCAACGTTGCCTGCGGTGTCTTTGATGATTTCTTCGGCGGTGGTGTTGCGATGAATTTCCGGGTTGGACGGGTTGTCAAACTGCTGGAGCATCACCGCCCCATCAATCTCAGAAACCAGTTCCTCTGCACGGGCAACCGCCCCCTTCATGCCCTTGGCCGCCGGGGTCAGATCAATCGTCGCCCCCAAAAGCATCAGCATCTTACGACGCTCAATCGACATGCTTTCAGGCATGGTCAGGATCAGTTTATAGCCCTTGGCCGCCGCAACGAAGGCCAGTGCAATACCGGTATTGCCCGAGGTCGGCTCGACCAAGGTCGCACCCGGCTTGATCTTGCCGGACTTTTCGGCATTCTCAATCATTGCCATACCGATACGGTCTTTGACCGAGGCCAGCGGATTGAAAAATTCAAGCTTGCCAATCAAATCGGCTTTTACACCTTCTGATTCTGCCAGACGCGAAAGGCGCACCAACGGTGTTGCGCCGATGGTATCAAGAATGCTGTCGTAAATCTTGCCGCGAAACTCAGTCATGTTTTCCTCGCACTATTTTGTATTTTACCACCAAACACATGCTCAAACTGTATTTAACTGGCTATTGCCGCATGTCAAATGGGCTTTGGCTGTTTTTACAGTATGTCTTGTTTGGCGGCGTACCCGTTGTCTGTAAATTTAAATGAACCGCAGCGGTTTCTTGTTGATTAACAATACAATACACCGCTAGCGCCTCTAAAGCCTAAATGATGAAATCCGGTGATTCTTCGATCCCGCTGCGCAGGCCGGCATCACGTGCCCGATTGCACAAATCTTCGACCGTGATTTTGGCCAGTTGCTTCATCATTTCATCTTGCAACTCGCGCCACAGCGGGCGGACAACTTCCTTGCCCAGTGGCGATCCGGCTGGATCTTCAATCGGATCATCGGATGTTTCCATCGCCCGGATGACGCCAACGATATCGCAAAGCGTGATGCGACGGCGTTCACGCGCCAAACGATATCCGCCGCGCGGACCGCGCACACCGACCAAAATGTCGGCACGGACAAGTTGCTGCAATGTTTGCTCAAGGTAACGTTTCGGAATGCCCTGACGCGCGGTGATATCACGGCTTTGAACCGGCTCACCTGCCGCGTTATAGGCAATATCGACAACCGCCTCGATCGCAAACAGCATTTTCTTCGAAAGCTTTAACATTGTTTCTCTCTTAACTCCCCTGAGGTCCCGACATCCCCCCAGATGCCATCTGGACCTGATTTCGACAGAGTATTCTTTGTATCGATCCTTCCGGCGAACTGGCCGGAATTCTCCCTAAAAACCGGGGTGTTGATTAACGTGTTCCGGTCGAGCCAAAACCACCCGACCCACGCGCCGTTTCATCCAAATCATCGACCGCCTGCCATGCGACCTGTGTTACCGGGGCAACAACAAGCTGGGCAATGCGCATTCCACGTTCAATTTCAAAAGGCACGTCGCCGTGATTGATCAAAATGACTTTGATCTCGCCACGGTAATCGGCATCAATCGTGCCCGGACTGTTCAGCACGGTGACACCATTCTTGGCCGCCAAGCCAGACCGAGGGCGCACTTGCGCCTCAAACCCGGCAGGAAGGGCAATGGCAATGCCGGTTTCGATCATTGCCCGTTTGCCCGGTGCAATGACCTGCAGCCCGTCAATCGCGGCCTGCAAATCAACCGCGGCTGACTGTGCCGTGGCATAATCGGGCAGGGGCAAATCCGCCCCATGGGGCAGTTGTTTCAAATTGACGGTCAAACGCGTCATTGTTGGTCCTTATCTTTATATCTATCGCCACCCAAAGGGCGTCTATCGCGATGCCTGTGTGGCGTTATGTCGTTCCCGATGCAGCCGCATCAGGAAAAATGGTCAATGATCCGCGCGGTCAAAGCCCGGGCAATACCGGTTTTGCTTTGACGTGGCCAACGTTCATCGCTTGTGTCGTCATCACCTGAAATCAGGCAAATTTCATTTTCATCGCCGCCAAATGTGCCGGTATCAGGCGCAACATCATTGGCCAGAATCCAGTCACATCCTTTGCGGGCACGCTTGGCCCGCGCATGTTCGGCAACATTTTCCGTTTCGGCAGCGAAACCAACGACAAGTGCCGGGCGATTTGGGCCGGGCGCACTTAACGTCGCCAAAATATCGGGATTTTCCAAAAGCTTCAGATCGGCAATGACACCTGATCCGTCTTTTTTCATCTTTTGATCTGCCGTATCGGCGGTGCGCCAATCGGCAACCGCGGCGGCAAACACCGCAATATCAGCAGGCTGTGCATTTTGCACCGCCGCCAACATCTCACGCGCGGTTTCGACCCGCACCACATTCACGCCCGCCGGATCAGCAATCGATACCGGGCCAGACACCAACGTCACATCCGCCCCCGCCTGCGCCAAACTTTCGGCAATGGCATGGCCCTGCTTGCCTGATGACCGGTTGGCAATATAGCGCACCGGGTCAATCGGCTCATGGGTGGGGCCACTGGTCACAATCGCCTTTTTACCCAAAAGCGGCTTGGGTGCGTCAGATGCCTCAAGGAAATCAAGCACGCTTGCAATGATCTCGGCAGGTTCGGCCAAACGACCGGACCCGACTTCACCGCACGCCAAGTCCCCGGCAGACGGGCCAACTCGTATAACACCACGGCTTTCAAGGGTCGCGATATTGGCTTGGGTCGCGGGATGATTCCACATTTGCACATTCATGGCCGGGGCAATCATCACCGGCTTGTCTGTCGCCAACAAGGCGGTTGTTGCCAAATCACCGGCCTGTCCAGTGGCCATTTTTGCCAGCATATCCGCACTTGCCGGGGCGACCAGAACAAGGTCGGCCTCACGCGAAAGGCGGATATGGCCCATTTCCGCTTCATCGGTCAGGGAAAACAAATCCTGATAGACCTTATTTTCGGTCAGGGCTGCAACCGACAATGGGGTAACAAATTCAGCACCCCCTTTTGTCAGGACCGCGCGGATGTTAATGTCGCGGTCTCTAAGCCGACGGATCACCTCAAGAACCTTATAGGCGGCAATGCCGCCCGAGATGATCAGAAGGATACTTTTGCCGGTTAGAGCAGTTTTCACTGTGGTTACCAATTTTCTACGGTTAAGAAGTGTGGTTAACCTACATTGTCGCATGATCCGGTGCAAGCACCCAAAAAAGGCAATTAAAAACGCCGCAGATCCAAAAGACCCGCGGCGTCAAAATACGCGTTTTAGACAAAGTACTTAGCGGCCAAAGTGCTTAGGGAACGGTATAGAGCATCCCGAACCACTGCCACCGCCCTTTCGGGCCAAGTGCTGTGCAATTTATCCGCCAGCGCCCAGATGACACGGGGCCATCCATCCGGATTTCGACCCGTTCATCCCCCAAACGGTTCATGGTGGCTTCCCCATCCGACGGGTAGCACGACACGTTCCGTTGCGGTTTTTTCAGCGTAAAGCCAAAGGCCGGTGGATTGCGCTTTAAGGTATAATCGCTTGGCGTTACGTCACTGACCCGAAGCGGCAGGGAATTTGCCGCCAAGGCAAAACGATCCATCGCCCCATAATGCTCATTTAGCGCAAAGCGCGGCAGATACATGAAATCTGACTCGTCGCTCATTGCACCACTTTGCTGGCCAAAGGCCGCCTTGTAACCGGCTTCCTTAACGGCCTTAACGACGTCAGCATCCGCTTCGCCATAGGGGTATGCAAAGATATCCGGCACAAAGCCAAGCTCTTGCTTAAACCGCTCCGCCGAGTGGGCAAGTTCCTTTTTCACCCCAGCAAGACCAAGCTCGGGCAGATGGGCATGGTTTGCACTATGGCCGCCAATTGTCGCACCACCGCGCACCAAGTCACGGACCATGTCCCACGTCATATAGTTGGAATAGCCCGCATCAAGCTGCTCGGTTGAAACAAACACCGTGAACGGAATGTTGTTTTTCTTGAAAACCGGCCACGCCAATTCATAGACAGAGCGATACGCATCATCAATCGTGATCCCGATTGCCCGGTCGGGCAAACCGCCACCGCCTTGAAGGGCCGCAACAATATCGGAAATCCCCATCACCGTATAACTGCCATTGGTCAGTTCTTTGATGTGGGCGTTGAACTGTTCGGCGGTGATGTTGGTCGATGGGTATTCATCTTCGCCAAACCGATGATACATAAACACCACAGCCGATTTGGCATCCCCTGTGGGGACATCCGCCACCGCCTTCTTTGCGGTCGCATCATCTGCGGACTGTGTCGCTGTCTTTTCGGCTTGATCGGTTGTGTTTTGCTGTGTCGTCGCGGTATCGGACGTCACCGACTCCGACGTCGCTTGCGTTGTTTGCGCGTCGGTCGGCTGCGTGTCTGCCGATTGCGCCAGCGCATGACCAGCAAAGAATGTCAGTCCCACAGCGAACGCAGCACCGAAAGCCATGCCGCGCAGCATGGTGTTGTCTTGCAGGCTTGTCGACGCGGCGGCGAACCTGTGCCCTTTGGCGTCAATTTTCATTTCTGTTTCCAGTTTTCTGCGAACCACTCCTCGCGGTGGATACCTGGTTCAAGGTACCTTCCCGCACCCCTGCAACCTTGGTCACGGGGGCCGTCCCGTTTTCCAGGATCGCCTTTAATATGAAAAATACCAGTGAAACACTTGTTTTTCCACATTTCATGTGCTCGCTTGTGAATTCAACCTAAACACATAAATTTATGCCAGTGTTTCAAATCGTAAAATCTGCGAGGTTCCATGCTTAATTCTGATGCGTTTGATCTTTTGTTTAACAATGCACGCACCTACAACGACTGGCTGGACCGGGATGTTGATACCAGCCTTCTTAAAAAGGCTTGGGATTTGACCGTAATGGGCCCAACCAGCGCCAATTGCGAGCCAATGCGCGTAACGTTCGTCAAATCACCAGACGCCAAAGAACGGCTCAAACCCTTCCTGGCAGAAGGCAATGTGAAAAAAACCATGACAGCGCCTGTCACCGCGATTGTGGCCCATGACATGGAATTTTACGAAAAACTGCCTGATCTGTTTCCCCATGCAGATGCCCGGTCTTGGTTTGCCGGAAATGCAGACGCGATCAAAACAACCGCGTTTCGCAATGGAACGCTGCAGGCTGGTTATTTCATTCTGGCTTTGCGCGGACTTGGTCTTGATTGCGGGGCGATGTCTGGCTTTGACAACGAAAAACTCGATGCGGAATTTTTCGCCAACACCCCGCTCAAAAGCAACTTTTTGATCAATATCGGCTATGGCGACGCATCGACCCTGTTTGAACGCAGCCCACGCCTGACCTTTGATCAGGGTGCCGAAATTCTCTAGGCCCTTTGCCACGCTTGTAAATTCGCCCGCAAAAGGCATCTGATAAAGACACGAAAACGGTGTCTATGTGATATGATCCGTCTGTGGCCCGATAAAGGCCGCAGACGGATTTTTTCAATCGCGCCAGCGTCTTGAAAACTGTCATCAAACTTTTATTTGATCTTTACGCACGCGTAACCATTTTAGGTCCACTTTAGACCTTCGTATCGGACAAGATCGCGATACCACCTGAACAGGAGCATCAATTGGGCTTTCGCCAATTGTTAATGACAGCTTTGGCTGTTGCCTTTCCAGCGGGCATTGTCTTTGTCGTCCTTGCGGCGATGGAGAAGCTTGGCTGGGGCACTGCGATGATCGCAGCGACGCTTTCCTGGTTGGGCATTGCTGCGATACTGCGCATTTATTTTGGCGATTTGCGCCGGGTTGCGCGCTATGCGACCGATCTTCGCGACCAATTTTCCGGCACACCGCCGCAACATCTTTCATTTGGTGCTGCGTCTGAACTGTCGTCCCTGTACACGCAGATCGCCACCGCGTTTCGCGAACGTATCGCCGATTTGGAAACCCAAACCAGCACCGATGCCGAAATCCTCGATCACCTGCCAAATCCGGTGGTGATGGTGAACCAGCACCGGGTTGTCACTGGGTTTAATCAGGCCGCCAAGGGACTGTTTCACAGTCTGGAAACCGGGCGGGACTTAACCCGGTTCATCCGTGACCCCATCCTTTTGGATGCGTTTGATGATGTCGCCAACGAACGCGAAACCATGAAACATGCCGAATTTATCCTAGCCAGTGACGCGCACCGTCATTTTGACGTGCTGACTGCACGCCTGCCTGCGGCAACCGGTGACCGGAACTTTGTGCTTAGCTTCTCGGACCTGACCGAACTTCGCAAACTCGAACAAATGCGCGCCGATTTCGCAACCGATGCCGGCCATGAATTGCGGACACCACTTTCGGTTCTGCTGGGCTTTATCGAAACCCTCGAAGGACCGGCAAAAGACGACCCGGACGCACTCGCACAGTTTCTGCCCGTCATGCGCGATCAGGGTCAGCGCATGCAGCACCTGATCGAAGATTTGCTGTCACTTGCCCGGATTGAACTTAACGAACATACCCCGCCGTCCGAGGATTGCGACGTTGGTAAAATCATTGGAAAAGTGGCCGAAACCCTTGCGATGAAGGCCGACGCCAAGGGCATGAAAATCCGCGTTGATCAGGATCTTGAAAACGCGCAAATGGTCGGTGACGAAAAAGAACTGACACAGGTCTTTGTCAATCTGGTTGAAAACGCCATCAAATACGGCCATGCCGACAGCAATGTCGAAGTATCAATCAGCTTGGCGAAAAACGCTCCCGGTGCCTTGGCCCGGTTCCGCCATGATCGTGTCATGGCCGTTGCCATCCGCGACCATTCAGACGGCATTGCCCGCGAACATCTGCCCCGCCTGACCGAACGGTTTTACCGGGTCGATACCGCACGATCCCGCGCGGTTGGCGGTACGGGGCTTGGCCTTGCCATCGTAAAGCACTTGGTCCAACGCCACCGCGGCACGATGCAGATCGACAGCGAACAGGGCGTCGGCTCGGTCTTTACGGTCTATTTGCCCGCCAAGGCCGACGACAATGTGCGCAAATTGCATTCCGCCTAAAACTTTTTTGCTTCGTCGTGGATGAAGCGATCCGTAAACAATCCGCGACAAAATGCTGATTTATCAAAACATATATCCAAATAAAAAAGGCCAGCACCGAAATGCTGGCCTTTGTGCGATAGTCGAATGTTTTGATCGTTTCGATTACAGAATAAACTTCGAAAGATCGGTATCCTTGGACAGTTCTTCGACCTGTTCACGGACATAGGCACCGTCGACTTTAAACGTCTCGCCCGCGCGGTCCGTCGCGGTGAAGCTGATCTCATCAAGCAGCTTTTCCAGCACCGTATGCAGGCGACGCGCGCCGATATTTTCGACCGTTTCGTTCACAATCGCCGAAATACGGGCGATTTCGTCAATCGCGTCGTCGCTAAAGTCCAGCGTGACATTCTCGGTCTTCATCAACGCAACATATTGCTTGATCAGGGATGCTTCCGGTTCCAGCAGGATGCGGCGGAAATCGCCTTCGGTCAGGGCTTTAAGCTCAACCCGGATCGGCAAACGGCCCTGAAGTTCCGGCAACAGATCAGATGGCTTTGCCAAGTGGAACGCGCCCGAGCAAATGAACAGGATATGGTCGGTTTTGACCGTCCCGTGCTTGGTCGAAACGTTCGTTCCTTCGATCAGCGGCAGCAAATCACGCTGCACACCTTCACGCGATACATCGCCACCGCGCTCTGCACGGGCGGTGATTTTGTCGATCTCGTCGAGGAACACGATGCCGTTCTGTTCGACATTTTCAATCGCCTCGGCGGTGACTTTGTCATTATCAAGAAGCTTGTCACCTTCTTCATCGATCAGACGTTCAAACGCCTCGGCAACGGTCATGCGTTTGGGTTTGGTGTTATTGCCAAACGCCTTACCAAACATGTCGTTCAGGTTCATCATGCCCATCTGCGCACCCGGCATGCCCGGGATATCGATGGTCGGCATCGATGCGGAACTGCTTTCCTGAACATCGATTTCGATTTCTTTATCCTGCAACTCGCCTTCGCGCAGCATCTTGCGGAATTTCTGGCGGGTATCGGCCGATGCGTTCTCGCCAACCAGCCCATCAAGAATACGTTCCTCGGCCTGCATTTCAGCTTTGGCACGCACACTTTTGCGCATGGCTTCGCGGGTCAGATCGATGGAAACTTCGACCAGATCACGCACAATCTGTTCGACATCGCGCCCGACATACCCAACTTCGGTGAATTTGGTGGCTTCGATCTTGATGAACGGCGCATCAGAAAGCTTGGCCAAACGGCGCGCGATCTCGGTTTTACCCACCCCGGTCGGACCGATCATCAGGATGTTTTTGGGCAGAACTTCATTGCGCATGGTGTCGTCAAGCTGCTGACGGCGCCAGCGGTTCCGCATCGCAACGGCGACGGCGCGCTTGGCTTCTTTCTGGCCAATAATGTGGCGATCCAGTTCGGAAACCGTTTCGCGCGGGCTGTAATTCTGGGTCATTTTGGTGTTCCGTGTTGTTATTGCGACGGATGCATGGTCAAGGCCCGAAACGGCACCCTGATTATTTCGCATCCTCGATTTTCTCAAGCGTGACACTGCCATTGGTGTAAACGCAAATATCACCGGCAATTTTCATTGCCTTGCGGGCGATTTCTTCGGCGCTCAAATCCGTGTCAACCAAGGCCCGTGCGGCAGACAATGCATAATTGCCGCCTGATCCGATAGCGATAATCCCGTCTTCGGGTTCCAAAACGTCCCCTTGACCGGTCAAAACCAACGAAATGTCCTTATCGGCAACCGCCATCATGGCTTCAAGCTTACGCAAATAGCGATCTGTCCGCCAATCTTTGGCCAGTTCGACACAGGCGCGCATGGTTTGCCCAGGATGACGATCCAGCTTGGCTTCAAGACGCTCAAGCAAGGTAAACGCATCCGCCGTTGCCCCGGCAAAACCAACAATGATGTCGCCCTTTTGACCGATCCGGCGGACTTTGCGCGCATTGCCCTTAATCACGGTTTGGCCCAGCGATACCTGACCGTCACCAGCCACCACGACCTCATTACCCTTGCGCACAGACAAGATCGTTGTGCCATGCCAGCTTTGTTGTTCGCTCATGAATTATCCTTGAATGTCATCGTATGCTTCGGTCAAGAGTTAGCACGGCAGACGCCCCGGTCAAGGGCAGATGGCCCATTACGGCCCAATACAAAGCCAAAGTCAGACCCAACATGTCGGTACCTAAAAGCCCGCAACACTGTTTCAATGCAGCCATGCCCAAAAAATTCAAAGCACATCCGCTACGATTGCTTTACCCTTTAGGCATCAAAAATTTCAAAAAACACAGGACCAACCCGCATGAGCAGCACCGATCTTTCCCAAACCCATCTTGGCAAATGCATTCTCGCCGGGCAGGGCAAAATCAAGGCGGATCTGGTTCTGCGCAATATCGGGTTGCTTGATGTCATCACCGGCAAGGTCACTGTGACCGACATCGCCATTGTCGGCGACCGCATTGTCGGCACCCATGATACCTATCACGGGGATACCGAAATGGATTGCACCGGCAAATTCGCCGTGCCGGGCTTTATCGATACCCACCTTCATATCGAAAGTTCGCTTGTCACCCCGCTTGAGTTTGATCGCTGTGTGCTGCCCCATGGGGTGACAACGGTGCTGTGTGATCCGCACGAAATCGCCAATGTGCTGGGTGCTGATGGCATTAAATATTTCCTCGAATGTTCTGACCAAAGCATCATGGACATCCGGGTGAACCTGTCATCCTGCGTTCCGGCCACCGCCTTCGAAACCGCCGGTGCGCGGCTTGAAATCGAAGACCTGTTGCCGTTCCGCGACCATCCCAAGGTCGTTGGTCTGGCGGAAATGATGAACTATCCCGGCGTGCTGAACCTCGATCCGGGCATCATGGCAAAGCTCGAAGCATTCCAGAATGGGCATATTGATGGCCATGCGCCGCTGGTCCGCGGCCTTGATCTGAACGGGTATATGGCCGCGGGCATTCGCACCGACCACGAAGCCACCTCGGCCGAGGAAGCACGCGAAAAACTTGCCAAGGGCATGGCGATCCTGATCCGCGAAGGATCGGTTTCCAAGGACCTTGAAGCACTGGCTGAAATCTTGGACGAAAACAGTTCAAGCTTCGTGGCCCTGTGTACCGATGACCGCAACCCGCTTGATATCGGCGAAGAAGGCCACCTTGATAGCTTGGTCGAACGCCTAATTGGCCACCTTAAAGCCCGCAATTGCCCGATCCATCATGCTTATCGCGCCGCATCGCATTCTGCAGCCCGTATTTTTGGCCTGCGTGATCGTGGCCTGATCGGACCGGGCTGGCGTGCGGATATCGCGATTTTGGATGATCTTGAGACCTGTAACGTGGTCGACGTGATTGCGGCAGGCCGTCACGTCACCAACGATTTGTTTGCGGGGCGCAAAACCATCGCCCCGGTCGGCTTGTCATCCATGAAGGCCACCCCGGTTGATGCGGCGGCCTTTGCCTGTGATCCCAAACCGGGCCAAAACCAAACCCCGGTGATTAAGGTCAAACCGGGCCTGATCCTGACCTTCCGCGACGAAGCGACCCTCGAAATTGGTGATAATGGCCTCAAACCCGATCTTGATAACGACGTGATCAAAGTTGCCGTCGTCGAACGACACGGCATCAACGGCAATATCGGCAGAAGCTTCGTCCGCGGTTTTGGCCTGAAACGCGGTGCAATTGCTTCCTCGGTCGGCCATGACAGCCACAACATCACCGTGGTTGGCGCCAATGACGCCGATATGGCTGCTGCGGTCAATCGCCTGATTGAAATGGGCGGCGGCTTTGCGGTTGCCGATGGCGGCACCGTCACGGCGGAACTGGCTTTGCCGGTTGCCGGCCTCATGAGCACGGAGCCCTTTGAGGCGGTCGAAAAAGACCTGATTACCCTGCGCGCTGCGGCCAAGGATTTGGGCTGTGTGCTGCCCGAACCGTTCCTTCAGGTCGCGTTCCTGGCCCTTCCGGTCATCCCGCACCTTAAAATGACGGATCGCGGCTTGTTTGACGTCGATAAGTTCGATTTTGTCTGATTTTGCCAAAATTTGTAGACGGGCATTGGATGCTTGAAGGACCGCAGGTACTGTTTTCATGGATTTAACCGCCATTACTTGGCCGGTTAAACTGGTATTTGCGCGACTTTGTTGCTAAATACGTCCCAACATATGCATCCCTATCTGCAGGAAAGGAGCTTTGCATGCGCAAGGCCCGCGTTGAGCGTAATACAAACGAAACTCAGATCTCGGTTGAACTGAACCTTGACGGGACCGGCGTTTATGACGTCGAAACCGGCGTTGGCTTCCTTGATCACATGCTCGAACAGCTTTCGCGCCACAGCCTGATGGACCTTAAAGTCCGGGCCAAGGGCGACCTGCATATTGATTTCCATCACACCACCGAAGATGCGGGGATCGCAATCGGCGAAGCCTTTGCCAAGGCGCTTGGCGACAAAAAGGGCATCAACCGATATGGCAGCTGCCTTTTGCCGATGGACGAAGCCCTGACCCGTGTGGCCCTTGATATTTCAAGCCGCCCGTATCTGATTTGGAATGTGAACTTTAACCGCGACAAGATCGGCGACATGGATACCGAGCTGTTCCGCGAATGGTTCCAGGGCTTTGCCCAGGCTGGCGGCATCACGCTGCATGTCGAGAACCTCTATGGCGAGAACAACCACCATATCGTCGAAAGCGCTTATAAGGCGCTGGCACGGTCCCTGCGCACGGCGATCGAAATTGATCCGCGCAAATCCGATGCCATTCCGTCGACCAAGGGTGTTCTTGGCGGATCGCTTTGATCCTTTGCTATGATCTGATGTGATCCGCTAAAGATCGGAACATTGCCGGGGCCTTTTACCCCCGGCACGACCAGAAAATCGGTTTTCGATGCAGGTTTATACAGTCCATATCCATCCCGGCGACGCCGACCCGATGGAAAATGCCGTCCTGATCCGCGAAGGTTTCAATTTTTGGGCCTTTTTGCTGACGGGTGTGTGGGCCCTGTATCATCGGCTTTGGCTTGGCTTTGTTGCCATCGTCGCGGTTTCGGCGGTCTCTGGTCTTTTGGTTTCATTGCTGAATGGCGGCCCGGAAATGGATTTTGCCTTGGCATTGTTGACCGGGATTGGTGTTGGCCTAATCGGCAATGACCTTCGGCGCCGCAAATTGGCGGCCAAAGGTTGGAAAATGGTCGATATTGTTGCCGGAAAGAATGTTTCGGACGCGGAATATCGTTGTTTTGCCAATCTGCGATCTGCCCCATCCGGCCCCGTGGCATCCGTTCCTGCGGCGTACCCTGTACCCGCGCCAAATGTTGTCTCCACCCCCTCAATCGGGAGCCCATCCTACCCATGAGTGTTGCGATTATTGATTACGGTTCGGGCAATCTGCGCTCTGCGGCCAAGGCGTTTGAACGCGCCGCGCGTGAAACCGGATTTTCCGACAATATCATTGTTACCGATGATCCCGAAAAAGTCCGCAATGCCAGCCATATCGTGCTTCCCGGTGTTGGGGCCTATGCCGATTGCCGTGCTGGGCTTGATGGTGTTACCGGCATGGTTGACGTGCTGACCGAACAGGTGATTAAGGGCGGAAAGCCGTTCTTTGGCATCTGTGTCGGCATGCAATTAATGTCGTCGGTCGGGCGCGAATTTGTCACCACCGACGGACTTGATTGGATCAAGGGCGAAGTGGTCGCAATTGAGCCAAGTGACCCGTCGCTTAAAATCCCGCATATGGGCTGGAACGAGCTGGTGCTCGATAAGGCCGGTAAATCACACCCCGTCCTGAACGGCATTTCAGATGGCGATCACACCTATTTCGTGCACAGCTATCACATGCATGTGGAAAATGCCGATCAACGTTTGGCGTCGGTATCCTATGGCGGCGAACTGACCGCCATGATCGGACGCGATAACATGGTCGGTACTCAGTTCCACCCGGAAAAAAGCCAGAAAACCGGACTTACCATCATTGGTAACTTCCTTGGATGGAAACCATGACCGCACCAAGCGATATCATTCATCCCGGCGTCATTGCCGAACACGTGACCGAGCTTTCAGCCGGCGATCTGTCTGACATTGTCGATGCCTGCACCCAGGCAATCGTCGAAGGCGGCGGTTTTGGCTGGCTCAACGCGCCGGACCGTCCGGAAATGGAAAAATACTGGCGCGGGGTTTTGTTAATGCCCGGTCGGCATTTGTTTGTATCGCGCGTCGATGGCGTGATTTCCGGGGCGGCGCAATTGCTTGAAACGCCTGCCAACCTCGAAGCACAACGCCATTCCGCCCAAATTAGCAGCCACTTCGTTGCCCCTTGGGCACGTGGACGCGGCAACGGCAAGGCGATCGTGCGGTCGATTGAATATTTCGCCCGTGAAGCGGGCTATAGCGTGCTGAAACTAGACCTTCGCGAAACGCAAGAAGCGGCCATCGCATTGTATAATGGGCTGGGTTATGTCCGTTGGGGAATCAATCCCTATTACGCGATGATCGACGGCAAAATGGTCGAAGGCTACTACTACACCAAAAAAATACAGGACATGGACTCGTGAATCTTTATCCCGCAATCGACCTCAAAGACGGTGCCTGCGTTCGCCTTTTGCGCGGCGACATGGACAAGGCCACCGTGTTTAACAACGATCCCGGCGCACAGGCTGGTGAATTTGTCGCTGCTGGCTGCCACTGGGTTCATATTGTTGACCTGAACGGGGCCTTTGCTGGTGAACCGGTCAATGGGGCGGCGGTTGATTCCATTCTGGCCGCAGTCGACGGCAAAGCCCAGACCCAGCTTGGCGGCGGTATTCGCACCATGGATACGGTTGATTACTGGCTCAATAAGGGCATTACCCGCGTCATTCTGGGCACAGTCGCCCTTCGCGATCCCGACTTTGTCAAACAGGCCTGTGCGAAATGGCCGGGCCGGGTTGCGGTCGGCATTGATGCGCGTGATGGCTATGTCGCGGTCGAAGGTTGGGCCGAAACATCCGAAGTCACCGCCCTTGAATTGGCCAAAAAGTTCGAAGATTGCGGTGTTGCCGCCATCATCTTTACCGACATTGATCGTGATGGTGCGATGGGGGGTCCAAACATTGAATCCACCGTGGCCCTGGCATCTGAAATCTCGACCCCGGTGATTGTATCGGGCGGGGTATCGTCGCTTGACGATCTGATCGCGGTCAAGGCCCACACCGATGCGGGTATTGATGGCGCGATTTCCGGGCGCGCCCTTTATGATGGCCGCATTGATCTGACTGCTGCCATCGCGGCATTGTCCTAACGCTTTGAACAGGAAACCGACCATGCTCAAAACCCGTGTCATTCCCTGTCTTGACGTCAAGGACGGCCGCGTCGTCAAAGGGGTGAATTTCGTTGATCTGATTGATGCTGGTGATCCGGTCGAACAGGCGCGCATCTACGATGCCGAGGGCGCGGATGAGCTGTGTTTCCTTGATATCACCGCATCCAGCGACAACCGCGACACCATCTTTGATGTGGTCGCCCGCACCGCAGAAGCCTGCTTTATGCCGGTAACCGTGGGGGGTGGGGTACGTACCCTTGAAGATATCCGTAAATTGCTGCTTGCCGGCGCGGACAAGGTTTCAATCAATACCGCGGCGGTCAAAAACCCCGATTTCGTGCGCGAAGCCGCGCGCAAGTTCGGATCGCAATGCATTGTCGTTTCCATTGATGCCAAATCAACCGGGCCGGATAAATTTGAAATCTTTACCCATGGCGGGCGCGAACCGACCGGGATTGATGCCGTTTCGTTTGCAAAACAAATGGTTGAATATGGCGCGGGTGAGCTTCTTGTCACCTCGATGGACCGCGATGGGACGCAGTCGGGCTTTAACATCCCGCTGACCAAAACCATTGCCGACAGTGTCCATGTGCCCGTCATTGCATCGGGCGGGGTCGGAACCCTTGATCACATGGTCGAAGGCGTGCGTGACGCCCACGCATCGGCGGTTTTGGCCGCATCGATCTTCCATTTTGGCACCTACCGCATCCGTGAAGTCAAAGACCACATGAAGGCCGCGGGAATCCCCGTGCGCGAGGAATAAGGGCCGATCATGACCGATCAATCAAAACACATGCTTGATGCGCTTTACGCGACCGTGGCCGACCGCAAGGGTGCGGATCCATCCACCAGCTATACCGCCAAGCTGTTTGCCAAAGGCACGCCGAAAATCGCCCAGAAAGTTGGCGAGGAGGGTGTTGAAACCGTCATCGCCGCCCTGGCCGAAACGCCCGATAAGGTCGCATCCGAAAGTGCTGATCTGCTGTATCACCTGATGGTGCTTTGGGCCGATCAGGGCGTAAAACCGCAAGACGTTTGGGACATTCTGGCCGAACGCCAAGGTATTTCCGGCATCGCCGAAAAGGCATCACGCCCGAAAGACTAAAAACGCCCAACGTCGCTTATCCGGAACACCAGCAGGCCGGACCTTGGCGAAGCCATCTTATTTGCATTCGGAGCCGCGGCAGCATGCACTCCCGTGACTCCGATAGTGGCTTAATACCGCGCAACGCGGGGCCAATCGCCAACCTGCGCCCGCCATGGAAGTCAGCCCCGCCAGCAAGCCACAACTGCCAGCGCCGTGGTAATTTTCCAAAATCCAAATTGCGTCTAAAGCCAAGCCTGTCCAATATGGCAACCAGACATCACATTTAGCGACCCTCAGCGATCAGGAGCCCCAAAATGGCCGTCCCCGCCTATGACCCGGAAAACATCTTTGCCAAAATCCTGCGCGGCGAAATCCCGTGCAGCAAGGTCTATGAAGATGATTACGTGCTGGCCTTTAACGACATTGCGCCACAGGCCCCAACCCACGTTCTGGTGATCCCAAAGGGCGCCTACACGTCCTATGACGACTTCGCGCTTAATGCCTCGGACGAAGAAATCATCGCCTATACCCGCGCCATTGGCAAAATTTCCAAGGCCGCTGGCGTGATCGAAGACGGCTACCGCCTGATCGCCAATACCCGCGACCACGGCCGCCAAGACGTCCCGCACCTGCATGTGCATATCATCGGCGGCGAGAAACTCGGCCTGATGCTGCCAAAGGCATAAGACAAACAACCGGCCAATAATTGAACCGGCAGACGATTGAAAAAGGGCAGGATCGCAATGCGTTATCCTGCCTTTTCATCCAATCCATACGAGTATCCGACCCGCCATGACGCCCAACACACCAACCGCCACCGATATATTTTCCGCGCTTTCGGGCGACTGGCATCTGGTGCGTGATCTGGGCGATGTCGGGCAGTTTGTCGGCGATGTCACATTCCATGCGGCCGATCCGGACATCCCCAATATCCTGCGCTACCGCGAAGAGGGGTTTTTAACCCGCCCAGATGGTCAGACGTTTGATGGCTACCGCGAATATGATTTCGTGCTGCATGAAAACCCGTCGGCGATTGAGCTTCTTTTTCGCGATCCGCTCAGTTTCGGCAACCGTTATGTGATGCTAAAGTTTGGCGAAGATGCCAATGATGGGCTTTGCGCGCGCGACATTCACCCGTGTGGAGAGGACTTTTATCACCATTGTATGATCTGGAAGGGGTCAGATCATTTCGAAACTAAAATAAAAATCACCGGCCCAAAGAAAGATCACCTGCTGCACAGCGTCTATCGCCGCGCCTAGCACCAAAAAATTTATAAAATAACGCTTCAATTTCAAAATACTGTGCCTGAAGTCGCATACTTTAGATTAAGGACATAAACCGAGCACCCAGTCGCGAAAAGCTTGGACTTCCGGGACGTCCATTCGGCTTTCTGGCGTGATCAGGTAATATAATCCGCTGGATTTCAGGGCCGCATCACTGATGATTTCGAGGCTGCCCTTGGCAAGCTCCCCTTCGATCAAAACCCTTGGCAGCAGGGCAATTCCCATCCCGGCCTTGGCCGCTTCGATCAGCATAAAAAAATGTTCAAACCCTGGTCCGGGTGCGCCGGTAACGATCACTCCATTGGCCTGCGCCCAGTCATGCCATGCTTTGGGCCGGGTGGTGTGAACCAGCCTTGGATACCGTCCCATCAAATTTGCCGGATCGACAGGGGGCGTTTTGGTGTTGGCGTCAGTTGATGCAATATATCCGGGCTTGGCGACAACCACCTGAATTTCATCAAAAAGCTTATCACTGACCATCCCCGGCCAAGACCCATCACCAAAATACAGCCCAACATCAATTTGCCGTGCTGACAGGTCCGGGCTGCGGTCCGGGGTGGCAAAATTAAGCGCCAAGGTCTCGATTACCGGGCGAATATCAGGATGTTCGTTTTGAAACCGATTTAATTTTGGGATCAACCAGCTGCTGGCAAGTGTATGCAGGGTGCCAATCACCAATTTGCGTTCCCCCGCACCATGGGTCACCAGATCAAGGGTCGCGGCTTCAATCTCGTCCAATACACGGCGCAGCGTTGGCAAATACGCCCGGCCCGCTTCACGCAAGGTCAATTTCGGGCCCTTGCGATCAAACAGCGCCATGCCAAGGCTGGCCTCAAGATTGGCGACCTGCTGGCTGATTGCACCCGCGGTCACCGAAAGCTCATCCGCCGCGCGGGCAAAACTGCCAAAGCGGGCCGCCGCCTCAAACGCACGCAGCGCATTTAAGGGCGGGGTCGTTGGGCGCAGGGCCATAACAATAGTTTTCCTGATGCTAAGGTCAGAACTTCTGATTTTATCGCCCGCATTATGCCGGTTTAGACTGCCTCTAACAACCAAGCGTTAGATAAAATCAAGGATACCGCCATGTCATTGCCCCCATTCCATCTGGCTTTTCCGATCAAATCAATTGCCGACACACGCGCATTTTACATTGATATCCTCGGATGTGCCGAAGGCCGCTCGACCGAGGCATGGATTGATTTTGATTTCTTTGGGCATCAGCTGTCCGCCCATGTACGCCCAGAAGCCGGTCAAAATGCCGGGTCGGGCACGGTGGACGGTGATGCGGTGCCGATCCCGCATTTTGGTGCCGTTCTGGAATGGGAAAAATGGCACGATCTGGCCGATCGCCTAAAGGCCGCCAAGGTTCCCTTCCTGCTTGAACCGAAAATCCGCTTTAAAGGCGAACCGGGCGAGCAGGGCACCTTTTTTGTCTCTGACCCGGCGGGTAATGGGCTTGAGTTCAAAACCTTCCGCGATCCGGCAATGATTTTCGCACATTAAACCCACCGCAGGCACGAAGACCCGCCCTCAGCCAACTCGGCCAACATTTCGCGCGTCACCTGATCGGCACCGCCAAAGGTGACAGCGCATCTGCTTGCCAAGCATCCTTATCCGGATCGCATGTTTCCTCGATCCCAGCACTTGGCACATCTGACCGAATGCGCGCAGCAGGTCTGTGGCGAGTGTGATATGGTTTGCGCCAACGAACCGCAAGCACGTTGCATCTGCCAATCAACGTACCTTAAGTTGCCTTAAAAGGCGCATCAAAAGCCCCGTAAAAGGTCGCGCTGGAACGCTTTGTGCTTTGGCGCGTTCTATTACAATTGATCCCAAACATCGGATCACCCCGATAAATAACGACCCGCATCAGGAGAAAGCCCCATGTCACCGCAATCTGCCACGCCAAACATCCTTATTTCCGCCGCCGGCGAAGATGCCGACTGGAAAAAGGCGATGGTCGAACGGCTGCCTGATGCCAATGTCGCCACCACGGATGACGATTACGATCCCGCAACGATTGATCATGCCCTATTCTGGAAACAACCCCAGGGACTGATCAAGACGCTGCCCAATCTTAAGGCGATCTTTTCGCTTGGGGCGGGTGTTGATCATGTGGTGTCATCGCCAAGCCTTCCGGCCGATATCCCGGTTATTCGACTGGAAGATGCCGGTATGGCCGATCAGATGGTGCAATATCATTTGTATGCCGCCCTTCATTTCATGCGCGATTTTGATGTCTATGCCGCCCAGCAGGCCAAAGCCACCTGGACCCAGCATGATGTTGCGCGCATTTCCAAATGCCGGGTTGGCGTGATGGGCTTGGGCGCACTCGGTGCGGCGGTTGCCAGTGCGCTTTCGAACCTCGGCTTTGCTGTGTCAGGCTGGAGCCGCTCGATGAAGGCCATTGACGGCATCACCACCTATGCCGGCGAAGATGCCTTTGCCGAATTCCTTGGCCAGTCTGATATCCTGATCTGCCTGTTGCCGCGCACCCCGGAAACCGAAGGGTTGCTCAACAGTTCCGCACTTTCGCATTTGCCCAAGCGGGCCGCGATCATTAATGCCGCGCGCGGGGCAATGATCAACGAAGCTGATTTGTTGCGCGCTCTTGATACCGGCCATCTGCGCGGTGCATTTTTGGATGTGGCGGTCACCGAACCACTGCCCGAAAGCCACCCGTTCTGGGATCACCCGAAAATCCGCATCACCCCGCATATCGCCGCGGCCACCCGGATCGAAGAAGCCGTCGATCAGATCGCACAAAACATCGATCGCATGGCACGTGGTGAAACACCATCGGGCCTTGTTGACCGTCAAAGCGGCTATTAATCCAACCCAACTTAAACCCGGCCTATGATCGGGCTTGCAGGAATTGACTTGTCGGACGGAGCGCTTTCTGGGAAGAGAAAGCACTCCGTCCGTTTGTTTTCACAGGATTTTCGATGTCGGCCAAAACCTTTGTCGCCCTTCGCGTTGACTGCGATGCCCAAACCGCCTTTGACACCTTTACCAACGACATTGATCTTTGGTGGAAGCAGGGCCCGCGCAACCGACTGATCGGCAATCGCCCCGGGATCATGAAATTTGGCGAACGCGACGGGGCGCGCTATCTGCAAGAAGTCGATAAACGCCGTCCCGACTTTATTGTCGAGGCAGGCAAAGTCATCCATTGGGAACCCGCCAAACGACTGAGTTTTGAATGGCGCTGGCCCATGGCCGACCGCAATGAGCCGGTCACCCATGTCGATATCCGCTTTGTCCAATCGGGCGATGCCACCCGCCTGACCCTGACCCATACCGGGCTTGAGGGCCTATCGGCAGGCCATCCGGGGCGTAATGGCCTGAATGACAACCGGTTTAAACCGATGATGACCCATTACTGGCAGGCCCATTTAGTCTCGTTGCGAAACCGGATCAAACTGATGCCCCCTCAAAGTGAAAATCCCAAAACCGTGTGATCGCCTAAAACGGCATCCGTTTGGGTCGAAGGTTTCGTTGAAAATCGAACCGTTTTAAGATCATCGGTGATCTTGTTTTATGACATTGCTAAAAATTGGGACCCCATCACAGGTTTGAGGACCAAACATGTCCGACATCACATTCCGATATGCCACCCGCGATGATCTGCCTGCCATCGTTGCCCTGTTGGCCGACGATGAAAAGGGCAAAACCCGCGAAGAACTGACCGATCCGTTGCCCAACGCCTATTACGCGGCCTTTGACGCCATGGCATCGCAGTCCACCGCCGGACTGCCCAATCAATACCTTCTGGCCTGTCACGGTTCGGATATTGTCGGCTGTTTGCAACTGACCCTGATTGCCGGTTTGTCGCGGCGCGGGCAGCTCCGTGCCCAGATCGAAGCGGTTCGGGTCTCAAGCACGATGCGCAGTCAGAAAATTGGTGAAAAGCTTATTTTGGAATCAATTTCGCTATCGAAATCACTTGGCGCGGCTTTGATCCAGTTCACCACCGACAAAACACGCAAAGATGCCCATCGGTTTTACGAACGGCTCGGCTTTGTCGCCAGCCACGAAGGCATGAAGCTGCAGCTAAAGCCTTAGCTGACTTGAATATTGCTTTGGTTGGTGCAAGGCTGACGGTGGAACAACTTTCCGGACAGGACGTTTTAACCCTAAGTGACCCCAACGCGGAGAGATAAAATGACCTTAGCTGAACTTCAGGAAAACGCCAAAGAACACGGTTTTGAGCATCACTTCATCTGTGAAGGCGATGGCGCACGCAGTGACGGCACCGGCACCCTTTACCAGCCAGAAGACCTGCGCCTTGTGCATTCCAACAGCACCGATAATGGTACTGATCCGGGCGATGATGCCACGCTTTACATGATCGAAGCCAAAGACGGCACCAAAGGGGTCATGATCATCCCCAACAGCTTTAACGTTGACCCGAAAGAAGCGCGTTTGATTGATACGCTGCGCCAAAACCGGCAGAATAGCGCGTCTTAATCGTTCGAATTTGCTGCAAGATGGCATGACGAGATAGCAGCTTGAAACACGCGGGTTCGCAAAATGAACACAATATGGCGGGCTTACCGACATAAAGGACCGCTAGTTTCAAGCTCGTTACTCCACACACCAGATAGCAAGGCAAACACGCACATGTCGGATCTTTTGCCATTTTTTCGTGCCTGGGTGACCGATCCCAAAGGGGTATCGGCCATTTCACCCTCTAGTCCGGCTTTGGCAGAATTGATCACATCCGAAGTTGCCGCCGATCATGGCCCGGTTCTGGAATTGGGACCGGGTACTGGCGTTTTTACCCGTGCTTTGCTTGATCGTGGACTTGATGAAAGTGACCTGACCCTGATCGAACAGGGGCAGGATTTTTCCCGTTTGCTATCGGATCGTTACCCCAATGCCCGCATCTTGCAAATGGATGCCACCCGTCTGGCCCGTGCGGGCCTTTATCAACCGGGCAGGCTTGGCACCGTGATTAGCGGCCTGCCGCTATTATCGATGAAGCCGCGACAAATCATGGGCATTTTAACCGGCACATTTGGCTATATGCACGACCAAGGCGCATTTTACCAATTCACCTATGGTCCGCGTTGCCCTGTACCGCAGGCCATCTTGGGCCGCCTTGATTTACGCGCCACGCGCATCGGCACCACGGTGCGCAATATGCCGCCATCCTCAGTCTATCGGATTGAAAAGCAACAGCGCACCCGCGGCTTACAAACCGCTTAAGACGCCAATTGCCTTTCCCCTTTATGCCGGCGCGACAACCCGGCGAAAGGTATCTGGGTAATCGATCACAAGCCCGGCGTCATCAATCGCCAATTCGGCACAAAATCCCCGAAACAGCCCTTCATAACGATATAATTTCCCCTCAATCAAACAGGAATAGCGCTGCTGAACCGGCTGGGGCAGAAAGTCGCCGCTGATCTGGCTTGGCAACGGGACATAGGCCGCAACGATATGCTGACTGGCCTGTGGGGCAAGGCCAAGCCGCTTGATCGCCAGGCTGTTGGTCGCGGGCGTCACACCGATATCAACATCAAAGCACCCATCAAGTGACGGGATTGGCTGATCGCTTAGGATGTCATGCCAATTTCCGTCCCCATTGGCCGCGATATGCAGCGTTCTGCCGCCGATATATTTGACCAACACTTCACGGGTTCGAAACAGGGCATCAGTTCGCACGGAATAATACGCGCCATATGTGCCTTCGCGTGTCCCCGAAACAACGCCCTCAAGGATCAATTGATTGTCATCCTGGGACATAAAGCAGCGTTCAAGCCCGTTTCCGTCCCAATCCGTCCAACACACCGACCTTTCTATCAATCCACACCTCCCAAGCGATCTATTCCCTTAATTTCGCACTGCCAAACCACCGCGAAAACCAAAAACGCAGCCCTCTATCGCCGATACACCATCTGTCGATAATTAAGCGCCTCTGCAATGTGCGGGCGCCTGACGATCTCACTTCCGGCCAAATCGGCAATCGTGCGCGCCACCCGCAATATCCGGTGATACCCACGCGCCGAGAGCTTCATGCGCCGGGTGGCATCCTGCAACAGGCCCCGGCCATCCTCATCGGGTGCGGCGGCCTTTTGCAGGACTTCGCCATCTGCCAGCGCATTGGTTGAGATGTGTTCGTTTTTATAACGTAACATTTGCACTTCACGCGCCTGAAACACCCGATTGCGCACCATGGCACTGGTTTCACCATCCGCCGGAAGATCAAGTTCTTCGGGTTTGACCGCCGGCACATCAATCTGAATATCAAACCGATCCAAAAGCGGCCCCGAAAGCCGTGCCTGATAATCCTCGCCACAGCGTGGGGCCCGACTGCATGCAAGGTCATTATCGCCCAGATATCCGCACCGACACGGGTTCATCGCCGCAACCAACTGAACGCGCGCCGGATAGGTCACATGTGCGTTGGCGCGCGCGACTGACACCTGCCCGGTTTCAAGCGGCTGACGCAGGGCATCTAAAACAGGGCGCTGAAATTCGGCCAATTCATCCAAAAACAAAACGCCGTTATGGGCCAACGACATTTCACCGGGTTTAACCCGATGTCCCCCGCCGACAAGGGCGGGCATGGATGCGGAATGGTGGGGCTGACGAAATGGGCGGGTTCGGATTAAGCCACCTTCGGGCAAAAGTCCCGATACAGAATGAATAACCGTGGTTTCAAGGGCTTGTCTGGCATCAAGATCGGGTAAAATGCCCGGCAACCGCGCCGCCAGCATCGATTTTCCCGATCCGGGCGGGCCGCTCATTAGCAAATTATGCCCACCCGCCGCGGCGATTTCCAATGCCCGTTTGGCACTTTCCTGGCCCTTAATATCGCGCAGGTCCAAAACCGGCCCGGTCGGACTGGCATTTTCAACCGCGCGCGGGCGCGACAGGATTTGCGTCCCCTTGAAATGATTAATCAGGCCAACAAGGCTTTTGGGCGCCAGAATTTCCAGATCCCCGGCCCAAAGCGCCTCGGCCCCATTGGCATCAGGGCAGATAATGCCAAATTCCTGCATGCCCGCTTCCATCGCGGCGGGCAGAACCCCGCCCACACTGGTAATGCTGCCATCAAGACCAAGCTCGCCAAGCACCAAAAACCGCGCGATGTCTTCGTGACCGATAACATCCATCTCGGCCAAAAGGCCAAGCGCAATCGGCAGGTCAAAATGCGATCCTTCTTTAAGCAAATCAGCCGGGGCAAGATTGATCGTGATGCGTTTGGGTGGCAGGGCCAACCCCATCCCCGATAATGCGGACCGTACCCGTTCGCGCGCCTCGGAAACCGCCTTGTCAGGAAGGCCAACCACGGTAAAAGCCGGCAGTCCGCTTGCCATTTGCACCTGAACATCGACAGCAATCGTCTCAATCCCGGCAAAGGCAACTGTTGTGACCCGTGCTGTCAAACCGTCTTCCCCCAAACACCATAAGTTGTATTACTTTGCAGAGTTAATCGATGATGCGCAATGGATGGTTTGCTGTGCGCCAAAGGTCGTCGCGTGATCACCATTCGCGACGTGGGTGTTTATGAACAAGCAGATGATCATCAGAAACGAATAATATAGGTATCAATGGCTTACCTATAAATTCTATTTTCAACCATTAATACTAAAAATTCACCTCAGCACCCTTTAAAAATCATCCTCCGGGCTTAAATCCAAAAGTCTGAATTTCATCTTGGGGGGGAAGATGCTCGGTGGATATTGCTCGACCATTTCTGGTAATCGCGCTTTTGCTTTTTTCAATCACCTCGGCAAGCGCACAAAGCGATGATGTCGCTGGGCGGGTAACGGTCTCCGGGCTTGAACCCGGCCTGATCGAGAATCTCAATATTGATCCAGACCAACCGATCAATGATCTTGCGGCCCAACTGCTGCACGCTTTGGAACAGAGTGGCTATATTCTTGCGACTGTTACAACGGTCTCTGATCGGCATCTGCATGTCGATCTGGGCAAGATCACCTTGATAACGGTGACAAATCTTGGTCCGGATACCGAACGTACCATCAAAGACTTGCTATCAAACGTGCGCAACAATCCGCGACTGGCCGAAATTGATCGCGCTTTGGCCCTCATCAACGATCTTCCCGGCGTATCAGCGACATTTGCCATCAAACGCATTGAAGGCGAGAACAGTTTTGAAGTCGTCGTAAGCGGGAGCGAACGCTGGCAGTTCGGCGCGCTTTCGTTCGACAGTACACCACGAAACCAGTTTGCTCAGAACCGCATCAACCTTCAGCAAGATTTCTATGGTGTTGCAACGGGGGGCGACGTCGTGCGCTTTCAGGGTGTTTACATTGATGGCGACGGCAAACCCGAACAACATAGCATATTTGCCGCCTATCAAAGGCCAATCGGAAACCAAGGTGCGTATGCCGAAATCGGGTATGGCGATATAGAAACAGAAGTAGACGTAAGGGGTGAATCAACTGCCGAGATCACCAGTACAGGTTTTACCATCGACCCGGGTATCGTAACCAATCATGACTTTTTCGGGCAATTCGCAGTATTCACGCTTGGCTATCCGGTTACCCGTTATCACGACCGGTCAACTTATCTGGTCGGCAATCTCGATTATATTTCTGACGACACGTCGGGCGTCGGTGATACGAACACCTGGACAGTCGACCTGTCTTTGTTTCACAGCTATCAGAGCCAAACAGGGTCGAGTTTTGCTGTCGCTGTGACCTTGGGCGGCGGCGACACAGATTCCTACATCGATGCTGATGACGGGGATTTTTATCACCTGCAACTTGGTTCAGGCTACATTCAACCGCTCTCGGCCATTTCACCTGCAACCGAACTTCGCCTTGAAGGTTACGGTCAAATCTCGACGACGGGCACACCAAATTCCAAGACAATCGGGCTTGGGGGCACCGACTTCCTGCGCGGATACGAATCTTCGGCATTTTCGGGGAATTCAGGCTTTTTTGGAACCATAGAAGCCGCACACGCATTCGACTTTACCGGAAACATCTTCCAACACGTCGTTCCATTTGTTTTTGCCGATTTCGGCATGGTTCAGAATCCCGACAAGAAACAAAACACCACGACACGGCCAAGCAGCGACGGCCTTGTCAGTATTGGGTTCGGCGCAAAGATAAACATGACCCAATCGGTATTGCTTGATGGCTACGTCGGTGTGCCGTTGATGGAAGATGCAAATGACCGTATTCCGGGCCCGGTCGGATATATGAAACTGACGTGGAGTTGGTAAATGACGATTAAATCATGGCATATGGCCATTGCGATGGGATACGCGATCGTGTTTGGCGCTGCGCCAGTTTCAGCTGGCCCCAAATGCGCCACCCCCAAACATCCTGATATCTGCGCCAAGCTCATCCATTTTCTTGATCGTGGACATGCAGAAGGACTGCTCACTGATGGGCAATGGGATCCGACATCGCAAACGTTTCATATCTCCGATCAAAACAAATGGCGGGTAAAGGTCACAAGCTCGCCGAACACAAGCGCAGACACCAACACCTATAATTACAATATTCTCCAACTCCAAACAGGGACCGGCACCATGCTTCAACGTATGGAGCTTCAGCTTGAACAATCGATCCACACGGACGGCAGGATCATCACGCTAAGCTACAATGACCAGTTCTCGGGTGCTGCCGGGCAGACTATCGGTCCACAAGTCTCATTTGATTCCCTATCACAGCGCCCGACAGAGGATCGCAATTTAGGCGCCAGACCAACCGCACTTGATGTGTCCATTCACCCGGACGCGATTTCAGTTCAGCATGCAAGCCAGAACCATCCGAATGTTAAGATCGACAAGACAAACATCAACACACGTTTTGTCACACCCGTCGCAGGCGACCATATTGCCCAAAATCAAAGGGCCTTCATGATCGATTCAAACGGCGATGCCTGGAGTTGCAAGGTTTCAAGTTTGGGAATTCGGCGCATGACGAACCAGAACGGTCAAATAACAGTAGCGGGACACGCCGAAACCCTGCATTTCCAAAGCCGTGCGATTGCCCATATCCCGGGAAATCATGCCCAAACAGCCAAATGCCTTATCTCGGTACATAAATAAGGTTTGGTGCCGCAAACCCATCAGGATGTTAAAAGACGAAAACATAAAAACATTTCGTTTTCGTAATTAATGGATTTCTCAGAAACCGCCCCCATACGCCCACGTTGCACCAATTCGACGGGAAACGGGGCCAAGGCAACATATCCTTTTTCCTCAATGGCTTGCGCACAGCCAACCAGTCGGAGGATCATCTGGAAGAGCAGGGCCGATTACTGTGAAAAGATTGTGCTGCGTCTGGTTTTACCCTGCTGCGTCCAACTTTGATTGGCGCAGGTCTCGTCCGGGCGGGACACCAAAAAGGCGGCTATATTCGCGCGTGAATTGGGGGACGCTTTCGTAGCCAACGGCATAGGCTGCATCGGCAATATTCGTACCTTTTGCAACCATCTGGCGACGGGCTTCGATCAAACGTAATTGTTTTTGAAACTGCAACGGCGACAAGGTTGTTGCGGCCCGGAAATGTTGATGGAACGAGGAAACACTCATTCCTGCCGCGGCGGCCAGCTCATTCACCCGGATCGCTTGGGCATAGTGCTGCCTAATCAGTCCGATCGCCTTGGAAATGCGTTGCGCATGCCCGTTGGTGGCGCCCAAACGCCGGATTGCAGCGCTATGACGTCCCGAAAGCACCCAATAGTGCATTTCTTTTAAAAGACCATCCCCCAGAACCGAAATCGCGCCTGACCGATCCAAAAGCCGCATCAATCGCACAGCAACATCTTCGATGTTGGGATCAAATGGCTCCACAGAAATGGGGCCGCTTTGTCCCGGTGGCAGAACAATGGCGTCCGCGATTTCATTGATGATGGAAAGGTCGATCTCTAGCACAAGTGCATAATACGGGGCCGCCTGACTGGCTTGCGTAATCTGGCTTACGGTCGGAACGTCGGCAGAAATCAAAAGCGCTTCGCCCGGGCTCAACTCAAAACTCTCAGAACCCATCGTCACCGTTTTTCGACCTTGCAGAACCATCGCGACAAGGGGCCGGTTGATGGCAACTTGCAGCTCGCCGGGATATATCGCGCGCACCATGGAAAGTCCGCCAACCGGCGTTTGCGAAACCCCTAACGGATCGGCATGGGCATCCGCATAACGCCCCACAAGGTCAAGAAGAGAACGGCTCATTTGGGTCTTTTCCAATCATCTGATTGGATGAATAGGTAAGGATTTCGACCATTACCGCAAGTTATTTTGCCAAACAAAGACAAACAGGCAAAAATTTCAGAGAGACAGGCAACACCGCCGCCCCAATCACCGATATCTTGCTGGCATCGTTACAGACACAGGAGATACGCATGTCTAAAATTTCCCTGATTACCGGTGCGAACCGTGGACTTGGCCGCAACACAGCACTGAGTATTGCAAAAGCAGGCGGCGACGTCATCGTTGCCTACCGCAGCAACGAAGCCCAAGCGCAAGAAGTCGTCGAAGAAATCAAGGCATTGGGCCAAAAAGCAGTCGCCTTGCAGCTTGATGTCACGAAAATCTCGAGCTTTTCGACCTTTGCAGACGCTGTCAAAACCACGCTTGAGAAAACATTTGGCCGCAGTACCTTCGATCACCTGATCAACAATGCCGGCCACGGCGAAATGACCCCCTTTGCGGAAACCACCGAACAACAGTTCGACACGTTGTTTGACGTGCATGTCAAAGGCGTTTTCTTCTTGGTGCAGGCATTGTTGCCGATCCTTGCCGATGGTGGGCGGATCATCACCTATTCTTCGGGGCTGACACGTGTCTCCTTCCCCGGTTTCTCTGCGTATTCCGCTGCCAAGGGGGCCATCGAGATTCTAACGGTTTATCTTGCCAAAGAATTGGGCGAACGCGGTATCACAGCCAACTGTGTTGCGCCGGGCGCAATCGAAACCGATTTTCTCGGCGGTGCTGTCCGCGACACGCCCGAATATAACGAAGCATTTGCAAATATGACCGCACTGGGTCGTGTCGGCGTGCCCGATGATATTGGCCCCATGATTTCCAGCCTGCTGCGCGATGACAACCGCTGGGTTACCGGTCAACGGATCGAAGTTTCCGGCGGCCAAACGATCTAAGCCAATTGCCTGGCCGGTATATGCCGGTCAGGCTTTTTACTTTGGTTTGGTTTGGCTTAAAGGGTGCCCCATCTCCCGATTTTCCATCAGACAAATGCACCTGTGCTGGCCCGTGCTGTCTTAAGCGCCGCACACAAAGCCAAAAGTTGTTTTACGTTAAATGCTTGCGAAGATTTTGCAGCGATCTAGTCAGCGTTTGAAAATTCGATTTCATCAAGAATCTCCAACATCTGATGCAGCCCTTCGCGCACCAAAGCCAGTTTTCGCACTTTGATAAGCTCTGCGTGCCCCGACTGCAGAAGAACCACCTCAAGCACCCGATCAGAATGGCGGCACAACCGCACCAAAAATTCGCCGTTTGGCCCATTCGTGCCATCGAACCAGTTTTTAACCGAACGTTCGTTCGCATCAATCAGCCGGGCAATTGTTTTGACCGAGCTTCGATTGCCCCCAAATTCCTCACGCAATGCCTCAGAAATAAGATCGGCAAACCGTCTCGAATCAACGCTCTCCACAGAATCAGAATCCTTTTTTACGGAAAATAATTTCCATTTTCAGCCCTTATTTTTCGGACTGTTTTTGCAAACGACATTCCTCTGGAAACAAAATTATAAGTTGCAGGACAGGGAGGCCAATAACCCTGCTGATAAGCACTTTAATTTTCATTGGGTGGGAAAACGGCGCCGTCAATTCTGTCCTGACGACACAACCGCACCCCACCAAACCAGGAGAAATACAATGGGTGTTGAAATCGAAGGCACAATTGATCTGAACAAGTTCCACAAACTTGCCAGCCAAGATATCGGAAAATTGATCGCAGGGGCTGCGGTCGACGGAGCGGTTATTTTTAACAACTCAGGTAAGCCTGTGACGTTCCATGTCTATAACTACAGCGATCTGGTCAACTGGGTCCCGGCCCAGAAAACGCTGATCGCGTCGGGTTCATATGGCACGGTTGCCGCGTCTGGGGTGTTTTTCAAAGTGCATCCCAACAATAACAAGAACGAAGAATTCTTGGTCGCGCCGAGCAAAGCCTATGTCTATTCCGGCCCCGGTCGCCTCGAAGCGGCGGAATAATCTGTCGAAATAAACCTGACGGCCTGCCGAACGAACCTTCCATCGACATTTCACATGCGAAAACGACGTCTTAGAGTCATTTCTCCCCCATAAGACGTTTGTTTCCTGAACTTGTGAATTTTTCGCTGTGAAAACCGCTTCGGCAGTGCCGCCTTCCTCAACAGGAGACAGTCATGAAAACCATGATCCCGATGATTGCCATCGCCGCCGGACTACTTGTCGCAGCACAATCGGCACAAGCAGCCAGCTTGAAAAGCTATTGTAACGGTAACGACTTTTACGGAAAGGTTCCCGAGCGTGACGGTTTTGGCGATAAGTACCCACATTTGCATTGCGGCAGTCGGTTTATCACCTACAGCCCCAGCAAAAACAAAGGCAATCGCATTAACTTTCTCGATAAGGGCGGACTATCCGTTTCCAAGGCCGGGAATGCATGTCTCGACGCCAACAACAAGGGTGCCGATCGCCTGACGGCAAAGATCGCAGAAATCTGCACCGATTATGGGGCGGCATGTGGCTGCTAACCACCTAACGGTTAGCTAAACGCAAACAAGGTCGCAATCACGTTGCGGCCTTGTTCTGTTCAAAACTGTTCGGGGAAAGTTTTACGCGCTGCCATCTTCGCGGGGTGGCAAGAATTCCTTGCGGCACGGGACTGCTTCTTCATTGACCACGGTCCAGCCGAAATTGCGAAACTTGCCAAAGCTTTCTTTTTTCATCGTGATGCCGCTTTCCTTGTGCTTACGCACTTCGCGGGGATCTTCGCCGTCAATCTTATCGGCACGGATCCAGGCACGTTCGCGCATTCCTTTGGTGATCGTCGGTTCGGTCATATAGGCTCTTTTCATCGAAAAAGTGGGCAAACCGCATCATAACGCAATCTGCCTTGCGGGGCGATGGCTTTCACCCAGCCGCCTTAATCAATTGGTGCCGGATCGGTATCATGGGGCAGGTGGAAAAGCGTTTCCGCAAAAGATTCCCGTTCAGACATGATCGCCATCCAGTCGCGCACCCGCACCGGAATGTCAAACCGCCGGTCGGGCCACCGAAAATCAATATAATACAGGCCGACCAACACCGAATAGGTGCCCAAATGCGCATCTTCAGTCCGCAACGACGCCAATCCATCCAAAATCGCATCAATACTGCTTTGAACCGCTTGGGCTTGACGTTCCATTACGGTGTCAGAACGATCATCTTCGGGGCGCTGTGCGTCGGCAAATAACCGCCCGGTTGCGGCCATCATACCATCGGCAAGTCCCTGCCATTTCAAGGCATTCAGCCGTGCAGCGCCTTCAAGCGGGATGATGCCAGACGACGTCCCGGAAGCGCGTGCCACCTGATCAAGGTAATCACAAATCACCGCGGATTCATAAACCGCCATACCATCCGGCAGGATCAAGGTCGGCACCTTTGACAGCGGATTATGCGCACGAAGTGCATCATCGGTCCAAGGATCGATCAGGATTTCACTGACGTCCTTTTCCAAATCCAGTTCGCGCATTGCCACGCGCACCTTGCGCGAAAACGGTGATGTTGGTGAATAATAAAGCTGCATCGTTCAAAGTCCCTTGCCGTGATCGACCGTCTGATACGGCTGTCTTTTCAGGGGTCCCAAAAAAAACAGTCTAAATCGTCAGGTCAGGTGTCCAGCCAATCCCTTCGAGATGCCATTTCGCACCCCACTTTTTATCATTACGCGACAGTGTAAGGTAATTTCGCGCCGCACAATAGACACCTTTGCGATCAGGCAGTGGTTTTAACCGTGTCGGACGGTTGGGCAACGGATTATCGCCAATCCAGGCCAGCAATCCCAAACCGCGGGCAAAGGCCTGGGGTGGGGCGGTGTGCGAAATGCCCGATGCCACCAATTGGTGAATGGTTTTGCCCTTGGTTTCAAACGTCCCACGGGTGGCAACATGGATTTCACCCGACAATACCGTGATTTCGTGATCATGATCGTTGGCAATGCGTTCAAGCAATTCCAACATCTTGCACCATTCGCGCCGGTGCCAGCGGCTTTGCCACTGATCGCGCAGGTCATCTTCGTATTTTTGCGGCTTTGGCAGCATATACAAAAAGAATTCCACCAACGACAGCCGCGGTCCAATCACCGGCACCGTCGACATCAGCAAAATACGATTGCCGTCAGGAATGGTTTCAAGCGCCGGCACAAGATCGCGCCACCCCGTATCGCCCATAATCACGTCGGGTGTCCGTTCAGACCGAAGATCAGGCGCAATTAACGTCATCCCCGGATAATCCACCCGCCACGCAAAACTGCGTCCCGCGCGGTCCAAAATCATGTCGGGCAGGGGATCATGTTCGGATTTATTGGCAAGACCGGTTTTACGTTCCACCGCGTCCTGTTGTTTGGGATCAACCACCCCAAGCAAATCAACATCCGCCGCAGGGGCCGCACATAGTTGCATCAAACAAAATGCATCGCGGGCGCAGGCAAACATGCCCTTGGCCACCGCCGATCCTTGGAACCACTTTTTATGGCTGCCCCAGCCATCAAAAATATCATGATCATCCCACATCATAAGCGACGGCACGCGCGCCAGCATATGGGCGATCTGTGGCTGGTTATAGATCGTCAGATAATGATCAAGATAGAATTTCAAAACCGCGTCGCGCATCTCATCGGAAAATGCCGTCGCCAACCTTTGCCGACGGCGCGCGTCAAGCCATGCCTCGATCTCAGGGTGGCAATGCCAAACCCCATCGGCATAAATCTGATCGCCCCCATGCAGCAACAGCGCAAAAGGCCGCTTTTTATGCTGCTCGGCCAAGTCCGCCCAAAGCGCATTGCGCTCCTCTACCGGGCGGTCAAGATCACCTTCTTCCTGACCGTTGCACGACACAAAGCCGATATGTAAATCCGATCCCATATCGGCACAAACTGCATATGTTTCGCTTCCGAAACTATATTGTGCATCCGCGGATGCAGGCAGTTCAAAGTCAAATCGCCAATAGGTGCGCCCAAAAAGGGCCGCAAGCCTTTGCGGCGACACTGGATCGCCATCCATCGCGCGTAATTCTTGGATTTCCGCCCCGTCTGGCGCCACAATCAGGGCAGCAAGCCGGATTTTTGTGCTGTCGCCACCGCGCGCAAATAAAAACGGACCAAACATCTCGTCACCGGACTCTTTCGAAACCTGATTTTCTGTCATGTGGTCCTGTTACCTTTGCGCGAAAATGCTATCCATTCATACGCTTGATAGGGGTTTTAGTTCCAGAATTGCTTTTGGCCCTGTCCAATCTGCACCCAATACATGCACAAAAAAGGGCAAAGTCGGCTCATGCCAAATATTTATGCATTTTTTCATTGAGGCCGCCGGACAATCGTTTACCGTGATCAGACGAAAAAGAAACTGCGCCCCACATATCAGGAGAAAAACCTTGGCTTCACAACGCCCCAAAGCAATTCCGACCGTTCAGGTCGATGACGATACCGTACGCGTCACCGAATGGCATTTCCCGCCCGGTGCGGAAACCGGCGGTCACGTTCATGAAATGGACTATGTGGTTGTTCCCATGACCACCGGTGCGCTGACCATTGAAATGCATGATGGCACCGTCGTCACATCTGACCTTAAGGCTGGGCAATCCTATGCCCGCAAAACCGGCGTTGCCCATAACGTGATTAACGACAACGCATTCGATTTCACCTTCGTTGAAGTTGAAATCAAATAGGCGGCTCAATAACGCTGACGCGGCCTTAAAAACACTTAAAACCAAAACACAAAGGGCAGGTCCGCAATCGCACCTGCCCTTCATTCAATTTATGTCGTCAAACTGCCGGGCTTACGCCAGTCGGCTGTCAATCGCGTCCCAGATCAGACTTTCAAGTTTCGATCCGTCAAACCGGTTTATTTCCTGCAATCCGGTTGGCGAGGTGACGTTGATTTCGGTCATATAATCGCCGATCACATCAATCCCGACAAAGATCAGATCGCGCTTTTTAAGCTCCGGCCCGATCCGTTCGCAGATTTCCTTTTCACGATCGGTCAGCATCGATTTCACCGCAACACCGCCAACATGCATGTTCGACCGTGCTTCGCCCTCGGCCGGAACACGGTTGATCGCGCCAACTGCCTTGCCATCGACCAGAATGATGCGTTTGTCGCCTTTGCGGACATCGGGCAAATAGGCCTGCACCATCAACGGTTCACGCGACTGGGCGGCAAACAATTCCAACAGCGAATTCAGGTTTTCATCACCGGGCTTAAGGTGGAAAACACCCGCGCCGCCATTGCCAAACAACGGTTTGACGATGATGTCTTTGTATTCCTCGCGGAAATCGCGAATGCGCGCGGGCGACCGTGTGATCATGGTGGGCGGCATCAGGTCGGGAAATTCGGTAACAAAGATTTTTTCCGGCGCATTGCGCACATGACCCGGATGGTTGACCACAAAGGTTTCCGGATGAATGGATTCCAGCAAATGGCTTGCTGTAATGTAATTCATGTCAAACGGTGGGTCCTGACGCATCAAGATGACATCGGTTTCCTTTGCCAAATCAATGATCTTGGCATCGCCCAGGTCATAATGATTGCCCGCTTCATAGCGCAAGGTCATCGGTCGAACTTCGGCAAAAACCCGACCCCGGTCATAAAACATGTCGTCGGGATGATAATGTAAAAGATCATATCCGCGCGACTGGGCTTCCAGCCCCATGACAAAGGTTGAGTCCCCTTTGATATCAATGGACGCAATCGGGTCCATCTGAATGGCGACAATACGGCTCATAAAACGCGTTCTCCTTTTCCGGGGCTTGCGTGGCTTTGCAAACCGATCCTGACCAAAACCCGACCCGGTTTCACATGGTCAATTGTGATCATTTGCGGGCACGCCTTGACCCGGCTGGCCTTCCCGGCCAAATGATGCGATATGTAATTCGCGATTGATGGTGACTAATTTGGCAGGATTTTTATCATCCGCCATTCATGTTCTGCAATCGTGATGAGATAATTGTTATTTCGACCAGACAGGCAAGACAGACAAGATGGCATCTTCAAACCGTACCAAGACAACCGACACCCGCAAAATCGGCCAGAAAAGCCGGTCTGTCATTGTTGCATCTGCACTTGCCATGGCCAGCGTTCTTGGCGGCGCAGCCAGCATCGGTTTGTTGCCGACACCTGCGCACGCCCAATCAGCAAATGGCGCAACCAACGAAACGGGCACGGCCAAAAACGCCGATATCAGCCCGGAAATGGTCAAAAAGATCGAAAACTATCTGGCAAATATCACCACCATTCGCGCTGATTTCGTCCAGATTTCATCAGATGGTGGTACCGCCGAGGGCAAGCTTTACATGCAGCGCCCGGGCAAAATGCGGTTTGAATATAACCCACCGGCGCAAATCCTGTTGGTCTCAACGGGCAGTGATTTCATCTATTATGACAAAGAAATCAACGCCCCGACCTATTTCGATATTGATGAAACGCCCGCTGGTATCATTCTGGCGAAAAACATTTCGCTGTCCGAAAAGGTTAAAATCGTTGATTACCGCCGCACGGCCGAAACCATTCGGGTCGAGCTGGTGCGCAAATCCGATCCGGGTGCCGGCAGTGTGACCTTGGTGTTTGCTGAAAACCCGATGCAATTGCGTCAGTGGATCGTCACCGACCCAACCGGGATCCAAACAACCGTGACCCTTTTCAACGCCGAAGACGGCGTCTCACTTGATCCGGAACTGTTTAAGTTCAAACGCATCTGGCCCAACCAGCGCGGCGGCTAAGGCCTTTTCCTTAAAAACAAATTCCGCCCGACAGCACTTTCGCCGTCTGGCCCGCGTCCGAAAAATTAGGATTTTGAGTATCACCCAGCGATGCTCAAAATCCTTAAAACGTTAAGACGCCCAAATTGCGATGGCCCCAAAACGCGCCCATTTCGCGTTTTTGCAAATGACACCAGCCCTTAAATCTCCAAATCTCCCGCCGAAAAACTCAGCACGTCCAATACCCGATGGCGATAACGCGATCGCCGGTCCAAAGCGTGCCCGTCGCACCCCAAACGGGCTTCCAAACGCGACCAAACCCACATCATCCTCAAGTATAAATTCGCCACCCCTAAATTTTTTCACGGTTGGGTGCGAAGATCTGCATGTGTGCCCAAAATCACATTTAAAACGGCAAAACTTTTTGATTCAAACCGTTGCAGACATTGGGGTTACGAAATGATTAACAGCTCACGAAAAAATCATCGCCAACCCCAAAGATTCTTTGGCTTTCACGCTTGCGATCGCTGGCGAAAGCACGTGCTGCTTCCTATATGAAAAGCTGTCACAAGGTTCCTAAATTAGCGAGAGGAACCCGGTGTGAGGGCATGGTCTCCCCTACCTGTCCTCACGCTCCAAATGACGGAGCGCTGGCGTCCGGTTCACCCCCCTGGCCGGACGCCTTTTTTTTGCCCAACCCGCACGGTAAAACCGGCTTTGCATGAAAAAGGCAGCGAAATTTCCCCTGTGACCAACAGATTTCACAGGCTGTTAATTTTCATTGTCTAGTAACGTAAGGCATGATTCCCTTGATGGATGCGCGTGTTTACCGGCGCACCCAACGAAAATGACACGACAGGACCAATACGTTCGATGATCAACGACTTTATGAAATCCGTCTCGCAATTCTCTGACCCGCGTTTTCGCAAAGTCTTGCTGCTGAGTGTTGCCGGTGCTTTGGCAACCATTATTGGACTGTGGGTCTTGATCTGGTTTGGCCTAAGCTCGATCACCTTCTTTGCGGATGGTGGTTGGCTTGAAAGTGCTGCCGACTGGATCCTTGGCATCGGATTGAGCATTCTGGTCGTTCTTTTGTTTCCCGCGGCAACCGTCCTGATCTCGAGCCTCCTGCTCGATCAGATTGCGGATGCGGTCGAAGACAGATATTACCCGACCCTGCCAGAAACCCGCCCGCAACCTATTCTTGAGGCCCTGATCAGCGGCTTGAAATTTGCCCTGACGGCCCTTGCGCTTAACATCCTGATCTTGCCGCTTCTTCTGGTTACACCGGTCTATGTCATCGCCTTTTACGCGATGAATGGCTATCTTTTGTCGCGCGAATATTTTGAACTGGTGGCGATACGCCGCTATGATGCGCGGACAGTTGAGTCCATTCGCAAAAGCCGCCAGAAAAAGCTGTGGCTTGCCGGTGTGGGCCTGACCTTTTTGATGACCATTCCGATTGTCAATCTGGTCGCCCCGATCATCGCCACGGCCTTTATGGTTCATTACTCCGTCCGCCTTGGGACGTACGTCCCCGAAACTGCGGCCTAACCGTTTAAAATTGCGGCTTTGTCGCATCTTTGAATACCGAAACGAAAACACAAAGGATCTGGTCATCCAATGTTTGGAAAGAAAAAAGCCAACAAAACAGTCGACAGCCGTTCGGCTTCGTCAGATACATCTCCTACAGATTTGTCAGACACCCTTTCCAAGACGACGCAAGAGACCGAGATCAAGGCTTCTGGCGGATCTGAAAAAAATAAACACGACACCGGCCCAGCTGTAAAAACCGAAAATCGTAGTGAGCCGCGCCTTTTCAGCAAGCCGCGTACAAAGGATGAACCCGAAATGTCCAGTAGACCGCACTCCACAAATTTCCGACCGGAAATCGCAAAACGCCCGCTTGAGATTCCAACCCGCGGCAGCTCGGGACGTCCTTCGAGCAGCAGCCACCACAATACCGAAGGCAAAAAGCTGACTGTTGGCCGCGATATCCGTTTGGCGGGCGAAATTGGCTCTTGCGACGTTCTGGTCGTCGAAGGTCATGTCGAAGCACAGATCAAAGAATGCTCGCGTCTCGAAGTTGCCGAAGGCGGCACCTTTGTGGGCTCAGCCCAGGTTGAAGAAGCCGAAATCAGCGGAAAATTCGAAGGTGATCTGAACGCACGCCGCGTTATCCTGATCAGCTCGGCTGAAATCGACGGCAAAATCACCTATGGCGCGCTTCAGGTCGAAAATGGCGCCCGCATCAAGGGCACCCTTGATTACGTTGAAGGCAGCGACGATGGCACATCGCGCAGCGGCAACAGCGCAGCTATCACCATTCCGCGTAAATCGGACGATTCCTGATCCCGTGACTTCAATAAAAACACATAAATTCCCACCCCTGACGGGCGCAAAGCGGTCGTTTGGGGTGGTCGCACTTTTTGCGCTCATTGGCACATCGCTTGTGGCCTGTGGTGGCAATGCTGTACCGCCGGGCACCACCAATGCCAGCTATAGCAACCTCTCCACAGGTGCCAAAACGCAAACGCGGGCCAAACCGGCCCCAGTGCGCCGCACTCCGTCGAAAAAGACCAAAACACCCCCGAAAAAAACCGCTGCCTTGCCCTTCGTGCCGCTTGCGGCCGATACGCTGGCCGGATTGTCGGAAAAGGCTGTTGTGGCAAAACTTGGCGAACCCGAACTGATCCGCAGCGAAGGTCAAACGATGGTTTGGCAATATCGATCCAGTGAATGTTCGTTTGATATGTTCTTTATGCCTGTCTCAAAAACCGGCGCCAAAAGTGACAACCGTGAAGTACGTCACATGCTGGCCCGTAAGCGCCGTGGAAATGACCGCATTTCCGTTCAGGCTTGCTTGGATCAGGTGCGTAAAGAACGTCGTTCGCAGGGTTAATCGGTCACTTTCTTTGGTGATCTGCCCGACCCGATTTCGATTTTGCCCAAACGATCTGATTTCCTTGGTTGATTATTTACCTTTTGTTGTCAGGATCGATAAGCAATCTCATAAAGTCGCCATATAAGGTGATTTTAAACCATCCAGTCATGGTCCCGTTCCGGGCCCATCCCGAAACTTCTAGACACGATACGCGACCTCATGAAAAAAAACGCCCATCGTCTCGTCAGAACTTCGCTGGCTGCTGCCTTCTTGGCCCTGGTTAGTACTTTCGCCGTGGCAGTACCTTTTACCAGCGCCCAAGCTCAGAACACCCCAAAGCTGATTGATGTCTTTGGCAAGTGGGAAGCCTATACCTACACCGAGAAAGGCAAAAAAGTCTGCTATATGGGCAGTCAGCCAACCTCGGCAAAAGGCGACTACACCAAACGCGGTCGGATTTATGCGATGGTCACCCATCGTCCGTCGCTCAAACTGCTCAATGAAGTCAGCTTCATCACCGGTTATACCTATAAGACCGACAGCAAGGTGGACCTTCAAATCGATTCAAAATCGTTCAAGCTGTTTACCCATGATGATTCCGCGTGGGCATCCACCAGCGAAGGCGATCAGAAATTGATCAAAGCCATGCGGGCAGGGTCCAAAATGGTGGTTGTCGGCTATTCATCGCGCGGCACAAAAACCACTGACACCTATTCGCTGTCTGGCTTTACCGCTGCCTATAACGCGATTTCAAAGTCTTGCAACGTAAGACCGGTAAACTAATCGGTTGGCCAACAAACGCAGAAGGATGCCTTCTGCGGCCCATATTGCAACCGTGATTGCGCATGCGCGATAGCTGCAATGTGAAATTTATCGTTTCTAAATTGGCTCAGCCCCGCTATATGCGGGGCTGAGTTTATTGTCGTTAAGGTCCGCTTGCCAAATTCGCGGGCCAAGACACGCATTCTGATCGATTTTCTGTTATGATCGCAAATCATCGCGGCACATTGTCCGTGATGGGCAAAATCGCCATATTGCGATCCGTCCAGAGCGACAAAACGCACGACCACCAAAACCAAGAGAGAGACCGGGATGACCGACGTCCTGACTGAAAACGCATCCGCACAGCCAGCAACAGACAGCACCGCCGCAAACGGTCCTTCGCTGTCTGACTTCGTCACGCGCGCCGCCAACGGGCAGGCAGCCGACGGACGTCGTGATTTGGTTGGTATTTCCCGCGAAGAATTGACCGAACTGATGGCCGACATGGGCGAAAGCAAGTTCCGCGTCAAACAGCTGTGGAACTGGGTCTATAACCGCGGTGTCAAAGACATCGAGGACATGACCAACATTTCCAAAAAGCTGCGCGATCGCCTTGCACAGGATTTCTATGTCGGACGTCCGGTTCTGACTGCCGATCAAAAAAGCTCGGATGATACCCATAAGTGGCTGATGAAGTTCCACGACGGCAACGAGGCCGAAACGGTCTATATCCCTGATCGCAACGAAGACCGTGGTGCTGTCTGCATTTCATCGCAGGTTGGCTGCACGCTGACCTGTAAGTTCTGCCATACCGGTACCCAGCTTCTGGTGCGCAACCTGACACCAGGCGAAATCGTCAGCCAGTTCATGATTGCACGTGACAGCTACGGCGAATGGCCAACCCCGTCCAATGGCATCCGTCGCCTGTCCAACATCGTTATGATGGGCATGGGGGAACCGCTGTTTAACTATGAAAATGTCCGTGATGCGCTGCGCATTGCCATGGACGGCGAAGGCATTTCGATCTCGCGCCGCCGCGTAACGCTGTCGACATCCGGTGTCGTGCCTGAAATCGTTCGCTGCGGCGAGGAACTCGGTGTGGGTCTGGCGATTTCGCTGCATGCGCCTGATGATGACCTGCGCAACGAAATCATGCCGATCAACAAGAAATACCCGCTCAAAGAATTGATGGATGCCTGCCGGAATTATCCGGGCATGTCCAATTCGCGGCCGATCACCATGGAATATGTCATGCTCAAAGGTGTCAATGACAAGCCTGAACATGCCCGCGCACTGGCCAAACTGGTCAAAGGCGTTCACTGCAAATTTAACCTGATCCCGTTCAATAAATGGCCGGGCTCGGATTACGAATGCACGCCAACCAACGACATCAAGAAGTTCGCGCAAGTTCTGCTTGATAACGGCTACGAAGCGCCAATTCGTTGGCCGCGTGGGCGTGATATTCTTGCCGCCTGCGGTCAGCTTAAATCCGAAAGCCAGCGTCAGCGCAAATCACGCGCGACCGCCGGTGGCTGTGCGAAATCGGACTCAGATGGCGAAGGTGTTGTTGCCGCCCAATAGGGCCACCCCGCCAAAAAGAGCTTCCAGACAGATCAACACCGGATGGCCCCGCTATCCGGTGTTTTTTTATGTGCGGAGTACCGGTTTGCTGATTAACGTTTTTGGGCAAAATCTGATGGCACTTTTTTCACGTAGGAGCAAAACGATTTAGCCATACAGAGTTATTTATCTAATTCTAATTTGGAAATAAAACCCAACCCACCTGTGGATTTTAATCAAAGATTCAATTGCCCCCGGCACGGTCAGTGCGGCTTTAATCCTACTGCGCTGGCCATTGGGCGGGATCAATGGATTTGGGCAGCAGCACGTATTTTTGGCCCGGCCGGTTCATATGCCCGGCAAACAGGGCCGCGTCTTCGCCTGGGCCAAAGAAAATATCCCCGCGCACCGGCCCGCGAATAGCACCCCCCGTATCCTGTGCGACCATCAAACGATGGAATTTACGGTCCGCATTCATCGGATCATTTGTTTCCAACCACACCGGAACCCCCATGGCATGGAACCGCCGATCCACGGCAAGCGACCGCCCGGGTTCAAGCGGAACACCTTGCGATCCCAGCGGTCCGGCGTCTGGGTCATTGGGATCGGTCTTAAGCGGATTGAAAAACACGTAAGATGCGTTGGTATTCATCACCGCATCGGCTTCGTCGGGATTGTCATGCAGCCATTTGCGGATGGTCTGAAGCGATACGGTTTCGCGCGTCAGCGCGCCGCGTTCGATCAATTCACGGCCAATCGCGTAATAGGCGCGGCCATTGGTCGCGGCATACCCCACCCGCAACACGCTGCCATCGGGCAACACCACCCGGCCAGATCCCTGAATTTGCAGGAAAAAGGCATCAACCGCATCATCGACCCACACCATTTCAAGATCACGCCCGGCAAGCGCGCCATTTTCAATCTCGGCCCGGTCATAATAGGGTTTTAAACGACTGCCCGACAGGCGCCCGACCAGCTTCTTGCCTTTTAAATCGTCGCTGAAATCCCCCAGATCAACCGACACCATGTCATTGGGTTTCAGATAGATCGGGGTTTGAAATTCACCCTCGCGGGTCAGGTTGCCGCGCAGTTCCGGTTCGTAATAGCCGGTAAAAAGCCCCTCGGTCTTATCGCCATTGCCCGAAAGATACGGGGTAAATTCAGTTTGGAAAAACGCCCGTGCATCGTCCTTACGCAAGGTACCAGCATCCAGTGCAAGTGCGGTTTCACATGCCCCGCGCCACTGGCCAATGGTACCCATACGCGCATCTGGCCCCACCGTACGGTCATCTGTACGGCGCACCATCGCCCGACAGGATCGTTGGAATGCGCGCAACGACCCGCGCATGTCATCGCTTTGCCAACCATCAAGATCGGCATATGTCACCTGGCGTAGGGTCAGATGGTCTTTTGGCGCATCATTTTTGCCATCTGCCGTTTCGGTCTTTTGGGAGTTTTGCGTGATCAGGCCGTTAATTTCCGGCCAAAACATCCAGACAAGCGCACATGCCGCCCCGACAAAGATCGATAACAAGGAAAGGCTGCGCGATAAAACCAAACGTCTTTTCAAGATGGCACTCGTTTAACTGACAAAGCGGGACATAAAAGGCGATACACAAAAAACGCCCAGCCACGCTTCATCGCCCGGCCCGACGCAGGGCAATTTTCGCCAAACATGCTTAACAAGCCGATAATTCAAAGATGCTGTTATGCCGGGCACGCCCGATATGGCACAAAATGGTCCCAAACAGAAAAAAGGCGACCCGCATCACACGGGCCGCCTTATATTTTTTGACGACATCAGAACGCTTAAGGGATTAAAGAGCGCTGTCTTCGTCTTCCGGGGTTTCGGTTGCCACCAGCTGCCAATTTGGATCTTTGTTTTCCGTATTGCGCGCAAAGGTCCAAAGGTCTTCGGCCTCAACCACTTGATTGGGATCACCTGAAACCACTTCACCTTCGGCATTGCGAACAACCGATACTTCTTCGGACACGAATTTCACCGTCACATAGGCGGTGCGGCCCTCAAAGCTGGCATCATGGATCGTCGCACTTTTAATGCCGACCAAGGTGGTTTCTTCGTGTTCACCCTTTTCCGACCGCGCATCAATGGCCGCGGTGAAGTTCTTGTAAACTTCTGGCGAAAGCAGCGGGCTTAGGGAATCTTTGTCGCCCTTGGCAAAATATTCGACAATCATTTCAAATGCCATGCGCGCACCATTGAGGAAATCCTTCTGGGTAAAGCTTGAATCGGCTTTTTGGATTTTCTGCAATGTGGCGTAAATGCCGCTCGGAACATCTGCCGGGGCGGGCGCGTTTTCGGAATCCGGCAGGCGATAGACATTATCAGGTTTTGGCGCCGCGCCATTTTCAGCGGGGCTGCCATTGGCGTCATCATGTTGTTGACGGCCAAACACATCTGATGGTCCCTGTTTCTCGTTGCCGGTACGACGGCCAAGAACACTGCGCAAGCGCAGAACAAGGAAAACAGCGATCAGAGCGAAAAGAAAAATATCGAAATATTGCAAGATCCGGACTCTTGATCTTTGGGGTTTCAAAAAGGTCGAAATGAACAAACCGACCATGGTTGTGAAATGGTATGAACCCAACCAAATGCAAGGGCAACCTATGATCACACCTTAAATGTGATCGTCTTCACCTTGATCTTCTTGGGTTCTTGGCAAACTGCCGTAATTTCGTCGAGTTATAAGGTTAAGTATACGATAAACACATTCAGCAGGTTAATCGGAAATCACTGAAATCCAAGTTGTTTTCTGTAATAATTGTGTATGTGACCACGATCTGGCGGCGAAATCCGCTGTGAATTTGAACCAAATGCGGGTTAGTCCCCTTTAACGGAGCACCAATGGGCGTGTATTTTCTGGCCATCTTTGTCGCCATCCCCATCATTGAAATCGCGGTCTTTATTCAGGCCGGCGAGTTAATTGGCCTATGGCCGACCATTGGTGTGGTGATCCTGACTGCAATTATCGGCACCTCGCTGATGCGCGCCCAAGGTTTGCAAACCCTCGCCAAGGCGCAAAGTCAGATGGATCAGGGCGAAATGCCAATTGGGGCCATGTTTGACGGGATTTGCATTCTGATTGCGGGCGTATTGCTGCTGACCCCGGGCTTTGTCACCGATACCATGGGCTTCTTGCTGTTGGTTCCGCCATTGCGCCAATTGGTCGGGGCAAAAGTCATCATGAAACTGGTCCAGTCGGGCAATATTCGCACCAACTTTGGCGGCGGCCGCCGATATGGTGGGCCGGGCGCGCAACAGTCGCACCGCCCCAATGGCCGCCCGGGCAGCGGCCCGATCATTGATGGCGACTTCGAAGATATCAGCCCCGATGACCATCCCAACCAGGGCAACAGCAACGCTGCGTCGTCAAATGGTCCGAAGGACCCTTCAAACGACGATGATGACAATGACGACAATGATCCCGATAACAATAACGGGTCGCGCACCTTGCCGCCCCACACGTCATCATAAAATAACATAACGCTTCGCCGCGCGGGCAATCGGTGTGCGTGCCTTTGCCGTTGCCTTGATCAGCCCGCAAGCACTTTCATATCCCAGTCACGCCCATCATCCCCATGCCATAGCCGGTCTACCCCCGGTTTTGGCAGGGAGGGCCGGCACAATCAGCAGCAACAATCATACCGCCCGCAACACAGCAACCACGCGCTGTTTGCGAACAGCTGGTTGGAAGCCTACACCGGGACCGCATTGCGCTGGTTCTAAACGGCTTAAAACCGCGCCAAACCGCGTCCGATTGGCTTGCTCGCATGATAAAGACATGCTACCCCAGATCATCTGCCGCAGGGTTGCGGCGTCAGAAACAAGCATTTCAGCCGGTCCAAGCATATATCGACCGACATTTTCACAGCATGCCCTTTCATCGGGGCCTGAATGGCTTATTTCTGATCAAGACCGAATTTAATGGGAGCGATACTTAATGGCCGAGAATACCACCGGTACACAGCAGGGCGGTGCAGAACAGGGCGGCGAACAGCAGCAAGCGCCTGCGAACCCGATTACGATCCACACCCAGTACATCAAGGATCTTTCGTTCGAAAATCCCAATGCACCGGAAAGTGTCGCACTTCAGCAGCAGCCGAAAATCAATATCGACGTCGATGTTGAGGCCCGCACCACTCAGGATCAGAAGCTTCACGAAGTTACGATCAAAATCAACGTCAAAGCCGAAGTCGCCGAAAAGGTCGCCTTCATTGCTGAACTTCAGTATGGCGCGGTTGTGACCCTGAATGTTGAAGAACAGCATCGTCTGCCGGTTCTGATGATCGAAGTTCCGCGTCTTCTGTTCCCATATGTCCGTAAGATCGTCTCTGATCTGACCGCGGATGGTGGCTTCCCGCCGCTTATGATGCAGCAGATTGATTTTGCTGATCTTTTCCGCAAAAAATTCGCCAAACAGATGGAAGGCCAGCCTGCGGGCAACGCCTAAATCCCTATTTGGTTCGACATCAAAACAAAGGCCGCCAATTTGGCGGCCTTTTTATTTTAATATCGTAATGAAGTCAGGCCGAATTTTAAAACACCCGGTCTTACACCACAATCGCGCACCTATTTTAGAACGGGCGGGCGATCACCATAAAGACGATGATAATCATCAAGATGGTTGGTACTTCGTTGAAAATCCTAAAGAATTTCTGTGATTTGGTATTGGCATCGGCGTCGAACGCCCGGCGATACCGCGCCAGCATCATGTGCGATACGGTCATCAGAACCACACACAGCAATTTCACGTGAAACCAGCCTTCGGTCATCACACCGGCCGCATGGATCAGGTATCCACCAAAAATCCAGGACGCAATCATCGCCGGGTTCATGATAGCCCGCAGCAAACGCCGTTCCATCACTTTGAATTTCTCACTGGCTTCCGAGCCCGGTGCGACTTCGCAGTGATATACATAAAGCCGCGGCAGATACAAAAGCCCCGCCATCCAGGCAATGATGCTGATGACATGCAGGGATTTGATAACGCTATAAGTGTCCATCTCTCTCTTTTCTCAAATCAGCAGGGGGATAATCAATGGGCCATGACCCAACGGGATGTGTGGACCATACCAAAAAACAGGCCGGCCCCTAAGCGGTAACCGGCCTGTTTAACTTGGCAATTATGCTTATGCGCCGCCCGGTTGCTTGGCCACCGCACAGGAATGCTCATCTGGGCACCACCAACCACGGGTCTCGACCGTGTAATCGTCTCCGCCCTTTTCATCCAGCTCGACTTGCGTTTGTTTTACAACCGAAACAAGTCCGTTGATGAATTTCGGATGGGAACAGACCGTACGCACCCGTTCATAGATCGGCACATGATGTTCGTGGGCCAGCTCGCCATATTCGATATCAAGCTCAACCAGCGTCTCGGAATGCTCGGTCACAAAGGCAATCGGCACAATCACAAGGCCAACACCTTCTTTGCCGGCACGTTCGATCTCGCTTTCGGTGGATGGACCAATCCATTCCATCGGACCGACCCGGCTTTGATAGCAAACTTTCCAATCCAGCCCGGCAATCGCCATTTTTTCGACCACGGCAGCCGCGGTTTTTTCAATCTGCGACTGATAAGGATCACCGCGCTTGGTAATCACTGCTTTTGGCACACCATGGGCCGAAAACAAAAGACGTGGCTTGGCAATGCCAAGTTCTTCGGCCTTGGCCACCGCCTTGTTATAGCCCGTTATGATCATTTCGGCCGATGCGTCGACAAAGCCCGGATTGGTCGGGTAACAGCACGCGGTTTTGATCGGCGCGCTTAAGCCAACCTTATGGCAGGCCTGTTTCCAATCTTTGACCGATGATCCGCTGGTGGTGGTTGAAAACTGCGGATAAAGCGGCAGCAAAATTTGCTCATCCGCACCCCAGGCTTTGACCTCTGCTGCGGTATCCTTGGCAAACGGCTTCCAATAACGCATGGCGATAAAGCACCGATTTTCATAGGTGGTGTCTTCACCATCGGCATTAAGGGCCGCTTGCAGGGCATCTGCCTGTTCTTGGGTCAATTCCAAAAGCGGCGATTTTCCCCCGATATGGGCGTAAATTTCTTGTGCGACCGGGGCGCGGCGATGGGAAATCAGTTTGGCCAGAAAATAGCGAAACGGGTTGGGCAGGCTGATAATCGCCGGATCGTTAAACAGGTTAAACAAAAACGGCTCAACCGCCTCTGGGCTATCAGGGCCGCCGAGATTGAACAAAACAATCGCGCGCTTCTTACGCATATTCTCGGACATATAGCGTATCCTTCATGGCGTTTTGATCAGATCCGTAAAAATCGGAAATCATAATCTATGGATAAAACCCGTTCCGCACCGAAAGCCTATTTGGGTCAAACAGGCCTTCGGCGCAACGGAATTACCTCAGTATACGCACTGATTTTTCCAATCGATTTGATTGATTTCAAAAATCAGCTTTGATTTCGGATAAATTTCACCAGCTTATCGACATTTTCCGGTGACGTTTCCGGGGTGATGCCGTGGCCAAGGTTGAAAATAAACGGTCCGTTTTTCAGCGTTTCAAGAATACGGCGGGTTTCCGCAATCATCTCATCGCCGCCCGTGATCACATACATCGGATCAAGATTACCTTGCACAGGGCCAAGTTTCTGAAGGTTTTCCGCCACCCATTTCAACGGCACGCCACTATCAAGGCCCACCGCGGTCACACCGGTTTTGGTTTTAAAATCAATCAGATGCAAACCAGCACCACGCGGGAAGCCAATGATCGGCAGATCCGGGTGCACATTGCGCAGGTTTTCGACGATTTTCTTGGTCGGCTCGATCACCCAACGGTTAAAGCCGTTTTCCGACAACACCCCGCCCCAGGTTTCAAACAGCTGGATGCATTCTGCGCCCGCTTCAACCTGCTTGAGCAAATATTGCGTTGTCGCCTCGACCAGAATATCAATCAGCTGGTCAAATCCTTCGGGATCGCCATAGGCAAACCGACGGATATTGGCAAAATCTTTGCTGCCTTTCCCTTCGACCATATAGGTCGCCACAGTCCATGGGCCCCCGGCAAAGCCAATGAGGGCCGTATGGTCGGGAATGGCGTCAGACAGCTTTGAAACGGTCTCGTAGATCGGTCCAAGCGTGTCATGAATGCCATCGACCGAAAGTTTACCAAGGCCCGAAGCATCGCGGATGGCCTCAAGCTGTGGTCCTTCACCCTGCTTGAAGGCCAAATGCTGTCCAAGGGCCTGCGGTATAACGAGGATATCGGAGAACAGAATAGCCGCATCGAAGTCATAGCGCCGAAGTGGCTGCAACGTAACTTCGCAGGCAAGGTCGGGATTGTAGCAAAGATCGAGGAACGATCCTGCTTCGCCACGGGTGGCACGGTATTCCGGAAGATAGCGACCGGCTTGGCGCATCAGCCAAATAGGTGGGACGGGCAGCGTTTCACCAGCAAGGGCACGCAAGAAAGTCTTATTCGAATTGGGCATTTGGTTTCCTGTCTGTCTGTCCCGATCGGATGTATTTATGACCAATGCCGTCCCCCGGGCTCGGTGCCCGTGGTTCACGCATTGGTCTTCTGACCCCGTTAATTTTGTCCTGTGGCCTTGGCCGGGACGTTTTCCACGCTCTGCCTACCAAACCCTTATTTAATTAAAAAGGATGTTGTTTGTAGGTGGATACCTGTGGATAACAGGGATTAAATTTAACGCACAGCTTATTCACAATTCGACTCGGGAAAAATGATCCATCTCAAGCGGTCTTGGGGAAAACTGGGGACGACTCCGAACGACTCTCAGACTCTGCCTTGGGATAAGCATGTTTTGAATAATGGGGATAACGTGGATTAAGCTGGTTTTTGCCCCTTTATCCCTGCTATTACGGGAAAAAATAATGAGTTATCCCTGTCGGGATGAACGGTCTGAGAAACTTTGTATGATGGGGAGGATAAAACCTGTGGAAAAAATGCACCCGGAGTCGCACCCGTTATCCACAATAATCCACAGGGCCGACTCCGACCCCCTAACTCTTGGTTGGGCTAATATACCTTATACGGACGGGTGTGATCGAAATATCGAACACCTAAAATAAAAGACACAAAAACCGCTTGGCGCGTCAAAAGTGGATAACTGAATCCTTGCATCGCCAAAAATCGGCAAATTTTGCGAAAAATCGGATGGGTCATGGTCCAAGCAGATAAAATTTTCCATCTTCATCTGGTTTCGGATTCGACCGGCGAGACAGTTGATGGCGTTGCCCGGGCCTGCATTGCGCAATTTCCTGATGTCCGCGCCCATGAACATGTTTGGTCGCTGATCCGAACGGACGCCCAGCTTGCGCGCGTTTTGGCCGATATTGAACGTAATCCCGGCATTGTCCTTTACACCGTGTTTGACAGTGAAATTCGCCGCAAACTCGAAGAAGGCTGTCGCCGCCTTCAGGTGCCGCACAGCCATGTGCTTGATAATACCGTCACCATGATGGCCGGCTATTTGGGCCAGCAATCGCGCGGCCGGACTGGCGCACTTCATAAAATGGACGAAGAATATTTCAGCCGGATCGAGGCGATTGATTTTACCCTGTCCCATGATGACGGGCAGTCTGGCTGGGATCTGGAAGAAGCCGACGTTGTGATTGTCGGCGTGTCGCGGACGTCAAAAACCCCGACCTCGGTCTATTTGGCCAATCGCGGGATCAAAACCGCCAATATTCCCTTTGTGCCGGGCTGTCCGCTGCCGCCTGATTTGGATCAGCTGAAAAAGCCGCTGATTGTTGGCTTGATCAAGGATGTTGATCAATTGGTGTCGATCCGTAAAAACCGTCTGCGTCAGATCGAACGCGGCGAGGGCGGGGATTATGTCGATCCGGTTGCCGTGCGCGATGAAGTCCATCAGGCGCGACGTTATTTTACCGATCGCGGCTGGAAGATTATCAATGTCACCCGCCGTTCGATCGAAGAAACAGCGGCCATGATCATGGCAACCATGTATGACCGTCGCGGTCACGAATAGGATATAAACGATGAACCAACGGCTTATTCTGGCCTCAAGCAGCAAAACACGTCACGCCATGCTGACAAATGCAGGTGTGGATTGCGATGCGATTGCCTCGATGATTGACGAGGACGGCTATAAACAATCGATGAAGGCCGAAGGGGCCAACGCCGCCGAAGCCGCCGAAACCCTGGCCGAAATGAAGGCGCTGCGCATGTATCGCCAGCAGCCCGACGGCATTGTCATTGCCGCGGATCAGATGCTGGAATGCAATGGCATCTGGTTTGATAAGCCCAAAGACCGCGATAACACCCGTGCGCAACTTTTGGCGCTGCGCGGCAAGACCCATCAATTGGTCTCCGCTGCTGTTATATATAAAGAGGGCTCTCGCATTTGGGGCACGATTGATACCGCCCATTTGACCATGCGCAATTTCACCGAAGAATGGCTTGATTGGTATCTTGATACGGCGGGCGAAGACATATTTGACTGCGTTGGCGGGTATCAGCTTGAAGGCATCGGGGCGCAGCTCTTTACCGAAGTACGCGGTGACTATTTCACCGTTCTTGGTTTGCCGCTTTTGCCGCTGATTGGCTTTTTGCGCGATCACGGTGTTCTTAAGGCGTAAAAATGCGATTGTGTCCGTTCATATTGTGTCCGTTCATCTCGATCCCCGCCGTGGCGGGCATGACGGGAAGAACGAAGTTTCACTTTTAACCGTCACTCCCGCATAGGCGGGGGGCTCATGGTTGGCACACCGTAAAAACGAAACAAACGTCGCACGCAAAATCCAGAAGGCAGGAATTTCAGGCTTATGACATCTCGCACTTCCTATCGCACACTTTCGGGGACGTCACGCCTGGCCGGTGTTATGGGCTGGCCGGTGTCGCATTCAAAATCTCCCCGTTTGCAGGGATATTGGCTGGCAAATAATGCCATTGATGGCAGTTACATGCCGCTGCCTGTTGCGCCTGAAAATTTCGAAACGGCTTTAACGTCCTTGCGCGATCTTGGTTTTGCCGGGGTCAATGTCACCATCCCGTTTAAGGAAACGGCGATGCGTGCTTGTGATGAATTGACCGATCGCGCCAAACGTATTGGGGCGGTCAATACCGTCACCTTTGCCAAAGATGGCCGGCTGTTGGGCGATAACACCGACGGATTTGGTTTTATCGAAAACCTGCGCCAAGAAGCCCCGAATACGGCTTTTTGTTCTGGTCCGGCGGTGGTGTTGGGCGCTGGTGGGGCATCGCGCGCGGTTTTGGTGGCGTTACTTGATGAAGGCTGCCCTGAAATTCGCCTTGCCAACCGGACCCGCAAACGGGCCGATGATCTGGCGGGCGAGATAAATGATCCGCGCATAACCGTGATTGATTGGCCGGTCGCGCCATCCGCCTTGGAAAATGCGTCCCTTGTCGTCAATACCACAAGCCTTGGCATGGTTGGCCAACCCGCCCTTGAAATTGATCTGACCGGATTGCCAACATCGGCCCTTGTGACCGATATTGTCTATGCGCCGCTGATCACTGATTTGCTGGCACAGGCCAAAGACCGTGGAAATCCGATTGTCGATGGCTTGGGCATGTTGCTGCATCAAGCCCGGCCGGGTTTCCATAAGTGGTTTGGTATTGATCCTGATGTGACGCCGGACTTGCGCGAATTCGTCCTTTCGACCGATTAAGTATTTAAGGTTGATCTTGATATGGTAATTATGGGGTTAACCGGTTCAATCGGAATGGGCAAATCTACCGCGGCTGGGATGTTTCGATATCTTGGTGTGCCGGTCCATGATGCCGATGCCACGACCCATAAACTGATGGCGCCAAACGGTGCGGCGTTTGATCAGATCGCGGCATTATTTCCCGATGTCATCATTGATGGCAAGATCGACCGACAAAAACTCGGTCAAAAGGCCTTTGGTGATCCCAAAATCCTGACCCAGCTTGAAACCATTTTACATCCGCTGGTGCGCGATGCCGAAAACCGGTTTTTAAAAACCCAGCGGATGCTCGGCCGCAAATTGGTGGTGCTTGATATTCCGCTTTTGTACGAAACAGCGGGCGAAAAACGCTGTGACGTCGTTGCGGTTGTGTCCGCTCCATTATTCATTCAACTTCAACGTGTTATGGCACGACAGGGGATGACGGATGGGAAATTTTCCGCCATTCTGTCCAAGCAGATGCCCGATAGCCAAAAGCGACGGCGCGCCGATTTTATCATCCCGACCGGGTTGGGGCGTGCAGTGACTTTTGATCATATCGCGGCCATCGTTGCCCAATTTTGTTGACCATCGGACTTAAGCAAACATGCGTGAAATCGTTCTTGATACTGAAACCACCGGCCTTGATCCTTATTCCGACCATCGCCTGGTGGAAATTGGCTGTATCGAACTGATCAATCACATGCCGACAGGCCGCCAATATCACCAATATATCAATCCGCAGCGCAACATGCCCAAAGAGGCCTTTGACGTGCACGGACTTGGTGATGACTTCCTCAAAGATCAGCCGGTTTTTGCCGAGGTTGCTGACGATTTCCTTGAATTCATCGGCGATGATTCGATCCTCGTCATTCACAATGCGCCCTTTGATATGAAGTTCCTCAATGCGGAACTGTCATGGCTGAACAAGCCGAAAATTCCGATGGAACGGGCGCTCGATACCGTTCAAATGGCGCGCAAAAAGTTCCCCGGTTCCCCGGTCAGCTTGGATGCGCTGTGTCGCCGGTTCAAAATTGATAACTCCAACCGTACTTTGCACGGGGCACTGCTTGATTCCGATCTTTTGGCGGTGGTTTATCTTGAACTGTTGGGCGGCCGGCAGCACGGTCTATCCCTTGATCCCAATGCCCGCCAAGACGACGACGAAGTTGTCGAACGTGTGCTGGGGCCAAAGGAAAACCGCCTTGAACCGCGGCCCCATCTGGTCAGCGATGCCGAACTTGACGCCCACAAAGCCTACATCGAAGCCAAGGTCAAAGACGCCCTTTGGCTTAAAGCGAAAGAAGCATGATGTGATCGGCGGCTTTTGTTCGATACGAACCCGATCAAACAATTGCGATCGACATGCGATAAAAGCCGCCTTTGGCGGTTTGGTGCTGCTGATAATGATGATGATGGTCATCCCTCCGGCTTATGCATCAGGCCCCACCCCTGAACCCGGATCTGAAATTGATGATGATCTGGCATCTGATATGCCCGATGATTTGGTCGATCAAACAGCCCCGGCCTTTGACGGCACCTATAAAATCCATCTCTCAGAAAGTGGCAAGTCCAGCACGTCAGCCCGGCCAGAACCGGGCTATTTTGATCGTTTGGTCATCACCCTTTTTGATAAAGCCAGTCTTTCAGCCAGACTTTCGCCGCAAGAACCCTGGAAACGCCAGCTCGAGAAATCAGCGAAAGAACCCGGTCACGTCATTTATCCGACCACACGCACCAAAGCCCGCGAAGATCATTTCAAATGGGTCGGCCCCATCAGCAGAACCGTCTGGAATCTATACGGGTTTTCGACAACCGATTGGCAAAATGCCAGATTTGACACGGTTTTAAGGGAGGCCAGCATCGGCGTGTTGCTCGGCTCTGCCCGCGAAGCCTATTTGCGCAAAAGTGGGGCGCAAAAATTGGTGATGGTGCCGCGCGAAGAACTGCTTTTGCCGATGTTGATGGCGCACCGTGTCGATATGATTGCGATTGGCGGCAATATCTTGCGCCATTACATCAAAGCCGCTGACAAGCTGCCAAAAATCGAAAGCAAATTGGCCTATCGCACCTGTTATCTTTATGTCGCGGTCAGTGGCGATGTACCTGATCGGGATATTACAACGCTTCAAGACCAGCTTGATCGCTTTAAACGCAGCGGATTTTTCATCCAAAACCGCCGTGATCATGGTCTTTCGACCAATGCCTTCAAACCGTTTTTACGCGCCATGCTTGATCTCGACAATAATGGGGTCGGGTGCGTGGATCTAAATGGTCATCACGGTGATGCGGGTCATTAAGTCGCTTGGACGGCCCCATGTCCTTGGCGTGAACGCAAATTGGCATGGCGTTTTACTTTTCGCACCTAATTACGATATCGAAATATTCTTGTTTATCGGTTTGAAAACAAGTTCTTATCGTCGCGTAAGCAGCAATTTCCAAACCCAAGGCACTGATCGGCAAACAGGCCAAACTTCCACTTGATCAATCGCGTGTGACGGCGTGGATCTGGGATCAGATCGGCCTGGAATATGTGTTCTGTTTGAATAAATTGTTCATACAGGCGTGGTATCAAACTGCGAAAGGCTTTATGTCATTTGCAAATGGATGCTGGGTTTATGGGTTTTCTGCCGTTAAATCCGGTCGGGCTTTGGTCTTTTTATATATTGGCGTGCGCTTCTGAATGTGGGGGCGGTCGCGTTACATATAATCTGATCATGGCAAAGCACTTATTACGTTAATCGATCTGGTCCGATGACACAGAAAAAGACGCCAAAACGACGCCGTGCCGTCAATGACGAGGAAAAGGCCCTGTGGGAGGTCTTTACCCGTGACGTCACCCCTTTGCGCAGTAAAAAGCGCAAAAGCGTTGATGCGCCTTTCGTGCCGGAAGACGACGATACCCACACAAGCGACACCGCCGTTTCGGCCCCCGGTGACATGTTTGACGATCTGTCTGATATGCTCGCTGAAAATGTGCAAAAATCCGAAGAAAACCGGGCGGCGCGCAATTTACCTTCGGCCCGAAATGCTGATCGCGGCCCGCAGATCAAAAATCGCAACCTTGATGACCTTAAACCCGGTGTTACCGCTGGGATTGACCGATCAACGGCCAATAAGTTCCAAAAGGGCAAAATGTCGATTGATGGGCGCATCGATCTGCATGGCATGACCCAGGAAGTGGCCCATAACGCCTTAAACTCCTTTATCGAAGACAGTTGGCGGGCAGGGAAACGCTGTGTGTTGGTGATCACCGGTAAGGGATCGCGCCCGGATGAATATGGCCGCACGGGTCTTTTGCGTGCCCGCACTCCGCAATGGTTAAGTGCGCCGCGCCTGCGCACGCGCATTCTGGCCATTCACCAAGCCCAGATTCAGCATGGCGGTTCAGGGGCCTTTTATGTCTTGTTAAAACGGAGACGCCCGTGACACCCTTTGGCAATCGTATCCGGGAATTGCGGGCACGCAATGACGTGACCCTGACCGATATGGCAAATGCGCTGCAGCTGTCACCGGCCTATCTTTCAGCCCTTGAACATGGGCATCGCGGCCGGCCCAGCCCCGGATTGGTGCAGCAGATTTGCGGCTATTTCAATCTGGTCTGGGATGAAGTTGACGATATCAAACGTCTGGCCCAACTTTCGCACCCAAAAATCACCGTCGATACCGCCGGTTTGGCCCCCGAGGCGACCGAGCTTGCCAATCTTCTGTCTGAACGCATTGCAGGCTTAAGCGATGAACAATTAAGCCAGATGCTCGACATTGTGCGTGCGCCCCTTTCTCAATAACGGCGTCCTTGGCGACGAAATCCATCGTTAAATCCCAAAAATCGCCTGTTTCCGGGGCGGGTTATCTTGAATTTTCGCGCTGCACCACAATATCGGATTGTATTGAGCGCGCGGCATCACATGCAAATAGCGATCAAATCAATGACCGGTGTTTAAAAAATAACCGGCGTCTTATTCTGTGCACCCAGGGAGTGGGTGAATAACTGGCGGTCATCGACATTTTGATGTGTGGGGGATCGCATGTTTAGTCAGATTAGCATTGGCAAAAAACTTGTTCTGTCGCTGGTACCACCAGTGGTCGGGCTTCTTATTTTGTCGATTATTCTTGTAAGTGGCCGTTATCAGCAGATGGACGAGCTTGGTAAAATCCGCAGTTTGACGGAACTTGCCGGCACCATCGGTGCAACAATTCATGAATTGCAAAAAGAACGTGGCGCATCTGCGGGCTTTATTGGGTCTGGCGGTGAAAAATTTGGGCCACAGCTGGCCAAACAGCGCGCCCTTTCCGATGAAAGAATAAGCACACTGCGGGCGGACATCGCGGAGTTTGACCTGTCGCGCTACGATCAAAGTCTTTCGGAAGATATCAGAAGCTTCATTGCCTTAATCGATCAAATCCCGGCAACCCGACAAAAGGTCGACGCGCTTTCGATCAAGCTTGGCGAGTCTGTTGCGTTCTACACCTCGATCATTTCCGATATGCTGTCGACCGTGAATGTCATGGGGGCGCTTAGTCGGGATCCTGAACTCCTGCGCATGATTGCCGCCTTTAATGACTTCATGCAGGCCAAGGAACGCGCCGGGCTGGAACGTGCAACCGGGGCGGCCGGATTTGGCATGGGCAAATTTGAACCGGCCCTCTATCGCCGCTTTGTCGAACTGATCACGCTTCAAAATGCGTATTTATCGGTGTTTGCAGAATTTGCGCCCGATGATGTCATGGCATTTTATCAAGAAACCATGTCAGACCCAGCAGTAGCAGAGGTCGAGGCGCTTCGCGCGGTTGCGCTTGATTACCCTGTCAGTGGAACCACAAACGGCATTGGCGGCGAAGATTGGTTTGCGAAAATCAGCGTTAAAATCAATCTTTACAAGGCAGTCGAAGACCATATCGCCCAAAAACTGATTTCTATGGCGCAGGCCAAACTGGTGACCGCACGAATCTATTTCTTCGCAACGCTTGCCGGGGTGACCATTCTGTTGGTTTTGGCCTGTATCCTGGTGGTGTTGGTGGGGCGCAGTATTACCCGCCCGATTGGCAATATGACCCAAAGCATGATTGATCTGGCGGCGGGTGATCTTGGCAAAAAGGTCGAAGGACAAGACCGCGGCGATGAAGTCGGGGATATGGCCCGCTCGGTCGAAGTTTTCCGCCAAAACCTTGAACAAAACCGCGAATTGACCTTGCAACGCGAAGCCGATCAGGCCGCGCGTTTGGCACATGCCGAAAAAATGGAAAAGCTGGCCTACGCTTTTCAGGAAAATGTCGACGGATTGCTGCGGGATATTGGCAATTCGACCGATGATTTGCGTACAACGTCTGACGGCATGACAACCGCGGTCAGCACCAGTCGCGAACGTGCATCACGGGTAAGCGAAAACGCCCAAACGGCTTCAAACAATGTTGCGGCGGTGTCGTCTGCCACCGAAGAATTGGCCAATTCGATCCTGGAAATTTCGCGTCAGATTACCAGTGCTGCGGAAAATGCGTCGGTGGCGGCACAGGATGCGCGCGATGCCAGTGTCATTTCCGAGGCCCTGCAAGATGGTGCGGAAAAAATCGGCACGGTCGTCGGCCTGATCCGCGATATCGCCGAACAGACCAACCTCCTTGCCCTGAATGCGACAATCGAAGCCGCCCGGGCTGGCGAGGCCGGCAAGGGGTTTGCCGTTGTCGCCAACGAAGTCAAAAACCTGGCAACCCAAACGTCGCGGGCCACGGACGAGATTTCCGAACAAATGGACAATTTGCAGGATGCGACCGAACGCGCGGTTCGGGCGTTTGGCCGCATTGGCGAACGGATTTCCGAAATCGATTCTGCTTCGTCCTCGCTTTCGGCGGCGGTGAATGAACAACAGGCCGCCACCACGGAAATCGCCAACAATATTGAACGTGCATCAAACGGCACGGCCGAAGTATCGGATAATATTGATGGCGTTCGCGCCGCCACCGATCAGACCGGGCACGCGGCACAAGACGTTCTTGCCGCCTGCGAAACCGTAACCAATGTCAGCAACACCTTGCGTAAGGAGGTCGAAGGATTTTTAAACTCTGTACGGGAAAATCAGGCCTAACAACTGTTGGTTATGGTTGTTAATTTCGCCATTTTTATGCCCCGATACTGCTAAATGCCCTGTCAAACCGTGGTTTTTGTGCACCAGCGGAAACAAAATAGCTGCATTGCACGAAACACGGTTTGACTATTGTGATTATCAAGGGTATCTATCGGTTGTGTTTCGATCCAGAAACATGAAAATGCCTCACCTTTGATTCAACTAAAAGGTTTTTGCACCGTCCGCATTGCTTGCGTCTCTCCTTGACGGTCAACCGCATCTTCTACACTGATCCCACCAAATTTTTCGCCCTCCCGGCAATTACAGATCATTAAACGCACACATGCATCTTCAAGACCTTAAAAAGAAATCACCGACCGAGCTTCTGGCTCTGTCCGATGAGCTTGAAATCGAAAATGCCAGCACGCTCCGTAAGCAGGAGCTGATGTTCGCCATTCTCAAACAGTTGGCCGAGAACGACCACGCCATTTTTGGCCTGGGTGTTCTTGAAGTACTGCCGGATGGCTTTGGCTTTTTGCGTAGTCCCGAGGCAAATTACCTTGCCGGACCGGACGATATTTACGTCTCGCCAAGCCAGGTGCGCCGCTTTAGCTTGCGTACCGGTGACACGGTCGAAGGCCAGATCCGTTCGCCCAAGGAAGGTGAACGGTATTTCGCGCTGCTCAAAGTCGACAAGGTCAACTTTGATGCGCCGGAAAAAGTGCGTCAGCGCGTTAATTTCGATAACCTGACCCCGCTATATCCTGACGAGCCGCTCAAGATGGAGCGTAATGTCGATCAGGAAGGCAACAAGGACACCACCAATCGGGTGATTGAGCTTGTTTCCCCGCTTGGTAAAGGTCAGCGTGCCCTGATCGTGGCACCGCCGCGTACGGGTAAAACCGTGATGCTGCAAAACATTGCGCACGCGATCGAAGAAAACCACCCGGAAGCTTATTTGATCGTTCTTCTGATCGATGAACGCCCCGAAGAGGTCACCGATATGGACCGCTCGGTTAAAGGCGAAGTCATCAGCTCGACCTTTGATGAACCGGCACAGCGCCACGTTCAGGTGACCGAAATGGTCCTTGAAAAGGCCAAGCGTCTGGTCGAACACAAGCATGATGTTGTCATCCTGCTTGATTCCATCACCCGTCTGGCGCGTGCATATAACACCGTCGTGCCAAGCTCGGGCAAGGTCCTGACCGGTGGTGTTGATGCCAACGCTTTGCAGCGTCCAAAACGCTTCTTTGGTGCGGCCCGTAACATCGAAGAAGGCGGCTCGTTGACCATCATCGCAACCGCCCTGATCGATACCGGTTCGCGCATGGACGAGGTCATCTTTGAAGAATTCAAAGGGACCGGTAACTCCGAGCTTATCCTGGATCGCAAACTGTCTGACAAACGTATCTTCCCGGCGATTGATATCCTTAAATCGGGTACCCGTAAGGAAGAACTGCTTGTCGATAAGGCCGTGCTGTCGAAAATGTGGGTTCTGCGCCGTATCCTCAACCCGATGGGGCCGCAGGACGCGATGGAATTCCTTTTGGGCAAGCTCAAAACGACCAAAAGCAACGACGATTTCTTCGATTCAATGAACGGCTAATCCGCCGATCATCTATCGAAACGTCTGATAAACCCTCGGCAATTCATTGCCGGGGGTTTTTTATGCTGTGCGGGGCAGGGTGGTTATATCCAACTTGCGGCCTGCATCGGTTTTCGGGCCTGTTTGAATTGGCGACTGAATTGACGGCATACGACCCCCGAATGTTTCACGGGAAACATTTTCCAAACAAGACAGGCCTGAACTCGCGCTTAATCGTGCAACTGCGGGGTTTCGGTTGATCGACAGGGCAACAGTTTGCATGTCGGCGCACAATTTCCCATGTGATAGGGGGATCAATGCTTGAAACCAGCCAAAAGCCATGGGACTTTGGCGTTCGTCATTCACTACTGTAACGAGCTTTATGCAGCTTTTACTCAAATCTGTTGATTTTGCCGCCCGCGCCCACCGCGATCAGCGTCGCAAGGGACCGGCCGAAGAACCCTATATCAACCACCCGATTGAGGTTGCGCGCCTGATTGTCGAATGCGAACCCGATACAGACGAAGATATTCTCTGTGCTGCCGTTTTGCATGACGTGATCGAGGATTGCGGTGCCACCCGCGATGAAATCGCCGCCTGTTTCAACGATACGGTCGCCGATATCGTCTTGGAAGTCAGTGATGACAAGGCATTGCCGCGTGATGAACGCAAAGCGCGCCAGATCGAAACCGCCCCTGATTTGACCGACGGGGCCAAATTGGTGCGACTTGCCGATAAGGTCGCCAATGTTGGTGCGATGCTGACCGATACGCCAATTGGCTGGGACGAAGACCAAATTCTGGCCTATGTCAGCTGGGCCGAGGCGGTTGTCGCCCCGTGCCGCGTGATCAGCGACAGCCTGTCAGATCGCTTTGATGCAATTTCCCGCGATGTTCGGGCCTTCCACGCACAAGAAGAACAGCAAAAGGCAGAAGCCGGCGCATAAGCCAGCTTCTGCCTTTATTTAAAACATAAGATCATAGATATGATCTTGTGCTGTATTTTCACACTGTAAAGACAATCGATCCGTTGGTTTTACGGCCTTCAAGATCATCATGTGCCTTGGCCGCATCGGCCAGCGGGTAGGTTGCGGTAATGTCGATTTTGACGACACCGGATTTCAGCACATCAAACAAATCCTGCGCCGTTGCCAAAAGTTCTTCGCGGGTGGCGGTATATTGGAAAATGCTGGGTCGGGTCAGGAAATACGCCCCCGGTGCCAATTTAGACATCTCGATGGGCGGAACCGCGCCTGATGCCTGGCCAAAGCTGACCATCATGCCAAGCCGTTTGAGGCATTTAAGTGAGTCATCGAACGTGTCTTTGCCGACCGAATCATAAACAACATCAACGCCTTGGCCCTTGGTGATGTCCATCACCCGCTCGGAAACCACGTCATCACGATACAAAATCGGATAATCGCAGCCCTTTGCTTTGGCGATCTCGGCTTTTTCGGGGGATCCGACCGTTCCAATCACGGTCGCGCCCAAATGTTTGGCCCATTGGCAGACAATCTGGCCAACACCGCCCGCGGCCGCATGGATCAGGATGGTGTCGCCCTTTTGCACCTTATAGGTCCGACGCAACAGATACTGGGCGGTCATGCCCTGAAGCATCGCGCCTGCCGCCAGTTCGAAACTGATGTCATCGGGGATTTTAACCAATCCCTTGGCCGGCATGATGCGCGCCTCGGCATAGGCGCCAAGCGGTTGCGCGGCATAGGCCACACGATCACCAACCGAAAGATCGGTAACGCCATCCCCAACCGCCTCAATCACGCCAGCGCCCTCAAGACCAAGTCCGGCGGGATAGGATGGGGCGGGATAGACGCCAGACCGGAAATAAATATCGATATAGTTCAGGCCAACCGCCTTTTGACGCAGCAAAACTTCGCCTTCGCCCGGGGTGCCAAGGGTGACATCTTCAAACCGCAACACATCGCTGCCACCGGTTTCGTAAAATCGGAATGCTTTGGTCATTGTGACCTCCGTTGATCATACGCGTTTTTTAAAACGCCTGTTTCTGTGATGGCAGCAGTGTAGGGCAGAATCGGGTGATTTACAGCCTGACAAATATGCCAGATAGTTGTGCAATCTTACAGAAACGCACGGAAATGTATGATGCCGATCATCAGTCACATTACGTTTGGCACCAATGATAAGGCCCGCTCAGCGGCCTTTTATGATGCGGTACTTGGCGCAATTGGCTTTGCGCGGTTGCCAAAGCCGCCGGAAAAGCCGCTGGCCTATGACCGCAACGGCGAAATGCCAACGATCTATATCTACACGCCCGAGGATGGCCGCCCGGCGACATGGGGAAACGGCACGCATGTCGCCTTTTGTGCCGACACGCGGGGTCAGGTCGATGATTTTCATGCATTGGCCCTGAAAAACGGGGGCATGGACGAAGGAAAACCGGGCCTGCGCGACCATTACGGGCCGAATTATTACGCCGCCTATGTGCGCGACCCGGATGGCAACAAATTACAGGCTGTTTGCTACGCATCCGGTGTAACGGAGTGATTATAAGGGTAAATCGCCCTGATCGCTCTCAAGGGGCAGATCCACCCCTTCGATCTTAAGCAGCATGCGTTTGGTTTCAAGGCCGCCATCGCCGGAATAGCCCCCCGGTTTGTCGCCCGATGCGACCACCCGGTGACACGGAATGATGATCGGGATCGGGTTATCGCCGCACGCCGTGCCAACCGACTGAAACGCCTTGGGCGATCCGGCGGCTTCGGCCAGTTCTTTATAGGTCGCGGTTGTACCCGCCGGGATTTTGCGCATGGCATCCCAGACCGCCTTTTGGAAGTCGGTGCCCTCGGCATCAAGCGGCAGGTCAAAATCGCTGCGTTTGCCAGCAAAATAATCGGCAAGCTGCTTTTTGGCTTCTTCCAAGACCGGGCTTGTTTCCATGTCCTCGACATAGCCCCATTCCAGCGCGACGATTTTGTCGTCAAATTCAAAAAGTGTCAGCGCACCAACGGGACTGTTGATCGAAATCTGGGGCATGGCGTGTCATCCTGTTCAAAGCGGGTGTTTTAAACCCGGGTCGGGGCGGCAATTTGGTCGTTGCGAAATAGAAACGACGCCCGGTTCACAAGGAACGCCACAGTCCGCAGTTGCGGTTTTTGGTTCTGCTGCGTCCCTACTTGACCCGTTAAGCCGCGTGTTGCGCCCTTATGCCGCCTTGGACGGCAAATCGGCAAGCAATTTGGTCAGCGCATCGACACTGGTTACCGGGGCGGAGCAAACCGGCCCCTGACAGACATAGGCGGTTTCCTTGCCATCAATTGCGGTTTTGCCTTGCGCTGGATGACCATCGGGCAGGGTTTCATTGTCGCCCAGAATGGTAATCGCGCGGTTTGGCAAATAGGTGCCAAAGATGGCCCGGCGCATATCCATATAGGTTTGGCTGCGATCCTTGGCGATCAAAACAATCTGTACCGGGTTTTGCAGCATTTCGGCGGCCAGTAACAATCCCGGCATATTGGGAAATTGTTGCGTAAGCTGCCCGCCAAAGGCCGACAGGGTAATTTCGGCCCGATCGCGATAGGTGCTATCCCCGGTCAGGGCATAAAGCTTGGCCAAGTTTTGCGCCATGATCGCATTGCCCGACGGCACCGCATTATCCATATGCGGTTTCTGGCGGATGATCAGGTCCTTGGCATCCGATGCCGATTGGAAATAACCACCCTTGGCATCGGCAAACAGGGCTTCGACCGTGTCGGACCACGCAATGGCTTCGCGCAGATAGGTATCCTCGCCAAAGCATTCAAACAAACGAAGCGCCGCGCGGATCATATGGGCGTAATCTTCTAACATGCCGGCATGTTGGGATTTGCCGTCGCGGTAACTGTGCAAGAACCGGTCGCCGTTCATCAGCGTGCTGGTGACGAAGTTATAGGCAAGCTTGGCATAATCAAGCCAATCGGCGCGCTTAAACGTCATGGCCGCTTCGGCAAGGGCGGCGATGGTCATGGCGTTCCAATCGGTCAGCGCCTTGTCATCCCAGCCCGGACGGATACGTTTGGCCCGCTCGGTCAAAAGGATTTGACGCAGTTTCGCCAGTTTTTCCTCGGTCGCATCATCCGAAAGGGTCAAGCCAGACTGCGTGCGATTGAGGATATTATTGCCTTCCCAATTGCCGTCTTTTGACACGTCATAAAACTTTTTGAACAATGCGGCGTCATCGCCCAGAATCTGGTCAATTTCGGCATCCGACCAGACATAAAACTTGCCTTCAACACCTTCGCTGTCGGCATCCAGGCTGGCGGTAAAGGCGCCGCCGGTTATGCGCATTTCGCGCAAGATCCAGGTGATGGTTTCTTCCACGCGCTTGGCATAAAGCGGATTGGCATCGACCCGCCAGACATCGCACAAAAGATCAATCAGCTGCGCATTGTCATAGAGCATCTTTTCAAAATGCGGCACCAGCCACTGATCATCGACCGCATAGCGGGCAAAGCCGCCACCAAGATGGTCATAAATGCCGCCTTGGCACATGCGATCAAGGCTGTGTTTGACGATGCGTTGCAGTTCTTCGTCGCCGCTGCGCACCGATGTCCGCCAAATCAGGGACAATAAACTTGGCTGCGGGAATTTGGGCGCGCCCGACGTCCCGCCATTTTTGCCATCCATGATCTGCAAACAGCCATGCCCACAGCGATCAATCATCTCCAAGCTGGGGATGTCACCATTGGACCCGCTGTTTAGTTTTTGAAGCGCTTGGGAAATCTGGGTGACGTTTTGGCGGACATCTTCGGGCTTTTCGGCATAGACATTGGCCATGGCCTTAAGCACCTGATCAAATCCCGGCCGGCCATAGCGCGCGGTTTTAGGAAAATACGTCCCGCCCCAGAACGGCTCGCCATCCGGGGTTAAAAACATCGTCAGCGGCCAGCCGCCCTGTTGGCCAAGCAGGGCCAACGCATTTTGATGCAGCGCATCAAGATCCGGGCGTTCTTCGCGGTCGAGTTTGATATTAACGAACAGATCGTTCATCAAATGGGCAATTTCCGGATCTTCAAAGCTTTCATGGGCCATGACATGGCACCAGTGACAGGCGGCATAGCCAACAGACAACAGGATCGGCTTGTTGGCGGCCTTGGCTGCGGCCAAGACCTCGTCGCTCCAGGGCTGCCAATGCACGGGATTATCTTCGTGCTGGCGCAGATAGGGGCTCGTTTCCGATCCAAGGTTGTTGCGGGCCATGTCCATGTTTTTCGTCCTAATCTTGGCGTTTTCAGTGCGGGAGTTTCTTGTAAGACGATGCGACGCACCGTCGTTTTTTACCCGACTTACTATTAAGGGTAACGATCAGGGGGCCAAACACAAGGGGGACGGGCTGTTTATCGGTAAATTTAGTTAAATATTATATTTCGGAAACAAAACGATTATACTTATGGTTTTTATCGTGCTGAAATTAGGCGATATTCCGAATAAAAATTGAGATAAATCATCACGTCGCGTGTATGGTTCCGGTAACCGTAACCATCAAATTTCTCGAACTGAGTTAAGTCGTGTTAACGCCAAAGCACTTTTGCGCTGCATTTAACAAGGTCTTGCGTGTTCTGTGCATGCTGGCACTTGTTTCTGTGGGTTTTGGGCATGTATTTCCCCAAGGCAATGCGTCACTGACTTTAAATTCTGCAAGCTCAACACCGTTTAAGGCGTTGAATTTGCAACAGTTCGCCCTTCCTGATGGCTCAACGCCCTATATCTGTTCGGCGCTTGGCACGGCCAACACCGATCAGGACGCCCCATCACCACGGTCCAAAGACTGTCCTGCGTGTCGTATTTTTACATCGACGCTGATGCCGTTGCCCGGTCCCATTGTAAAGGTCCGTGAAGCGTATTCGCGCATTTCTTATCTGCAGGTAAAATCGGCGATTTTCCGCCCGATTCCGGTTTTCCAGAATGCGTCGCCCCGTGCGCCGCCGTTGGTCTTCATCTGATCGTTTTTACCGCGATCACATGATTTTCAAACGCAGGTTCGCGTCTTCGTTACGCCGATCCTCGTCCCATGCTGCCGATTGCACAGGGGACGCGGCGATAACGTTAATCGTGACCAGCACGAAGACCCTTATTTCTTGGAAAAGACAGATGAAGATTTTTGCAAAAATCGCCGTTGGCGTTGTTGCCTTGTTCGGCGCGACCCAGGCACAGGCCGAAATTCAAATTACAGACGTTGAAGGCCGTCAGATCACCCTGGAAAAACCGGCAGAGAATGTTTTGCTTGGTTTTAACTTCGAAGATTTCATGGCCATTGTCGGCGAGAACGCGATGGACCGGGTTGTTGCCATTTCCCGCCCGGTGTGGAAGGGCTGGCGCCCCAATCAATATGCCGCCTATGTGCAGCAAATCCCGGAAATTGATAAGCTGGTCGATGTTGGCGATACCGAAGGCGGCACGTTCTCGATTGAAACGGCGATTGCCACCCATCCTGATCTTGCGATCCTTGCCGCGTGGCAGTTCCGTTCTTTGGGCAAAAATGTAGAACAGCTTGAACAGGCCGGGATTCCGGTTTTGGTCATTGATTACAACGCCCAAACGCTTGAGCGTCACTTGCGCTCAACCCGCGCAATCGGCAAGGCCATGGGCGCAGAAGACCGCGCAGAAAAGCTTGCGACCCTGTATCAAACCTATTTTGAAGACACCCTCAAACGTGTCGAGGCCGCGACAGAGCCGAAAAAGAAGGTTTATGTCGAACTGGCGAAAAAAGGTCCTTCAGAAGTCGGCAATAGCTATGCAAATGGCATGTGGGGCGGTTTGATTGACCTGCTGGGTGGTGAAAACATCGCAAATGGCCAGATCGAAGCCTGGGGTCCGCTTAGCCCTGAATATGTGCTGGCAAGCAAACCAGATGTCATCTTTTTGGCCGGGTCGGAATGGGTAAATTCCCCGGGTGCGGTGCCGATTGGGTTTGGTGCCGACCCACAGGTGGTGAACGAACGCATGGCGGCGTATTTGAACCGTGTTGGCTGGTCTGATCTGCCAGCGGTCAAAAATGGCGAGGTTTATGGCCTGTACCATGGCGGTGCGCGCACGCTTTCAGATTTCGTCTATATGCTTCAAATCGCCAAGGCCCTGTACCCATCGGAATTTTCTGACGTTCATCCGGACAAAGAACTTCAGAAATTCTATGCCGATTGGCTGCCGATCACACCAAACGGTGTCTTTGGCATGAAGTATCAGCCTGTTGGACAATGAGTTCATCATTTTCGGTCACCGATACCCGGCACGCTGCCGGGTATCGGCGTATGGCCGTCAGGCGGGCACTGGCGATGGTCGGTGCGCTTCTGGTCTTGGGATGGTTCTTTGTTGTTGATATGGCAACCGGTCCGTCCGGAATGCCGCTTTCTGATGTGATAAATGCCCTTTTGGCGGGGCCTTCGGGCCCGGATCGGGCGTCGGCAACCATCATTTGGTACTTGCGCATGCCCCAAAGCATGATGGGCGTGATTGTGGGCATTTGCCTTGGTGTTGCCGGTCTGCAGATGCAAACGATTTTGGACAACCCGCTTGCAAGTCCGTTCACACTTGGTTTTTCGGCCGCCGCCGGGTTTGGTGCGGCGCTGTCTATTATGTTTGGCGCATCGCTTCCGGTTCCGGAATATCTGGTTACACCCATCGTTGCTTTTGCGATGACGCTTTTGGCGTGTTTGATTGTTTATCTGATGGTGCGTGCCCTTGGGGAAAGTCCGGAAATCCTTGTTTTATGCGGGATTGGCGTGCTGTTTTTGTTCCAGTCCTTGCAATCATTGCTGCAATATTTGGCATCCCCGGAAGTCCTGCAACAGATCGTCTTTTGGCTATTTGGCAGTTTGTTAAAGGCCAACTGGACAAGCGTCATGGTCACCGGCGCGGTGGCCCTGTTTTGTATGCCTTTGGTGATGCGGGATTCGTGGCGTCTGACCGTGTTGCGTCTTGGTGATGCAAATGCCGCAAGCCTTGGTATTGACGTTGCCAATCTGCGACGCCGAAGTTTCATCATTGTCGCCTTATTGACCGCTGCTGCGGTCAGTTTTGTCGGCACCATCGGCTTTGTCGGGTTGGTCGCACCGCATGTGGCAAAGGCATTGGTGGGTGAAGATCATCGCTATTCGATCCCGTTGGCGGGCTTAATCGGCGCAACGATCCTGATCAGTGCGTCTGTTTTTGGCAAAATGATCTCAGTCGGGGGCGTGATACCGGTTGGGATTATTACCGCTGTTGCGGGCATTCCGATGCTGTTCTTGGTGATATTTTCCCGAAAGAGGCAGGAAAAATGACAGATCAGAATTTAGTGATTGATCGTCTAACCGTAGTTAAATCGGGCAAACACATCATCGACAATGTCAGTTGTCAGTTTGCCACCGGCCAGTTGGTTGGCATTATCGGGCCAAATGGCGCAGGGAAATCGACGTTGCTTTCGGCGGTGGCCGGGCAGGGGCGGTATTCTGGCGATATTCGGTGGCATGGGCGTCGTCCGGATGCCTCTGATTTGGGATACATGCCCCAAGCGTGCCGCGTATCATCGACATTAACGGTGCTTGAAACGGTTTTACTAGGATCGCACGAACGGTTGGGCTGGCGCGTGTCGGAGGCGGATATCGAACGTGCGACCGCCATTCTTGATGAATTTGCGTTGGCGCATTTGGCGTCTCGGTCGATGCGCACCCTTTCGGGCGGTCAACAGCAACTGGTTTTGCTCTCGCAGCGGCTGGTGCGCGAACCCAAACTGTTGGTGCTCGACGAAGCAACAAGCGCGCTTGATCTGTCCCATCAGATATCTGTGTTGGGAATGCTGCGCCGTTATGTCGCCAAACAGCGGGCCTTGGTGCTTATGGCGATCCATGATCTTAATGTCGCCATGCAATATACTGATCAGCTTGTCTTGGTTGATAACGGGGTCTTGGCAGGTCAGGACGCGCCGCAAAATGTCCTGACGCAAGATAAGATCAAAAAAAGCTATGGTCTTGCGGTGGATTTGGTACCGCGCCCCAATGGGCGCCCGGTGATCGCCCCCGTCGTGATGGCTTAAAAGTGGTTTTTGGCCGATCAAAACGCTGTTTAAAGCAGTGTTTAAAAGCTGTCGGAGATATATCGGCGTCGTTTATCATTGAGATGGTTCTAAACCCGGTCATAATGTGCAGGTAGCACATAACAGATAAGAACCAAGGAGATCGGGGCGATGAAAGTAACTGTCGATATTGATTGCAGCCCGGAAGAACTGCGGACTTTCTTTGGTCTGCCAGACGTTCAGCCGATGCAACAGGCGATGATGAAAGAAATCGAAGACCGCATGAAAGCCAATCTTGCGGCCATGGACCCCGAAACCATGCTCAATACCTGGCTGCCCCAAGGCATGCAGAACTGGGATCAGATGCAAAAAGTATTCTGGAGCCAGTTCAACGCCACCGGACAAACCGGGCAGGGCAGTAAAGCCGGCAAAAAAAACGATAAGGACTAATGAGATTGACGCGCGACGCACACTACTATCAGGCGCATGTTTTCGTCTGTCAGAATGAACGCCCCGCTGGCCATGAACGCGGCTGTTGCCAGTCCAAAGGTGCCACCAAACTGCGTAATTACATGAAAGTCCGGGCCAAGGAACTTGGGCTTCCCATGACCCGGATCAACACCGCCGGGTGCCTTGATCGCTGCGAATTGGGGCCGGTGATGGTGATCTACCCGGAAGGGACTTGGTACCGCTACGAGACGATGGAAGACATCGACACCATCCTGACCGACCATTTGGTTGGCGGAAAAGTGGTCGAACGGCTCAAGCTCAGCCCGGATCAATAATCCCCGATATCTTGATCCCAATGTTTTGATAAGGGCGGATGTGCCAAACCGGTTTGGGGCATTCCCAGCAAATGGCCGCATCCTTCCTTTCCAAAGCTTTCCTAAATTCTTCGAACCCACATTGATGGATCCCGCCATTTAATCCGCGTCACACGGCCGGTGCGGATACCGCGCGTGCTTTCCTTATGATGGGTGGGTTTTAGGTCGTTCCTGCCGATGACAGCGCGGGTAACGATCTTATGATGGCGATAGCAGGCTTTATAGAGCCGCTATAGACGCTGTTGGCGCCAACCTGTCTCCTTTGCTGCTACCGGCTTCTGTTCACGTACAGTCGCCGCCAAATGAGGCCCAAGCGGTAAATAAGGGTCAGGCCCCCTCTGTCCTTGCCTGAAGGCGATGAAATGCGCGTTATCGGGCAGGGCGGGCCGATCTGTGATGCGGCGGATGAATGCCTCTGATCCCAGCCATCGCAATATTCTCAAACCGTCCTATATTCCGGTGCGTCTTCTTTTCCGGCTTTAAAGACCTGTTGGTATTTAAAGCGATATGTTGACCTTTGCGCCCGTCTGAACGATATCGACGGCACAGAATGCATTCACCGTCCGGCCATCGCATCCCCCATCGCGCAGGCCGCAGGCGGTGTCACAGCCAAAAGCGACGGACAGATTATGATTGCACACCAAAACACCATTTTTGCCCTGTCGTCCGGGGCCGGGCGCGCAGGCGTTGCCGTGATCCGATTATCCGGGCCAATGGCGGGCCAGACGCTTTGTGCGCTGCTTGGGCGCGATACGGTGCCGACACCGCGCCATGCGGTCTATGCGCCGATCCGCGATCCGCAAACTGGCGAGCGGCTTGATGATGCGGTGGCGATCTATTTTGCCGGTCCTGCCAGCTTTACCGGCGAAGACGTGGTGGAGCTTCATACCCATGGCGGGCGTGCGGTGATTAATGGGGTGTTGGAATGCCTGTCGCGGCAACCGGGCCTGCGCATTGCCGAACCGGGCGAATATACCAAGCGTGCCTTTGAAAATGGCAAAATGGATTTAACCGCCGCCGAAGGCATCGCCGATCTGATTGATGCCGAAACCGCTGCCCAGCGCCGTCAGGCTGTGCGCCAGATGGCGGGCGAATTGGGCGCGCTTTATGAAGATTGGCGCACACGGTTGATGAAGGCCCTGGCCCATATCGAGGCCGATATTGATTTTCCCGACGAAGATTTGCCCGATGGGATTGTGCCCGTCGTGCGCGGCGATTTGATCGCGGTGGGCGACGAGATGACCAAACATCTGGCCGATAACCGCCGCGGCGAACGCCTGCGCGAAGGGTTCCAGATTGTCATTCTTGGCGCGCCAAATGCCGGGAAATCAAGCTTGCTGAACCGCCTTGCACAGCGCGATGCGGCGATTGTTTCGGAAATTGCCGGCACGACACGCGATATGATCGAAGTCCACCTTGATCTTGGCGGCTTCCCGGTGACCATGGTTGATACGGCGGGCCTGCGCGAAAGCGGTGACGTCATCGAAACCGAGGGGGTTCGCCGTGCGACCGAACGGGCCGAAAATGCTGATTTGCGCCTTGTGGTGGTGGATCGCGAAGACTGGCCCCATATCGACCCCGAAGCAGCGCGTTTGATCGATGGCAGCACGATATTGCTGATCAATAAGGTCGATGGCCTCGCGCCAGCGGAACTGCCCAAGGTCTGGAACGGGACATCTGCCAAGGGTGCCGCGCTAGAGCTTCCCGTTTTGCCCATATCGGCCATGACCGGGCAGGGGATCGAAAGCCTCTTGCAACTGCTGGAGACTCGCGTAAAAGAAGGTCTCGATTTTGCCGGTCCCGTACCCCTTACACGGTTGCGGCACCGCCGGGCACTTGAAAGTGCCAGCGACCATCTGGATCGCGGAATGAAGACCGATATCGCCGAACTGGCTGCTGAGGATGTACGCCTCGCAGTGCGCGAAATCGGCAAGATTACCGGACGTGTCGATGTGGAAGACCTGCTTGATATTATCTTCGGCGACTTCTGTATTGGTAAATAAGATTAGGGCGCAGTCCCTAAAATTGTTTCACGTGAAACATTGGTCCATTTGTCGGACCAGATAAGCGTATTGGAACCTGACAAGGTTCAGTCCCGCAACCCGTGCTGTAATCTGTGGCGGCCTGCGTTGGCGGGGGATGAATGAGGAACTCGATGTCTCAGAATGTGTCAGATAACCGTTTTGATGTGATTGTGGTTGGCGGCGGCCATGCCGGCTGCGAAGCGGCTGCGGCTGCGGCGCGCATGGGTGCGAACACTGCATTGGTGACGCACCGCGCCGATCGCATCGGTGAAATGTCGTGTAACCCGGCCATTGGTGGCTTGGGCAAGGGGCATATGGTCCGCGAGGTTGATGCGCTTGATGGGGTGATGGGGCGTGCTATTGACCGGGCCGGCATTCAGTTCCGGATGCTGAACCGCTCCAAGGGCCCCGCTGTACGTGGCCCGCGTGCGCAAGCCGACCGCAAGCTGTATCGTCAGGCGGTTCAGGATATTCTGGCAGAGCAAGAAAACCTCACCATCCTTGAAGGCGGTGTGGAAGATCTGATCATTGATGAAAACCATCGCGTTGCCGGTGTGATCACCGGCGATGGCCGCGAATATCGCGCCGGGGCGGTGGTGCTGACCACCGGCACGTTCCTGCGTGGGCTTATTCACATCGGCGAAAAAACCACGCCGGCAGGCCGCATTGGCGATGCACCGTCAATGGGCCTGTCCGATACGCTTGAAAAATATGACTTCAAACTTGGCCGTTTGAAAACGGGCACACCGGCGCGCCTTGATGGCCGGACAATTGATTGGGCCAGCCTGCAAGAACAGCCGGGCGACACGCCACCCGATCCGTTTTCGTTCTTAACGTCTGAAATCACGGTGCCACAGATCCCGTGTCATTTGACCTGGACGACTGAGGCAACCCACGAAATCATTCGGGCCAATTTGCACCGTGCCCCGATGTATAGCGGCCAAATCAACAGCAGTGGCCCACGCTACTGCCCGTCGATTGAAGACAAGGTCGTCCGCTTTGCCGAGAAAAATCAGCACCAGATTTTCCTTGAGCCAGAGGGCCTCGACGATCCGACGGTGTATCCGAACGGCATTTCAACCTCCTTGCCTGAGGATGTGCAGCTCGCCATGCTGGTGACCATTCCGGGCTTGGAAAAGGTCGAAATCTTCCGCCCGGGCTACGCGGTGGAATATGACTTCGTTGATCCGCGCGAATTGCGCCATACGCTGGAAACAAAAAAAGTCGCTGGCCTGTTCTTTGCGGGTCAGATCAATGGCACGACCGGCTACGAAGAAGCCGCCGGGCAGGGGCTTGTTGCAGGTGTGAACGCGGCCCTTTTATGTGATGGCAGCGATCGCGAATTCCGTCTTGATCGTGCAGATGCCTATATCGGTGTGATGATCGATGATCTGGTGACGCAGGGGACGCGCGAACCGTATCGTATGTTCACCTCGCGCGCGGAATATCGGTTGATGTTGCGTGCCGATAACGCCGATCAGCGCCTGACCGATCGTGGGCTTGAAATTGGCTGCGTCGCATCTCCGCGCGCAAAAGTGTGGGGCGATAAAAAATCAGCGCTTGAGGCCGCAAAAAACGATGTCTCCGCCTTGGCCGAAACACCCAATACGCTGACCAAATTTGGCATCAAGATCAATCTCGATGGTGTGCGGCGCAGTGCTTATGACCTGCTGGCCTATCCCGATATTGATTTTGACGTTCTGACCAAAGTCTGGCCGCAGCTTGAAACCATTGATCCGGCGATCAAGGAACAGGTTACGATTGACGCCCAGTATAAAGGCTATCTTGACCGCCAGGCGGCCGACATTGCGGCCTTCCGCCGTGACGAAGAATTGCGCCTGCCGCGCGGTCTTGATTTCGATAAGGTCGGTGGCCTGTCGGCTGAAATCCGCATCAAGCTCAATGAAATTCAGCCTGAAACCATTGGTGCTGCGTCACGTATTCCGGGCGTGACACCGGCGGCGGTTACCGCCCTTCTGGGCCATATCAAAAGCCACAAACACCACGTCAAAAACGCCCGCAGCGCTTAACGTACAGTGGAGCTAGTCGGAATACCCGTCCAACGACGTCATTGATAAAACAAGCAACAGCCCGATTGGTTTCCACCGGTCGGGCTGTTTGCGTTCTGGATTCGAGATAGCGGGCAGGGTTTGAGGACGTGATGAGAAGCACTCGCGGACCAATACCCCTAAGAGAGGATCAAACCGTCTCGGTGAACTAGAGGCCTCACGGATTTCCACCTCGAACCGGTGGGAAAGGTTCTGACCTCAAACCGGGGCAATCGGATCGTGACCTCGAACTGTGGCAGTGATGCTTATGCTTTTGCCGCCCCAGCAAATCCCGACAGTCTCAATGAAGAAGCGAGGGGAGTGATGATCGCTGGCCGCGCGCGATAATACGCTGCCTATCGTACATATTTCATTCTGGCGATGATCACCTAGACCATCCAACCATTGTTGCCATTTTCACTGATAAGAGACTCATAAAAGGCCTAACGCCTCAAATGGAGAGGTTCGCACCTTTGAACCTGCGTTGGGGTTTGTTGAGGGCGTTATGGCGTAGCGAACGGGACTTGGTCCGCGAGATCAATTTTGCACCGGCAGGACGTTCTTACGGTAGGGGCACGCAGGATGGTTTAGACGGCTCTTTCGCTTTCGTAAAGGGCGCAAATGTCACCGCCCCAGCATCGTGAACATTCTGGATATCGCGCGCATTGCGTTAGCGGTCGGGTTGGGAGCTCGGCCTTCAGCATCTCTAAGGCCGTGTCTGTGAATTTGATCTTTGATGGTTGTTGCCGATTTCTCCGGCAAGGTTCTGTCGTGCTATTTGCAAGGTATGGGGTAGGGGCAAGGCAAATGGTTAGTGTTCGGTTTTGCGCGCCTAACGAAGGTCGAGAGATTTTGATCAAAACGTCGTTTTGAATGTTTCACGTGAAACATTGGCGTGGAAATGGCGTGTTTTTATTCGATATCATCATAAAAATTCGCCTTGATATGAAGTCAATGCTGGCGTGTTTTGAAAACGCGGCGTATAAATCGATTATGCAATCAATTTCCGAGCCCGTAAAAACATGGTTTGAACGCGATTTGAGTGTTTCACGTGAAACATTGGACCGTTTAAACCAGTATGCAGACCTCGTTGTGAAGTGGCAGCCACGGATTAATATCGTTGGCGCCAGCACAGCGGAAGACGTTTGGGCGCGTCATTTACAGGATTCTGCACAGCTTTGGCCGCATCTTGAGGATGTGGCTGCCAGCGGAAAGATCGTTGATTTTGGCTCTGGCGCGGGTTTCCCGGGCATTGTTCTGGCCATTTTGGGGGCTGGCAATGTCACGATGATGGAGTCCAACACCAAGAAAACCGTCTTTTTGATGGAAGCCGCCCGGGTTTGCGGTGTTTTGGCGCAAACCAAAATTGCCCGCGAACGGATTGAGGCGGCCAGCCCATCTGAGGCGGATGTGATTACGGCCCGGGCGTTTGCGCCCTTGCCGAAGCTTTTGGAATTTGGCCAAAGACATCTGAAAGCTGGCGGCCATTATGTGTTGCTAAAAGGACGTGCCTTTGAGGATGAACTGGCTGATGCACGTGCGGCTGGTTGGTCATTTGATGTAACCACGCATGCCAGTCTGGTCGACCCGGACGGTGTGGTGATGATCTTAAAAGGAGTGAGCCGGTGACGGATGTAATTGACTTGCCGCTTTCGACCAAATCGCAAGGGCCGGGGCATCGCCCACGCATTATTTCTGTTGCCAATCAGAAGGGCGGGGTTGGCAAAACCACCACGACCATCAATTTGGCAACTGCCTTGGCCGCGGTCAATCAGCGGGTTTTGATTGTTGACTTGGATCCGCAGGGCAACGCCAGTACCGGCCTTGGTTTGCGTCCGTCAGATCGTCAGATCAGCTCCTATGACGTGTTGATCAATGGCAACAGTCTGGAAGAAGCCCGGATTGAAACATCGATCCCGCGTTTGACGATTGTGCCATCGGGTATGGATCTTTCGGGGGCAGAGATTGAGCTGGTGGATTTCGAGCAGCGCGAAACGCAGCTTAAAGAATCCTTGGGCAAATTGCCGCATGACGTTGATTATGTCTTGATCGATTGCCCGCCATCTTTGGGGCTTTTGACCCTTAATGCCTTGGTGGCATCGGATGCGGTGTTGGTGCCGTTGCAATGCGAGTTCTTTGCGCTCGAAGGGATCAGTCATCTGGTCCGCACCATCAAGCGGGTCAAAAAGGCCTTTAACCCGCAGCTTGAAATTCAGGGCATCGTTTTGACGATGTATGACAAGCGTAACAACCTGTCAGCACAAGTTGCCAACGATGTGCGTGATTATTTTGGCGATGTTGTCTATCGCACGGTTATTCCGCGCAATGTGCGGGTGTCGGAAGCACCAAGTCACGGGACGCCCGTTTTGGTCTATGACATGAAATGCCCCGGTTCACGGGCTTATCTTAATCTCGCCAGCGAAGTCTTGAAACGCGAAGGGGTGAAAGCATGAGCGAAGCAAAAAAACGCGGATTGGGACGCGGACTATCGGCCCTTTTGGGTGATGAAGACGAAGATGTTGGCGCAGCCGTTGCGGTTGCGGCCGATGATACGGCAACACCGGCTCATCCGGGGCCTGGTGGCACGACGCAGCTTATTGCGATCACCGATCTGAAGCCGTCACCGTTCCAGCCGCGCGTTAATTTTGACGACGAAGCGATCGATGATCTTGCGGCCTCAATCCGCGAGAAAGGCATTATTCAGCCGATTTTGGTGCGCGCATCGTCGACCGGCGAAACCACCTATGAAATCATCGCCGGTGAGCGGCGCTGGCGCGCGGCACAGCGGGCACAGCTGCACGAAGTGCCGGTGTTGGTCCGCGAATTTGATGATCGCGAAACTGCGGAAATTGCCCTTATTGAAAACCTGCAACGTCAGGATCTTTCACCGCTTGAAGAGGCGGAAGGCTATAACCGCTTGATGAGCGAGTTTTCGCATACGCAGGAAGCCTTGGGGCAGGCGCTGGGTAAAAGCCGTAGCCACATTGCCAATAGCTTGCGGTTGCTGGGCCTTGCCGCACCGATCAAACAGATGCTGTCAGACAAGGTCTTAAGTGCTGGTCATGCGCGTGCGTTGCTCGGTGCTGATAACGCAGTTGAACTGGCCACCCAGATTGTCAAAAAGGGCTTGAATGTCCGCCAGACCGAAAAACTGGTGAAGACAGATGGCGGAAAAACAGCCCGCCCGAAAAAGGCGTCTGGCGGCACATCGTTGAACAAAGACCCAGATACAGTAGCTTTAGAGCGCGACCTCACCAATATGTTGGGGTTATCGGTCAATATCGATTTTGACGGGGCGGCCGGTAAAATTTCTATCCGGTATGAAACCCTAGAGCAGCTTGACGATATTTTACAGCGTCTGACCCACGGGAAAGCCAGCGACCTTGGTGGGGGTAATACCGACGAGGTTGCATCCAACGAGGTTACGCCAGGCGAGGACGAAAACGAATTCGACTCGATGTTTATCGAAGAAGATGCAGCTGACGACGGTTCCGACGGCGTTACCGAGGACCTTGAAGCAATTGCCGCGAGTGCCTTTAGTGCGGAGTCGGGCGATGAGGAGGGCGAGGCAAACACGTCCTCGGCGTCTGACAATGACGACCTGATGATGGAAGATCTGGAAGGTGACACGCCGATCGAGCAGGACCAAGTCGATGACGAGGTGCTTAACGAAATTGTTGAGCCTGCGCCAAAGGAAAAAGAGCCCGACTATAACTTCAGCCGCGAAAATATTAAAAAGATGGAAAAGCTTAAGGCCGAAAAGGATGCGGAGCGTAGGGCAGCGGCGGCCCAAGCTGCTTCATCGGACGCGGACGTGTAGGGGCGAATCGGCGGGAAAGTCGAATTTTCAGGCGACTTCATTTGTCTGGCCTTTTCCGTTAGAGCCGTTGTGGTCTGTCCGGATCATTCCACGAAGATATGAAACAAGGGGCTGCACATTCGTGTAGCCCCTTTGTTTTTCGCGCGTACGTCTACGGGATAAAGGGGCTCTGTACCGGCAGAGACGCTGGTTTACCTACCGCAGGTTCGCATGGGCATGTTTAACCGAGAGATGCCAAGGTTTTGGCCGAAAACTAAGGAGTCGGGTATCTTCTGGTTTGAGCGAATGTGATGCCGGTGGTGGGCAATCAAATTCAGACGCCGTTTGTCGCATGGAGTGCCGCCATGTTGCAATGCAGCATTTAAAGGTTTTAGCGGGGAGACGAGCGATTTAACGGCGGGCTTGTTTCTGGCGGGCGACCGCGATCTTAATCATGGCCCGATGGGCGATGGTTTCGGGCACGGCGATACCGCTTTTGCAGTCTTTTTCAGCCTCGAGCAGGATTTGCAAGCTGCGCTGCAGGTTATTGACTGCCCAGTTGTTCAGATTGGCGCGAAACTGATCGGCAGCCTTAAAGAACAGCGGCGGTCGAAGGGATTTCATCGCTTGTTCTGCATTTGCCCCTTGGGCAACTTGGCCTTTGACCAGGTGCAGTTTTTGGAAGTAGCCCAGCATCATACGCAGCGCCCCGACGGGGTTTAGGCCTTCTTCGGTCAGTCGGGTCAGGGCGGCGTCAAGATTGGCGACATTCCCCTGTGAAACGGCTTGAATGACGTCGTCATAGTGGCGTGCAGAGCTGTCGCCGACACAGGCCATGGCATCGGCCAATGTGACCTGACCGTCCCTGAGCGCATACAGGGCAAGCTTTTCCAGTTCGCTGCGCGATATCATGCGGTCCGACCCAAGATTGGCGACCAAATAGCGAGTCGCATCACGGTCAATCCGCAATTTGTGCTCTTCCATGACCGATTGGATCAATCCTTCGAGGTCGCGGCCACTATCGGCATAACAGGGCAGGGCCATGCCATTGCCAGCCTTTTCGACGGCTTGACGCAGCTTGGAGCGGGACGGCAAGCTGCCGGCTTCGATTACGATCAGGGCATCACCGGCCGGAGAACTCAGAAAATCGGCAATCACCGGGGCCTGCGCATCGCCAATATCACGCAGGCGGATGACGCGGCGCCCGCCGCCAAAGCTGATGGCGGCGGCTTCATCGCGCAGGCGGCTGCTGTCTTCTTTAAGCTGGGCAGCGCCCATCTCGATCACGCGGAACGGATCTTTGAGGTCTTCGACAACGGTTTTGGCAAGCTTCACCGCGCGCTCACGCACCAGTCCTTCGTCCTCGCCGTAAATGAGGATGAGCTGCGCCTTGGCATCGGGTGCGCGAAGGAAGTTCTCGACCTGAGCTGCCTTGAGTTTCATGAAGCTGGCGTCTTTCTTAAATAGACTTAAGGGCCTAAGAAAATCTTAGGGATTGGCGCGCAGGCCAACGGCGACCTGATTGGCGAGCTGTTGCGCCAACGTGCGGGCAGCGTCACGACGGGCTGCCTTCTCGGCTTCGAGGCTGGCAAAGTCGGAATCGACGATGTTGTAACTGGTGCGAGCACGGACTTTGCCATCACGTAGGATCTTGGAGTCGGATCGACGGGTAAGTTTGTAATTTGCAGACAGCAAGTAGTCTGCAATTGTTGCTTCGTTGTCTTTGGTAAAGCCCTGCTCGCTCGTGGTTTCGGTTAATTCAACATTGAGCGTGTAGGCCGGGTTTGAAGGTTGCCCGCGCGGTGTGAGCGTCTCGATCAAAAGGTTGCGTGTGATTTGGCCGACTCGGTCATTAATTAGGCTGACTTCCACCTGTGACATATCTGCCGCAGTGCTCTGACCACTTCGATCTTCGGCATAGAGCGGGCGGAAACCGCATGCGCTAAGTGCGGTTAGGGCGACCAACGCAATGACAATAAAAGGAACACGCAATTTCATTTAAGAGAGCCTTTTGTCCAAGGAGCTTCAACCAGTCCGTACTGATACGATAGTTCACTGCCGATAAAAGGGCAAAACAGCGTCAGGTTGGCAAGGAAAGAATACAATTTGTCGCTCTCAATCTGTTCCGGATCCCGCTCACAGGCGCCTTCAAGAAGATCGTGAAACATTTGCCGAAGTTGCGCGATGGCAACGTTATTTCGGTTTTCCAGAAGGGCATCACGGAGTATTTGGTCTGGTGGAAACTCTTCTATGGGGTGGATGGCTGCTGGCCTTGTTTTGGTTTGCACCAATGTCCGCCAGACCAAGCGCAGCCAACGCCAGTGACCAATTAAACTATTATGACTTATGTGAAGAGGCCGGTGCACAGGGACGTCGGCGAGAAGGGCCAACGTTAAAACATCAAGACCTACTTCATTATATAGCGCGTTGGCAGTCGCCTCGGGAATATCGATGGTGACCTTCGCCGGTGAAGACGGTTTAGGCTTGCTGTCACCTTCTTTGTTTGTGGAGATGACATGACCTGCTAATGCGATTTCTCTCAGACTACGAACCAGAGTTTGGCGCAGCGTTGCGAATGAAGTGCTCGACATAGCGCCAAAGATGTCGGGCCGTTTGGTTTCTACGAAGAACCCCCAATCGCGTTTTAGCGAATGGGGGTTGTATTCCGGCGAGATATAGACAGCCTTGGCCATCAACTTATTCAGCGTTTGCACTATCGATTCGCAATTGGCGCGCACGGGTCAGAATAGCGTCCTCCATTGAGGTTACGGTTCCCTTTTCAACAACAGCATCCTGCCATTGGTTCGGGCCGACATTGACCTGACGGAAAATCGCAACCTTGATTGCATCGGAGCGAAGCGCGGTTCCCAGAATGTACGCCGTCAATTTAAAGCGTTCATTCGGTGTTTCTGTCGGGCTGTACCAATCGGTAATGATCACACCACCAAATGGGTCGGCAGAATTAAGCGGCATGAAGGACAGAGTATCAAGCGTTGCACGCCAGAGAAAACTGTTCACGCCGATTCCAGAACCGGTTTCTTTCTTCGAGCTGTCATCACCAAAGATACCGATGCCGTCACCAAAAATAGTCCCTCGGGCTTTTTGGTCAGCGCGCGTCATCTTGCGTCCATTGACCCGCTCATCCGTACTGGCGGATCCAGGAAATGAATCATAATCGACGCTGCTTGAGGAACATCCTGCGAGCAGCAGAGCAAATCCAGCTCCAAGCAGCACTGACTTTGACAAAGAAAAGGTCAACATTTCCGGCCTTTAAGAACATTGTGAAGCGAAATTTCTGCGAATATAGGGCGGATTGGCGTTGTGATCAAAGAAAACCCGTGTGTTTTTTTTGCAACAGTGTGATGGGAATGTATCATTTTCGACACAGTGTTGCTTGACGGGGACGGTAAATGATGGCTCCATGCCTCTCGAACCGGGCGGCACAAGCTGTCCAAATAATTTTTGTAGCGTAAAAACGCTTGCAAAGACGTTGAGGGAAAAGATGAAAAAGATTCTGTTTGCTTCCAGCGCGATCGCCGCTGTTGCTTTCGCTGGCCAGGCTTCTGCTTCTGAGCCAATCAAACTGTCGCTTGGCGGTTACATGGAACAGTGGGTTGGTTTTTCTGACGAAGATCGCCCGGGTTCTGACGGTCGTAACAATGCGTTCCAGTCTGACACCGAAGTTTACTTCGACGGTGAAACCATCCTTGATAACGGCATCCAGGTTGGTGCGCATATCGAACTTGAAGGTGAAACCTCAACCGACCAGGTTGATGAGCAGTTCCTTTACGTAAGCGGCGGCTTTGGTCGTATCGAAATGGGCAAAAACGACAGCGCAGCTGACTCGATGGGCGTAACCGCTCCGACCGTTGGTCCAGTAAACCCGAGCGATGGCGGGACCGAAGATTGGGTCAACCTGACCAACGTTATCGACACCGTTCCTTCTTCTGGTGACCAGAACCGCGTAACTTGGTTCACCCCGAACATGGGTGGCTTCCAGGCTGGTTTCTCTGTCGCTGACGACAGCAACACCAACGGTTCGTTCGACAAAGTCGTTACCACCAATGCACAAGGTCAACAAGTTGTTGGCGGTTTGAGCAGCGACACCTCAGGTAATGGTGATAGCGTTCTTTCTGCTGCTGTTGCATACGACCATGACTTCGACGGTTTCTCGCTCGGTCTTTCTCTTGAAGGTGAAAGCCAAGGTAACGACGAATGGTATGGCGCTGGTGTAAATGTTGGCTTTGGCAACTTCACCGTTGGTGGTTCTTACGGCCATGTTGACCCGGACGCTACCAGCGACACTAACGCATTTGACCTCGGTCTTACCTATGCAATGGACGCTGCTTCGGTTGGTGTGAGCTACGCTTACCAGGATGACAACGCAGACGACATCCAGAACCAGGGTCTTTCCGTTGGTATGGCTTATACCCTCGGTGCAGGCGTTTCTTGGCAGTCTTCTGTCTTCTGGTTTGACGAAGACACCAATGGCGCGAACAACGACAACGACGGTTACGGCGCTGTTACCGGTCTTGCTCTTAACTTCTAATCCTTACTGGATTGGATGAAGAGTTGAAGGGGGTGGATTTTTCCACCCCCTTCTTTTTTGTTTGGTGACAAAAGTTTGCTGATTTGAGCCAGGTCTAAAAAACCAGAAGAGCTTCAACGTAGCCTCTTCAGAGTCCTAATAGGGCGACCATTATATTATCCTGTAGCAGCCCTTCCTTATCGCCCTGTGGGAGCTGCCGGGGCCAAATCGTTTCACGGGGAGCACGCCAACCTCGGTGCTTGGTTGTCGCGGAAGAGTGGTTTAAAGCGCTTTCAGTTACAAAATTTGCATTCACCTTATATCTAATGAGTGTTGCAAAATTTATGCGTTCTGTTGGTTCGGGCCTAAATCCGACATTAGGATTCCCTGATGCTGACCTTTATATATTTATGTCAAAATACACCGTGATTCTGCCACTCTAGCGGTTCCGTAAAGCTTTCTAATATAACGGCTGCTTAATAGAAATACCGCCAGTGACAGATGTGTGTGCCTAAAATGCAACAGTGCGACAAATAAATAAACTTCGGTCATTTATTGATGTTGACCCAGGGTCAGATAATTGGCTTTATGGCCTCGAACGAGCGAGGGGCCAATTGGTTAACGTCCTTTGTCTCAAACTTATTTTATATCGAGGGTTCCGATGAAAAAGATTCTCTTTGCTTCCAGCGCCATCGCCGCTGTCGCATTTGCCGGTTCGGCACAGGCTTCCGACAAAATCCAGCTGCAGCTGGGTGGTTACATGGAACAGTGGGCTGGCTTCGCTGATGCCGACAACGAAGGCACCGATGGCCGTAACAATGCTTTCCAGTCTGACACCGAAGTTTACTTCGATGGTGAAACCACCCTCGACAACGGTATCCAGGTTGGTGCGCACATCGAGCTCGAAGGCGAAACCTCTGGCGACCAGATCGATGAGCAGTTCCTGTTCGTAAACGGTGGCTTCGGTCGCGTCGAAATGGGCAAAAACGACAGTGCAGCTGACGCAATGGCTTTGACGGCTCCGGCTGTTGGCCCAGTAGGCGTCAACGATGGCGATCTGTCGAACTGGGTTGATGCATACCTTATCGACACCGTTCGTTCGAGCGGCGACCAGAACCGCGTCACCTACTACACCCCGTCCTTCGGTGGTTTCCGTGCCGGTGCTTCTTACGCCGACGACAGCAACCGTAACGGTGCAAACGGTTACAACAACAAAGACGGTTCTGGCGACAGCATCGTTTCTGGTGCCCTTGCTTTTGACCACGATTTCAACAACGGCGTTGCACTTGGTCTTTCCGCAAGCGGTGAACATTCGGGCGAAGGTTACTGGGCTGGTTTCGGTTCGACCGTTGGCTTTGGTAACTTCACCGTTGGTGGTTCTTACGGTCACACCGAAGACGATTACGGCCTGAACTCAACCGGTCAGGAACTCGATGCGTTTGACCTCGGCGTTTCCTACGCAATGGACGCAGCGATCGTTTCTTTGAGCTACGGCTACGAAGATGTTGATAACAGCGGCGACATCAGCACCGTTGATCTCGGTATGGCTTACACCCTCGGTGCCGGCGTAACCTGGAAGTCTTCCCTGTACTGGTTCGACCAGGATGCTGACAGCAACAACAATGCTGCTACCAGCGGTATCGAAGGCGACAACGACGGTTACGGCGTTGTAACCGGTCTTCGTCTGGACTTCTAATTCTTCGGAATTAGATCGCAGATTGGAAGGAGGTGGCTTTGGCTACCTCCTTCTTTTTTTGTCTGGATGCTTTTTGGACATGAAAGACAGCGCGTGACAGCAGCGATCAGATTGCTTTCACGGGATCAAATAATCATTTGATCACTTGATGGCCGACGGCGCATATTGGGTTTTCAGATCTTCGCCAAGAATCTGGAAAATGGCATCCTGATCTTTGCGCAAATGCGCGACACAGGGCACGGTCGACTCGACGACGAGTTTTTCGGCCACTGCCTTGTTGCTGGTCGACGGCAGGGTGCCAAGCTTTTCAAACGGAACTTTGAGGCTGCCCATGCAGCCAATTTGGCCATCATCCGTGGCACGTAGTTTGGCGAGTCCGCAAGGGGCTTGGCAAAAGTCACCCATATAGGTGCTTTGCCAATTGCGTAGATTGCGATGTCGGCCCTGCAAAACCGTGGCGGATGCCGATGTGTAAATCCCCAAGCCCGGTGTTTGAAACAGCTTGGTGATATGGGCTGGGCCGCTGTCGGCCAACACCACATAATCCTGTTTTTCCATAAAGCCGATCAAATCGCCAATGGTGCGAAAGCCGTCAACGACCGCAACGTTAGGCAGGTTTTCAGCCGCGATGCTATCTTTGTATGTGCGCATGACCCCCTGATAGGCATTTAAAATCAGGGTGACGGAATGCCCAGCATTTCCAAGCTTCTGCGCCATATCACGCACCAAAGCCGGGGGAAGCGTGCGCAAAGGTGATGACGCCATGGGCAGAATGCCGATATTCATTTGCGGTTTCACGACCGGTTGGCGTGAGGGCAGAGAAATTGGTGTTACGCCAAAGGCGCTCGATAGGGCTTCTTCGGGATTGACCGGCATTTTGGCGATCGTGTCCCAGCCTTCCATTTCGCTCAGATCAATTAGAACATCAAATCGGGCCAGCTGTTTGGATGAAATGAACAGCTGAAAGATTTCGATATCGGGCAGGGTGGCAAAAATGTCTGATGCGCTGGCACTGTTAAGGACAGCGATTTTTGCCTTTGGGTATTTCTCCGCAAAGGCCCGGAAAAATAGCGCCATGCCAACGCAATCGCCCAAGGCATCATCGGGAATCAGAAACAAAACACGCGACGTTTGAAAATCAGCCTCGGCCCAGGCGCTGCGCGGTAAAACGCGGGGATGATAGGCATCTGACTTGATGGTGACAGACGGTGCATTGGCAAGCACCTGGCGACGCAAAAGCGAGGTTGTCCGGGTGAAATAGATCGGACTGCCGTCAGAGGCCTGCGTCAATGTGGGACTGACATTGGGAAGCCCGAACTGAAACGGCACCTTGGATGCGAATCGGGTAAATTTCTTGCGGGCAGGATGCAGTTTTGCGGACATTTTCGGCGATTCTCCGGCCACCGGGCGGGGTGTATGATTAGCCGACAGAAAACCCGATCCCGGCGACAGACGCAAGAACAGAACCGCGCAGCTTTTTGATCGTGTTGCGATCAATGCCGCCAAGTCCGATTGGGGTGATCGCGTTCTGTGCCGCCAGATGCGCAACCTGTTGGACCCTTTCAAAGGGCATGTGGACGGCACCGGGATGGCTTTGGGTCTGAAAAACCGGTGAAATAAGCACGCCATCGGGCCGGTAATCACGCGGTAGCAGGCAAATTTTGCGTAAAGTTGTCATGCTGTGACACGCCGACGTGACGATTAATCCAGACGGAATTTGGCCAAAGATCGATGGGGTTTGCAAAATGCGGTATTCGGGCAGGTGAACACCATCCGCACCGAGCTTAAGTGCAAGTGCCAAATCATTGGCGATCAGGGTTTTATGCCCCAAACGGCGCGATTCGGCACATACTTTGGCGGCCAAGGCCGTGCGGTTTGCATGATCGTAATGGCGAAAGATCACCATGCTTCTGCGCGGCAATTGCGCAATTGCGGCCAATGGATCGGGCAGGCGTGCATCATCGGTTAGAAGGATCACCGGGGGAAATGGTCCGCCAATAGGACAATTGCGTAAATTCAGTTGGCCTGCCTGCTTTAACAGGATCTCGTCCATTGATAGTATCCCCACTCCATAAGCCCATTTCAAACCATTAGGACCCATCATCCATGAGCGATCATGATCTGTCGTCTGGCAATAGCGACGTTGCACAGAACCTGCGCGAGATTCAGGACAATATCGATGCTGCCTGTGCGGCGGTTGACCGTGATCCAAAGGATGTGACGCTGGTTTGTGTGTCCAAAAACCATGAAGCCGATCATGTGCGCAAGGCATTGGTCGAGGGAAGACGGGTTTTTGGCGAAAACCGGGTGCAGGAATCCGCCGGGAAATGGCCCGGATTGCGTGCAGAGTTTTCCGATGTGCAATTGCATCTGATCGGGCCGTTGCAAACCAATAAGGTCAAAGATGCGGTCGGCCTGTTTGACGTGATCGAGACAGTGGACCGCCCGAAACTGGCACGCGCCTTGGCAAAGCATCGGGATGCGACGGGAAGCTGCCCGGATTTATTCATTCAGATTAATACCGGCGAAGAACTGCAAAAGGCCGGCATAGCCCCCGCGGATGCCGATGATTTTATTACCATGTGCCGCGATGAGCTGAATTTGCCGATCACCGGGTTAATGTGCATTCCCCCGGTAGATGAAGAACCCGCGCCGCATTTTTTATTGCTGGGCAAGATCGCCGATCGCCATAATATCGCAATCCGCAGTATGGGAATGAGTGGCGATTACGAGGCCGCAATCCGCTTTGGCGCGACACATGTGCGCATTGGCACTGCTATTTTCGGGTCCCGGGGCTATTAATTCGTCATTTGGGCCATTTTCAAGCGCCGAAAAACCGCTTTTCACGAGATAAATATGCATATGGTGGCTTAATAACGGCGTTTATCGCTATTTTTACAGAAAATGATGGAAATCCCATTTCTGTGGATAATTTCGCCGATATCTATGACGGTGAGCTAGACTGTTTGTGACAAAAAAATCCCGCTTTTTTATCGCGGGATTTTTTATGTCTGATTGCGAAGGCGACCGCCCCTTAGGGGATCAGCTTATAGCCGCCCGGTTCGGTCACCAGAATGGTCGCGTTTGACGGGTCTTTTTCGATTTTCTGACGCAGACGATAGACATGGGTTTCAAGCGTGTGGGTCGTCACACCCGCGTTATAGCCCCAAACTTCATCCAGAAGCGTTTCACGCGTCACCGGCTTATCCCCGGCCCGGAATAGGAATTTAAGGATCGACGTTTCCTTTTCCGTCAGGCGGACTTTCTTTTCGGTCGCGGTTTCGACCAAAATCTTTGCGCTGGGTTGGAAGCTATAGGGGCCGATGACAAAGACGGCGTCTTCGCTTTGTTCATGTTGACGGATATGGGCACGGATACGGGCCAGAAGCACGTTGAGACGAAACGGCTTGGTAACGTAATCGTTGGCCCCAGATTCAAGGCCAAGGATCGTGTCAGAATCGCTGTTTGCACCGGTCAGCATAATGATGGGGGATTTGACACCTTCGCGGCGCATCAGCTTACACACATCGCGGCCATCCATATCGGGCAGGCCGACATCAAGCAAAATCATGTCGAAATAAGCTTCTTTGACGGCTTCGAGTGCGTCCTTGCCGCTTTTGGCGACGAGACAGTCGAATTCCTCGTGCAGTCGGAGCTGCTCGGTCAAAGACTGGCTGAGTGCCGCATCGTCTTCAACCACGAGAACCTGTTTACCTGTCGACATTTACCATCCCTTGTTGCTTGTCAGATCTGTGTTTCGTTCTGATCCGATGTCACACTGCTTAATGCCATTGTTTTTGTGGCATATCCGATCAAGGCCCGCCATATATCAAGAGTGAAAGTCGCATACTGCTATTTCAAGAACAAACTGTTTTCAGATTAGCCCATTGACCTGTGACGGCCTCGGATTAATTAATACACCCGACGCATCGATACGATTTATATGGGGTATGTGTCGCAAAATGTTGAAAGATGTCGCTCTTCCTGCGATTTTGCGCGGCACGTCACCACAAACCGGATCGATATGTCGGTTATATTAATCAATTCGGGTCCTTATCTAGCCCCCATAGCACCAGATCGCGATGTTGTGATCACGTAATGGCCCCTGACCCTTAACGATAAGATACCAATGACCCAAAGCATCGCCGCCAAGGCCCAGAATGACAGCCCTTCGATCCCGACCACCGATCTGGTGACAGTATCGCGTGCGGTTGCGGATTTACGCCGCGGCGAGATTGTTCTGGTGCAGGGACATATGGACGGTGTCGCCCATAGTGTTGCGGTGATTGCCGCCGAACCGCTGTCACAAAACGGGTTTGATCGGTTGTGTGCGATCAGTACCCAAAATGACAGCCCGGCAATTGTTTTGCCGCGTGTGCGGGCAAAATCCTTGGGCGTGGCATGTAAGGAAGATGCGTTTATCGCCTTTGTCAGTGGCAATGTTGACGATATTGACGCGGCCCGCCTTGGCGAAATCGCCAATCCGCTGCTTGATCTTGACCAATTGCCTGATGGTGATTGGCGTTCAGTGACCATGGCAGAAAGTGCCGCCATTCGGCTGGCAAAACTTGCGCGGCTTTTGCCAGCAGTTGTCACCGTGCCGATCACGGCTGATCAGCTTGAAAACCTTGTGCGGGCGCAGAATTTGTTGGTTTTGCAATCTGATAGCATCAATGGATATGAAGATGCATCGGCTGCGACGCTTCGGGAAGTTAGCCAGGCACGTGTACCGCTTGAAGATGCGGAAAATGCGACCGTGATTGCCTTTCGCCCCGAAGATGGCGGGCAAGAACATCTGGCCATCGTGATTGACGAACCGGCCAAGGATCAGCCGGTTCTGATCCGGCTGCATTCAGAATGCTTTACCGGCGATTTGATCGGATCATTGCGCTGCGATTGCGGGCCGCAATTGCGCGGCGCCATTTCCGAAATCGCCAAAAGCGGGCAGGGCGGCATTATCCTGTATCTGCGCCAAGAAGGTCGGGGCATTGGACTTGTGAACAAGCTGCGTGCTTATGCGTTGCAGGATCGCGGGTTTGATACCCTTGATGCCAACGAGGAGCTTGGCTTTGACGCGGATGAACGCGTTTATCGCCCGGCGGCTGAAATGTTGCGCCAGATGGGCTTTGAATCGGTCCGGTTGCTGACGAACAATCCGGAAAAGCTTAAAGGCCTGGAAAGTTGGGGCGTGACAGTGGCCGAACGGGTGCCGCACACATTCCCGTCCAATGGCCATAATGAATTTTACCTTCAGACCAAGAAGGACCGTGCCGGTCATCTGTTCTAATCAATGCGCGCTTAACGGACTGCAAATAAAGGTTTCTCTGCGCTTCGATGCTCACGTACTTTAGTACGCTGCGCTTCGGTGCTCGTGAAACCATCATTTTCGTCACGTTAAACACGCATTGCGAAATTCGGGATCATACCCGGCAGAAGATTCCGACAGGCAGAAATGCTGCCAGCGGGTTTTGAATAATTTCCATATATAACAATCACTTATCAGCGTGTGAGTTTGGCATTCCTTTTGCAATGTAAGGCGCAAGAGGAGGACAGACATGTCGATTGGTGCAGATTGGCGGCAAAATTCGCCCGGCAGTGTTGCGGGCCAGACCAGCGAAAGTGCGAAAAACAAATTCGTACAGTCGGGGTCAGGTGCGCAGGCGGCTGAGGGCGCGCAAAAAGAGCGCGACTTTTCCGAATATATGTTCGGAAAGGACGGGTTTGAGTTTTCCGATGTGCTCGACGTGATTAATCCGCTGCAACATATTCCCGGTGTCGGAATGCTGTATCGTTCGCTTACGGGCGATGAAATCGGCAATGGCGCGCGGGTTGTTGGCGGCGGTCTGTTTGGCGGTGTGTTTGGTTTGGCAGGTGCCGCAATCGATGCGGTTGTCGACGCCGTTACCGGCGAAGATACCGGCGAACATGTTATGGCCTTCTTGGATGACAGTTTTAATGGCGCCCCGGTTGAGGGGGGGACCGCGGTTGCCGACGCATCACAGGCGGCAGGAGCTGCGCCCGATGCAATGGCGGCCAATGCCCGTGCAGCCGCCGATGGGACCTATCAGGGGGACCTTGTTCTGCCATGGATGGCGGGGCAGCAGGGGGCAACACCGGCCAGCGTCACGGCAAGTGCCGAGGAACAATCCACTATTGTTCAAGCCGCCCCGGTCGCAGGGGTCGATGTGGCGTCGCTTGATCCGGCACAGGATCAAAATGGCGCATCTGCATTTACCGCGCCCACAGCATCCGATTTAAATCCCCCTTGGGCGCAGGCAGCACAATCTGGACAAGTGGCGCAGGACGCCCAAGCAGCGCAAGCGAGACAGGCGCAGCAGACCGAACAGCCGACACAGGTCGCCCAAGCGACACAGGCGCAAACAGCATCACCACAGCCGCGCACCAATAGCACTAACGGCACGAGTGCGATTGCCGAGATGGCTGCAGCCGTTCAAAATGATCCAGCCGAATTGGCCGTGGCGATGGCATCCGCCGGGAGCTACAGCCCGGCTTCGCGCCTGACCGGCGCGGTTGCAACATCGTCATCACAGACCAACCGGTCACCGATCCAGCAAGCATCATTTAACAGTGGCGGCGGCGATACGGTTTGGGCGCGCGCGCAAAATAGTGGACGGGTTAGCCGCAGCACCAATCAATTTGCCGTGTCGCCAGAACTGGTGGCCCACGAAGCACGTTTTGCAAAATTGAATGCTGCCAAACTTGATGCGGAGAAAGCAGCGGGTACTGATGCGGCTGGGAATGAGGCAATGGCCGCAACCGATCGCCGATCCTCAAGCCCGACCGCACAGGTGTCAGCGGATTATAGAAATGGTGATGCGCCGTTATCCGCCGCGGAAATGGCCGCCCGATTTAATGCCGCGCTGGGTGGGGAGCAAGCCCGCACGATGGCCGCCGAATCGGCATCGCCGCGCAACCCGATTGCCGATCAGGGCCGCGTTTCCGGTCATTTTGACCAGACGGATAACGCGCAAAACGCCAATACCGTCGCCCAACGCGACACCAATACGACCGCTGCCGAGCCGGTCCATCCCCTGATGGAAGAAGCGACCAGCCATATCGGCGCCCAGCAACCGGTCGGGGCATGGTTTAGCCAAACGATGATGGATGGCCTGAAGAAATATCAAGCCATGCAGCAAGACCGCCAAGCCCCTGGAAACGCGATCTGATCTGATTTTGTCAGTCGATTGAGCGATAAAAAAAGCCCGTCTGTCTTGCTTGTGAAAGCTGTGACAAACGGGCTTTTGGTATTTTAGGTCGTAATATCGATCAGGAGTTCAGGAAGCCAACGGTTTCCTTGACCTCGCGCAGGATGGGCTGGGCAATGGCATTTGCCCGTTCTGCACCCTTGGCCAGAACAGAATCGATATAGGCCGGATCGGCTTTCAGGCGGGCCATTTCCTCGGTGATGGGGGCCAGTTTTTCGACAACCACATCGGTCAGGGCCTGCTTAAAGCCAGAGAACTGCGTGCCACCATGCTCGGCCAAAACTGCATCCACCGTGCTGTCGGTCAGGGCCGCATAGATGGTGATCAGGTTCTTGGCTTCTGGGCGGCCTTCAAGACCAGCGGCCTCGCTTGGCAGCGGTTCCGGATCGGTTTTAGCCTTGCGGATTTTTTTGCTGAGCGTGTCGGCATCATCGGTCATGTTGATGCGCGCCATTTCCGACGGATCGGATTTCGACATCTTTTTCGACCCATCACGCAGCGACATCACGCGCGTTGCCGGCCCCAGAATCAATGGTTCTGGCTGTGGGAAGAAGCCTTCGACTTCGTAATCATTGTTAAATTTCAATGCGATGTCGCGGGCCAGTTCAAGATGCTGTTTCTGATCTTCGCCAACCGGAACATGGGTGGCTTTGTATGCCAGAATGTCCGCTGCCATCAGGCTTGGATAGGCATACAGACCCAGCGATGCGTTTTCGCGGTGCTTGCCAGCCTTTTCCTTAAACTGGGTCATCCGGTTGAGCCAACCGATACGCGCCACACAGTTAAAGATCCACGCCAGTTCCGCATGGGCGGAAACCTGACTTTGGTTAAACAGCACCTGATTTTCCGGATCAATTCCGGATGCGATCATGCTGGCGGCCAGTTCGCGGATGTTGGAACGCAGTTCCTTGGGGTCTTGCCAGACCGTGATGGCATGCATATCGACCACGCAGAAGATGCATTCATTTTGCTTCTGCAGTTCGACCCAGTTGCGGATCGCGCCAAGATAGTTGCCAAGATGAAGGTTACCGGTGGGCTGAGCGCCCGAAAACACACGTTCCATAAGAGTGTCGTCCATTTCAATAAAAACAAAAATGGGTTCGCAAGCTCCGCCAGGTTGTGGACACCCGCCGGCGGACGAGCTGCAAACCAACGCGCGGAGTTAAGCCCCACGACGGTGTAAGGTCAAGCAGCTTATGGGGAAATCAGCGCAATTATGGATGGTTTTACCACCGGGTTTTGATGTTTTCCCTATTTGGCGCGTTTGAGGGTGGCTTTAAGTTCGCTAAGGTTGGTGGCACCAAGAATTTGGGCCGACAATCCATAGACCGCGACACCGCCAACTACACAGGCCGCCATGATCATCATTCGGGTGATCGACAGCGCGTCATTTTGCCAAAACGCATCAATGGCAAACCAAAGTGCCAGCCCCATCAGGATCGATGCCGCCAGAATACGCGGAACGCGTCTAAGCAAGCGGGCATCAAGAACCAAATCCCCGCGTTTGCGCAGCAAATACCCCAATGACAGTGCGTTGACCCAAACCGATACAGACGTTGCCGCCGCAATGCCCAAATGCCCAAAATAGGGCATCAGGATCACGATCAGAACGATGTTGAGCACCATCGCCGAAATGCCAATGCGGATCGGTGTTTTGGTGTCTTCGCGGGCGAAAAAGCCCGGTGCAAGCACCTTGACCAATACCGATGCGGGCAGACCAAAGGCAAAGACGGTCAGTGCCAAGCCGGTCATTTGGGTTTCGTCGGCGCCAAATGCGCCGCGTTCAAACAGAACATTGATCACCGGAATGCCCATAACGCCAAGGGCGACCGCCGCAGGCAGGGTCAAAAGCAGGGCGATTTCAATGCCGCGATTTTGACTGTTCATCGCAACCGCCGGGTCCGCCCCCTGTAATTGCCGCGACAAGGTGGGCAGCAAGGCGGTGCCAATGGCAATGCCAATCACGCCCAAGGGCAATTGTTGCACCCGGTCGGCATAATAGAGCCACGAAACAGCCCCATCAGAAACAAGCGAAGCCAGCATGGTATCAATCAGAAGGTTGAGCTGATAAACACCGGCACCAATCATGCCCGGCACCATGCGTTTGCCCAGCAACTTAACCCGGTCATCGATTTTGGGGCGCTGCCATTTTATCGCAAAGCCTGCGCGTTTGCAGGCAATCACCAGAAAGACAAATTGCGCGACACCGGCCAATGCCACGCCCCACGCCAGCGCATGGGCCGGGGTTTGGGTGACCGGGGTCAGGCCAAGCAACGCACCAATCAGGCACAGATTAAGGATAATCGGCGCGGCGGCAGCGGCGGCATAGCGGTGCAAGGTGTTGAGAACCCCCGACATCAGGGCAACCGCGGAAATAAAGGCAAGATAGGGGAAGGTGATGCGCGACAGTTCGACGGCAAGCGCGAATTTTTCCGGATCGTCGGAAAATCCGGGCGCGAATACAAACATTGCCCATGGCATCAGAATTTCAATGATCGCGACCAAAAAGCCGGTGATCAGCAACAGCATCGACATGGCACGCGCGGCAAATTCGCGCGCAACATCCATCCCGCGTTTTTCGATATCGCCGGACAAAAGCGGGATGAAGGCCGCGGAAAATGCGCCTTCGCCAAACAGGCGGCGAAACAGGTTGGGAAATTTAAACGCGACAAAAAACGCATCGGCAATGCCACCAGCGCCCAGCATGCTGGCAATCAGGATATCACGGCAAAACCCAAGCAGACGTGACAGCAGGGTAAAGCCACTGACCGTGGCGATGGAACGTACGAGCGACATGTGCGTCTTTTATCCGTCTAAAGGGCCGTGTTTCGGGGGCCGCATGCGCGGGCCGGGCCCCGCAATTGGTAAATCTGTGCGCGGGTTTTTCGCCCGTTTTTATGCCAACGTTTACGTGACCCGGCGCGCCCGACAAAATCTGACAGGGGAAAGTGAAGAAGTCGTAATCAACATGGGGGCAGCGGGGCGTATGTCACAAAAATATGAAATCGGTCTGAAAAGAGCATTCTTTTTGACAGCTGTGACCGCCGTCACAGAAAAATACAGTCAAGACGGCTAAATTCCCGCTTGCTGAGATTCGTTGGGACGCGAGCCTCATTTAGGATGGTCGGGGAAAAGGGGATCCACCTCAACCTGCTGCATTCCGAGGAAAAGACGTCGTGATTAACATATCATGATGTTCGTTTTGGATAGCCCTTCCTCGACCGTCTTTTATTCCAAAAAAGAGCAAACTGAATTTAATCCTTTCTGAGGTGTGACCACGCGTCACATAAGAGGAAGGGTTAAACCGGTGTCTTGGGCGGTTTAATACCGCCCAAGATCGCCATTTCGTCCAAATCACATGCTGGCTTAATTGTTCTGGATAGCCTGGGTCAGGGTTTCCTTGACTTGCACGAATTTGGTGCGGCTGTCGATTTTAAGCCCAAACACATCTTTCACATAGAAAACGTCGACCGCGCGTTCGCCAAAGGTGGAAATCCGCGCCGATGCGATTTGCAAGGACAGGTCACGCAAAGCGCGCGTGATGTCATACAAAAGCCCCTGTCGGTCGCGGGCGGAAATTTCAATCACCGTATGGGTGCGGCTGGCCTTGTTGTCGATAATGACATTGGGTTCGACCTTAAACACGGCGGTACGGTGCTTGTTATCCTTGTTCTGGCGACGTTCGATTTCATGACTGGGGCGCAAACGCCCGGAAATCACCTGTTCGAGGGTTTCACGCAGCTTTTCGAGTTTGGCCTTGTCGTTATAGGCTTCGTCGTTGGTGTCCTGAATAAAGAACGCATCAAGCGCCATGCCGTCGGCCAAGGTCAGGATTTTTGCATCGACAACATTGGCACCACAAATCGCCATCGCCCCGGCAATCTGGGAAAACAGGCCCGGATGGTCGGTGGTGTGAACGGTGATTTCGGTGGCATCAATTTCGGTATCAATGCGCACATCAACCGTGATGTCCGCGCCGCTTTCTTTGGCATCGCGGGTCAGATGGGCGTGATGCACGTGAACGTCGGTATCGAAACTGAGCCAATAAGACGGATAGCCGCGATCAATGAAATCTTCGATCTGATCGGTTGGCCAATCGGCCAAGGCTTCGCGCAGGGCCATTTGGGCGTTGGCCACCCGCGAATCGCGGCTATCGGCGTTAAGGCCGCCCGATAGCAAATCATCGGTGGCATAATAAAGTTCACGCAACAGGGTGGCTTTCCAGCCATTCCAGACATTTGGCCCCACCGCACGAATATCGGCCACCGTCAGGCACAGCAACAGGCGTAGGCGTTCTTGCGATTGCACCAGATCGCCAAAGGCCTTGATCGTCATCGGGTCATTGATGTCGCGTTTAAAGGCCGTCAAGCTCATCCATAGATGGGCCTTAACCAGCCACGCCACGGTTTCCGTATCGGCGGGCGACAGACCCAAACGCGGGCACAGCTTTTCGGCAACTTCGGCCCCCAGTTCGGAATGATCGCCACCACGGCCCTTGGCAATGTCATGCAGTAAAACCGCGACATACAGAACCCGTCTGGAAATCACCTGACCCATGATGCGGGTGGCGACCGGGGCATCATCAACCAGTTCGCCATTTTCGATCTGGTTCAGCACACCAATCGCGCGGATGGTGTGCTCGTCCACCGTATAGGTGTGGTACATGTCATATTGCATCTGGGCGACGACCCGGCCGAAATCCGGGATGAAGCGGCCCAAAACACCGGCTTCGTTCATTTTACGCAGCACGATGTCAGGGTTTTGACGCTGGGTCAGGATTTCAAGGAAGACCTCGTTGGCGTCCGGATCGTTTTGCAGCTTATGATCGACATGTTTTAAGCTTTGCGTCACCCAGCGCAGGGTTTCGGGATGAATGCCGACCCCGTTTTGATTGGCAACCAAAAACAGGCGCAAAATCTTGATCGGGTCGTTTTTGAAAACATCAAGGCTTTCAACGGTTAGCCGGTCATTGCGCAGCTCAAACCCGTCAATTTCCTTGGTGCCAAATAGCTTGCCGGGAAAGCGGATCAATGGGCGGCGTTGATGGCGTTCTTCGAGGGCGGCACAGAAAATCCGGGTCAGGTTGCCGACATGTTTGACCATCAGATAATAGTGTTTCATGAACCGTTCGACGCCCGATGCCCCGGCATGGTCGGTATAGCCAAGGCGTTCGGCGATATCGCGCTGCATATCAAATGTCAGGCGGTCTTCTTCACGGTCAGACAGGTAATGCAACCAGCAGCGCACCGCCCACAGGAAGTTTTGCGCTTTTAGAAACCCTTGGGCTTCTTTGCGGGTCAGAACTTTAAGGTCGACAAGCTCCATCGGGGAATTGACCCGATACAGGTATTTGCCAATCCAAAACAGGGTGTGCAGATCGCGAAGGCCGCCTTTACCGTCTTTGACGTTGGGTTCCACCACATAGCGCGAATCGCCCATGCGCACATGGCGATCATCCCGTTCGCCCAGTTTCTTTTCGATAAATTCAAGGCCGCTGCCCTTGACCAGCTCGTCCATAAAGCGGGCGCGAAACACGTTATAGGTATCCTCATCCCCCCAGACGAACCGGCTTTCCAGCAGGTTGGTGCGGATGGTGATGTCTTGGCGGCCCATGCGCAGGCAGTCATCAACTGACCGGGTGGCATGGCCGACCTTTAGGCCAAGATCCCACAGCATATAAAGAATGAATTCAACAACCTGTTCGCCATTGGCGGTTTGTTTGTAGGGAAACAAAAACAGGATATCGACATCAGAATGCGGCGCCATATCGCCCCGGCCATAGCCACCAACCGCAACCACCGACATGCGTTGTTCATTGGTTGGATTATGCAGCGGATAGACAAAATTGGTCGCAAAATCATGAATAAGACGGACAATCTGATCCATCAGGAAGCTGTTCGAAAAGACGGTTTCCTGCCCGGAATTGCTTTGTTCAAACCGCGCGCGAATGACGTTGTGGCCGTCTTCCAAGACGGATTTTAGCTTGGCCAGAACGGCGCTGCGTTGCTTGAAGCTTTTAAGCGTCGGGTCATTGGCAATGGCGCTTAGATCAGCAAAGACTTTTTTACGATCAATGATTTCGCGCTGTTTCTTGATTTTATACATACCGGGTTGCCGTTTCCTTGCGCCTAGATTGCAGGTTCTGCAATAGCATTTTCCCCCTGTTCGCGGCAATTGAAACGCGCCACAGGACATTTGCCGCCATCATTGCATGTGCCGTGCCAGAGATCAGATGACCTATCGGGCCGCAGCCAACCGCGCCAACCCACGTTTTGGGAGGGCCACAGCGGCTAAATGAAAACAGGCACCTGCCTGATATGGGGGCAAGGTGCCTGTTTTGCATGCGTTTTTTCCGCAAAGGGTTTTAACCCCACCGCGTTTGCGCGGATGCCGCTTATTGGCGTAAGTCACGCAGCCGATAGAGCGCATCAAGCGCTTCGCGGGGCGTCAGGTTATCGGGATCAATATCGGCAATCGCATCCAACAGCGCCTTTTGATCGTCCGACAGGGCCGGGGTGGCGTCACGGTCTTCCTGTGCGGCTTGCTCAATCGCGGCAGCAAACAAAGGCAGATCATCGGCCAGCTTGGACACCGCACCGCCCTGTTGCCCCTTTTCAAGGGTTTTAAGCACCTGTTCGGCGCGCTTGATCACCGGTTTCGGCAGGCCCGCCAATTGCGCGACGTGAATACCATAAGATCGGTCCGCACTGCCCAAGCCAACTTCGTGAAGGAAGACAACCTCGCCCTGCCATTCCTTGATCAGCATGGTGTGGCAAGATAGATGGTCGAGCTTGGCGGCGAGGGCGGTCAGTTCGTGATAGTGGGTGGCGAACAGACCACGGCATTTGTTGATTTCATGCAGGTTTTCGACCACCGCCCAGGCAATCGACAGACCGTCAAAGGTGGCCGTGCCGCGCCCGATTTCATCCAAGATCACCAAGGAACGATCGGTTGCCTGATTAAGGATCGATGCGGTTTCAACCATTTCGACCATGAAGGTGGATCGACCGCGAGCCAAATCATCGGCGGCCCCGACACGGGAAAACAGCCGATCAATCACACCGATATGTGCCTTGGCCGCCGGGACAAAGGCCCCGATTTGGGCCATGACCGCAATCAGGGCATTTTGACGCAGGAAGGTGGATTTACCGGCCATGTTCGGACCGGTGATCAGCCATAGGCTTTGTTCATCTTCCAGGCGGCAATCATTGGCGACAAAGGGCGAATCGGCATTTTCGCGAAGGGCTGCTTCGACGACCGGATGACGCCCGGCCGTGATATCAAACGACAGGCTGTCATCAATTTGGGGGCGGACACAGCCCCGATCGCGGGCCAGTTCGGCAAGGGCGGCAGAAACATCAAGCCCCGCCAAGGCCTGGGCGCATTGGGCAATGTCATCGGCCTTGGCCAGCACGGCCTGAACCAGTTCTTCGAACAGTTCGAGTTCAAGGGCGAGCGCCTGATCCCCGGCCTTTGACACTTTGCTTTCAAGTTCGGACAGTTCGACCGTGGTGAAACGCACCGCATTGGCCATGGTTTGACGATGAATAAATTCATCAATTTCCATCATTTTGTCGGCGTTTTTGGCCGAAACTTCGATGAAATAGCCCAGAACGTTGTTGTGTTTGACCTTAAGGTTGGCAATGCCGGTTTGTTCGGTATAGCGGGCCTGAAGATTGGCGATCAGCTTTTTGCTTTCGCTTGAAAGCATGCGCAATTCATCAAGCGGGGGATGATAGCCCCCGGCAATAAAGCCGCCATCGCGTGCCATCAAAGGCAGGTTTTCGGCAATCGCACGGCGCAAAAGATCAATCAGATCGCCGTGATGGCCCATGCGGGTGACATGATCGGTTAGCGATTCTGGCTGTGCGGTAAGGCCATCATTGCCACCATCGGGCTTGCCCAAAAGGGTGCCAATCGCAAACGAACAGGCCAGACCATCGCGCATGGCGGCCAAATCACGTGGTCCGCCACGGCCAACGGAAAGCCGCGATAGTGCGCGTTCAATATCAGGGCATTCGCCAAGGCCAGATCGCAAATCAGCGCGCAGGCCATCGCGATCATGGAAATATTCCACCAGATCAAGGCGTTTGTTGACGTTATCGGCATTGGTCAGCGGGGCAGACAGACGCGCCGCCAAAAGGCGGGCCCCCGCACCGGTTTTGGTGCGATCAATGACCGAAAGCAACGATCCCTTACGCTCGCCCGATTGGGTTTGGATCAGTTCAAGCGACCGACGCGTGGCGGCGTCAATTTCCATGGCCGCCCCCTGCGCCATGCGGATCGGCGGCGACAGGCGGGGCATCTGACCTTTTTGGGTCAGTTCAACATAATCAATCAGTGCGCCGGCTGCGGACAGTTCGGCCAGCTCAAACCCGCCGAAGGCATCAAGGGCCTCGACCTGATAGAGCTTTTTAAGGCGCAATTGCGCATTTTCGGCATCGAACCGTGCCGCGGGCTGCGGGGTGATGATGTTTTTATATTCGCTGTAGATATCAAAGATTTCCGAGCGGTTGAGCAGCCGGTCGGAAAACAGGATTTCACCCGGATCAAGCCGGGCAAGGGCCGCGGGCAAGCCGCCAATATCGGTGGGCTGGACATAAAAATCGCCGGTCGACATATCAAGCCAGGCCAAGCCAACCTTGCCGCGCAATTCCGCAACCGCAGCCAGATAGTTATGACGGCGCGCGTCCAAAAGGCTGTCTTCGGTCAGGGTGCCGGGCGTAATCAGACGCACGACACCGCGTTTGACCACGGATTTTGCACCCCGTTTTTTGGCTTCTGCCGGGTCTTCCATCTGTTCGCAGACGGCAACACGGAATCCTTTGCGGATCAGACGCTGCAGATATGTTTCGTGGCTATGGACGGGAACACCGGCCATGGGAATTTCGTTACCTTGATGCTTGCCGCGTTTTGTCAGGGCAATATCAAGGGCTTCGGCGGCTTTGACGGCATCGTCAAAGAACAGCTCGTAAAAGTCGCCCATCCGATAAAACAGCAGGCAGTCCTGATACTGTTCCTTGATTTCAAGGAACTGGATCATCATTGGGGTCGCGCCCTCTTTGGAAAAGGACGGGGCACTTGGCGTGGTATCGGATGTATCAGCGATGTTGTTCATGATGAATTTGATAACAAACCCTAAAGGCATTTACGAGGGGCAAGACGTGCGGGTGATAAAACTTGATTTATGCCATTGCAACGCCTGAATTTCCGTAAAAGATAACAACTGAGCACAGACTATGGGAAACTGTTGGTTCGCCGGCGCCATGATGGCGTGAAACCGAACAGAAGACCAGTCACCAAGGAGACACACTATGTCAGAAGACCAGACCGCAGCACAGGCCCCCGAACTGGTTGGGTTGTTCGAGACCAAAGACGGTTTTGACGCCGCCGTGCGCGAATTACGCGATAGCGGCTTTGCGCGCACCGATTTGTCGGTTTTAAGTTCACATGAATCAATTGATGTGGCGGGCGAAGATGGCCGGTCATGGTCAGATGTGCTGACCGCACTTGTCGGCGAAGTCAAATATGAGGTGCCATTGGTGGCATCGGGCGCCATTGCGCTGTTTGGTGGGGTGGCAACCGCCCCGGTGGCCCTTGCGGTTGGCGCGGGTGTTGGTGCGGTGGCACTGAGCGAATTTATCGGCGAGGTCACATCGACCCCGCATACCGAGGATTTCGCACGCGCAATTGACGCCGGATCGGTGATCCTGTGGGTGCGCATTGACCCAGAAGGTGATGAAGCCCTTCTTAAAGCCAAGGCACAGGCGATCCTTGAAAAGCATGGTGCGACCAACATCCACCTGCATCAGGGCGGCAAACCGGCCTGATTCCATTTGCCGTGTAGGGCAGATCACATGGATCAAGATATCAAGGCGATCAGAAATGATCGCCTTTTTTCATTCCGACTTTTTGGTCGTGTTTTTTCATAAAGTGGAACAATCGTCCTGCGGCGTTCAGTGCGATGCAATAGGGGCTGCCAAGACGGGGTTAGGCCGAGATTTTATAGGATGCTGAAAAATCAACGCTATTTGCCGATGACCCATTCACATTCCATCGGCGCTGCGGCGCAATAGTGGGGGCCAGCGGGGGTGTGGTGAAGACGGTTGTTGCATTGCAACATACGGAAAACGCTACGTAATTTTGTGGTTGCCGTTAACGTCGCCTTTGACCCGGGGGGCGAAGCCTGATTTATTGGGCGGTCAGACAACGCGGTCCCACGCCGCACATTTGTCCAACTTTATTAAACAACATACAGCATCAATTGCTTTCCAACCCATCATGCAAGCGTCAGTGAAAAAATAATGTCAGATACAGAAATCAAGGTTCGCGACCGCGAAGCGCTTTTGTTTCATTCCAGTGGCCGTCCGGGCAAAATCGAAATCACGCCATCCAAGCCGCTGACGACACAGCGCGATCTTTCGCTGGCTTATTCGCCGGGCGTCGCGGTGCCGTGTCTTGAAATCGCCAAGAACCCGGCGACAGCGTATGATTATACGTCCAAGGGCAACATCGTTGCGGTGATTTCCAACGGTACAGCCGTTCTGGGTCTGGGCAATCTTGGCGCGCTGGCGTCCAAACCGGTGATGGAAGGCAAGGCTGTTTTGTTCAAACGCTTTGCCGATGTTGACGGTATCGACCTTGAAGTTTCGACCGAAAACGTTGACGAGTTCGTCAATTGCGTGCGGTTCCTGGGGGCGTCGTTTGGGGGCATTAACCTTGAAGACATCAAGGCACCTGAATGCTTCATCATTGAACAGCGTCTGCGCGAAATCATGGATATCCCGGTTTTCCATGACGATCAGCACGGCACGGCGATCATTGCGGCATCGGGTTTGATCAATGCCTGTGATTTGACGGGTCGCGACCTTAAAGACATCAAACTGGTGATCAATGGTGCTGGTGCGGCGGCAATTGCCTGCTGCGAGTTGGTCAAAAGCATGGGCGTGTCGCATGACAACGTCATCATGTGTGACACACGTGGCGTGATCTATAAGGGCCGCGAAGACGGCATGAACCAGTGGAAGTCGGCCCATGCGGCGGACACCGATGCGCGTACCCTTGAAGATGCGATGAACGGGGCGGATGCGTTCTTTGGCCTGTCAGCCAAAGGGGCGGTGACGACCCAGATGGTCAAAAGCATGGCCAAAAAGCCGATCATTTTTGCCATGGCCAACCCGGATCCGGAAATCAGCCCCGAAGAAGTCGCATCGATTCGCGATGACGCGATCTGTGCCACCGGGCGTTCGGATTACCCCAACCAGATCAACAACGTTCTTGGTTTCCCGTATATCTTCCGCGGGGCATTGGATGTTCAGGCATCGACCATCAACGAAGATATGAAAATTGCTGCGGCCCATGCGGTGGCGTCCTTGGCACGCGAAGATGTGCCTGATGAAGTGGCGGCGGCCTATTCCGGGCGTCGTTTGCAATATGGCCCGGAATACATCATTCCAGCGCCGTTTGATCCGCGCTTGATCATTGCGATCCCCAAGGCGGTTGCACAGGCCGCAATGGATAGTGGTGTTGCGCGCCGTCCGATCATTGATATGGCGGAATACGAAAACCAGCTGCGCGGGCGTCTTGATCCGACGGCGGCACATTTGCAGCTTATTTCTGATTATGTGCGGGCCCATCCCAAACGCATCGCCTTTGCCGAGGGCGAAGAAGAAACCGTTATTCGTGCGGCAGTGGCCTATCGCAATTCGGGCTATGGCACGCCGATCCTGATTGGGCGCGAAGACCGCATTCATGCCAGTGCCAAAAACCTTGGCATTGAAACCCTTGAAGGGGTCGAAATCAGCAACGCGGCGATTTCAGACAACAATGCTGAATATGCCCAGTTCATGTATGAACGCCTGCAGCGCAAAGGGTATCTGTGGCGTGATTGCCAGCGCATGGTCAATCAGAAGCGTAACGTTTTTGCCTCTGTCATGGTGGCAAAAGGCCATGCCGATGGTTTGATCACCGGTCTGACCCGGAACTTCAATCGCAGCTTTACCGATATTGCCAGCGTGATCGACGCCAAAGAGGGCGAAATCCCGATGGGTCTTTCGATCGCGATTGCCAAGGGCCGCACGGTGTTTATCGCCGATACCCGCGTGCACAATGTGCCCGATGCCGAACAGCTGGCCGAGATCGCCATTCAGGCGGCGGAAAAAGCCCGTCAGCTTGGTCATGAGCCGCGTGTGGCGATGGTCTCGCATTCGACCTTTGGCAACCCGTACAGTGCCGATACCGACCGTATCCGCGATGCGGTCGGCATTTTGGAACGCAGCAATGTCGATTTCGAATTCGATGGCGATATGGCCGTTGATGTCGCACTCGATACCGAGCTTCTGAAACTTTATCCCTTCTGCCGTCTGTCTGGCCCGGCTAACGTTTTGGTGATGCCGGCCCTGCATGCGGCAACCACGGCGTCCAAGCTTTTGGATAAGCTGGGCGGTGGCACGGTTGTTGGTCCGGTGATGATCGGGTTGGAAAAACCGGCTCAGATTGCCCAGATGGGCGCAACGGTGAATGATCTGGTCAATCTGGCAGCCTTGGCTGCGCATGACGCAGAACATAACTAAGACCGGGTTTTAAGACCTCACGACCTTTTGCGAATGGCGGGGCTTTCATGGAAGCTCCGCCATTCTTGTTTGCAAGGCGCGCTTTGGTTCGGAGTGTGTAGCGGCGTATCGGGGTGCGTTGGCGCAGGGTGGTGGAGGATTATTCGATGGCCTGCCCAAATAGCGCGATGACCGCGCCGAGGCTTGCCAGGGCCAGATACCAACTGACTTTAAGCGCACCGGATTTTTGTTTGATGGCAATGACGGCGGCCAAGGCTGATTGCAGGCCGTAATAGATGGCAAACCCGCGCGAGGCATAACTGACAATGGCAAAAATATCGGCCGACCATGTCAGGGTAATGCCGATCACCGCCAGAATGAAATAGGCCTGCGGTTCGCTGATGCGGTTGCGCGACAATTCGGTGAACAAGCCGCCCGATCCGCTGGTATCGGCGATGGCGGCACTAAATTGCGAGGCAAGGGCGGCTGAAACCAGCAAGAAGGGCAAAATCGGTGCGACGATTTGCATCATGTCGATGATGCCGGTTTCAGACATCGACATTTGATCGGGCCGAAACGCATAGCAAATCAGAACAATATAAATCACGTAAATCGCGGTCGAGAGCCATTGCGCCATGCGCATGGATCGAATGCGCATTTTCGCATCATAAACCGATCCCAGATACCGCGATGTTTCAAACCCCTGAACCGTGATTAACAGGCCCAACGCCATGGTGACGGCGGGCCATCCTGTGACGGTTTGCGGATTAAGGATCAGGGTGTTTTGCCGGGCCTGATCCCCAAAATTGACAATCAAGCCAATGATCAGCCCGGCGATGATTGCCAGTTTGATCGCGACGGAAAAATATTCCATCCGTTCGAGACTTTTGAACCCGTTGGTACACCCGACAATAACGATCAGGACAAAAACGCCAGACGTCAAAAGTTTGGCGTCAAAGTCGGAGTTATACGGGGTGAGGCTGAGCGCGAAGGCGCCGAGCAAGTTCAAATAATACGAAACCGAAATGATATAGGCAAAGGCCAACGCCCAAGACGACACGTTTTCAATGCGTTTGGCCAAGATGCCGTGCCCACCTTCGATAATGGTGGTTTCACCCGCAGCAATATTGGACCGGATCACCCCGCCAAACATATAGGCCACCGCACAGAGCCCGATCATCACCAAGGGGGCAAAGCCGCCATAGCCGTGGCTGAGCACGGGGCCCAGCAACAAAAAGCCACTGCCGATGATCGAGGCCAGCGGGGTGACAACCGCGCGCCATAACGGAAACCGGGCAACATGTGGCAACACCAAAACGAACCCGACAGCCAGTGTCGTCAATGCAATGATCAAATCGAATAACACGTTATGCTACCAACAGGTTTTGGGGCAGGGGACTGACATTCAGGGCAAGATAAGCGGTCCTGAAATCATAAGATAGTCTGGTTTTAACAACACCCACCCAATCGGCACATTGGATCGCGTGCTTTCGGGTCGGGCGTTGCGGGTCATTCTGATTGGGGGGCGACTGTGATACTGTGTTTTGTGATGGATTTTATCGTGTACTGGGCGCGTCGACCTGATTTTTGCCACATGTGATCGGCACACCAGATTAACATCGTCGTTCTACCCGCAAAATAGGATATCGTTCATGGGCCAGATGACCCGGTTTCTTGCCGTTTTTATGTTTTTCCCGTTTCTTGCAGCATGCGACGACCCAGAGGCAAAGGGACCGAGCAGCGATGAGATTACAACGGCCGTAATCGAACGGTTCCGGCAAGACCCGTATGCCAAAGTGGGCCACGTTGAAAACGTCACCAAAACCAACAGCATTTCCCAAGACGATGACGAAGTCATTGCGATGGTGCGTTACGATCTGGTGTTTGACCGTACCCTTGCCGAGTTCGCCGATGATGTGTCGGAAAAGGGCAAGGCAGCCGGGGACCTTGATCAGGTTGGCGACACCGTAAGTGACGCGATTGATTTGGTGAAAACCAAAATGCTGGCGCTCAAAGAAGGTGACTTCAAAGCAGGCGACCGCCGGGTTATTGAAAATGAAATTCGGTTGGTGAAGTCCGAAAAGGGCTGGATTTATCGCGGTCGCCCGTAAGCTGAGATCAATATATTTGGTTCAGACATGAAAAAGGGATCCGTGTGGATCCCTTTTTTGTGGTTTCTGAGCGTTATTTGGTCTCAGAAGGTCTGATGATTAGTCGTCGCGCGATGCCAGCACCTTTGGCGGCGGTGGGACGTCCTCGGCGGCAAATTGCAGCCCATCAAGGTCGGTTAGGTCATTGACCCGCATGATGGCATGCAGGCTTTCGACATATTCTTCACCGCGTTCTGAATATTTCGTCAGGGTCGATGCAAGATCCCAACCGGTGACGCGTTGCCCCTCGGCGCGCAGGCGCGCACGTTCTTCGCGCAGGGCCTGATAGGCGGGGTGGGAGTTGATGTTGCGTGCATAGGCCCGGACACTGTCCATCAGGCTTGGAAACGCCTTAATGACGTGGGTTTTGCCATCTTCGCGATCTTTGGGAATGATGCCTTCGGCATCGCCCCAGGCCCACTGACCAAACAGGGCGTTACCCTTACGCACAAACCGCGAGGTGCCCCAACCGCTTTCTTCGGCCGACTGGGCCATCATCAAGGAGGTCGGGATCACATCGATCCGTTCAAGCAGGGCCGTGATGCCGCCATCGGTCACCCGATAGCGTTTCATCAGCTGGGAAACCCATTGCTGGTCTTTGACACTGACGGGGATGCCCGAAATGCCCTTGGCCTGAATGGCCATCAGACGATCACGGCGCGCGTTGATTTCTTCGTTCACGCGCATGGCCAATGGCAACATGATGCGCAGGAAAAGCTGTTTGCGTTCTTTGACCGATGCCAGTTCGCCAAGTCCCTTTGGTACGCGTTTGATGTAAACGCGCGGGACTTCGGTCAGTGTGGGCAGAAGGTAACCGATGCTTTTGAAATACTGGTTCAGCGCAATCACCTCGGGTCCGCGGCGATAGGCTGGTTTGGTTTTCTTTACCGGTGCTGCCGTTGGTGCCTCAACGACGGTTTCCTCGTCTGGGCTTGTTGGCTGCGGCGAAATATCAATTCCGGTAAAAATGCCAATATAGAGTAAGCTGACCGCTCCGAAGATCGAAGCGAGCGCAATTTTCCTGTACAGGCCTGTTTTTGCGCTATTCATCATGTAATCTCCAGGATCAGTAACACTGCCCACCCCATTTGGACGTTATCTATGCCTGCCACGGGCCAAGATCGCAACGGACAATATTCTCGTGGTTGAGAAGTCCGCGTTATCCTTTGCGTTGGGCACATAATAATTACGCCCGGCACAAAACGAATGCTGCGTCGGGCGTAAGTGTTTTGTTAACGACTCGGGGTCTTTTTCGGTCAGTCTGCCATGACCGGTTCGACGGCCTGAACTTCTGGCACGTAATAACGCAGCATGTTTTCGATGCCCATTTTCAGGGTCGCGGTGCTGCTTGGGCAGCCAGCGCATGCGCCGTGCATTTCAAGGTAAACAACGCCGTCTTCGAAACGGTGGAAGACGATATCGCCACCATCCTGTGCCACGGCCGGACGGACACGGGTATCAAGCAGTTCTTTGATCTGGCTTACCAGCTCGTTGTCGCCTTCGGCGGCGGTGCTGGCACCGGTTGCGGCATCGGAATTCTGATCAAGAACCGACTGGCCAGACGTGTAATGCTCCATAATACCGCCAAGAATCTGCGGTTTTAGGGTCTGCCAATCTTTGGAGTCGTCTTTGGTGATGGTGATAAAATCACCGCCAAGGAACACACCGGCAATGCCATCAACTTCGAACAGTTTACGCGCAAGCGGTGATTTCACGGCTTCGTCACCCTTGACGAAGTTCGCGGTGCCCAGGCGGCCCATCACTTCCTCACCCGGCAGGAATTTAAGGGTTGCGGGGTTCGGCGTTGGTTCAGTTTGAATGAACATGGTCAGCTTGTCCTCTCACTCTGATTGCCGGGGCATTTTGTGCCCGCACGGCAATCTACGTTTATTTGGTTAGGCCCTAAATGGGGCAAAAAACCAAAAAGATCAAGTCACAGCGCGCAACTCAGGTATTCATGCCCTACGATATGTGACCGAAATTACGATTAGCGTTGCAGGATGCTGCTGATTTCACGCATCTGGGTACGGGCGCGCAGCAAATAAAATCCGAGCCCCGCCAGATGGTTGGGGAAAATGATGCCATCAGCCGACCCATTGATCACAACCACCGGATCCAAGGCGGCGGCATGTTGCAACGATTCAACCATTTCGGCCCATGCCGGGGCAACCTGACGTTCATTAATGACCTGTTCGAAGTCCGTTCCGAGATCGCGCAGGATCAGGCTATAGGCATAAAGACGTCCCTTGGTGGCATAGAAGACGTCATCGGCGGTGGTGTCAAAAATCGACGGGGCGTCGACTTTGTCATCCAAAAGGGCCGATGCCGAACCAAGATCGTTGGCAAAGCGGTTCAGGGTTTCTTGCAGGTTATCGGCACGACGTTCGAAAACGGCATTTCCGTTGATCAGGCGCTGATTATATTTGCGAAGCGAACGGATCGCGTCGCGATATTGCTGTTCAGATGTCACACCGGGCAGCAGCGATACACTGGGATCAAACACCCATTTATCACCCCGGAATTTCAACAGGCCAGCAGCATTGTCCAAATCCGGGTCAACCTGACTGGAGCCACGGGTCCGCCCGATCTGGTCAGACAGTTCGATCGCAAAGCGCGACAGGGCATAGATCACACCGGACTGGAAGTTCGGCATGTTATCGAGCGCCCCACCGGGCAGGAAGAACGGATCATTCGCCGTCCAGCGGTTTTGATTGACTTCGCGATCAATCAGGGCTGCTGCGGTGTTTACCGAATGGCTGCCCCCCTGATAATTGCCGACAAAATCAGGGTTGTCATCGATGCGATGCACAATTGCCATGCCCACCGGATAATAGACCACAGCCACAAGGACGATTACGGCAAGGCCGCCGATCCAGAATTTGCGTGAACCGAAAACACGTCTCAGTCGCGCTCTAAATCCTGCCATACCGCCTTTTTTGTACAGATAATCGTCTTCAATCATGACTTGTCCTGTGAATTATATCCGGCCATTGAACCTAGGCTGTCGGCGCCCAAACGGCAAGTGCATGATTTCATGGCACTTCGTCGGTCTTGCCGGTCAGCGGTTGAGTGGGGCTTGGATCGTGGGTGGCGAAGAACGATCTTTACGCGTTGATGGTGATGTATGTGTCGTATTCGACGAGGCTCAAAACCGTTTCAAGATCGGGTTCGGCGAGGGCAACGCAGCCCTCTGTACCGCGATAGTCAGGTTTGGCGACATGCATGAAAATCGCCGATCCTTTTCCCGGTATGGGCGGATCATCATTGTGGCCCAGCACGACGACGATGTTATAGGCGTCATCATCGCGATAAAGCTTTTCGTGGCTGGCATCAAATGGCAAGCGCACGGGCCGGTTATAGTCAGGGTGGTTGGGATCGTCACACCAGCCATCTGAAAATGAAATGGTCGTAACCGGCAGTTTGGTATGCGGGCAGGGGCGATGATCGGCCCGGTACATCACATATCGCAATCGCCAACGCCCGGCGGGGCTTTTGCCGTCGCCTTCGGTTTTGTCATTGGCATCAATGACGCCATTGACCCCCAGCGCACAGCGAAATTCCTGATCCCCCACGCGCAACACGCCGTCAGGCGAGACGGATATCTCGACCGGTTTGGGGGCGGGATGTGCGGTGGCGGTGTCTTGCATTCAATCAGGTCCGTCATCGAAGGGGCAAATACGGCATTTGAGTCCGTATCACGGGACTTTGGCGAGGATGATGCGCCAGAACAAAGGTAAAGTTATGGCAAAGCACGCGTTTCGCAAGGTGCATCACGGATCGGTGATGGAAAGATTTTGCGGGTTTGGTCCTTTTGGACAAAAAAAACAGCGCCCTGTGACAAAACGGGGCGCTGTTTCATATTCTCGGATGTGCGGTCAGGGGCTTATTTGCCCAGACGGGTCACACCTTCTTCGATCAGGCTGGCCGCTTTTTCAGCGCCTTCCCAACCGGTGACTTTAACCCATTTGCCTTTTTCGAGGTCTTTGTAACGCTCGAAGAAGTGCTGGATCTGATCGCGCAGAATCTGCGGCAGATCTTCGTAGGATTTGATGTCGGTGTAGTACGGGTCGATCTTGTCATGCGGGACGCAGATCAGTTTTTCGTCCTGACCAGCTTCGTCTTCCATGATCAGAACGCCGACCGGACGCGCACGGATGACCGAACCAGCAACGACCGGCTCACGGAACATGACCATGGCATCAACCGGATCGCCATCTTCACCAAGCGTGTTGGGGATGAAGCCGTAATTGACCGGGTAATACATCGAGGTATGCAAGAAACGGTCAACGAAGATCGCGCCGGAATCTTTGTCGACTTCATACTTTACCGGACCGCCTTGCGGAATTTCGATGACGACATTTACGTCCCATGGAACATCTTTGCCGACGGGAATCTTGTTGAGATCCATCTGGGAAAATCCCTTTCGCTTTTTTAAAGGCATGCCCCGAATCATCGGGACGGCTGTTTTCGGCTTCAGCTACGTAAATCGTACCCAAAGGAGAATGATGCCGCCCTTTTATCGCGAAATGTCACAGCTTCCAAGGGGGTGCGCGTCCATCCATGGTCGAAAGTGACGCCGTAACCGATTTCGCCCGCAATTTGTCATGTGACAGACGGGGACGAAATCCAGATTTTTCATCACGTTATATGGTCAGAACGCGGCAGGCCATCGCGCGATTAAGCGGCGAAAACGTTTGGTGTTTCGGCGCGAAATCGTTTGCGCAGGATGCATTGGACGCTGCGGGAACGGATTACAAAATCTTTTTACGGGCAAGTGATGCCGTTCTTGGATTGATCAGTTCGCGGATCCAGTTGGCGGCTTCGATCACGACCGGGTCTTTTTGCCGTGCCGGGCGGATCAACAGCCGATACCACCAGTGGGCGACGAAATCGGGGAAATTAAGGGCAACCAATTCGCCGCGTTCGACGTAATTACGCGCCACCACATCGGTGCTGGCCACAATGCCCTGACCGGCACGGGCAGCTTCGAGCGCCCAGATATGGTGGCTGAAAGTCGAACAATCGGTCAGGGCAAAGCCCGCATTTTTGAACCATTGATCGATCTGGGAAAACTGTTCGCTGTCGCTATCGATCAGTAGAATGTCACGCGGATTAAGCCCCTGGATATCGATGTTATAGGCATCAAATCCGCGCTTTTCCAGCCATTGCGGGGCGGCAAAGGCAGTATAGACTTCGGGGGTGAGAAGTTCGGTCACCCAGTTTTCAGGGCCGGGTAGGTCCTTTGGCGCGATTTGCAGGGCCAGATCAATTTCAAGCGGATCGAGATCGTCATCAAATTCGATCTTGCGAAACTGAACCGGAATATCGGCCGGTATGCGCGCATGCAGATTGTCGAGTTCATACATCAAAACGGTCAGGGCCGGGGTCGCCAGTGCGCCAATGCGAATGGCCTTACCCTTGTCCGGGCCGACTTCGCCAGTGATGTCAGCAATGCCGTCAAGCGCCTCTGTCAGGCGGGGCAAAAGAAGTTCGGCCGATTTGGTCGGGGTCAGACCGCGCCCTTTGCGGGTAAACAATACCACGCCAAGGTTTTCTTCAAGCTGACGGAGCTGATGACTAATCGCACTTTGCGTGACGTGCAATTCTTCGGCGGCACCCTTCACACTTTGATGGCGGGCGGTGGCTTCAAAAGCGACAAGCGCGCGTAAAGGGGGCAGTTTGCGGCGCATAAGTTCTATCCGTTAGTCTTGGTTTTGATGGTCTGTCATCTCTATCAGGATCGCGTATGGAATGGGGCAAAAAAATCTCATGAATGGCTGAGAACTCTTCATTCGTATTTTTCAAAGTTTAAGGGCAGGATAATCGCCATACGGGTTTCCGGCCGTGCTTGTAAAAAGATGTCTCCTTGCGCCACCCGCAGCAGTCAACTCAGACTGCCGGAAACCCCGTCAGCCCAACCAACCTTTGATACTGGAATAATGATGACCGCGACGCTTTTGCGCCTGAGCGGAAATTTCCGTGGCGTTTTGTGGATGACGGCTGCCATGGCATCGGGCGTTTTTGTCGATGTCTGTGCCAAGCTTGTGTCCCATGACGTGCCCACCGCACAGATTTTGGCCATGCGTGCGATAACGACGGTCACGGTTTTCGTGATCATTGTCATGTTCATCGGAACCCGCGAAATACGCACGCGTCGTCCCTTTGCGCATTTTGCGCGCGGGGTGCTTTGGTACGGCTCTTTGTTCTTTGTTTTCTTTGCCTTGCGCCAAATGAGCATCGCCGAAGTGAATGCTTATTTGTTCATCGAAGCGCTTTTGACCGTCATGATGGCGGTGGTGATTTTGGGCGAGAAGCTTACAGCGCGCAAACTGATTGCCACCCTTTTGGGGTTGGTCGGGGTGTGGGTGATGTGCGCGCCGCGTATGAATGGCTTTGGCGTGCCGCTTGGTGTTGGCGCGGCGTTGATCGGGGCGTTTTGTTTTTCGGCGCAAACCCTGTTTGCCAAGGTGCTGACCCGCACGGAAACTAACTTTTCAATGCTGTTTTGGCCGCAAATCATTGCGGTGATGTTCTGGGTGCCGATTGCGATTATTACCTGGCATCCGGCATCCTTGGCTGACTGGCTGTATTCGTCGGGTGCGGGATTCTTTGCGATGCTGACCAATTACATGGTGTTGCGCGCGGTACGCGTGGCAGACGCCAGTGTTGTGTCGCCCGCGGCCTATACCGCCTTGCCGTTTTCGGTGGCGATGGATTTGATCTTCTTTGACATGTTGCCGGTGCCGATCATTTTTGTCGGGGCGGGGATTGTCGTGCTGGCGGTGATGTTGCTTGATTACAAAGGTGGGGTGAAGCCCGCCGATCAGGACGCAGAAGCAGATGCAGATTTGTTTGGCGCCAAAGAGGGCCGTGCCGAGGCGTCGGAGGCCGCAAACAGCGCAGAGGATTTCGAGGATGGCGGACCATCCCCGAAACCCGTCACCAATGAGGCCTAAACACGATTGCTTTTTTAGACGCGGCCTTTTCGTGTTTCCCAATTTCCCCTTAGCTTTGCCGACTTATGCGTGATGGGCGGATGAATCCGCCGGTGCCTGATCGCGTGGGGTCAGGCCGTAATCACGGATGACACCCGCGACCCGCAGGCGATAATCGGCAAAGATACGGTTGCGGCCTTCAATCTGGGCGGCGCGGTGTTCGGCGATATTGCGCCATGCCTTGACCGCATCTTCATCACGCCAAAATGACAGCGATAAAACTTTGCCCGGGGTGGTCAGTGAACTGAACCGTTCGATGGAAATAAATCCGTCCATGCCGTCAAGGATCGGTCCAAGGTCACCGGCAATGGCAAGATATTCATCGTAATGGTCGGTGTGCGGGGTGACTTCGAAAATCACCGCGATCATGGCTTGATAAGCTCCGCATGTGGGGTGGAGGCAATTTTGAGAAACTGGCGTTCTTCGCGCAGGATGAATTTTTCGCGCTGGGAAAATTCATAGTTCTCGCGGCCCAGCGGATCGTCCTTCAGACGCGCGCGATAGGCTTCATAGGATGCCAGATCGGGCAAATGATAGATGCCATAGGCGGTTGAAACCGATCCTTCATGCGGGGCGAAATAACCAACCAAATCCGCCCCGCAACGTGGAATGGCCTGCCCCCAATTGCGGGCATATTCGATGAAGGCATCCTTTTTGTAAGGATCGATTTCATAGCGGATAAAACACGTGATCATGGAAAGCTGCCTTTGATTTTTTCAGGTTAAAGCGCGGATCTGCGCGGGTTTGTTGCCTGAAAAGTCATAGCGCAGCAGATGGGCCTGATGCTTCGATACAGATCGAACTATTGGGCGAGATTTCGATCACAGCCGGGGTTCAAACACGCGATGTCGCGATGGACAGGTGGGGTAAACTACTGTACGAAATGATATGTTATAACATATCATTTAATAGGAGCATATTTTGTTCAAAAACATTGCGCGGGCCGCCATGGTAAGTGGCGTGGCTTTGATGCCGGTTTTCGGGGCATCCATCGCACAAGCCGACGATGAAACGCAGCAGGCATGGCGTCTTTTCGTGACCGATCAGAAAGACGGCGGGGTTAGCGTTGTTGATCTGGAAAAAATGACGGTGATCGATCGGTTCGACACCACCGGCTATGTGACGCACCTGGTGCCAAGTGAAAGCGGCCAGACCCTGGCAGCGGTTCAAATGGATCATGATGCGGTGCATGTGATCGATAGCGGGATCAAGGTTTCATCCCATGGTGACCATACCGATATCGACATTCATGATGCGACGTTGCTGCCCATTGAGATCACCGGCAATCGACCGGTTCACGCGGTCCCGCATCACGGGGCGTTTTATATGTTCTTTGACGGCGAAGGTGTTGCAAAGGTCTTTGGCGAAGACAACCTTCTTGCCGGACAATCAAAATATGATGAGGTTGCCGCGACGGCCCCGCACCATGGTGTGGTGGTGCCGATGGGGGATTATTACCTGATTTCCGAACCCAATCTTTCGGTTGAAACCAAACCGGGCAGTCTGCCGCCGCGTCTTGGGCTTAAGGTTGTCGATCATGACGCTAAGCAGGTTGGGGATATCCATACCTGCACGGGGCTTCACGGTGAAGCATACTCCGCCGGGATTGTCGCCTTTGGCTGTGAAGAAGGGGTAATTACCGCCCAGCTTGGTGATGACGACGTGCCGGCCATTAAGATGCTGTCATATGGCGAAGCTATGCCAAGCGGGCGTGTTGGCCATCTGGCCGGTGGCAAAGCCATGCAATTCTTCCTTGGCGATTATGGTTCCGACAAGCTGGTGGTGATTGAACCGACCGAAGACGCGCCGTTCAGGGTGGTCGATTTGCCGGTGCGCTATGTCAGCTTCGCGCTTGATCCGCAACAGGTGACGATTGGCTATGTCTTTACCGAAGATGGTTATTTGCATGCGGTGGATGTGTTGGATGGGAAAATTATCCGATCGCAACAGATCACCAAACCTTATAGCAAGGATGGGCATTGGCGCGATCCGCGACCACGCATTGCGGTTGCCGGTGATGTGATTGCCGTGACCGATCCGCGCAACCATCTGGTACGCCTTGTCGATGCCGAAAGCTTCGCCGACAAGGGTGAAATTCCGGTCGAAGGACTTCCATTTAACATCGTTGCGATTGGCGGTTCTGGCCTTTCGCACTAGGTGATTCTCCACCCAGTGCATTTGGCGTCGCAATCCGATGAAGCGGGCAGATTTGGGTCTGCCCGTTTTTTTATGTGCGCCTTATTATATCCGTCTTCGGCCTTGTTGCCGTGCATCCATCCTTCGATTACTATCGAACTATGAAAGAAGGACCCGATATTGCCCGTGTGGCCGCATTGCTTGGCGATCCGGCGCGCGCGAACATGCTAACCGCCTTGCTGAGCGGTAAGGCACTAACCGCGAGTGAGCTGGCACAAGAAGCCGGTGTGACGCCGCAAACGGCAAGTTCGCACCTGTCCAAACTTGAGGCAGGCCAGATCGTCACCCCGCGGAGGCAGGGGCGGCATCGCTATTTCACCTTGTCTGGCCCCGATATTGTCGAGGCGTTGGAAGTCCTGATGGGGATTGCCAGCCGGGTGGGGCATAACCGTGTTCGTACCGGCCCCAAAGACCCGGAATTGCGCCATGCACGGGTATGTTACGATCATCTTGCCGGTGATATGGGCGTTGCGTTGTTTAACGGCCTGTCACAGCGCAAATTGATCGAGGTTGATCTTAATGGTGTGGCCTTGACCGAGGCCGGAATGGCCTTTGCCGCCGAATTTGGCATTGATCTGGCGGCATTGCGCAAGCATCGCCGACCGCTTTGTCGTGAATGTCTGGATTGGAGTGCCCGACAATCCCATCTGGCCGGGTCATTTGGTGCGGCGTTGCTGGACCGGTTTTATGATTTGGGCTGGGCCCGACGATTAAGCGAGTCGCGCGTGGTGCGGTTTAGCCCAAAGGGCGAACAGGCGTTTCGCGAACTGGTTGGCGGGTAACCCAAGGGTGCTGTTAGCTTTTTAAAAGGGCATCCACAAAGCTTGGCACCAGTTCTGTTGCCGGGCCGTAAGTGCTGTGGTCAAACAGGGTCGCCCCTGTGCTGGGTTCAAGGTTAAGCTCAACCGTTTCCGCACCGGCATCCTGATGGGCAATCTGCACAAACCCGGCGGCCGGATAGACATTGCCCGATGTTCCGATGGACAAAAACAATCCGCAATCGCCAAGGGCATCGTAAATACGGTCCATTTCAAGCGGCATTTCACCGAACCAAACCACATGCGGGCGTAACCCACCGGCCTTGCCACAGGACGGGCAGGGCGTTTCCTTGGCAAGGTCACCATCCCAATGGGTCAGCAAGTCACAGTGATTGCAGCGGATTTTCAAAAGTTCGCCATGCATATGGATCAGGTTTTTTGATCCGGCCCGGCCGTGCAGATCATCAATATTTTGGGTGATCAGCAACACATCCCCCGGCCATTCGGCTTCGAGGCGTGCAAGGGCGTGATGGGCGGCGTTGGGGACAATATTGGGGTCCATCAGGGCCGCGCGGCGGTCATTATAGAAATGATGCACCAGATCGGGGTTATTGATGAAGGCGTCCGGGGTGGCGACCTCGGAAATATCGTATTTTGCCCAAATGCCATCGGGATCGCGGAATGTGTGCAATCCGCTTTCCTTGGAAATTCCGGCCCCGGTCAGAATGACAATCGGGGCTTCTTCAGTGCGCAGAATATCAATCAAATCGGGGCGAAGGGGCATGGAAAATCCTGTTTAAATTCGGATCAGGGGGCTTGATTACAGAAACCATATCGCAAAGAAAACGGCCCCGCCAAGTCTGTCTGGCAGGGCCGCTTATAAACCCGATCCGCTAAAATCGGTTTATCTTGGTGCTGTGTGCTTAGGCCGAGGTATCGACATTCCCACCGGGGGTGTCGTCCTTGGGGGCTTCTTGGCCAGCCGGATTTTTGGTGACACCGACCATGGCCGGGCGCAACAAGCGGCCTTTGAGCATGTAACCGGCCTGCATGACCTGTGCGACATGGCCATCCGGATATTCCGGGTGCGGCATTTCAAACACGGCCTGATGTTTGTTCGGGTCGAGCTTTTCACCAAGCGGCTCAAGCTTTTCAACGCCGTTCTTTTCCAGCGCTTTAAGCAGGGTTTGCTCGGTCATTTCAACGCCTTCGACCAGCGTTTTCATGGTTTGGTCGGCACCCGACGTATCGCCAGCAGCATCAAGGGCGCGGCGCAGGTTGTCACCAACATCAAGAAGTTCGCGGGCGAATTTCGTAATCGCGTAGTTGCCTGCGTCCTCGACGTCTTTTTTGGCGCGGCGGCGGGTGTTTTCCACCTCGGCGGCCTGGCGCAACAGACGGTCTTTCAGTTCGGCGACTTCGGCTTCAAGGGCGGCAACTGGATCGGTGTTAACGCCCTCTTCATTGGCCTCTGCTGCCTCTGCGGCGATATCTTCGGCTGCGGCTTGTTCTGCATTAACGTCCTGCAGATCTTCCGGAGTGTTTTTTGCGGTTTCCGACATGGCTAACCTTGTACTTTCACGTTTATGCGGCCTGACACGCAGCGCCGCGATTTATCCAATCAGTCGACCGACCAGTTTGGCGGTGTAATCGACCAGCGGAATGATCCGGGCATAATTGATCCGGGTCGGTCCGACAACCCCGATTGCGCCCACAATACTGCCTTCGGCATTTTGATAGGGCGAAATCACCATCGAAAGACCCGATCCGCCGAACAACTTGTTCTCCGACCCGATGAAAATCTGAACGCCTTGGGCATCCGTCGTCACATCGAGCAGTTCAATCATCTGATCGCGGGCCTCAAGCACGCTAAACAGGCGCCGCACGGTTTCAAGCTGTTCAATCGTATCGATATTTTCCAACAGCTGGGACTGACCCTTAACGATCAGGGACGATCCCTTAACCCCGCCAGCCCATGTTGCAAGGCCCGCATCAATCAATCCGGCTGAAAGGTCATCAAGTTCCTGACGCAACTGATCGCGTTCTTGTGTGATCAGCAAGCGCGCATCGTCGAGAGTCTTACCAGCCAACCGGGTATTTAGATAATTCGCGGCCTCTGTCAATGCCGAGGCGGGTAAATCCGCCGGAACATCAAGGATTCGGTTTTCAACGTTGCCATTCTGCGACACCAGAACCGCAAGCACCTTGCCCGGCGAAAGGCCAACAAATTCAATCTGTTTAAGGCGCATGCCGTCGGTTTTGGGCGCGACAACAAGCCCAGCACAGCGCGACAGACCAGATAACATGGTGGTTGCTTCGCCCAGCATCTGTTCAAGCGAATAGCCAGCCTGTTCGCAGTTTTTGGTCAGTTGATCACGTTCGGCATTGGGAAGGTCACCGACCTCCATTAAGGCATTTACAAAAAGACGCAGGCCCTTTTCGCTGGGCAACCGACCGGCCGAGATATGCGGGGCGACCAGCAAGCCCATATCTTCAAGATCCGACATCACATTGCGAATGGTCGCCGCCGACAGGTTTTCCGACATGCGCCGCGCAATCGACCGAGACCCGATGGGTTCACCGGTTTCGACATAGGCATCAACAATCTGGCGGAACACTTCGCGTGTCCGCACATTCATGTCACCAAGGAGTGTGTCGTCAAAATGCGCCATAATTTATATGTGACCATGTCTTGCGCAAAAAGGTGCGTTGAAAGTTAAGCTGAATTTAGTCACGCAAAGCGAAACCGTCAATCACACCAGATGTCGTGTGTGCCCGGCGGACCATACCATCAATCAAGTAGTTAGGTTCAAGACCTGTCGGGGCGCAATGTGAAACGCGCCATATATCACAGGAAGATCACAGGGAAACTGCTGGACCTTTGATGGGTGTCATCATACTTTGGGCCAAATTTCAGATCATTCGCCCGGGTTGATAAAGACCCGCGCCATACCGACAAACAAGAGGTTCTCCCCCATGCGCCCATCCGGCCGTACCCAAGATCAGCTTCGTGACGTTTCCATCGAAACCGGCATTTCCAAATATGCCGAAGGGTCTTGCATGATCAAATTCGGTGACACCCACGTCATTTGCACAGCAACGGTCGAGGATAAAGTACCCGGTTGGATGCGCAATTCTGGCAAGGGCTGGATCACCGCAGAATACGGCATGCTGCCGCGTGCCACCGATAGCCGTATGAACCGTGAAGCGGCCCGCGGTGGTCAGTCAGGCCGAACCCAAGAAATTCAGCGACTGATTGGTCGTTCGATCCGTGCTGTGACCGATATGAAGGCCATGGGCGAAATGCAGATGCGTCTGGATTGTGATGTTATCCAGGCAGATGGCGGCACGCGTACCGCATCGATCACCGGTGCTTATGTTGCGGCCCATCTGGCGTTTCAGGGCGTGCGTCGCCTCGGCCTGATTAAGGAAATCCCACTGACCCAGCCGGTCGCGGCCATTTCGTGCGGGATTTATAACGGGAATGCCGTTCTTGACCTTGATTACGCCGAAGACAGCAATGCCGGCGCCGATGCCAACTTTGTACTGGCCGGAAATGGCGGCATTGTTGAAGTTCAGGCCACTGCCGAAGACGTGCCGTTTGATCGTGCTGCCTATGATCAGATGTTTGCGCTGGCGGAAAAAGGCTGCAAGGAGCTGTTTGCAAAACAGCGTGAAGCACTCGGCCTATAAGGCTCAGATATTCGTCCCATGCTGGCCTGCAAATGGCGGGGCGCTGCGATTCCGATGCTCACGTACTTAAGTACGCTGCGCTTCGGTTCTCGCGACCAACCATTTTCGGCTCAGCATGGATCGAATCTCAAGAACCTTATTTTGATCTAACTCTTTTTGAAAATCTTCAGGCAGGAACATGGCCCGTCGTTTTACGGAAAAAAAACTGGTGATCGCCAGTCATAACAAAGGCAAAATCAAGGAAATCGGTGCGCTTTTGGCCCCGTTTGGGATTGAAGTTCTTTCGGCTGGTGACCTTAATCTTCCCGAACCCGAAGAAACCGAAAAGACCTTTATTGGCAATGCGCAGCTAAAATCCACGGCGGCGGCCAAGGGGGCAAATTTACCGGCCTTGGCCGATGATAGCGGTCTTGCCGTATCCGCCCTTGATGGGGCACCGGGCATTTATTCTGCCCGCTGGGCTGGCCCGGACAAGGATTTCGACATGGCGATGGAAAAGGTCCAGAACGGGATTGGCAACCATCCCGATCGCCGTGCATCGTTTGTATGTGCGCTTTCGCTGGCGTGGCCCGATGGCCATGTTGAGAATTTCGAAGGCCGCCTTGAAGGCGAGATTGTATGGCCCAAGCGTGGCCGCCATGGATTTGGCTATGACCCGATTTTCCAGCCCAAAGGATACGACGAAACCTTTGGCGAAATGGATCCGGCCAAAAAACATGAAATGAGCCACCGCGCCGATGCCTTCGCCCAATTGGTCAAGGCCTGCTTTGAATAAGCACGTTTGGCTATCTTGATTGGCTTGATGGCTTGCACGGAACCTATGCACGCATCGCTGATGTTATGATCGGCGGTGCGTGTTAGTTTAAGGCCATTCCATTCGCTTTTGAAACGAGTACCACGTGTCTGCACCCCAAGTGTCCAGCTCCCAAGTGTCCGGCTCCCAAGTTTCCGCAACCATGGCCGAAGACGTGCCGTTTGGCATTTATATCCATTGGCCGTTTTGCTTGTCGAAATGCCCGTATTGCGATTTCAACAGCCATGTTGCCAACAGCGTTGATCATGCTCGTTGGCGTGCGGCCTTGCGCGCAGAGCTGGCGGCGGGGGCTGCGCGCCATCCGGGGCGGACGGTTGGATCAGTATTTTTTGGCGGGGGAACGCCATCGCTTATGGATCCGGAAACAGCCGGCGCACTGATCGCGGACATCAAATCGTTTTGGAATGTGACGGATGATATTGAAATCACGCTGGAAGCCAATCCGGGAACGGTTGAGATCAACCGGTTTTCAGCCTTTGCCGCTAATGGCATTAACCGTGTCTCGATTGGCATTCAGGCGCTGAATGACCGTGATTTGAAGTTTTTGGGCCGCCTTCACAGTGCCGAAGAAGCCATGCGCGCCTTGGACGTGGCAACATCGGTGTTTGATCGGTTTTCCTTTGATTTGATCTATGCCCGCCCGGAACATGATCCCAAAGCATGGCGTAAGGAACTTCGCGAAGGGCTTGCCATCGCCAATGGGCATATCTCGCTTTATCAGCTAACGATCGAGCCGGGCACGCAGTTCTATACCCTGCATCAGCGTGGTGAGTTGGTGGTACCGGATGAAGACCTTGCGACCGAGCTTTATGAAATCACCCAGGAAGAAACCCAGGCAGCGGGTTATGGCTGCTACGAGGTGTCTAACCATGCCAAACCGGGGCAGGAAAGCCGCCATAATCTGGTCTATTGGCGCTATGGCGATTATCTCGGCATTGGGCCGGGGGCACATGGCCGCGAAGCGGTAATTCAGTCTGATGGCAGTACCGTGCCAACGGCGGTCCGCCGCCACCGTGCACCTGATATCTGGCTGGACCGGGTGGAAAAGCATGGCACGGGCACGCAGGAAGAAACGGTGCTGGACGCTAATGAACGCCTGCTTGAAATGGTGATGATGGGCTTGCGCCTCAATGAAACGATCCCGACGGCGCGCTTTAACCGAATCATCGGCAAAGGCCCACGGGATGTTTTGGATGCGGATCGGCTTGAAACCCTGATTGGGTCAGGGGATTTGATCTGTGATTCTTCGGGCCTGCGTACCACCGATCAGGGACGCAACCGTTTGAATGGGGTGCTGGGATACTTGTTCGACCATTCGGCGTAAGGCGAGGTGGCCTGATAAAAACGCCAAAATCCCAAGAAAACCCGGATGTTTCCGGCATTGGCCAAACACATACACATCTGACGTGATTTAGTTTCATCAAACCATCAAAAAGGTGGTTGACACTTCAAGCTGACCGCGTATATTCCGCCCCGTTCCGGCGGATCCCGCCGAACAAACCAGATGCCCCTATGCCCAGGTGGCGGAATTGGTAGACGCGCTGGCTTCAGGTGCCAGTGGCCGCAAGGTCGTGGAAGTTCGAGTCTTCTCCTGGGCACCATACCCCAGCACATTTCAAATGTGCTGGGGTATTGTCGTTTTGGGCACTAGCCGATGTTTAGAATCGAAAAAGGCCCCACAAAATTTTGCGGGGCCTTTTTTTTGGGCTAAGTGATTGTTTTTATCCGCTTTGGTCGCCGCTTATGTAAGTCATGGCTACCTCCTTTATTGATCCTGCCAATAATCTAAACCATTTTAGTTACTAATTTGCAACTGAACTTTCGGATTTGGTTGGCGAACTGTCATCTGATGGCTGAGCTATTGTATTTGGATCTCTCCACCAAAATGTCAAGTTATCTGCTGGTGTGAACTTTTTCCGTTCTTCGAGATCTAACTGAGCATTATGTTCCAAGGATTGTACAGGACCCTCCTGACCTTTTAGGCTAATCACCGCTTTTCCATCCCAGTGGTTAACAATAGTGGTCTTTAAAGTCTCGGTGTATCTAAGAACTTGTGTTACATTTGGCTCTCCTACAAGGCACCACATCCAGTAATTAAACTCATATTCAGTTGTTCCGTTTGCAGGAATTCTAATGCCTATTTTAGTTTTATAGTCTTGATCAGTTATCTTTATGACTTTTTCATTGTGCTTAACAGGTGCTTCACCAATGACCGTGGTTTGAAATAGGTGTATCTCCCCCATGACTTTGCTCTGCACACCACCTAAATTCATTTCTAATTGATCACTCTCGATCGAGTCTGGTGAGATTGAGATATCTATCACGTCTTCGTAATCTCGGTCTTTAAACATGTTTTGCAGTGTGTATCGCTTTTCGACTTCGATACGGTATGCATTCATTGACGCATCATAGTCAGTAATTGTGATTTTTCCGGTTGCGGATTTACAAAATGCGGCAAGTTTCTTTATTTGATTTTTATTGTATTGTAGTGATTCATCCGTAGCATGCTCGCTAGAGTATAAGTACCAAATTCTGTTTTCGAGTAACTCAGACTCCGGTCTTCTAAAGCTGTATATTGCCAATGCCAATCCAATGAATATAAAGAAGACTAGACTTTCTAAGGATGAAGCAAAAAAAGATATGTAAAAGTTGTATCTTTGTTCAATGATTACATCAAACCAAGTACACAGGAGAATAAGATTTCCAGCTACTAATAACAAACATAGAAATCCAATAGTTTTAAAGGCTGTGGACGCATTTGTAGAAGGTTTTTTGATACTCATAATACAAGGACCTGTGTAATGGTATGTGTCGAGTGTAGGGCAATCTTAAATTGAAATTGGTGGCTAGTCACTTTCTTAATGCTGTTGATAAGCGGACCTTCCTCAGTGCGTGCGACTTTTGCGATGCGATGCGCAGTTTGCTGTGTTAAGAACAGGAAAATCCTGACCTTCTGGAGCATCGTAATGACCAATTTCCTCCATCTCGGCGATCTGCCGGGTGACCTTGACCTTGGTAAGGTTGTCGCCATTGACAGTGAAACCATGGGGCTTAACCCGCACCGCGACCGTTTATGCGTCGTGCAATTGTCCAGCGGGGATGGCAATGCCCATCTGGTCAAGTTTGATGGGGAAGATTACAGCGCGCCGAACCTAAAAAAGCTTCTGGCGGATGAAAGCGTTCTGAAGCTGTTTCACTTTGGGCGTTTCGACATTGCGGTGATGGACAAATATCTTGGTGTGCGTTGTGCACCGGTCTATTGCACCAAAATTGCCTCCAAGCTGATCCGCACCTATACCGACCGTCACGGTCTGAAAGACCTGTTGCGTGAATTGGTCGGGGTCGAGATTTCCAAACAGCAGCAAAGTTCTGATTGGGGCGCTGCTGAGCTTTCCAAAGAACAGATTGATTATGCAGCGTCGGACGTTTTGTACCTGCATAAAGCCAAAGAAGAGCTGGATCGTCGTTTGGCCCGCGAAGGTCGGACCGCACTTGCGCAGGCTTGTTTCGACTTCCTGCCGACACGTGCGACCTTGGATCTTGCCGGTTGGGACGAAACCGATATTTTTGCCCACTAGTTTTTGCCAGTCTTTTTTTGAACCTGTCTGATCTGGGCCAAAGACACCGGGTTAACGAACTGCAAAGGTGGGATGTGCAAGATAATTGACCCCCACCAATGCCGGGTTCATAGTTTTGGCAAATTGACCGATTATATGTGTCAATGCGCCTAACCGTCCTAGCAGGTGCGACGCGGCCCACGTTCGGGGCAGGAAACGCAAAAAGAAACAGATGACAGTGACCCAACACGCCAAGACCCAACAGTCCAATACCGAGAACAGCCATCAGACTTCCGGATATCGTGCTGCGCCGGCCTCAAAGGCCGATCTTGCGGTCGCGCGCCGGGTGCTTGAGATCGAAGCAACGGCTTTGCGCGAGTTGGCAGAATCGCTTGATGGGGCTTTTTGTGCGGCGATTGACCTGATTGAGGGGCTGAAAGGCCGTCTTGTGATCACGGGTATGGGCAAAAGCGGACATATCGCCAAGAAAATTGCGGCGACTTTTGCCTCTACCGGGACGCCATCATTCTTTGTGCATCCGGCCGAAGCAAGCCATGGCGACCTTGGCATGATTGGCAAGGATGACGGGGTTTTGGCCTTGTCCAATTCCGGTGAAACCCCCGAACTTTCCGATATTATCGCCTTTACCCGGCGCTTTAACGTGCCGTTGATTGGCATGACGCGCAAACCGCAAAGCTCGCTTGCCGCGCAAAGCGATTGCCCGCTGGTTCTGCCAGCCAGTCCGGAAGCCTGCCCGAACAAACAAGCCCCAACAACCTCGACCACGGCGATGCTTGCACTGGCGGATGCGTTGGCCGTGACCTTGATGGAGCGTCGCGGCTTTTCGGCCGAAGATTTTCGGACGTTCCACCCCGGTGGCAAGTTGGGTCAGCGATTGCTGCATGTTCGTGATGTTATGCATCCCGTCGAAAGCCTGCCGCTGATCGCCAAAGACGCGCTGATGTCAGAGGCGCTTGTCACCATGACCAGCCATTCGTTTGGCTGTGTTGGGGTGTTGGGTGATCAGGGCGAATTGGTTGGGATCGTTACCGATGGTGATTTGCGTCGCCATATGGCCGATGACTTGGTGGCGATGACGGTTGCCAATGTCATGACCGTCGGTCCGAAAGTAACCAGCGAAATGGCGCTGGCGGTTGAGGCCCTTGCGATTATGAATGATCGCAGCATCACCGCGTTGTTTGTTTTGGATGAGGCTGGTGTGCCGGTTGGCTTGGTTCATATCCATGATCTTTTGCGGTCGGGGGTTGCCTAAGCATGACCGAAGATCAGGCGAAACTGGATGAAAAAGCAGCGCGTGATGCACGCAGTCGCGATCGGATGCCGTCCGGGCGGCGCAATGTGTCTATCAGCCCGTTTCGTCGGATCATTGTACGGTCGTTGAAATTCGTTTTGCCGTTGATCGCCATGACGTTGATGGCGCTTGTGGTTTTGTGGCCCCAAATCGAAGAAGTGCAGGAAAGCGGTTTCCGCGTTGGATTTTCCACATCCCCAGAGGATTTGATGGAAAATGTCGCGATGTCCAATCCGCGCTTTTTCGGGGTTGATGGCAATCGTCAGCCTTTTACGGTTACCGCGCAGGAAGCCGTCGAAAGCAAGGCCGAGGACGGACATGACGATCATGTGTATCTTGATGCGCCCCAAGCGGACATGACGCTTAAGGATGGGTCGTGGATCGCGCTGACGGCCAATGAAGGGTTCTATACCGAAACCGACGGTTTGCTTGACTTGGTCGGGGCGGTGAATATGTATCACGATAACGGTTTCGAACTTCACACCCAGAAAGCCGAAGTCGAAATGAATGAAGGCAATGCCAGGGGATCGGTACCCGTCGATGGGCAGGGACCGTTTGGCACGATCAATTCGGATTCAGGCTTTGAGCTTGAAAACAAAGGCAAAGTGATCCGTTTTTTGGGGAATGCCAAAATGGTGATTTTCGATAGCGCATTGAAAGGGAAGTCATGATCGCAACGGCGCGTTTGGCCCGCACACAGGCAGCCGCAGGGCGCTTTTTGGCGACAGTTCTTTTGGGCAGTGCTCTTGTTGGGGCTGGGGCCTTGATGCAGACCGCGTTCGTGGGGGACGCCAATGCAAGCCCGCTTGGCTTGGCGCAAGGCAATGGCGGCGGGCTTGAGGTTGAGGCCGATAACGGCATCGAATGGCGCCGAAACGAGCAAGTCCTGATTGCGAACGGCAATGCGGTGGCCAAGCGCGGAACGTCTCGGATTGATGCCGATGAGCTGCGTGCGCTGTATCGCGACCGCGATGGCAATAGCGAGATTTACCGCATCGTTGCAACCGGCAATGTCACATTATCATCTGATACCGATGTCGCGACCGGCGATAAGGCGGTCTATGATATTGATAAGGCAGTTGTGGTTTTGACCGGGAATGATTTGAAATACAAAACCCCGAAAGAAACCCTGACGGCGCAAGAAAGCCTTGAATATTGGGAAACGGACCGCATTGCGGTGGCACGCGGTGATGCGGTTGCTGTTGCCGGCAATCGGACATTGCGCGGCGATACCCTGACCGCGCGGTTCGAGGCGGGCAAAGGTGGCACCAATGAATTGCGCCGCATTGACGGCGACGGCAATGTGACAATCCGCACCCCCACAGACTTTGTCGTTGGCAATCAAGGGGTTTATGATGCGAAAACAGGTATCGCTACCTTGATTGGATCGGTTAAGATCACGCGCGGGGAAAACCAGCTGAATGGTGATCGTGCGGTCGTTGACCTCAATACCGGGATCAGTCGTTTGACAACCAATGGCGATGGGGGCGGTAAAAGCCGTGTCCGGGGCCTTCTGATCCCAGAAAAAGATTAAAAAGACAGCCTGGCAGTCGCCGGGAAGGTAATTGAAGAAAGGTCGGTAATTTGTTCTGGTCGCGCAAAGGCGTAAAATCCGACACAGCAATCGGACAAGCGGCATCTTCTGTAGAAGGTGGACCGCGTCTGGTCACGGCGAATAAGGGACTGGTGGCGCACAATCTTGGCAAAAGTTTCAAGAAGCGCCCGGTTCTTAAAGATGTGTCGATGTCGGTGCAGCGTGGTGAAGCAGTTGGTCTTTTGGGGCCAAACGGTGCAGGCAAGACGACCAGTTTTTACATCATTACCGGTTTGATCGGATCTGATCGCGGGACCATATCGCTTGATGGGCGCGACATTACATCAATGCCGATGTATCAACGCGCGCGCCTTGGGATTGGCTATTTGCCCCAGGAAGCGTCGATTTTCCGCGGCATGACGGTTGAGCAAAATATCATGTCCGTGCTTGAGGTGGTCGAAGATGACCGCATCAAACGCGAACAGAACCTTGAAGACCTTTTGGCGGAATTTGCCATCGAGCATTTGCGCCGCACGCCAGCACTTGCGCTTTCGGGTGGCGAACGCCGCCGTTGCGAGATTGCGCGCGCCTTGGCAGCCCATCCGAACTTTGTTCTGCTTGACGAACCATTGGCCGGGATTGACCCGATTGCCGTGGGCGATATCCGTGATCTTGTGCGGCATCTGAAAGATCGTGGCATTGGGGTCTTGATTACTGACCACAATGTGCGCGAGACTCTCGACATCATTGACCGGGCATATATCTTGCATGATGGCCGGGTTTTGATGGAAGGTGGTCCCGACGAAATCGTTAGAAATGATGACGTTCGAAGGGTTTATCTGGGCGATCGTTTCAGCCTTTGACCATTTCTTGGGGAGAATCGGATTGACACGGGGTAGTGCATAAATGGCCCTGAAGGCGCGGCTTGATCTTCGCCAGTCTCAGTCTCTTGTCATGACGCCGCAATTGCAGCAGGCGATTAAGCTGTTGCAATTCAACAATATTGAACTTTCCAACTTCATTGACAGTGAGCTGCTGGAAAATCCGCTGCTAGAGCGTGCGGACCCGGGGCAAACATATGCCGAAGCCGGGGACGGCGCAGTGGGCAATGGCGATGAAGGCCTTGATCAGCGTACCAGCGATAATTTTACCGACCGCGATGACCAGTTTGGCACAGACCGCCTGACCGCCAGTGAAACCATGGGGGCGGGGGATAGTCCGCTGGACGTTGCCAGCGATGCGCTGTATGACGGCGAAGGCGAAATTTCGCAAAATGGCGCACCCTTGCCCGGCAACCACGACTATTCCGAGTCCTATAGTGGCGGGGCTTCGGGTGGTGGCGGTGGTTCGGGTTCTGCTGGGCCTGGTGGGGATGAACTGCCCAGTCTTGAACAGACGCTGGCCGACGAAGCAACCCTGCGCCAATCCCTTGATGATCAGCTGAATATTGCCTTTGCCGATGCCCGGTCACGGATGATTGGCAGCTATCTGATCGATATGCTTGATGAGAATGGCTATATCAGCGGGGCGCTGGACGAGGTTTCTTCGTCGCTTGAATGCGAATTGTCAGATGTGAAGCAGGTCCTGTCGGTCATGCAGGGGTTTGATCCGGTCGGGATCTTTGCCCGCGATCTGGCCGAATGTCTTGAACTGCAATTGCGCGATTTAAACCGGTTTGATCCGGCGATGGCCGCCTTGTTGGCCAATTTGGAATTGCTGGCCAAGCGCGAATTTGATCGGTTGCGCCGGATTTGTGGTGTTGATGCCGACGATTTGCACGACATGATTGCCGAGATCAAAACACTTGATCCGCGCCCGGGTCGGACAGCCGATGGCGAGGTCGCAACCCCGGTGATCCCAGATGTTTTGATGCGCGCGGCGGGCAACGGCAATTGGCATTTGGAACTGAATACCGACGCACTTCCACGCGTTTTGGTGAACGAAGAATATGTCGCGGAAATCGGATCAGGTTTGCGTGACCGCGAAGAACGCAGCTTTATGACGGAAAAGCTGCAAACCGCGAATTGGCTGGTCAAGGCGCTGCATCAGCGTGCGACCACCATCATGAAGGTCTCAACCGAGATTGTCCGCCAGCAGGACGGGTTCTTTACCCATGGGGTATCGCATTTGCGGCCCTTGATCCTGCGTGACATCGCCGAAGCCATCGGGATGCACGAAAGTACGGTTTCGCGTGTGACCAATGGTAAATTCATGTCCACGCCGCGCGGCATGTTTGAGCTGAAATACTTCTTTACCACGGCAATTTCATCGTCGGTCGGGGGGGATTCATATTCTTCTGAATCTGTCCGTCATCGGATTAAGTCATTGATTGATATGGAAGATCCGAAAAAGATTTTGTCAGATGATAAGCTGGTTGAGCTGCTGCAAAAGGAAGGGATCGACATTGCACGGCGAACGGTGGCAAAATACCGTGAAGCAATGCGCATTTCTTCTTCGGTGCAGCGCCGCCGCGAAAAGAAGTCACGTGCTCAATAGCAATTTTTTTACCCCAATAAAGCGCCCTAAGGTGCTGTAATATAAGGTAGAATACCCATATCTTGACTTGGCAATGACGAGGGAATATGGTGCGGCCTCCTGACTGAGGGGCCCCAAGCATCCATATGTACTGGGAAGTCACTCAAAGAGGGATAGGCGATCCATGCAAATTACGGTTATCGGTAAGCAACTTGACGTTGGTGATGCTCTTCGCGAGCACGTCGTCGAGACGTTGGACCCTGCGGTAGAGAAATATTTCGATCATGCGATCGAAGCCACGGTGACACTCACCAAACAGGCGCATCTCTATCACACGCAAATTTCGGTCCATGTCGGTAAGGGCATGTTGGTACAGGCCAAGGCATCGGCGGATGAAATTTATCCTGCCTTTGACTCGGCTTGTGACAAGGTGGCCAAGCAGTTGCGGCGCTACAAACGGCGCTTGCGTGATCATCACGCCAACCGGGACCAACATGAGCAGGCACGCCTTGATGCGGTCCACTATGTGATCGCGCAAGAAGACGATGATCATTCGGATGACAATCATGTAAATGGCTACGAACCAGTGATTGTTGCCGAGACGCCCGATCGTATTGATACGCTTTCCGTTGGGGAAGCTGTCATGCGGCTCGATTTGGGGGACATTCCGGCACTTATGTTCCGGAATGGCAAACATGGCGGATTGAATGTTGTGTACCGTCGCACCGACGGAAATATCGGTTGGCTTGATCCATCTGATAAAGATGCCGGTGCAGCGTGACGGACACAGATTCTGAGCCAAACAACGCAACGCGAAAAATGGACATATCATCTATTCTTACCCCGTCCGGGGTCATTCCGGCACTGCGGTCCGGTGCGAAAAAAGCTGTGCTTGAGGAACTTGCCGAAAAAGCAGCCGAAGTTACCGGACGCGACGCAAGCGAGATTTTTTCTGTCCTGCTTGATCGTGAAAAGCTTGGCAGCACAGGTGTTGGCGGCGGTGTCGCAATTCCGCATGGCAAGCTGAATGACCTTGATCGACTGTATATGGTTTTTGCCCGTGCTCAGAACCCGATTGAGTTCGACGCGGTGGATGAACATCCGGTCGATTTGTTCTGCATGTTGATTGCGCCCGAAGAAGCTGGTGCCGATCATCTGAAAGCGCTGGCACGCATTTCGCGCCTGCTGCGTAATCAGGGCATGTGTGACAAACTGCGCGGCGCAGGTTCCGCCGATGCGATCTATGCTTTGCTGACACAGGACGAAGCCGAACAGGCCGCCTGAAAGGGTCAGTAAGCGTCGGGTAGCCCCCGTAAGATCAGACACAGATATAAAAGCGCAGAATTTGAAAAACCGGACGCCCGTTTAAGGCGTCCGGTTTTGTTTTAGGCTTAAGCGGTAAGTGCATGTTCCAACTGGTGGGAATGCGTTGACGTAAGCTGTGCTGCCCGTCGGTATGATCGCAGTGAGGCGCACGAACCCGGCTGACTAGGCATCTGCGTCAGCGGATTTCGGCGATGGGTTTTCGACATCGGTCAAGCGTGCAGCCAACACCACAAGATAAAGTACGGGAATGCCAATCAGGGCGGTTCCGATAAAGAACCAGCTATATCCAACCGCATCGACCGCGGTGCCCGAGAACCCGGCAAGGATTTTGGGAAACAGGGTCATGATCGAACTGAAGATCGCGTATTGCATTGCCGTGAAGGAAATATTGGTCAGTCCCGACAGATAAGCAATGAAGGCCGCGGTTGCCAAACCACCCGAAAGGTTATCGGCCATGATCACCACGGCAAACATGACGGTGTTGGCGCCAAGATGGGCCATGATCGCAAACAGGATGTTGGTAATCGCCGATAACAGCGCGCCAAGAAACAAGATGCGGACAACCCCAAACCGTACCGACAGAACCCCACCCATGAAACTGCCGGTGATGGTCATGAACAGACCAAAGGTTTTTGAGACCGCGGCGATTTCTTCCTTGGAAAATCCAAGGTCGGTGTAAAACACATTTGCCATGACACCCATGACAATGTCGGCAATGCGATAAACCCCAATTAGGGTTAAGACAATGATCGCAGCCTTGCCATAACGGTCGATAAAGTCCTTTACGGGGGAGATATAGGTTTCACGCACCATGCCTGTCGGGGTCAAGCCAAACCGGGTTGTCAGCCATGCGACCCCAATGGCGATGGCAATTGAAATGGCCAGTTTCAGCGCGCCTGCGATAAAGCTGGCCAGTTCGGAAATCATACCTGCGTTCCGCAGGATCTTTTTAAGCGGGTCGGTCAGATCACCGACATAAAGATTGGCGACGATAAAGGCGATGACGGTGACGGCAAACATTGCCAGAAAGCGCGCATAGTCCGACGTTTTATGGAAATACTTGCTGTCGGTGCGGTTAACTTCGGGTTCGCGGATCAAAAGGGTGGTGATCACCCCAACCCCCATCGCAAGCGCCATGCAGGCATAGGCCATCGTCCAGGCATAGGGTTGGTAGGTGCCCTCGGCCTCAAACAGCCCGGCAATGGTCAGTGCGCCGGCACCAGCAACGATCATGCCGATGCGATAGCCTGCGATATAGGCCGAACTCATCATCGCCTGAAGGTCGGTATCCGCGGCCTCAATGCGATAGGCATCAATCACAATATCCTGGGTGGCAGATGCAAAGCCAAGCGCAACAGCGGCAAACGCCATCATGGTCAGGTTTTGCGACGGATCGGTTAGCCCCATCCAAAGAATGGCACCAATGATGCAGCTTTGCGCAACGATCAGCCAGCTGCGCCGACGTCCCAGCAGGCCGTGCAAGACCGGAAAGGGTAGCCGGTCAATCAGCGGCGCCCAGACGAATTTGAACGAATAGCCAAGGGCGGCCCAGCTAAAATAGGTCACGGTGGAGCGATCCACGCCCGCTTCGCGCAGCCAAATCGACAGGGTCGAGAAAATCAAAAGAATGGGAATGCCTGCAGACAGGCCCATAAACAGCATAGTGATCACACGTGGATGGATGAAGGCGGCAAATGCCTCGCTCCAGCTTCTTTTTTCGGCGCTCTGCATCACTTTTCCCTGTTCGAGGACCCTGTGCCGACAAGGTAGGCGATAACTGGTTAAGGAAAGCCGAAATCGTGCTTTGGTGCAGGATTAAGATTGCTGTCGGGTGTGGGGCAATTTGTGCGGATTGGTGGGCGGGTTCGGGCTGACGCATCGGTCGTTAACGTCTTGGGCTTAAACGCAAAAAAGGCCGATCCAAATGGACCGGCCTTTTTTAATTCGAAATCGAAACAATTAGACAGTTTCGGATTCTGATTTACGGCTTTCGCGTTTGCGCACGTTCGGATCAAGGTGCAGCTTACGGATACGAATGCTTGAAGGCGTTACTTCGACCAGCTCGTCGTTCTGGATGTAGGCAAGGGCCTCTTCCAGGGACATGCGGCGCGGCGGGGTCAGGGTGATTGCGTCATCCTTGCCCGATGCACGAACGTTGGTCAGTTTTTTACCTTTGAGGATGTTAACCTCAAGATCGTTGCTGCGGTTATGTTCGCCAATGACCATGCCTTCGTAAACGCGGTCACCCGGGTTAATGAACATCGAACCACGATCTTCAAGACCCCAAAGCGCATAGGCGACAGCATCGCCCTGATCGTTTGAAATCAGAACGCCGTTACGACGACCAGCAATCGCACCTTTGACCGGGCCATAAGAATGGAACACACGGTTCATAACGCCGGTACCACGGGTATCGGTCAGGAATTCACCGTGATAGCCGATCAGGCCACGCGACGGCGCGTGGAAGATGATACGGGTCTTGCCACCACCGGAAGACCGCATGTCGGTCATTTCGGCTTTACGCAGGCTCATTTTCTCAACAACGGCACCCGCAAACTCTTCGTCAACGTCGACCTGAACTTCTTCGAACGGCTCAGACATGACGCCGTCGATTTCCTGGATCAGAACGCGCGGACGCGAGATCGAAAGCTCGTAACCTTCGCGGCGCATGGTTTCGATCAAAACGCCCAGCTGAAGTTCGCCACGACCGGCAACTTCAAATGCGTCTTTATCGGCGGTTTCACCGATTTTAATCGCGATGTTGCCTTCGGCTTCGCGCTCAAGACGGGCACGGATCATACGCGAGGTAACTTTGTCACCTTCTTGACCTGCGAGCGGCGAGTTGTTGACCGAGAAGGTCATTGCAAGCGTCGGCGGATCGATCGGCTGGCTTGAAATCGCAGCGGTGATTTCGGTCGAGCAGATGGTGTCGGCAACGGTTGCGTTGGTCAGGCCAGCAATCGCGATGATGTCACCAGCTTCTGCTTCTTCCTGTGGGACACGGTCGAGACCGCGGAAGCCCATCAGTTTCGACAGACGGCCGGTTTCAACCGTGCCATCGCCACGCAGAACTTTAACCGGCATGTTGAGTTTCGCACGGCCCTGCGCGACACGACCGGTCAGGATACGACCAAGGAAGTTATCTGCATGCAGCATGGTCGCAATCATTGCGAACGGTGCGTCAACGTCGGCTTTTGGTGCCGGGACGTAGTCCAAAATCAGATCCATCAGCGGGGTCAGATTTTCTTTCGGACCTTCTGGGGCAAGGGCTGCCCAGCCATCACGACCCGATGCATAAAGGGTCGGGAAGTCGAGCTGTTCTTCGCTTGCTTCAAGCGATACGAACAGATCGAAGATTTCGTCGAGAACTTCCTCGGCGCGTTCGTCAGGACGGTCAATTTTGTTGATGATGACGATTGGCTTCAGACCGAGTTTCAGGGCTTTACCCAAAACGAATTTGGTCTGTGGCATCGGGCCTTCGGCCGAGTCAACCAACAGAACAACACCGTCAACCATGGACAGGATACGTTCAACTTCGCCGCCGAAATCGGCGTGGCCCGGGGTATCAACGATGTTGATACGGGTTTCGCCCCACTGAATAGCGGTCGGCTTTGCCATAATGGTAATGCCGCGTTCGCGTTCGAGATCGTTGCTGTCCATTGCGCGTTCATCAACGCGCTGGTTGTCACGATAGACGCCAGACTGACGGAACATCGCATCGACGAGGGTGGTTTTGCCATGGTCAACGTGAGCGATGATGGCGATATTGCGCAAGTTCATTGGCGCGGACTCCAGAATAAAAATGCCGCGCGCCGGGATGTATCCCTTGCGCATCGGTCAGTAAAAGTTTCAAGGCCAGTAGATATTCAGCCGCCACAAGACCGGGTCTATTCGGTCGGCAAGGTCAAACCCGCGCGATATGCGCAGTACTGCACGTGCTGAATGTTTACTGGCCCAATGACAAATTGCAGGTTGGCTCGAAGTTGCCCTGTCATAGCCAATGTGGAGGCGAATGACCAGCCTCGTGCACGCCATGCGGGGTTGATTTTTCTGCAATCCGGGGTGTTTGCGCTAAAGTTTGTATAAAGTCAATGCTTGTGTGCAGTGCAAAGCCCGGTAAGCCGCGCTATTTTTCCAAGCAAAACAGGACGACAATCAAATATTGCCGTCCTGTTAAATCTTTTCAGACCTGCCTTGGAGGATCAGAAATCAGACCCAAGGTGGGATTAGATTGCCTTTACGGCCAGTTCTTTGAGGTCGGCAACCGGGCGTGCGCCCATGTGCGAGATCACTTCGCCTGCGCAAATCGCACCAAGCTGACCACATGTCGCAAGGTCATGACCCTGTGTGTAGCCATACAAGAAGCCAGATGCGAACAAATCGCCGGCACCTGTGGTATCGACCACGCGGGCGACTGGCTCGGCGCTGATTTCATATAGTTCCGAATCCGAAACGATCACGGCACCTTTTTCACTGCGGGTAAGGGCCGCGACCTTGCAGTGCTTGCGCACTTCGGCAAGGGCTTCTTCAAAGGTTTCGACTTCATAGAGCGACTTGATTTCGTCTTCGTTGGCGAACAACACGTCGATATGATTGTGGACCAGATCGCGGAACGATTCGCGGTGACGATCCACACAGAAAGAGTCTGACAGGCTAATCGAGACCTGACGGCCAGCGTCATGGGCAACTTTGGCGGCCTTTACAAAGGCTTCCTTGGCTTCTGGGCGATCCCACAGATAGCCTTCCAAATAGGTCAGCTTTGCCGATTTGATCAGATCTTCGTCGATATCGTCCGGACCCAGTTCCGTGCAGGCACCCAAGAACGTGTTCATGGTGCGGTGGCCATCCGGGGTCACAAAAATCAGGCAGCGTGCGGTTGGGGAGCCTTCGGTGGCCGGGGTGGAGTTAAACTGCACGCCAATCGCGCGAATGTCGTGGCTAAAGACCTGACCGAGCTGGTCATCACGGATTTTACCGATATAGGCCCCTTTGCCGCCAAGGGCAGCGATGCCAGCCATGGTGTTGCCCGCAGAACCGCCAGACATTTCAATACCAGGTCCCATTTGCTCATAGAGACTGTCGGCCGCATCTGCGTCGATCAGGGTCATGGCGTTTTTAACCAGGTTCAACCGTTCCAGGTCTTCTTCCTTGCAATTGGCAAGGACATCAACAATGGCGTTTCCGATACCGACGACGTCGACTTTGGTGTCGTGCATGTAAGTTATTCCTGCGATTTTTTCGGTTTAGGATGTGGGATTAACGGCAGACCTGTCAAAGCCTGCTGCCCGATGGGCCGATACGATAAACGGTCGAACCGGACGTCTTTATATATAGGGGTCGTTTGCGCGTTGGCGGGAGTATAGGGATTGCAATTATTGGTGCAAGTGTTGCGACCGTTTCGTGCCCGTTCGTTTAACCTCTCGTTAAGCGATCAAAAAACTACATACGAAGTTTTTTCTATTCGTTTCGATGTCAGATTCTCAAGCAGCCGGTTCAAACATCCATCAATCCGGAAAATTAATTCATTCTGGCCAAGCATGTGGAATCAGAAGTCCCAGAAAACTGCCGATTTTCGAAAATTAGGGGCCTGTTATGGACAAGTGGGGCCGCTGGCCACGTTTGGTGGTGATTTTGGGTCAAAAACACGCAAATAAATCATTTTTACTGATTTTGATGTCGATTTAGGCCGGTGTTCGGATTTCTTGAAACAACGGACAAACTGGTTTGTCTTGAAATAGAGATATTAAGTTAGGTGTATATTTGGCAGTATAGAGTTAATTATATAACCCAAAATGCTTAATTTAGCGATTTTGGCACAATATGCCTACCTGCGACAGCAACCCAAACTTTTCGGGCCAAAAGGCGATCGGACAGCGGATATCAGAGTGATTTGGGGGGTGGTTTGCCGGGACTAAATCGGAAAAAGCGGGATTGGTGCATTGTCCTCAGGCGCGTGGTTCGCCCCATCATGAGGGTCTGCGGCAATGGTTTTTGCTTTGGCAGGGGCGACATCATCCGCACTATCGGCAAGGCCAAGCCGATCGCGTAATTCTTCGATGACGGCTTCTATTCTGGTGCGATGAAGCGGGTCTTTGCACAGGCCAACAAACTGTTCAAAGGCACCAAGTGCCTTGTGGTCCTGATCAAGGCGGGCATAAAGCGCGCCAAGCTGATGCCAAAGGCCTTCATGGTCCGGCGCAATCAAAAGACTATGTTCGATAATACGGGTCGCATAGGCCAGTTCACCGGCGCGAAGGGCGCGAACCTTTAGGTTGTTTTGTAATCGTAATAAAATAGCATTATCGGAAGATTCCCGATAATGGCGCGGTTCAAGCTCCGCATCGAGGCCGCTAAACGACTTTAACAATTCGCGCAGCTCGGCCGGGCGCAGCGTAATGCATCCATGGAACGGATCAATCATGCGGCGTTGACCATTGACCTGAACGCGCAGCAGGAAGTGCCCGGGGAAATCAATGCCGGTGATGGCAATGTCGCAGCGCCGTGCAACATGGATATAAAGCATCGCCAAGGCGACCGGCAGGCCGCGCTTGCGATCCATGACCTTCATCAGGTCGGCATTTTCCATATCGTCATAGTTTTCCGCATCCCCCTGAAAGCCATTTTTGCCCGGGATGACAGATTGCAGCGTGGATACGACATCATCGATTGTGGCCTCTGCCAGCATATCGGCGATGCTCATCGTTTCATGATCGTTCGTATTATTTGAAATGTCGCTGTCATCTGAACCGCGCGCAAGCCGATGGGCCAGTTCGTCATGGACTTGTTCAGCCAAGGCATCAAGCCGCGTCATATATGGTGCAATATCGCGCGCGCTGTCTGGATCGTTCAGACGCGCAAAGCGCAATGCCGCTTCTGCTGGCGTGGCGTCAGGCTTTTGGCCGTTGCCATAATCGACAAGCCATCGGCGATCCGGGTCGGTCGGGTCAATGATGTTGCGCATATTGGTAATGGGATCAGGTTCCTTGCCGGGTTGCATCATTTTTCAGGCGAATATGGCTGACCACGCGTCTGACATAGCTGGTTTCGCGGGCATGTGCGATGACCCGCTTTCGCTCGGCGTCATCTTGGGCAATGCCCATCAGATGTACCGTCCCCTTTACGGTCTCGATGCTGTAATTGATCGCAAAAACATCGGTATCGAACATCAGGGCGGCTTTCAGCCGGGTGGTGATCAAAAGATCACTGGCACTATCCATAAAGGATGTGCCTTCGCCAACATCGATTTCATTCAGCACACGCTTTACGCCATCAACCTGCCAGGTCAGCTTAACCGCTTCAAGCTCGTCTTGATAGGTTTTGACTTCACCTGCCAGTAGAACTTCGCCTTCGACAACTTCAATTTCGATATTGAGGAACAGCTTTTCGTCTTTTGCCAGAAACTTTTGCCAAATCTCAGCCGTGATGGCGGTGTCGCTGACAGCACCTTGGAACCCGCGTTCCTGAAAGGCGGCCACACCCGCGGTTGCGGCCCCGCCAACCGCCATTGATGTGCATCCCGATAACGGAACAAGGCAAATCAAAGCAATGAGGGCGATCCTGCGGTGGCATGGTTCTGCGAAAAGATGATGCCAGGCGCTCTGTATGAACTGCCAAAAAGCGGCAGAAAATGACGTCATTATTTTGATGTCTCGTCCCAATTCCCCAAATCTTGATGCCGATTATGACCGCATGGGGTTAAGGAGTTTTAAAATCGCGGTGGTTTTATCCCGAAATTGCTATTTTATTTCCAACGGTCGAAATTCACCGATCGTCTTGCCGGGTCAGCGAAAGCCACCGACCGGGTGTGACACCATATGTCTGCCGGAAATGACGGTTCAGATGGCTTTGATCAGAAAACCCGGTGTCCGCAGCAACCCCGGCCAACGGTTGCCCCAAAACCATCAGGGCGCGGGCCTTTTGCAGGCGACGCATAATCAGGTAGCGATACGGCGTTGTGCCAAAACGGGCGCGAAAATGACGGATCAGGCGATAACGATCCATGCCTGCTACCTGTTCAAGTTCATCTGACTGCACCGGCCGATCAAAATGCGCGGCAAGAAATTCACGCACCTGATCCATACGTTGTGCGGCATTGAAACGCGGTTGTTTCAGCGGTGCCTTTGCATGTTGTGACAGGCGCTGGGCGATGTCGCTTATGAATTGATCACACAACAGTGGATCCACATCGCGATCGAGTTCGCCCAAAACAGATGCCAGTGTCGACCAAAGGATCGGGTCATGGATGACCGGATCGCCGATGAAGGGAAGGGATGCGTGATCATGATCAAGGCCTCGCCGCAAAAGGGCCGGTTCAAGATAAAGCATGCGATATTGCAGCCCGTCATCTGTTCCCGCACCGCCATCATGAAGTTCATCAGGATGCAGGATGATGACATTGCCCGGATTGCTGGCGCGATATTCACCGCGATAATTAAATGTCTGAACCCCGTGCATGGTGATGCCCAGCGCATAGGTATCGTGCCGGTGCGGGGCAAACATATTGCCAAAAAACTGCGCTTCCATCCGTTCGATCCCCGGTGTTGGCGGGGCCGAAATGAATCTTTCGTGCTTTTTGCACAAACGTTCAATACCGGGGTCGGTTTCCTGTTCTATTGCTTTTGTCATCACCTGATACCCGAACCGGATGGAGAAAACATATGTTTGATACCAAGGTCGCGCTGGTTTTGCGCAATGATCTTCAGGGGTGGCAGTCCCTTAATGTGACGGCCTTTTTGATGAGCGGCATCGTTGCGCAGACCCCCGATATTATCGGTGAGCCTTATGTCGACGCGAAGAATAATATGTACAATCGGCTGTCACGCCAACCAGCAATCGTTTTAGCGGCCGATGCCGCGACCATGGAAAAAATCCATCAACGCACCCTAAACCGTGGGATTTGTGTATCGGCCTATATCGAAGAAATGTTCGAGACCGGCCATGATGCCGCCAATCGCGAGGTTTTCGCCAAACTTGCCCCGGATGATGCCAAATTTGTCGGGATTGGCATCCATGCCGAAAAACGCATTGTCGATAAAATTACCAAAGGTGCAAAAATGCATCCCTGATCAGGATTTGGCCTGCCACGCATTTTCGAAATGCCAGATGCGGCCAAATTGGCCAACCGCCATCAGATCAAGCCGCAAGTCCCCATCATGTCCGGTTTTTGCGGCATAGGCGTGAAGGGCGCGCGCAATGCGCTGTTGCTGTTGCGGGCGGATCGCCAAAAGCGCGTCATCAAGGCGGGCACGGTTTTTTACCTCAATCGCCGCCATCATCTTTCCGCGTTTGGCGATGATATCAATTTCGCCAACCCGACTTTGATGGCGGCATTCAAGAATGCGGTATCCCTTTAACCGCAGCCAAACCGTGCACAGCCATTCCGCCCGACGCCCGGCCTTTTCGGCCTGTTTGCGTTTTGCCTTGGCATCGGGTGTTTGTTGGCGCGATGAGGGGGCCATGGCTTAGTCGCCTGTAGGTTTGGCAAGCTCCAACGCACGGTTATAAAGGTCGCGTTTTTTAAGTCCGGTTTCCTTGGCAAGGATATCGGCGGCGTCCTTGGTGCGGTGGGTTTGAATAAGCTCTGACAGGCGGGCGTCGATGTCTTCGGGGCTTGGTTCATTACCAGATTCATCGGCCGGGCCAACAATGACAACGATTTCGCCCTTGGGTGCACCTTGTTCGTCGTAATGGGCGGCCAATTCATCCAATGTGCCGTTGCGGACTTCTTCAAACATCTTGGTCAATTCGCGCGCGACGGCGGCGTCGCGTGATCCGCCCAGCATTTCGGCCATATCGGCCAAGCTGGCCGCAAGGCGTTTGGGGCTTTCAAGGAAAATCAGGCTGCCGGGAATCGGTGCGAACCGCGCCAGTTCCTTTTTGCGCGCCATGGTTTTGGGCGGCAAAAAGCCCGCATAAAAGAAATGATCGCTGGGCAAACCCGACAGGATCAAAGCCACAATCGGGGACGCCGCGCCGGGGGCAGCGGTGACGTTATATCCCTCGGCTTTGCAATCTTGGACAAGTTTATAGCCCGGATCATTGATCAACGGGGTGCCGGCATCGGAAATCAGGGCAAGTCCCTGACCCTTGGAAAGACGGTCCATAATTTCCGGGCGCATCTTGGCGGCGTTATGTTCGTGATAGGCGATGCGTTTGGTTTTTACGCCATACCGCGACAGCAATTTTCCCGATGTTCGGGTGTCTTCGCACAAAATAATATCGGCCCGTTTGAGCATATCGAGTGCTCTGAACGTAATATCGCCCAAATTTCCGATTGGAGTAGCAACAAGATAAAGACCAGATGAAAGTGGTAAAAGGCTTTCATCGTGTTTACTTGATCGGTCGCCCGCATTAACCTGCGTGCGAAACGAGTTATCGGGAGGTGAGAGTGGATTCTCCGAAACGTCATCCGGGGCAAAATCAGGCGCCGCGTTTTCAGGCGTTAAAGAATTTTGGTCGGGATTCGGCTTTGTGCCGTGTCGTGTGCCGGACGGCATCTGTGTTTGTCCTCTCTATAGGGCTTGCCGCATGTAGTTCGACCACGAGTATCACGGACATCTTTGGCATGCAACGAGACGGGGCGCCGGTGGAAACCGCCAATGGCCCCAATGCAGATGCAACACGTGCGCCAGATCAGGGATTGATCCCGGATGCCAATCCGTGGACGAACGATGCTGCCTTGCCCGAAGGGGTCGGCGAAGAAATTCCGACACTTTTCAACGATGCAGCCGCGTCGTCGGAAAAACGTGTCGCGTTGTTGCTGCCGCTGTCGGGGCAGAATGCCGCCCTTGGCCGCGCGATGCGCCATGCGGCTGAATTGGCAATGTTTGATATTGCCGCAGATGATTTCATCTTGATGCCGGTTGATACCGAAGGCACCTATCAAGGTGGTCAGAATGCTGCGCGCAAGGCAATTGATGCCGGTGCCAAAATGATTTTGGGTCCGCTGTTTTCCGAATCGGTTAGCGGTGCCAGCGAAATCGCAAAAGCGGCCAATGTGCCGGTGGTGTCATTTTCCAATAACCGCCGCGTTGCGGAAAACGGGGTGTGGGTTAATGGCCTGATCCCCGAAGATCAGATCGCGCGTGCCGTTGGTTATGCCACCAGCCAGGGCAAGTATCGTTTTGCAGCATTGTTGCCGCAAAATGATTATGGTCGCCAGATTTCAGCATCCTTAGACAGCATTGTCTCGCGCGTTGGGGGCACGATGGGTCGGGTTGCATTTTATCAGCCCGGGTCTGAAAATTTGCAGCAAACCATTAAAAGCTTTGCCCGATATAATTCCGGCCCGGACAGTGGTTTTGATGCGCTGATCTTGCCAACAACGGGTGGCGATTTGCGTCAGGTGTCCGCAATGTTGGCGTATTACGACGTTGATTCATCAGTCGTGCAGTTTATCGGCACATTTGGCTGGAATGACCCGGCACTGTTTTCCGAACCGGCATTGAAGGGCGGTATCTATGCGGCCCCGAACCCGGGCAATTGGGAATCATTTGCCAACCGGTTTGAGCGCACCTTTGGCAGCCAGCCGCCACGCATTGCAAGCATTGCCTATGACAGTGCCGCATTGGCGGCGTTGCTGTCGCGCGATGGCAAAGAAATATCCGAAGCAGCTTTGACCAACTCAACCGGTTTTGTTGGGGTTGATGGTGTGTTCCGACTGACCCAAGATGGTCGTTCAGAACGGGGTTATGCCATCATGAAAGTGGCACCGGGCGGGGCAAAAGAAGTCGCCCCGGCACCTGAAAGCTTTGATCAGGTTTTCTGATGCACGGATAATATAAAGACATCGCCCGGATCGACATCCGGGCTGATGGTCGGTTTCAAAACGCCTGCCGGGTTATGCCTCGGTGGGCGTTTTGTCTTTGAAGTTGCACAGATCATTGACAATGCAGTCGCCGCAACGTGGTTTGCGCGCCTTGCAGATGTAACGTCCGTGCAGGATCAGCCAATGATGGGCATGGTTCATAAAGCGGGTCGGGACCTTTTTCATCAGACCCTTTTCGACGGCGAGAACCGTTTTGCCATTGGCCATGCCGGTGCGATTGCCGACGCGGAAAATATGGGTGTCGACCGCCATGGTGTGTTCACCCCATGCGATGTTGCGCACCACATTGGCGGTTTTACGCCCGACACCAGGAAGTTCTTCGAGGGCGTCTTGGTCGTTGGGGACGATGCCATTGTGCTTTTCGACCAGAATTTTGGCCGCTGCCATCACGTTCTTGGCCTTGCCGCGATAGAGACCGATGGTTTTGATGTGACTGATCAGGGCCTCTTCGCCGAGATCAAGCATGTCTTGCGGGGTTGCGACGATTTCAAACAGCTTTTTGGTCGCCTTATTGACCCCGATATCGGTTGCCTGTGCCGATAGGGCCACGGCGACCAGCAATGTATAGGGATTGGTGTAATCCAATTCGCCCTGGGGTTCGGGATCGGCATCGGACATACGCTGGAAAAATTCTTCGATTGCGGCTTTGCTCATCGGGCGGGCCATGCGGGAAACTCTTTCTTGGTGCCGCATTTTGCGGTCGATTGTGGAATGGCGTTTTGGTTTTATGTCGGTTGCGTGATCCGATTTCCTGATCTGTTATTATATAAACGTGCAGGGTCAAAAAATCGAATTCTGATTGCAGTCGGGCCATTGCCCGGCGCAAAATTGCGAGCCGGAATTATTAAGAGCGCAATTGGCGCGCCCAAGAGGCCGGATAAAACGACCATCAAGAACAACGCGATGAGGGGGATTGATCGTGCCCGCCGTACCACGCAGTTCAAAACCGATATTTAGCATTGCGCTCAGACCGCCTCGGTCGCTGTCCCGCCGTGGGGCACGCAATGTCGTGTTTTTACTTGCGGCGACGACGACGATGATCAGTGTGATCTTTTGGTCGGTTGGGGCATGGCCGGTTATCGGGTTTTTGGGAATTGATGTGATTTTTCTGGCCCTTGCGTTTCATTTTAGTTTTCGGTCCGCCCGCCAAGAAGAACGGATCGACCTTCATCCGGGGAATTTGCGGGTCACACGCATTCCTGTGCGGGGCACGCGCCAGTACTTTGATTTTCAGCCTTATTGGCTGCGCGTTGTGTTGGAACGCGGCGAGGACGAGACATGCAGTCTTTTTTTACAAACGCATGGAAAAAGTCTGGAAATAGCGGGTTTTCTGGGCCCCGATGATAAGGCCGATTTGGCCGCCGAGCTTGAGGCGGTTTTGCGTAAAACCCGTTGTAATCCGGGGCCGCCACCCGTTTCATCCCTGTGATTTGCCGGGATTTGCAGGTTTTGCAACCCGGTCATGACGGATTTTAAAAGGCGGTTTGCAGGGGTTTAAAACCGGCGTTATGCGCCAAATTGGCGTTCCAGAACGGGTGAAATTGCCCGTCATTGGTGAAAAAACACGGTTTAAATGCCAAAAACACGCAAGATTCCCTGTTTTGACCGCTTGCGACTTCGTGGTGACTTTCATATATAGGTGCGCGGGGTAACGAAGAGCCCCCAGAAAAAATACGTGTATTACAACCATTGGTCCCAGGAGGTCCTGCGCGGCGCTTCAAAGCGAAGGCTGCGGGACGGACCGGCCGCTAAAAGAGGAACTTACTATGGGCAAAATTATTGGTATTGACCTTGGCACCACCAACTCCTGTGTTGCAGTCATGGACGGCAAAGAAGGCCGCGTGATTGAAAACAGTGAAGGTGCCCGTACCACGCCGTCGATGGTTGCTTTCACCGATGACGGTGAACGCCTTGTCGGTCAGCCTGCAAAACGTCAGGCCGTTACCAACCCGGAAAACACCCTGTTTGCGATCAAACGTCTGATCGGCCGTCGTTACAGCGACGCAGAAGTCGAAAAAGATAAAGATCTTGTCCCGTACAAAATCATCTCGGGCGAGAACGGCGACGCATGGGTTGAAGTCAATGGCGAGAAAATGGCACCGAGCCAGATCGCAGCCATGGTGCTTCAGAAAATGAAGGAAACCGCAGAAGGCCATCTTGGCGAGCCGGTGACCGAAGCCGTGATTACCGTTCCGGCATATTTCAACGATTCGCAGCGTCAGGCGACCAAAGATGCCGGTAAAATTGCCGGTCTTGACGTGAAGCGTATCATCAACGAGCCGACCGCCGCTGCTTTGGCGTATGGCCTTGATAAAAAAGAAGCTGGCACCGTTGTCGTTTATGACCTTGGTGGTGGTACCTTTGACGTGTCGGTTCTTGAAATCGGCGATGGCGTTTTCGAAGTTAAATCAACCAACGGCGATACCTTCCTTGGTGGTGAAGACTTCGATAAACAGATCATCGATTATCTTGCTGACGAGTTCAAAAAAGAACAGCAGATCGACCTTCGTAAAGACCGTCTGGCCCTGCAGCGTCTGAAAGAAGCCGCTGAGAAAGCCAAGATCGAGCTTTCCTCGTCGATGCAGACCGACGTCAACCTGCCGTTCATCACCGCAGACGCATCGGGTCCGAAACACTTGAACATCAAGCTGTCGCGCGCGAAGCTTGAAGGTCTTGTTGGCGATCTGATCGAACGCACCATGACCCCGTGTAAAGCCGCATTGAAAGATGCCGGTGTCACCGCGGGCGAAATCGACGACGTGATTCTGGTCGGCGGTATGACCCGTATGCCGAAGGTTCAGGAACGCGTTAAAGAGTTCTTTGGCCGTGAGCCACACAAAGGTGTGAACCCGGACGAAGTTGTTGCTCTTGGTGCGGCCATTCAGGGCGGTGTCTTGCAGGGTGACGTTAAAGACGTCCTGCTGCTTGATGTGACCCCGCTGTCGCTGGGTATTGAGACCCTTGGTGGTGTCTTCACCCGTTTGATCGACCGTAACACCACGATCCCGACCCGTAAGTCGCAGACTTTCTCGACCGCTGAAGACAATCAGACGGCCGTGACCATCCGCGTCTTCCAGGGCGAACGTGAAATGGCTGCCGATAACAAGATGCTTGGCCAGTTTGATCTGGTTGGTATCCCGCCGGCACCGCGCGGTGTTCCGCAGATTGAAGTGACCTTTGACATTGATGCCAACGGTATCGTCAACGTGTCCGCCAAAGATAAGGCGACCAACAAAGAACAGCAGATCCGCATTCAGGCATCTGGTGGTCTTGGCGATGACGAAATCGAAAAAATGGTTAAGGACGCCGAAAGCAATGCCGAAGCTGATAAACAGCGTAAGGCACTTGTCGAAGCCCGTAACCAGGCCGAAGCCGTTATTCACGCGACCGAGAAAAACCTGACCGATCATGGCGACAAGGTTGACGATTCAACCAAGTCGGAAATCGAAAACGCCCTTTCAGCTTTGAAAGAAGCCAAGGACGGTGAAGATGCCGAAGCCATCACCGCGAAGGTTAATGAACTTCAGCAGGCTGCAATGAAACTTGGCGAAGCCATGTATCAGGCACAGCAGGAAGAAGGCGGTGAAGAAGGCGAATCTGCGGATGCAGGTGCGTCGGCACAGGCCGATGATGGTGTTGTTGATGCAGACTTTGAAGAAGTCGACGACACCAAAAAAGACAAATAAGACGACCGCAGAGGTCGTCTTGAACGACGCCCTGTAAAGAAAAATCGGGCCGTTCCGGACGCAAAGATTGCTGGGACGGCCCGACCGTATTTCGGAGTTACAGATGGCGAAAGAAGATTACTATGAGCTGTTAGGCGTCAGCAAAGACGCCAGCGCGGCCGAGCTCAAAAGCGCCTATCGCAAACAGGCCATGAAATACCACCCGGATAAAAATCCGGGCGATACTGCCGCAGAAGTGAAATTCAAGCAGGTCAACGAAGCTTACGAAATCCTCAAGGATCAAGAGAAGCGCGCGGCCTATGATCGTTTTGGTCATGCAGCCTTTGAACAGGGCGGTCCCGGTGGGGGCGGCTTTGGTGGTGGTGGCTTTGGCGGCGGCGGTTTCGGCGGTGGCGGCTTTGCCGATGTCTTTGACGAAATCTTTGGCGCCATGGGCGGCGGTGGCCGTCGTGGTGGCGGTGGATCGTCGCGTGGTGCTGATTTGCGCTACAACATGGCGATCACGCTTGAAGAAGCCTTTGAAGGCAAGAAAGCCGAGATCACCATTCCGGGTTCTGTCTCATGCGAAGAATGTGATGGCACAGGGGCCGAAGCGGGATCACAGCCGGTAACCTGTCCGACCTGTAATGGTCACGGTAAGGTCCGCGCCCAGCAGGGTTTCTTTACCATTGAACGCACCTGCCCAAGCTGTCATGGCAAAGGCAAGATCATTAAGAACCCGTGCAAAGCTTGTCACGGTGTTGGTCGCGTTGAAAAGGAAAAGACCCTTCAGGTCACTATCCCGCAAGGGGTTGAGGACGGCACCCGCATTCGCCTTTCGAGCGAAGGGGAAGCCGGAACCAACGGTGCACCGGCGGGTGATTTGTATATTTTCCTTGATATACAGCCGCATCGCTTCTTCCAGCGCGAAGGGGCAAACCTGTATTGCCGGATTCCGATCCCGATGGGCAAAGCGGCCCTTGGCGGCACCATCGAGGTGCCAACAATTGAAGGCACGCGCACGCGGATCAACATTCCGGCTGGAACCCAGTCGGGTCAACAGTTGCGCCTGCGGGGCAAAGGTATGACCATCCTGCGGTCGCAAGCCCGTGGCGATATGTTTGTGGAAGTTAGCGTCGAAACCCCGGTCAATCTGACCGATCGCCAGAAAGAGCTTCTGGAGGAATTCGACGAGATTTCGCGCGAAGAAGGGTCCAGCCCCGAAAGCGAAGGGTTCTTTTCCAAGATGAAAGAAATCTGGAAAGACCTGACCGACTAGGCTGATGGCTTTTACGCAATGCAATCTGAAAACACCCCGTTACGTTTACCGTGGCGGGGTGTTTTTTTATCGAGATATCGGTGCAGGTGGCGCCGGATGGGCTTTGATGAAGTCGATAAAGGTCCGAAGCGGGGTCGGCACCAGCCGACGACCGGGATAATACAATTTGGGCCCCGGAAATGTGAGCCACCAGTCTGTCAGCAACGGGACAAGTTTGCCGCTGTCAAAATAGGGCTGAAGCCAGTCTTCGAACAAAAAGACGATGCCGGTTCCCGCACATGCGGCATCCACCACAAGGTCGGTTCCCCCGCCAAGACGGACGAGCAACGGACCGGTCGGGTTTATTTCCAGATACTCATCGCCGCGTTCAAATTCCCAAGAGTGCATCGCACCACTGGCAAATTTTCCACGCAGGCAAGCATGCTCCAAAAGGTCGCGGGGATGTTCGGGGACGCCATGCTTTTCCAGATATTCCGGGGATGCGGCGGTGGCAAACCGTTGTGTGCGCTGTCCAATTGGCACTGCGATCATGTCGAGTTCGAGACTTTCGTCATAACGAATCCCGGCATCACATCCTTCGGCCAATACATCGACAAAGCTTTCCTCGGCAATGACCTCAACCCGAATGTCAGGATAGGTGGCCAGAAAGGCCGGAAGAATATGGGGCAAAACAAGACGGGCGGCCGCGGTCGGCACGTTTAGTTTCAGCGTGCCTGCCGGGCGGTCCCGGTAACTGTTCACGACATCAAGGGCCAGTTCCATTTCATCAAGGGCAGGGGACAACCGTTTTAAAAGCCCTTCGCCCGCCTCGGTCAGGGACACACTGCGTGTGCTGCGGTTAAACAACCGAACGCCAATTTGGGATTCAAGCCGCCGGATTTGATCGCTGAGGCGCGATGCGCTTCCGCCACTAAGGCGGGCACCTTCGCGAAAACCGCCTGCGCGGGCAACGGTGATAAAGGCGGTGATGGTCGTCAGATCAAGCTTCATTGTTTCATTTTCCGTACAGCTTGTATCAATTGTAGCGAATTGTCGATCAAATGAGGAGGGACTAACTTTGGGGCAGTCGAAAATATTCTGACATCCAAGGAGTTTTCCATGTCCACCATTCAACACGCCGGAACGGCCTCGATCGGGGATTTGACTGTATACCGCATGGGCTATGGGGCAATGCAGCTTGCCGGGCCTGGTGTCTTTGGCCCGCCAAAAGATCGCGACGAAGCAATCGCAGTTTTACGTGCGGCGGTTGAAGCCGGGGTCAATCACATCGATACCAGTGATTTTTATGGTCCGCATATTACCAATCAGCTGATCAAGGAAGCGCTTCATCCATATTCGGATGATTTGGTGATTGTGACCAAGATCTCGGCAAAGCGCGATGACGAGGGCGCATGGTTGCCGGCCATGTCGCCGGATGAATTGACGGCCGCCGTGCATGATAATCTGCGCAATTTGGGCGTTGATGCGATTGATGTTGTGAATTTCCGTTCGATGCATGGCCTGCACGGCCCGGCAGAAGGATCAATCGAAGAACAATTGACGGTACTTGCCGAGTTGCAGCGCAAGGGATTGATCAAACACATCGGTCTTTCAAATGTCACACCGACCCAGATTGCCGAGGGGCGCAAGATTTGTGACATTGTCTGTGTCCAGAATCAGTACAACCTTGCGCAACGCGATGATGATGGGCTGATTGACGAACTGGCGGCGGATGGTATTCCCTTTGTGCCGTTCTTCCCGTTGGGGGGCTTTTCGCCCCTACAGTCAGAAACCTTGTCCGACGTTGCCAAACGTCTTGAAGCATCGCCGATGCAGGTTGCCCTTGCGTGGTTGCTTCAGCGGTCGCCCAATATCTTGCTTATTCCGGGAACCTCGTCGCGCGATCATTTGTCACAGAACCTTGCGGCGGCGGAACTGGAATTGCCAGCCGATGCAATTGCCGAGCTTGATGGCATAGCAGGTCAGGCGCAAGCAACGACGTGATACCGTCTCGCGGGTTTTGCGCATTTCCGGTGATTTCATCGTGTGGCTGCATGTGCTAAAGCAGTCACACGTTTGAAATTACTTGCCGGAGGAGACCGGAAATGAAAGTCGGGATTGTTGGTTGTGCTGGTCGTATGGGCCGGATGCTGGTGAATGAAACTGCCAGAACCAAAGGATGTGACGTTGGTGGTGGCACGGATCTTCCCGGTAGCGCGTTTATCGGTAAGGATGTGACACTGATTGCCGGTCTGGAAGAAAGTGGCGTTTTGGTTGGTGATGATCCCAAGGCGCTGTTTGAGGCCGTTGATGCGGTGATTGATTTCACCGCACCTGAAGCCACCATGAAACACGCCAAACTGGCAGCAGAAACCGGCACCATCCTTGTGATCGGCACCACGGGCCTTTCCAATGATCAGAAAGAAGAGCTTAAGGTTGCCGCGCAAAAAGCCCCGATTATCTTTGCGCCGAACATGAGTGTGGGCGTGAACCTTGCCTTTGCGCTGGTCGAAAAGGTCGCAAGTGTTCTTGATAAGGATGTGGCCGACATCGAAATCGTTGAAATGCACCACAAGCACAAGGTCGATGCCCCGTCCGGCACAGCCCTTGGCCTTGGTGAGGCGGCTGCGAAGGGCCGTGGGGTTGTGCTTGATGATGTGTCGGTGCGGTCGCGCGATGGGCACACAGGCGCGCGTGAGGACGGTACAATCGGCTTTGCCACCATGCGTGGCGGCGATGTTGTCGGCGATCATACGGTGGTGTTTGCCTGCGAAGGGGAACGTATCGAGATTACCCATAAGGCATCGTCGCGCGAAGTCTTTGCCAAGGGCGCCGTTCGGGCCGCGAAATGGGCCGAGGGCAAAGAGCCGGGTCTTTATTCCATGCGCGATGTTTTGGGTCTTTAATCCGCCCGATACATACGCTGTTTCGTAAAAGAAAAACCCCGGCTGCGTTCGTGCAGCCGGGGTTTTGTATTTGTTTGGTCTTTGTCAGGTTCTAGTGCGCGTCGGCCCAGCTATCACCAATGCCCGCGTCAACAATCAGCGGTACGGACAGGTGGGCGGCATTTTCCATAACGTCGCGGATGATTTTGGTGGCTTTTTCGGCCTCGTCTTCGGGGGCTTCAAAGATCAATTCATCGTGGACCTGCAATAGCATGCGGGTTTTAAGCCCGGCATCAACCAAAGCACCCGGAACCGCAATCATCGCGCGTTTGATGATATCGGCAGCACCGCCCTGAATAGGGGCGTTAATCGCGGCACGTTCGCCAAAGCTTCGGCGCATGCCGTTTTTGTCATTGATGCCACTGATATGGATGTTGCGGCCAAACAGGGTGCGTACATGACCATGCTTTTTGGCAAATTCCTTGGCTTCATCCATGTAATCGCGAATACCTGGATAAATCTCGAAATAGGCTTCGATAAAGGACTTGGCTTCTTTTTGGGCGATGCCCAGCTGATTGGCCAAACCAAAGGCGGAAATGCCATAGATGATGCCAAAGTTAATTGCCTTGGCTTTACGGCGGACCATCGGGTCCATGCCTTCGATCGGCACGCCAAACACCTTGGACGCGGTTGCGGCGTGGATATCCTCGCCATTTTTGAATGCTTCGCGTAGTGCGTCGATTTCGGCGACATGGGCCAGAAGGCGCAACTCAATCTGCGAATAGTCGGCAGAAATAAGCTTGCAGCCCTTATCGGCGACAAAGGCGGTACGGATTTTGCGGCCTTCTTCGCTGCGGATCGGGATGTTTTGCAGGTTCGGGTCATTTGATGACAGACGCCCGGTATTGACGTTTGTCTGACCGTAACTGGTGTGGACGCGCCCGGTCAGCGGGTTGACGTGATGTGCCAAGGCGTCGGTATAGGTGCTTTTAAGTTTTGAAAGCTGGCGCCATTCCAAAATCTTGGTCGGCAGGTTATGACCAAGTGCGGCCAATCCTTCCAAAACATCTGCACCAGTTTGCCAAGCGCCGGTTTTGGTTTTCTTGCCCCCCGGCAGGCTCATTTTATCAAACAGGATTTCGCCAAGCTGCTTGGGACTGCCAAGGTTAAAGGGTTCGCCGGCCATTTCATGGATGGTTTCTTCCAAAACCGCCATGCGTTTGGCAAAGTCATTGGACAGGGTTTTAAGGATGTCGGTGTCGACCTTAACGCCCAAACGTTCCATCTTGGCCAAGACAGGCACCAACGGACGGTCCAGCGTTTCATAGACGCTGGCCATATGTTCCTGCGCGATACGCGGTTTTAACAATCGATGCAGGCGAAGGGTGATGTCAGCATCCTCGGCGGCGTAATCAAGCGCCTTATCAAGGGGTACCTGATCAAAGGTAATCTGGTTTTTGCCAGACCCGCACACGTCCGAGAACTTAATCGGTTGATAGCCAAGATGCAGATCGGCCAGTTCGTCCATGCCATGTCCGTGGCTGGTGCCATCAAGGACATAGGACAGCACCATGGTGTCATCCATCGGGGCAACATCAATGCCATGACGGGACAGAACAATCATATCGTATTTAAGGTTCTGCCCGACTTTCAGGACACCCGGATCTTGTAACAGCGGTTTGATCAGCTCAATCGCGCGATCAAGCGGGATTTGTTTTGGGGCGTCGCTTTTGGCCGGTTCGTCATCCGCATCGCCAAAATCAAAACCGCCTTGTGTACCCTTGGCATCTTCGCTGTCGGTGATTTTACCGTGGCCAAGCGGGATGTAGCAGCCATTGCCCGGCTCGGTCGAAAGCGAAATGCCGACCAGTTTGGCCTGATGGGCATCAAGGGACGTGGTTTCGGTATCAACCGCCACGATGCCCGCATATTCGGCCTTTTCAATCCAATGCGTTAGGCGGTCTTCGTCTTGTATCAGTTCATATTCGGTCTTTTCGACCTTGATATCATTGACACCAACACCCGGTTGGGTCGGCGATTCAAATTCGATATCGCCGCCGAACTTTGCTTTTACTTTAGAAAGTAATGATTTAAAGCCGTGACTTGCGATAAAGCTTAAAAGAACCTCGGGATCGGGTTCTTTAAGTTCAAAACCATCGATCTGTTCGACCACTGGCACGTCAACTTTCAGGGTGACGAGACGCCGGGAAATGCGGGCCAGTTCGGCATTTTCGATCAGTTTTTCGCGGCGTTTTGGCTGTTTAATTTCGCCTGCACGTTCCAGCAGCGAATCAAGATCGCCATATTCATCAATCAGCTGGGCCGCGGTTTTTACGCCGATGCCCGGCACACCCGGAACGTTATCAACTGAATCACCCGCAAGTGCCTGAATATCGATGACTTTATCGGGCGCAACGCCGAATTTCTCCATGACCTCAGCCGCGCCGATGGTGCGATTTTTCATCGCATCAAACATCTGTACGCGGTCGGTGACCAGCTGCATCAAATCCTTATCGGATGAGACGATGATGACGTCGGCACCGTCTGCTTCGGCCTGACGGGCATAGGTCGCGATCAGATCGTCGGCCTCGTATCCTTCGAGCTCGATCGAAGGCAGGTTAAACGCGCGGGTCGCATCACGGATCAAGCCGAATTGCGGAACCAGTTCTTCGGGGGGTGGCGGGCGATGTGCCTTGTACTGATCATAGAAATCATTACGGAAAGACTTGCCCTTGGTGTCAAAAATGACCGCCATGTGATCGGGCTTGGTGTCTTCGCGCAGTTTCATCAGCATGGTGCAGAAACCGTAAACCGCATTGACCGGGGTGCCATCGGGGCTGGTCATTGGCGGCAGCGCGTGAAAAGCGCGGAAAATAAAGCCGGAACCGTCAACCAAGACCACGCGGCGCGGTTTTGAGCCGCTGGCTGTTTTGGTGTCGGTGGAGGCGGAATCTGTCATGCGTCTATTGCTCTTATGTTCGAGGATCATGTTGGCCCGCAGAATGCCCGATCCGCGCTCGTAAGTCGAGGGTGCGCTGAGCCACATCGCAAAAGCAAATGCGGTCTGCTGACAAAACCGTGCCCCGGGGAAAATGCAGTTTGCGCGTAACTGTCTGTAATATATTTCGATTTCGATATGATAGGCCTAAGCACCGGGATTTGGACGATTTTTAACCGATCATCTGTTTGTGCTTATCAGTCTGCCCCGGTGTTGGTATGGTGAGGATATCACTTCATCCCAAGCGTATGGGAGATCCGGCTCGTGGCCCGGAAAACAACCAAGCCGGTATTTCGCCCAAAAGGCATCGGCGTTGAGACGGCAGGACCGGTCGGAGAGCTTTCGATTGATACGAGGCGATCCAACCGGAACGGCAAAAAGAAGCAAGATAGTCGTCGTACCAACGGTGCGAACGAAAGCGGCTGGCGCAGGTTATTCAGCGTCACTGCGTGGCTGCGCTTTGTCCTAACCTTTGGCAGTTTTGCGTTGCTGGTGCATGGGCTGTTTGTTTTCTTTGGGATTTACGAACGAAACCAACGACTTGCCAGTTTTGATCATTTTGTTTTGCTGATCAAACTCGTGGTGTTTGTCGCGTTGATGTATCTGTTCTATGCGATGCTGATGCATTACCGGCCGATTCGCCACAAGGTACGTGGCGTATTCTTTTTGGCGTTGGCGCCAGTGGCCGCCCTTTGTATTTTCATGATCTATGGTGGGGGCGCACTGTTTGGCAGTTTTGTCCCCGTCCTGCAATTCTTGATCCTGACCGCCGGGGTTGGCGGTTTCTTGTTGTATATCCTTGGCTATACGTGGATCACCAAACGCAAGGTCCGTCGCGATAATTTGAAAAACCCCGACGTGCTGTCATGGGCCGACCCGGCAGAACCAGCACGGCAAAAAGGCCTGCCGCCCGGTGTGCATCAGGACCGGCGCAAGGTCCAGAAACCAGGGAACTTGCGTTTGCGCAGCACCGATGGTGGTCCGCAATCCAGCGGCGGTGGTGGGCGTTTGAACCGCAAGGGTGGCAAGGTCAGCCTGCCCGAAATCTAAGCTTGGGAAATGCTTTGGTGACGCGGGGCTTGGGGCTGGTCGCAACCATCCCATGTCCGGCCTAAAAGACCAGCGCGGCTGCTACCCGTTCAAGAATGATTTTCCAGAACCACACCGGCTAGATATAGCGATCCAAGGATCAAAATCCGCGAGGGTGTCGGGTTTTCTTTTAAAAGCACAGCCATGGCCTGTTCCAAGTCACGGCAGGCGTGGCTTTGGGCAATGCCGCATGTTTTGCCCGCATTTTGCAGTGTGGCGGCATCGTGGGCTTCGTGGTCGCTGGGGATTTTAATCCCCGCCAATGCCGAGATATGCGGTGCCAGCGGCTTTAAGAACGCCACAGGATCGCGGTTATCAAGCATACCGACAATGGCCAATGTTTCGCCGTCCGGCTGCTGTGACAGCCATTCTGCGATGGCTTCTGAGGCGGCGATATTATGCCCACCATCAAGGATCAGTGTGCAGTCCTTTGGCAGGGCATCAATCAGTGGGCCTTGTTCAAGGCGCTGAAGGCGCGCGGGCCAGCGGGCAGCGCGCAATCCCTTGGCCAGAACATCACGATCCATGCCATCACAGCCGGGAATATTGGCCTGACGCACGGCGGCAATGGCGGTGGCGGCATTGATATATTGATGATGCCCCGCAAGTGCAGGTCGCGGCAGGTCGAGCATTTCGTTGCCTATCCGTAACGTAAAGCCAGACGGCGTTTCGTCGCGGACTTCAAAGTCGTTAAAGACCGGCGCGTTGATGGTGTTGGCGTGCCGGATCAGGGTATCGAATGCTTCAAGCGTTTGCGGGGCCAAAATGCTGACCACACCGGGTTTCATGATCCCGGCCTTTTCAAAGGCAATTTTGGCAATGGTATCGCCAAGGAAACCCTGATGATCCAGCGAGATCGGCGTGATCACGGTGGCGGCGGGGCTTTCCAGCACGTTTGATGCATCCACGCGCCCGCCAAGTCCGGTTTCCAAGATTAAAACATCGGCCGGAATGCGTGCATAGGCAAGAAAAGCCGCGGCCTGTGTGATTTCAAAGAAGGTAATGCTGTCGCCGCCATTGGCGGTTTCAACTTCTTCGAGCAGGTCACAAAGGGCTTGTTCGGAAATTTGCCGCCCGGCAAGGGTAATGCGTTCGTGGAAGCGCACCAGATGCGGGGAGGTAGAGCAATGAACCCGTAGGCCAGCTGCCTCATAGATGGCGCGCAAATAAGCCTGGGTCGAGCCCTTGCCATTGGTGCCCGCCAAATGGATGACAGGCGGCAGGCTCAGGTGCGGATTACCAAGCTTCTCAAGAAGCCGGGTAATCCGCCCGAGTGAAAGATCGATGACTTTCGGGTGCAACTGCCCAAGGCGCGCAATGATTGCGTCGCTTTTGGCAAGGTTACTTGTCTGTTTGGGCACCTTTGGCGTCCGACTTATTCTTGGCATCCTTGATCGGAACGATTGACGCACCCGGCTTGGTGCGACGGATCATGTCGATCAATCGGCCAAAGGTCTCGTTCAATTCGTTGCGCGGGACCACCATATCGACCATGCCATGTTCCAGCAGGTATTCCGCTGTCTGGAAATCATCAGGCAGTTTTTCGCGAATGGTGTTTTCAATCACGCGCCGACCAGCAAAGCCAATCAGGGCACCCGGTTCGGCGATCTGAATGTCACCAAGCATCGCAAAGGATGCCGAAACACCCCCGGTGGTCGGATCGGTCAGCAGCACGAAATAGGGCAGGCCTTTTTCTTTGACCTTTTCGATCGCAGCCGTGGTGCGGGCCATCTGCATCAGGCTGAGAATGCCTTCTTGCATACGTGCACCGCCCGATGCCGGAACGATGATCAGGGCTGCATCTTGAACCGATGCCAGTTCGGCGGCAGCAACGATGCCTTCGCCAACGGCCATGCCCATCGATCCCGCCATAAAGGAGAAATCGAAAACAGCAATCACCGTGGGATGGCCACCGACCTCACCATGGGCAACAGCCAGTGCGTCCTTGAAATCGGACTTGGCCTGTGCTGCCTTAACACGGTCGGTGTATTTTTTCTGATCACGGAATTTCAGCGGATCGACCGGAACATTCGGCAGTTCGATGGTTTGGTATTTACCTTCATCAAACAGGAGTTCAAGACGGTTTTTCGCGGAAATCCGCATATGATGCCCACAATGCTGGCAAACATGATTGTTCTTTGCCAGATCACGGTGGAAAATCATCTGTTCGCATGATGGGCATTTGTGCCAAAGATTTTCGGGCACATCTGTCCGGCGAACAAGTTGTTGAATCTTTGGACGGACGAATTCAGTCAGCCACGACATATCGGATACTGATCCTTAGGTTCTGTCTATACCGGTTCTTTTCTCAACGCCGCGTGATTATTTACGCGCGTTTCGGACCCCGTCTGCAAGTTCGCGTACAAGGCCAGTCACCATAGAGGCGGTCTTATCGGTGGCCTTGCCGTTTTCGTCAAGACTTTCGGCAATTTTTGATACAATTGCCGACCCAACCACGGCTGCGTCTGCCTGTTTGGCAACATCAGCAGCCTGGGCTGCGGTCTTGATACCAAAACCAACCGCAATCGGAAGGTCGGTATGGCGATGCAGGCGTTCCATTGCTTCGATAATCTGTTCATTGCTGGCTGATCCGGCACCGGTAACCCCGGCAACCGAAACATAGTAAACAAAGCCAGATGTATTCTGCACAAGTTTCGGCAGACGCTTGTCATCAGAGGTCGGTGTGGTCAGTCGAATGAACGATAGACCCTTTTCCACGGTCGGAACACAAAGTTCTGCGTCTTCTTCTGGTGGCAAATCTACCACAATCAGGCCATCAACCCCGGCATTGCGGGCGTCTTCAAGGAATTCGGCAACCCCATAGATATAAATCGGGTTGTAATATCCCATCAGAATGATCGGCGTTTCATGATCCTGATCACGGAAACCGCGCACCAGCGACAAGGTTTTGCGCATATGCATGCCCGCAGCAAGCGCACGGTTCGATGCTTCCTGAATGGCCGGGCCATCGGCCATCGGATCGGTGAACGGCATGCCAAGTTCGATGATATCGGCACCGGCTTCTGGCAGGGCTTTTAGAATCTCAAACGATGCTTCTGGGTCCGGGTCGCCTGCGGTGATAAAGGTGACAAGACCCGCACGGCCTTCTTCCTTGAGCTTGGCAAAACGTTTTTCGATGCGGTCTTTGCCGCCGATGATTGCGTCGCTCACAGTTTCACTCCCAGTGCTTCGGCCACAGTAAAGATGTCTTTGTCACCACGGCCACACAGATTGACGATGATGATTTTGTCTTTGCTCATTTTCGGTGCGATTTTCATGACATGGGCCAAGGCGTGGCTTGGCTCAAGGGCAGGAATAATGCCTTCGCATTCCGAACAAAGCTTAAATGCTTCAAGGGCTTCTTTGTCGGTGATCGCGACGTAATCGACGCGGCCGATATCTTTAAGCCAGCTATGTTCTGGACCAATGCCCGGATAATCGAGACCAGCAGAAATCGAGTCTGCTTCGGTGATCTGACCGTCATCATCCATCAAAAGATAGGTGCGGTTACCATGCAGAACGCCCGGTGCGCCGGCGGTCAGGCTGGCGGCATGCTTGCCGGTATGGACACCATGGCCCGCGGCTTCGACGCCGGTAATTTCAACATCCTTGTCATCAAGGAACGGATGGAAGAGGCCAATGGCGTTTGAACCACCGCCGATGGCCGCAACCAAAAGGTCGGGCAGGCGGCCTTCGGCTTCCATGATCTGTTCTTTGGCTTCGTTGCCGATGACAGACTGGAAATCACGAACAAGTTCCGGATACGGGTGCGGGCCAGCCGCGGTACCGATGATGTAGAACGTATCATCGACATTGGTAACCCAGTCGCGCAGTGCTTCGTTCATCGCGTCTTTCAAGGAACGCGAACCCGATTCGACCGCTTTGACTTCAGCGCCCAGAAGCTTCATGCGAAATACGTTGGGCGACTGACGTTCGATGTCTTTGGCGCCCATGTAAACCGTGCAAGGCAGGCCAAAACGGGCGCAAACGGTTGCCGTGGCAACACCGTGCTGACCGGCGCCGGTTTCAGCAATGATACGGGTTTTGCCCATACGCATCGCCAACAGGATCTGGCCGATACAGTTATTGATTTTGTGCGCGCCGGTGTGGTTGAGCTCGTCACGCTTGAAATAGATCTTGGCGCCGCCAAGTTCTTCGGTCATGCGCTCTGCGAAATAAAGCGGGCTTGGGCGACCGACATAATATTTCAGATAATAATCGAGCTCTTTTTGGAACTCCGGGTCATTCTTGGCGTCTTTATAGGCCTGCTCGAGCTCAAGAATCAGCGGCATCAAGGTCTCGGCGACGAAACGTCCGCCGTAATTACCAAAATGTCCGTCTGTATCGGGTAAGGTGCGGTAGCTGTTGGGCTTGGGCGATGAAGACGTCATAGAAATTCCCCGTGGGTAGGCCGCAAATGACATGCGGCATAGGCTGGCGACGACGGATTAATCCGCAGCGCAAACAGAATTTGTCGCGCTGGCTGTTTACTGTACCCAAGAATGGGCGTAACGGATTAATGGGCGGCGTGTTCGGCTTGGGATTTGTCGAAGATATATTTTTTTGAGCAGTATGGGCAAACCACTTCGCCGTTTTCCTCAAGATTGAGGTACACGGTCGGATGGCCAAGGTGACCTTTTCCGCCGTCACAGGCAATATTTAGGCTGCCGACTTTGATTTCTTCGGTGATCTTCATATATCCAGTTCCAAGTTTTATATGGCCATCGGGATTGGCCACGCGGTGCGGTCAGCATTGACCCCGGTTTAACGGGAATGATACCGATTGCGCATATTCAATCAATACTTCCGCATGCTCATGGCGCTCCATGGTCTTAGCGCAAACAAGCGACGCGGAAAAGAGTGGAGATCACTGACACATGACGACAATGCCCGACTATGCCATCGAAGTCGAAGGGTTGACCAAGGTTTATAAGGGATCAAATGGCGAAAAACTCGCCCTTGATAATGTCTCTTTGAAGATCCCGCGTGGCTCCTTTTTCGCACTTCTCGGGCCGAACGGTGCTGGAAAATCCACTTTTATCAACATCTTGGCGGGTCTGGTGACAAAGACCGACGGCACAGCCAAAATTTGGGACTACGACATCGAAACGCAAATGCGCTCAGCGCGTTGCTCAATCGGGATCGTGCCACAAGAACTAAATCTTGATGCATTTTTCACCCCGCGTCAGGCAATGGAATTGCAGGCAGGCCTGTATGGTGTGCCCAAACCTGAACGCCGCACCGACGAGATTCTCGAAGCAATCGGCCTTTCAGACAAGGCAGATTCGTATTCCCGATCACTTTCGGGTGGGATGCGACGCCGTCTTTTGGTTGGCAAGGCGATGGTCCATACCCCGCCGGTTTTGGTGTTGGATGAACCGACCGCAGGGGTCGATATCGAATTGCGTCAGCAACTTTGGGCCTATGTCAAAGAGCTGAACAAAGCCGGTGTGACGATTGTTTTGACCACGCACTATCTTGAAGAAGCCGAAGAGCTGTGTGACGAAATCGCGATTATCAATCAGGGCAAAGTGATTGCGCACGAAGATAAGCGCAGCCTGCTGCGCCGGATTGATCACAAAACGCTGCTTCTGACGTTGAATAACGAGGTGAATGCGGTGCCAGATGTCCTGGCGCCATGGGGGGCAGAGCTTAAAGGCGACAATCAAATCGCCCTGCATTACCGCCCAAGCAAAACCCAGATGGCGGAAATCCTAGAAGCCATCCATGGCTGCGGCCTTGCGATTAAGGACCTGTCGACCGAGGAAGGCGATCTTGAAGACATCTTCTTGAAGCTGACCCGCGATAACAATGCCGAACGCGCAAGCTCGGCGGCGTAGGCATAGGCGGCTTTGGCTGATTGAAAATATCTTCCTTCTATTCGAACCCCGCATCGTCTTGCGGGGTTCTTATTTTCTGGCTTTAAAATGATCACTTTGTCTGAAATTTTTTCCATCGGAGCCCCCTGTGTCGCGTAGTCAATTCTTCCGACGGATTTCTGGTCGTGTGTTGTCTTGGTTGGCGGCACCTTGTTTGGGCGCATTGCTTTGTGCATGCGCGCCGACGGTAAAGCCAGCCGGACCGCCGATTGCACAAATCTCGTTGAACTCAGACAGTTTTCAGACCAGCGATGGCACGATACTTCCTGTGCAAAGCTGGGGGGCGGTTGCTCAGCCATCTGCCGTGATCTTGGGGCTGCATGGCATGGGCGATTATGCCAACGGATTTATGGAGCTTGGCGAACAGTTGAGCGCCATCGATGGTACTGATGCTGATACTAATGCCGGTGCCGAAAACATTGCCGTTTATGCCTTTGATCAGCGCGGCTTTGGGCGTAGCCCGTCGCGCCCATACTGGGCCGGGACGCGCAGTATGGTTGATGATGCCAGTGATATGTTGATCTTGCTGCGTAGTCGTTATCCCAATGTGCCGATTTACCTTTTGGGTAATTCCATGGGTGGGGCGGTGGCGATTATGGTAGCAGCAACTCGTCCGACCCTGATGGATGGAGTGGTGTTGGTTGCACCCGCTGTTTGGGATCGCGATATGATGCCGTGGTATCAAACCGCGCCGCTTAGTGTCATATCCCACAGCTTGCCTTGGTTGCCGTTAACAGGCAGGGGGCTTGATATTTGGCCGTCCGACAATATCGAAATGCTGCGCCGTTTGTCGCGCGACCCAAATATGATGTCTTCTGTGCGGGTTGATTTGGTGGCCGGGATTGCCGATTTGATGGATTTGGCGCGTGTCCGGGTTTCCGACATTTCCGTTCCGACACTTTTGCTGTCGGGGGCAAAGGATCAGGTCATTCCACCTGAGGCCATTGATGCGATTGATCATGATCTTCGGGTGCAAAATTTACCAAGCTATTTCAGGTGTTTGTATCCATCTGGCTATCACATGCTGTTGCGCGATTTAAACGGGCCGGTGGTGATTAACGATATCGCGCGCTGGATTGCGGCCAAGGGGATGACGGAAAATTATTCCTGCACAGAACAATGACATCGTCCGGCAGGCATTTTGCGATTGCTTTTTGACCCCGGAAGGCCGATCAGGTAGCATTTAGGAAGTCTGTAGTTTGTCATTTAACGCATTACAGTCCCTACTCATTTACGCGGTGTCGGTTGGGTTGTCTGACGCGCATCCAATCCCGATATGTTAGCAACAAACGCGTTATTTTAGCGATTATTTCGGAGGATCAGGACCGGCATGCTACGGACCGTTCGGGCAAAGTTCCTGGGTGTTGCGGCCTTTTTCGTCGTGTGGCTGGTTGTGGCGACTGGTTTTTCTGTCATTCAGTCGCTGGGGATCAATGGCGACCTTGAAGCGGTTTCGCGTTATGTCACCCCGGTCAAAGATGCCATTTCCGATGTGCGTGCGCGCCAGCTTGAACAGATTTCCCTGATTGATCGCTATATGCGGGTGGTTGAAAATGACGGCCCAAGCGCCCCGTTGCTCAATGGCCTTGAAATCGAAATCACCGCCAAGCAGACCCAAATCGAACAAGCCTTTCGTAAGGCGTTTACCTTTGCCGCCCTTGGCCGAGCACAGGCATCTGATCATTTCGACAAGGGCGTGTTGCTTGACCTTGATGTTCGCATGCGCGAATTCGCCGATGTGTCTGCGCAGTTTTCACTTGGCGTTGAACGCCTTTTAGGGCGGGTCGGCGACGGCGATTTGATCGATGCCCAGCGCCAGGAAAACATGGTGCGCGGCCTGCATCGTCAGATCGTGCTGGATTTGCGCAACGAGATTTTGCTGCTGGAAAAATACGCCGCCGATACGGTTGAAAACGTCTCGCTCCGCGAAGATTTCCTGATTCAGGCCGAATTTATCATGATGCTGGCCGCCGTGGTGATTGGCGTTTCGCTGGCCTATTACATGGCGCACGCGGTGGTGCGGGCGGTGCAAATGATCACCAATGCGCTCAACAGCGTGCAGTCGGGCAAACTTGATGCCAGCCTTGATTTCAAAGGAAAGGGCGACTTTGCCCGCCTAGCAGAGGCATTTAACCGCATGACCCGCGAATTGCGGGTGCGATTCCGCATGCGTGAACGGTTTGGTAAATATGTCGATCCAAAAGTCGTCAATAACCTGATTGCTCAGGAAACCGCACTTGAAACCTCTGAAAAGCGGGTGATGACGGTCAGTGTTGTGAACCTGACCGGATTTGACTGGCTGGCCGAACATACCGCGCCAGAGAAGCTGGTCGATTTCCTAAATGACTATTTGACCGCGATGACCGAACCGATTGCCGGACACAGCGGGATTATTGATAATTTCGTCGGTGACCGGGTAATTGGTTTTTGGGGCGCGCCGTTTTGCGGCGAAAATGCCCATGCCGGCCATGCATGCCAAGCCGCGCTAGAGCAAGTCGCGCGCTTTAACGCGCTTAAAACCAAATATGCCGATTTGATCGGTGATCATGGGCTTGATATTCGTATCGGTATCGCAACGGGCGAGGTGGTTGTTGGCTCCATCGGCACCGACAAGTCGCGTTCCTATACCGTGGTGGGCGATTGCGTGAACTATGCCAACCGTCTGGAAAAAGCCAACCGTGTTTACGGTACCCGTATTTTGGCATCCAACGAAACGGCCAAAATGGCATCAGCTGACGTTGAAATGCGTGATCTTGACCATGTGGTGCTGCTGGGTACGGAACAAGTTGTCTATTTGTACGAGGTGCTGGCACAAGGCGGGCAATTGTCCGAAGAACGCCGTGATTGGCGCCGCAAATACGAAACCGCCATGGCGCTGTATCGCGATGGCAGCTTTGATCAGGCCCGACCACTTTATGAAGAAGTCGTCGCGTTTGATGACAGCGACTTTGCCGCCCAGCTGATGATGAACCGTATGGAGCGTCTGCAACGGCGCGAACAGGACCGTGAATGGAACGGCACATGGGTGGTGCGTGATCCGTATGAGCGCCGCGACGTCGAAAGCTGATTGTACCACAACTCAGCCAAAGCTAGGGTAACTGGCCTTGGGTGATGATCTGGGATGCAATCGGGTTCAAAAACCCTTGCCCGTTCTGCTTAAAACCTGTATCACCCAAACCGCTCGGGCCACTTGATCCAGTCGTGGCCCCATATATTGCGCACCCGTAGCTCAGCTGGATAGAGCGCTGCCCTCCGAAGGCAGAGGCCACAGGTTCGAATCCTGTCGGGTGCGCCAAATTCTTGGGGATGGAGTCATGGTTCCCAACTTTCAACAATCTTGACACAGATTCTATTTTATCTTCTTACTTGGGGAATAGAAGTTTGGAGAGTTTATTATGCCTTTTCCAGCCCAGCCAAGAGTAATTTACGATAAAAATGCTCTCGTAGAGGTTGTGTGCCAAGTCAGGTTTCCAACTATCTTAAAGATTGAGGCTGAGCCACCTGTTGCGTTTCAGGAGGCGGTCAGGGCGAAATATCCTTTTTTTAATGAGAAAGATGTGATTCAATTATCTCTTAATGCGGACGCTCCTGCTCAGCAGGTGCGGCAGAATGGGAGAGTTTTAGAGTTCACTTCGTCCGATCAAAAATCAAAAATATATTTTGCAAAGAATTTTATATCATACCTGTCTAACTCGTACGTCAGGTGGGAAGATTTTCGCGCTGATGCACATAGCTGCATTTCAAAATTCTTAAGCATTTATGGTGTAAATAACTTTACTAGAATCGGGTTAATGTATCGAAATCAGATCACTAACCAACATGCCGGTACATCTAACCCCAATTGGGGTGAGCTCCTGAACCCTGCAATTTCAGGCATATATTCATCGAGTGAAATTGATACTGATGCAATCTCCTCGATGAAAGGTACCTTCTCGTCTGCCTTATCTGATGACGGGTTTGTAAATGCTTTCTATGCTTCGGAAGAGGAAAGTAACATTAAGAAATTTGCGATTGATGCTGATTTCTTCTCTGAGGAAGCACTGACTGGTGGAGTAGAAGATGTCTTCGAGCGACTTGACGGTTTCAATCGAAAATCAGGAAGCTTTTTCCGATGGTGTATTTCAGAGAAACTCCACGAAAGATTGGGACCTCAGCCAGTTTCCTGAAGCTGAAGAAATCGATCTTAATTCTGATAATTGCACGGCAATAATAAAAGTTGCAGCTCGTAGCCAGCATCAACACGAATCTTATGACCTGCATAGAATTGCAAATGTGTCTAATAGACTTGCAATTAGACAGATTGACCCGGAGATCATCTGTTTTACGATATTGGACCATCGTTTGTCCCAATATCCATCGGCGCGCTTTGGCCTTAGTCAAAACACTAAACGTGGCGAGCACTTGTCGTGGTTGAGGCTATTTGAGGCAAGTGAAGAAGCTTCCCCAAAGCAAGACGAGATCACAGACGTTTTTAAATACCTAAATGGTATGATCTCTGAAAAGCGCCTTTCTGATGTAGATCATCTTCTATTCTTGCTAGGAAATATCCGAATGAGCTTGGAGTTGAAGGCTGCTATTCTCAGGTTTACTTATCCAAAGAAGGATGAGTTTCGTGCTTGGAATAGTGCAGTTGATAACATTCAAGATAAGATTAAAAGTAAGGGCGATAATCCCAAAGATCTTCTGTTCGGTCTAATTTGAGGGATGTCAGTGCTTGTTTGTCACAAATCTGCTGATGTGAATTGTATTCAAGTGGTTTCATTAGGAATCGCGGAGACATCAGAGGGGCAGCGGCATGTCGGCATTATTTATCGCAAAGATAATCAGGTGAGAGTGTGCCATTTGGCTTGGCACTGCAAATTGATCGACGAGTTGGCTAGTGAGACAGCTCATTTTAAGTTTGATTGGGTCAGAATAGCTATCCCTGATGCTCCTTTACGAGCTGTCGTCTCATTTATTGAACTCATTACAGGCTCGAACACCGGTAGCGAAATTCCATACTCGTTCTTGGGACAAACCCAACCTTTCGACCGTGTGACCGGTAAGTATAATCCATCGGTTCATGCAGGGGACGGTTTGACTTGTGCAACCTTTATTTTGGAAATCTTTAAGTGTTTAGGGCTTGAGCTACTTGATGAAAGTAGTTTTGAAGAGCGCCCCGACGACTTGGATTGGCAGAACAAGATTACCTATTGGTTGCGCCAGCGCAATGTTGAGGGTCATCACGTAGCAAAATTAGAGGAATCAAATTTGGCGAAGCGTTTCCGGCCGGAAGAGGTGGCGGCAGCGTCGGGTGAGGAGAACCTGCCTTTGCAGTTTACCGAGGCTGCGTCGAAAGGTGTCGCGTTGGTTGAAGAACTACATAATTGCTGCCCGTTTACAGAAGACAGAGCAAGACATAGGTAACTGCAATCGTTCCATCAGGTTGAACGAAATTAATGATCTAGGTTAAATATTTAATGCGCGGCTATCTTCATGATTTTGCAGGTCGCAACGTGTTGTTTGCAATGGCAGCACCAGCGGAATATGGGAGTTCCTTAAGCAGCGTTTCACGCCATTGTTGATTAGTGTCGGCCCAATTGAGGTGGCGGTTGACTTATCGGTGGCGCTGGCGGTGTTTGAAAATGCCAAAGACCTCCCTGATTTGGTCGTGATCCTTGGCTCGACCAGGTCACGAACGCTAGATCAAGCTCAGGTTTATCAGGCGATTTCGGTATTTTACCGCAATATGGATACATTGGTTTCGGACTTCCAGAAGGTTGGGCGCCGTTTGTGAATTTGACTGCCGAAGTCGCGTTGCCATACCGGATTCCCTGTGCCTTCGAAGGACGACTTTCAACCGTGCCAATTTTGTTTCAGGTGATGCAAATGATGCGATTGATGCCGATATGGTTGATCTGGAAAACGACGTGAACCTGAGTGCGTACGAAAACTGCGTCCGTTATCCTGCTCCGATCCAGCGCGCCTTTAGTACGTTATTGATATATATAGTTCTATATAGAACTAGTTGACTGAGGTTTTGGAATTTGTATTGTCGAGGTCTCGGGAGGAAACGAGATGGTACAAATTCAACAAGAGCGGGAGCCCGACAAGCGGCTTCCGGCTTATTTGCAATTGCGTGATCGCCTGGCAGCGCGTATCGCCGCTGGTGAATGGCGCGCGGACGATGTTTTGCCGTCTGAAAATGTTCTGACACGCGAAAGCGGCTTGTCCGTCGGAACGGTGCGACGTGCAATTCAACAGCTTGTCGATGAAGGACTTTTGGAACGCCGTCAGGGATCGGGAACGTTTTTGCGTAAACCCGCATTTGACGCGACCTTGTTCCGCTTTTTTGCCTTGCAGCCCAAAGATGGCAAGCCGGTAATCCCAGTCAGCCGCGTTATCGCGCGGACACGTGTGAAAGCGCCATCACAGGCAGCGCACATCCTTGGTACAGAGGATTGCATCCGGATTGATCGCCTGCGCGTGGTGTCTGATGAAATTCTGCTGTCTGAGGAAATCTGGCTGCCAAATCACCTGTTTGACGGGTTTGACAGTGTCGATGCCAGCAGTATCGGCCCCTTGCTTTATCCCTATTATCAAGAACGGTACGGCGTGTTTGTCGCACGTGCAGAGGACGAGGTCAGTTTCGCCACCGCAAGCCCGGCCCAAGCACAACGATTGAACCTGTCGCCGGGGGATCCGCTTGCCCGCATTGAGCGCACGGCCTTTTCCCTGACAGGTGATGCGATCGAATGGCGTGTGGCCTATGGCGATGCCGCGCGGTTCCGGTATCGCAGCAATATCACGTAATTCCGGCCAAGGTCGCGACCGCCAGCTGTAATGCCGGGCACATCCCCGGCGGGTGGTTGATCTTGGCTAGATTTCCCTTGTTTTTGCGGTTTCACGTTTGCTGCGCACCCGAACTTCTTTTGGCGCGCGTACGGTGAAAACACGTGAAAATCCCCTAAGATGGAGACGGTAAAATGACCTCTGTGTGTCGCGTGACGGGTATTGATACCCACGCACATATTTTCCATCCCGATTTGCCGATGGTTGCCGGGCGTCGCTATAGCCCGGAATATGAAGCAGCCCTTGATGATTGGTTGCGCCTTCAAGATGCCGCGGGGATCAGCCACGGCGTTCTGATTCAGCCCAGTTTTCTGGGTACCGATAACAGTCACATCGAAGCCGCCTTGCGCGCCCATCCCAACCGGCTGCGCGGCGTTGCGGTGATTGATCGCGATATTGATGATGCCAAGCTTATGGACCTTGCCAAAGCCGGGTTTGTCGGCGCACGGCTTAACCTTGTTGGCAAAGATATTGAAGATTACCGCGATCCGGCATGGACAGCCTTTTTTGAACGTCTTGCGAAACTAGACTGGCAGGTTGAAATCCAGCGTCGTTTCGAAGACCTGATCGACATTGTCCCGGCCATGGTGGCCGCGGGCGTGACTGTTGTGATTGATCACTTTGGCCTGCCCGGGGGGCAGATTGATCCAGACAATCCAAAACATGCCGCGTTTCTTGCGCTTTTGGCCAAAGAACCCCGCATTTGGGTGAAGCTTTCAGCACCTTATCGTGCCGGGCTTGATGCTGTGGCGGCGGCAAGTGCGCTTGAACATTTGCGCGCGGCATGCGGCGGGATTGATCGTTTTGTTTGGGGCAGCGATTGGCCGCATACCCAGCACGAAGACGTCGTGAATTACCATCAACAATATGACCGGCTGGTCGCATTGCTGCCTGACGCGCTAGAGCGTGATCAGGTGCTATGTGCAAATGCAGTGCGCCTGTTCGGGTTCGATAAAAACGTGGAAGATCGGAATTCCAAATGAGCCTTCTGATTGTTCTGGCCATTCTTCTGGCCATTTTCCTGGGCTATATCACCCGGATTAATATCGGCCTGTTTGCCATTGCTTTTGCCTATATCCTGGGCTGCTTTGTCATGGGACTTTCGCCCAAGGAAGTCATAGCGATGTGGCCGCTTAAGATCTTTTTTGTGATCTTTTCGGTCTGCCTGTTTTACAGCTTTGCGATGGTCAACGGGACCTTGGAAAAGCTGGCTGGGCATCTTTTGTATTTTTGCCGGAACGCGCCTTGGCTTCTGCCGTTTGCGGTGTTTTTGACCGCGACTGTGATTGCGGCAATGGGCGCTGGTTACTACACGGTTCTGGCCTTTATGGCGCCGGTTACCCTGATTTTGTGCAAACGCACCGGCATGGACCTGATCGTTGGTGGCTTGGCCGTGAACTATGGCGCATTGGGCGGGGCGAACTTTATGTCCAGCCAAAGCGGGATCATTTTCCGTGGGCTTATGACAACGGCCGGAATTTCGGACAATGATGCCTTTATCAACGCAACTGCGATTTTCGCCAGCACGTTTGTCTTGCCGCTGATCGTCATATCGGTGTTGCTGTTTGTGTTTGGCCGCCATCGCACGATGGGCACCGATTTGGGGGATGTGACAAAACCAGAACCGCTGACATCTCAGCAAAAAACGACCTTGGTTTTGACCCTTGTCATGATGGCTGTGGTGTTAGCAGCGCCGATTGCCAACCTGATTGCGCCGGACAATGCGACGGTCAATTTCATCAATTCAAAAATCAATATTGGTTTGATTGCCAGTGTCTTTTCCGTCATCGCCCTTCTTTTGAAATTGGGGGATGAACGCAAGGCGATCAGTTCGTTGCCGTGGGGCACACTGATCATGATTTGCGGTATGGGCATGTTGATTGCAATCGCCATTAAAGCCGGGACGATCGTTCAGCTTTCTGAATGGATCGGTGGGAATATTCCGGCCTTTTTGGTGCCGCTTATGTTTGGCATTGTCGCGGCGATCATGTCGCTGTTTGCCAGCACGCTTGGTGTCGTGACGCCGGCCCTGTTCCCGATGGTGCCGGTGCTGTCTGACCAATTGGCAATCAGTCCGGTTCTGATGTTTGTGGCGATTGTCGTTGGGGCGCAGGCAACATCCATCTCTCCATTTTCATCGGGTGGCAGCCTTATCCTGAGTTCCGCACCCGATGAACAGGAACGTCGTTCTTTGTTCTCTCGGTTGTTGTTCCGTGCCGCGCCGATTGGGTTTATTGGGGCGATGTTGGCCAATATCGTGCTGACCTTCGTCTTGTAAAACCAGACACCCAAAATGATATCTTAAATGGCCGTCCGGTATTCGGGCGGCCATTTTTTGTTTTCTCTGAAATTTCAGATGTGCCTGAACTGGCTTTGCGATAGGGTCCATATCAGCGGAACGACGAACAAGAGAGATCAGGTTATGCGCGGCTATCTTCATGATTTTGCAGGTTACAACGTGTTGTTTGCAATGGCAGCACCAGCGGAATATGGGGAATTCCTTAAGCAGCGTTTCACGCCATTGATGATTGGTGTTGGCCCGATTGAGGCGGCGATTAACTTATCGGTGGCGCTGGCGGAGCTTGAAAATGCCAAAGACCTGCCTGATTTGGTCGTGACCCTTGGCTCGGCCGGGTCACGAACGCTAGAGCAGGCTGAGGTTTATCAGGCGATTTCCGTATCTTACCGCGATATGGACGCATCTGTTTTGGGGTTCGAGAAGGGCTGCACGCCGTTTGTTGATTTCCCTGCCGAAATCATGCTGCCTCTTCGCATTCCCGGCATCCCCGAAGCACGTCTTTCAACCGGCGCCAACGTTGTGTCAGGTGCCGCATATGACGCGATTGATGCCGATATGGTTGATATGGAAAGCTTTGCCATCTTGCGGGTGTGCCACAAATTTGATGTGCCCCTGATCGGCCTGCGCGGGATTTCCGATGGCAAGGAAGAGCTGTCCAAGCTGTCAGACTGGACGGCTTATTTGCATGTGATCGACGAAAAGCTAAGCCGGGCTGTTGATCTGCTTCATGCCGGTTTGGAAAGCGGCGAGATCAGCCTATCAAAAGGCTGATCTGCCTTATTACCTTTTCGAAATGATCAACTTCCCGTGCGGATTTGATCAAGGGTTTTGATCGGCGTTAAGGCCTGTGGGTCGACCTGAATTTCAAGGATCGCAGGTTTGCCACTGGCGACCGCACGGTCAAAGGCCGGCCCGAAATCCTCGGTTCGTGTGACGGTTTCGCCGTATCCACCGAATGCCTTGGCGTAGGCGGCAAAATCGGGATTGTGCAGTTCCGTGCCCGAAACGCGGCCAGGATAATTGCGTTCCTGATGCATGCGGATGGTGCCAAACATGCCGTTATTGATAACCAATGTGATGATGTTCGCGCCATATTGAACGGCGGTGGCAAATTCCTGCCCATGCATCAAAAAGCAGCCATCCCCTGCAAGACATACCACTGGACGGTCCGGATGCGTCAGCTTTGCCGATACCGATGCCGGCAGGCCATAGCCCATTGATCCCGATGTCGGTGCCAATTCCGTGCGATAGTCGCGGTAGCGGAAAAAGCGATGCAAAAAGGCGGCATAATTGCCAGCCCCATTGGTGACAATCGCATTGTCCGGCAGCTTTTCACGCAGTTCGGCGACCACATGGGCCATTTTGACATCACCCGGCGTATCAAGCGGGGTGGAGAATTTCAGATATGCCGCGTGGGCGTTTTCGATTTGGGCATCACGGGCACTGCCATCGACCGGCTCCATCATCGCAATCGCTCGGATAAACGACCGCTGAGACGCATTGATCGCAATATCTGGGCGATAGACTCGGCCCAATTCATCAGGCCCGGCATACACATGGATCAGTTTTTGGCGCGGGCAGGGGATATCAAGCAGGTCATAGCCGCTGCTGGTCATTTCGCCCATACGTGACCCCACCAAAATCACCAGATCACTATCGCGGATAAACTCGGCCAGTTTGGGGTTAATCCCAATGCCGACATCACCGATAAAGTGGCTGTGGGTATTTGGAATATAGTCCTGACAGCGGAAACTGGTCGCAATCGCGACATTGTTTCGTGTTGCAAACGATTTAAGGTTTTCGGTGGCTTCACGTGTCCAGCCACCCCCACCGACAATCATGATCGGCTGTTTGGCTTCTTTCAACGCGTTGTGAAAACGCGCAACATCATCGGGGGCGGTTTTGGCCTCAATCGGGACGTATGGTTTGGCATCGGCCACTTCGGCGCATCCCGACAGCATATCTTCGGGAAGGGCCAGCACGACCGGGCCAGGGCGACCAGATGTCGCGATATGGTAGGCGTGGCTCAAATATTCGGGGATGCGGTTAATATCATCAATCTGCCCAACCCATTTGGCCAAGGGTTCAAACATCTTGCGGTAATCGACCTCTTGGAATGCTTCGCGGTCCACCATATCGCGGCCGATCTGCCCGACCAGAAGGATCATTGGTGTGCTGTCTTGGTGGGCAACATGGACGCCCGCCGATGCATTGGTCGCACCGGGGCCACGTGTCACCATGCAAATGCCGGGTTTTCCGGTCAGTTTGCCATAGGCCTCTGCCATGATGGCCGCCCCGCCTTCCTGCCGACAAATGATCGGATCAATATCGGGATGATCCACAAGGCCATCCAAAACGGCCAAATAGCTTTCGCCGGGGACCAGAAAAACGCGTTCGGCACCGTGAAGGGCCAACTGATCAACCAGAATACGTCCGCCGTGGCGCATTTCCGTTTTCGTGGACATGTGTGAAGAACTCCGTGTGATGGGCGGTGGGGCCAAATCGATTTGTTTGTTGTTGGCGCGGTGGATTGCGCAAACCCGATTTCATCACGGATCAGGGGCCAAGGTAAAGATATCAGAACGCAAAAAGGTTGGGAAAATTCAACGCACTGTTGAGCCGTTCTAAAATGCAGCCTTTTAAAAATACCGTTCGGCAATTCTAACGATATCGCCGGGCATGACGATGGTGCTAAGGGATGCTTCCAATGTGACCCGGTTGGTGTCATTGCCACGCTGGATTTCGATGTCATCCTCGTCACCGCGATAGGTCATCCCACCGCCAAGGGCGATGGCATTTAGAACATTCATGCCCGGCACAAAATCATAAGAGCCCGGTTGATTGACTTCGCCAACAATAAAGAACGGGCGAAAGGCAATGATTTCAACAGCGACGTCCGCTTGGCGTAGAAAACCGTCTTGATAGGCATTTTGAAGTTTCTGACGCGCTTGATCCGCTGTCAGGTTGCGCACATCAACCGGCCCGATTAGCGCCATGTTGATCCGACCATCGGCATCAACGGCAAAGTCCCCCGATAACGCCGTTTCGCCAAATACCGTGACGCGCACCGTATCGCCCGAATTAATCCGGTAGATGGTTTGTGCCTTTAGGGGATGAAGCCCGCCCAATAGCAGGACACAACAGGTCAGAACCATCATCACAAAGTTGGTTGGGCGATGAAGCATCTTACATCTCCAGCTTGAGGCTGAGTTGCGTTTGAAGACGGCGATAGTCATGGCCGGCACTGGTCGAATTTCGCATGTCATGGGCAATGCCCGCATCAAACCGCGCAAAACGATTGAGCTGATAATTTAACCCAAGCCCAAAGCGACTGGTGCGGTCACGCCGCGTGGTTTGCTGAAAGGCCTTGTCGGTATAATTTGCATTTGCCGTAATCGATAAAAAGCGCCGGAGTTCGTGTGAAATGCGCGCGCCACCGTCAAAGGCGACGATACCACTTGCGCCGGGCAGGGTGGTTTCGCGGACTTGCCGGGCGGCTTTGACGCCGATGTTGGTTAAACGCGTGACCGCCCAATCGATGTCGGCGCGCAGGGTATAATCGGCAATATTGCCAAATGCCGGGTCGGCGTAGCTTTGCGCCATCCATCCCCCGGCAATATCGGCCGTGATCAGGTTTGTCAGATCAAACCGTAATCCGCCAAGCACCTGAAACCCGGCAGAGTCGCGGACCAGTCCCGCGTCATCGGGGATGCGATCATATTGCCGCTGATTGAAATTAAATTCGCCGTAAAATTCCCGGCCCAAATCAAGGGGCATCAACACCCGGATGGCTTCACGGGTTTCAAGCCGGTTGCGGTCGTCATTGGTAATGTGATCGCCTGAGCTATCGGTGGCATCTTCGAAATCAAGTCGCCTGAGGGCTAGTTCCGTTTGGTAATGCAGGAAGTTGGTGGCGTGGCTGGCCTTTAGGTGGGCTTGTACATCGCGAAAGATCACCGGTTCAGTCGCCCCGGTCGGGACATCATTTCCCCCGCGCGGATCGTGGGTGCGATGCCATTCAAAGGCCCCTTCAAGAGACGTGTTGCCACCGATATCAAGCTCCGCCCCCGCCCGCATATCGACATCTTGATAATTGTCATCATCGGACTTGGCGAAAAAGCCAAGCTCGGCCCCTGTACCGACATAAAGTTTAAGATACCGCCACTCAGATTGCAGGTTTAAACGCGGTGCGATTTGCGTAATGACATCGGATGTCGGGTTGTCATCTGCAAGATAGATATTGTCGTCAAACCTTTCGCGGATAGAGACTGCGGGGCTGATCACAAAGCGCCCTAACCGTATTGCTGTTTCATCCGTCTTTGGCGGTGTTTGTGCCATGCTGGTTATCGGCCAAAGCATGATGGTCAAACCCAAGCCATACACGATCATGATCAAAGACCGCACGCGGACCTGCATCACAGCACCTGCTTTGTCGGGCGGCAGGTGGTGGTTTTCTGGGGTCGGCTAAACGGCAACAGAACCGTACCGATCAGAATTTTCAGATCAAAAAGCAAATTTTGGTTGGTGATATAGTCAAGATCGTGGGCAACCCGTTCGGCCAAGTGATGATGGGTACGAACCGTCCCACGCCATCCCCGTATTTGCGCCCAGCCGGTCAATCCCGGTTTTGCGATCAGGCGTTTTTCGTAATCGGGATGGATCGCGGCAAAACGGATATGATCGGAAATCATGTGCGGTCTGGGCCCCACCAGTGACATATCACCGCGCAAGACGTTGAAAAGCTGTGGTAATTCGTCAAGCCCGCTGCAACGAAGCAGGGACAAGATCGGTTGGCACCAATGACCGGCCATAGGACGAAACACGGCGGTGGCCATGGTGTTTTCGGGCAAGGTTCGGAATTTAACGATCGTAAAAACCCGCCCGTCCTGACCAACCCGCTTTTGGGTGAAAATCGGTTGGTTAAAACCGCAACATCGGATCAGGCCATAAATGACAAGCATGACCGGCAATAGGCCTAGTACGGCAACACTGGCCAATCCAACATCATAGGTTCGTTTAAGGTTTGGCAGATGCTGATATATGGATTTTGCCGCCGATATAGGCGCATGGATGATTTGGGTATTTGGAATATAGGGCCGTGATGGATTTCTTCTAACGACACGCAGCACCTTCTTGCCCCCACATTCCCCAAATGCCAGTTAAACTTAGGGTAGCGAAAAGGTGACGTAATTCAAGGTGATATGTCGACGTTCTTTGGTCTTATGACCTCAGCGATGGGATCGTCGAGAGGATCGTTTTCATCAATTGTGGCTGTCGGTTAACACCAATCTTCGAAAAGATGGTTTTGAGATACGTCCGGGCCGAGCTGTGTGAAATCCCAACCAGTTCGGCGGCCTGATCAAGCGGTAGGCCCTCGGCCAGTTTTTGGGTTAATTTTGCCTCTGACCGGGTCAGGCCAAACAGGTCCATTAAATCATCAATCGCCGGCGCACTTTGTTGCGACGGATCGACCAGAATGAACATGAAGCTACTTTCGCCGTTAGATGATTTTGGCATCCGGCGGACAAATAGGGACAGCTTTTCATCACCTTGTTCCAAGGCAAAGCTTTGTTGACGGCGCGGGGCAAGGTTGGCGGGCGGATTTAAAAAACTGTCGAGGCCATCGGGTTGCGGGCTGAAGACCAGGGTATTGTTCGCATCTATCCGCACCAAGGATGCGTTGCGCAAAACTTCGGCAGCCTGCGCATTCATGTGCGATACGCCAAGCGTTCCATCAACAGCCACGACACCGAGTTGAAACAAATCAAGGAAGGCCGTCGGCAGGGGGGCTTGGGTTTGCGTACCGCGACGATTGATCTCGTCTGAGATGCCTTCCAGGATGATCTGAAGATTTGTCGGTTTGGGATAAAACCGATAGACCCCCAGTTCATTGACCGCGGTTAAGGCCGATTTCAGATCGGCATAGCCGGTCAGCATCACAATGATCAGATCATCGCGGGTTTTGCGGAGTTCCTCGGCCAGTTCCAAGCCGGTCATGCCCGGCATATGGATATCGACAATGGCCGCAACGATATGGCCGGTTTCATCTGCCCCTTGATCGGCCTGTTGGGCGATGGCGTCCCGTGCGGCAAGTGGGTCTGTGAAATAGACAGCCTCCCATTCGGGCATCAGACGGGCAAAATTCCTCCGGTAGGACGACAGAAGATTTTCGTCATCGTCAACAAAGGCAATTCTTACCGGTGATTTTGCATTCATCTGAAAGTGCCCTCCACAAATGGGGATATTCGAATTTCTACTCTGACATTAATTTCCAAAGCATCAAAGTCCCGGCATTTGATCAATCGCTTGATGAGGTGCCTGACCTTATCTGTATTTATGCGTTTTTTGATAAGTTTGGAGATTTCCATTTATGGAAACCGTTGGCGGTAAGCGCCCTGTCATTTTGATGGTTGATGACGACGATAAGCTGCTGGCGTCCGTGCGACGGGCGCTTTCAGGCAGCTTTGACCTCGTCACCCATACAGACTCGGAAGAAGCCTTTGCCTGGCTAACGCAGAATCGTGCCCAGATTGATCTGATTATTGCCGATCTGGTGATGCCGACTTTGGACGGTATTGGCTTTTTGAAAAAAGCAGCCCGGTCTGCGCCAACCATCCCGCGCATTTTGCTTTCGGGCAATGTTTCAAGCATTTCGCTCCGCGAGGCGATTAACCACGCCATGGTGACCCGGGTTTTGGCAAAGCCGGTTTCGGTGGCCGTCCTTAAAGACGCAATTGATCGCGTTATTCAATTGAAAGAACCGCTTAAGATCCCGGTGGATGGACCGACACCGATGATGGTCAATGCGGCGATTGATCGTGCGGACTTTCGAACGGTTTTACAGCCACGGTTCCGTGCAAGTGATTTGGGCCTGTGCGGCAGCGAAGTACTGTGCCGTATCCCGTCGCTTGAAAAGGAATATGGCATCGACGAGATTTTCGACGCCTGCCGTGACCATCCGGTGATTAACCGGCTGACCAGCCAATTGATGGCGCTGATGGTTGATCAGGCGCCACGATACCGTGACCTGATGGAAAATAATGCCAGTGTTGCGGTCAACCTGTCGACATACTCGCTTAAGAATGCAGAGTTTCTTGATCTGATTATCAGGTTCTATGAAAAAATGCGGATGCGCGGTGTCGTGGTGACTTTTGAAGTCCCTGAACGCCAAATCCTGATGAATGATCATCAATTGTTTGCAAATGCCTTACGTCTGCGCGAACGCGGCATTGCGCTTTTCGTCGATGATTTTGGTTCCGGGAACAATTCGCTGGAATTGCTGCGTCATGAAGTTTTCGCGGGCATCAAGCTTGACCGTGAATTGGTCAGCGGAACCATGACAGATTTTCTCGATGATGCCTTCGTTGAATGGATTGCGCGGGTATGTTCAAAACTTGGTGTATCGATTTCGGCAAAGGGGATTGAAAACCGCAAACTGATCGAAAAATTGCAGGTATATGGAATAACCGAATTGCAGGGTTTTTATCTTGGTGGCCCCGTGACACTGGAAGAATGGGAAGACAAGGTTAGGACAAATGTAACCGCCTCTGGTTGATGATAGACATCGCCAAAATTACATTAAGACTATTGTTCTCATGATCTGGTGCTACCACACTTAAGATATGGTTCGAAGTTGGGGGACGAAGATGAAATTCTGCTTGAAACTTTTTGTGATGGTCTGTGGGGTCATTGGACTGTTTGCAGCACCAGCCTTTGCCGGTGCTAAACTTACGCTTGGCAAAACCGATGGTGAACCGGTGACGGTTTCCATGGAAAAGCTTATGAAAATGCCCGCGACCGAGTTTTATACCTCGACACCTTGGACCTCAGGGGTTCAGAAGTTTCGCGGTGTGGATTTCAAACTGCTGCTTGATAGCTACGATATTACCGCCGACACGATCCGGATTTCGGCACTGAATGATTACAGCGTCATGGTGCCCGCCAGCGTCTTGCGCAATGACGGTGCTATCCTTGCCTACCACCTAAATGATGCTGAAATGTCGATCCGCGAAAAGGGTCCGTTTTGGCTTGTCTTCCCGTTTGATCGCGACGTCCGTTTTCAGACGGACACCTTTTGGGCCTATTCTGTTTGGCAGGTAAAAGCGATTGATGGGCAGAACTAAAGCGATTTTTGCAAACATTCCGGGGCGCGCGATTTTCGTCGTCCTGGCTTTGTTTCTGATCCTGTATGCGGTGCTGTCGACGTCAATCGTTCAAAAACTTGAAGATGACCGCTTCACCTACAGAGAGAATTTTGTCTGGGCGATTTATCAGGTCCAGCGGCAATACCTTGTCTTGCAGCGTGATATCGAGGCCGCCTTGGTCGGTGGCGAAGTAACCGAGCAAGAAGCCGAAAACGTGATGCTGGGTTACGAGCTTTTGGTCAGCCGCGTTTATGTTTTGCGCGATGGCGAGGGCTTTTCTGCGCTGTCATCGATCCCCGAAGTTCGCGATTTGATTTCGACGCTTGAAAAGCAGATTGCCCGTATTGACGAGACAATTGCGGGTATGTCCGATCCCAAGGCGCAGCTGATTACGCTTTTGGGGTTGCTTGATTTTTTGGATGAGCCGCTCCAGCAGGCGGTTGTTCGAACCACCAATTTCACCTCGTCCTATAATACCGCCAATATTTCCGGGGTTCGGAACGATATCCAGACCCTGTCCTTTTTGGTGTTCGTTGGCGTGTTTGTGATGGGGGTTTTGGGGCTATTTATGATCCGGCAGCGCCAGCGCGCCTTTGCCGCGGATATCGCCGCCCAAAAAGCCCGCCAAGAACAGGAAGTCATCGAAGAAGCAGCCGATTACGCCAAAATGCATGCGCTTGGCACGCTTGCGGGCGGGGTTGCACACGAAATCAACACGCCGGCGCAATATATCCAAAACAATCTTGAATTCCTGTCCGACAGCTTTGCCAGCTTGGTTGGCGCAATCGAACGCGATGACCAGCAAAAGATCACGTGGCTTAACCTTGATCAGAGCAAAATCGATTTTCTCAGTGCAGAAGTCCCGATGGCGATTGACGAAAGCATTCAGGGGCTTCAGCGTATTGCCGAAATCGTGCGCGGCATTCGTAAATTTGCCCATCCAGATAACGATGTGATCGAACGTATTTCCATCATCGAGGAAATTGATACAGCCGTTACCTTGACCCGCAACGAGGTCAAACACATTGCCGATCTTGAGGTCGATGTCCAAACCGATGTGACTGAAATCAACGGGCGTCGTAACCATCTGTCGCAGGCATTGATTAATCTGATTGTGAATGCGTCCCAAGCAATCAGCATGTCGGACAAACGGCGTGGAAAGATTGATATTGTGCTCAAATCCGATGATACCCATGCCCATATTTATGTGCGCGATAATGGTGGCGGGGTTCCGTTTGATCTGCGCGATCGCATCTTTGATTATTTCTTCACCACCAAAGAACGCGGTGTTGGTACGGGGCAGGGGCTTCCGATTTGTCGCAAGCTTATTCAGGACGATTTTAACGGCGATTTGACCCTGTCGCGCGACTATACCGGTGGGGCGGAGTTCGTGATCAGCTTACCCAAACCAGACCAGTCGAATGCGATCATTCGCCCGGTACTGAATATGAATGATTAAGCGATCTGACGGCGTTTATGCTGTGATCAATTTGCCGTAAGTGTTTCTTGGGGCATGTGGCGTGCCGCACACATTTTTTCCCAATCTTCCCATTTGGCTTCTGCGTTGCATTTTTCGATAAACCCAGTTGCCAGATCGTACTTTACCGCCCATTTGGCGCCATCACGCCCGATTTTGCGGGCAAAATGCTGTGCGGCATAGACAATCAAAAGGCTTTCAGAATTGCGGGTTGGTGCCGATTCCGGGCGATGGTGAAACGCGACGTTTTCGACAATTTCATGCGAAAAGCCCCAAAGCGCACACAGACAGGCCGAAATGCCCGGATGCGCCACCCCGATTTCAGTAATCTCGGCCGAAACAATGTCGCACATATCGCGGTCTGCCGTTTCGCGACTTGCGGCAAACCCGTCGGGATGTACCCGCAATAGGATGTTTTGTCCGATATGGCACAGCAGCGCCGCCGCGCGGACATGATCGACAAATTCTGGTGGGTAATTTTGATCATTTGCGATGTTGGCCGCCATTTGCCCCAGAACAAGGGGCCGATGCAATTTGACATCAAGTTGCCCCAGTTCAAATGCGGTGGGCTCGCCGACCTCAAGCCACAATATGCAAAGTGCCTTGATGCTTTCAAATCCAAGGGCCTTGACCAGATCAAAGAATGGCGGATGCGCATCGCGGTCAATCAGACCTTCGCGATAGGCCAGTTCGCGGGCAAGTGCGGTTAAAGCCGGATGGTCATGGGCAAAATCGGTCAGCTCGGCACGGCTATGTGGGCCACGGAATTGCAAAATCAGGTGCAAGCGATGAAAAACAGGCGGCCAAACCTGATCATCCGTCATGCGGCTAAGCAGTTCCTGAAGCTGCTGATCAAGCAAATAGGCATGTAAAATCAGCCCACGTTCAACAGCATTAATGATGTCCGTATCGGTGCAGGGTTTGGCCAGAAAATGGTGGGTGGCCGCCGTTCCGTTTTCGATGGCAGCTTCATCCGCATAACCCGATAGAAGAATGCGCGATGTATGCGGATACCGTTTTGAAATGATGCGCAGGAATTCCGCACCATCCATCACCGGCATGCGCATATCGGAAATGACAACGTCGGCTGGATTTTCTTCCAGATCGGCAAGGGCATCTTGCGCGCTGGCAAAGAATCGGATCGACCAATTGGGTCGTTTCGCAAAAATACGCCGCCGCAGCCCATTTAAGACGTTTTGGTCGTCATCAACAAAGACAATTGATGCGGTATCAGTCATGGGCGTCTCCAATGGCCCTTTTTGAATATGGCTTGGGAAGTTTGCCATCTTTTCGGGGCGCGCATACACAACATATTCTGCGGTTATTCTCGCCGGTCATTTTCAGCATACGGATGCTGTTTCGCTATTGTTATTTGAGGACGCAAAGAAAAACGGGCAACCCCCTGGGATGCCCGTTTCGCAAGATTTTTCGTATCAAGAAGACGTTTATGTGGCCATGTCGAAAACAAGGGCCTCGGCGTTGTTGGCATCGGTAAAGACAAGTTCGTCTTCGTCCTTGATCGCAACACCATCACCGGCCTTGAGGGCCTCGCCATTCAAAGTCAGGTTGCCACGTGCGACCTGTACCCAGGCAATGCGGCCTTTGGCGAGTTTGTGGCTGGCATTTTCACCGTCATTTAGGTGTGCGACATACAGATCGACATCCTGATGGATGGTGATCGATCCATCGCGGCCGCTGCGCGACCCAATCAACGACAAGCCTGATCCCGTATCGCTACGCGCGATTTCCTTTTCCTCGTAGCCGGGCTCAAGCCCTGCGGCCTCTGGAATGATCCAGATTTGAAGGAAATGGACCGGATCGGTTTTCGAATGGTTGTATTCCGAATGACGAATGCCGGTTCCCGCAGTCATGCGTTGCAAACGGCCCGGCTGGATTACAGAACCGGTTCCGATGCTGTCTTTGTGTTCCAGCGCACCATCAAGCACATAGGAAATGATCTCCATGTCCTTATGGCCGTGGGTGTCAAACCCGGCACCCGCAATAACCCGGTCTTCGTTGATCACCCGAAGCGGCCCCCAACCCATACGATTGGGGTCGTAATAGTGCCCAAACGAAAAGGTGTGGTTGGAATCCAACCAGCCAAACTGCGCGCGACCACGTGTTTCGCCATCTAATTTCATCAGCATATCTGCCTCCGTCGGCTGCTTTCATGTTGAAGCCAGAATACGCTTTTCAGAAATTGAGACAATTTATGTAATAATGCCCATAGTGTTGCATAAAACGCGACAATAGGCGGCATCGTGATGGTACGTGAACAGGAATATTATGGATAAGCTGGCCAGCCTGCAGACATTCATTCGCGTGGTTGAAGACGGAAGCTTCGCCGCGGCGGCGCGGACCATTGGTCAATCACGGTCCCAGGTAAACCGCGCGGTTGTCGCGCTTGAAGATGATCTCGGCGTGCAGCTTTTGAACCGCACCACGCGTCAGGTTTCCGTCACGCCATCTGGGCAGGCCTATTATCAGCGCGCAAAGGCGATCTTGGCCGATTTGACTGAGGCCGAAGATTCCATCCGCGAAAGCCGTGAAACACCGACCGGCGATATTCGCATCAATGCGCCGATGTCGTTTGGGACCCTGCATCTTGGGCCCGCCTTGGTCGATTTTGCCCGTCTTTATCCCGACATTCGGGTGGAGCTGGCACTTAATGATCATTTTATCGATCCGGTCGCGGATGGGTTTGACATCACCGTGCGCATCAGTCGCCCGACTGAAACGCTGGCCCTGATTGATCATGAAATCATCCCGATGAAGCGGGTTCTGTGCGCATCCCCAGAATTCATTCACAAACACGGTGAACCGGTTGATATTCGCGATCTCGCAACATTGCCATGCCTGCATTACGGAAATTTGCCATCCGGGGCGGCGTGGAAACTGACCGGGCCAGACGGGCCGGTCGCGGTACAGGTCAATGGCGTGTTTTGCTGTAACAATGCCGAAGTCCTGCGCGATGCGGCCGTGGCCGGGCTGGGCATTGCGGAGCTTCCGACTTTTATCGCCGGTGCCGAGTTACAAACCGGTCGATTGGTTACGGTCTTGTGTGACTACGCCCCGCCGGAATTGTTTTTGTCGTTGCTTTATCCGCCGAGCAGACAGTTATCATCGCGCATACGGCTGCTGGTTGATTTTATGCATGATCGTTTTGGCGGGCAGCCGCGTTGGGATCTGGTGCAATAGTTCTTGGGTCATCGGGATATCACTTAAAAACACGTTTGCAGAAATCCAATCGGTTGCATCCTGCGTACTGCGTCTTAGGTTAATTTTGAAACACTAAGCATGGTTGGATCGGCATGACGCAGTTTGAAATGCCAACATTGATGATGGTTGCCCACGGTAACAGCGGCAATGGCGGTGATCCCGCAGGCGCGCTGGCGACAAAGGTCGCCCCGCTTTGGGATGGTCGCGTCGCGTTCGGCTATATGCGCAGCCAACCATCCTTGTCCGATCAGTTTGTCCAGATAAAGCGCGATGGCGACGGTGATCGCTTGATCGTTTTCCCGCTGTTTTTCAGCGAAGGCTACCTTGTCTTTCAAGAGCTGCCAAAGAAGCTTTTGGCGGCGGGCCTTGATGATGCGGTGGTGTTGCCGCCCGCGATCAACTTGCCGGGCTTTACCGAAATGGTTGCCAATCATGTCCATGATGCCCTGAACCGGCGGGCATGGAGTGCGGCGGAAACATCTGTGTTTCTTGTGCCCCATGGCCTGAAAACCCTGACCGAGGCACTGCCGGAAACCGTGCGATTTGGCAATGATTTGTCGCGATTGTGTGGTGCGGCCGAAGTTGTGGTGGGTAATATAGAAGGCCACCCGTCACTTGCCGACTGGCGCGATTTAGGATCGCGGAAAAACGCCCTGATTATTCCGATGCTGGCGGGCGGTGGAACGCATGCGCGCGATGATTTGCCCGAATTGATTTCAGCCCGCCCAGGCGAAGAAATCGAAGTTCTGGAACCCATCGGCCAGTGGGAAGACCTTCCGGCATTGGTCGTCGAAGAAGCCAACCGTCACGTGGCGCGGTTTGGCAGGTTTGCTGTGCCGCTTGGCCCAACGGGGCATGATCTGTGGGCGGAACGCATGGCGCGATCGGCCTGATCGTGAGTTTGCTGGCAGTTGAAGTTGTTATCCCAACACCGGTTTAAATTCGGTCTCAGCGGATTTTTTCAACAGGTAATCGCGGAAGGTTCGCGCGGCACTGGTCAGGTTTTCGTCGCCTTCATGGACGATTAGCAACTGCCGCTTGGCCCACGCATCGGCAATTGGGGCACCTGATATATTCATGTGCCCGACATATCCCGCGACAGAGCTTTTTCGCAAAAATCCAATGCCCAGTCCAGCCGCGATCATTTGACGCAACGAGCCGAAACGAACGACTTTGATGTGTGGATGCATATCAAGTTTGATTTTTGCCGCGGCTTCGCTGATCAGATCGTCAATCACCCCGCCTTCAAATAACGAAATGATGTCGTATTTGGCGGCTTCGGCGAATTTAACCGGTTTTGGATTGGATGGATCGGGAATAAGCGGATGGCCCTTTGGGGTCACAACCCAGATCGGATCATCACAAAACACATCGTGCTTTAAATCACCGCGCGGGCTGTTATCGGCAAGAATGGCCAAATCAGCGCGTCCTTCGCGGATGGCCTCGCCACTTTCGCGGGATGTCAGTTCACGTACATCAACAGTAATATCGGGAAAATCGCGTTCGAAATCGGCCAAAAAACGCGGCAGGCCGGTCAAAATGGCAGACGTCACGGCGGCAAGATAGATTTTGCCTTTTTCGCCGACGTTGAAATCACGCAATTCATTGGAAAGATGGTTCAGGTCGCCCAAAAGCTTTTCGCCGTAGCGGGCAAAAATAGCGCCTTCTTCGGTCGGTTCGACCCCGCGCGGCAGGCGGCGCAATAGTTTGACGCCCAACATGGCTTCAAGCTCGCCGATGCGGCGGCTAACGGCCGATGTCGCGATATGTTCGCGTCGGGCTGCTTCATTAATGCTTCCGGCGCGCACAATGGCGACAAACAACCGGATGGTCACGATATCAAACTTTTGCATAGAACCGTTTTCGGTGGTTCAACCAAAAGCGTCAAGCGCTTTAACGGTTCTTGCGATCACGTGCGAGAACCGGCTGGCCGGGTGAGGGCGAATTAGCCCTCGACCTGGTGCCAGGCTTTGTTCCAGTCTGCCGTCAGTTCGGCATGATTTTTTGCGCTGGATGCCTTCATGATGATGGCAACCTGAAGTGCATTTACGAAACTGGTGAACCAGCCAGCGCGGACGTCACGTTCGATGGTGGTGCTGTCTTTGTATGCAATCGTGGACATGATGTTTTCCTTTACGGCTTTCTCTGTCTCTTCGGTGATCTAAGGGATACCAAACACCTGTCAGCACGACTATTCTCGTTTCACCGCTCACCCGTTCTTGTTTGGAGAACGATAGGCATAAGGTTTTGATTTGTTTATCTCATTTCGGTCCTGGCTGCCGCGCGCTTTGATGTAATCCAGGGTTTTGTTGCCGATCATGGCAGCCTATTAAGGGTGTTTTACACAGCACAGATGCGTTTCACCCATGGGATGAATATCTGCTATAGATCGATAAATTTTCACGGCAAAGGTCGCGCACATGACCGCACTGAATACCGACGATATGGATGATAATCTTGCTTACGAGCAGGCCCATGGCAGTGGCTTGCAGGACCACCTTGGATATCGTTTGGTGGAATGGGCGGAAAACCATGCTGTTATGGAACTCGACATTCAGGATCATCACCGAAACCGCGCGGGGATTTTGCACGGCGGGGTGTTGGCGACATTAATGGATACGGTGTCGGGGTATGCCGTTTGTTACTGTGCGGTGCCCGGAAACGTTCGAAGGTCGGTCACACTGACCCTGACCACCAATTTCGTGGGCATGGGCAAAGATGGCACTGTGCGGGTGGTTGGCAAGAAACAAGGTGGTGGGCGCAAGGTCGTCTTTACGCAGGCCACAGCCTATAACGCCGACGGTGATGTGATCGGAACTGCGACCGGCACCTTTAAGTATCAACGCGGCAGTGATGACCCAAACGGTGTGCCGCGTGATGCCTGATAATGCTTAGGTTAAAGTAATCCTCATACAAAAAGGCGCGACCAAATGGCCGCGCCTTTTACATGTCGGATGATTTGCCGTTATTGGCTTAGCTTGGCATCTGCCACTTACCGTTGACCAAACGCGGAATGTTCAGCGGGTTGGAATCCTGAATGGCGGCTGGAAGCAGCGCATCCGGGAAAGACTGATAAGACACCGGACGGATAAAGCGTTTGATCGCAAGCGACCCGACCGAGGTTGAGCGTGAATCCGTGCTTGCCGGGTATGGGCCACCGTGAACCATGGAATGGCAAACTTCGACACCGGTCGGCCAACCATTGATCAAGATACGACCCGCACATTTTTCCAATGCCGGGCGCAGTTTGCCTGCAACATCCGAATCGCCATCAACCATATGAACGGTTGCGGTCAACTGACCGATCAGGGTCGATGACAGCTCGATCATTTCATCAACGCTGTCACACTCGACGATGATGCCAGCCGGGCCAAACATTTCTTCGGCCAGTTCCGGGTTGGCTTTCCAATCAGCTGCCGTGGTGCGGAAGATCGCCGGGCTGCCTTCGAACTTGCCATCAGAATCGCGGCGTTTGAGTTCACAGGTCACTTTGCCATGTTTGCTCATGGTGTCGGTGACATCATGATAGGCACTTGAAACGCGGTCGGTCAGCATGGTGGCACCATCAATCTGACCCAGTTCGGATGCGGCCTTATCGACGAAGGCGTCAAGATCCGAACCTTTAACCGCGATCAAAAGGCCCGGGTTGGTACAGAACTGGCCAACACCCATGGTCAGCGACCCGACCCAGCCCTTGGCGATTTCGCGGGCTTTTTCGCCCATGGCTTTGGGCAGAAGGAAGACCGGGTTGTTTGAGCCAAGTTCGCCATAGAACGGGATCGGTTCCGGGCGTGATACCGCAATATCAAACAGCGCACGGCCGCCACCGGTCGAACCGGTAAAGCCAACCGCCTTAATCAGCGGATGGGCAACCAGTGCCTGGCCGACTTTGCGTGTGCCGCCATGTATCAAGCTAAAGACGCCTTTTGGCATGCCGGTTTTGGCAATCGCTGCTTCGATGGCCTTGGCAACAAGTTCCGAGGTTCCAGGATGGGCTGCGTGGCCCTTGAACACAACCGGGCAACCCGCAGCCAATGCCGATGCGGTGTCACCGCCAGCAGTCGAAAAGGCCAGCGGGAAGTTGGATGCGCCAAACACGCCAACCGGACCAAGCGCCTTGTTCATCACACGCAGATCAGGTTTTGGCAGCGGTTCGCGATCTGGCTGTGCGGTTTCAATACGGGCTTCGAACCATGAACCTTCTTCGATCCAATCGGCAAAGAAACGCAGCTGGCCAACCGTACGGCCGCGCTCGCCGGTCAGGCGTGCAGCAGGCAGGGCGGATTCAAGCGTTCCGATTTCGGTGATGTCATCGCCGCGTGCGTCAATTTCATCAGCAATCGCGCGCAGAAATTCAGCGCGTTTTGCCGGCAGCATCGCAGCGAATTCTTCGGCACAGCTTTGTGCGGCCTGAACGGCCTGATCGACCAGTTCTTCGGTGCCGTGCTGGAATTTGGTTGGCAGTTTGTTGCCGGTTGACGGATTGTCGGCCTGAAAAACGTCCGGGCCGTTAAGCCATTCGCCTGCAATATAATGCTGTCCACTAAGCATATCGGTCTCCTGTGGGTTAAGTCCTGTAACCTGATGTATTCCGCGCAATCACGTCTGAACCGCAAAACATGCCATGCATCGTGGCGGTCCAAAGGGCGCAGTGTTTTTAAACTGGGCGCAGCTTAGGTTCTCGGCGCTGGGATGTAAACATCATACAATATGATAATTATGCGGCGACGGGTCCAAACCCGCATGGTTCGTTCTTTGCCGCGGATCGTTACGAGCCGAACATCAAATAGGAACCTTTGTGATTCAACGGCTGGTGGTGGGGGATGTTCCTAAATACCACGATGGGGTGTTTGGCGGCGTCGGGATTGACGGGGCAGCCCCATACTGGATTGGCCGCTTTGGGACGCAAGCTTAGCGGATGGCTGCGCCTATCGTCGTCAGCGGGGTTTGGTCGTGGACAGATGTCTATGCCAATTCATTTGGCGGCGGCGCGGGCCATGGCGCGGCCAATGATCAGAAGAATGAGCTGTGGGGGTGGTTTTGTGGTGGCTTAGCTGGCTTCTGAGGTCGGGGTGCGGCCAAAGATGCTGGCAAAGTCAGTTTTCCCCGGTTTGGGGCGCTGAAGCTGCAGACGATCGCGGATGGCATCAAGGTGACGGGACATTTCCGCCGCCGCCACATCGGGATCCCCGCTGAGCAGGGCATCAAGCAACTGGTCATGTTCGCTGTGGGAGCAATCAACCGGTTGCGGGCTTTCATACATCGCAATGATCAGCGAGGTGCGCAGAATAAGCCGTTCTAGGAATTCCTCGATCACGAGGTTGCCGGTGAGCCGTGCGAGAAGAAGGTGGAATTCACCCGATAGAATGATCGCGGTTCTGTGGTCGCCGTCATGATGGGCGGCGTGTTCGCGGGCCAGATGGCTTTTGATTTGTTTGGCGCGTTCGGGCGTCATGCTGGTTGCGACTTTGCGTGCCACACCGTCTTCGATCATGCGCCGGGCCGAAAAGACTTCGATGGCTTCGTTGATGGTCGGTTCGGCAATGAAGGCACCGCGATTGGGGATCAGGTTGATCAGTTTGTCGTGTGCAAGCTGAAGGAAGGTGGCGCGAATGCGCGCGCGGCTGACGCCAAACGTCTTAGCCAGATCTTCTTCGACCAGTTTCATGCCCGGTTCCAACCGGCGATCAAGGATCGCGTCGAGCATTTCCTGATAGATCATTTCCTCTGGGCGCAGTTTTTCGCTGCCCTTATAGGGGCCTGTTTGCTCGGCCTTGGCCATCGTGACGATTCTTTCCGCCGTTTGAGTTCATACTTCCGAATATATTTCTACAAAATTGTTGACGATTTGGACAATAAAAAATCAAAGGAAACTGTTTCCGCCTCACCGCAAAATTGCCTGAGTAATGAACAAATAAACCAATGTGCGTAAAAAATAGCCAAATGATGGTCCGAAAACGGGCAACGTATCTGGTGCAATTCCGAGGTCTTGAGGCTTAAATCTATCGAATCCCGCATGAAACAGCCAATAAAGCCAAGTGGCACGTATCTTGCCTGCAATCCCGAATAATATTGTTAACAATTTTGCATGCAGCGACGGGTGGACGGATGAAGGGCAACGGAGCGATTGAATTGATTGCTGTCAGTAAGTTTTACGGCAGCACACACGCAGTCAAATCGATTGATCTGCAAATTCCGGCAGGGGCGTATTGCTGTTTGATTGGTCCGTCGGGCTGTGGAAAATCAACAACATTGCGCATGATTGCCGGTCATGAAGTGATCAGCGAAGGCGATCTTTTGATCGGGGATCGCAACGTCACCGAATTGCCACCGGTCAAACGTGGCACGGCAATGATGTTCCAGAATTACGCGCTTTTCCCACACATGACCTGTGCCGAGAACGTTGCGTTTGGCCTTAAGATGCAAGGCGTTTCGGCGTCCGAGCGCGCCGAACGGGCCAAGGAAATGCTGGCGCGTGTTCAAATGGAAACCTTTGCGGATCGAAAACCCGATCAGCTTTCCGGTGGGCAGCAACAGCGTATTGCACTGGCACGTTCATTGATTACCGAACCGTCGGTTCTTTTGCTTGATGAGCCGCTTTCGGCGCTTGATCCGTTTTTGCGCGCCCGGATGCGTGATGAGTTGCGCCGCCTGCAGCAGGAACTTGGCATTACCTTTGTCCATGTCACCCACGCCCAGGATGAGGCATTGGCCCTTTCGGACATGGTGGTGGTGATGGAAGACGGGATCATTCGCCAAAAAGGCAGCCCGCAGGAAATCTTTAATCAGCCAAAATCCCGGTTCATCGCCAACTTCATGGGCGGTCAAAACATCTTTAAGGGCAAGGTGTCGCAATCAAGCCCGGCGGGGACGTTGCTTGCGCGGGGGCCCGATAGCTTTTTCCTGCCGGGTTTTGCCGATGGCAAAGCGGGCGAAGACATTGAATTTACCATCCGCACCGACCTGATCGGTCTGGATCAAAATGCCCCGGAAGACACCGTAAACGGGCAAATCCCGGTTGAAATTACCACGGTCGAGTATCTCGGCCTGTGGGTCCGGATCGTCGCGACAACAAGCGACGGCAAGGAGATAACCCTGATGAAGACCGAAAGCGAATTTCGGCAGGCGCCTGTAAGGCGACAGGACAAGTTCATCGCCTATTGGAAGCCCGAACACGCACACGTTCTGGCGTAAACGAAAAACAAACCAAACAAACTATCAGGAGTGCTTCACATGACGATCGACATCAAAAAATCAGCGAAGAATCTTCTAACCGATAATGCTGTATCCCGCCGTGGTTTCGTTAAGGGTGCGGCGGTCGCAACCGGTGCTGCGATTGGTTCGGGTGCGATTACCGGTTTTCCGACCATCTGGGCGCAGAACATTAAAAATGTGACGCTGCGCCAGTTCGGCACGGGTGTTTCGAACATCAACGCCATTGGTGACAAGGTCAAAGAAGACCTTGGCTTTACCTTGCAGATGACCGCCCTTGATTCCGATGCGGTGGCACAGCGTGCGGTGACCCAGCCAAATTCATTTGATATCGCCGATATCGAATACTGGATTTGTAAAAAGGTTTTCCCAGCCGGCACCATGCAGCCGATGGATACCACCAAGCTTAAAAACTATAAGTATATTTCAAAGCTGTTCATTGACGGCAAGCTGACCCCGGATTCCGAAATCGCGCAGGGTACAGCCCCCCATACGGTTGGTTTCGTTGAAGGCAAAGACAGCGTTGATTTCGCGTCAGAACCGACCCAGTGGATGACCCTGATCCCGACGATTTATAACGCCGATACCCTTGGCATCCGTCCGGACCTGATTGATCGCCCGATTGATAGCTGGGCCGATTTGCTGGACCCGGCCTTTAAAGGCAAGGCGTCGATCCTAAACATTCCGTCGATCGGGATTATGGATGCCGCCATGGTTTGCGAAGCGATGGGTAAAGTTACCTATGGCGATAAAGGTAACATGACCAAGGACGAAATCGATAAGACGATTGCGATCATGATCGATGCCAAAAACGAAGGTCAGTTCCGTGCGTTTTGGAAAAGCTTCGATGAGTCGGTCAATCTGATGGCATCGGGCGAAGTGGTTATTCAGTCCATGTGGTCGCCAGCAGTGGCCGCCGTGCGTTCCAAAGGCATCGCATGTAAGTACCAGCCGCTTAAAGAAGGTTACCGCGCATGGGGTGGCGGCATTGGTCTTGCCAAGCATCTTTCGGGCCTCGAACTCGAAGCGGCATACGAATATATCGATTGGTATCTGTCAGGCTGGGTTGGTGCATATCTGAACCGTCAGGGCTACTACAGTGCGGCCCCTGAAACCGCCAAGAAATTCATGTCCGAAGACGAGTGGGGCTTCTGGATGGAAGGCGAAGCGGCCGAAGGCGATATCCTGAGCCCAGAAGGCAAGGTTATGGAAAAAGCCGGTGCAGTCCGCGATGGCGGTTCCTATGAAGAGCGCATGGGCTCGGTCGCCTGCTGGAACTCTGTCATGGACGAGAACAAGCACATGATCCGCAAATGGAACGAATTCATCGCTGCCTAAGCGGGCGAAACATCATGATCGGGCGCGGTTTTGGCTGCGCCCGGCATTCGGTTTATGAATTTCAAATGCCAGACTTTATCCGCACATTTTAGCGTCAAACTGGCAGGCATTCAGGGACAGACCATGGCTTCTGATACGTCCAAACGATCGTCCTATTTTTTGATCACGCCAATGGCGGCGATCTTTGCGGTCTTTCTTGTCATTCCGTTGGTGACCATCGTGATTGTCAGCTTCTGGGACTATGACGAGTACCGGATTCTGCCTGATTTTATTTTAGAAAATTACAGCTATTTGCTTGGGTCTTCGGTGACCTGGAGCATCTATCTCAATACATTGAAATATGCGGCTCTGACGTGGCTGTTTACCCTGTTGATCGGGTTTACAGTGGCTTATTTCCTAGCCTTCCACGTGCGCAGTTTAACCTGGCAGATCGTGCTTTTCATGGTCTGTACCATCCCGTTTTGGACATCAAACATTATCCGCATGATTTCGTGGATTCCGTTTTTGGGCAGAAACGGGCTTTTGAACTCGGCCCTGATCAATCTTGGCATTGTCGATCAGCCGCTTGAATTCTTGCTGTTTTCCGACTTTGCTGTCGTGTTGGCCGATGTGCACCTTTATGCGCTGTTTATGGTGGTGCCGATCTTTAATTCGATGATGCGCATTGACCGTTCCTTGATCGAGGCGGCCCGCGATGCGGGCGCCAGCGGATTTGAAACCTTAAAATCAGTGATCGTGCCGTTGTCCAAGCCGGGCATTGCGATTGGATCGATCTTTGTCATCACGGTTGTGATGGGGGATTTCATCACAGTTCGTTTGATGAGTGGCGGGCAAAGTGCATCGGTTGGTTTGCAGATTTCCAACGAAATTGGCCTGTTGCAATATCCGGCCGCGGCGGCCAGTGCGGTGGTGCTTTTGATTACGGTTCTGTTGATCGTAACCGCGTTGTTGCGACTGGTTGATATCCGGAAGGAGCTGTGATCATGGCAGATGCACGCAAAACACGTGAACGGCGCCCGACAAGCTTTTATGTCCTCGCTGCGTTTTTCGCCCTGTTTGTTCTGTTTTTATACGGACCGATGCTGACGATCTTTATTCTGTCCTTTCAGGGGGAAAATGGCGGTTTGACCTTCCCGATGAACGGGTTTTCGTTCCATTGGTTTGGTAATCTGTTTGAACGACAGGCGGTGGGCGACTTTGGTGGATCGTTTTTAAGGTCGCTTAAGCTTGGCCTGATTGTCATGGTGGTGACGGTTGTTGTGTCTTTCATGGCCGGTCTGGCGTTCCGCCGTCGGTTTAAGGGCGACAGCATTGTGTTCTATCTGGCGATTGCCAGCTTGATCGTGCCATCAATCCTGATTTCGCTTGGGATTGGTTTGCTCTTCAACATCATCGAATGGCAGCCACAATGGTTTACCTCGGCCCTTGGTGCGCATTTGACATGGACCTTCCCGTTTGGGCTTTTGATCATGTTTGCCGTGTTTAACCGGTTTGATCCGTCGTACGAGGAAGCCGCCCGTGATCTGGGCGCAAGCAACTGGCAAACCATTCAATATGTTGTCTTGCCAATGGTGGGCCCCAGCCTGATCGGGGTGGCGATGTTTTCCTTTACCCTGTCCTATGACGAGTTCGCCCGAACGCTTATGACAGCCGGTGCGCTTAATACCCTGCCGCTTGAGATTTATGGCATGACGACCAATGTCACGACGCCGGTTCTGTATGCGCTGGGCACCGTGACCACCGGGTTCTCGTTCCTGGTGATTGCGCTGGCGCTTGGGTCGGTGGCGATCCTTCGGATGCGCAAAGGACAAAAGGCATGAGCAGGATTGCGGTGATTAATCCCAACCTGTCTGAGGGCTTTACCAAAAAGGTCGGCGATCAGGCGGGCAAAATTGTCGCGCAACAAACCGAAATCATCGCCCTTAATCCATCCTTTGGCCCGGCCAGCATCGAGGGATACTATGACGAGGCCTTTGCCAGTGTCGGATTGCTTTCGGTTATTCGCGAACTGGAAGCAGACCCAAGTCATGCCGCCGATCCAATCCGTGGATATGTCGTGGCCTGCTTTGATGATACCGGCGTTGATGCGGCACGGTGTTTAACCAATGCGCCGGTTATGGGGCTGTGCGAAGGCGCACTTCGGATGGCTGCTGCCGTCGCGTCGCGGTTTTCGATTGTGACACCGATGTCGGTTTCGGTGCGACCGTTGGAGCACCTTGTGGAAAAATACGGGGCAGCGTCGCAATGTGTTGTGCGCGCAGCTGGGGTGCGGACGCTTGATTTTGAAGGATCTGGGGCGTCTTCGGCCTATTTGGCCTTGAAAAAGCAGGCGGAAACCAGCCTGGCCAAAGACCGGTCAGAGGCCATTGTTTTGGGCTGTGCGGGCATGACCGATATTGCCGATCGCTTGCAGTCCGAACTTGGCGTGCCGGTGATTGATGGGGTCAGTGCCGCCGTTAAGATGGTTGAAGCCATGGCGATGCTGGGGCTTCAGACCAGCAAGGCGGGGGCATATGCCAGCCCACCAGCGAAACCCTATTTCGGGATGTTCGATGGGTTCGCGCCACAAGGCTGAGCCAATTCGAAGCTGCCCGGTTAAGGTATGCGAATTGGTGCAGTTGGTTCGGGGGCTGGGCAGTTTAAAGTAATTCCAAGATCAGCTTTGTTTTAGGGCCTGTTCGACCTGTGCCAGATGCCGGTGCATGGCGTCTTCGGCGCGTTTGGGGTCGCGCATTTCAATGGCATCGACAATTTCATGATGTTGGCGGCTCAGGTCATTGATCAGACTGCCAGAATGGCTGCTTTCGCGCAGACGTGACCACGCGGCGTCACGTCGGACGGCGTTAACCGCCTCAAACACCGCCAGAAACAGGGTGTTTTTTACCGATTCGGCCAGTTTCTGATGAAACGCAGCATCCCATTTTTCATATTCGCCCTGTGTCGTCGCGCGGGCGGCATTTTCAACCATGGTCCGCATGGCATCAATATCGCCCTGCGATGCGCGAAGGGCGGCAAAGCGTGCCATGGATGGTTCGATTTCCTGGCGGACTTCCATGATTTCGAACGGGCTGGTTTTGGTCGCGATGCCTTCAAGTTTGCGCAGGCGCGGCGTTGGCGGGGTGCCGACAAAGGTGCCTTGTCCTTGTCGTCGCCAAATCAGACCTTCGCTCTCAAGCAGGTCAAACGCCTTACGCAGGGCGCGGCGTCCGACATCAAGCTGTTCGGCAAGATGGCGTTCGGGGATGACGCGACCTTCTTTGACGAAGCTGCCGTCTGAAAAGCCTGCTTTAAGTTTCTCGGCCAAAGATTGAGTCGCGATATCATACATGGTCGTTATTCTTTTTTTATGGCGTTCCCTGCGTCCGAACCAATCCGCACCCTTATTTTCAGGTGTTATTTCCCAGTGGACTGGTTCGGGTTTAATTTCGGTCTGAGCTTATATCAGCTAATCAGATCATAGAACATTCTCAATGATGTGACAGCCAGAAACAGCCCAAAGCACATGCGAAGTGCCCGGCGCGGAATGGTGTGCGCGATGCGTGCACCAATTGGCGCGCAAAGTACGGTCATCGGGATCAAAAGGGCGGCGGCCAAAACGTTCACATACCCCAACGAGAAGGGTGGGCGACCTTCGACACCAATGCCCGACATGGCATAGCCAATCGTGCCTGGAATGGCGATGATCAAACCAATGGCAGCCGACGTCCCAACCGCGCGGCGGATGTCATATCCAAGGAAGTTCAGAACCGGCACACAGATCGTACCGCCCCCGATCCCCATCATGGCCGACAAGCCACCGGCGATGACGCCCAGAACGGCCCAAACCGGTTTGGATGGTTTTTTCTGTTCGTCGGTTTCACGGTCCTTAATCAGGATCATGTTTGCAGCAACCAAAAGTGCGACAACAGCAAACACAATGGTCAGAACCCGACCATCTGCAAACCCGCCAATGGCGGTGCCGATGATCACACCAACGATAATCGCCGGTCCCCAATGTTTTAACAGGGCTGTATCAACCGACCCCTTTTTATAGTGACTGCGTGTCGAGGAGATCGCGGTTGCGATGATTGTCGTCAGCGATGTGGCAACGGCGACCTGCATGCGCAGCGTTTCATCCACACCCATGGTGGTCAAAAAGTGATAGAGCACCGGCACAATCACAATCCCGCCGCCTACGCCAAGAAGCCCGGCCATGATGCCGCCAACAACGCCCGCAAACAGCATGGCAGCGCCCCAAACCAAATAGAGGCTCATGGTGCCATCAATTTCAATCATTTCAAACCAATCCAAACCAATTTAAAGTGTATATCTGATTTTAAGTAACGCCAGTCTTCTTGGTTTTGCAATAATTTTGAACGTGAAACTGCAATAAATGGCGAAAAAATAAGTGCATATGCGTTTTTAGGGTTGCAGATAAAAGATTCGGATGACAACAATGTGATGACAAAATGACGGAACCAAAATTTAATTGGTTTTAATTGATCTGGACATGTTTATTCAGGAGGCTCTTAATATGTTCCGCAAGATTGCCGTTGCCGCTGGTTTGATGGCTGCTGCCATTTCTGGCCCGGTTCAGGCGCAAGACTATCCGACGAAACCGATCGAATTCATCGTGCCTTGGGGCCCGGGTGGCGGCAGTGACACGCTGATGCGTATCGTTGCACAGGGTCTGGCAGAAGAAACCGGTCAGGCTGTTCCGGTTATCAATATGCCTGGTGTTGGCGGTAATATTGGTTTGGCTGAGTTCGCCAAACGTCCGGCAGATGGCTATACCATGTCGCAAATCCACGAAGGTTTGCTGATTTCAAATGGTACGGGCATCACTGACCTTAACTGGGACAGCTTCATGCCGATCGCGTTGGTCACCTCGTCGCCGCAGTACCTGACGATTGCGAAAAACGACAACTTCTCGACCTTTGATGAAATGGTTGCTTATGCCAAAGCACACCCGGGTGCGGTGCGCGCCGGTGTGACCCTTGCTGGTGTGCCGCACTTGCACATGGCAATGATCGAAGACGCATACGGTATTCAGTTCTCTTATGTCGGCTACGAAGGTACCGGTCAGCGTATCCGTGCACTGGTTGGTGGTAACATTGACGTTGCAATCGGTGACGTTTCGTCTGCTGGTCAGTTCGTTGAAAATGGCGACTTGATCTTTGCTGCTGTTGGTATGCCTGAGCGTACCGAAGAAGCACCGGACGTTCCGACCTTCAAAGAGCTTGGCAAAGACCTTGATCTTGCTGTGACCCGCGGCGTTGTTCTGCCAAAAGGCACCCCGCAGGAAATCGCTGATGCGCTTGAAGCTGACTTGGAAAAAGTCATGCAGAAAGAAGACGTCCGCGCCAAAATCAAGAATGTTGGTTCTGAGCCGATGTTCCTTGGTCAGGAAGAATACAAAGCCTATCTCGGCAAACTGTCTGAAACTGTTAACCGTCTGGTTGGCAAGCTCGCAGGATGACGAACGGCACTGAGAAATCAGCAGCAGCGGGTGCAGATGCATCCGCTGCTCGTCGTGCAAGAACGGAATTCGCGCGGCTGATTTCATACATCGTCTTTGGTTTGGGCTCAGTTTATCTGTCGGTCCGGGCTGGCGCATTGCCAACATCGCGTTGGGAACCGCTTGGTGCGGGATCATTCCCCAAGCTGGTTTTTGCCGTTCTGGCGGTGTTGTGCCTGATTGCTGCGATCCGTGCGGTAATTGACATTCGCAAAACCGGTCATTTGTACGGCCTCAGTGGGGCTTTGCGCCGATGGATCCGGGCGCGCCAAGTTGCCTTTGCGCTGTTTGGCTTGCTGGTGGTCTATCTCGCCGCCTTGCCCTATGCCGGGTTTTCGCTGGCGACCTTTGTCTTTCTGATGATCGCCCAGCTTATGATCGCAGGCATTTCGAAAAAGACCATTATTCAGTCTGTAATCGCCGCCCTGATTTTCTCGGTCGGCTTGAATCTGCTGTTTGCTGAGGTCTTTAACGTGTTTCTTCCGCGCGGCGTGCTGTTCGCGGGCTAAAAAAAGTTTACGATCATGTTGGATGCATTTCTTGCCGGTGCCCATCAGGTTTTCGCATTCGATACCCTGATTTATATGTTGATCGGCTCTGTCGCCGGGATCGTTGCCGCCGCCATTCCCGGCTTTACGGTGACGATGGCGATTATTCTGACCTTGCCGCTGACCTTTACCATGGACCCGCTACAGGGTGTTTCGGTGATGTTGTCGGTCTATGTCGGTGGTTATACCGGTGGTTTGATCAGTGCGGCCCTTTTGGGCATTCCTGGAACACCAAGTTCGGTCGCCACAACCTTTGATGCCTTTCCGATGGCACGTGGCGGGGAACCCGGACGTGCGCTTTCACTTGGGGTTTGGTCATCGTTCTTTGGAACGGTTATTTCCACCATCATTCTGATCGTTGCCGCGCCGCCGCTGGCTTTGATCGCGGTGAAACTCGGTCCTTGGGAATATTTCTCGTTGATCGTTTTTGCCCTGACGATTGTCGCCAGCCTTGTGGGGAATTCCCTGATGCGTGGCCTGATCGCTGGCGTGATTGGTTTGGGATTGGCAACGGTTGGTCCGGACCCGATGATGGGCCGCCCGCGCTTGACGTTTGATTCTGATATTTTGATGCCGGGTCTGCCGTTCCTGATCGTTCTGATCGGTATCTTTGCCATCAGCCAGCTGATGAGCGAAGTCGAAGATGACGGTAAAACAGGCACCAAAGGTGCGCTGATCCCCGACGTGATCGAGTTCAAGACCTGGGCTGTGATGCGCGAAGTTCTGATGCATCCGGTGAACCTTGTTCGGTCATCACTGATTGGTGTGTTTATTGGCGCGCTGCCGGGTGCCGGTGGCTCGATTGCCAACCTGTTGGCCTATGACCAAGCCAAGCGCAGTTCGAAAAATCCGGAAGAATTTGGCAAAGGCACGCCAGACGGCGTGATCGCGTCAGAGGCCGGAAACTCTGCCACGGCGGGTGGCGGTTTGATCCCGATGATTGCCCTTGGGATTCCGGGATCAGCGGTGGACGCCATTTTGATGGCCGCCCTTATGGTGCATGGCATTTCGGTTGGCCCGCGTTTGATCATGGATAATGCGGATCTGGCCTATGGCATGTTCATTGCCATGATTGTTGCGTCCTTGATGATGCTGGTGGTTTGCGTGTTGTCGATGCGCCTGTTCTTGCGCGTCACCGACATTCCGAAACAGTTCATTGTGCCGACTGTGATGATCTGCTGCGTGATTGGGGCCTTTGCGCTTAATAACCGCGTGACGGACTTGTATTTGCTCGGTGCGATTGGTCTGGTTGGCTATGGGCTTAAATCCCTTGATTATCCGTTGGCACCGTTGGTGCTGGGTGTGATTTTGGGGCCAATTGCCGAAACCAACCTGCGTCGTGCCTTGATGAGTGATGGGGACTGGACAGTCTTCTTTACCCGTCCGATTTCGGCTGTGTTGCTGGCGGCGGCCTTGCTGTCTGTTATTTTCAGCGTCCGTTCGGTCTTGAAAATGCGCCGTAAAGACCGCGCTGCCACCGATGAACAAGATGGCGATTAAGCCATTACCAGGAGACTTCAATGAAACTTCGTCATGACGCGCTTTATGCCTCACGCCGGTCACCGGTTTTGGCGCGCAATATCGTTTCCACATCGCAGCCGTTGGCCGCACAGGCCGGTTTGCGCATGTTGCTCGCAGGTGGTAACGCCGCGGATGCCGCCTTGGCATCGGCCATTGCGCTGACCGTGCTTGAACCGACCGGCAATGGTTTGGGATCTGATGCCTATGCCATTATTTGGGATGGCAAAGAACTGCATGGTTTGAACGCATCTGGTCGTGCACCAGCGGCGTGGAACGCAGAACGTTTTGCCGGTGCCGACACCATGCCCCAGCGCGGTTGGGAAGCGGTCACCACACCCGGTGCGGTTTCCGCATGGCGTGAAATTTCCGATAAATTCGGCAAGCTTGATTTTGAAAAGCTGTTTGAACCGGCTGTCGAATATGCAACGCGCGGCTTTGCGGTTTCTCCGATCATTGCCACCCTTTGGGAAAAGGGCGGCAATCTTTTGGGCAAACAGCCCGGTTTTGCTGAGGCCTTCTTGCCGGGTGGCAAAGCGCCAAAAGCGGGCGAGCTTTTCACCAACAAAGCAGCTGCTGAAAGCCTGATTGATATTGCCCAGACCAAGGGGGAAAGCTTCTATCGGGGTAAATTGGCGGCCAAGATTGCTGCCTTTGCCAAGGAACATGGTGCGGCCCTTTCCGAAGAAGACTTGGCCAACCATAAAGCTGACTGGGTCGGGACGATTTCACAAGGCTTTGGCAAAGTGAAACTGCACGAAATTCCGCCAAACGGGCAGGGGATTTCGGCCCTGATTGCCTTGGGCATTTTGCGCTATACCAATATCACTGATTACGCACCAGACTCGGTCGAAGCACTTCATCTTGAAATTGAAGCGATGAAACTGGCCTTTGCTGATATGCGTGCCTATGTCGCCGACCTTGATCACATGACCGATGTGACGGTCGAGCATCTTTTGTCCGATGATTATTTGAAATCCCGTGCGGCCCTGATTGATGCCAATAAGGCGCAGGACTTCAAGGCTGGTGCACCAAAACATGGTGGTACGGTTTACGTCACGGCAGCCGATGAAAACGGCATGATGGTATCGTTTATTCAGTCGAACTATATGGGCTTTGGCTCTGGCGTTGTGGTGCCGGGCACATCCATCAGTTTGCAGAACCGTGGTCATGGTTTCAGCCTGACACCGGGGCATCCAAACCATGTCGCAGGCGGCAAACGTCCGTTCCAGACGATCATTCCGGCGTTCTTGATGGGCGATGACGGCAACCCCGTCATGAGCTTTGGCGTCATGGGCGGCCCAATGCAGGCCCAAGGGCATCTTCAAATGACCCTGCGCACACAGCTTTGGGGGCAGGACCCGCAAACGGCGGCGGATGCGCCGCGTTGGCAGGCGTTGTCCGGCCTAGAAGTGGCCGTCGAAGCATCCCTTGGTGCCGACGTCATTGATGGTTTGAAAGCCAAAGGCCATGCGATTGCGGTTGAAACACCCGACAGCACCAATTTCGGGTTTGGCGGCGCACAGCTGATTGCCAAAGCCGAGAATGGCTATGTCGCAGGATCTGATCCGCGCAAAGATGGCTGTGCGGTTGGCTACTAATTAAAGCGTCTTTCAGATCGGCATTCGCAGTCATCTGATATCCGGGTCGGTCCAGAAATGGGCCGGCCCTTTTTTTATGGCATGCGGGAAACACCACCTAAGGTTTTAAATTTTGGGTTCTGTCAAGCTGAAAACCCCCGCATTTCAGTGCGATAGCCTATGCAAAAATGCCGCTTTGCACATAGGGCGGTTTGGCGTAGTTGGGATGATGGGGATAGGCTGGGTAAGGTGATGTTGCGGATTCTTTCCCTTTTCGCGACACATTCCTGCCTCGTTTTTTGCGCACAAGCAACGCTAGGATTCTCTAGAAATCCATTGGTTGGGTAACTCAAACGAGAAACATGCAAAATAATCAACGGCGCGTGGCGCTTAGTTTCAAACGTGTTCTTCTGATCGCATCTGCCGCCAGTGCCATTATGGTTGGCGCATCGCACGGTGCATGGGCGCAAGGTTCAAAGCCTGCTGACCAGACCGAGGCGGAAGCGGCGCCAAAGCCACAAACTGATGCTGCGCAACCCGCAGCAGAGGGTGCCGACGCGGCAACTGGCGAAGCATCAGCAGCTGATCAAGGCGATGCCACCGCAGAACCCCAGCCAGTGCCAACAGCGGCAGCAGCCGATCAAGAAAAGCCTGTGACGTCTGCGCCGGTGGCGTTTGATCCGCAAATGGTGATTGATCGCGCCCGCGATTTGGCGAAAAAGCCATTTGAAGACCCACATCGCGATTTGCCCGATGCATTGGCCAATCTGAGTGCCTATGATTACGACCAGATCCGGTTTAAGTCACAGCGCGCATTTTTCAGTCAGGCAGAGTCGGGCTTCTCGCTTGAGCTGTTCCATCCGGGCAATATGTATGATGTGCCGGTCGCGATTAATCTTGTGCGCGATGGCAATTTGCAGGTCGTGCCTTATTCCGCGGGACTGTTTGATTTTGGCAAGCTTGGCTTGTCGGCCAATGATTTTTCAACACAGGGCTATGCCGGGTTCCGGCTTCGCTATCCGTTGACGGATGTGACCAGCAGCGACGAACTGGCACGGTTCTTAGGCGCGTCTTATTTCCGTCTTCAGGGCGAAGGCCAATCAATTGGTCAGATGGCGCGCGGCTTGGCCCTTGATCTGGCCGGCCCAACCGGCGAAGAAGTCCCGGTATTCCGTGAATTTTGGATCGTCGCGCCGAAAAAAGGTGAACGTAAAATCACGGTTTATGCGCTGCTTGATAGTGCGCGCGTCACCGGGGCCTATCAGTTTGACATTACGCCGGGTTCAGACAGTAAAGCCGATATCCGCGCCAACCTGTTTTTCCGCGATGGTGTAGAAAAGGTCGGACTGGCCCCATTGAACGGCATGTTCCTGTTTGGCGAACAGCACCGCCGTAACTTTGACGATTATCGCGGTGAAGTTCATTCCAGCGACGGCCTTTTGATCAATAATGGTCATGGCGAATGGCTGTGGCGTCCGCTTGATAACCCGGTCAATTTGCAGATCAGTTCATTCTTGGATGAAAACCCGCGCGGCTTTGGCTTGTTGCAGCGCGACCGTAATTTCGACCACTATCAGGACCTTGACCGTCGTTTCGATAAGCAACCCGGTTATTGGATCAAGCCGAAAGGCGATTGGGGCAAGGGGCATGTCGAACTGGTCGAAATCCCGATCCCAAGTGAAAGCAACGACAATATCGTTGCCTATTGGGTGCCGGAAACCAAACCGGTCGCAGGCGGCGAAATGCAGGTCGAATACAGCATTACGGCAACCCGTGACGGCGATGATTTGCACCAGATGGCGCAAGCAACCGATACCCGGATCATGCGTATTGCAGCGCAGGGGGATGACGATACGGCCAAGACCCGTTTCATTCTGAACTTTGCCGGTGGCGACCTTGATTACTTCGCCAAAAATGTCGCCAATATGAAGGCCAATGTCAGCACGTCTGAGGGAAGCGTTGAAAATATTCGCATCATCGCTGACCCGGAAAATGGTGGTGTCAGGGTCACCTTTGATCTGATTCACGACAGCGGCGCGCCCAGCAGCAATCTGCGCGCGTTCCTTTTGTATGATGAACAGGTCCTTAGTGAAACCTGGACCATGCCGTGGGTGTTTTAACCCGCATTTTTGACCGCAGATCGTATTGCTGAACACCGATTTATTCAGGTAAAGCCAGATGAACCGCACTTCTGACCAACAAGAAACAACAATGCCTGATGGCCCAACCGGGCAATTTGACGGCGTGGCGTACGATCCGGCAGTCAAGCTGCGTGGACCGGGCGTTGGTGCGCGGCGGTTCTTTTTGTTTGGTGCGTCATTGGCCGCAACTGCCTATGCGGCATGGTTGATGGCCGATGTGTTGGGTGCGGATCAACTGACGATCATGGAAATGGTGGTTGTAACGTTCTTTACCATCAACTTTGCCTGGATTTCGTTGTCGTTTTTCACCGGTATTGTTGGGTTGTTCCTGCGTGGCTTAAAGCTCGATGCGATTACGCTTAAACGCTTAAAACCCATTGAACGCCAAGGGCCGCTACGGTCCAAAAACGTCGTGGTGATCCCGGTTTATAACGAAGACCCAAACCGTGTCTTTGCCGGCCTTCGCGCCAGTTATGAAAGCCTTGCTGCGACCGGTGAAATTGATGCGTTTGATTTCTTTGTTCTGTCTGACACCCGTGATCCCGATATTTGGATCGCCGAAGAAATGGCATGGGCCAAGGCCTGTACGGATTTGAACGCCCGCGGGAAAATCTTTTTCCGCAGACGTACGGAAAATACCGAACGCAAATCGGGCAACCTGAAAGAATTCTGCGAAACCTATGCGGCCAATTACGATCACATGATCGTTTTTGATGCCGACAGTGTGATGTCCGGCGAGGCCATGGTGAACATGGCCTATTTGATGGAAAACAATCAGGATGCCGGGATTATCCAAAGCCCGCCGCAGCCGACCGGTCGTCAGACCCTGTTTGCGCGTATCTTGCAGTTTATTTCCCGTGTTCACGGCCCGACCATGTCAGCAGGTCTGTCATTTTGGTGTATGGGCAGTTCGAACTATTGGGGCCATAACGCAATCATTCGCGTCAAAGCATTCATTGAATGCTGTGGTCTTCCGGTTTTGTCGGGCAAGCCGCCGATGGGCGGGCATATCCTTAGCCACGATTTCGTCGAGGCAGCCTTTATGCGCAAGGCTGGTTGGCGGTGCTGGTTGATCCCGCAGCTTGAAGGCAGCTGGGAAGAATTGCCGCCCAACCTGATTGATTTTGCCATCCGTGACCGTCGTTGGTGTCAGGGCAATATGCAACATGCGCGCTTGATGGTTGCGCCAGGGTTCAAACCGCTTAGCCGACTGCATTTCTTTATGGGTGTTATGAGCTTTGGCTCGTCGCCGCTTTGGCTGCTGTTGCTGTTAAGTTCGACCGTTGCCACACTGCAAAACACGCAGCTGACCTATAGCTTCTTCCCTGGTCATTTCACCATGTTCCCGCAATGGCCGGTGGACAGGTCGTTTGAAATGCTGGTCTTGCTGATTTTCACCATCGGTATGCTGGTTCTGCCCAAGATCATCTCGATTCTGATGGTTTGCCTTGGCCGCGATCGCAAACAGTATGGCGGGGTCATGGTGCTGGCCAGTGGGGTTCTCGAAACGCTGTATTCCGCGTTGCAGGCCCCAATCATGATGATGTTGCATGCCCAATTTGTGTTTTCGGTTCTGACCGGTAATCAGGTCGGTTGGGACGCGCAGGAACGTGATGATGCAGGTGTGCCGTTTCGTGCGGCCCTGAAAACCCATCGGACGATTATTGTGATCGGGTTAATCTGGGGCGCGATCGCGATCTTTGTCGATACGGCGTTCTTCTGGTGGCTATCGCCGATTTTGGCCGGTTTGGTTTTGTCGCCTTGGCTGACCCACTATTCCAGCAGCCTGAAAATTGGCAAGGCTGCGCGGCGGATGAAGTTGTTTGTCACCCCCGAAGAATATGACAGCCCCGATGAACTGCGCGCACTGGATCGGATTACCGCGGAAAACGGTGGCGGCGATGTGAAGGATGGCTTGTTGCGCCTGATCGAAGATCCGTACGCCAATGCCCTGCATTCGGCCTTGTTGCCGACACGTAAACCCGATGCACGCACCGGGATCGAGATTGGCATCATTTACGAAAAGCTTGCGCGTTTGGGGATCGAAAGCCTTACACGCGATGAGAAGCTTCTGATTTTGTCGTGGCCGGTTAAACCACTTGATCAAATCATGGCTGGTCGGGACGCACATGCAGCACAAAAAACAAATGAATCTTCGTAAGTCATTGTTTTTATGATATATGTGCCGCCACAAAAACGCCCAGATTTGAGCAAAATATTCCGACTTTTACAGGCGAATATCATTCTTAACGAACAGTTAATCATAAATGATCGCTTACCTTTTAAAGGGCTGAACACATGACTGATCTGACCTTTGCATCACAGGGTTATTCCTACGCCGCTTTTGAATCGGCTGCTATGACGCGCCTGATCGAAGATACAGCCCGTGCTTGGCTGCGGTCATTTGGTCTGACCAACGCATCGGCGAACCAGCGTTTGGTCACCGCCCTTCGTGATGCCCTTGCCCAAGACAGCTTTGCGGCAAATGATCGGACAAATATGCAGGACCTTTTGGATCAGGCCGCGCACGATGCGATTGCCGGTTGGTTCGAACAGGTAACCGGTCAGCATGATTGTTATCGTTCAACCGCGTTTTCGATGCTGCGTTGCGCCTTTTTGTCGGCCAATCGCGATGGCATCTGGTCTGAGCATTTCCTTGATCAAGAACGTAAAAACAATGATCTGGCGATTGCCTTGTCAGTTCAGATGATGCTGCCAACGCCAAGCTTGAAATCATGCGAAATGCCGCGTCAGACTCTTGAGCGCGAAGCATCCTAAGACACAGTTACACGACTGCGTGCAGACGTTTTTAGAACCCTCAACGTCCTATGCGCATAACAAAAAGCACCGCCGATTTCGGCGGTGCTTTTGTATGTGGTCACTGTCGATCTGCTGATTACCAGCGGTATTTTACACTGGCAAGAAACGTCCGGCCCTGACCGTAATAGCACGACGTTGCGCCGGCACAGCTGGCAACCCAGCGTTCATCGGTCAGGTTGGTCGCATTCAAGGCGAAGACATAGTTTTCAAGATCGTAGTGAATGCCCGCATCAAACAGGGTTGTGTGTGGGACTTCTATGGTGTTGGCGTCATCGACATATTGTGAACCGAGATAACGTACACCGCCATTAAAGCCAAACCCATCAAGCATCCCATGGTCAAAGGTGTAATCAGCCCAAAGCGATGCGGTGTGCTTGGGCGTTGATTTTGCAACCTTCCCCCGATTGCCGTCATTGGTTTTGGTGATTTCGGCATCGTTAAAGGTATAAGCCAGTTTGGTGACAAGACCGTCGATTGGTTCAAACCCAGCTTCAAGTTCGACACCGCGGGAGCGGACTTCACCGGTTTGAACTTTTAAATTTGGGTCATTGGGATCGGCTGTTGTCACGTTCTGACGGCGCAAATCGTAAAGTGCCACCGAGAACAAACCATCAAAGCTTTGCGGTTCGTATTTTGCACCGATTTCAAACTGTTGTCCGGTTTCCGGATCAAAGCTTTGGGTGCCCGTACTTGCCACGGGGGTAAAGGACTCGGAATAGCTGACATAGGGCACCAGACCGAAATCCGTCTTATAGATAAGACCGGCTTGGCCGCTGAAAGCATGATCGTTTTTACTGCTTTCTTTGCCATTGGCAGTGTTATCGATTTTTTCCTCATCCGACCAATCTTGACGTCCGCCAAGGGTCAGCGTCCAGTTTTCATCAAAATCAATCTGGTCTTGGGCATAGATGCCAAGTTGGCGTTGGGTCAGTTCGTCATCATACCATGTCGCTTCGCCAAGCAAGGATCCGTTATATGATGGATTGTAAACATTGATCGATGACGCCATCCCGAAATATGCCTCTCGGTCATATTTGTAGTGTTGGTAATCCAAACCGGTCAGCAATGTGTGATTGACGCTGCCAAATTCGAAACGGCTTTCAATTTGGTTGTCGATGGTAAAGACATTTGCATTCTGATCGGTACGCAAGGTGCTGCGTTTTAGGGTGCCTGCGTTCACATCATCCCAGCCATTGCCATAGAATGTCTTATAGTCGACATCGACATAGGCATAGCGGGCGTTCTGGCGCAAAGTGACTTGATTGTTCACATCGTGGCTGAACTCGTAGCCGACAGAATATTGCGTTCTGTCATATCCTTCGAAACTGGGATCACCGGTAAAGACATCGACCGGAATTGCACCATTCGGGGCGTCATAAATTGTCCCCACGGTGGGTAACCAGTTATTGGCGGATCCGGTATGGTCTTCTTGATAATGGGTCAACAAGACCAAGCTGGTATCGTCGTTTTCCCATTTAAGTGACGGGGCAATATAAACCCGGTCATCATCGACCATATCGGTTTGCGTTCCGGAATCCTTAACCAAACCGGTCAGGCGATACATCACACTGCCGTCGTTCAGGATATTGCCGCCGATATCAAACGCGCCCTGCTTGTGATCAAAACTGCCCCCTTGAATCTCGATTTCGTTTTGCATGTCGGCATTGGGGCGTTTGGTGACGACATTGACCATCCCACCTGGGGAGTTTTGCCCATAGAGAACCGATGTGGGGCCGCGCAAAAGTTCAACGCGTTCTGCGCCATAGGCTTCTTGTTGGAACGATGCGTAGCCAGATGATCGTAACTGCAAGCCGTCGCGGTATAGGCCGACTTCGTTTTGCGAGAACCCACGTACCTTGAACCAGTCATAGCGGGTGTCATAGCCAAACAGATCGGGCTGAATGCCGGGCGAATATTCCAACGCATCCATTACGGTTTGTGCCTGACGTGTTTCGACTTCGTCGGCGGTCACCACGGAAATTGAACGTGGTGTTTCAACAAGGGCTGTATCGGTTTTTGTGCCGGTTGCGCTTCGGCTGGCAATGATGCCATCGACCGGGCCCTTGGCCAGTTCACCTGCCGTTGCTTCGATGGTGACAGGGGCGGTAAGGGTGCTGCCATCGGTGGTTTGTGCTGCGTTTAGTGTGATCGATCCATTATCGCCAACGCGGTAAAGAATACCGGTACCAGCCAAAACCTGTTGCAGTGCATTGTCGATGGTCGCATTGCCGATAAAGCCGCTGCTTTGCAGGTCGCGCGTGATGTCGGCACTGTAAATCAGGTTCACATTAGCCTGCTGCGCAAACCGGGTTAACGCATCAGACAGGCTGCCAGCGGGCACATCAAATGCAACAACGGTGTCGTTGGCGGCAAGTTCAACCGTCGCGCTTTGCGCGTGCAGGGGTGAAATGCCGGTGACGACAAACCCGGTCAACATCGTCCCGGTCAGAAGAAGTGTCAGGATTGGTTTGGATGTGCGGCGGTTAGGCCATGTCTGTGCCGTGCCGGTCATCGTTGGTTTCATCAGGACCCCCAAGAAGCACCGGATATTGCGGCGCAGTGTTTACTTTCCGATAATGCGAATAAATTGCATTCTTATTGGTAAGACGGGGAGGTCCGGGAAAAGACGACCTTAAAAATGAAAATTTTTGGGATTTTTCGTCAATACAGCAGAATCAACGCGTTGGTAACGCTTAGACTGTCGAGTTTCATCGCGTCTTTCAGCGTGTCGACCATGGCAGTTGGGTTGTCCAAGTTCACAACACCGTTAATCCGCTCGTCCGCGCGGGATCGATTGGCAAGGCGGATGATACCGTAATGATATCGATTGATTTTGGCGATGGCGTCATCAAGACGTTCATTGCGAAACACAAGCTTTCCATCAAGCCAACTTGTTTCCGTTAATGCGGTCGTTTCCAGTTTGCCCATTCCCGATGGTCCGTACTGAATTTTCTGACCAGGCCGGACAACGATTTGGCCATCAGGGGCGATATTATCGCACTGACATTGCACGCCAACCTTGCTTTCAAGGACTGTGACGGTGGCATTTTCGTCGTATTTTCGAACACCATACACAGTGCCCAAGGCGGTCGCGGTTCCGTTCCCGGCTGTGACGACGAATGGGCGGGTTTTATCGGGGGATACGGTAAAGATAGCCTCGCCCGAAATCAGATGAATACGGCGTGTATCGTTGCTGTAATCGATATCAATCAGGGTATCGGTATTCAGCGCAATCAACGATCCATCGGGAAGTTCGGTTGTGCGGACTTCACCATATCCGGTTGCAATATCCGCCGTATGATTTGGCAGATAATGCATGCCGCCCAAAACCGCCGCAAACGCAATAGACGCGGCAAGGGCCGATGTGACCGCCATGCGCCAAGGGCCACGTTTTACACGTGACTGGGCGGTTTTAGCACCTGAACGGCGGTTATGTGACGTGAAATCAACGACAGTGGGGGCATCGGATGCATGGCGTGCCGGATGGCTGTCGGCCTGATTTTTGAAATCGTCTGCCAAAAGATCAAATTCTTGCCAGATATTATTAACCTGCTGCCACGCCTGTAGATGACGTGGATCGCGTGCCAGCCACTGGGCATGCGCGTCCGCGACCGCATCGGCTTCTTTTTGGGTTTCTGCACCGTCAAAACGGGCGAGCCAATAAGAAGCTTCTTGTTCTATGCGTTTTTGTGCGTCTGCCGATTGCGGGTTCTGCGGCACGTCTCGTCCTCTGCTCGTCTGTCCGTCACTTTTTGATCCGGTCCATGACAATAAGACGATTGCCAATGCAAAAACCGGAATTGCTTTTTAATTTGTATCGATTTCGCGCATCTTTTCCATGCAATGGGCGAGGGCATTTCGAATGTGCTTTTCCACCATGCCGCGCGAAATTCCAAGTTTTTCTGCAATTTCTGCCTGTGAGATTCCATCAAATTTACGCATGATGAAAACGTCGCGGCACCTTGGCGGCAATTCATCCACAGCACGTTTCAAAACAGCCAGTCGTTCACGTTGGACAAGGTGTTCTTCGACGGATGGGGTATCAGACCGCGCATGTTCGGGGATATCGCCGGTTTGAACATAGCGGGTTTGGGTTTTTTGCGCCCGCAATTGGTCAATCGCCATATTGCTGGCTGCACGATATAAAAATGCCCGTGGGTTTTCGATGGCGGTTTCTGGGGGGCGTTCAGTCAGTTTTGCGCCGACTTCTTGAATGATATCAGCCGCCATCGCACCACAGCCAACCCGTTTGCGCACATGAATAAGCAGCTCGTCATAATAACGTTCGAGCGCATCAAGAATCATATGGCGAGACCGGGTGATCATAAGGGTGAGGAAATTCCACGTACCGCACTATTTTGCGAATGAATATCAAAATCGATTGCAGTGTAAAGCAGAAAAATGCGCCCCATGCAATCAAACTAAACCAGCGGTCATTTGGCGAGCGCCCAAAAAAGAACCCGCCACAAAAGGGCGGGTTGAGTTCAGCGGGCGAGAAACCTGATTGCCATTGTGCAAAATCACATGGACAAATCAGGTCCCCTAAAGACGCCAAAACACCATCATTTTGACGCCAAATCCAATTAGACGGCGGTGTGAAAGCGGCCAATCTTGTCCAAAAGTTTCGCAACCTGCGGGTCGTTCTTGCCGTTGCGATCCAGTTCCAAAAAGAAGTCCTGATAGGGGACTGTGCCCGGCGTCAGGTTGTATTGTTCAAAATCGGTGATGCCGATGGCCTCAAGCACGGCTTCATCGGTAAAGAAGCCGCCGGTCACATCGCGTGCGGGCGATGTCAAAATGGCATGCGCAGCATCGGCCAGAATTTTGGGGGTGCGGGCCCGGCCCTGTTCGATCCCCGGGATCATATTAAGGGCGGCGGTTTCAATCACCGTTACCGGCCAAAGTGAATTCACTGCGATCCCAGCATCGGCAAACTCCGCCGCAAGACCCAGCGTCACCAGGCTCATGCCGTATTTCGAAATGGTATAGGCCGTGTGATTGGCAAACCATTGCGCAGACAGATTGGGTGGGGGCGACATGGTCAGAATATGCGGATTGTCCGATTTCATCAGATGCGGCAAGCAGGCCTGCGCACAGGCAAATGTTGCGCGCGTATTGACCTGATGCATCAAATCAAATCGCTTCATCGGGGTTTGTAAGGTCGGCGTTAGATTGATTGCACTGGCATTGTTGATCAGGATATCGATCCCGCCAAACGCGTCGACGGTTTTGGCAACGGCTGCTGTGATCTGATCTTCATCGCGGATATCGGTTTTAAGGGCCAGTCCCTTGCCGCCGGCTGCCTCGATCTCGGCAACGGCGCTATGAATGGTGCCGGGCAGTTTGGGATGAGGCTGATCGGTTTTGGCAATCACAGCAATATTGGCACCGTCCCGAGCCGCACGCAGGGCAATTTCCTTGCCGATGCCGCGCGATGCACCGGTGATAAACAATGTCTTCCCGTTAAGGTTTGCCATGATCGTATTCCCCCCTGAATTTTTTTTTATGATTTGTCCGATGACTTGCCAAAATGCGGGCTGCGTTTCTCGACAAAGGCGGTAACACCTTCGCGGAAATCATTACTTTGGGCACAGTCGGAAAATGATTTGGCTTCGCGGGTGAGTTGGCTGGAAAGATCATGTTCCAAGGCATCGTTCAAAAGGGCCTTGGTCCGGTCAATGGCATCGCGTGGGCCATTGGCCAGACGGGTGGCATATTGCGCAGTGGCGCTGGCCAATTGCACATGGGGCACGACCCGATTGATCAGCCCGCAATCCATGGCCTCATCCGCGCCAAAACGATCCCCCAAAAGGGCAATTTCCTTGGCCTTTTTCATGCCAACAAGCCGCGGAAGGGAATGGGTCGAACCGCCATCGGGCGATGTCCCGATATGGATATAGGCCAGTGTGAAAACGGTATCCTCGGCGGCAACGGCAAGGTCGCAGGCATTCATCAGACTAATCCCAAAACCCGCAACCGCGCCATCGAGTTTGGCAATCACCGGACGGGGCAGCGCGGTAATGCGGGCAATGATGTCATGGACCTTAGCGATCATGTTTTCGATTTCTGGTCGGGCTTTGTCGGGTGGGGTTTGCGATAGCTGATGAAAGAATTTCACATCGCCGCCCGCCATAAACGTGCCGCCCGATCCTTCGATGATGACCGCGCCAATATGGGCAAGATCGCCTTCGACCTGATCAAGGGCGTTGGCAAGGCCAGCGATCATGGATTGATCAAGCGCATTCATGCGGTCTGGCCGGTTTAGCGTAATTGTCGCGATTTCATCAGAAATCGACAGCAAAACGGCGTCATCTGAGTGCGATGCCATAGGACGTCCTCCCGCGGGCTTTTACCCGGTTTTATGTTTGTGCGCTGTGCGCGTTACGGCGGTACGGCGTTACGCGACAAGGCGGTCTTCGATCGCATTTTCCACATCAGGCCAACTTGCCAACCAGTCGGGCATTATCGGGGACGTTTCATCCGCCCCGACAAGACGACAAATTTCTTGGGGCGTGACGATGCCGCTTGGTCCAACAAACACCGCCTTTACGATGCCAAGGGCAAGGGTTTTGCCATCCGCGACAAAGCGCTGCTCAAGATAAAACCCCTTGTCATCCCAATAGAGAGCCTGTGTTTCGACCGTGAATTTCTGAAACGGTCTGATCGCGCGTTTGAACCGCATGGTGGCGCCAGATACCACTGGTTGCCATTGGCGTTTAAACATCTGTTTAGCAATGCCGTTGCGCAGGATCAGTTCGGTGCGCGCCAAATCCATCAGGGCGAAATAGCGCGAATTGGTCATATGCACATTGATGTCCAGATCAAATGGCCATGCCCGAAAATGCAAACACGATGGATCAAGCGGATGCAGGCCGGGCCGCACCCGTGACAAGATCAAAACACGGATCAGTCGGAAAATCAGGTTCACAACAGTACCCCGCACATTGATGGCGGATCATGTCGGCTGCGGCCCGCTGCCATGACTAAAACAGCTCCTCATCAAGCGACATCATGTTGGAAGATCCCGACATCATCTGACTAAACAGCGCACCCGATTGGGGCAAAATCCGTTCCATATAGAATTTGGCCGTGATCAGCTTGGCCTTATAGAACCCATCGGGATCGTCATCCTTCTTCGCCAGCGCGATTTCAGCGGTACGTGCCCACATGAAACCAACCGCAACCAATCCAAACAGGCGCAGGAACTCGGATGCGGCGGCCCCGGCTTCGTCAGGGTTTTTCATGCCGCGTTGGGCCAGTTCACCGGTGATTTGCTGCAGGCGCATGAACGCCTTTGCCAGCGGCTGCACATAGTCACCCAGTTCCCCGTTCGATACGTTGGCTTGGATATATTCCTGAACCGGGTGGAAAAACCGTCGCAGGTAACGACCTGCCTTTGCCGGCATTTTACGCCCGACAAGGTCAAGGGCCTGAATGCCGTTTGTCCCTTCGTAAATCTGTGCAATGCGGGCATCACGAACATATTGTTCCATGCCCCATTCGCGGATGTAGCCGTGCCCGCCAAAGACCTGCACGCCCAGATTGGCATTATCAAAGCCCCAATCGGTAAACAGCGCTTTGACAATCGGGGTCATCAGTTGCACGAATTCGTCGGCTTCTTCGCGTTTGATTGGGTCTTCGTGATGTTTGGCGGTATCAAGGGCGCGCGCCACCCACATGCCCATCGCCCGGCATCCTTCATTGGTTGCCTTGGCTGTTAACAACATGCGGCGGACATCGGGGTGAACAATGATCGAATCGGCGGGTTTTTCAGGTGATTTTGAGCCGGTAAGGGCGCGTCCCTGCAACCGATCCTTGGCATAGGCGCGTGCGCCCTGATAGGCGGCTTCGCCAATGCCAAGGCCCTGAATGCCGACCGAAAGCCGTTCCTGGTTCATCATGGTAAACATGGCCGGCATGCCTTGATGGGGTTCCCCCACCAAATAGCCCGTGGCACCGTCAAAATTCATGACGCAGGTCGCGGATGCCTTAATGCCCATTTTATGTTCGATTGATCCGCATTTAACCGCGTTGCGATCGCCAAGCGATCCGTCATCACCAACCATGAATTTCGGCACAAGGAACAGGGATATGCCCTTGGTTCCTTTGGGGGCATCGGGCAGTTTTGCCAATACCAGATGGATGATGTTTTCCGTCAGGTCATGTTCACCGGCGGATATGAAAATCTTTGTGCCGGTGATCGCATAAGACCCATCATCATGTGGTTCTGCCTTGGTTTTGATGATGCCAAGATCCGTACCGCAATGCGGTTCGGTCAGGCACATGGTGCCAGACCAAGTTCCATCGACCATCTTGGGCAGGAATTTATCTTTTAGGGTGTCTGATGCATGGTTACGCAGCGCGGCATAGGCGCCAAATGACAGACCGGGATACATGCCAAATGACAGGTTGGCCGAACACATCATTTCTTCGAACAATGCATTAACCGACTTTGGCGCACCTTGACCGCCATAAGCAGGGTCACAGGCAATTCCGGTCCAGCCGCCTTCGGCAAAGGTTTGGTAAGCTTCTTTAAAGCCCTTTGGGGTTGTCACCACCCCGTCATCCCAGTGGCATCCTTCTTCATCCCCGGATCGATTGATCGGAAACAGGATTTCCTCACAAAACTTGGCGGCTTCTTCAAGAACCGCATCGACGACATCGGGTGTGAAATCGGTGCAACCGGGCATCTGGTTGATGTCGTTATAATCAAACAGCTCGGTCAGGACGAAGCGCATGTCGCGCAGCGGTGCTTTATATTCGGCCATTTCTATTTCCTCCTGAACCGTTCCTAGTTACGCAACGGCTTGCCGGTCAGCAGCATATGCTCAACCCGGGCCATGGTGCCTTCATTGTGGACCAGCCGCATGAAACCTTCGCGTTCCATTTCAAGAATGTCGTCTTCGGACAGTTCGTTGGTAACGTCGGTATCGCCGCCCGAAAGAACCGTGGCCAACTCGCCGGCCACGACACGGTCGTAATCGGTGGCCTTGCCAAGGCGATGGAACCCATCCACGGCCATTTCAAATGCGACGCGACCGCTTTCACCAGGCAGGTGGTAGGTGAATTCTTTGGGGGCTTCGTATCCATCCACCATCGAAAGAGCGCGTTGCTTGGCATCGGCCAATAAACGGTCGCGGTTCATGGTGATGCCGTCTTGTTCGCGAAAGAACAGGTTTTCCTTGGCTTCCATGGCGGATTTGGCAACGGTCGCGACCGAGATGATTTCAAACGCCTTGGCACTTGGCGCCATTGGGCCTTTGGCGAATTTGGGATTTTCCGTCCAACGACGGATCATTTCCTTACACCCGCCCCATGCCGGGATCAGACCAACACCGGGTTCCACCAACCCGATATAGGTTTCGCCATGTGCCTGAACGCCATCACAATGCAAAAGGATTTCACACCCACCGCCCAGTGCCATGCCACTTGGCGCACCGACAACCGGGAACGGCGAATATTTAAGTGCCTTATAGGTTTCCTGACCGGTTTCAATCAGGTTTTCAATTTCCGGCCATGCAGCGATGTTGGCGGCAAATAACGCCAGGCCAAGGTTGGCCCCGGCGGAAAAATTGCTGCCTTCGTTATAGATCACCAGCGCCTTGAACTGCTTTTTCACCGTTCGGATCGATGTTTTGAGCGCGCCCAACACATCGCCATCAAGGGCATTCATCTTGGTATGAAATTCAAGGCAGGCGACCCCGTCGCCAATATCCCAAAGCGACGCACCACGATTACCGGCAACCCGTTCGGATTTGCGTTTGATATCTTCAAGCAGAATGACGCCATCAGGGCGGGTAACCGGGGCATATGACCCATCAAAGCCAAGATAATAAAGCTGCCCGTCTTCGACCTTGTAAAACGATTTCCCAGCCGCCTTTTTCAGCAGTGGTGGAACGTCAACGCCATCGGTTTCAAGCATTTCAATCAGCGTATCGACGCCAATGGCATCTATCAGCTCAAACGGGCCAGTTTTCCACGCATAGCCAAGCTTCATAGCGTCATCGACATCGACAATCGACTTTGCGGCCGTTTCGGCGATAAAGGCGGCATAGGCAAGGGTTTTGCCCATAACCGCACGGCCATAAAGCCCGCCCTTATCCGTGGCCTGCATCATTTTGCGCGGGTCTTTGCCTGCATCGCGCACACTGCCAAGGCGGGCTTTTTCCGACTTCGAAAATTCCCCGGTTTCCAGATTGATTGATTCTTTGACTTTCTGGCCGCCGTCGCCGTTCAGGCGGTAAAAACCACCTTTGCCCTTGCGCCCGGTATAGCCATCGGCAATCAGTTTGCTGACTAACGGGCTTTCGCGGTAAATCGCGTGGAACGGATCGGATTTATCAAGAAGACCGGCCATGCTTGATTGAACATGGGGCATCAAATCAAGCCCGACCAAATCCATCAGGCCAAATACACCAGTTTTGGGAATGCCAAACGGGCGGCCAATGACACTGTCGGCTTCTTCGACGGTCAATTTGCGGTCCATTGCCTCGACCATGGCGGCCTGAACCCAATAGACCCCCAAACGGTTGGCGATAAAACCCGGTTGGTCGTGGCAGATGACACAGGTCTTGCCCAATTTGTGATCGGCAAACTCAGCAACCGTGTCGATGACATCATCGCGTGTGACAGATGATCCGACCAGTTCAAGCAACCGCATATAGCGCGGCGGATTGAAAAAATGCGTGATGATGAAGTCCTGTGCGAACCCTTTATCCAGCCCGTCAATCAAGGTCGCCAGCGGAATGGTCGATGTGTTGGATGAAACAACCGACCCCTTGGCACGGACCTTATCGATCTTGCGATACAGGTCTTGTTTGATATCAAGCCGTTCAATCACCGCTTCGATGATCCAGTCACAGTCGGCGATCTTTTCAAGGTGATCTTCGATATTGCCGCAGGTAATCAGCTTGGCGACCCGTTTTGCCATAAAGGGCGCAGGATCGGTTTTGAGCATTTTGGCAACCGCGCCCTCGGCAATCGCATTGCGGTTTTCTGCACCGTCGGGAACGATATCAAGCAGCAAGACCGGGGTACCGGAATTAGCGATATGCGCGGCAATTGATGCGCCCATTACACCGGCACCGATCACGGCGACCTGTTTGATTTTGGCCTGTTTCGGGTCTGATTTGGTATTGGGCATTACATCGCCTCCAATATGGTCGCGATCCCCTGACCCCCGCCAATACATTGCGACGCAAGGGCATATTTACCGCCATCGCGTTTCAAAATCGCGGCGGCCTTGCCCACAATCCGTGCGCCGGTCGCGCCAAGCGGATGACCAAGGGCCAATGCACCGCCGTCAATATTGACCTTTGCGATATCCAGACCAAGATCGGCAATGCTTGCTATGGCTTGCGATGAAAATGCTTCGTTGAGTTCAACCACATCAAGGTCGTCGGCGCTAATCCCGGCACGCGACAGGGCCTTTTTCGATGAGCCAACTGGGCCGATCCCCATAATTTCGGGCAGGCACCCGTCAACCGCAACCGACTTGATGCGCGCAAGCGGCGTAAGACCATGTTTGGCCGCATATTCTTCGGAGCACACCAGAACCGCTGATGCACCGTCGGTAAGGGGGGATGACGTTCCCGCTGTCACAACGCCGTCTTCTTTAAAGGCCGGTTTCAGTTCCGCAAGGCTTTCGGCGGTGGTTTCTGCGCGAATGCAGCCGTCTTCTGAAACAACGCCGTCTTTGGTTTGGATTGGAATGATTTCATCTGTGAATTTGCCAGCCGATTGCGCAGCGGCGGCTTTTTTATGGCTTGTGACGGCAAAGCTTTCCTGTTCTGCACGCGATAAATCATATTTCGCTGCAACGTTTTCGGCTGTGTCGCCCATGCCCATATAGGCCTCAGGCATTGTTTTATAAAGTTCCGGGTTTGGCAGCGGGTTAAAGCCCATCATCGGCACGCGCGTCATGCTTTCGACGCCTGCACAGATGAAAACGTCCCCAGCGCCAATCGCAATGGCACCGGCAGCTTGGTGGATTGCCTGCATGGATGATCCACAGAACCGGTTGACGGTCACCCCGGCGACAGAGCGCGGCAGATCGGCAAGGAATGTGACAAGGCGGGCAACATTAAAGCCCTGTTCGCCTTCGGGAAATGCACAGCCAAGGATCAGGTCTTCGACATCTTTGGGATCGATACCGGTTTTCTCGACCAATCCTTTGACAACCTGTGCCGCAAGATCGTCAGGGCGGACCTTGGTCAGCGCGCCTTTGCGGGCGGGGGTAAAGGGCGACCGGACATATCCGGCAATAACGGCATTGGTCATGGCTAGTCTTCCTTCCTGAACTGTCCTGTTACCCGATCCATATTTGTTACGATTCCGGATCGAGTCCTTTTTCTTTCAGCGCATCAATTGATTGTTGTTCGATTTCGCGCAACTCATCCAATGTGACGTCAAGTGCTTGGCGTTGTTCTTCTAGGTCTGCCACCCGTTCGCGCACTTGGCTGAGCAGCATTTTAATTTGCTCTGCCTGGGTGGGATCCGCCCCATAAAGATCAAGGTAATCGGCGATCTCACGCAGGCTAAACCCCAGCCGCTTTCCGCGCAGAATGATCAAAAGCTTGGCGCGGTCTTGCCGGGTATAAACCCGTGTGGTCCCAGCGCGTTGCGGGTTTAACAGCCCCTTTTGTTCGTAAAACCGGATCGTGCGCGGCGTTATGCCAAGGTCATCGGCCAGTTCCGGCACGGTATAAAACCGCTCCTCAATTTTGGTCATGTTATGGCCCTTATGGTACTCTATTTTATCATTGCGTCAATAAGTTTACGTTAACGTAAAATCGAGCGGTTTAGGGGGGGAACTCCTAACCAAACTCGTCATTACGTATTCTGTTGTTCCCGTTTCTGGCGTTCTTCCTCGACCAATTCTTTTTTTGACAGTTTGCCGACCATTGTTTTGGGAAGTTCTTCGCGAATTTCGATTTCGCGGGGCATTTCGATTCTTGAAATCTTGTCATCGAGAAACGCGCGCAGGTCTTCGGCGGTAATATCGTTCGCACCGTCGATCAGGCGGACAAATGCCTTTGGCGCCTGACCACGATATTTATCGGGGACACCGATACAGGTGACTTCGGCGATTTGGTCATGCAGATAAAGGGCTTCTTCAATCGCGCGCGGATATACATTATAGCCGCTGCACAGGATGACATCCTTTAACCGATCTACAAGGAAGGTATAGCCATCCGCGTCCTGATATCCGACGTCCCCGGTGCGCAGCCAACCATCGACAAAGGTTTCGTCGGTTGCAGCCGGGTTTTGCCAATAAGCGGGCATGATGTTTGGCCCTTTGACGCATACCTCGCCCTTTTCACCCAGTTGCACGCAGTGATCGGGCCGTTCAAGCGCACGAATTTCAATTTCGGCCCCCGGCATCGGAAGCCCGATGGATCCTTCCTTGTTAATCCCTTTCAACGGATTACAGGTGCAAACCGGGCTGGCTTCGGTCAGGCCGTATCCCTCAACCACCTTTGATCCGGTGATTTCTTCAAACCGGTGTTTGACTTCGACTGGAAGCGGCGCGCCACCTGAAATACAGCATCGAATGTTCGACAAATCGTGTTTGGCTGTTTCGGGCGAATTGTTGATCGCGGTGTAAATCGTTGGAACGCCGGGAAAGATGGTGGCGCGTTTTTTATCAAGGGCGCGCAGAACGGCACTGAGTTCAAACCGTGGCTGAAGGACAAGTTCGGCCCCCAAATTGATCGAGGTGTTGAGGGCTACCGTCATGGCAAAGACATGGAAAAACGGAAGCACACAGATTGTGACTTCATGTCCCGGTTTGGCATCGGGCATCCAGCGGGTCAGTTGATCCACATTGGCGCTGAGGTTGGCGTGCGTCAGCATCGCCCCCTTGGGCCGCCCCGTTGTGCCGCCGGTATATTGCAGCACGGCAAGATCATCGACAGCGATAGCGACTAAGGTGTCGATGGGGTTGCAGCCAATGACACGTTCATAGGGGATATGGCGCAAATCGCTGGGGACTTCGGCCAGTTCGCTGCGTTTAAACAGGGAAAACAGCACGCTTTTGATCGGGGGGAGAATGTCGCTCATTTCGCAGACGACAATCCGCTTTAAGCAGGTGTGATCCAGGCAGGCCGCGACTTTTGGGTAAATTTGTTTGAGGTTCAGCGTCACCATCATTCGGCAGCCAGAATCCTCGATCTGATAGGCAATCTCGCGCTTGGCATACAGCGGGTTAAAGTTGACCACCACCCCACCGCATTTCAGGATCGCGTAGTAGCACACCACATAATAAGGCGTGTTGGGCAGGCACAAACCCACCTTGTCGCCCTTTCGCACGCCAAGCTGTTTAAAACCCTCGGCGGCGCGATCAATCTGGTCATTGATGGTTTTGTAATCATAAACACGGCCCATAAAATCGATGCAGGGGCGGTTGGGAAACCGCGCAGCAGCATTTTCAAAAATCTCATGGACCGGACAGGTGCGCACCGGCGAACTCACATCAACCCCGTTGATCAGGGTGGGGGATTCTTGAACGTTTATTTGGTTCATCTGCGTTAACTCCATTACGTTAACGTCACTTTATGAATAGAAAAAAGGCCGGTACGGTCCAGTCCATTAATAGACAGCCGTACCGGTATATATGGGATCAGAATTGGAACTTTGCCTGCAGGGCGATGATGTCCACTTTCGAGTCGTAATCACCAGAAAATGTGTTGTTGGAGCTATCACGCACGTTGACGTGGGCTTCGTGTGCAAAAATATGCGTATAGCCCAAGCTTACGTCAGCCCAATCGTTGACCTTGTAGGATGTGCCAAGGGAAACCCAATACCGATTTGAGTCCGGTAAGCGAACCGAGCGATGCTCGGTTTTAACCGGGGTCTGATCATAAGCAATGCCCCCGGTGAAGGCCCAGTTCTCGTCATATTGATAGCGCGCACCGAGAGTGCCGAACCAAGCGCTGCTCCAGTTGTAATATTCTGAGGTAGAGGTGACTGGAGTGCCGAGATTGCTGATGTTCCCGCCGTAATTGAATGTCAGATTTGTAAGCGACGTCCAGTTTGTCCATTGGGCATCGGCCATGATCGTCCATTTCTCGCCAAGATCCTGGGCAATACCGAATGTGACGAATTCAGGGGTTGTTACTTTTGCTTTGGCGCTCTGGTCGTTATAGGCTGCCGTTGATCCGAATTTGATGTCACCTCTTAGGTGATGGGTAACGTCGGATGTGTAGCTGGCTCCGATGCGGGTCCCTGGGACAACTTCCCAGTTCATCCCGGCGGACCAGCCCATCGCCACATCATCACCTGTCACATCCGAGGCGGCTTCGGTGCCTGCCCCTGTGATAACCGCTCTTGCCAGACGGGCATCCATATATTGAATTTGCAGGCCAGCGCCAAGGGCGAGGCCGTTGTCAAAACGATAGGCGAGTGCCGGCTTGACGTTCGCGGTCTTGATAGAAGATGTCGTTCCAAAAAAACGACCCGCAAAATCATCTTCGTAGTCGGTCACCAACCCCCAAGGCGATGTCAGTGAAATACCCATATTGAGGTTGTCTGTAAGCTTCCATACGGCGTGGGCATTTGGAACAAACGCATCTTGTGCCATGTCGCCATAGTCTGACCGGGAAACGTCTTGGCCGAGCGGTGCATTTGCTGAGGCATTTCTCACCGTCGATTTCGGCATGATCAACGATCCACCAACACTATAAGTGCTTTGGTCGAACTGGCCTATATTCGCCGGATTGAAAAATATGGTTGAGGCATCAGCCGAAGAGGTCGACATGCCCGCAAACGATGACCCTTGCAGGGTGCCACTTACTTCGCGTAACTGGTAACCCGAAGCATGGGCTGTGGTTGCAATGGCAAGGGAACCGAGCAATGCGGTACCCGAAACGGCCGCGCGAAGGCAGGCCTTGCTCAACATCTGTGTCATTTGTTCCTCCCTGAACACGATCTTCGCTCGTTGGCGATTTTCTAAATGAAACTTTTGGTTGGTAATTTTTTATTGGGCATCAACTCTTATAAAGTCGATGTCGTAACCCTCTTTTTTTAAGCTGGTTTTGAGCAGTTTTCCGTTTTTGTCGTACCAGAGTTTGCGCTCGGCATCCCCGGTCATCACATAGTGGACCGCCGGTGTTTCCCGGTTTTCGATCATAAGTGTTTCGTCACCGACCTTCTTGGTTTTGACCTCATATGGTTCGGCGTTAATGACGCTATAGAGATACGTTTTTCCTGTGACGTCTTCCTTCCACATGCTGACAGGCCAGGCGCCGTTACAGGCCTTACGCTCATCGACATGCTTTCCAGAAATTTCATAGCAATCATCCTGATAGCTTACTGAAAAATCGTATGTTTTGTCGTCTTCACTGGTTTTGGCCTCGACCGAGACGATCTGGTTGTTTTCCCATTTCTCGGTGCGTTCGTGTGCGTAATGGTAATCGACAAAAAGCACCGTCACATCGGTCTTTCCGGTGATTTTAACGGTGCGGCCATTTTCCGTATCCGTGATTTCGATTTTTTCATATCCAATTTTTTCGCCGCCTTTAAGGACATGAAAATTCAGGACTTCATCCGCATAAGAGAATGTGGGCACCGCGATAAGGGCAGTCCCAAAAACCAAGGCCGCTATGGTCTGTTTTAAAACGCTTTTTCGCATGGGTTCCCCCGAACCGTAAAAGAGACCTAATCAAGCATCGAAGACAATTTCGCGGCAACGCCCATGGATCCTTTGATCTTTAGTTTGCCCATGGTGAAGGCAAGCATTGGATCAAGCTTGCCAGCGATCAGCTTTTCGAGGTTGGCTTTTTTGATCTTAAGAACACAGTCTGCGTCAGACAGGTCGTCATCGGTGATTTCCGGTTCATCGCCGGTGGCATCGACAACAATCTGACCATCCTCGCCGCAATCAAAGGCGACGACAGCATTCAAACCACGCAATTGTGGAAGCTTTTCTTTTACGGTTTCGAGGATGTCATCCACGAACGCCTCCCTCTTAAAGACGGTGTTTTTTTATGTTTGTGTCGAAATTTTAGCGCAAAGTGACGTTAACGTAAAACAAATTACGAAAGCGACAGTTGAATTGCAAATAAGGTGCTGAAATTAAAACGCTTTAATTGATAAAAAAATCGATATGCCCGGTTAAGTGGTTGCGCAATGTCGGAAGTGATCATGCAGAAAATGGGGCAGGGCTGCATCTGATACAGGTTTTAATGGCCTTCATTTACATTGAAACGATTCTGACAAGCCGATAGCTTGGCGATCAAACAAAGCTGGCGCATAAAGTCGGCAATCACGGCGGGGCGTTTTGTTCCGCCACTTTGGGGAACCGTCATGAGCTTTGCCGCGTGGTTGTCTGTTGCAACCATTTGTATTTTGGGTGCGATGACGCCTGGGCCCAGTTTGGCCGTTGTGTTGCGCTATTCTGTCGGCCAATCGCGTCAGGCCGGTTTCGCCTGTGCGGTGGCGCATGGATTGGGCATCGGATTTTACGCCGTCATCACGATGACGGGGCTTGGCATCCTGTTTCAGACCGTTCCGGTATTTCACAATGCGGTCAGCATTCTGGGCGCGCTTTATCTGATTTGGCTTGCCATCAAGGCATGGCGCGCGGCCGGATCAGGGGAAAAATTTACCGTCGCGCGGAACGGGAACCTTTCCGGGTCTTTGATACAGGCGGCGCGTGACGGGTTCATGATCGCGTTTCTTAATCCCAAAATCGCATTGTTCTTTTTGGCGCTGTTTAGCCAGTTCGTATCCCCTGATTTTGAATGGGGCGGCAAGTTCTTGCTGGCCTTTACTGCCGCGGCGATTGATGCGGGATGGTATTGCCTGGTCGCGATCGGCCTTTCGCATGGGGCTGTCTTGCCGTGGTTACGTGATCACGCCCCGTGGATTGAACGCATTATCGCGGTTTTGTTTGTCCTTGTCGCCTTGCGGGTCCTTTGGGGTATCTCGCCGCTGTGACCTTGCGTATATAATTTGATTCTTTCCATTTTGCCGCCACCACGGACAAAATCGACTTCTGATCGGAGCCACCGAATGACCAACCAACATGCCCCACAACCAGACCCGGACGACAAATCCGGGCGCGGGTTTCATCGCCTTGGCGCGCATATTGGATTTTTGATCGCAATCTTGCTGTTGGCCGCCAATATGCGCGGCAGCATTGTCGGCCTTGGACCGCTGGCCGAGATTATCGGCAATGACCTTGCTCTTTCGGGAACACAGCTTGGCCTTCTGACCACGCTTCCTGTTCTAAGCTTTGGGGTGTTATCAATCTTTGCCCCGCGTTTGGGTCAGCGCTTTGGCCTTGAGGCCACCTTGCTTGCGATGTTGCTGTTCATTGCCATCGGGCAGGGGCTTCGTGCCACCGGTGCCTATGGCATTATGGTGGTTGGCACGATTATTCTGGGCGCTGCCATCGCGGTTTTAAATGTCCTGACACCGTCTTTGGTGCGGCGCAGTTTTCCAGCGCGTGTGGCGCTGGTGACAGCACTTTATACCTTTACCATGTCGACCGGTGCGACCATTGCGGCCTTTTCGGCAATTCCAATTCGGAACGCGGCGGATGGTGACTGGCGCTGGTCACTTGGGGTATGGGCGGTGTTTGCCGCAATTGCGTTTGTTTGCTGGCTGCCGATGCTTCGATACCGCCATAAGGCGGTTGTGCCGTCCAATTTGGTCAAAATATCATTGTGGAAAAATGTCGAAGCATGGTGGTTGGCCCTGTTTTTTGGGTGCCAGTCTTTGATGTTTTATACCGGCACCGCCTGGATCGCCAAAGTGTTCATTGATCAAGGCATGAGCGAGGGCGAAGCCGCCACGCTTTTAACCCTGTTTAACGTGTTTGGGATTCCCGCCGCCTTTGGGGCACCGCTGATTTATTCGAAGTTCCGCAATAAAAAGCTGGCGATGCTGTGCTTGCATATCCCGCTGATGATCGCCGTGCCGGGCTTTGTTTTTGCAACAACTTCGTTCCCGTATGTATGGGCGGTGTGCCTTGGCCTTGGGCAGGGCAGCATGATCAGCATTGCCTTGACCCTTGTCGGGATGCGTGGGGCGGATCCGCAAACCTCGGCCCGTCTTTCCGGGATGGCGCAATCGGTGGGCTATTTGTTTGCTGCGATCGGTCCAGTTTTGTTTGGTGCACTGCACGACCTTTTGGGGGATTGGCAGGTTGCACTTTGGTTCCTGTTTGTCGTGGTTGCGGTCCAGATCTTTGCTGCGATGCGGGCCGGATCACCCGAAAAAATCGGCACCGAATAAACACCCCGAAAACTAGATCAGCACAAAACCCCGGCATGAACTGATCATGGCGGGGTTTTTCGTGTTGTGAGAAAGCTCACAGACGTGAACTTGACTTGCATTCGCAATAAGAATATAGAGATGCAAATCATTATTAATAACATTCATGAACGCAAGGAGTTTGCGATGCCCGACATCGCAGCCAAACCGCAAAAGGCGGAAAAAACCGGCGCGGTTAAACAAATGAACGTCAGTGATTTGATGGGGGATGCTCGGGAAATTATCATTGTTCATCAAGGCGATGAATATCACCTGCGTTTGACGTCAAACAACAAATTGATCCTGACAAAATAACAGCGTCACCCGACGCTAACCTTCCTTAAATATTCAATAAATTCGCCAGCCAGCGCGCCAGTGCCCCGCACAAGCCAGCCAGCCAGCCCAAAAATGGTCCAAAGCTGCCTTACAGGGGAACATCATGGTTCGAACCACTTCTGCGCGCTTTCTGATGGCGACAGTTTCCATACTAGCGCTGAGCATTTCTGCCAACGCCCAACAAGCAACTTCCACCCAAACACAAGCGGTTGATCAAGCGTCCGGTGACGGGCTGAAATCTATGCCTGACAAGACCATCACGCTTGATGCGATTTCGGTCACTGCAAGTAAAACCGAAACCCTTGCAATTGATGCGCCTGCATCGATTTCGATTGTTGATCATGCTGAAATTCAACGTCGTCAACCTGATAATCTTGCCGATATTTTGCGCGGGACACCGGGTGTTGAGATTGCCGGTGGGCCACGCAGCACCGTTCAGATGCCGATCATTCGCGGGCTTACCGATAACCGCGTTGTCATTCGTGTTGATGGTGCGCGTGCAAACCTGAATGTCGGGCATAAGGGCGGGCTTTTTATCGATCCTGAACTGATCAAACAGGCCGAGGTTTACCGCGGGCCCGCATCGACCATGCAGGGCACCGGTGCGCTTGGCGGTGTGTTGGCCTTAACGACAATTGATGCCAACGACATGCTTGAGCCAGGTGAAAAGATTGGTGCCCGAGTTAAAGCCGGTTACACGTCGGTCGATCACGGCATGACATGGAACGGCATGGCTTATGGCCGACCGACCGATAATACGGACGTTCTTTTAAGCATTACGCGCAAGAATACCGATGATTTCGAGGCGGGAAACGGCGAAGAGCAACCCTTTACCGATGATGATTACGTCAACGGATTGCTTAAGGCGGGGCTTGATATCAATGACGTTAGCCGCCTGACTTTGTCATTGCAAAGATACAGCGACGATCATGAATTGCCATCTGCCCCCGACGGGACCAGCATTTCCAATTTGACGGATCGCGAAAGCACGCAGACCACGGCTGTTATTGGCTATGAGTATGATGACAGTGCTAATGATTGGGTGGATGCGGAAGTGCGGCTGTATGGCATGGATAGTGACATCCATGAAGTCCGTATCAGTGATGGCCGCGATGATAAGCGCGAACTTCAAACAATCGGGCTGGAAGGTAGCAACACGGTTCGGTTTGATCTGGCGGGCGGAGAGCTGTTCACCACCCTTGGCGGCGAGATTTTTGAAGATAGCCAAGAAGGGCGTCGTGACGGCGCGCCAACGCCGGGGTGGTATCCAGATGCCGAAATGCTGATTTCAGGGGTTTATATCGACAATACCTATGCGGTGACCGACCGCCTTGAATTGGGTGCAGGTGTTCGGTTTGATTCCTTTGATTTGTCGGCGGATGGTCAGGAAGATCGCAGTGATCAAGCAATCTCGCCGCGCTTTTCAGCAAGCTACCGCGTGACCAACTGGTTCCAGCCCTATGTTAGCTATGCCGAGGCCTTTAACGCCCCGTCGCTAAATCAGCTTTACAATGACGGGCTTCATTTCTCGCTGGGTGGCTTTGGCCCGGACAACTTCTTTGTTCCCAACCCTGATCTGGATGCCGAAACGGCCAAAACATGGGAATTTGGCTCTAACTTTAAGGCCGATGACCTGTTTGTTGGTGGCGATGCGTTGCGCGCCAAGGTGTCCTATTTCCGCAACAAGGTCGAAGATTATATCGAACAATCAACCGATATCATGGCGGGAACGACAACCAGTTCAAATCTGCCCGAAGCCGAAATCAAGGGTTTTGAGGCGGAATTAAACTATGACACCGGCGTTATGTTTGCCGGCATTGCCGCGGCGCGCATCCGCGGGGAAAACGCCCGGACGGGTGAATATCTGTCCAATATTTCCGGCGATAAGGTTTCGCTTTCTGGCGGGTATCGCTTTGTCGATCACGGTGTCGAAGTCGGCGGACGGGCCAATATGGTCGACGCGCAAAAACGGGTGCCAGACGGAGAAGATGAACGCGATGGGTATGCGACATTCGATCTGTTTGCCAACTGGCAGGCTGATGACGTCGTCAATGGTCTGACCGTGAATTTCGGTGTGGATAACATCCTCGATCAGAAATACCGCACCAGTGCTGCCACCCTGTATGAGCCGGGCCGCAACGTCAAAATTTCCGCAAGCATGAAATTCTAATCACTTCAGATCAGACGGCGCGACTTCTGCATCGTCTGATCTTTAAGGAGGTACTTAATCGCCATGACTGAAAACAATTTTAAAACGCCACAAGAAGCTTGGTCCGCATTTTCCGCCGGCGAAGCCAAAGGATATGCGGTTGATATCGCAAGTGCGCTTGGCCTGACCGAGGGTGAGCTGGTTGCTGCGGGCATTGGGCAAAATGTTGTGCGCCTTGATGCGGACTGGGGGGATTTGATTTCCCGGTTGGAAGAGCTGGGTGAGGTCAAAATTCTGACCCGTAACGTCAATGTTGTGCATGAGAAAACCGGCACGTTCGGCAAAGTCAGTATTAATGGCGAGATGGGCCTTGTGCTGAATGGGGATGTTGATTTGCGCCTGTTTTTGGGACGTTGGGGGCATGGATTTGCGGTGGAAACCCATCATCCGCGCGCAGGACGACGCCGTAGCTTCCAGTTTTTTGACCATGAAGGAGGGGCCATTCATAAGGTCTTCCTGACGGGGAACTCAAACGAAGATGCCTATGACGCACTGATTGCCGATTTTAAATCCGATAATCAAAACCCAGGCATCGAGACCCTGCCAGCTTTGCCCGAAAAGGTGACGGCCAATGATAGCGACGTTGACGTTGAAAACCTGCGCGCCCATTGGCAACGCATGACGGATGTGCATCAGTTCCACGGGTTGCTTAAGGATTTCAACGTCGGTCGCCACCAAGGTTTGCGTTTGGTGGGGCGTCAATTTGCCGAACGTCTTAGGGGTGACGCGCTTAAAAAACTGCTGGAAACGGCGGCAAAAAGCGATCTGTCGATTATGGTTTTTGTCGGCAATAGTGGTGCCATTCAAATCCATACCGGCCCGATCAACACCATTCGTGAAATGGGCACGTGGATCAATATTATGGATCCAAACTTCACATTGCATCTGCGCATGGATTTGATCGCCCAAGCGTGGCTTGTGCGCAAACCAATCCGTGAAGGTCAGATCACCACGATCGAGCTTTATGACGCCGAGCTGAACAATTTTGCGATTTTCTGTGGCGAACGCAAACCCAAAGACCCGGAAAACCCAGAATGGCAGAAAATGGCCGAAAGCATGCCCCGTTTCGAAACCGAAACAGCGTCGGCGGCGGAGTAAGTGATGCGCGCGATTTTTGGATTTAGCTTGGCTGTTGTTGGTTTTCTTGGCTTTTGCTTGCCAGCCTTGGCCGAGGATGCACCTCAGCGTGTGATTACTGTCGGCGCACCAGCAACCGAGATTGTTTTTGCCCTTGGGGCAGGTGACGACGTGATCGCGGTCGATACCACCAGCACACGGCCTGAAACGGTGTCATCCCTGCCCAAGGTCGGTTATATGCGCCAATTGGCGTCCGAGGGGATCATTAGCTTGAAGCCCGACTTGATTGTCGCGGTTGAGAAAGCCGGGCCAGAGCCGGTCCTTAAAGAATTAAGCGATTTGGGCATTAAGATCGTCACACTTCCGTCGCTTGATCAGATGGAAAATTTGCCAGATGCCATCAGCATTGCCGCCGGTGCCTTGGGCCGCCAAGACAAAGCCAAAGAGTTGAACGCAAAGATCAAATCTGACATCGGCGGTGTGTCGAAGCTTGCAACCGAAAATCACCCAAGCATCGTGTTTCTGATGGTGGTGGGACATGGCAAACCACTTGCCGCCGGAAACGGCACAACCGCCGCAGAAATCATCAAACTGATTGGTGGGCGCAATAGTATGGATGATGTTGATGGCTTTAAGCCGGTGTCATCGGAAATCATCGCCGCAGATGCGTCGGACTACGTTTTAGTCACCCAGTCAACAATTGATCAGTTGGGCGGGATGGACGGCCTTAAGGCCCATCCGGTCCTGGGCCTGAACAAGGCGGTGGCCAATGGTCATGTCCTGACGGTTTCATCATCTACTATTCTTGGTTTTGGTCCGTCTTCGGCGTCCGAAATCAGGGCCTTGGCCACGTCGCTGCATCAGCAGTCCCAGCAGGCTCATTTAGGGCAATGATGCGATGAAGCAGATGGTGGCATCTCTTCAGGAAAGCATGCCCATACGTCGGCCGGTTATGATGTTGATCCTGATGGGATTGGGATTGCTGGCTGTAACCGTTGTGTCGTTGGGAATGGGTGGGGCCAAGATTAATCTGGCTGATGTTATCCATCATATGGGTCATCGTATCGGCATTTGGCCGACGGGCATTGATGATTTTAATGCGCGTATTCTTGATAGCTTGCGGTTGCCACGTATTGTACGGGCGATTGTTATCGGCGCAGGCCTCGGGCTTGCCGGGGCGGTCATGCAAAGCCTGTTTCGCAATCCGATTGCCGATCCCGGGATCATCGGGGTTTCGGCCAGTGCGGCCCTGGGGGCTGTGGCAATGATTGTTGCAGGTCACCTTGTATTGGGCAGCTATTATGCGGTTGTGGGCCCGTATGGTGTGCCGGTTGCGGCCTTTGCCGGGGCGGTTGTCGCAACGGCGTTGGTACGGATCCTATCGCGTCAGGATGGGCACACCGACGCCGCGATCATGTTGCTGATCGGGGTGGCGATCAATGCCATCGCCTTTGCCGGGGTGGGGGTGTTTACCTATATGGCCGATGATGCACAGCTCCGCAGCCTGACCTTTTGGCAAATGGGGGCACTGTCGGGCAATGGTCCCGCCGATGCACCCGCCTTAATCATTATGGCCCTTGGCGCGGCCTATTTGGTGAGTTTGGGCACGTCGCTTAACCTGTTTTTATTGGGCGAGGCCGAAGCCCGCCATCTTGGTGTCGAGGTCGAAAACCTTAAACGCCGGGCGACTGTTGTCACCGCCTTGGTGGTTGGTGCGGCGGTGGCGGTTTCTGGGATTATTGGCTTTGTCGGGTTGGTGGCCCCGCATCTTGTGCGGTTGGTGACCGGGCCAGACAATCGCTATGTCCTGCCCGCATCGGCGATTTGCGGCGCGGCGATTTTGACCGGTGCGGATGCCGTTGCGCGCATCATTGTTTTACCCGCCGAATTGCCTATTGGTCTTGTGACCGGGATTGTCGGCGGGCCCTTTTTCCTGTGTCTTTTGTTGCGTGAAAAGAAAAGGCGGCGGATATGAGCCTGACGGCGCAAAACATCAGCTTTATGGCGCGCGGCCGTTATTTGCTGCGTGATGTTTCCCTTTCGCTAAACCCCGGAGAAGTCTTGGCCGTTTTGGGGCCAAACGGGGCAGGGAAATCGACCTTGTTAAAGGTTCTGGCAGGGGAATATTCGCCGGTCCACGGGGCTGTTTTGCAAAATGGTCGTGATATCGCAAGCGTTCCAGCAATTAGCTTGGCGGGCGAACGTGCGGTGATGCCACAGGCAACATCGATGACGTTTCCGTTTCCTGTACGCGATGTCGTGGCGCTTGGACGATCGCCGTTTCGCAAAATATCATCACGTCAGCTTGATAATGCGTTGGTTACCCGTGCGATTAAACTGGCCGATATCGAACAACTGGCTGATCGCGCCTATCCAGCGCTTTCGGGCGGGGAAAAGCAACGCGTTCATCTTGCCCGCGCCCTTGTGCAAGTTTGGGGCATGACCGAAGCGAACCCGCAAACGGTACCTGAGGACGAAGCCATCCGTTCAAACGGGAGCGCGCATGGTCGGTTCTTGCTGCTTGATGAACCGACATCGGGGCTGGATGTTTCCCATCAGCACGCGTTACTTTCAGTGGCCCGACGCGAAGCCCGCCAAAACGGGGTCGGGGTCCTGATGATCCTTCATGATTTCAATCAGGTTACGGCCTATGCCGACAGGGTTGCTGTTTTACAATCGGGCGAACTGGTCGCACAGGGGATGGTGACTGATGTCATGACGCCTGATTTGCTTTCGACCGTGTTTAAAAGCCCTATTCGCGCGATTCCCGATCCGGTCGGTGGGGCGGTTTTGGTCAGCCAGGCACAAGAACCGGTTTAGAAGGTCGTTTGAAATCGATATGCGCGTGTGCGGACGTGGTCGGATCGAAATACGATGGCAACTTACGCCAGCATGCGCGTTAGAGCGTGTCAGTTGCTCTGCTGAGTCTCATCTGTTTGGCAGATGTGATCTTGGGTTTTTCAGAGTTTGCGGTAATCGTTGCCACCTTGTTCCTGCCTGCTTTTTTGGCAGAATACAGAGCATAATCGGCCCGTTTATAGATGTCCTTAACCGCTTCACCGATCCGAACCTCCGTGAGGCCAAAGCTCGACGTTAATGTGATCTGGTGTCCGTCGTAGGTGACCGGAGTTTGTTTGATGCGCATTCGAATGCGGTGGCAGACTTTGTTGGCGTCTTCAAAGCTGGTATTGGGCAGGATTAATGCGAATTCCTCACCGCCAATGCGACCAGCTTTATCAAGTGAACGACACTCGTCTATCAGTAATTTCCCAATATGAGACAGCACCTTGTCACCGCATGGGTGGCCATATAGGTCATTGATCTCTTTGAAGTTATCCAGATCAAGAACCGCGAAGCATGTTGGCTTGGCGCCAGTGTCCACATCCTGAACATAGCGCGGAAGTTCATCAAACAGCGTTGAGCGCTGCAACAGACCGGTCAGCGTGTCTTTGCGCGAAATTTCACGTTCGATCAGAAGCTGTCGGTTCTTCTTGCGAAGGGCTTTGTTGAGGTCGTCAAATCTTTGTCGTGTAATCGCATTGACGTCAATAAAGCGCAGCAAGATATGACTTGGCCGTTCACATCCCAGTCGCAACATCGAACACTGTAGGGGCAACCGCGATAGGTTATCTGCATCGCCTGCGTTTGAGCGTCCCTTTCTAGTCTGTAAAACGCCGGGAAATATGCCGCTTTGAGTTCGGCAAAGCGAAAGGATTTGATTAATGCTATCAGTACTTTGTGGAAACAGATCGAAGATCGTTAACTCTTCGATACGATTGTCGCCAATGGTGCTGACATCCTTCATCAACTGGCGTGCGGGCATATTAATGAAGGCAATCTGACCCTTTGTCGTGCAAATAATCACGGCATCGCTGATCGCCTCAATCAGGGATTTGGCGGTTTGGGCGACGTCCTGAGAAACGAGTTGGCGAACGGTTTCAGTCATCTTCGCGGAAATACTCACGCCCGTTAACGTCCTCAACGGATGCCAAGGGATTTAACTGAATAACAACGCGACAGCCTTTGTCGCCTTCTGCAATTGTTTCTTTCAGCTCGACGCGTGCATATCCAAGGTTTTCGGCAGTAATTTTGCCAAAAACATTCGAGGTCATCATGCACATTGATTTGCGACCAACGACGGCTTTACCAAATGGGCATGCGGTGTTTTCAAGAACAATCGCGTCTTGTGTCACTTCGGTAACTTTAAAGCCACCATCGATCTTTTGTTTTAAATCGACAAGGGCATGGCAAACCTGTTCGACCGTCATTTGATCCGTGTCATACAGGGCGCGATAACGATCATTCAGATCTTTGCCGATTGTCGCGCCCACAATGCTGATCATGCCGGATGCTTCTTCAAGCCCGATCAAGTCTTGAAGGTTTCCGCTAAGGTCACGGATGATATTGATCAAGAATGACTGTTTGTCGAAGTCGATGTCGCCCTTGGGCGTATTTTCAATAGACCCCGTCATCTGCATTCACTTTCCGATCAGGTGTCCCGTACGTGCACACGATATTCGCGCGCATCGTTTGTAGGATGAACCTTACATACCGAATTTCATATATAATAATTATAAAAGCCTGATACAAATTCATGACAGCCAACCAGCAGCTGGCGTTCGAATTTTATCAAGCTGTGTTCACTTTGTTGCGACGCAGAGGCGCTTTGGAATCTGAACAACTTACCGGCTAAGGGCGCGGGTTTCTTCGCTGGTCTGGGACGCGCTTAACAGCCAGTCGCGGAATGCGCGCACGGCGAAGTTATTTTCCTTTTCCTTCGGATAGACCACGTAATAGGCGTGTTGGTTCGGTATAGAGATATCAAATGGTGCTACCAGGCGCCCACTTTCAAGTTCTTCGCGAACTAAAAATTCCGGCAATAGGGCCAAGCCAAGCCCGGCGACAGCCGCCTGAATCACCATGTGGAAATGTTCAAACCGGGGGCCGGCCAATTCATCAACCACCGCCACACCGGCCGCAGCAAGCCAGTCTTCCCAGGCGCGTGGACGTGTGGAATGTTGCAGCAGCGTGCAATTGCGCACCCGTTCACGGGCAATCGGCAGATCGTCATTTTCTTTAAGGATCTTGGGGGCGCAAACCGCAATCAGGGTTTCGCCCATCAGCCGATGAAATACGCAACCCGGCAGATTGTCATCGCCAAAGTGAACGGCAATATCAATGCCTTCGCGGTCGAAATTGAATTCGCGCGTTTGGGTCAGCAGATTAAGCTGAATATCGGGCCAGGTCGCTTTGAAATCACCCAGACGCGGGACCAACCAACGGGCACCAAATGTCGGCAATGTCCCCACATTCAACATCCCACCCGCATCGGAATAGGCCATCACTTGCAAGGTGGCGGCCTCGGCCCGGTCCAAAAGATCACGTACCTGTGCGGCATATGCTTCGCCGGCGGCAGTAAGTTTTAGGCGCTTTTTGATCCGTCGAAACAAATCCCGGCCAAGATATTCTTCCAGCGCACGGATCTGGCGGCTGATCGCACTTTGGGTGACGTTTAATTCTTCGGCCGCCCGCGTAAAGGATAGATGGCGTGCCGAACTTTCAAAGAATTGCAGGGCGGTCAGGGATGGCAGGACGCGGCGCATGGCGGTATTCCCAGTTCATAACAAAATGGAATGATGTGGTGCGAATATATCGTTTGTTTGCTGTTCTTCCAAGGCGTACCGTTTTAAACGGTTCCAATCGATTTGACGCACAAAATTACGACAGCTTGGCCAGTGGCCACTAAACCGCAGGATTGTTGATCGATAATTATTCCGAAGGATAAGTCTTTGACGATCAGGCCGTCATAAAGCGTTTTGATGATGGGCCAAACTTAAAAAGACCGGAAAAAAAGCCGGCAAAACGGGACAACAAAAACGGCAAAAAAATCAGCCGGACGTGTTCAAAAAATTATCGGGTAGAAGGCGAGAATGGCTTTAGAAGAGCAAAATTACGATGTGATCATCGTCGGTGGCGCGGTTATTGGCAGCTCCATCGCATGGTTCCTAAGCGGCCGGGATGATTTTAAGGGCCGCGTATTGGTGATCGAAAAAGATCCCAATTATGAATTTTGTTCGACCGCGCTTTCGGCGGCCTCCATTCGTCAGCAGTTTTCGACCCCGATCAATATCGAAATGTCGGCCTTTGGCATTGAATTCCTGCGCAACTTGCAACGCGACCTTGATCCGGACGTTGATATTGCCTTGCACGAAAAGGGGTATTTGGTGTTGGCGACCGATGATGGCCGCGACATTTTGCGCCAAAATCACGCAACCCAGATCGAATTTGGCGCCAACATCGAATGGATGGAACCCGGCGATCTGGCGGCAAAATATCCGTGGATGAACACATCCGATCTGGCCGCAGGTTGCTGGGGACGCACGGGCGAGGGATGGTTTGATGCCTATTGCCTGATGCAGTCATTCCGCAAACAGGCACGCCGCCGTGGTGTTGATTACATTGACGGCGAAGTTGTCGATATTCTGCGCGATGGCAATCACGTGACCGGTGTTGTCCTAAAAGACGGCCGTCGGTTTGGCTGTGGCACATTGGTCAATGCCGCCGGTACGGGCAGTTCAAAGGTTGCCAAAATGGCGGGCCTTGAAATTCCGGTCGAGCCGCGCAAACGCTGCATTTTCGTGTTTAATTGCCGGGACGCTGCCGACATCAGCGCAAGCTGCCCGATGTTGATTGACCCAAGTGGGCTTTACGTTCGTCCCGAAGGCGAGTTTTTCATCACCGGCATTGCCCCGCCAAAGGATCGCGACACGGAATGCTGGGATTTTGATGTCGATCACAGCCTGTTTGACGACATCATTTGGCCGGGCCTGTATGAGCGCTGCGAACGGTTTGAAGCGATCAAGGTCGTTAACGCCTGGGCCGGACATTATTCGTATAACTTGCTGGATCAAAACGCGATTTTGGGCCGCCACACAGATGTGGAAAACTTTGTCTTTGCCAACGGATTTTCCGGTCATGGCTTGCAACAAAGTCCGGCTGTTGGGCGCGGCATTGCCGAGCTGATCACCACCGGCTCCTATCAAACGCTTGATTTATCCGTGTTTGGCTATCAGCGCATTCGCGACAACGCCCCGGTGCTTGAGCTTAATGTTATTTAGTTCGATTTCGTAACGATACAGCGAAATCAGTCTTTTACCTTAATTTAGCCGGAGCAACCCCCAATGCCCCGAGATGATGCAAACCAAATGACAACAAATGCACCGCAAAGTGCGGCGACAATCGATACACGGCAAAAAGCCAGTGTGTCGCATGGTGTGCGCAATGTGCATCCGGTCTATCTGGATCGGGCGCAAAATGCCGAAGTCTGGGACGTTGAGGGCAACCGTTATGTCGATTTCGTTGGCGGAATTGGTGTTTTAACGGTCGGGCATCGTCATCCGGTGGTGATGGACCGCGTAACCGCACAGTGTGCGCGCTTTACCCATAGCTGCTTTAACGCGCTGCCCCACGAACCCTATGTCGCGGTAGCCGATTGGTTGGCTGAAAATTGCCCCATCGAAGGCGCAGCAAAATCGATGCTGACCAATTCCGGTGCCGAGGCGATGGAAAATGCGCTTAAGCTTGCCCGGGCGTTTACCGGACGCACCGGTGTGATTGCCTTTGAAGGCGGCTTCCATGGCCGCACATTGGCGACATTGGCGCTTACGGGCAAAACCAAGCCCTATAAAACTGGATTGGGTCCTTTGCCCGGGCCGGTTTGGCATTTGCCATATCCATGCCCAGAAACCGGTGTATCTGTTTCGGATGCCTTGGATGCGATGGCCAAACTGTTTGCCGTATCCGCCGATCCCGGATCGGTTGGCGCCATTGTGATTGAGCCGGTGCAGGGCGAAGGCGGTTTTCGTGCCTGTGATTGTGATTTTATGAACGAGTTACGCCGGATATGCGATGAAAACGGTATGGTTTTAATCGCTGATGAAATCCAGTCGGGCTTTGCTCGCACAGGTAAGATGTTTGCGATTGAGCATTCTGGTGTCGCGCCTGATATCCTCGTGATGGGCAAGGGGATTGGCGGTGGTTTCCCACTGGCGGCGATCACGGGTGCTGAGGATGTGATGAACGCACTTGCCCCAGGCGGGCTTGGCGGGACCTATTCGGGCAATCCTGTCGCCTGTGCGGCGGCAACCGGTGTGTTTGACGTTTTGAAAAGCGAAAACATTCTGGGTCGCGCCAAACAGCTTGGCGAGAAATACGCCACCCATATTGCGTGGTTGCGAGATCTGCCCGGCGGGCATGTGATCGGCAATATGCGCGGAATTGGCGCGATGCGTGCCTTTGAATTGATTGCAGATGACGGCAAGCCGTCGGCCAAACGTCTGCAAACCTTGTTGCAACTGGCCCGTTCAAACGGGCTATTGTTAATGCCAAGTGGTGAACACGCCAATGTGGTGCGCCTGCTGGCACCTTTGACCATTCCGTTCGATCAGGTCGATGAGGCCTTTGCCATCATCGCCAAGCTTTTGCCCAAGGTGGCCGAAACAAAAGATTGACCCGGAACCAAGATCAAATTTGCCGGTGCAGCGCGCCGGAGAGTGAAAAACGAAGGGAATTTTATCGTGAGTTACAAATCCATCCTGACCGAACTTGGCCTGTCCGACGCCGAGATTACCAACGGAACGCTGAGTGTCGAGACCCCGGTCGACGGTTCAGAATTTGCAAATGTCACTGAAACCACCCCGGCCGAAATGACCGATGTGATCGGCAATGCCAAAAAGGCGTTTGGCGCATGGCGTCAGGTCCCCGGTCCACGCCGCGGCGAATTGGTCCGTCTTCTGGGTGATGAGCTTCGCGCGGCCAAAGAACCGCTTGGTCGTCTGGTGTCGCTTGAATGCGGCAAGATCTATCAAGAAGGTCTTGGCGAAGTTCAGGAAATGATCGACATCTGCGATTTCGCCCTTGGCCTGTCGCGCCAGCTTTACGGTTTGACCATCGCGTCCGAACGTCCGGGCCACAAAATGATGGAAAATTGGCATCCGCTGGGCGTTGTTGGCCTGATCACCGCCTTTAACTTCCCGGTCGCACCATGGGCGTGGAATACTGCCCTTGCGCTGGCATGTGGTAATGCCGTGATTTGGAAACCGTCGGAAAAAACCCCGGTTACCGCCTTGGCTTGTCAGAAGATTCTGGAAAAGGCGATTGCGAAATTCGGTGATGCGCCAGCTAATCTGCATCAGGTTGTTGTTGGGGATCGCGAGATCGGTGAAATTATGACCGACAGCCGCGATGTGTCGTTGATTTCGGCAACTGGATCGACCCGCATGGGCCGTGAAGTTGCACCGCGTGTTGCCCAGCGTTTTGGTCGTACCATTCTTGAGCTTGGCGGCAACAATGCCATGATCGTAACCCCGTCGGCAGACATTGATATGTCGGTCCGTGCGGTTGTGTTCTCTGCTGTTGGTACCTGTGGTCAGCGTTGCACATCTTTGCGTCGCCTGATCGTGCATAAAGATGTGAAGGACCAGATTCTTCCGAAAATTATTGCTGCTTACAAGTCGGTCAAAATCGGTGATCCGCTTGAAGATGGCGTTCTTGTCGGTCCGCTGATTGACGAAGAAGCTTACACCAACATGCAGACTGCCCTGACGAACGCCAAAAAAGATGGTGGTACCGTTCATGGTGGTGAACGCACACTCGAAGATAAATATCCCGATGCGTTTTATGTCACGCCGTCGGTTGTTGAAATGCCGGGTCAGACTGACACCGTAAAGCACGAAACCTTTGCGCCGATCCTGTATGTGATGACCTACGAAACGCTTGAAGAAGCCATCGCACTTCAAAATGATGTGCCACAAGGGCTGTCATCTTGCATCTTCTCGACCGATCTGCGCGAAACCGAATTGTTCCTGTCATCAGTTGGTTCGGATTGCGGGATTGCCAACGTTAATATCGGCCCGTCAGGCGCTGAAATCGGCGGCGCATTTGGTGGTGAAAAAGAAACCGGTGGCGGGCGCGAGTCCGGTTCGGACGCTTGGAAAGCTTATATGCGCCGCGCAACCAACACCATCAACTATTCCCGCGAACTGCCATTGGCACAGGGTATTAAATTCGATATTTGATCACTCGCCCGATCAGCGTCGATCCAAGTCCCGCCGGTTTTCCGGCGGGGCTTTTCGTTTCTGTCGCTTTCGCCAAGAATGGCGGGATCGCAATCACGCATAAAAAAAGCGGTCCCCGAAGGGACCGCTTTCGTGTTCTCGTCTCAAAGCGTAAGGCTTTATTAGCCAGCTTTGGAGAAACGTTCTGCGACATATTCCCAGTTAACGAGCTTGTCGAGGAACGCTTTAACGTAGTCAGGGCGCGCGTTGCGGTAATCGATGTAATAGGAGTGTTCCCAAACATCACAACCGAGCAGCGGGGTCTGACCGTGGACCAGCGGGTTTTCCGCGTTCGGGGTTTTGGTCACAACCAATTTGCCCGATTTGTCCATTGCCAGCCAGCACCAGCCCGAACCGAACTGAGTTACGCCAGCCTGTACAAAGGCTTCTTTGAAGGCATCGACAGAGCCGAAATCTTCAACGATTTTCTTTTCCAGTTCACCCGGAAGATTGCCGCCGCCGTCTTTCTTCATCATTTTCCAGAACTCGATATGGTTCCAGTGCTGAGCAGCATTGTTGAAGAGACCGGCTTTGGACGCGTCACCATAAGAAGCAACAACGATTTCTTCGAGCGACTTACCTTCAAGGCCCGACCCTTCGAGCAGCTTGTTGCCATTCACAACATAGGCGTTGTGATGCTTGTCATGGTGAAACTCAAGGGTTTCAGCCGACATGACGGGTGCAAGCGCGTCGTGTGCATACGGAAGTGCTGGGAGTTCAAATGCCATGATACAGTTCCTCGACTTTCATTATTGGTCTGTGCGGTAACGCAACATATCCCTTTTTGCGCGTTTCGTGAAAGTTAAAATCCCGTGCAAGCTGTTGTAAAACTTTGTTTCGGGCTTTCCGGGTCGCAGCAAAAAAAGATCTCTGTCGCCTTTATCTAAGACAACAGCGCGTTAATGCAATGTTGCGATGAGCATCAGGCGATTGCCCATCCATATATTGAAAACTCATTTGCGGGCAAAACGTTCCATGAAATGCGAAATTTTACCCACATGATGGCATGTGGATGGACGGTTTATTCCTTGTACAGCCCGACCATGTGTTCGATGTCGGTCCCGTTACGGATCATGACATCATACTCGCCCGTAGACAGGGCCGAGATATCAAGCTGACACGGAAATTTCATACAGTTTCGGTTAAACGCAATGGTGCCGTCCTGGTGCGACAAGATCACCTCGCCCTTGGGCTTTTCCGAGTAGATGGTGACACTGTCGGTCGTTGGTTTGGGTGCGATTTTAATAGCAGCCAATGCGGCTGTCGTGCCCATCAAGATAGAGGCCAGGACAATGGCAACCGGTTTGCTGCGCAAAGATTTCATCATGATATCCCTCGCGCTTTATTGCGACTTTCCATGCACACAAGATGCACCCCGAAGCAGAAGAATTCGCGGCGCAATTGAGGCATTTCCATGCCGTTTCGTGCAAAGGGTGAGGATCAGCCATGCACAGGCGTAAAAAGCCAGTCCCCGCAAGTGGTTATGGTTGCGGGGACTAAGTGCCTGATTTGAATATCATCAAGGATATGGGGCGATTTTACCCGATTTTAGGGCACAAATGCCGACTTTGTGGCCTTAATCGCGGCTGCGATTTCTTGTGCGGCACCTTCGGGATTGGGTTGGCCGCAAATGGCGGAAACAACCGCCAGCCCATCTGCACCAGCGGCAAAAACCGGATCAACATGGGCAAGCTTAAGGCCGCCAATCGCAACCGATGGCAGCTTGGTAATTTTGATCAATTCAGCCAGCCCGTCAAAGCCGATGGCGGGTTTATGATCGGGTTTGGTTGGGGTGGCAAAGATCGGGCCGATGCCAACATAATCGACAATCGTCGGATCAACTTTGCGCGCCACAGCGTCACTTTCAATCGAAAGGCCGATGATCTTGTCGCGGCCCAGTCGGTCCCGGGCGGTTTGTGAGGGAATGTCATCCTGCCCAACATGAAGCCCATCGGCCCCAATGGCGATGGCCGCATCGATATCGTCATTTACGATCAACGGCACGCCGGTACCGGCCATCGCCGCCATCAATTCATGGCCGATGCGAATAAGGTCGTCGGTGCTGGCATATTTATCGCGCAGCTGGACCATGGTCGCACCGCCCGCAATGGCGGCCATCGCAGTTTCAACCATGGAAAGGGTTCGGCATAGATCGGGATCAAGAACAAGATATAGCGAAAGATCGAAGGACTTCATTGGGCAGTGATCCGGGCATTGGCGTTAAAGGTTTGCGCATCTAGGTTATGCAGGCCATCGACAAAGGCCGTCATAAACGATGCCGGGCCATTTGCCGATTTGGCGGCGATTTCGCCAACAACGGCAAAATTGGTAAGGGCGGCGATGGTTGCCTCAAACGGCTGATCGGGGGCAATGGCGACATAGGCGCCGGTCAGTGCGGTTAACGCACAGCCCATGGCGGTGATTTTGGGCATCAAATCCGATCCACCGGCAATCCGAACAGACCGCGTCCCATCGGTGACAAAATCAACTTCGCCTGTAACGGCGACAATCGCATTTTGGGTCGTGGCAAGGGCACGCGCGGCTTCTTCTGCCTGTTCGACGGGGTCGCCACTATCAACCCCTTGTCCGGCACTTTGCCCGCCGCCAAGGGCAATGATTTCGGATGCATTGCCCCGAATAACATTGGGATTAAGTTTCAAAAGGTTCGCCGTCGCATCGCGGCGATATTGGGTGGCAAAATGTGCCACGGGATCAAGCACCCAAGGTTTGCGCGCCTGATTGGCCGAGGTGGCCGCCGCCGTCATGCCCGCAACCCAATTGGGCGACAGAGTGCCGATATTAACCGTCAGCGCCCCGGCAATGGCGGCAAATTCGCCGGATTCTTCGGGGGTGTGGACCATCGCGGGGGATGCGCCTGCTGCCAGCAGAACATTGGCGGCATAATTCATTGCGACATAATTGGTGATGCACTGGACCAATGGATTGGTCGCACGCATGCGTTCAAATAGGTCGGTGGTGGTTTGGCTAAGATCGTTCGTCATGTCGAGGCTCCAATGCGTCTTGTGTCGCAGCGTTGGAGACCCAGTTCGAAGTCGGAATGATGGAGAACGTTATCAACAGCATAAGCAACGTTCGCACCGTCCCTACGCCAGTATGAACTGGATCAGGTTCAACGGGTCACTGCGCTTGTGCTTTGCATCGCACGGGGCAGTTTCTCAGCCTCCTGTCGAGGCTCCCCTTGGTGAACCTGCAACATGGGTTTTTACGCGCGGTCTGTCAATTCACACGGTGTTTCTGGCTTGGATTTTCGCAAGATACAAAAAGGGCGGCGGGTTGGTTTGTGCCAATCCCGCCGCCCTTTTCTAAGGTATGTGTTTAATCACACTACGCAGCGTTTGCGCAGTGTCGGTTCTTATTTGCGGCGTTCCATTGCGGCCTTAAGGGCGGCTGCCATCGCGTCATTCCCTGACGAGCTGCCACTGGAACTGCGCGACGCATTCCCACGACCATTACCGCCGCCGCCGCCGGCGTTGCCGCGATTGTGGTTTGGACGGTTGCCAGAATGGGCCTGTCCGCCACGTGGGCCAGCGGATTGACCGTCATTACGACGTTCACGTGTGCCTTCGTAATCCGGTGCTGATTTCATCGAAAGCCCAATGCGTTTACGCGGCGCATCGACTTCCATGACGGTGACTGACACGATCTGACCCGCCTTAACCACCTGACGGGGGTCTTCGACAAATTTATCGGCCAGTTGGGAAATATGCACCAAGCCATCCTGATGCACGCCAATGTCAACAAACGCGCCGAAATTGGTAACGTTGGTCACTGTCCCTTCCAGCTTCATGCCGGTTTTAAGATCTTTGATCTCGTTCACGCCATCGGTGAATTTTGCGGTCTTAAATTCCGGGCGCGGGTCACGACCGGGCTTTTCAAGCTCAGCAATGATGTCGCGGATGGTCGGCACACCAAACGTTTCGTCTGCGTAATCTTCTGGGCGCAGCGTTTTGATAAAGGCCGAATCCCCGATCAAATCCGCAAGTGACTTGGATGCCTGCGCGCTGATCTTTTTCACCAAGGGATAGGCTTCTGGGTGTACTGCCGACGCGTCAAGCGGGTTGGATGCCCCTTGAATGCGCAAGAAGCCCGCACATTGTTCAAACGCCTTTGGACCAAGACGTTCGACCTTTTTAAGGTCACTGCGCGACTGGAACGCACCGTTTGAATCGCGATATCCAACGATATTGCGCGCCAGCGTTTCGGTCAGGCCCGCCACACGGGTCAAAAGCGGGATCGATGCGGTATTAAGGTCAACACCCACACCGTTCACGCAATCCTCAACCACGGCATCAAGCGATTTGGCCAGTTTAGTTTCCGACACGTCATGCTGATATTGCCCGACACCGATTGATTTCGGTTCGATTTTCACCAGTTCGGCCAGCGGATCCTGCAAACGACGGGCAATGGATGCGGCCCCACGCAGCGACACATCCAAATCCGGGAATTCTTCGGCCGCGAATTGCGATGCCGAATAAATCGACGCCCCGGATTCGTTGACAATCACCTTGGTTGCCTTAAGGGCCGGGAACCGTTTAAGCATCTGACCGGCAAGGTCATCGGTTTCGCGCGAAAACGTGCCGTTACCAATTGCGATCAGTTCGATCTGATGGCGCGCGGCAAGGGCGGCCATGGTGTTGATCGCCCCTTCCACGTCATTGCGCGGCTGGAAGGGATAAACCGTTGCGGTATCAACCAGCTTACCGGTGGCATCGACCACGGCAACTTTAACCCCGGTGCGCACACCCGGATCAAGGCCCATGGTGGCCTTTTGCCCGGCCGGGGCTGCCAACAGAAGGTCTTTAAGGTTATCAGCAAAGACCTTGATCGCGTCTTCTTCGGCACTTTCACGCAGCGACCCAAACAGATCAAGTTCGATCGAAAGCGACAATTTCACGCGCCAGGTCCAGCGCACCGTATCGACAAGCCACTTATCGGCAGCACGGCCCCTATCAGCGATCCCGACGTGGGCGGCGATCATGATTTCAGCACGGCCTGCTTGGCCGCGTGGGCGGGCTTCGTCCTCAGCGCCGAGGGTCAGTTTAAGTTGCAGGATGTCTTCGTTCCGGCCCCGGAACAAGGCAAGTGCGCGGTGCGACGGGCAGGTTTTGACTTTTTCCGAATGTTCGAAATAGTCCGAGAATTTCGCGCCTTCGGCCTGTTTGCCTTCGATGACGCTGGCGGTGATTTCACCGTCATTCCACAAAAGGTCACGCAGTTTGGCAACAAGGTCGGCATCCTCGGCAAAGCGTTCCATCAGGATTTGACGCGCGCCATCAAGGGCGGCCTTGGTGTCTTCGACGGCCTTATCTGCATCGACATATTTTGCCGCTTCGGTTTCCGGATCAAGGTCCGGATTGGCAAGCAGATCATCGGCCAGCGGCTCAAGCCCGGATTCACGCGCAATCTGTGCCTTGGTGCGGCGCTTTTTCTTAAACGGCAGGTACAGATCCTCAAGACGGGTCTTGGTATCGGCCTCGTTAATCGCCGCTTCAAGTTCCGGGGTGAGTTTGTCTTGCTCGCGGATGCTTTCAAGCACGGACGACCGGCGGCTTTCAAGTTCGGTCAGATAGCGCAGGCGTTCTTCCAGCGTACGAAGTTGGGTGTCATCAAGCCCACCGGTTTTTTCTTTACGGTAACGGGCGATAAACGGAACGGTGGAGCCTTCATTAAGCATTTCAATGGTGGCGATGACCTGTTCTGGACGTACCGAAAGTTCTTCGGCGATACGCTGGGGAATTGGACGCATGGTTTCTCCTTGTTTTACTCGTCTCCTTGAAATAGCGGCTTTGGACGCGCACGGAAAGAGTCAGTTTTCGCCAAATTTTTGGCTGGGGTTAAAACAGGATTCCGTGTTTGTTTCCAAGGGATTGAAATCGCATGTCTTTCACGCCGTTTGGTCGCACCGATCGCGGACTTGCGGGGGGCTGTGTATGACGTTATCTGTTGGTTAAATGTGATTGAAAGGGGCGCGCGCCCCACAGCAGGAGAAGCCCAATGGCCGGAAAGTTCCGCGAGACCGTCATCCATCGGGTGCCAACAGAAAAAACTGACATCCCAACCGGTGCAGAAACCGAAGCTGCAAAGACGGACGAGATTGCCGGTGCGGACAGTGCGCCGAAACTGTCGCAAGACGCGATCAATGCGCTGGCCGAAGCCAAGGCCGCCAAAGAAGCCGCCGCCAAGCAACGCGAAATTGGTGGCCCAAAAGGCCCGGAACCAACCCGCTTTGGCGATTGGGAAAACAAAGGGCGCTGTATCGACTTTTAAGTGTCGGCTTTTGCGCAATCCGGCCTTCTGGGGCGCCCCGCGCGTCTAAACCGGTTGGTAAAAGGTACGCAACGTGCGTTCGTCGCGCTTTACCAATTTCAAAACAGTACAGGATTGCAAAAGCGCGTTTAGTTCCCGCAGGACCAGCGCATGAGCAAGGCCCAGAAGGCGGGCGAATGTGCGGCTATCACGCGCGATGTTTTGCTGTGCCGCGATGATGATGCCCGCCTGTATCGGGGTCAGGTCTGGTTGCGCGGTACACAGGCGCGCAACCAGATCCATAAATTGATCGCTATCGGGGGGCGTTTCCGTCACGCCGCGGCATCCTTATTGGCGGGGATGTTGGCTTGGCCGTCTTTTTGAAACGATACCATGACCGATTTTGATGTCGGCGTGTCGCTTTGATCCCCGGCACTTCCCAGTGGTACAAGCACGTTTAGTTCCGGGTAATAGCCCGCAACACTGCCGCGTGGAATGTCGTATGAAACGAACCGGAAATCGGTTGCGACACGTGTAATACCGTCATCATATTCACCAACCACATTTACCCGGTCGCCGGACACCGCGCCAAGGGATGCCAAGTCATCGGGGTGGATGAAAATCACATTTCGTTCGCCGTAAACGCCGCGATATCGGTCATCCAGGCCATAAACCGTGGTGTTGTACTGATCGTGTGACCGGAATGTCTGAAGCGCGAAACGGGTTTGTGCCGTGCGGGCCTGTTGATGCACCGTGCTGGTTGGCAGTCCCCCGACAAAGAAATTGGCCTTGCCGGTTGGCGTATCCCATTCCCGATGTGCAGCGGAATTGCGCAAATGGAAACCGCGTGGCTGGCGCAGGCGGGTGTTATATTCGACAAAGCCCGGAACGGTTGCCTCAATATGATCGCGGATGCGTGCGTAATCATCGGCAAGGGCCGCCCATGATAAGGTTTGGCTGCCAACTGTTGCTTCGGCAATGCCTGCAATAATAGCAACCTCCGACAGCAAATGCGGGGAGGCGGGGCGATTAATCCCGGCAGATCCATGCACCATGCTCATGGAATCTTCGACACTGACGACTTGTGGCTGACCGTGGGAGTTCAGATCAATCTCGGTCCGTCCAAGACACGGCAGGATAAAGGCGACCTTGCCCGGCATCAGGTGCGAATGATTGGGTTTGGTTGCGATATGAACGGTTAGGTCCAAATTACGCAGCGCTTTGGCAACCAGCGCACTGTCAGGTGTTGCGCGGGCGAAATTGCCGCCAAGCCCGACAAAGGCTTTTGCGCTGCCATCCAGCATCGCCCCAATCGCGGCCAAGACATTATGCCCATGCGCGCGCGGCACGTTGAAACCAAATTCCCTTTCAAGCGCGTCCAAGAATGCATCGGATGGCTTTTCATTAATGCCAACTGTGCGGTCGCCCTGAACATTTGAATGGCCGCGCACGGGGCAAAGGCCGGCCCCCGGTTTTCCGATATTGCCGCGTAGGAACATGAAATTGGAAATTTCACGGATCGTGGCGACGGAATGAAGATGCTGCGTAATCCCCATGGCCCAGGTGCAAATAACCTTTTCCGCAGACATATAAACGTCTGCAGCTTGTTCGATTTGCGCGCGGGTCAGACCAGATTGGTTTTCAATGTCTGACCAACTGGTTGCATCGACGGCGGCACGGTAATCGTCAAAGCCTTGGCAATGGTCGCGCAGGAATGCGTGATCAAGTACGGATGGACGACCAGCCGCAATCGCGGCATCTTCGGCGGCGAAAACGGCTTTGCTCATGCCGCGCACGGCGGCCATATCCCCACCCAAAAGCGGCTGGAAATAATGACTGGCGATATCGGTCGCGCCACCATGCAGCATTTCAAGTTTGGCCTGCGGGTCAGAAAATCTTTCCAAGCCACGTTCACGGACCGGGTTAAAGACCACGATATTGGCACCGCGAATGGCCGCACGGCGCAAATCACCCAGCATGCGGGGATGGTTGGTGCCGGGATTCTGGCCAAGTACGAAAATGGCATCCGCCTTTTCGAAATCTTCCAGCAGGACCGTACCTTTGCCAATGCCGATGGCCTGTTTTAAGCCAACACCGCTGGCTTCGTGGCACATGTTTGAGCAATCCGGAAAATTGTTGGTGCCATACATGCGAACAAACAATTGATACAGATATGCTGCTTCGTTGCTGGCCCGACCGGATGTGTAAAACTCTGCCTGATTCGGGGAACTGAGGCCTTTTAGGATGTCGCCAATTTCGGCAAAGGCATCTTCCCACGTCACCGGCAGATATTTATCGCTGGCGTGGTCATAGCGCATCGGATGGGTCAGGCGACCATTAAGCTCCAACTCGTAATCAGACAGCGTGGCTAGATCAGATACTGTATGTTTGGCAAAAAAGTCCGGGGTTGCGCGCTTTTCGGTGGCTTCCCACGAAACGGCTTTTACGCCATTTTCGCAAAATTCAAACGACGACCCATGCTCGGGATCGCCCCAAGCACAACCGGGGCAATCAAAGCCGTGAGGCTGATTTGCCTTAAGCATCGTGCGCGCACCGGCGATGGCGTTGCCGCTTTGCAAAAGCTGCTTACCGCAACTTTTCAGCGCACCCCAACCACCTGCGGTCGACGATTTCTTTCCAATAAAATCTGATTTCATGACGCATCTATTTGCGATATCGCAAAAAGGGTCAAGTATGCAGACCTAATCGGGTGATAGAAAAAATTTATCAATCACTTATAGGGGGGAATTAAAATGAAGCTAAAACGCATTCAGGGCCGCAACCATACGTAATGGTGCTGCCCTGAGTAGGTGTTGCTTTGATTTTCCGGCAGATTTACGCGCCGCGAATGGCTTTGATATTGTTGGCATATTCGCCCGGACCGCCCTTGAACGTAGCAGACCCGGCAACCAGAACGTTTGCGCCGGCCTCAATGACCTGCGGTGCTATTTCCGGGTTCACGCCGCCGTCGACCTGAAGGTCGATATCGCGGCCGGTGGCATCAATCATTTTGCGGATGCGTTTGATTTTCTCGAGCTGGCTTGGAATGAATTTCTGGCCGCCAAAGCCCGGATTCACGGTCATGACCAGAACCAGATCGACCATGTCCATGACATATTCAATCACGCTTTCCGGGGTCGACGGATTAAGCGATACACCGGCTTTTTTGCCCAGCGATTTGATCAGCTGAAGCGAGCGATGCAAATGCGGACCTGCTTCGGCATGGATGGTGATGATGTCGGACCCGGCCTTGGCAAAGGCTTCGATATAGGGATCGACCGGTGCAATCATAAGGTGGACGTCAAACACCTTGTCGCTGTGCGAGCGCAGGGCCTTCACCACGTCAGGGCCAATCGTGATGTTGGGAACGAAATGGCCATCCATCACATCGATATGGATGTAATCGGCGCCTGCTTCGTCAACTGCGCGGACATCCACGCCAAGTTGTGCGAAATCAGCCGAAAGGATCGAAGGTGCGATTTTAATGTTCGACGTGGTCATGTGTCACGGGTCCTGAAACACTGCGGGATATGGGAATTTGGCGCCTGTCTTAACGCAAAAAGGCCACTCTGTCATCCAATTGGACATTCGAGTGGCCTAATCTGTGGTTATGTTTGGCGGTAGTACGTGCAACTAGCCTTTTTTGACGAGTCGCGCACAGAAAAAGCCATCCATCCCGCCATATTCCTGCATATGAACCGGCAGAATACGCAACTCGCCCGCCTCGTTGATTGCCTCATCCCAGCCACCAAGTTCATCAGCCGTGATCGGCTTGCGTTCATATTTCGGATGATCGGCCAGGAAAGATTTAATCTGATGCTCGCCTTCTTCGGGTTGCAGCGAACAGGTGCAATAAATCAACTCTCCGCCAACATTCAAAAGCTTGTCAGCCTGATTAAGCAATTTGGTCTGGATCGGCAAAAGCGACCGCATCAGTTTGTCACTCTGACGCAACAAAATGTCAGGATGGCGGCGAATGGTGCCGGTTGCCGAACACGGCGCGTCCAGCAGCACCGCATCTGCACGGGGCGTATCAGGTGCAAGATCGGTTGCGTCCCCGGTGACAACGGCCGCACCCAGTTCGACGCGTTCAAGGTTCTCATAAACGCGTTTTAGACGACCTTCGGATTTATCAACCGCTATCGGGCTGCTGCCAAGGGATGCCAACTGCATGGTTTTGCCACCCGGTGCAGCACACAGGTCATAGATGGTTTTGCCCTTATAGGCCGAAAACAGGGTGGCTGGGATGGCTGCGGCGGCATCCTGTACCCACCATTTACCGCCTTTGTAGCCCGGAAGGTCGCGAATACGACGCCCGCTTTCAAGCCGGACCGATCCGGTCGGCAGAACAAGGCCATCCATTTGCTCGGCCCAATTTTCGGATTCCGAACGATCCTTGATCGACAGATCAAGCATGGCGTGGCCAAGACTTGCCTCGGCAATGCCCTGTGCGATTTCTGCACCATAGGCCTTTTTCCATGATCCGCGCAGCCATGCCGGGATGTTAAGCTGCCAGTCTTCGACACCTTCTGGCCATTCAAAGCCATCGCGCTGCAAACCGCGCAGGACTGCATTGACCAGTTTGACATATTTATGCAAACCGGCATCGCGGGTCAGATTGACCGTGCTGTCGACGGCACCATAATCGGACGTATCCATAAAGAATAACTGAGCAACACCAAGGCGCATAATATTGGTCAGGCGTGCAGCCACCCGGTCTTGCGGGGGCTGATAACGTGGCGCAAGAACCGCATCAATTTCGCCCAGATGGCGCAATGTCGTCCCCAGCAAATGGCGCAGATAGTTTCGATCAAGCGATGGCAGGCCATAGCCATGCTTTGACAGAAGTTCGTCCAGTGTCACTTCGCCGCCACGCAATTCCTGCAATGTTTTAAGTGCAAGCATGCGTGGATCAGGTGCCTCGACCGCCTGGTGGCGGGACGCATTGCGATGGGCAGGACGGGAACGACGTTCAGTCAAAGGGATATCTCCGGTTTATGTTGTGACGTTTAGTTAAGCGTCGCGCGACCGCGTGTAAAGCATCAAGCGTCTGTTTCGTTGGCATGGCTGACCTGCCGATCACCTGTGTGTCGGGGTGAAAAGCCTTGCGATAGGGGCGTGGCCCGGCTAATCCAGACGTAACAATTTATTATGTGCTTTTAAGGCTGTTGATCAAAAGCCGAACAGTAAAAGCCAACTACGGGACGACGCATACAATGACCTTCGCCGGGCTTGCGACCTTTTCCAGCATTTTTCTGATCGGTGCGATGTTGCTGACATGGGCCGTTCTGATTTACCTGCGCCGCAAAGCCATTTTGGATATGCCCAACCACCGGTCCAGCCATGCCGTACCAACCCCACGCGGCGGTGGGCTTGCGGTAACGCCGCTTTTGATTGTGTTGGTTGCGGGTGTGTTTATCTATGCCGGTGTGCGCGATATTGGGCATTGGTTGATGCTTGCGGCGGGGGCGGGGCTTGGAATCCTAAGTTGGCTTGATGATCGCCATGATCTTTCGCCGGCTATTCGCTTTGCTTGTCAGTTCGTTGCGGTGATTATCGGGGTTTTTGCCCTTGATCAGCCGGTTTTGGGCGGAATTGTGCCGGTTTGGCTCGATCATGTTTTGGTGGTTTTCGCCTGGGTCTGGTTTATCAATCTGTTTAATTTCATGGACGGGATTGATGGCATTTCCGGCGTCGAAGCAGGCTCCATCGGGCTTGGTATTTTCATTCTGGCGTTGTTTATCCCACTGCCGGAATTCATTGGGCTTGGCTATATTGGGCTTGGTGTGGTGTCGATCATGGCCGGTTTTTTAATCTGGAACTGGCATCCGGCGCGGCTGTTTTTGGGGGATGTTGGCTCGATCCCACTTGGGTTTATTTTGGGCTGGGTTCTTTTGGAAACAGCGTCACGAGGAGCTTGGGCTGTGGCCCTGATTTTGCCGTCTTACTACTTGTTTGACGCGACGATAACCTTGATCAAACGGGTCTTGCGCCGCGAAAAGGTTTGGCAGGCACATCGCGAACATTTCTATCAACTGGCAACCCAGCGTGGTCTGTCGCATTCAACCGTGTCAGCAATGATTGCAATCGCTAATTTGGCTTTGATTGCCGTATGTTTTGTCGAGGTGGATATCCCCAACTGGGTGCGTGTTATCGCGGCCCTTGTTGTTGTGTTGGCCCTTGTTGGCATGATGTTGCGCATGCCCGCAAAGGGCAGCCGGGGCGCTTAAGTCACGCGATACATGTTTGGATAGCTTGACTTGTTTTCAGGCGGGCGCGAAAAGAAAGCCTTATCCGCCCTCACACGAAGCGGGTATCCTTTAAAAACAGAAAACTGCCGGTAAGGGACCGCATGTCGCGCATCATACAGCGAAGCCATATTGCCTTTGGTCATGACATTGTCATGGCGGCACTTTCCTTTCCGCTCGCATTGTATTTGCGGGTTGGCGACGGCGTGCAGTTTTACGTGCTCGATAACATCCTGTTTTCGTCAGGTGTGTTTACCTTGCTTGCAGCAGTGTCATTCTGGTTTTTTGGCCTCTATCGCGGCATTTGGCGCTATGCGTCGCTGAATGATCTGACGCGCATTGCCAAGGCCGTTTCTGTTGCGGTTGCGGCCCTATTTGTCATCTTGTTTTTGACCACCCGCCTTGACTGGATTCCGCGCTCAGCGCCGATTATCCAATGGTTTTTGCTGATGGCGCTGCTCGGTGGGTCACGCTTGGCCTATCGTATCTTTAAGGATAAAACGACTGCACGTGCGCTGGTGCGTCAAGGCACGCGGCGTCTGTCGGTTCTGTTGATTGGGGCAGGCGACGAGGCAGAAGCCTTCATCCGTGAAACCCAACGTTCTGCCGACACACCGTTCAAAGTGGTTGGGATTGTTGCCCTGAACCCAAGCCGGGTCGGGCGCAATATGCACAATATCGATGTGCTGGCGACAGTGGATGAACTTGAAGAAACCATTCAAAAACTTGAAAAGACGCGGCATGGCCTGCCCAGTCGGTTGGTGTTAACCGGTGACGCATTGCGTCATCCTGATAACGTCAAATGGCTTGAGATTGCCGACCGATACAACATGACCTTTGCCCGCTTGCCCAAACTGGGTGACTTGCGCGAAGGCCTTGCCGATCCGTTGCAAATCCGCCCCGTCGCCATCGAAGATTTGCTTGGTCGTCCGCAGGCGCGCCTTGATCGCGACAAAGTGCGTGAAATGGTTGCTGGCAAGCGTGTTCTTGTCACCGGTGCTGGCGGGTCAATTGGCTCGGAACTGGTGCGCCAGATTGCGTCTTATGGTCCCGATAGCCTGACATTGGTCGATGCGGGGGAATACAATCTTTATGCCATTGATATGGAAGTGGCCGAAAAGTATCCGGACCTTCGCCGCGACAGTGTCTTGGGCGATGTGCGTGATCGCACCAGGATCAATCAAGTGTTTGATCGGTTCAAGCCGGAAATCGTGTTTCATGCCGCGGCCTATAAGCACGTACCGTTGGTCGAACACAATCCCAACGAAGGCATTCTGACCAATACACTTGGCACGCGCAACGTGGCTGAGGCTTGCCGCGCGGCAGATGTCGCGACCATGGTTTTGATTTCAACCGATAAGGCAGTTAATCCGGCCAACGTCATGGGCGCATCAAAGCGACTGGCGGAATGTTATTGTCAGGCACTTGAAACCCTGCCGACCGATCAGCGTGGGGTGACGCGGTTTGTCACGGTGCGGTTTGGGAATGTCTTGGGGTCGACGGGCTCGGTTGTGCCGTTGTTTAAGCGCCAACTCGAAGCAGGCGGTCCTTTAACCGTTACCCATGAAGGTATCACACGTTATTTCATGACCATTGCCGAGGCCGTGGAACTTGTCTTGCAATCGGCAGAGCTTGGCCGTCGTGGTGTGACAGAAGGCGGCAAAATCTTTGTTCTGGATATGGGGCGGCCGGTTAAAATCGTTGATTTGGCCCGTCAAATGATCCTGCTGTCTGGTTTGCAGCCGGGCAAGGATGTCGAGATCAAGGTTACCGGCCTGCGTCCGGGTGAAAAGCTGTATGAAGAACTGTTCCACGATTCAGAACCACCCGTCCCGACGGAAACCGATGGGGTGATGTTGGCGGCTCCGCGTGTGGTTGACTATGATCTGATCAAGCAGGTTTTTGATGCACTTGAAACCAGTGCGACCGGGCGTGATACAGCAACGACGCTTGATCTGATCAGTCGGCTGGTGCCGGAATTTCAGTCACCCGAAATCGGTGTTAAATCAATCTTTGCCGGGGCTTCCGATGCGGCTGAGCACGCCAAGGCGGTTATAGATAACGCTGCCGATCATGGCGGTGCATCTGACCAAAAAGCGGGTACATCAGCCTAATTCATCTTTGTGCGTCCTTTACGCCTTTATGCCGCGTAGTGTGTCACATCATCGCGTGATGCGACTTCATGCGTGTACGGAATGAATTTGTGCGGAATTGTCGTTTGTCAGGCGCGTTTTGCGCCAATATTTTAAAATCAAAATGACAAACAGGAATGATCCATTGGCTTGGGCATTCCAGAATTCAAACATATTCCCGTTTTTGGAGGCCCCATGTCGGCAGACGCTTTTGTCCATCCCGATGAAATTCGTTCGATGTTTTCCAGTGCCATGTCGGACATGTACCGTGCAGAAGTGCCGCAATACGGCACATTGCTGGAACTGGTGGCCGACGTTAATCAGGAAAGCCTCGCCGCAAATGCTGAGTTGCGCGAAGGCCTAGAACGCAGTGACGAACTGGGTCGGCTTGATGTTGAACGCCACGGTGCGATCCGTTTGGGCAAACCCGAAGAACTGTTTACCATGCGCCGCCTGTTTGCCGTGATGGGAATGGCCCCGGTTGGCTATTATGACTTATCAGTCGCCGGTGTGCCGGTGCATTCGACGGCCTTTCGCCCGATTGACGATGACGCGCTGCGCCGCAATCCGTTTCGTGTTTTCACATCCCTTTTGCGCCTTGAGCTGATCGAAGATGAAAGCTTACGCGCCGCGGCAGAGGACATCTTGGCCAAGCGCGATATTTTCACCGCGGATGCCATCAAGCTGATCGATTTGGCCGAAAAGAATGGCGGTTTAACCCGCCCAGAGGCTGAGCAGTTTGTGACCGAAGCGCTCGAAACCTTCCGTTGGCACAGTGACGCGACGGTATCGCTTGAAACCTATAAAAAGATGCATGACGCCCATCGTCTGATTGCCGATGTTGTGTGCTTTAAGGGCCCGCATATCAATCATCTGACACCGCGTACTTTGGATATTGATGCGGTTCAGAAAGGCATGCCCAAACGCGGCATTTCGCCCAAGGCCGTTGTCGAAGGCCCGCCAACCCGCAATTGCCCGATCCTTTTGCGTCAGACCAGTTTTAAGGCGCTTGAAGAAAAGGTTCGGTTTGTCGGTGATAGCGGTGACAAAGGCGCATCGGGCACACATACCGCACGCTTTGGCGAGATCGAGCAGCGCGGCATTGCCCTAACCCAAAAAGGTCGTGCCCTGTATGACACGCTTTTGGCGAATGTCCGCCACGCCGTTCAGATCAATGCTGGCGGATCAAATGCCCGCGATTACGAGACGGAGCTTTCTGAACGTTTCGCAGCCTTCCCAGATGATTACGAAACCCTGCGCACCGAAGATTTGGCCTTCTTTAAATATAGCCCGACCAAAGCCGGTTTGGACGCGGCCAAAAATGGCGAGGTTTCAGGCACAGTCAATGCCTTGGTCGACCAAGGATACCTTCGTTGCGATCCCATCATTTACGAAGATTTCTTGCCCGTTAGTGCGGCTGGAATTTTCCAGTCCAATCTGGGCGATGAGGCCCAGAAAAACTATCAGGAACAATCAAACCAGGACGTGTTCGAGGCAGCATTGGGCACACCGGTCAATGATGAGCTGGCCCTTTACGCCCAAACGCAGCAAGCCTCGATCGAGGCTGCGTTTGCCGCCTTGGGGCTTCGTAAAAGCGTCGCCTGATCTGCTGGTTCGTCTTGAAATTATCAAAGATTTTGCGGGGTGGTTTATGGGCCACCCCGTTTTCTGTGGGGAAATACGGATACAATGTCCGTTTCGATAAAAGCCGCCATGCAACAATTCGGGGTCCACATTTTGCGCTGCACATGCTAAAGGTCCGCGCGAAACATGGTTCGGACTCATTGATCATGTGTCGGCCCTGATCAGGGCCCAATATCTTAATTGGTTTCTTGATCGCGTTTATGGCCGGTTCGCCCGCAATTGATACCCCGCAGGTACGAGCAGCCCTGCAAATCGGTAGCGTCGCTGGGCCGATATATCATCAATGGGTCCGCAACCTTTCATCACATCGATGTATGAAAGCGAACCCAATGACTGCTCGTATTGCGCGCGCGCTTATTTCCGTCTCCGACAAGGCCGGTCTGGTCGAATTTGCCAAATCCCTTCATGAACAGGGTGTTGAAATACTGTCCACCGGTGGTTCCGCCAAGGCCATTGAGGCCGCTGGCATCCCGGTAAAAGAAGTTGCCGATCACACTGGTTTTCCGGAAATCATGGACGGTCGTGTAAAAACCCTTCACCCGAAAATTCACGGTGGTCTTCTGGGCCGTCGTCCGCTTGCCAGCCATATGCAGGCAATGGAAGATAACGATATTGCACCGATCGACCTGGTGGCCGTTAATCTGTATCCGTTCGAAGAAACCGTTGCCAAGGGTGCCGATTTTGACACCTGCATCGAGAATATCGATATCGGTGGGCCAAGCATGATCCGCTCGGCGGCGAAAAACCATGAATCGGTTACCGTTATTGTCGATCCAAGCGACTATGACCGCGTTGTTGCCGAAATGAAGGGCAATGACGGTGCGACCACCGCCGAAACCCGTCGTGTTCTGGCCGCAAAGGCATTTGCCCGTACCGGTGCGTATGACTCGGCGATTTCAAGCTGGTTTGCCGGTGCGCTTGGCGAGACCTTCCCACAGCGTCTGAACGTTTCGGCCGAACTGAAGCAAACCCTTCGTTATGGCGAAAACCCCCATCAGCAAGCTGCGTTCTACACCAACGGCAAAAACCGTCCGGGTGTCGCAACCGCGACCCAGCTTCAGGGCAAGGAATTGTCGTTTAATAACCTGAACGACACCGATGCAGCCTTTGAGCTGGTCTCTGAATTTGATGAAAAACCGGCCGTTGCCATCATCAAGCACGCCAACCCGTGTGGTGTTGCCGAAGGCGAAAGCCTGATCGACGCCTATCACAAGGCGCTGTCATGTGATCCGGTATCGGCATTTGGTGGCATCATCGCGGTGAACCGTACGCTTGATAAAGCCACCGCCGAAGAAATCGCCAAACTGTTTGCCGAAGTCGTGATTTGCCCGGATGCCGATGATGCAGCCCGCGAAGTTCTTTCATCCAAAAAGAACCTGCGTGTTCTGGTGACCGGCGGTATGGCCGATCCAGAAGGCGAAGACATGACCCTTCGTTCGCTTGCGGGCGGCTATCTGCTTCAGAACCGTGATGCAGGTCGTGTTAAACGCGAAGAACTTAAAGTCGTTACCAAGCGTAAGCCATCTGATGCGGAGCTTGATGACCTTCTGTTTGCTTTCCGCGTTGGTAAGCACGTAAAATCAAACGCCATTGTGTATGTCAAAGACGGCAAGACCGTTGGCGTTGGTGCCGGCCAGATGAGCCGCGTTGACAGTTCGCGCATTGCCGCATGGAAAGCCGAAGAAGCCAGCAAAAATGCCGGCGAAGATGAAGTTCGCACCAAGGGTTCGGTCGTATCATCTGATGCGTTCTTCCCGTTTGCGGATGGTCTTTTGGCCGCGGTTAAAGCCGGCGCAACGGCCGTTATTCAGCCAGGTGGCTCCATGCGTGATGAAGAAGTCATCGCTGCCGCGGACGAGCATGACATCGCCATGGTCTTTACCGGTATGCGTCACTTCCGCCACTAAGTAAGGCGGCGAAAGCACAACATAAAAAACCCCGGGGTTCTGCCCCGGGGTTTTTGTTTGGGTATTTCATTTGGGTGCCGACTTGGGGCCTATATCGGTCAAGCAGCCGGTTCAGTTCCCTTTTGCGTCTGATCCGTTTTAGGCGCAGGGCCATCGTTGGTATTTTCAATGATGGTCGCATCCTGTGTCAGGGCAAAGGACCCAGATTTGGAATGGACGTCTTGGGGATCCGTTGCTGTCGGATTTTGCGCCGGATGCACGCGAAGGGGGCTTCGCCATTCAACGCTGCCAAACGAATGGCATGAAGGGCATGAAACAACCCAACGGTCGGTTTCGGCACCGCATGCCCCGCATCGCCAATCGGGATCCGGGTTGGCGTGGCTGGCTTTGATCAAAAGGTCGCGAGCCTTGGCACCATCTTGCTTTTCACGCATTTCCAGATCGGCAAGCAAACGGTAATGGCGGGCTTCTGCCTTTCGGGTCATTGCCTTTTCAAGATTGGTGCGCGCAACACCCCAGAGATCGGCCAAAAGGGCGGCTTCGGCCATAATGATATGGCTTTCAACGTGTTCTGGATTGGTTTCGACCAGTTTTTCAACTGATTTCACCTGTGCCAGTGCATCACCGCTGAGCGTATCCATATAAATCGCGCCAAGGGCAGCAGATGGCGTTGTGCGCCAGCTATGAATAACGACGTCGCGGGCTTTGTTTCCCTGATCAAGGTCACGATAAAGCCCAGCAAGCAAAACAGCCGCGCCGGTAAAATCATCTGCGGAATTCAACGCCTTGCGCAGAAGTTTGACGGCCTCGGCATTTTCACCCGCGGCAATGGCATCTTCGGCCTTGGCGGTAATTAAAAGGGCGCGACGACGTGTCAGTTCCTTTTCGTTAAAGACCTCTGCCTTTTGCGCATCAATCAAAAGGCTAAGCGCACGGTCCCAACGTTTGGATGTCAGCAGCAAGTCAAACAGCGTAACAATCACAGCCGGATTACGTGGGCGCAAACGGTGGGCGCGCTCGGCATAATCAAGGGCATCTTTGCGATTGTTGTTCTTAAGCGATAATTGCAGCAAACCGCGCAACCCGAAAAAGGCTGAGTCTGGTTTTTCCAGCATGGCTTCGAACTGACGTTTGGCAGCTTCGTTATTGCCATCAAGTTCAGCAGCCTGTGCCGTCAAAAGCCGGGTTAGGGTGTCGTCTTCAAGGTAACGGTCAACCGCACGCGTATGCTTCAGGGCCTGACGGACATCGCCCGATGCCAATTCCAACAATCCCATGGTCAGGGCCTGTTGGCCTTTTTTACGGCGGCGACTGCCAAGCAAACGTCCAACCCAGCCCGGTGAATTGGCAATGATCGACCACCCACGCCAGCACAGCACCAGCACGACGGTCAACGCCAACAGGGCCAAGGCAACCATGCCAATTGATCCGTCAAAGCGATAGCCAAGCCAGACAACGTTTATGGTGCCCGGATGATTTGCAAACCAGACCGTGCAGATAATCAGCACGGCCGTCATTAGGATAAAGGTCAGCAAGCGGATCATTGGCTGTCCTCCGACCCGGTCAGAAGACCGATGGCATGCGCGCTGAGCGATGCGATTGCGCTGTTAAGCACCTGACGGTTTTTCGCCTGATTAAGCCATTCAGAAACTGCTGCCGATGCGTTTTTGCCTTCGATCCCTTCAAGGGCGGTGACCGCTTCGTCAAGGTCATCATGTGCCAGCGCGTTTTCAGCCGTCGCAAGGCGACCTTCAAGCGATTCTTCACCAGCAACATCAACGCGCCGGATTGGGATCATTTTCTTGATATTGGCCCAGGTGGCATCCCAAACGCTGCCCGAATGATCATCGGTCGCGGCCTGAACCGCTTCTTGTGCCATCGCCGGGAAGGTTTGGCGCAGTTTTTCAAGTGTCGGAGCACCTTGTTCCGCAAGTGGCTTTAAGGTTTCGATCTGTTTGGTGATAACTTCGTCATCACCGCTGCTGCGTTCAAGCTGATTAAGCGCAATGATAAATGGTCCACCCCGTTGCAGGGCATCGCGCAGAATGGTGACGGCCATGGCAATAGCCTGTCCGCGACTTTCGACACGAAGACCGGCTGTTGCCCGAACTTCTTCTTCCATGGTCGACAAACGTGCGGACATTTGGCGCATTTCATTGGCCACACCGGCAAGTTCGCTCTCGACGCGCGCAAGTTCTTCGATCGGGGCGGAATGGGTTTCGATTTCCGCCATGCGGCGTGCGACGGTATCGTTAACCGTACCACCACGTTCGTCGTTCAACCGGTCGCGCAATGCATTGATCGTGCCTTCAAGCCGCGAAAGACGCTCAGTCAAATCCGGATCAACAACAACTGATCCATCGGGCAGGGTGGACGCGTCGGCATCTGAATTCGCGGTATCGGTCGCATCGTCAGACGATGACAATGAATTTGGTTCATTGACCATGGCGTCGTCTTGTTCGGCCATGGCTGCGTCTTCATCGGGGGCCGGAACAGAATTGGATGTGTTCTGGCTGTCCTGCGCGTTCGTGGTGGATTCTTGGTTTGGTGTATTGGTTGCCGTGTTTGTGCCATCGTCTTTGAATTCATCGGGTGTGATTTCATTCATGATAACGGTCGGCACGTATTGGCTTAGCACCGGTTCAGCATCGCGCCACCAAAATGCACGGGTCAACCAGCCCGCGGCAATCGCAACGATAATGATAACGACAAAAATGAAAATTGCCTTGCCACCAGCACCCTTGGATTTCGGCGCCTTGTCGCTTGGTTTTGTGGTCTTGTCCGTGGACTGACTGCTGCGCTGGGCCGATGCCGGTTTGATTTCCGGTTTTGCAGTTGATGCTGACGATGCTTTTGCGCCTGACGCGTCAGAAGGTTTCTCGCCGGCTTTGTCAGCGGTTTTTTCGCCCGGTTTCGACGCGGTTTGGGATGCGGTGTTTGCCGTTTGGCTTTTGGTCGCATCAACCTTTGCGTCTGATTTCGTATCCGGTTTTGCATCGGTTTTGGCATTAGAAGATGCGCCACCCTTCGAATCGGGTTTCGCATTCGCGCTAGCATTGCCGCTGCTGTCTACAGAGATGGTCTCGGTCGTTTTTTCGGTGTCGACCTGTTTGGCGGAAGCGTCTGGTTTTGGCGTTTCTGGTTTTTTCACGATCGGACCATTACAGTTTGCGGTTGTGCCATAGCGCGATTACGCGCTGGAAAAGGACTGATCTAGGATAGAAAGAAGGTATTCCTGTGTCGGCTTTGATGCAACGTGCGTTCTTTGCCATTTAAGGTCAGCAATCTGCAACTGCACTGCCGGGCTTAGGCAAATTGCCCGCGTATTGCAAAGTTCGCCCTCCAGCTTCGCACTTTTGATCAGCTTAACAAATGTTTCGGCTGTGCGGGGAGAGAAAAATAAAACTGCATCAATATGATGGGCAGCAATGGCTTTGGCAGTTTGCTCAGGCAGCGAGGTGCTGGCATGTGCGTTATAGACAGTTTGACGGTCAATCTTATATCCGCCATCCGCCAATATTTGGCCCAAATCCCCGGCTGTTTTGCGTGCTGCCGGATGGAAAAGGGGGCCTTTTTCGGGATCAATTTGATCGCGGATCAAGTCGGCAAGATCGTTGATATCCCCATTGGCACTTTTGATCTGATCAAAACCGATCTGTGCGGCCAAACGGGCAGTGGCGTCACCGACGCATAAAACATGTCGGGTGCGATCATCTGACAATTGGGCAAACGCCCGGACCCCGTTGGCGGATGTGAAAATCAGTGCCTGATATGGGGCCGGGTCAAAAACAGTTGCCTGATCTGGAAACTCGATCTGTAACATCGGCGCGGACATCACTTGATATCCGCGCTGGGTCAGGATCGACTCAAGGTCGGCAGAATCGGTTTCTGGCCGGGTATTTAAAACCAGTGGTCCCATTTGCTGCCTCATGATCTGTGGATTAGGCCGAAATGAAATCCGGCCCGCCACGTTTTTTCAGTTCTTCACCGGCATCCGCACCCGCCTCTGACGCGGTTTTCAGGTCTGGGTTTGCTATATGCCGTTCCGTATCAAGACGTTCGCTGCCATCTGGTCGCACGATGGTAACGCGCAAACGCATGCTGCCGTCGTCGTTATATTCGGCCAAGGCCGCGATCGGTGTCCGGCAGGAGCCATCAAGCGCAAAGAGGGCCGCGCGTTCGGCTGTCACACGAATGGCTGATTTTTCGCAATGAAGTGCTGAAATCCATTCGTTGGCCTGTGTGTCATCGCTTCTGATGGTGATGCCAATTGCCCCTTGGGCAACGGCTGGAAGCATGTCGTCTTCGGCAATTGGTGCGGTGGCAATTTCGGGCTGACCCAAACGGTTTAATCCGGCCATTGCCAGCAAGGTCGCATCAACCTGTTCTTCGCCAAGTTTGCGAAGTCGTGACTGCACATTGCCGCGGAACGTAATGACCTTAAGGTCGGGATATTTGTTTAAAATCATTGCCTGACGTCGCAGCGACGCTGACCCGATGACCGATCCGGCGGGCATTTCGGCAAAGCTTTTATATTTCAGCGAAATAAACGCATCGCGCACATCTTCACGCGGCAGGATCGTCGGTAGGATCATACCATCAGGCAGAACCGTTGGTACGTCCTTCATGCTGTGAACGGCAAGATCAATATCGCCGCCCAACAGGGCATCGTCGATTTCCTTGGTAAACAGACCCTTGCCACCGATTTCCGACAGGGCACGATCAAGGATTTTATCGCCGGTCGTTGTGATGACCGTGATGGCAATGGCGCCTTCCTCGGCAAGTTCGGGATGGGCGGCGGCGAGTTTGTCGCGGACCTCGTGTGCCTGTGCAAGTGCCAAGGGCGAACCACGGGTACCAATGCGGAGTTTTGCTGTATCTGTCATGCAAGGAGTCTTAGTCTTAAAATTGTTTAAAAACAAGGCCTGCAGCTGCCTGCAGACCGGCAAATTCGGTCTGATATGAAACAGCAATTATAAGGCTTAAAAATGCCATTTCATTGACGTATGTCTGTCTGTGTATTGAATGGCACAAGCGCGGTGGAAATTCGAAAAGATGTATAAAACGCGATAACTGCATATGGCAAATGCGCCCGCCGGGGGTGGAAAGCCGATAAAGTTTCCGCTACATCATCGTCAGGCGTGGCATTGTTGCGGCCCCTGTTATTGTTTTTCCCATGCCGAAGGTGTCGGCGCACCCCTGACCGGATCAAAATTATGATCGTACTTGGTATCGAAACCAGCTGTGATGAAACGGCCGCTGCTGTCGTAAATGACAAGCGCGAGATTCTGTCCCACCGCGTTTTGTCCCAGCTTGATGACCATCGTCCTTATGGCGGTGTGGTGCCCGAAATTGCCGCGCGTGCGCATCTTGAACATCTTGATCGGCTGGTGGCCGAGGCGATGGATGATGCCGGTGTTGATTTCAACGATCTTGATGCGGTTGCCTGTACCGGTGGGCCGGGGCTGATTGGTGGGGTGATGGTTGGGGCCATGACTGCCAAGGCGATTGCCTTTGCCGCTCAAAAACCGTTTCTGGCGGTTAATCACCTTGAAGGTCACGCCCTGACGGTGCGACTGACCGATGATGTTGCCTTTCCTTATTTGCTGTTGCTGGTGTCGGGTGGCCATTGCCAAGTGCTGATTGTCGAAGGTGTTGGTCAATATAAACGGATCGGCACGACGATTGACGATGCGGTCGGCGAAGCATTTGATAAAACCGCGAAAATGATGGGCCTTGGCTATCCGGGTGGACCGGCACTTGAAAAGATTGCCGAAAAAGGCGACCCGGAACGCTTTGGCTTGCCGCGTCCGTTGCGTGGGCGTCCGGGCTGTGACTTTTCATTTTCGGGTCTGAAGACGGCGGTGCGCAATTACATGGATGGTTTCCCGGTCGAACAACAAACCGAGGAAGTCAAAGCCGACCTTGCCGCATCGTTTCAGCGCGCGGTGGGCGATACCCTGATTGATCGTGCCCGCAATGCAGTGTTTGAATTCATGCAAGATTACCCGACGGGCAAGACACTTGTTCTCGCGGGCGGGGTTGCGGCCAATAAATATCTGCGGGGACGTCTGACCGAACTTACCGATCAGGCCGGCATGAAGCTTGTCGCGCCTCCGCTTGATCTTTGCACAGATAACGCCGCGATGATTGCATGGGCAGGGTTGGAACGGTTCCGCCTTGGAGAACGTGATGATCTTGATTTTAAGCCACGCCCGCGGTGGCCGCTCGACCCCGAAGCCCCCAAGCGCCCCGGTGCCGGGGTTAAGGCCTAAGTCACCTGATAAAAAACACCTTACATTTTGCCCGGAATAAGATCATGAAAAAGCGCATTACAGTTATCGGTGGCGGTGCATGGGGTACTGCATTGGCGGTTCAAGCCGTGCGGGCCGGTGCGGATGTTGAATTGGTTCTGCGCAATCCGGATTTGGCAGAACACATCAATGCCAATGGCGAAAATGATTTATATCTGCCTGGCATTTCCCTGCCCGGTGCGTTGCGGGCGACAACGTCCTATGACGGCTTGCGCGATGCGGATGCTGTTTTGCTGGTTACACCGGCCCAGCATTTGCGCGAAACCCTGACCAAACTGGCCGCCCATTGGACCGATAACCTTCCGGCTGTGATTTGCAGCAAGGGGATCGAAACCAAAACCGGTGCTCTGATGGCGCAGGTTGTTACCCAATCGCTTGGTAATGTGCCGGTTGCTGTTTTGTCAGGTCCAACGTTTGCACAGGAAGTTGCCAAAGGATTGCCCGCCGCCATAACGCTTGCGTGTGAAGACCGTGTTGTGGGCAAGCGTCTTGTGGAATTGATCGGAACACCGGAATTTCGCCCCTATTTCAGCACGGACGTTGCCGGTGTTGAAGTAGCCGGTGCCATCAAGAACGTGCTGGCGATTGCCAGTGGCGTTGTCGCCGGGCTTGAGCTTGGCGATAATGCACGTGCGGCCCTGATCACGCGCGGGATTGCGGAAATGTCGCGTCTTGCCGTTGCGATGGGCGGTCGTGTTGAAACCATGCTGGGCTTGGCTGGTCTTGGCGATTTGACCTTGACCTGTACGGGTACGTTATCGCGCAATTACACCTTTGGCCTTGCCTTGGGGCAGGGCCGAAAGGCCAAAGACATTCTTGCGGAACGCCGTTCGGTCACTGAAGGCGTTTATACGGCGGCCTCCATCACGGATGTTGCGGCAAAATACGGGGTCGAGATGCCCATATGTAAGGCGGTTGATCAGGTGGCCAATCATGACTGTGATCTGCGCAGCACGATCAACGGTCTTTTGCAGCGTCCTTTCCGCGACGAGCTTGAAGCCGCATCCTAACTTTTGCGGCATTGCACTTTAAAACCAGCAAAACCAGCAAAACCAGCGCATTATTGATCGGTTGCGCTTGAGAATGGTTGGGGCTTCTGTCACTTTATGGCCATTGATCCCATAAAGAAGCAGGAAACAGTTCATGCATTTCTATATTCGTTGCGTTGATAAACCCGGCCACCTTGACGTTCGCAAGGCCAATCGCGAAGACCATCTGGCCTACATAAAAGGTGGTTTTGCCGATCGTATTGTGGCGGCGGGCCCGACCCTTGATCCAGATATGGAAGGCATGAACGGTTCGGTTTTTATTATCGAATTTGATGCGATTGAAGACGCGCGCGAATTTGCCGCCAATGATCCCTATGCCAAGGCGGGGCTTTTTGAATCCGTCGTGATCCGTCCGTTTAAAAAGGTTTTCTGATCGATGGCATTCTGGCTGATCAAAACCGAACCGGGCAGCTGGTCGTGGGACGATCAGGTCAAGAAGGATGTCGAAGGTTGGGATGGGGTGCGCAACCACCAGGCGGCCAAGAACCTTCGCACGATGAAGATTGGCGACCGGGCGTTTTTCTATCACTCGGTAAATGAAAAACGCATCGTCGGAATTGTCGAAGTGGTCCGCGAATTCTATCCCGACCCAACGGATGCTGCGGGCAAGTTCGTGCAGGTGGATTTCAAAACGGTCAAACCATTGATATCACCAGTGACCCTTGCTGATATCAAGGCCGACCCAAGGTTTTCTGAACTCGGCCTGATCAAACAATCGCGGTTGTCCGTTGTGCCGATTGATGACGCCTCTTGGGCGGCCATCTGCGAAATGGGCGGAGTCGCACCATGACCGATCTACCGGAACCCGGAACCGTTTTGTGTGCGGTATCGGATCTTGATGTCACCGGTGCCAAGGGGATTAACCTTGGCGGAACCGGCATTTTTGTCGTGCGCAGCGGCGCGGATGTTTTCGGCTATGTGAATAGTTGTCCCCATATCGGGGTGCCACTTGAGATGGAACCAGATGAATTCATCAGCGACTTTGGTGATGAAATCATCTGCTCCACCCATGGGGCACGGTTTCGCATCGAAGATGGCGAATGCGTTGCTGGCCCCTGCACGGGCGATATGCTCACACCCGTTGCCGTTAAGATCCAAGACGACCAGATCGTTCTGGCGTGATCATATTGTATTTAAGGCGATGGGGTTATCTCGTCGCCTTTGCCAAAACGGCATCAAGATGCCCGGTAATGACATCAAGTTGATCGGGCTCTGACAGTCGGTGATCGCCGGTCTTGATCAGATCGACGCGGACATCTTTTGTAACCAATGCATCGGTCAGGCGAATCGCTGTTTGCCATGGGACATCAGGGTCCTGCATGCCTTGAACCAGATGAACCGGGCACGTGATATTTAGCGGTTCACGCAAAAGAAGCTGTTTGCGCCCGTCTTCAATCAGATCACGTGTGATGGTATAGGGATCGTCGCCATACTCGGTGGGTTCGACCAATGCCCCATCTTCCATAATCGATTTCTTCTGATCTTCGCTAAATTGTGCCCACATCAGGTCTTCGGTGAAATCGGGTGCTGCGGCAATTCCGACAAGTCCCGCGACGCGTTCAGGCCGAGCAAGGGCGACCAAAAGCATGATCCAGCCGCCCATCGATGACCCGGCAAGAACCTGTGGCCCCGTGGTAATTTCATCAAGAACAGCAATGGCATCGCGTGCCCACTGGCCGATTGTGCCATCGACAAATTTGCCAGACGATTGTCCGTGACCGGAATAGTCAAAGCGGGTATAACCCAGCCCCTGTCTGACGCAGTGCTCTTGAAGATGCGTTGCCTTGGTGCCGGTCATGTCTGACATGAAGCCGCCCAGGAACATAACGCCCGGAGTATTGGGGGCCTTGGTATTTAAGGCCTCGGTGTCAGATTGCTTGCCGGGCGTGTGATGGTATGCGATTTTTAAACCATCCCGCTGGTCGAGATATTGGGGTTTTTCAAGCTGCGGTTTGGGCATGTCGTGTGTCATCCGGGGCAGAATCCTTGGATGTTGGTGGTTGGAGTTGCATGAGCGCGTCAGAAGTTAAGACTGAAGCAGTCTATCGATCAGAGCCCCAAGTGCAAGATGGGGGCTATCGGCCTGCGGTAATTTTGCAGGTTTTACCCGAACTTGATGCTGGTGGGGTAGAACGTGGAACGGTGGATATCGCACGCGCGATTATGAATGGCGGCGGTAAAGCGCTCGTCGCGTCCCAAGGGGGGCGGCTTGAGCGCGAATTAGGCCGTTTTGGCGCAAAACATTTCGAGTTGCCGCTAAAATCAAAAAATTTGCTGACCATGCGTAAGAATGTCGACGCGTTGGTAAAGCTTATCAAAGAAGAAGGTGTGGATATTATCCATGCCCGTTCGCGTGCACCCGCTTGGAGCGCGTATTTTGCTGCGCGGAAATGTGGCATACCGTTCGTCACGACGTTCCATGGGACCTATTCAGGATATACCAATCCGTTTAAACGCCGGTATAACGCGATCATGACCAAGGGTGATCAGGTTATTGCGATTTCCCAGCATATCGCCAAGCATATTAATACCTATTACAAGGTCGAAGCAGATCGTTTGAACCTTGTGCCGCGCGGTACGAATGTTGATCTTTTTAATCCGGAAAATGTTAGTCAAGAACGCCTCATCGCGTTGTCAAACCTGTGGCGTTTGAATGGCGAAGAATATGTCATCATGTTGCCTGGGCGTATCACGCGCTGGAAAGGGCATAGCTTCTTGATCAAGGCATTGCCGGCTGTTCTCGAATCCTTGGGGCATCGCCGTGTCCGGTGTTTGATTGTTGGATCGGATCAGGGCCGTACAGGATACCGTGACGAAATCCTGCAATCGACGAAAAAGCTTGGGCTTGAAGACATCGTTCATATTGTTGACCACTGCGCAGATATGCCAGCAGCCTATATGTTGGCCGATGTTGTTGCCTGTCCGTCTATCGAGCCAGAGGCCTTTGGGCGCATTCCGTCCGAAGCACAGGCAATGGGACGGCCAGTTGTTTCAACCGCCCACGGTGGCGCGATGGAAACCGTTTTGCCCGGCGAAACCGGATGGCTTGTTACGCCAGATGAGGTTGAGCAACTTTCGCGCGCACTTGTTCAAGTGCTTGGCATGACGCCTGAAAAACGTGCCGCTCTTGCTGCGAAGGGACGTCAGCACGTCATCGACAATTACTCGCTCGAGCAAATGGCTGCGAAAACGCTTGCTGTATACGATAAGGCACTTAAGCATGGTCGTAGGGCGGCAGCATGACAGGTGACACTCATAACACCGAAGTTGATCTAGTCGTTTCAGAAGCAGAAGCAGATGCAGATGTTGGACAGACATCGAATGTGACGGCCCCGAAAGAACGTATTCTAGTTATAAAGCTGTCGGCACTTGGGGATGTGGTTATTGCGATGGGTGCTTTTGCGGCGATCCGTGCCGCGCATCCCGATGCGCATATCACTGTGCTGACAACGCGGCTTTATGTTGATCTGATGAAGGCGAGTGGCTTCTTTGATGCAGTTGCCATCGACCGTCGTCCAAAGCTGACGAATGTGCGGGAAGTGTTGGCGTTGCGTCGGTTCTTGCGCAACAGCAACTTCGATCGCGTTTATGACCTGCAAACGTCTGATCGTTCCGGCTTTTATTTTAAGCTCCTATGGCCAGGCGAAAAACCTGAATGGTCAGGCATTGCGCGGGGATGTTCGCATCCGCATGCTAATCCTGACCGTGACAATATGCATTCGATTGACCGGATTGCCGATCAACTTGCATATGCTGGTATTTTAGATGTTCCGGAACCTTCTATCGCGGCACCAGATATTGATTTGGAACGATTTGGGATTCGTAGTCCATTCGTTTTGATTTGTCCTGGCGGCGCGCCACATCGCCCGGCAAAGCGGTGGCCGGCGGAACGGTTCGGTCTGTTGGCCAAACAGCTTGCGGATTACCGGTTAACGCCGGTTTTGATTGGCACTGAAAAGGAAAGTGCTGAGCTTGCCAAGATTGATGGCATGTGCCCAAAGGCGCGCAACCTTATGGGTCGTACCGGGTTTCTTGATATCGCGGCGCTTGCTGCACGTTCGGTTTTGGCAATTGGCAATGACACGGGGCCGATGCATATTGCTGCGGCCGCCGGGGCGCCATCTATTGTCTTGTTTTCACGCGAATCCGACCCGAAAAAAAGCGCACCACGCGGTATTGGCGAGAATGCTGTCAGTATTATTCGTGAAAATGATCTGCGCGAATTAACCGCTGCACGCGTGATGGATCAAGTGCGCCGTCGCCTTGATTTGGAAGAATAAGAATTTCCAAGATGCGCAATAAGCACACTCTTAATCCAAAAGCGCGGAAATAGGGGCTTTGGCAGGTTTTAATTGCCTAAAAACATTGCTTTCTGAGCCAACCGGGATATGTTAGTTCAGGTCTAGTGAAAAACGCGGTTTCTTTGAAACGCGGATTTCCATATTACTCTTTCTGACCGATTTGTTTGATTACCACAGGAGATTATCCATAGCACGACCACGCAAACCGATGCAGCCGACCAAGGATGGTCCGCGCGTCAATGAGGATATTAAAGCCCGTTCCATCTGTGTTGTTGACGCTGAAGGCAATATGTCAGATCCGATGACGGTGCGTGAAGGCGTTGAAATGGCAGCGGAAGTTGGGCTCGACCTTGTCGAAGTCGCTCCGAATGCTGAACCGCCCGTGTGCAAGTTGATCGACTACGGCAAGTTCAAATACGAACAAAGCAAAAAGCAGAACGAAGCCAAAAAGAAACAGAAGGTTATCGAAGTTAAGGAGATCAAACTCCGTCCGAACATCGATATCCATGACTACAACGTCAAACTGCGTGCTGCGCAGAAGTTTCTTGGCGGTGGAGATAAGGTGAAAGTTACGTTGCGCTTCCGCGGACGTGAAATGGCTCACCAGGATCTTGGTCTTGGCATGCTTCAACGGTTCTCGGGGGATCTTGAAGATCTTTCCAAACCGGAAATGATGCCGAAGATGGAAGGTCGTGTTATGATTATGGTACTGGCGCCGCGTTAATACGCGGCGTTTTGCCGTTCTGCCCAAAGAGGTCCAAGCCAAAGAGGGAATGACATGCCAGCCGTGAATGATCTTCTGATCGTCGGTGTCGATGACGACCCGAAAAGTCTGGTTCTCCTGAAGCGAATCGTCGAAAGTGGCGGTTACAAGTTTCAGGGCGTTTCTTCTGGCAAGGACCTTTTGAAGCTTCTGAAGTCTGAAACACCGCGCATCATCCTATTGGATATCATGATGCCCGGCATGAATGGCTTTGAGGCTGCACTGCATGTGCGAACTGAATTTCCCAATCTTGCCTGTGCGATCGTGTACGTCACCGCACGTCAAAGCGAAGAAGACCTTCGGGGCGGGGTTGCGGCTGGGGGCAATGACTTTGTCCTCAAACCGGTTAATCGCGAAAAGCTGATGAGCCGAGTCGAAAAATGGGTGGGCCGGGCCCATACTATTCAGACAGCAGTGTAACGTTTTCCCCAAATCTGCGATTTTATCCACGGCTTGAACGCTGGTTTAACCGATGATGTGCGTTCGCGCTTAAGGACACGCTAAGGTCTCTAACTTGGAAATTTGGCGACTGTCATCGTCAAGAGAAGCCTTGCGGTAACTGTGTTTCGAATGCAGATGAGGCCATTTTGCGGGGGCGAAACCAAATACTTTTATCCGCATCGTTCGGTTCCAAAGCCCTGATATCCCGCGTGTCGCTGCGCCAGAAGACTTTATTCTTCACAAACACAGCAAAGAACACAGTGACGGGATTCCAAGTCTGATTGGCGCGACCCGGCTGTAAAATAAGATGCGGTGAACCGTCTGACGGAATGAGCAGGATCGTTGGATGTTTCGCAAACGCCGGGCAGGCTTGCAAAGGGCTGGGACACAGGGGCGAATTGGTCCTTGAAAAAGGGAAGTCCTGAGTCTATAACCACCCGTCCTCGAAACAGGTGGTGAGGCTGGAAAGTTTGTTACGAACTTTCAGGGCATGCCCAGCCGCCGTAGGGGATTTCGTTTTCATTGCATATGCAAGGATAGAAAAATGCCCAAGATGAAGACCAAAGCGAGTGCTAAAAAACGCTTTAGCCTGACTGCAAGCGGAAAAGTGCGTCGCAACGTGGCAAACAAACGCCACCTGCTGACTGCAAAACCTACCAAGATGAAGCGCCAGGCGCGTGGTACAGAGATTCTGTGTGACGCCGATGCCCGCATCGTCAAAAAATTCCTGCCGTACGGTTAAGGTTAAGGAGAGTTAAATGGCTCGTGTAAAAGGGGGCGTGTCTTCGCACGCTCGTCACCGCAAGGTTATTAAGGCTGCCAAGGGTTACCGCGGTCGCCGCAACAATACTTTCCGCACTGCCGTACAGGCTGTGGAAAAAGGTCTGCAGTATGCATACCGCGATCGTCGCGTTAAGAAACGCCAGTTCCGTTCGCTTTGGATTCAGCGTATCAACGCTGGTGCACGCGACAACGGTCTGAGCTATTCGCAGTTCATGAACGGCCTTAAAAAGGCTGGTGTTGAACTGGACCGTAAGGTGCTTGCCGACATCGCAGTGCGTGAACCTGAAGCTTTCAAAGCTCTGGTCACCCAGGCGCAGGCTGCACTCGGCTAATAAACCTTGTTAAAAGGTTTAATAGGCGCTTGCCTGATTTGATCGGGGGCGGCCATATTGGCCGTCCCCTTTCTTTTTAAGTTCTTTTTGTTTTTGAAACCCAAGCCAAAGCGTCGGAAGTTATGGAAAACATCGAAGCATTGCGCGAAGAGGTTCTGGCGGAAGTCGAAAATGCAGCCGATTTGGCTGTACTTGAAGATGTCCGCATCAGCGCCCTTGGCAAGAAAGGCCGCATTACCGGCCTGATGAAAAACCTTGGCAAGATGGACCCGGATCAACGTCGTGAATTTGGTCAGACGCTGAACGCGGTCAAAGACCAGGTCGCAGGCGCAATCGAAACCCGCAAAACTGCCCTTGAAGATGCCGCCCTTGAGGCGCGCCTGTCGGGCGAGCGGATCGACGTCACCCTGTCATCGCGCCCGGATGAAACCGCGGGTCGCATTCACCCGATCAGCCAGACGATTGATGAAATTGTCTCGATCTTTGGTGAAATGGGCTTTGCCCTGGCCGAAGGGCCGGACGTCGAAGACGATTTCCATAACTTTACTGCCCTTAACATTCCGCCAGAGCACCCTGCGCGCGAGATGCAGGACACGTTCTATCTGCCTGAACAGGAAGACGGCTCGCGCCTTGTGCTGCGAACCCATACGTCGCCTGTGCAGATCCGCACCATGCAAAGCAAAACCCCGCCGATCCGCATTATTGCGCCGGGTCGGACGTATCGTTCCGATAGCGATATGACCCATACGCCGATGTTCCATCAGGTCGAAGGCCTGGTGATCGACAAGAAAACGCATATGGGTCACCTGAAGGGCTGCTTGCTTGAGTTTGTTAAGACCTATTTCGAACTTGATGACGTGCCGGTTCGTTACCGCCCAAGCTTCTTCCCGTTCACCGAGCCGAGTGCTGAAATGGATATCGGCTGTTCGCGCAAAGGCGGCGAGCTTAAGATTGGAGAAGGCGACGACTGGCTTGAAATCCTTGGCTGCGGCATGGTTCATCCGCGCGTTCTGTCTGCCTGTGGTCTTGACCCGGATGAATATCAGGGTTTTGCCTTTGGCATGGGCATTGAACGTATCGCCATGCTGAAATACGGCATTCCTGATCTTCGTACCTTCTTCGATACCGATCTGCGCTGGCTGAAACATTATGGTTTCGTGCCGCTGGATGTACCGAACATGGTAAGGGGCTGAGATTATGAAATTCACACTTGATTGGCTTAAACAGCACCTTGAAACCGATGCCTCGGTCGGGGTGATCGCCGAAAAATTGACCGATATCGGTCTTGAGATCGAAGAGCTTACCGACCGTGGTGCGGCTTTGGCCGACATTCGTGTTGCCCATATCGAAGAAGCCGGACAGCATCCCGATGCCGACCGGCTGAAACTTTGCCGGGTCAATACCGGCGATAAAATCATTCAGGTCGTTTGCGGTGCGCCCAACGCACGCACCGGCATCAAGGTTGCCTTGGCTCAGCCGGGTGCGATCATTCCGATTGATGGCTCCAAGCTGAAACCGGGCAAAATCCGTGGTGTCGAAAGTCAGGGCATGATGTGCTCAACCCGTGAGCTTTGCCTGGGTGATGACCATGACGGCATTATCGAATTGCCAGATGATGCGCCAATCGGTGCGCCGGTTGCCGGCATTTTGGGGGCGGACGATACGATTTTTGAAATCGGTCTGACACCGAACCGTCCCGATTGCACCGGGGTGCGCGGCATTGCCCGCGATCTGGCAGCAGCAGGCATCGGTACGCTTAAATCTGACCCGCGTCAGGACGCCGTTGCGGGCACCTTTGACAGTCCCATTGGTGTCACTATCAGCGGCGACATTGCTAAAAATGGTGCAGTTCCCGCATTTTACGGTCGCTACATCCGCGGCGTGAAAAATGCGCAAAGCCCGGATTGGCTCAAAGCCCGTCTGGAAGCCATTGGCTTGCGCCCGATTTCAGCCCTTGTGGATATCACCAATCTGGTAACCCACGATCTGGGGCGTCCATTGCATGTGTTTGATGCCGATAAATTGTCGGGTGACATCAATGTGCGTTACGCAACGTATGGCGAAAAACTCACGGCCCTTGATAACAAGGAATACCAGCTTTCTGACAGCATGGTGGTCATTGCCGATGCGGCCAAGGCGCTTGGCATTGGCGGGATCATCGGCGGTGAAGAAACCGGCTGCCTTGAAGACACGGTAAACGTGTTTGTCGAATGCGCCTTGTTTGATCCAATCAGCATCGCCAAAACCGGCCGTAAGCTGCAGATCAATTCCGATGCGCGTTACCGTTTCGAACGCGGTGTTGATCCGCAATCGATCGCGTGGGGCATGGAAGTTGCCACCCACCTGATTACCGAAATCTGTGGCGGTGAAGGTTCCAATGTTGTGAAGGCGGGCGAGGTTCCAAACCCGCGCAACAGCTTTGATCTGCGGATTGATCGTATTGCGGAATTGGGTGGCGTCGCGGTCGAGGCTGACCGTGTTGTTGAAATCCTGACATCGCTTGGCTTTGAGGTCAGTGGTTCTGCCCCGGTTATTTCCGCCGTTGCGCCAACATGGCGTCCCGATGTGGTTGGCGAAGCTGACCTGATCGAGGAAGTCTTGCGCATTGTCGGCTATGACAAAATCCCGACCGTTGCGATGGAACGTGAAAGCAGCCTTCCGGTACCGGCCCTGTCGCCAATCCAAAAACGCGTTGGTCTGACGCGCCGTGTTCTGGCGTCGCGTGGTCTTTATGAAACCGTGACTTGGGCCTTTACCGACTCGCGCTGGGCTAAGTTGTTTGGCGAACTCAAAGACGGTTTGTATCTGGCCAACCCGATCAGCTCTGATCTTGATGTGATGCGCCCCAATGCGCTGATCAACATGATCGCGGCTGCTGGTCGTAACCATGCACGCGGCTTTGCGGACCTGGCATTGTTCGAAGTTGGTCCGGAATTCTTTGGTGATCAGCCGGGCGATCAACGCCTTGTTGCGGCGGGCCTTCGTTCTGGTTCGACAACACCGCGCAGCTGGACCGGTTCGCGCCGCGACGTTGATGTATTTGACGTTAAGGCCGATGCCGAGGCCCTGCTTGAAGCACTTGGTACCAATGCCGCCAACGTTCAGATCAATACTGACGGCGCACCAGGCTGGTATCACCCGGGACGTTCGGCTGCCTTGCAGCTGGGTCCGAAAAACGTTTTGGGTTATTTCGGTGAACTGCACCCCAAAGTTCTCAAAGGACTTGGGGTCAAAGGTCGCGTTGTTGCGTTTGAGCTGTTTGTTGAAAACGTGCCGATGCCAAAGAAAAAAGGCACCGCACGCCCGGCACTGAATGCGTCGAGCTTCCAGTCGGTTGAACGTGATTTTGCCTTCCTGCTCGATAGCGACGTCAAAGCCGAAGCAATCGTCAAGGCCGCACGAAGTGCTGATCGCAACTTGATCAGCGATGTGACGATCTTTGATCTTTATGCCGGCAAAGGCATCGAAGATGGCAAGAAGTCGCTGGCATTTTCGATCACGCTGCAGCCGACCAAAGCAACGTTGACCGAAGAAGAAATTGACGCGGTCAGCAAAAACGTTGTCGCAGCTGTCGAAAAGGCAACCGGCGGCACCTTGCGCGCCTAAGCGATAACGATCGCCTAGATATTTAAAAACGGGTCGCTTTCTGGCGGCCCGTTTTCTTTTTTAATGATGGGCGCCCATCAAATATCCATGCGCACAAAGCGTGTGGATAAAGTTACCGACCGGGGCGCTTGCGCATGATGGCATATTCTTCCTCATCAAGGTCAAGCGCGATCAGTTCTGGACCGTTGCTAAAGATTTGCCAGTCCATATCGGTATCATCGCATTCAATGCTAAGCTGATCGGCAACGCTGTTCCAGATGCAGCTTTCCAAGTCGCCATCGGCCTCCAGGCGCCCGCGACCAATATCATCAAGCGACATCACCAAAATCTGCTCATCCTCGTCAATCGAGTAAATGGAATATGTTTCGTTTGCAAAACGGTAGTTGATTTCCCGGCCATCCAGGCGTCGCCAACCGCGTGGCAATGGATCGCCCGGTTCATGCTGGGCAAAGAAATTGGCAAGCGTTTGCATGCGCGCATTGTTCATTGTGCGCATGTCTGAACCACATGCGGCCAGCGTCAAAAGACCCATCATCGTAATCGATGTCAGGATTGAACGCGGGGGCGGTGCAAAGCGTCGGGTCATGTTTGACATACTCCTTGTGTATCAGCGCGCGGCAGCTTTTTCCCTGCCATTCGATGTTGCTGACATATCAAGCAATATGCTTGCCATTTCAGGCGTGAATATGTGTGGGGTTATTCAGACCGATTGGCGCGCAGCGTAAAGATAAATGTCGCACCCGGGCTTGTGATCGGGCGGGTGGTATCCAGCCAGATTTTACCGCCATGCTGTTCGACGATTTTCCGACACATAGAAAGCCCAAGACCGGTGCCGGTAAACTCATCCTTATGCAGGCGCTGGAACAGGCGGAAAATACGCTGCGCATGTTCCGGGTGAATGCCAATGCCATTATCACGGACCGAAAATCGCCAGAAATCGCCAGACGGGGTATCGGGTTCAACCGTGATGTCGATATGGGGCGGCACCCCTGGGCGACGGTATTTGATCGCATTGGATAACAGGTTCTGGAACAGCCGCGAAAGACCGATGCGGTTGCCCATCAGGTTGGGCAATTCGTTATGGGTGATGGTGGCCTGTTCTTGGGAAATGATCGTTTTCAGATCCGCTTGGGCTTCGTTCAGGACCTGATTACAATCAACCATGCTGTAATCTTGATTGGTGCCGGTTTTTGCATATTCCAAAAGATGGCTGATCAGCTTGTGCATGCGTTTTGCACCATCGACGGCATAATCGATATATTCGTCTGCTTCCTGATCCAGTGTACCCGCATATCGCCGTTTTAGAAGCTGGGTATAGCTTGCGACCATGCGCAACGGCTGTTGCAAATCGTGGGATGCGACATAGGCAAACTGTTCAAGGTCTTCGTTGCTGCGTTTAAGTTGGTCAAGCGTATCGCGCAGCTTATTGGCGTTTTCGACAAATTCCGTCACATCGCGTGCACTGCTAAAGGTCATGCCATCAAATGGACCGATGGCATGCCACGAAAGCCAACGGACATTGTCATGGCGATCACGCAGTCGCAGGATTTGCTTGGTACCGTCTGATTGGCGTTTTTCGCGATGAATGCGCGCCGATGCCATGGCGATTTGCTGGTCTTCGGGCTCAAACAGTTTGAAAAATGGTTGTCCGATCAGGTTATAAAGACGCGTGCCTACCAGTTCTTCAAATGCCGGGCTGAACCCTTGCAAGATGCCATCGGTATCAACCGCAATCGATGGTTCTGGGGTGTGGCGTAAATAGGTTTCAAACGGATGGCAAAGTTCCTGTTGTGCGGCGGTTTCAAGCAGCAGCACGGAAATGTAATCACGTTCATTTTCCGTGAACCGATGCGCCATCAGGTAAAACCGTTGGGTACGGTTGGCCTCGATTTGCATATCGACCATCGCCCCGATCCGTGCATCTGGCCAGATATTATCAATCAGTGGTCCACGCAGTTTTGCCAAGGATGGCGGCGTTAAGCGGTCAAGGAACTCGGTTAACAGGGGTTCGATGTCTTCATTGGCCGGGCCCAGAATTTCAGGCCAGTTCATTTGCGTGACCAGACGTCCATCGGCCGTTTCGACCGGCCAGCTAATTACCGCACAGCCACATTCTGAAAGCGCGTTTTCCGTATCGCTGAAATGATCGGCAAGGTGGGCTGCGCGCACATGTTGGCGCTTAAGACGTTGCCAAAGCCAGATCGCCAACCCGCACAGAATAAACATCGCGATGGCAAATAAAAGCACGTGTAAAATGATCGCTTCGCGCCAGCTTTCCATCAATGTTGATCGTGGGGTATATCCGACGACAATCCGATCAAGCTCCGGCAGGCGGCTGTAGGCCAAAATCATCACCTGCTGGCCATGCACGCACAGCATGGAATTGCGATCTTGTGTTTGCCTGCCGATATATTCGACCAGGTCGCCAATCAGATGCAGTGGAACTTGCCCGTCAATTTGCTCAAAGTTGTTATTGAGTAGGCCGACAGTGATGTCTTCGTTGTTTCCAACGATTTTTTGCAGGTCCACACTGCTGTGTTGCAGCATCACCAGCCCCAGACGGTACACCGTGGCTTCGACTTGGCTACGCGCATGATCGACCGCACTGTCATACAGCGTTTTCTGGATGAAAAAGAACGAAAACAGCAGGACGAAAACGCCTGTCAGGGTCAGAAGCGCCAGCCTTTTGCGCAGCATTCCTAAGCTACGGCGAGACAATGTTGTCTCGATTGAGGTCATGAACATGTTGTCTGGCGTTCCCACTCGGCGTTTCGCGGCTTTGATGTCAGCTTTGCCCGGCTGAATTGGTACGGATAGGTTTAAAACCTATGTTCTTTTTGGCTGGTTGAAAAGCAGGTAGATGATCTAAATCGTATGTAACGCCCAAGAAAATGCGTTGTCGATGCCCAATTTGGCGCATGCAAAAGCCTGATGGGCGTCAATTGCAACACAACGCTTCTATTTGAACGCAAAAACCCCTATAAACCCGCTGGTGATTGATCCGGGAAATTGTTTGATCAATTTCCTGATTGCTGCGCGGATCACGTATCGCGGGTTTTCCCATGAGGACGCCACCGTTTAACGGTGCGTTTTACCTCAGAGTCGCTGCCACAATATGGCGTGCAGACCGGGGTGAAAGCTTTGGGTTGAACCAACAAGATGACGGGTTCCGCAGCAGTCAGACAACGGCAATCACAGCGTTTCGAATTATTTTGCCCCTTGGCCGAATGCGTGCCAACTTTAGTGCCAGAAGCAGCCAAAATGACCGATCTTAAGCATATTCGTAATTTTTCGATCATCGCCCATATCGACCACGGTAAATCCACCCTGGCCGATCGTCTGATCCAGTTGACTGGCGGTCTGACCGATCGTGAAATGGCCGAGCAGGTTCTTGATTCGATGGATATCGAACGCGAACGTGGCATCACCATTAAATCACAGGCCGTGCGACTGAAATACACCGCCAAGGATGGGCAGGAATATACGCTCAACCTGATGGATACGCCGGGTCACGTTGACTTTGCCTATGAAGTGTCGCGCTCTCTTGCTGCGTGCGAAGGATCGCTTTTGGTGGTCGATGCCGCACAGGGCGTAGAAGCCCAGACATTGGCAAACGTCTATCAGGCAATCGAAAACAATCACGAAATCGTACCTGTTTTGAATAAGGTCGATCTGCCCGCCGCAGAACCCGACCGTGTCAAAGAACAGATCGAAGAAGTGATTGGCATTGATGCCCAAGACGCGGTGATGATTTCGGCCAAAACCGGCCTTGGTGTTCCAGATGTGCTTGAAGCACTGGTAAACCGACTTCCGGCACCGACAGGGGACGCAACCGCACCGCTTGAGGTTCTGCTGGTTGATAGTTGGTATGATGCATATCTTGGCGTGATGATTTTGGTCCGCGTTAAGCAAGGTACGCTTAAAAAGGGCCAGAAGGTCCGGTTTATGAATGCCAAAGTTACCCACACCATTGATCGCGTTGGGGTGTTCACACCAAAACCAATCGCGCTTGAAGAAATGGGTCCGGGTGAAGTCGGCTTTATCAATTGCGGTATGAAAACCGTTGCCGAATGCGAAGTCGGTGACACCATTACCGAAGAAAAACGCCCGTGTGCAAAACCATTGGCCGGTTTCAAACCGTCCATTCCGGTGGTGTTCTGTGGCATTTTCCCGGTTGATACCAGCGAATATGAAACGCTGCGTGATGCGCTTGAAAAGCTGCACCTTAACGACGCATCCTTCATGTTCGAGCCGGAAAACTCAACTGCTTTGGGCCTTGGCTTCCGCTGTGGTTTCTTGGGCTTGCTGCATCTTGAAATTATTCAGGAACGTCTAGAGCGCGAGTTCGAACTTGATCTGATCACCACAGCGCCGTCGGTGTCCTATAAGATCACCATGAGCAAGGGCGAAGAAATCCTGCTGCATAACCCGGCAGATTTCCCTGATGTCACCAAAATCGCCAAGATCGAAGAACCTTGGATCAAGGCATCCATCATGGTTCCCGACGATTATCTTGGTGGGATTCTAACACTTTGTACCGAACGTCGTGGTGTTCAGCTTGACCTGACCTATGTCGGGAATCGTGCGATGGTGGTCTATAAATTGCCGCTTAACGAAGTGGTGTTTGATTTCTATGACCGTCTGAAATCCATTTCGCGCGGCTATGCCAGCTTTGACTATGAAATTGCCGGCTATGACGAAAGTGATCTGGTTAAGGTATCCATTCTGGTCAACGAAGAACCGGTCGATGCACTGGCATTGATGGTTCACCGTTCGGCAGCTGAATTCCGCGGTCGCGAGATTTGTAAGCGTCTTAAGGACCTGATCCCGCGCCAGATGTTTAAGGTTGCCATTCAGGCCGCAATTGGCGGCCGTGTGATTGCCCGTGAAACTGTATCGGCAATGCGCAAAGACGTGACCGCAAAATGTTACGGCGGTGACGTTTCGCGTAAACGTAAACTTCTGGAAAAACAGAAGGCCGGTAAGAAAAAGATGCGTCAGTTCGGCAAGGTGGAAATCCCACAATCGGCCTTTATCAATGCGCTTAAGATGGGCGACGATAAATAAGCTGAGATTTCCGAAGTTTCGATATCGAAATAAAGGCTGCATCCCACTGGGACGCAGCCTTTTTTCTTTGCCGCTTTGCGCGGCATCGTTGTTGGGATAATGATTGATCCTTGGTAATCCACCATCCGCCACGCATGCCGTTAACCGCAGGAGCCCGTCATGGAACTCGATCTTCTGATCAAACAGGAAGAAACACTGGTGTTTGATCGCTTTGACGAAGACACCGCATGGGATATCGGCACCAAACTGGTTGGGGTGGCAAAATCACAAAACGCAGCCGTTGCGATTAACATCCGCACCCCGGATCGCACCCTGTTTCATGCGTCTTTGCCCGGCGCCAAGCCCGCAAATGATGCGTGGGCACAACGCAAAAGCAATTTGGTTTTACGCGAACATCAAAGTTCAATGCGCTTTGGGGCCGAACTTCGCGCGCAGGGCAAAACCTTGGCCGATCACGGCATTGATTTTGCCGATTATGCCGATCACGGCGGCAGTTTCCCGATCCGGGTTAAGGGGGGGGGGGTTATCGGGGCAATCACCGTATCGGGTCTTGCATCGGCCGAGGATCACGGCATGATCATTGATGTGCTTAGTGCGTTTTTAAAGGTCGATGCGCGCTGAATTCGGCCAAACACCGGTCTATTCGTTTAAGATCGCCTGCACTTTATGCGATACCCATTTTGAAATGATGGTCGAACCGGCCACCAAAAGGCCAATGGCGACGGCTGTGCCAATCACCACCATAAAGCTACCGCCAGATCGGCCGGTCATCATCATGTTAAGGGCGGTCTGAAACGTCACCATCATCAGCAAAGTCCCCAGCAGCAACGTGCCAGATCCGAAAAGAATAAGCTTCTGCATGTTCGAAACACGGCTGGGTTTTTCTTGGGTATCTTGACTTTGGTCGCTCATGAAAGGCCCCCTTTGGATGGTGTGTGCAAATTTCGACTTTAAGTGGAAATTGCAGCCTGACATGAATGCGCCGTAAGGGCCAGTGGTAAGGCCCCAAGGTAAGCCCCAAAGATAAGGGAACGGCGAGGACTGGTGGTGATGGGAAGCTGTCATCGCCCCTTTGGTATCAACTGCCCACCAGATGCAACAAAGCGCACCGCGCCGCAACGATATCCCCTAAAATAGGGCATGGTCGCGGCGCGGTGCGCTTTGTGAAATGCGTTTGGCTTATTCGTTCGGAACGCCCGTCGTGGTCGAGTATTCGAAGTGGAATTCCTTGTCCGGGAACAGGTAGGAACGTGCAGCATGGATTGCGCTCGCACCCTCTGCAAAGCCCGACAGGATCAGCTTAAGCTTGTGCTCATAGGTCGCAATGTCGCCAATGGCGAAAATGCCCGGTACTGATGTTTCCATCGTCGCCTGTTTGACCCCGATATGGCTTTTATCAAGGTTAAGACCCCAATCGGCAATCGGACCCAATTCCATGGCAAGGCCAAAGAACGGCAAAAGATGATCGGCTTCAAGTTCGCGCTCTTCGCCTTTAAGGGTCGCGACAACCACGTGGGATAGAACGCCGTTTTCACCCTTAAGGCTTTTAAGCTGATAAGGGATGACCATTTCGATCTTACCCGCATCGGCCAATGCTTGCAGTTTGGCACTGCTGTCTGGGGCGGCACGGAATTTCGGGCGGCGATGGACAACCATGACCTTTTCGGCAATGTCATGCAGCGACAATGCCCAATCCACGGCCGAGTCCCCGCCACCGGCAATCACAACCTTTTTGCCAGCAAAATCAACGCGGCGTTTGACGTAATACTGAACCCCACCGGAACCTTCATAATCCTCAAGGCCTTCCATCGGGGGTTTGTTCGGGCCAAACGCGCCGCAGCCCGCGGCAATGACCACCGCACCGGCATCGATCACGGTGCCTGTGCTGGTTTCCAAGGTGAACCGGCCATCATCGCGCTTTTCCAATTTGATGACCTGCTGACCCAAATGGTAGGTCGGCTCAAACGGGGCGGCCTGTTTGGCAAGCTGATCAATCAGGTCCTGACCTGCGATTTGCGGATGGGCCGGAATATCAAAGATCGGTTTTTCCGGATACAGCGCGCTGCACTGGCCGCCGACCATTTCAAGCGCATCAATCACATGGGATTTAAGCCCCAGCATACCGGCTTCGAAAACCGCAAAAAGCCCAACGGGGCCTGCGCCAATAATGGCAATATCTGTGCTGGTTGAGGCGTCTGACATGTCTATTCCATCCAAATAATATCGAATTCGGGTCTTGGTCCAGACCCTTAACCCGGCGATCAGCGGGAAAACGAACATTGGCGAAATAGCATTTGGGGCGCAATACCGCAACGTAAACCGGCCAATTTTGCTGTCTTTGCCCGCTTTTGGTGTGACCTTGACCCTGATCGCGTAAAATCATTGCGAACGGGTCACTTCACCCCCTACAAAAGGGGATAAGATGACATCACACATTACCCATTTGCCAACCGATAAACGGACATCATGAGCAAGAAAGTCGCTGTCAGCGATCAAAACGGGACCGAAGCCCTTGCCGCAACGCTTGCATCCACCGCCAAGGCCGGGGATGTGATTTTGATGCATGGCACGCTTGGCATGGGCAAAAGCGCGTTTTGCCGCGCCTTCGTGCGCGCCGTCGCCAATAACCCGCATGAAGAAGTCCCAAGCCCGACCTTTACCTTGGTCCAAATTTACGAGCTTGATCCGCTGCCGGTATGGCATTTTGATCTCTATCGCTTGTCTGATCCCGAAGAAGTGCATGAACTTGATATCGAAGATGCCTTTGCCGATGCCATCAGCTTGATCGAATGGCCCGACCGGTTGGAATATCTGACCCCGGAAAACCGGCTTGATATTCATATCGAACCCGGTCCAAACCCCGATGCGCGGGTGTTTGTCCTTGAACCCCATGGGGCTGATTGGCAAACCCGGATTGAAAACTTGAACGATGATGGCGCACTGTCGAGGGCGCAACAATGACCCGTGCAACACCCGAACAAGTACGTCGCAATGCCGATCGTCAGGATTTCTTGGGCGCATGTGGCTGGCAAACTGCGCAGGTTATGCCGCTGGTTGATGATGCGTCGGCGCGGAAATATTTCCGGCTTGAACGCAAACATGACACAGCCCTTTTGATGGATTTCCCACCCAGTGCGATCCATGTCGATCCGCACGGTATTTATGAAAATCCCGAACGTCCCGCATCTATTGAACCGGTCTTGCAAACCACGGAACTGTTTTACCGCGCAGGATGGCGCGTACCGGAAATTTATGCGTCCGATGTCAAACGCGGTCTTGCCCTGATCGAGGATTTTGGCGATGTCACCTTTACCAATGCCCTACAGGCGGGGGGCAGGATGGACGGGGTTGGCCAAGATGGCCTTTATCTGCGCGCGGTTGATCAGTTAATCACCCTGCATCGGTTCTGTGACGATGGCGCGATGGCCGATTGCGGCTTGGTTACGTATGGCCCGGAAAACCTTCGGCGTATGCTGGGCAGTTTTAAAACCGATTACCTGCCCCTAATCCTTGCCGATCCGCAAAAACGCGCGGCTGCGATGGATGATTTTGACCGTTTGCTTGATGATGTTTTACCGCTCTGTTGGCAGGTGGGGGATGCGATTATTCACCGCGATTATCATGTGGATAACCTGATGCTGGTCGAAAACGGCGATGGCGGGGATGATTGCGGCATCATTGATTTCCAAGACGCGGCCGTTGCCACGCGCCCCTATGATCTGGTGTCTCTTTTGCGCGATGTCCGCCATGATATCAGCCCGGATTTGGAAAGCCGGATGAAACAGTTTTATCTGGCAGCCTTCCCCAATATAGATCATTCCGATTTCGAAACGGCCTATGTCGCCAATTCGATGGTGCGTAATTTCCGGATTTTAGGGCGGTTTGGCTGGCTTGCGATCAAGGCCGGGAAAACCCGCTATTTCGATTTCATTCCGCGCTGCTGGGACGTGATCCTGCGCGGGGCGGCGGACGGTTTGCCCGCCTTGCGTGATTGGGTCGAAACCCACATTCCGGCAGATGCGCGAACCGCCCCGACCCTTCAATCACCGCAATCAAACGAAAAGGCGTCCCAATGACCGGCAGCACCCACACAGCACAGGCAATGGTTTTGGCCGCTGGTCTTGGCAAACGTATGCGCCCAATTACCGATAAAATGCCAAAGCCACTTGTGCCGGTTGCAGGCAAACCGATGCTGGATCATGTGCTCGATAAACTGGCCGATGCCGGGTTTGATCAGGCGGTGGTCAACAGCCACTATCTGGGCCAGATGATTGTTGATCATGTCGGAACGCGCAGCGCGCCCAAGGTTCTAACATCCCCCGAAGCCGATCTTTTGGAAACCGGCGGCGGGGTGAAAAAAGCCCTGCCGATGCTAGACCGTGATGCGGTACTGGTCGCCAATGCTGATGTGTTTTGGACCGAAGGCGCCGAACCGCTTTTTGATCGTTTGATCGGCGCATTTGATCCCGACCATATGGACGCGCTTTTGGCCCTTTACCCGGTGTCAGGGGCGTTTGGCTATGACGGGGCCGGGGATTTCTTTTGGCAGGTTGATGGTCGTTTAAAACGCCGTGGCGATGCACCATCCGCACCTTATTTTTTTACCGGTGTGCAGATTCTCTCACCGCGCTTGTTTGAAAACACGCCTGACGGGTCGTTTTCGCTTAATGTTGTTTACGACAAGGCCCTTTCGGCGGGCCGGTGTTATGGTTTGATCCATGATGGGCGGCATTTCCATATCGGCACACCAGAAGCCTTGAACGCGGCTGAGCCGTTAATTGCGGATGCCCTAAAAGATGAACGCGCAAAACAGGCAACCCGTGGGGAGGTATAATGGCCGACCTATTTGATTATATGGACGAGCCTTCCCCGTTTGCCCCATTTCCTGACGAAATGGCGAACCCCGAAAACCTGTTTTTCATTCCGCCCGGCGTGGCATTTGCCGATCTGATTGCCAAACAGCTGATGGCCGAAACCGCCGATCAGCCCGATGCGCTGCCTGATTACGTCCTGATGGTGCCCAACCGTCGGTCGGCCAAGGTGATGCGCGATGCCTTCCTGCGTCAGTCGGGTGGGGCGGTCACGTTGCTGCCGACCATTCGCCCCCTTGGCGAGGCCGACGAAGATGAATTGGCTGTTTATGGTGCGGGCGGGCAGCAAGCGGCCCTTGATCTGCCGCCGGCTATTCCTGATTTACAGCGCAAATTGCTGCTGACCCGCCTGATTATGAACCGGCCCAATCACCGCGATGAAAAGCCAACAGCCGATCAGGCCGCCCGTCTGGCGGGCGAGCTGGCCCGATTCCTTGATCAGGTGCAAACTGAAAACTGCCAGTTTTCTGATCTTAAGGGCCTGGTCCCCGAAGAATTCGCCGAACATTGGCAGTTGACGTTAGAGTTTCTGCAAATCCTGACCCTGCATTGGCCTGACATTCTGGCCACCCAAGAAGTCAGTGACCGGGCCATGCGTCGCAACGCATTGATCAAGGCGCAAATTGAACTTTGGCAGGAAAATACACCCCAAACCCCGGTTCTGATCGTCGGCTCCACCGGGCCGTTTCCAGCATTGCGCGATTTAATGGGCGCTGTCCTTGCGATGCCAAAGGGCCGGGTGGTTCTGCCCGGCCTCATGACCGGGTTAAGCCACGAAGACTGGTCCGCGATCCAGGATGACGCCGCCCATCCCCAGCATCTTTTGGGCAAGACATTGCGCCATATCGGACGCAGTGCCGAGAGCGTTCTGCCATGGCCGGCGTTGGCGATGGATAATAACGTCACCATCGAACGTCGCCGTCTGGCCCGCGAAGCCCTGCGCCCGGCCAAAACCACCCACCATTGGCGCCACATTACCGGCTTCGTCCCCGATGTTTTGGATGGCGTGCTGCGTGTCGATTGTTCGGGTGCGCGCGAAGAAGCCACCACGATTGCCGTGATGATGCGCGAAGCCTTGGAAAATCCTGGCATGACCTGTGCGCTGGTCACCCCTGATCGTGGGCTTGCGCGACGTGTGGCAACCGAACTACGCCGCTGGGAAGTTGAAATTGATGACTCGGCCGGGATCCCGCTGCATGACACGGCACCGGCGATTTATCTGCGCCTTGTGGTGCGCGCCGTCCAAGAAGAATTCGCACCCGTGCCGTTGTTGGAACTGCTTAAACATCCTTTGTCGGCGGCGGGGCTGTCGCCGGAAACCTTCCGTGTGCTGACCCGTCTTCTTGAACAGAATGTTTTGCGTGGGGCACGTCCGGGGCCGGGATTGGATGGTTTGCAAACCGCCCTTGATGGCTGGCGCGATGAATTTATCGAACGCATGAAAGACAGTGGGGCGCCGCATGCCCATGCCCGGATTGAACGCACTCGTGATGACCACGCGCGTTTGACCGATCTGGTTGCGCGCTGTGCGGAATGCCTTAACCCGCTTTCGGATTTGAACGGCGATAAAACACTGTCGCCGGTCGGTGCACTGCGCAGTCACATCATCGCCGCCGAAGCCCTTGCCGCAAGCGATACGCAACCCGGTGCCGACCGTCTGTGGCGTGGCGAAGCGGGCGAAGCCTTGGCGGATTTTGTGCACGAATTGCTCAATGCATTGGGTGAGTTTGTACCAATGCCCGGCAATCGATATGGCGCGTTTTTGGATGCGCTTATGGCGGACCGTGCGGTACGCCCGCGCTATGGTAAGCATCCGCGCCTGTTTATCTGGGGGACGGTCGAAGCCCAGATGCAGCAAGCTGACCTGACCATCCTTGGTGGCCTGAACGAAGGTGTCTGGCCCCCCGAAGCCGGCGCCGACCCATGGATGAGCCGCCCGATGCGACGCAATTTTGGTTTGCCTGCCCCTGAACACCGGGTCGGGCAATCGGCCCACGATTTCCAACAACTGTTTTGTTCGCCCAATGTGGTGATGACCCGTGCACTGCGTGTCGAAGGCACCCCAACCGTGCCATCTCGTTGGTTGTTACGGATTGAAAACATTCTGCGAAAATCGGGCGTTTCCATGGAAACCGCCGACGCCGCCGAATGGCGCGCATTGGCCGAAACACTTGATGAACCCGCCGACGAAATGCGCCTTAAAATTGGCCGCCCGTCGCCCAAGCCACCTGTTTCCGCCCGTCCGCAACGTCTGTCGGTTACCCAAATTGAAACATGGATGCGCGATCCCTATGCGATCTATGCGCGGCATATTTTGGGGTTGCGCAAACTTGATGGTGTCGACGAGGATCCCGGTGCCGCCGATTACGGCAACTTGATCCATGACGCGCTTGATCAATTCATCGCCCGACATCCTGATCATTTGCCGCCCGACGGTGAACATGAACTCCTGATCATTGGCCGCGAGGTTTTCAAACCCTTGGCCGCCCGTCCGGGGCTTTGGGCGTTCTGGTGGCCGCGTTTCGAACGGATTGCCAAATGGTTCATCCAAACCGAGGCCGCCCGTCGTGATGATGTGCGCAAATCCCATACCGAACAATCAGGCACCCTTGATACGCCAAGTGGTTTTCAGGTTTACGCCCGTGCAGACCGGATTGATCTGCTGCGCGATGGCGGGATTGCGATCATTGATTACAAAACCGGCGCCCCGCCCAGTCAGGGGGATGTGGCAAACGGCTTTGCACCGCAATTACCACTCGAAGCTGCCATTGCCGAAAAGGGGGGCTTTGGCGATGTACCGGCTGGCCCACCGGCCTCAATGGCGTTTTGGAAATTGTCGGGCGGTGACCCGGCGGGCGAGATTGTCGAAATTAATACCAAGCGCATGAAAACCACACCTGCCGAACTCGCCCACGAGGCCGTGGACGGGGTGAATGATTTGGCGGCGGCCTTTGCGGATCCAGCAACACCGTATCTAAGTGTGCCCCATCCCGATCACGCCCCGAAATATTCCGATTACGTCCATCTGGCACGCCTGCGCGAATGGATGGGCAGCGAAGATGTCGAGGATGCTGAGGTGCGCGAAGGTGGCAACAGCGCGGATGATCGCGCGAACACCAAGGCAAACTCTGCTGTGCATAAAGGGGATAAACCATGACCGATATCCGCGGTACAGATCCCAATGTCCTGCAACGCAATGCGTCTGATCCAATGGCATCGGTTTGGGTGTCGGCATCGGCCGGGGCCGGGAAAACCAAGGTTCTGTCGGACCGGGTGTTGCGTCAGATGTTATCGGGCACCGAACCCCATCGCATTTTGTGTCTGACCTTTACCAAGGCCGCCGCGGCTGAAATGTCGAACCGCGTCAATGAACGTTTGGGCCGGTGGGCCACGATGGAGGATCGCGACCTTCATGATGATCTGACCAATCTTGCGGGCACGGCCCCCAGTGGTGATGAAACCATGCGCGCACGCCAACTGTTCGCGCGGGTCTTGGATGCGCCCGGTGGCATGAAAATTCAAACCATTCATGCCTTTTGCCAATCTTTGTTGCGGCGCTTCCCGCTTGAAGCTGGCCTGGCCCCACATTTTGAAATCATGGATGACCGGACCGCGGCGGAAACCATGGCCGCCGTGCAGGAAGAAGTCCTGGCCTTTGCCCGAAATGGCCGTGACCAAGAATTGGCTGATGCGCTTTCGGTGGTGACCGCACAGGTCCGCGAAGGCGCATTTGGCGAGGTCATGAGCGAACTTGCCCGTGAACGCGGCCGTCTGAAACGCATGCTGACCAATCTTGGCGGGGCCAATCGCATGCGCGATGCGGTTTATGCCGCCCTTGGCGTGCCGGTTGGTTTGACCGATGACGCGGTCCTGCGCAAAGCGTTGTCTGATGATGCCTTTGACCGCGACGGGCTGATGCGCGGGCTTGCCGCACTTGAGGCCGGAACGAAAACCGATCAGGCACGTGTGCCAGCATTGGCGCAGTTTTTGGAAAAAACCACAGTCGAAGACCGCCTTTCGGTGTTTGGCGATTATCGCAGTGTGTTCTTTACGGCTGCGGGTGAACCGCGCGCCAAATTGATCACCAAGGGGGCGGCGGAAAACCATCCCGTGGGGGCCGATGCGCTTGAACAAGAAGGTGCGCGTCTGATCGAAGTCGACCGCCAGCGTAAGGCGGCTGCAATGGCCGGGGCCACCGGGGCGTTGATCACGATTGGCAATGCGATGCTTGATCGGTATGCAACGAAAAAGGCCCTGCATGCCCGCCTTGATTACGATGATCTTATCCTGACCAGTTTGAACCTTTTGCAACGCCAGGCCGGGATTGCCGGGTGGGTCTTGTTCAAACTTGACGAAGGCCTTGATCATATCCTGATTGACGAAGCACAGGACACCAACCCCGAACAATGGGAAGTGGTGCGTATTCTGGCCGAAGAATTCTTTATCGATGCCGGGCGTCATGCCGATAAACCGCGCACCATCTTTGCGGTGGGGGATGCGAAACAATCGATTTACAGCTTCCAGCGCGCCGATCCGGAAAAATTCGCCGAAATGCGGCGTTATTTCCGCGAACGTGCCCAACAAATCGAAGCTGCTTGGCGCGAAGTTCCGATGAACATCTCCTTCCGATCCACAGATGCGGTTTTGGGGACGGTCGACCGTGTCTTTGCGGGCCCCATCGCCAAACAGGGGGTTGGGGATGATGGCGCGGATGTGCTTCATAGTCCGTTTCGTGTCGGGCAGGCTGGCCGGATTGAACTTTGGCCCGCAGTCGAACCCGAAGAACGCCCACCCGAAGACCCATGGACGCCACCCACCCGGATTGTCCGCCTTGAAGACCCGGAAATCAGATTGGCCCGCGTCATTGCCGGGCGTATTCGCCATGCGATTGACGCACAGGAAACCCTGACATCGCGTGGGCGTCCGGTGCGTGCCGGTGACTTTATGATTTTGGTGCGCCGTCGTACCGCCTTTGTCGACGAAGTTGTTAAGGCGCTGAAAGAACGAAACGTACCGGTTGCCGGTGTTGACCGTATGCAAATCACCGATCAGCTTGCCGTGATGGATTTGGTGGCATTTGGTCGTTTCTTGCTAATGCCCGAAGATGACCTGACCTTGGCCGAGGTGCTGAAAAGTCCGTTGATTGGGCTTGATGACGATCAGTTGTTTGAAATTGCCCATAATCGGCCCAGAACCCTTTGGCATGCGCTGCGTGAAAAGGCTGCTCTTGTTGAAGACGGCTCACCCTTTGCGCGCGCTTATGCCTTTTTGTTCAAATGGTTGGGTCGGGTGGATTATGAACGCCCGTTTGAACTGTTTGCCGAATTGCTTGGTGGGCGGGGCGAAGATGCGCGCGGCGTGCGTGCCCGCCTGGTCGGGCGTCTGGGCATTGAGGCCAATGACCCCATTGATGAATTCCTAAACCTTGCGATGGGGTATGAGGCCGATCATGCCCCGACCTTGCAAGGGTTCTTGCATTGGTTGATGGCCGGTGATGCCGAAATTAAGCGTGACCTTGAACAAAGCGGTCGCGATGAAGTCCGCATCATGACTGTGCACGGGGCCAAGGGCCTTCAGGCCCCCATCGTCTTTTTGCCCGACACCATGCAGGTCCCGACACAGGCGCCGAACCTGTTTTGGCAAGAAGACCGTAATTTGATGTTCTGGTTGCCGCGCGTCGCACTGGAAACCGATGTTGTCTCGCGGCTGCGCGATGCCATCGCCGTCAAACGCGATCAGGAATACAACCGATTGCTGTATGTCGCGCTGACCCGCGCGGAAGACCGGCTTTATATCTGTGGATGGCAAGGCCGCCGCAAGCCGCCAGAGCATTGCTGGTACAATCTGTGCCAACAAGCAATGGAAGGCTATGCCAAGTCCAAACAGCTTGATCTGGGCGCCTATTCCCCGTCTGGCTGGGGCGGAGAGGGCTGGGTTTGGGAAACCGATCAAAGTCAGGCCCCCAAAGCCGACCGGCCAGAAGAAGACACCACCGAAAAACGCACCAGTCAGCACAGTTTGATCCGGGCGGTGGCACCGCAAGAAGTCTTCCCGCCAAAACCGCTGGCACCAAGCAAAATGATCGAAGAAGACGAAGTGTTCCAATCGCCATTGGGCGGCGATCAGGGGCAAAGCTTCAAACGTGGTCTGTTGATCCACAAACTGCTGGAATTGCTGCCCGACCTTCCGGTCGCGGCACGCCATGCCGCGGCGGAGCGGTTCTTGGCGCAATCGGTCCATGGTCTTGAACCAGATCAGCAGGCGGAAATTGCCGAAGAAACCCTGCGGATTTTTGAAAATCCCGATTTTGCTCCGGTATTTGCAGCCGGGTCACGTGCCGAGGTGCCGTTGGTTGGGGTCGTCGGTGGGGATGTTGTCTCGGCGCAGATTGACCGGCTTGTCGTGCGCGATGACGAAGTCATGATTGTCGATTATAAAACCAATCGGCCGCCGCCGCGTGATGTCGATGGCACACCAAAGGCCTACCGACGTCAGATGTCGATATATCGCGCCGCCCTGCGTCAGATGTATCCGGGCAAGACTGTCAGATGCTTTATCTTATGGACCAATGGCCCCTGGATGGTGGAGCTTCCCGACCATATTCTGACATTTGGTCAGTAGATGCGACTCTGCGGTTGGCATGATTTCTGGCGAACAAGATAAAGCACCAACGCCCAATGCGCTTGACGTTTGCGTCGGTGCTGCCTACCTTGGGCCCATATAGCGGATCGAGGTTGGCGGGGGAAACCCTGATGCCTCGTAACAACTAGGATACTGAAAGCATGACCACGATTAAAGTTTCCGATGGCTCGTTTGAGGGCGACGTTCTGAACTCAGACGCAGCAGTCCTCGTCGATTTCTGGGCTGAATGGTGCGGTCCGTGCAAACAGATTGCGCCGTATCTTGATGAAATTGCCACCGAACTTGATGGCAAACTCAAGATCGCCAAAGTCAACATTGACGAAAACCCGAATACACCGGCGAAATACGGTGTGCGCGGTATCCCGACCCTGATGATCTTCAAGGGCGGCGAAGTGGCTGCAATGAAAGTTGGCGCATTGCCAAAAAGCGCATTGGTTGATTGGATCAACCAGTCGATCTGATCGTTTGATCAGACCAGAATTTAAAAAGGCGGGCTGAAATTCAGCCCGCCTTTTTTTTGTAAGGTGTCTATCTCGTTTCGCGATTTACGCGGCCCGAATGTCAGACAGGAACTGTTTGATCTGTCCCAAAAGGGCTTGGGATTTATCGCCAAGGCCGTTTGAAGCGGTCAAAACCTGTCCAGAAGCTTCGCGCTCTTCCTCTGCCGACTGACGAAGCCCGACAACGTTGTGGGCAACTTCCTTGGTCCCCGTGGCGGCCTCAGATACGTTGCGCGCAATTTCACCGGTTGCGGCATCTTGTTCGCTAACGGCTGCGGCAATACCACCGGCAACTTCATTCAGTTCCTTCATGCGACCAGACAGATGTTCAATCGCCCCAAGTGCATTTTGGGTGGAATCCTGAATGCCGTTGATTTGGCCCGCGATTTCTTCGGTTGCGCGGGTGGTTTGATTGGCAAGGTTTTTGACCTCGGCGGCAACCACGGCAAAACCTTTGCCTGCATCGCCTGCGCGTGCGGCTTCAATCGTCGCGTTCAGGGCCAAAAGGTTGGTCTGTTCGGCAATTGATTGGATCAGTTGAACAACTTCACCAATTTTATCCGACGCATCGCCCAGCTCGCTAAAGATGGCAGTGGCTTCATCAGCCTCGGTCGAGCCCGATTGTGCAATGTCCGAACTTCTTGTGACCTGTGCGGTGATTTCGTCAATCGCAGCAGCAAGCTGTTCGGCGGCAGACGCAACCGTATCAACGTTGGTGGCGGCCTGTTCGGTCGCTGCAGCCACGTTTGTTGCCTGCGACGCCGTATGATCGGATTGTTCCGCCATACTGCTTGCGGTACTGCGCAGTTGCGCAACAGCAGCGTTCACAAAGGTCAGGTTGCCTTCTACATCCTGTTCAAACTCTTTGATTCGCTGATCAATTTTGTTCGCGCGATCAAGCTGGGCCTGATTGGCAGCTTCTTGTTCGGCACGCATGGCTTCCGATTTTTCAAGATTGGCACGGAAAACTTCAAATGCGTGGGCAAGATCACCGATTTCGTCCTTGCGATCGGCCCCTTGCGCACGGGCAGACAAATCCCCCGCTGCAAGCTGATTGATCGCCGCCGTAATCGAGCGCATCGGGGCGGTTGTCGAACGTTCAATGGCAATCGCAAGTGCCAAGATCACCAAAAACAGGGCAACCGTCATCAAGATGTCGATGCGCGCACCGGCCCAAAACGCATCGTTGATGTCATCAACATAGGCGCCGGTGGCAACGACCCATCCCCAATCATTGGTCGCCCGCGCATAGGAAATTTTGGGTTCAACCTGTTTGGTGCTGGGCTTGTCCCAGACATAATGAACAAAACCGCCCTTGGGGTCTTTCGATGCCGCTTCGACAAGGTGGCGCAAAATAGGATCGCCATTTGGATCCTTAACGGTATCAAGTCTTTTACCGATAAGTTGCGGGTTCGTCGGATGCATGACGGTCTGGTCATTATTTTTGCTCAGAACGAAAACATAATTTCCGTTGTCATATCGCTGGCTTTTAAGGACCGAAAGTGCCTGTTCCTGCGCTTCTTCCTGCGAAAGGTCGCCTGATTTTGCTTTCTGGCTATAGCTGTTGATCACCGAAACAGACTGATCGACAACATATTGCAAACTCACTTTGCGGTCGTCCGTCATGGTTTGGTGAAGCGACAGCAAGTTTGTAACCGAAAGAGACACCAACGCCAGCGCCGTCAGGATCATGACACCGCGCAACTTCCACGCGAGCGAATAGTTCGAAAGTTTCATAAGACACCCCACCTTAAATATACATGGCAAGTATATCCTGCCATTTGTGCATATAAGAATTGATGCAGATATAAATCTTCCGGGCATTGAAATGCCTTGATCTATGCCAAACCGCGAACAAGAAGCCTATTCTTGTAGATAAGCTGTTGAATTAAAACAGTTAAAAGGTAAATTCCTTTTCTAAATTCAACTTGTGGATGTATGTGCGCATACCAGAAGACGACATTTCGCATTGGAAATGTCGTCTTGGGATGGGCTGAGTCTGTCGTGTAAAAAAGGTCGTCCCGGACCTAATATTCGTACGGGGAGCCGTCCATGTTTTCCATCAGCACTTCACGCTTGCCGACATGGTTGGCGGCCGAAACAACACCGTTTTCTTCCATCTGTTCGATGATGCGTGCTGCGCGGTTATAGCCGATCGAAAGTTTGCGCTGGATAAAGCTGGTTGATGCCTTTTTCTCGCGCAGGACGATGCCAACTGCCTGATTGTACAAATCATCATCGGACCCATTTCCGCCGCCAGAACCGGCATTCCCGCCCGCCATATAGGCCGCAACCGGGTCTTCTTCGGGTTCTTCGGTAACAGTGTCGAGATAGGCCGGGTCGCCCTGATCACGCAGGTGTTTGACGATGCTTTCGACTTCTTCATCGGACACAAACGGGCCATGGACACGCTGCAGACGGCCGCCTTGGCCCATATAGAGCATATCACCTTGCCCCAGAAGCTGCTCCGCCCCCATTTCGCCCAAGATCGTACGCGAATCGATTTTCGACGTCACAGAGTAAGAAATACGTGTCGGGAAGTTGGCCTTAATCGTACCGGTAATGACGTCAACCGATGGACGCTGGGTTGCCATGATCAGGTGAAGACCGGCCGCACGGGCCATTTGTGCCAGGCGCTGGATCGATGCTTCAACATCTTTACCCGCCACCAACATCAAGTCGGCCATCTCATCGACAATCACAACGATAAACGGCAGCGGCTCCATCGGCAGTTCCTGATCTTCAAAGATCGGTTTGCCGGTTTCTGGATCAAACCCGGTTTGAACACGACGGGTCAGTTGTTCGCCCTTGGCGGCGGCTTCCTTGATACGTTTGTTGTAGCCCGCAATGTTACGCACGCCGACTTGGCTCATCGCGCGATAGCGATCTTCCATTTCACGCACCGCCCATTTCAGGGCGACAACGGCCTTATGCGGATCGGTCACAACCGGGGTCAAAAGATGTGGAATACCGTCATAAATCGACAGTTCCAACATTTTCGGATCGATCATGATGAAGCGGCATTCTTCGGGCCGCAGGCGATAAAGCAACGATAAGATCATTGCGTTCACACCAACCGATTTACCCGACCCGGTGGTCCCGGCGATCAGCAAGTGCGGCATTTTCGAAAGATCGGCAATAACCGGCGTACCGCCAATATCCTTGCCCAAGCTCATATTCAGCTTGCCGGGATTCTTTTCAAAATCGCTCGAAGCCAGAATTTCATGCAGATGCACGGTTTCACGCCGTGCGTTTGGCAATTCAATCCCGATGACGTTGCGGCCCGGCACAACGGCAACACGTGCGGCAATCGCACTCATGGAACGGGCAATATCATCGGCCAAACCAATAACGCGCGATGATTTCACCCCGGCGGCCGGTTCAAGTTCGTACAAGGTCACCACAGGGCCGGGACGAACCTGAACGATTTCACCCTTAACGCCAAAGTCCTGAAGAACGGTTTCCAAAAGACGGGCATTTTGCGCCAGTGCTTCCTGATCAATTTGGGTTGCATCGGCTGGATCAGGCTCATGCAGCAGATCAAGCGGCGGGAAACGGTATTCTTCGGATCCAAGGTCAAACGATGCTTGGCGCTGCGCAGATGCCTTTTCGCTAGGCTGCAGCTTTGCAGCCGGCGCGGCAACGATATGGACCGGTGGTTCGTGGTCTACATCATCATCAAGTTCGTGATACCCGTCATCGTCATTACCCTGATCGGTTGCGGGCTCAGACCGTCGGGTTGAAATCGCCGAACCCAGTTTGGACTTGCCAGCCTGATCCATGGATGGTTCTTGACGTGCCCGTGCGGCCCGTTTGGTGCCCGGTTCATCGTTGCTCGATCCAGGGATCACAGCCCGGATGCCCGAAACAACTTTGCCGCTGGCAAAGGCAAGAATCCCACCAAGACGCGCCCAATCGGACAGCGAATAGGCCATGCAAAAAATGGTCAGCCCCATGCCCAGCAACATTGACGTCAGGGCAATGAGGGCACGCGCACCTGGGATGCCAATCGCAGCAAAACCAGATTGCAGTTTTGACAGCAGCAAATCACCCGCAAAACCGCCAAGACCAACCGTCAAAGGCCAATGCATGCCCGGTTCGATGGCCGCCGCCGATACCGCCACCAGCAACAGCGCCAGCGGCAGGACAAGGAAGCGCAACCACATCCAGTTAAATGGTTTAACCGCAATCAGACGCATGCCCCAACCCAGCAGCAATACGGTAAGTAGTGCTGACGCCAGACCAAGGGTGCGTAACATCAAATCTGCGCTATAGGCGCCAACAACGCCCAGCGGGTTAAACAATGTTGCCCGATCACTGGCATGGTTAAAGGACGGGTCACCGGGATGGAAACCGATCAGCATGATGAATAAGATCACCGCCAGTGCAACCAGTCCAAGACCGCAAATCCGTAAACCGCTTCGTTTCAGCAGCATGACAAGGCTGCCGGGCATGAAAGCGGTTCCAAGAATGTTTGACTGACTGCTCATCTGGGTGTCCGTACTGGTTGGGTTCTGGTTGCGGTTATATTCGTGCGTCTGATCGGTGTGATCGGTGTGATCGGTCTGTCGGTTCGTCCGGCGACCGCAATGGCGGCGCTAATCCGCGTTAGCTTTCCAGCGCCTTTGCAATGCGTGTCAGCCCGTCGCGCGTGGTTGCCAAATCATGGACCAGCGCAATACGGATAAATTGTTTGCCCGGGTTATTCCCATCGGCGTCGGTGATCGACAGATAACTGCCCGGAATGACCTTAACCCCGGCTTCTTGCCAGATTTTCTTGGTCGCGGCCTCGTCATCGCCGACATCCAGCCACAGGAAAAAGCCACCCGGCGGGCGGTAAAAGCCAAACCGATTGCCAAAGATTTCTTCGGCGATGTCGATTTTGGCCCGGTACAAATCACGGTTTTCTTCCGCGTGGGCGTCGTCGTTCCAAAGATCAACCGATGCGGCCATGATCGGCATCGGCATGGTCGCGGAGCAATAACTGCGCAGGTCATTAAACCGTTTGATGATCTTGGCATCCCCGGCAACAAATCCTGATCGCAATCCCGGTGCGCTGGACCGTTTGGACAAGCTATGAAACACAAGGACATTGTCCATGTTGCCACCCTGCGAAGCACAGATTTCAAGCGCGCCAACCGGTGCGGTGGTGTCAAAAATATCGGCGTAGCATTCATCCATCGCCAACACGAAATCATGTTTGCGGGCAAGGGCAATGATGCGTTTCAAATAATCAGGCGATGCGATTGACCCTTGCGGATTGGCTGGGGAGCACAGGAAAAATAAGCTGCATGCATCAAGGGTCTCAGGATCGATCTGATCAAGATCGGGCAGAAAACCATTTTCAGGACTCGCCGCCAACGGCACCATTTCCGCATCATTAAGAACAGCCGCCCCGCAATAGACCTGATAAAACGGATTGGGCAGCAGGACCTTGGGTTTTGGGCCGTTGGTATCTTGTGGGATGACAGTGGTCGCAATCAGATACAATGCTTCGCGCGTTCCCGCCACGGGCAGAATATGATCATCGCGGTCCAGCATATCGGTCGGCAGGCTATAGCGACGATCCAGCCAGTTTTTAATCGCGCTGCGCAGTTCTGGCGTGCCCGCACCTGGCGGATATTTATGCCAAAGGGCGGCATGTTTCACCATCGCATCGGTGATCATCGCAGGTGGGGTGTGCTGCGGCTCTCCGATCGACATGATCAGCGGGGATTGACCGGGTTCAATACCGTCAAGCAAGGCCGCCAACCGTGGAAATGGATAAGCAGGCAATTGATCAAGGCGTTCGTTAAACATGGTTATCGTCAATCCAGCTTGGTCTGTGCCCTCACCGTGCGATCACCGTGCGATGGAGCCGTTGTCATCATGTATGGGTAAATTCCCCAGGGTCTGCGCCCAACTTTACCCCTATGCCAAAAGTGCAAAGAAACATTTAAGAGAACCGCCACCAGAACGTAAAAAGCCCGGAAAGGCGCGCTTTCCGGGCAGGTGATTTTGTTGTGATGGTTAAGGCTTCTGTGCCTAGCTTGCGCGCAGGTCATCCTCTGGATAGGCGCTGATTTTATGCACGGACACATCCGCACCGGCAAATTCGTCTTCTTCTGACAGGCGGATACCGATGGTTTTCTTTAAGACGCCATAAACGACAAACCCAGAAACGCCTGCAAAGACAATCCCACACAGCGACCCGACAATCTGGGCGCCAAATGAAACGCCGCCCATACCGCCAAGGGCCTCAAGCCCAAAGACACCACATGCAATGCCGCCCAAAAGGCCGCACATGCCGTGCAGCGGCCACACACCAAGCACGTCATCAATTTTCCATTTCGCCTGGCACTGATTAAAGCCCCAGACAAATAAAAGTCCGGCAAGTCCGCCGGTGATCAATGCGCCAATTGGGTGCATCACATCCGACCCGGCGCAAACCGCAACCAATCCGGCCAAGGCCCCGTTATGCACGAAGCCCGGATCATTTCGACCGGCCACCAAGGCCGTCAAAATACCACCAACCATCGCCATTAACGAATTGACGGCAACAAGGCCGGTGATCCCGTTAACCGATTGGGCCGACATCACATTAAAGCCAAACCAGCCAACGCATAAAACCCACGACCCAAGGGCAAGAAACGGGATGTTTGATGGGGGGATACCAATAAGTTCGCCTGATTTGCGATATCTGCCGCGCCGCACACCAAGGCAAATAACCGCGCCAAGGGCGATCCAGCCGCCCACGGCATGCACCACAATTGATCCGGCAAAATCGTGGAACGGCGCACCAAAGGTTGCGGTAATCAGGTCCTGAAAACCGAAATTATTGTTCCAGACCAGTCCTTCAAACAGCGGATAACACAGGCCAACCAGAATGGCGGTGGCGAAAAGCTGTGGATAAAAACGTGCGCGTTCGGCAATGCCGCCCGAAATAATCGCGGGAATGGCGGCAGCAAATGTCAGCAGGAAAAAGAACTTAACCAAGTCATAGCCGCTTGACGAAAATGGGTGCAGTCCATCGATCATGGCAGAACCGGAAAGCACGTTGGCATTGGCGAAAAAATCAACGCCGTACGCGACGCTATATCCGACAAAGAAATAGGCAATCGTTGAAACGGCAAAATCGACAATGATTTTAACCAGTGCATTGACCTGATTCTTTTTGCGCACGGTGCCAACTTCAAGAAAGGCAAAACCGGCATGCATCGCAAGCACCATAATGGCGCCCATCAGGACGAAAAACACGTCCGAGGCAGTTTGGAAAGCCTCCATAAGGCATCCCCCCGTTTATTTAAAAGCGTTTCCTCTCGGTTCGGTCTTGCCGGGGCAGCCGAACTCTGGTTCGGAGCAGCCAAGATCAATTTCCGTGCCAACGGGGTTTTGAACTGTTCAAAGGCCTTAATCTTGTAAGGGCAAGGATGCTTTTGGTGACGATGCAATGACGTGGGGGATGTTTCGGTGGAAAACTGGTTTTGCCTTTGCAATGAACAAATTGCTGCCCAAAAAGGCAGCACAGAAACAAAAAAGACCCGCCGGGGAAAATCCCGACGGGTCTTTGATTTGATGGTCCGGGAACCGTTAAACACGGCACCCGGTATCTAAATCATATCGCTTAGAAGCGCTGCGAACCTTTACCGAATTCCGGATAAGCTTCGAGGCCAAGCTCAGCAGCATCAGAACCCATTGCTTCGTCTTCTTCGCTGAGGCGGATGCCAACAGTGAATTTCAAGATCAACCAGACGATAGCAGAGGTAACGATGGTGAAGGCACCCATTGCAACGATACCGGTCAACTGAACGCCAAACGATGCACCTTCATTGGTGAATGGAACAGCAAGCGTGCCCCAGATACCGCAAACCAAGTGAACCGAAACTGCGCCAACGACATCGTCGATTTTCAGTTTGTCGAGCAGCGGAACTGCAACAACAACCAGAATGCCGCCGATTGCGCCGATGATGATTGCCGAACCAATGGTCGGGGTGTCCGGACCAGCCGTGATCGATACCAGACCAGCAAGTGCACCGTTAAGTGCCATGGTCAGGTCGACCTTTTTGTAAAGGATCTGGGTCAGGATCATGGCAGCAACAACACCACCAGCAGCCGCCATCGACGTGTTGCCATAGATGTTGGCAATCGCGATCACGTCAGCAGCCGAACCCATAGCAAGCTGGGAACCACCGTTGAAGCCGAACCAGCCGAGCCACAAGATAAAGGTACCAAGCGTTGCAAGCGGAAGGTTCGAACCCGGCATCGGATGAACCGAACCGTCCTGGCCGTACTTGCCTTTACGTGCACCAAGGATAATCGCACCGGTCAAAGCAGCCCAGCCGCCGATTGAGTGAACGATGGTTGAGCCAGCAAAGTCAGAGAAGCCCATTTCGGACAACCAGCCGCCGCCCCAGGTCCATGAACCCGTAATCGGGTACAGAACGCCGGTCAGGATGACGACAAAGATCATGAACGGCCACAGTTTGATGCGCTCGGCAACAGTACCCGAAACGATCGAAGCTGCGGTTGCAACGAACACCATCTGGAAGAACCAGTCAGACGTTGCGGAATAACCCCCTGAGAAATCGCCACCAAGAGCTGCGGCATCATCCGCACCCCAAAGGCTGAGCGAGCCGATCCAGCCAGTGACATCCATGTACATCAGGTTATACCCGATGAGGTAATACATGATGCCAGCAACTGCGAAGAGCGAGATATTCTTCAAAAGAATGGTCGAAACGTTTTTGGTGCGAACCAGACCAGCTTCGAGCATGGCAAAGCCAGCTGCCATCCACATGACCAGTGCGCCACTGAACAGGAAGCTAAAGCTGTTCAAAATGTATTGGGTCTCTGCCGAAACGCCTGCGTCCTGAGCAAAGGCCGGAGAAGCGAGCGCGAGAACGGCGGTGCCTGCAAGAGCGGCAAGGCCGGTTTTTTTCATAGGAATGTTCATTGTGTCTCCCCTTGTCTCTGGACTTACAGGGCGTCGTCGCCGGTTTCGCCTGTGCGGATACGGACCGCTTGGCTCACATCAAGAACGAAAATCTTACCGTCCCCGATTTTCCCGGTTTGAGCTGTTTTGGTGATAGCCTCGACAACCTGATCAACCAGATTATCCGTGATGGCGACTTCCAGCTTCACTTTCGGCAGGAAGCTGACCATGTATTCAGCACCACGATAAATTTCGGTCTGACCTTTCTGACGGCCAAAACCCTTAACTTCGGTGACCGTCAATCCCTGAACGCCCAGTGCGCTAAGCGCCTCGCGGACTTCGTCCAGTTTGAACGGTTTGATGACAGCGGTAACAAGTTTCATATTGTGCGACCTCCCGGCATATCCGTTGAGTACCAACGTGGTAATCACGATTTCGCAGTCGTAGCACTCAAACCAAGAATCGTGCCAGACTCGAAAAAATAAATGCAAGACATTGTTTTTTAAGGGAAAAATGGAAAAATTGTCGACCGGGAGTCGCGCCGTAGCCCCAGCGTGTTGGATTAAAATATGAACAAAATCCCAGGTTGTTTAAAAATTGTGCATATTTTTTAATCAACAAAGAAGACTGAAAAAACCTGTTTTAGGTCAATGCACTGCCGCACGGTCGCCACTAAGGTCGGCGAAGTTTGAAAATGGAAATCAACAAGTGGCCCAATGGCGCTTGGATGTCGTACGTCTAATGCGTGGGTCTGAATTTTGGTGAATGAACAGAAGGTGTGGTTCTGAATATGGCGTCATATGCAGGATCACAATTTCGCGCATCTGCTTGCCGGGACCGTTAAGGCCGGGGTAAACAGATGCCCAACATAGATACGGCCCAGACAAAGACACGGTCGGTAAAGCAGGCGACCGAGCTTGCCGGACCATACTGACCATACAGGATAGGGATTTTGCACAATGCATGATCAGAACGTGATGAAGACCGATGTGATTATTTTGGGCGGTGGCCTGAATGGTGCGGCGATGGCTTTGGCGCTGGCGCATGGGGGCATCAAATCGGTCGTGATTGACTTTGCTGATCCCAAAACAATCCTGACGGCCAACTATGATGGCCGGACCTGTGCGATTGCGGCGGCATCAAAATCCGTGCTTGAAGTCATCGGTGCGTGGGAACACATGGCCGATGAAGCCGAACCAATCCTTGATATCCGCATTGCGGATGGCCAAAGCCCGCTGTTCTTGCATTACGATCATGCCGACCTTGGTGACAAACCATTGGGCTATATCGTCGAAAATCTGGTTACGCGCGGTGCTTTGTATCGTGCAATTGCCGAAAATGATCTGGTCGAAATGCTCGCCCCGGCACGGGTCGAAGACATCGCACGCGATCAAGGCGGTATGACGATTACGTTGGACGATGGCCGATCCGTGCGTGCACCGCTTGCCATTGGTGCCGAGGGGCGCAAATCCATGTTGCGCGAATGGGCGGGCATCAAAACCTATAGCTGGAGCTATAAGCAAAGTGCGGTCGTTTGTACGGTCAAGCATAAGCAGCCCCATAACGGTCTTGCGGTTGAACATTTCCTGCCAGCTGGGCCGTTTGCCATTTTGCCAATGACCGAAGATCGGTGTTCCATTGTTTGGACCGAAGGCACCGATCAGGCCAATTATTTGGTCAATCTGGATGAACAAACCTTCACAGATGAGTTGCATCGCCGGTTTGATGGCTATCTTGGCGACCTTGAGGTGGTTGGCCCGCGTTTTTGCTATCCGCTGGGTCTTCAGCATGCCTATCACTACACCGATGACCGCATTGCACTGATTGGCGACGCGGCACACGGGATGCATCCGATTGCTGGGCAGGGCCTGAATATGGGCATTCGCGATGTGGCTGTGCTGGCAGAAATTCTGGTCAATGCGCGCCGACTTGGTCGCGATATTGGCAGTGCCGATGTGTTGGGCGAATATGCCCAGTGGCGCCGCTTTGATAACACGGTGATGTTGGGGGTTACCGATCTGACCAACCGTCTATTTTCCAATGATATTGCCCCGATCAAATGGGCCCGTGACATTGGTCTTGCGGTTGTGCAGAAAATTCCACCTCTCAAGAAAACCTTCATGTCCCATGCCATGGGCTATGCCGGGACTCTGCCAAAATTGATGCAGGGCGAGTCGCTATAACGCGATTCGCGTCCGATTCTACCCTTGGTTTAATGGGCGCATCACGCCCTATGGTTGAAATTTCGGCGAAAATGGTTTCGAAATTCGATTATTGGGGCGTGGTCATTTAGAATCATTCAAACGAATGTCGCTTTTTATCAGGCTTTGTTGATTTGCATCAACACTTCGGCGCGATCTTTGGTACAGGTTCCCCGTAGTTAATTTAATGACAGGGGACAGAAAATGACATTTTCCCGTAAACTGATGTTGTCGGCTGCTGTAGCCGCAATCTTCGGTGCAACCATGGCTGCCGGTGGCGTTGCTCAGGCTGACGAAGTTGCTTCTTTCAAAACCAAACAGGCTGGTGACTTCCTGATCCGTGGTCGTGCCATTGGCGTCGTTCCGAATGAAGATTCGTCAACCAACGATATCGGAACCGGCGAAGCCAAGGTCGATAACGATTACGTTCCTGAGCTTGATTTCTCTTACTTTGTCACTGACAATATTGCTTTTGAGCTCATTGCAGCGACCACCAAGCATGATGTAAAATGGCAGAACCCGGATGTAGACCTCGGTTCGGTTAACCTTCTTCCGCCGACCTTGACCCTGCAGTACCACTTCATGCCTGATCAGCGTTTCAGCCCATATGTTGGTGCAGGTATCAACTACACCATGTTCTACAATGAAAAATCTGGTGCAGCGAACTCCATCAAGTACGATGATGGCTTCGGTTATGCCTTCCAGGCCGGCTTTGACTATGCCATTTCTGGCCCATGGTCGCTGAACTTTGACGTGAAAAAAGTCTTCCTCGACACCGACGTAACCGCAGACCTTGGCGGCGCATCGCCGGCCAAAGTTGATGTTGATCTCGATCCGTGGATCTTCGGTGTTGGTGTTGGTTACCGCTTCTAAGCGCTGCCGACCAAATACCTCGATATAAATTGTCGAACCCGAAAGCGGCCCTGTCTTTTGATGGGGCCGTTTTTGTATATGGATTGTCCTGTTCTGGGGGCGGTAGGCAGGGAGGAGGGGCGTTAGGAAGGTTTGCGCGGGTCGCGTGACAGGCCGCGTTTTTCAAGCGCGCTTAGGTAATCCGCCCAAAGCGTATCTTGTGTGTCATGCAATTCGCGAAGGTACTGCCAGCTAAACAGGCCGCTGTCATGCAGGTCGTCAAAGCTGATCCGGATCGCATAATTGCCAACCGGCAGGATATCAATAATCCCGACGTGACGCCGCCCGGGGATGATTTTCTTTTCCGATGGATGGTGTCCCTGAACCTCGGCCGAGGGGCTTTCAACCCGCAATAGCTCCGCACTGAACCGGGATGTCACATCATCATCCCAGACAATCTCAAGAATGTGTTCATCACTGAGATAGTTGATTTCCACAGGTGTGAAATCAGGCGTGAAACCGTCTTTGGTCATGCGGGTTAAGGTGCCTTAATCGTCGATTGCGCGGGCTTCGTCGGGCAGCATGATTGGAATGCCATCACGGATCGGATAGGCCAAACCAGCCTTGCTGCTGATCAGCTCGTTATTATCGCGATCATATTCAAGCGCCTGCTTGGTCACCGGGCAAACAAGAATTTCAAGAAGCTTTGGGTCTACCGGGCTATGGGTCGCGTTCATTATATCGGCCTTCGGTTTGGTGGCGCTATCGGGCGCAAATATCGGGTTTAGTTTGCGTTGCTGTGTGCGTTTTTTGGGTTGGCGTGCGCGGCCATCTCAAGCAACGTTGTCAGCATATCGCCGCGATCATACAGGGTTGTGCATTCGAGCAAAGCCTGTTTTTCAAGCGGGCTTAGCTGACAGCCCATCGAAATGGTCGTGATCAGCATTTCATCATCCCCATCGGCAAGCGTATCCCAGCAAGACCGAAGCGAATGCTGGGCAAAATACGCTTCAAGGGCGGTGCGCAGACGATCACGATTGACCGGCATCTTATCAATCGGCGCATCAAGATCGCTTTTCCACGGGCCAAAGTCACCGCGGACAATGCGATATCCACCGTCATTTTCGGGCAATTCTTCAACCACATCAAACCGGCATACCCCGGTCAATGTGATTAAAAAATGCCCATCATCTGTTTCGCTAAACGCGGTAATGCGCCCGGCACATCCGGTTTTGAACACGGGTGGGTTTTCGTAATCCAAAACATGTTCAATGCGGTTGATCGGTTTTGGCTGGATCATGCCAATCATGCGGTCCCTGCCCAATGCATCAGTCACCATGTTGATATAACGTGGCTCAAACACATTCAGCGGCAAATGCCCGCGTGGCAGCAACAATGCGCCACTCAGCGGGAATACCGGCATCGTCTCTGGAAGGTCGGAAAAAGACGGGGTAAAGGGACCGCATATGCTCATGAAAACAATACCGTTGATAGTGCCCGGCGTCCGGCGACGCTGGCCGGGTCCGTTGGACCCCATGCTTCGAAGAATTTAATCAACTGGGTGCGTCCGGCATCCTCGTTCCATTCACGGTCCGTGCGAATGATCGCAATCATCGCATTAACCGCGTCTTCGCGTTTATTGGTGGCAAAGCACGCCATGCCCAAATCGAATTGCGCCTGAAGGTCGCTTGGATTCGCTGCGACTTTCGCGCGGGCGGCTTCCAAATCTTCTGGGCTATAGCCGGTTTCGGCCAGTTCAAGCGCGCTGATTGCTGCGGCAATCGGGGCTTTCAGGCGGTCGGCATCGGCCATGTTGTCAACAAAGTGGCGGGTTTCTTCAAGTTCGCCCATGCCCACCATGCAACGGATCATGCCGCCAATTGCGACTTCATTTTGCTGCTCGCGTTCAAGCACGCTGACATAAAGACCGTGCGCGGTTGCGTGGTCGTCTTCGGCCAAGGCTGCTGCAGCTTGCTCCAACAGCGCCTCAATCGGGCTTTCAATCGGGCCACCGGCAAGTTTTTCGTAAAAGGCGCGTACTTCGCTTTCGGGCTGTGCGCCCTGAAATGCATCAACCGGGCGACCACCCTTAAAGGCATAAACCGTCGGGACGGATTGAATGCGCAACTGGGCGGCCAATTCCTGGTTTTCGTCGATATTGATTTTGACAAGCTTCACACGGCCACCGGCTTCGCGGGTGACTTTTTCGATGGTTGGCGTCAGGCTTTTGCAGGGGCCGCACCATGGCGCCCAGAAATCAACCACAACCGGCACTTCCATCGACGGCTCAATGACGTCCTCGACGAAAGTTTCAACAGAGCTGTCCTTGATCAGGCCATCTGTCGAATTGGAAGGCTGTTCCGGCGCGTTCGCGTCAAGAATGATCGACATTATCTTTAACTCACTAATTCTGGATTTAAGATGATGATGCCATGGCTCCACGACAAGAGGCGGAATGGCAATATGAGGTGTGCATTATACTTCAATATAAAGGAATAAGGCGGTTCTTGGACCTTTGCCTAGGTTAGGTGGCATCCAATTCATCTTCGAAATTAATAATTTTTGCCTCATAGCCCAGCGACGTAATGAACCGCAACAGATCCTTTGCCTGAATTGTTGTGGTTTGGTCATTCCGCAAGGGGTGAAAGTTTAGTTTTTCACCATTGGCAAGTTTGGCATCCAAGGCAAGATTAACGACGCGGTCCTGATCATTGATCAGGGCAAAGGGCGTAACCGACCCCGGTTTGACGCCAAGTGTCTCGATCAAAAGGTCGGGTTTGCCAAACGAAAGACGCGCACAGCCAAGGCTTTTATGCAGGTGGTTCATACGGATTTGCGTGTTTTCCTCGGCGACGACAAGCCACAATGCGCCTTTTTTATCTTTCACAAACAGATTTTTGGAATGCAGGCCCGGCAGATCACCCCGAAGGTTCTGCGAATCCTCAACCGTGAACAGCGGCGCATGGGTCTGCGTTGTGGTTTTAATTCCCAATTTTTCCAGATGTTCGAAAAGCAGGGTTGATGGATCGCTCATGTTGTTTTCCTTGTGGCTGTGTTGCCAGAAGATAACCAAGTTCAAAACCGGACGCAAATTTGCGACCGGCGCTCAGATTTCGGCAATTCGACCCAGAAAAGTCAAGGAAAACCGCCAAAATTGGCGATGTTACACTTTGATGGAAAAAAGGGTTGCAATCGCTCTTTGTTGGGCTATTATCCGCGCCGCTCCACAGGGGCAGGAAAACACTGATGAATGCGGGCGTAGCTCAGGGGTAGAGCATAACCTTGCCAAGGTTAGGGTCGAGAGTTCGAATCTCTTCGCCCGCTCCATGATGAAAGTTTCAAAGGCCGTCCTTCGGGGCGGCCTTTTGCTTTTGTATCTTGCGCCAAACGTCGTTTTGTCGTGTGCTGGGCTTCATGCACGATACATCTGCCAAAACTCCCGATCCGCATTCGAAAACCATCTTTACTGTCGGCTATGCTGGGCATGACCGCGACAGTTTGCTTGCGCTGTTACGCACCCACGGCATCACCGCAGTCGCCGATATTCGCACCTTTAAGCGATCAAGCTACTGGACGGCATTTGACGCCGATAGTTTCGGGCCGTTTTTACGTGCGCAGGGCATTGCCTATGTTTTTATGGGGGGATATGATGGGTGGAAAGCCTCAGCGGCCTGAGCTGTATCCTGACGGGCAGCTAAGCTATGATTTGATGGCGCAGTTGCCAGAATTTCAAGACGGCATTGCACGGCTTGTCAAAGGGGCGGAAAAATATCGCATTTGCTTGATGTGTGCGGAAAAGGATCCGCTTGATTGCCATCGAACCTTGCTGATCGCCCCACCGCTTAAGGCGGCTGGTTTTGATCTTTGCCATTTGGTTGCCGGGCAGGTCGAACACCAATCACAGACGGAACAACGCATGATCACCCAAAATGGTGGCGATGTGCCAGATCTGTTTGCCGCAACGGATGCCGATCCAGATGCCCAGACCAAGCTGGCATGGCGTCAACAGGTCAAGCGGGTCGCGCCGATGGCTCAAGACGCGATAAAGCGTCGATCTTAGAAAGCGCCATCAAGCGTCGATCTTCTTAGGAAGCGCGATTTCGTTTTGTTGTTGGCCGTCGGCGCATAAAAGCGCCGCTACCCCATAATGTTATATCCGCCATCAATATGAACGACGTCGCCGGTGAGGGATCGTGCCCGATCGCTGGCAAGGAATGCGGCCAATTCACCAATTTCCTCAATGGTCACCAGCCGATGGCCGGGTGATCGCTGGGTCGCCTGATCCATTAGCGTATCAAACTCGGCAATGCCCGATGCAGCACGGGTCAATAACGGGCCCGGTGAAATCGCATGGCACCGGATGTTTTTCGGGCCAAGTTCAGCCGCCATATAGCGGGTTGCGCTTTCAAGGGCGGCTTTGACCGGCCCCATCACCCCGTAATGATCAATCACCCGTTCGGACCCCATATAGGTCACGGTCAAAAGCGCACCGCCGTCCTTCATCAAGGGTTCTGCGCGCTTGGCAAGGCGTTGAAACGAATGGCAGGAGATATCCATCGCCATCAAAAAACCGTCGCGCGAACAGTCCGTCACCCGCCCATGCAGGTCCTCGGCGGGGGCAAATGCGATGGAATGAAGCACAAAATCAAGCTTTCCCCATTGTTTCTCGATATTTGCGAACAATATGTCCATTTGCTGGGTGTCACAAACATCAAGGGGGCAAATAATCGGCGATTGCAGCTCTTCGGCCAAGGGGCGAACATATTTCTCGGCCTTGGCATTTTGATATGTCACCGCAAGGTCAGCGCCTTCGCGCTTAAAAACGCGGCCGCAACCCCACGCGATGGACATTTCATTGGCAACGCCGACGATCAGACCCTTTTTGCCCTTAAGCATACCGAGATACTCCGGTTTTTCGTTGTGCACCTGCGAGGATACCAACCCCGCGACACGGTATCTGTAGTCTAGTCTGATTTTGCAGTGCGAAAAGTCTAAAGTTCTATGACATCGCGCGTATGTTGATATTCAACTCTGGGAGGCTACCCTATTGGAGAAGCGATTTTTTTTTGAGCACAAGCATAGTTTTTAGGCAGATGATCCGCTATGTGTAGGTCAGAAGGAAATCTTCGGAGTTCCAAGAATTTTTACGTTGGAAACCGCCGATTTCCTTCCCAAATAAATATGACATCCGTGGTGTGTGATGCTGGCCGCAAAAGGTCAGTGTTTCGGTCTTGGTAAACAGGATCGGGAAAAAGGGAAATTGGACATGAAAGCCCGTAAAGACGACCCGAAACGGGAAGTCATCGACAAAGTTGTCGAACAAATCCAACAACGCTTAAAAGGCAAAATGGCGAAGGATGCAGAAGCGTTCGTTCGCCTTTTTTATAAGGATGTTCCGCCCGACGACATGGCAGGTCGATCCGTCGACTCGCTTTATGGCGCGGCGTTGACGCTTTATAAATTCGCGCAAAAGCGCCCCTCGGTCGAGGAAGCCAAGATCAGGGTTTATAACCCCGACCTTGAAGAGCACGGCTGGAAATCCGATCACACCGTGATCGAGATGATTAATACCGACATGCCGTTCTTGGTCGACTCGGTCACATCTGCGCTGCATGACCTTGATCTGACAGTGCATTTGGTCATTCACCCGATCATGCGGATCGAACGCGATGACAAGGGCGAACTTCTGGCGGTGACGTCGGTCGAGGAATCCGAAGCACCGCGTGAATCGGTCATGCATCTTGAGATTGACGAGCAAACTGACGAGGCCGTTCTGGCCAAAGTCCGTGCACGTCTTGATGATGTTTTGACCGATGTCGGGCTTGCGGTGCGTGACTGGAAGCAGATGCTTGGCAAAGTCACCGACGTTCTTGAAGAAATCAAAACAGCGCCAAAAACCATTGCCGCCGATGATCGCCGCGAAGCAGAGGATTTCCTTGGCTGGCTGCATAATGATCACTTCACCTTCTTGGGCTACCGCGAATACAAATTTGCCGATGACGCCAAAAAGGCCGGTGGGGATGTCAGTGTCCATAATCAGCTGGGTATTCTGGCCCGCGAAGGTACGCATATTTTTGACGAACTGCGTCAAATCGGCAACCTGTCGGACGAGGTAAAGGATTTCGTCACCAAACCAAGTCTTTTGATGGTGACCAAAGCCAACAAGCAATCGACCGTTCATCGCTCGGTCCATCTTGATACGATTGTCGTTAAGCAGTTCGATAAAAAGGGCAAGGTCATCGGCCAGCACCTGTTTGTTGGTCTGTTTACCTCGGTTGCTTATAACCTCAGCCCGCGTTTGATCCCGCTTTTGCGCAAAAAACTGGATGAAACGATTGCCCGTGCCGGCTTCCCGCCAGCTGGCCATGATGCCAAGGCGCTGGTCAATATTCTTGAAACCTATCCGCGTGACGAGCTGTTCCAGGTCGAACTTGATGACCTGTATCATACCTGCATGGGCATCTTGCACCTGCAGGAACGCCAACGGATCGCGCTGTTTGTGCGCCGTGATGCGTTTGAACGGTTCGTTTCCTGTCAGTTGTTCTGTCCGCGCGACCGTTTCTCGACCAAACTGCGGATCCGATTCCAAAAGGTCATCGAAGATGCGTTTGAAGGCAAAGTCAGCGCCCATTACACCCTGATTGGCGATAGTCCGCTTGCGCGTTTGCATTTGCTGGTCAAAACCACGCCGGGTGAATTGCCGGAATATGACGTTGCCGAAATCGAACGTCAGTTGGTTGAAACCGCACGCGATTGGTCCGACACCCTGCGTCAGGTTCTTGTCCGTGAAAAGGGCGAAGAACGTGGCTTGGCAATGTATCGTAAATACGGCGAAAGCTTCTCGACCGAGTATAGCGAACGCTTTAGCGTCGAAAGTGCCGCCCTTGATGTTGAACGCATTGAGGAGGTCATGAACGCCAGCGATCTTCGGGTAAACCTTTATCGCCCGATTGAAGCCGCCGAGAACGAGCTTCGGTTTAAAATTTACAATCCGGGCGCGCCTGTGCCGCTGTCCGATGTGTTGCCGATGCTTGAAAATATGGGCCTTAAGGTCATCACCGAGAACCCGTTCACGGTGGAGCCGCGCGATGCGGAGCAAAACGTTCGCATCCACGATTTCGGTGTGGTCGTTGACGGTGAATTCCGCCTGCATGATGTGCGTGACAAGTTCCAGGAACTGTTTGTCCGTATGTGGCATGGCGAAGTGGAAAATGACGGATTTAACCGTCTTGTTCTGCTCGGCGGACTGCATTGGCGCGAAGTCGTCATCCTGCGCGCTTATTCCCGCTATATGCGTCAGATGGGCTCTGCCTTCTCGCAGGATTATATGGCCAAGACCCTTGCCAATAACCCGGCACTGGCATCGGCAATCGTCAGCCTGTTTATGGCCCGCTTTGACCCGGATCGCGATCCGGGGCTGGTCGCCGAGGCCGAGGCAATCGAAGGCGATATCGTCAGCCGCCTTGAAGATGTGATGAACCCGGATGAAGACCGCATTTTGCGCGCCTTCCTTAATCTGGTTCAGGCAACCCTTCGCACCAACTTCTTCCAATACGGTACGGATGGAAATCCCAAGCCGTATTTGTCGGTCAAATTCAATTCCGGCATGATCGAAGATTTGCCACTGCCCCGTCCGTGGCGCGAAATATTTGTCTATTCCCCACGGGTCGAGGCCGTCCATCTGCGTGGTGGTCCGGTGGCCCGTGGTGGTATCCGCTGGTCCGACCGCCAGGAAGATTTCCGTACCGAAATCCTCGGCTTGGTTAAGGCCCAGATGGTCAAAAACGCCGTCATCGTGCCGGTTGGCTCCAAGGGTGGCTTTGTTGTCAAACGCCCACCTGTCGATGGCACGCGTGAAGCCTTCCTCGAAGAAGGCATTGCTTGCTACAAAATCCTCATGAGCGGGATGCTCGATATCACCGACAATATCGTTGGTGGGGATATCGTTGCGCCCGAACGTGTGCGTCGTTTGGACGAAGATGACCCGTATTTGGTTGTCGCCGCCGATAAGGGCACCGCAACGTTTTCTGATATCGCCAATGGTGTGGCGCGTGATTATGGCTTCTGGCTGGATGATGCGTTCGCATCGGGTGGCTCGCAGGGGTATGACCATAAGAAAATGGGCATTACCGCACGCGGTGCGTGGGAATCTGTCAAACGTCACTTCCGCGAAATGGGCAAAGACATTCAGAAAACCCCGTTCACCGTGGCCGGTGTCGGCGACATGTCGGGCGACGTGTTTGGCAATGGCATGTTGCTGTCAGAAAAAATCAAACTGACAGCCGCCTTTAACCACATGCATATCTTTGTCGATCCGGATCCGGATATAGCAAAAAGCTTTGCCGAACGCCAACGCTTGTTCAATCTTCCGCGTTCGGGCTGGGGCGATTACGATAAAAAGGTCCTGTCCAAAGGCGGGGATATCTTTGATCGTAAGGCCAAAACCCTTGATCCATCGCCAGAAGTCCGCAAATTGCTGGGCCTTGACCAAGGCAAGGTCACCCCGGCGGATATGATGAAGGCCATCCTGAAATCTGACGTCGAACTTCTTTGGTTTGGCGGCATCGGGACCTATATCAAATCGCACGCCGAAACCAATGCCGATGCTGGGGACCGTGCCAATGATGCCATTCGCATCAATGGCCGTGAAATCCGGGCCAAGGTCGTTGGCGAAGGGGCCAACCTTGGTGCCACTCAGCGTGGCCGGATCGAGTATGCCCAAGCAGGTGGCCGTTTGAATACAGACGCCATCGATAACGCGGCGGGTGTGAATTGCTCCGACCACGAGGTTAATATCAAGATCCTGGTCGGCGAAGTTGTTGCCGCTGGCGATATGACCGAAAAGCAGCGCAATAAGCTTCTGGTCGAGATGACCGAAGAGGTCGGTGAACTTGTTCTGCGTGATAACTATCTGCAAAGTCAGGCGATCTCAAACACCCACGCGGTCAGCTCCGAAGTTCTTGATGCGCAGGTCCGCCTGATCCGCATGTTGGAACGCGAAGGACGCCTGAACCGCGAAATCGAATATCTTCCTGATGACGAAGAACTCGCACGTCGTGCCGCCAATCAAGAAGGGCTGACCCGCCCCGAAGTGTCGGTTTTGATGCCATATGCGAAACTTTGGCTGTATGACGAGGTGCTTGATTCTGATTTGCCAGATGATCCGATCTTGGTCGAGGAACTGGTGCGGTATTTCCCGACACCGGTGCGCAAGAAATACGCCGATGCGATTTCCGAGCACCGCCTGAAACGTGAAATCATTGCAACGGTTGCGACCAACAGTCTGGTCAACCGGGTCGGGGGCACCTTTGTCCATGACATGATGGAGGCCACCGGGCTTTCCGCCGTTGACGTCTCACGTGGTTATCTGATCACCCGTGCGGTGTTTGGTCTGCGCGATATCTGGGCCGGGATCGAGGCCCTGGATAACGTGGTTTTGGCCAAGCTTCAGATCGGGATGTTCCGTGACATCAACCGTATGGTCAACGAAGTCACCCAATGGTTCTTGCGCAATTGCGAGGATCTTAATGTCGGGGCCAAGATCGAACTGTTCCGTCCTGCGGTGTCCAAGGTCATTGCGGCCTTTGATGATATCGTTCCAGCCGATGCTGCTTTCAGAAAGACGCTGAACGAAAAGACGCAATCTTTGGTCGCCCAAGGTGTCCCCGAAGATTTGGCCCGTCGCGTTGCATCCATGGCGCAAATGGTTGCCATTTGTGATGTGGTACGTATCGCCGATGCCACGGGGCGTGACGTCATCGAAGTTGGGGCGACCTACTTTGCGGTGGGGGCGCGGTTCCAGCTTGGTTTGATGCGTGCCGCAGCCGACTCGATCGAAGCTGAAACCCATTGGCAGAAACTCGCCCGGGCGGCGGTGATCGACGATCTTTACGGTCATCAACGTGAATTGACCCGTACGGTCCTGTCGTCGGGCAAAAAGGGCTCCTCTGGGGCGGCACTTGTCGATAAGTGGGTCGAAGACCATCAACGCGGCTGTGCGCGCTGTGATGAACTGATCAACGAACTGCGCGCCGCAGGTCAGATTGATCTTTCAATGATCACGGTTGCCAACCGCCAGATCCGTGCACTGACCGGCGCTTAATCGTCGGTTTGTCTCGGATATTTAGATGACTGTGAGGAGGGCGCGATTCGCTTCGCGCCCTCCTTTCTTTTTGCGCGATGGGCGGTATTTGATGTGTAATCGTGTAAGCCAGCGGAAAAACGCGGAAAAAATACCGCTGTGATGGCAGATATGTTCTTTGGGCAGGTCTTGATTTAAGGTGTTGAATTCGCGGGTTTTACTGTCACCCTACTGCCATATTTATATCATGAAATGACAATGTAACCCGGTCGTTCCATTGCTAAATACCGACCGGTTCGTATATCTACTGCCAGTAAGAAAAAAAATAGGTCAATGCTATGAGGAACGCTTCAGATACCCGGATGAATTTGCTTGAAACCGCCATGGAGTTACTGGCGACAAGCAGTTATCACGATATTGGTGTCAGCGATGTCTGCAAACATGCAGGTGTCACCAAGGGGGCGTTCTATCACCACTTCGATAGCAAGTCGGCCTTGTTTGCTGCGGCTGCCCGCCATCATTGGGAAAAGGGCAAGGATGAGTTGCGTGCAATCTTCTCGCCCGAAATGTCACCGACGGATCAGCTTTACGGCTATATCGAACTGGTCTGCGACAAACAGGAAAAGTACGCCGTTCCGGGCGAAAACGAAGTCTGTGTCTGTCCGATCTTTACTGCCGGTGGCCAGGTTGGCCCCGAAGATATCGAAATCCAGAATTGTTCACGCGAACTGGCCGAAGAACAGATCAAATATCTGGCATCCATGGTGCGCGGCCTAAAGGGCGAAGGCCTGCTGGGCAAGGATGGTGAAGTCACCACACTGGCGCGCATGATTTTCCAATATGTCCACGGACTGCTGGCATATGGCCGGGTTTTCAATGATATTGATACTGTTCGGTCTGATCTACGCGAAGGCATTTGCCGAATTCTTGATTTGCGTTGTGATTCCAAGGATTAAGCCCCTTTCTCGGGCGTGGAAACTCCATTCTGAACTTAAAATAATTTTAAATTAATCCACTTTTTTGCCTTCTTCCCCTTGCGCACATACCGATCGGTATGCATCTATGCGGTCAAACAGTCCGCCATAGGTGCGGCTCACGCTTTTGGAAGATGGAAAGATGCAGTCCCAATTAAAACGTAAATTGCTGCTGCCTGCGGCCGTTTTGGCGCTGGCAGTTGCCGCTGGCGGATACGGCCTTCATATCGCGGGCTCAGCCGCCGACGAGGTTGCGGTTCAAACCGCTCCGACGGCAATGCCGGTCTCTGTTGCCGATGTAAAAAGCAGTTCTGTCCGCCTCTGGAGCAACTTTTCCGGCCGTTTAAGCGCGGTCGAGGAAGTTCAGCTTCGCCCGCAGGTCAGCGGCGCAATCGTCAAAATCAACTTCACAGACGGTCAGCTGGTCAAACAGGGCGACATTCTTGCCGTGATTGACCCGCGCAGTTATCAGGCCGCCGTCGAAGAAGCGCGCGCAGCCCTTTCGGCTGCCCGCCAGGACCTTTCGCTGGCGGCCAAGGAAAAGAAACGTGCCGAAAAACTGGTGTCCAAGGGCACCGTTTCCAAGCGCGTTTATGACGAACGGCTCAGCACCCATCAGGTGGCGCAAAGTCAGGTCAGCCGTGCACAGGCACAGCTAGAACTGGCCGAAATCGAACTTGATCATGCCTATGTCAAAGCCCCGATTGACGGCCGTGTCAGCCGGGTCGAACTGACCGTTGGCAATCAGGTCAATGCTGGCCCAAATGCACCGGTTCTGACCACCATCGTCTCAACCGGGCAAATCTATGCCGACTTCGATCTGGATGAGCAGACCTTCTTTGCCAGCCTCGGCGAAAGCGGCAAGGTCGACGATGCTGCGCAAAGCATCCCGGTCAACATGACGCTTTCAAATGGTCGGCAAGTTTCGGGTCACGTGCACAGCTTTGATAACCGCATTGATCCGCGCACCGGCACCATTCGGACCCGTGCGATGTTTGACAATCTTGACGGCACGCTTCTGCCCGGCACCTTTGCCAGTCTGGAACTTGGCACCCTTGCCAAGAAAGACGTCATCATGATTGCCCCACAAGCAATTAGCACCGATCAGGACCGCAAATTTGTCTATGTGGTTCAACCCGATAACACGGTGGCCTATCGACAGGTCACCTTGGGGGCTGAGGTCGATGGCAAGCGGATTGTGACATCCGGACTTGAGGTTGGCGAACTTGTGATCGTCAACGGGATCATGAAAGTCCGCCCCGGTATGTCCGTTGCTCCCGAAATTCTGCAGGCCTCTGCGTCCTAACGGATGCTTTTGGGTACGCATAAGCAAGGCTGATCTTGATGCAGAACTTATCGAAATTTTTCGTGGACCGGCCGATTTTTGCCGGCGTCCTGTCCGTATTGATTCTCTTGGCAGGTCTGATTGCCATGTGGCGCCTGCCGATTTCCGAATATCCGGACGTCGTGCCGCCCTCAATTGTCGTAACCGCCAATTTTCCCGGTGCCAATCCCGCCGAGATTTCCGAAACCGTCGCTTCCCCGCTTGAAGAACAAATCAACGGGGTTGAGGGGATGCTGTATGTCAACTCGCTGGCGACAACGGATGGCAAATTATCTCTGACCGTAACATTTGAAATCGGCACCGATCCGGATCTGGCTCAGCAAAAAGTCCAGAACCGCGTGTCGCAGGCTGAACCGCGTTTGCCTGATGTCGTGCGGCAACTTGGCGTGACGGTGTCAAAACAGTCACCTGATTTGACCATGGTGGTGCATCTTCGTTCCCCCAATGACCGGTACGACGTTCTTTATATGCGCAACTATGCGACGCTACATGTGCGCGACCGTTTGGCGCGTATTCGCGGTGTTGGTCAGGTTGGGCTGTTTGGTTCGGGTGATTACGCGATGCGGGTGTGGCTCAACCCCGACAAAGTTGCCGAACGCAATCTGACCGCGGGCGAGGTGGTCTCCGCCATTCAAAGCCAGAACGTCCAGGTTGCTGCGGGCATCATCGGCGGTGCGCCCTATGACACCGGTGTGCAATTCCAGTTGCCGATTAATATCAGCGGTCGCCTCGAAACCCCTGATGAATTCAAAAACATTATCGTCAAACGCGGGGATGATGGCACGATCACGCGTCTCGGTGATGTTGCACGTGTCGAAATGCAGGCACAGCAATATGCCCTGCGGTCTTTGCTCGATAACAAAGAAGCCGTTGCGATTCCGATCTTTGCGTCACCCGGTGCAAACGCGCTTGATATTTCAAGCAACGTCCGCGCCGCCATGGAAGAACTTAAACAAAACTTCCCCGAAGACCTTGATTACAGCATCGTTTATGACCCGACGGTCTTTGTCCGAAGCTCGATCAAATCCGTGATCACGACCTTGCTGGAAGCCATCGCCCTTGTTGTTGTGGTGGTCACGATCTTCCTGCAAACATGGCGGGCGTCGATTATTCCGCTGCTGGCGGTGCCGGTGTCGATTGTCGGTACCTTCGCACTGATGTTGGTGTTTGGCTTTTCTATCAATGTGTTGTCGCTGTTTGGCTTGATCCTTGCCATCGGGATTGTGGTCGATGATGCGATTGTGGTGGTGGAAAACGTCGAACGAAACATCGAACGTGGTTTGTCGCCACGCGATGCAACGGTTGCGGCAATGCGCGAAGTCACCGGGCCGATCATTGCGACCTCGCTTGTGATCACCGGCGTGTTTGTGCCAATTGCATTTATCAGTGGCCTAACCGGCCAGTTTTATCAGCAGTTCGCCCTGACCATTGCGATTGCAACGATCATCTCGACGGTGAATTCCCTCACACTTAGTCCGGCTTTATCCGCGATTTTGTTGCGTGGCCACGATGCGCCAAAGGATTGGCTCACGCGCGGTATGGACTTTGTCTTTGGCTGGTTCTTCCGTGGCTTCAACCGGTTCTTTAACCGCAGCACGGATAAATATGCCGGTGGGGTTAAACGCCTGCTTGGTCTGAAATCGATCATGATGGTGCTTTATCTTGGCTTGCTGGCACTGACCTATCAGGGCTTCCAGATTCTGCCCAGTGGCTTTGTCCCGCTTCAGGATAAGCAATATTTGGTTGCCTTCGCCCAGCTTCCCCAAGGTGCGACATTGGACCGCACCGAAGAAGTCATGCGCGAAATGTCTGACATTGCGCTTAAGGAACCTGGTGTTGAAAGTGCACTTGCGTTCCCCGGCCTGTCGATCAATGGGTTCGTGAACAGTTCAAGTTCGGGCATCGTGTTTGTCACCTTGGATGACTTTGCGACCCGCAAAAGTGATGAGCTGTCTGGTCTGGCGCTTGCTGGGACGCTTCAACAGAAGTATGCCGGGATTGACGAGGCCTTTGTGGCGATTTTCCCCGCACCCCCGGTGCAGGGTCTTGGCACCGTTGGCGGCTTTAAGCTTCAGGTCGAAGATCGCGCCGATCAGGGCTATCGTGCCCTTGATGATGTGATGCAGCAGGTCCTGGCGAAAGCATGGGCCGCACCGGAACTGACCGGCGTGTTCACCAGTTACAACATCAACGTTCCGCAACTTCAGGCGACGCTTGATCGGACAAAGGTTCAACAGCTTGGCATTCCGGTTGATGAAGTCTTCCAAACCATGCAGGTCTATCTGGGCTCGATGTATGTCAATGACTTCAACGCCTTTGGCCGCACCTATCAGGTCATTGCACAGGCTGATAAGCCGTTCCGGTCAAGCCCCGAGGATATCTTGCGCCTGCAAACGCGCAATTCGGACGGGGAAATGGTGCCACTTGGCAGTGTTGTTTCCGTTGATGAAACGTTCGGGCCAGATACGTCCATGCGGTACAACGGGTTTCGTGCCGCAGATCTAAACGGCAGTCCGGCACCGGGCTATTCAAGTGGTCAGGCAGAAGCTGCGATGATGAAAATACTTGATGAAACCCTGCCACCCGGAATGTCGTACGAATGGACCGAACTCACCTATCAGCAGATCCTGGCGGGCGATACGGCCATGTATGTCTTCCCGATCTGTATTCTTCTGGTGTTCTTGGTTTTGGCTGCCCAATACGAAAGCCTGACCATGCCACTGGCGGTGATCATGATCGTCCCCATGAGCATCCTGTCCGCTGTCTTTGGTGTTTATCTGTTTGGTGGGGATAATAACATCTTCACCCAGATCAGTTTGTTCGTGCTTGCCGGGCTAGCGTCAAAGAACGCGATCTTGATTGTCGAGTTTGCCCGCGAACTCGAACACCAAGGCCGAACAACGCTTCAAGCCGCGATTGAGGCCAGCCGTCTGCGGCTGCGCCCGATCCTTATGACCTCACTGGCCTTTATCATGGGCGTTGTTCCGCTGGTTCTGTCCAGTGGAGCCGGGGCTGAGATGCGCCACGCAATCGGTATTGCCGTTTTCTCAGGCATGCTGGGTGTGACGATCTTTGGCCTGATCCTGACACCGGTCTTTTATGTGCTTGTGCGCATGATTGGTCGGCGCGACGAAGTCCGTTCTCTTAACGAGGCTGACCCCCATCAGTCTGCAGAGTAAACGACGTCGTTGCAAAAACAGCCGGACCGCATTTTCCCCCGACCCCGCCGGTCCGGCTGTTTTACTTTTTCTTGCACACCATAATGTGAGTTCGTTCTCACTCATTGTCGCCATCGCTTGCGTTGTCTGCGCTTCTGCCTATCTTTTGCCTAACGGAATTGTCTAAAGGGCATTTGAGCATGAATTACATCCGTACAGGTTTGTTACTTGCCGGTTTGACCGCATTGTTTGGTGTGGTCGGTATGATGATTGGTGGCCAGCAGGGCATGATCATTGCCCTGTTATTTGCCGGTGCGATGAACGTGTTTGCCTATTGGAATTCCGATGCGATGTTGCTTCGGATGCGAAGCGCACAACAGGTGGATGATCGCACCGCGCCTGAGCTGGTCTCGATCGTGCGTGAATTATCGCAAAATGCAGGTTTGCCGATGCCCAAGGTGTATGTGGTTGAAAACCCGCAGCCCAACGCATTTGCCACCGGGCGAAACCCGGAAAATGCAGCCGTGGCGGCAACCACCGGTTTGTTAAAGCTTCTGGATCGTAACGAGATCGCCGGGGTCATGGCCCACGAACTGGCACACGTTAAAAACCGTGATACCCTGACTATGACGATTACTGCCACCATCGCCGGTGCCATTTCCGCCTTGGCCAACTTTGCGATGTTTGCGGGCATTTTCGGCGGCCATCGCAGCGATAACAACAATCCGCTTGGCGGTTTGGGCATGATCTTGGTCGCCATTCTGGCACCGCTTGGCGCGATGCTGGTGCAAATGGCAATTTCGCGCACCCGCGAATATGAAGCTGACAAAATCGGTGCGGAAATTTGCCGCCATCCGATGTGGTTGGCCAGTGCGTTAAATAAGCTTGATAAAGGCGTTCACACCATCCCCAATCAGGATGCCGAACGCAATCCGGCAACCGCGCACATGTATATCGCCAACCCGCTGTCGGGAAAGGGCATGGACAGCCTGTTTGCCACCCATCCTGATATGGGCAACCGGATTGCCCGCCTGCGCGAAATGTCTGGTCAAATGTCTGGTCAAATGTCTGGTCAAATGTCTGGCCAAATGTCCGAACCAACCCATGACGGCGCACAGGGCAGGGCGCAAAGCAATGCGTCCCAGTCGGATCGGGCACAGGCGGAACGTTCTGGCCCGTGGCAGGCAAAACCGCGTGCGTCCCAACAGGAACCGCGCCGCCGCCGAAAGCGGCCTTGGGGCTAAACGCACTGCCAAATGGCCTTTAGTCTGTCCAAAATTACAATGCCATATCAGCCATTTATCGGGTTTTCTTATATAGGTGTACGGGGGTCTCTATCCTTCAGTATCGTGAAAATCTTGGTTGATTGGATTGACCCCGGTTGCCTTGCAGCGGACAATAGTCCTGCAATTACGGATCATTGTTTCTAATTGCCAATAAATAAGACGCGATAAGAGGCAAGGGAAAAAATGGCTGGTTTCTGGTCTGCTGTGGGCCTTGCGATCAAGTCATTGTTCGCAGCTCAAGGATCAAAAGGATCTTCTGCCGCCGTCGGTACGCCAGATGCGACCGCCGCTGCGCCAGAAACCGTGCACACCTATGCCATCGCCCGATTTTCAAATGCAGATACGGCGGCTGCCAACGGTGCGGATATACCGGCCGGGGCGCCGTCATCTGATGCCATTTCTGATCTTCTGGTCCGGCATCTGGGATCGGTTTCCGAAAGAAAATCTGTTCAGATTGATCATCATTTCGTACCCAACCCCGATGTTGCCGATCCTTTTGTCGCCCTGCGCGAAGCCCAACTTGGTGTTTTAAACGCTGCACACTATCGCAATGCGACGACCGCCTTTTGGGGCCGTGAAAACGGGCCAAGTGGTCAGCTTGAAATCCATTTAATCAGCGATGAATTGGCATCCCCGCTTTACGAAGTTCTGATGCCACTGACCCATTGCTTCACCGCGCCCGATCACCATGACACGGCCGAAGCCGTGCGCATTTTGCTATGTGCGGAGCTTGTCCATCAATCCCGTGGCAGTGAAAAGCGTTCTTTGCAGATGGCGCGTTTGACGTCGCATCTGGATGATTTTCAGGAACGCATTCAAAACGGTGATACCCTTGAAAAGGCCGGTACCGGTGTCGCAAGCGCCTATGCGTTTGCAGCCTATGTTTTGGCCGAAACCGGTGATCGCAGTTACTGCGCCTCGGCGATACGGGTTATGGAACCGCGCGTTCGCCAAATCCTGACGGCGGCGGGTGACGCACCTGCGGCACCGGCCCCGGTCCGGGCAAAGGCCCCATCCGGATTATTGGGCGAGGGCGTTGCACAAAAAGAAACCACCATCAAAGAAACCAGCACCGAAGACCTGATTGCCGCAATCAGCGACTTTGACAAGGTTGATTGCCCGCAAACGGCGGTTCTGGCGCTGTATGGCGGGCTGGTGAATTGGTCCTTGGTCAGCAACATGCAAAAAAGTGCGGGCACGGTTGCCGTCGCGCTGTGGAAGTTCCTTGTCCGGCGCTTTGAACTAAGCGGTGGCTCTGCCGCCGACTGTGCCGCGGCCCTTTGTCGATTGGGCGAAGCATTGGTTGCCTATGCCAAGGAAATCGAAAAAGCCAAACTGTCTGATATGGGCGCTTCCCAATTCCGCCGTGCAATCGGCATGATCAATAGCAGCCTGCATGCGCCGCTTTATGCGGTGGCCGCCTATGGTTTGGGGGAATCCCTGGTCGCATCGGCCTTGATCAATGATGTTCATATTCCTGATGAACAAGTCATTCCGGTGTTTCAGGCATCGCTTAAGGTCTGTAATCGCCGTGAACAGCCCTATATTTGGGGCCGTACCATGTTTGCCCTTGCCACGGTGCAGCTAACAAACGGCAGCAACGGCAAGGATGAAAAACTGATCGGCCATGCCCGTGTCAGCTTTTCCCACGCCTATCATGCCTTCATGGATGCCGGGGCAAAGGGTGCTGCACGCGCTGCATCGGGCGGCTATGCGCGCTCTGAAAACATGCTCTCGCAAATTAGCCATCGCAAGGCGGTGATAAGTGCGACAGGCGGCGAGACCAAGCAAGAACCCGCGGCGTCCTGATCGCCAAGCTTAGCCAACATCTTCCTGCCTTCTGCCGCCATTGACGTTGATCGCGTCTGGCGTTTCGGATTGAGCAGATAAAAGAAAACCCCGCAGCCGAAGCTGCGGGGTTTTTGACTGCGAATGCGCGGGGCGCATCCTAATCCCGGCTTGCGCCGAAGAACTGCAGCAACATGATAAACAGGTTCACGAAGTCCAGATACAGACGCAGGGCACCAAACAGGGCTTTCTTGCCCGAAGTCGCTACGTCGTCCTGTTCGTGATACTCTTCCTTGATGCGCTGGGTGTCATACGCGGTAAGACCGGTAAAGATCAGTACACCAGCTGCTGAAATCACGAACTGCAGCATGCCGCTGCCAAGGAAGATGTTCACAACGCTGGCAATGATGATGCCGATCAGGCCCATGAACAGGAAGCTACCCCAACCCGACAGGTCTTTCTTGGTGGTATAGCCATAAAGGCTCATCGCACCAAAGGTACCTGCGGTGATGAAGAAGGTCCGGGCAATCGATTCACCGGTATACACCAAGAAGATCGACGCCAGTGACAGCCCCATCAGGGCGGCATAAACCCAGAACGTCGCCTGTGCTGCGCCAAAGCTCATTTTATGGATGCGCGCGCTCAGGAAGAAGACAAGTCCGATCGGGGCCAGCATGACAACCCAGTGCAAACCCGTACCGAAAATTGCCTGCATCAGGGTTGGGCTGGTGGACACTGCCATCGCGACCACACCAGTCAAAGCCAGTGCGGATGCCATGTAGTTATAAACACGCAGCATATAGGCGCGGAGACCTGCATCGATCTCGGCCGCCGACTGGCCAACCGAGACGTCATAGCCGCGTTGACGCGTTTCAAAAGCCATTGAAATCCCTCTTTGATCCAATTGTGTGCAGAATGCTTTATAGACTTCTGCGATGGTTAAAATATGGCAGAATTTCCGTGAAAAGCAACGGTTCCGCCAAGTTGCGGCCCTTGTGGGAAAGTCAGATGTGACCTTGTTCACTTCGCGCTAATGCGCGACATCGCCGCCAAAAAGCGCTAATATGCGCCAAAGCAGGGGATAACCGCGCGTGACCGCAATATTTTAAGGCAAAACCTGCCATGCCCGCACCCAACAGGATTAAAAAAAATAAGACATCCCAAATCGTTATGCCCAAACCCCTTTGGGGGCGTTTGGCGGGATTTGGTGTGGTTGGTCTTGCGAGTCTGATGGTCTTTGCTGCTGCCATTCCAATGGTTGCCGTGGCACAGAATGCCAATCTATCGGCGGCACCTGATGCAAAAACCGTCCCGGTCTTTACCGATCGCTATCCCGAAACGGAATTTTGTGCGGATCCCGATCTGGCGGCACCCTGCTTGGTTGCGCCGGTCGATGTGCCGGAATTTGACGCCAGTTTTGTCTATCGCTTTCTCGCTTACGAGGCACAGCGCCCCTTTGACCGGTTTTCGTGGCAGTCCTTTGTCGCCGTAACCGCCCCTGATCCTGATCGGGCTGGGCGTGCGCGCTGGGAAACATTCCCAACAAGTCGCGATCTGTTTGCCGAGGTTGCCATGCCCAACCCGGCTTGCCGCGATGGATTGCCCGACGGTGCCCTTTTGCTGGCAAGTCATGTGCAATCAAGCGGCGATATGCTGGTCGATCAGGCCGGGAATTTCATTTTATATGAAACCCGGATCAATCCGGTGGCGGCTGATTATATTCGCAAGAACCGCCTTAATCACGAAGATGGCCGGTTGGATTTTGCCAGTGCGGGCATGACGGTTGACTTCCCGATGGGCCGCAGCCCCGAAACCCGCGTGATCGGGGCCGCGAAACCCACGGCCTCCGTCATCACCGCCTCGGGCGCGGGCGAAACACCCAACGCGCCAACCAAGGCCCTTCTGGGTGATGGGCAGCTCGGCAGGGTAATGGGCGCGCAGCTTTTGAAATTTGCCTGGCGTATCCTGCCAGAAGAACCCGCTTCTGATAATTACTTTACACGGCCGGCACGCATTGCACTTGATGGGGATGTCACGCTGAATGGCAAGCCGACCTGTCTTGATGTCACGGTTGGGCTGGTTGGCATGCATTTGGTGGAGCGTGTCACCAGCGGCAATGGCGATCGTTGGATTTGGTCCAGCTTTGAACATACCGGCACCGCCCCACTTGCCGCCAATGCCCGCCGCCCCAACAGCATCATCACCGATACGCCCTTTGCCGATGGTTGCTTGGCCCCTGATCCATCGACTTTGGAGGCTCCCACCGATGGGTTTGTGTTTTATGGTGGGCATACAAAGCCCGGAAAACCTGCCAATCAATCCATTCAAACCGACCTTCGCTGGGCCGATAACGCGCCCTATGCCCGCAATATCTCTGGCGATCCGATCAACCCGCCCGATATCGTGCGCTGCTGGCGCTTGTTTTCCGGCACGGCTGAGGCGAATTTTGTCTGGCAAAACAAATTGGCCGGCACGGTTTGGCAAAATTACATGTTGCTTGGCACGCAATGGATCGGCAACCCGGGCGGTGCGCCATTTGGGGTTGGCGAAGTCCCCCGTTTCTTAAGCAACCTTGCCCTTGAAAGCTTCATTCAGCATCAAAGCGATGCCTCCTGTCTTGGCTGTCACGCGACGGCGACGACAGATGCCGGGCAGGATGCGAATTTCACGTTCCTTTTGGACCCGGTTCGCTGACATATCTGGTCGGATAGGATGCTACTCCGACCTTCCAATTGGCGCAGATTGGTTCTAGCATGCTGACAAAATTTACCGCAGCGAAAAACAAAAAACAGCGGTAGATACAGGGAGGAAACATGCTGGTCTGTCGTGATGATTACGCGACGGTGCGTTCGGACTTTGTCTGGGACGTGCCGACTTATTTCAACATTGGTGTCGATGTTTGCGACAAATGGGCCGATGACCCGGATCGGCTGGCGTTAATGTACCGTCGGCGCGATGGTTCGCGCCGCGATTACACCTTTGCCCAAATCAAACGGCTTTCAAATCGCTTTGCCAACGTTATGCGCCGCCATGGGATACGCCGCGGTGACCGGGTGGGGATATTGCTGCCCCAAAGTCCAGAAACCGCCATTTCCCATGTTGCCGCCTATAAAATGGGCTGCATTGCCGTGCCGCTATTTACCTTGTTTGGGGTCGATGCACTGGAATATCGGTTGGGCAACTGTGCGGCCAAGGCACTTGTGACCGACCGCGAAGGGGCGGCGAAAATTGCCGAAATTCGCGATCTTTTACCGGCCCTTGAATATGTTTATGTGATTGATGGCGCGCCCGATGATTGCTTTGATTTCAAGGCGCTCTCGGCTGAAGAAGCCGATGATTTCACGCCGGTCAAAACGCGCGCCGATGAACCGGCCCTGATCATTTATACATCGGGCACCACCGGCCAACCCAAAGGGGCGCTTCACGCGCATCGGGTGTTGCTGGGCCATTTGCCCGGCGTTGAAATGTCGCATGATTTCTTTCCCAAGGATGGCGATGTCATGTGGACGCCCGCCGATTGGGCATGGATTGGTGGATTGCTCGATGTGTTATTGCCCGCGTGGCATCACGGAATTGCGGTGGTGGCCCACCGATTTGAAAAATTCACCCCCGAGGCCGCCTTTGAACTGATTGCTGATTATGGGGTGCGCAACACGTTCCTGCCGCCAACCGCGTTAAAGATGATGCGTGCGGCCGGGGATGATGTGGCGCAGAAATTTGACTGTAACTTGCGCTCCATCGCCAGTGGCGGCGAAACCCTTGGCGCGGAATTGCTTGATTGGGGGCGTCGGGTCTTTGGGGTCACGATCAATGAGTTTTATGGTCAGACCGAATGCAACATGGTCGTCAGTTCCTGCCAATCAATCATGGATTCTAAGCCGGGGGTGATGGGGCGACCGGTTCCGGGGCACGATGTTGCGGTGATTGATCTTGATGGCAATGTGTTGGCCGCTGGTGACATGGGCCGCATTGCGGTGCGCGCGCCCGATCCGGTGATGTTTTTGGAATATTGGCGTAATCCCGATGCCACCCGCGACAAATATATCGGTGAATGGCTTCTGACGGGCGACATGGGCTGTGTCGACGAAGATGGCTATATCCATTTTGTCGGACGCGATGATGACGTGATCAGTTCGGCCGGGTACCGCATTGGTCCGGGCGAAATCGAAGATTGCCTGATTGCCCATCCCGCCGTGCGCATGGCGGGTGTCATAGGCAAACCCGATCCCCAACGCGGGCAGATCGTTAAGGCCTTTGTCATCTTGGCCGATGGCTTTGATCAAAGTGACGCGCTCGAAGGCGATATCAAGCAGTTTGTGAAAACCCGCTTGGCCGCCCACGAATACCCGCGCGAAATTGCTTTTCTGGATGAACTTCCCATGACCACAACCGGCAAGGTGGTCCGCCGGGCCTTGCGCGATTTGGCGTAATCATGCGCCATTGATGGCTTAAACGACAAAGGGCCGGTCAGTAATATGACCGGCCCTAAGTTTGTTTTGGAAGCGTATCGCATCAGGTCAGCGCCATACAGCGCTATTCAGGACCACTCAGCGCCATCCTACTCGTTGCGCAACAACGGTGCTGCCGGGCTGCGCAATGCCTGCCACGTGCCGACAAACCCGGCTGACAGGGTGGCAAACAGGCCAATGGCAATCGGCCCCAGAATGGTGGCGGGCAACAGCGTCCAAGACGCCCCCATCACCAGGACAAGCACCGACCACGCGGCAAGTGACCCAACCAGTGCCGCCAGCACCCCGGTCGCAAAGCCAAGAATGCCGTACTCAAGTGCATAGGCATAAAGGATATTGGCCCGCGTTGCGCCCAGCGTTTTAAGGACGACGGCATCATAAATGCGTTTGCGCCGCCCGGCGGCAACCGCACCGGCCAACACCAACACCCCAGCAACAATCGCAATCATACTCGTGGCATTAAGGGCCGTACCAATCCCCGCCAAGATGGCGTTGGCCGCCTCAAGCGCCTCGCGTACCCGAATGGCCGAAACGTTCGGGAAATCCAGCCCGATCATGCGATCAACCGGTCCTTCCATTTCGCGTGGCATATGGGCCGTCGCAATCAGGCTATAGGGCGCCTTGTCGATCAAGCCCGGTGAGAACACCATGGCGAAATTCATACGCAGGCTTTGCCATTCGATTTCGCGCCAATTGGCGATTTCTGCGGTGATGTCACGCCCCAGAATATTGACGGTCAATGTGTCACCGGGCTGAAGGTCAAAGGCCCGACCAATATCCGCACTGATCGACACCAGCGGCTTTGACGCGTCATCATAATCAGACGGCCACCATTGCCCCTGCACCAGCTTGGTTTCTGGCGGCGGTGATGCCGCAAAGGTCAGGCCACGATCCCCGCGCAGGAACCAACGGTCTTCCCCCGGTCCGACATCTTCGGATTTAACCCCATCAACCGCTGTGACACGTCCACGCAACATCGGCGTTTGTTCGATATCCGAAACATTATCCTCGGCCAAAAGCTGGTCACGGAACGCATCCATTTGATCCGGGCGGATATCAAGGAAGAAGAACGCCGGGGCAGAGTCCGGCAGGTTTTCATTGATCTCGTTATCAAGGTTGCCCTCAATCCCGGAAATCGTCACCAGCAATGTCAAACCAAGGCCAAGCGACAGCGCCACGGGCACCGTGCTCGCACCGGGCCGATGCAGGTTGGTCAGGGCCAAGCGTGAAAACGCATTGCGTCCGCCGGTAAAACGTTTCGATAAAGATACAATTGCCCGACCGGCATAGGTGAAAATCACAATCGCCGCTGCCGATCCGCCGATAAAGCCAAGTGCGATGGTTTTATCCGTCGCGGTCACCACGGTTAACACCAGCAAAAGAACCAGCGGCAACCCGATATAGGGCAGGTCACGTTTGCGCACCGGGCTTCCGCCCAGCAATCCTGCACTGGCCCGAAACAGGCGGGCGGCGGGAATTTCACGGGCGCGCAACAATGATGGCAGGGCAAAGACCAGGGTGGTCAAAATGCCAAAGCTTGTCGCAATCAACAGCGACGGCAATGCCGGGCCCAATGTCACATCAATCGGCAGGCGCCCGGCCAAAACCGGTGCAATCAGTGCCGGGGTTACCGCGCCAATCACAAGGCCGATGGTAATGCCAATGATCGCTAGAACAAGGATTTGCAGGAAGTAAATCCGCAAGACCAATCCGTGGGATGCACCAACCGATTTCAACGTGGCGATCACGGATGTTTTGCTTTCGATATGGCTGCGCACTGCATTGGCAACACCAATCCCGCCCACCAACAGGGCGGACAACCCAACAAGGGTCAGGAACAGCGTCAATCGTTCGATAAACCGCTTCAAACCCGGATTGGCATTGGCCGTATCACGCACGCGCCAGCTCGCATCTTCAAACCGCTCATCAAGCCGTTCGCGAAAGGCGGTCGGGGTTTCGTTGCCCTTCAAATCCAAAGCGTAATAATAGCGGATCAGACTGCCGGGCTGCACCAATCCGGTCTGCATCAGTGCGTCTTTGGACACCATCAAACGCGGCCCGAAATTAAAGAACCCAACCGCTTTATCTGGCTCGGTCGTGATGACGCCGCGAATTTGCACATCAATATCGCCAAGCTTAACCGTATCGCCAATCTTGATATTCAGCCGTTCCAAAAGCCCGGCTTCGCTGACAGCCCCCCACGTGCCGTCTTTTTGATCAAGGATCCCGTCAAACGGAATGTCATCGGCAAGCTTCATCTCGCCAAACAGCGGATAGGCATCATCAACCGCCTTAAGCTCCACCAACCGGCGCTGATCCGGGCCATAGGCGGTGGTGCGCATGGTGGCAAGTTGCCCAACCCGTTCGGTATTGTCGTTAAGCCATTGAATTTGCTCAGCTGTCGCATCCATATTGGTCAGGCGCAGCTCAACATCGCCACCCAAAAGCTTCCGCCCGTCACGTTCAAGCGCCGAAAGAACGGATTCCGAAACGTTTCCGACGGATGCAATCGCACCAACGCCAAGGGCCAGACAGGCCAGGAAAATCCAAAAGCCCGAAAGTCCGCCGCGCAGTTCGCGTCGGCACACCCGCCACGCAATCGACCACAGGCGGTCGGCACCATCTGTACCGTTGGCCGCACCCATATTGATCGGAGTGTCGCTTGATGCGCCGTTGGATGGGGTTATTTTGTCGCTCATGAATGATCTTCCTGCTGCGAAACGATTTCCCCATCACGCAGCATGATGGTCCGATCACATCGCTCGGCAAGGCTCGGATCATGGGTAATCAACAACAATGTTGATCCCTTGTCCTTGGCCAAATCAAACAGCAATTCAATGATGGTTTCGCCCGTGGTGCCGTCAAGGTTACCGGTCGGCTCATCGGCCAAAAGCAATTCCGGATCGGTCGCCAGCGCGCGCGCCAAGGCAACACGTTGTTGCTCACCCCCCGAAAGCTGGCCTGGATAATGGCCAAGACGATGGCCAAGGCCAACAGCCTTAAGTTCTTGTTCTGCTTTCTCAAATGCGTCTTTGCGCCCGGCAAATTCCATCGGCAGCGCAACGTTTTCAAGTGCGCTCATCGTCGGGATCAGGTGGAAGTCCTGAAACACGATGCCAACATGATGACGGCGATAAAGGGCAAGCCCATCTTCATTCAGTGCACGCAGATCATTGCCACAGACCGAAACAACGCCTTCTTGCGCCTGTTCCAACCCGGCAATCACCATCAAAAGCGATGTTTTGCCTGACCCGGATGGCCCCACAAGACTAACGCGTTCACCCGCATTGATCGAAATGTCGATGCCCTTAAGGATTTCAACAATCCCCGCCGGGCCTTCAAGGCGCAGTTTCAGGTTCTGCACATCGACGGTTTTCACCGCGCCGGGCGCGGACGTGGGGGCATTTTCATCTGGGATCGGCGCGGTTTTCGTAACACTCATCTGGGGTCCAATCGGGCTTAATCCATTGCAAGAACAAGAATGCGGGCTACATGTCCATACGGGAACGCAGGCGTTCGGTTCAAACTTTTATGGCCCAATACGTGGTTTCATAACGGTTTGAAGATGCCGCTTAACGGTCGTCGAATGGCCAAGGTTCCAATAAAATAACAGGCATTTTGAATGGGATGTGTAATGAATTTCGGCTTCGGGCAAGGGCGCACTGTAATCAAGTTCACTGCCAAACGGGTCTTGCGTGCCGTCGCACAAGGTGCGCGCGCATCGGTACTTACGATCGCAATGGTGATCGGGGTGGGCGCCGTGGCGCTGTCTTCTCCGGCAAATGCGGCGGATAAAGACGCAAAAACCCTTGTTTTATTTGGCGATAGCTTAATGGCCGGCTATGGCTTGGACCAGGACGAAGGCTTCGCGCCGCAGCTTCAATCGGCGCTGAATGATCGCGGTTATAACGTCAATGTCGTTAACAGTTCGGTGTCTGGCGACACCACAGCGGCTGGCTTGGCGCGCTTGGATTGGGCCTTGGTTGAAAAGCCCGATGCCGTCTTGCTGGAACTTGGCGCCAATGATGCCCTGCGCGGTGTGGAACCGTCCCAAACACGCGATAATCTGGCCCAGATCATCGAGAAATTAAAGGCACAGGGCATTGATGTCTTGCTGGCCGGGATGATGTCGCCGCCCAATATGGGGGCCGACTACCGCGATGAATTCGACAGCATCTATCCCGACCTCGCGGGTCGGTATGACCTTGATTTATATCCGTTTTTCCTGGATGGCGTTGTTGCTGATCCGGACCTTAATCTTGATGACGGCATGCATCCAAACCCACAAGGTGTCAAAGAAATCGTCGGCCGTATCCTGCCGGATGTGATTTCGTTGCTGTCACTTGATCCGAAAACCGCCCTGTCGTCGGATAATTAACCGATCAGGCTGTTACGCGCCCCCGTTTGAGCGCCCCATTCGCGTTGCACGACATCACGGATAACGATCAAAAGCAGGCTGCATCTAACGGGTGCAGCCTGCTTTGCGTTTACGGCGGAAAACCGTAAAAGAGTAGGTATTCCAAGCATTTGCGCTCTGGCCGGTATGGCATTTTCTGCCGACCCCCAACCAAATGGCGGTCAAAACACCCTAAATCGGCCATCGGAAACCACTTATGTAGATAGAATTTGTACACACTTCGAAACGATATTTTTGAGATTGCTTCTGCGATGCGCGGGAATGGACCTGGTCGCGAAAAAACATATTAAAAACAGAATGTTAAGGTGTGTTTATGCAGGCGGTATATACCCCAAAAAGGGGGTAAAAACGGGCCCAAATACCCCTCAACAGCGGGTTAAGTGTAAAATTAACACTCCATTTACTTTCGGTTATGTTCCAATTGTCCGATCACCTAACTACGAATGTTGTTTTCAAGTTTTCCAATTCCGACAATTGGCAAAATTTTTATCCCGGAAGGGCGGTGGTAAAGCCGAAAGCGGCCACAACCGGGAAAACCGGGTCGCTCAAAGAGCCGTTAGGATTCAGTCACTTAGCCAGAAACTCGGAAAAAATGAAAACAAAAGCCTGTGGATAACTTTGTTGACGAACTTTTTGGCAGGTGCCTGCGGCAAAGGCAGGGGGAATCGTTAATAACGCTGGTATTTCGGGTGTTTTGCGCCCTTTGGCGACTCGCGAGTCGCTGTTTAAAAGCGCACAAGCGCCTGTGGATGAAATGAAAGCGATACAAATTTTGACTGCAAATGCAGTTGCCGCGACCCAAATCCGTCGATAGACTTTAGGTCGTCGCTGCCTGTTATCGGGCAGGTTTTGCAATAATATTATTTAAAATCAAATACTTGTGTGGGGTATGCGTGTCTGCGCCGGGCGTCAAACAATCCTATACCATTCCCTGTTCATCGATTTTCCGCGATGCGGTGCATGCGCTGGCCGAACGGCGTGGGGTGAATGCGGCTGATCTGGCGCGGTCTGTCATGTTGATCGTGCCCGAAAAGGCCATCGAGCAATATGACGATCCGGGCGATCCGCCCAAGTCGGACCGCGAAACCATCGTGTTGAAATCCGGCCCCGCCGAAGGACGCCCATGGCGGCGCAAACCAAGGCTGCAACTGCGTTTGCCGCCGGGGTTTTCAATTGTCACGGTGCGTAAGGCATTGAAAATGGCGCTCGATTTCGACAGTGGCGACGTCAAAATGCGGGTGGAAAAATCCGATGTGCTGGCCGCCGAAATTGCCGCCCTCGAAGAAGCCCGCGCCTTGAAAAAGCGTCAGGCCGAACCGCCGGTCGAACTTTTGCAGTCCCGTGAAGAACTCGAACGCCTGCGTCAGATTGTTGATAACTTGGCGTTTGATCCGCTTGATCGCGGTGTCACCACCTTTAACGAGGCGCTGCACGTGATGGGCTTTGCCCCCAATGCGCGCCCGGATTTGCGCGAAATTCGTACCAAATACCGTGTCCTTGCCGCCATTCACCACCCCGACAGCAACTATGGATCGCATCAACGCATGACGCAGCTCAATGCGGCCATGGATCTGCTGCGGCGTCATATTACATAAGGTGGGGAAATATGACGTTCGGTGATCTTGCGATTGCCGGGCGGCGTAACCTGGACCATAATTAGAATGTTCTTATATTATTAAAGATCAGGCACCAGACAAAACCAACATCTGAACAAGACCTGAGAACGGGCCTTTCACGGCCCAACTGGAAACATCGGGAGTATCCATGACGGCGGAATTTTACGCGGCACATGCCAGTGGTGAAAACTGGGCCGCAGTCGCATCCGAACTTGCCGACCAACTGCAAACTGGTGCCATGCCACAAAACGCCTTGGCATTTTTATATGTCACCGAAGCCCTTTCGGATGATTTGGGCAGCATCCTGACCTTTCTTCGGTCCCGGCTGTCGATTGAACATTGGATTGGCACGGTGGGCGTTGGGGTTTGTGGATCGGGCCGGGCTTATTTCGGCGTTCCCGCTGCCTCGGTGATGATTGCGCCGTTTTCCGACGATGATTTCCATGTGTTTGAGCCGCTTAAAACCGATGCGGATCTCGATGCGCCCAAACTGCAACAGGCGATTGACCGCCTGCAGCCGATCTTTGGCTTGGTCCATGGCGATCCGGGCGCACCACAATCGCTTTCAACCCTGACAGAGCTGGCGCGCGTTGGCTCAACCTATCTTGTCGGTGGTATTGCGTCGGGCGAACGTGGCGCGCCACAGATTGCTGATCGCATTGTCGATGGCGGGTTATCTGGTGTTTTGTTTGATTCCAGCACGTCGGTTCAGGTCGGCATCAGTCAGGCCTGCACGCCGGTCGGCCCGGTGCACCGCGTCACCGATGGCCGCGAAGGGGTGATCTCGACACTCGATGACCGACCGGCACTTGAGGTCCTAAAAGAAGCCCTTGATTCCGACGGCAGTGAAAGCTCCATCGCATCCGGGCGGTATCACGTTGCGCTGATGATCCCGGGGTCCGATACCGGTGATTTTGTCGTGCGCAACCTGGTCGGTGTTGATCCGCAAAACAACATGATCGCCATGAGCGGCGATGTCCAAGCCGGGGATGCCATTCGGTTTGTCCGCCGCGATGGTGTCGCCGCCGAAGAAGACCTGCGCCGCATGCTGGGCGATTTACAAAAACGTCTGCCGGGCAAACCGCGCGGCGCGCTGTATTGCAGCTGTGTCGCCCGTGGGCCGCAATTATTTGGCACCGAAAGCCGCGAAATGATGATTATCCGCGATGAATTGGGCGATTTGCCGCTGACCGGATTTTATGGCAATGGCGAAGTCTGCAATGACCGGTTTTATGGCTATACCGGTGTTTTAACATTGTTTGTTTAGGGGGATTTGGGTTTGGAAACCCTTGCATAAGCTGTGCAAAACCGTGACATCACGACATTTTTTGCCTTCAACGGTTTCATCCCGGCCCTGACAGGATATATTCAATCCATTGGAAAATATGTGCACCCCACTTGGGGTGTAAAAGGGGATTGATATATGGAATACCGTCGATTGGGACGAACTGACATTGATGTCAGTGTTATTTGCCTGGGCACCATGACCTGGGGCCAACAGAATACGCAGGACGAAGCATTCGAGCAGCTTGATTACGCCACGTCCAACGAAGTCAATTTCATTGATACCGCCGAAATGTATCCGGTTCCGGCGATGGAAGAAACCTTCACCAAAACCGAAACCATCATCGGCAACTGGTTGGAAAAACGTGGTAAGCGCGACGATCTTGTCATCGCGACCAAGGTGGTCGGTCCGGCGGATCGCTTTCCGTTCGTGCGCGGCGGCCCGCGCCTGACCCGCGATCAAATCTTTGAAGCCATCGACGGTTCGCTCAAACGTCTGAAAACCGATTATGTCGATCTGTACCAACTGCACTGGCCAGATCGTAATTCCAACTTCTTCTCCAAACTGGGTTACACGCACGATGCGGACGAAGAAACCACCCCGATTGAAGAAACCCTTGGTGCCTTGGGCGAATTGGTCGAAGCGGGCAAAATCCGCCATATCGGCCTGTCAAACGAAAGCCCATGGGGCCTGATGAAGTTCCTGCAGCTTGCCGATGCCAGCGGCCTGCCGCGTGTGGTTTCCGTCCAAAACCCCTACAGCCTGCTGACCCGTCAGTACGAAGTCGGCTTGGCAGAATGCTCCATCCGCGAAGATGCCGGTCTATTGGCCTATTCGCCCTTGGGTGGCGGCGCATTGTCGGGCAAGTATCTTGGCGGTGCCCGTCCAGAAGGCGCACGTTCCTCGATCTGGCCGCAATATTTTGGCCGTTACCTGACCGACAATGGCGTCAAAGCGACCGAAGCCTACGTCAAGCTTGCCAAGGATAACGACCTTGATCCGTCACAGATGGCGCTGGCCTATGTCAATTCGCGTCAGTTCCTGACGTCAAACATCATTGGCGCGACCAGCATGGAACAGCTCAAACTCAATATCGGTTCGGCCAACATTACCCTGTCCGATCACGTGCTTGAGGAAATTGAGAACATCCACACACTCTATACCTATCCGTGCCCATAAGGCCCCAGTAGTAGGTATCCCGGCCTTAAAGGTTCGGAACATCAGTGCCCGCAAAGTCACAAGACGGGCACAATTAAAATGCACGATCAATGGCATGCGCTGGGGTGATGAACATCCGGCGCATGCCTGACCACCGATAAGGAGGCGACGCATGGTAAAGCAGATTATTGGGAAACAAACCGATCTTGGCAGTTTCACCGTGCGCCGCGTTCTTCCCCACCGTGAAGTGCGCGCGGTCGGACCATTTGTGTTTTTCGATCACATCGGACCGGTGGTGTTTAAACCCGGTCAGGGCATCGACGTTGCCCCGCATCCCCACATTGGTCTGGCAACGGTGACCTACCTTTTCGAAGGTGCCATTCGCCATCACGACAGCATCGGCAGCCTGCTTGAAGCCAAGCCGGGCGATCTTAACTGGATGCATGCGGGGCGTGGCATCACCCATTCGGAACGCGAAACCGACGCGGTCCGCAACAGCCACCATAAACTAGATGGCCTGCAGCTTTGGGTCGCCCTTCCCGAAGAAGACGAGGAGTCTGATCCCGAATTCATCCATGTCGCACAGGATGACCTGCCGGTTATCGAGGATGCCGGGTTGCACATGCGCCTGATCGCGGGCGAGGCCTTTGGCAAAACCGCCCAGGTACCGGTCAAGTCCAAGCTGTTTTATCTCGATGTCTATATGGATGCCGGCGCACAGCTTTTGCTGCCCGGTGAAAATCAGGAAGCCGCTCTTTACGTCGTGTCGGGCACCTTGCGCATCGATGGCTCGGCCTATGATCCGCAAAGCTTTGTCTTTGTCGCCCCCGAAGAAATTCCCGACATCGTCGCGCAAACCAATTGCCGCGTGATGCTGCTGGGCGGGGTGCCGCTGGGTCATCGTCATATGTGGTGGAACTTCGTTTCCAGCAGCAAGGACCGCATCGAACAGGCCAAAGCTGATTGGGACGCGGGGAATTTCCCACCCGTGGCGGGCGAAGATGACAATATCCCGCTTCCCGGCCGTCCCGCGCCAAAGCTTGCCGCCCAGCCGAATGCGGATGCTTCTGAACCGTCTAACAAGGCAACGGGCTAAAGCCCCATTTGCTTCCGCCCATCTGATTTCGATATTGAGTTTCGCACATGCGTTTATTTGTTGGCGTCGAAATACCGGCTGATATTGCGGCTGATCTTTACCCGTTGGCGCGCGGGATTAAGGGGCTTGATGCCCAAACTCCGCAAAACATGCACATCACCCTGAAATTCATCGGCAATGTCGATCCGGGGCTTGCGGGGGAAATTGATCAGGCCCTGTCAAAACTGGCCTTTACCCCGTTTGATCTGCGTGTTCAGGGGCTTGATGTTTTTGGCTCCGCCCAGAAAATTCGCATCTTTTGGGCCGGTGTTGCTGAACAACCGCTCTTGCATCAACTGGCCGCACGGGTCGAAAGTGCCTTGCGGACCGTTGATGACATCCCGGATATGGAGTTGCGCAAATTCACCCCGCATATCACCTTGGGCCGCAATCGAACGGCGGCGCGGGCAACGGTTGAACAAGCCGTCGCCGACCATGGCGACATTCAATCACGCAGCTTCACTGTTGATCGCTTTTGCCTGTATGAAAGCCACGCAACCGCCGACGGCCCGGAATTTCGCGTGGTGGCGGCCTATGACGGCAGTGATATCCAAAACAACCCAAACGCCCCGTCCCCGCAATCCGGGGACATGGCAGGCGATTTATCCGGTGACGAAAACCTGTTTAACGCCGTCCGTTTAGAGGAATTCCTATGAAACTTGGCTTTATCGGCACTGGCGTGATTAGTGATGCGGTGATACGGGGTCTTTTATCGACCGATTATTCCGCATCCGAAATTATTGTCTCGACCCGCGGTCGGGCGTTTTCGCAAAAGCTGACCGCTGATTTTGAAATTGTCCGGGCCGAAGACGACAATCAGGCAATCATGGAAAGTGCTGACATGGTGTTTCTGGCGATCCGCCCGCAAGACGCCCAAAAGGTCCTAACCGGCCTCAAAGCTGGTCCCGAAACCCAAATCGTCAGCCTGATCGCCACCATTCCGATTGAAACCCTGCAAGGCTGGATTTGCGGTGGCGCATCCTTTGATCGCGCCATTCCCTTGCCCTCGGTCGCCCATTGTAATTGCGTCACTGCGGTCTATCCCGGGTCTGACAACGTGATTGCTTTGTTCGATAAACTCGGCGGCGCTGTGGCGGCTGACACCATTGACGCCTTTGATGGCTATGCCGCGGGCAGTGCGTTGATGGCGACCTATTTTGAAATCCTTGAAAACGCCGCCCAATGGATGGTGACACAGGGATCGGATTACGCAGACGCAAGGCGCTATCTCGCTGCCCTGTTTTCGGGTCTTTCCGACAATACGCTTAAATCCCCGGATCAAAGCTTTGCCGAGCTGGTCGACGGCCACGCAACACCGGGCGGCTTAAACGAACAGGTCGCCCAAACCTTTATCCGTGAAAAAGGCGGCGAAGCGATCCACACCGCATTGGATGATGTGTTTGCCCGCATCAAGGCAGCCTCCGGCGACAGCTAAAAAACGGGCGGCCCCCGTTAAAGGTCGCCGCCCGCTCATGTTGGGGTTCGCGTCACATTTGCCGTTAAATCATGCTGATTTGGCAGGGGCTTGGGCCGCATTGGCGGCGGGAACAGGGGCCGGGCGTGCGGCCCGTTGTCCAATCCAGATGCTAACCAAAACAACTACCACCCCAACGATTTGCAGCACCGACAGCGCTTGGCCCAAAACAATCCAACCCAGCAAAACCGCACTGGTCGGGCTTAAAAAGCCAAAACTGGTGACCGTGGTCGGGCCAAGCCGCGCAATGCCACGAAACCAAAGATAATAGGTCAGCGCCGCACCAATCAGCCCCAACCAAACAAGACCGGCAAGGTTGGTTAAACTCGGCATTGGAAAGCCCGGCTCAACAATCAACGCAACCGGGATCAAAAGAATCCCGCCCGCCGTCAATTGCCATGCGGTAAAGGTCAGGGGCGATACCGGCGGCTGCCATTTGCGGGTTAAAACCGTGCCCGCCGCCATCGAAAGGGCGCCTGCCAGTGCGGCAGTAATCCCCGGCGGATTAAGTGCGGCCGTTGGATCAAGTACAAGCAAAGCCACCCCGATCAACCCGGAAACTGCGGCAGCGATCCCCATCGCGGTAATCGTGCTGCCCAATGCAATCCGCGCCAGAAACAGCACCAGAAGCGGCTGCACCGCCCCAAGGGTCGCGGCCACCCCACCGGGAAGGGTAAAGGCCGCCAAAAACAGCATCGACCAGAAAACCGCAAAGTTCAGCGCGCCCAGAATAAACACCTTTATCCACCAGCCCGCCTGCGGCAATCGGCGCACCACAAGCAACAGGATTAAACCCGCAGGCAAGGCGCGCAACAATGCCACGGTCAGCGGATAGCCATGTGGCAACATCTCGGTGGCGACGATGTAACTGCTGCCCCAAATGGCTGGGGCAAGGGCGGTCAGGAATAAATCGGTCGTTCGGTTCATGGGAATCTCCAAATATCTTGACGTCAAGATATATACAGAAATCTTGACGTCAAGATAAATATTTGGCATCACCCCTCCATGGACCAAGTTGATCGTATTTTGGCGCAGTGGCATCAGGAACGTCCCGATCTTGATGTGACGCCAATGGGAATGTTTGGCCGCTTTGGGCGGCTGCGTTCCATTTTGACCTCGGGGCTTGAGGATGTCTTTCGTGCGCATGGCCTCAGTGCGGCCAGCTTTGACGTGCTCGCGACACTGCGTCGTTCCGGCCCACCTTACGCGCTCAGCCCCTCTGATCTGATCGCGTGGACAATGGTCACATCGGGCACCATGACCAACCGGCTTGATAAACTCGAACAGGCCGGATTGGTCTCACGCGAAAAGAACCCCGAAGACGGCCGTGGCTTTGTCATCGCACTCACCCAAAAAGGCCGCGACCTCATCGACGCCGCCGTCACCGACCACGTCGCCAACCAGCACCGCCTTGTCGATGGCCTGACGGATGATGAACAGCAACAACTTGATGGCCTGCTGCGTAAATGGCTGGCCGCACTAAATTCCGACGGTAAATAATTCAGCTATAAACCACGCCAGCGCGCAGAAGCTCAAACCCGGCGATTTCAAATTCATACATCCCGGATCCATCGGCCTTCTCGGCCCGGGCCATCAGCTTGCCATCCTCATTGCGAAACACTGCATGCGCTGTATGCAGTGCGCGGTAACAATGGCTGCCATCCGGATACAGATACTTGATCATTGATGTCTCCCGCTAACGGCAAAAGAACATCATGGCAAACGGCCCCTGACAGCTTGCTGTCAGTTGATCGAAATCGGCAACACAGACGGGATACATACCGCAGTTTGCGATCTGTTTGAATATTTGAAAAATCTGGGAAAACTGCTTTCAAGGCAAGTGGCAGAGAGGAGGGGATTCGAACCCCTGAGGGGCTTACACCCCAACACGCTTTCCAGGCGTGCGCCTTAAACCGCTCGGCCACCTCTCCACATGCGATCTTATGTATATCGCGAAAGCGGGCGGACATTAGCCGACCCGCCCTTGCTTGACAAGGGCCAATCATCCTCTTTTTTCACTTTCGTTAAATCGGTGCAAAAACCGGGCGACTGGCGGCTTTGAACAAGGCTGTAATGGTTGATAATGCCCGGTTTGGTGCAATCTTTACTTCTTATTGATCAATCGCGGTTAAGGTTTCTGGTTAGGTTGTTAAGCCGTAAACGGGCATGCGAGCAACCCTGCGGACTTTACGCCGGTCGCGCAGTATGGTTAGGGTGCACATATAAATTTCTAATATACCCACCTTTGGGGTGGTGTGGAGAATATGATGTGGTTTTTCAGGGCGTTGGGATGGGTGTTGCTCTTTGCCAGCATTGCGGTGCTGGTCGATAGTTCCATTACGGCGCTACAGACAGGTAGTTTTCGTTTGGTCGCCGCGGGGGAGCTTTGGTATCGCCTAGATGCCGGAAGCCTCAACTATTTGCAGTATATGGTGCAGACCTACATCTCTGTCTGGGCTTGGGATAATCTCTTTGTGCCGGTGCTTCTTGCGCCTGCCCTTGTCGTCCTGTTCGTGCCGGCCTTGCTGCTGTTGTTGCTTGCCCGTAAACGCAAACGTCAGCGCATTTTCTAAGCACAAACCGCTTTTACATCCCCCATACATCAAAAACCGATTTGGCTTAGCCAAATGTCGGCTTGTTTGCCATGTCTACAGCCTGCACAGTAAGTGCTGGGTTCAATCATCACCGCAATAATTGCGCCCGATTATTTCGCATTCTGGCAGGTGGCCCGCATGAAAGCATGGATTTGCACGGCATTTGGCGAAGAACCGCACTTGATCGATCAAGACGATCCGGTGGCCGCCCCAAATCAGGTCGTCCTTAAAGTCGCCGCCTGCGGGGTGAATTTCGCCGACAGCCTGATCTTAAAGGGCACCTATCAAAAACGCCCCACCGGCGCCTTTTCCCCCGGTTTTGAAGTCAGCGGCACCGTCATTGACGTTGGTTCCGACGTAACCGGCCTTATGGTCGGGGATCGGGTTATGGCCATGCCCGATTGGGGCGGCTTTGCCACCAAGATCGCGGTCGATGCCGCGCGCGTGATCCCCCTGCCGGATGATGTTGGTTTTAACGCAGCGGCAGCCTTTCAAATTGCATATGGCACAAGTTGGTTTGGTTTGAAATATCGCGCCAGTGTTGCGCCGGGCGAGCTTGTTTTGGTGCATGGTGCTGCGGGCGGCGTTGGCTTGACCGCGGTGGAATGCGCCAAACTCCTGGGGGCCACGGTGATTGCCACGGCGGGCGGGGCGGCCAAATGCCAAATCGCGCGGGATCATGGCGCGGATGCGGTGATTGACTATAAATCCGAAAATATCCGCGACCGGGTGCGCGAAATTGCCGCCGATCTTGGGCATCCGGCCGGGGTGGATGTGGTTTATGATCCGGTGGGTGGGGATGTGTTTGATCATAGCCTGCGCTGCGTTGCGCCCGGTGCGCGCCTGTTGCTGATCGGTTTTGCCAGCGGTACTGTGCCGCAAATCCCTGCCAATATCTTGTTGGTCAAAAATGTCAGTGCGATGGGGTTTTATTTCGGGGCGTATTTGGACCAAAACCCAGATATCGCCCGAACCGGCATGGCTGAATTGGTCGCGATGCTGGCATCGGGTCAAATCACCCCGATGATTTCGCGTGAATTTGCCTTGCCGCATGCGATGGACGCCCTTGCCGCGATTGCGGATCGCAGTGCGACGGGCAAGCTTGTCATTCGCTGCCAGGATTTTTAATCGGCAAAACGCGACCAAAACCAGCATTTTGCGGCGGTTTACTTCAACAATAACTGATATTCAGAAACACCGGATTTTATTAATGAATTGCTTGGTATAGGATGGCGCTGTCCCGATTGATTACCCACTGGAAGCGGCCCGAATGCCTGACGATAAAAAAATGTCTGACGCTGTTTCATCTGCGTCGTCTGACAAAACGCGTGATCAGTATGAAACCTATCCCTATCCGGCACGAAATCCGGAAGACGAGGATAAGCGCCTGATCAGCGGATCGCCGGGCAATTGGGATGAAGTCGTTCATTTTGTCTTTGGCGGACGCGATCCATCGGCTCAGACCAAAAGTGGCAAAATCAAAATTCTGGTGGCCGGTGGCGGCACCGGGGATGCCTTGGTCATGCTGGCCCAGCAGGCCCGTGACCGCAAAGCCAAGGCGGAAATCGTTTATATCGATCTGTCTGAAAGCTCCCGCGCCATTGCCGAGGCCCGGATCAAGCGCCGCAATCTTGAAAAGAACGTCACCTTTGTCACCGGATCCTTTGTCGATCTGGCGTCGAAATATGGCCCGTTTGATTACATTGATTGCTGTGGGGTATTGCATCATCTGCCCGATCCCGATGCGGGTCTGCGCGCCCTTGCCGATGCGTTAAAACCCAATGGCGGCATGGGCTTGATGGTGTATGGCGAATTGGGCCGAACCGGCGTGTATCACATGCAGGAAATGATGGAGCGCCTGAATGCCGAGGCCGGTGGTGCGCGCCGTTTGAACTTTGGCAAGGCCCTGTTTAACAGCCTGCCGGGCACCAATTGGCTTAAACGCAATCCATTTGTCGGCGATCATATCAATGGCGGCGATGCCGGGTTTTATGATTTGCTGTTGCATCAGCAAGACCGCGCCTATCGGGTGGATGAGGTCTTTGATTTCGCCGAGCAAGCCGGCCTGCGCATTCAGAACTTTATCGAACCGATGCGCTATGACCCGACAACCTATTGTTCGCGTCATGATGTGCTGGATCGTGCGATGCATGTGCCGTTCCGCGAACGGGCCGCCTTGGCCGAACTGATGGCGGGCAACATCACCAAGCACACGTTTTATGTGGTAAAGGCCAAAAACAAGGTCCAACCACCCCAGCCTTCGCCGGATGCCATTCCGTTCTTTACCCGGTTGGATGGCCCTTCCTTGGCGCGGTCTGTTGCGAAAACCGGCAATATCAAAATTACCTTTACCGGTCTTTCCGTCACCCGAACACTGCCCGCCGCCAGCCCGGCGATCCTGTCGCGGATTGATGGCAAACGCTCTATTGCCGAGATTTATCAGACCTTTGATCCCAAGCCGGAAAAATACGAATTCAACGCCCAATTTGCGGTGATGTATTCGGTGCTGTGTGCGGCCAACATCCTGTATCTGCACCTGCCGTCCAAGAAATAACGCCTGCCCCCGAACGTTCGGGGCGTACTTCCCGGCTGTGTCTGCTGTATCTTTAGATTGCGTATTTGGATCGTGGCCTTCGATTGCGCCGTTGGATTGTGCCCGTGGATGAGGTCCGGCAATGGATCGACATCACCTTATGGGATGTTTTGATTCGATCAAACACGCCGGGCGGCCAGATATGTTGGCAAAAACAAAGCCGTCCACGCGGGGGAAGCGTGAACGGCTTTGATATCCGCAATCTCAAACACGGGTCGTTGCGATTGCGGTCAGGGACGGAAAAACGTCTTATTTGACGTTATGAATTCTCAATGCGCTGAGCAGGGCATCAAGAACCTGCAATGGGAAAGAAAGGCGACCCTGCAGGCGAAACGTTTGGGCAGACATGATAAATCTCTTTGGTTTGGCGCACAGGCAAATGCCTATGCTTTCCAGAATGGTTTTGCAGCTTCGCGACGGGCATCGAAAACGCTCCAGCCGATATCGCGCAGCATGCGGCTGTCCATCGACGCCAGTTTCTGACGCAGGTCATAACGTTTGACCCACTGGCGTGGCATGTCCATCAGGTTGATGGTCGTGCGGGGACGGGGGGTGACAAAGGCACCGACATTTTTGGTGATCGCGACCATGATCTCATTCCTTCAATCTTTGGGCCTGCTCTCAACAATCAGCGGCCGAATGACAGTGTTTTGCGTCTGTGAATATTTCTAAACTCAGGGTTAAACCTAAAAACACTTGCGCTCAAACCATCTTTAGTCATCATTGCATGAGGTTTAGTCATGCAAAGTCACTGTTATGAAACGTCGCCCTTTGCCGTTAAATGCGCTTCGTGCCTTCGAAGTAGCCGGTCGTCTTGAAAGTTTCACCAAAGCATCACATGAGCTTAACGTAACGCAAGGTGCCGTCAGTCGGCAGGTGCAACATCTTGAAGATGTGCTGGGCCGCAAACTGTTTGATCGTCATCATCGCAGCTTGAAATTAACCCGCGCGGGACGAAACCTGCTGCTGGGCCTGACCCCGGCCTTTGATGCGATTGAACAGGCGGTGAGCAAGGTCGAAGACCGCGCGGACGATACCCAATTGCGCGTCTTGGCCCCGCTGACCTTTTCCATGCGCTGGATCGTGCCGCGCCTTGGGCGGTTTCAAATGGAACATCCCGATCTGCAGGTGCAACTTGGCACCTATCATGATGATAAGGCCCCCGTCGATTTCAACGAAACCGACATTGCCATTCGCTTTGCCGATGATCAGGATGAACAACTGGTCCACGAATTTTTAACCGGCGAACGCTTGTTGCCCGTCTGTCATCCCGATTTGGCAAAGCAGCTTAAAACCCCTTCGGATCTGGCCGATGTCACGCTGTTGCATTGCTCCGCCCAGCGCGAAGATTGGCGGATTTGGCTGGCTGAAACCGGTATTAAGGGTGTGGACCCGGAACGTGGCCCGGTCTTTGCCACCCTTGATATGGCGATGGAGGCCGCGGCAAGTGGCTTTGGCGTGGTGATTTCCGATCCGGCGATGATCGGGGAATATGTGGTGACCAATCGGTTGATCGTGCCGTTCGATTTACCGGTCGATAGCCCATATGCCTATTCGCTGTGTTATCCTGATGGGCGTCTTGAACGGCGTAAGGTCCGGGCGTTTCGCAATTGGCTGATGGCCGAAATCCGTCTTGAAACCGAACGTCGGAAATTGGCAGCCGACATGCATCAAAATCAACAAAACACGTGATGATGCCTTGAAATCGAACCAATTAGTTCGTCATTATCATCAGCACACTGTGCGTCAGTTTGAAATTGATGCATGTTTGTACGATGTCGATACATATATCAGGACATAAAGCGGTAACTGAAATGGTGCGAAAACGCTGTTTTGCCGGTCTGGCCAAGCGCAAGGCATATATCAGGGGAAAGACAATTAATCAGATGAATGCCAACGCAGTTTCAAGCCTGCTTTCAGGGCTGTGGCATGCGGATAAAAAAGTCACCCGTATTCTGGCTGTGGCTGGGCTGATCACGACCGGCCTTGTGGCGATGGCGGGCAGTTCTGGCGGGATGATATCCCGGGCTCAGGCCGAAGAAATGCCAAAAATCGTCGCGGCCCCGACCATTTCGGTCGCCGAAGAACAATTGGCCCCGATCACCACCATTTCGCACGGCATATCGCTTTATGGGGATTTGAAATACGGCCCCGATTTTCGCAATTTTGATTATGTGAATCCTGACGCGCCCAAGGGTGGTGCACTGGTTCAAGGGACGAGCATCTCATTTGATACGCTCAATCCCTTTACTCTCAAGGGCACCGCCGCCCTTGGTCTTGGCATGATGTATGACAGCCTGATGGTTTCAAGTGCGGATGAGCCAAGCTCGCATTACGGTCTGATCGCGCGCAGCATCGAATATCCAAACGACCGATCCTTTGCCATCTTCCATCTGGATCCGCGCGCACGTTTTCAGGACGGCACAGACATCACCGCCGATGATGTGGTCTTTTCGTTCAATATCCTGATGGAAAAAGGCAGCCCGGTATATCGACAGTATTACGCACAGGTCGACACGGTCGAAGCAATCGATGACCTGACGGTGCGGTTCAATTTCAAGCCCGGCAATAACCGCGAACTGCCCATGATCGTGGCCGACTTGTCCATCATGCCCAAACATTACTGGGAAGGGCGCGATTTTTCAAAAACCACATTCGATGCACCCGTTGGCAGTGGTGCCTATAAGATCCAAAGCATGGAAGCCGGGCGACGCATCACCTATGAACGGGTAAAGGATTACTGGGCGGCCGATTTGCCGGTTAATCGCGGCAGCAATAATTTCGATACCATCCGCTATGATACCTACCGCGATCTCGATGTCGCACGTCAGGCCTTCTTTGCTGGCGAATACCTGATCCGAAGCGAAAATTCATCGCGCGAATGGAACACCGCCTACAACACGCCGGCTGTCAAATCCGGCGAAATCAAAAAAGAATTCCTGCCCGATAATCTGCCAAACGGCATGCAGGCCTATGTGTTTAACACCCGCAACCCCCTGTTTGCCGATCGCCGCGTGCGCGAAGCGTTGCAATATGCCTTTGATTTTGAATGGCTAAACCGCGCCATGTTCTATGGGGCCTATAAACGCAATGTCAGCTATTTCGCCAACTCCGAACTGGCCGCAACCGGCCTTCCGACCGGCGAAGAATTGGACATCCTAAAGGGCTTCAAAAGCAAACTTCCCCCGGAACTGTTTACCCAGCCGCCGCACTTGCCAAACTTTGATCCGCCCAATGGTCGCCGCGAAGCCTTGCGCCATTCGATCAAGCTGCTGCAAGAAGCCGGCTGGGAATTGCGCGATCAACAATTGGTCAATCGCAAAACCGGGCAGCCCTTCCGGTTTGAGCTGATCATCCGTCAGCCCGGGCTCGAAAAAATCGCCTTGGTTCTTAAGGCCCGCCTGCGTCAGCTTGGCGTCACCCTGGATATCCGCCTGATCGATACCGGGCAGTGGATTAACCGTATTCAGGCCTATGACTTTGAAATGACCACCTTCTGGTGGCAACAAAGCCTGTCGCCGGGCAATGAGCAGCAAATCTTCTGGTCATCTGCCGCCGCCGATCAGCCCGGCACGCGTAATTTCGCCGGGATCAAAGATCCGGTGATTGATGAACTGATCAAACTGGTCATTGATGCCGATAACCGCGAAAGCCTTGTACAGCGCGTGCATGCCCTTGATCGGGTGCTGCAATGGGGCTTCTACGTGATCCCGCAATATTATCTTGGCGGGGATCGCATGGCCTATTGGGATGTGTTTGGACGCCCCGATACCGTCCCGCTTAAGGGCACCTCGATCATGACCTGGTGGATTGATGCCGATAAATCGCGAAAACTAAACAAGGGTGGGTACTAGGCCATGCTTAATTACATCCTGCGCCGCCTTTTACTGATCCCGGTTACCTTGTTTGGCATCATGGTGCTGAACTTTGCCATCATCCAATTTGCCCCCGGCGGCCCGGTCGAACAAATCGTCGCCCAGCTTCAAGGGGCTGACGTTTCCGCAACCGCGCGCATCAGCAACCAAGGGGCCGAAAGCGGCAATAGCGGCGGCGGCAGCAATAATTTCTCCTCCACCTCGACCTATCGCGGGGCACAGGGCCTTGATCCAGAAATCATCAGCCAGCTTGAAAAGCAGTTTGGTTTTGATAAGCCCGCTTACGAGCGCTTCTGGATCATGATGAAAAACTATCTGACCTTCGATTTCGGCCAAAGCTACTTTCAGGACCGCGACGTGATTGATCTGGTGATTGATAAAATGCCGGTCTCGATATCGCTGGGTCTTTGGTCAACCCTGATCATTTATATGGTTTCGGTCCCGCTGGGCGTCGCCAAGGCGGTGCGCGATGGCTCAAACTTTGATGTCTGGTCATCGGCGGCGATCATTGTCGGCTACGCCATACCGGGCTTTTTGTTTGCCGTGATGCTGATTGTGGTCTTTGCTGGCGGCACGTATTTCGATCTGTTCCCGTTACGCGGGTTAACGTCATCGAATTTCGATCAATTATCGCTGTTGGGCAAAATCGGCGATTATTTTTGGCATCTGGCGTTGCCGATTACGGCCCTTACCATTGGCGGCTTCACCACGCTGACCATGCTGACCAAAAACTCATTCTTGGATGAAATTAACAAGCAATATGTCGTGACGGCCCGTGCTAAGGGCTTAACGGAAAAGCGGGTACTTTATGGCCATGTCTTTCGCAATGCCATGTTGCTGGTGATTGCGGGTTTCCCAACCGCGCTGATTGGCTTGCTGTTTACCGGATCTGTCTTGATCGAAGTGATCTTCTCGCTTGATGGGCTTGGCCTGCTGGGCTTTGAAGCGGTGATGAAGCGCGATTATCCGGTGATGTTTGCCACCCTGTATCTGTTTACGCTGTTTGGTCTTGTTCTCAACCTGATCAGCGACCTTAGCTATCACTTCGTTGATCCGCGGATTAACTTTGACGCGCGGGAGAATTGATCATGAAAAACGTCATTCTTTCCCCGCTCAATAAACGCCGCATCGCCAACTTCCGCGCCAATAAACGTGGATATTGGTCGCTTGTGATCTTTGCCATTCTGTTTGTCATTTGTTTGCTGGCGGAATTTGTCGCCAATGACAAACCGATCTTCGTCAAATATGACGATAACTGGTACATGCCGATCCTTTCCGACCATCCCGAAACCGCCTATGGCGGCGATTTTGATGTCGAGACGGATTTTTACGATCCCTATATCCTTGGCAAGATCAATGAACATGGCTTTGCCATCTGGCCGCCGATCCCGTTTTCATATGACACCATCGATTTTCAGATGCGCGAACCCCAACCGGCTCCGCCATCTTGGCGCCATTTACTGGGCACCGATGACCTTGGGCGCGATGTGCTGGCCCGCCTGATTTACGGCTTTAGGATATCGATCCTGTTTGGTTTGGCCTTGACCGCGATCAGTTCCGTAATCGGCATCGCGGCGGGTGCGGTACAGGGCTATTTCGGTGGTTGGGTCGATCTTGGCGCGCAACGCGTGATCGAAATCTGGTCTGGCTTGCCGCAATTGTTCATCCTGATCATCCTCGCCAGCCTGTTTGCGCCGGGTTTCTGGACGCTTTTGTTTATTCTTGTCCTGTTTAGCTGGATGAGTTTGACCGGCCTTGTCCGGGCTGAATTCCTGCGCGCGCGGAACTTTGAATATGTTCGGGCGGCCCGCGCACTTGGCATGACCGATGCGCGCATCATGTATCGCCACGTTTTGCCCAATGCCATGGTCGCAACCATCACCTTCCTGCCGTTTGTCTTGAATGGCTCGATCGTGGCCCTGACATCGCTTGATTTCTTGGGGCTTGGCATGCCGCCCGGTTCCCCGTCACTGGGTGAATTGCTCGCCCAGGGGAAAAACAATCTACAGGCCCCGTGGCTTGGCCTGACGGCCTTCTTTGCCATCGCGGTGATGCTCAGCTTGCTGATCTTTATTGGCGAAGCCGTGCGCGATGCCTTTGACCCCCGCAAAACGTTTTAGGAGTTGGCTATGACGAACACCCAATCGACACAGCCGCTTCTGGTGGTCAATGATCTTTCGGTCAGCTTTGCCGACGTTCCGGCGGTTAAGCGCATTTCATTTGAAATGGAACGCGGCGAAACCTTGGCCTTGGTCGGTGAAAGCGGATCGGGCAAATCGGTTACTGCGCTTTCGATCCTGCAATTGCTGCCTTATCCGCGCGCATCCCATCCCTCCGGCTCCATCACCTTTGATGGGGTCGAAATGGTCGGGGCCAATGAACGGAGCTTGCGCGAAATCCGCGGCAACCGGATTTCGATGATTTTTCAAGAACCGATGACCTCGCTTAACCCGCTGCACAACATCGAAAAGCAAATCGGCGAAGTGCTTTTCCTCCATAAGGGGCTTCGCGGTGGGGCTGCCCGTGCGCGCATTCTTGAACTGCTTGATCTGGTGGGCATTCCCGATCCCAAATCACGGCTGCGCGCCTTGCCCCATGAATTATCCGGTGGCCAACGCCAACGTGTGATGATCGCCATGGCGCTCGCCAATGAACCGGAACTTCTGATTGCCGACGAACCGACAACCGCCCTTGATGTCACCATTCAGGCCCAGATTCTTGAACTTCTCAAAGACCTGCAGGCCAAGCTTGGCATGGCATTGTTACTGATCACTCATGATCTGCAAATCGTCGAGAAAATGGCGAAGAATGTATGCGTCATGAAGGACGGCGAAATCGTCGAACGCGGTACGGGGCACGGCCTGTTTGAAAATCCGCAACATCCCTACACGCAAAAACTGTTGGCGGCTGTGCCCAGTGGCACCGCACCGGCCTTGCCCGAAAACACGGCGGAGCTTTTGAAAACCAGCGACATTCAGGTCCGCTTCCCCATCGGCCGCAAAGGCATCCTTGGGCGTCCGGAACGCTATCTTGATGCGGTGGATCATATTTCGCTGACCCTAAGGCAGGGCGAAACCCTTGGCATTGTCGGCGAAAGTGGATCGGGTAAAACCACCCTTGCCATGGCGATCTTGCGATTGTTGAAATCGAATGGCGATATTCACTTTGCGGGCAAGGATATCCGAACCTATTCCGGGGCGGATTTACGCAATCTGCGCCGGGATATGCAGGTGGTGTTTCAGGATCCGTTTGGATCGCTCAGCCCGCGCATGTCGATTGCCCAAATCGTCGGCGAGGGACTTGAAATTCATGAACCCGACCTGACCCCGGCGGAACGTGCAAAACGCATATCCGACGCCCTGACAGAGGTCGACCTGCCGCAAAACGCCATGGATCGATACCCCCATGAATTTTCCGGCGGCCAGCGACAGCGTATTTCAATCGCCCGCGCATTGGTCTTAAAGCCGCGCTTTATCGTACTGGATGAACCAACATCGGCGCTTGATATGTCGGTACAGGCCCAGATCGTTGAATTGCTGCGCGATTTACAGGCGCGCCACAACATGGCGTATCTGTTTATTAGTCACGATTTGCGGGTTGTGCGGGCTTTGTCGCACCGGGTGATGGTGATGCAGAACGGGAAACTGGTCGAAAGTGGCAATGCCGCCGATGTGTTTGACCACCCCCAACAGCCCTATACCCAGGCGCTATTGGCTGCCGCCCTTGATCTACGTGCGGCTTCGACAGAATTTGTCAGGAACTAAAACCAGACAATTAAGCCTCGTATCTGTTACACATTTCGCAGTAAGGTATTGAAATCAGGAATAGAAATAAGGGCGTGCCGGCGATGGCGAGACTTTCAAAGCCACAACAAAATGCCAAGGTGACGGGCAAAACACCTTTTGCCTTCTGCGTAACGGCGATGATGCTGTGCATGTTTGCTTTCTCAGCCGCACTTATCACCCCGGCCAATGCATCTTCGAAAAAGGAAGAACCGGCCGAAACCAAGGACGATACCACCAAAAAACCGGAACTGCCCGATACGGTCATGGTTCTTGATCCGGTGACCTTAACGGTGGTTTTGCCAAAATCGGGTGCGATCCGGCAGTTGGTTTTTGATATCTGGCTCGAAGCCAACGACAAGGCGTCGGTTGAAACCATCGAAAATTCCCTGCCCAAGATCATCAACGCCTTCCTGGTCGATCTCCAGCGCCTGATGTATAGCGATACCAAGAACCGCTATGAAACCCGTAAGCCCGGCAAACGGGGTTTCCGGTTTGATGCGCCGCCGATGCTGACCCCGCCGCCGCCCAAGACCGAGGAAGAACTCGAAGCCGCGGCCGAAGCCGCCGAAAAGGCCGAAGAAAACGGCGAAGAAATCACGCCAGAACCGCCGTTTAATCCCTTCGCACCGGTTAAAAATCGCTACTTCGCAGCCCTTCAGGCGCATTTGCTGAAAAGGGCACAGACCATGTTGCCGCCTGATACCCTGCGCTCGGTCCAAATCCGCAAATTCTATGATTACTGGCCGGGCGACGGCAAAAAGAAGGGCTAACTGGCTTCGGCTGCGATCCCGTCTGTGGTGGCGCTGCCCCGTTCGATGGGGGGATGCGACGATGCTGTCCCGTGCTCGTCCTCATCGCGCCAGCTAATCCTGCTTCACAAAATTTCATGGACCATTGCACAAGATGCACTTGTGCAATGGCGGCGCTGTGATATGCCAATTGCATCCTTCCATCCACGGTGTCGATCCCATGTCCTTTGAAATCTGGTTAAGCTTTACCTTCCTGGTCTTTTTGCTGGTGCTGACACCGGGGCCAAGTGTTTTGATCGGCATGTCGCATGCGCTGCGCTATGGCGCGCGTCCAACCTTGATGACCGCCTTGGGCGATGTCACCGCCAACATGATTCAGATGGTGGTTGCCGCGGTTGGTCTTGGCGCACTTTTGGCAACGTCGGCAACGGCCTTTGCGGTTGTTAAATGGTGCGGGGTCGGGTTCCTTCTTGTCATGGGGCTGACCGCACTGCTGCGCAAGGCCAAGGTCAATAAGGGCCAAAACGATATCGTAACGAAGGAAGCGGGCATTTACGAACCCGTCCGTCGGCGCAAATTATTCCGCGAGGGCTTTTTGGTCGCAGCCGGCAACCCCAAGGCAATCGCCTTCTTTGGGGCTCTGTTCCCACAGTTTGTCGACCCGACAGCCCCCTTGGTACCGCAATTGCTGATCCTTGGGGCAACCTTCGTCGTTCTTGATTACACATTCGTAATGATTTACGCGATGGGCGCGGCACGCGTCATGCCATGGCTGGTCCAGCGCGGTGGCACCAACATCGTCGCGCGTGTTTCTGGCGGCGTTTTGATCCTCGCTGCGGCCCTTTTATCGCTGATTGAAATGCCCGAAAGCACCGCCGGAACGCGTTTCTAAGCGCGTCTCTGCCGGATCGGCATTTCGCCTGCCATGACCGACATCAGCCGCCCCCGATTTGCACGTCGGCGCGCCAAATCCAACTAACCATTTGGTATTAAACAATAAGATGCCAGGGCCCAAACCCGTCAAAAAACCGCCGTTACATACCAACTGGTCTGTATATAGCGATTTTGGGCCTCAAAAGGCGATCTGAAGGCGGGGAAAGGGGAATATCGTCACCCGGTATCGCGTGATCTTGCGATGTGCCGAAAGGCGGGTAACAGGGGCCCCAATAGATCGTTTGAATCCGATATTGGGGCGGGCAGGGGACCTCACGGTAAGCGGAAAATACGCGGCGGATACCCGTAAACTGCTCGGTGCTATTCGGCGTTTTTACCGGCAAGGGCGATAATGTCGCCAAACTCATGCAGGAAAACCGATCCCTTAACCGTACGCTGGATCAGAACCGAACGGCGATCGTCTTCATCGACTTTACGTTTGACCATGCCAAGCGAACTCAGGCGATCAAGTGCACGCGTAATTGCCGGTTTCGAGATATTCAGGGCTTCTGACAGGCCGCGCACCGTATGGGGGGCCGGGGTCAAGTAAACGCTCAGCATCAAAGCCATCTGTCGAGCTGAAAGATCGGGTGAATCCCGACGCACGCTTTCAACAGTCGCGATACGCCAAAGGTCAAGCGCCTTGGACGGTTTGATCTCGATCGACATGCTTGTGCCCAACAATTTATTTGTTACGAATACGTAATCTGTCTACCCGACCCCTGCGTTGATGTCAAAGGTCTAATTCGGAAATATTCAACCCAACCGATTTTCTCTCTGGGTTGTATCTCTATCTCGGATGGGCGCATTCGCCTGGTTTTCAACCGGTTGCGGCGTGTCTTGCCCTATCGGACCCGATCACCCGGTGTTGCTCTGTTGCGCCCTAAATCCATGTCGCTATTTGGCATCGTTACAGCGTGGCAACGACACGCGGTGTTGTCTTTTAAACGCGACCTTGCCAAACATGGTTTCAAACCGTGGACGGGACGCCGTCTTAGTTTGGCAAAGCCGGTGACAGAAGGTCACAACAGATCAAAGCAGTTCAAGCGCCCCTCAAACACGGCTCAAGGGGCGCTTGATTTTAGTTCACTTACCGAAACGATCCTCGATCAGCTTGAATGCCGCACGAATGCCTTGGGCTTCGCCACCGGTCGGGCGGCCCGGACGGTCGGTCGGGTTCCATGCCATCAAATCGATATGCGCCCAGCTTTTTGCCCCATCGGCAAACCGATCCAGGAACAGGGCAGCAATGATCGCACCGCCAAATGGCGATCCGGAAATGTTGTTCATGTCCGCGGCCTTGCTATCAAGCATCGGGCGATACTCATCCCACAGCGGCAAACGCCACAGCGGGTCATGCGTCGCCATACCGGTTTCCATCAGGCCATTGGCCAGATCGTCATCATTGGAAAACAGCGCAGGCAGACCAAGACCAAGTGCCACACGTGCCGCCCCGGTAAGCGTCGCGAAATCAAGCAACATGTCTGGCTTCTCAGACGCCGCTTCGGTCAGGGCATCAGACAGGACAAGACGACCTTCTGCATCCGTGTTGCCAACTTCAACCGACAGACCCTTACGGGTTTTCAAAATGTCACTTGGACGATAGGCCCGACCCGATACCATGTTTTCCACGGCCGGGATCAGAACACGCAATCGCACCGGCAATTTTGCCGCCATGATCATCCGCGCCAGGCCAAGAACCTGTGCCGAACCGCCCATATCCTTTTTCATCAGCAACATGTTGCTTGATGGTTTCAGGTCATAGCCGCCGGTATCAAAACAAACACCCTTGCCAACAAGGGTGATCTTGGGCGCGTTTTCATCGCCCCAATGCAAATCAATCAGGCGCGGCGCACGGTCGCTGCCATTGCCAACCGTGTGAATGGCCGGGAAGTTTTGCTTTAACAGGTCATCGCCGACAATCGCGCTGACGTGGGCACCAAATTCCGCACCAAGGTGTTTTGCCGCGGCTTCAAGTTCGGCCGGGCCCATGTCATTGGCTGGAATGTTGATCAAATCACGCGCAAGGCCAATCCCGTGCGCGACATTTTCGGCCCGCGCGGCGGCGTCATTGTCGGGCAGGGCGAATTTCGCACGTTTGTCTTTTTTGCCATCATCCAGGCGATAACGATCAAACCGGTATCCGCCCAAATAAACGCCAAGGACCGCTTTTTCAAAAAGGGTCGCGTTGTCGGCAAAGCCGTCTTCAAATCCATAGGTGCCGGTGGGCAGGGCACCCGGCAGACCGGCAAAATCCCAAAGCGCTTTGGCATCGTCGCAATAGCCAACCAAAACCGTGCCCAATCCACCATCGGACCCCGGAAGAACCAAATGCGTGCCGCGTTTGGCTTCATAACTGTTGGCGGAAATCCATGCCTTGGTGGTGTCGGGCTGATCGGAAAGCCAATTGGCGAAATCCCCTTCGGCAATCGGATGGATCGGGGTTGGGGCGGGGGCAGATGTATCAAGTGCGGTGATGTGGTCGTACAATGTAAGACTTCCCTGCTGGTGACGGTTGTTCTAACGCGATGATTGGGCCGAAACGCTATGTGACGGCCCCGCGTTAGGTAAGATATGTGGCCTGATCTTACGGGCGGCAATGGGTTTGGGCAATTGTCCATAACAATCTGTTTTGCCTAATCGGCAAGGTTGCTTTGGGCCATCACCTCATCGCGCGGCTTGTGGTCTTGAAACACCGCCGCAAAGCAGCGATTGTAACGAACACAGATCATCCCATCGCAAAAAAAGGCTCAGCCATGCAAACGTCTCCTGTGCTTTATATCGGCAATAAAAATTATTCGTCGTGGTCGCTGCGCGCGTGGCTGGGGCTTAAGGTCTCCGGGGTCGAATTTGATGAAAAGCTCGTGCAGTTGCGCAGCGACGCCTTCGCGGCACAGGCGCCGATTTTTTCACCGACCGCCAAGGTGCCGGCATTCTTTGACGGGCATAAAACCATCTGGGAAGCCTTGGCGATCCTTGAATATATCGCCGATACCCAACCCGATACGCTGCTTTGGCCGCTCGATATGGATGTCCGTGCGATTGCGCGCGCCGTGTCGCTTGAAATGCATGGCGGGTTTGGTGCCTTGCGCAGCCACATGCCGATGAATTGCCGCAAATCCCTGACCGGTCTTGGCCGGGGGCCGGGTGTCGATGCCGACATTGCGCGCATTGGCGACATTTTCAAAACCTGCCGCACCCAATATGGTCAGGGCGGCGATTTTCTGTTTGGTCATTTTTCGATTGCCGATGCGATGTATGCGCCGGTGGTCACCCGGTTTAAAACCTATGGCGTGACCCTGGATCCAATCGGCAATGCCTATATGGAAGCCGTCCTTGATCTGCCCGATATGAAGGCATGGTACGAAGATGCCAAGGCCGAAGAATGGGTGATCGAAGATTCCGAGGTGGGCTAACCCATGCCCGGCCTAAAACCCGGCATCCATGGCGACCTGCCCGAAATCGATCCGCCCGGCGGGGATCCGGCCTTTGATGCGCTTTTAACGGACGTGCGTGCCTGCGCGATCTGCGCTGCGGCCTTGCCCTTGGGCCCGCGTCCGGTGGTGCGCATGGCAAAGGGCGCGCGGGTTATGATCATCGGCCAGGCACCGGGAACCCGGGTGCATGAAACCGGCCTGCCATGGAATGATGCCTCTGGCGATCGGTTGCGCGATTGGTTGGGGGTGTCGGTCGATGATTTTTACGATCCGGCCAAATTCGCCATCATGCCGATGGGCTTTTGCTATCCGGGCCGCATGGAACGCGGTGGGGATTTACCACCCCGCCCGGAATGCGCACCAACCTGGCACGATGCCTTGTTGCGCCATGTGCCCGATATCGGCCTGACCCTGTTGATTGGGCAATATGCGCAAAGTTACTATTTGGGCAAACGGCGTGCGCGCACCATGACCGAAACCGTGGCGGGCTTTGCCGACTATTTGCCCGACGATATTATCCCGATGCCCCATCCAAGTTGGCGCAACACCGCTTGGATCAAAAAGAACCCATGGTTTGAAACCGATCTTTTGCCGGTTCTGCGCGCCAAGTTGCAGGCTTTGTTGGGTTAATTCTATTTTTATGGTTAAATGACAGCATAAAAAAATAAGGAGACACCCATGAGCAAACTCGACAAATCCGCGATTGAGGCAGCCCTTACCGATCTTCCGGGCTGGGAGCTTTCCGAAGACGGCATTTCGATTGGCCGTGTTTATATGTTTGGCGATTTTAATTCCGCATTTGGCTTCATGACCCGTATTGCGATCATGGCCGAAAAGATGGATCACCATCCGGAATGGTTCAATGTCTACAACAAGGTCGGCGTGACCCTTACGACCCACGATGCGGGCGGTGTGACGCAAAAGGACATTGACCTTGCGAAATTCTGCGAAACCGTGGTCGACGTCTAAATCGACAAACCCTCGGCGATTGATTTACCCCTAATTCACCCGGCACCCCTTTGGGTCTCGGGCTAAACGCGTGGGCGCAAGCCGTGCCGCCGCAAGGATGACCACGCGCAAAAACGCCCTGCCGGTGCGGGACATGGCAGGGCGCTTTGCGGCAGCAGCATTTCCGGGCCGAAGGCCGAACTATGGGGGCTATTTCGGCTCCAGCCGGACCGCGCCATCGATGCGGATCGTCTCGCCATTGATCATCTGATTTTCACAGATATGCAGGGCAAGACGACCATATTCATTTGGATCGCCCAAACGTTTGGGAAACGGCGTATTCGCCGCCAAGCTTTCTTGAACGTCATCGGGCAACCCCATCAACATCGGGGTGCCAAACAGGCCCGGCGCAATCGCCACAACCCGCACCCCGTGGCGCGATAATTCACGCGCCGCTGGCAATGTAAGCGACGCAACACCACCTTTGGACGCGGCATATGCGGCCTGTCCAATTTGTCCTTCGAATGCGGCGATGGAGGCAGTGTTGATAATCACCCCGCGTTCACCCGTATCGGACGGATCATTCTGGCTCATGGTGTGGGCGACAACGCGCATCATGTTAAAGGTGCCGACCAGATTAACCGTGATCACCTTTGAAAACGCCGCAAGGTCGGCCGGGCCTTCGCGCCCAACAATGCGTTCGCCATGCACGATCCCGGCGCAATTGACCAAAATCGTCGGCGTGCCAAGTGTTTCGACCACTTTGGCAACCGCACCCTCAACACTATCGGCATCGGAAACATCCACGCCAAACCCAACCCCGCCAAGCTTTTCGGCGGTTGCCTTGGCCCCATCTTCATTAAGGTCAAAAGCCGCAATTTGCGCCCCGGCATGGGCCAGCACCTCTGCCGTGGCCGCGCCAAGCCCGGACGCTGCCCCGGTCACAATGGCGATGGATCCTTTGACCTGCATGACGTGAAGCCTCCCGTTTTTGATCAAATCTTTGTTCGTGATATTTTAATTGGTATTTACATACCAAATTATATCTTTAGCGGGCAAGGAGAATTGCAGGTTGTGGGCGTGTTTGGCTACCGCGCCTTGGGATCACGTTCGCTAAGGATTGCCGCCTGCGGGTCTTGTGCCGGAGCTTGTGTTTGAATTTGTGTCGGAACTTGTGCGGAAACATCGTCCGTTGGGTTTGCAGTCTTTGTCGCCTCTGCCGTCTTTGCTGCCTCTGCCGCCAGTTTACGTTCCCGAAGGGCCACATAAATCGCTGCGCCGACAATCATCGCCCCACCGGGCAAAATCCAGATATCGGGCACTTCGCCAAACAGGATCAGGGCCAAAACCGCAATGATCGGCAGGCGTAAATAGGAAAACCCGACAAAGAAGCTGTAATCGGCAAGCTGCAAGGCCTTCACATTGCACACTTGCATGACATTCATCATCAATGCCGCAACCGCCATTAAGCCGAAGGCCGCCAAACTTGGCGTCTGCCAAACAAACAGGGCCGGGATCAGCGAAATCGGTGTTGTGATCACCATCAGATAAAACAAAAGGGCCGTGGTGCTTTCGGTTCGCACCAGTTTTTTGGTGATCATCCCCGCACCGGCCATGCACATCGCCGCGGCTATCGGCAGCAAGCTTGCCAATTGCATGGCATCGGATCCGGGTTGAATGATCAAACCCACCCCGACAAACCCGACCAAAACCGCGATCCATCGATGCACACGCACCGTTTCGCGTAAGGCAACAGCGGCCAAGATCGTCCCAAAAAGCGGCACGGTGAAGTTAAGCGTGGTCGCCTCGGCCAGTGGTAAATAAAGCACGGCCATAAACCATAAACACATTTCCGATGCCGACAAGACCCCACGCAATCCAAGCAACGGCAAACGCGCGGTTTTAAGCGTTGCCCAACCGTTGCGCCAAACCATCGGCGCAATCAGGATCACGCCAAAAAAGAACCGCAAAAACACCGCCTGATAGGGATGAATTTCTGCGGTGGCAAAGCGAATGGTCAGGGTAAAACACGCCGCCAACATTGCCGCACAAAGCGCATAAAAACTGGCCTTCACCGTATTGGGTTGGCGATCAAACCATGTTTTCATCGGAACGCCTCCCCTTTCTGCGGCCCCATCTGGCTTTATCCGTTTTTGGCGCGTGAACCCCGCCTATCTGCGTTTGGATGGCGGTTCAATATCACTCGCCGCGGCCGATGGTCCGCGTTTGATGCGGTCGGCTTCCTTGGCAAGTTTGGCTTCACGCCGGGCGATGAACAAGGCCGCGCCGATAATCAATCCCGCACCGGGCAGCAGCCAGATTTCGGGGATTTCGCCAAACATGACAAAGGCAATCGCCACCACAATCGGCAGGCGCAAATAGTTAAACCCAACCACAAAGCTGTAATCGTAAACCCGAAACGCGTTGGTGTTAAAAATCTGCGTCAGATTGGCAAAAAGTGCGACGCCAAGCATAATCCCAATGGTCGGCAAATCGGGCGTTTGCCACACAAACAAGGCCGGGATGAAGGTCATTGGCGTGGTCAGCACCATCATATAAAGCACAATCGTCGTGCTGTTTTCCGTCTTTGACAGCGACTTGATGGTCAACCCTGCCGACGCCATACAAAGGGCGGCAATAATCGGCAACAGGCTTGCCCATTGCATGGTCTCGCTGCCCGGTCGAATGATAATGATCACCCCGATAAACCCGGCCAACAGGGCGGCAATACGGTATTTTCGGATGGTTTCGCCCAAAAACACCGCAGCCAAAAACGTGCCAAACAACGGCACGGTGAAGTTAAGCGTCGTGGCTTCGGCCAGCGGCAAATAGGCAATCGATGAAAACCAAAACGTCATCGCCCCCATCGACAGCACCGCGCGCAGGCCAAACATCGGCAGCCGCGCGGTCTTAAGCGGCGCAAACCCCGATCGCAACGCAAACGGCGCAATCATGATCAGGCCAAATAAATTCCGTAAAAACACCGCCTGTAACGGATCAATTTCCGCCGTGCCCAAACGGATCATGATCGATGACATGGATGCGGTGATGGATGCACAGACCGCAAAGATCGTTGCCTGAATATAGGGCGGCAGGGTCGAAAACCATTTACGCATCTGGCTTTTCCTTCATGCCGTTATCTGGCGCATCCGGGGTATCACTCTCGCCAATGTTGTCGGTGTCCGCTGGCCGGTCAATCCGTCCCACCGGGATGGCTTGCGCGTCGGCGGGGGCCGTGGTGGCAAGGCGGGCGTCAATCCGGGCCTGCTTGGCCAAAACCGCTTCGCGCCGTGCGATATAAAGCCCCGATCCAATGATCAAACTCGCCCCGACCCAGGTCCAAATATCGACCGTTTCACCAAACATGATAAACGCCATCACCGCGACAAAGGGCAGGCGCAAGAAATCAAAAATCATGACATAGGACTGATCCGCCGCCCGGTATGCCCGCACCAAAAGCTGCTGCCCCGCTGTGGCAAACACCCCCATCAACACCAGAACCCCCAACTGCCAAACGGTCGGCGTCTGCCAATAATAAAGGGCCGGTATAAAGGATAGCGGCGTCATAATAAGCCCCATCCATGTCACGATGGCATTGGCACTATCTGTCTGCGACAGCATCTTCACCGTTGTCATGGCCGATGCCATAAACAGGGTGGCAATAAGTGCTAAAATCGCCCCGGTTTCAAAGCTCTGGCCGAACGGGCGGATAATCACCATCGCCCCGACAAACCCAATCGCAACCGCACTCCAGCGCCGCGCGCGCACCACTTCGCGCACGATGATCGCCGCCAGCACCGTGGTTAAAATCGGAAGGGTGAAGTTAATCGCAATCACCTGTGCCGCCGGGGTGATCGCAAGGGCGGAAAACAGGCACAACATCGCACCAAGGCCAAGGGCCGCGCGCATGAAATGCAGCTTAAACCGTGCGGTTTTCAATCCACCGCGTCCTTGGCCCAGAATAAAGGGCAGCATCGGCAGCAAACCGAACAGATTCCGGAAAAATGCCGCTTCGAACGGATGCACTTCCTGCGTGATATAGCGGATCAACACCGCCATGGCGGCCATGCAAAATGCAGAGCCGATCATAAGCAACATGCCACGCAGGACATTATTTTCGGTGGGGCCAAAAGGCTGCATTCGGGGTCAGGACCCTTAAAAGGAATTGGGGTGCGAAAAACGATGATGGGGCACGCCAAACGGCCAAGAAACTGTCAGCGTAATCGGTATTCATCTTGCGGTTTGCGCCACACAGGCCGGGAAACTATATAACTTCCAATGTTGTATGACAAATGTGCGCACCTGTCTTGCCACAATGCACGACCCCCGGGGTGCGCATCGGGCAAGGCTGGCAGCGGTGATGTCACAACCGACATTGGCTGTTTGGGGCTAAATGTTCTCGGGGGCCTGATTTTCGTGTAACATCAGACACATCAAAACAAACGCATCAGGGGAAAGTTTCATGGATATGATTGATCGCAAGCTGATCGACATTTTACAGCAAGACGCATCACTGTCCTATTCGGTTCTCGGGTCCAAGGTCGGATTGTCGGTTTCTGCGGTCAATGATCGGGTGCGCAAATTGCGCGATCAGGGCATCATTAAATCCTATCAGGTGTCGGTTGATCCCAACGCCATCGGCCGCGCCTTGACCGCCATGGTCTGGCTGCGCACCGATCCGGCCAAGGGCAACAAAAAACTGGTCAAATCCCTGATCAAGGAAGACGAAGTTCTCGAATGTCATCACATGACCGGGCGGTTTGATTTCTTGTTGAAACTGCGCCTGCGCGATACCGCCCATCTCGAAAGCTTTGTCACCGATACGATCAAGGAACTTGGCGGTATTTTGGAAGTCTTGCCGGAAATCGCCCTGTCCACGGCCAAGGAAACATCCTTTGTTCCGGCTTCTGCCGAAAAAGACGGATAAATATAATCGGCGTTATCCTGTTTTAACGGATAAAAAACGCCATATAGCCAAGGCACACAGAATATCCACAAAATCGCCACCAGATTGCAGGCATATATTCATACATTACTGCTTTATTGGCGACACGACTTCTGACCCGCACCGTCTTCCTTGCCAAGGGACCGGGTCATTCACATAACGGCAAAAACGCCCACAACGCAGGAGCACACGCATGATTGAATCGATGAATCTGGTCATCCTGATTGCATCGATTCTGGTGATTGTCGCTGTATTCACAAGCTTGGTCAGCTTCCGTGTTGGCGCACCCTTGCTGTTGGTGTTTTTGTTTGTCGGCCTTGCTGCGGGCGAGGATGGCATTGGTGGCATCACCTTTGATAATGCCCCGCTTGCCTATTTCATTGGCTCCATCGCGCTGGCCCTGATCTTGTTTGACAGTGGCTTTGAAACCCAACTGCGAACCTTAAAAATCGCCGCCGGGCCCTCTGTGGTTTTGGCGACCTTCGGGGTCATGATCACCACGGGTGTGATTGGTGGCATCACGTGGCTTGTGCTCGATGTGCCGTGGCTTGTGGCCCTGTTATTTGGGGCGATTGTCAGTTCAACCGATGCGGCGGCGGTGTTTTTCCTGCTGCGCGTTGGCGGCATTAATCTCCGTGATCGCACACGCAGCACGCTGGAAGTTGAATCGGGCTCGAACGATCCCATGGCCGTGTTTTTGACCATTTCCTTGGTCGAACTGATCGTGCTGGGCGGGGGCGATAATATCGCCGTCGAATTGCTGCAACGCTTTGTTTTGCAAATTGGTCTGGGGGCTGTTTTCGGCCTGGCGGGCGGGGTTGCGATTGTTCAGATGATCAATCGGATCAAGCTTGAACCGGGGCTGGTCCCGATCATTACACTGGCTTGCGCGCTAAGTTTGTTTGGCACCACCAGCATCCTGGGCGGCAGTGGCTTTTTGGCGGTTTATGTTGCCGGGCTTTATGCCGGGAACAAACAAATGCGCATGAGTGTCGGTGTCCGCCGCTTCCAGCATGTCACAACTTGGCTCGCCCAAATCGCAATGTTTGTCACCTTGGGCCTGCTTGCCACCCCGTCGGACTTTGGCGCGGTGGTGGTGCCCGGTGTGATTTTGGCATTGGTTTTGGTGTTTGTCGCCCGTCCGCTGGCGGTGTGGCTGTGCCTGATGTTCTTTAACTTCTCGCGCAATGATACCGCCTTTATTTCATGGGTTGGCTTGCGCGGGGCGGTGTCGATCCTGCTTGCGATTGTCCCCATGGTCGAAGGCGTGCCCGAAGGCCAGATGTTGTTTAACACCGCCTTTATCGTCGTGATTACATCGCTTCTGTTACAAGGCTGGACGATCCGGCGCATGGCGCGCTGGTTGGGCATCATTGTTCCGCCCCGCCATGGTCCGGTTGACCGTATTGATCTTGAATTGCCGGGCAACGCCAATCAGGAAATCGTTGTTTACCGCGTCCACGCCGAAAGTGCCGTTGCCACCGGGCAGCGCATCCCGCGTTGGGCCCGACCCAGCCTGATCCTGCGCGAAGGCACCTCGCTTCGCCCGCACAGTGCCGGCCCCATTCAGGGCGGCGATCAGGTCTATATCATAACGCCCCCGCGTCACGTTGATCTGCTCGACCAATTGTTCGCCGGCCCGGCCGAGGGGGCCAATGACGTCGAACTGTTTGGCGATTTCAGCTTCCCGGCCTCCACCAGCATTGCTGATATTGGCCGCCTGTATGGCTTCGCGGTTAAGGACGAAGACAGCGAACTGACCGTGGCCGATATTCTTGAACGTGATTTGGCCGATAACCTCGAACTGGGGGATCGCATTGCCTATGGCACGGTTGAACTGATCGTGCGCCGAACCGATGACGAACATGGTGTCACCGATGTTGGCTTGGCGGTCGAACAACAAGTCGTCAAACCCAAACGCAAAATCCCGATTTTCCAATCACGCAGCGAATTGCTGTCGATCTGGAAAGACTGGCAAGCCCGTCGCCGCACCGAAAAGGACGCGAAACGCGCCCCGCTGCTGGATGGCGATGACGCGGCCGACGCCGAACGCCAAGCCTTGGAACATCATCTGGCCGAAGACCTGACAGAGGACGCGCCAGAAGATGCGCCACAGGACGCGCCCGAAAACGGGCAGGAAGACGGGGATGATGTGACCGCGGACAAACGGCCCGAGGCCGCCACAGACGACACCGCCGATACCGATGACGCCGATGATACGGATGACGCCACCGACGCCACCAATCCCAAAGCCGACGCGGACACGGCCAAAGATACGGACGCGAACACCGATACCGATACCGAGAAAGATCAAGCGTCAGACACAGAAACGGACGACGCCCCAGAGCCAAGTCCAGACCGCAAACCGGACACCAGTCCAAACACCAACCAAGCCCCAAAAACCAAGCGTAAGCGCCGCTAATACGCTGCCCCATGCTTTGGTTCAGCCACAAAATGGCCCATCACGGGTCCTCATGGATAAGCCATGCCGGGGCGTGGTATTAGTTCAGCTAATGCCTCGATGATAAATACTGGTTTGGCGCGGGCGCGGTTTCTGACCTAGATTGCGGCTTCAATTCTTGTTGGGGTGCGCCATGGGCTTGCTGGGGTTATATGCGGTTGTTGTTCTGATCTGGGGATCAACCTGGATCGCTATCGGGTTTCAGCTTTCTGTCGCCCCCGAAGTCGCGGTTGCCTATCGCTTTGCGTTGGCGACCCTGATCTTGATGGCATGGTGTGCCATCCGCCGTTTGCCAATGCGGTTTTCCTTGCGCGATCACGTGTTTATGGCCGCCCTTGGCACCTGCCTGTTTTCCGTAAACTATGTTCTGATCTATATCGCCAGCGCGCATTTAACATCCGGGCTGTTGGCGGTGGTGTTTTCGACCATCGTCATCATGAACATCCTCAATGGCGCGATCTTTTTCCGCCGTCGCCCCGAAACCCGCACCGTTATTGGTGCTGTCATCGGCATGGCCGGGATTTCGTTGGTATTTGCCCGCGATTTGGCGGCGTTTGATCTGGCAACCGGGGGCAGCATCGGGCTTTTGGTCTCCTTGGCCGGAAGCTATATCGCATCACTTGGCAATATGGCCTCGGCCCGCAATCAGGGGCACGGCATTCCTGTTGTTCAGGCCAATGCCTTTGGCATGCTCTATGGCACGTTGTTGCTGTTTGGCTATATCCTGATCGCCGGTGTGCCGCTGTCCTTTGATACCAGCCCGTCCTTTATCGCAGCCCTCGTCTATCTGGCACTGTTTGGCTCGGTCATCGGCTTTGGCACTTATTTGACGCTGCTTGGTAAAATCGGCCCGGACCGCGCATCTTATAGCTCGGTCATGTTCCCGGTGGTGGCCTTGTTATTGTCGACATGGTTCGAAGATTTCACATGGACCACCAACATCGTTCTTGGTGTTGGGCTGACGTTGCTGGGCAATGTGGTTATTCTGACCAAACGCATGCCAAAACCACCGGCAACGATCCTGCAACAGGTCGCATCCGACCCAAAGGCCGATGACACCGCCAAACAGACGACCGTCGCGCCGGTAGCATGAAGACATGACGTCCAAGGCAAGCTAAGCCAGACTAAGCGCAGGCCACGCGTTGCCACAAACGCCGCCGCTGACAACAAGGAACGGAGAAAACCATGAACGGGGTTGCTTATTTCAAACGCATGGCGGGCTATAACCGTTGGGCCAATGGTCACGTTTATAATGCCTGTGCCGCGCTGCCCGAAGATGCGCTGTACGCGCCGCGCACGGCATTTTTCCCGTCCATCATGCGCACACTAAACCATCTTTTGGTTGCTGACCGTTTGTGGTTGTCGCGTCTTTTGGGCGCGCCCGAAGTCATGCCGCTTGATACCGTTTTGTTTGATGCCTTTGACGATCTGCGCGCCGCGCGCACCGCACAGGATCAGGCGATCATTGATTTTGCCACCAAGCTGACCGAAGAACTGCTGTCCTCGGATTTAAGTTATCAGTCGGTGTCGGGCGGGGCGAACGTCATGCCGCGTGATGTGGTTTTGGGGCATATGTTCAACCATCAAACCCATCACCGTGGTCAACTGTCTTCCATGGTGCTCGAAGCAGGTGGCAAACCACTTGAGATTGATTTTATTTACTATCTTCGGGAAACCGCCCTATGACCGATATTTTGATCCAATATAGCCCGTTTTTGATCGCGGCTTTGCTTCTCAACGTCTCTCCGGGGCCGGATATGGCCTATATTGTCGGTCAAACTGCCGTTTATGGTCGTAAAATCGGTCTTTTTTCGACATTTGGCGTGGTTTCGGGCGCATGTGTGCATATTTTGGCCGCTGCCCTTGGTCTTTCGGCGATTTTGGCCACCTCGGCCATTGCCTTTTCCATCGTGAAATGGGTCGGCGTGGTTTATCTGGTCTGGCTGGGCATTGGCGCCCTGCGCAGCAGCTTTGCCAAACCGGCACAAGATGACCTCGAAAACAGTACGGCGCTTGATGCCGCCGGGCAGGGGCTCAACCCCACATCGGTCGCCACCCCAAAACGCACCATCACCGCCTATCAGGCATGGCGGCAGGGGGTCATGATTGATGTGCTCAACCCCAAAGTCGCGATCTTTTTCTTGGCGTTCTTACCGCAATTCGTCCATCCCGAACTCGGCCATGGCACGGTGCAATTCCTTGTTCTGGGCAGCACGGTTAATCTGATCGGGCTTGTGGTGGAAACCGCCATTGTTCTGATGGTCGGGGCTGCAGCCGCACGGATCCGGGGTAATGCAGTTCTGGGTAAATTCGGGGTTTGGTTACAACGCGCCTTGGGTGGGATGTTCATCGCCCTTGGTCTGCGCCTTGCCGTGACCGAGCAATAACCGCTCCGCAGTGCCTTGCGCGCGGGCACCTCAAAAGCGATCTGTTGCGAGACGCGAGACGCGAGACGCGAGACGCGAGACGCTAGGCACACGGCCCTAGAACGCAAGGTGCAAGAACGCGCCCCAACGCCTACGCACAACCCCGAAGCCTGACGCCTCAAACGCGGCCCCTCAATCGAAAATCCGAAACGCCGTATTGGGAATACGACGCCCCATCAGGCCGTTGCGTTGCGCAACACGGCAAGGCCTTCGTCGTGGCAACGTTTGTCGCCACTGGCAATCACCAGATCACCGCTGTTGATGGTCAATGCCTTGCCATCCCAATCGGTAATCACCCCGCCAGCCCCTTCAATCACTGGCACGGCGGCACAGAAATCATAAGGTTGCAGGTTCGATTCAACCAACGCATCGCCAAATCCCATGGCAATCAGGCCATAGCCATATGAATCAATGCCGTAAACCGGCGTCTTGGCCGCGCCAAACGCCGCTTTATATCCGGCGATGGCCTTTGGCGTGACGAAAAGGTCCGGACCGGTGGTGAAAATCGTCGCATCGCGCAAATGCGCACATTCACGCACCGAAACCACTTTATCATTCAGGGTGGTGGGCTGGCCTGCCACCCCGACCCAGCGTTCATCCAAAATCGCCTGATCAATCAGGCCCAGCACCGGCTTGCCGTTCTGACACAGCGCTATCAGGGTGTTAAAGCTGGGTTTGCCGGTAATGAACGATTTGGTGCCGTCAATCGGGTCCAGTACCCAGACATATTCCGCGTCGAGATTTTCCGAACCATGTTCTTCGCCCAAAATGCCATGACCGGGCAGTTCAGCATTGATCATGTCGCGCATGGCCCGTTCAATTTCCCGGTCCGCAATCGTCACCAGGCTTTCATCGCCCTTCACGTCAATTTCGACCGGTTTGCGGTAATAGCTTTGCAAAACCGGGCGCGCGACGTCGGCAAGTTTGTGCGCCATGGCAAGAAACGGGTGGGACTGGGTCATTGGGGGCTCCGGTTGGTCGAAATTCGCAGAAGGTAGGGCTTTTGGGCGGCTTTAGATCGGACTTGGCTGTCAGGTTGGCAGGCGCGCAGAGCAGGCAGGGATCAGCCCATTGCGGCCTTAATGGTCTCCAACACATCCTGATGGCAACGCGCATCGCCGCTGGCAATCACCGCACCATCACTGTCAATGGTCAGTTCCTTGCCCGACCAGTCGCTCATCACGCCACCAGCCCCTTCGACGACGGGCACCAGTGCACAGAAATCATAGGCCTGAAGCCCGATTTCCACCACCGTATCGGCCAGACCAAGGGCGGTCAGGCCATAGGCATACGCATCGACACCATACATCGGCACCCGGCATTGCGTTGATACCGCGTCATAGGCCTTTTTGGCGTCATCGCGGAAAAGTTCCGGTGCGGTGGTAAAGAAGGTCGCCGATTTAAGGTCTTCGCATTCGCGCGCGCTGATTTCTTTGCCATTCATGGTGCTGGCCTTGCCCATCATCCCGACCCAGCGTTCCTCGGTAATCGCTTGATCAATGATGCCAAGGACCGGTTTGCCGCGATGACACAGGGCAATCAGGGTCGCAAAGCTTGGCTTGCCGGAAATAAACGACTTGGTGCCGTCAATCGGGTCGAGCACCCAGACATATTCCGCATCGACATTTTCGCGGCCATATTCCTCGCCCAAAATCCCATGATCCGGAAGCTCTTTGCCCAGAATATCGCGCATGGTGCGTTCGACTTCGCGGTCGGCAATCGTCACCGGGCTGTCATCGGCCTTCACATCGACCGCGACCGGGGTGCGGTAATATTTGCGCACAACCGGGCGCGCGGCATCTGCCAGTTTGTGGGCGATTTCCAGAAATTGGTCGAGATCTTCCATGAATGCGTATCCCTGCAGGCAATGAGAAAATGCGGCGTGGCAGGTAATATTTCCGCTTTGGCCCCAGAAGGCAAGGACGCCATACATAAATGTCTCAAACGCAAACAGGGGACAGTTTCCTGTCCCCTGCGAATTACGATCTGAAACATCAGATTTGAAAATTTAGATGCGTGCCAGATAGACTAGGTGGCCTAGATGGTCCAGATGGTTAAGTCTGACCCATAAGTCTGTCCCATAAGTCTGACACCAGCAGCACTTATTCCGCTGCTTTGGGTTCCTCAACCGCATCAACGGCGTCTTCGGCGGTGTCTTCAACCGCTTCTGCCGCATCGTCAACGGCCTCTGCGGTGCCATCAACAGCCTGATCAACCGCTTCACCAGTTGCGTCGGCGGCTTCTGCGGCGGCGTCACCTACGGCATCAACCGCTTGGTCAACCGCTTCGCCGGCATCGTCAATGGCCTCGGCCGCGGCGGCTTCTGCCGGGTCCGGATACGGTTTCGGATCGTCTGACTGGCTGTTAAGCCACGCAATGACGTTTGCACGGTCAGATGCTTTTTTCAGGCCGCCAAAGCTCATTTTCGTGCCGTCGATATAATCGCGCGGTTTGTAAAGGAACTCGTTCAGCTCAGCAAAGCCCCACTGGCCGCCATGGTTGGCCATGCCGTCGGAATAGGAAAAATCGCTTTTGTGGGCGAAGTTCGCGCCAACAATGCCATACAGGTTCGGGCCGGTTTTATTCGGACCACCTTTGGATGCATCATGGCAAGATGCGCATTTCTTAAAGACCTTTTCGCCCTGACCAAGGTCAGCAGATGCCAGCATGGCAAGGATCGGTTCCGGTCCTTCCGGTTTGCTCGGTGCGGCAGCCGGTGCACTTGCGCCCGCCATAACATCCTCGGAGAACGGATATACCGGTGCTTCAAGCTCGTCGGGATGGACAAGGACGCCACCGATCTTTCCGACAACCACGACTAAAAGCACGGCACAAATGACTCCGGCGACGATCTTGTTGATTTCCATCGTTTTCATGACGGGACCCCGTTACAGCCTAATCACTCTCAGGTTTCTTATATAATATTGATCAGTTTATACATGCGTTCCCTAGAAGCTGCACAAAACTGCGCAACACGCATGCACGACCGAACAAAACTGATCGGTGGGAAACTATACGTTTCAGCGATTTGCATCAACCTTTCTTAAACACAAAGGCGAAAACAAAGGCGTATAAACTTTCGTCTATCGCTTCTAAAAAAGCAATTGCGTCTTTCACCAAATCCCTAAAACGGGCTATTGTCCCGCCGATTCACAGCCATGTTTTTGGCATCTCGTGTATTCGCAATGCTTTGCGCGAGATCAAATCGAGCTAATTATTGGGACATATGATGCATGGCCCTGATGCCTGACCGGAGTTCTAACATGTCGACGCCGCGCAATCCTGTTGTTGTTATCCCCGCCCGCATGGCGTCCATGCGCCTGCCCAATAAACCGTTGGCCGACATCTGTGGCGAGCCAATGATTGTTCAGGTCTGGCGCCGCGCGATGGAGGCCGAAATTGGCCCCGTTCTGGTCGCCTGTGCCGAACAGGAAATCGTCGATGCGGTCGAGGCCGCTGGCGGCATGGCCGTTCTGACCGATCCCGATTTGCCAAGCGGCTCGGACCGGGTGCATCAGGCCCTGCAAACCTTTGATCCCGAGGGCAAATACGATGCCGTGGTCAATGTGCAGGGCGATCTGCCCACCATTTCACCTGATGATATCCGCGCGGTGTTTGATCCGCTCGAAGATCCGAATGTCGATATCGCGACCTTGGCGGCTGAGATTAAGCGCGAAGAAGAACGCCACAATCCCAATGTGGTGAAGGCGGTTGTCGCCTTTAACGGTCAACGTGTGGCGCGCGCGCTGTATTTCACCCGTGCGACCGCGCCGTTTGGCGATGGCCCGCTTTATCATCACATCGGCCTTTATACCTATCGCCGTGCGGCCCTTGACCGGTTTGTTTCCCTGCCGCCTGCGGAATTGGAAAAACGCGAACGGCTTGAACAGTTGCGCGCGCTTGAAAACGGCATGGTGATTGCGGTCGCCTTGGTCGATGGGGTGCCCTTGGGTGTTGATACCCCCGAAGACCTCGAACGGGCCCGCCTTGTGCTCGGCGCGTAATTGGGGTTCTCTATCCAACGGATCCGTGATCAGTGATCAATGACCAATGATTACCGATCACCGACCGCTCATTCGTGACCAAACATTTTGACCAACCAGGAAACAGCCAGATGACTGCGCAACAAAGGATCGCTTTTCAAGGAATGCACGGGGCTTACTCCGATCAGGCCGCCCGCCGTGCTTTTCCGGGTGCAACCACCGTACCCTGCAGGACCTTTGAAGGCGCATTTGGCGCGTTAAAAGACGGCGATGTCGATCTGGCGGTGATCCCGATCGACAATACCTTGGCCGGGCGCGTTGCCGATGTGCATCACATCCTGCCCGAATCGGGTGTGCATATCATCGGTGAAACCTTCCTGCGCATTAACCACGCGCTGGTCGCTTTGCCCGGCACGCAGATTTCCGACATCAAAGAAATCCGAAGCCACGTGCACGCCCTTGGTCAATGCCGCAAATTGCGCAAGGAACTTGGCGTGAACACGGTTGTCGGGTCTGATACCGCCGGCTGCGCCAAGGAAGTTGCTGATATGGGCGATAAATCGATTGCTGCCATCGCCCCGGTTCTGGCGGCCGAGATTTATGGTCTTGATATCCTGCGGACCGAGGTCGAAGACGCCGCGCACAACACCACCCGCTTTATCATCTTGGCCCGTGAACCGCTGAACATTGCCAATGATGATACCCCGGTGGTGACAAGCTTTGTCTTTCGCGTGCGCAACGTTGCCGCCGCCCTTTATAAGGCGCTTGGCGGTTTTGCCACCAACGGCATTAACATGACCAAGCTTGAAAGCTACATGGTCGAGGGCCACTTCACCGCCACCCAATTCTTTGCCGAGGTCGAAGCCCACCCCGAACAGCTTGGCCTGCGCCATGCGCTGGAAGAATTGCAATTCTATTCCCACGAAGTCCGCATTCTGGGCGTTTATCCTGCCCATCCGTTCCGTCAGGAAAACAACCTTCCGGCGGAATAAAACCCGCGGCATCAAAGACATCAAACCAGACACAAAAAGGGCCGGTCTTTGCGATAAAGACCGGCCCTTTTATTCTACGCAGTATAAACCGTTGCGGGTTTGCGCGGCTTAGCTTTCCGACTGTTTGATCAAATCGCTTGAGAAACGATGAATGATCTGGGTCAGCTCGGCCGAACGGCTTGAAAGTTCCTCGGATGCGGATTTCAGTTCTTCGGCATCGCGGGTCGTTCCCTGCGCATTGGTCATGGTTTCATCGACACTTTGCGAAATCTGTTTCACGCCATCCGCACTGCGGTTGGCATTGCCCGAAATTTCCTGGGTGGCGGCACCTTGTTCTTCGATGGCCGCGGCAATCGCGGTGGATGCCCCGCGCACCTGTTCGATGGTTTCGGTAACCCGCGAAATGCCGGTCACGGCGCGTTCGGTACCTTCAACAATGCCGTTAATCTGGGCGGCAATGTCATCGGTCGCACGGGCGGTTTGCGTCGCAAGGTTCTTAACCTCGCTGGCAACCACGGCAAAGCCTTTACCAGCTTCACCCGCACGGGCGGCCTCAATCGTCGCGTTCAGGGCCAGCAGGTTGGTCTGACCGGCAATGTCGTTAATCAGGCTGATGATTTCTTTAATCTTATCAACCGCATCCGAAAGCCCGGCCACGTCGTTTGACGCACTCTGGCTTTCGTTCGTGGCGCGTTCAACCGTGTTGGACATCTGGGAAATCTGAACATTGATTTCCGTGATCGACGATGAAAGTTCCTCGGTCGCGGCGGCAACCGCATCGACATTTTGCGAAACTTCACCGGCCGAAGACGCCACTTGCTGGCTTTGGCCCAAAATGCCATCGGCACTGTGCGCCATGCTGATCGCAAGGTCGTTACTGCGCGCAACGGATGTGTTCACCGCCCCTGCAATACCGCCAACCTCGGTTTCAAGTTTCTGGGCGATGGACCGGATATTGGAACGACGTTCCTGCTCGGATTTTTGTTTCTGAATGGCGGCATCGGCTTCAAGCTGCTGGGCTTGGGCTGACTTATCGCGCAGGGCCTGAATGCCCTCGGCCATATTGCCAATCTCGGTAAAGTGGGAATCACTGTCGACATCGGCGGTATAATCGCCGTCCGCAATCGTGCGGATCGATGTGTTCAGTCCCTTGATGCTCGATGCGATGCGTGACCCAACAAACCATGAAACAAAACCGGCAATCACGATGGCAATCGCGGCAATAATGGCGATGCGCTGCATGACACCCAGGAACTCTGCCTGAACATCATCAAGATAAACACCCGCACCAATCGCCCAGTTCCATTCCGGGATCGGGCGGACATAGGCCGCTTTTTCGATCCGTCTGTCACCTTCGCCAGGCTTTTGGGTCTCATAGGTAATCACACCGCCACCGGCCTGTGCCGTGGTGACGATCATGTTACGCGTCTTGCTGTCGGGGTTACATTTGCCAACATCTTCGGGGCTCAGTGGATCAAGCACCATGCATTTGTCGTAATCGGTGGCAAAGATATAGTTCGCACCGTCAAATCGATAGGCGTTCAAAACGCCAAGTGCGGCTGCCTTGGCTTCCGCTTCGGTCATTTCCCCCGATTGCGCCTTGGCAATATAGGAGTCAACGATCGTGACCGCCCCTTCGGTCAGATGTGAGATTTGCTCAAACTTACCATTCCGAAGACTGGTTTGATAATTAAGCGCCACCGTCAAAATAATGATCAGCAATGTCAGCAAACAAACTGCCGGAATTGCAAAGATCCCCGTCACTACGCGAAACCGCATGGTTTTCCCCTTAAGAATAGGCCAGAGTAGAGTATGGTCTACTGATCCTTAACTATATGGTTAAAACTGGAAAAGATATGCGGTCCAGATGCGTTTTTGCATAGCTGCCCGGCGTGGCAGGGTGCGGTCAACGATTGACATCACCGCACATGACCTGTATCACCCGGCTCATTCCTTCGCTTGCAAAGACAGAATCAGCTGTCAGGAACTGTAAGAAAAAGGCGAGGGCGGCTACAACGTGATGACGTTGTGGCCTCACATCATTTGCCTCTCTTGCAGGGTCCGACGCAGTGGCTTCTTTGCCGCGTTACCGGTCTTGACTGCGTTTGAGCAGGCATCATTGGCGTTAACATGTCGCCACCGGTAAAGTTAGGATATTCCTTTTATGACCAATTTTGAAGGGCTCAAGCTTATCGAGCCCCTGCTGCGCAATGTTGAAGCAACTGGTTTCACCGCGCCGACCGAAATTCAGGCCGCGACGATTCCCGCACTTCTCGAAGGGCACGACCTTATGGGTATTTCCCATACGGGTGGCGGTAAAACCGCTGCATTCTGCCTGCCATTGCTGCAGCGTCTTGCTGAAAATCCGCAGCGCCCGAAACCGGGCCAGCCGCGCGCCGTCATTCTGGCGCCGACTCGTGAACTGGCGACCCAGATCGGCCAGTGCCTGCGCGATTTCAAAAAAGGCATCCGCCTTTTCTCATCTGTTGTTTTCGGTGGTTCCCCGATGGGCCCGCAGATTCAAGAACTGCGCCGCGGCGTTGATATCTTGGTTGCGACCCCGGGTCGTCTGCTCGATCACATGTCGCGTAACACGGTTCGTTTCGACGATGTCGAAGTCTTCATTCTTGATGAAGCCGACCGTATGCTCGACATGGGCTTCTCCGAAGACGTTCTGACCGTTGCAGAATTGCTGCCGCACAAACATCAGACCGTGATGTTCTCGGCAACCATGCCTGCAGAAGTCAAACATCTGACCGATCGCCTTCTGCGCGATCCGGTAAAGGTTGAAACCGCGCCGCAGGCCAGTGTCACCGAACGTGTGACCCAGGTTGGTATGTTCGTGAAACGTCACGACAAAACCAAACTGCTTGTTCAGATTCTGAACCGCGATGATACCGACCGTGTTCTGGTCTTCACCAAAACCAAAGCAGACGCTGACGAACTGTCGTTCCAGCTGCGCGATGAAGGCATTGATAGCGATGCCATCCATGGCGACAAACAGCAGCGCATCCGTCAGAAAATCCTGCGCAATTTCCGTAATGGCCAGTTCCCGGTTCTGATCGCAACCGATGTTGCAGCCCGTGGTATTGACGTTCCGGGCATCACCCACGTTGTGAACTACGATCTGCCGCAAGATGCAGATAGCTACGTTCACCGTATCGGTCGTACCGGTCGTGGTTCTGCCGAAGGCATTGCAATTGCATTCTGTGAGCCGCGTGACATTCGCTTGCTGCGCAACATCGAACGCCTGATCAAACAGCAAATTGACATCGACGAAAATCACGAATTCCATTCGGCTCCCCCGGCACGTGCTGCTGGTGGCGGCGGCCGTGATGGTGGCCGTGGTCGTGGTGGCTTCGGCGGCGGTCGTGGCCGTGGCGGTTTCGCTGGTGGTCGTGATGGCGGTCGCGGTGGACGCGGCGGTTTCGGCGGTGGTCGTGATGGCGCTGCCCGTGATGGTGGTCGCGATGGCGGTCGTGATGGTGGCCGTGGTCGCAGCTTCGGCGGCGGTCGTGACGGTGGCCGTGATGGTGTTCAAGGCGAACGCGCCGCACGCAGCTTTGGCGGTCGTGACGGTGGTCGCGATGGCGGCCGTGATGGCGCCCGCGATGGTGCCCGTCGTGATTTCGGTGATCGTCCGCGTCGTGATGGCGGTGAATTCCGCGCTGATCGCAAACCACGTTTTGATAACGATGATCGTGCCCCGCGCGGTGATCGCGAAGAACGCAGTGGTGGTCGCGGTGGTAACTTCCGTCCGCGAGGCGAAGGTGCTCCGCGCGATGGTGGCGAACGCCGTACCGCAGAAAAGCCGCGCGGTGATCGTGCTGCCAACTTCCGCAATCGCGATGGTGCTGGCCGTGATGGCGCCCGTGGTGATGGCGGCGCACGCCGTGACTTCAACGATCGTCCGCGTCGCGCCGAAGGCGGCCGCAGCGAAGGTCGTGGTGGCAACCAAGGCATGAAGCGTCGCTCAGCTTAATCTGACAAACGATATGTAAGGTCCGTAAGGTCCCTTACGTATCTAAGACGCGAAAAATGACAAAAGAACCGGCTGGCAACAGTCGGTTCTTTTTTTTGTTTGGTGATTTTTTATACCATTCACACCATTAGGTTGTATAATCACCACCGATGATTGCTATACTTAAGTGGTATTTTCCCGTAATCATTACCTCGTAAGGATAAGTATCCTGCTGTGCGTGATAGGGGACGAGGGAGCGTGAAACACATGAAGTGGCCCACCGTGGTTCTAACGGCAGGACTGACCGCTGTTCTTGCTTTTGGAACGCCGAACGCTTTACGCGCGCAGCAAACATCCCAATCAGAAACCCCGTCTCAATCTAAATCTCAATCCCAATCGCAGTCTAACTTTAACTCTAACTCTAACTCTCCGTCCGACCACCTGCACCCCGGCTTGGGCGCGTTCGTGATGAATGCCAATGGCACGCGCGATTGCACCCATCTGGTTGCCTCGGGCAATCCCGATTATCCGCCCTATCTTTGGCGATCTGACGACGGAACGCATTTGATCGGTGCGGCGGCGGATATGGTCAAGCGTGTTGGCGAACTGGCCGGGGTTCAGATTGATATTGTCGATGCGGGCAGTTGGGGGCGTGTCCAACAAGACATGCGCGATGGCACCATTGATCTGATTGCCGGCGCGTTTCTGACTGTGCCGCGCATGGGATATATGGATTATTTCTATCCCGCCTTTCAGCGCACCCGAACGGTTATCTGGACCCAAAACACAATTGATCTGCACTATCATGAATGGTCCGATTTAATCGGACTCGAAGGTTTGACCGTGATTGATAACAGTTTTGGTCAGCAGTTTGATACCTATGCCGCCGAAAACCTGAAAATCCGCGAAGTCCCCAGTCTGGAACAAGGTTTTCAGATGCTCGCGCGTAATCGCGGCGATTACCTGATCTACGAAGAATTCCCCGGCAAGGCGGTTGCCGCACGCGATAACCTGACAAACCTGCGCAGCTATTCCGTGCCGGTCAGTACGGAAAACCTCTATCTGACCATGTCCCATAAATCGGCGTGTAATACCGGAAAGCTGCGCGGACGATTTGCCCAGGCCCTGTTCAAGCTCGTCTCTGAAAACACCATGGACGACTTGATTGACGCCAATATGCGCCGCTGGGCGGATGCCATCAACTAACGGCATCATGCGCGCCCGCAAACCCACGCCCATCGCGCAGCAAACCAAAACAACCCCCGAACGATAAATGGTCCATCATAAGTGACCATGGGGTTTTTATTTGCCTAATGCCGCAATATTCGGGTCATTTTGTATTGTTATCGCGACATAACTCATACTAAGTTCGGCTCCCAAGGAAACTTAATTTCATAAAACAAACAAGATGTCTCGGGAGGACGCCTTTCATGAAATTCACAAAACTCGTCGCAGCCCTTAGTTTCGGCGCCGCGTTGTCGCTTTCGATGACCGCCTATGCCAGCGATTACAAATCCGAATACAAAGTTTCGACCGTTTTGGGTCAGCCGTTCCCATGGGGCGAAGCTGCTGTAAAATGGGCCGAACTCGTTGCCGAACGCACCGATGGCCGCATCAATCTGAAAGTCTATCCGAACGCACAGCTGGTATCTGGTGACCAGACCAAGGAATTCACCGCCATGCGTCAGGGCATCATTGATATGGCGGTTGGCTCGACCATCAACTGGTCGCCGCAGGTCAAAGAACTGAACCTGTTTTCCCTACCGTTCCTGATGCCAGATTACGCCGCCATGGATGCCCTGACCCAAGGGCCGGTTGGCGAAAAGATTTTCGAGGCCATCGAAGACAAAGGCATTCATCCGATTGCATGGTCTGAAAATGGCTTCCGCGAGGTTTCCAACTCCAAACACCCGATCACCGAACCGGCCGATCTGGATGGTTTGAAAATGCGTGTTGTTGGCTCCCCGCTTTATAACGACACCTTCACCGCCCTTGGTGCCAACCCAACCCAAATGAGCTGGGCCGACGCAAAACCGGCCCTGACCACCGGTGCGGTTGACGGTCAGGAAAACCCGCTGACGGTGTATGACGTCGCGAAAATCGAAACCGTCGGTCAGACCTATGTCACCCAGTGGCATTATGTTGCCGATCCGCTGATCTTTGCCTCGAACGAACGGGTTTGGGAAAACTTCACCCCCGAAGATCAGGAAATCCTCAAACAGGCGGCGGTTGATGCCGGTGCCTATGGCATCGAGCTGGCCCGCAAAGGCACCACTGCCGATGATCAATCCTTGATCAAGGCGCTCGAAGCCCGCGGTGCCGAGTTCACCGAACTGACCGACGAACAGCGTCAGAAATTTGTCGATGCGACCCGTGATGTCTACGCCAAATGGAAAGACCGCATTGGTGCTGATCTGGTCGATATGGCCGAAAAATCGATTGCTGATCGTCCGCAATAATCTGTTGGCATAAAAATCAGGCGCCATGCATCGCCCCGGTTCGGGGTTTGGTATGGCGCCTTTTTTTGCTTTTGCCGCGATCTGCGCGGTCTCCTCTTTTGTTTCTCTGATGACGATTTGATTTGTGTGAAAGGTCCCGACCGTGGCGGATCAAGACGGAATTCCGATTGATTTCTCGGCTGCCCCCTCTTCCAAAGATGGGCAGGGGAATGGCTCTGACGCTGGCAATGTCCATGGTTCTTCTGATCCGGGGGCACCGGGCAAAACGATCAAGATCGAAGAAGCCCTTGCCGCATTGGCAATGGCCTTAATCTGTCTGATCAGTCTGGCCAATGTGTTGGTCCGTTATATGACCGACGCGTCTTTCGCTTTTACCGAAGAATTCTCGATCTTCCTGTTGGTCGCCATGACCTTGCTGGGCGCGTCCATTGCCTTTGCCCGCAACGAACATATTCGCATTACCTTCTTCCTTGAACGCTTCCCCAAACCGGTTCGGATCGTGGCCGAATTGGTGACATTGGTCGTCACCACATTGCTGTTTTCCATGATCGTTTATTACGGCGCCTTGTTCGCCTTTGACGAATATCAGTATGACGAAGTCTCCGCCGGGCTTGGTTATCCAAGCTGGATCTATTCGATCTGGTTGCCGCTGATTTCCGCGATCATTCTGGTCCGCGTCATCGGCCGGGCGTGGCGTTTGGTGCGGGCACAAAAATCATCAACAGATCCCTCCGCCGATAAAGGGGATCTGTCATGATGACCGCCAGTTTCGCCTTGCTTGCTGTTTTTCTGGTTCTGTTGATCATCGGCACCCCGATTGCGGTGGCGCTGGGCTTTGCCGGGGTCGTCGGGATTTACTTTGGTCTTGATGTCTATGCCTTGGCCACCGTCGGCACCAATACCTATAACGGCATTGCCAAATATCCCCTGATTGCGATCCCGCTCTTTATCCTGACCGGCATGATCTTTGAACGGTCTGGTGTCGCCAAAAGTCTGGTGGATTTCGCCAGTGCGATTGTTGGCCCGCGCCGGGGCGGCTTGGCCGTGGTGGCGGTTTTGGTCTGCATGATGATGGGCGGCATGTCGGGTTCTGGTCCGGCGGATGCCGCCGCCGTTGCCATGGTGATGATCCCGTCGATGATGCGTTCTGGCTATCCGCGCGAATTTTCCGCCAGTGTGATTGCGGCTGGGGCATCCACCGCGATTTTGATCCCGCCGTCGGTGGCCTTGATTGTTTATTCGCTGATCGTGCCGGGCACGGATTTGCGCGCGCTGTTTGCGGGCGGCATGATCCCCGGTTTGATTGCCGGTGTTGCGATCATTATTCCGGCATTGTTGCTGTCGCGCCGTCATAATTTCGGCGGGGCCGAAGTCGCCGAACGTTTGCCGCTGGGCCGTACCTTTGTGCGCGCCATCCCGGCTTTGTTTGCGCCGGTGATTGTGTTGGGCGGCTTGCGCACCGGCCTGTTTACCCCGACCGAGGCGGCGGTGGTCACCGTGACCTATGGTCTGTTGATCGGGCTTTTTGTCTATCGCAGCATGCGGGTGCGCGATCTGTATCAGTTGTTTGTCGATTCCGCTGTGACGTCGGGTGTGATCATGTTGATCATGACCCTTGCGGGCATTTTTGCCTGGGCCGGGGCAACACTTGGCACGTTTGATATGGCTGCACAGGCCTTGCTGGGTCTGTCGGACAATGAATATGTCGTCCTCACCCTGATCATGATCTTCCTGCTGCTGGCGGGCATGGTGCTCGATGGGATTTCGATCTATCTGATCACCTTGCCGCTCTTGATGCCGATCATGACTGCCTTTGATTGGAGCCCGGTCTGGTTTGGTGTGGTCATGGCCATGAACATCGCCATTGGCCAATTCACCCCGCCGGTTGCGGTCAACCTGATGGTGACCTCACGCATTGCCGGCATCCCGCTTGAACGCACCATTCCGTGGACGCTGTATCTGGTCTTCTCCATGGCGCTTGCGATGACACTGGTCATTGTCTTCCCGCAATTGGTGACGTGGCTGCCGCAAATGCTCGGTTACAACGTCTGATCCAGCGTCTGATCCAAACTCACGCGATAAAATTTATCACCAATGGCGCGTCTTTCGGGGCGCGCCATTGGTGTTTGTGCCAACGGGCATAACGATCCCGGGTTATTCCGTCCGATAGCGCGCGATTTTTGAATTGCGGAACGAACTGGCCCATATTTCATCACCGACCTCCAGCCCCGTCGTTGCCCCGGCAAATGTTTTCATTGCTTCGCCATCAACGACGACCCGAAGGATTTTCATGCTTTTGGGGGCGACCTCGATGATCTTGAACGGAACGGGGCAGACTTCGGCATCAGCGCCACGGATCATCTGGATCGGTGGGCAGGCATGTGGGCGGTCGATACTCAGCAGTTCTGCGTCGCAGTACCAAGCGGGCCTGATTGCCCAGCACGCCTTTCCCAGCGCGCCTTTCCCAACGCGCCTTTCCAAGCGCGTCTTGCAAGGCACGCGCACGATCTGCTGCCGATACCGCATCTGCTGCCTATGTCACGCGGTTTGCGCGGTTGATGGCATCTGCAAACGACGGGGTCGGTAGACGGGGGTCGGCACTTGCATCCTTAAATCGGCATCGCTATGCGGATTTAATTTGACGTTAACGTAAACGTTAACTACAAAAGAAGTGCGTCATATCCCGGTGCGGCCAAAGGCCGTGCCGTTTCAGCATCAGGATCGCGACATGAGCGACATGACTTCGTTTGAACCCGAAAACCCCAACTACGATGCCGAAGTCCGCTATCGCTTCGCGCAGCAGCCCTACAATCTGTCGATTGGGGCGCGCGTCACCGATGTAAAGCCGGGTCGGGTTGAGGTGGTCGTGCCAAGCCGCGATGATCTTGTGCAGCATAACGGCTTTTTCCATGGCGGGCTGATTGCCGGTCTGGCCGACATTGCCGGTGGGTTCGCGGGATGGAGCCTCATTGCCGCCGATCGGGGGATGCTGACAATTGAATATAAGCTCAACATCGTCGCACCCGGTTTGGGGCCAAAATTGCGTGCTGTGGGCGAGGTTGTTTCACGTGGTCGGTCGATCATTGTCACCCGTATCGATGTCTTTGGTATGAGGAATGAAAAACCGGTGTTGTGCACGACCGCGCTTCAAACGCTCAAGGTGATGAAGCTGCCGGCGGAATTGGTTCATGAAAATGACTAATATCGCGCATTCTTCATTTTAAACGAATAATCAAACGTAGTCAGGGCAGGATAGATATCATGGCATTTTTCGAATTTCCCGGATTGAAATTTGATCTTGGCGAGACCGCAAATGCGATCCGCGAAACCGTTTCCGCCTTTGCCGAGGCCGAAATCGCACCGCGTGCCGCCGAAATCGATGAAAAGAACCAGTTTCCCAACGATCTATGGAAGAAATTCGGCGATCTTGGCCTGCTGGGCATGACCGTCCCCGAAGAAGACGGTGGAACCGGCCTTGGCTATCTGGAACATGTCATCGCCATGGAAGAAATCAGCCGCGCCTCAGCATCGGTTGCGCTGTCATATGGGGCGCATTCGAACCTGTGTGTCAATCAGCTCAAACGCAACGCCACCGCCGATCAGAAGGCAAAATACCTGCCCAAACTGATCAGCGGCGACCATATCGGCGCGCTGGCTATGAGCGAGCCGGGGGCCGGGTCCGACGTGGTTTCGATGAAGCTGCGCGCAGAGAAAAAGGGCGATCGCTATATCCTCAATGGCAACAAAATGTGGATCACCAACGGCCCGGATGCGGACACGCTGGTGGTCTATGCCAAAACCGATCTGGATGCCGGGCCCAAGGGCATTACCGCCTTTATCATTGAAAAGGGCTTCAAGGGCTTCTCAACCGCACAAAAGCTCGACAAATTGGGCATGCGCGGCTCGAACACCTGCGAGCTGGTGTTTGAAGATTGCGAAGTGCCCGAAGAAAACATCCTCGGTCAGCTTCATGGCGGCGTGCGTGTTCTCATGAGTGGCCTTGATTACGAGCGCGCGGTTCTGGCCGCTGGCCCCACCGGCATCATGCGGGCCTGCATGGATGTGGTGGTGCCCTATATCCATGAACGCAAACAGTTTGGTCAGGCCATTGGCGAGTTTCAGCTGATGCAGGGCAAAATGGCCGATATGTACACCACGATGAATGCCTGCCGGGCGTATGTCTATGAAGTCGCCAAGGCCTGTGATCGCGGCGAAACATCGCGCAAAGATGCCGCCGGTGTCATCCTGTATGCGGCGGAAAAGGCCACATGGATGGCGCTTGAGGCGATCCAGACACTGGGCGGGAATGGCTATATCAATGAATACCCGACCGGTCGTTTGCTGCGCGATGCCAAGCTTTATGAAATCGGGGCGGGGACCAGTGAAATCCGCCGCATGCTGATTGGCCGCGAGCTGTTTAACGAAACCGACTAAGTCGCATAAATCCGCCGTTTTCGGTGCAATGCCGACCAACTGACAGACAGATACAGGGTAAATGTTATGACCGCTTCTGATCCGATTGTTATCGTTTCTAGTGCCCGCACCCCGATGGGCGGGCTGCAGGGGGATTTTGCCAGCGTCACCGCGGCCGAATTGGGCGGTGTTGCGATCAAGGCAGCGCTTGAGCGCGGCGGGATTGCCGCCGATGACATTGACGAAGTCATCATGGGCAATGTCCTTCCCGCCGGCCAAGGACAGGCTCCCGCCCGTCAGGCCGCTTGGCATGCCGGGATCCCGCGTGCCGCCGGGGCGACCACGATCAATAAAATGTGCGGCTCGGGCATGAAGGCGGTGATGTTTGCCCATGATATCCTGACCGCGGGCAATGCCGACGTCATGGTGGTGGGCGGCATGGAAAGCATGACAAATGCCCCGTTTTTGCTGCCCAAAATGCGCAGCGGCCATAAATACGGACATGACATGGTTTATGACCATATGGCGCTTGATGGCTTGGAAGATGCCTATGAAAAGGGCCGGTCAATGGGCACCTTTGCCGAGGCAACAGCCGAAAAATACGGCTTCACCCGCAAGGAGCAGGATGATTACGCCATCACCTCGCTCACCCGCGCGCAAGAGGCGTCAACAGCAGGCCATTTTGCCGATGAAATTACCCCGGTGACGTTTGAAACCCGCAAGGGCGATGTCACCATTGATGCCGACGAGCAACCACCAAAAGCCAAACCGGAAAAAATCCCCACCCTGCGCCCGGCCTTTGCCAAGGATGGCACGGTCACGGCGGCCCATTCCGCATCGATTTCCGATGGTGCCGCGGCCCTTGTCATGATGCGCGCGTCCGAGGCCAAAAAGCGCGGACTTACGCCACTTGCGCAAATCACCGGACAGGCCACCCACGCACAGGAACCGTGCTGGTTCACCACTGCCCCGATTGATGCGATCAAAAAGGTGCTGGGTAAAACCGGCTGGTCGGTGAGCGATGTGGATCTTTGGGAAATTAACGAGGCCTTTGCGGTGGTGGCGATGGCCGCGATGCGCGATCTGGAACTTGATCACGCAAAGGTCAATGTGCATGGCGGGGCCTGTGCACTCGGCCATCCGATTGGCGCGACCGGTGCACGGTTGCTGGTGACCTTGATCCATGCGCTTAAAACCCACGGCGGGACCAAGGGCATTGCATCGCTGTGTATTGGCGGGGGCGAGGCAACCGCCGTTGCGATTGAGCTTCTGTAATTGCCAAAGGGCGTTAACCGGGAAAGGGTGATTTCGGCGGTTGTGTGATTGAGGGGTACCAAGTTTGGTCAATTGGCCTTATTTTGGCGTCAGAGTGCGTGATCACATAAGGGAATGGACTGGATGTCAAAACCGACCGTCGACCGGATGCTGGCTGGGTTTAGAAGCTTTAAGGCGATGTATTATGAACAACGCCCTGAACGCGTCGAAGACCTGGTTAATAGCGGGCAAAAGCCAGAAGTGCTTTTGATTGCCTGTTCCGATTCACGGGTTGATCCGGCGATCCTGACCAATGCCGAACCGGGCGAGATGTTTGTCATCCGCAACGTTGCCAATCTTGTCCCGCCCTATGAGCCAGATGAAAACTATCACGGCACGTCGGCTGCGATTGAGTTCGCGGTACGTGATTTAAAGGTCAAGGATATCGTTATTCTCGGCCATTCCGGATGCGGCGGCATCGAAGCATTGGTCGAACATGGCGAAGCCGGCAAGGTACCAGAGCGTGATTTTATCGGCGCTTGGGTTAGCATGGCGAAATGTTGTTTGCATCACGGCCCGGACGTTGACGAGGTTTCGCGCCAGTCAGTCGCCAAGTCCTTGTTAAACTTGACGACGTTTCCGTTCATTCAGGAACGGATTGATGCCGGTGACCTCAGCCTGCATGGTTGGTGGTACGGCATGAAAGAAGGCATTCTTTGGCAGTATGACAGTGCCAAAGACGAATTTGTTCAGGGCGCATAAGCCGGGCTTTGACGTTCTTTAAAGATCGCAGCCGGTGCATCGCCCATCGGGAAAGAGGGAAGGGTATTTACGGCCATGCGGTTGGAAGAACATCAGATCATGGTGCGCGATACCGCGCGCGAGTTTGCTGAAAACGAACTCAAACCCAACGCTGCCAAATGGGATACCCATCATACCTTCCCGGCCGAAGCCATTGCGGGCCTGGGCGAACTTGGCTTTTTAGGCATGCTTGTGCCTGATGATTATGGCGGGGCGGGCATGGATCATGTCGCCTATGCCTTGGCGTTAGAAGAAATTGCGGCTGGCGACGGCGCAACATCCACCATCATGTCGGTGCATAATTCCGTTGGCTGCATGCCGATTTTGAACTTTGGCACCGAAACCCAAAAGCAAAAATTCCTGATCCCCATGGCGCAGGGCGAAAAAATCGGTGCTTTTTGCCTGACCGAACCGCAGGCCGGATCGGATGCCAGTGCCCTTAAAACCCGAGCGGTACTTGATGGTGATCATTGGGTTTTAAACGGGTCCAAGCAATTCATCACATCGGGCAGCGAAGGCGACATTGCCATTGTCTTTGCCGTCACCGACCCGGATGCCGGAAAGCGCGGTATTTCGGCCTTTATCGTGCCGACCGACACGCCGGGTTATGTTGTGTCACGGGTCGAGGAAAAGCTGGGGCAGAATGCCTCGGACACCTGTCAGATCACCTTTGTTGAATGCCGGGTTCCGGCGGAAAATATGCTGGGTGAGGAAGGGCAGGGTTACAAGATAGCGCTTTCGAACCTTGAAGGCGGGCGCATCGGCATCGCGGCCCAATCGGTTGGCATGGCCCGTGCGGCGTTTGAGGCCGCCAAGGACTATGCCAATGAACGCGAAACCTTTGGCAAAAAGATCATTGATCATCAGGCGGTGGCGTTTCGCTTGGCCGATATGGCCACCAAAATCGACGCCGCCCGGCTTTTGGTCCATCGCGCTGCAGAACTGCGTGACGATCGCAAGCCGTGTCTGACCGAGGCCTGCATGGCGAAAATGTTTGCGTCAGAAATTGCCGAAGAAGTCTGCTCCGCCGCCATTCAAATCCATGGCGGGTACGGATACCTCAAGGATTTCCCGGTTGAGCGGATCTATCGCGATGTACGGGTGTGCCAGATTTACGAAGGCACATCTGATATCCAGCGCATGGTGATTGCCCGCGCGTTGACCGATTAACAGCAAGATCATCCAAGCCAGTCACAGCGCGCAATGACTAAGGTGGCATCCGATTTGAAAGGGTGCCAATGATCGAATTGTTTGTATCGGCCTTTGGGCTGGGTTTTTTGTTCAATGCTGCACCGGGGGCCATTTTTGTTGAAAGTTTACGGCGTGGCATGGTCGGGGGATTTTCTCAGGCCTTTGCCGTCCAAATCGGGTCGCTGATTGGTGATTTGATCTGGGCGGCGCTTGGGCTTTTGGGCGTCGCAGCGATATTCACATTGGCCGTTGTTAAGCTGCCCATGGCGATCTTGGGGACTGTGCTGCTTGGCTGGATGGCGTTGCAAAGTTTCCGCGACGCGATGGGGGATGTGCCTGTGCTTTCGAGCGGGCGTTCGACGGGCCATCAGCCGGGGCGACAATCGGCATTTGTTGCTGGTGCCGGGCTTTCCTTATCCAATCCGCTGAATATTACCTATTGGACTGCGCTTGGTGGGACGATTTCTGCCCTTGGTGTGTCTGATCCGGGTGGTGCTGCGTTCTTTGTTTTTCTGGCCGGTTTTATGCTGTCGTCGGTTTTATGGTGCTTTATGTGTGCAGCGGGCATTGGCTGGACGCGACGATATGCATCGCCTTTTATCTGGCGTTTTTTGAATCTGACATGCGCCATTGGTTTGTTGTTTTTTGCCGGTTTGATCCTCTATCGCGTCGTGGCCGTTTAAGGTTTGTCTCGGGGTGAGGGAGGGGGCGGTGAAAACCGGTCCAGATAGCGTTCTGCGCGGGGCAAGGCATTGTGCAAAAAATGCGTGGGTTCGCGGAGCCAAAGGCCAGCAATTTCGCGGGATTTGGGTTCGGAAATTAACACGTCGCGGGGCAGCTCCGTGATGTCAGCATTCCAACCGGACCAACGTTGCCGGGCTCTTTGAAAGCAGTGCGTGATGAATTTTTGCCTGTTGCTGTAACCGTGATAGTCAAAAATCCAGTCATCCCAGGCAATAACGATATGATTGCCCGTAAAACCCGCATGCGGGCGAAACCATAGAGGTTTCATGTCATCGCGGCCATATAGCATAAGAAACGCATGCGCAAGGATGTGGCACGCGCCGCAGGCAAAGAAGACACGATCCGGCAAATTCCAGCGCATCACGGGATCATTCTTGCGGTAGTTCGGTGTTCTTGGCTGGTACATCACGCTTCCTGAAGGAGGTGGGGGCCTGCGGAAATGCCAACGCAAAACACCCCGAACCGCAAGAATATCGAGGTCCGGGGTGTCTGCATAGATCAGGTGATGTCAGAGTGTTGCCGAATGGCGGGCTCAGAATTGATATTGCAGTCCGAGCAGGACTTCATGTGCTTTTAGGTCAAATTGAGCTTCTTCGACGAGGATGTCCGGCACGCCAGCGTCTGTGTAAAGCCTGCTCGTACGTGCCTTGCCCATATCGATATAGCGATAGGAAAGATCGACTTTCCAGCTGTCGGTCAGGGCATAGTTCAAGCCAGCCCCGACTTGCCACGCGAGTTCGTCGCTTGTTTTTCCGTCAAGTACGGAGCTCGTTATCCGGCTTGACTTTGTTGTGTTTCGTGCCCAGCCCACACCAGCCTGAAGGTAAGGGGAAAAGTTACCTGTATCAATTTTCAAAACGGCGAACGGATCAATATACCCCGCCAGCATTGTGGTAATGTTTGATGTGTTGTGACGCCCGTCAGTGACATTAAACCTGAAGCCTCCCAAGTTATCAAAGGTATCGAGGTCTGCCATGTTATCGCGGTACGATATCGTGACGTCAGTGCGAAAATATCGGGTTAACTCTAGTCCTGCGCCAACTTGGAATCTGGCACCTGTATGGGGGTCCGTTTCAAACTTTCGGGGAGCGTCGTCGAAAACAGTTGCGTCGTTAGCATCTGTGCTTGAATAACCAATATCAGCCCGCAAATATGGCGCAAGCAGCCATTCTTCGGCGGACGCTGTGGAATGCAACCAAGCAAGTCCAAGTGCCGCGAACATGGCAACGTGAACTGACTTACGAACAAGTTTGCGTGGTTTAGAGGCGGAAGAATCCGATGACATTGACGTGCAACCTACAGAAAATGTTTAATTTTACGGCTCGATTAAACCTAAGATTGTATTTGCGTGCAATTAAAAATAAACACGTGCCAGATTTTTGCATCTAAAGGTGCGCCGAAAGCCCGTGTTTCTCAAGCAAGAGGCGAAACGGGTGGTCGTTCAGGTCAAGCGCCTTGGCGGCCTTGTCATGTTTGTCGGCGTTAGCGCACAGCGCCTGTTCCAGCAGTTCGATCTCGAAATCCGCGACCTGTGATGTGAAGTCGATCGGGGGTATCTCCGGATCATTCTTGGGGCTGCTTGGTGTTTTTGGCTGGTACAGTATGCTTTTTTCTTGCCGGGAAGCCTTTGGCTTTGCCAAAACAAAACACCCCGAACCGCGAGAATGTCGAGGTCCGGGGTGTCTGCATAGATTAGAGGGTATTTCGGGTTCGCCGAATGGCTGGCTCAGAACTGATATTGCAGGCCGACCATGAACTCATGTGCCCGTAGGTCAAACCGGGCAGGCTCCACACCAAACTCCGTCCCCGCCGAAGTAGTAAATTTGTCACCACCGCGAGCTTCGCCCATGTCAAGGAAGCGATAGGACATGTCGAGCGTCCAATGGTCGGAAATCGCGTAGCCGACACCCGCGCCAATCTGCCAGGCCAAATCGTTATGCGTGTCGCCGGAAGTGTAACTACTATTGTCGTTTACAAAGATCATTCTTTCCGTCTTGTTCCGCGCCCAGCCAACGCCGCCTTGCACGTAGGTTGAAAAGGCACCGAGATCGACGCCAGCGAAGCTAAGTGGATCGACGTAAACATTCATCATCGTCGTCCAGTTGCTTGACTCAAGCGCGCCACTGTTGAGTTTATTGCCTGGTTTGTTCGCGATGCCATCCGCGTCACGATAGTCATCTGCTGTGGTTAGTCGGCTACCATAAGATACCGTAATGTCGGTTCGCAGATAGTCGGTGAGCGCGAGCCCCGCGCCGATCTGATATCGCACACCTTTATGGTCTGAAATTTCGACTGAATCGGTTTGAACCGGGTCCAAAAATTCAGCTTTATCGTCAAGCGCATGGGAATAGCCCAGATCGGCCCGCAGGTAAGGGGCAAGCAGCCATTCTTCGGCGCTTGCCGTTGTCTGCATTCCAGTAAGGAAAAGTGCCATAACCATGGAAATCTGTGCAGACTTGCGCACGCGTTGGCGTGTCTGAGAAATACGGAACAATTTGGGCATTGCAACTTAACTCACTGAATTGAAATATCATATTCAAGTGAATAAACCTGCGATTGGGACATATTGCAATCAAAAAATCAAAGGTGGTAGATTCTTGAAATGAGGCCCTATCGCCCCGGTAGCAGATTGTGCTTTTCCAAAAGGCGGCGAAACTGGTGGTAGTTCAGGTCAAGCGTCTTGGCGGCTTCGGTCTGGTTGTTGGCGTTGGCGCGCAGCGCCTGTTTGAGCAGTTTGATTTCGAAATCCGCGACCTGCGATTTGAAGTCGATGCCAAGGTCAGGTTCCGGTTCCGGCATTTCAATGGGGGCTGCTTGTGCGGGCGTGTCCGGATCGGTTTCCGACCAGATGCCTTTGAACGGATCAAGCACGATATGGTCGAGCGGTGCTTCGTCGTCGTCGGACAGGTACAAGCTGCGTTCCACAGCATTGCGTAATTCGCGCACATTGCCGGGCCAAGAGTAGCCGCGCAATTGTTGGGCTGCATTTGGTGTGAAGCCAGAAAAAACCGAGCGTCCCAGGCGTTTGGTCATTGCCAGCGCGAATTGTTCGGCAAGTAAAAGGATGTCATCGGGTCTTTTGCGAAGTGGCGGGACGGCCAAGACATCAAAAGCCAAACGGTCAAGAAGATCGGCGCGAAACTTGCCCAGTGCGGCAAGCTGTTTGAGGTTTTCATTGGTTACGCCAATGACCCTTACATCAACTTCGATCACCTCGGACCCGCCGACGCGTTCGATTTCACCGTATTCAACCACACGCAGAAGTTTTTCCTGTACGACCGGGCTGGCGGTGGCGATTTCATCGAGAATAATCGTCCCGCCGTGCGCACGTTCAAACCGGCCAACATGGCGGCGCGCTGCACCAGTAAAGGCGCCCGCTTCGTGGCCAAACAATTCGGTATCAAGCAAAGTTTCCGACAGGGCCGCGCAATTGACCTTAACCAATGGTCCGCCCCAGCGGCGCGACAGATAGTGCAGGCGTGCGGCGATCAGTTCCTTGCCCGATCCGCGTTCACCAATCACCAGACATGGCCGTTCAATCGGTGCCAGTCGGGACACATGTTCAAGGGCGGCGAGAAAAACCGGATCTTCGCCCAATATGGGTTGCAGACTATCCATTTCGCGAAAAACGATAACGAAAAATGAAATTAAAGTCGCGGTAAAAGTAATTTAAATAGTCTGATGATTGCATAATACATTGAAATACATAGATAGTAAAAATTGGCACGGCATTTGAATTAGTGAGATCAGAATTTTTGCGTCCCTCGTTTTTAAAGGAGATCTGACAATGGGCGTGTTTTCGCGTTTGTCCGATATCGTAAATGCCAACATCAATTCGCTTTTGGATCGTGCCGAAGACCCGGAAAAAATGGTTCGGTTGATGATTCAGGAAATGGAAGACACGTTGGTTGAAGTCCGATCATCCGCGGTTAAGGCGATCGCCGACAAAAAAGAAGTCGAGCGGAAGCTGAAAAAGCTGCATGACGGTCAAGTCGAATGGGACGCCAAAGCGGAATTTGCTGTGTCCAAGGGCCGTGACGATCTTGCCAAAGGGGCGCTGATGGCGCGCCGTCGTTTGGCCGATCAAAGCGTTGTTCTGGAGCGGGAGCTTGAAGTGATTGAAGAGACCCTTGGCAAGTTTGACGAGGATCTGAATAAATTGCAGAACAAGCTGACCGAAGCCAAAGGCAAACAGCGCGCGGTGGAAATCCGGATGCAGACCGCTGAAAAGCGTGTCAAAATGCGTGAGAAAATCCATTCTGGTCAGATTGATGACGCACTTCTGCGCTATGAGCAGATGGAACGCCGGATTGACGAACTTGAAGCCGGTGCGGATTCCTGGGACCTTGGTCGCGGGCAGAGCCTTGAAGAACAGTTCGAAGACCTTGAGGGCGAGCTTGGGATTGAAGACGACCTTAAGGAACTTAAAGCCCGCGTGAAGAAAGCAAAATAAGCAGCGTATTGGGTGTTTCGATACGCTTCCTTAAACAAAGAATGAGCAGACAGACATGTGGGCGATTGCCGTACCCTTGATTGTGTTTCTTGTCATTGTTGGACCGGTTTGGGTGGTGTTTCACTACATAACGGTCTGGAAACGGATGAAGGCGGCGCAACGCACCCAAAGCCCAGCGCAAACCGAACACGAAAAAGCAATCGTTTCGGATTTGACAAAACGGGCCAAGCGTCTTGAAAGCCGTGTCGAAACACTTGAACGCCTGTTAGATGCCGAGGTTGTCGAATGGAGGAACAGGATATGAGTGCCCAGCAAGCAACCGCCGATGGCGGCGGGTATCAGCGCGGCCATAAACAGCGCGGTCCGCGCGGATGGGGCGGATGCCATTCGCATCGCCAGCAACGCCACCATCGCCACCATCACCAAGACCGGAACCAGAACGGTGAACGCTGCGATGGTGTGATCGGGCGGACCACCCGCGGGATTTCAGAAGCTTTTGGCATTCCGCGCAAAGGTGTGTTGATTGCCTTTGTCCTGATCCTTGTGTTCAGTTTCCCCGTTGGTGTGATGCTGTTTGCCCTTGCATGGGCCTATGTCCATCATCCTGATTGGTTTGCCGGTCTGCGCGGAAAATGGCGCGGTGCATCGGGTCGGGCGCGCTATGACGCAAAGGCAACATCGGAAAGTGCCGCGTCAGAAGAGCGTCCAACCATGGGTGTTGATTTTGAAGAACCCTGGATGGATGAGCTGCGCAGAAAGTTTGACGACCTTGAACGTCGCACCGGATCGATGGAGGGGTTTGTGGCCTCTGGCGATTATGGTTTGGCGTCCGAGCTTGAGCAGATGAAAAAGGCAGATGCGTCCAATGATGGCCAAGATGGCACGTCAAAAGACGCAAAAGACAAAAAAGACACCGGTTCTTCCCCTAACGATAAAGCGTAATCAAGCGCATACGAACTTGGCAGCGATTTTCACGTCCCCGTCCCGCGTATCCCCAACGCGTCTAAACTGTGAAATCGCTGCCTTCTTTTATTTGGTGCCGGACCTGCCTTGCGGGTCCGGTTTTTCTTTTGTTTGCAGGTAATTGCTGAAAACATTCGAAATAGCGTTTATCACTATACCTAATTTAAAGGTTTTCCCGGCAGGATCGCCAAAGATGCGCGGTCAGCCGCGGTATATTCAGGGTAGGTGAGAATGGCGACCATAATCGAACATCCGGGTGAACGGGACTTTCTGCACCGGCTGATGCTGGATAATCCGTGGTGGGACGGGGTGACCGATGATTTGGTGCATGACCTGCCGCAACGGGCCTTTTTTAAACGATTTTGGGCCGCCCTTGAAAAGCATGACGGGCAAAAGGCCGTTGTCCTGACCGGGCCACGCGGGGTGGGCAAAACCGTAATGATGCGCCAGGCGATTGCTGGCTTGCTCAATGCCGATACGCCGCGCCGTCATGTGTGTTACATCTCGCTTGAACATCCTCTGTTTTTGGAAATTGACCTGCCGCGTTTGCCGAAATTGCTACGCTCCATGCGCGGGATTTCGGCCGATCATCCATTATGGATTTTTGTTGATGAGGTTTCCTATCAGCGTGATTGGGAAGACCGTTTGGCCCAGTTGATTGTGGCCGATCCGATGTTGCGCGTAGTGGCGGTCAGTGCGCTGGCACCAAGTGCGGATAGTTCCGGCCATATTCAAAGCCTGTTTTTACCACCATTTAGTTTTGCCGAATATCTTGAGCAAAAGGGCGTGTCGCCCAGCGACGTTTTGCCGGAAACCCCGAATGTTGGGCGTTATACATCCGATGTGCCTGATGGCTTGGTTGAGCTCAACGAGATGTTTGAGTCCTATATCAATGAAGGCGGGTTTCATGATCGCGACGGCGAAGCGCGCGCGATCCATCGTTCCCTTCATTCTGATTTGCCGGGGCTTCATGGCATTTCAAGCCCGTCGGACTTGCATCGGTTATTTGCGCTTTTGGCGTATAATACCGGGTCGGAATTTTCGATCGAGACGCTGGCGCGGGAGCTTGATATCGCCAAAAACACTTTGCGCCGGTATTTGGAATATCTTGAAAGTGCGTGGCTGGTGCGCCGCCTTGAACGGGTCGATCAGGATGCCAAACCGTTCCAGCGTGCGGTGGCGTTTAAGGTCCATCTGATTCATCCGGGGCTTCGGACGGGGTTGATCGGCGGGCGGGCGACCGATAGTGCGACCATCACGCGCCTGGCGGAAACGGCCATTCAGACTCAGTTTTTGACATCCAGTGTCGGTATGGAAAGTCTGTATTACGCGCGTTGGGGGCATTACGAAGTGCCGTTTGTGTTCCTGGATCGCCGGTCGGGAACGCCGCTTTTTGCCTATCATTGCCTGTGGCGCGATGAAGCAATCCGCAAGCCAAAGGAAATCCGTGCGCTTGTTAATTTCCGCGGCAGTCATCCCTTGCCGCTTGGCGCGTTTGTTCTGACCAAGGCGCAATGGCATGGCGGGAAAATTGGCGGTGTGCCGATGCGGTTTGAACCCGCAAGTGTTCTTGCCCTGCGGATCGGGCTTGAATTTTCGCAGCTTTAACGACCGTCACATGGTTGGTCATGGTGCGTCTGGGGTGGGCAGTATGTCCGTGCTATTCTGCAAGGACAGGAACTGCATCAGACAAAGCAAAGGAGGTCGTTTATGACGACACTTTCAAAGCTTTTCCAAGTGCTTGCCTTTGGCGCGTTGATGGTGGCGGTAGTGTTTTTGCTGTCGCTTCAACTGGCGTCAGCGCAGGTTGCTTGCCCGGCGAACCCGCATTGGACCGGCACTGTTCCGCCGATTAATGCGGATCACGTTTTCTGTGGTGAGATCCGTAAGAATGGTACCGCCGCCGGATTCCATTCTCGTCCGGGGGGCGTAAACCCGGCAACGGTTGCCAATGTCGTGGTCAATCAGCCGCCGAATGCCAATGGCATATATGGTGGCAACGTAATCTTGGTGAACCCGAACGGGCCAAACCCCGCCAAGTTTTCGACCATTTTCCCGGACGGTTGCAGTCAGGCAGAAGTCGTTCAATCGATCCTGTATGCGCATGCAAATCCAGTGGCGTGCCCGGCGGGCGCACCGGGATGGGCAACGTGTGGTATGAACCGTCCTGACCCAGCAACGCCGGGCCATTGCGTCGGCGACGACGCCACGACACGGTTCTTCATTGCGTTTGCGACGCTGGGCAATGGCAACATCAACACAGCTTTTCCGTTGCGTTAAGCTAGGACCATAAGGAAGACATACCATGGCAGGCGGTGATTTTCCTGTTCCTGATTGGCCGGGTAAGGTGGCTGGTAATGCCGGTCACGATCGGATTGCCGCCTGCTTGGTCATGGACATTCAGCGCGCAGCGGACTGGGCACATATTGTCCTTTCCCATGTCCGAGATGTGCAGGACGGCGGCGCGGATCATTGGGAAATGGCGATGAATGCTTACATGCTGAGTGTCGGGCCACAGACGACCGACATCGCGCCGGTCTATGAGGAGGCTGGTGAAGTGACAGTTTCTGTCCAGACATCGGAACTGTGTGTGGCCTTGCAGGCATGGTGCCAGCAGATCACACAGCAGTCCGATTAATCCGGCTTACTCGGATATGATCCGAACGTACCTGTTTTAGAACGGCAGCGAGAGGCTGACCTCGATGCTGCTGGTGTCGTTTTGGTGATCTTTGTCAGCGATCGACATCATGTGCGACAGGCTCAGCTCGCTTGTGAGGTCGCCATAGGCATAGCCCAAGCCACCGCGCAAACGCTGATTGCCAAATTCGTTCAGATTGCTGCCAAAGAACGGTTTGACGACGCCAAGGTCGCGTCCTTGGTCATCCTTGAGGGCAAAGCCATATGTGATGGTTCCAGCAAGGGTGTATTCGCTATAATCGCTGCGTCCGGCAAGGTAATTGCCTTCAAGCGCGCCATTCAGGCCAAGTTGACTGTCAGACAGCCGCACCCCGCCGCCCAGATTGAAGGCTGTGGCGTCGTTATTTACCTCGTCGGTGAAGTCATGGATCATGCCCGCTTCGATAAAGGGGGTAAGCGTCATGGTGCCTTGATAGAAATCGTAAGCCATTTCGACGGCCGGTTTGATCTGGCGGGTATTGGAATGCGATGCCTTGACCACGGAGCCGTCGCTTTCGGTATATCCGTCAACCGTTTTGCGTGCGGCAAGCAACGCAACGCTGGGGGACAGAGACAACGGCGTATCGGTTAGCGGGCGATACCGATAGGACGCAGAGACTGCGCCATACCAGATGTCGGAATCGGTATTGCCCCGAACCGCGCCATTATCGCGAGTAACGTCGATGTCGCCCATGCCAAAGCCTGCTTCGGCGACAAGGTTTACCCCATCAAACGGGCTGTAAATGGCATAGGGCGATACCACCCAGCCGGTTTCGTCATACGTCCCGTTATTGAACGCCGTGGTCAAATCCGTGTCGTTATAACCAAGCGAGACGCCAGCGGTCATGGTCTGGGTGAATTGATAATCAAGGCCGATATTGTAACCCCAGACATCGCCGTTATAGCGGCTGTCTAGCGTGCCGTTGGCATAATCGTTATCCACGTTGGTATAGGACCCATGTCCCCAAACCGTGAAAGGGGACGGCGTGGAAAGGGCAGAGCGCCCATCTGGTCCTGATGCGCCGCCAGTGCCACTATTTCCACCCTGATCGGCGGGGCCAAGATTGAACAAATTATTGCCAAAAGATTGCGAGCTGTCGAAGTCGCCCATCATGGCCAGTTGTTTGAGCCCGGCGCCACTGTCGTCGGTGGTGTAACCGGTATCCTGATGGTCGTATGCAAAAGAAGAAAGCGTGGAGTTGCTGCCAGCCAGTGATGTTTGGTCGGAGCCAGTAGGGGTGCCGTTTATCCCGCCACCAGTTGTACCGCCAGCCGCGTTGCTTATGGCAGATACACGTGCGCCGATATTTTGCTGCACGACACTGGTCTGAGATCGCGACACCGCTGCAACAACGGCAGATGTTGTGCTGGCGGGCGTTTGCGTCTCTGCTGATGGCTCAGGCGTAGGCGTCGGAGCTGCCCCGGCGACGCAGTTTATCGTCATAGTAATGGTGCCAGACAGCTTGGTCACTAGGAGTTGGCCACCTGTCGTATCTTGCGGAACCGTAATGTTTGCAGTCTCGGTGGCGTCGCTTGCAACGGTGACAGATCGTAAGATTTCGGGACTGGAATTAGCAACATCATTGTAGGTGAACGTAAGAGTGGATCCTCCGCCGGTATCGGTAACTGTTATCGAGGCGACTTCCCCAGCCTTGAAATCAACCTGGCTACCGGTGAGTGGTGAATTCACCAGGAAGGTACTGTTGCCGTTCCATTGGGTGCAGCCGGTACTCAAATCAGCAGCAGATGCGGTTTGGGTGAGCGGCAATAACAGTCCCATAAAGGCCAGTCCGCAGATAAATGGTTTGAGTGGTGTGGTCATTTTCGCGGTCCCCCATTTAGTTGCGCTCCCCCTCCCTAAAAACACCGTGGTTGTCTTTGGGTGTGTCTGGCGTTCACGGCTTCTAGTCTAAGTTGTGCATTTTGAATGCAATCCGAAGTGTAGTTCACGTAAAATGACCTTGGGTCAAGAAAATATGGCGCGTTCATACAAACAAGGCCAAATAGTGATCGTTGATTGAGATGAAGAGAAGATTTCGCAATACGCAAGGGGCAGGGTGCTGTTCTTGAGGGTAGGTGCATATCAGAAAGACATTGTATACGGTTTGAGCGAATCGGGTATTTGACAGCTATCATGTCGATTTCAGGGCAGCGGTTGTTTTCTGATATTCGATTAATGAGGTCTTAAGTGGCCTTGGGTCACCCCTTTGGAGGTCATACTGGAGGCTAGTTTCTGACCTTAAGTGTAGTTCTGGGCCCGGGAAGGCTATTGTGTCTGTTTGGCGACTCGCGTATTGCGCAGTTCTGAAATTGATTTCATCATGCAGGAGTGGGCGATGGGCGAATCACTCGGTGGGCCCTATCCCGTCGTGCCAGACTGGCCGGGACGCAATGCAGGTAACAGCGCACATGCGCGCATTACAGCACTGTTGTTGATTGATATTGGTCAGTCGCTGCAACAGGCGATGGCGTTGCGTGATCGTATTCTTGATCAGATCGCCCCGCGCCAGGGCAATCCCGATGAAAACGAAATCATCCTGAACGCGTATGCTGTTTATCTGGGGCCGAAAACGTCTGTCATTGAGGCTGCCTTTGATGAAACAGGCGAGGCGCCTGTTGAAGTTTTGACCGCAGATCTTTTGGCCGCGATTGAGCAGTATATTATCGATATAGAGCGTGCCAGCCGTCCATAGCATTGCAATTTCATGAAAAGTTTGAGCCCATCCCGATTTAAATAGCGAATTAGCGGTGTCTTTTCCTTGGATTGACAGCGAATGCTGACCATATTAAGGGGGCACTTCAATCAGTCGGGGACAGTTTTCGTGCCAAAGAATGCGCGCCTGGGGGCGCAAATGCGCAAAGAGGGTGGTGCCTTTTTGTTGGCGATTTGCCTGATCTTCGTGTGGGGCGTTGCGGCCCCGGCCTTGGCGCAGACAAAAACAGCCCCGTCAAAACCCGCGCCAAAATCTGGTTCAGATCCCTTAACAACGTTTTTGCATCAATATGTTGAACAGGCCGGGTTGCCCGGTGCTGTTCTCGGTGTTGGCTATGACACGGGGGCGATGCGATTGGCGGCGACCGGATATGCATCGGTGCGCCCCGATGAAGGCATGACCACGGACCGGCAGTTTTATATCGGATCGCTGACCAAAATGATGACAGCGGTGGTGACTTTGCAGTTAGCATCGGAAAAGCGGATTGATTTGTCCGACAAGATTGGCAAATTCCTGCCCAAGGAATTTCAGGGGCGCATTGCCAATGCTGATACCGCGACGCTGCGTGATCTGTTGCGTAACAGTTCGGGTATTCCTGATTATCTTGATGGCGAATTCTTTTTCCAATTGGTCGGGCGCGATCCCAAACATGGTTGGCGCAATATTGAGTTGTTGCCGCTGATTGCCGACCATGATGCGTATTTCAAGCCCGGTTCAACCTATGCATCATCCAACAGCAATTTCATTTTGCTGGGTGTGATGATCGAGGCCGTCGAAGGGGATCATATCGAGGCGGTGTTTAATCGCCGCATTTTCGAGCCTGCTGAAATGACCAATACGGCCTTTGGTCGTTTTCCGCGTCCAGCCCTTTTGGCGCGCGGTTTTGATGATGCAAATGATGACGGGCAGCTTGAAGACGTCACCGATTATGATGTGGGCGATCAATTGGCCGATGGCGGCGTGATGTCGACCGCAGAAGATTTGATCAAATTTGCCCGTGCGCTGTTTGTTGATGGCGTGTTGTTGGGGCCAAATGCATTAAAGCGTGCGACCACCGATACGATTTTTGCCGGCAACGGTTCGTATGGCTATGGCCTTATGATCGGCAGCACCGATTGGGGGCCGGTTTGGGGGCATGACGGGATTTACTTTGGTTATTCCGCCGAATTTTCATGGTTCCCGGAACAGAAAACCGCCGTGGTATTTTTGGCCAATGGGCGGGCGCTAAACGAAGTTCCCAGCGTTACCAGCATGATGATGACAGGTTTGTTTGGGAAGCCGGACTAAGCCGGAATTTCTCGCCTGCTTCCGAGCTGCGGTTTTTTATTCCACAAAAACAAAATCATAGCGGGTCTCTGTGAATTATTCTGGTTCCTATGCGCAGGCTGCATAACAGGTAGATTGTTAATAGTTAGAATCCTATCTAATTTTCATGCTATGGTCCGGGCATGGAAAAAATTGATCATGAACCCGGATATTTGACCCTTGGCAGTGCGTTGATGCGCGTTGCGCGGGGTTGGCAGCGCGAAGTGAACAGAACGCTTTTGTCGTCTGGTCTGTCGCAAACCATGGTGATGCCGCTGATTGCGCTTCATCGCGGTGGCGGTGCCGCGCGCCAGGGCCTGATCGCCGATGAAATCGGGGTCGAGGGACCGTCACTTGTGCGGGTGATTGATGGATTGGAACGCGACGGGTTGGTGACGCGGGTCTGCGACCCCACCGACCGTCGGGCGAAAATGGTGGCGCTGACCGATGCGGGTAAGCAAAAGGCGACCGAGGTCGAGACGATCTTGGGCCAGCTGCGCAGCGAACTGACCGCCGATATCGATGCCAAAGATCTTGATCGCACGCTTGAGGTCATGCACAGCCTTTTGGGTAAGCTTATCCTTCGTGGCGATGGGCAGTAAGGTCGGCTGATATGTTAAAATCCATCCTTGCGCTGCGACCGTCCGTCGCTGATTGGGTCTTTTCGCTTAAGACCTTTGCTGCGTCGATCCTGGCACTTTATATTGCGTTGATGTTTGACCTTGATCGCCCGGTGTGGGCGATGGCGACGGTTTATATCGTTGCCCATCCGATGTCGGGTGTTTTGGGATCAAAGGCGATTTACCGTGTGCTCGGCACCATATTAGGCGCGGTTGCCGCTGTTGCCTTTGTGCCCAATTTCGTCAATGCGCCGGTTGTTTTATCGGCGGTGCTGTCGATTTGGGTGGGCTTTTGCCTGTTTATGTCGCGGCTGGATCGCACCCCGCGCAGTTATGTCTTTATGTTGGCGGGATATACCGCGGCGATTGTTGGTTTTCCGTGTGTATCGGACCCTGGCATTGTGTTTGATACGGCGATTGCGCGTTTCCAAGAAATCAGTCTGGGCATCCTGTGTGCCACACTGGTCAGCCACGTTGTTTTTCCCCGTCACATCGGGCCGGTGATTGCCGGGCGTGTTGACGGGTGGATGACCGATATCGCCAAACTGGGCGAAGAAAGCTTCGATCCGGACGCAGACGGCGAAGCCATTCAGAACGATCGGGCCCGCATCGCGGCGGACCTTGGCGAATTACATGGCTTGGCCCTGCATTTGGGATATGAAAAATCCCGTTTCGCCGGGCGTACGCGTCATTTGCAGGCCCTGCAAAGCGCGATGGCGGCGATTTTGCCGGTGTTTTACGGGATTTACGACCGATTGGTCGCGCTTAAGACGGAAAATGGATCCATTCCGGCGGAATTAACCCCGTTATTGACGCAGGTGTCGGACTCCATTCAGGCCCAAACACATGGTGTTGAGCAGGCGGCTGAGTTGCATGAGGCGATTAACACCTATGCCGCGACCCTTCGCGGGCGGGATGACTGGGCGTCTTTGTTGCAATTGAATTTATGTGATCGCCTGCATCGGCTTGTGGATTATCACACCGATTGTCATGCGCTTTGGGCGGGTATTCGGGCCGGTGATGTGCCCGATATGTTGGTGAACCGCTGGCGTGAAGTCGGCCGTGATCGCAGTTTGCACCGTGATTATGGCGTGGCGTTTCGTTGTGGCGTGACGGCATCGATTGCAACGGCGGTGGTCTGTGCATTCTGGATCATGTCGGGATGGCCCAGTGGGGCGACCGCGGCGATGATGGCGGCGGTTGGATCCAGCATCATGTCGTTTCTTGATAACCCGGTTCCGGCCCTTAAGGGCTTTATCCGCTATACCGCGATGGCGGTTGGGGTGGTGCTTATTTACAGCCTTGTGATCCTGCCGGGCATTGATGGGTTCCCGCTTTTGGCATTGTCTTTTGCGCCTTATTTCATTTTGCTGGGCGTGTTGATCACGTCGCCGCAAACATATGGCTTTGGCTTGGCGATGTTGGTCAATGTGGTCATGATCTTGAATGTCAGTTCGTCTTATACCAGCAATGTCGAGATGCTTTTGGGTGGTGGGATTGCATCGCTTTTTGGGTTTGGCGTGGCGGCGATTTTCACATCCTTTATCCGGGTTGTGCCCGTCGATCGATCCATTCGCAGCCTTGTTCGCGCCAATTGGCGTGACATTGCCGCGGTAGCCAAAGGCAAATTAAAGCTGGGCCGGATGATGATGATCCGCCGTCTTTTGGATCGGCAGGGCTTGATCTTGCCGCGGTTGGCGATGGCGCCTGAACACCGTGAAACGTTGCTGCGCGTGATGCCCGAAGTCACGATTGCCGCGGTGCTTTATGACCTGCGTCAGCTGCGTATTGAGATTGGACCGGCATTGTCGGCCAAGATTGACGATGTATTGGAAAACACCGCCCGGCATTTCGAAGACAGACTGGATGATTTTAACCGCCCGCCCGATGACGTGATCCTGACTGGGGTTGATGGCGTTCTGTGTGACGCGATTGCCCTGCCAGAAGGTCCAAACCGCGAAAAGCTGCTTATTGCGTTGGTGGCGTTGCGCCGGACTCTTGCCAAGGAGGGCGCACCTGCTTTTGCCGTGGCGGGCAATACGACTTTACGAAACGGATCGGATGCGCCGCATGCAGGCGGTCTGATCGGAGACACCGCATGATCAACCAAACTCTTAATATTTATGGCCTGTATGTTCCGACGTTACTGGTGATTGCACTGGCGGCATGGGGGTGTTTGAAAATCGCCCATGTTGGTCTGGCGCGGATCGGTTTTTACAAAATAACCGTTCATCCCGCTCTGACAGACTTAGCCCTCTATGTGCTGATCCTGACCGGACTTTCGGCCCTGTTCATTCAATAGGTGATGAAATGAAATCGTTTTTTGCAAAATTTGGGCGCATTGCCTTTACGCTTGTTCTGGTGATTGCCGCTGTTGCCGGTGCGCTGCACCTTTATGATTATTACATGAATGAACCATGGACCCGTGATGGGCGGATCAGTGCCGATGTGGTTTCCATCGCCCCGGATGTTTCGGGGTTGGTCAGCCATGTGAATGTGCATGACAACCAGACGGTCAAGGCGGGCGATGTTTTGTTCACCCTTGACCCGGCGCGCTATCAGGTGGCGGTCGACCAGGCCAAGGCAAAACTTTCAAGTGCGGCCGCGGCCCGCGATCAGGCATCACGCGAAGTAAAACGCTATCAGGGTCTTGATAGCGGCGTTGTATCGCGCCAGAAAAAAGAACAGGTCGAAACCGACCTGCAAACTGCCCAGTCGGCCATGGACCTTGCCAAGGCGGACCTTGATTTGGCGGAGCTTAATTTGGAGCGCACCCGTGTGGTGGCGTCGGTTGATGGGGTGGTGACAAACTTTTCCCTGCGTCCGGGCAATTATGTCGGGGCGGGATCGGCCGTTGCAGCCTTGGTCGACAGTACGTCGTTTTATGTTGCGGGGTATTTCGAAGAAAACAAACTGCCGCGCATCGCGATTAATGATCGGGTCGAAATCAAGTTGATGGGCGATGAGCATCCGATTTTTGGCCATGTCGTCAGCATCGCAAGCGGCATTCAAGACAGCGAGCGATCCGGCAGTTCTGGTGGTCTGGCCGTCGTAAAGCCAACCTTTAGCTGGGTGCGTTTGGCCCAACGCGTGCCGGTCCGTATTGCAATTGATAAAGTGCCAGACGGTGTCCGCCTTGTGGCGGGACGCAGTGCCACCGTGACTGTTTTGCCGCGCGATGAAGATGGCGACTTGGTCAGCTTTTCGGATCTGACCGATCAGTTGACCAAACGCGTTAATGCCGGGCTGGTTTTCTAGCTCGGACGTGCCGCAACGCAAAAAGTGGCTTGCAGTGCACAACAAGTTTGGGTAATTTTCGTAAAAATAAACAATCAATATTGAACGAAAATTATCAACTGGGAGAGTCCTGATGACTGCTGCTGCGCGTCCGCGTCGTTCTGTTTTGTATATGCCGGGATCGAATGCCCGTGCATTGGAAAAGGGCAGGAGCCTGCCAGCGGATGGTTTGATCCTTGATCTGGAAGATGCGGTGGCACCCGATGCAAAGGATAGCGCGCGCGATCAAATCGTGTCTGCCTTGGCCGAGGGCGGATATGGCAAGCGCGAAATTCAGATCAGGACCAATGGCCTGAATACCCCGTGGGGCTACGCCGATATTGTTGCCGCGGCCAAAACATCAGCGGATGCGATTTTGCTGCCCAAGGTCGAAAGTGCCGATACCGTGCGCCAAGTGGCAACAATCATGCAGGCCGAAGGGGCGCATGAAGACATGCGCATCTGGTGCATGATGGAAACCCCGCTTGCGATGCTGAGTGCCAAGGAAATTGCTGGCGCGCATCCCAAGCTGGGTGGGTTTGTCATGGGCACATCTGATTTGGCAAAGGATTTAAATTGCGCCCATACCCCGGACCGGCAGCCGATGATCACAAGCCTTGGTTTGTGTCTTTTGGCAGCACGGGCGTATGGCTTGGCGATTTTGGATGGCGTGCATCTTGATCTGTCTGATGAAGACGGATTTGCCGCATCCTGCCAGCAAGGCCGCGACATGGGGTTTGACGGCAAGACGCTTATTCATCCCAAAACCATTGCGGCTGCCAATCGGGCCTTTGCGCCAAGTGACGACGATGTGGCGTGGGCGCGCAAAATCATTGCCGCCCATGAAGATGCCGCGTCCAAGGGGCAGGGGGTTGTGGTGGTTGATGGCAAGCTGATTGAAAACCTGCATGTGGTGTCGGCGCAAAAATTGGTGACCATGGCCGATTTGATCCGCGAAATGGATGCTGCCTAATTCGTCTGATCCAAGCGTTTGCAGAAGTTTCGGCCTTTTAGGGAGCGCGGTGTATGTCAAAAGCCACTTCAAAGAGCAATTCAAAGACGACCTCGAAGACCAATCTGGGCAATTATTTCGAAGATTTCCGCATTGGGCAGGAAATCCGCCACGCGACGCCGCGCACCATCACATCTGGGGATGTGGCCCTTTATAATGGGCTGTATGGACCGCGCTTTGCCGTGCAGTCGTCTGATGAATATGCCCATCGCATTGGGTTTAAAGCTGCCCCGGTCGATGATCTTTTGGCGTTTCATGTGGTGTTTGGCAAAACCGTGCCGGACGTGTCGCTAAATGCGGTGGCCAATTTGGGCTATGGCGGCGGGGTGTTTGGCGTTCCGGTTTATCCCGGCGATACGATCCACTCGGTTTCAACCGTGACCGGGCTTAAGCAAAATTCAAACGGCAAGACCGGGGTGGTTTACGTCAATACGGTCGGACGCAATCAGCGCGGCGAGATGGTCCTTGATTATAATCGTTGGGTGATGGTGGTGAAAAATGATCCGTCTGCCCCTGCACCTGAAACGGTTTTGCCAGAATTGCCCAAGGTTGTGGCGCCAGAAGCGCTTCAAGTACCTGTTGGGCTTGATACATCCGATTATGATCGCGCCCTTTCGGGATCAGCCCATCTTTGGGGCGATTATCAGGTCGGGGAAAAGATCGACCATATTGACGGAATGACGATTGAAGAGGCCGAACATCAGATCGCAACGCGTCTGTATCAAAATACCGCCAAGGTCCATTTTGATCAGGTCGCCGCAAGTGCGGGGCGGTTTGGCAAGCGGCTGATATATGGGGGGCATATTATTTCGTTGGCACGCGTGCTGTCGTTTAACGGGTTGGGGAACGCGTTTAAAATTGCTGCGATCAATGCCGGGGCGCATGCCAATCCGGCCTTTGCCGGGGATACTGTTTTTGCCTGGTCTGAGGTTTTAGATAGGTTTGAACTGCCTGCGCGGTGTGATCTTGGTGCGCTTAGGTTGCGGTTGGTTGCCGTGCGCGGGCGCCCGGCCAGTGACTTTCCGTTGCGGTCAGAAGACGGAAAATATCAAAACGATGTTCTTTTGGACTTTGACTATACCGTTCTAATCCCCAGATAAGGCAGAGTGCGTTCAACTTGTTAGATATGGTAATCCAATTGTTGTGACCTTGCGTAATAAGGTCTAATTGTGCAATTGCTAAGTTCACGTTACGCCGTATGCACATCAGAAGCATGACCAAGGTTGTGTTTTGGGCCCTTCCCGCGGGTCGTTTACGGTGTCTGAGAGGTTAACCTATGTAGTTATACGGATGCGAAAATCCGATTTAGTCACTGATTTCTTTGGTTTGCAAAGGGGTTCAGATTGACTCAAACGGCTCGCATGGGTAAATAAACCCTGCTTTCCCGCCAGCTACTTTGAGAAGAGGCAATTCCGTTATGAGCAAAGCCAATCGGCCGCTGTCTCCGCATTTACAGGTGTACCGGCTTCCTTTGGCAGCAAAGATGTCTATCACATTCCGCGTGATGGGGATCGGCCTTGCCATTGGTTTCGTATTTTTAGCGTCTTGGCTGATTGGTGCCGGCGCTGGCCGTGACGCCTTTGATGGCTATCAGGCATTTTTCACCTCGTGGTTTGGTCTTGTGTTGCTGTTCGGTTGGACAGCGGCGTTTTATTACCACGCCTGCAACGGTGTCCGACATCTGATGTGGGATACTGGTCGCGGCCTGTCCAATGAGGGTGCTGCAAAAGGCAACCCCATCGTTCTTGGCGCGGCAGTTGTGCTGACCATTCTCACCTGGATCATCGGCCTAGTTTAAGGCCGGGCAAGAGGGGACAATTTTGTCATGAAGATGCAATCCGATCTTGGCCGTGTTCGCGGTCTTGGTTCTGCGAAAAGTGGCGCATCGCACTGGTGGACCCAGCGCGTTACAGCCATGGCGAACCTTCCGCTCGGCATCTGGTTCATAATTTCGATTCTGTCGGGCCATGCAGCCAACTATTACGCCGTCCAAGCGTGGCTGAGCTCGTACTTCCATTCGACCATGATGATTCTTTTGATCGTCAGTTTTGCTATTCATGCCTCGCATGGCTTGCAGGTCGTGATCGAAGACTATGTGCATAACCGTAAAGCAGAGATGATTTCGTTGATGCTGATCAAGGCTGTACTGACCTTCTTGTCAGTCGCGGCGATCGTATCAGTTCTACGTATCGTTTTTGCCGGAGCCTGAGCCAATGACTGAATCTTATAAAATCATCGATCATAACTACGACGTCGTTGTTATGGGTGCAGGCGGCGCTGGTTTGCGCGCGACGCTGGGCACGGTGGAAGCCGGGCTTAAGACTGCGTGTATCACCAAGGTCTTCCCGACCCGTTCACACACCGTTGCCGCCCAGGGTGGTATCGGCGCGTCGCTGGGCAACATGTCCGAGGATCACTGGCAGTGGCATATGTATGACACCGTCAAAGGGTCTGACTGGCTCGGCGATCAGGACGCGATCGAATATATGTGCCGTAACGCCGTTCCGGCGGTTCATGAACTTGAACATTACGGTATGCCGTTCTCGCGGACCGAAGATGGCAAAATCTATCAGCGTCCGTTCGGTGGCCACACCCGTGACCACGGCAAGGCGCCGGTTGAACGTGCCTGTGCTGCTGCTGACCGTACCGGTCATGCGATGCTTCATACGCTGTATCAACAGTGCCTGAAGCACAAAGCAGAATTCTTTGTCGAATATATCGCGCTTGATCTGATCATGGATGAAGACGGTTCGTGCAAAGGTCTGGTTGCTTGGGATCTTGATAGCGGAGAACTGCATCGCTTCAATGCCAAAATGGTTATTCTGGCATCTGGCGGTTATGGCCGTGCATTCTTTAGCTGCACCTCGGCGCATACCTGTACCGGTGACGGTCATGGCATGGTCGCACGTGCGGGCCTTGGGTTGCAGGACATGGAATTTGTTCAGTTCCACCCGACCGGCATTTACGGTTCGGGCTGCTTGATCACCGAGGGTGCCCGCGGTGAAGGCGGTTATCTGACCAACTCCGAAGGCGAACGTTTCATGGAACGTTATGCGCCGACCGTTAAGGACCTTGCATCGCGTGACGTTGTTTCGCGCGGTATGGCACAGGAAATCCGTGATGGTCGTGGTGTTGGCGAACACGGCGAATATATCCACTTGCACCTAGAACATCTTGGTTCGGAAGTGCTGTGGGAACGTCTGCCGGGTATTACCGAAACCGCAAAAATCTTTGCCGGTGTTGATGCGACCAAAGAACCGATCCCGGTTCTTCCGACGGTCCATTACAACATGGGCGGCATTCCGACCAACTATAAGGGCGAAGTTCTGCGCCCGACCGCCAAAGACCCGAACGCAATTGTGCCGGGCCTGATGGCGGCAGGTGAAGCTGCCTGTGTGTCGGTCCATGGCGCAAACCGCCTTGGCACCAACTCGCTGCTTGATCTGGTCGTGTTTGGTCGTGCATGCGGCATGCATGCCGCTGAAGTCGTCGATTCCAAAGCATCCTTCAAGGAGCTTAAAGGGACTGACGGCGACGAAGCGATTGCACGGTTTGATCGTCTGCGTTGGGCCAAAGGTTCACGTCCGACCGCCGACATCCGCTTGGAAATGCAGCGCGTGATGCAGGGTAACTGCGGCGTGTTCCGGACTTCGGACATTCTGAAAGAAGGTAAGGACAAGCTTTCTGAAACCGCCAAAACGCTTACCGATATTGGTGTTTCGGATCGTTCGCTTATCTGGAACTCGGACCTGGTCGAGACTCTCGAGCTTGAGAACCTCATGACCTGTGCCGCAGCGACCATGAATTCGGCAGAAGCGCGTCACGAATCACGTGGGGCACATGCCCACGAAGATCACCCGAAACGTGATGACGAAGTCTGGATGAAGCACACCATTGCCAAGGTGGATGACAGCAAGGGTTACGACGTTGAACTGACATATCGTCCGGTCAACAACTTCACCCTTACCGACGAAGTGTCATACATCGAGCCGAAAGAGCGCGTCTATTAAGGCGCGGCAAGAGAGGATTTGAGAGATGGCAGAATTCAATCTTCCCGCCAATTCGGTCGTAAAAGAGGGCAAGTCGTTCTCTGCTCCGGCTGACGCGAAGAACACACGTAGCTTCAAGATCTATCGTTATGATCCTGACAGCGGCGATAACCCGCGTACCGACACTTATGATATCGATCTTGATAAGTGTGGTCCGATGGTTCTTGACGCGCTGATCAAGATTAAGAACGAGATCGACGCGACCCTGACTTTCCGCCGTTCGTGCCGTGAAGGCATTTGCGGTTCGTGTGCGATGAACATTGATGGCCGTAACACGCTTGCGTGTCTGAAGCCGATTGATGACATCAAGGGCGAAGTCAAGATTTACCCGCTGCCGCATATGCCGGTGGTCAAGGATCTTGTGCCGGACCTGTCGCAGCCTTATGCACAGCTCGCGTCGATCGAGCCGTGGTTGAAGGCCGATAGCCCGACCCCGCCAGATGGCGAACGTCTGCAGTCGCGTGAAGAACGTGCCAAGCTTGACGGTTTGTGGGAATGCATTTTGTGCTTCTCCTGCTCGACCGCGTGCCCGTCTTATTGGTGGAACTCCGACCGATTCCTCGGCCCGGCTGTTTTGCTTCAGGCGTACCGTTGGTTGGCAGACTCGCGTGACGAATATACCGGTGAACGTCTCGATGCACTCGAAGATCCGTTCCGCCTGTATCGTTGCCACACGATCATGAACTGCACCAATACCTGCCCGAAAGGCTTGAACCCGTCGCTTGCGATTACTGAAATCAAGAAGATGATTGCAGAACGTCGCGCCTAATGGTGCATCGGGTTGCCCTAAAATAGGCGTTTTACGCCAACATGTTAAAGCCGCCAGTGATCTAATGATCCTGGCGGCTTTTTCTGTTTAACTAGCTTTTCGATTTAAAATCATTTCGCGGCGACAAGACCGCACCTAGACACGAGCATGGGCAGATCAATGAAGAACAGACACTGGATGTTTCCGCTAAGCGGGGCGGCATATGGATTGGCGTTTTGGTATCTCAGCAATTACGCGCCAGTGGATGAATATGTCCTGGCCAGTCTGATGACGTTTGTCGCAAGCATTGCCTTTTGCAGCTGGTTTGCGATTGGCGTGCGCAATCTGCGCGATGATGCGCTTTTTGCCATTGGCGCGTCACTGCTTGCAGCCCTTCAGGTGTTAAGTTTCCAGATTTTTGTTGGCTTGGATTATGTCACCGACATTCCGACAACCGGGCTTTTGGTATGTCAGGCGATCTGGGTCGGGATTGCTGTGGCGGCATGGCGCATTTGGGCCCGCCCGCAAACAACGGTTTTGCCAAACAATCGTGACCGCGCGGCGTTGGTGCCTGAAATCTGGTCGATCAAGCTGTCGCTGGCCTTTGGGCTTTTGGCCATTGGTATTCTTTGGCCGCTTTTGTATGCGATGACCTTATTGCTTGAGCTGGTTGGGCTTGATCTGATTTGGGACTTCATCGCCGAGGGATATATCGCCGCCCCCTTATCTGGTGTGGCGTTTGCCACCGGTGTTTTGATCGCGCAGGAAAAAGGCAATCTTTTGATCCCGGTGCGCCAAGTGATCGGCGTGCTGTTTAGGGTGCTGTATCCTATTCAGGCCTGTGGCCTGCTGGTGTTCTTAGCGGTTGCTGTTTTCGGTGGCTGGCAAATTCTGGTCGCGCAGGAATTTGGCGTTTGGTGGACGGTGATGGCGGCGGCGGCCGGTTTGACCTATTTGCTGTTTGGTGCGGTTCAGGCGGGCGAAGAGCCGACCCTGTTTGGCAAGATCGGTGATCGTATATTCCGGGTGACGTTATGGATGGCACCGGTTTTTGCCGCGATTGCGATCTATACCATTTGGCTGCGCATGGCCGATTATGGCCTAACACCGTCGCGGATTTATGCCATCTGGGCGGCGCTATTTATGTTGTTTGCGACCATTTGGTTGGCCGTTGCCGCCTTTGGTCGACGTCAATCCACCCCCAATGCCCTGCGCCAAACATTTGGCCAAATGACCATCTGTTTTGCGATGATGGCATTTGTCGTGCATTTGCCGTTCATTGATCCCGTGACCATGTCAGCCCGCAGTCAAAAGGCGCGCTTGGCGGACAAAATCGCCGCCGAAGCACCATCGTCGGAGCTATCGACCCACACGCTTAATGACCTGTCTTTTATGGCCGGTCGACTGGGCGATCCGGGCATTGCGGCGATTGCGGAATTTCAGGAAACCTATCCTGGTCTGGTTCCGGAGTTGACCGCCTTGCGCGACCGTAACCCCAATGACCGCGGTGATATGATCGCGGTGGATCGTATTCCGATCTTCCCGGAAAATCATCAGGTACCAAGCGCGCTTATCGACAAATTGATGACCGGGTCGCTTGAATTTTATCGCCGGTTCTGCCGCGACGAAACCGGGGATAACCTGTGTTCGGTTTTGTTGATTGATCTGGATGGCGATGGCGCGAAAGAAGCCGTCTTTTTCATCGATGAGGATTACGCGCCGGTTTATCGGTTTGAGGCGGACGAAAACGAATGGACATCGGTTGCGACTTTGCAGCTTGAAGGTAACCAGAATGATCACGCCAAGCTATTGCGTGATTTGCAGGAGGGTGCCGTCGATGTGGTTGCGCCGCGCTATTCCGACCTTAAGATCGGTGGACGACGTTGGCGGCAAACCCGATAAAGGTCATGCTGTTAATGCCTGAAAAACCGATTTACGCTATGCTGTCCTTGGATTTTGATACCACTACAGGGAATGACTGCTGTGCCTGATTTCCGTCCGTTTGATATTCGATCAATCTGCCCGTTTTTGGCTGGTGCCCTTTTGCTTGGCCTTGCGGCCTGTGGGAATACGGCCCCGAACTGGGAACCCCAGGACATGATCGCCGCGCCAACGCAGGCCAAGGTCGATGACCGTTATCGGGCGATGATGGATTTCAAAGCACTGTCGCGCGATGCCCGGGGCAAGGAATATGCCGCCGGACCATCGGCAACTGTTTTAGGCGCGGTCGAAGAATCCGTAGCACTTTGTCAGGACCAAAGCGGGCAGGGCTGCAAGGCGGTGCGCGTTGGCCTGACATGGGTTGATGGGCTTGATCAGGACACCATCCAAAGCGTGATGAAATCGTACCGCGATACCATGACGGCCGAGGCCTATCAGGCGGCGCGTCAGGGCAATATGGGGGCGGCAAACTGGTTGGCCTATCATTATGCGGTGCGCGGCGAGAACCTGAAAGAAGCTGAAAAGCTTGCCAAACAGGCGTTGCAGGTTGCGCCCGATGATCCCGGCGCACTCGATACCTATGGCTTGATCTTGTATAAACAGGAACGCTACGCCGAAGCCGAAGAAGTGTTTATCCGTGCCAATAAGGCGATGCCAACAGCCGAACATATCGCGCATTTTGCCGATAATGCATTGGCGATGGGCAAGACCGAAATGGCCCGTGCGGCGTATCAACGTGCGATGCAGGCGGGGCCCAGTGCCGTTCTGTCACAGGAAATCCAGAAACGCCTGCTGGCGCTTGATTTGGGCGGGGTATCGAACGGGCAGCAAGCCCCGGGGCAATGATTTCACAGATCATTTTAAACTGATGGCGTTTTACGCGCAGGGCCCGTCCAGAAAGATGGCCCTGCCGTTTTTTTGCTGCGGCACAGCACGAGAAGAATAGCAAATATCCTGATAACATGAGAATAACTTCATGTGACCACCGTTAGGCTGTGGTCATTGGTGCTTGCGTTGACGGGGCGAAAAGGTCTTTCGGGCGGGGCTGCGCTGGTGTCGTGGTGTCGTGTGTCAGTCGGATATTCGCCGATATCGCCCGGTTATTAGGAGAAGAAGAAAATGTTCAAGACGGTCCTTTTGGCAACGGTAGCGGTCGCATGTGTTTCGACGGCTGCGATGGCTGATACGGTGGGCACTGGTGTTTCTGACGAAGTCATTGCCAAGCAACGCGCAACGTTGGCGATTGAGACCGATGGAAAAGGATATAGTCCGCAGTCACCGCGCGACATTGAGGCGCGAACTGGCGAGAACCATCGTATTTTTGGCGTCGCCCCCGCAGTTGATAAGATGACGCTGTGTGACATTCATTTTCATGAAAGTGCCGAACATAAAGGTGGCATGTTCACAACATACGCGGGCAATGGCGACGGGCAGGGATATGGCACGGGCTTTAAATATGATGGCGAACTGACCGAAGATGAACTTGCGCCCATTGGCATAAAAGTTGGCGCCAGCGATCATGGCGATCTTGAGCCGGGCGACACCATCGAAATTCACTTTGTCTATTCGACCGCAAAGGCGACCATCGGCCATGGCCTTGGTACCTGTATGACTGAAGAGATCAAAAACCCGCAACTTCGTGTCGAGGCGGTTGTCGGGGTTCTGGTTTCCGAAGGTGGCGAAGACTTCACCCAAATGGCCGAGATCGAAGATATTGACGGTCTTAATCAGGTGCCGAACCTGCCAACCGATCTGGGTACGCCGGTTCAATATGAAGGATCGACCACCGGACCGGGCTATAATGAAAAAGGTTCGCCCTTTCAGGTGACCTGGAGCGTGCGGCCAGAGGTGGTTAAGCTGAACCTTACATCGATTGATACATGGTTAAAGGACAACCCGTTTGGTGAAGACCACGCCCACGGGGCGCGTAACCTTGTGACAAATCCGGATCTGTTGTCGGAAATCAAGTGAGCCTTGAGCCGTATTGTTAAACGAAGACAGAGCGGACGATGTCGCTCGCTCTGTCTTGGTTATAAGTCATCAATTGTCATCTTGGTGGTGCGTTGTGACAGGGCGACTTGGACGTCCCTTATGGCCAATCAAGCGTGATGACAGCGCCATTCACCAACGGCAAGTCAACTTCATTAAGGTTTTCGCCCGGACCAGATCGGTCAACGATCAGAAAATCACTGTCGGGTTCCAGAACCAAAAGCGGATGATGCCAGACGTTTTTGGCATAGGTGACGCCCTGTGATCCGTCACTGATAAAGGCGCGGAGGTCTTCGGGCTTTGGTGTGTCCGTACCCGTTGCCACCACGATCAGGAACTTTTGGCCCATAAGCGGCATAAAGGCCTGCGATCCCAGCGGATGGCGTTCCATCATTTTGATTTCAATCGGCTTGGCCCGTGGTGTGCCGCGAAAGATACTAATGATCGGTTGGCCGTCTTGATCGCCGACATCAACGCGTGAAATATCGTGAAACCGGGTGGTGGTGCCCAGATTGATCTTATAGCTATCGCGCGCCGTCGCGGTTGAGATGACTTCACCAAACGGGGCGAAGGCATCTTGGGTCAGCAGTTCGACCTTAAGCTTCATGGTCATCCCTGGCTCCGTTACTTGCTGCTGGGCGTGCCAAGGATGCGCAAACGGCTGATGCCGCCATCCGGGATCGAATTGATCCGCAAATGTGTGACAGGGCCATTGACCGTGAGGGCCGACGTATCAAATTCGTGGATATGGTCCGCCTGCATTTTGCTTTCGGGCAGGATGGTGGACCAGAACATCGACCGCGCAGTCAGCGACTTGTCCTTTTCGCCGTCAACGAAGGCGCCCTGGATCGATAGGCGGTCCGGATAGTTGCCCTTAAAGTGGCAGGTATCGACGATGATCTTTTCGATTTCGCCGGGGGTGCCCAGTTCAATGATCAGCCATTCATTGCCCGGTTCGCGGCGACGACGCGTTTCCCAGCCATCGCCCATGTTAACCCCGCGCCCCGGTGCCAAAATGGCGTTGGGATTACCGTAATGGGAATCAGACCAGCCGACGACAACCCCGCCATTAATCATCGCCGCCAGATCGACCTGTTCGCCTTTGGCGGCCAAGTCGGTCCAGTCGCGGTTCGGGCGACCATAAATACGCAGACGGGCGACACCCCCATCAGGATAGATGTGCAAACGCACATGGGTGTAAATGGCATCTGAGGTGACATCGGCATAATGATGTGCACTGGCCCCAAGGCCCATGGGGGCGACAATTTCGGTCCATGTGGCATCATCGGCCGGATCACCGTCCGGGCAATAGCATCCTTCAAGCGATCCTGCCGGGGGGAAGTTGCCAGTAAAGTGACTGGTGTCGATATCTACACCGTAAATGCGGCCCGATGTTGCCAGACGGACAACGCAGTAATCATGGCCTTCGACACGTTTGCGGCGGCTTTCCCAGCCATCCATCCATTTGCCGTTATCGTCATATCGGTCGGGATAGAAAATGGCGTCTGCTGATTGCAGCATGCGCTGTTTGTCGGCAAAGAAATCATCGGTCGCGAAAATGGCTTCTGCGCCCAGACGTTCATCGGCCAGATTAACAAAGCGCCGGGTAAATTCCGGTGCCTCGGCGTTTTCGATATGGCTCATAACAGCTTATTCCTGATTTTATCGTTTGTTATTCGGCCCGCGCATTGTGGCGCGGATGTTTTTGATGGTTACAGATCTTCAAGGCGTAGTTTGGCGATGCGATGGACTTGGCCGATGGCCTCGTGAAATTCGGCTTGGACGTCGTTTTTCACCCGGCGTTCAAAGGCGGCCAGAATATCGGCGCGATCAAAGCCCTTTACGGCAAAGATAAACGGGAAGCCGAATTTCTGTTTGTAGGCGTCATTAAGTTCGCGAAAACGGGCAAGTTCATCGGGGCTGCATTGATCAAGCCCAGCACCCTTTTGTTCGTTTTGCGAAGAGGTGGTTAAATCCGCCAAGGCCAGTTTCCCAGCCAAATCCGGGTGGGCGCGCAGCAAGGAGAGCTTATCGGCATCAACCGCGCCATTGACCACAGCCGCCATCGCATCGGCAAGGGCAGCGGGGGTATCAAGGGCATCGGTAATGCCGCGTTCATAGAGTTGATGAGCAACCCAGGGCGAGTGTTCATAAACCCAGCCATACAGCGAGACAAAGGCGCTTTGCGCCAATGTGCTGGGCGGGCGGGTTTCAAAAAGGGATGGTGCGCTGTTCGTCATAGGGACCTTTGGGGTTTTAGGGGGTGCTTTAGCCGCCATAGGGATGATGTTCGCGCCAATGGCGTGCGATATCAATCCGGCGGGCAAACCACACATTGTCGTGGCTTTGAACGTAATCAACAAAGCGTTTAAGGGCAGCAAAACGGCCCGGACGCCCGACCAACCGGCAATGCAAACCAACAGACAGCATACGCGGGGTTTCGGCCCCTTCTTCATACAGCGTGTCAAAGCTGTCTTTGAGGTATTGGAAATACTGTTCGCCGGAATTGAAGCCCTGCATGGCGGCAAAGCGCATGTCGTTGACATCAAGCGTGTAGGGCACGATCAAATGCGGTGTTTCTGTCTGGGGGCTCCAGAACGGTAATTCATCGCTGTAATCATCTGCATCGTACAAAAAGCCGCCTTCTTCGGCGACGAGGCGGCGGGTATTGGGGCTTGTGCGCCCGGTGTACCAGCCAAGCGGGCGTTCGCCAGTCACCCCTTTGATGATTTCAATTGCCTGATGGAGATGTTCACGTTCGAGGTCCTCGGGAAAGTACTGGTAATCGATCCAGCGATACCCGTGCGAGCAAATTTCGTGACCATCCTTCATCGCGACTTCGCCGACCTTGGGATTGCGGGCCAGCGCCATGGCAACCGCAAACAGCGTGATCGGAATTTGGCGTTCACGGAACAGGTTTAAAATGCGCCAGACACCCACGCGCGATCCATATTCATAGATCGATTCCATGCTCATGTGGCGGACACCTTCGCGCATGTCGGCGCCAATCATTTCCGACAGGAATGCTTCGGATGCTTTGTCACCATGCAGGATGCAGTTTTCGCCACCTTCTTCGTAATTGAGCACGAACTGAACCGCGACGCGGGCCTTATTTGGCCAGTTGGCCTTGGGCGGCGTATCGCCATAGCCAATCAGATCACGCGCATAATTCTGGTCGTTCATTTCTGCCTCTCCTGCCTTCTTTGTATCCCTTGCTTTGTCTGCCGGGATGTTTGGTGTAGCATCTATGGTTGTAGCATTAACCATAGGCCGCGGTGCAGCAAGGAAGAACTCCGTTGCTGTGGGGCCGCACTATCAACACGACTTTGATAATGTTCCTGGACGGGATTAGGTGTTTGCCACGTTTTTCGCGGTCTTTTAGGCTTTTAAGCATTATTTCGTAGCATTCTGCACGATGTGACGGAATTCGTTTTTCAAAGAATCATTGATATAGTTTCACTTTATCGCCTCTTTCCGCGGAGCCAACGGAATGCAACGATTTTAAAATCGCTAAAAATTGGTACGGCACAAAATCACTAAATAGAATGCCGACCGGGGGAGAAGCGATCGACCATCATATAAGAGTTTGAGAGAGGGAGGCCCGCTATGGGACGACTGACGACCCATGTACTCGACACGGCCAAAGGCTGCCCGGCGGGTGGTATTCGCATTGAACTGCATCGGTTTGGCAATGGTCACGATGACCTTGTTGCCGAAGCGATCACCAATGAAGATGGTCGTACCGATGCGCCGATGCTTGACGGGGCATCGTTTAAGCCGGGCACCTATCAGATGGTTTTCCATGCGGGGGATTATTTTGATGCCTGTGGCGCCGATCTTCCTGATCCGAAATTCCTAGATCAAGTTGTCATCCGGTTTGGCATTTCAGACGGGCAGTCGCATTATCATGTACCGCTTTTGCTGTCGCCATTCGGCTATTCCACCTATCGCGGAAGCTGAGGCCGACCATCATGACGCAGCCTACCAGCCAAAATATGCGCCCTGACATTCGTTTCCTGTTTGGTGACGAAGAACGCAGTCTAAGCGGTATTGATCCGCAGATGACGGTTCTTGATTACCTGCGTCTTGAAGAACGCAAAACCGGCACCAAAGAAGGCTGTGCCGAGGGGGATTGCGGGGCCTGTACCGTGGTTCTTGGCGAACCCGATGGTGATGGCAAAATGGCCTATCGCACGGTAAATGCCTGCATTCAGTTTGTCCCGACCCTTGATGGCAAGCAGCTTTTGACCGTGGAGCATCTGAAATCGAAAGTTGGCAGCCTGCATCCGGTGCAACAGGCGATGGTTGAGACCCACGGATCGCAATGCGGGTTCTGCACGCCGGGCTTTGTCATGAGCCTGTATCAGATGTGGCTGGATGGCGGCGAAGATGATCGCGGGGCAATCAATGATGCGCTGGCGGGGAACCTGTGCCGCTGTACTGGCTATGGCCCGATTATCGAGGCGGCGCGTAAAGCTGGTGGGATTGCCGCGGGTGATGCAGCAGAACAAAAACGCCGTGCTGACATTGCGACCCGTTTGACCGATCTGGTCAAGGATGCGGGCACCTTGGCGGTGGAACATGCCGCTGGCCGCTATTACGCGCCGCGCACATCCGATGAATTGGCCGCCCTTTTGGTGGCGCATCCCGATGCGACGGTGTTGGCAGGCGGTACGGATGTTGGGCTTTGGGTGACCAAGATGCTCAAACGGTTGGACCCGATCATTTACATTGGAGATGTTGCTGATCTGAAATCGGTGAGCGAAACCGACACGGCGGTCGTTATCGGGGCGGGTGTGACATATAGCCGCGCACATGATGCCTTGGGCCGGGTGGCCAGTGATATTGGCGAGTTGATCCGCCGCATTGGATCACGGCAAATCCGCAATGCCGGGACGGTTGGCGGCAATATTGCCAACGGATCGCCGATTGGCGATACCCCGCCGGCCTTGATTGCGTTGGGGGCGAAAATCGTTCTGCGCATGGGCAATGTGCGCCGCGAAGTGCCACTGGAAGATTACTTTATCAGTTATGGCAAACAGGACCGGACACCGGGCGAGTTTGTCGAAAGCGTGATCGTGCCCAAACCCGCCAAAGGATTGGTGTTTAAGGCCTATAAGATTTCCAAGCGGTTTGATCAGGATATCACTGCGGTTCTGGGCGCGTTTGCGATCCAGATTGCCGATGGCAAAGTCGCCGCGTTCCGCGCCGTTTATGGCGGGATGGCAGGCACCCCAATGCGGGCGAAAAAATGCGAAGCCGCCGTGATCGGTAAAGAGTGGGATGAAGCCACCCTTGGGGCGGCGCAGCGCGCGCTGGCTGATGAGTTTGAACCGATGACGGATATGCGCGCGTCCAAGGAATACCGCATGTTGGTTGCGCAGAATCTTTTGACCAAGCTGTTTATTGAAACCAGTGCGCCCGATATCGCCACCCGCCTTGTTGGGAAGGAGGCAGCCCTTGTCTGATCAAGCTGCATATAACCAAACCGATGATTTGATCGAACCGACGGCGGGGCTTTCGGGTGGGGTGCGAACCCCGTCCAAGCATGATAGCGGGCCAAAACATGTTGCGGGCGAAGCGGTTTATATCGATGACATTATCGAACCGTTCGGCACGCTGCATCTGGCACCCGGCTCGGCAAACATCGCGCATGGCAAAATCACCAAGATGGACCTTTCCAAGGTGCGTTCCGCACCGGGTGTTGTGTGTGTTTTGACGTCTGATGATGTGCCCGGTGTGAATGATGTGTCCCCGGCACATACCCATGACGAGCCGGTCTTGCCCGATGGGGTGGTGCAGTTTTATGGTCAGCCGGTTTTTTGTGTTGCGGCGGAAACCCGTGCCCAAGCCCGCCATGCCGCCAAACTGGCCGAGATCGAGTACGAAGAATTGCCAGCGGCTTTGTCGGTGGATGAAGCGCTTGAAAAGCAGCTTTTTGTCGCCCCGCCGCATGTGATGAAACAAGGCGATGCCGCATCTGCCTTGGCAAAGGCCAAACACCGCCGATCTGCACGCATGGAAATTGGCGGGCAGGATCACTTTTACCTTGAAGGGCAAATTAGTCTGGCCGTCCCGCAAGAAGACGGCGATGTTTTGTTGCATTGTTCGACCCAGCACCCATCCGAAGTGCAGCACAATATTGCCAATGTATTGGGCCGTCCGGCCAATGCGGTGACGGTGGAAGTGCGCCGTATGGGGGGCGGTTTTGGCGGCAAGGAAACCCAAGCATCGCAATGGGCCGCATTGGCGGCAATCGTCGCGGTGAAAACCGGCCGCCCGGCGAAATTCCGTCTGGACCGTGATGACGATATGGTCATGACCGGCAAGCGCCATGATTTCATTGTCGATTATGATGTTGGTTTTGACGATGACGGGCGGATTTGCGGGCTGGATATCCAATATGCGGCCAATTGCGGATTTTCGGCGGATTTATCCGCCGCGATTGCCGACCGGGCGATGTTCCATACCGACAATGCCTATTATCTTGGTGATGTTGAAATCCGGTCCTATCGCTGCAAAACCAATCTTGTGTCCAACACAGCCTTTCGCGGGTTTGGTGGGCCACAGGGGATGGTCGCGATTGAACGCATCATTGATGAAATCGCAATGACTGTCGGGCGCGATCCGTTGGATGTGCGCATGGCCAATTATTACGGCACAGATGATCGCAATACGACGCCCTATCACATGGTGGTCGAAGACAATGTGTTGGGGGAACTGACCGACGATATCCTGAAATCCAGTGATTATCGCACCCGACGTGCCGCGATTGAGGCATTTAATTCCGAAAGTCCGGTGCTTAAAAAGGGTCTTTCGATCACGCCGGTTAAATTTGGCATTTCCTTTACCACGTCGTTCCTTAATCAGGCCGGGGCGTTGATCCATGTGTATCAGGATGGATCGGTGCATTTGAACCATGGCGGGACGGAAATGGGGCAGGGCCTGTTTATCAAGGTCGCCCAAGTCGTGGCCGAGGAATTCCAGATCGACCTAGATCAGATCAAGATCACCGCGACCAATACCGGCAAAGTGCCCAATACATCGGCCACAGCCGCATCAAGCGGGGCGGATATGAACGGCATGGCTGCGCGTGATGCGGCGATGACGATCAAAAACCGCCTAATTTCCTTTGCGGCGGAAAAATACGGTGTGGCCGAGGCCGCCGTTCGGTTCGTGCCGGGCAAGGTCATTGTTGGTGATCAGGCTGAGCTTAGCTTTGCCGAAGTGATCAAGCAGGCCTATTTGGCGCGCGTGTCGCTTTCGGCGACGGGCTATTACGCCACCCCGAAAATCCATTACGACCGTGAAAACGCATCGGGCCGACCATTTTATTACTTTGCGTATGGCATGGCGTGTTCGGAAGTTTTGATTGATACCCTGACCGGCGAAAACAAGGTCACGCGCGTTGATATCATCCATGATGTCGGCCGTTCTTTGAACCCGGCGATTGACCGTGGCCAGATCGAAGGCGGCTTTATTCAAGGCATGGGGTGGCTGACGACCGAGGAACTTTGGTGGGATGACAAGGGAAGTTTGCGCACCCATGCGCCGTCCACCTATAAAATCCCGGCCTGTTCGGATCGCCCGGAAGATTTCCGCATGGAATTGTGGGCATCGGGGCGCAATGTTGAAAAAACCATTCACCGGTCCAAGGCCGTGGGCGAGCCACCCTTGATGTTGTCGATCTCGGTCCATCGGGCGATTGCCGATGCGATTGCATCGGTGGGCGATCATAAAGTGATCCCGGCCCTAAATACCCCGGCCACGCCCGAGGCGATCTTGTATGCGGTCGCCGATGTTGCCAAGCAGATGATGACAGATGCCGGGCAGAAAATGTCGGCGGCGGGGGAATAATCATGACCCTGTCGCACCGCGCGCATATTGATCTTTTGTCGTCACCGGGGTCGGTGATGCTGGTCAGTGTGGCGACCATTCGTGGATCCACCCCGCGCGAAGCCGGTGCGTTCATGTTGATTGGCAAGGATAGTGTTTCTGGCACGATTGGTGGCGGGAACCTTGAACATCAGGTCACGCGCAAGGTCCGGGATGAATTGGCAGAAGCAGCCAAAACCGATGGCACCGATAGCACCGATGATGCGGCCATGTCCGATGCCGAAATTGTGCGCTTTCCGCTCGGCCCGGGATTGGGGCAATGTTGCGGTGGATCGGTTGATGTTGGGTTCCATCATTTGGGGCCGTCTCAAAAGGCCGATCTTTTGGCTGCATTTCAAAAGCTTTCGTCAGGTGGTGTTTCGCCAAATGGCTGTTGGGTGACCGTGCCGGTCACGGGCAATCAGTTACGCGTTGCCGATGACGATCAAGCGACCGTGTTGGCCAATACATTTGGGGCCTTGCGCGGTGGCATGATGGCCCATAACGGGGCGGATGTGCTGTGCCTGCGTCTGGATGATGCGGTGACACCGGTTTGGATTTTTGGTGCGGGTCATGTCGGTAAGGCGTTGGTTGGTGCGTTAAGCCTCCTGCCATTTTCAATCCATATGGTCGATTCGCGTGATGATTATCTGGCGGAGCTGGCCGGTCATGTTGATGACGCCGATGAAGCCGGTCAGACGGCAGGAAAGCTGCATCTTTGCCAAAGCGATCAGCCCCAAGACGAAGTCGCGGACATTCCACCGGGCGCGCACGTGTTGATTTTAACCCATAACCACGCCCTTGATTTTGATATCTGCCGGGCGGCATTGGCGCGCGATGATCTTGGCTTTGTCGGGATGATTGGCAGTCAAACCAAACGTGCGCGGTTTGTGCGCCGTCTTTCTGATCGGGGGTTAAGGGCGGCCGAAATCGGTCGATTGACCTGCCCGATCGGTACTTCGGGCATTACGGGGAAACAACCCGCTGTGATTGCGGCATCCGTCGTGGTGCAATTGCTGACTGTGCGCGAAGCACAGATGGCACAAAATCAGCCAATACTTAAAACCGCGACAGACGGGATTATTGGTCGATAAAACCTTCGTTGAAGGTGTTTTTAATGATAAAGGGCCGCGTTAATGACGGTCTGGTCAGGTGATCTGGTTTTCCAGATTAAGGGTTTCGCAAAGGAGATTGGCTGTGTGTGATGCCAAAAAAGGCCATATGCGCCATGCCGTGGAATTGTCGCGGCAGAAAATGGATGAAGGATGTGGTGGCCCATTCGGCGCGGTGATTGTGCGCGATGGCAAGGTTATTGCCGAAGGATGGAACAACGTCACATCCAAACACGACCCGACCGCCCATGCCGAGGTCAGCGCCATTCGCGCGGCCTGTGAAAAGCTTGGGCGTCATGATCTTGTCGGGTGTGAAATTTACACCAGCTGCGAACCCTGCCCAATGTGTCTTGCTGCGATTTATTGGGCCCGTCTTGATAAGATCTATTATGCCAATGGCCGCGACGATGCTGCTGCCATCGGATTTGATGATCAGTTCCTGTATGATGAAGTTGCAAAGCCGATGTCAGATCGGACGTTGCCGATTGAACATGTCGATGTCCCCGAGGCGCGCGAAGTTTTTGCGGCTTGGGAAGACAAAGAAGACAAGATCGAATATTGAGACCGTTTGATTGCTGCGCATTATCGGGTAAAACCGCCGTCAGTGTGCAACATCATATTGCTAAATAGGGGTGCTAGCAGTGACGTCAATAACCGGGGATACCGGGGCAGAAACCATGACGGGGGCGGGACACGCGCAACTTGAAGTGCGCGGTGTGACCAAGGCTTTTCCGGGCTGTCTGGCCAATGACGATATCAGTTTCCGTATCGAGCCGGGCGAAATCCATGCGCTGCTTGGTGAAAATGGGGCCGGCAAAAGTACGCTTGTGAAAATCATTTACGGTGTTTTGCAAGCCGACGAGGGCGACGTGTTGTGGGAGGGCAAACCTGTCACCATTCAAAGCCCGCATGACGCGCGTGAAATGGGTGTCGGTTTGGTGTTCCAGCATTTCTCGCTGTTTGAAACCATGACCGTTCTTGAAAACATTGCCCTTGCGATGAACGATGTGCGCGACATGAATGTGCTGCGCAAGCAAGTGGTCGAAGTTGAAAAGACCTATGGTCTGCCGCTTGACCCGGATCGTCATGTCTACACCCTGTCGGTCGGGGAACGTCAGCGGATCGAGATTGTAAGGTGTTTGCTGCAAAATCCCAAATTGCTGATTTTGGATGAACCGACATCGGTTCTGACCCCGCAAGAAGTCGAAAAGCTGTTTGAAACGCTGCGCCGTTTGTCCGCAGAGGGCTGCGCGATTTTGTATATCAGCCACAAGCTGCATGAGGTCAAAGCCCTGTGTCAGACCGCGACGGTGTTGCGCGGTGGCAAGGTGGTGGGCGGCTGTGACCCGCGTGAAGAAACCGCAAAATCCATGGCCGAAATGATGATCGGCCAGAAACTGACCGCACCCGACCGGGGTGGTGACCGTACGTTTGGCGATGTGCGTCTTGACGTCAGCGGATTGTCCCTTGCCAGCGAAGAACAGTTTGGTACTGACCTTAAAGACGTCAATCTGACCGTTCGCGGGGGCGAAATCCTTGGCGTTGCTGGGGTTGCGGGTAATGGTCAGAACGAACTTTTTCAGGCGTTGGCCGGTGAGACCGAACAGTTTGGCGCACCTGATACGATTAAAATTGATGGCACATCGGTCGCACATTTTGGACCGCGCCGCCGCCGTCGCCTTGGCGCGGCATTCGTTCCAGAAGAACGCAACGGCCATGGGGCGGTGCCCGATATGAGCCTGTCGGAAAATGGGTTTTTGACCGCGTTTCGCCGCATGGCATTGGCCGCCAATGGCTTGATCCGCGAAGTTCCGACCCGGTCATTTGCCGATAACATCATCAAAACATTTGATGTGCGCACCACGGGTTCCGGGGCCGAAGCCGGAAGTCTTTCGGGCGGGAACCTTCAGAAATTTATTGTTGGGCGTGAAATCCTTCAGGACCCGGGTGTTTTGGTGATTTCGCAACCAACTTGGGGTGTGGATGCCGGTGCAGCCAGTGCCATTCATCAGGCGTTGCTTGATTTGGCGGCCAAGGGCACGGCGGTTCTGGTGATTTCACAGGACCTCGACGAGATTTTTGCGATTTGTGATTCGGTCGTTGTGATGGCAGAGGGCAAATTGTCCAAACCGCGTCCGATGGCCGATGTCACCATTGAAGAAATTGGTCTGTTGATGGGGGGGCTTCATGATCTTGATGGGACCGCGACCCCGGCGAACGACACGCTAACCACAGGAGGCCGCGTTGATCAGGCTTGAACCGCGCCGTCAGCATTCACAGGCGATGGTTTATCTGTCGCCGGTTCTGGCAATTATCATGACGCTGGTTGTCGGCGGGATCATCTTTGCCTTTATGGGCAAAAACCCGTTTGACGCGCTGTATACTTTTTTCATCCTGCCGATCAATAACAGCTATGGCATTTCCGAGCTGTTGGTTAAGGCCACCCCGCTTGTGATCATTGCGATTGGTCTTGCCATGGGGTTCCGCGCCAATGTTTGGAATATCGGTGCCGAAGGGCAGCTAACCATGGGCGCCATTTTTGGCGGTGGGTTAGCGCTTTATTTCTATGACAGTACCAGCGTGTTTTTGCTGCCTGCCATGATGGTTCTGGGCGCGATTGGTGGGGCGTTTTGGGGGGCAATTCCCGCCCTGTTGCGTACCCGATTTAATGCCAATGAAATCCTGACCAGCTTGATGCTGACCTATGTCGCGACGCTGTTTTTAAGCTTTTTGGTGCATGGTCCTTGGCGCAATCCCGAAGGGTTCAACTTCCCAGAATCACGTCCGTTCCCGGATGCGGGTCTGTTGCCGATGATTTTCGATGGTACACGTGTACATTTGGGCACAGCGATTGCTGTTTTTGTCGTGCTTGCCGGGTGGTTGTTGCTGTCAAAATCGGTGATTGGTTTTCAGTTGCGCGTGGTTGGCAAGGCACCGCAGGCCGCGCGCCACGTTGGTTTCCGCCAAAAACGCATGGTTTGGTTTACACTGCTTCTGAGCGGCGGGCTTTCGGGGCTGGCCGGGTTGTTTGAGGTTGCTGGCCCGATTGGGCAGCTGCAATCGTCAATTTCACCGGGATACGGGTTTACCGCGATCATTGTTGCCTTTTTGGGGCGTTTGCATCCGGTGGGCATTTTGTTTGGCGGTTTGATTATGGCGCTGACCTATCTTGGTGGGGAACTGGCCCAGATGACCTTGCAGCTTCCAAATGCGGTGACCGGCCTGTTCCAGGGGATCTTGCTGTTCTTCCTGCTGGCGTGTGATGTTTTGACCAAATACCGTGTTCGTTTCGGTTCTATCGCGGCAAAAGGGAGAACCGCATAATGGATTGGATTGTTCCCTTTATTCTGACGGTGATCACTGCATCGACCCCGCTTTTACTGGCGGCGTCGGGTGAATTGGTCACGGAAAAGTCCGGTGTGCTGAACCTTGGCGTCGAAGGCATGATGCTGGTTGGGGCGATTGCCGGTTTTGCCGTAACGGCCACGACCGGATCGGCAGTGCTGGGCATTGTTGGTGCGATGTGTGCCGGTGTGTTGATGTCATTGATCTTTGCATTTTTGACCTTAACGCTGATGGCCAATCAGGTTGCAACCGGCTTGGCATTGACGATTTTCGGGGTTGGTTTTTCCGCCCTTGTTGGATCGGGTTTTGTTGGCTTTGCCATTCAACCACTGCCGTCGCTTTCAATTCCGGGGCTTAGTTCCATTCCGGTCCTTGGCCCGATTTTGTTTGGGCAAGATTTCCTTGTTTATCTGTCCTTCGCAATTGTGGTTGGGATTGGCTATTTCCTGACCAAGACGCGGGCGGGGTTGATCCTTAAGGCGGTTGGGGATTCACATCATTCGGCCAATGCGATTGGGTATTCGGTGATCAAAATCCGGTATCTTGCCACCATGTTTGGCGGGGCAATGTCGGGTTTGGCCGGGGCGTATTTGTCGCTGTCTTATACCCCGATGTGGGCCGAAAACATGACTGCTGGGCGTGGCTGGATCGCGCTGGCATTGGTTGTATTTGCCACGTGGCGTCCGGGCCGGTTGTTGGCAGGCGCCTATATGTTTGGCCTGATTTCTGTGATGCAGCTTCATGCGCAAGGGGCGGGCATTCATGTGCCGTCACAGTTCATGTCGATGCTGCCATACCTGGCGACCGTGATTGTTCTGGTGATTATTTCCAGTGACCGTGCGAAAATCAGACTAAATGCGCCGGCCTGTATTGGGCAGGCGTTCCGGGCGACCCAATAACGAGTCGTTTTCCGGTGGCCGGACACGCCAAACGATGTTCGCGCCATGGGGAGGATACCATGTTGAACCAAAACTCACACAAGCCGGGCAGCGGTTTGATCGGTTTGTCTGAGTCTTGGTTCGCATGCGAACACGTCATTGATTGCAAACAGGAATGTGTTTAAATCCTGAGCTGCTGATTAACAGGGAGACTACGTAATGAATGCAAGTTTCGTGAAGCGCACTTTGGCGGCGGTTGCTGCTGTTGGTGCACTCGCATCGGGCATGGGTGCTGCCCATGCCGAAGACGCCAAAGTCGGTTTCGTTTATGTCGGCCCGATTGGCGACCATGGCTGGTCCTATCGTCACGATATTGGCCGTCAGGCAATTGAAAAAGAATTCGGTGATGCGGTTTCGACCAGCTACGTCGAAAGCGTGCCAGAAGGTGCCGATGCGGAACGTGTGATCCGTCAGATGGCACAGACCGGCCACAACCTGATCTTTACCACGTCGTTTGGGTTTATGAACCCGACCGAAAAGGTTGCCAAACAGTTCCCGAATGTAAAATTCGAACATGCAACCGGTTACAAGCGCGCGGACAACATTTCGACCTATGCCGCACGTTTCTATGAAGGCCGTTATGTTGCTGGCGTGATCGCCGGTAAAATGACCAAATCCAACATCATCGGTTATGTTGGTTCCTTCCCGATCCCGGAAGTTGTCCGTGGCATCAACTCGTTCATGCGCGGCGCATGGTCGGTAAATCCGGATGTTAAAGTCAAAATCGTTTGGGCAAACACCTGGTATGATCCGGGTAAAGAAGGCGATGCTGCCAAGGCCCTGATCGATCAGGGTGCGGACATCATGGTTCAGCACACCGACAGCCCGGCCCCGCTTCAGGTTGCAGAAAACCGTGGCGTTTTGGGCATTGGTCAGGCATCTGACATGATCAAATTCGCACCGAAAGCACAGCTGACGGCGATTGTGGATCACTGGGACGAATATTACGTTGCCCGCACTAAAGCGGTCATGGACGGCACCTGGGAGTCAACCGACACCTGGGGGGGTATCGCAAGCGGCATGGTTGACATGGCGCCCTATACCAACATGCCAGACGACGTAAAAGCACTGGCCGAAGAAACCGAAGCCAAAATCGCATCGGGTGAGATCCATCCGTTCGGTGGCCCGATCTATGATCAGGCAGGCGAGCTTCGCGTTAAAGAAGGCGAAGATGCACCAGACGAAATGCTGCTTGGCATGGACTGGTACGTCAAAGGCATTGATGCCGAACTGCCGAAATAAGTCAGCTACGCGATCCTTTGGGATCGGCTGAAAATAGAAACCCCGTGCATTTGGTTGCGCGGGGTTTTTTGATTTTGGATGTTTGAGTGCTTTGGCACTTTAGGGCGCTGAGGTGTTGGGGCACCCGTCATTTTTTGATGGATGTTTCCTTATCGCCCGGCCGGATGCGTTTGGGGGCTGTGTCGGTTTCTTGCTCGTAGGCAATCATTTCGGTTTTGGGATGGCACAGGGCATAAAAGGCGGCACGCAGGCCACGTAATTTGACTTTTCGTTCGCGGGTTTTGCCCGACCAGCGTTCGCGAAACAGTTCCATGTCATCGCGCCGCGCGAAATAAATCACCATGTCGACAAACGGGGCGGACTGCCCGGAACGGGGGAGTTCAATATTGCGAATGCCCATGGTCCAGCGGTCGCTGCGGATGTTTTTATCGAGCCAATCGAGCACATTTTGTGCGGATTGTTTCTCGTGAATGGCCACACGAAATGGAAAATTGCGAAGGTCTTGCTGCATCCGTCCCCCAAAGACAAATCCATGTCCGACATAGCGATGATACCTTACTAAAGTGTAAGAGGCCTATAAATTCATTGCCGTTACATTACAGCACCCGATCGATATGACAGGTCGGGTCGGAAGGGGCATCCGCCGTTTGGGGAATATGTGGGTACTTTTCTGTCTGCCGATGGTGGTAATTTGACAAGAATCTCCCATTTTCGAAGGGAGCAGGAACTTAAATTACTCTGATTTTTGATTGGGGGTTTAAGGCATGAAATATATGAGAAAATTACATTTTTTCTTCGCGGAATGCCGGTTACGTGGTAACTCAAATGTCAAACTTGCCTCCTCATCAAACCTAAATGGCAAGAAAATGATAAACGGGGTATCACGGTGAGCGACACGCGTTTAGGCATCCGGCCTTCGGGCAAGGAACGCCATTTCAAACCAGAACAACTGATCGTCAGTAAAACCGATCTTAAGGGTCGGATTACATATGCAAATGACTTGTTTCTTGATTTAGCAGATTATTCCGAAGACGAAGTCCTTGGTCAGCCCCATTCGTTGATCCGCCATCCCGATATGCCGCGCTGCATTTTCAAAATGATGTGGGATGAAATCGCGGCAGGGAAAGAGATTTTCGCCTATGTCGTCAATATGGGCAAAAACGGGGATCATTATTGGGTCTATGCCCATATCACCCCGACATTTGACGAGAATCATAAGGTGATTGGATATCATTCCAACCGTCGTGTGGCAGATCCCAAAATTCTCAAAGAAAAGATCATTCCTCTCTATGCGGAGCTTCGCAAGATTGAGGACAGTACATCCAACCGCAAGGATGGGATGAACGCGGCGTCCAAGGTTCTTGCCCAAAAATTGTCCGATGCCGGTATGGCATACGATAAATTCATTCAAAGTCTTTAGGCGATAAGGTCGAGGTTTTACAATGGCACTATTTGGTGGTTCCAAATCAGGTATCAAAAAGGCTTTGGATGTGGTTTTGGCCGCAGCCGAAGGCGACTATGAGGCCCGCATCACCAATGTTGACAGTCATGCGGACATGCGTGAGCTGTTTATCGCGATCAACCGTTTGATTGACCGCAATGATGCGTTCTTGCGCGAAAGTGCAGCATCGATGGGGGCGGTTTCAGAAAACCGTTATTACCGTCGTATCGTCGAAACCGGTTTGGTGGGCGAGTATCTTTCATCGGCCAAACGCATCAATGCGGCAACCGCATCGATTGAGCAAAAGCTTTCGGGCTTTGGCGCGATTTTGGACGATTTCAAAAGCGGGTCGCTTGACGTTGTTGATGACATCGCCAGTGCGGCGAACGCCCTTTCAGACGCATCAGGCGAAGCCAATTCGATTGCGCGTGAAACCAGCACACGTTCGACCAATGTTGCTGCTGCTGCGCGTGAGACCTCAAGCAATGTCAGCGAGGTGTCGCAAGCATCCGAAGAACTGAACCAATCAATTCGCGAAGTCTCGGAGCAGGCGCGTGAGTCTGTTGATATTGCCCACCGTGCAAACGGGTTGGCGCAAGAAACCGATGGCCGCATCGGCCAACTTGAAACCGCTGCGGGCGAGATTGTTGAAGTTGTCAGCTTTATCCGTGACATTGCGGCGCAGACCAACCTTCTGGCCCTGAACGCCACGATTGAGGCCGCGCGTGCGGGCGAAGCGGGCAAGGGCTTTGCCGTTGTTGCCAACGAGGTCAAAGGCCTTGCCAATCAGACCAGTAAGGCGACCGAAAGCATCGAAGAAAAAGTTCAGGACATTCAGACCGCGATTGAACAATCGGTCGGATCGATCCGTGAAATTGCCAGTGTGATTGATGACTTGGCAGCACGTTCGGACATGATTTCGGGCAATGTCCAAAAGCAAGAAAGCCTGTCGTCCAATATCACCCGTAATGTTGAGCAAGCCTCAAACGGGGCACAGGAAGTTACCGATAACATCAGCGTTGTGTCTGACATGACCAGTCGTACCGGCGATGCCGCAGATACCACCAGCGAGATGGCCAGCCGCCTTGCTGAGCAATCAGAAAATCTGCGCAACAAACTGGGTGGTTTCCTTGATACCATCGAAAAACTGCTGTTTACTGCCAAGAAATAGCCGTTTTTTACTGGCGTCTTAAAAAGATGTGCAGGGTGCGGGGGATGTTTGGCGTTTGCCTTTTGTCTGTACCCGTATCCTGCTTTCTGACCCTCACAGGAGAACTGTGCCGTGCGTGTTTTCTTTAATGCCCGCCACGACGCCCATGATGGTGCTGGCGAAATGCACCACGGACGCATGGTGCCCTGTTTTGAGAATGCCCGGCGCATTCCGATCATTCGCGACGCAGTTGCCACGGCGGTTCAGGCGCAATTGGTTGATCCGGCCGATCACGGCATGGAACCGATCCGTGCCATCCATGACGCCGATTACCTTGATTTCATCGAAAATGCGTGGGATGCGTGGGTGAAGGCTGGCAATGAAGGGGATGCATTTCCCTATGTCTGGCCCAGTGCAGGATTTTCCGGCGGTAAGCCCGAACATATCAGCGCGCGCCTTGGTCAGTTTGCCATTTCATCGGACACCCCGATTACCCAAGGCACATGGAAAGCCGCCTATTGGGGCGCGCAAACCGTGACATCGGCGGCGGACGCCACGTGGCAAGACGGCGAAGCATCCTTTGCCTTGACCCGGCCACCGGGGCACCATGCCCATGCCAATCGATATGGCGGTTATTGCTTTTTGAACAATTGCGCCATCGCGGCCCAGCGGATGATTTCCAAAGGTGCGAAAAAGGTCGCGATCCTTGATATCGATTACCATCATGGCAATGGCGCGCAGGATATTTTCTATGAGCGCGGCGACGTTCTGACCATTTCGATCCATGCCGACCCGACCCATCAATTCCCGTTCTTTACCGGTTATGCCAATGAAACCGGGCGCAATGACGGGCAGGGTGCGAACCTTAACATCCCGCTTCCCGGCGGCAGTGATTTTGGTGCCTGGGGGCAGGGATATGCCCAGGCCATGCAAAAGCTGTTGATGTGGAAGGCAGATGCGCTGGTGATTGCGCTGGGCGTTGATGCCCACGAAGCCGAACCGATTTGCGATTTCAAACTCCAGACCGATGATTTTAACCGCATTGGTCAAATGATCGGTCGGTTGGGCCTTAAAACCGTCTTCGTGATGGAAGGCGGTTATGCCCATGATGTGATCGGGCATAATGTGGCGGCGGTTTTGGGCGGCTATCTGAACGAAGCCAAACGCTGATCGCGTCCGATATTGTAACGTGAAATGAAAATGCCCCGGCAGTGTGCCGGGGCATTTTTTAATGGCAGTCGTCGTATAGGACTAATCTTTGTCGCGTTCCCAAGGCGGTGTGCCGCCGAATTCCGATACCAGAAAATCGACAAAGGCCCGCACCCGGGTCGGCAGATAGCGGTTTTCGGGATAAAGCGTATAGACCGCATGCGAGGGCGGTTGATAATCGGGCAAAACGCGCTCAAGGCGTCCATCGCGAAGGTACTCGCCAACTTCCCAATCCGATTTCAAGGAAATGCCATGCCCGTCAAGGCACCAGCGGGTCAGGACTTCGCTGTTATCTGAATCCATGGAACCGGCAACGGCCAAGGTTACTGGGGCGTCATCGCCCGCACCCTGCAAGGTCCATTGATATTGCTGTGACCCTGGAAAGCGCAGCAGCAGGCAATTATGATTTAAAAGGTCTGCCGGGACTTTTGGGGTGCCATTTTTGGCAAGATAGTCGGGGCTTGCGACCAGCATGCGTTTGTTGGCGGCCAATTTTCGGACAATTAACGAGCTTTCTTTGAGCTCGGCAATGCGGATGGCCAGATCGACCTTGTCTTGCAACAGGTCCAAAAGCCGATCCGACAAATGCAGGCGGACCTGAACATCCGGGTTTTGTTCGACAAATTTTGGAATGATCGGCACGACATATTTATTGCCAAAGGCCACCGGGCAGGTCAGCGTCACCGGGCCGCGGGTGGTGTTTTTCTGATTAGCGATGGCATTTTCGGCTTCTTGCATTTCCGATAAAATGCGCAGGCAATGGCGGTAATATACGTCGCCTTCGGTCGTCAGATTAACCCGCCGTGTCGTGCGGTTGAGCAACCGAACGCCAAGGCGTTCTTCAAGTCGCGCAATCCGGTTGGAAACCACAGCCGCCGAATGACGCAATTCGCGTCCGGCCGCAGAAAGGTTGCCAAGTTCGGCAACACGGACAAAAATCTGGATGTCCTCAAAGTCGGACATGGTGCGGGATGCTCCTGATTTGGCAGTTTATTTTGGCGGCTTATTGGGTGTAATGGCGCGTTGTTTTCGATCTGTACTGTGCCATTTTAAAGATTAACTTGAAAGTCATTTCGATTATGCCCGGCCCCTTAATAATAGAGGTGTAATTGCGGCTATGGTAGGAATCGACCAAGATTGATTGGAATGATTCTGGATCGGCGTGGGGACAAACGCGGACCATTTCATTCACCAGAGAGGGGCCGTCCAAGGGTGCGTGATCCTTAAACACCTTGGGCGAGACGGAGGTTTCTAACGCTGTGGATATTCTGTTTCAGGACTGGATCAATTTGATCCTGCGCTGGGCGCATTTGATTACGGGCATCGCCTGGATCGGGTCATCGTTCTATTTCGTTTGGCTGGATTTAAGCCTGCGTAAACGCCCGGGCATGGATGAGGGTGTCTATGGCGAAGCATGGATGGTGCATGGTGGCGGGTTCTATCACGTCAATAAATGGATGGTTGCCCCGGCCTCTATGCCGCCTGAGCTGCACTGGTTCAAATACGAAGCCTATTTCACGTGGCTGACCGGTTTTGCGCTTTTGGTAACCATGTATTACTGGAGTGCCGAAAGCTATTTGATCGACCCCACGGTTCTGGCGCTGACCAAAATGGATGCCATCCTGATTGGGCTTGGCAGCCTGTTCGCCGGGTGGGTGATTTACGACATCATTTGCAAAAGCCCGATTGGTAAAAGTACCGGCAAGCTTGCGGTTGCGCTGTTTGTCCTGATCATGGCGGCGGCCTATATGTTTACCCATGTGTTTAGCGGGCGCGGTGCGTTTATTCATGTCGGGGCGATGATTGGTACGATCATGGCTGCCAATGTGTTTCGGATTATTATCCCCAATCAGAAAAAAGTCGTCGCCAGCCTGATGGAGGGGAAAACCCCCGACCCGGCATTGGGGCTTCAGGCCAAACAACGTTCAACGCACAATAACTATCTGACCCTGCCGGTGTTGTTGATGATGATCAGCAACCATTATTCGATGCTGTTTTCCCACGATCAGTCGTGGCTGATTGTCGGCTTGATCCTGATCATCGGTGGGCTGGTGCGTCATTTCTTTAACACACGCAATGCCGGTGGAACCGGTAAGGCCATCGCGTGGCAGCTGCCCGCCGCTGGTGTTGGCATGGCGGTATTGGCGATGTTTGCATCCTATGATCCCGACGCGGCCAAGCTTGACGGGGAAGACATCATTAGTGCGGACCATGCGTTGGCGATTGTGCAAACCCGTTGCACTGCCTGTCATTCACAGAACCCGCGCGATGAGGGCTTCGACGAAGCCCCGGCCGGTGTGATGTTTGATAATCTGGCCCAGATTGAAGCCAACGCGCAGCGCATTCTGGCCCAAGCGGTGATTGGCCGGGCCATGCCGCTAGGGAACCTGACTGAAATGACCGACGAAGAACGCGTCAAACTCGGCCATTGGATCCGGGCGGGGATGCCAGAATAAAGCCAGAATAAAGATCCTTTGGCGATTGCTTGAAAAGTAAAAAAGGGCGGCTGCCGTGATGGTGCAGCCGCCTTTCTTTTTTACTTTTGCTTTGACGACTTGGGCGATAATGCCCGTTGGGAACAGGGTATCAGATGTCAGCGCGGTAGTTCATCGGAACCCAGTCATACATGGTGTCATCTTCGCGGACATGACCGATGCCCGGAAAGGCGATGTGGCATCCGGCCACCAGATATTTCTCGGCGACGGCCTCGGCAAAGGCGGCTTCGCGTGATTTGATTGCCATGTCTGTATCGTTGTCAAAGGCAATGGCCACGCCCGGTTCGTCAAACTGGACCACGTCGCCATGGGTAATGTCGCCCCAATAGACGAATTTTTCGCCCTTGCTTTCGATCCAAAGCGCGCTGTGACCGGGCGTATGTCCCGGGCGGAAAGTGGTGTTGATTTTGCCCGGAATGGCCGGTTGGTCGGCGGCGTATTTTTTAAGGGTGTTGCTGTTGATATAGGGGGTAAGGGCGGCAACCGCCTGATCGAAGGCATGTTTTGCGTCGTCAGGGGCCGCGGCCTTATTTTCCGCGCTTAGCCAAAATGCCGCATCGACTTCGGGCACGTGAACAACGGCGTTTTTAAAGACTTTCTTGCCACCCAGCGTCAACCCGCCGGTATGGTCGGCGTGAATGTGGCTGATGACCACATCGTCAACCTGATCAGGGTGATAGCCCGAGGCAATAATATTGGCCGGAAGCTTTCCAAGCGTTGGTCCCAACAAATCGCTGGTGCCTGCGTCAAGCAACACAAGCCGATCTCCGAAATTCAAAAGATAGGCGTTTACCGACAGATACGTCGGCGTGCTCTGAAATGCGTTGGCCAGGGCAAGGCGCGCATGTTCTGGCGTTGTGTTCAGATACAGATCCGATAGCGGGAAATGCCCGGTGCCATCTGAAAGAGCGGTGACTTCGACGTCACCAACCATCAAGCGGTAATAGCCCGGCGCCTGTGTGCCGACTTTGGGGGCTTTTGCTTGTGCATTCAGCGGAACGAACATGGTGCTGCCAGCCGCCCCAACCGTTGCGGCGGCGGCAAGAGTGCCTTTAAGCATGTCGCGGCGAGATATCATTTTGGGTTCCCTCATCATCTTCTGGTGTGCAAGCCAGGGCTTGTTTTGTGATGGGGAAAAGGTATATCTCGACTGGTTAGTAATCAAATCGATGCGGCTCATGGATAATATTGATCATTTCAATTTACGGTCTTTTGACCTCAATCTCATGATTGCGTTTGACGCAATGATGCAAGAACTCAGCGTGACAAAATCGGCTGAGAAACTGCGCATTGGACAATCGGCCATGAGTCATAATTTATCGACCCTGCGCATGCTGCTTCAGGATGATTTGTTTGTCCGTGTGGGGCAGAAAATGCAACCAACTGCAAAGGCGCGTGCGCTGGCCGGGCCGGTACGCACGGCTTTGTCGCAGGCGCAAAGTGCATTGCAATCGTCAGACAGTTTTGATCCGGCCAAAGCCGACCGTGTGTTTCGGATTGGGGTGACGGGCGAAATGGAAATGGTTTTGCTGCCGGCCTTGGTCAATCGATTGCAAGCGGTAGCGCCGGGGATCAAGTTGCTTAGCCGGGCGATCACCTATGATACGGTTGATCATATGATGGACAGCGGCGAGATCGATCTTGCGGTTGGCTGTCGGGCGGAAATTCCATCGCGCCATCGCGGTGAAGTTCTTTTTGAATCTGAAGTTGCTTGTTGTTTTAACGCGCGCCTGTGTGGTTTGGGCGATACCTTGTCGCGCGCGGAATTCCTTGCGGCCCGTCACGCGGTATTGTCGCAGACGGAAAATGTGGCGGGCTGTGTAGGGGCGGCGATGCAGGGCATGGGCATTGCGCTTAATGTGGTTCTGGCTGCGCCTGATTTTATGCCGCTGTTGGCCGCGGCCCGAACCGCACCGATCATTGCAAATGTACCGCGCAGGATTGCGGTTCAATACGCGCCATTGTTTGGTTTGACCACAGCCACGATGCCGGTTGATCTTGCCTTTCCGGCAACCACGATGAACTGGGCTGTTTGGACCGACCGGGATGTTGCGATGGTTTGGCTGCGCGAACAGATCCGATCTGTTACCGGTGATGTTGCGGCATTGGGGGCGACGATTGCGGCGGAATGATACCAGCCATTCGATGCACCCTCGTGGTTGGATAAAATAACGCCCCGCGGGCGAACCGGCGGGGCGGGAAGCCGTCCTTGCAAGACGGGATTGTGGTGCAATAACCGCAGTGAAGGCGAAACTTCCGCCCTTGAGATAGGGGTGAGATAGGGTCACGTCAATCTGATTAAATAATGGTCAAATTTTAATCTATGATTTAAAAATAATCATCACAGGTGGTGTCTGTGCAAATATTTCCCGAAATGCGTTTGTAAAATGGTGGGTTATTGCGTGGAAATCCCACGATTCTTGATTTTATTCCATGCGCCAAAGATTCTGGCACGGTTTTAGCTAGTAGCCCTGCGGTGCAATAAACTCGCAGTGGAGGCTATAAAATGAATAAGAAGCTTCAAGCGCTCATGGGCGCTGGGGCCATGGCATTGTCTGTTATGACCATGTCAGCCGCACAAGCAGCAGATACCATCAAGGTTGGTGTGCTGCATTCTCTTTCGGGGACGATGGCGATTTCTGAAACCACGTTGAAGGACACCGTCCTGATGCTGGTGGATGACCTGAACAAAAACGGTGGTTTGCTGGGCAAGCAGGTTGAGGCCGTGGTCGTTGACCCGGCATCCGATTGGCCGCTTTTTGCGGAAAAAGCCCGTGAACTGATCGAAAAAGATCAGGTCGATGTTGTTTTTGGGTGCTGGACCTCGGTGTCGCGTAAGTCGGTTCTGCCGGTCTTCGAAGAACTTAACAGCATGCTGTTCTATCCGGTTCAGTACGAGGGCGAAGAAAGCTCGCGCAATGTGTTTTACACCGGTGCCGCGCCGAACCAGCAGGCCATTCCGGCCGTTGATTACCTGATGAGCGAAGATGGCGGTGGGGCAGAACGCATTGTTCTGCTGGGGACTGATTACGTTTACCCGCGTACCACCAATAAAATCCTGCGTTCCTACTTGAATGATAAGGGGATTGCAGATGCCGACATCATGGAAAATTACACCCCGTTTGGTCATTCCGACTGGCAGTCGATTGTTGCAGATGTAAAAGCATTCGCATCCGCTGGTAAGAAAACCGCTGTGGTTTCGACCATTAACGGTGATGCCAACGTACCGTTCTACAAAGAACTCGCCAACCAGGGCATCAAAGCCGAAGACATTCCGGTTGTTGCGTTCTCGGTCGGGGAAGAAGAGCTTGCCGGTATTGATACCGCGCCGCTCGTTGGTCACTTGGCAGCGTGGAACTATTTCCAGTCTGTTGAAGCAGATGCCAACACGGCCTTCATCGACAAATGGCATGCCTTTATCGGTGATGACGCCCGTGTCACCAACGATCCGATGGAAGCAACCTATATCGGCTTTAACATGTGGAAACAGGCTGTTGAGCAGGCTGGCACCACCGATGTTGATGCCGTGCGTCAGGCCATGTACGGCCAGGAAGTTGCAAACTTGACCGGTGGTACGGCAGTGATGAACACCAACCACCACCTGTCCAAACCGGTTCTGATCGGTGAAGTTCAGGACGATGGCCAGTTTGACGTTGTTTGGGAAACCGATGGAACGGTTGTTGGCGATGCATGGTCCGACTTCCTGCCAGAAAGCGCAAAACTGACCGCCGATTGGACCTATCCGTGGGTCTGCGGCAACTGTGAAAAACCGATGTATTAATCGGTTTGGGGCGGGCCGGTCGCGTTTTTCGTGATCGGCCTGTTCACGATCAGGCGGATAAATCTTTATCGCTTTGCCTGAGCCATTCTTTTTTCCATTTCCATATTGAATTCAAAAGGTTTGGTGATCATGCGCAATGAATTGTTTTCAGTGCTGCGCCGTTCCCCTTTTTCTCTGAAAAAAGTCCGCGGTGGCTTTGTGCGCCTTGGCGGTGCGATGGCATGTCTGATGTTGGTGGCGTTTGTTTTGCCAAATGCGGCACAGGCCTTTAGCGACGAAGAACTTCGCAATATTGCCGAACGTCTTGATACGAAAAGTTCGACCCAAAAAATCACCGTGATCGAGGAAATGGCCGCAGACGGCGACCCGCGTGTCGCGCCGATCCTTAAAGCAATGTTAGAGGGCGATCTTTTTGTCCGCGATAGCGACGAACATGTCGTCATCGGGCGCAAGAAGGGCAAGGTTTACACCCATATCGACATCGTCAGCGGCGAAGAAGTCGGTGAAAGTTCATCCAAGGAACTGTCAAAGATCAAGGTGAATAACCGTCTGCGTGGTGCACTGCGCGATGCCTTGGCGACCCTGAACCTGTTTAGTCCTGACCTTAATATCCGGACAAACGCGGTCGAGCAGATCATGGATGCCCGTGATCCGACAATGTTGCCGTTGCTTTTGCGTGCGATTGAACGCGAAGACGACGAGACGCTTTTGGCGCGTATGGAGCTGGCGCGTGCGACCATGGCGCTGGCGGCGGGGGAAAATCCGGCGGAACGCCTGGCTGCGATTGATGTTCTATCGAGTGAAACCACACCGCAAATTCGCGCAGTCCTGTCGCAATTTGTCGCCAGTGCCGAGGCCGAGGGCATCGAACCCGAAGTTTTGGCCGCGGCCAAAGATGCCCTGAATGACGTCGAAGGACGCCTTTCGACATGGCAAACTGTGGGCGATGTTTATCGCGGGATCAGTCTTGGGTCAGTGTTGCTGTTGGCGGCAGTCGGGCTTGCCATCACATTTGGCGTGATGGGGGTCATTAACATGGCCCACGGCGAAATGATCATGATCGGCGCCTATACCACCTTTGTTGTGCAGCAAATCCTAAGCTCGGTTTTGCCATCTGGTTCGCCGTGGTCGTTGATCATTGCGGTTCCGGCGGCCTTTTTGGTGGCGGGCATGATCGGCGTTGTGATTGAACGTTGCGTTATTCGGTTCTTGTACGGTCGGCCGCTTGAAACCTTGCTGGCGACGTGGGGGGTTAGTCTGGTGTTGCAGCAAGCCACCAGAACGATCTTTGGCGCGACCAACCAGCAGGTTACGGCCCCTGATTTCATGAGTGGCGCGATTGAGTTTTCGACGGGTCTGGTCCTGACCTATAACCGGCTGTGGATCATTTTGTTTAGTTTGATCGTGGTCGCGGGGATTGCGTGTGTTTTGCGCTATACGGCCTTTGGCCTTCAGATGCGGGCGGTAACGCAAAACCGTCGCATGGCCGGATCGGTTGGTATTCGCACTGGCTATGTGGATGCGCTGACCTTTGGTCTTGGTTCTGGGATTGCCGGGATTGCCGGCGTAGCACTCAGCCAGATTTCGAACGTTAGTCCGAACCTTGGTCAGACATACATCATCGATAGTTTCATGGTGGTTGTGTTTGGTGGGGTGGGCAACCTTTGGGGCACGGTTTTGGGCGCCTTTAGCCTTGGCATCGTCAATAAGTTCCTCGAACCGTTTGCCGGGGCGGTTTTGGCCAAAATCTTTGTCCTGATTGCTTTGATCCTGTTTATCCAAAAACGACCCAAGGGGCTGTTTGCCCTTAAAGGTCGCGCGGTGGAGGCCTGATCCATGACCGATTACAGTCAGAAATATAAAATGACGCCGGTTGTGGGCTGGTTGTTGCAAGATCGCGGCGGCATGATCCTTTTGGCGATCTTAATCGCAGCATCCATCCTGATCCCAATTTGCAGCCTGCTGTTGCCGCAAAGCTCGGCCTTTCATGTGCCGACCTGGATGGTCAGCCTGTTGGGGAAATATCTGTGCTATGCGCTGTTGGCGCTCAGTGTTGATTTGATCTGGGGATTTTGTGGCATTCTGTCGTTGGGCCACGGGGCGTTCTTTGCGCTGGGTGGTTATGCGATGGGCATGTATCTGATGCGTCAGATCGGGGATCGCGGGGTGTATGGTAACCCGGACCTTCCTGATTTTATGGTGTTCCTGAACTGGACCGAATTGCCGTGGTATTGGTACGGCTTTGACATGTTCTGGTTCGCCATCGTCATGGCGATGTTTGTGCCGGGATTGTTGGCCTTTGTGTTTGGGTTCTTGGCCTTCCGGTCGCGCGTGACGGGGGTGTATCTTTCGATCATTACCCAGGCGATGACCTATGCGCTGTTGTTGGCATTTTTCCGCAATGACATGGGATTTGGCGGCAATAACGGCCTGACCGATTTCAAGGACTTGCTGGGCTATTCATTGCAATCGGATGGTACGCGGGCCGGGTTGTTTGTCGCATCCTGTGTGTTTTTGGGGCTGTGTTACATTGTTGCGCGCGGCATTACCCAGTCGCGCCTTGGCAAGGTTTTAATTGCCATTCGCGATGCCGAAAGCCGGGTCCGTTTCACCGGTTACCGGGTCGAATATTACAAACTTTTCGTCTTTACCGTTTCGGCCGTGATGGCCGGGATTGCGGGCGCGCTTTATGTGCCGCAAGTCGGCATCATCAATCCGGGCGAATTTGCCCCGGCTTTGTCGATTGAAATCGTCATATGGGTGGCGGTTGGCGGGCGTGGCACGCTGTATGGTGCGGTTCTTGGTGCGTTTATCGTCAATTATGCCAAAACCTTCTTTACCGGGGTGATGCCGGATTTCTGGTTGTTCTTCCTTGGTGGGTTGTTCATTGCCGTGACCTTGTTCCTGCCAAAAGGGGTAATTGGAGCGGTGCCGGCATTTGGATCGGCAAACGGCCAGTCGTTCCTGTCGGGTGTGCGTAAACGCCTTAATGCAGGAGGCAAAGCATGAGCAACGTCATCGCCAATGCACCTAGTAACGCTGATACCATGACCCTTGAAAAAGAGGGCGCAGAAAACGGCCCGGCTGTTATGGCCGATGCGCAACGCAAATCAAACCGTTCTGAAACCATTTTGTATGTCGATGGGGTGTCGGTGACCTTTGACGGGTTCCGCGCGCTTAATAACCTGTCCTTTTATGTCGAGCCGGGCGAACTTCGCGCGATTATTGGTCCGAACGGGGCGGGTAAGACCACGATGATGGATATCATCACCGGTAAAACACGGCCGGATACCGGGGATGTTTTGTTTAAAAGCGAAACTGATCTGACCAAAATGGATGAGGCCGATATTGCCAATCTTGGCATTGGCCGCAAATTTCAAAAACCGACCGTGTTTGAAAGCCATACGGTGTTTGACAACCTGCTGTTGGCCTGTTCGGGCGGGCGCGGGGTGTTTAATGCGCTGTTTCATCGGTTGTCCGGGGCGGAAAAGGCCCGGATTGATAAGACGCTGACGACGATCATGCTTGATGACAAGCGCGATGAGATGGCGGCCAACCTGTCACATGGTCAAAAGCAGTGGCTGGAAATCGGGATGCTGTTGATGCAGGAACCCGAACTTCTTTTGGTCGATGAGCCAGTCGCTGGCATGACCGATTCCGAAACCGAAGAAACCGCCAAGCTTTTGCGCGCAATCGCCAAGGAATATTCGGTGGTGGTGGTCGAACATGACATGGAGTTTGTCCGTGATCTCGATTGCAAGGTGACCGTGCTTCACGAAGGATCGGTTTTGGCCGAAGGGCGCCTTGATCACGTGCAAAAAGACCCACGGGTCATTGAAGTTTATCTGGGCCGTTAAGGGAGTTCCGAAAACATGCTCGATGTTCGTAATATTGATCTGTTCTACGGCGCGTCCCATGCTTTGCGTAAAGTGTCGTTAAATGCGCAAACCGGCAAAGTTACCGCCGTTTTGGGTCGCAATGGGGTTGGGAAAACATCCCTGATGCGTGCGGTTGTTGGCCAACATCCCATTGCGGATGGCAACATCAAATGGGAAGGCAAGGACATATCGCGCGATCCGTCTTGGCGCCGGTCGGCCAATGGGATTGCCATTGTCCCGCAAGGGCGCGAGATTTTCCCGCTTTTGACCGTAAAGGAAAATCTTGAAACCGGGTTTGCCGCCTTGCCACGTGCCATGCGCCATATCCCCGACGAGATTTTCGAACTGTTCCCGGTCCTGCGCGACATGCTGGGCCGTCGTGGTGGCGATTTGTCGGGGGGGCAGCAACAGCAGCTGGCCATTGGTCGTGCCCTTGTCACCCGGCCCAGATTGCTGGTGCTAGATGAACCGACCGAGGGCATTCAGCCATCCATCATCAAAGACATCCAACGCGTGATCAAGCAATTGGCCAATCGCGGTGATATGGCGATCCTTTTGGTCGAACAGTATTTCGAATTTGCCCACGAACTGGCCGATGAAATCATCGTTCTGGAACGCGGCGAAGTGGTGTTGTCCGGTTCGAAAGAGACATTGGACCGGGAAAAGGTCCGCGCCTATCTGACTGTTTGATCAGCATTTGCCAAAAAATTGCGCAACGGTTGATGGGGCGGCGGGCCGAAAGGCGTGCGGGAATCCGGCTGTTGGCGTGAATTTGGCGGTTGGCCCGTATCTTGCTGATGTACCTGATAGAATTGCCGGAAAACGGCATAAATCATCAGGTGGCGTCTTGCAGCTTCGCAAACTCGAAACCCCGATATCCACACCCCAAAACGTGGATACAGCAACGTCGATCAACAATGCCCGCATCAAAACAGATGGTCGGGCCGAAGTGACGTTTCGCACCGGCACCGGACCGGGCCATCAGGGCGGGCATGCGGCACTTGATCATTTATATTACCGCGACCCGATGAAAATCCTGTTTCCCCGTCCGATGGCTGGGGATTTGACGACCGCTGTGTTGGTGACGACATCGGGCGGCATGGTCGGCGGGGACAAGTTGGCGTTTGAGGGGCGGGTGTCCGATGGGGCATCGGCGCTGTTTACCGCCCAGGCGGCGGAAAAGGTGTATCGGTCTGTTGGGCCTGATTGCGAAATGTCGGTCGATTTGGCGGTCGGCGATGGTGGCTGGCTGGAATGGCTGCCCCATGAAACGATCCTGTTTGATCAGGCCAGATTGCGGCGCAAAACCAGCGTGGCGGCCACCGGTAATGGCATGGTGATGGCCGGTGAAATGATGGTGTTTGGCCGTCTGGCGCGCGGTGAAGTGTTTGCGACCGGTTTGGCGCGCGATGCTTGGGATGTTTCGATTGATGGCCGTCCGATTTGGCGCGATGCGCTGCATCTTGAAGGTGATGTTTTGCGCATGCTTGATCATGCGGCGGCCTTTGATGGTGCGCGGGCCAACGCGACGGCGATTTTGGTCGGGCATGGGGCGCAAGATCGCCTTGACGAAGCCCGGGCATGTTTGGAACGCGCCTGTGACGGGCTTGATACGACAGATGTTTTGTGTGCCGCGACCGCGATGAACGGGATTGTCATTGCGCGGTTTATGGCGCGTGATCCAATGAAATTGCGCCGGGTATACGGCGCATGGTGGAAGCAGTTCCGCCATAAAACAAGGGGGCTTCCAGAACGCTTGCCGCGTTTGTGGGAGATTTAAAAACGTGGATCCAAGGAGTAGGCAGGCATGAACTTGACGCCACGCGAAAAAGACAAATTGCTGGTTTCAGTCGCGGCCATGGTGGCACGCAACCGCCTTGCGCGCGGGGTAAAGCTGAACCACCCCGAAGCCATTGCAATCATCACTGATTATGTGGTTGAGGGCGCGCGCGACGGGCGGTCGGTTGCCGATTTGATGCGCGATGGTGCGACGGTGATCACGCGCGATCAAGTGATGGATGGCATTGCCGAAATGATCCACGACATTCAGGTCGAAGCCACATTCCCCGACGGTACGAAGCTTGTCACCGTTCACGAACCGATCCGCTAAGGACAGAGGAGTAAGTCATGATTCCAGGTGAAATTATTACCAAGGAAGGCAACCTCATCCTTAATGAGGGACGTGAAACCAAAACCATTACGGTTTCCAATACCGGGGACCGCCCCGTACAGGTTGGATCGCACTATCATTTCTATGAAACCAATCCGGGGCTTGATTTTGATCGCGATGCGGCGCGGGGCTTCCGGCTTGATATTCCCGCAGGCAGTGCCGTTCGGTTTGAGCCGGGGCAATCGCGTGATGTCAATCTGGTGAAATATGCCGGAACCGGCACGGTTTATGGCTTTAACGGTAAAATCAACGGCGCGCTTTAAGCAGGGGGATACGATAAATGGCATATGAAATTGATCGTCCGTCCTATGCGGCGATGTTTGGTCCGACCGTTGGCGATAAGGTCCGTCTGGCCGATACCGATTTGATCATCGAGGTCGAAAAGGACTTCACGACACTGGGCGAAGAAGTCAAATTTGGCGGTGGGAAAGTCATCCGCGATGGCATGGGCCAATCACAGGTCACCCGGGCCGATGGCGCGGTCGATACCGTGATCACCAACGCGCTGATCTTGGATTACACCGGCATCATCAAGGCCGATATCGGTATTCGCGATGGCCGCATTGCCGCCGTTGGTAAGGCGGGGAACCCTGATATTCAGCCCGGTGTCGATATCATCATCGGTCCGGGCACTGAAATTATCGCAGGTGAAGGCAACATCATCACCGCGGGTGGCATTGACGCGCATATTCACTGGATTTGCCCGCAACAGATCGAAGACGCGCTTTATTCCGGCGTGACCAGCATGCTTGGCGGTGGTACGGGCCCGGCGGCGGGCACGAACGCCACGACCTGCACACCCGGCCCATGGCATATTGCGCGCATGCTTCAGGCGGCAGACGGCATTCCGATGAATATCGGGTTCTTTGGCAAGGGCAATGCGACCCTGCCGGGATCATTGATTGAGCAGATCAAAGCAGGTGCGTGCGGGCTTAAGCTGCATGAAGATTGGGGCACGACGCCCGCGTCCATTGATAATTGCCTGTCGGTGGCCGATGACCTTGATGTGCAGGTGATGATCCATACCGATACACTGAATGAAAGTGGCTTTGTCGAGCATACCCGTGCGGCATTTAAGGGCCGCACCATTCATACCTTCCACACCGAAGGGGCCGGGGGTGGTCACGCGCCAGACATCATCAAGTTGTGTGGCGAAACCAACGTCATCCCAAGTTCGACCAATCCGACCCGTCCGTTTACGGTCAATACGATTGACGAACATCTTGATATGCTGATGGTCTGTCATCACCTTGATCCGAAAATCCCCGAAGACGTCGCCTTTGCCGAAAGCCGCATTCGTCGTGAAACGATTGCCGCCGAAGACATCCTGCATGACCTTGGTGCGTTTTCGATTATCTCGTCTGACAGTCAGGCCATGGGCCGTGTGGGCGAAGTCATCACCCGGACTTGGCAGACCGCCGACAAGATGAAAAAGCAGCGTGGTGCGTTGCCCGAGGATGCCGGGACCGGCAATGACAATTTCCGCGCCAAACGATATATCGCGAAATACACCATCAATCCGGCGATTGCGCAGGGCATTGGATCGCATGTCGGTTCCATCGAAGTTGGCAAGATCGCCGATTTGGTGGTTTGGAAACCGATGTTCTTTGGCACCAAGCCTGACATGGTGATTAAGGCCGGTATGATTGCCGCCGCCGCCATGGGCGACCCGAATGCATCAATCCCAACCCCGCAGCCGGTTCATTATCGTCCGATGTTTGGGGCCTATGGCAATGCGCTTGCGCGCTCAAGCTTCTCGTTCGTGTCGCAAGCGGGCATTGATGCAGGGATCGCGGCGGAGTTTGGCTTGTCGAAGGATCTTTTGGCGGTGTCAAACACGCGCAATATCGGCAAAAAAGACATGAAGCTCAATGATGCCTTGCCGAAAATGGAAGTCGATCCGGAAACCTATCAGGTGACAGCGGATGGCGAGCTTCTGACCTGCCAGCCGGTTGATACTGTGCCAATGGCGCAGCGGTATTTCCTGTTCTGATCGCGGGCAAGGAGGTCAACATGCGTCACGCCATTGAACATATTCCGGTCGACCGCGCCGACACATCCGAAGTCCGCGGGACGGTTACCTTGGTGTTTTCCGACCGTCATCGTCGGCGCATTCGTCTGATTGATGATGCGGGCGATGCGTTTTTGCTCGATCTGCCCCATGCGGTGCGTTTGGCCGATGGGGATCGGTTGCGCCTTGCCGACGGCGGGGTAATTGTTGTGCGTGCTGCCGAAGAACCGGTTTTAACCATTACGGCGGCCGGGCCGATTGCGACCGCCAAACTGGCATGGCATATCGGCAACCGTCATACCCCGGTTCAGGTGTTAAATGATGGCCGTTTGCGCATTATCGAGGATCATGTCATGCGCGACATGATCACCGGGCTTGGGGGCGTTGTTGAGGCCGAAATCGCGCCGTTTGATCCGCTCAACGGGGCGTATCACGGGCTTGGTGGCGCGCATGGTCACAGCCACGGCAATGATCATTTTGATCATGATGACCATCACGCCCATTCACATGACGACGTCCACGCGCATGCCCATGCCGCAGGAAAACCCCATGACCATTAAGGGCGCCGATATGAACCTTAATCCGGCGGGGTTGATGCGCCTGATGACGTGGCTTAGCCCGTCATTTCCGGTTGGGTCTTATACCTATTCGCATGGCGTGGAATATGCGGTTGAGGATGGCCGGGTGACGTCTGCACCCACCCTGATCCATTGGGTGGAAGGCGTTCTGGAATTTGGCGCCGGGCGGATTGATGCGGTGCTGTTTTGTGCCGCGTGGCGGGCTGCCCTTTCGGGCGATGAAGACGCGCTGTTTGACATCGGGGTTGAAGCCGATTGTTGGCGTGGCACATCTGAAATGGCGCTTGAGGCAACAGCACAGGGACGCGCCTTTGTCTCCACCGTGTCAAAGGTTTGGGGCGATGGAGTGCTAACGCGCTGGGCCGACAAAATGCGCGCTGATGATCGGTTGCCGTCCTATCCGGTGGTAGTTGGTATTGCCGCCGCGGTGGCCAAGGTGCCATTGCGCGAAGCCCTGACGGCGTTTTTGCACGCCATGGCGGCCAATTTTGTGTCCAGTGCGGTGCGTTTGGTGCCACTTGGCCAGACAGATGGTGTGCGGTCTTTGTCATCGCTTGATGATGCGGTGTCGGTGGCTGTCGATCATGCCATGGCGACTGATTTGGACGATCTGGGGGCGGCGGCCCCGATGGTCGACTGGACATCCATGAAACACGAAACCCAATATACGAGGCTATTTAGATCATGAGCTCACCTCTTCGTATCGGCATCGGTGGCCCGGTTGGGTCCGGCAAAACAGCCCTTTTGGAGCGCCTGTGTAAGGCAATGCGCGATGATTTTAACATCGCTGCGATCACCAACGATATTTACACCCGCGAAGATGCCGAGTTTATGACCCGGTCGGGGGCCTTGGCCGCGGATCGTATTGCCGGTGTTGAAACCGGCGGCTGCCCACACACGGCCATTCGCGAAGATGCCTCGATCAATTTGGCCGCAGTCGAAGATATGTCGGCCAAACATCCCGGGCTTGAGGCGATCTTTATTGAATCGGGCGGCGATAACCTGTCCGCGACGTTTTCGCCGGAGCTTGCCGATATCACCATTTATGTCATCGACGTATCGGCGGGCGACAAAATCCCGCGCAAAGGCGGACCGGGCATTACACGGTCTGATTTGCTGGTGATCAACAAAACCGATTTAGCACCACTTGTTGGGGCGGATTTGGGCGTGATGGACCGCGATGCCAAGAAAATGCGCGGCGACCGACCTTTTCTGTTCACCAATCTAAAGGCGATGGACGGTCTGGACGACGTTAAGAATTTCATTATCGAGACAGGGGGGCTCCGCCAATCCGCAGCGTCCTGATATGGGGATAGAAGGACGCGTTCTTTAAGCGGAACGGGAGCACACAGCGCCCGGCTGGAAACAGCCGGGCGTTCGTGTTTTTGGAATCAGCATTCCAATGCGCAACTTTTTAGTTGCATAAAGGGACGTATACTGGCATCTTAAATGCAACCAGGAGGTTGCGTTATGTCGAATATGATCGAAAAGTCTATCGAGATTGAAGCCCCACGTTCCATGGTTTGGTCGGCGTTGACCGATCACGAGAAATTCGGTGCATGGTTCGGTGCGCGCATTGATGGGCCATTCGTCGTTGGCGAAGTTTCAACCGGTGTCATCACGGTCTGTGAGGCCGCAGGTTGGAAGGCAACCATCAAGGCAATGGAAGATCCGGCCTATTTTGCCTATACGTGGCATCCCTATGCCATTGATCCCGACTATGACTACAGTGGGGAACCCGAAACGCTTGTTGAATTCTGGCTCGAAGAAAAAGGGGCATCAACCGTGGTGAAAGTCCGTGAAACCGGATTTGATAACCTGCCACCGCATCGGATTGCCGATGCCCTGCGGTCCAATACAAATGGCTGGGAATTCCAGTTGGGAAATATCAAAAAATATGCCGAAAACTGATCATAATCCTGTTGATGTCGAAAATGACGGTGATTTTTCCGTCATTTTCGCCGCGCTGGGTGATTCTACCCGGTTGGCGATCTTTGACCGGCTTTCAGATGGAAAACCACGATCCATTTCGACCCTGTCAGATGACGCGGACATGACCCGTCAGGCCGTGACCAAGCATCTGCGCGTCCTTGAAGCGGCTGGATTGGTGCAAAACCATCGGGTTGGGCGCGAAAGTCAGTATGCCTTTTGCCCCGAGCAGCTTGAACAGGCACGTGCCTATCTTGATCAGGTGGCGAACCGGTGGGCTTCTGCCCTAATGCGGCTTAAAACCTTCGTCGAGGGTGAGGGCAGCTAAGGCGCTGAAATCACGTGGCTATTGGGATGTCGGCGATCTCATTTGGCCAAGGGGTGCGTCATTTTGCTTGGCCTTGACGCGATTTGCGGGTATCCCATTGCCCGTTGAGCCGGTCGGGCGGACCGGTTAACGCAAGGCTGTTTTGCGCAAGGGGTTGATTGCAAAACGGCCTTATAACGGGAATGGGAACCGTTACATGAAGACCAAAGATATTGTTTATATCGCCCTGTTTGCAGCTCTGACCGCCGCTCTTGGGCTGTTTCCGCCAATTACCCTTCCAGTCACCGGTGTGCCGATCACAGCCCAGTCGCTTGGTCCAATGTTGGCGGGTGCCATTCTGGGGGCACGCCGCGGGGCGCTTTCGATTATTCTCTTTCTTGTGCTGGTTGCTGTTGGCTTGCCGCTTTTGTCCGGCGGGCGCGGTGGCTTTGGCGTGATGATCGGGGTTACCGGCGGGTTCATGTTCGGCTGGGCGATTTCGGCCTTTATTATCGGGCTTTTGATCGAGAAATTCTGGAACCACTTGAATGTTTTCAATGCCGCGCTGTCCATTGTTTTTGGCGGCATCGTGGTGCTGTATGCCATTGGTAATGCCTGGGTCGCGGTCGTGGCCGACATCAGCTATTGGCAGGCCACCGTTGGGTCGGCGCCCTTCCTGATCGGGGGGGCCATCAAGGTCGTGATTGCGACCGCCGCATGCCTTGCGGTTCGCCGCGCCTATCCCTTGATTTCCAAGGCGGGCTAACGCCTTATGGGCGCAAGTGATCTACTTGCGCCCGATCTGTATCCAGTTAACATCGTCAAATAACCTCGAACAGGCTGCTCCATGATTCGACTTGAAAATGTCTCTGTACAGTTTGATCAGCGACACGCGCTTGCCGACATCGACCTGACGCTTACTGAAAAGCGGATCGGTGTCGTCGGTGCGAATGGGTCGGGCAAAAGCACGTTTGTCCGATTGCTCAATGGCCTGCAAACCGCAAGCAGTGGGCGGGTCATGGTCGATGATCTGGACGCGGCAAAGGACGGCCGCAAACTGCGTCGTCATGTCGGGTTTGTTTTTCAAAATCCCGATAATCAAATCGTTTATCCGGTGGTCGAAGAAGACTTGGCCTTTGGGCTTAAATCACTGAAGCTGCCCAAAGAAGAAGTCACGCGCCGGATCGATGAAATCCTGGCGCGCTATGATTTGACCGATTTTAAAGCCCATCCCAGCCATCTTTTAAGTGGTGGTCAGAAACAGCTTTTAGCGATTTCAGGCGTGCTGGTGATGGAGCCGCGCTATATCATTTTTGATGAACCGACCACCCTTTTGGACCTGCGTAACCGTAATCGGGTCAAACGTGCGATTGATGGACTTGATCAAACCGTGATCACGGTTACCCATGATCTTGATTTAATTGCCGACTATGACCGGGTGCTGGTGTTTGAAAACGGCAATGTCGTGATTGACGATACGCCCGCCAATGCCGTCCCGAAATACCGCGAGATGATGGCATGATCGCCGGTCTTTATATCGACGGTACATCCGCCGTGCACCGGGCAACTGCCGGGATCAAGATTTTGGCGATGGTGGCCTTGGGGACGGGTGTTTTCCTGATCCCCGATTGGCCGGTGGCGGCGGCGGTGCTTGCCACGGTGATTGTGCTTTATCCGGTCAGTGGCTTTGGCCTGCGTGTCCTTTGGGCGCAGATCAAACCGATGATCTGGCTGTTGGCAGTTTTCTTTGCCGTGCAGCTTTGGCTTCATGATTGGCAGGCCGGGTTGTTGGTCGTCACGCGTGTGGCTGCGATTGTGCTGTTCGCGGCACTTGTGACCTTAACCACCAAAACGTCTGCCATGCTCGACTCACTTGAACGCGCCATGCAGCCACTTCGCCCCATCGGGGTTAATCCGCAAAAGGTCAGTTTGGCGATTTCGATGGTGCTGCGCTTTATCCCGGTGATTGCAACCGTCGCATCGGAAATCCGCGATGCCCAACGTGCGCGTGGCTTGGATAAGTCGATCCTTGCCATGGTCGTGCCGTTGATCATTCGCACCCTTAAGATGGCCGATGATGTGGCCGATGCGATTGATGCGCGCAGTTTCGATCCGGACTAGCTGTACGCGCTTTTCCCCTGAAAAGAAGAACCCCGGCACGCCAAAGGGGGGATGGGTATGGCGACATGCCGGGGGAACCGCATTGCTGCGGAAGTCGTGATATTGCGAAGATCAGTTCAGGCCAAGATGCTTGGCATGGAAGCGAATGTGATCTTCGATAAAGCTTGAGATGAAGTAATAGCTATGGTCATAGCCATCCTGCATGCGCACCGTCAGCGGGTAGTTTGACGTTTTCGCTGCTGCTTCGAGGATTTCGGGTTTAAGCTGCTCGGCCAAGAAGCCATCCGCGTCACCCTGATCCACAAGGGCTGGTGTTTGTGCATCAGAAGATGTTGCTGCCTTCATCAATTCCGAACTGTCCCATGCTTTCCAAGTCGATTTATCGTCGCCCAGATAATTGCCCAGCGCCTTTTGGCCCCAAGGGCAGTTGATCGGGTTGGAAATCGGTGCAAAGGCCGTGACGGATTTAAAGGTGCCCGGATTACGAAGGGCAATCATCAATGCGCCGTGCCCACCCATCGAGTGGCCGGAAATCACTGCATCGTCACTGACCGGGAAGTGATCCTTGATCAATTCTGGCAGTTCTTTGGTGACGTAATCATACATGCGGTAATTGCGCGCCCACGGTTCTTGGGTGGCGTTGACGTAAAATCCCGCCCCCTTACCGAAATCATAGGCTTCTTCTTCGTCATCGGGCACATGATCTCCACGCGGGCTGGTGTCCGGGGCGACAATCGCAATGCCCAGTTCGGCGGCAAGACGGAATGCGCCGGCCTTTTGCATGAAGTTTTCATCCGTGCAGGTCAGGCCAGATAACCAGTACATGACCGGGACTTTGGTGCCATTGCTTGCCTGTGGCGGCAGGAAAATGGCAAAGCGCATGTCACAGCCCAATACATTGGACGGGTGGGTGTATTGCTTTTGCCAGCCACCAAACACCTTATTACTGGATGCGTTTTCGATACCCATTTGGGCCTCCTTCTGATCATTTGATCGTTTTTGGGGTATCCGCCAATGCCGAGAGTCATCCAGAATTGGCGTGATATTACAAACCGATTTAGCCTGATCAGTAATGGATAACCGTACGGATGCTTTCACCTGAGTGCATCAGATGGAATGCTTCGTTGATGTCGTCCAGCTTCATGGTGTGGGTGATGAAGTCGGACAATTTGAACTCACCATTCAGGTAGCGTTCAACATATTCAGGCAACTGAGAGCGACCTTTAACACCGCCAAATGCGGTGCCGCGCCAGACGCGCCCGGTGACAAGTTGGAACGGACGGGTCGAGATTTCCTGACCGGCCCCGGCAACACCGATGATGACCGACTCACCCCAACCTTTGTGACAGCATTCAAGGGCAGAGCGCATGACATTGACGTTGCCAATGCACTCAAAGCTCCACTCAACGCCGCCATCGGTCATATCAACAATGACTTCCTGAACCGGTTTGTCGAATTTCTGCGGGTTGATGCAATCGGTCGCGCCAAGCTGTTTGGCCAGTTCGAATTTTGACTCGTTAATATCAATCGCAAGAATGCGACCCGCACCGGCCATTTTTGCGCCAATGATTGCCGAAAGACCAATGCCGCCCAGGCCAAACACGGCAACGGAATCGCCGTCTTGGACTTTGGCGGCATTTACCGTCGCACCCATGCCGGTGGTAACGCCACAACCCAGCAGGCAAACTTCTTCAAGCGGGGCGGATTTGTTGATTTTCGCCAGCGAGATTTCCGGCAAAACCGTATATTCCGCAAAGGTCGAGCACCCCATGTAATGGTAAATCGGCTTACCATTCTGCGAGAAGCGCGTGGTGCCATCTGGCATCAGGCCCTTGCCCTGGGTAGCGCGGATTTTACCGCACAGGTTGGTTTTGCCCGATTTACAGAATTTGCACTCGCCACATTCCGGGGTGTAAAGCGGAATGACGTGATCGCCAACCGCGACACTGGTGACACCTTCGCCGATGGATTCAACAATGCCGCCACCTTCGTGGCCAAGAATCGCTGGGAAAATGCCCTCTGGATCTTCGCCCGACAGGGTAAAGGCATCCGTGTGGCACACACCGGTAGCCACGATTTTAACGCGCACTTCACCGGCTTTTGGCGGGGCAACCTGAACGTCTTCGATCGACAACGGTTTGCCCGCTTCCCAGGCAATGGCAGCTTTGCAGGTAATGGTCTCGGCACTCATGAAGTGTCTCCGGCTTATGTGTAAGGATGGGATCACTATATTTATTTCTCCGAAAATGATAATCCGGTGATTTGGTAATTCACTTTTACGCATGTGTAATAATGGATTTGGGAAATCGCGCGGGGGAATGGCGATGAATGCATGGGATGGGATCAGCGAATTTATCGCCGTTGCGGAACGCCAAAGCTTTACCGCCGCGGCCAAGCAGCTTGGCATTTCAGTGGCCCAGGTCAGCCGTCAGGTCACTGCACTTGAAGAAAAGCTTGGCGTGCCGCTGTTTTATCGCACCACGCGTAAGGTCAGCGTGACCGAAGCCGGACAGGTTTATTATCAGCATTGCCGTCAATTGCTGGATGGTTTGGGCGATGCGGAACGTGCGATTGGCAACCTGACGGAAATCCCGCGCGGCAAACTTAAACTCACTGCACCGACGACTTATGGTGAAACCGTGATTGCGCCGCTGGTGAATGACTTTGTCGCGCGCTACCCCGATCTTGAAGTCCATTGCCGCTTTACCAATCAAAAGCTTGATCTGTTGCTGGAGGGATATGACATGGCGATCCGGTTGGGGCGGCTGGATGGCCCGGCGGGCGGTCTGATGACCCAGCAACTCGCAACCCGTCGTCTTTATGCCTGCGCCGCCCCGACATACATCGCCAAACGCGGCGAACCCCATTCGTTGTCGGAGCTTCATCACCATAACTGCCTTGTCGGCACGCTGGATTATTGGCGCTTTGAAGAAGATGGCCGTGAACGCACAGTGCGCATTCATGGCTCCATCCATGCCAATAGTGGGCAGGCGCTGCTCGATGCGGCGCGCAAAGGCATGGGGATTGTGCAATTGCCCGATTATTACGTCGATCCATGGATCGCCAGCGGTGATCTTGTCCCGGTCTTGACCAAATATCAGCCGTCTGACGAAGGCATCTGGGCGCTTTATCCCACCAATCGGCACCTATCCCCCAAAATCCGCATGCTGGTGGAGCATTTAGGAAGGTATTTGGGCTAACGCGCCGGGTTTAAGTTTTCACAAAAGCCCGTAATCCCCGTCAAAAGTTTGGGACCAGATTTTCCGAGTTGATGAGGTAAGACATGGCAAGCTGCAGAGACACCAACGGCGACCTATGGGAGCTTTACGAAGGCAAAGACGGTTGGCGGTGGCGGCGTACGGCACGCAACGGCAATATCGTAGGTGCGTCGACGCAAGGCTATTCCCATAAGCAGGACTGCATCAATAATGCCGAACGCAATGGCATGACCTGCATGCCGAAAGACTAAAGCCTATAGTCACGTTCGGTTTATAAACGCATGCAAAAGCCCCTTTGGCGCGAAGTCCAAAGGGGCTTTTTGTGTGTTTGGATGCTTTTGGGCAGTGTGCGCTTTACTGCGCGGTCCAGCCGCCATCAACTGACATATGCGTCCCGGTCATTTGGTCTGCGGCGTCCGAGCACAGGAACAGGGCGGTTTTGCCGATCTGTTCGGGGGTGACGAACTGCTTGGAGGGGTGTTTGTCCGATACCAAGTTCGTTGCGGCTTCTTCGACGGAAATGCCGCCTTCCTTGGCCTTGGCTTCGATCTGGCGTTCAACCAGTTCGGTGCGGACCCAGCCCGGGCAAATTGCGTTGGCCGTGATCCCGGTTTCGGCGGTTTCAAGGGCAGTGACCTTGGTCAGGCCCATAATGCCGTGCTTGGCCGCGACATAGGCCGCCTTTTGCGCCGATGCCACAAGCCCGTGGGCGGACGCGGTATTGATGATCCGACCCCAGTTTTGCTTTTTCATATAGGGTACGGCATGGCGCGTGGTGTGAAAGGCGGAACTTAGGTTGATCGCGATGATCGCGTCCCATTTTTCGGCCGGGAAATCTTCGATCAGATCGGTATGCTGAATGCCGGCATTGTTAATCAAAATGTCAGCGCCGCCGCCAAATTTATCGGCGACGTCTTTCATCATTGCTTCGATCTGGTCGGGCTTGGACAGGTCCGCGCTATTATAATAGGCGGTCACGCCAAAGTCGGTCTCAAGTGATTTGCGGATGGCTTCGATTTCGTCTTTGTCGCCAAAGCCATTGAGCATGATATCCGCCCCGGCCCCGGCAAGTGCCTTGGCCATCGCAAGGCCGATGCCACTGGTAGAGCCGGTTACAAGTGCGCTTTTTCCTGTCAGCATGATGTTTTCTCCCGAGGGGTGAGGATTGTATCCTCTTATTAAAGTAGTCGAATCATGCCGCAGCGCAACGTACAGCGCAATGCAAGACGTGATAAAAGCCGTTTTGCTGTTGGTTTAGCGCGGTTTTCGTGGGTTTTTCTGCTGCCCTGATCAGCTTCCAATGCCGTATTTACGCAGTTTGTTGGCAATCGATGTGTGCGAAACACCCAGCCGTTCGGCCAGTTTGCGCGAACTGGGATAGTCGGGATAAAGCCGGGTGAGCATTTCACGTTCAATCATCGTCATGCCTGTTGCAAAGTCCGGTGCGGCCAGTGCGTCCGTGATGATGTCTGTGCGATGATGTGGGGGTGTCGTGGTTGGCGTGTTTGCGTCGCTTAAGTTGGTGGTCGCGGTTTCTGATGTGTGTTGTGCCGTGCCGGTGGCAGCATCGCAAAGGTCGCGGGCGGTCAGGGTGTTGCCATCCAGCAGGGCAACGGCGCGAAACAGCGTATTTTCAAGCTCGCGCACATTGCCGGGCCATGTGTGTTGCGTCAGCCACGCCAAGGCATCTTGCGCAAGATGCGGGGTGGCCCGTTCGGTTTGCTGGGCGGTGCGATCAATGAAAAATTGGGCAAGATCGTGGATGTCCTCAATCCGATCGCGCAAGGGCGGCAAGGTGATGCCAAGGACGTTGAGGCGGAAATAAAGGTCCTCGCGGAAGGTGCCGTCATGGGACATGGCTTCGAGATCGCGGTTGGTCGCGCTGATGATCCGCACATCAACGCCAATTTCATCGGTACCACCAACGCGCCGGAACCGGCCATCTTGCAAAACGCGCAGCAATTTGGCCTGCAAATACGGGGTTAATTCGCCAATTTCATCCAAAAATAGCGTGCCGCCATCAGCCAATTCCAAAAGCCCCGGCTTGCCGCCGCGCCGTGCACTGGTAAATGCCCCGGCGGCATAGCCAAACAGTTCGCTTTCGGCCAATCCTTCGGGCATGGCGGCACAGTTTAGGGCCAGAAAGGGTTGATCGATGCGCGTGCTTGCCCGGTGGGATGCGCGGGCAAACAGTTCCTTGCCGGTTCCGGTTTCGCCAAGGATCAAAAGCGGTGCATCAATTGCGGCAAGGCGCTTGGCCTGTGATTTCACCCGTGTCATCGCGCGGCTTTCGCCGATAATGTCGTCAAATTCGGTGTGGCTGCGATCCTGAAGGGCGGTGATCACGCGGCCAAGCCGCGCAGCACGGTGAAACACCATCACCCCGCCCCAGGGGGAGGCGTCATCAATGTCCGATCCATCATCGACATGGCCGATTGGCTCCACCTGCAAAAGGTATGTTTGCCCGCCCAAAGTCACCTCGCGCTCTGGCAGGTGGAATTTGCTGTGGCGCAAATCTTCAATAGATGGATCATTTAAAATAAAGGATATATCGCGATCACGCAGGTCTTTTTCAGACAGGCCAATGATGGTTTGTGCGGCGGGGTTGGCTTGGGCAATTTGCCCCGACGCATCAACCGCAATCACCGGATCGCCAAGGGCGGCCAAGGTGGCATGCAACTGTGCGCGGCGGCGTTCGGTTGGCAGGCGGTCAATTTCGCGAATATCGGAAATACCCGGAATGCGTTTAAGGGCATGGGACAGCAACGGAAACCGTTCCGGGCGGATGGCGGGAATATCGGCATAGATGTAATGGGTGGTGACCTCAAACGCGCGAAGATCAAGCCCCTGATCAGTCAGAACATTGACCACATCGCGCGTAATGCCAAGCCTGTTTTCGCCCCGGATTTCAAATCGCATGACTGTACCGATAAGTTTACACTGTATCGAAAAGTGTACATCTGGATTTGCACGAAATCCATCGAATTCGCTGTGGTTTGGGAGCTTGGCGATAAATGGGTGTAAATAAATATGTACGCCTTGGCCGGTAATCAATGGCGCATAACGGCGGAAAACCGCCCTTTGGCAGGCTGGCATATGGCTTGCGAGGATGTCGGCAGAATAAACGCATTGTCGGGAGATTTTCATGTCTAACAGCCACAACTCAACTGCCAAAACCGGTTTCGCCACACGTGCCATTCACCATGGCTATGACCCCAAAAGTCACAATGGGGCGTTGAACCAACCGGTTTATATGTCGTCGACCTTTGCGTTTGAAACCGCCGAGCAGGGTGGTCGGTTCTTTGCTGGTGACGAGCAGGGCTTTATCTATTCCCGGATTGCCAACCCGACCCTTGATTTGCTTGAGCAACGCTTGGCGGTGTTAGAAGGCGGGGAAGCCGCCGTTGCGACCGCATCGGGCATGGGGGCGATTACGTCTGTATTCTGGAGCTTCATCGCGCCAGGTGACGAGATCATTGTCGATCAGACCTTGTATGGCTGCACATTTGCCTATTTCCGCCACGGGTTGGAAAAGTTTGGCATCAAGCACACCCATGTTGACCTAAGCGACCCGGCGGAGCTTGAAAAGGCGATTTCCGACAAGACCAAGATTGTCTATTTCGAAACCCCGGCGAACCCGAACATGCGCCTGGTTGATATCGAAGCCATTTCTGCGATTGCCCACAAAAGTGGGGCTAAGGTGGTGGTCGATAACACCTATTGCACGCCATATCTGCAGCGCCCGATTGAGCGTGGTGCGGATATCGTTGTGCATTCCGCGACAAAATATTTGGGCGGCCACGGGGATTTGATGGCGGGTGCGGTGATTGGCACGGCCGAGGACATGACGCAGGTGCGTTTGGTCGGTCTAAAGGACATGACCGGTGCGGTGCTGTCGGCACAGGATGGCAATCTTGTCATGCGCGGGCTTAAAACCCTTGAGCTTCGTATGGAACGTCATTGCGACAATGCGGAAAAGATCGCTGATTTTCTGGTGAACCACCCGAAAGTCGACAAGGTGTTTTATCCGGGCCTCGATAGCTTTGCTCAGCATGAGCTGGCCAAAAAGCAAATGGACCGCTTTGGCGGGATGATTGCATTTGAACTTAAAGGCGGGATCGAAGAAGGCCGGAAATTGATGAACGGTCTTCATATGATTACCCGCGCGGTCAGCCTTGGGGATGCCGAAACCCTGATTCAGCATCCGGCATCAATGACCCATTCGACCTACACACCTGAAGAACGCGCGCAATATCAGATTACCGATGGCCTGATCCGCTTGTCGGCCGGGCTTGAATGCATTGACGATATCTTGGCCGATCTTGGTCAGGCGCTTGATGGTGATCAGATGGCGATTGCCGCCGAATAAAACCGATTGTGATATAAAAACACCGCCCGGCAGATGGACCGACAATCGTTCGTCTGCCGGGCGGTTGTGTGTTGGCCGTCTCGCAACTCCGGCGGCGTGGCATTATTGGAAGATGCTGTATTTCTTCATCACGTCGATGGATTTTTGCGGCAATAGCGGGTTTTGAATGCGAAAAACCCGTAAGTTTTTCAGGTTGATTTCCTGTATTGACCGGGCTGTTTCCGGATGGCTTTGCAGCAGGTGCCAAAGCTTCCCGGTTTCAAAGGCCCGTTCCATCCCGGTTTGAAGCGCTTTGTGCAGGTCGGGGGCCTTGGGGCTGACAAAGAAATAGATTGGCTGGGGATAATAAAGCGCGATCTTGTCGTAAACGACAATGTTTGGGGCGGCTTCGCGCATCCATTCCCATTCCCCGATAATCTGCCAAAGGGCGCGCGGATAAAGGTCAAACCGTTTGGCGCCAAGCATTTTGTGCAAAGACATATAGCCGCCATCGGTCACGGAAAATCCGTTGGTGCGCAGGATGTCAGTATCGGGCCAGCCCATGCCTTGGCCAATGGTGAAGGTTTTAAGCGCATGCGCGGATGTGACCTTATCCAGTCTGGGAAGGACTTCGGGGTGGGTCATGAAAAGGCGCAATCCCGTTGTGCCCATATAGACCGGTACATACACGGTCAGCAGTTTTTCTTCGCGTTCGGCATTGGTGCCAAAATGCACAACATTGATTTCATCACCCGATAGCAGCATGGCGATGCGCCGTTGCTCGGTCGGGTATTCGGCGCAGGATGGCTGAACCGTGATGTCACTGCCGCTTAGCGATAGGGCAAGCCGCAAAAGATCGACGTCATATTCGTTGTGATCTTCCCAACGGATTTCCCCCTTGCAATAGGGGGAGCCAGAAGACATCGGAACGATGGCGGCAGTTGGTTTGGGTTGAGCGGCACACGGGTTTGCGAGGAAAACAATAATGACGGGCAGGACAATAAGAAGTCTGGCGGTGATCGACATGTTTACCCCGGATGCCTTCGTTTTTTATTACATTACCAAAACATGAATAAAGCCATTGGTTGGTTTTTCAAGTCTACTTTTGGCCCTAGCGCAATCTGTTCGCGGCCAAGGTGGCGCACGGTTTTGGGAAACGCACTTTGCGCGGGTTCGGTCGAATCGTCCGCGTCGCTGTGGCGGGGCGGTTGCGCGCAATATTGTTTCAAACGAGATATTCGAATGTTTGGCCAGAACCGTCGCAGTGAATTCCAAGGATTGTCTAAATCTGTCTAATCTTGTGTGAAAATGGTGCGGTGAATCTTGATTTCCTGTCTGGCGGCTTGAAAATCGGTAAATCAATACCGGAATATTGCCACCCGTTTAACCGCACGTGCAGAAGCCCCATCAAAAGGTGTTACGTAAGATGTCCACACAAGATGCCACCCCGGAAATCGGTGAAATTATCGATGTTACCTCAACCGGTCAGATGAAGGCCGAAGATGTTGAGATGCTCGGTCAGATCGAGAAAAAGGTGCGGTGGCTATCAAGCTGGACCATCCATAATGCCAATCACCTGCGGCCCAAGCGCGATGGCATCAAGGTCGGTGGGCATCAGGCCAGTTGTGCGTCCATGACCACCTTGATGACCGCCCTTTATTTCAATGTGCTGCGCCCGCAGGACCGGGTCGCGGTCAAACCGCATGCAAGCCCGGTTTTCCATGCGATTAATTACTTGTTTGGCCGCCAGACCAAGGAAAAGCTTGAAGCCTTTCGGGCGTTTGGTGGGGCGCAATCCTATCCATCGCGGACCAAGGATGGTGATCAGGTTGATTTTTCAACCGGGTCGGTTGGTCTTGGCGCAGCGGTAACGAACTTCGCCGCCCTGACGCAAGATTACCTGCGCTACAAAGATATGCTGCCCCAAGATGAAAAGCCCGGTCGCATGGTGGCCCTTGTTGGCGATGCGGAGCTTGACGAAGGCAATATCTATGAGGCGCTTCTTGATACGTGGAAGCATGACATTCGCAATGTCTGGTGGGTGATTGATTATAACCGCCAAAGCCTTGATGGCATGATTGATGCCCATCTGTTCCGTGTAATTGGCCGGTTTTTCCGCGCGGTCGGCTGGAACGTGATTACGATTAAATATGGTGGGAAACTCAACGAGGCCTTTACCAAGCCGGGCGGCAAGTCACTCAAGAAATGGCTTAACGACGTCCCCAACGACATCTATTCCGCATTGACCTTCCAGGGTGGGGCCGCGTGGCGCAAACAAATTCTTGGCGACGTGCCGGGTGACAATGCGCTGGCCAGCCTGTTGGGGGAATATGAAGATGATGCGCTTCATGATCTGATGACCAATCTGGGCGGTCATTGCATGGAAGCAGTGCTGAGCGCCTTTGACGCGGTGCCTAATGATAAACCGACCATCTTTATTGCGTATACGGTCAAGGGGTACGGCACCCCGCTTCAGGGCCATAAGGATAACCATGCGGGTCTGATGAATGTCCCGCAAATGGACGCGTTTAAGAAACAAAATTGGATTGAAGACGGCCAAGAGTGGGATTTTGCCGCCGGCTTGGATGTTTCGGCGGATAAAATTCGCGATTACATCAAAAATGCACCGTTTAACGACAGTGCTCCGCGCCACAAACAGGCCGATATCATTGCCATCCCTGATATGCCCTATACGCGCACAGATACATCAAGCACGCAGGAAGTGTTTGGCAAAATCCTAAATGAGTTGGCGAAGCTGAAAGACAGCGATCTTGCGGATCGTATTGTGACGACATCGCCCGATGTGACGGTGTCGACCAACCTTGGCGGGTTTGTGAACCAGCGCGGATTGTTTGGCCGTGCGGACCTTGCTGATGAGTTCCGCGAACGAAAAGTCCCCTCAGCCCAGAAATGGATCCGTTCGCAAAGTGGTCAGCATGTCGAGCTGGGCATTGCCGAAAACAATCTGTTTTTGAATTTGGCTGCCCTTGGTCTGTCGCACAGTCTGTTTGGTGAGCGCTTGTTCCCGATCGGGACGCTGTATGATCCGTTCATTGCGCGCGGTTTGGATGCGTTGAATTATGCCTGTTATCAGGATGCGCGCTTTATGGTGGTGGCGACCCCAAGTGGCATTTCACTTGCCCCCGAAGGCGGGGCGCACCAGTCAATCTCGACCCCGATGATCGGCATGGGCCAGCCGGGCCTGACCAGTTTTGAGCCAAGCTTTGGCGACGAAGTTGCGGCAATCATGGGGTGGTCGTTTGACCATATGCAGGCCAAGGATGGCGGATCGATTTATCTGCGTCTTTCAACCAAACCGCTTGAACAGCCCAAACGTGAACTGTCGGACGAAACCAAATCAGACATCGTTTCAGGCGGCTATTGGCTGCGTGAGCCAGGCGATGATTGCAAGATGGTGATTGCCTATTGCGGGGCGATGGCGCCCGAAGCCATTGCCGCGTGGGAAAAACTGTCCGACGATCATCCGGGCTTGGGTCTTTTGGCCGTGACCTCAACCGATCGGCTCTATAACCAGTGGCAGGATTTGGAACGTGCACGGCTTGAAGGCAAGTCTGATGGCAAAATGTCACATGTGGAAAACTTGCTAAAACCCCTTGCATCGGATGCACGGTTGGTCACGGTAATTGATGGCCATCCGGCGGCGTTAGCGTGGCTTGGCTCCGTCCGTGGGCACGCGGTTGCCCCGCTTGGCGTGAATGCCTTTGGTCAGTGCGGCGACAGCATCGCGCTGTACGAGCATTATCAGATCGGCACGGATGCGATCCTGCGCGCTGCGAAGCGGTGGGATTGATCAGGAATACTTCGTGTGTAGAACGAGAAAGGGAGGGCAAATTGCCCTCCCTCATTCTTTTGGGTCGTCGATATTTACGAGACGCTTAGAAAAACGCCTGCTTAATCCCGTCGATGATGAACTGCACGGCAAGGGCGGCCAAGATCATGCCGAGCAGGCGTGATACCACCGTGGCGACGGTCGGGCTGAGGCGTTTGGCGACCACGTTTGCCAGCAGGAAGAAAATAAAAGCAATCACCATGACGATGGCGACAACGCCAATCACGCTGGCTTGCATGGCGATGTTGTTTTCAAATTTCCCCATCAGAAGCATGACCGACGCAATCGCACCGGGCCCGGCAAGAAACGGGATCGACATCGGGAAGATCGACACATCGTCGGCTTCTTCATCGGGGATGGTGTGTTCTGGTCCCTTTTGCGCTTTGGCGGGTTTGGGCGCAGGTGCGGCTTCGTCGTCGGAATCGTGGTCGTCTTCGAGTTCCTGATGGACCTGTTCGGCGCGTTGGTTCCGTTTTTGGCTGCGTTTTTCAAACAGCATTTCAAGCGCGATCAAGAATAAAAGCGTGCCTCCGGCAATGCGAAAGGCGGGCATGTGAATGCCAAAGATGCCGAGCAATCCTTCGCCAATCAGCGCGAAAGCAGCCAGAATGAAAAAGCTGGTCAGACAGGCGCGGATCGCCATGCGTCTGCGGTGGGCGGCACTTGTGCCCTGTGTCAGCACGATGAAAACCGGGACCAGTCCAAGTGGATCAATGATCACGAACAGGGTGACAAACACCGGAATGAGGTCATTAAGCATATCGGCACTTGGCATGGTGGGTCCCCGGATTGATCATGTGCATCTTAGGTGATTGGCACCTTAAGTACCCGGATAGGCGCATTGGCGTAAACGATAAACGTATCAGGGGTGGGGCAATGGCGCCGATCTTTGGTTTTTTGTGCGGGCCCATAAGTGCGCCAATCCACGTGCAGCTTTATCGCCGGTTGGCGCGATTGCGGCCATATCGTCCGCTACTTTCGGGCCAGTCGATATAGTCAGCTGGCTTTTTGCGCACCCATTTGATGAATTTGATCATGTCGGGATGACGTGTCAGCTTTTCCGGGCTGTCGAATTCACGCGCAAGGGTGGCCTCGTCAAAAAGGCGATGGATCATCCGATGACAGACCCGGTGCAGCCAGTCTGTTTCGGTGCCGCCCTGTGACTTTGGCTGCCAATGATGGCGGTCAACTGTCGACCCGGCCAGCATCGGCCGACCACAAATCGGGCAGGGGCCAAGGTCGGATTTGTTTTTCATCTCGGACTGAAACGACATGAGGCGATTATGCGCGGGGCGTGGCCCCTTTTTCAAAGAATTTTTGCGTTTCGATGGGGGGATTTGACAGTGCCGGGAAGGCGGTTGGAGGCACCCTCGAAACAAGCGTTTTGTTTCCGCTGTTTTAATTCTGACCAGCCAGAGACTCCGAAACGGTGTTGCAAAGACTCGGTGCGCGATGCGGGCCTGATTGCGTATTGGGCGGCGATATCAGGTCGTCAAAAGCGATTTTCTTGACACAGAATGCAAGGAAATGAAGGGTTTTACGCCTATTTGTTAACACATCCTTATATATTGGCCTAGAATAGTGGAAGTATGCAATCGGATAGGATACCCGTCGCAGGAGGGCTGCGCGGGACGATTGGCGTGCGCCATGGGCATATGCGAAAATATTATGCGCGGTGAAAGCGTTGCCGCCAGCGATGAGTAAGACCGGAAAGGACAAGATGGGCCTGTTGGATAAAATCCGGCCAAACCGCAAAGCGGATGCGGGACGCGAAGGGGATCGGACCCCGCTGGAACGGATGTTCTGGCGGTCGATTGCGCTCGTGGGCGGATTTAGCATGGTGATCAACCTGCTCAACATGGTGATCCCGATCTATTCCATGCAGGTGTTTGACCGCGTGCTTTCAAGCCGCAGTGTCGACACGCTGGCCCTTTTGACAGTCGGTATTGGTCTTGTTCTTTTGTTCATTGCATCGATGGAACAGTTGCGATCCCGAGTATTGATCCGGGTGGGAACAGCACTTGACCTTCGTCTGGGTGGGGAGCTGTTTGCCCATGTGGTGCAGCAATCTGCCCGTGGTACGCCAATGCGTCAGCGGCCCTTGCGCGATTTATATGGTTTGCGCGGCTTTCTGACCGGCAGCGGCCCGTTTGCCATGATCGATTTCATGTGGGCGCCGGTTTATATTGGGGTGGTGTTTGTTTTTGACACCCGGCTTGGCCTTGTCGCGTGCGGCGGGGCAGTGTTGTTGATCCTGATTGCGATTGCCAACGAAGCCGCATCAAGAATTTCCGTCGACCGATCCGAAGAAAGTCAGAACCGCGGGATTGCGCAGGAAGAAACCTATGTCCGCAATGCCGAGGCGATGGAAGCCATGGGCATGACGCCATCCGCGCGGCAACGCTGGCAGGCGGATCAATCTGACTCGCTTTATTGGGAAGGCCAGTCCAGCCGCCGGGTTGGAACATCAACCACGCTTTCGCATCTCGTGCGCCTGTCGATGCAGGTGTGCTTTATCGGTGTGGGTGCGTATCTGGTTCTGACCGAAAGCATCACCATCGGGATTATGGTGGCATCCATGATCCTTGGTATGCGGGGCTTGGCCCCATTTGATGGTGCGGTTTCGGCATGGCGCAGCTGGAATTCCGCGCGCAGTTCGTTTGATCGCCTCAACAAAATTCTGCTTGAAAAGAAACCGTCCATTCCCGCCCCCTTGCCACGTGGTCGCGGCATGGCTGTGGCGGTTGATCGGCTTGTGTTTGCGCCGCCCAATAGTCGCAGTGTTCTGTTTAAAGGCTTTTCGTTTAAGGCGGGCCCGGGCCAGATTATTTCGATTGCCGGGTTTAACGGGGTGGGGAAAACCGCCCTTTTGAAACTGATCATGGGCATTTGGTTGCCCGGATCTGGATCGGTGAAGCTTGACGAGGTCGAAGCATCCCGGATTGAACGTGGCGATATCGGCACGCAAATTGGTTATTTATCGCAGAACCCGTTCCTGTTCCCTGGAACAATCGCCGAAAATATTGCCCGTCTGGGCGGTGCAGAAATGCGCGATATTATTCAGGCGGCCGAGCTTGCCGGGGCGCATAAGTTTATCCTGGATCTTCAGGACGGATACGAAACCCGTGTGGATCGTGGGGGACGGAACCTTTCGGGGGGGCAACGCCAGTTAATTGCGCTTGCCGCGGCCCTGTTTGCCCGACCGCGTTTGTTGCTGCTTGATGAGCCGACAACCGCGCTTGATGACGGTGGTGTTGCCCATATTTGCGAGTTGATTGATGTGTTGCGGCGTAATGGCATTACGACCTTTATCGTCAGTCATGAGCGTGAAATTCTGAGCCGGGCGGATGCGATCCTTGCCCTTGCCGATGGTCAGATTAAGGTTGTCCCTGTTCAGCAGCCCAAGACCCCCAAGCCCGCGTTGGCCGGGCCAAGTCCGTCGGGGGGGGTGAACGAAGTCGCACCCGCACCCGCACCCGCACGTGAAACGTCGAAGGTTGCGGCATCGACCGATGGGCAAATGCGCATTAGCCCCAAACAGATTGCCGTACCCAACCCGGATGCACCGCGCCCGATTGTGGAAAAAAATACCGCACCTGTCACCCATCCTGCGGCAGTTGCGTCCGAAAATGAGATGCCGGAAATTGTTGATTTCGGCACCGGGGATGACGCCGGTGGATCGGCCCGCGCACAGGCAGCAAAGAAAGCGGCCGGGATTGATAAGCCGAAATCGGCATCGCAACCAACACCGCCCAAAACAACGCCAACGCCAACACCGACACCGGGTGGAACCATGATGACCATGCGCCCGGTTGTGGAAAAATCAGAAACCGCACTGGTGGCCGCATCCGCAAAAGCAAAACCGGCTGCAACGCCGCCGCGTGATGCGAAAAAGCCCGTTGCCGCTCGGCGCGCAGAACCAACGCAAAAACCACTGAGTACCAAGCGCAATGTGCGTGAACAGGTGCAGCTGACCACGGCCGAGCGTAAAAAGGCCGAAGCGCAGGCCATGTTCGAAGCACGCGAAGCCGCCGCCAGCCGCATGCGCAAATTCCGCGAAGAGGCAGAGCGCGAAGCCGCCAAACGTGATGCGGATCGCCCGCGCCGCCCCGCCGCCCAAGCGGCAGAACAATCTGCAACCCCGTCACCAAGCCAGCCGCGCCGAACGCGCCCGCAACTGCGTGTGGTTGAAGGATCGGCGCAACGTCGGCAAGGGGGCGTTTGATGGCCGGGGTGGAGTTACCAACCGCACGTGAGCTTGATACCGATGTGACGCCATTGGTGCGGATCGGTCTTTTGATTCTGATCCTTGGTTTTGGGTCGGTTTTGCTGTGGGCGGGAACCGCAAGGGTGAACTCGGCCGCCACCGCAAGTGGGTTGGTCGCGCCGTTTTCCGGGCGCCAAAGTGTACAGCATCTTGAAGGCGGGATTATTCGCGAAATTCTGGTGCGCAATGGCACGCAAGTTAAGGCCGGGGATGTGTTGATCCGCTTGGATGATACCCGGGCGCGGGCCAGTTATGATTTGCTCAATAACCGCTATCTTAATGCGCTGGCGACCCAGACACGATTAGAAGCCGAGCGCGCCAACCAAGATCAGCTGGTGTTTCCTGATCCCTTGAATGATCCCAAATATTTCTCGATCACTGATTCCCAAAGAACCCTGTTCGAAAGTCGACGCAGCGCCTTTGCCGGGGAGCTTGAGCTGTATGACGAGCGGATCAAGGAATTGCGCCGCGAGATTATCGGCACGCGCGAGCAAAAAACCGCCGCCGAGCAACAGGTCGGGATCGTTAAAGAAGAACTGGCGATGGTCAAGCCGATGGTTGAGCTTGGCTATGCGCGGCGTACCCGGTTGTTGCAGCTTGAAAGCCGGTTGGTGGAAACGCTTGGTAATATTGGACGCTTTTCATCCGATATTGCGCGGATTGAACAGCAAATCCAGCAGGTTAAAGCCAGCCAGTCGCAGCTAAACCGCGATAATTTGCAAACCATCAATACCGAACTTCGTGATATTCAGGGCGAGATTTCCGATTTGCATGAACGGTTGCGCTCGGCCGAGGATATTTTGGTGCGCTCCAACATCATTGCGCCGCGCAATGGCACGGTGACCAACTTGCAATTCACAACCGTTGGTGGCGTGGTTCCACCCGGTGCCAAGGTGCTTGAAATTGTGCCGCTTGATGATCGCTTGGTGATTGAAGCACGGGTGTCGCCCAATGACATCGATGTTGTTTCCAAGGGGCTTGGGGTGAATATCCGCGTAACGGCCTTTAGCCAACGCTGGTTCGCACCGGTCAAGGGCACGGTGACCGAAGTTTCGCCCGATCGTCTGACCGACTCCGAAGGCCGATCTTACTTTCAAGCAATGATAGAAATTGATGCTGAAAGTCTGGCTGAGCATGAAGGCATGATCCTGTCACCGGGAATGCCAGCCCAGTTAGAGATCGTGACAGGGGCGCGGACCGTCCTTTCCTACCTGTTCTCCCCGATTACCAACAGCTTTGAGCGCGCATTCCGCGAGCAATAATTTGGTCGCGCAAGTCCTGCGCGCACCGCGTTAAACCGCCGGAAATGATCAGAATCTGACAGAATCTGACATGCCGTGTTTTGGCCTTTTCAAAACCGATCAAATATGAACTTATTCTTATTTAGCGTAGTATATGTGGTTGCCCTGTAGGGCGTCCTAATATATATACAATTGTATATGAATGCGCCGACTTAGCTCGTTGGCTGTATTGGTAATTATAAATCCCATGTAGGGAGAACGATCTATGGCCTCGCCCGCCAACCAAGATGACGGTACCGGTTTAACAGACACCGATATCGAACAGGTCCTTGATGCCCGCGCGGAAAGCAATTCCAGCGCGGCCAATTCCGATTCCGGGACCGATGCACAGGGCGGGGGCAATACTCCTTCTTCTGCCAATCAGGTTTTCACCAATATTCAGAACGTCATTGGCACGGCCTATGACGATGTTTTGGTTGGCGATTCACAGGACAACACGCTGGTTGGCGGCGAAGGCAACGACATCATTGAACCGGGCGAGGGCGACGATGTTGTTACTGGTGGCGCTGGTCACGATACGTTTGTGCTTGAAAGTGGTTTTGAAAGGACCACGATTACCGATTTCTCCCTTGATGAAGATACACTGGCCTTAACCGATCTTGGCGTTAACAGTGCTGATGATCTGATGTCGCTGGCTGTTGATGACGGGGCGGGTAATACGGTTATCACCTTTGCGACGGGGGATGTCCTTGTCCTGCAGGGTATCAGCAAAAACCAGCTGGCCAATATCACAATTGCGTCTGCACCGCAGATTTCCAATGTGTCCGCGACAGGCACGGGGGCTGCTGCCAGTGGCGATAGCACCGATCTCTCGGCTGATGATACTGCCAACGTGATTGATGGCACAGCAGGAAATGACACCATTTCCGGGACGTCTGGTAATGATGTGATTTCCTCTGGTGGTGGGATTGATACCATCGACGGCGGTGACGGCGAAGATACCCTGTCCCTTGATGGGGCTGCCGATGGCATGGATGCCGATATCGCGCGCGGAACTGCGACAGATGGCTTGGGCTCAAAACGTATCGATTTCAGCGACATTGAAAACCTGCGCGGCACGTCGGGGAATGATGTTTTGCGCGGTGATGCAGGCGATAACAGCATTTCGGGCGGTGCGGGGGATGATACCTTTGCGGCCAGTGGCGGCAATGATGATATCGACGGTGGTTCGGGCGAAAATACCCTTGATTACAGCGACGCAGAGCAAGCCGTTCGCGTTGATATGGATAGCGGTGCCGCAACGTCGTCTTCTGAGCTGACGTCTGATGAGGATGCCGCAAGCCAAACGTCGCAAGAAAACCCGCAGCAACCGCCTGAAACTGACGGCGGTGACACTTCCGCTGAGGCGGATACCACCGACAATACGGGCCAGCCCGACGCAACGGACACGGGATCGGACAGCACAACTGGTGGCCAAACCGGCGGTGAAACATCTGATACGGGGAATGATTCAACCGGTTCGACCGATACTGGTGCGACAGAGGGTGGTTCTGAAACCGAAGGCAGCGCGGATAGCGATAGCCAGACGGGCCAAACCGAAACCGGTGAAACGACGGAACCAACTGACAGCAATACCGGCAGTTCTGATGACGCTGCTGGCAGCACCACCGAACCGCAAACCGACGACGAACCAACTTCTCAGACCGATGCCGGGTCGACTGGTTCGGAAAGCTCAGATACTCCAGCAAATTCAGGTGATGATAGCGCCGGTGCTGCACAGAGCACGGATGGTGGCGCCAATTCCGAAACACAGGAAGATACATCCTCGGGCGAGGCCTCTTCCGGTGGGGCGGATGCCGGGGGCGATACCAGTCCCGAAACCGGGGCAAATACGGGTTCCGATGCAGGTTCGGAAACTGGGACTGGCGATGATGCCAGTGATGCAATCGATACTGATACGACCGATACATCTGATGGTTCGCAAACATCCGCTGACGATACCTCATCATCAGGCGGCGCGACGGGTTCTGATGCGGTTGAGGGTGGCGGCACGGATGGTGGTTCGGATGCCTCTGGTTCGGACGGTTCAGAGGGTGTGACCGATTCCGGTGATGTTACTGGCGAAACCGGTGGCGCAGATGGTTCGACTGACACCCAAGGTGATGCTTCGGGTTCCGACGGTGCGCCGACCGGCGGTGAAACACCAGATCCGGTAACCTCTGACGAGGATACTACTGGCGAACCGACAACTGGCGGAACATCTGGCGACGAGACTGCGGGTGATGAGACGACAGGCAGTGATGGCGCGGATGATCCCGTGACGGGCGAAGACGGTTCTACTGATCAGGGTGGGGTCGACGAAACCGGCAGTTCTGACACCCAAACCGAACAGGAAAACAATACATCTGGCGCACAGGCCGGAACCGAAACAGGATCGCAAACCGATAGCGGCGAAGACGCTGGTGCTGATTCATCGGATAATGGCTCTTCGGAAACAGGTTCATCTGAGGCGGATGCGACCGGCAGCGGTGAAACCAGCAGCGAAGATGCTGCAACCGATGGCGATGATGGCAGCGATCCCGCAACCGGATCGTCTGAGGCAAATGAAACCACACCAGACACCGGCGACGCGCAAACTGGCGAGACGACTGGGGATGAGATGTCGTCGGGCGACGAAACCAGTGGCGGCACCACCGGCGAGGACGCAACCGGTACGACGGATACCCCGGCCGAGGATGAAGCCGGCACCGATACAGGTGGCGATGTCCCAGATGTTGCGGATGGTGAAGCAGGCATTTACGACAACACCCCGACATCAGACGATGATGTTGTTCAGGGTGCCGCAGATGATGACGTGTTCGGTGGCGGTGCTGGTAATGACACGCTTCAGGGGGGCGACGGTAACGACACCCTTGATGGCGGTACTGGCGATGATGTCCTGCAGGGTAGCTTTGGCGATGATCTTCTGCGCGGTGAACAGGGCAATGATCATCTGCAGGGCGGCGACGGCAACGATACCCTTGATGGCGGCACGGGTAACGATGTCTTGCAGGGTAGTCAGGGTGATGACCACCTTGAAGGTGGTGCTGGTGACGACGTCATGCAGGGCGGTGACGGCAATGATTTCCTGCGCGGTGGTGACGGTAATGACCACATTCAGGGTGGCGATGGTGTTGATACCGCAAGCTATAGCGACGCAACCGGCGCTGTAACTGTTGACCTTTCAAACAACACGGCGACCGGGGCGGCGGGCGATGACGTCGTTCAGATGGTCGAAAATGTTGTTGGTTCTGATCATGACGATTACCTGACCGGCGACGACGGCGATAACGTTCTTGATGGTGGTGCCGGGATTGATACGCTGATTGGTGGCGCGGGGGATGACACGCTTACCGGTGGGGCGGGCAAAGATGATTTTGAACTGACCGAGAATTTCGGCAACGATACGATTACCGATTTCACCAGTTCCGACGACATTATCGATCTCTCAAAGCTTGGTGTCGAAGACTTTGCCAGCCTGCAGTCGATGATGAGCGATGACGGCAACGGCAATACAGTCATCGATTTTGGCGATCAGGGAACGTTGACCCTTGAAGGGGTAAGCAGCGACAGCTTAACGGCCGATCAGTTCCGCGGTTTTGGCCGCATCTTTGAAACCGAAGGCGCCGACGTTGAAGGCGGTACGGACGGCGATGATGCGGTTTATGGCTATGACGGGGATGACACCCTTGGCGGTGGCGATGGCGACGATGTTGTGTCGGGTGGGTTCGGCGACGATACCGTTTCAGGTGGTGCAGGGAACGATACGCTGCGCGGCCAGGAAGGGATCGATACGGTCGATTATTCCGGCGCGAACGGCAGTGTAAATGTTGACCTTGAAGCCGGTACCGCAAGCGGTGCTGATGGCGACGACATTCTTGATCGCATCGAAAATGTCATCGGCTCTGATTATGATGATGTCCTCAATGGTGATAGCGGCACCAACGTCCTTTCGGGTGGTGATGGCAATGATACCCTTATCGGGCGTGACGGCGACGATACGCTTGACGGTGGGGCGGGCGATGACCTTTTCTTCGCCGAGGATGGCAATGATGCCTATGTCGGTGGGGAAGGTTCGGACACGCTTGACCTGAGTGCACGCGATGGCGGTCTGAAGGTTAATCTTGGCGCTGGAATCGTTACGGACGACAAAATTGGTGACAGCGATACTGTCACAGGCATTGAAAATATTATTACCGGTGCGGGTAATGACCAGATTCTCGGAACAGCGGGCGACAACAATTTCAATGCCGGTGCAGGTGATGACTTTGTCGCAGGCGGTGGTGGCAATGATACGCTAGACGGTGGTGACGGAAACGACACCATTAGTTTTGGATCCCAGACCGGTGTAAATGTCGATTTGGAGAACGGCACGGCAACGACCGATACCGGTACATCGACCATCCGTAATTTTGAAAATGTCCAAGGCAGCCAAAACGACGATATTCTTACCGGCGATGATGGCAATAACATTCTAAACGGCCTTGGCGGCGATGACACCATAGCTGGTGGTGCCGGTGACGATACGCTAATTGGCGGTAACGGTTCGGATACTGCTGATTATAGTCACGTCTCGGGCGATATGAATGTCGACCTTTCACAAGGTAGCGCGACCGGTGACGGTATCGATACATTGTCGGGCATCGAAAACGTCCAAACAGCCGATGGCAACGACATTGTCCGTGGCAACCAAGAAGATAACCGGATCGATACCGGTGCTGGCGACGACACAGTATATGGCAGCACTGGTGATGACATCCTGAAGGGGGGCGATGGCTTTGACACGCTGAGTTATTCGGCGGGTGATGAGACGCGCGGCGTAACCGTCGATCTTGATGCGGGTACAGTAACGGGTCGTGGCTTTGTTGATCAGATTTCCGGGTTTGAACAGGTCGAGGGATCAACCGGTATCGACACCATGCTGGGCAGTTCCGGCGATGACATCCTTTTGGCTGGTGCTGGCAATGACACTATCGATGGGCGTGGAGGTGATGACACTCTTTCTGGTGGTGCAGGCGAGGATACCTTTGTTGTAAATGCCGATAGTGGCCATGATCTGATTACGGATTTTGATCCCACCGTCGATGTGATCGACATTCAAGGGATCGAAGGTCTGGAACTGTTTGGCGACATCGTCGACTTCATTGGGGAAGACGAAGCGGGCAACGCGACGATCACGATCGGCGATGCGGTGATCACCCTGGATGGTGTTGATCCCGACAGCCTCAGTTACAAGAACTTTGTCGGCATCCGATCCCTTGAAGGTACCGAAGCCAGAGATGACCTGACCGGTACAAATCGCAGTGATGTGATCGATGCCAAGGGTGACGATGATACCGTCAGCGGTGGTGCGGGGAATGACACCATTTTGGGTGGCGCCGGTGACGACCACATCGATGGTGGATCAGGTGACGACGTTATTGATGGCGGTGCTGACGACGACTTCATCACCGGTGGCGCTGGGTCTGATGTTCTTGATGGTGGCGAGGGGGCTGATACAGTTTCCTATCGCGGCAATGCCGACGGGGTAACGGTTGATCTTGGGGCCGGAACAGCGACATCTGGTGCGGATACCGATACGCTTCGCAATTTTGAGAATGTTACTGGGTCGGGCCATGATGATCATCTGATTGGTGATGATCAAGACAACATTCTCAATGGCGGCAATGGTCAGGATACCCTGGTTGGCGGTCTTGGTGATGATACGCTGATTGGTGGCGTTGGACGCGATACCGCCGATTACAGCAATGCTGACGGTGCTGTTACGGTTGATCTTGGTGCGGGCACGGCAAGTGGTGCTGACGGCAATGATGCCCTGCAGGGTATCGAGAATGTCGTTGGGTCAGATCACGACGATGTGCTGCGTGGATCAAACGGCGTAAATACCCTTGTTGGCGGGGCGGGTGACGATACGCTTGATGGTGGTAACGGCAATGACGTTCTGACCGGCGGCGAAGGTGCAGATACCTTTGTCTTTAGTAAAACTTCCGGTGAAGACACCATCACCGATTTCGATCCGTCTGAAGATCAAATTGATCTGTCTGATTTTGGTGTTCCAAATTGGGAAGCCCTTCGGAATATGATTGGCACGGATGATAGCGGGAATGCCGTCATCACCATAAATGGCCAGACACTGACTTTGACGGATGTTTCGCCCCAAGACCTGACAGCGGACAATTTTGCCGATCTTGCAACGCTGGGCGCGACAGACGGTGATGACATTATTTCCGGAACCGGGTTTGACGAAGTTATCGACGGGCTGGACGGTGATGACACGATTTCGGCCGGGGCGGGTGCCGATACAGTCTTTGGCGGCGCTGGTAATGACACGATTTCAGGTGGGGCAGGTGCCGATACCCTAGATGGCGGCGAAGGTCAGGATACCGTCGATTATAGTTCGACCTTGGGTGTCAGTGTTGACCTTGGCGCCGGAACCGCATCGGGCGGTGGTGCGGATGTTGATACATTAAGCAGTATAGAAAACGTTATCGGCTCTGCTCAGCGCGATACTATTTCAGGTGATGATCAGGCCAATTCCATCTGGGGTGGGGCTGGTAGTGATGACCTTTCCGGTGGTGCGGGTGACGACTTTATTGACGGCGGTGCCGGCGATGACACGCTTTCGGGCGGGGCTGGCGGCGATACTCTGGTCGGCGGCAGTGGTACTGATCTTGTCGACTACAGCAATGCACAAGGCAGCGTCACAGTTGATCTTGATGCCGGAATTGCTTCTGGTGCAGATGGCAATGACACGCTTTCCGGGTTTGAAAATATTACCGGCTCGGATCACGACGATACTCTGATCGGTAATGATGCAAATAACCTTATTAAAGGTGGTGCGGGCGATGACCTTCTTGATGGCGGGGCTGGCAATGACACGCTGATTGGTGGCGCCGGTAATGACACCATCGAAGGTGGTGCTGGAACGGACACCGTTGATTACAGCGCCAGCGAACCGCTAACCATCAATCTTGCTGATGGCACAGCCACGAGCGAGAGCGGCACAGATACCTTAAGCGGTGTTGAAAATATCATTGGCTCCAAGGGGGCTGACGATATCATCGGTGATGACGGCGCCAATATCATCAATGCCGGTAGCGGTAGCGATACGATCCGTGGTGGTGCCGGTGACGACACGCTTACCGGCGGTTCGGGGGCTGACGTTTATAAAATGGCAGCTGGTGACGGCAATGACACCGTCACCGATTTCAATACGGCAATTGACCAGATCGATGTGACTGAGCTGCCGGTTGAAAGTTATGGTCAGCTTTATGAAATGATGTCGGAAAACGAAAACGGTGACTTGGTCATCGATTTCGGTGATGACACCAGCATGGTGCTTGAAGGTGTCGGCATTGACGACATCACAGCCGATAACTTCATCGGTGTCCGGGATATCGCGGGTTCATCAGGTGACGACACATTGTTTGGCACCGACGGGGAAGATACCCTGTCGGGACTGGACGGCAACGATACGCTTTATGGCCTTGAAGACAGTGATCTTCTTCAAGGCGGCGATGGTGATGACACGCTGATTGGTGGCGACGGCAACGATATCCTTGATGGCGGCGACGGTGTCGACACAGCCGATTACAGCGATGAGACGGACGGTGTTACGGTTGACTTGAAGACCGGGAACGCATCGGCGACATCAGGCAATGACACGCTTCGCAATGTTGAGAACGTGATTGCGGGTGCCGGGAACGATATGTTGACCGGTAGTGCCGAAGATAACCTCCTTAATGGTGGTGCTGGCGACGATGTTCTTAGTGGTTTAGATGGTGATGATACGCTGATCGGTGGCGATGGTAACGATACGGCCAATTATTCATCTGCCACCAATGGCGTAAATGTCGATCTGTCAGACCAAACAGCAACGGGCGGCGCGGGTAACGATAGTCTTGTCGATATTGAAAATGTCACCGGTTCAACGCATTCTGATACCCTAAAAGGGGATGCCGGTGACAACGCGCTCAGTGCTGGTTCTGGCGACGATATTCTAATCGCGACCGAAGGAAACGATACGATTTTCGGCGGTTCCGGGCGCGACACGGTTGATTACAGCGGTGCGACAGGTGCGATTGACGCAGACCTTGACGCGGGCACCGTATTTGGTATGGGCACCGACCGTGTGTCCGGTGTTGAAAACCTGACCGGCAGTGATTTTGACGACACCATTTCTGGTGATCAGTTCGCCAACATTCTTGATGGCGGTGAAGGCAACGATACGCTTAGTGGTGGTTCAGGGAACGATACACTGCTTGGGGCGACTGGGAATGATAGCCTCTTTGGCGGAACAGGTTCAGACCTGCTGGACGGTGGCGATGGCAATGATCTGCTTTCAGGCGGTGCCGGTAACGACACGCTTTTGGGTGGGGCTGGCAATGACAGTCTGATTGGTGGTTCTGGCGCGGATCTGATTGATGGTGGCGATGGTGTGGATACCGTTAGCTATGCCGATGCGGATGACGGCGTTGAAATCAATCTGACCACTGGCGAAACTGACAACCGAACAGGCGACACGGTCCTTAATGTTGAAAATGTGACCGGCAGTGCGTTTGACGACGTGATGACGGGATCTGATGCCAACAACACCCTGATCGGTGATGCGGGCGACGATACGTTCAATGGCAGTGCCGGTGATGATGTTATTGATGGCGGTTCCGGGTCGGACACCGTTGATTACAGCAATAGCGACACCAGCGTTGATGTCGATCTTAACGCGGGTGTTGCCGATAAGGCCGATGGCAAAGATGCGTTAAACAGCATTGAAAACATAACCGGCTCGTCTGCCGATGATGTGATTTCAGGTTCTTCGGACGCCAATACCCTTTCCGGGGATGCCGGGAACGACATTATTGACGGTCGCGCGGGCGATGACGTCATTTCCGGTGGCGCCGGTGATGACACCCTGACCGGTGGCGAAGGCAACGATACGGTTGATTATTCCGATGCCAGCGGTGGTCAGAATATTGATCTGTTGAACGGTACGGCAACTGGCGCAGACGGCAATGACACATTTGCCGGTTTTGAAAATGTCACCGGCTCAGATCATGACGACACCATCATCGGCGATGAGGGCGATAACCGTCTTGATGGCGGCGATGGGAATGATGTCATTACCGGCGGTGCCGGGAATGATGTGCTTAGCGGTGGTGCCGGTGACGACAGCTTTGTCGGCGAACTGGGTGATGACACCTATATCGGTGGTGAAGGTTCCGATACGCTTGATTACAGCGATGCGCAGTCGGGTCTTGATATCGATCTTGCGAATAATCGCGCGACGGGTGACGGCATTGGCACCGATACCATAAGCGGCGTCGAACACATCATCGCGACCGATCAAGATGATACCATTATTGGCGGCACCGGGGCCGAGACGATTTTGGCCGGTGCAGGCAATGATTATGTTGCGGGTGGTTCCGGCAACGATACGCTTGATGGCGGTGACGGCGAAGATACGCTTGGCTTTGCTGATGCAAATGGCGTGCGTGTTGATCTGGAAACCAGCACCGTGCGTGGTGAAGGCAATGACACCATTGCCAATTTCGAAAATATCGATGGGTCTGCTGGCAATGACGTGCTTAGCGGTGATGGCGGTTCAAACACCTTGTCCGGGAATGCAGGCAATGACCTGATTGATGGTCGTGGCGGGGATGACGTTCTGCTTGGCGGGGCCGGCGACGATACGCTTTTGGGGGGCGACGGCAACGACACGATTGATGGTGGTATCGGCAATGATACTCTGATGTCCGGGGCCGGTGATGACATTCTGCTTGGTGGGGATGGTATCGACCGCGCAAGCTATGCCGACTCAGATGCCGCCGTTACGGTCGACACGACGAATAACACGGTTAGCGGTGACGCAACCGGGACAGATACCCTTGATGCTATCGAAGTCGTCGAAGGATCACGCTTTGACGATAGCTTTGTCGGTGGCGCCGACAACGATACATTCATCGGTGGTGCGGGTGACGATACGTTCGATGCTGGCACGGGTGATGATACGCTAACACTGGGTTCCGGCGCCGATCAGGTCATCTTTAATCCGGGTGATGGCCATGACACGATTACCGATTTTGATGTCAACAGCGACGTTATCGATCTGGCACCGTTTAGCATCGCGGGCTTCGGCAGCCTTGAACACATGTTCGGCACCGATGCCGATGGCAATTTGGTCATTACATTCGATACCGGCGACAGCATCACACTAAAAGGTGTGACCGCGGATCAGATTGGCGAAGAAAACTTCACCGGTATCATTCAGCTTGGCACCAACGATGCCGATGACATTGCCGGTGGTGCTGGCAATGACTTTATCGATGCACTTGACGGTGATGACACCGTTTCGGGTGGCGACGGCAATGACCACCTTATGGGTGGCGACGGCAATGACACCCTTTCAGGGGATGCGGGCGACGATACGCTCAGCGGGAATGCCGGATCGGACGTCCTTTCTGGTGGCGAAGGTAATGATACCGCCGATTACGCGACCGAAGGTGCGGGCATTAATGCCGATCTGGCCAATGGCACTGTCATCGGTGGTGATGGCAACGATACGCTTGAAGGCATCGAAAATATTACCGGGACTGTTTTCGACGATACCCTGTTGGGCAATGACGAAAACAACACCCTGACGGGCTTGGCCGGTGATGACGTTCTGGCCGGTGGTGGCGGTGATGATGTTCTTGATGGTGGCGAAGGATCCGATACCGTCGATTATAGCAACGCCAGCGATGCGGTGAACGTCAATCTTTCTGACGGGACTGCGACGGGCGAAGGCAATGATACCCTTTCCGATATTGAAAATGTCGTTGGGTCCGATTTCAACGATGACATTACCGGCAGTGACGACGCCAATACGATTTCGTCCGGGGCTGGCAATGACGCGATCAATGCGGGTGCGGGTGACGACGTCATTGATGCCGGTACGGGTGATGATCAAATCACCGGTGGTGATGGAAATGACATTATTGATGGCGGGGCTGGCAATGATGTTCTGCTTGGCGAAGCCGGCAACGATACGCTTTCGGGCGGTTTTGGCGATGACATGGTCGATGCCGGTGCTGGCAGTGACTGGGTATATGGCGATACCGGCGATGATATCCTTGATGGTGGCAACGGCGAAGATGACGTTGACACGGTTGACTATTCCAATGTCAGCGAAGGCGTCACGGTTGATCTTATCAACGAATACGCATCGGGCGGCGGCGGCAACGACATTGTTCGCAACTTTGAACGTGTGATCGGGACCGACTACGCCGATACACTGGTTGGCAGTGACGGCGTAAATACCCTTGATGGCGGTTCGGGCAACGACACCTTGTTTGGTGGCGGCGGCGATGATGTGATCATCACCGGTGACGGCGAGGACATGATCGTCTTAAAGCCGGGTGGCGGGAATGACACCGCAACCGACTTTGATGTCGAAAAAGACATGATCGATTTGTCGGCGTATGGCGTCGAAGATTACACAACGCTTCGCGATCAGATGGCCGATGACGAAAACGGCAACGCGGTCATTACGCTGGACGATGGCGAAAGCATCACGCTTGAAGGTGTCTCGGTCGATGATCTTGGTCCGGGTAATTTCTTTGGCTATGACGTCATCGTTGGGACCGAATTCGAAGACAACATCACCGGCAGCCAGATTGGCGATGAAATCCGCGCCCTTGAAAGCGACGATATCATCGACGGTCAGGCCGGGGATGACGACATTTACGGCGATGAAGGCAACGATACGCTGATCGGTGGCGCGGGCGACGATACCCTGCGCGGCGGCGATGGCAATGATACAGCCGATTATTCCGACACGACCGAGGGTGTCACGGTTGATCTGAATGCTGGAACCGCGACCGGCGAAGCAGGCAACGATACCCTTGAAAGCATTGAAAACGTTACCGGCGGTGCGGGTGACGATGTTCTGATCGGTGATGAAAACGCCAATATCCTTGATGGGGGTGAAGGCAACGACACTGTCCTTGGCAATGGTGGCGATGACACCCTGATCGGTGGCGATGGCGAAGACGTTCTGTCCTATGACGGGGCAGACGGCGGCGTTACGGTTGATCTGGCCAACGGGACCGCGTCCGGTGGTGCCGGGAATGACGTTATTGACGGGTTTGAAACCGTTATCGGGTCGGACCACGATGATACGATCATTGGTGATGGCACGGACAATGTCATTGATGGTGGGGCCGGTAATGACACGCTTTCGGGCGGGGCGGGTAATGACACACTGACCGGCGGTGCGGGCGACGATATTGTCGATTATTCCGATCAGACCGATGGGGTTGTTGTTGATCTTGAAAACGGAACCGGCACGGCAACCGATGGCACCGATACCTTAAACGGGATCGAAGGTGCGACCGGTGGTGCGGGCGATGATACCCTGATCGGATCGACCGGCGATAATATCCTGGCCGGCGGTGCGGGCAACGATACGCTGACAGGTGGCGCAGGCAACGATACCCTTTCGGGTGGCGACGGTTCTGACCTGTTGGATGGTGGTGCTGGTGACGATGTTCTGTCATTTGACGGTGACACCATTGCCCAAGACGGCGACACAACCGATCACGTCGGCAGCCCGACCACGGATGGCACCGGCGACATTGCCGATATTTCCGGCAAAAACTTGTCCGATGACAGCTTCGTGGGTGGGGGCGGCAATGACACGCTTGTGGCCGGTGATGGCGATGATGCGATCATTCTTGACCGGGATCATGCCGGGGGCGGTGCAGCCAATCCGTCGATTGTGGATATCGAAAATATCGATGCGGGCGATGGCAATGACGTCGTCGATCTGACCAGCGAAGTTCATTCTTATGGCGATGTCACCGTTGATGGTGGCGCTGGGGATGACACGATCTGGTCCAATGATGGCGATGATGTCCTGTCAGGCGGCGACGGGGCAGATAACATCCATGGCGGTGCCGGGAACGATGTGATTTCCGGTGGTGCTGGCAATGATGTTCTTGATGGCGGCGCTGGCAGCGACACCATTGATGCCGGAACCGGCGATGATACGGTTATGGCGGGTGTTGGTGACGATACCCTGATCGGCGGCGACGGTGCCGACACACTTGACCTTTCCGGGGCCAATGGCGCGACCATCAATCTGGCCGATGGTACGGCAAGCAGTGCGGAAACCGGCACGGATACCATTGGCGGATTTGAAAACGTCATTGCGACCGACGGTGATGACATCATTACCGGATCGGACGGCGACAACACGATTGATGCCGGTGCGGGCAATGACACGGTCACCCTTGATGCAGGCAATGACGACCTTGATGGTGGCGACGGTATCGATACCGTTGATCTTCGCGGCACCACGGGGGGCGTGACGGTTGATCTTGCTGCTGGTACGGCAACTGGTGCCAATACCGGTACCGACACGGTGGCCAATTTTGAAAATGTCACCGGGTCGGATGATGCCGATACAATCACGGGATCTGACGGTGCCAACAGCATCGATGGTGGTGCGGGCGATGACGTGATTGACGGCGGGGCCGGTGATGATGTTCTGGTCGGTGGTGCCGGTGATGACACCCTTGTTGCGGGTGCCGGTAATGACACGCTGACCGGTGGGGCTGGCAACGATACCTTTGTGTTTGAAAATGGCAGTGACGCGGATCTGGTCAGTGATTTTGATCTTGCTGGTGATGTCATTTCCGTGCCCGATCTGGGTGTTTCGACCTGGACTGAATTGCAGGCACTTTTGTCAGATGGCCCTGATGGCGCTGTCATCAGCTTGCCAGCGGGCGGGACTGTGACCCTGGCTGGGGTTACGGTTTCTGATCTGACCCCAACCCATTTTGACGACATCGAAAATGTTGGCACACCGGGCGATGATACGCTTGGCGGTGGCAGCGGTGATGACACTGTTGGCGGTGGTGCCGGTGACGACACGGTCGATGGCGGTGACGGTAATGACAGCCTCGATGGTGGCGACGGGAATGATTCCGTGGGTGGTGGCGCGGGCGATGACACCGTTGGTGGTGGTGCTGGCGACGACACATTGTCGGGCGGCGATGGCACCGATACGCTGATTGGTGGCGACGGTAACGATGTTCTGGAATTTGGTGTCGATGGCATCGGGCAGGCAGGCGACAGTACGAATGATATCGGAAGCCCCGGTGTCGCTGGCACGGGCGCGGTCGCCGATCTTGAAGGCCTTGGCATCAGTGATGATGTCTATGATGGCGGTGCGGGCGTTGATACGTTGGTTGGCACCAGTGCTGGTGATGCGATTATTCTTGATCGCGATCATGAAAATGGTGCGGCTGATCCATCGATTGTCGATGTCGAAGTCATCAATTCGGGTGACGGTGATGACGTTGTCGACCTGACCAGTGAAAATCATACCTATGGCGATGTTACGGTCGATGCCGGAACCGGTAACGATACCGTTTGGACCAATGCAGGCAATGACAGCATCGATGGCGGAGGTGGTGATGATCACCTTAATGGTGGTGCCGGTGACGACATTGTAAATGGCGGCGCAGGCAACGATACGATCCTCGGTGATGCGGGGAATGATACCCTTTCGGGGGGTGATGGCTCCGATACGCTTGATATGTCCGATACCCAAAGTGACATCGCGGTCAATCTTGCGACCGGCAGCGCCAATAGCAGCGAAACCGGTTCGGACGTTATTTCCGGGTTTGAAAATGTTGTCACCGGTGCAGGTGATGACACCGTTATTGGCAGTACGGGTGACGATACAATTTCGACCGGCGACGGTGCGGACACCATTTCTGGTGGCGACGGCATTGATCTGATTGATGCCGGTGCAGGCAACGATGTCATTTCCGATGGCGCGGGCAGTGACCTTGTCAAGGCCGGTGCTGGCGATGATACGGTCATCGCAGGTGCGGGCAATGACAGCCTTGATGGCGGTGATGGGTCCGATACGCTTGATATGTCGAACGCATCAGGCGATGCCGTGGTTGACCTTGGTGCGGGGACAGCTCAGTCAGCACAAACCGGCAATGACCAGATTTCCAACTTTGAAAATGTCACGACCGGTTCGGGCAATGATCAAATCATCGGTTCGGACGCGGATAACGTTATTTCCGCGGGTGCGGGAGACGACACCATAGATGGTGGCGCCGGCGACGATATGGTTTCTGGTGGAGTGGGGCGTGATACCTTCATCTTTGCCGATGGTACGGATAACGATGTTGTCAGCGACTTTACTGTCGGCCAAGACACGCTTTCGATTGATGATCTTGGTCTCGAAAGCTGGAGCGACGTTTTGCCGTTGCTCAGCGAAAATGACAATGGTGATGCCGTTCTGAACCTGCCTGCGGGCGGGACTGTAACCCTTGTTGGCGTTGATCTTCGTGATCTGAGTGCCGATGATTTTAACAACATCACCGATGGCGCGACACCGTATGATGATACCCTTGCGGGGACCGACGGTGATGACACTATCGATGCATTGGCGGGCGACGATACAGTTGCCGGTGGTGCAGGTGATGACACGTTGCTTGGCAATAGCGGGAATGACAGCATTTCTGGCGATGCAGGCAACGATACCCTTGATGGTGGTACCGGCAACGATACGCTTTCGGGTGGGACTGGTGACGATCAGATCGGCGGTGGCGACGGGAATGATGTTCTGTCGGGCGGTTCGGGGGATGACACCCTTGATGGTGGTGATGGCGACGACGTTCTGAACTTTGACGTCGATGGCACAGCAGACGCGGCGGACACGACAGAAAACACCGGAAGCCCGGATGTCGACGGTACCGGTGACGTTGCCGATATTGGTGGTAAAAACATTTCCGACGATACGTTCATTGGCGGTGAGGGGCACGATACCCTGAACATGTCTGATGGCGGCGATGCCTTGGTTCTGGATGGTTCAAAACTGGGCGATGGTGAAACCACCGTCAGCACGACCGAACTTCGGACCCTTGGCCTGACAGAATCTGCAAGCAGTGCGGACGTCCAGGCAGCATGGTCGGATGCCAACCTGTATGGGTTTGATTTTGGCACGTCCTATGTCGATGACGATGGCAAGCTGAACCTTGCTGCGGCGGACGATACAGTTGCATTTGACGGCAAAGGTATTGGCAATTCCGGCGGCAGCCCGGCTGGCAGCCAAATCAACCACAATGGCGAGAGCGGCGAAAGCGAAGCCATCGTTGTTGATCTGGGCGCCAATGCGACATCCGCCACGGTTCAGGTTTCAAACCTGATGGCGAATGAAGGCGGCGGCGAAGTTGGTGCGTGGCAGGCCTTTGACGCGGATGGCAACCTTGTTGCATCGGGCGTGCTTGATAACAGCACGATTGATTACAGTTCCGGCGGTGTTGGTACGGCGAGCATCAGTGTCACCGACGCGCAGGGCAATCCGGTTGATTTCCGATATCTTGCTTTTGAAAGCGAACCGTACGCCAATGGTTCGTCGGGCTCAGACAGCAGTGATTATTTCGTCCGGTCGATCAGCTTTGACGCGCTTGTCGAACAAACGACTGCCGATGGTGCGCGCCTTGACGGGGTTGAGGTTATCAATGCCGGGGCGGGCGATGATGTTGTCGATCTGACCAGCGAAACGATTGCATATGGCGATGTCACCATCAATGGTGGTTCAGGTGCCGATACGCTTTGGGCGAACGAAGGCAATGACGTCATCAATGGCGAACTTGGTCATGATAATATTCATGGCGGTGCGGGCGATGACACGCTTGACGGCGGCTATGGTGACGATCTGATTGACGGTGGTGTTGGCAATGACACCCTGCTTGGCGGCACCGGCGACGATCAGATGCGTGGCGGTGAAGGCGACGACATTCTGATTGGTCAGGGCGATAATGATACCGCCCTTTATGATGATGCAACGTCGGGTGTGAATGTTGATCTTGAACATTATACCGCCACCGGTGGTGCCGGGAATGACAAGCTTTACACGATTGAAAACGTTGTCGGATCGGATCATGACGACACGCTTAGTGGCGATGCCAAAAATAACATCCTGACCGGCGGTGCGGGCAACGATACCCTTGCCGGTGGTGCGGGCGACGATACGCTTGCCGGTGGCGACGGATCGGATACCGCCGATTACAGCAATTCAAACGCTGCGGTGAATGCTGACCTGTCGACCGGCACGGCCGACCTTGCCAATGGTGATCGCGATACACTTTCAAGCATCGAAAACCTGATTGGATCGGACGGGAACGATATCCTGAACGGGTCAGATGTCGATAACACCCTTTCGGGTGGTGCAGGCAATGACAAGCTGTCGGGCAATGCCGGGAATGACGTTCTGCTTGGCGGGGCCGGCAATGACACCCTGGATGGCGGCGTTGGCAACGATACCCTAATCGGTGGTGCCGGTGCGGATACAGTTCTGGCCGGTGCGGGCAATGATACACTTGATGGGGGCGATGGTACCGATACGCTTGATATGTCGGCCGCTGATGGTGCGACGGTTGATCTGGGGACCGGAACGGCCGTTTCCGATGCCACCGGTACCGATGCAATCACCGGCATCGAAAATGTGATTGGGTCTGACGGCGATGACGTCCTGACCGGATCGGATGGTGCCAATACCATTTTGGGCGGTGCCGGCGACGACACCATCGAAGGTGGTGCTGGCGGCGACGTTCTTGATGGTGGTGATGGTATCGATACCATCAGCTATGAAGGATCAGACGCTGGTGTCGAGATTTACCTTGGCGATACCGATGCAAATGCACGCACCACCGGCGAAGGTGGTCGGGCCTTTGACGGTGACGCGGCGGGCGACATTCTTTCCAACTTTGAAAAAGTCATCGCATCGGCCCATGACGATTATGTTTATGGCAACAGCCAGAATAACGAAGTCGATCTGGGCGATGGCAACGACAGCTTTGACAATGTCGAAGCCGACATTAGTGCCGACACCGTCGATGGCGGGGAAGGTAATGACACCATCTGGACCGGTGACGGCGCAGATACCCTGTTTGGGGGCAATGGTGCGGATTACCTGAATGGTGAAAAAGGCGACGACGTTCTTCATGGTGGTGCAGGCAAAGATCGCCTGATTGGTGGCGATGGCAATGATACCCTTGATGGGGGTTCAGGTAACGACACCCTGTCGGGTGGTTCGGGTGCCGATCTTATTCAGGTTAGCAGTCTGGATGGTCATAAGCTCGTCACTGATTTCAACACCAGCGTTGATCAGATTTCGCTGGATGCCCTTGATATCAGCAAGTGGTCAGATTTGGCGCCGCTTCTGTCGGAAGTAAACGGCAACACGGTGATAGATCTGGGCGCAAACGGCTCTGTCACATTGCGCGGTGTGCGGTTGAATGACGTTTCGTCTGACATGTTTGTCGGTATCGAAAATGATGGCGGGGCAACACCGTTTGATGATGTCCTGATCGGCACCAGCGAAGATGATTATATCGACGCATTGGCGGGTAATGACGTTGTCGATGGTGGTGCTGGCGATGACACCATCAATGGCATGGAAGGCGATGATAACCTTTCGGGCGGTGAGGGTGACGACACCATTACCGGCGGCAGTGGCAATGACGTTGTGTCGGGCGGTGCTGGCGATGACACGCTTGATGGCAACGAAGGCCACGACGTTATTTCCGGCGGCGAAGGCAATGATACCCTGATCGGTGGCAGCGGCAACGACGTCATGGATGGCGGTGGCGGCGATGATTACATCGACGGCATGGACGGCGACGATACCGTCACGGGTGGCGATGAAACCGACACGATTTACGGATCGGCCGGGAATGACACGCTGGATGGTGAAGGCGGCGACGACGTCATTTACGGTGGCGATGATAATGACATCATTGCGGGTGGTGCGGGCAATGATCTGCTGTCTGGCGATGGTGGCAATGACACCCTTGATGGCGGTATTGGCAACGATACGCTTCTGGGCGGGGATGGTGAAGATACCCTGCGCGGTGGCGACGGCGATGACGTGCTGTCGGGTGGCAATGGCAATGATCTTTTGGATGGGGGTGCGGGTAACGACACCCTGACCGGAACCGACGGGGCCGATACGCTGCTTGGTGGTTCTGGCAATGATACGCTTGATGGTGGTGCGGGCAATGATACCTATACCGGCGGTGCTGGTGCGGATCAGATCCTTGTGTCGAACAATTCGGGCGACAAGGTTGTCACCGACTTTAACGTCAATGAAGATCAGATCAATCTGGCGTCGCTTGATGTGGATGATTGGGCCGATCTTCGCGATCAGATGACCGAGGTCAATGGCAATACGGTCATCGATTTGAATGGTCAGGGCACGCTCACGCTTGTGGGTGTTTCACTCAGCCAGCTGAATGCTGACATGTTTGTTGGCGTCAAAGCGGCAACCGGTCCGACCCCGTATGATGACCTGCTTTATGGTACCAGCAACAATGACACGATTGCCGCCCTTGCCGGGGACGACACCGTCTATGGCCTGAACGGTCAGGACACCTTGTCGGGTATGGAAGGCAATGACAGCCTGTATGGCGGTGATGGCGATGATACGCTGTCGGGTGATGATGGAAACGATCTTGTCGAAGGCGGCAGTGGTCAGGACCTCATTACCGGCGGTACAGGGGATGACACCCTTGATGGCGGATCGGGCGATGACCGTGTTTGGGGTGGTTCTGGCAACGATACGCTTCTTGGCGGTCAGGGGCAGGACAAGCTGTATGGCGAAGCCGGAAATGACCACATCAATGGCGGGACTGGTGATGACACCTTGGTCGGTGGTGCCGGGAATGACGTCCTTGATGGCGGTGAAAACAATGACCGTCTGTATGGCGGGGATGATGGCGATACGCTGATGGGCGGCAATGGCGATGACAAACTGTATGGCGAAGACGGCAATGATACCCTAATCGGTGGTCAAGGTCATGACACGCTGAGCGGTGGCGAAGGCCGCGATACGGCAAGTTATGCCAATGCATCGTCTGCGGTTGCGGTCAGCCTTGAAAGCGGCACGGCCGCTGGTGGCGATGGCCGCGATACCCTGTCTTCGATCGAAGATTTGATTGGCTCGAACTTTAACGATTACCTGTTTGGTGATGATGGGTCGAACCTGCTTTCGGGTCTTGACGGGAATGACATTCTTGGCGGTGACGGCGGGGATGACACCATTTGGGGCGGCCTTGGCGATGATACGATCAATGGCGGCAGTGGCTCTGATTTGATTGATGGTGGTGCGGGCAACGACACCATCGAATATCAAAAAGACGCCATCTGGACCGGCAGTCACACCGCCAAGAACTTTGGCGATCCGGGCATGGATGGCACCCACGAGCAGGTTAATCTTTGGGGCCATACCCGTTCAGAAGATATCTTTGACGGGGGTGCGGGGACCGACACCCTGTCAATGACCAGCGGCAATGACGCCCTGTTCCTTGATGATAACTATACCGATCCGGGCACCAGCCCGCGCATTTCCAACATCGAAGTCATCGATGCGGGGAATGGGGATGATATTATTGACCTGACCAGCGAAACGCATTCATACGGCGATGTCACGGTTCTGGGCGGTACGGGCGATGATATCGTCTGGAGCAACGCCGGGGATGACGTGCTTGACGGTGGCGAGGGCGACGACACCCTTTGGGGTGGTTCGGGGTCCGATACACTGATCGGTGGCAACGGCGAAGATGTGCTGAATGGTGGTGCCGGGGATGACGTCCTGCAATACAATGCGGACGATACCTGGGGGAACAGCTGGTACGCGCTAAATGATGGCTCGCCCAGTGAAGACGGGCATAGCCATGATAATGGCTGGGGCCATCACAATCATTTCGGCAATGGTTGGGGGCATCATGACGGTGGCGACAATGGTACTGGCGAATATGTCAATCTGGGCGGGTACAACCAGTCCAATGATGTGTTCGAAGGTGGCGCAGGTGTCGACACCCTTGAAATGACCAGCGGCGATGATGCGCTGTTCTTGCATGATGATGTCAGCGACGCGGCAAACGATGTGCGCCTAAGCGATATCGAAGTCATCAAGGCCGGTGATGGCAATGACATCATCGATCTGACGAGTGATCAGCATAGCTATGGCAATGTGACGCTTGATGGTGGCGACGGCAATGACACGCTTTGGAGCAACGCGGGCGATGACGTCTTGCTGGGTGGGGCGGGCAATGACCATCTTTATGGCAGTGCAGGCAATGACACCCTGACCGGTGGGACTGGCTGGGATGAATTCCAGATCGGCAAGGCCGATGGTCATGACATCATCACCGATTTCAAATCGGGCGAGGACATTATCGACCTGTCTGAATGGAACTACAGCAACTTCAATCAGGTTCAAAACGACATGCACATTGATAACACGGGCAATGTCGTCATCGATCTTGGCAATGATGCATCGGTCACTCTGATGGGGGTTCATGATCCTGATGATCTAAGTGCCGATGACTTTGGCTTTGGGACCTAAGGCCTTCGTAACAGATTGAATGAAAACGGGGTGGTTCATTGGACCACCCCGTTCTCGTTTTAGAGGGTACTTTTAGATCCCGCCGTCACGGCGCATCAGGATCAGTTCAAATGGTCGACCCTTATCATCGTGGCACCGCCGTGAAACGTCGCGAAAGCCAAGTTTGCGATAAAAGTCCGGCGCCAATTTATTCGCCGCATAGACTTCAAGTTCCAGTTTGGGTTTCTGTTGGCTGACATGTTCGACCAATGCCCGGCCAACACCACATCGATGATAGGCGGGATCGACAAACAGGCCGCCGATAAAACAATCAAGCAACCCGATGAAGCCAACCGGTTGGCCATCACACAGGGCAACGTGGTTTTCAGCCCTTGGCAGATAAACATCGCGCACGACGGCGCGCTGCGCCAACAGGGTGTCTTCGCCCAAAAAAGGATGGCCAAGGCGCGATGCCGCCAGCCAGATATCAAGCAAGCGGTCGGTATCGTTTGGGTCAAAGGCCCGCACGGTCAATTTAGGAAAAGTCATGGGATTTCCAGATCAGAATTTAATGCACAGATACACATATCCCGACACCCGCATGCACGGATGTTCAAAACAAAGGCAAAAATGTTGCGGTACTGTGCATAAAGCTCCTGTCTGGTGGGCAAACAGGATAATTCCCACTGTATGATTTTTCAATCGGCAGATTGGGAAAGCGGGGGCTTATTCCGCAGCCACCGGTACAGCTGTGCGCTGATTTTCCGGAAGGGCCATATCGGATTTTAACTTGGCACGCAGTTCACCAATATCGCGGATGCGCTTGATTTCATCAAAGCAGGCATTGCCTTGCGCGTGGCTTTTGCGGATCAGGGCCATCCACTGTTTGATCCGGCCTGCTTGATGGTTCTCGCTTGCACCGTCTTCGTCCATTAAATCGCAATAAGACAGCAGCATCAGCAAAACATCGGCCCAGCATTCTTTTGGCTTTGGCGTGCCGTTTTCAAATGCCTTGATCCGGTTGGCCAGATCAGGGGCCGCAATGGCACCGCGTCCGATCATGAAGCTGTCGCAGCCTGATATATCGCGGCATTTAGCGTAATCTGCTTCGTCCCAGATTTCACCATTGCCGGTCATGCCGATCGATATGGCGTCGCGGATGCGGGCCAGATATTCCCAGTGTGCTGGCGGTTTATATCCTTCAAGCTTGGTGCGGGCATGCACGGTGAGGTGCTGCGCACCGGCGGCTTCGACCGCGCGTGCATTATCAAGAAACAGTTCCTTGTCGGCATAGCCAAGGCGGATTTTGGCACTGACCGGGATGTGATCAGGCACCGCACGACGCACCGCGGATACAATCCGCAAAAGGTTATCGGGGCATTTCAAAAGCGATGCGCCCGCTTCGTGCTTGTTTACGGTTTTGGATGGGCAGCCAAAATTAATATCAATGCCCGGTGCGCCAAGGCTTGCGGCAAAGGCGGCATTTTCACCCATCAGTTCCGGGTCGTGGCCCATTAACTGCACCAGAACCGGTGTACCCGAAAGGGTCTTGCCGCCATTTAAAAGTTCGGGGCAATAGCGATGAAACACATGCGCAGGAAACAGGTTCTGCGACACGCGGATAAATTCAGTCACGCATAGGTCAAACCCGCCCGTCGCGCTCAGCAATTGCCGAACGCGCCAGTCCACAAGTCCTTCCATTGGTGCAAGCACCAGCTGCGTCATCGCGATGTTTCCTGTTTTCGAAAATCAGTTGGCGGCTTTTATCATAAACCAGGATTTGGTGCCGTTGAAAAAACACATCCCAGCATTGATCAGATCGGGCTGACCTTTGCTAAATGTGGCGAAAAAAGCGTATTGCTGACACCTTTCCAGCGAATTCGAGGGGTACTTTATTAAAATCAAAAACAACAAAGAAACGCCCGATCAAATGCATCGGGCAGGAGTGAAAAAGATGCTGTATATTTTTGAAAGTGCCTTCGATGAAGTTGAAGCCGTTTCGCGTGAAGCACGTTCGAAATTGTCAGGCCTTGAAAGCGCGTTGAAATCAACCGCCGAAAGTCTTCAGGTTCTTAAAGACCGCCTTGAACAAACAGCCGCTTCCTAACGACAAATACCTCTGCCGGTTTCGTGCCATGAGCGTGTTCCGGGGTGCCATGATGACGTCTTTGCAACAGCAATAAACGGATTTTCATCTGGAACCCTCCACCCCGCGTTCACGCTCATGGGATGAAACTTTCTGAAAACTTCGTCGCTGTCGTTGATTGCGTTTGATTAAAGCATCACAATGGATATTGTGCCACTGCAGATCAAACAAGAGGAGGTTGTCCGAGATGCTTTATATCGTAGAAAAAGCCCTGAACGAGCTTGAAGCCATGCCGCGCGAAAAACGCGAAAACCTTGCCCATCTTGATAGCGAAATCAATGATGCGGTTGAGAAGCTTAAAGTTTTGAAGGCAAAGCTCAAGGAAGATGCTGACGGCAAGTGATATTCAAGGAATATCGCGCGTGTGCAGGTCTTGAGTGACAAGGCCTGCACTCAGAAGTCTGGCTTTGAAATCATAAGCCAGACTATGAGCATGATGGCGATAAATGCTGGAAATCCAAATATCAGCCAAATGCGATAAAGACTTCGATACGTTGATGGTAGAGAGCTGTTTGTTTCGACCGCTTCATGGGCAATATCCCGAAGTCGAATTTGTATCCAGACAACTGGCAACCAGAATATTCCAACCACTACGTACAGAATCAACGAAGCCAATAGCCAAGAATCGGTAAGAGGCCAGCCAATCTCGCGGGCCAGAAAAAAACCAGTAATCGGCTGAAAGATGAATGCTGTTGCTGTAAATACGGTGTCTGCCAAAACGACGATCCGTCCGACGTGAGCGATCATCGCCGCATTTCCCCAGTGATTGGATAAGACAAAGAAAAACGCAATCCCTGCCCCAGTGCCAATCAATACACAGGCACCAATAATGTGAGCATAAAGAAGCAACTCGTAGGTCATCGTTCGTCCAATATGGCAAGCGTGAAAAGCGTCAGAACTATAGATGGGATGACTTTGATCAGAGGTCCAAGCGGATCAAGCCATAAGTCGGGTGCCGTCGCCAAGCTGCTCAGAAGGTAACCGATAGAAATTGTGATCATACCTAGACAAGCAACTCTACTGAACCTGCGTATGAGAATGGCTGCTCCCAAGCCGATATCAGCAATCGAACCGGCAAGGACGAGAAGTTTGCTTAACTCTGCGGGCATACCTCTGTTCGTGAGAATTTGTTGCGCATCAGAAAGTGCGTAGATGCCAATAATGCCGCTGCTCAACCAGAATATGGACAGAAAACATATTGCGAGTGGAAGCATGAGATAGAGCTTTGAAAACCATCGTTCCTGGATCGTTGCAGGCATTGAATCTAGAGTTTCATTTAGTGATCGGCACGCAAGACTTTCCGTTTTTTGCCAAGAGTAAGCGTCGCCTTTGATGCCATCTTTAAGTGCCTGCAGAGCGTTCGTGCGTAGTGGAGAACGCCAACCAAACAAACCGGTCAAGTCAGCAAACTTGCCGAGCAAAGCGATGGCACATTGGGGAACTACAATATTAATCCGCCAAGCGGGTAGGCCTAGCCAATCGCGAAAGTGACGCTTTAATTCGTCAAAGCTTTGTGAATTTTCCTCTGTCAGGTCAGCCACAGTCCGTTTCGGAATTAATCCGTTCGCTGCTTTGGCAACCGCGTTCGTTACATCGTCAATCGACACGGTTTGTATTTGAGAATCTGCAAAAATCTTTATGTTGGCGAATGGAAAAGCTGCGGCGGCGCGTAAAATTGCCGTACCACCATATGCTTGGCGACTGATGACAAGAGTTGGACGCAATATGTGCCAATCAAGTTGGCTGTCCATCAGGGTTTTGTCGCCGCGTGCTTTGCTCCTCATGAACTCAGTAGAAGCTTGCTCATTGGCACCTGCTGCGGAAATCTGGATAAATGTCAAATCTCTGCCATTGAGGGCCTCGGTAATGTTTTCCAGCAAAGTTACATGGATTGCTTCTAGGTTGTCTCTCGCACTTTCTTGAAGAGCACCCGCAGCATTTACGACTACATCTGCATCGGTCAATATTTCGGACCATTCAGCAACTGAAGTCTTGCTGATATCAGTTATGCGCCAATTGATGCGATTATTGCTAGACATGCCTTTCTGAAGCGATCGACCAACGCCGATCACATCAAACCCAGCAACAATAAGTTTTTGTATGCAGGCCGACCCGATCAGTCCGTATCCGCCAAGGACGTAAACCTTCTTCTTCATATCCCTTTGCCCTTTATGCGAACAGATCACGCAAGTACCCTGCTGCCATTTTAGACGGGCCAAGGTCACGAAGTCACTGGAAACAGTTATTGATTTCTATTTTCTCGTTTGATCAGGCCCAGCATTTCCTCGACCGCGGCGGTCGGGTTGGTGGTGCCCGAAAGTACATCCGCCTCAAGCGTTTTAAGCCGATTGGCGACGTCATCGCGTGCAGTGAATGTTTCAAGCAGCCGATCGCGCAGCATGCTCCACATCCAGTCATGTTGCTGCCGGGCGCGTTTGGCGGCAAATTCGCCTTCCTTGTCCATCACGGCACGGTGCTGATTAATCAGATCCCAGATATTATCAAGCCCATCATTGATCAGGGACGACACCATCACTGATTGCGGGCGCCAATGTTTGCTGCTGGGCTGCAAAATACGCAGGGCCGATGAATATTCTCGTTTGGCTTCGCGCGCCTTGGCCGGATCGGCATCGGCCTTGTTTACCGCAATTAAATCGGCGATTTCCAGCACGCCTTTCTTGATGCCCTGAAGCTCATCGCCGGCACCGGGCAGCATAAGGACAAGGAAGAAATCGGTCATTTGGGCGACCATGGTTTCGCTTTGCCCCGCACCCACAGTTTCCACCAGAACCACATCAAACCCGGCCGCTTCGCACAGCAAAATGGTTTCACGGGTCATGCGGTTGACCCCACCCAAATAGCCGCTGCTGGGCGATGGACGGATATAGGCGTTCGGATCAATCGACAATTCATTCATTCGGGTTTTATCGCCCAGAATAGAACCACCAGACCGCGCACTGGTCGGATCGACCGCCAGAACCGCGACCTTTTTCCCGGCCTTGGTCAGGTTTTTGCCAAATGCTTCGATAAAGGTTGATTTGCCAACACCAGGAACCCCGGTAATACCGATGCGCTGCGATCCGCCGGTTTTGGGCATCAATTCGGCCAAAACCGCCTGTGCTTGTTCGAAATGTTTGGGATTGCGGCTTTCGACCAGTGTGATGGCGCGTGACAGAATGGTGCGATCCTCGGCCAACACACCATCAACAATCTGTTCGGTTGTTAAAACACGTCTGCGCACGGCCTTCCGCGGGCTGATCGTGCCGCCCGATCCGGCCGGAATGGTGCGCAGGGTTTCTTTCACCGTCTATCCTTTGACTGTGCAGCTAAGCCGCTTCTTCGTCGTCTGTGTCGTTTAACTTTTCTAACAGGTCGGATGCGGCTTCGGCAATCACCGTTCCGGGCGGGAAGATGGCCTCAGCCCCGGCTTCGAACAGTTTGTCGAAATCTTGCGGCGGGATAACGCCACCCGCGACAATCATGATGTCTTCACGGCCAAGCTTATCAAGCTCAGCGCGAAGCTGTGGCACCAGGGTTAAATGCCCGGCGGCAAGGGAACTTGCCCCGACAATGTGCACATCATTTTCAACCGCCTGCTTTGCGGCTTCTTCCGGGGTTTGGAACAGCGGGCCAATATCAACATCAAAGCCGAGATCGGCAAATGCCGTCGCGATGACTTTTTGACCGCGGTCATGCCCGTCCTGCCCCATTTTGGCAATCAGGATACGTGGGCGGCGGCCTTCGTTTTCTTCAAAGGTTTTGATCAGGCGATCAACCTTGGCCAGTGCTTCGTTATCGGCACCAACCTCGGTTTTATAGACCCCTGAAATCGACCGAATAACCGCCTGATGACGGCCATAGACCTTTTCCAAGGCATCGGAAATTTCGCCAACCGTACATTTCGCACGCGCGGCCTGAACGGCCAGTTCAAGCAAATTGCCCTCGCCACTGTCCGCGGCATTGGTCAGGGCACTTAAGGTGCTTTCGACCATCGCATCGTCGCGCTCAGCACGTAGCTTTTCAAGTTTGGCGATCTGCTGACGGCGGACTTCGGCGTTGTCAACTTGAAGGACATCCACCGCACGATCATCGGTAACACGGTATTTGTTAACGCCGACCAGTGTCTGGCGACCGCTATCGATGCGGGCTTGGGTTCGGGCCGCGGCTTCTTCGATGCGCATTTTGGGGATGCCGGCTTCGATCGCCTTGGCCATGCCGCCCTGTTCTTCGACTTCTTCGATATGGGCCCATGCCTTTTCCGCCAGATCACGGGTGAGGCGTTCAACATAGTACGACCCACCCCAGGGATCGATGGCATTGGTCGTGCCACTTTCCTGTTGCAGGAAAAGTTGCGTATTGCGGGCAATTCGGGCGGAAAAATCAGTCGGCAAGGCCAATGCTTCGTCAAGGGCATTGGTATGCAGCGACTGGGTGTGGCCTTGTGTCGATGCCATAGCCTCAACACAGGTGCGAATGACGTTGTTAAACACATCTTGCGCGGTCAGCGACCAGCCGGATGTCTGGCTATGGGTGCGCAGCGACAATGATTTGGGGTTTTTCGGATCAAACTGTTTGATCATCTTGGCCCAGATCATGCGTGCGGCGCGCATTTTGGCAATTTCCATAAAGAAATTCATACCCGTCGCCCAGAAGAACGACAAACGCGGCGCAAATTGATCAATCGGCAAACCTGCCGCCTGTCCTGCGCGGGCATATTCAATGCCATCGGCCAGTGTATAGGCCAGTTCAAGGTCGGCGGTCGCCCCGGCTTCTTGCATATGGTAGCCCGAAATCGAGATCGAATTGAATTTCGGCATGTTTTGCGACGTAAACGAAAAGATGTCCGAAATAATCCGCATCGATGGTTTGGGCGGATAGATATAGGTGTTACGCACCATAAATTCTTTGAGGATGTCGTTCTGAATGGTGCCAGACAACTTTTCGCGTGCAACGCCCTGTTCTTCGGCGGCCGCGATATAAAGCGCCATGATTGGCAAAACGGCACCATTCATGGTCATGGATACCGACATTTCATCAAGCGGTATGCCATCAAAGAGGGTTCGCATGTCATAGATGCTGTCAATCGCGACACCAGCCATGCCAACATCCCCGGCAACCCTTGGATGATCGCTGTCATAACCGCGGTGCGTGGCAAGGTCGAACGCAATCGACAGGCCCTTTTGCCCGGCGGCAAGGTTACGGCGATAAAACGCGTTGGATTCTGCGGCGGTGGAAAAACCGGCATATTGGCGAATGGTCCAAGGGCGCTGAACATACATGGTCGGATAGGGCCCGCGCAAAAATGGCGGCATACCCGGCATGGTTTCAAGATGGTCAAGCCCCGCCAGGTCCGATGGGCCATAGGTTGGCTTAACGTCAATGCCCTCTGGCGTGGTCCAAGGTGTACTTTCGAACGGGTCTTTGGTCCCGGCAGATGCGCCGTCAAACAACGAAATGTCTGAAAAATCAGGAATGCGGGTCATGGTTATTTATCCCCCCGTACATCAGACGATATGTGATCCATTGCCGTTCGACAAATGCCCGGAACGTCGGACCCGACATAGATAAAATCATCAATACCAGCGGCCTCGTACGCCGCCTTGGCATCGCCCGGATGGCCTGCCAAATAGACCCGCGATGCGCCGGCATCTTTCAACGCCTTTGCCATATCGGCGGCCATGTCGCCATATTGCGGATCAGAACCACAAATTACCGCGATCTTTGCGCCGGATGCTGTAAACACCTTGGCTGCCGGTTCTGCGTCGGCAAAGCCGGTGTTGGTAATCGCCTCAATCCCGCAGGATTCAAAAAAGTTTCGCGCAAACATGGCGCGTGCGGTGTGCTGGGCAACTTTGCCAAGATTGGCCAAGAAGATCTGAGGGAAGGCCCCGGTTTTGCTTTTGTAATTGTCGGCCCGTTTGCGAAGCGCTTCAAACGGTTCGGACCGACGATGGAGTGTAAGGGCCGGGACGGTTATTGCCGCACTTGTCCCATACAGATCGGTAAACATATGGCCGATGGTTGCGCCATTACGCGCGGTATCCATCAGGCTTTCCAACGTGTTGCCCACGGTTTGGCTGTATTTGGTCTGGCGCGCTTTGCCATTGGCCTGAATGGCATCAAGGTCGGGCGCATCGCAGGAAACTTTGGTTTCGGCAATGTTTGGAAATTCCGAAACACCGGTTAGTGGATCGCGCCGGTTTGCCACGCGCTTTTCGCGGCTTTGCCAGACGGCTTCGATGTCTTTTTTCAAACTGCCATCGGCAAGGGCGGCAAGAATGCCACCGGATGCTTCAAGGGATTGGAATTTTTTCCATGCCACATTGGCAAGATCGCGGGTCATATTTTCGATGAACCACGCGCCACCGGCGGGATCAATCACCCGATGCACGTTGCTTTCTTCTTGTAAAATCAGTTGCGTATTGCGGGCGATCCGGCGGGTAAAGCTGTCGGGCAGGCCAATCAAATGATCATATGGCAGGCACACAACGCTGTTTGCTCCGCCCAGACCAGCGGCAAAGCTCGTGACTGTGGTGCGCAGCATATTGACCCACGGATCGACCTTGCTCATGGCGATTTCTGCCGAAACGGCGTTAATTGAAATCGATGCATCCTCGGCACCGGATGCGGCCAGAACGCGGGTCCACATCAGACGAAGGGCGCGCAGTTTGGCAATCCCGGCAAAGAAATCCGTCCCAATTGCGACGTTAAATGCAATAGCCCCCGCCGCCTGATCAACCGCCATGCCGGTATCGGTCAGCGCACGTAAATAGGCAACACCACTTGCCAGCAAACAAGCCAATTCCTGCCCGTCAGTGGCGCCCGCGTTGTAATAGGGCGCACCATTTACCGATATCGCCGTGCCCAGCGGGAAAAGATCGATGAGTTCGGCGCTGATTTCTGCGGTGTGGCGCAGGGCATCTTCGGCCGCACAGGGCAGGGTGCCCGTACTGGCAAGCGTTCCGATCGGATCAATGTTAAAGGCCGGGGCCGCTTCGTCAGCGCCGTCTTCATCCACCATCCGTGCGGCCAACATGGCCGCCGCCGGGATTGCCGCGGCACCAGCGTCAAGGGCGATGGTGGCAAGGTTGGTGTAAACGTCTTTTAGGGTGCATTCAAAATCGGCCAGACAATGAAGTGCGATGCCATCGACACCGACATCGCCGGAATTGATTTCACGGCCCTTGCGCGCACTGGCATCAAGTTTGAGCAGGATCGATGTCGCGCCGTTTTCAAGATCATCAAGAATTGCGCTATTGGTAACGACGGGGTCGGGATGGGCATGAAGTTGGCGGATGTCCCAGCCGGTCACTGTTTCGCGCGGTTCAACCGATGTGCACAGCACGTCATGGATCAGGCGCGTCGCATCATCCTGATCATCTTGGGTATACAGTGGCTGAATGGCAAAACCATCAAGCGTCTGCGTGACGAGCTTTTTCTCAAACGAGGCGCCTTTCAGGGCTTCTTCGGCAAGCTTGCGCCATCCTGCATAATCCGCAGACGGAAATTCTGATGCCAGCTTAAGCGGGTCTGTCATGGTGTCTCCCGGTCGGAACGTTTCCGATTAATCATAGTGCAACCGATTCCCGACTCCCGGTACACCCCGCCCGGACCCGTTCATGCTGTGGAAACCAGATCGGTGATCTGACTCGTGGCGTGGTAACGCGCACCTACAGTTGCGGGGGCAGCTCCGGTTTTGATGCGTCGGGTTTAACGCTTCGCACCGGATTCCCGACAAGGTTTCCCTGATCGCTCTCGCGACAAGCAGATTTATAGCACCTGACTCTAAATCCGTAAATAGGCATGGAAATACCTATTTAGACGAAGACTACACCTGTGGCGTCTTTGTTTCGTAGCGTCAAGTGTCGGAATTAATAAGGTTTTTGCCTGTTACGACAACCATGGAAAGCAAGTATCGCATCCTGCCTTGCACGGGAATTTGGCGAGAACATGAAAAAAGCGGGGCAATCGACAGCAAATAATTTCGCTGTTTAACCAATTTGACATTTTCATCTGTCAATTTCTGCGTGTCCCAACTCTCGGAGTATCGCAATCCATGAACGCGCTCAGCGCCATGTCGTCCTATACGCGTCCTGACGGACTCGTTGCGTTTGCAGACGACAGTCCCAGTGCCAAAGCAGCCCTTGAAACAGTGCTGCGCCGTGCCGGATATGACGTGGCAAGTTTTGACTGTGCTGACGATCTGATTGATCAGCTCGACGGGCTTTATCCCCGTGCAATCATTCTTGATATCGAAATGCCCGGGATGAGCGGATTCGAAGCGTTTTGCGAAATTCGCCGCCGGTATCCCAGTGCGATTAACGTGCCGGTCTTTTTCTTTTCCGCCCATTACGATTCGGATACCCGCGCACAGGCCGATGCCCTTGGCGCGGCTGATTTCATCAGCAAGGACGCTAGCCCACGGGTGGTACTAGAGCAACTTAAGCGCGTATTGGGCAATCCAATGAGTGCGTGTTAACCCGCGCACCCACTGACATCCCCCAATACACGATACCCGATACATTCGATGTGCTCCGAAAACGCCCTGCTTTAAGCGGGGCGTTGTTGCATCTGGCCTGCTTTATCAGACGCCGCAATGGCAGCAGCATCGCCATGCAGATGATAGATTTTGTCAGATGGCAAAGTTGTCTGCGGATCAATCGGCGTTTGACCGATCAACCGATCATAAATCGGGGCAAGCGGGGTTTTCATCGCCTCAAACAACTGATCATAGCTTTCCAAAACGAAATAGGTTTTCTGGAAATCATCAATTGCGTAATCGGTCGCCATCACCCGCTCAAGGTCAAAACCGACCCGGTTTGGGGTTGGATCGGTGACTGAATAAATGGTTTCGCTTTGCGATGACAACATCCCCGCCCCATAGGCGCGCAGTCCTTTGTCGGTCATGATCAGGCCGAATTCGACCATATACCAATACATCCGGGCAAGGTTCTTAAGCCCGCCTTTGGCAATGGCCTCGGGGCCCTTCGCCCCATAGGCGGCAAGATAATCGGCAAACACCGGATCATAAAGCATCGGCACATGGCCAAAGAAATCATGGAAAATATCGGGTTCCACCAGATAGTCCATTTCTTCAGGCTTGCGCAGCCAGACCGTCACTGGGAACCGGCGATTTGCCAGATGATCAAAAAAGACATCATCGGGGACAAGGCCCGGCACCGCGACCAGTTGCCAGCCGGTGGCGGCATGAAGATGTTCGCTGACCCGACCAAAATGCGGGATCCCATCGGCGGCATTTAGCTTTGCCAGATTGGCGATATAATCATCCGCCGCATAGCCGGGCAGGATGTCAGATTGGCGGGCATAAAGTTTGCGCCAAAGGTCGTGTTCGGCATCGCTATATGCGTGCCAGTCTTGTGCAATGGTGTAGTCGTCACGGATATGGCTGTAATCGCCACGCAGATCGTTTCCCATAAGCTTGGCCTTCCTCTTTTTCGGTTTCTAATGCCGATTTACAAGGATCATTTTACATCACATCCAATGTCATTTTCTGGCGAATAAAGTAACGTTTTGCGTTAGGGTTGATTTTAAATGACCATAAATAATTAACTTGGGGTGGAAAATGACGGAGATAACCTTAAGCGCGACAGACATCCGTATTCTTCAAATTTTGCAAAAAGACGCATCGATCAGCAATGTGCAGCTGGCTGAAATGGTTGGCATGTCACCATCGCCCTGTTTGCGCCGTGTTAAGCAGCTTGAAGCATCCGGCGTTATTCAAAAGCATGTCGCCTTGCTCGATCGCAAAAAGCTGGGATTGGGTGTTTTGGCGACCATTCAGGTCCGTCTGCAACGCCACACCGAAGAAGGGGCGGAGGATTTTGCCAAGGCCATGAACGATCTGCCCGAAATTCTGTCTTGCTGGGCGATGACCGGGCGGCAGGATTTTTTGTTGATGGCAGTGGCTGGCGACATCGAAAGTTTCGGTGATTTTGTGACCCACCAATTGCTTTCGATGCCCAACGTTCGCGATGTGCAATCAAGCTTGGTTCTGAAAGAATACAAAAACCATACGGCCATACCGTTGCCAAAGGCACCCTGATCGCCCGCAAGGTGGCCTGCGTTCTCGCAGGTGCAAGACGGGCGATGCTTGCTTTTAGGGGCGGCTTTGGGCATACGGATGGCTAAGTTTAAGATGAAGGCTATTACACAAGTCCCCTCACTGCCGGAGCGCAATTATGTCCCATGCTGCCAACCCGATCCTTGTCGAAGCCACCCGTGGCGAGATGGTCGAAAGTTTTCATCGTGGTCGATATGTTGTGATGAAGTCCGATGGCACGGTTGTGGATCAGGGCGGGGATATCGATGCGTTGATGTATCCGCGATCGGCGATCAAACCGTTGCTGGCCATTCCATTGGTCGAAAGCGGTGCGGCGGATGCGTTTAAGCTTGAAGACAAACACATCGCGCTGGCCTGTTCGTCACACAATGGCGAAGAAGAACATGCCAATACGGTTAAGGCATGGTTGGAAAGCATCGGGCTGTCGGTTGATACCCTTGAATGCGCGCCGCATTACTCGATCCATTCGCCTGCGGCGATTAAGCAAGCATCGGGGCAGGTGACACTGACCAAGGCGCATAACAATTGTTCAGGCAAACATTCCGGGTTCCTGACGACCGCACAGCATCTTGGCGATGATCCGGCGGGTTATACCAATGAAGCCCATTCCGTTCAGCAACGCCTAATCAAAGTGCTTGAAGAAATGGGTGATTGTGATTTGTCGTCGACCCCGCGCGGCATCGATGGTTGTGGCATTCCTGTCATTGGCATGCGCCTGCGTGATCTGGGGCTTGCCATGGGGCGGATGGCCGATCCATCGGGTCTTGATGCCAAGCGCGCTGATGCGATCAAACGTATCCGCAAGGGATGTGCCGCTGCCCCGTTCATGGTGGCGGGGACCGGGCGTTTTTGTACCGGTATCATGGAAGAATGCGGTGAAGACGCGCTGGTCAAAGTTGGGGCCGAAGGCGTTTATTGCGCGGCCTTCCCAAAACAGGGTCTTGGCGTTGCACTTAAAATCGATGATGGCACCCAACGCGGGGCCGAGGTCGCCATGGGCGCGCTGTTGCGCAAACATGGTGTCATTGACGATGCCCAGGCCGAAACGCTGAAAAAGTACCTGACACCGGTTTTGACCAACTGGGCGGGCAAATATGCGGGCGACTTGCGCCCGGCGTTCTAAGGTCTTTTAAAGAGGCTACCCGGTCCAAGGGGGATGTGATGCAGACGATCTTGGCCTATATCGCAGCGGCCCTTGCCGAAATCGCCGGGTGCTTTGCCTTTTGGGCATGGTTGAAATCGGGTAAATCGGTGCTGTGGGTGATCCCCGGTATCGCGTCACTGATTGTGTTTGCCTGGTTGTTAACCCGCGTGGACGCGGCCTTTGCCGGGCGTGCCTATGCGGCCTATGGCGGGGTTTATATTGCCGCCTCAATTTTCTGGCTGTGGGTTGTCGAACGCGCCGTGCCTGATCGTTGGGATTTAACCGGTATGGCGATCTGTCTTTTGGGGGCAGGGGTTATTTTGTTCGCGCCGCGCTAAAACCCATCTCATCGGGGGTGAATGAACCTGCTGCTTGCACCTGCTTTATCGCCCCGTGACACCAATTAACGTCGTCACAGCACACATGCTACGCGACTCGCCAGATAATTCGTATTAGTTGATTATTGCATGCTAAATATTTCGTGGGGTTGCGTCATTTTGCTGCGCGGGCACAGCGCAAAACGGCTGGTTCTGTTTTCCCTAAGTCTATGTAAATTCTGTTAAACCATTGTTGGGTTTGCTTAAATTAGGGAATGCGCAAGTTTTATGCGGGTGCTCATGCTGAAATAGGGATAAGATGATGGGCAATTCAACCAAAATGATATTCGGACTTTGACCAAAGCAGGAGCAGACGACACATGACGTCACGGGCAGAATTAATTGACGCCATAAAGAAACATCAGCTCTATCTTTCCAATAAGCCCGGTGGCGAGCGTTTACAGGCGCGCAATGCAGACCTTTCGCGCATTAAAATGAGTAAAATTAGCCTTCTTGATGCAGTGTTGCCGGGGGCTAATTTCATCAAGGCGCATGTGCGTGGGGTCAATTTCGATTTTGCCGATTTGTTCGGGGCAAATTTTGTTGAAGCCGACCTTGAAGGATCCAGCTTTGTCAGTGCCGATTTGCGCGGTGCCAACATGGCGCGCGCCAAATTACGAAACGCCAATTTGACCCGTGCGGATTTAAGGTCGGGGGTTATGGTGGTCCTTGATGAGGGCCGCGAAACCACCGTTAAAACCTCCACCGATTTGACCGCAACCGATCTGGAAGGATCGATGATGTGGGGGGCGAATTTGGCGGGAACCAATCTTAGCCGTTCCAGCCTTGCCAACAGCGATATGAGTGATGCGAACCTGTTTGCAGTTAATCTTGAGGGGGCAGACCTTTCGGGATGTAACCTGACGGGGGCGAAGCTTCGCAATGCCAATCTTAAGGGGGCCCGTCTTGCCGAGTGCCGATTGGTTGGCACGGATTTAAGCGGCGCCAACCTTCGCAATGTTGATTTGGGTAAGGTCGATTTGGGACAGGCCAATATCGCCAATACCATTGGCGGTGGGCAGCCTTCCATGCCGTTGCCAGATGATATTCGCGGCCTGATCAATGCGCATAGTGAATGGTTGACGACAGCAGGCAAAAGCGGCGCGCCACTTGACGCGCGTGGGCTTGATCTTACCGGGATGGATTTCTCTGGGCTTGATTTGTCTGCCGCCTGTTTTGATGAGTGCATCCTGCGCGGGGCATTGTTTGTCGATACGATCCTTGCCATGTGTTCGATGCGGGGTGCCGACATGCATAAGGTCCGCATGAATGGCGCGATTATGGATGGCGTGCGCATGGCCAAGGCCGATTGCAGCAAATCCGTCTTTCAGGGGGTTAAGTTTGGCGGGGTTAGCCAACGCGACAAAAAGGGCGTTGAAACCGGCTCTGTTTGGCGGGCGGATCTTTCCCAAACCAATTTTCAAGACGCCGATTTGCGCAATTCGCACTTTGATCAGGCCAATATGACCGGTGCGAACATGAAACAGGCCAACATTGCCGGTGTTGCCTTTGGCGATACCGACTTGGCCGGGGTTGAGCTGGAAGGGGCCAATGTCGGTTCTGTCCTAAATGGGAATATCCCAGTTTATCGATAAGCCAACACCGCGCAAAATTGTGCCCGAAAACAAAAACGCCGCCTTTCAAAGGCGGCGTTTGTCGTGTGTGGATATCTTCTGGCCGACCATGCGATCGGGATCAAATTGATTAGCTGCGGTAATCCGCATTGATCGAGATATAGCCATGCGTCAGGTCGCACGTCCAAACCGTGGCCGCACCATCGCCAAACCCAAGGTCGGCATGTATATCGATATACTGACCTTTGATGTGGGCATCGACCGGGGCTTCGTCATAATCTTCAACCCGTTCGCCGTTCTTGGCCAAGGTAATGCCGCCAATGGCAATGGTCAGTTTGTTTGGATCTGCGGTAACACCGCATTTACCAACCGCCATGACAATACGGCCCCAGTTGGCGTCCTCACCGGCAATTGCGGTTTTAACCAGCGGGGAATTGGCAATCGCCTTGGCGGCGATCTTGGCTTCTTTTTCGTTCACCGCACCGCTGACATTCACCGTGATGAATTTAGATGCGCCTTCGCCGTCGCGGACAATCTGATGGGCAAGATCGCGCAGAACGTCTTCAAAGGCGGTTTTAAATTCTGCCAATGCCGGGTCATCGATGCCTGATACGGCATCGTTGCCCGCCTTGCCGGTGGCCGCGACCAGAACCGTGTCAGACGTCGACGTGTCGCTATCGACCGTAATGGCGTTGAAGCTTCGGTTGTTGCTGTCGGCCAAAATCGCCTGCAGGACCGCATGCGGGATGGCGGCATCGGTAAAGATAAAACCAAGCATGGTCGCCATGTTCGGTTCGATCATGCCCGATCCCTTGGCAATGCCCGAAATCGAAACGGTTTTGCCGTTGATTGTCGCCGTCGCCGATGCCCCCTTGGCAAAGGTATCGGTGGTCATGATTGCCTTGGCCGCGTCAAGCCATCCGCTCTCATTGGCAAGCAAATCACCCATGGCATCGGTAATGCGGTTGGCGGTGGTCGGTTCACCGATGACGCCGGTTGAGGCCGTAAAAATTTCGGTTTTGTCGCACGACAGTGCGTTGGCAGCGGCTTGGACTTTGTCTGCGACGAATTTCTCGCCCGATTTTCCGGTAAAGGCGACCGAGTTGCCTGCATTGACGAAAAAGGCGCACGCCGACCCACCCTTAAGGGCTTCGCGGCCCCAACGAACCGCTGCCGATGCAGTGGTCGATGTGGTGAAAACACCCGCAACCTGTGTGCCCGGTGCCAGTTCAGCCAAAAATACGTCCGGGCGGCCTTTGTAGCGGATACCAAGTGTTGCGGTATGCAGTTTAACGCCGTTAATGGCGGCAAGCTCTGGAAAGGCCGCAGGGGCAAGCGGAGAAACGGAAGTCGCACCCATCTATATATTTTCCTTTAAATGGCGGTGGTCGGTAACGTTGGATCATCCTGCCGCAATGGTTGCGAAAAGCAAGTCACAGTATTGGTGGTGATCTATAAAACAAACGGGGCGAAGCCATATGCCTCGCCCCGTTTGGGAACCTGTTCACATCAGAAACCGGGCGTAAGATGCCCGTATCTGCTTATTCTTTGGTTTCTTCTGCCGGTGCTTCTTCAGGCATCGGTGCGTTGTTGACGATATCGGCGTCATCACGCAGGTCCTCAACCAGGTCGTCAATCGCTTTGCGGGTCAGTTCAGCAACCAATTGCGGGCGAACTTCTTCAAGCGTTGGCTGAGTGCCTTCTTTTTTCTCTTCGACTTTGATCACGTGCCAGCCGAACTGGGTCTGAACCGGTTCTTTGCTGTATGTGCCCGGCTCCATGGCAAAGGCGGCGTCGGCAAACGGGGCAACCATGTCGCCTGCGCTAAAGAAGCCAAGATCGCCACCCTTCGGACCAGATGGGCCGGTTGATTTTTCTTTGGCGAGTTCCGCAAAGTCAGCACCGTCATCAAGCTCGGCGATGACGGCTTTCGCGTCGTCTTCGTTTTCAAGCAGGATGTGACGGGCGTGAACCTGTGGCTGCGGCTCGTTGGTTTTCAGGAATTCTTCGTACTGTTCCTTGATCGCGTCCTCGGTGGATGCTTTTGCGATCTGACGGTCAAGATACGTCTCGGCAATCACGCGACGCTCAAGTGCTTCAACGCGGGCTTTGACTTCTTCGTCATCGGCAAGACCAGCATCGCGACCGGCCATCATCAGCAAACGCTGGTTGATTTCACGATCAACGAGTGTCGGTTTAAGCATTTCAAACGGAAGCTGGCGATACTGTTGCGGCAGACCCGCCTGGGTCGCGCGAACTTCAGATTCCAGGATGTCCTCACCATTGACAGTCGCAAGGACCGGATCTTCGGTCGGTGCAGCGTCCTGTGCCATGGCAGGGGAAGCAAAAATAACGGATGCCAGTGACGCGGCAAAAAGGGTTCTGCGCAGCATAGTTTCTCCAGACTTTGATTTCAAACGGGGTCACCCCCATCGCCTCTCCCCACGGGTAAATCATATAAGGCCCTAATGCACAAGGCTTCCCCGTGGCGAGTACGGTTTTTTGCAAAGCATTCTGTCGAAAATATGAAACGCTTATCTTTGCATTTCATTATGTGTGGCCAAAAGACTGCCAAAAAATGGCCGGCGGACTGTAAGTATCAACGTTGGTTCATTTTTCTTCGTCAAATACGACGCCGCATTTTTATTGAAGGCCGCCATAATTTGCGGCCTTCGTGACGCTCAGATGGTGATTTGGCAACGCGGGGGCTGCTCGACCGATGGCAATGTGAACGATCCGCGGAATTACGTCGAGATATTCACATTGGAACCGGGGTAGTTTGAAAACTCTGGTAATTTGGTGACGGCAACGGCACCTGCAAGCTGGGCTTTGCTAAACTGCGCTAAGTGCGGATTCATCTTGTTGCGGATAAATTCTTCAAGGTTTCCATATGCTTTGTCGGCATCGGCCGATGTTGGGCCAAGCAGTTCAGACAACAATGAACTGATCTGTTTGTTGTCGGTTTGGAAACTTAAGCGATTGGCCTGACGTGTGTCGGTTTCAACGTCGAACGCAATGTATTCCGCTGGATCCGGTTGTTCGTCGTAGAGCGCGGGCGGTTTGTTCGCCGCGTCAAGTGGTGGCGTTGCGGTATCCCCCTTGTGCGCACGCGCCGCTGCGCCCGCGACGATTTGGATTGCATCGGCGTATTTGCCGCTTGTCGCAATTGCCGTCGTTTTGGGTTCATGCCCCATTTGGAGGTCTTGATGCGAAAAGCTTGCTTCACCCGAATTTTTATCAAAATGGATGCCAAGCATTCCGATATTTGTGACGGCGGTTTCGGCGATGACTTTCCCCCCTACAGCGCCCTGCATCGCAGTCCCGGCCTCGACGGACCATGACCCCGATGTTTTCGTATATTCAAGCATGTAGCTGTTAAGGTCGAAGTCAAATTGATCTTGGGTTTGGGCTGATGCTCGAATTTGGTCGATCAATTTCCCAGCAGCTTGTTCTGGGTCTGCAATGCCATTGGCGGCAAGAATGTCTTCAATATTGCTGCGGTTTTCTTCCAGAAATGTATCGAGCTTTCCAAGAAGTTCTTCCGGCGATGAAAATGTGTCGACATTCGAAGACTGCTTCCACAAAGCCCCTGCATCCGGGGTTTCAAGTGGGCCGATATTGACATCAACACGGTCCTGGTCTGACAGGTGTCGCGGGGCATTATTGTTATCAGGCTGTGTTTCTGATGCCTGTGTTGCCGCTGTATTCTTTGCCGAATCCGCGGTCGCACGTTGAACTGTTGGCTGTGTTTGTACAGATGAAACGCTGTTCATTTTTTTGTTCCTTCAAAACATGACACTGCAAGTCATGGTTGTAGGTCTAGATAAGGTGGGGGTGTTCTGGATGTTGGGGGCGCAGCGGCACGCAGTAAGCTCAGTTTATGCGTGCCGCTACAAAATTAAGCGAATTGATCTTTGGAAGGTTGGCTTGGCGCGATATGAAGCAAGTCGCCATTCGGGGATGAAAGAGTCGGGCCATTCTCATCCTGACCGAAACGGCCCAACGGCATCAGCATATCAATCGTCAGATTAAGCTTCGGTTTGCCCGTACCGTCATCTGATGCGGACTGATCAATGCCGCGTACAATCAGGGTCGCCTGTTCCATGAACTTTTCGGTGATCTGGGCATTGAGTGCGGCCATACGTTCGGCGGCAAGCGATGCACTCGACGCATTTTGCTCGGCAGCACCGTCGTTCTGTTCGCCGTCTTGACCTGCACCATCCGTGCCGACGGTTGCGTTCATCATTTCGCGGATGAAATCGGCAACACCGTTGTCGGACATATCAAACAACAGACCGCCATTATCGGCATTTGCCGGATTGCCCATCATGTCGACCAATGAACCAGTGCCAAGGCCATCTAACAATTTACCCAGCGCACTCTGTGCCCCGGCGGCGGTTTTGCCAACAGCAATGCCTTCCGCACGCAGGAAGTGAAGTTGGTTGGCCTGATAGTTGAACGAAAACTCGCCGGAGTTCCTGTCGATGCTGATATCAAGCGATTGCACCGCCATCATCGTCGACTCGCTCACACCAACAGCAGACCCGTCTGCGCCGGAATATGAAATGGCCGTGCGGCTAAAGCTTTTGATGGCTTGATCAAAGGAAAACTCAAACTGGTCATCGCCGGCTGCGGCCTCGCGAATACCTTTAAACATGGCATCGGTTGCGGAAGTGGCGTCTGCGGCGCTCATGCCCGAAAACTGAAACATTTCTTCGACACTACTGCGCACCATTTCAAGGGACGCGGCAAGGGCCCGATCAATGGTATCCCCCGGCGTCAACCGAACTTCTGATAAGTCGCGATCCGATGCGGGGGCAAGTTGCTTTGCATCGTTTTGTGCCGCAACGGCGTCATCGGAAAGGGCTACAGAATCGAGCAACCGACCACGATTGGCGTTCGACTGCGCTGATGCGTCCTGTCGAGGGTCTGTTGCTGATTTGTCAAACTGCTGACGCGCATCTTGAAGGGCGGATTGCCCCTGTCGAAATGGATTAAGCGCGGATAAATCGACCATTTCCTCCTCCTGAGGATTTCCTGACGGGTAAGTTCTTGCCGAACCACAGCGTCGAAAATGAGCTACTTGCTCAGATAAATAAAACTTAAGCTAAATCATACGTTGTTTTTTTTTGATTCTCAAGCCTCAAGGTAGTAGTGCGTTCTTTTCTGTCAGCACAGCGTTGGCCTTGCATGCAAATCCAACGGGTTATTGACAAAAGAAGACAGAAAATTTCTCTTCTTTAACGCTAAAAAAGCTCAGAACATTAGTGATATTGGTTCGGTCCGTTGACAGATGGCAGGCAGGGTTCTATCTGTCATCTGGCCTCGACCTTTGGTCGCTGCGCTATATTTGTTTATTCATTTGTTCAGGAACGTATTAATGCTCGGCTCCATCGCCCGGAAAATTTTCGGTTCTGCTAACGATCGTGAAGTCAAAGCCCTGCATGCCACGGTCGAGCAAATCAATGCCCTGGAACCCGAAGTCGAGAAACTCTCAGACGATGAACTGCGCGCCCGTACCGACTGGCTGCGCGAACGTCTGAAGAATGGCGAGACTCTCAAGGACATTTTGCCCGATAGCTTTGCGACCGTTCGCGAGGCTGCCAAACGTGTGCGTGGTGAACGTCATTACGATGTTCAGCTGCTTGGCGGTATGGTTTTGACATCCGGCAAAATTGCCGAGATGAAAACCGGTGAAGGTAAAACGCTGGTATCGACGTTACCGGTTTACCTGAATGCCCTTGAAGGCAAGGGCGTTCACGTGGTCACGGTGAACGACTATCTGGCGCGCCGCGATGCGGAATGGATGGGGCAGGTTTATGGCTTCCTTGGGCTGAGCGTTGGCGTAATCATGCACGGCATGACCGACGATATGCGTCGTTCGGCTTATGCTTGCGATATCACCTATGCCACCAATAACGAGCTCGGCTTTGATTATCTGCGCGATAATATGAAGTTCCGCCTCGAAGACATGGTGCAGCGTCCGTTCAACTTTGCGATTGTCGATGAAGTCGATAGCATCCTGATTGACGAAGCCCGTACCCCGCTGATCATTTCCGGCCCAGCCGAAGACAGCTCGGAACTTTATCGCGCAATTGATGTGCTGATCCCGAAACTGGGTGAAGACGATTTTGAAAAAGACGAAAAAGCCCGCGCTGTAACCCTGACCGAAGACGGCACGGAAAATGCCGAACGTCTTCTGGGCGAAATGGGTATCCTGACCGAAGGCACGCTGTATGACGTTGCCAACGTTCACCTTGTCCATCACGTCAATCAGGCCCTGCGTGCGCACAAGCTGTTCCAGAAAGACACCGATTACATCGTTAAGGATGACAAGGTCGTCATCATTGACGAATTTACCGGTCGTATGATGGAAGGCCGCCGCTATTCCGATGGTCTGCATCAGGCGCTTGAAGCCAAAGAAAAGGTCAAGATTCAGAACGAGAATCAGACCTTGGCATCCATCACCTTCCAGAACTATTTCCGTCTGTATCCGACTCTGTCGGGCATGACCGGTACGGCGATGACCGAGGCCGAAGAGTTCGAGGAAATCTACAACCTCAAAGTTGTTGAAATCCCGACCCATCGTCCGATCGCCCGTAAAGACGCCGATGATGAAATCTATCGGACCGCCAATGAAAAGTGGATCGCGATTTCAGAACTGCTGGCCGATTGCCATCAACGTGGTCAACCGGCACTGGTCGGGACGGTTTCGATTGAAAAGTCTGAAATCCTTGGTGCGCTTCTTAAGCAAAAGAAAATCCCGCACGAAGTTCTCAATGCCAAGCAGCACGAACGCGAAGCATTGATCGTGGCCCAGGCCGGTGCGCCGGGTGCGATTACGATTGCAACCAACATGGCCGGTCGTGGTACCGACATCAAGCTTGGCGGTAACGTCGAGATGCGTGTCGAGCATGAATTGGTCAATGTTACCGACGAAGCTGAACGTGCGGCGGCGATTGAAAAAATCAAACAGGAAGTCAAAGCCGACCAGGAAAAAGTTCTGGCAGCGGGCGGCTTGTTTGTGATCGGGACCGAGCGCCACGAATCGCGTCGTGTCGATAACCAGCTGCGTGGTCGTTCTGGCCGTCAGGGCGATCCGGGTGGCTCGAAATTCTTCCTGTCGCTTGAAGATGATCTGATGCGCATCTTTGGGTCCGATCGTATGGACAGCATGCTTCGCAAACTTGGTTTGCAAGAAGGCGAGGCGATCTACCATCCTTGGATCAACAAGGCGCTTGAAAAGGCACAGCAGAAAGTCGAAGCCCGTAACTTTGATACCCGTAAAAACGTTCTGAAATTCGATGACGTCATGAATGACCAGCGTAAGGTCGTTTACGAACAGCGTCGTGATTTGATGCAGGCAGAGCATGTCGCCGAAGACGTTGCCGATATGCGCGCCGAAGTCATCGAAGAAATGGTCGAAAAATTCTGCCCGGTAAAAATCTATCCGGAACAGTGGGAAGTCGCCAGCCTGCACGAAGAAGTCACCCGACTTCTTGGTCTGGACCTGCCGATTTCCGATTGGGTCAAGGAAGAGGGCATCGACCCAGAAGTTATGCGCGAACGTATCAGCAAGGCCGCCGACGATAAAATGGCGGCCAAGGTTGCCAATTATGGTGCTGATATCATGCGTCAGGTGGAAAAAAGCCTGGTTCTTCAGCTTCTTGATCAGACGTGGAAAGACCACCTTCTTGCACTTGATCATCTGCGTCAGGGCATTGGTCTGCGCGCCTATGGTCAGCGCGATCCGCTGAATGAGTTCAAGCGCGAAGCATTCAACATGTTTGAAGGTATGCTGATTACCCTGCGTGAACGTGTGACCCAGATGCTGTCGCATGTTGAACTGCAAAGCACCCCACGCGAAGAAGATCTTGAACCGCGTAATCCGCCAAAAGAAATGCACGAAAACCATTCCGATCACGTCGATGGTGGCGGGAATGATGGTGGTGTTCAGTCGCGTCAAGCATCCGCAAAGGTCGATCCGGCCAATCCCGCAACATGGGGCCGGGTTGCACGCAACCAGCTTTGCCCATGCGGCTCGGGTAAGAAATACAAGCATTGCCACGGTCAGCTTGCCTGATTAGTCGGCACGCACGGCAAAAAAGAAAAACGCGCTTTCGCAAGGAAGCGCGTTTTTTGTTGTGTGATTTGGCTCAGTTAGATTTTGGTGAATGTGGGTGCCAAATGCTTATGGCTGCTGAACCGGATAATGTGCGGCCAAGAACGATTTAACCGGATTAAGCACCGCGTCATTGGATGTCACATACGTTCCAAGCGCTATGAGCGTTCCGGCATGATCGGCATCGGGGATTTCAACCAACTGGGCGTCAGGTGCTAATTCGGCAAGCCTGCGTGAATTGCGCGGATAAACTGTCTCGTCCGCTGTTCCGGTAATCAACAGCATGGGCGGCATGTGCGACAGGTCCATTTCAACGGGCTGGCTGATTGCTGCGATTGTATCGCCAAAGGCCTTTTGGGTTGCGCTGACATCATAAGGGTAAAAATCATACGGGCCGGAAAGACCAATGATGCCGGCAATGTCATTCACATTCATGGAATAGGCACCAAGAAAGACCGGGTCGGCCACCATCTGAACCGCGTTATAGGCACCTGCCGAATGCCCCGCAAGCATCAAGGGGCCCTGTGTGATTTGGTCAGGGTGCTCGATCTGATAGCCCTTCATAAAGCCAACGGCGCGGGCGCAATCTTCAACAAATTTTGGAAAATGTACTTCTGGCACCAGTCGGTAATCGGGGATCGCAACCGCATACCCCATATCGGTAAAGCGTTTTGCCACAAAGGCATATTTGTCCTTATCGCCCGCATCCCATGACCCGCCATAAAACCAGACAATCAAGGGGGCCGGGGTGCTTTTATCTGCTGGCAGATACAGATCAAGCTTTTGCCGCGGGGCATCGCCATACGCAATGTTGGCATAGGTGGGGTGATAGGTGCCTGATTGCAGCTTGTTAAACGCCGTCAGTTTGTCGCACCCGACGAGGAATAGCGCGGCAATCAGGGCGTTGGCCGTCAATGTAAGAATACGCATTTTCACCAAAAATCTAAATTAATAAAAGCTTGTGTCTTTCTATACGTAAATCCTTCACGCGGGGATTTGTTCCCATGTGTGCGAATGCCAAAAGTCTTGGACAGGCAAAGTTTGGCGGCTGGATCGGAAATAAGACAATGCGCCTCTTGGCGAATGTCGTCTTGCGCGATAAAACAGGGTTATGAGCATTCAACAACCAGATAAGGGCTGCATGTCGGTTGACCTGCGCCAGGGGAAAACCCCCGAAAAGACAGTGTTTGTCAGTGCAGTAGCATTGGTGGACGTCGATCATCGCGTTCTGATCGCCCAGCGCCCAGAAGGCAAATCCATGGCCGGCCTTTGGGAGTTCCCCGGGGGTAAGGTCGAAGCCGGGGAAACGCCAGAAATGGCGCTTGTGCGTGAGCTGAAAGAAGAGCTTGGCATCGACATCACGGAAAGCTGCCTGGCGCCGTTTACATTCGCGTCTTTCACCTATGATGATTTCCATCTGATGATGCCGCTTTATCTGTGTCGGGTGTGGAAAGGTGACATCACCCCGATGGAAGGCCAACAGGTCAAATGGGTGCGTCCGGTGCGTTTGGGCGATTATCCCATGCCGCCTGCGGACGTGCCGCTTGTTGCGATGTTGCGCGATTTTCTCTGAGCCATGCGCGCATCACATGCGTATGACTTGATACCAACCAAGATGAATAAAGTTGTGGGGATGTAATGTCTGATCCGGTACGCGCATGTTTGATTATTATCGGCAATGAAATCCTGTCGGGCCGAACCCATGACAAAAACCTGCCCTACTTGGCAGAGGAACTAAATACCCTTGGTGTGCGTCTGGCCGAAACACGGGTTATTCCCGATATTGAACAGACCATTATCGACACGGTCAATGAATGCCGGGCGGCATTTGATTATGTCTTTACCACCGGCGGGATTGGCCCAACCCATGACGACATCACATCGGAATGCGTTGCCAAGGCCTTTGGTGTGGCGATTGAACTTAACGCCGATGCCCATGCACTGTTGAAAAGCCATTACGAAAACCCCGAAGACCTGAATGAAGCGCGCCTGCGCATGGCGCACATCCCGGTCGGTGCGGAACTGATTGATAATCCGATTTCCAAGGCACCGGGTTTTCGCATGGAAAACGTTTATGTCATGGCCGGTGTGCCCATGATCATGCAGGCCATGTTCCAAGGCATTAAACATCAGTTGGTCGGGGGTAAGCCGATGGTATCGCGTTCCGTCGGCGGTTATATCCCCGAAGGCGCAATTGCCAAGGTTCTTGCTGAAATTCAGGGCGATTTTCCCAAAACCGATATCGGATCCTATCCATTTTTACGCGAAGGAAAGCTTGGCACAACCTTGGTCGTGCGTGGTGAAAACCCCGACGAGGTTAATCAGGCGTCCGAGCGTATTCGCATCGCGATCACCGATCAGGGACGCGACGTGATGGAAGATACCGGCGAAGTTTCGGGCTAATTGCTAATCATCAAGGCGCGTCTTGATCAAAAACGTTATGCTTGGTTTGATTTCCTGTAAGGGGTGCCACGCCAATGACGCCGTCAGACAACCAAAACGACCCAGAAGATGACCCGCGCAACAGTCAGGCGGCGCGCGAAGGCCGCCTGATGATCAAATTCCTGATCGAACATACCGCGTATGGCTGTGTGGGGGCGCTGGTGTTTGGCTGCTTGGTGCTGTTTTTTGATATTGGCGGTATCTACAGTCTGGCGATGGCATCACGTGATGCGCCGGTCTATATCTTTTTGCTGTTCTTTGGCCTGTTCATCACCTTTGGCGGCATCAGTCTGGGCATGGGCATTATGGGGCTGGGCAGCTTTTCCGATGATGACCGGTACCGGGATGAACGCACCCGTCACCGCAACGATGATGAATACTGATCAAATCGTCCAAAATCACAAAAGGCGCCCCTTATGGACGCCTTTATTTTCGTCGGTAGGGTGGACAATCAGGGGCGATCCGCGCCGGTTTTCTTTTGAATAACCCGCGCGATAATCATGCCCAGTATCCAACCGGCCAGCGGCACGACAAAGATGTAATCAAACATCGGATGTTTTGTATCACCGCCGGTAATGGCCAGGATAAAGCCAACCCAACCCGCTGTCAGCAAATAGCCCATGATCTTAAAATAGATCGCATTGGACAGCGTTTTCTTTTCCGGGGCGTCCGGATTTACCGGGTTTTGCGGTTGGCCTTTGTCGGCAGACATCCTGATATCCTTGTCTTTTGTTATCTTATTTCATCAATACGCAGTAAGCCGGGCATTGCGCGGGCTTTGCCCATTTTATCGTTCAAGGGTTAAGGCACTTGGATCAATGCGATCCTGCCATCCTTCGCGGACCAGTTCGGGCACAACGTGATCTTCTTGGGCATAGCCAATGCAAAGATAAGCAATCAGTCGCCAGTGTTCGGGCACATCAAGGGTTTCTTGCACGGTTTTGGGTTCCAAAATCGAAACCCAGCCAACGCCAATGCCCTTAACGCGCGCGGCCAGCCACAAAAGCTGTACGGCGGCAACGGCCGAATAATCAAGCATCTCTGGCATGGTTTTACGGCCAAGCCCCATGCCGGCTTCGGTTTGTTCATCGGCAAAGACCGCAAGCTGTACCGGGGCCTGATCCATGCCCTGTAGCTTAAGCGATGCATAAAGCTTGGCACGTTCACCATGATAATCGTTCAGCGCCTCTTGATTGGCGCGCTCGAAACTGTCGCGGATGGCTTTGCGCCGTGTGGTATCGTTGACCTTTACAAACCGCCACGGCTGACAATTGCCAACTGATGGTGCAAGGCAGGCTTCCTTGATCAGGCCGTCAATGTCTTCTTTGGGGATCGGGTCGGTACGGAACCGACGCACGTCGCGCCGCCACAGCAAAAGATCGATAAACTGCTTTTGAAATTCGGGATCAAAGACCGGTGGCGTTGGGGCGTCTTTGCCCGCATCGTCCGGGGTTTTAAGATCGGGCCTGGTCATGCGCAAACCTGTTGGAATTGACGGTTACCTTCGTTCTGACCAGCACCCTACGCGTCGCGATCATCAACGCCAAGTGCAAGATGCATTTTCACCCTGTTTTGTCAGAAACCCGGACCTAGAAATTGAAATCCACGGTCATTAAGCCAGAATAATCGCTGTGGTGGATGTCATAGGTAAACTTACGCCGCACCTCAAGGCTGAGTTGCCCCGGAATGCCGCCCCAGTCATGGGTGATCCCGCCCCCGGTTTCGAGATACAGATTGGTTTGCTCTGCACTCAAATACGGGCTGAGCGTGCCATACCCTTGCGGCAGGTCACTCGAAAGCGATACTTCCGACCGCACCCCTTCAAGCGGGTCGGAATCACTTCCCAATTCGCGGAACCCCTGAAGGCTTAAGCCGAAATTCAAAGGATCATAGGCATATTCACTGCCGACAAAATACCGTGTCGATCCGCTGCGTCCGTAATCTTGGTTCATCAGGGCAATGGTTTCTTGCTGCCCGGCAAATGGGATGATGCTGTGTTCGCCAAGTGCGATGCGATATCGCGCCTGTGCTTGCGCATCAAACAGACGGGTGGTGGCGATGCTTGCGGCGATATTGCTGCCATCATTTGCCTTGGCCGCATCGATATATTCGCGCGCGGTGATCATATCGCCATCTAACTGGATGGTCAGCGGGATGGCGCCGAACTCGTAATGCGCACCAAGGCCGATGGAATTTGAAACCGTGCTGCTTTCAAGTGTTTCGGCATAACGAAGGGAATCTGGCCCCGTGCCAATCGCCGATTGGTCAATCGTGCTTTGCCCGAAACTAAAACTGCCGCGCAGGTTCAGCCAATCGGTCATGCGTGCAACGAAATAGGGCGATACCGCGAAATTGTTCTCGCTATAGCGCAACTGTCGAGCACCGGTTTCGCCGTCGGTATTTCCCCAGCTGATGCCAAGGCCCAAAACCAGCCCATCATCGACCAGATAATCAACACCGCTATCAATTGAAACGGTATCGCCGCTTAACCCGGGGTCATATCCCCGGCCAGAAATCTGGTTTTCAAGGTCGGTCTGGTTGCCAACAACCCAAATGCTTAGCGGCACATTGGCCGTACGTGACTGGGTGGGGAATGTGCCCGCCGCACTGTCAAAATCAAGCTTCCGCGCAAGTGACCGTAACGCCGCCCGGCCGCCAAATGCCTCAAGCGTTGCGTCGTCGCCGGTTCCAAGCTCAAGTGCTGTGCCCGGTTGGTCTTCTTCCGATATGCTGTCATCAAGCAAAAGCGGGCCAAGCGTGCTGTCATAAATATCCTTGTCCATCTTTTCATACAGACGGTTCATATGACGGCGCCGATTGTTGGCCCGGTTCATGGTTTCGCTGCGCAATATCGGGGTGTCAGGCCGCGCACTATCGTCCCCGGCAAAAGCCAGCGGTACAAAGTTCGGCAAAAGACCGCGGTGCAGATAAAGCGAAGTTGCCGCCACACACACCGAGGCAATCAGGACAATGGGCAAGGGCCTGTTCATAATGCAAGCGCGCTATAATGATCGATAGGGTCCTGTACTGACATGGGAATGTGCAGCCAATATGAAAAGATGTTGGCAATCACGCCTCATTGATATCTGGCTCGCGGATCAAAATGACCAAATTCAAACAAGGGTCGCAAAAGTCGCAATAAGGATGTTGCACCAACGCCAAAGCCGCGCTAGAAACCTGATCTGCCGGTTCCAAAACCGGACTTCGTGCGTCTTGCGGGCGTGGCGAAATTGGTAAACGCAGCGGACTTAAAATCCGTCGGTCCTAAAGACTTTGCCGGTTCAAGTCCGGCCGCCCGCACCACGATCCCCATAATTCACCCATTTCATCGATGTCTGATTTCTTCTTTGCCCAAAACACATTTGGGTCAAAAATCCTGTTCCGTGCGGTGCCATTTGAATGTGGCGTGGCGGTGGATGCGTCCTTGCATCCAAACCCCAAGTTTTTTGGCTTTACCGGATTTAAATCGGTTGGGCATAAGAACATAGAAAGCTGTGGGTAGGGGCAATGACGAAAGTGATCCGTTGAACATGACCGATAAAGAAGACGCAGGGCCACGTAAAAAGGAACGGTTGGGCAAATATGTTGCCCCCGAAGAACGCGCGGCCAATATCGTCAAGCAGCTCGATGATTTCCTGCGCAAAGGGCCAAGCAAGGGGCTTAAATATTCCCGTTGGCAGCAATTGGCGTGGTATGAAGTTGTCGATGAAATCAAACGTGCCGAGGCCGCCCAAAAAAATCAGGACACCCTGACAAAGTCAGCATTCCTTAGTTTGGCCATTGGGTTTGGTACCATCGGTTTCTGGGGGCTTGTTTTGGTGGCCGGGAACGGCTTGGGCGGCATTGCCGCAGGCGTAATTGTGGTCGCCGGTCTTGTGGTTTGGCGCGCAATGGCCAAGGCAAACTGGTTTAAATGATCCTGTGAAACAGCCTGTGAAACGGAAAGTACGATGAACAAAGAAGCAGCAGAAACACTTGCCATTCGTGCGGTTGCCCATATCGCGGGTGACGACGAACTTTTGCAAGGTCTGGTGGCGCAAACCGGCATGGGGCTTGATGATCTGCGCGCTGGTATTGCGTCAAGCGAAGTGCAGGTTGGTGTGCTTGAATTCTTGCTCTCACACGAACCGTTTTTGATGCGCTTTGTCGAAGATTGCGACTGCGCGCCCGAAGATCCCGCCCGGGCCCACATCGTGCTTTCGGGTGGGCCGATCTGGCAGGACTAATACCGGCCTTTTGTGCTGTCGTTGGGCGAGCTGTTTAGTCGATAATAATCGGGGCAGGCGTCACATCGGGGCGCGGATCTGATCGCAGCAGTCCATAAATCACCGAATCGCGAATGCCAATATGGGTTTCCCATTCACCGCGCAGGACGCCTTCACGGGTAAAGCCCAGCTTTTCAAATGTTTTAAGCGATGCCTGATTTTCCGAGTCAACATCGGCAAAGACACGGCGGGCGTCGGTTGTTTTGAACAATTCCCCAACCGCATATGACAAGGCCCGTGCGGCATAATTTTTCCCACGTGCTGCTGGGGAAATCATGCAAGCAATTTCCCAAATCTTTGGGTCCCGTCCGATATTATAAAGGGCGATGCGCCCCATCGCCGGGCCATCGGCCGTGTGCGCGACGGTCCAAGACCATTTCTCAAACCCCTCGGTCCAGGATTTCAAATTGGCAATGGTGGTTTCGACATCGGCAAAGGCCGGATCGGCGAGCCATGTGCAGCAATCTGGATCGCCAAATATGGCATGCAGGGCTTGGCCATCGGCAATCGGATCAAGTGGGCGCATATACATGTGGTGGGCACTTCGTCTTAGGATTTAGGTGTGGCGTAGCGTGGTCTGGTTTGTGGTGCTTTTGTCAGTTCCGGCTTGGGTTAAAAACCAAGGCTGAGCGGCGCCATATCATACGCATACACCCAGACAAGCAAGCCGCCGCCCAGAAGAATGCGATAAATGGCAAACGGGGTGAAGGTGGACCGTTTCAACCAGCTCATCAAAACCGTGATCGCAATAAGTGCTGTAATAAACGACATGCCAACAGCCAAGAACACATCTTGGGTCAGTTCCATATCGCCAGATTGCTGCAAATCGATACCTGCCAAAAGGCCTGCACCCAAAATCACCGGGATCGACATCAGCATGGAAAACTGTGCGGCGTCGGATCGCTCGTATCCCATGAAACGGGCGGCGGTCATGGTGATACCCGAACGGCTGGTTCCCGGTATCAGCGCCAGAACCTGTGCCAGGCCAATGAAAAGAGCACCGCCCCAACGCATATGTTCAAGACGGTTAATCGTCATGCCAACGCGATCCGCAACCCAAAGCAGGATGCCAAAGCCAAGTGTCGTCCACGCGATGATCACCACGGAACGCATTTGTTCTTCGATTCCAGAAACCTTGAGGTAAAAACCAACCGCCACAACCGGGATGGTAGCAAGGATGATGTGCAGCGCGAGTCGCGCACCGGGGTTAATCCGCCCGGACAGCAGGACAAAGAACCCACCGATCATCGCAAAAACATCGCGCCAGAAATAGATCAGTACGGCGGCAAGGGTGCCAACGTGAACCGAAACATCGACCAATAAACCCTGATCTGATGCGCCTGTTAGCGCAGGCGTCAGGATCAGGTGGCCTGATGAACTGATGGGCAGGAATTCCGTGATCCCCTGAACGACTGCCAGAAGAATAATATGCTGTAACGTCACTCCGGCCTCTATGGCTGTCTCGGCAAAAACTGATCGCTTATAGCAGTTTAGCGTGATCTGACGAAATGCATAAATAGTACCATTTCGGTACTAATGAAACTTTATTACAGTTGAATTCCCCCGACTTTACCGGCCTATTCCGATTTTGAGCAATTCTGATAAGTCAGCATTACTGACGTAATCTGCAATTAGTGCTGGATTCTTGTAATTTTGCGACGTATATAAAACGAAACCCGCAACATAAAACCCTTCCAGAGGGCTGCCATGACAGAGAAGATGCTGAAATTTGTTCACTTGGAACAAAAATATCCGCACAAAAGGGATGCGTCCGCGCGTCGTGAAGACTTTAACGAAATTTATGAGCCATTCGAAGATAGCTCGGCTGCCGATCAGGCGTCGCGTTGCTCGCAGTGCGGTGTTCCGTTCTGTCAGGCCCATTGCCCGCTTTATAACAATATCCCCGACTGGTTGAGCTTGACCACGGCAGGGCGCCTTGAAGAGGCTTATGCCATCTCGGCTGCCACCAATAATATGCCCGAAGTTACGGGGCGTATTTGCCCGCAGGATCGCCTGTGTGAAGGCAATTGCGTGATCGAACAGTCAACGCATGGCGCCGTGACCATCGGCTCCGTTGAAAAATACATCACCGATACCGCCTTTGCGAACGGTTGGGTCAAGCCACCAAAGCCTGCTGCTGAAAACGGTATGTCTGTCGGCATTATCGGGGGTGGTCCCGGTGGTATGGCCGCGGCCGAACAGCTGCGCCAAAAAGGATATGAAGTCCATGTCTATGACCGTTATGACCGCATGGGTGGTCTGTTGGTTTACGGTATTCCGGGCTTTAAACTTGAAAAAGACGTTGTGGAACGTCGCGTTAAACTCCTCGAAGAAGGTGGCGTTATCATGCACACCGAATTCGAAGTTGGCCGTGATGCGTCCCTTGAAGACCTTCGTCGCAAACATGACAGCGTTCTGATCGCAACCGGTGTTTACAAGGCGCGCGATCTGAAATTGCCCGGTGTTGGTCTGTCGAACATTTATCCGGCACTGGAATATCTGACGACCTCGAACCGTCATGGTCTTGGCGATGATGTCCCGGCGTATAATGACGGAACACTTAACGCCAACGGCAAGAATGTTGTCGTTGTCGGTGGGGGTGATACCGCGATGGACTGTGTCCGTACTGCGATCCGTCAGGGTGCGAAATCGGTCAAATGTCTGTATCGCCGTGACCGCGCCAATATGCCAGGTTCCCAGCGCGAAGTTGCCAATGCCGAAGAAGAAGGTGTTGAATTCGTTTGGCTGACCAACCCCGAAGCTTTCCTTGGCGATGACAAAGTCACGGGTGTTCGTGCGGTTAAAATGCGTCTTGGGGCCCCGGATGCCGGTGGCCGTCAAAGCCCGGAACTGATCGAAGGATCAAGCTACACGATGGATGCCGACATGGTCATCACAGCGCTTGGCTTTGAACCCGAAGATCTGCCGACCTTGTTTGATGCGCCGGAACTTGGTGTGTCGCGTTGGGGGACCGTCAAAATCGATTTCCGCTCGATGATGACCAATCTTGATGGTGTGTTTGCTGCTGGTGACATCGCGCGCGGTGCATCGCTTGTGGTTTGGGCAATCCGTGATGGCCGTGATGCGGCGGATCGGATCGATGAATATTTGCTGGCGCGCAAAGAAGCTGCTGCTTAAGCCCGCTGCCGCATGAGGAGAGAGACCGTTATGAACAAGATCGTTCAGGACAAACTAGAACAAAGCCAGGCAGCCGTTGACGTCGCGCGCTTTGAAAAGAACGCGGCCCATCTTGAGGCCAGCGGGATGTATGACCCAGCCGAAGAACACGCCAACTGTGGTGTGGGCCTTGTTGGGGCGATTGATGGCAAACCGCGCCGCGAAGTTGTCGAAGCTGGTATCGAAGCCCTGAAAGCCATTTGGCACCGTGGTGCTGTTGATGCCGATGGTAAAACCGGCGATGGCGCGGGTATCCACCTTCAGATTCCGCAGGACTTCTTTAAGGCATACCTTAAGGTCATCAATCAGGAAGCCCCTGATACCTTGATCGCGGTTGGCCAAGTCTTCTTGCCGCGTATTGATATGGCCGCACAGGAACGTTGCCGTGCGATTGTTGAAACCGAAATCCTGAAACAGGGTTACGGCATTTTGGGTTGGCGTCAGGTGCCGGTCGATGTGTCTGTCATTGGTGAAAAAGCCAACCAGACTCGTCCCGAGATCGAACAAGTCTTGATCGGTGTGCGCGACGATGTTGACGAAGAACAGTTCGAAATCGATCTGTATGCGATCCGTCGCCGTGTTGAAAAAGCTGTCCTGTCCGAAGCGATCAAAGATTTCTACATCTGCTCGATGTCGTGCCGCTCGGTTATCTACAAGGGCATGTTCCTTGCCGAAGACGTTGATACCTTCTATCCGGATTTGCGCGACGAGCGGTTCGTGTCGAACTTCTGCGTTTACCACCAGCGCTATTCGACCAACACCTTCCCAAGCTGGCCGCTGGCACAGCCGTTCCGTGTTTTGGCCCATAACGGCGAAATCAACACGCTGCGCGGTAACGTCAACTGGATGAAAAGCCACGAAGCACGCATGGCACATGATGCGTTTGCTGAAAGCATTGATGACCTTAAACCGGTCATTCAGCCGGGCTCCTCGGATTCCGCTGCTCTTGATGCCGTGTTTGAGCTGATGGTGCGTGCGGGCCGTGACCTGCCGATGGTGAAAACCATGATGGTGCCAGAAGCTTGGTCGAAAAAGGCATCCACGCCAGACAGCTATAAAAACCTTTATGCCTATTGCAATGCCGTGATGGAACCGTGGGACGGTCCAGCCGCACTTGCGGCTTACGGCGGTGAATGGCTGATGGGCGGGACGGATCGCAACGGTCTGCGTCCGCTGCGTTACGCGGTAACCGGCAATGGTCTTTTGATCGCTGGCTCCGAAGCCGGCATGGTTCACATCGACGAAGAGCGCTGCCTCGAAAAAGGCCGGCTTGGCCCGGGCCAGATGATCGCGGTGAACCTTGCAGAAGGCAAACTGTTCCACGATGGCGAATTGAAAGACCGTCTGGCGAACCGTCGTGACTGGTCCAAATGGGTCGGTCGCACCAAGGTGCTTGATGATCTGATTTCAGCCGATCGTGTTGAAGCCTCGAACATTGATAAAGAACAGCTGCTACGCCTGCAGAAATCGATGGGCCTGACCCACGAAGATCTTGAACTTATCCTGCATCCGATGGGCGAAGATGGCAAAGAAGCCATTGGTTCGATGGGCGATGATACCCCGCTTGCGATCTTGTCGGATCGTTATCGCGGTCTGCATCACTTCTTCCGTCAGAACTTCTCTCAGGTGACCAACCCGCCGATCGATTCCCTTCGTGAAGCACGGGTCATGAGCCTGAAAACCCGTCTCGGCAACCTTGGCAACATCCTTGATGAGGATGAAAGCCAGTGTGATTTGCTGCAGCTTGAAAGCCCGGTTCTGACCAACGCCGAATATGACGCCATGCGCGGTTATATGGGCGATACGGCGGTCGAAATTGACACCACCTTTGACATCAATGGCGGTAAGCTTGCCCTGCGTGAAGCCATTTCACGCATTCAGCGCGAAGCCGAAGAAGCCGTGCGCGGCGGGGCTTTGCACGTCATTCTGACCGACGAAGGCATTTGCGAAACCCGTGCGGCCATCCCGATGGTTTTGGCAACCGGGGGCGTTCACAGCCATCTCGTGAAAACGTCGCTTCGTACTTATATCTCGCTGAACGTGCGCTCAGCCGAATGCATGGATGTGCATTACTTTGCTGTTTTGATCGGTGTCGGTGCGACCACGGTCAACGCCTATGTCGCGCAGGAAGGTTTGCTTGATCGCTATGCGCGCGGCCTGTTCCCGAATGTTTCGGGCAGCGTCGAAGTCATGCAGCGTTTCAAGGCGGCGATTGATGCGGGCTTGCTCAAAATCATGTCGAAGATGGGCATTTCGATCATCAGTTCCTATCGTGGGGGCTATAACTTCGAAAGTCTCGGCCTGTCGCGTTCCTTGGTTGCGGAATTCTTCCCGGGCATGCCATCGCGCATTTCGGGCATTGGTCTGCAGGGGATTCAGCGTCGTTGCATCGCCCAGCACAAAGAAGCTTTCAACGGCAATGTTGTGACTTTGCCGGTTGGTGGTTTGTACAAATACCGCCGTTCGGGCGAACGCCATGTTTGGACCGGTCCGCTGATCCATACCTTGCAGTCGTCTGTAACCACAGGCAGCTACAACACATTCCGCAAGTTTTCCGAAGGTCTGCGCTCCCGCGAGCCGCTGCATCTTCGTGATTTGCTTGATTTCAGAAGTGATCGCAAACCGGTTCATCAGGACACGGTCGAAAGCATCACCGAAATCCGTAAGCGTTTCGTGACACCGGGCATGTCCCACGGGGCTCTGTCGACCGAGGCCCACGAAGCCCTTGCCATTGCCATGAACCGGATCGGTGCAAAATCGAACTCCGGCGAAGGCGGGGAATCGCGTGAACGTTTCCGTCCGCGTGCGAACGGTGACAATGCGCGTTCCTCGATCAAGCAGGTTGCTTCGGGTCGCTTTGGGGTGACGGCTGAATATCTGAATAACTGTGAAGAAATTCAGATCAAAGTCGCCCAGGGTGCAAAACCGGGCGAAGGTGGTCAGCTTCCAGGCTTTAAGGTCACGGTCGAAATTGCGCAGCTGCGTAATGCAACGCCGGGCGTTACCCTGATTTCACCGCCGCCGCACCATGACATCTATTCGATCGAAGATCTGGCCCAGCTGATCTATGACCTTAAACAGATCAACCCGCGTTGTAAGGTCTGTGTGAAACTGGTGTCGCGTTCAGGTGTTGGAACGATTGCAGCTGGTGTTGCCAAGGCAAAAGCCGACGTGATCCTGATTTCCGGGTACGACGGTGGTACGGGTGCAAGCCCGCAGACCTCGATCAAATATGCCGGTATTCCATGGGAAATGGGCCTGTCGGAAGTCAATCAGGTTCTGACGCTCAACAACCTGCGCGATAAGGTTAAATTGCGCGTCGATGGCGGCTTTAAAACCGGCCGTGACGTTGTGATTGGCGCGATGCTTGGTGCCGAAGAATTCGGTATCGGGACCGCATCCCTGATCGCCCTTGGGTGCATCATGGTGCGTCAGTGCCATTCCAACACATGCCCGGTTGGTGTCTGTACGCAGGACCCGGCACTGCGCGCCAAATTCGTTGGCACCGCGGACAAGTTGGTTAACCTGTTCACCTTCATGGCCGAGGAAGTCAAAGACGTTCTGGCCGAGCTTGGCTATGACAAGCTTGAAGATGTGATCGGTCGCTCGGAACTGCTTCAGCAGGTTCACCGTGGCGCGAAAGACCTTGTTGACCTTGATTTGAACCCGCTTCTGGCTCAGGCCGATGCTGGTGGTCATGCACGTTTCTGCACGACGATTGGTCGTAACGAAGTGCCTGATACGCTTGACGCTCAGATGATCAAGGATGCGCACGCGCTTCTTGAAGACGGCGAAAAGATGCAGCTTCAGTACAACATCCAAAATACCCAGCGCGCCATTGGCACGCGGATGTCGTCCCTGATCACGCAGAAATACGGCATGACCGGCCTGAAGCCGGGGCATTTGCATGTACGTCTGCGCGGGTCTGCAGGGCAGTCGCTTGGGGCCTTTGCCGTGCAGGGTCTTAAGATCGAAGTACAGGGCGATGCCAACGATTACGTCGGTAAGGGCCTGTCGGGCGGGACGATTGTTTTGCGTCCACGTCCATCCAGCCCGCTTAAGACCAACGAAAACACCATCATTGGCAACACCATTTTGTATGGCGCGTCGGCTGGTAAGTTGTTTGCTGCGGGTCAGGCCGGTGAACGTTTCTGTGTGCGTAACTCCGGCGCGCTTGTCGTGGTCGAAGGATGTGGCTCGAACGGTTGTGAATACATGACCGGTGGTACCGCAGTTATCCTTGGCTCGGTTGGTGAAAACTTTGGCGCTGGCATGACCGGCGGCATGGCCTTCATCTATGACGTCGATGGCACATTCCCTGATGTGGTCAATGATGGTTCGATCCTCTACCAGCGCATCGAAACCGACCACTGGGATGAACAATGTCGTTCCCTGATCCAGGAACACGTCTTGGAAACCGAAAGCGGCTATGCACGAACCATTCTTGATAACTGGGATCGTGAACGCGGTAACTTCTGGCAGATCGTGCCAAAGGAAATCGTCGACAAGCTGGAACACCCCATTCGCTCGATGAGCGAAGACCAGGCAACTGCGTGATCTGATCACGCTTTTGCGCAAGCTCCCTTGTCCAACACACCTGGACAAATAAACTAGCCCCGTACTTCGGTACGGGGCTCTTTTCTTGGCCGACTTGCAACCAGATATGAAAATGGCGGGTAAGAATGACCCGCCTTTTTTATTGCGATGAGTATCGGGGATAAGCCGCACTAGGCCTTCGTTGAAGGGCTGCCGACAGGCCGTTTTGTTGGGAAATGTTGGGATATGGCGGGAACGATTACAGGACTACATAACTGCGCCCAAAAGCACAAAGCCCAGACTTTTACAGCAGGATATTCAGATAGGTGCCGCGCCGCGCATTGTGGTCAATTTGGTCGGTGGCAATCAGATTGCGCAACCGGGCAAGCTGTGCGGCAATGAAGCTGTCAGGGGATGGCTGATCCGGATTGGCTGGCAACCGCCCACGGGCACGTACGCCAACACCCTGCTGGGTGGTGCGGGCATCCTGCAAGCCTGTTTGGGATGATCCAGTGCCAATTCTGTTGGTGGGCATTTTACCGCTGACAATATCATTTAGGGTTAAGAAGACGTGATCTTAACATGCGTTGCGTGTTTTGTCATGAACCGGGCAGCAGGGCATTAAGCCCAGCCATACAAGTCGTTTTCGTCCAGCTGTTGGCTGAGCAGCGTAACTCTAGGCAGCAGATAAATTGCACCAGCATTCGGACAAAAAAAAGGGTGGCAACTGCCACCCCAGGGGACGCTAACGACAGGGAAAATTACGTTAAAATGTTCACTTTGGTCCCGCGTGCGCCGCTTGTTTCAAGCGGCTGATGTTCTGTCACAATAGAACCGATCGTTTTGGCAAGGCTGGTCGCCTTGTTAATCGCACCTTCAGCGGCAGCAAACGGCAAAGACGGGCCTGATCCACCTGGTGTGATCGCCTCGTTTACAGCCTGTGCTGCTGCGCTTAATCCTGAACCCTGAACTGAACCGATCATCCTGACCTCATTCCATCATCAATTTCGGTATTTCTCATGCCAAAAGAAGGAGAATACCATACGTAAGATTGGGCTATGTCGGGTGTAAAATAAAGTGACGGTTGTCACACCACACATCGGAACGGTAGCGCAGGGGTGTGCAATGGCTTATAAAACAACGCATTAGCGGTGCCAAAAAGGTAAAGAAAATTTTAAGGCGGCGGCTGGTATTCGCCTAGAGGCAACCACAAGTCGGTAAGAATCGACCAGCGTGAAGGGTAAAACCGTTTTGGCGAACCGTCTGCCTAGACGTTCCTGCGATTGTCGCGCAGTGCCAACGCATCATGGATGGCTTTTTGTAATTGCGCTGGCCGGAACGGTTTTTTGATAAACACGTAATTACCCAAAAGCTTATCGAGTTCCTTTTGCGACCGCGCGGGATAGCCAGACATAAAGACAACACCGTAATCGGGGTTTTGGCGCAATGCTTCGATGACCAGTTGCGGGCCACTGCGCCCGGACATGACAACATCGGTCAGGATCACATCGATTTTGTCGGTTTCTTCGGTCGCTTTTAGAATCTCAAGCGCTTCTTCGGTGCTTTTGGCGGAAACCGGCTGAAAACCAGCATCGTCAAGGATGATGCCCGCCGTTGTCCGCAAAGACTGTTCATCATCGACCACCAAAACGCGCTCGCCATTGCCCGGAATGTTGGCAATGACATTTTGCGGCAGGGCTTGGACATCTGCGCTTTCTGCAAACGGAAGATACACAGAGAAGGTCGTTCCTTCGCCTTCTATGGTTTCAACATTGATAAACCCGTTTGCTTCCTCGACCCAGCTATGAACAATCGAAAGACCAAGACCGGTTCCCTTGCCCGGCTCCTTGGTTGAGAAGAAGGGGTCGAAAATGTTGTCTAAAACCTCGTCGGGGATGCCAGAACCGGTATCTTGAACCGTGATGACAACAAACTTACCCGCGACATTGTCGGGATAGGTTTCGGCGTCATCATCCGCGTCACGTTGTGCCAAGGGTGGAATATCAACGCTGTGCGATGATATTTGCAATGTGCCGCCATCGGGCATCGCATCACGGGCATTAATCGCAAGGTTCAGCAAACAAGCCGACAGTTGGGTTGGGTCAACGCGGGTACAAAGTTCCGGATCGTCCGACCAGATATGAAGTGTGATCCGATGTTCAAGCATCGTGGTAAGAAGCTTTTCCATCTCGTTAAAGACGCTTTGCACCCGAACATTGGTTGGTTGATCAATCCGTCGGCGTGAAAACATCAAAAGCTGATCGGCAACGCTGGTCGCGCGTTCGCCCAGTGAAATGACATGATCAAGATATTCTTTGACCCGCTCCGGATCATCAATTTTGGCGCGGGCCACTTCGGCAAAGCTTAAAATACCGGCAAGGCAGTTGTTAAATTCATGCGCAACCCCGCCTGCCATTTGCCCAACGGCTTCAAGTTTCTGCGATGTGGCCAATTGGCGTTGAAGAACTTGTTGTTCCTCGGCCGCGCGGCGCTCGGCGGTGATGTCGCTGCCGGTGCCGCGATATCCTTTGAACGTGCCATCAATTTCAAAAACTGGCACGCCATTGATGCGCCCGAAATGCTTTTCACCTTGGCGCGACATCCACGAAAATTCGATGTTCTGGAACATAAGATGTGCGGCCAACCGCGAATTAAGGTGCCGCCATCCGCCCGGCCCTTCGCAATGAAGCCCCAGCTTATCAAAGGTCTTTCCTTGCGGGGATCCGTTGATATCCTCGACCAGCTGATAGAATTTATGGGACGCAAAGACGATTTTTAAATCAGGCCCCATTTCCCAGTACCAGTCCGCTGATGACAGGGTAAAGTCGCGAAAGCGTTCTTCGCTATCGCGCAGGGCATCTTGTGCGGCCTGATGCTGAAGCGTTCGGCGCTCAAGACTTTCTGCCATGGCATTCAGGCCACTTTCCAGCGTCCCGATTTCATCGCGCCCCATTGGCGTAAGGCGTGAACTTAAATTGCCAATCTGGATGTCATTAACAAACTGTGCTGCGGCAATCAGGCGCTTAAGGACGGTTTGCTGGGTAAACAAAAAGATCAAGAGCGACGTCAGTAAAATACAGGTCGCCGAACCAATGATCAGAACCGACTGCATCTGTCGCTGGCTTTCTTCAAGCCCTTGGGTCGATACCTTGAAATAGGCATACATAAACGGTTGGTTGGCATTTAGCGCAAACAGCGGCGTGATGCTGACCATATAACGGCCATCGCGATCATCGGCGGTAAACAGCACCTCTTTTTCCATATCTGATCGCAACGCGTCAGCCGGGAAATCAGGAAGGTCTTTGATCGTCCGCCCGATCATCATCGGGTCCATCGCGTGATAGATCGTGCCGTCAAAGGCAATTGCCATGGCCTGGCGCACATGGGGGCCCAGCAAAAGCTCCATCTGCTGGGCGTCACTGATCACCGAGATTTTAAGCTGCTCGTCCTGAATAAGTCGACCGGGGGCGCTGATTTGTTCGGTAATCCGACGGTCAATTTCGGCACCAAAATACTGAACGTAATAGAAGCCAAAAAGTCCCAGTAGAATGGTTTCCACGATCACAATCGAAAGTGCGATTTTGAAAACCAAACTGCCGATCATTCGGTCCAACAGCTTCTTCACGCGGTTCTTTTCCCCCTGTCGTCACCCGTGCGAGTGATCTTTTTGGTCGTCCTAATCTATATAGTACTGACTAGGGTTTGTCGGCGCAGGCGTGGCATAACTCCAGGCTGCGGGCATGACCTTTGGAACGTTATGGAAGTTCTTTGCCACCACCCCTTTGCGATTAAGCGGAAGCGCAATTCCCATAGCGTAAAACTGATCTGCGCTGATGTCGAGGATGTCGCGCATCAGTTGCATTTGTTTTTCCGAATTTGCCGTCGCTTTAAGCAAATCATACAGCGCAAGTTGCTCTTGCACAGGTAATGGTGGCGTTATGGCATCGGTACTATCGGGGTTCACGTACCAATTGGCCCATCCTGTCGCAAACCACGACGAATCCGCCGACACAGGTAGGTAGTTGATTGGGATGACCATGGCATCGAGGCCACCATCACCGCCCCAAGCACTTGCTTGATGGTCATTCTTTTCGCGCGAGGTCACAAAAACATCGCGCGATAAATTGCGGGCGGTAACGTCAATGCCAAGATCGCGCCAATACTGAATGACGGCACTGAGCATCTCGAAACGATCGGCACCTTCGGTATCAATCGTAAAGGACAGGCGTTTGCCGTCAGGACGCAGTAAAAAACCGTCTTCGTCTTTTTGCGACAGGTTTGCTTTTGCCAAGAAATCCGTGGCCAAGTCTGGATCGTGGCTTATGAATTGCCGTGCCAGTACGGCCCGATACAGTGGGCTTTCTGGCCGTGGGGCGGCCTGATGCGGAAGCGCACCCGGCGCAAAGCGTGAAATAATGGCTTCGCGATCAATGGCATAGGACAAAGCAACGCGGAAATTCTTGTCCTGGAAAATCTTGCGCAGAACCGTGTCCTTATCATTCAGGTTCAAAGATAAGGTCAGGTAATTCATGTCGCTTTCGATCAGGGTAAAGGGCTGCAAATTGTCATTGGCCGCCAGAATTTCATCTGCGCGCGCACTGACATGCCGTTCTTGCATATTGACCTTTCCGGCAATCGCCGCGTCGGCCGCGGCACTTTTTGACGGTACCCGCGTAAAGGCGACTTGATCGATATAGGGCAACTGACGCCCCATCGGATCGATCTTCCAGTAATAGGGATTCCGTTTGGCGATGAGCGGATCATCCTCGCCGTAAACACCGGTTAAAACCCACGCATTGAGTGTCGGTACATCCGGGCTGTGCCAGCGACTTGGATCATCAATTGAACCCGGAACGCCAAAGACATTGATAAAACGGTCTTTCCAGCCGGAAAATCCCTGCGCACGGGCTTCTTCGTCTGCCTTGGCATTGTATTTGGGCAAAAGCGGTTTTAAGAAATGGGCGGGATAACTGACCGGTTCGACCCCTTCGGGCCGTGCAAGGGCGGTTGGGAACAGGCCATAAGGCGTGCTGAACCGGAATGCGACCGTTGTTTCGTCGATTTTATCGACTTGGACGGTGTTGCCGCCTGCATTCAACCATTCTGGCACGTTCTCTGAGAAGGCCGGGTTGTTCAGGATGTCTTCGTACCAAAAAATGATATCGTCGGCGTCAAATGGTGCGCCATCAGACCAACGCATTCCCGGACGCAGCCGAAAGAAGAACTCTGTCGCATCGCTACTTGGCTGAAATGAAAGTGCGACATTGGGCACCGTTGTTGTCCATTGCGGCGTCCAGCGTAGCAGGGGCTCATAACCAATATTGCGGATCAACAGGGCATGATCGCGCGTACCGCGCTGGGCCATTTTCCATGTGCCGCCATACGCACCAATTTTGTCATTGGGGGTTACGATCATCGGCGTGCTGGGAAGACGTTCATCAATCGGGGGCAGGGTGCCGTCCTTGACTTGCTTTGCAAGGATCGGGGCTTGTCCAAAATCAGTCGCAGAGGATGTTGGCACGTCCATCAACATGACTGCCAAAATACCCAAAAAGATGTTTGCGTATGATTTCACCAAGTTTGGCCCCTTTGTCGTCCCGCAGCATGTCCGAACGTATTTATCAGACTAACCAAAGGTGGTGGATACTGCGTGTGGGCTTCAAGGTAAATAGACCAATTAACGAGATAAACCCCAAAATGATTTTGACGCGACTTTTGCGCGTATAATTCGTTTGGAAAAATGATCAATTATGATCGTGCATTTGCGCCTATTTTTCCCTATCTCATTGATAAATAAACGTTCAACATCAGGAAAACAGGCGGCCTTGGCGGATTTTAAATCATCATTTTTATGCGTGTTGGTTGTTTTTTACGTCCGACATTTCGAAACTATCGCGTGGCCATACAAAGGGGGTGTTACACTAAAGTTTAATAAAGACTAAATTAGAAATTTCATCGAAAATATCCAATCTACTGTGTTGATGAACCAATTTGGCCACGAGTCGCCCTGCGGCATCGCATGTGCTATGATTTGGTGTCCTTGCAGGGAATATTTAAAACCATGGCGAAATCACACGATCAGGATAAAGGCCCGTCAACCGGTTCATTCATGAACGGTCCCAAGCCTGCTGCGCCATTTCCCAAATACGAACCGGGCACAGATCCGGTTTTGACAGACCGACTACCGACGTCGTCAGCAATCACTTCGGCCCCACCTGCCGGGGTGCCTGATAGCCTCCCCGAAAGCGATAGTTTCACGGTCGCCGGTATTGAAGGGCGCATTGATCGCAACAAGGCCCATGTTGCCGGGAAACTGGTTGATACCGACCCGGATCAGGCGCTTCGCGTCATTCGAAACTGGCTGTTAAAGGAATAAGCAGCTCTTTTCACGTCGCTTATATTAGGGTTTTCCACGATAATTCTTGGGAATTTTCAAGGGCTTTGTCATGCTGGCCCTGAATATATCGTGATGTCTGATCTGTTTATAAAAATTGGCATCATATGGGGGTGTTTAGGTCTTACATATCGGGGGGTAAATGACCAATTTTGATCAGCTTATTTCAGACCAGTTTTGTGCATTTGACGCAGACTACTTAACGCAAAAGGCCGCTTTCGAAGCCCAGTTTGAACCGCTTCAGGAACGGCTGATCGCGATCCAGAAAACCGGCAACAGCATGGCCGCATCGGATCAGAAAATGGTCGAATGCAAATGGCTGCTTCTTTACACGGCCGATTGGAACACGCTGACAGGCAAGCTGGCCGATTTTGAAAAATCACTCGCTGACCATGATCAAGATTGGGCCAGCCAGCAGGTCGAAAGTGATGGCTCGTGGGGTCCGTGCTATGATCAATGGTTCCTGAAAGTCGATGCGATGATTGACGCGGTCAATACATTGGCCGACGCCGGGGACGCGCCGAAATATCCGTTTTTGTTTCTTGAACCCATCGCAACACCGCAAAAAATGGTCGCTTGGCTCGACAGTCAAAAAACCTCGCAAATCTATGCCGATGGGCTTGATCGTCGCGATGCCTTGGGCGCGGTTACCGCAACCTTGTCGCAGATGTGTTTTAAAAGCGAAATCCGCGATTACTTTAAGGCCCATGTTAAGGGCTTTGACCTGACCGATGACTATATCGCGACTTATAAAAACTGGCTTGATGCGTGGCAGGATGATCAAACCGGCTATTGGGGCGGCTGGTTTGCGACCAAATCAGACGGCGTGCTTAAAAGTCCGGACCTCAGCCTGACCTTTCATAATATTTCCTATCAGCATGGCAAGGTTGATTTATGGACCGAAATTTTTGCAACCACGCTGGCGATCCGCGATGACGCCTATCCGTTCGGGTGGAAACACAACGGTGATTTCAACAATCACAATAATTACGACGTGACCAAAATCTTTGACCTTGGCTGGTCCCAGGTGGATATGACCTCGCAAAAGGCGGCCTCTGCTGATATCGCAAAGATTGTGAACTGGTGCCTGACCAAATCCATGACGCCCGATGGCGGATTTATCGATGATCCGACTTTCTATAACTCGGTCGGGGCGGCCTATTATTACGGGGTGTCGTTTTTGGATCAGGCCCAATATTTCGGAACAGATAAACCGTTTTGGGCCGACGCCCCCTTTGCCGATGGTCCGGCCCTTTGTTGCAAAATCCAAAAGAAAATCAAATCCGAAGGATTGGACGACGACGAAGCCAAGGCAGCCATGGAAAAGTTGGTTGATGCCTGTGGAAACTGCACCTAACTAGGCGCGCATTTGGCGGCAAACGGACGGATTCTATGCACGAAATCTGAACTATCTTGTTGTTGGGGTTGGCGAAACGCCATCGACCAACCCCATATAGGAATAGAACAACAACAAAAAATCACGAGGTTCACGATGACTGACCGTAAAGATATCGATATTGCCGAACTGCGCGGACGTCTTGAAGCACGCCAAGCAGAACTGTTGGAAAGCTCCAGCCATTCAGAAGACTACCGCAAACCGGTCGATCTTGATCAACAAGCGGTCGGACGTCTATCGCGGATGGATGCTTTGCAAAATCAGGAAATGCATCTTGAACAGGAACGGCGCCGCGCGGCCGAGCTCGACCGGATTAAGGAAACACTGACCCGCATGGACAAGGACGAATATGGTCATTGCCATAACTGCGGCGAAGATATTCAGGTCAAACGTCTTGAATTTGATCCGACAACCCCGCTTTGTGTCGATTGCGCTGACCGGGTAACCCATGTCTGACTTTTCCCCGTACAAGCGTCATGTTCGTTGTTTTGTCCATGGCGCTATTTAAACGGGGAATGCGGATTGCCATATCGACTGACGAAGCTGCCAAACCGTGACAGGAGACACCCCTTGCCAGCGTTTTGGCAACCAACAAACCGCAGACGCAATCTGCCCTTTATGCCCTCGCGGCTGTCATTACCCCTTGCGGTGATGATCGCGGTCCTAATGGTGTGCGTCGTCGTGGGGCATTCGCGCATGGCGCTTGCCCAAACCGATGGATGCGGGCCGGTTCAAACACCTGCGACCACGCTTGAATTTATCAAGATGGACCCGATGCTTGATCGGCATCGCTCTGTGCGGTGGCTCAACAGTCGGGCCGGCGGCAGTGCGCGCTATCTGGTGACTGGCCTGACCGAATATGAAATGCGGGCATCGTTTAATATGCGTCTGATGCCGCGCGATGTTGGCTTTGGGCGCTATTGCCTGACCCCGATCACGGTTAATCCGCGTGTGGAAGTCATCAAGCATCTTGTTTATGTCGCATCCGAACTCGAACGGGGCAGTTGCGAATATAACGTGGTTTATGCCCACGAGGGGGAACACGTTAAAATTAATCAGGGCATGGAAGCCGACATTCAGGCATCCTTGGATGACATGGTCGATGATATCACTCGCAAACTGGCCGCAATGCCACCAATGTCGGGGGAAAATGTTGCCCGTTCGATCAAACGACTTCTGGCGGAATATGGTCGGGATTTTAAGCGCCGCCTAAAAGACATTGATCGCAACCGCCGCGAAGACCACAAACGCATCGACACCCCCGAAGAATACACAAAGCTGTCTTTGGCCTGTGGCCCGAACTCCGCCTTTCAAACTGTGCTGCCCCAGGCGGCGCGATGATTGTTTTCGCGGGGTGGATTTCCGTTTAGGGCAGATAGGACACGCTATTCCGCCGCGCCCAATTCTTCGTCTTCAAGACCCGCAACGGCGCGAACTTGGTCCGGAAGCGGGCGAAACACATTGCGCGCAACAAATTCAATCACGCCCCGACGGCGGAATTCGGCGATGGTGCGGCTGGCCGTTTCGGTGGTGATGCCCAGCATCGCACCAATATCTTCACGGCCGGGCAGGTGACACAGGCCGGTCTCTTGATCTGTCAAAAACAGGCACAATCTGGCGACCCGCTCGCGGGCGGTGCCGGTCGACATTTGCATCAACCAGTTATCCGATTCCACCACGGCCTGATGCCAACGGTTCAGAACCTGTTTGTGCAGACGCGGGCTTTCGCGGTCCAGCTTCTCAATGACAGCAATCGGGATGCGGCATAGTTCACTGTCCTGCAGGGCCTCTGCGTGATGGCTGAACGTTTCACTGACAAGGGCCTCAAGCCCGATGGTCCCGCCAGGGCGGACCACCCGCACGACGCGTTGCCCACCATCTGGCAGATAATGGACCAGTTTGATCAATCCACTGCGCAGGGTGAAAATCGACTGGGCTGTGTCGCCAGCGTTATAAAGGATGCCACGTTTGGCCACGGCAAGGTCTTCAACGGGCAAATGCACCAGTTTGAAGTCCTCGTCGGTCAGGTTGTTAAACAACGCAAACTGCCGCACGCCGCAATTGCGACACCGCGCAAGATCCGGTCGGAACAATGAATTGGCGTTATTACTCACGTCCTATCCTTCAAGGGTCACAAGACCCTTTTCAATCGCATAGCGGACCAAACCGGCCGAACTGTCGATATCAAGCTTGCGTTTGATGTTGCGGCGGTGGGTCTCAACCGTCCGCACGCTGATATCCAGCTCACGCGCGACGTGTTTGTTGCTGGCCCCTTTTGCCAACAATCGCAATACCGTGCGTTCGCGCGACGTCAACGGAACACCGTCATTGTCGCTGCTTTCGCCCGAGCTCATCCGTTCGAACGTTGAACTATATGCTTCGCCGCCATGCGCGATGGTTTCAATGGCGCGCACCATGTCATTGGATGACACATCTTTCAGGATAAAGCCCCGCGCGCCAGCTTCTTGGGCGGTGCGCAGATATTCCGGGTTTTCATGCATCGACAAAATGACGACTTTGGTGTCGGGCATGGTTTCGCGGAATTTTTCAGCGGCTTCCAACCCATTCATCACCGGCATCGAAATATCCATCAAGACAATGTCGGGCTGCAATTCACGCGCCAGCGACAGGGCCTCAACCCCGTTGCCTGCTTCGCCGATGATGTCGATATGCTCAAAACATTCCAGGCGCGACCGAATGCCATCCATGACAAGTGCGTGGTCATCGCACAAAAGAACACGCATCGGACGGGTAGCTGAATAGGTAAGATTGGCATTGTTCATCGGTCGAAACTTATTCCTGTCGCGTGAATATCATGGTCGCGTGATTGACAGACTAACTGCTGATGGACGTATCGGGTAGATCATTATGCGCATTTGCGGGAATAAATGCCGTAATGCGTGTGCCGTCATCGGGTTCGGAACGGACACTTAACCCGCCGCCATGGAACTCCATCCGTTCGCGCATGTTGCGCAAACCAATACCCGCACGCGGATCGCGGTTGCGGATATATCTGTTTGTTTCAAAACCGACCCCGTTATCATCAATACGCATGACAATACTTGGTCCTTCGCGCTTAATCAAAATCGTCACCACGGTGGCGTCTGCATGACGGACGATGTTGGTTAATGTTTCCTGCAAAACCCGATACAGCGTTGTTTTCTTGGCGATATCAAGCTGGTTGTCAATGGCGTCACATTTAACGTCGATGCGCATGCCCGACCGGTCTTCAAGTTCGCTACACATGCTTTCGATGGCGGGTTTCAGGCCAAGGTCATCCAAAACCGCCGGGCGCAAATCGCGTGAAATCTGTCGGACTTCCTGAATGGCATCTTGCAGCCGCTTGGCGGCTTTTTCCATTGGCTCAATCGCTGTACTGGAACTTTGGCCAATCCGGGCAATTGCGGTCTCGACCGCGTATTTGACGGATACAAGAATTTGGCTAATGCCGTCATGTAATTCGCGTGAAACCCGTGCGCGTTCTTGTTCCTGAACGTCGACAACGCGGTGGGTCAGTTCTTTCAGCTTGGCATCGGCCAATTTGCGTTCCGAAAGGGTCACGACCGTGCCTGATATCCCGACCAGCAACACCGCAAGGATGGTCACACCGACAATCGAAATCGTGGTTTCGCGGATATGGTTGGAAACTTCTGACTCGATTTCGGCGACCTGTTCGGAAATATCGTCGATATAAATCCCCGTGCCGATCATCCAATCCCATTTATCAAGCATCAGCGAATAGGAAATCTTTTCGGTCGGCATGCCGGTCGATGGTTTTTCCCAGACATGGCGCATGAAATCGCCGCCCTTTTCGGCATTGAAAATCAATCCCTGGATGACCGAGTTTCCGTTAATGTCGCGCAAATTCCAATAGGTTTGCCCCAGCCGCCATGGTTGCGGCGGATCGACAAGGGCCGTGCCATCACGGTCATAAATAAAGAAATAGCCATCCTCGCCATAAGACAGATCTTCAATGATCGCCTTGACCCGTTCCTTGGACACCGCATCAAGCGGGCTTGCCACGGAATAAATATGGTCAATCGATGCCATGGCCAGTTCAAGGTAACTTTTAAGCTCGTCCTTGCGCGATTTAAGGATGTTGCGCTCAAACGTTCTGATCTCGGCCTCGGCCAGGCGTTCGGCCTGGGCAAAAACCAGCCACGAAATGGCACTGGCCGCCAGAACAAGCGGCAGAATGGACAGCAAAAGAAACTTTAGTCGAAGATTAAGCTTCGGCATGGGCGTGACCGTTTTGGCAGCGGGGACTTTTTCGAAGGCCGGACCATAGCATATTTGCCACAAAAGTCTGCGCAAGAACACGGCTTCTCAACCATGAGGATAGGAGACGTCGGAGGATGTTTTCCATATGGTGAAAACGCGCTGGTCGCTCATGAGGATGATTGGTATTACCAATTTAACAGATCATGCTTTGACAGGGGGTGGGCAATGCGCATATATCATAAAAGTCGCCTGCCCACCGGGCGCCAAAAACTTTGGATGCACTGCACACGTTTTCTGGGTGCATGCATTCCGATCCGCCACATTAGGTATGGCGTTGTAGGCATCCCGCACCGCAACGCATTCCGGGACCATATCGTGGCGTTCACTTGGTTTTGGCAGGCGCGCACAGGACGTTCCTGCCATAAAAATCTGGTAGGAGCCCGGTGTCCATGACCCGTTCAGCACCAAAGCGTATCCGTAAACTTCTCGTCGCCAACCGTGGCGAAATTGCTATTCGTGTTTTGCGTGCCGCAAACGAACTTGGCATTCGTACAGTTGCGATTTTCTCTGACGAAGACCGTTTCGCCCTGCACCGTTTCAAAGCTGATGAAAGCTATACGGTGGGTAAGGGCAATAAACCCATTCGCGCCTATCTTGATATCGAAGATATCCTGCGTGTTGCGCGCGATGCCGATGTAGATGCCATCCATCCCGGCTATGGTTTTCTGTCGGAAAACCCCGATTTTGCCGATGCTTGTGCCGAAGCCGGCATTCAGTTCATCGGCCCTGATTCCGATGTGATGCGCCTTTTGGGCAACAAGGTTTCCGCCCGTAATTTGGCCGAAACCGCCGATGTGCCGGTGATGCCCGCATCTGCCGCCTTGCCCGAAGACATGACCGAAGTCGCCAAAATTGCCGAGGATGTCGGCTATCCGCTGATGCTGAAAGCAAGCTGGGGCGGCGGTGGACGCGGCATGCGTGTCATTGAAAACAGCAAGGATCTGGCAAACCAGGTTCTGGGTGCGCGCCGCGAAGCCGAGGCCGCCTTTGGCAATGGCGAAGTCTATTTTGAAAAGCTGATCCGCCGTGCTCGCCACGTCGAAGTCCAGCTTTTGGGCGATAATCACGGCACCTTGGTGCATCTGTATGAACGTGATTGTTCGGTTCAGCGCCGTAACCAAAAGGTGGTCGAACGCGCACCGGCCCCTTATTTGGATGATGCACAGCGCAAAGAAATCTGCGATGCCGCACTTCGGTTGGGCAAGGCCGCCAATTATGTGAATGCCGGTACGGTCGAATTCCTGATGGATGTCGACACATCCAAATTCTATTTCATCGAGGTCAACCCCCGCATTCAGGTCGAACATACCGTGACCGAATGTGTGACCGGCTTTGATTTGGTCAAGGCGCAAATCCTGATTGCGCAAGGTGGCCGGATTGGCTTCCCGTCTGAAACCGGTATTCCGTGGCAGGACAAAATCAAACTGCGCGATCATGCGCTTCAGTGCCGTATCACCACCGAAAACCCCGAAAACAATTTTGTCCCCGATTACGGGATCATCAAGGTGTATCGCGGCGCCAACGGGTTTGGCATTCGCCTCGATGGCGGCACGGCCTATTCCGGGGCGGTGATCACACCGTTCTATGACAGTATGTTGGAAAAGGTCACCGCCTGGGGCAGCACACCGCGCGAAGCCGTAGACCGCATGGACCGGGCCTTGCGTGAATTCCGTATTCGCGGTGTTGCCACCAACTTGGCCTTCCTTGAAAACCTGATCAATCACCCGAAATTCCGGGCCGGGGAATATACCACCCGGTTTATTGATGAAACGCCCGATTTGTTTAAATTCGTGCGTCGTCGGGATCGCGCCACACGTCTGTTGCGCTTCATTGGCGAAGTGGCCGTCAATGGCAATCCAGAGGTCGAAGGCCGCGTTGTGCCAACGAACCTGAATGATCCGGTGATGCCAAAATCCATCGATCTGGATGAAATTCGCCCGGGCACCAAGCAAAAGCTGGATCAATTGGGCCCAGAAGGCTTTTCACGCTGGATGAAGGATCAGGAACGCGTCCTGATTACCGATACCACCATGCGTGATGCCCATCAGTCGCTGCTGGCGACCCGTATGCGCACATACGACATGCTGAAAATCGCACCGTATTACGCCCACGGCTTGCCTGAATTGTTCTCGCTTGAATGTTGGGGCGGGGCAACGTTTGACGTGGCCATGCGGTTCTTAAACGAAGATCCGTGGGATCGTCTGGTCAAGCTGCGTGAACGCGTGCCCAACATCCTGACACAGATGCTTTTGCGCGCCTCAAACGCGGTTGGCTATACGAACTACCCCGATAATGCGGTGGAATATTTCGTAAAACAGGCTGCTGATCACGGGATGGATGTTTTCCGCGTGTTTGATAGCCTCAACTGGGTTGAAAACATGAAGGTCGCCATGGAATCGGTGCTTAAAACCGATAAACTGTGCGAAGCGACCATTTGTTATACTGGCGACATCTACGATAAAAGCCGCCCGAAATATAACCTTGATTACTACGTCAATATGGCGCGCGAGCTTGAAAAATCGGGTGCCCATATTCTGGGGCTTAAGGACATGGCCGGTGTACTGCGTCCGGCGGCGGCCACCGAACTGGTCACCGCCCTTAAGGACACGGTCAATATCCCGATCCATTTCCACACCCATGACACCAGTGGCATTTCGGCGGCCACGGTCATCGCGGCGATTGATGCCGGGGTGGATGCGGTCGATGCGGCAATGGATTCCATGTCGGGCCTAACGTCACAGCCCAACCTTGGTTCGATTGCCAATAACTATATCGGGCAGCCCCGTGACCCGGGCCTCAATACCGAGGCCCTTAAAGAAGTCTCGACCTATTGGGAACAAGTCCGTCGCTATTACGCCGGCTTTGAAAGCGACATTCGAAGCGGCACCTCGGACGTCTACGTGCATGAAATGCCCGGTGGTCAATATACCAACCTGCGCCAACAGGCGCGTGCGCTGGGCATTGATGATCGCTGGCCCGAAGTGTCCAAGGCCTATGCCGCGGTCAACAAGATGTTTGGCGATGTGGTGAAAGTCACGCCAAGCTCCAAGGTTGTCGGCGACATGGCGTTGATGATGGTGACATCGGGTCTGTCCGAACAAGATGTCCTTGATCCGAAAAAGGATATTACCTTCCCCGATAGCGTCATTTCCTTCTTCCGCGGTGAAATCGGTCAGCCGGTTGGCGGCTTCCCGCCAGCACTTCAGCGTAAGGTGCTGAAAGGGGCCGAAGCCCTTTCGGATCGTCCGGGTAAATCCCTGCCGCCGATTGATTTCGAAGCCACCCGCAAGGAAATTGAAAAGAAAACCCATCGCAACACCAGCGATGCCGAGGTTGCATCTTATGTGATGTATCCCAAGGTGTTTCTTGATTACGCCGAACACCGCAGCCACAACGCCGATGTTTCTGTGCTGCCAACCCCGGTCTTTTTCTATGGGATGAACCAGAACGATGAAATCTCGGTTGATCTGGAAAAGGGCAAGACACTGGTCATTCGTTATCTGACCACGTCCGAAGGCGGCGATGACGAAGGTCAACGTACGGTGTTCTTTGAACTGAACGGCCAACCCCGAACCGTTAAGGTCGCGGACAAAACCCTTGCTGCCACCGGTAAGGTCCGGCCAAAAGCCGAAGACGGCAATAAACTTCACATCGCCGCCCCCATGCCGGGGCTTGTGGTTGAAGTTCATGTCGACGAAGGCCAGAAAATCAAAGCCGGTGACGTTGTGTGTTCGCTCGAAGCCATGAAAATGGAAACAGCGGTGCACGCGGAAAAGGACGGCACGGTTGCAACCATCCACGCACCTGCCGGCACACAAGTCGACAGCAAGGACTTGCTGGTCGAAATGACGGAGTAACCACGCGATGCTTAGGATGCCTGAGCCTGATCAACACACCCTCGCAAAGCGCAAGGACATCATCGCCGCCATGAAGGATATTATTCCGACACCCGGCGGTGTGATTGTCGATGAAGATCAGCTCAGGCCCTATGAATGCGATGGTTTAATGGCGTATCGGCAATTGCCGATGATTGTGGTCCTGCCCGAAAATACCGGGCAGGTCGCCGCCATTTTGAAATATTGTCATACCCATAAAATTCGTGTTGTGCCGCGCGGGGCGGGAACCGGCCTTTCGGGCGGGGCCTTGCCGATGGCCGATGCGATTACGATCAGTATGATGAAATTCAACCGTGTGCTTGATATCGATTGGGATAACCGTGCCGCTGTTGTGCAGCCCGGTGTCACCAACCTTGGCATCACCCGGGCAGTTGAACATAACGGATTTTATTACGCACCTGACCCATCCAGTCAGATCGCCTGTTCAATCGGCGGCAATATCGCCGAAAATTCCGGCGGGGTGCATTGCCTGAAATACGGGCTGACCACCAACAATGTGCTTGGCGTCGAAATGGTCACCATCGAAGGCGACATCTTACGCGTCGGCGGTAAGGGTCTGGATCAAACCGGGTATGACCTTTTGGGTCTTATAACCGGCTCCGAAGGTCTTTTGGGCATCGTGACCGAAGTCACCGTGCGCATTTTGCGCAAACCCGAAACAGCGCGCGCGCTTTTGCTGGGCTTTAATTCCTCCGAAGACGGTGGCAATTGCGTTGCCGAAATCATCGCCGCGGGCATCATTCCCGGCGGTCTTGAAATGATGGACGCCCCGGCGATCAAGGCGACCGAGGATTTTGTTCATGCCGGATATCCCCTGGATGTCGAGGCGTTGCTGTTGGTCGAACTTGATGGCCCCTTGGTCGAAGTCGATTATCTGATCGACCGTGTCGGGCAAATCGCGACCGATTGTGGGGCGATCTATTCGCGCATTTCCCAAAGCGAAGAAGAACGCCTGTTATTCTGGTCGGGCCGCAAAAATGCCTTTCCGGCGATTGGGCGTATTTCACCAGATTACATGTGCATGGATGGCACGATCCCGCGCGGCCGCTTGGCCGAGGTTTTAACCGGCATGCAAATCCTGTCGCAGCGGCACGGTCTTCGCGTGGCCAATGTGTTTCATGCGGGGGATGGCAATTTGCACCCGCTGATCATGTTTGATGCCAACCAACCGGGCGAACTTGAACGCGCCGAGGCGTTTGGCAGTGACATTCTGAAACTATGTGTTCAGGTCGGCGGCGTGTTGTCCGGCGAACATGGGATCGGGATCGAAAAACGTGATCTGATGGGCGAAATGTTCACCAGTGATGACATGAAGCACCAAGAACGCATCAAAATGGCGTTCGACGAAGACCAATTGCTTAATCCCGGCAAGGTATTCCCGACCTTGCATGGCTGTGGGGAACTTAAAACCCTGCATGCCAAGGCCGTGGCCGACAAATTCCCAACCATCCCGCGGTTCTAAACACCGTTCGGATGGCACAATAAAATAAGAAAAAACGATCAAAAATGAAGACGACAAAAACGTGTGATGGGTTCCCGCAGTCCCGATCATACGTATCAGGAGAGGAAAAGAGACACCGCCATGGTGGATATTTTAACCCCGACGACGCCAGACCAGCTGCGCGAAGCTGTTGGCTGGGCGCTTGGCGCAAAAACCCCGCTTGAGGTCATTGGATCGGGCAGCAAGCGATCCTTTGGTCACGCAGTTCAGGCCGATACGGTTTTGGATTGCTCTGCCCTGTCGGGCATCTTGTTTTATCAGCCCGAAGAATTGGTGATTTCGGCGCGTGTTGGCACACCGTTGGCCGATATTAAGGCCGCGTTGGCCGAAAAAAATCAGCAATTCCATTTTGAGCCCGGAAATTTTCCAGCCCTTTTGGGGGATGGCGCAGCCACTGATGCTGGTACCATTGGCGGCCTTGTCGCCACCAACATTGCTGGGCCACGCCGGATCAAGGTTGGCGCCGCCCGTGATCATGTTCTGGGTTTTGAGGCCATTTCTGGCCGGGCAGAGGATTTTAAATCTGGCGGGCGGGTGATGAAAAACGTCACCGGCTTTGACTTATCAAAACTGATGGCGGGATCGTTTGGCACCTTGGGGGTGATGCATACCGTCACCCTAAAAGTCATGCCGTGCGATGAACAATCCGCCACCATTCTTGTGACCTGTGACGATCCGAAAACCGCGGGCACCATCATGACGGCCGCACTGGGCAGTGAAAACGAAGTGTCCGCCGCTGCATGGATTTCATCAGCCGATATCACATCACTTGATGTGCCATTGGCCTTGGAAATTGGCAGCGGTCTGGTGGCGGTGCGCGTCGAAGGCCCGACACCATCGGTTGCTTGGCGGATTGATGCCCTGTGTAAACACCTCGCGCAATATGGTGAAACCCGCCCGCTGGCGGAAAGTTACAGCCAACGTCTGTGGCAATGTGTCGCTGACGTAAAACCGTTTATCCCAGCCGCTGACGCCAGTGCTGATAACGCAAGCCTTCTGTGGCGGGTGTCGGTGCCCCCGGCATCGGGCGGCGAAATTGCGGCGCGCTTGATGGATGTGACCGGTGGCCGGGTGATCATGGATTGGGCTGGTGGGCTGATTTGGCTGCAAATCAATGGATTGGATGCCTTTGCCCAACAGGTACGCGATATTGCGATGACGGTTGATGGGCAGGCGGTTCTTGTCCGGGCACCGGCATCCATGCGCCAACGCATTTCGGTGTTTCATCCCGAAAATCCGGCCTTGGCCCGCATCAACGCCAAGATCAAAGACAATTTCGACCCCGAAGGCATCCTTAATCCCGGGCGCCTTGCCCCATCAAGCACAATGGGGGAGGGCGCATAATGCAAACCAACTTCACCCCGGCCCAGCTTGAAAACCCCATGATCGCCGAAAGCGAACAGATCCTGCGCAAATGCGTGCATTGCGGGTTCTGCACGGCGACCTGTCCGACATTCGTCACCCTTGGCGATGAACTTGATAGTCCGCGTGGGCGGATTTACCTGATTAAGGACATGCTCGAAAATGACAAACCGGCAACCGATCGGGTGGTAAAGCATCTTGATCGCTGTTTGTCCTGTCTGTCTTGCACGACCACCTGTCCATCGGGTGTGGATTACATGCATCTGATCGATAATGCGCGTGCCCATATCGAACAGACCTATGACCGTCCCTTGGGCGATAAGCTCCTGCGCAAAATGTTGTCGGTTGTTGTGCCAAGCCCGACCTTGTTTCGCCTGTCGATGCTCGGCGCAAAATTCGCCGCACCATTTGCCAAACTGATGCCCGGCCGTCTTAAGGGCATGGTTAAAATGGGCGCGCGGTCGCTTCCGACACCAAGTTGGGTCGATAAACCGCAAATCATACCGGCCATTGGCGAACGCAAAGGCCGCGTTGCCATCCTGACCGGCTGTGCCCAACAGGTTCTTGAAACCGAAATTAACGAATCGACGGTGCGTCTGCTCACCCGTCTTGGGATCGAAGTCGTCGTTGCCAAGGGTGCGGGCTGTTGTGGTTCACTTGTCCATCATATGGGCAAGGAAGAAAAATCCCACCATCAGGCCAAGGGCAATATCGATGCCTGGACGGCTGAACTTGCCGGGGATGGTCTTGATGCTGTGGTCATCACCGCATCGGGCTGTGGCACGACGGTTAAGGATTATGGCCATATGTTTGCCCGTGATCCCAAATACGCCCAAAAGGCCAAAACCATCTCGGCGCTTGCGCGCGACATCACCGAATACCTGACCCAGATTGATGTTGATCCCAACGCCTTTGCCAAGGCCGATCATGGCAATCTGCGCGTGGCGTATCATTCGGCCTGCTCAATGCAACATGGTCAAAAAATCGTCCGCGAACCGCGTGATCTTTTGAAAATGGCGGGATTTGAGGTCGCCGAAATTGCCGAGGGACATTTATGTTGTGGCTCGGCCGGGGTTTATAACCTGTTGCAGCCGGAAATCGCCGGGCAGCTACAAGATCGCAAACGGGCAAATATCCGCCATACCCTCCCCGACCTTGTTGCGACCGGGAATATCGGCTGCATGATTCAGATTGAAACAGATGATCTGAAAGTCGTTCATAGCGTCCAGTTGCTTGATTGGGCAACCGGCGGGCCGCGCCCCGCAAAGTTAAAGGGCGTTGAACCTCAACGGGGCCGGGGCTAGTCGCGCGGTCCGAACATATGGCCCATGCTATCAGGCCATAAATAAAGTCGGCGGACCCGCATCAGGTCGCCGACTTCTTTATCTCTCGATATTGGCCTCATCGCAGGGCGATGGTGTCAGGACTCTTTACCAAGCAGGCTTTGCGCAATGCCCTCGGCTGCGGATCCTTCGGAACCGTCCTCGGCAAAGGCGGCGGTTTTATCGCGGATCCACTGCAACACCTCGGCTTCGTCAACGCCGACTTTTTGCACCATCAGCGCCAAGATCGCCTCCATCGCCAAAACATGTGACGAGATGTTGTTGACGGCGATATGCAGCTCATCGATATGCGTTGCTGCCGCTTGTGACATGTCCCCCAAATCGCCCGACAGCTTCTGGATCAATTCCTGAATTTCGTCGATGGAAGCATTGCTCATGTCGTTCTCCTAAAGTGTCGCGCACATCAATTCATGGTGCCGTGACAATGTTTTGCTCTGCGTAAGACTTGCGTGGAACGCGCCACATGTAAAGTCTTAGCTGGCCTTTCGCCCTGATCATCCGCGCATTGTTACAACGCCAGCTTGGGCAAAACGTCCTTTGTTACAGTTTTTGTCACAAAATTCCGCCTGCCGCGCATTTTGCGGTGAAAATCGGTGAAAATGCCCGGAAAAACGATAAGCTCGAAAATAACTAAGTATCTGATTTTAAAGTGCTAAATGACACAATTTTTCATCAAAAATGCGTTGTCACATAAGGTTAACAAAAGCGACACAATACCGTAAGCACCCAGCGGTAGAGTCCGGCTCGCAGATCGTTGCACCGTTCCAAACCGGAACTACCATTGGGGAATATACCATGAAGAAGACTCTTGCTGTTGCGGCGCTGATGAGCGTTGCCTTTGCTGGCGCGGCCCAAGCACGTGACCAGATTCGTATCGTTGGTTCGTCCACCGTTTTCCCGTTTGCAACCGCAGTTGCAGAAGAATTCGGTAAAACCACCTCGTTCAAAACTCCGGTTATTGAATCAACCGGTTCTGGCGGTGGTTTGAAACTGTTCTGTGCCGGTGTTGGCGAACAGAACCCGGACATCACCAACGCTTCGCGTCGCATCAAGAAGTCCGAAGTTGAAACCTGCGCCAAAAACGGCGTTGAAGAAATTACCGAAGTCAAAATCGGTTATGACGGGATCGTTCTTTCGAACTCGAACGAAGCCGAACAGCTTGACCTGACCAAAGAGCAGATCTTCCTGGCTCTTGCGAAAATCGTTCCGTCCAAAGATGGCAAGTCGCTCGTAGATAACTTCTACAGCACCTGGTCTGAAATCGACCCGAGCCTGCCGGACGTTAAAATCGAAGTTCTCGGCCCGCCGCCGACCTCAGGTACGCGTGATGCCTTCACCGAGCTGGTACTTGAAGAAGCTTGTGAAGAATTCCCGGTTATCGCTGAACTCGAAAAATCCAACAAAGACAAATTCAAAGCTGTCTGCGCTGGTGTTCGTGAAGACGGTGCCTACATCGAAGCTGGCGAAAACGACAACCTGATCGTTCAGAAGCTCGAAGCCAACAAAGACGCATTTGGCATCTTTGGCTTCTCCTTCCTCGACCAGAATGGCGACAAACTTCAGGGTTCCTTGATCGGTGGCGTTGCACCGACCTTTGAAGCCATCTCGGCTGGTGAATATCCGGTTTCGCGTTCGCTTTACTTCTACGTAAAGAACGCTCACGTCGGTACCATTCCGGGCATGATGGAATATGTTTCGGAATTCACCTCGGACAAAGCATGGGGCGAAGAAGGTTACCTTGCTGACCGTGGCCTGATCCCGATGGATGCCAAAGAACGCGAAGCTGTTCATAACGCTGCGATGAACCTGTCGCCGCTGAGCATGTAACGTGATACTTCAACCGGTGGCGGCACGGGTCGCCACCGGTTTCTTTGTTTCCAGACTTGATTAATTTATTGTTTTTGTTCTACCTGCCCATACCATTTGATTTCTGCAGGCTCACCAGGCAAACGGATCTAACGTAATGTCCCTGTCTTTTCTGTTGCTCGCGGTTGCAGCACTTTGTGTGCTCTCCTTTTATTTCGGGCGTCAGCGGGCGATAGCCCTTTCGGGCGGTCGGTACAGTAACCTTCATTCATTGCCCACGCATTACGGGATGTATGTCGCGTTATGGTGTGGCCTTCCTGCGTTATTGTTGCTGGTTGTCTGGTACATGTTCCAGGGATCGATCATCGAAGCGATGATTATTGCGGACCTGCCAGCCGAAATCACCGGTGACCCCGGTAAATTGTCGCTTGCGCTCAACAGCATTTCCTTGATCGCCGAGGGCGGTGGACAGCACTTAACCGTATCACCAGAAGTGGTCGATGCCGGTCGCCGTTTGGCCCGCTTGCACACCATTGCCAATGCGGCCTTGATTGTGGTGATGCTCGCCAGTGCATCGGTCGGCATTATGTTATCGTACCGCAAAATTGATCCGGAAATGCGCGCGCGCAATAACGTCGAACGCATTTCACGCTGGATCATGATTGCCTGCTCAGCGATTGCGATCCTATCGACCGTGGGCATTGTCTTTTCGCTTCTGTTCGAAGCCCTGCATTTCTTTAGCAAGATCAGCCCGCTTGAGTTCCTCTTTGGTCTGGAATGGAGCCCGCAAACCGCGATCCGCGCAGATCAGGTGGCCTCTGACGGTGCCTTTGGCGCGATCCCGCTCTTTGTCGGCACCTTGCTGATTACCCTGATTGCGATGGCGGTTGCCGTACCCGTCGGCCTGTTTTCTGCAATTTATATGGGCGAATATGCGTCATCGAAATTCCGCTCGGTCGCGAAACCCGCGCTTGAAATTTTGGCGGGTGTTCCGACGGTTGTGTATGGCTTCTTTGCCGCGCTGACCGTCGCCCCGTTCCTGCGTGATAACGGTGCGATCATCGGTCTTGATGTCAGTTCCGAAAGTGCGCTGGCGGCGGGGCTTGTGATGGGGGTGATGATCATCCCATTCGTTTCATCGCTGTCTGATGATGTGATGTCCCAGGTGCCGCAATCCTTGCGCGATGGCTCTTATGGGCTGGGTGCTACGAAATCGGAAACAATCCGTCACGTGATTTTTCCGGCGGCCTTGCCCGGTATCGTGGGCGCGGTTTTGCTGGCGGTATCGCGCGCCATTGGCGAAACCATGATTGTGGTGATGGCTGCTGGTTTGGCAGCGAATTTGACCGTTAACCCGCTTCAGGCGGTGACAACTGTGACGGTTCAGATCGTAACCCTTTTGGTCGGTGACCAAGAATTTAACAGTGCAAAAACACTCTCGGCCTTTGCGTTGGGGCTGGTTCTTTTCCTTGTCACCTTGGGTTTAAACGTCTTTGCCCTTAAGGTTGTTCAGAAGTATCGCGAGAAATATGACTGATATGGCATCTCTGATGGAAGATAGAGCCGCGGCCAAGGTGATCTCGGACAATCTGCACAAGCCGGTTGACTGGGACAGCCCGAAAATTGCCCGTAACATCAAAAAACGTTACGCCGCAGAACGTCGCTTTAAGTTTTATGGCCTTGCTGCAATCGGTGTTGCATTGCTGGCGCTGTTTGTCTTGGCCGGCTCGATTGGCTCAAAGGGCTATACCGCCTTTTTCCAGACCTATGTTCAGCTTGAAATCACCTTTGATCAGGATGCGATTGATCCTGACCGTACTGGCGATCCAGCCGTGATTGGCAAGGCCAACTTTGATGGTCTAATCAAACAGGCGCTACGCGAACGGTTCCCGCAGGTTACAGGCCGTCAGGAAAAACGCGATCTTTACAGCATCGTTTCGGGCGGCGCGTCTTATGACCTGCGCGAACGTGTGATGGAAAATCCCGGCCTGATCGGGCAGACGCGGAAAGTTTGGCTGATTTCCGGCGATGATTTCGACATGCTCAACAAAGGTTACATCAGTGCCGACGTTGAAGAAGGCAACCGCCGTCTCAATGACGAAGAAATTGCTTGGTATGACGCGCTGAAGTCGGACGGTGCGGTGGAAAAACAATTCCACACCCGCTTCTTTACCAATGGTGATTCTCGTGAACCGGAACTTGCCGGTATCTGGGGCGCTGCTGTTGGTTCGCTTTATACCTTGATGGTGACCTTGGCGCTTTCCTTCCCAATCGGGGTGTTGGCCGCGGTCTATCTCGAAGAATTCGCACCGAAAAATCGCTTCACCCAAATTGTCGAGGTCAATATCAACAACCTCGCTGCGGTGCCGTCAATTGTCTTTGGTTTGCTGGGGCTTGAGGTCTACCTCAATGTCATGCATCTGCCGCGCTCAGCCCCGGTTGTTGGTGGTTTGACCTTGGCCCTGATGACCTTGCCAACAATTATCATCGCATCCCGCGCAGCGATTAAGGCGGTGCCGCCGTCGATCCGTCAGGCCGCACTTGGTCTTGGGGCGTCGCCGGTTCAAACCGTGACCCATCACGTCTTGCCGCTTGCGATGCCGGGTATCTTGACCGGTACGATCATTGGCATGGCGCAGGCCTTGGGTGAAACCGCACCGCTTTTGATGATCGGCATGGTGGCCTTTATTGTTGATATCCCGGGTGGGGCGCTTGATCCGGCGACGGTTCTCCCGGTGCAAATCTATCTTTGGGCTGACAGCCCAGAGCGTGCCTTTGTCGAGAAAACCTCGGCGGCGATTATGGTTTTGCTGGCCTTCCTGGTTCTTATGAACGGATTGGCCGTGTATCTGCGCAAAAAATTTGAACGGAAGTGGTAAAATGGCTGCTGTATCCCAGAGCGCAATGACGGCTGAGCCGTCGGTCGCAAGCCCGAAAATGACGGCCCGTGACCTTAATCTTTCCTATGGCGACAATCAGGCGCTGTTTGATGTCAATCTTGACATCGTTGAACGTCAGGTCACCGCACTTATCGGCCCGTCAGGCTGTGGTAAATCCACCTTCCTGCGCTGCATGAACCGCATGAACGACACGATTGATGGGGTGACGATCAAGGGCGAAGTCACCCTGGATGGTCGCGACATTTATGACAAACGCATCGACGTTGTTCAGTTGCGTGCGCGCATTGGCATGGTGTTCCAAAAGCCAAACCCGTTCCCGAAAACCATCTATGACAACGTGGCCTATGGCCCGCGTATTCATGGCTTGGTCAATTCGCGCGACGAGCTTGATCAGATCGTGATGACCTCGCTGGAACGTGCGGGCTTGCTTAAAGAAGTCAAAGACCGCCTTCAATCGCCAGCCACCGGTCTTTCGGGGGGGCAGCAGCAGCGTCTTTGCATTGCACGCGCGGTCGCGGTCAGCCCGGAAGTCATCCTGATGGATGAACCATGCTCGGCCCTTGATCCGATCGCAACGGCGAAAGTCGAAGAGCTGATCGACGAATTGCGGTCAAACTACACCATCGTGATTGTGACCCACTCCATGCAGCAGGCTGCACGTGTGTCGCAACGCACGGCCTTCTTCCACCTTGGCAAGTTGGTCGAGGTTGGTGAAACCGATCAGATTTTCACCAATCCAAAAGACGAACGCACCAAGGGTTACATCACCGGCCGCTTCGGTTAAGCGCCCGCAGGAGACGAACCAATGCCCGACGAAAAAACACATATTGTGAGTTCGTTCGACGAGGAACTGACCCGTCTGAACAACATCATCTCGCAGATGGGCGGCCTTGCGGAAAGCCAGCTGATCTCTGCGATCCGCTCAATCGTCAAACGGGATTCAGAATTGGCCGAAAAGGTCATTTTGTCCGATCACCGTATCGATGCCCTTGAACAAGAAGTTCAGGATTTCGCTGTCCGTCTTCTGGCCCTGCGTCAGCCGATGGCCGATGACCTGCGTCAGGTCGTCACGACCCTGAAACTGTCAAATGATCTGGAACGGATTGGCGATCTTGCGAAAAACATCGCCAAGCGCGCCCAGGTTCTTAACCAGATTCCGCCGATCCGCCCGGTACAGGTCATCCCGAACATGGCCCGCCTGGCACAGGAAATCATCAAAGACGTTCTGGACGCCTATATCGAAGGCGATGCGGAAAAAGCCCAGCGTGTCTGGGCCCGCGATCAAGAAGTCGACGACATGTATAATTCGCTGTTCCGCGAATTGCTGACTTACATGATGGAAGATCCGCGCAATATCACCGCATCAACGCACATGCTGTTTATTGCCAAAAACATTGAACGGATCGGCGACCACGCCACCAACATCGCCGAAACGATCTATTACCGGATCAAAGGCGAAGACCTGCCGACAGATGGTCGGCCAAAAAACGACGCAGCAAACTTTGCTGTTGTCGAAGCTAATGAGTGACACTGGAGCATAGGAAGATGGACCCAACGGTTCTTATCGTCGAGGACGAAGCCGCAATCGTAACCATGTTGCGCTACAACCTCGAACGCGAGGGGATGCAGGTTGTCGAAGCCGGCGATGGTGACGAAGCGTTGAAAATCATGGCGGAAACCCATGTGGATCTGGTCCTTTTGGACTGGATGCTGCCGGTCATGTCGGGGATTGAGGTCTGCCGTCAGATCCGCCGCAAACCTGAAAGCCGCGATTTGCCGGTGATCATGGTTACCGCGCGCGGCGAAGAAGGCGATCGCATTCGCGGCCTTGATACCGGTGCCGATGACTATGTCACCAAACCCTTTGCGATTGGCGAATTGCTGGCCCGTATTCGTGCGCTTTTGCGCCGCTCCGGTCCGGCGCAACCACAAGGGCAGTTGATCTATTCCGATATCGAAATGGATCTCGCCGCCCACCGTGTCAGTCGCAATGGCAAGGCCATCCATTTGGGCCCGACGGAATTCCGTCTGTTGCGCTATTTCCTTGAGCATCCGGGCCGGGTTTTCTCGCGTGAGCAGCTTTTGAACGCGGTGTGGGGACCCAATATTTACGTCGAAACCCGCACGGTCGATGTCCATATCCGCCGCCTGCGTAAGGCGCTAAATGACGTCAAAGGCACACGCGATATCATTCGTACTGTCCGTGCCGCCGGCTATGCCCTGGATTCAGAAGCCGCCGCTTAAGGCGCTTTGAAACAGCTGGCTTTAAGGCCATACGACAAAACCCCCACTGCATTCTGCGTGGGGGTTTTGTTTTGGTTGGTTTGGGCTGTTGGCTGCCAATAGATGCTTACAACGGACGCTTATTTGGCCTTGCCGTCTGTCGCGGTTGCCACATCACCCGCGGCGTCTGGCGGTGTATCCGTTTCTGCCTCTGGCTTACGCCGTTGGGTGCGTGGGGCCAATTCGTTCATCAACAACATATCAGCACGGCGGAATTTGGCGATTTCGGCATCAATGTCTTCTTGGGGCACATCACATGCCGACAACACATGATCCGAAAGCCGCAACCCGGTTTCCAACACCTCGGGGATCGCCGCATCAGCACCGCTGCGCGACAGTGGCCCGATATGGGTAATGTCCTGCGCACGGGCAAAGATTTTCAAATGCGGATAATGATGGCGCAACAGGGCCACGGTCTTTTCGGTGGCATGCGGGTTGCCCATGGCAACCACGGCAATGCGCGCTTCGTCGGTGTGGGCTGCACGGAATGTTTCGGGGCGTGATCCATCGGCGAAATAGACCGGCAATCCTTCGGCCCGGCCGCGCGATACCTGCAAGGCATCCGTGTCCAAAACCAAATAGGGGATCTTGCGGCTTTTTAACAACCGCGCCAAAACCCGGCCGACACGGCCACAGCCAATGATCAACACATGCTGCTGCATGCCTTCGGCCTCGGATGAAATCGGGCCAAGCTGATCGTCTTCTTTGGGATGAAGCTTTTCCTCAATCCGTTGCCCAAGCGACATTAATGTTGGTGTGAGTGCCATAGAAAGCGCAACCACCGGAATGATCACCGCGACAATATCGGGCGCAATCGCCCCGTTTTGCGCGGCCAAGGCCAACATGACAAAGGCAAACTCACCACCCGCCGCCAGGCTCATGCCCACACGGATGGCTGATCCCTTTTCAAATTGCGCCATTAAGGCCAAAACAAACAATACCGCGGTTTTGGTCCCCAAAAGCGCAATCAGCCAAATCATAATCGTGCCGAACTGGGCAAAGACGATATCGGCATTGACCGACATGCCGACCGACATGAAAAACAGCGACAGGAAAACACCGCGAAATGGCGTGATATCGGCTTCGATCTGATGGCGGAATTCGGTTTCGGCCAACATGACACCGGCAATAAACGCCCCCAACGCCATCGAAAGCCCGGCCACCTCGGTCAAGGTACTGGCTGCAAGCACGACGAACAATGTGCCAATCGCAAACAGTTCCGGGTTCTTAAGAAGCGCGATATAGCGAAACAGGCGGGGCAACAAATAACGCCCGATCAGCAACAACAAACCAACCGCGCCAATCCCGCTGATGATGCTGACCCACGGGCTGGTTTCGGTGCCTGCATCCCCTGCGGCCTGCACCATAATCAGGAACGGACCAACCGCCACATCCTGAATAAGCAGGATGGCAAGCGCCGCACGGCCAAACTTGGTATGAAGCTGCTTGTCATCAGACAGCTGCTTTAAAATGATCGCGGTCGAGGATAACGCCAATGCCCCGGCAATCACCACGGCACTTGGCACGTTAAAGCCAAGTGCGAACAACCCGCCAAACAGAACCGCCATCGAAACGATAATTTGAAACAGGCCCAGCACGGCAAACCGGCCACCAATGATCCGCAACCGTTCACGGGACAGTTCAAGGCCGATCATGAACAACAAAAACACAACGCCAAGTTCGGCAACAGTTGCAATATCTTCACGTTCATTGATCAAGCCAAACCCAAACGGGCCGATGCAAAAACCACCGATTAGAAAACCAATAATCGAATTGGCCCGTAATCGATGTGCAAGCGGTACGGCGATCACCGCCGCCGTCAAAATCAGGAAAAGCTCAAACAGAACGCCGTGATGCATGGTGTGATGAGGTCCAAAGCCCAGTTAAACATATGAAATCTATATGATGTACAAGATAGCGAAACCAACCGCCCCCGTCGCGCTTAAATGTGTCCCAGACCCGCGTTTGGGCCAATGATTGTGACAATTGTCATTCTCTGATGACTTGCCATTCATCTTGTGCGATGCCATGTTCCGCGTGCCCGGCAAAGCCCCGGGGGGCTTTAAAAACAATATAATCACGACGAGCAAAGTTATCTTGGAACAGTTTATCCCTTATCTGCAAATTATCGCCGGTCTTGTCCTGTTAACAGCCGGTGGCGAATTTATCGTTCGGGGCGCTGTTGGCCTTGCGCTTTTGATGGGCGTGTCCAAGGTTATCGTCGGATTGACCATTGTTGCCGCCGGGACGTCTGCGCCGGAATTTGTGGTGTCCTTGAACGCTGCACTAAAAGACACCGCCGATATTGCGATGGGCAATGTGGTCGGATCCAACATCGCCAATATATTGCTGATTTTGGGCGCGGTTGCGGTTTTAAAACCTATCTCGGCAAGCCGGATGACGGTTGTGCGTGATGGCGGGGCCATGTTGCTGGGCACGGTTTTGTTTGTCGGGCTGTGCATGTTTGGCGAAATCAACCGTTGGGCTGGCGCGCTGATGCTGTGTGTATTGGCCGCCATTTGGGTCTTAACCTATCGCCATGATAAAAAAATGCCGACCGAGGCCACTGAACTTCATCACGACGAAGTCGATGAAGTCGGCGACGTTCCCACCGGCTGGATGAAACCAATCATCGCCACTTTGGTCGGGATCGTTGGTTTGATGTTTGGGGCCGAATGGCTGGTCGAGGGCGGCGTGACCGTTGCCCGTCAGTTTGGCGTCTCCGAGGCGGTTATTGGTTTAACATTGGTTGCCTTTGGCACGTCCTTGCCAGAACTGGCGGCTTCAATGGTTGCAGCCTTCCGGGGGCATGCGGATGTGGCGCTGGGCAATGTGTTTGGCTCAAACCTTTTGAACCTTTTGGTGATTATCGGTGGTGTCTCTATGATTACCCCGATCCCGGTTCCCGCACAGATTTTAACATCCGATATCTGGATCATGCTGGCGGTCACGGTCGCCCTGTTGCTGCTGGCTTATGCGTTTCGTAAAATTTCGCGCATCACTGGTGTCGCCTTTGTCATTGCCTACTTTGTGTATATCTTCCAGCTTGTCGCTGCATAATGAGGTTCAAGGTTTTCTGGCTGATGCTTGGAAACTCACTGCATCACAGTCTGGGTAAACGTCAATTTTGCTTGTTTTTACCGTTGCTTTTTCGACGCCTTCATTTTCAAGGCATAGCTCTAAAATTCTCTCGCAGAGTGTTTCTTGTAGGTTGAACACTTCCGTGTCGCTAATTTTCTTGATTCCTAACCTTAAATAATCATAGTCGACTGTTGATGTTATGTCGTCATCTTGTGGTGATATGTCATTTGAAATAATAAGTTCTATGTTTATTGATACATTTTGTCTTTCTTTTTTTTCAAATGCATGGATTCCTATCCAGAATGGAATAGTATATTTACTCAGTGTTATTTTCCGTTCTGATATTATTAGGTGGTTTTCCATCGATAGACCTGTTTTTGTTCATTCGTCGAGGAAAGCTACGTCGCGACTTAGGTTTGTTAATGATTGTCCTCCGTCTAAAACAAGGACTTGCCCATTATATATAGGGTTGTTTGCGATGTAATATGCGCCTTTACATATGTCTTCAGGAGAACAGCCTTTTCTTGTCAAGGTGAGAGGGTGGGAGATCTGAAAGTCGGTTTGCGTCTGAGCGCCACTAGGTAAAGTTACGCTTGGCGCAATGCCACAAACGCGCATACTCGGAGCGAAAGACATTGCCTGCATTTTCGTTGCTGATAGCAAGGCTGACTTTGCGAGTGTATAGGAATAGAAATCCGGATTTAGCGAGAATACTTTGTTATCAAGTATATTTATAATGCACTTGTCCTTTGGTTGGTCAAGTGTTGAGTTGTAGTATATTTCTGATATTTTTGTGGGGGCAAGTATATTTACCCGCATAGATTTTAGGAAGATTTCCGTTTCCATTGAGTCGGGGGAGTCATACTCAAATATTGATGCGTTATTTATCAGCAAATCTATTTTTTCATCTAGAAAAACTGGTAGAAATTTCTCTTTAATTTCGTCAATGTTTCCCAGGTCGCATTTTATGATTCTAATTTCCCCATTTTTCTCATTGATATACTTTTGAAGACGAATTGCTGATTTCTCAGAGCTATTGTAATGGACATGAACTTTCCATCCATTGGTAGCAAAAAACTTTGAAAGTGCCTTGCCAATGCGAGCTGCGCCGCCGGTAATGAGTACTGACTTCATGAATGCTTTCTACTTGTTTGTGGACGAGAACAGGTTAGGGTTTTCCGAGTAGAATGATCGAACCATGAACATCATATCTTGGCAGAAGTATAGCTTTTCGCTCGGGTCCCATAAGAAATCCGGTTTGAGGTTGGCAGTTGCTACAATGCAGTAGTAAAGTTTTCCTCCTATATGTCTCTCAAGAATCGTATTGTTGAAACGGTAAGTGATGTAGTCATTTCCAGTGTTTTCTTGAGATAAACCAGAGCTTCCACTGGAAGAATGGTGAAATAGTTCAAATATTTTTGATGATTTTCCCAAAACGTTTTCTTTGTCACCATGCTTCATAACGCTATTTTTTTCGATATTGTCTTTTTCTAGAAACAGGTTGAAATTTACTTTTCGTACATTCAATTCTACTCGAACAACAATTTCTTTGAAATGTGTTATGTCACAGCTGTCGTTGCCGTGTTGGCATAGGTCTGGTGCCTTGATTTTATAGTCACAATAGCAACGGTTTTTGTGAAGGTTCGTTGTCACAAGCGAGTGCCGTTGTTTCTTGTCCTTGGGAATTGAGGTTGTTCGGGGATCATAGAACTCGCCGTTCTCCTCGGCGATTCTGCTTAAGTATTCCGGCAAGGTGGATGCTAGAAGGCTCTCAGTTTTCTCTTTCAAGGCATCAATGCCAGAATGCGAAAATGAAAATAATATTGAAATGATAATTATTGGAAGTAGTACTCCCATTAGATTGGTTGCGGCTTCTGCCCAATCTTTCATTCCGTGCTCAAATACTCCGCTTGCTCCAATGTAAATGTTGAATACGAAAAGAACTGTCAAAAGAATATAGATGATTATCTTTACCCACGAAGGTATAGCTATAATTCTAATGTTTTGAAGTATTTCCATTTTTTAATCTCTATAGCGGAGGGTGTCCTTTGTACGAAGCGTACGAGAATGTCGGTTCGTCTTCAGTAGTTTCTGGTTTTGTAAAGGTAGAGAAGCATACCCATCCTGTGGCTTGCCACCAAGTGCTAACAATTAGGTCTGGATTTTTTCTCAGCCAACCAATTAACATTAGTGGAATAAAAAATATCAATTTTACAAGCGAAAACTCGTATTTTGCACTTTCCGGTCTCACTCCCCAGAAAAGTCCTAATCGATAAAGCCCTTGAGGTGTCCAAGGGCGTCCAACGTGCGTCGGATCATCATAGTACGACATAATAAGTCGCCAGTTCTGAGCCCAAGGAAAGCTAAACCACAAAGAGTGATCTGATGGAGCTTCAACAAATATGTTTCCGCCGCATTTTGCTACCCGGACAAGCTCCCCAAATAGATTTACCGAATTGTAAAGGTGTTCAATAACATGTTGGCAAATCACTAGATCAAAGGAATTGGCTTCAAAGGGAATTTTTTCGTGTTCAAAATTGCACGTTCTAAAACTTAGTTGGTTTGGAACTCTTTTAGGTTCTGTTTTGTCTGTACCGTGAACCTTGATATCGCTGCGTAACCTAAAAATAATATCACATATTTGACCTTGGCCGCAGCCAACGTCTAGGACTTTGGCGTTACGTGGGAGGTGTTTAATCAATCTCTCAAGTTCTTCAATTGCTAGCACTAATTTGTCCCGCGTTAAAAGGTTTAGGCACAGTCAGTGGTGTTAAATATTCTGTTGTGAAAGTTAGTTAGCATTACGTTGGGCAGCCATGTTTGGATTACTGCTTAGTTCGCCGCCACATATTTGATCCTGGATGTTGTTAACTAAATTGAACTTTGATGAGATTCGACAATCGAATACAATTATGGTGTCCAGTTAACCGTATTTGTTGATGACAAGCTTAGCTGTTTCGCGCGTGTCGCGTTTAGGTTCAATCGAATCTAGTTGAGCTACCTTATAAATTGATACGTATCACATTGCCTGCTTGGATTGATTAGGGCGTGTTTAAGCTAACTTCAATATAGGGCGCAAAATCAACACTCTTCCTTATAAATAACGAGAACACTCTAATTCTTGGTACAAGAGATTTGCGACACCGTTCGGTTTTTCCTTGCCGCGCCGGCCATCACCGGGCAAATGTTAGCTCTTGATGGCGGACAGCACCTTGATTGGGCCCCCAGTGGCGAAGAAGATAAGCCAGAAGAATGAAGCCAGAGATCCATATTAAAAGATCAATGTCAGGCGCGTATACCGGACATCTGGCTTAAAGCGCATGGACAAAGACCATGCCCGAAAGCAGCACAAGGAAGACCGGAATATGACCGCAGGCCTCAAACAGGATGCCAACATCACGACATTGCCCTTTGCCGATCTGTCCCATGGCGGATTGCCCAAGACCGATCTTGCAGGCAGCCTGCGCCGCATTTTTGTGCGCGATATGGTGATGCACACCTCTATCGGGGTTTATGATCACGAAAAAGAAGCCCCACAGCGCGTTCGGATCAACCTTGATCTGGCTGTGATCGAAGGCGACGGTGTTCAGAATGACGATATTTCCACCGTGCTCAGTTACGAAGACCTCGTAGTTGGCACGCGCCGTATTTGCCAAGATGGTCATGTGAACCTTGTGGAAACTCTTGGGGAAAAACTTGCGGATATGTGCCTTGCGGATACGCGGGTTCGCAAGGTGATCGTTCGGGTTGAAAAGCTCGACGTCTTTGAAGACGTTGCAGCGGTCGGGGTCGAAATCGAACGGTACAATATCGCCCGTTGATTAAAGCCCAAATCGGGTCAAAAATTTACTTTTTGAAAAACCGGCTTCAAGGGAATCTGTGATTCCTCTAGGGCGAATCGTATCGGCCCTTATGCACAAGCATCTGGCGAGATGGAATCAAAGAGAAATATTCATTTTTTACGACTCTATTACCGAATGATTTCATGTTGACAGTTTTTTTGTTGTTTAAAAACAATAACTTAGGTTGTTTGCTCAATATTTAGGCACTTCATAGAACGTTAAGACTCTCAACGGGTCCAGACAATAGCCCCCCTATTACCCACATAGTTATCCACAGTCTTGGTGGACATCTTTTTTCCGGGGCGATTCCCTTACGCCCGGTTGCGATGTTAATCTTTTCGGCTATGTTCCAAACTCTTTCGTGGCTGTGACAGCTGTCACAACTTCGGATATATTTACTGACCTCGGAGCCCCTTGATGAAGCCACCTGTTTCCACTGGTACCCCAAGCACGGAAGATGCCCCAAAACGGGAAATCGATCTGTCGCTTGAAGGTGATACCTTTGACGGTGGGGCCGCACGCGGGGTCGAGGCGATCAAGAATGCGCTGAAAACCATGCCGGGCTCGGCGGGCGTTTATCGCATGCTCGATGACAAGGACCGCGTGCTGTATGTCGGCAAGGCCAAGAACCTTAAAAAGCGCGTGGTGTCTTATACCCGTCTGATGCAGTTGCCGTTACGTATTGCGCGCATGGTCGCCCAGACGGTGCGGATGGAAATCATCACCACCCATACCGAGGCCGAAGCCCTTCTTCTTGAATCCAACCTGATCAAAAAGCTGAAACCGCGCTACAACATCCTGCTGCGCGACGATAAAAGCTTCCCCTATATCCTGATCACTGAGGATCACGATTATCCGCGCATCGTAAAACACCGTGGTGCGCGCGCCAAAGACGGCAGTTGCTTTGGCCCCTTTGCCTCTGCGTGGGCGGTGAACAACACCATCAACCATTTGCAGCGCGCCTTTTTGCTGCGCTCTTGTACGGATGCGGTGTTTTCCAATCGCTCGCGCCCGTGTTTGCTGTATCAAATCAAACGCTGTGCCGGGCCGTGTGTGGATCGTATTTCCAAACCGGAATATGACGGGCTTGTTGATATCTGCCGCGACTTCCTGACCGGACGCAGCCAGAAAATCTTAAAACAGCTCGAATCCGATATGATGTCGGCGTCTGAAAACATGGAATTTGAACAGGCGGCGATGTATCGCGATCGTATCCGTGCGCTCAGCCAAATCCGCTCGCATCAGGATATCAACCTCGAAGGTGTCGAAGAGGCCGACGTCATTGCCCTGCATCACGAAGGCGGGCAAAGCTGCGTTCAAGTGTTCTTCTTCCGCTCTGGCTCAAACTACGGCAACCGGTCCTATTTCCCGCGCCACGAACAGTCGGCCGAAATTCCCGAAATTCTGTCGGCCTTTGTCGGGCAGTTCTATGCCGATAAACCCGCCCCTAAACAGATTTTCCTGTCGCACGAAATCGAAGGCCAGGAATTGGTGCAAACCGCCCTTGGTGTGAACAATGATCGCAAGATTGAATTGCTCGTGCCCAAGCGCGGCGGCAAACGCAAACTTGTTGAACATGCCCTGACCAATGCCAAGGATGCCTTGGGCCGACGTATGGCCGAAAGTGCAACTCAACGTAAATTGCTCGAAGATTTGGCAGATAAGCTTGATCTTGATGGCGCGCCGGAACGCATCGAAGTCTACGATAACAGCCACACTCAAGGCACCAATATGGTCGGTGGCATGATTGTCGCCGGGCCCGAAGGCTTCATGAAAAACGCCTATCGCAAATTTAACATCAAAACCGACATCGCACCGGGCGATGACTTTGCCATGATGCGCGAAGTCTTAACCCGGCGCTTTTCCCGCGCCCAAAAAGAAGACCCGGATCGCGAAAACGGCACATGGCCGGACCTGTGTTTGATCGATGGGGGCTTGGGCCAATTGGGTGTCGCACGCGCCGTCCTCGAAGAATTGGGTATCGAGGATGTCATGTTGGTGGGGGTTGCCAAGGGTGTTGATCGCAACGCCGGCAAGGAAGTCCTGCATATTCCGGGCAAGGCGCCGGTACGGCTGAATATGAACGACCCGGTTTTATATTTCATTCAGCGCCTGCGCGACGAAGCGCACCGTTGGGCAATTGGCACCCACCGGGCCAAACGCGCCAAACAGATCGGCAAAAGCTTGCTCGATTCTGTGCCCGGTGTCGGCGGGGCCCGCAAAAAAGCCCTGCTGCATCACTTTGGTTCCGCACGCGGTGTTGCCGATGCTGGCTTGTCCGATCTTGAGGCCGTCGATGGCATCAGTGCGGCGCTTGCCCGCAAAATTTACGAGCATTTCCACAGCAACGACTAAAAAACCTGCGGCTGACATCTTGCTTTTTTGGCGTGGCGGCGCGATACCCGTTGCGGTTTAAAATGTGTCGCGGCTTTTTGGCCCGGCGCATGCGCGCGAACCGTCCCTGAAAAATCAGCTTAAGGAAACAGATGCGATACTTTCCTTCCTGGTCTCTGACCCGGTCTTCAACAGTCTTGCCTGATGAACGTCTTCCGTGGGGGGCTATGTTCCCAATGGGCTTGCAGCACCTTGTTGCGATGTCGGGTTCAACCATCCTTGGTCCGCTTCTGATGGGCTTTGATCCAAACTTGGCGATCCTGTTTTCCGGTATCGGGACCCTGATTTTCTTCATCTGTACAGCCGGGCGTGTGCCAAGCTATTTGGGGTCTTCCTTTGCGTTTATCGCGGTGGTCATTGCCGCAACCGGCTATGCGGGCAGTGGGCCGAACCCGGATATTGGCGGGGCGCTGGGCGGTATTATTGCGGCGGGTGCGCTTTACGTTTTGATCGGTGTGATCGTCATGGCAACCGGCACAGGTTGGGTCGAAAAGCTGATGCCCCCGGCGGTGACAGGCGCGGTTGGTGCCGCGATTGGCCTTAATCTGGCCCCGGTCGGCGTCAACGGGATCACGGGTGATGCGGCCCATATTGTGGTTTCGCTAATGACGTTGCTGTCAGTGGCCTTGGTATCGGTCTATGCCCCGATTGCCGTGCGCCGCGTGTCCATTTTGATGGGCATTTTGATCGGCTATCTGCTTGTGCTTGTTCTGGGGAACGGGTTTGGCCTGATGCCAGCCATTGATTTTACCGAACTGTCCCAAGCCGCGTGGTTTGGCATGCCAAGCTTTGTCGCACCGCGTTTTGAAAGTGCGGCGATGGTCATGATCGCCCCGGTGGCGTTCATTCTGGTGGCGGAAAACCTTGGCCATATCAAAGCAATCGGCGGCATGACCAAACAAAATATGGACCGGTATATCGGTCGTGGTTTTGTTGGCGATGGCCTTGCCACAATGCTGGCTGGTTCTGGCGGCGGTACCGGGGTGACGACCTATGTGGAAAATATGGGTGTCATGGCGGTAACCCGCGTTTTCTCGACCCTGATTTTTGTCATCGCGGCCTTTGTCGCCATCCTGCTTGGATTCTCGCCAAAATTTGGGGCATTGCTTCATACCATTCCTGACCCGGTTCTGGGGGGGCTTGGTGTGGCGGTCTTTGGCTTGATCGCGGCTGCCATGGTCCGGCTTTGGGTCGATAACCGTGTTGATTTTTCCGATCCGCGCAATCTGTTTACGGTCGGCATCACCCTGATCTTTGGGGCAGGGGACTTTACTGTCACCTTTGGTGGTTTTGCTCTTGGTGGGATTGGAACGGCAACGCTTGCCGCGATCATTCTTTATCAGGTGCTCAGCATCGGACGCGGTAAAGCCGATCGCGCTGCATCGGACGACGCACAGGCCCACTAAACGGGTTTTCTATCGTCCAATTGATCTTGTAATCTATCTTCTGATCCATCTTGGGCCGTGTCTCAGTTTTATGGCAACTGAACACGGCCCTTGTGGTTGCTTGCACAAGGCTTTACTAATGGCCCGGATTTGGGGCGATGCTGTCCCCAAGCTGCATGTTATTGCCGTAAGTCTCCGCAAACAGGCTGTTTTATGAAAAACCAGATTCCCAATATTCTCACCTTGTCGCGCATTTTTGTGATCCCGGCATTGGTGGCATCGTTTTACATCGATGGCCCGGTGGGAAACTGGCTGGGCTTTGCCCTGTTTGCCTTTGCCGGGGTGACGGACTTTTTTGATGGCTATCTTGCGCGCAGCATGAATGTGGTCTCGCCTTTGGGCCGATTCTTGGACCCGATTGCCGATAAGTTGCTGGTTGCGGCGGCTTTGATGATGATGGTGTCATTTGAACGCATCGCCGGTTTGTCGGTGTTGCCCGCCGTGATCATTATGTGCCGCGAAATCATGGTTTCGGGCTTGCGCGAACATCTTGCCGAATTAAAGGTGCCGCTGCCAGTTACCGTTCTTGCCAAATGGAAAACCACCGCCCAAATTTTGGCCATTGGGTTCCTTTTGGTGGGCGATGCGTCGCCAGATTTGATCCCGTCGGTTTTGATCGGGGATATTTTGCTGTGGATTGCCGGGATTGTGACGGTTCAGACCGGGTACATTTACCTGCGCACGGGGCTTAAGCACCTCGATTAACCTGGCCTATTCGGGGGCGGCATGACCAAGTTACGCGTTTCAGTACAAGAACATGATTTCGATCCGGGGCGTGAACTATCCGCACTCACTGATGGTCGAACCGATATTGGTGCGGCGGTCAGCTTTGTTGGGCTGGTGCGTGACATTCACGGCGGCGATCAAGTTTCGGCCTTAACCCTTGATCATTATCCGGGCATGACCGAACGCGAACTTGAAAAGATCGCCGACGCGGCATGTGAACGTTGGCCGCTTGACGATATCCGCATTGTCCATCGCTTTGGCCGGATGTTGCCGGGCGAACGGATTGTGTTGGTGATTGTGCTTTCGGCACATCGCCGCGCGGCGTTCGAAGCCTGCGATTTCGTGATGGATTTCCTTAAAACCCGGGCACCGTTCTGGAAACGTGAAGAAACCCAGAACGGCGAACATTGGGTCGCGGCCAAGGCAACGGACGATGCCGACGCGGATCGCTGGAACTCCTAAGCTGGGGTGCCGGACCAGCTCCGCGCCGATAAAAGTTTGCCCGCCTCGACGTTTTCAAAATCTTCCAGTTCAATCCCGCTCTGCTCTGCTCTGATTTGGTCACGCCGTCATCGAGCACCGAGAATTAATCCCCTAATCCCCTAATTCCAATACGGCTTAATCGGCGATGGCCTTTGCCAATGCTGGCGTTTGCAGTTTTCACAGCAAAAATTTGCTGACCAAACCGATGATCCCGGCGATGGCCGATTGCAGTTCGGCGGCATTGTTGATCTGTGTCCGAAGGCGGCTCATTTCGGCCAAATCGGCATCGGTAACGGTAATCTGTTGGGCAAGTTGGGCTTCTTGCAGGGCCAGCAATTTGGATTGCGCATCTTGCACCATCGGCGACAGCAAGATTTTGTGGTTGATGTCGGCCTCGTCATAGGCGATTGCGACTTCAAGGTAGGCTTTCTTTGCCTGCGCGATCAGTTTTTCATCATTGGTCATGGTCTTCTCCCCTATTTGGTGGCGGTTTCTGCCAAGGCGGTGCTTTGGGACATCAGTTCTTGCGGGCTCATGTTGTTGATCTGGTGTGCTTGGAGGATGCCTTGCTCTACGGCGTTCAAAAGCGACGTCATATCTAGGCTTGCGTAATTGTCGATCAGGTTTTGCAGATGGTCACCAAGCGCGTTGGCGCGGACAAAGTTGCGCAGTGTTTCGCCCTGCATATTCTGTTCCGCCAGCACCAAGCTTTCCCAATCCTGCCACCATGTTTCATAGCGCAGGGTGCTAAGCTCTGGGTCTTTGTCGGGGTCATTGCGGATGGCATTTAGCTTGGCGATCAGGGTGCTGCGTTTGGCCAAGAATTCCGGCGGATTTTGGGTGAAGTTGCTTGTGATGGCCTTAAGCTGAGCGCGCAGTTTTTCAAGGATCGGGCCGGACTTCTTGACCGCTGACGCGCCAAGGACAGCCCCGGCTTCGATATTGTCAAAAATCGCGACAAACTGTTGATATTGCATGCGCAGACGCGACAGGGTTTCCTGCCATTTGCGCGCGACACTTGGATCAATTTTTGCCCCGTCCGGGGCCATCAGGACATCGATATTGGCCGCCGATACTGTGCCGGTAAAGGCATCCATGTTGGCGACGAATGTATCGCGCTTGTCCGCGGGTGATTTTTCAAACGGTTTGAACTGCGCCGCATAGGCCGCACCGTAACTGTCAAAGGCTTCCTCGGTGGCGGTGCCAAACTGGGTGACGGTGAGTTTCAGCGTTTCTGCCTTTTGCGAACAGGCAGCAAGGAAGCTGAGGGTTGCGACGACGAATGTCGTCCGAAAAAGGTGGGAGAGTTTTGAAACTGTCATCGGTGCCCCGTCTGATAAAAATGCCCTGAGATGCAACAGGATTCAGACGGGGAATGAACCGATTTGTGACGGCGTTTTTGGCCGCAAAGATTAGTCACAAAAAATGACTAATTGTCTTTATTATTTGCTCAGCATGAATAATGCCTGATTGCCAAAGAAATTGGCAAAACGCGAATGGCTGTCCAAGCTGACTTTTGATCCGCTTTCATTGAGCACCATGGAGCGTTCGATCTTGACCCCCATTTCATCGCACATGGCGACAAAGTCGCGCACGGTGCAAAAATGGATGTTGGGTGTTTCGTACCACATGATCGGAAGGTTCGGGTTTTGCGGCATGCGACCGCGAAACATCAAGTCAAACCGCGCCCGCCAATGGCCGAAATTGGGAAACGAGACAATCGCCTTGTTCCCAATACGCAGCAATTCCGCCAAAACTTCCTTGGGCCGGTTGGTCGCCTGAAGGGTTTGGCTGAGGATCGCGTAGTCAAACGCGCCGTCAGGATAATCCCCCAAATCGCGGTCGGCATCGCCCTGCATTACCGGCAGTCCCTGGGCAACACAGTTACGCACGCCTTCGTTCGACAGTTCCAAGCCACGGCCATCGACATCTTTTGTCCGGGTCAAATAGCCCAGCAATTCGCCGTCACTACACCCAATATCGAGAACCCGACTGCCGGGTTTGACCATGTCGGCAATCAGCTGAAGGTCGACACGGATACGGTCGCTATGCACCGTGGACGGGGCGTTTGCGGTATTTGTATGAGGATTGTTCATGGTGTTATTTCAGCCCCCGGCTTTCCGCGGCCCCATCAATGAAACCGCCCAGAACCATGTGGAAGTCAGGTTCATCAAGCAAGAAGGCGTCATGGCCCTTGTCGCTTTCGATTTCGACACAGCTGACATTGCAGGATGCAGCATTGAGCGCATGGGCCAATTGGCGGCTTTCGGCGGTGGTAAAGCACCAGTCACTGGAAAAGGACACGATGCAAAACCGGGTTTTGCAATCCTTAAAGGCATCGGCCAAGCGTCCGTCATGTTCAAGCGACAGATCGAAATAATCCATGGCGCGCGTGATGTAGAGATAGCTGTTGGCATCAAACCGGTCGACGAAGCTTTTGCCCTGATGGCGCAGATAGCTTTCGACCTGAAAATCATGATCGAAGCTGTAGGTGATCGCACCACGGTTTTGCAGTTTGCGGCCAAATTTACGGTGCAGGGCGGGCTGCGACAAATAGGTGATGTGTGCAGTCATGCGTGCCACGGCCAAGCCACGGGCGGGTTTTTTGCCTTCGAGCAGGTAATTCCCCCCACACCAATCGGGATCGGCCATGACGGCCTGACGCCCGACTTCGTGAAAGGCAATGTTTTGCGCGCTGTGACGGAAAGAGGTGGCAATCGGGGCGGCGGCAAAAACCCGTTCGGGATAGCTTTTGCACCATTCAAGAACCTGCATGCCGCCCATTGATCCGCCAATGACGGCAAACAGGGTATCGATGCCAAGCGCGTCAATCAGCATGGTCTGGGCGCGCACCATGTCGGCAATGGTAATCACCGGGAAATCAAGGCCCCACGGTTTGCCGGTTTCCGGGTTGGTATCCTTTGGCCCGGTACTGCCAAGGCAGCCGCCAATCACGTTGCTGCAAATGACGAAATATTTGTCGGTATCAATGATTTTGCCCGGCCCAACCAGTTCGCGCCACCAGCCGTCTTTGCCGGTGATCGGGTGGACTTCGTCGGCGACATATTGATCACCGGTCAGGGCATGACAGACCAAAATGGCGTTGGATTTGTCGGCATTGAGCGCGCCATAGGTCTGGTAGGCGATTGTGAAGGGCCCAAATTCCACACCGCTATCAAGGCGCAGCTTGTCCGTTTCGCCCAGAACCATGTGATGGCCGGGCAGCGGAGCGCGCTTATCTGTGTTGGTAACGGTGGTCATGGATATTGGAGTCCCTCTTGGTTGGTTCTTATGCCAGCAAACAAAAAGGTCTTGCTGCCTTTTGCCACGGTTTGCAGGAAATTCGACTATCTTAGCTATGGAGCAACCTGAGGATAGTCAATCTTTTCTTTGCATTTGTACGGCCCTGTACCTAATACTGTGCGCCGATTTAAAAAAGAGTGGATCATGGCGCAAGAGTTCGAAAATTTAGCAAATCTTGACCTTGATGGGTTGCGCGGCGAGATCGATGAGATCGATCAGGCGCTGCAATCATTGATCATTCGCCGGACCAAGGTTGTGCAGGCTGTTGGGGCCTATAAGGACCGCGTGATTGCCGCCGGTGGCAAGGTTAAAGTCCCGTATCGCCCGGCGCGCGAAGCGCGCATCATGCGCACCCTGGTCGAGCGCCATGAAGGCGCGTTTCCCAAAACAGCCCTGATCCAGATCTGGCGCGAAATGATCGCGGCCGGTACGCGCCTTGAAGCGCCCTATACGGTGGCGCTGTGCCGTAATGCGGATGGTCAGGATTGCTGGGAATTGGCGCGGCTGAATTTTGGCTGCTTAAACGAGATCGATGAATATGAAACCCCGCGCGAAGCATTTAGCGCGCTGGAAGAAGGTCGGGCCGCGGTCGGCGTGTTTCCCAAGCCCGAACTTGGCGAGGCAATGCCGTGGTGGACGCTTTTAACCGCAGACAGTGCGGTAAAGGTCGTTTCCAAGCTGCCATTTGGCGGTCGTCCGGTGGGACGTGGGGAGCAAAGCGAAGGTTTTGTTCTGGCGGCGATTGATCTTGAAGACAGTGGTGATGATCGCACCCTGTTTGTGGTAAGCCTGTCCAAAGAGATTTCCATGGATACAGTGCGCAAAAAAATTGCGGATGGCATCGATGGATCAGCAATCCTTGGCTTTTCTGATGAATTGGCGTCGGATCGGCGTTTTGTTCTTGTTGATGTGCCCGGTTTCTTTTGTAATCGTGCCGATGCGTTCCAAACGACGCTGGCGGAACAGGGGCTTAACCCCGAAAGCCTGCGGGTTGTCGGCGCATATGCCGTTCCGATTTTTGAAGACGCAATGAGTTAAAAACAAATGGCGGGCATGTTTGGCCGCCGCTTCCTTTGGGAGAATATACGTTATGTCTGCGCCCACCCCACGCCCCGGAATTCTTGACATCGCGCCGTATCAAGGCGGTAAATCAAGTGCCAATAGCACGCAGCGCGTGATCAAGTTGTCGTCAAACGAAGGCGCACTTGGCCCGAGCCCGAAAGCCATGGAGGCCCTGCGCAATACCGCGGATCGTCTGCATCGGTATCCGGATGGCGGGTGTGATTTGCTGCGCAGCAAGCTTGCCGAGAAATATGGTCTTGAAAAGGATCAACTGGTCTGTGGTGCCGGGTCGGACGAACTTTTGACCCTGTTGATCCGTGCCTATGCCGGGCCGGGGGATGAAGTGCTGTATTCGCAGCATGGTTTCCTGATGTATCCAATCACCGCCAAGGGCGTTGGTGCGGTGCCGGTTGCGGCGGCCGAAACCAACATGACCACAAGTGTTGATTCACTTTTGGCCGCGGTCACCGAAAAGACCAAGATTGTCTTTGTTGCCAATCCGAATAACCCAACGGGGACCTACATCACGGATGCGGAAATGAAGCGTCTGCGTGATGGTCTGCGCGAAGACATCGTTCTGGTGGTCGATGCGGCCTATGCCGAGTTCATGACTGGTCAGGAAGATTATTCCGCCGGTGAAGAGCTTGTTCGTGCGGGCAATAACACGGTGATGACCCGGACATTTTCCAAGATTTATGGTCTTGGCGGTATTCGCCTTGGCTGGTGCTATGCGCCGGTTGAGATTGCCGATGTCTTGCAGCGTTTGCGCAACCCGTTCAACGTTTCCCTGCCAACCCAGGAAGCAGGTGTTGCCGCCCTTGATGATGATGATTTCGTCAATGATTGCGTGCGCCACAATGCCGAAACGCTGTCGTGGTTCCGTGATGAGGTCAATGGGCTTAGCGGCCTGACCGCGCATCCGAGCTATGGCAACTTTGTCATGATCGAGTTCCCGGAAAAAGATGGCAAAACCGCAGATGCGGCCAACGATTTCATGATGGAACGCGGTGTGATCCCGCGCAAAATCGGCGCGTATGGCTTGCCGCAGATGTTGCGTGTTTCGATTGGGACGAAGGAAGAAATGGAAATCTGCCTTCAGGCCATCAAGGACTTTGTGAACGCGTAAAATGACCCATAGTGCATCCCAACCGTTATTTGAAAATGTTGCCTTTATCGGCATGGGCCTGATTGGCTCGTCGCTTGCGCGTCGTATGGTGCGTGATGGACTGGCGGGGAAAATCACCTGTGCCGTGCGGTCCGAGGCCACCCGTGACCGGGTTCTTGAGCTTGGTCTGGCCGATGCGGCCTATTGCGACATTAAAAGTGCGGTTGGCGATGCCGATTTGGTGATGATCTGTGCGCCGGTTGGTGCCAATGAGGCCATCGGCGCGCAGCTTTCAGGGGTGTTAAAAAAGGGCGCGATTGTGTCCGACGTTGGGTCGGTCAAACAGTCCGTCATTCGCGATATTGCCCCGCATCTGGATGAGGGCGTTTCGTTCGTCCCCGGTCACCCGTTGGCCGGGACCGAGCATTCCGGCCCGGATGCCGGTTTTCCAGAACTGTTTGAAGAACGTTGGTGCATTTTAACCCCGGTTCCGGGCGAGCGCGAAGAGGCGGTCGCCAAGGTCCGTGCCATGTGGGAAGCCTGTGGCATGAAGGTCGAATGCATGGATGCGGATCATCATGACCGCATTCTGGGCATCACATCGCATTTACCGCATTTGATTGCCTATACCATTGTTGGGACGGCGACCGATCTTGAAGATGCCCTGCGTCAGGAAGTGATCAAGTTTTCCGCATCGGGTTTCCGTGATTTTACCCGAATTGCCGCATCCGACCCGACCATGTGGCGCGATGTGTTTTTAAACAACCGCGAAGCCGTTCTGGAAGTTCTGGGACGTTTTCAGGAAGACCTGATGGCGTTGCAACGCGCCATTCGCTGGGGCGAGGGTGACAAGCTGTTTGATCTGTTTTCGCGCACCCGCGAAATTCGCCGCGGCATTGTCGATGCCGGGCAGTATTTCACCAATTTCTCGGCCGAGGGTGAAAACCGCCAAAGCGACGAAAAGGGCAAGAAAAAGCCCGCTGAATAATAAACCCGGAACTGTTTTGGGGAATGGCCTGTGCGGCTGTACAGGTCACCTTTCGGTGTGATGAGGTGCCCCGTTTCGCATCATCGCCCGAAACAAGGGGATCGTCATGTCTGCCAGCCATCGTGAGCGCCCATCTGCGACCAGCCATCCGGCATTTGCGCGGTTCATGCCATTTGTTTTTGTGTTTCTTTGGAGCACAGGGTTTATCGGCGCCAAATTTGGCCTGCCTTATGCCGACCCGTTTGTTTTCCTGTTTATCCGGTTTGTTCTTGTTCTGATTTTGATGGTGCCGGTTGTCCTTTTGATGAAGGCGAAATGGCCCACATCCGTGCGCGAGGCCGTGCATATCGGGACGGCCGGTGCGCTTGTGCATGGGGTGTATCTTGGCTGTGTTTTCTGGGCGATTGATACCGGGCTTCCGGCCGGGTTGGCGGCCCTGATTGTTGGATTGCAACCCGTTGTGACCGCATCGGTTGTCGGTGCGGTTCTGGGGGAGCGGGTGACGATCCGCCAGTGGGGCGGCCTTGTTTTGGGGCTGCTTGGAGTGGCGTTGGTGTTGCTGCCCAAGATTGGTGACGGCGTTGGGATTACACCATTTGGCATTGGATTGGCGGTTGTTGCCCTGTTTGGGATGACGGCGGGCACGCTGTATCAAAAGCGGTTCTGTACCGGTATGAATCTGTTGAGCGGTACGGTGATCCAATATGTGTTCGCGTCGATCCTTGTTGGGGTGATCGCGTTTTTCAAAGAGCCATTCACCGTCGAATGGAGCATTGATTTCATTCTTGCCATGGCGTGGCTGGTGCTGGTTTTGTCGATTGGGGCGATCATGTTGTTGATGGTGCTGATCAAGCAGGGCGAAGCCACCCGTGTTGCCAGCATGTTTTACCTTGTCCCGCCAAGTGCGGCCTTTTTGGCGTGGATGCTGTTTGACGAGCATCTGGGCGTTTTGGGCTTTGCCGGGTTTGGTGTTGCGGCCGTCGGGGTGGCATTAGTGATGTTGAAACGTTAGGTTTAATTTCATAACAAGGCCTTGGTTCATCATCGTAATTCATACGTAAGATGGACCAGAACAGAAATGCGTTTTGGAGGGTATCTTGACGGACGACCAAGACAGATGGGTATTTGGATACGGGTCGCTGTTGTGGCGACCAGGGTTTGAGTTTGCGGAAAAGGCGCGTGCGCTTTTGCCCGGTTACCATCGGTCGTTTTGTATTTATTCCCATCATTATCGTGGCACACCGGAAAATCCGGGACTTGTTCTTGGCCTGAATAAAGGTGGGGAATGTGTCGGTAACGCATTTCGCATCACGCCGGATAACTGGCCGGTGGTGAAGGCGTATCTTGATGAACGCGAACTTGTCACCAACACCTATATCCCCGCCGATGTTGAAATCGAACTTGAAGATGATCGGCGCGTGATTGCGCACACCTATGTCGCGGATCCGAGCCATCCGCAATATGCCGGGAACTTATCCGTGCGCAAAGCGGTCGAGATCATCGTGGCGGCGCATGGCAATGTTGGGCCGAACCTTGAATATCTGGAAAATACAGTTTTGCATCTGGATCAGATGGGGATTGTTGACCCGCCGTTGCATGACCTGATGGATTTGGTCCGCCGCGAATATGGCGAGATCAATATGGGCGCTGGCATCTGATTGGGGATTGGATGGGATGGATGCGCGTCCATCCAAGCGCAGCGCATAGGCAACAAAAAAGGCCGGAAATGCATCCTGCATCACCGGCCTTTGACGTATCAGGAACAAAACCCAAAGCTGTGATTAGCTGGTTTTTTCCGCGCTGGTTTCGGCTTTGGCTTCGGCAGTTGCTGCTGCTGTTACTTCGGCCTTGGCTTCTTCTTTGGCTTCGCGGGCTTCTTCTGCGTCGATGTCGTCCGAGGTTAGCATCGGCAGATTGAATTCCTGCTGGGCTTCGTTTTCAAGTTCGCGGGTCCGGGTATCGATCCGCGTTTTGATTTCCTTCATGAAGGTCTTGCGATCCAGACCGTGTTCGATCGGCGGCATCAATTCCATGGTGACCAGGCCACCATATTTCATGAAGCTGTCCTTGCCCCAGAACATGCCGGAATTGACCGCAACCGGGATCACCTTGGTATCGGGGAAGGCTTTATACAGCGCGTAAACGCCCGGATGATACGGGCGGCTTGACCCCGGTGGGGTGCGTGTACCTTCGGGGAAGATGATGACCTGACGGTTTTCTTCGAGCGCCTTTGAGGCCCCCTTGATCATGTCTTTTAGGGCCGATCCCCCGGCGGAACGATCAACGGCGATCTGACCGGAAAGATGCAGAAACTGTCCGACCAGCGGGATTTTGATCAGTTCCTTTTTCAGGATATAGGCCGGATCAGACACGACGGTATGGAAGGTCAGGGTTTCCCAAGCCGATTGATGCTTTGCCACCAAGATGCACGGCCCATCGGGCAGGTTTTCGAGCCCGGTGATGCGTTTGCGCATGCCGACAGAGATGTTCAAGGCAATCTGGGTCAGGCGACACCACATATGGCCGACAAACTGGCTTGCTTTACGACCAAATAGCATCAACGGAAGAAGGGCGATGCAGAGCACGGCCGTCCCACCAAAAAACAACACGTTAAACAGTAACGCGCGTAGGGCTCTCATTCAGAAAAATCCTTAAAACGCTTCGTATATCTGATGCTTTGTAACAGCATTATGGCAATCGTAAAATGCCGATTGTTATCCGCCAATGCGCGGGATGCCGTTTGATGTTGCGTCGTCTTGGGCGTTTACTTCGGTGTCGCTTCGGATGTTGAGCGCCAGACGATTGCTTTCGGGGAGCAAATCCAAAACCGAGTTGCGCAGGCTGGCAAACAGGTATTTGTTATATTCGCTGGCGATTAAGGCCGCACTTCCGGGATAACGCCACCAACTGTCGATTTTGACATTATCGGGGAAGACGGGATTGGCGATCATGTCGACATCGGGCATCAGGCTTTTGAATTCCAAAAGCGAGCGGCGCATATGATAGTTCGCCGTGACGATGCGCAGGCTGGTATAGCCCTGTTCGTAGACCCAGACAGCGGTTTCAAGGGCATTGCCACGTGTGTTTTCCGCAACATGGCCCAGCACGACGCAGCAGGAAATCAGGCGCGGGTCAGATTTTCCGACCGACAGTAATTCATCGACTTCAACCCCGCGATACACCCCAGAGATAAACAGCTTTTTGGCCAAACCACGTGCGAGCAAACGGCGGCCTTCTGACAGGCGTTCGCTGCCGCCGGTCAGAACGACAATGGCATCGGTTTTCTGATCGGTGTTATCGACAGTGGTTGGGATGGAATTGACATACCATACGAACCCGGCAAGCCAAGCCAGCCCGATCATGATCAGGGTGGACAGCAAAAAGCGGAAGCGGCGAAAACGGCGCTTGTGTTGCACACTCAGGGGCGGTTTGTTCATGCGGTCATGCCTGATGCGGGGCGTGCGGGCATTTATCGAGGTCTCCTGCGGTGGCTAGAGCGTTGACCCAACTCTATCATATCGGACGGACATGTTCATCGGGTCTAGCACTTAAGTCCATGTTCCCAAAAGGGAAGCTTGGGGAACTATAGGCAGGCACGCTGCTGGTGACAACACGGGTTCCGATCAGAATTATAACATTTGTCGCAAGACACGCAGAACCGTGCGGGTTGCCGTGAGATAGGCGACAAAGGCAACCACAAACGGAATGGCGACCAGAAGGGCGATGAAAAGCGGACTAAACACCAGCGATGGCACCGGCCAGCCCGCGCGCATGCCAAGCCAGCCAATCATCACGGAAATCGGTAGGGCGATCAGAAGGCCCAGCAACGCGCCAAAAAAGGCGAGGCGTTGGCTATGGCGGCCAAATTGCCGGGCGATGTAATCATCCTGTGCGCCGATCAGGTGCAACAGTTCAATTATCCGGTGATGGATCGAAAAGCCCGATTTGGTGGCAAAAATGATCGACAGCATGGTGGCACCAAACAGAACCGCGATCAGAAGCGACAAGGCCAGTTCGACCGAAAAGGCGACATCGGCGATGCGTTCAATCCAGATGCGATGATCATCCAGAACTGCCTCGGGCGCGATGAGACCCAGCTTGGTTTCCAGTGCGTCGTAATTAAAGCCGGTTTCGGGCGTGATTTCGATGATGCGCGGAATGGGCAGTTCGCTGACGACTTCGTCGGGACCGAGCCACGGTTCAAGAAGGGCCGCCATGGTTTCGGGGCTGAGTTCTTCGATCCGGGCGATGCCAGGCATCGGGGCCAGTTCATCAATGATGGTATCGACGGTTTTTTGCAGGGCCTGTTCGCGCTCTTCGGGGCTGCGGTTGGCCAATTCGGTCGGGGGGACCTGAATCGACAGGCTGCCTTCGATCTGGCTGGACCATTGCCCGACGCTATCGTGCAGGACGGCAAGGCCGACCATCGAAAAGGTCAGCAGTGCCACCATCAGGGCAACGATACTTGGCAAGAAGCGCGACGAAGAATCGGCTTCTAGGGGCAGATGTGACGGATGTGAGCGAAAAGCCATAATCGTCTGTTGGTCCTATTGATCCTGTTGGCCCGGATATTGAGGCATGTCGTTAATCAAGGTCGTTGCGCGTATGTTAGCTGCTTTGGGTGACGTCGTGCAGGGTCGCCCCTTCGAGCAGCCATTGGGTATGGCCAAAGCGCCGCACAAGTTGCCGGTTATGGGTGGCAATCAGAACGGTGGTGCCCAGTTTATTGAGTTCTTCGAACAGATAAAGCAAACGCATGGCGATGCGGTCATCGACGTTACCGGTCGGCTCATCGGCCAAAAGAAGGGCCGGGCGCCCGATAACGGCACGCGCAATCGCGACACGCTGTTGCTGCCCACCGGAAAGACGCGATGGTTTGGCATTGATATGATCGCCCAAGCCAACCCATTCGAGCAATTCGGTGACGTTTTTACGGATTTGCAGGTCTTCGACGCCGGCAACGCGCAGCGGCAATGCGACGTTTTCAAAGGTGCTGAGGTGATTGATCAGGCGGAAATCCTGAAACACCACGCCGATTCTGCGACGGATTTCGGGAAGTTCTTCGCGCGGGATGCGGACATTGTCGCGGCCAAAAATATTTATTTCACCCCGAGTCTGACGCAGGGCGAGATATAAAAGGCGCATCAAAGTCGACTTGCCCGCACCTGACGCACCGGTCAGAAAGTGAAAGCTGCCGCGATGGAGGCTAAAGTTCAGGTCGCGTAAAATTTCCGGTCCGGATTCGTACCGGACTCCGACATTCCTGAAACTGACAACTTCGGTCAAGATCGGCGCTCCACTTGGTGTAAGGGCGGTTTGCTCAGACGATTGTCTTGGCAAATCATAACAATTTTTCTCACATTTGTCGGGGTTGGCGAAATGCTTTAGAACTCCGATATCGAAAACATATAATCGGTAAGAGGCGATTTTATGTGCGTTGGGGATGCCATGATCTGTGCCCGCGGGCAATGTTTAGACACCTAAATCGGGGCAGCTTCTATTATCTCTGCTTAACAGTCTGTTAAATCGCCGCTATTTACATATAGTGTTATTCTCTGCCGACGATATCGGGGGACCGTTGGTCACGAGTCCGTTTTAGGCCATCCCCGTGTTTGGTTCTGCTGACATCGAGATGCCAGGTTTGCAATGATCATAACTTGCCCAGATTGTTCTAAGAAATACTCCGTCAAAACGGAAGCCATCGGTCCGAAGGGCCGAACGGTACGCTGTAAGAACTGTGGGAATAGCTGGCATCAGGACCCGCCCGGGGTCAAGAAAGCAGCGCCTGCACCGGCACCGTCGTCGGATAATGATGTGCCGCCACCTTTTGATCAGGAAGGCGCACTTGGTGCTGATTTCAATGCCGATCAGATGGGCGGTGGCCCGGTGGATGAAGGGTTCGAGGATGCAGACCGCATTCCTGATCCGCCCCCGATCCCTGAACAGCTGATTCGCAATAATCCAAAGCCAGCGCCCAAAAAGAAAAAGGGCATTATTGGCTGGATCGTCTTTTTGCTGCTGATCGCAGGGATTGGCGCAGGTGCCTATTTTGCCAAAGACATCCTGATTAATGCATGGCCGCCGATTGCCAAGGTTTATGACATGGTTGGCCTTGATGTGCCCCATGTTGGCGATGGCCTTGATATCCGCGAATTGCCGCCAACCCGCGAAGACGAGGATGGCGTTGATGTGTTGGTCGTGCGTGCCGAGATCGTCAATATCGTCGAAGAACCGGTGGTGTTGCCGTATCTGCTGATCGAGCTTCTTGATCCGCTGGACCGGGTGGTTCAGCGCAAAAAGACGCCGCTGATCTATGATAAGAGCAAGGTCCAAAGCGGGGCGGAAATGCCGATGGAGCAGCAAATGCTGCCCGCCGGTGAAACCATTAAGGTGGAAACCAAAATCCGCCGCCCGAACCCGACCGCAACCCGATTGCAGGTCACGTTCCTTGACCCGCGCGAGGCCGTGGAACCGTAATCAACACGGGTTTCCAACAGCAAATAATGTGCAAAAGGCAGCGTTTCGACGCTGCCTTTTGTGTTTTGCGCTGTGGAATTGGGGCGTGGTTGGTGGCCCTATAAGGGGGCTGTGGAGGATGTGTGCGGCGAACCATCACGGATAAGGCTTAAGGGCGTACATCAGCGTCACGGGCGTTTAAAACGCCGGGCGTGGTCTGTTTGGGGCGGGATGGCGCCCCAAAGGGAATTTGTCGCCGGTGGTGGCATGGATGGGGTGGGCGTGCCGAGGTCGGGATTATGGTCGGGCTTAGAAGCGTTTGAGCAGCCGGTCGATATAATCCTGTTCGATCTGCGGGCGATCGGGATCGCCGGAACGGCGGCGAAGTTCCTGCATGATCCGCCAGGCCCGTTCAAGGGTATCGACATTGGGAATGGTGGTGGTGCCATCGCCCCCGACCGGACGGCCCAACGGATCGCGCCGCCCAGCCCCTTCGAGGTCTTCGAGCAGCGGGGCGAGTTGGCTCAGCCCTTCAAGGGCACGGTTGATTTCACCAATGCCCTTTTTAAGGTTTTCCATGGCTTGGCGTTGGTATTGCAGGGCTTCGTGGGATCGGTTGTGACCAAGGGCCTCTGCGGCGCGGCGCATGGCATCAATCACCGAATTCATGCCGCTGGCTTCGCCAAACTGGCCGATGTCGGGATTGTTGATGATGTCACCAGCGTCATTGGCCAAACCTTGTTGTTCCTCGGCGCGCTGACCGGGGCCGTTGCCGGTTGCGTTATTGTCGCCCTCGTTCATCAGGTTTTGTTGGCGGCGCGATAGATCACGCATGCCATCAAGCATTTCGCGCAAGGCCGATGTGATGTCCATGCCGCCTTCGCCGGTGGTGACTTGCATATTTTCCACAAGTTCACGCAGCCGTTCGATCAATTGACGGGCATCATCACGCGCCCCGGCGCGCATCAGCGCATCAATCTGATCAATGATCCGCGACAGGTCTTGTTGTTCAATGGTGGCGGTGGCTTGTTGCTGATCCTCGGCCGCGGGGGCGGCGTCACGGGTTAAGGCCGCCAGATATTCGTTCAGCGCCTTGCGGTAATTTTCGATCAATTGGGCGATTTCGGCCTCTGTCACGTCCGGATCAGACAGCGCTTCAAGCAGGGCTTCTTCGGCCTCCATCAGGTTGCGTTCGGCAATGCCATAGCTGCCGCGTTCGATTTCCTCGGCAATGTGCCAAAGAAGCCCGGCGACATCTTGATGCACAGCGCGGTCTTCAAGGTTGGCGGCCAAGCGGCTTTCGGCGACGGACAAAGTCAGAAACACGCCGATATGGCTGTTATAGGCCTGCGGGGCATACAGGACCGGCAGCAAGGCCTGCTGCATTTCGTGCGCCCGATCTGGATGACGCAAAAGAGCCCGGCGAATGGCGATCAGTTTTTGCGCGACCGGATGGGTAAATTCGCGTTCGGGCAAGACAAGCGACCGCATGTCGCTGAGTGCAGTTTGACCGGCATTGTCGCGTGCATGCATCTGAATATTGACCGGCAAACCCGCCCATGGATGGGCGACCAAATCGACAAACCGTGGGCCTTCGATCCGGGTCGGGGTGCGGGCTGTGTCGCTATTTGTATCGGTATTGGCATTGGTGCCGGTACTGCCACCGGCATTGGCGCGACCGCTGTCTTCGCCCTTGAGGTTGATGGTGATGGCGTCAATCGGGCCAAACGGATCGAGCACACCGTTTTCAGGGGCCGGGGTGATGACAAGGTCAAGCTGGGTCATGCCGTAATCATCATTGGCGACATAATCAAAGCGCAAATGATCGCGGCGTGTGACCGTTGGCGGGCTGACAAAGCGTGCAGTCGGCACCTTGTCAGCCACCAGATTGATGTTCAGGGTCGTTCGGTCTGTGCCCCACACCGAAATGCGCCACATGCCCGGCTGATTGATCGCGGTGGATAGCACATAGCTGTTATTGCCGCTGTCAGTAATGACGCGTTCGCCGTCTGGGGCGGTTAAGGTCGGTTCCCAGATGCTAGAGATCGTGCCGTCCAGCGTCGACCCAGCGGGGACTTCAACATTGATGACGTCGTTATTGGCGTTGGCATCGGCGTCGGTGTCGCGAGTTGCTGCATCAGCGCTGGTGGTTTGTGCCGCGGAAGATGGGCGTTGCCCCGAAAGGGATGCGGTGTCTGCGCCGGTTTTGGAAATTTGCAAGACACGTGGCACTTGCCCGGTATAGGGCGGCGGGGTGACCCAAAGCGTTGCACTGAAATCCGCCGTGCCCAAACGTTGCAGGGGGCTAAACGCCTTGGAAAACCGTTCGGAAACGGCGTTGTGCCCAACCATGATGCCGACAAACAGCACCAAAACCGGAAGGACGACCACGCCAAAGCGGTCAATCCGGCTGATGGCGGGGATGGGGCGGGGCAGGCGGAGTTTTGCAATGGCTGCTTCGTGCAGGCCGATCTGCTTTTGCCAAAGATACACCGTGAAGGGGTCTTCGGTTTTGGAAATCTGGTCTTCGAGGCTTTGCAGCGGATTGTTGGCCAGCCCGTTTTCATATTCAAGGCGGTGCAAAATATCGCGCCGGGTCGGCCAATGAAAATGACGCCACGGCATCAAGAGCGCGACCAACATGGCAACGGCCAAAACCGACAGCAATATGATGTGGCCAGAGGGGGGTAAAAGTTCAAAGGTTCCGGTTAAGGTCAGGCCCACGGTCAGGATCACCAACCCCAGTGGGGCCATCACACGCGGCCATACCGATTCCCAAAGCAAAACCATGCGCGTTCGACGCACATGGGTTTCCATTTCGGGATAGGGCGGTATCAGCGACATGCGATCAGGGGTCCTTTGCGCCAGTTACAGGCGGTTGATGTCTGGCCTGTTCACTCCTTGTTAGAGTTTGGGGCTTTGTGATCTTTGGTCAAGTTATTGCGTATTTGTGATGCAAATAAAAAGGCGGCCCCCGAAAAAGGGCCGCCTTAAAACAGTCGTGTTGGTCAAAGTGGCTTAATCAAGCCAATCTGGGATGCGATCCATGTTGATCACGTCGTCAATTTCCTGACGCGGACGCACGATGGCAAAGGCATCGTCCTTTACCAGGACTTCTGGGATCAGCGCACGGGTGTTGTAGGTCGATGACATGACCGCGCCATATGCACCCGCCGACATCACCGCGACCAGATCACCGGCCTTAAGGTTATCGGGCAATGTGCGATCCTTGCCGAACGTATCGCCGGTTTCACAGATCGGGCCGACAATATCGACAGAGGCCTGCTTATCGTCAGCCCCCTGTTCATCAACCGGGATGATTTCGTGATAGGCGCTGTAAAGGGTCGGGCGGATCAAATCGTTCATTGCGGCATCAAGGATGACAAAGCGTTTGGCTTCGCCGTCTTTGACGTACATGACGCGCGATACCATGATGCCCGCATTGCCCGCAATCAAACGGCCCGGTTCAAGCGTGATGTGACAGCCAAGATGACCAACGGTTTCACGCACCATCTGACCATAGGCATCAGGAAGCGGGGGTGTTTCGCCCTGATAGGCGATGCCAAGACCGCCACCCAGATCAAGATTGCGGATTTCAATGCCCTCAGCACGGAGCTGTTCGACCATGCCGGCGATGCGTGTAAACGCCTCGCGGAAAGGGGCAAGATCGGTCAGTTGCGATCCGATATGCATGGCGATACCGGTAATTTCGATCCCGTCCATGGCGGCGGCATCGCGGTACACCTCAATCGCGCGGGTCCAGTCGATGCCGAATTTGTTTTCGGCCTTACCGGTGGCGATTTTTTCGTGGGTTTTGGCGTCTACGTGCGGATTGATGCGCAGGGCGATCCGGGCCTTTTTGCCCATTTCAAGGGCAACACGGTTCAGCTCAATCAGTTCAGGGATGCTTTCGACATTGATCTGGCCAATGTCGGCATCAAGGGCTTCGCGCATTTCGGCGTCAGCCTTGCCCACGCCAGAGAAAATGATTTTCGCCGGTGCAATGCCCGCACGCAGGGCGCGGCGCATTTCGCCAACCGACACAACGTCGGCACCCGCACCAAGTTTGCCAAGGGTTTTAAGAACCGCCTGATTGGAGTTTGCCTTTACCGCATAGCAAACGGTCGCATTCAAACCATCAAATGCATCGGCATAAACGGTGTAATGGCGTTCCAGCGTTGCAGTGGAATAGCAAAAGAACGGGGTTCCGACTTTTTCAGCCAGTTCAGGAACAGAGACGCCTTCGGCATGAAGGACGCCATCAACATATTCAAAATGGTTCATCTGCTTGGATAGTCCCTTGGAAATTCGTTGCCTTTTTCCGTTGGCGGTTCCAGCGGGCCTTTTTTGCCACACGCTGCCACCGAAAGACCCAACATGATTGCAAGTGCGGCAATGGTGCCGCGTTTAAGCAAAGTGGTTGTCATTTAAGGAACCTTTCCTTTGCCGCCGCCACAGATTCGGTCACCCGAACCGGCGCCGTGCCGCCAAAGCTTTGACGTGCAGCAACCGATGCTTCGACGGTGAGGACATCATAAACAGCATTGGTGATTTTGGGTTCAATCCCCTGAAGGTCTTCAAGGGAAAGCTGATCAAGATCGCAGCCCTTGGTTTCGGCCAGTTTCACGGTGGCCCCCACAACATGGTGCGCATCGCGGAACGGCATGCCAAGTTCCGCCACCAGCCAATCGGCAAGATCGGTTGCGGTGGTGTAACCGGCACCCGCGGCGGCCCGCATGTTATCGGCAAAGACTTTCATGTCGGCAATCATGCCGGTCATGGCCGCCACACACAGACCAAGATGGTCGTGGGCTTCGAATACCGGTTCTTTGTCTTCTTGCATGTCTTTGGAGTATGCCAGCGGCAAACCCTTCATCGACAGCATCAACGAGTTATAGCAGCCAACGATACGACCAATTTTGGAGCGGATCAGTTCGGCGGCATCCGGGTTGCGTTTTTGCGGCATGATCGAAGAGCCGGTCGAAAACTTGTCGGACATGCCGATGAATTTAAACTGAGCCGAGCACCAGATGACCATTTCTTCGGCCAAGCGCGACAGATGCATGGCGGTGATCGACGCGGCATTAAGATATTCCAGCGCGAAATCACGGTCTGATACCGCATCAAGCGAGTTTGCCGTCGGACGGTCAAAGCCAAGGGTGCTTGCGGTCATGTGACGGTCAATCGGGTAAGGCGTGCCAGCAAGGGCGGCTGAGCCCAGCGGGTTTTCATTGACCCGGGTGCGGCAATCGGCAACGCGTCCACGGTCACGGCCAAACATTTCGACATAGGCCAAAAGATGGTGGCCAAACGTCACTGGCTGGGCCGCCTGAAGGTGGGTGAAGCCCGGCATGATGGTTTCGGCGTGCGTACCAGCCTGCGTGATCAGGGCTTCTTGAAGGCCCTTAAGGCCGACTTCAAGATCGGCCAAAGCAACATCGCGGACCCACAGTTTGAAATCGGTCGCGACCTGATCATTGCGCGAGCGTGCGGTATGCAGGCGACCAGCCGCCGGACCAATCAATTCACGCAGGCGGCTTTCGACATTCATATGGATATCTTCAAGGGCGGCAGAGAATTTAAAGGCGCCGCTCTCGATTTCTTGAAGAATCTGGTCTAGACCATTGGTGATTTTCTCGCCATCTTCGGCAGGAATGATGTTCTGCTTGACCAGCATCGCGCAATGGGCTTTTGAGCCCTGGATATCCTGGGCATAGAGGCGTTTGTCAAAACCGATGGAAGCGTTGATTTCTTCCATAATGGCAGACGGGCCTGCTTCGAAGCGGCCGCCCCAAAGGGAATTGGCGTTTTTCTGGTCGGTGGCGTTTTGGTCGGTCATTGTGATCCGCAGTACTGGAAAGGTGGGTGTTGTGAAGTCTTTGCTTCGTTTCGTAAAACTTGGCGTGATTGTCGCCATATCGGGCATTTATGCAACCCCTGCCTTTGCAGAACCGCAATTCCCGTCTGAACTTTCCAAAATGATCGAGCTTCGCAACGCCGAATCGTTGCTTGAAAATGCAACATTCGTCGACGCGGCAGGCACGGAAACGTCCCTTAACAGCCTGAAAGGACAGGTTGTTTTGGTTAATCTGTGGGCGACATGGTGTGTGCCATGCGTCAAGGAAATGCCCGAGCTTGATCAGCTGGCTGCTGAAATGGCCGATAAGCCCATGCGGGTTTTGGCCCTTAGTCAGGATCGTGGCGGGGCGGAAGATGTTTCGAAATTCTTTGAAAACAATAGAATCGAACATTTGGACGTGCTTTTGGACCCCAAAGGGGCGACCGCACGCGCCATGGGCGCACGCGGGTTGCCAACCAGCTTTATCATTGATGCGAATGGTGAACTGATTGGCAAGTTAGAAGGCATCGCCAAATGGGACGCCCCGGAAGTGATCGCGTATTTCAACCGTTTGATCGACCAGGCATCTTAAGCGCATCATAAGGCTATCGTAAGCCCATCGTAAGGCTGGGATGACCGGTCAGAATGGGATGATCACGCCGTTCCGTCCATCAATGCCGTAACTTGATCAAGGGTAGGGGCGGCTTCGGCGGCACCGGGGCGGGTGGTGGCCAATGCGCCGCTGGCGCAGGCAAACCGCACCGCATCGGGCAGGCTTTGCCCCTTGTACAGGGCGACGGCCAAACCGGCGTTAAAGGAATCCCCCGCGCCGACGGTATCAATGGCGGTGACGTTAAAGGCCGGGATCAGGTCGCTTTGACCATCGGCGGAATAGAATGCGCCGATGCCGCCCATTTTGATGATGACGGTTGCGGGCCCCATTTCATGAATGATTTTGGCGGCCTCGGACGCGGTTTGGGCGTCTTCGGGGAGGATGCCGGTCATGGCGCGGCATTCGGTGACGTTGGGGGTGATGATATCGGTCAGCGCCATCAAATCGCGTAACACGACGCGATCAGGGACCGGGGCGGGATCGAGCATGATTTTAGCCCCACCTTCGCGGGCATGTTTCATGGCGCAGTCGATGGCAATCACCGGGCATTCCAATTGCAACATCAAGATATCGCAGCCGTGAAGGCGATCTTGTTTTTCATGAACATCTTCGCGGGTCATGGTCATGTTCGCGCCGCCCGCGACAGTGATCATGTTTTCACCGCTTTCTTCGATGGAAATCAGGGCCATGCCGGTTTGGATATCCGGGGCGATGATCAGGTTTTCGACATCAAGCCCCTCGGCGCGCAGGGTTGCGACCAGTTGATTCCCCAGCATATCGTCACCGATTTTGGAAATGAAAGTCGGTTGAACGCCAAGGCGTGCGACGGCAACGGCCTGATTGCAGCCTTTGCCGCCCGCGCCGGTGCTGTATTTTTTGGCAAGGACAGTTTGGCCCGGTGTTGGCAGGCTGGTGACGCGGGCCGCAAAATCGATATTGGAGCTTCCAACAACTGCAATCGTCATGTTTTATCCAAATAGAAAAATAACAATACCTTTTGATAATATTGGGCGTGATGCGGGGCTTTAAAGAACCCAGAGTTAATTCTGTTGGGAATTTGGGACCGTTTTGGGGCAGTGCCGATATTTCGTAAAATTGATCGATTTTGCGATCAAGGATCGGCGCGGTCTGCGTTAAGGCATCTGCGGAAAAGCGTTGGGGATTAGGGCGTTACAGGCGCAATAAAAAAGCCGCTGCAAAGGTGCAGCGGCTTAATCTGATGCGTTGTGCCAAATGGCAGCGATATGGCTTAGCGGGTTGGGACGGGTTCGTCGCCGCTATAGTCGTAGAAACCACGACCAGCTTTGCGGCCGAGCCAACCGGCTTCGACATATTTTACCAGAAGCGGGCACGGACGGTATTTGGTGTCGGCCAGACCATCATGCAGGACATGCATGATCGAAAGGCAGGTATCCAAACCAATGAAATCGGCCAGTTGCAACGGGCCCATCGGATGGTTGGCACCAAGGCGCAACGCCGTATCAATCGATTTGACGTTCCCGACACCTTCATACAGCGTGTAGATCGCTTCGTTGATCATCGGCAGCAAGATACGATTGACGATGAAAGCCGGGAAATCTTCGGCACTTGCCGTTTCTTTGCCGAGTTTCTTGGTCAGTTCGTGAATGGTGCGATAGGTCACTTCGTCGGTCGCGATGCCGCGGATCAGTTCGACCAGCTTCATCAGCGGGACCGGGTTCATGAAGTGCATGCCCATGAATTTCGACGGGCGATCCGTATAGGACGCCAGACGTGTCACCGAGATCGAAGATGTGTTGGTCGCGATGATCGCTTCGGGGCCAAGAACCGGGCACAGCGCCTTGAAGATCTGTTTTTTAACTTCTTCATTTTCGGTCGCTGCTTCGATCACCAGATCACAATCAGACAGGAAGCTATATTCCGTTCCGGTTGAGACGCGCTTGAGCGCATCGTCTTTTTGCGCTGCGGTAATCAGTTCTTTTTTGACCTGACGATCCATGTTCTTGCCCATCGCGTCAAACGCCTTATTCAGGGCGTCTTGCGAGATGTCGAGAAGTCGGACGTCGTAACCGGCAAGGGCAATCACATGAGCAATGCCATTGCCCATTTGTCCTGCGCCAATCACGCCAATGGTTTTGATATCTTCTAGCGAAGCCATTTTTTCCCCACTCGTCCCTTTAGGGTCAAAACAATACACAATCGACTGTTTTGACCCTAGATGGGATCAGTTTATTTGTCGAGTTCACTCGCCAGAGCGGGAAGGGCCTCGAACAGGTCACCGACAAGGCCGTAATCGGCAACCGAGAAGATCGGTGCTTCTTCGTCCTTATTGATCGCGACAATGACCTTACTGTCCTTCATGCCGGCAAGGTGCTGAATAGCACCTGAAATGCCTACAGCAATGTATAGCTGCGGTGCAACAACTTTGCCTGTCTGGCCGACTTGCCAGTCATTCGGTGCGTATCCGGCATCAACCGCAGCGCGTGATGCGCCAATCGCCGCACCGAGTTTATCGGCAATCGGTTCGATCAGGTGGAAGTTCTCACCCGAGCCCATGCCACGACCACCAGAAATCACAATGCTGGCCGCGCTGAGGTCTGGACGTTCCGACTCGGTCAGTTCCTGACCGACGAAGCTTGATTTACCGGCATCGGAAACCGTTGCGACGTCTTCGATCGATGCAGAGCCACCTTCGGCCGCAACCGGATCAAAGCCCGTGGTCCGCACGGTGATCAGTTTGAGGCTGTCAGATGACTGCACGGTTGCCATGGCATTACCGGCATAGATCGGACGGACAAAGGTATCGGCACTTTCGACATCGGTGATGTCAGAAATCTGTGCGACGTCCTTAAGGGCAGCAACACGGGGCATGAAGTTTTTGCCCGAGGTGGTTGCCGGTACCAGAACGTGGCTGTAATCGCCTGCCAGTTCGGAGACCAGACCGGCCATGTTTTCAGCCAGGAAGTGGCCATAGGCCGCATTATCAGCCACCAGAACTTTGCCAACGCCGTCAACCTTGGCCGCGGCATCGGCAACAGCGCGGCAATTTTCGCCGGCAACCAGAATGGTGATGTCGCCACCGATTTTCTGTGCAGCAGCAACGGTGTTAAGCGTGCCACCCTTCAGTTCGGTATTGTCGTGATCGGCAATAACAAGAATGCTCATTTGAATGATCCCCGCTTATATGACTTTTGCTTCGTTGCGCAGCTTGTCGACAAGCTCAGCAACGTCAGCAACTTTGACACCTGCCTGACGTGCCGGTGGTTCGGCCACTTTCAGGGTTTTCAGGCGGGGCGCTGTATCAACACCAAGGTCCGCCGGGGTCATGGTATCAAGCGGCTTTTTCTTGGCCTTCATGATGTTTGGCAGCGACGCGTAGCGCGGCTCATTGAGGCGCAGGTCGGTGGTGACAATCGCCGGAAGATCGATTTTGATGGTCTCAAGACCGCCATCAATTTCACGGGTGACGTCCAGCTTGCCATCAGCAACGACAACCTTGGATGCGAAGGTGCCCTGCGACCAGCCAAGAAGGGCAGAAAGCATCTGACCGGTTTGGTTGGCATCATCATCAATCGCCTGTTTGCCGAGGATCACGATATCGGGATTTTCCTTGGCGACGACTTCTTTGAGGAGTTTGGCAACGGCGAGTGGCTGAAGCTCATCCTCGGTTTCGACCAGAATGCCGCGGTCGGCACCCATGGCAAGAGCAGTGCGGAGCGTTTCCTGACACTGTTTTACGCCAAGCGAAACAGCAACCACTTCGGTGGCAGTACCTGCTTCTTTGAGGCGGACAGCCTCTTCAACGGCGATTTCGTCAAACGGGTTCATGGACATTTTGACGTTGTTCAATTCAACGCCAGACTGGTCCTGTTTGACACGGATCTTGACGTTGTAATCCACAACGCGCTTAACGGCGACAAGAACCTTCATGACAGACCTGTTCGTTTTTGTTGTCAAAACTATGGGTTTGCCGCGCACTGCCGGGGCAGTTTGCGGCGCGCCCGCATGGTAATAGTTTCCCCGCGATGCACAATAGGCAGTGCACCGGAGGTTGTCAATTTACGTAAAGAGGTTAACGTTAACGATAACTTCTTCACTTGATTTTCTCGCCCTTGAATATCTTGATAAGGGACTAAGCCCCGCTTGAACAGGGGGTTTTTCGGTTTTTGTTACCGCGTTAGGCCCGGTTGCCACAGGATGTCACCTTTGCCGCCATCATTGGCGTGGCGCGACAGGACAAACATATGGTCCGACAAGCGGTTGATATAGCGGACGGCTTCGGGGTTGATGGCCTCGATTCCCGCCAGTTCGACGATCAAGCGTTCCGCGCGGCGCGATACGGTGCGCGCGACGTGAAGCTGTGCGGCCAAGGCACTGCCGCCGGGCAACACAAACGATTTTAACGGATCAAGATTTGCGTTGATCCGATCAATTTCGGCTTCGAGGCGTTCGGTTTGTTTGGCGGTGATGCGAAGGGCGGGTTGTTCGGGATTATCGTCCGTGCCATCGCCCGGCGTGCACAGATCAGCGCCCAGATCAAAAAGATCGTTCTGGATGCGGGCCAACATGGCATCGACATCGGCGTTATCGGACGAATGCAGGCGGGCGACACCGATCACGGCATTGGTTTCATCAACCGTTCCATAGGCGGTAACGCGGATATCATTTTTGGCAACGCGTGATCCGTTACCAAGGGCGGTTTTCCCCTTGTCGCCAGATTTCGTGTAGATGCGTGTCAGTTGAACCATGTGTCGTCCGTTATGTCAGAAGAATTGTGGAAAAAGGGATGAAGAACGATAAGACGAAAAAATAGGGGGCTATTTCCCAAGCGCCATGAAAGACAGAATAAACAAAATTAAAAGCGCGAGGGCCTGAAGCAAGACGCGAAGCTGCATTAACTTGTTGGATTTGCGGGCATCTTTGCCGCGCGCCATGGAAACGATGCCCAAAATCAGCACGACCGCAACCGCGGCCATCGCCAGCATCGCACCAATCTGAAGAAATGCAGCCATTTGTGTTTCTCCCTGCTTTTCCCCTTATGGGGATTTTTCGAAATCTTATCGTGCAATGGCATACGCGCCGGTGCGGCCCAAGGTTCAACCATCGCCATTATATTACGGGCGGCGATATGCTGCGCCAAACAGACCGTTGGGGCAATACCCAGAAACAGGAAACTGTTTAAAAGGTGCTGGCGTTTCAAAAGATTTGGCCTAAATCACTGGGATATGATGTTTCGGCAAGGCGGTTTTTGTTTACGCCAGAATGCCGAGATGATTTCGCGATATCTTTTGTTAAACGAAGGATCACATCCCGATGGCTGATTTGTCTGACTTTGAAATTACCAAACGCTGGCCTGCCAAGAATCCCGATATTTTGCAGCTTTATTCCTATCCGACGCCAAATGGCGTGAAGGTTTCGATCCTGCTTGAGGAACTTGGGCTTGAGTATGAAGTACACCAGGTCAAAATCGGCGATGATGAAACCTGGACGCCGGAATTCTTGTCGCTTAATCCCAATGGCAAAATACCGGCGATCATTGATCCGGATGGGCCGGGCGGCAAGCCGATGGGATTGTTTGAATCCGGGGCGATTTTGCAATATCTGGCGGAGAAAACCGGCAAGTTCCTGCCAAGTGATCCGGCAAAGCGGATGGAAACCCTGCAATGGGTCTATTTCCAGATGGCCGGGCTTGGCCCGATCTTTGGGCAGCTTGGGTTCTTTTATAAGTTTTCTGGCAAAGAGATCGAAGATAAGCGCCCGCGTGATCGCTATGCCAATGAAAGCAAGCGGTTGCTTGGTGTGTTGGATCAGCGTCTTGAAGGCCGTGACTGGATCATGGGCGATGAATATACCATTGCCGATATCGCCACCCTTGGTTGGGTGCGGGCGATTAACGTGTTTTATGAGGCCGGTGATTTGGTCGAATATGACAAGCTGAAAAACGTTCCGGCATGGCTTGAGCGCGGCTTGGCACGTCCTGCCGTTCAGCGTGGCTTGGAAATCCCGCCATTTGATTAAGGGATTTTGCCATCCGATAGGATGGCGGATGAATGAGATAATGTGACCTTTGACCAGTGACCGAATGGAGAGAAATGCTTTCCATTCGGTCAGGCTGGCTTTAACGTCCGGGCAGATGAATTGCCCCACGATGTTAAGAGACCCGCCGACATGACCAGCCGCATCAAAGACCTGGCCCTTGCCGCACAGATCACGGACGAAACCCTTGCATGGCGCGACGTTATTTGCCCGGTCACGGCAAAATACGGAAATTATGTCGCCAAACGCGATCTGCGCGATAAAACCATCGTCAGTTTCCAACATGTTCTGGAAGACACCATTCCGACCCTGTTGCCGTTTGTTAAAGCCGGGGCAAAGGTTAAGGTTGGTGCGTGCAATCCGGATAGTACCGATGATGTTGCGGCGGCCTATTTGGCGGCCAACGGGGTCGAGGTACATGCATTTTCGGGCATGACCCCGGATGAATATGCCAAAAGCATCGATATCCTGTCGTCCGAGCCCGCTGACATCATTGCCGATATGGGCGGGGAGTTGATTGAGGCCTTTGTGCAAAAGGGGCAGAAAGTGGATGGCGCGCTTGAGGCGACCACCACGGGCGTGCACCGGGTTGAAAAGCTTGAATATGCGTTTCCGGTGTTTAACTGGAACGACATCGCGATCAAGGATCGCCTGCATAATCGCCATCACGTCGCGCAGGAAATGTGGCCGGTCTTTTCCAATGTGACCGGATTGGCGCTTTATGGGCGCACCGTGCTTGTGATTGGCTTTGGGCCGGTCGGGCGTGGTGTGGCGGAACGTGCGCGGAATTTGGGGGCGGTGGTTTCGGTTTCTGAACGCGATCCAGTGCGCGCCCTTGAAGCCCAGCATCACGGATGCCGGGTGGTTTCCCTTGAAGATGGTCTGAAAGAAAACGCGATCATTGTGACCGCCACCGGCCTTTCGGGCATTTTGGGCGCAAACCAAATCAAGCAATGCCGTCGCGGGGCGATTTTGATCAATGTCGGGCATTCCAATACCGAGATCGATGTCGCGTGGCTTGATCGCCAAAAACAAACCAAAATGCGCCGCCACATCGAACGGTTTGAGCTTGAAAACAGCCGGGAGGTTTATTTGCTCAACCGCGGCAGCTTGCTGAACCTGGCACCGGGGATGGGTGGATCGGGCAAGGATCTGTTTGATCCGTTTTCCGCCATCCTTATTCGCGGGATTGATTGGCTGGCATCGGGTGGTGCGGCCTCGTTCAAGCCGGGGTTCTATGACTACCCGGCCGAGATCGAACGCGAAATCGCCGAGGCCATTTTACATTCGCACAGTTAACTCCCGTTTCGATTTAAGGATATCCACCAATGAAAGCATTGGAATGGATTGAAGACAAATTTCGTGAATACGACACCCCGCGCCTTTACTGCGGTGGTTTGGCTGTAAAGGCCTATGGCGGGACGCGGCCGCTTAATGACATTGACGTGTTTGTGCCCGATGTGACGTTCTGGCCGCTGGTTGAGGCGTTAAAGGATCATATTCGCAAACCGGCCATCCGTCAGTGCGAGGCGGGCTGGGATTTGACCTATGTGCAGTTTGTCTATGACGGCATGAAGATCGAAATCGGCAGCGATGACACTCCGCGTATTCAGGATGGGGCAACTGGCCAATGGTGTGCGCTTGAAATCGATTTTGACGACGCGGAAATGCGGACCTATGAGGAATGTGATCTTCCGGTGATGGCGCGTGATAAACTGATCGCCTACAAACAAATATTGGCGCGTGAAGTGGACCTGATTGATGTTGCAGAACTTACGGATGGTTGAGCGGCCTGCACTGCGAGCCGCAAAGTAAACTTAAGAGCCAAACACCCCGGTCAGATGGCCGGGGTGTTTTTTGACGGCTGTATAATTTTTTGGGATTAGGAACGATAACCGATCCGCAGATTACCCCACTGTTGCCCGTTGACCATGATCGGTACGTCGCATTCTTTCATGAAGACAACATGATCGCCCATGTCGCGGAAATAGGTTTGCAGCAGGTGCGGTTTGGTGTTGCGCCCGGCCATGAGACCCGCGCGATCATCAAAGATGCGCCGGTTGCGGCAATTGCCCATATTCCATGCCGGTTCACCGGGCTTTTGCGGTTGGCTATAGATTTTATTGTGGGTCGGAAGATAGCCGTTGGTGTCGACGCCAGCGGCAAAGACAATGTGTTTGTCTTTTTCCAGTATGGCTTCTTGTAGCGGGGTGAAATGGCGATCGGTGAATTCGATATAGGGCGTCATGAATTGTTGCGGGTCGCTGTCTTCAATCGGCTCATAGCGAGTATTGAACAGGTCGTCTTGGTCAATTTCATTGTTGCGAAGACCTGATTCCAGAACCTTGCCAAGTTCGGCGGCCAGTTCCAAACCAAGATCGGCGATCTTGCCGTCATGATCGTGGGTTTTGCGCAAATGATCGAGGATCACCTGATGGGCATGATCATCGATCTCGGTAAATTGAACATGCGTCCCAAGGTTTGAGGTCGCCTTGACCACCCCATGCAGAACCGTGTCGTCATCCATGGTGATGATGATCGATTTGCCGCGGTCTTGGTCGCTGGCGTCGATACGTGCGAGCAGCCCGGCTGGTGACATGTCAGCGGTGACGCCGGTTCGAACGTCGCCCTTGCCAAAATCAACGGTGATGTCGACAGCAATTGGCGCGCGTTCTTCGTTTTGATGGCCGGTGGCATCGGCACTGCGCAACACACCGCGGAACCGGTTTTCCATTTCGGTGATGTCGTTGCGGATGTTGGATGCCAAAATGCGCAGGTTTTCCGCCGTCTGGGTGGCGTTTTGCGACTTGTCACTGGCGAGGGCAATATCGTTTGAAATCCCCTGCATGTGGGTGGAGACTTCCTGTGCGCTGTTGGAAATTTCGGCAATCGCGGCGGTTTGTTGTTCGACCGATGCGGAAATGTCAGATGACAGCTGACTGACTTCGCCGATTGCGCCACCAATGCCCTCAATCGCGGTAACGGCCTCAGACGTGGCGCCTTGAATGGCGGAGATTTGCGCGTTGATATCAAGGATGGCTTTTTCGGTCTGGGTGGCGAGGTTTTTGACCTCGTTCGCGACGACGGCAAATCCCTTGCCCGCGTCGCCCGCACGTGCGGCCTCAATCGTGGCATTTAGGGCCAGCATCTTGGTCTGATCGGAAATGCGTTTGACGATGTCGACGACTTTGCCGATCTCGCTTGCGGTGTCAGACAGGCTGTTCATCGTTTGCGATGTTTCTTGCGCGCGGGTGACAGCCTGACCGGCGATGTCATTGGTTTTGTGGATGCGCTCGGCGATTTCATGGCTGGAGGCCTGAAGTTCTTCGGTGGCCGATGCAACGGTGGAGACATTGTTGCTGGCGATTTCGGTGGTGGCGGTGATCCGTTCGACCAAGCCGGAAAGTTCATTGGCATCGGTTTCCATTGCCTGGGCGACGTCATTGGTGCGGCCTGCCTGAAAACCGACCTCGGAAATGATGTTATCGGTTTCGCGTTCAATGATTTCCGACATTGATTGGACTTCGGATGCGGCGCGCCGTTGTGTTTGCATGGCACCCAGCGCGTTCATCAAACTTGCCATATCGGCCATCAAAAGGGCGCGCGCGGCGTCGACAAAAGCCGAAGGCGGACCGGCGCGTTTTGAGCTGGTGGCAAGGGATGCGCAGTTGGCAGCGGTATCGTGATAGGCCTGCACAATCTGATCGGGGGTAAAATCCGCCGTCGCGTTGGCCAGAATGTGCCCGTCAAAGCAGCTGTTAAATTCCGCCGCCGAGGTGGCATTGGCCATCGAGCGAAATCGGTTGGCCAGATCATCGGCAAGGTTTTGCGGCATGTTTGCAGGTGTGGTGTTTTCCGGCACCCCAAACAGCGCGTCAACCAATGCCTGGGCAAGCTGGTCGGCGTGCGGATCAAAAAGGTCCTTGGTGTTGCCTATGCGCGCATAGATTGTGTTGTTAGACGTGGCGGAGACGTGATTCATTTTACGTCGCTCCCTGTTTCCCCTTGCGGCTTTTTGCCGATATTGCGCCGGTTCTTATTGACCTGCGTTCATGTCGATGAAGTGTACCACCATAGATTGGGGAGTAATGTATCATACTTTAGGTTGATATAAAAAAGAGGCCCGTCATATTCGACGGGCCAAGGTGGGCCTTGTGGGGTACAGGGCCACGGTTCGATAATCTGATTTGTGAATAGTTTTAATTGCTTAGCAGATCAGTTCCCGGTTCATCGGCCAAGGATGCCACGGGTGACGACCTGTGCCTGAATTTCAGCGGCCCCTTCAAAAATATTTAGGATACGGGCATCACATAGAACGCGGCTGATCTGATATTCCAGCGCATAGCCATTGCCGCCATGGATTTGCAGCGCATTGTCGGCGTTTGACCACGCAACGCGCGCGCCCAAAAGCTTTGCCATGCCCGCTTCGATGTCACAGCGGATATCCTGATCCTTTTCAAGGGCGGAAAAATAGGTCAGTTGGCGGGCGATCATGGTTTCAACGACCATCCATGCGATTTTGCCATAGACCCGCGGGAAGGCGTAAAGCGGTTTGGAAAACTGCACGCGGTCCTTGGCATAGCGCATGCCGATTTCAAGCGCATTTTGCGCAACACCAACCGCACGCGCGGCGGTTTGAATGCGGGCAGACTCGAACGTTGCCATTAGCTGTTTAAAGCCCTGGCCTTCTTCGCCGCCCAAAAGGTTTTCGGCCGGCACGTCAAAGCCATCAAAGGACAGTTCGTATTCCTTCATGCCGCGATAGCCAAGCACCTCGATCTCGCCACCCGACATGCCGTTGGCGGGGAAGGGATCGCTGTTGGTGCCGCGTGGTTTTTCCGCCAATAACATCGAAAGACCGCGATAGCCCGCCTCATCCGGGTTGGTGCGGGCCAGAAGCGTCATTAAGTCGGATCGTGCGGCGTGGGTGATCCATGTTTTGTTGCCCGTCACAGTATAGGTATCGCCGTTTTTGGTCGCCCGGGTGCGCAGATGGGCAAGGTCCGAACCATTGTTGGGTTCGGTAAAGACCGCGGTGGGCAGGATTTCGCCCGATGCCAGTTTGGGCAGGTAATGTTGTTTTTGCGCCTCCGTGCCGCCAAGGCGGATCAGTTCGGCGGCAATTTCGGATCGGGTGCCGAGTGATCCCACCCCGATATACCCGCGAGAGAGTTCTTCGGTGACAACGCACATGGCGGTTTTGCCCATGCCAAGGCCCCCGAATTCTTCGGGGATGGTCAGGCCAAAGACGCCGAGTTCGGACATTTCATCGACGATTTCAATCGGGATCAGTTCATCGCGTTCGTGCCAGCCATGGGCATGGGGGGCGACCTTTTCATCGACAAAACGGCGGAACTGATCACGGACCATATCGAGCATTTCGTCTTCAAGGCCGGTTTCGCCAAAGCGGCCGGTATCAAGGCTGTCTTGGATGTTCTCGGCAATTGCGCGGCGCGTGGCATCGCAGTTGCCATGTGTGGCAAGTGTGATGACCGACGGGTTGGCGCAAAAGGCAGCAATGATATTGGGGGCCACGCCAAGGGTGGAAAGGCGGATAAATTCGCCCTGCGACATTGCGATGCCGCCCATGATCTGGGCCAAATATTCGCCAAAGGCGGCCTGAAGGATAAGCTGTTCAAGCGGGCCGTTTTTATCCTGAGCGGTTAGGCGATCTGACCATGCCTTCATTTGTTGAAGGGCGGTGACATAGGTGGTGAACCAGGCAAAGCCGTGGGCGGAAAATTGGTTTTCATCAAACGCGGCAGCGTCGATTTTGCCATCGACCGTGACAGACGCACGCAGCGCATTTTCAGCCGCGTCATAGACCGGGGCCAATGCCGACAAAGTATCGTCACACAAACGGTTCAGATCAGAAAGCAGGGCGGTATCTGTCATGGTTTTGGTCCTTGGATCGGCGTGGCTGTGTAAGGCCGTTGTTCGTTGGTAGAGGGGCTGGCATCCCGATGCCGGACAGGGGAAGAACGCGCAAACGGGATGCCATGGTCAGTCGATCCTTTATGTGGGTTCAGGTTTCGACTGCTTCTTCGAGGGTGCGCATGCCCGGGCGTTTGGCCTGTACCAGTACGGCCATGTTTCCGGGTTTGTGTTCGTTATTCATCATTTTCATGTGGGCGCGCGGGATATCATCCCAGCCAAACACCTCGGACATGCTGGGATCGATGCGGCGTTCGATCATCAGCTTGTTGGCCTGGGCGGCCTGTTTCAGGTTGGCAAAGTGGCTGCCTTGGATGCGTTTTTGGCGCATCCAGACAAACCGGGCATCAAAGGTCAGGTTAAAGCCGGTGGTGCCAGCACAAAACACAACCATGCCGCCGCGTTTAACCACATTGCACGATACCGGGAAGGTTTGCTCGCCCGGATGTTCAAAGACGATATCAACGTCTGTGCCCTTGCCGGTAATGTCCCAAATGGCTTTGCCGAACTTGCGGACTTCTTTCATATAGGCGCCAAATTCCGGACCATTCACGGTCGGCAATTGCCCCCAGCATTCAAAATCCTTGCGGTTAATGACGGCCTTGGCCCCAAGGCCCAGAACAAATTCACGCTTTGATTCATCGGAAATAACCCCGATGGCATTGGCGCCAGCGGTGGTGATCAATTGGATCGCCATGGACCCCAATCCCCCAGACGCCCCCCAAACCAAAACATTATGACCCGGGCGCAAGATATGCGGGCGATGGCCAAACAGCATGCGATAGGCGGTGGCAAGGGTCAGGGTGTAACACGCACTTTCTTCCCACGTCAGGTGCTTGGGCCGGGGCATAAGTTGCTGGGATTGCACACAGGTAAATTGTGCGAATGATCCATCAGGCGTTTCATAGCCCCAAATCCGCTGGGTCGGGGACAGCATCGGATCGCCGCCGTTGCATTCTTCGTCGTCGCCATCATCCTGATTACAGTGAATGACGACTTCGTCGCCGACTTTCCAGCGCGTGACTTTGGATCCGACCGCCCAAACGATGCCCGATGCATCGGACCCGGCAATGTGAAACGGGCTGTCATGGACATCAAAGACCGAGATCGGTTTGCCAAGGGATGCCCACACACCGTTGTAATTCACCCCGGCCGCCATCACGAGAACGAGGACTTCGTGACTGTCTGGCTGGGTGACGGGCAGAACTTCGCATTCCATGGCGGTATCGGGTTCGCCGTGACGTTCGCGGCGAATGGCCCAGCCATACATGTTTTTGGGTACATGGCCGAGCGGCGGGATTTCGCCGATCTCATACAGATCTTTGATGTCCTGACCGCCACGGAAAGGCAGCACTTCAGCGGTGGTGTTCATGGCCTTTACTCCTTTTTCGGGTCGATCCGAATCGCGCTGGGCTGTGGTGTCTTTAAATGACCCTTTGATGATCCTGTGTTGCGCTGCGTTCGGCGAAACCGCCAAGTCCCGGAATTTGTTTTCGTTTCCCGGAATATTCCCCGAATTCCCGGCGGTTTCGCGCGGTGGTTTTTCGGGGTGGCGTGTTTTTCGCTTTTATCGCGTTGCACAAATTGTTATATAATTATCCAAATGATGTCTAGTGGATAATTTAATAACGTTTATGCGCAATTAAATGTAACAATGTCAGCAATAAAAGTACGCGAGGTCGTGATGGCGATGGAAAACAAGCGCAGTGCAACAAGCCCGGAACGCGATCGGCCGTGGCTTATTCGCACCTATGCCGGGCATAGTTCGGCAGCGGCATCAAACGCGCTGTATCGTCAGAACCTGGCGAAGGGACAAACGGGGCTTTCGGTCGCGTTCGATTTGCCGACCCAGACCGGATATGACGCGGACCATATTTTGGCGCGCGGCGAAGTCGGGAAGGTCGGGGTGCCTGTCGGGCATCTGGGCGACATGATGACGTTGTTTGAGGGTATTCCGCTTGATCAAATGAATACATCGATGACGATCAACGCCCCGGCGGCGTGGTTGTTGTCGCTGTATATCGCGGTGGCGGAAAAGCAGGGAACCGCGCGGGCGAGCCTTCAGGGGACAACGCAAAATGACATCATCAAGGAATACCTGTCGCGCGGGACATATATCTTTCCGCCTGCGCCCAGCCTGAAACTGATTACAGACGTTGCGGCATTCACATATCGCGAGGTGCCAAAATGGAACCCGATGAATGTGTGTTCGTACCATTTGCAAGAAGCGGGTGCGACGGCAGAGCAGGAATTGGCCTATGCGCTTGGTACGGCGATTGCGGTTTTGGATTCGATCCGGGATTCAGGACAGGTGCCCGAAGAAGATTTTGCCAAAGTCGTCGGCCGAATTTCATTTTTTGTGAATGCAGGCATTCGGTTCGTCACGGAAATCTGCAAGATGCGGGCGTTCTGCGAATTGTGGGATGAAATCACCCGGGATCGTTACGGGATCAAGGACGCCAAATACCGTCGGTTCCGGTATGGGGTGCAGGTCAATTCGCTGGGCCTGACCGAACAGCAGCCCGAAAACAATGTGTATCGCATCTTGATCGAAATGTTGTCGGTGGTGCTGTCAAAAAATGCGCGTGCGCGTGCGGTGCAGTTGCCAGCGTGGAACGAGGCGCTGGGCCTGCCGCGGCCATGGGATCAGCAATGGTCGCTGCGACTTCAGCAAATCATGGCCTATGAAACCGATCTTTTGGAATATGAGGACCTGTTTGATGGCAATCCCGCGATTGAGCGCAAGGTCGGTGCCTTAAAAGACGGGGCGCGGGCAGAATTGGCCCGGCTTGATGCGATGGGCGGGGCAATTGCGGCGGTGGATGCCGGATATATGAAGCAGGAATTGGTCAAATCCAATGCCATGCGCTTGGCCGATATTGAAAGCGGCGCGACCAAGGTGGTGGGCGTCAATGCCTTTGCCGAGACCGAACCATCGCCATTAACGTCGGGCGAAAAATCGATCATGACCGTCGATGACATGGCCGAGCAGGAACAGATCGAAAAACTGAAAGCCTGGCGATCCGATCGGGATCAGGCCGCGGTGAAAGATACGCTGGCGGGGTTGGAACAGGCCGCGCGCGAAGGCCGCAATATCATGGAAAGTTCGATTGCCTGTGCGCATGCCGGTGTGACCACCGGCGAATGGTCCGAAACCCTGCGCGAGGTGTTTGGCGAATACCGTGCGCCGACCGGCATTACATCCATGATCGTCACCGGGGATGCGGACAATATTCAGACGTTGCGTACACGCGTTGACGAGGTTTCTGAGAAGCTGGGTGAACGCATGAAGATGCTGGTTGGCAAGCCGGGGTTGGATGGGCATTCCAACGGGGCGGAACAGATTGCGGTTAAGGCCGGTGACGTCGGGATTGAGGTTGTCTATGACGGCATCCGCTGGACGCCGGATGAACTGGTACGCAACGCGATTGATGAAGGCGCGCATGTGATCGGGTTATCGATCCTGTCAGGATCGCACGTGCCGTTGGTGCGTGATGTGGTCAATGGATTACGCGCCAAGGGGGCGGGGCATATTCCCGTTGTTGTTGGCGGGATCATTCCGGACGCGGATATGCTTGTGTTACGCCAAATGGGGGTTGCGGCGGTCTATACGCCAAAGGATTACCAGTTGGTGCGGGTGATTTCCGAAATTGTCGATCTGGTGGATCGCACGTCTGGCAGCGGTCCGGTGATGCCGCGCGATGGTAAACAGCCGTCTGAACCCAGTGCGGTTTACTAGGTTTTCGCGCAGACCTTTTCGGTTTCCTGACTTTGGCGTTCATTGACCCATTTAACGAAGGTGTCGGACGGCAAAGGCTTGGAATACAAGAAGCCCTGAATGAAGTCGCAGCCCTTTTCACACAGGTATTTGAACTGTTCGACTTCTTCCACACCCTCGGCCACGACTTCGAGGTTCAGGCTGTGGCCAAGGCCGATGACGGCATCGACAATTGCCTTGTCATCTTCGTCCACATGGATGTCATTGACAAAGGATCGGTCAATTTTGATCGAGGTGACCGGGAATCGTTTCAGGTAGTTCAGCGATGAATAGCCCGTGCCAAAGTCATCAATCGCGATGAGCACGCCAAGGGCTTTGAGCTCTTTGAGGGTTGAAACCGCCTTTTCCGGATTGTTCATCAGGATGGATTCGGTGATTTCGAGTTCCAGTGTGCCTTCGGGAAGGGCGGTGTCCTTTAAAATCCGTGTGACACTGGCAACCAGTTCGGCGTCCTGGAACTGTGCGGGGGACAGGTTCACGGCAATGCGCATGCCGGGCAAAGTTGATTCGCGCCAGATTTGCGTTTGCTTGCACGCCTTTTCGAGAACCCACGCACCGAGACGGTTGATCAAGCCGCATTCTTCGGCGACCGATATAAATTCGCCGGGCAGGATCATGCCGCGTTCCGGGTGGTGCCAGCGCACAAGGGCTTCGGCACCGACAACCCGTTCGTTGTGGCAGTCGATTTTGGGTTGGTAGTACAGTTCAAGCTGATCGTGCTCCAGCGCGTGGCGCAGATCTTCTTCGATGGTTTTGCGTTCTTTGACCCGTTCATGCATGGATGGCAGGAAGAAGCGGTAATTGTTGCGGCCTTCGGCCTTGGCAGCATACATCGCCATGTCCGCATTTTTGACCAGCTGTTCGGGGTTTTCGCCGTCCTCTGGGAACAGGGTGATGCCGACACTGGCGGTGGAATGCAGACGCACACCTCGGCAATCAAATGGCTGGCAAAGTTCATCAATGATGCGTTGTGCCAGGGCAATGGTGTCTTCGATGTTTTGAACGTCGGTCTGGATGATGGCAAATTCATCGCCGCCAAGACGTGCGGCCGTATCAGAATCGCGGATGATCCGTGACAGGCGCTGCCCCATTTCCTGAATCATCAGATCGCCGACGTCATGACCAAAGTGGTCATTGATGTCCTTAAACCGGTCAAGGTCGACAAACAGCACGGTCACACCCCGTTGGAAACGGCGTGCCGACAGCAATGCCTGCCGCAGGCGATCAAGGAACAAGGTGCGGTTGGGCAGGCTGGTCAGCACGTCATGCACGGCGAGATGGCGCATGCGGGCTTCGGTTTGTTTGCGTTCGGTAATGTCGGTATAGGTCGCAACATAGCCGCCGCCGGGCATTGGGTTGTGATCAACCTGAATGACGCGGCCGTTCGGGCGGGTGCGTTCCATACGATAAGGTTCGCGACGGCGCGCAATCGCAACACGATCGGAAATCAGCGCCTGAATGCTGACATCGCCATATTCGCCGCGTTCACCGTTGAAACGCAGGATATCGGAAAGCGGGGTGCCTTCCTTGACCAGATCGCGCGGCAGATTAAGCAATTCGATATAGCGTTCGTTCCAGACCATCAGATTAAGGTCCTGATCGAACAGGCAGATGCCCTGACCGATATTATGAAGGGTTGCTTCAAGCAGGGCCTGTTTACGCTGGGCTTCTTCTTGGGATTGGCCCTGAAGGGCGACCATTTCGTTATATTCGCGGATCAAAAGACCCAGTTCATCCGAGCTGTTCCATTCCACGGGGCGACGCAGGCGCCCATGTTTGGTCATGCGGATGGAATGCAAAAGACGATTAAGCGGTTCTTTGATCGACCGTTTGTTGGCGATCAACAGGCTGGCCGCGACCACCGAGATCAGCAGGCCAAACAAGATCATGTCAATTGCGATACGGCGCATCAGAAGGTTTTTGACGCGTTCCTCGGTGAAGTAAATCACCAGTTCGCCAACATCGTGGCGGACATTGTTGCGTTCAAAATAAACCCGGCGCGACAGACGCAAGGTATCGGCCAACTCGGTTTGGGATACGCCGGTATGGGCAAATTCGGTTCCGTCTGCCCCCAAGGCCTGAACGGCGACGATGTCGCGGTCACGCGCCATGGCGTTCAGGGCCGATTCGATATTATCGACATCAAGATACCAGAATGGGGTTGCCAGCACGCGGGCGTTGATATCGGCGGTTTGTTCGACCTTGCCATTGAGGTCGTCGCGCAGCACCTTATAGCTGATGTAGCCAAAGATAATGAACAAGGCGAGAGAGAATACAGAGACCAGCGGCAATGCTATAAATAGCAGCCGGCTGCTGAGGGACTTCCGTTGTAAAAAACCGTACGGTCCGCGCGACAAGCGTATTCTCCTAGGCACCCATCTCCAACGAGCCAAGCTGTATCGTACTCGACCTTTGTATGGGGGCCAATCCCCCCAACGTCGAGGTTAACTCAACCCGGAAGTTCGTCGGAACGCAAGTTTGATTTTGTTTTTCTTATAAATAATACAGTCTAAAGACTTAAAGCCCCACATATTTTGGGGCAAAGACGTTCATCTTCAAGTATTTATTATAAATTATAATGATTTATCGCTATTTCGGGACAGCCATTCGGGCCAGTTCATCGCAGCGTTCGTTTTCGGGATGACCTGCGTGACCTTTGACCCAGTGCCATTCGACTTGGTGGGGTTTTAGGGCTTCGAGCATCCGTTTCCAAAGTTCGACATTTTTGACCGGCTTTTTATCAGCGGTTTTCCAGCCGCGTTTTTGCCAGCCAAAAATCCATTTGGTGATGCCGTCGCGCACATAGCTGCTGTCGGTATAGATATTGATGATGCACGGACGTTTCAGGGCTTCGAGTGCACTGATCGCGGCCATCATTTCCATGCGATTGTTGGTTGTTTCGGGATCGCCCCCCGACAGTTCCTTTTCCACACCCTTAAAGCGCAGGATCGCCCCCCAACCACCGGGGCCGGGGTTGCCGCTGCAGGCACCGTCGGTGAAGATATCGACGCGGTTATCGTCAGTTGGCTGTGTCGTCATGTCGTCGCGTCCTTGTTGGGGAATGCCCCTAATCTAAACCATAGGCGGATGCGTTTTTCACCCGTTGATGAAAACGCAATTTGGTGATGTATTCGCGCGGATTTTTGGGGGTAACCAAGGCGTCCTTTGGCGTGTTGACCCAGTCATAAAGACGGGTCAGCAAAAAGCGCAAACTGGCCCCACGCGCCAGAACCGGAAGGGCGGCAAGCTCGGTCTCAGACAGGGCGCGGACCTTGCCATACTGTGACAGCAGGTTTTTCGCCTTGGTGACGTTAAAGCTGCTGTCAGGTTCAAAGCACCATGCATTCATGCAAATTGCGATGTCATAGGCCAAAAGATCATTACACGCGAAATAGAAATCAATCAGGCCCGACACATCTTCTTTGCCCGGGAAGAAAAAGACATTGTCGGGGAATAGGTCGGCGTGAATGACGCCTTTTGGCAGGTCATGCGGCCAGTTGGCTTCAAGATAATCAAGCTCGTCAGCGATCATTTTGCCCAAGCCCGGCTCGACATCGTCGGCATGTTCCTGGCAGCTTTCAAATAGCGGGCGCCATCCCTTAACACTTAGCGCGTTGGGCAGGTGCATTTCAAAGTCTTGCCCGGCGGTATGGAGCTGTGCCAATGCGGTGCCAAGCCCGGCACAATGATGGGGCAGGATGCGGCGCGGCGACATGCCTTGCAGGAAGGATGTGATGGCGGCTGGACGCCCGCACAGGCGGCGCAGCGCAACGCCGTCTTTGCCGTGGATCGGGGTGGGGCAATTAAGCCCGCTGGCCGACAGGTGATCCATCAGCCCCAGATAAAATGGCAAATCATCCGGATTTACCCGCTTTTCATAAAGGGTAAGGATAAAAGGGGCTTGGGTCGTTTGCAGCAGAAAGTTGGTGTTTTCCACACCTTCTGCGATGCCCTTAAAGGACACGACATCACCGATATCGTATTCGGCAACAAAACGCGCGATATCTTCGTCTGAAACGTCGGTATAGACGGCCATTGGGTCTTTTATATTCCTGAATTAGGTTTTGATGCCGGTTAGCTTGCCAACTGACGGGGCAGTTTGAACGTCACATTTTCGTCGGTCAATGTGATGGTTTCAACCGTGACATTGTAACGTTCACGACAGGCATCAATGACTTCTTCGACCAGAACTTCTGGCGCGGATGCACCGGCGGTAATGCCAAGCGATTTGATGCCTTCAAGGGTCGACCAATCAATGTCCTTGGCCCGTTCAACCAGCACCGATTTAAGGCATCCTTCGCGTTTGGCGACCTCAACCAAGCGGTTGGAGTTTGACGAGTTCGGCGCGCCCAGAACAAGGATGGCGTCGGTTTGCTCGGCAATCAGTTTGACCGCGTGCTGGCGATTGGTGGTCGCATAGCAAATGTCTTCTTTTTTCGGCACCGAAATGCTTGGGAAGCGCCGCTGAAGAATTTCAATAATTTTGGCGGTATCGTCGAGCGACAAGGTCGTTTGCGTCACAAAAGCAAGATTTTCCGGATGGTCGTATTCCAGCTTTTCGGCGTCTTCTTCGGTTTCGATCAAGGTCATGCTGCCGGGCGGCAATTGGCCCATCGTCCCGATGACTTCGGGGTGGCCGGCGTGACCGATCAAAAGGATATGCTTGCCATCGGCGTGATGACGTTCCGCCCCCCGATGGACTTTCGATACCAGCGGGCAGGTCGCATCAAGATATTGCAGATTGCGGCTTTCGGCGGCTTCGGGGACGGATTTTGGCACCCCGTGCGCGGAAAAGATTACCGGAACGCCGTCAGGCACCGCATCAAGTTCATCAACGAACACTGCCCCCATATCGCGCAGGCGGTCGACGACGAATTTATTATGGACGATTTCGTGTCGGACATAGACGGGCGCGCCATATTTTTCGAGCGCCTTTTCCACAATTTCAATCGCACGGTCAACGCCGGCGCAGAAGCCGCGCGGGTTGGCAAGAACGATCCGAAGTTCGGCTTTGTCTGGCATGATACTGTCCGGGTTTTAGAGGCGCTGATACGACAAGCGCAGTTGTTTCTATGCCCCCGTTACATAACCCGCCTGATCGTGCTGTGCAATGTCTGAGCAACGATTGACGTGGTGGGTTGGCTGCGGTGGTTTGAGGTATTCTTTGATTGCGGACATTTGAAGCGGGTTGTGTGTCTTGAAGCGAAAGAATAGACTGCGCGCGGACCACCCATCAATTGGGCCCGAACCGGGGAAGGTCACGAAACAAACGCTATAATAGAGGCTTGGATGACGATCGGTAACGGATTGCGGCGCGTATGTGCATTTGGAATGGTGTCTCTTGGTGGGCTTTTGGCCGCGTGCGGGACAAATCCGTTCGAAGAAGCACCAGTTCCGGCGTGTCCGGCGGCGTATCTTCCAAAGGATACGGCAAAGTTGGTCCAGTTTAACGGGACCGGCAAGGATTTGACCGACGTTGTGTTTGAAGCCGAGCTGAATGGCTATGACGGTGATTGCGGCTATGATCTTGATGATGGTGTGCTGAACGTGATCATCAGCCCGGTGATTACTGGCGAGCTTGGCCCAGCGGCGCAAAATCGTTCGGCAAGCTTTAAGTATTTCGTGGCGTTGCGTGATCCCGATGGCAATTTCGTCGAGAAATCGGTTTTTGATGTGAACATGCCGTTCCCCGAAAACCTTAATCTTGCACGTTACCGCGATGAGCAGGTGACGTTGAACGTGCCGCTGGCCGATGTTTGGGCGGGACCTGATTTCGAAATTTATATGGGCTTCCAGCTGAGTGCTGATCAGCTTGAATATAACCGTCGTTTCGGTTCAGAATAACCCGTCAGGGTTGAATATGCCCCATCCTGATTGCCCGAAATTAGGGGCTGGTCGGGTTGGGGGTAAATCCGTATAAGAACGCATACCCAATTGATCCCCGTGGGAGAGTGCCACGGTCTTAGACAGATCACGCGGACGCCGAAGGAGCAACCACCCCGGAAACTCTCAGGCAAACGGACCGCGGGGAGATGGGACTCTGGAAAGTAGGCGGCATCTTAAAGATGCTTGTCTCGCCGAAGATGTAAGCAGACCGATCCGTTAAATCGGCTGTGATTCTTTCAGGCTCCAAGACAGAGGGGGATGTGGTTGGCCATTGGTCGGCTATGTTTCACAACGACTGTCCGGGAGACCTTAATGGCGGATCAAGAGACCGTACTGCTTAAAACTGCCCTTCATGACCTGCATGTAGAACTTGGTGCCAAAATGGTGCCGTTCGCTGGCTATGACATGCCGGTTCAATACCCGTTGGGTGTTAAGGCCGAGCATCTTCATACCCGCGCCAAAGCCGGACTTTTTGACGTTTCACATATGGGCCAGGTCCGCCTGACCGGTGAAAACCGCGTCGCGGAGCTTGAAAAGCTTGTGCCTGGTGATATCGCGATCCTTAAACCCGGTCGCACACGTTATTCCACCTTTACCAGTGATGACGGCACCATTCTTGATGATCTTATGATCACCAATGCGGGCGAAAGCCTGTTTTTGGTGATCAATGCGGCCTGCAAGGATGATGATATTGTCCATATGCGCGCCAATCTTGGGGATGGTGTGAACCTTGAAGAAATCAATGACCGCGCGCTGATGGCGTTGCAGGGTCCAGAGGCCGCCAATGTTTTGGCACGCTTTGCCGCGGCGGTCGCAGACCTTAAATTCATGAGCTTTGCCGAGTTGGATATTGCGGGCATTCCGTGCTTTGTCACGCGGTCGGGTTATACTGGCGAAGACGGATATGAGATTTCCGTGCCCAATGACCGTGCCGAAGAATTGGCGCGCAAGCTTTTGGCGGAAGACGAGGTTGAGGCCATCGGCCTTGGCGCGCGTGATTCGCTGCGTCTTGAGGCGGGGCTTTGCCTGTATGGTAATGACATTAACGACACCACCACCCCGGTTGAAGGCGATCTGAACTGGATCATCAATAAGCGTCGCCGTGCCGAAGGCGGATTTAAGGGCGCTGATGTGATTTTGGATCAGCTGGAAAATGGTGCGGACATCAAACGTGTTGGCATCAAGCCCGAAGGCAAGGCACCGGCACGTGAACACACCGCGATCTTAAACAGCGACGGCGAAGAAATCGGCGAAATCACCAGTGGTGGATTTGGACCGACCGTCGATGGCCCGATTGCGATGGGCTATGTGGCAATTGAATTTGCCGCACCGGGTACCAAGGTCGATCTTATGGTGCGTGGCAAGGCCCGCCCGGCAGAAATCGTTGAACTTCCGTTTGCACCGCACCGTTATTTCCGCGGCTAAGTGCAGAAAACTTTCTTGAATGTGCGGCTGATCGCCGCGTTGGCAGACAATCGATCAACAGGGACGAAATACAATGGCTAAAAAATTCTCGCAGGAACATGAGTGGATTGAACTTGAAGACGGCATCGCGACCGTTGGCATTACCGATTACGCACAGCAGTCACTGGGCGATATCGTTTACGTTGAACTGCCAGAAGTTGGTAAAAAACTGACCAAGGACGGCGATGCAGCCGTTGTTGAATCCGTTAAAGCCGCCAGCGACGTTTATGCCCCGCTTGATGGCGAGATCGTTGAAGTTAACGAAGACCTTGATGATAACCCGGCATTGGTGAACGAAGCCCCGGAAACGGACGGCTGGTTCTTTAGAATGACGCTGACCGATGAGTCCCAGCTTGATGAGCTGATGGATGAAGCTGCTTATAACGACTTCGTCGAAGGCCTTTAAGCATGCGTTATCTTCCGTTAACCAGCGCTGATCGCGCGTCGATGCTTGAAACCATCGGGGCGTCGTCGGTCGAAGAACTTTACAGTGACGTTCCAGACGGTGCGTTGTTGGATGCCCCGGTTGATCTGCCAAGCCATCTTGGTGAAATGCAGGTCGAACGCGACATGATGGCGCTTGCAGCCAAAAACACCGGTGCATCAAGCGTGCCGAGTTTCCTAGGTGCAGGGGCCTATCGCCACCATGTTCCGGCGACAGTCGATTACGTGATCCAGCGCGGTGAGTTCCTGACGGCTTATACGCCGTATCAGCCGGAAATCGCGCAAGGCACCTTGCAGTATTTGTTCGAGTTCCAGACACAGGTTGCGTCGATCACCGGTATGGATGTGGCCAACGCATCCATGTGGGATGGTGCGACATCCTGTGCCGAAGCCGTATTGATGGCGTGCCGTGCGACCCGTCGTAAAAAGGCAGTTCTGTCCGGTGGTGTGCATCCGCATTACCGCGAAGTGACCGAAACCTATTGCCAGTATAGCGACACCGAAGTTGCCGGACGCGATGGCAATCCAGAACAGCAGGCAACGGTCGAAGAACTTGACGATCTGATTGATGATCAGACCGCATGTGTTGTGGTTCAGTACCCCGACGTATTCGGGCGCGTGCAGGATCACACCAAGCTTGCCGAAGTTTGCCACGCAAAGGGCGCGCTTTTGGTCGTTGTCTTTACCGAGGCGGTTGCCTTTGGCGCGATCAAATCGCCGGGCAGCTTTGGTGCTGACATCGTCTGTGGCGAAGGCCAGTCGATCGGTAATGCGCTGAACTATGGCGGGCCGTATGTTGGTCTGTTTGCCACGACCCAGAAACTGGTGCGTCAGATGCCCGGTCGTCTGTGTGGTGAAACCGTCGATCAGGATGGTAAGCGCGGTTTTGTTCTGACCCTTTCGACGCGTGAGCAGCATATCCGCCGCGAGAAGGCGACTTCGAACATTTGTACCAACTCGGGTCTGTGTTCGCTGGCCTTTACGGTGCATATGAGCCTGCTTGGCGAAGATGGGTATCGCCGTTTGGCCACATTGAACCATGAAAACGCCTGTAAGGCTGCCGATGCGTTGGATGCTGTGCCGGGTGTTACTGTGGTCAATGACAGCTTCTTTAACGAATTTACCGTGAAGCTTTCCAAGCCAGCGGCCGAAGTCGTTGAAACGCTTGTTGCCAAGAATGTTCTTGGTGGCGTTCCATTGTCGCGTCTGTATCCGAACCGTTCTGATCTGGACAATTACCTTTTGGTGGCGGTGACCGAAACCAATACCGATGACGACATCGCGGCCCTAGCGGACGCATTGAAGGAGGCGCTGGCATGACCTTCACAACCCATACCGGTAACCGTGGACTTGTTCTTGAAGAAAAACTGATTTTTGAACAGGGCCAAGCGGGCCGTACCGGCGTTGATTTGCCTGAGCCCAAAGGAACCAAATCGCGTCTTGGCGGTTTGGACCGTGACAGCGATGTTGGTCTTCCGGGGCTTTCGGAACCACAAGTAGTGCGCCACTTTACCCGTTTGTCACAGAAGAATTTCGGCATTGATTCCGGGTTCTTCCCGCTTGGGTCATGCACGATGAAGCATAACCCGCGCATCAACGAAAAAGTTGCCCGTCTGCCCGGTCTTTCTGATCTGCACCCGATGCAGCCGGAAAGCACGGTTCAGGGTGCGCTTGAGCTGATGGATCAATGTGCGCATTGGTTGCTGGTTCTGACCGGCATGCCCGCGGTTGCCATGTCACCGGCGGCTGGTGCGCAGGGCGAACTTTGCGGCATGATGGCCATTCGTGCGGCCCTTGATGCACGCGGTGAAAACCGTCGTCGCGTTTTGGTGCCGGAATCAGCACATGGCACCAACCCGGCAACGGCGGCGGCCTGTGGCTTTACCGTGGATTCAATCCCGGCAACCGAAGATGGCCGTGTTGATTTGGCCGCATTTGAAGCCAAGCTTGGCGATGATGTGGCCGGGATCATGTTGACCAATCCCAATACCTGCGGATTGTTTGAGCGTGACGTCCGCAAGATTGCCGATCTGGTGCATGAAGCTGGTGGCTATTTCTATTGCGATGGGGCGAACTTCAACGCCATTGTTGGTCGGGTGCGCCCGGCGGATCTTGGCATTGATGCGATGCATATCAACTTGCATAAAACCTTCTCGACGCCGCATGGCGGTGGTGGGCCGGGTTCCGGGCCGGTTGTGTTTTCCGATGCCTTGGCACCGTTCGCGCCGATCCCCTATGTGGTGCGCACCGAGAATGGGTTTCGTTTGGTCGAAACCGCAGACGAAAATGACGGCACCAAGCCGTTTGGTCGTCTGAAAGGTTTCCATGGTCAGATGGGGATGTTCATTCGCGCGCTGGCCTATATGAAAAGCCACGGTTCGGATGGTTTGCGGCAGGCATCTGGCGATGCGGTTCTTAATGCGAACTATCTGTTGGCCCGTTTGAAAGACAAGCTTAGCGTGGCCTATCCGGGCTATTGCATGCACGAAGCCCTGTTTGACGATGGTTTCCTGAAAGATACCGGTGTTTCGACACTTGATCTTGCCAAGGCAATCATTGACGAGGGTTTCCACCCGATGACGATGTATTTCCCATTGGTCGTGCATGGTGCGCTTTTGGTCGAGCCGACCGAGACCGAAACCAAAGAATCGATTGATGAATTCTGTGATTCGGTTCTGCATTTGGTGGGCAAGGCGCAATCTGGGGATGCGGAATTCTTTAAGAATGCACCGTATCTGACCCCACGTCGTCGTCTTGATGAAACGGCGGCGGCAAGAAAGCCAGTCTTGCGCTGGAAGCCGGAAACAGCTTGATCCGTAAGGTTTAGCGGTTACTTAGAACACCCCGTCCAAATGGTCGGGGTGTTCTTTTTCAAGGACTTGTCCTTGAAACTCGTTGGACTTGTCGCAATCTCAACCCTTATACTTGTTTCAATTGTGATAAACGGAGCCCGGTGGGGTTAAGTTTGGGGATAGTGCGATTGGGCGAATGCCCATTGCCGGAGGTTTGAATTCAATCATGTCGCGTCGGGTGCAAAAAGTGTTTACCGCAGAACGTCGTCTAAAAGAACGCGCGGGTGGGAGTGTCGAGGATTGGTCAGATTCATTTTTTGACCCGACCCTCGAAAGTGGTTTGGGGGCCGGGGATGTCTTGCCGTCGCCAACACCAACGCCTGTTTCCGCCGAGCCATCCGGCATCAATCAGGCGGTGCTTGATGAAATCCGGGCCTTGCGCACAGAAGTCGCCGAATTGCGTGACGCGGTTGGAAATGGGGGACAAGCAGCGTCATCTGCATCCGCATCAGACGATGCGCCGATGGATGTTTTGCCAGAACCGGTTTCAAGCGAGCCGTCACACAGCAATCGACCCGGGGCGGCCGAACCGGATCGTGATGATCTGGAATTGATCCGCACCCAGATCGAGCAGATGAACGAGCACATCCATAAGGCCAAGCTTCAGATAGCGTCGCTGCGTCATCCAAAGGCAGAAGATGATCGGTTCATCAATGCCGCGACGGAGCTGGATGCCATCGTCAAGGATACAGAGATGGCGACGCACACCATCCTTGAATCCGCTGAAATCATTGATGATTTGACGATGACGTTGAAAAATTCAGCACCGAACGATTTCGTTGCTGATCACGTCGAGCAAATCGCATTCAATGTGACGAAAATCTTTGAGTCCTGTAATTTCCAGGACATCACAGGCCAGCGTATCAACAAGGTTGTCAGTACCCTCGAATTTGTTGAGGAACGCGTACACAACATGATTTCTATCTGGGGCGAGGATGCGTTTGCGGATCTTCCTGTTCCAGAAAAAGAGAGCAAAGATGACGCACCGGAAGATTCTGACCTTCTAAACGGACCGCAATTAGAAGGCGAAGGTATCAGCCAGGACGACATCGACAAATTGTTCGATTAATCGGTTAAAGTTTTAGAATACTTCCTGTATCTAAACGACAAGAGTGATTAACGCCTTTTTGGAAAGCGTCGTTTGGCGTTTTTATCGGGCAGAATTAATCAACCAATCGTTTACATATACTGCGGTATGTTTATACCCAGAAGAATAATAAGCAATGTTGGGATGCGTGTAACATGTGTTTGCACGTGTTTTGACGTGCTTGGAGGAAGTTATGGGATTTTGGTCTCTTGGCTCTATTCGCCAACCAAAAGCACAAGATATCAAGTGGCGCAAAAGTCCGCGCGGGGACTATTACCGTCTGTTCATGATTGATGATGTTTCGGAACTGAAACTGGACGGTGTCGGTGGCGTTTACATTTTGTGGCACGGTGGTTTGCAGCCATCCTGGTTGCTTGCCGGTGCAACAGAAGATCTTGGCCACAGCTTTTCAGAATTGATGGATGACCCCGATATTCGCGAATATGACAGTCGTGGCCACGTCTTCATGAGCTGGTCGCCCATCGTCGAAGAGTTCCGCGAAGGCGTTGTGCATTTCATTGCGAAACACACCAATCCGACCTTTGAATGTGACTTCGATGACCGCGAAGACCCAATTCCGGTTTTGTTGCCGCGCTAAGTTATCTTTGGCTGTTACGCATAAAAGCTCCGCAGTGGCCTGCGGAGCTTTGTGTTTTTGTCGCGACGATTAACGTCGCGGACCGATTGGCCAGCGTGATTAAAGCTTCGGCAGAACGGCTTCTGCGCTGGAAACTTCAAATGCGCCCGGTTCTTCGACGGCCAAATGGGTGACTTCGCCGTTTTCGACAACCATGACAAAACGGTTGGCGCGTTTGCCAAGGCCGCGACCGGTCAGGTCAAGCTCAAGCCCGGTGGCATCAACAAAGGCAAGGTCGCCATCGGAAAGCATGGTGATGCCTTCGGCCTTTTCGCTTTCGGCCCATGCCTGCAGGACGAACGCATCGTTCGAGGCAAGGCAGACGATTTCATCAACGCCTTTGGCCTTAATTTCATCAGCTTTGGCGACGAAGCCCGGAAGGTGTTTGGCCGAACAGGTCGGGGTGAAGGCACCCGGAACAGCAAACAGAACGATCTTGCGGTCTGCGAAGAATTCTTTGGAATTGACAGCTTCTGGGCCGTCGCTGGTCGCGCGGAACAGGGTTACATCCGGGATTTTGGTGCCGACTGAAATGGTCATGGATATCTCCGTTATGTTGCGCGACCATTTTTGATCGCGTCATTGAGCGCATGCTTGGAAGCAAACTATAAAATCACTGGATGTACAATGAGATCCGTGACCGTCTTACCAAGTATAATGAATTCTACGCTGTACTGTCGCAATTGTTCCGATAATCCCAAGATGCGGCTGGAATGCGTTAGGAGCAAGGCAAGCCTTTAAAGCCCGACTTTTAGCGTGCATCCTTGATGGCATCTAAAACCGCATCTTTGCTGAGCAATTCAGAAAGCAAAACGCCGTCCGGTGTGCTTGGCCCAAAGACAGCATTAAACGGGATGCCATACCGGCCATACGATGCCAGATAGTCGGCGATCTGTTGATCGGGACGGGTCCAGTCGGCCTGCATCAGAACAATGTCGTCCTCGGCCAATGTGTTGGCGACGTCGTCGGTTTCCAAAACCAGTTTTTTGTTCACCTGACAACTGACACACCATTCGGCGGTGATATCGACAAACACCGTTTTGCCATCGGCAATCAGGGCGGGAATGGATTCAGGCGCAAATGCCTGCCAATTCAGGGCCTCATTCGTGCCATTGGGGCCATTCGCGGTATTTGATGCGGCGGGGGGGCGCGAGAAACCCGGTGCAAACAAGGCAACCAAGAAACCACATACCGCAAGGGCGGTGAAGATGAACCGGGTGCGCAAAGTTTGACTGCGGGTGCGGGCCCAGACAAACACCGACCCGAACACAAGCCCGATACCAACCGCAATCGCCCCACCAAGGCCGATTTGAACCGATAGAATACCAAGCAGCCAAACAGCAGTCCCGACCAGCGCGACACCCAGCACGACCTTGACCACATTCATCCATCGGCCCGGCTTGGGCAGCAGATGGGCGAGGCGCGGCTGTATGGCGATTGCCAAATACGGTGTGGCAAGGCCAATGCCCAGCAAGGTGAAAATCCAAAGGATGTCAAAGCTGCTGCCGGCTAGCGCGAAGCCAACAGCCGTGCCAAGGAACGGGGCCGAGCAGGGGGTGGCAAGCAGGGTCGCAAACATGCCGGTCATGAAATGACTGCTGAGGTGACGGCCCCCTTTTTCCTGCTGGGTGATGACGTCGTTGGCCGCTGTGCCCAGATTGTCCGAGCCGTTAATTTCAAACAGACCCCACATGTTCAGGGCAAACAGGGCCAGGACGATTGTCATGACCGTCAGGAAAAGCGGTTGCTGGAACTGAATGCCCCAGCCGATGGAGCCGCCGGCGAATTTGATGCCGATCAGCACCGCCGCAATCAGCCAGAACGAGGTCACAATGCCCGCCGCACTGGCCAAGAAGCCACTTCGTACCCGGCTGATTTCGCTGTCGCGGGCATTGATCGCCGACATCACCTTGATCGACAGAACCGGCAGTACGCAGGGCATGACGTTTAAGATCAAGCCGCCCAGCAAGGCAAATAGGCCGATGAGCCAGATATTGGTGCCAGCGCTGTTCGCAGATGAAGCGCCTTTTGCAGAAGACGCGGCGTTTGATGGCGTGCTGGTTTGGGACGATGATCCTGAGGCGTCTTGTTTCCCGACGGTCAGGTCCTGTTCGATGGCCAATGGCCCGGCCACCACGGTGACCGTGACCTTTTCCGAGGCAAGGGTTTCATCGGGTTTAAGGCCGAGTACAGGGATATCAAACGTGCGGATATCTGCATCATCGTTTTCATCGGTCATGACCGGCGCGCCAAAGCCGATGCGAAGCGGGCTTTCAACCATGATGTCATCAACCGACACACCGGCATTTGAGAGGCCGGAAACAGACAGGCGCAGCTGGGTTGCTTCGCCGCTTTGGGTCGGGAAAATGGAGGTGACGTTGATCGGAAGGTTGTCGCCGCTTAGCGGGACTTGCGAGACGAATTTTTCAATTTCGTGGGCATGCTTGCTGGTGATCGATGCATTTGACGCGGTTTTGGACGCATCGCCGCCCGCGGGTATGTCGAGTGCGAAGGTTGCGGATGCCGGGATGCAAATATCACTGCAGACAAGGTAATCAACGGCCAAATTCACCGCGACCGGATGTGTGCGATCGGGAATGGCAACATCAATTGGCAGGATGATGTGGTTTTTATAGCCAAATGTTTCGAGGCCAAAGATCGAAAATCTGTGTGGGGCGGGCCAAAGGATATGCGCATCCCCGACATTTTGCGATCCGGTCCAATCAAGATTGGGCGGAAAGCCCGCATCCCCCGCACTGCGCCAATAGATTTTCCAATCTGGTTGCAGTTCGAATTCAAGGCCAAGGCGAAGTGTATGTGATGGGCCGGTTTGGGTTTGGGCGCTGATAAGGCGGACAGACGTGAAGTCTTCGTCGGTCCACGGGGTTGCGACGTCCGTCGCCGCCACTGCCGGTAGCGTTAAGACCGGGGCGCAGAGGGCAGCAAGCAAAAACACAAACCGGGTGATCAGGTGGCGGAGCACGTCGATGTCCTTAAATTCGGTGGGCGTTATGATCTCTGCCACGGTGTCAAATGGCTGGCATTGTGATGCCGCTTGGGTGTGGCATAAATCAGGCGCTTTTTCACATAGGCAAGGCGTAATCCCAGCGCACGATCAAATCAAGCCACGACTGTGTGAAGGGTGTCTCTGAGGGGGGATTTTTTGCGGCGTGATTGTAAAATAGTCACGATATGCCGTGGCGAGGTCCCAAATGCGACATTACATCTAAGACAGCGCGATAGGACTGCGATGCGTGATATTTTGTCACGCGATGCGGGGTTCTTGATGGAAATGGATGCTTAATCGCGCTAGGCTTGACGAAACCAAAGACAGAAAGAGATCAAAAATGGGCGTGCGGAGCACAACAGGCGAATATCTTGGTGGGAAGTTGCTGATCGCAATGCCGGGCATGCGTGATCCGCGCTTTTCGCAAAGTGTTGTCTATGTCTGCGCGCACAATGAAGACGGTGCGATGGGGTTGGTGATCAATCGGGTGATTGACAGCATCACATTCCCCGAACTGCTTGAGCAGCTTGGCATTGCGCGCCCGGCCGACACCATCCAAGACATTCAGGTGCATTTTGGCGGCCCGGTCGAAAGCAGCCGTGGCTTTGTTTTGCATTCCACCGATTTTTCCAACGAAGCGACCTTGCATGTCGATAACGGGGTGTCGGTGACGGCAACCGTCGATATTCTAGAGCAAATTGCGCTGGGCGAAGGGCCGGAAAACCGTATCCTTGCCCTTGGCTATGCCGGATGGCGCAGCGGACAGTTGGAAAATGAAATTCTGGCCAATGGCTGGTTACATCTTGATGCGGATGCCGACCTTTTGTTCGACATTGATTGCGAAGACAAATGGGAACGGGCATTTACCAAGCTTGGCTTTGCGCCAGAATTGCTGTCGGGGGAAGCGGGCCACGCCTAAGGGGCTTTCGGTCATCTCAGCTTTGCTGTGTGACTTGATGTGACTAAACGCGAAAAAGCCTGCCGATTGGCAGGCTTTTGTCTGTTTGGGCTGATGCTGATAAAAGTCGGATCAATCAAACAGGGCGTCGATTTCTTCCTGTGAGAAGATCTGATCGACTTCGTCCTGATTAACGCGGGTTGCGTTTTCCGGTGCCTTGGTGACGGTCTTATCGAGATTGTCGAGGCCTTTGGGATCGGCTGGGATATCGAACTCGCCAAAGTCATCATCGCCCCAAATTTCGATCACGCGGGTGACGCGTTCCTCGATATATTTCATGGTGTTGACGACTTTTGTGATCCGCTGACCGGTCAAATCCTGGAAGTTACAGCTTTCAAAGACTTTGACCACCAGTTCAACGATGTCATCGGCAAGGCCCTGGGTATAGTCATCTGGCGCGGCAGAACGAATGTTGTGGGCCGCAGTATCGATTTTCTCGACCGTATCAAGGATGTTTGCAGTGGCATCCTCGGTCGCGGCAACGACAGAGTCCAACTCGCCCTTCACAATATTGATACGTGTGCCGCTGTCGTCTTCAGGGGCGGTATAAAGGGCGGCGATTTCCCTTTTGGTTTCCTGAATGGAATTGGCCAAGGCGCGAATTTCGGTTTTCAGCATCCGCAGTTCGGTGCGCGCATCGTCTTCATCGTCGTTTTCATGCTGCACGGTGAGCTTTTTTTGCTCTTCCATGATGCCACGGATGTCGGAAAGCAGCTCAGCCTTTAGCTCTTCAATGGCATGGTGAACCGCCGATAGGTCCGGGCCGCTGCCAGGTTGGTGCGGTTCGGAGGGCATCTCGGTTGGCAAGGCGACAATGTCGCTCATGGTTTCGAGTTTGTTGAGCAACCGCAATTCGGCGGTGAACAGTTTTTTGCTTCCGTGGCGTGCCATTAACGAACCTCTGAATTTAACAATCGGTATCGCGCAAGAGACGTTGGCATCCCTTTGTTTGATAATCAGCGAAATCCATACTTTAGAACAGCGTAATCTGCAAACGCGATCTCGCTAACCGACTTCCTATCGGTGATATTGGGGAAAGCACCTGATAATTAAAGGCTTGGAACCTTGAATTTATCGCCCAGCAAATAAATTTATCTCTTATCGGGCGCGAATCGACCGATGCTGGATGCGACAGCGGTCTGATTTTGCACAATATTATTAGAAAAGTTGCAGGCGTAAGGAAGCCGTAACGGTGTTTTGGCAAAATAGGGATGTTTTGGTGCAAAAAACTTTTGCGATTTGATTTATCCATTGGTTGAAGTGTTTTGCAGGTCATTCTCTGTTTATGTTGCGTGGCAACAATTTCATGCGCTGCAGAATTATTCTGAAACAAATGGCGGTTTTTCTATCTAGGCGTGGGTATTTAGAGTTTTTTTAGATAAAACCAAAGCGCTAAAATGACCGTATGATAGGTAGGTTTTTGGTGCATCGCAGCGAGGTTTTTTCTGGATCAGATGCCCTAGATGCGCTATTTGCCTGCGTTACCGATGTACTTTCATGTGCAGGACAATTAAGAATAAGATATGTCAGAGGAAATACTCCGGCTTCGCGGTTGAGGTAATCTTTGGTTGAGATGGCAAGCCCCTATTGCAGAGGGACCCGTAACTTGCCAGATGAACAATAGACCAAGGTCACGGACGGAGACGATTGAGGCATATCGCCTTGAGATGTAATGCGAGGGGGCAGATTCGCATGTCGATCAAGAAGCTATTTCCCATTCTTTTGCTGGGATTGGCGGTACTCACCGGGCTTGATGGTTCGGCTGTGGCCGCTGTTGGTCAGGCAGAACCTTGGCAGCTTGGGCTGCAAGATCCGGTTTCGCCGGTGGCTGTCGAAGGCCACGATTTCTTTATTCTACTGACCTGGTTGATGACGATCATCACCGTGGTGGTTTTGGTATTGTTGCTTTACGTTCTGTATCGCTTCAGCGCGAAACGTAATCCGGTACCGTCGAAAACCACCCACCATACCCTTCTTGAGGTGGTTTGGACCGTCGTTCCGGTTCTTATTCTTCTTGTGATTGCGATCCCGTCTTTCCGACTGCTGTATTTTGCAGACCGTGTCGAGGATGCCGATCTTACCCTTAAGATCATTGGTAAGCAGTGGTATTGGACATACGAATATCCCGACAATGGCAACTTCACTTTCGATTCTTTGATGATCGACGAAGAAACCGCCGTTGCCGAAGGTAAAATGCGGTTGCTTGATGTGGACAACCCGGTTGTTCTGCCCGTGGATGCCAATATTCGCCTGATCATGACGTCCGATGATGTGATCCATAACTGGGCCATGCCATCCCTGTTTATCAAGCTTGATGCCGTTCCGGGCCGACTGAATGAAACCTGGACCCGCATCCCGGCCGAATATGCCGGCACGACCTTTTATGGTCAGTGTTCGGAACTGTGTGGTGTGAACCACGCCTATATGCCGATTGCTGTTAAAGCTGTTACAATGGAAGAATACGAGGCTTGGGTAACCAAGGCACAAGAACAGTTCGCATCAGCAGACTTGCCGTCTTCGGTTTCCGTGGCATCGGCAGAGTGAGGGAGAGATTGATGGCTCACGCTGACACACATGATCACGATCATACCCCGGGATTCTTTACCCGTTGGTTCCTGTCGACCAACCATAAAGATATCGGGACGCTTTATCTTATATTCTCTGTGCTTGCCGGTTTGGTCGGCGGTGCTTTTTCGGTTTGGTTCCGTATGGAACTGGCCCATCCGGGCACGCAGATCATTGAAGATCACCATTTCTTCAACGTGCTGATCACCGCACACGGCATGATCATGGTCTTCTTTGTTGTGATGCCGGCCATGATTGGCGGGTTTGGCAACTGGTTCGTACCGATCATGATTGGTGCGCCGGACATGGCGTTCCCGCGGTTGAACAACATTTCGTTCTGGCTGCTTGTACCGGCCTTCCTGATGTTGATGTTGTCTGCTGTTGTTGGCAGTGGGGCCGGAACCGGTTGGACGGTATATCCGCCGCTTTCAAGCACGCTTGGGCATCCGGATGCCTCGGTCGATTTGGCGATCTTTGCCCTTCACTTGGCAGGGGCCAGCTCGATCCTTGGGGCGGTGAACTTTATCACCACCATCTTTAACATGCGCGCGCCGGGCATGACCCTGCATAAGATGCCGCTTTTTGCGTGGTCAATGCTGGTGACGGCATTCCTGCTTTTGCTGGCTGTGCCGGTTCTTGGTGGCGCGATTACGATGCTTCTGACCGACCGCAACTTTGGCACGGACTTCTTTAATCCGGCCGGTGGCGGGGATCCGATCCTGTATCAGCATCTGTTCTGGTTCTTTGGGCATCCAGAAGTTTACATCATGATCCTGCCGGGCTTTGGCATTATCAGTCACATCATCGCGACCTTCTCGCGCAAGCCAGTGTTTGGCTATCTTGGGATGGCCTATGCCATGGTGGCGATTGGTGTTGTCGGTTTTATCGTTTGGGCGCACCACATGTATACGGTGGGCATGGATGTTGACACCCGCGCATACTTCACCGCGGCGACGATGGTGATTGCGGTGCCGACCGGGATTAAAATCTTTTCATGGATTGCGACCATGTGGGGTGGCTCGATCACCTTGCGTGCACCGATGCTTTGGGCCATCGGCTTTATCTTCCTGTTCACTGTGGGCGGTGTGACAGGTGTGATTTTGGCGAACTCGGGCATGGACTTGCCGCTTCATGATACCTATTTCGTGGTAGCTCACTTCCACTATGTGCTGTCACTTGGTGCGTTGTTCTCGATCTTTGCTGGCTTCTATTACTGGTTTGGCAAAATGTCGGGTTACGAGATTTCCGACCTGGGTGCGAAGATCCACTTCTGGCTGTTCTTTGTCGGGGTGAACATGACCTTCTTCCCGCAGCATTTCCTTGGATTGGCTGGCATGCCGCGTCGTTATGCCGACTATCCGGATGCGTTTGCCGGTTGGAACCTTGTGTCATCGTATGGTGCGTATATCTCGTTCGCGGCGACGATCTTCTTCCTGGGGGTGGTGGCGCATGCCTTCATCCGGGGCAAGAAAGCCGAAGCCAATCCGTATGGGGTTGGTGCCGACACATTGGAATGGACCGTCAGCTCGCCGCCGCCGTTCCATACCTTTGACGAATTGCCGCGTATCAAGTAAGTGATCCTGGTTTACGTCCCCCGCAGGTTCGTCTTGCGGGGGGCATTCCACCGCCCCAAGAAGAGAAGACCAGAGTTTCATGACCAAGCAGGTTGCCAATCAGACCCTTGCCCTAGATAACGCAGTTCCGCTGCCGGTTTCGGAGGTGCGCGACTATATTGCGTTACTTAAACCCGGTGTGATGACCCTTGTGGTCTTTACCGGTGCGGTGGGCCTTTTGATTGCGCCTGGATCGATCCATCCGTTCCTTGGACTCGTCGCGATTGCCTGTATCGCGGTGGCCAGTGGTGCGGCGGCATCGATTAACATGTGGTACGATCGCGATATCGATCAGCATATGAAACGCACCCAAAACCGGCCGATCCCGGCGGGGCGTGTTCCGGCTGATGAGGCGTTATCGCTTGGCATTGCCTTGTCGATTGTGTCGGTCACGGTGATGGCGGTTGCGATCAACTTTGCCGCCGCTGCGTTGTTGGCGGTATCGATAGCGTTTTACGTGTTTGTCTACACCATGTGGCTTAAACGCAGCACGCCACAGAATATCGTCATTGGCGGTGCCGCCGGGGCATTTCCCCCGATGATCGGCTGGGCGTCGGTGACCGGCGGGATTGATCTTAATTCAATCGCGCTGTTCTTGATTATCTTTATGTGGACCCCACCTCATTTTTGGGCGCTGGCGCTGTTTCGGTGTGGGGACTATGCCAAGGTTGGCGTGCCGATGATGCCGGTGATTGCCGGTGAAGCGGCCACCAAAAAGCAGATGCTGATTTATACCATCTTGCTTTTGCCGGTGACGTTTATCCCGGTTGCGACCGGATTGTTGGGCGTTCTGTATGCGGTGACAGCAACTGTGACCGGGTTGTGGTTCCTGCGTCATGCGGTACGTGTGTTGCGCAATGCCGAAGAACGCGCACCACATAAAATGTTTGGCTATTCGATTTTGTATTTGTTCGTTCTGTTTGGTTCGATGGTTGCGGATGTGTTGTTGACTGGATTTATCGCATGACCGAGCACCCGAACCCAAACAAGGCCGAACTTGAAGCGTTTCTTGCCAAGCGTAAGAAAAAGAACTGGGCGTTTCTTGTCATTCTTGGTGGCTTGGCCGTTTTGTTCTTTGCGATAACGATTTTAAAGATGAGCTAGGAAGCCATGGCTGATCAGAAGCACGCAGACAACATGAAGGCCCGCAACAAGCGATTTTTGCTTGGGTGCGTTGTCGTTGTCGCGGGCATGGTCGGCCTGACATATGCTTCTGTTCCGCTTTATGCGCTGTTTTGCCGGGTGACCGGTTTTGGTGGTACAACCCAAGTCGCCCATGACGCGCCAGAAGCCGCATCGGAAAAAACCATCAAGGTGCGGTTTAACGCGGATGTGAATTCCGAACTGCCGTGGCAGTTCAAGCCCGAGCAACGCGAAATTACTGTGCAGCTTGGTCAGGATAATTTGGCCCATTACATGGCCGAGAACCTGTCGAACCACCCGATTACCGGGCAAGCTGTTTACAACGTAACACCGCTTAAAGCGGGACAATATTTTAGCAAGATCGCCTGTTTCTGCTTTGACGAGCAGACCCTGGACGCCGGAGAGCGCGTCGACATGCCGGTCAGCTTTTATGTCGATCCCGAAATTGCCGAAGACATCAATACCCAAGACGTAAAGACAATAACCCTGTCCTATACCTTCTATAAGGCCGAAACATCGGTTGAAGCACCGGACAGTAAGGACGATCAGGGGGGCTAACAGAACGCCGTAAAGCGGTCTGTTGTCTCTGTAACAAAGTAAACTTGAGTTTCTTTTGTAAGGATTGAGGGGGGCAAGGAATGAGTGATCATGCTCAGAAACATCCGTTCCACCTGGTAGACCCAAGCCCGTGGCCGCTGGTGGCGGCAACTGCGGCGGGTATGTTTACCGGCGGTATGGTCATGTTCATGCATTCGGATCGGACACCTGCTGATTTTTGGCTGGCCGCGCTTGGAATTGCAGGCATCCTGTTTGTGATGTTCCGCTGGTGGAGCAACGTGATCAGCGAGTCAAAGATTTACCATAACAAGGTCGTTCAGATCGGCCTGCGCTATGGCATGTCGCTGTTCATCGCATCCGAGGTGATGTTCTTTGTCGCCTTCTTCTGGGCGTTCTTCCACAGTGCTTTTGTGATCTTTAGCCCCGGTGTGACCGAATGGCCGCCAGCAGGTGTTGAGGTCCTTGATCCGTGGGATTTGCCGTTCCTCAATACCCTGATTTTGCTGTTGTCTGGCTGTACCCTGACATGGGCGCATCACGGCTGCATCGAGGGTCGAAAGAAAGACATGGTCCAAGGCCTGGCATTGACCGTGGCCCTTGGTGCGATCTTCTTGTGCTTGCAAGCCTATGAATATAGCCACGCAGCATTTGGTTTTTCTGACAACATCTATTCATCGACCTTCTATATGGCGACCGGTTTCCATGGGTTCCATGTGTTTGTCGGGACGGTGTTCCTTGCGGTCTGTCTTGGCCGGGCGATCAAGGGTGGCTTTAAACCAGACCACCATTTCGGCCTGGAAGCAGCAGCTTGGTATTGGCACTTCGTTGACGTTGTCTGGCTGTTCCTGTTCTTTGCTGTCTACATCTGGGGCGGCAAATAAGCTGTGCTGACCCGAACATGAAACGGGTCTTTTGATATGGCGGAATATTATCCAAACCTTTCCCCCTTTCGTACCGGGCTGGCATGCAAATGCCCCCGTTGCGGTGGGGGAAAGCTTTTTGATGGTTATTTGACTGTTCGGGAATCGTGTGCCGTCTGTGGGCTTGACCTGCGCGGGCACGATGCCGGTGATGGCCCGGCGATTTTCATCATTTTTATTCTTGGGTTTGTGATCGTCCCTATCGCATTATGGGGCGAAATGACCTATCGACCGCCGCTTTGGCTGCATGCCGTGATTTGGGCCCCCACCATCCTTGGTGTGACACTGGCCTTGCTTCGGCCGCTAAAAGGTCTCATGGTCGCTTTGCAATATCGCCATCGAACGACTTCCGAACAGGACTGATTTCATTTTATGCCTCTATTAACCACGCGCCCGTCTATGGCGATGAAAATTTGTGTCGGATTGTCTCTGATCATTCTTGTCGGTCTTGGCAGTTGGCAGGTTGACCGGTTGTTCTGGAAAGAAAACCTGATTGCGCAGCGCCAAGCACAATCTACCTTGCCGCCGATTGCGGTGCCAACGGACCGGCCACTTGATCCTGCGATGGCGTTTCGGGCGGCCTATGCCGAAGGACGTTTCTTGCACGATCAGGAAAAGTACCTGATGGCGCGCACCCGTCGCGGCAATGTTGGCTTTCAACTGATCACCCCGCTTGAACAAGATGATGGCCGAATTATTCTGGTGAACCGTGGTTGGGTCCCGTCCGACAACCGCGATCCGGCAACCCGCCCGGAAACCCTGATTGAAGAACCGGTACGTGTTACCGGCGTCTTGCGCTTGCCCAAAGAAAAACATTGGGCACAGCCGGAAAATGATGCGCTGAATAATCAGTGGTTCTATGTCGATGTGCGCCACATGGCCGAAGACAGCGGAGCAGACCTTGCCAGCGAATATTATCTGGAAGTCGACGAAGACGAGGTTTCCGGTGGCCTTCCGATTGGCGGACAGGCAAAGGTCGAATTGCCCAATAACCACCTGCAATATGCCATCACATGGTACAGCCTTGCACTGTCACTGGTTGTCGTATTCGTCATCTATCATCGTCGCCCACAAGGCGACAAAGATAAGAATGACGCCAAAGATGCCTAAGACGTGATTTGATCGGCGTTTGGGTGCTTGGCGCTGGCGGTTATTCCGCATTTACGGCAAGCCCCAAAGTCCATCAAACAGCACAGCTTAAAAGGCCGGAATGAGGCATTCTCATCCGGCCTTGTTCACGCTATCGTTCGCGATAATTTACCGTTTAGCCTTCCAACGCCCCGTCGCCCACAAGTTGCCCAGGAGTCCGCGATGACCACAGCCTATAAAACCCTCGAAGCCCGTTTTCGCCGGATGAATATTCTGTCTGATATTGGCGGGATGTTGCATTGGGATATGGCCGCAATCATGCCAGCAGGCGGGGCCAATGCCCGGTCGGATCAGCTTGCGACCCTTGATGTGATGGGCAACGAGTTGATCAACGCACCTGATATGGGCGATTTGATCGCGGCCGCGGGCGATGAAGAACTTGATGCGTGGCAACAAGCAAACCTTGGCGAAATGAAACGTGCCTGGGTACATGGCACAGCCGTTCCGGTCGAACTGGTCGAAAAAATGTCGTTGGCCGCGACGCGATGTGAAGTCGCATGGCGCGATGCACGGGCGCAAAATGACTTTAAGGGGCTGTTGCCAAAGTTGCAGGAAGTGCTGGATCTGTCGATTGAGGCGGGCAATGCCAAGGCCGCGGCACTGGGCACATCGGTCTATGACGCGTTGCTGGATCAATATGATCCGATGATGCGGTCTGATCGGATCGATAGCCTGTTTGCCGAACTTGAAGATTTCCTGCCAAGCTTTACCGCCGAGGTGATTGAACGCCAGAAATCCGAAGATGCGCCAATTGCACCAACCGGGCCGTTCCCGATTGAAACGCAAAACCGGGTCGGGTTGGATTTGATGAGGGCGGTTGGGTTTGATTTTGACCACGGGCGTCTTGATATTTCGCATCATCCGTTCTGTGGCGGCATCCCAGATGATGTGCGCATTACCACCCGATATGACGAAAGCGACTTTACGTCCGCGATCATGGGTGTTTTGCACGAAACCGGCCATGCGATGTATGAACGCGGCCTGCCGTCAGATTGGCGCGATCAGCCGGTTGGCAAGGCACGCGGCATGACCATGCATGAAAGCCAGTCTCTGTTGGTGGAAATGCAGGCCTGCCGGTCTGAGGATTTCCTGACATACGCAGCACCGGTGTTTAAAAAGGCCTTTGGCGGCGATGGTGGGGCGTGGGATGCATCGAACCTGCATCGCCTTTATACCCGGGTTGAGCCGGGCCTGATCCGTGTTGACGCGGACGAGGTGACCTATCCGGCGCATGTGATCCTGCGCTATCGACTTGAGCGCGCCTTGATCGAAGGGGACATGAAACTTTCCGATCTGCCAGCGGCCTGGAACGAGATGATGCAAAAGCTTTTGGGGATTACCCCGCCCAATGACCGGGATGGCTGTATGCAAGATATCCATTGGCCATCCGGGGCGTGGGGATATTTCCCAACTTATACCCTGGGCGCGATGGCCGCCGCGCAAATTTACGCCGCAGCCAAAGAAGCCAACCCGGATATTCCCGGTGCCCTTGGCGAAGGCAACTTTGCACCCTTGATGACGTGGCTTGGCAAGAACATCCATAGTCAGGCATCAAGCCGTTCGACGGATGATATTTTGCAATCGGCGACCGGCAAGGTTCTTGGTATTGATGCGTTCAAGGCACATATGATCAATCGCTACGGTCCGAAATAAGACGTTCCGAAAAACGCAGGCCGCCGATGGATGATTGGCGGCCTGGCGCATCTGACCTGTGATCCGTGGCGCGAAGGGTGTGCGGCCCCATTATGTGTTGGGCCCCACGCCATCATGGATGAGGGTGCAAGATGGGAATAACCGACGGCAACAAGAATGTGATGGACCGGCAGGTCTTTGCCATCGACCAAGTGATCTTTCGCGAAGGCAAGTACGGCAACAGCGCCTATGTCGTGCAGGAAGGCAAAGTCGAAATTTTCAAAACCCTTGGCAATGACGAAGAAGTCATTCTGGGTACGGTCGAGGCGGGTGGATTGTTGGGCGAATTGGCCCTTGTTGATCGACAACCGCGCATGGCATCGGCGCGTGCGGTTGAACGTACGGTCTTGGTTGCGATCACGCGCAAAACCTTTGAAGCAAAAATGTCTGGATCGGATCGCTTCGTCAAAGCGGTTTTGCGAATCCTGCTTGGCAATTACCGTACCGTGGTCCGCCGGGCCGCAATTGCCGAGGCGAAACTTAAGGAACACGGCATCTCAGTCGACTAAGCGCCCATGATTTGAAGGGCTTTGCGCATTTACACGCATGGGGCGGCTGATCTGTTTGATTGTCCCTTGACTATAACACCACTTCCCATCACTAACTCAGGCGTTGGAGTGTGTTTTTGCGTCTTGCGCGCAAAGATATGCAGAGCCGTTATTGCCTAACTCAGGAGCAGGTATAGTGCGCTATGTCAGTACGCGGGGAAGCGCCCCCGTTTTGCAGTTTGATGATGTTCTTCTTGCCGGTCTGGCCCGTGATGGTGGGCTTTATGTCCCCGAAACCTGGCCGACCTTTTCCAAGGATGATATTCGTGCGCTGCGAACTCTGACATATGCCCAGGTTGCTTTTAAGGTCATTCAGCCGTTTGTTGCCGGGGCTGTTGATGACGACGCGCTGATGGCGATCCTTGAAGATACTTATAACGGTTTTGATCACGCGGCGGTCGCACCGCTTAAGCAGCTTGGTGCGAATGACTGGGTGATGGAGCTTTTCCACGGTCCGACATTGGCGTTTAAGGATTATGCGCTTCAGGTTGTTGGACGTTTGTTTGACCATGTATTGGCCAAGCGCGGCGAACGCATCACCATTGTTGGCGCGACGTCCGGGGATACCGGATCAGCCGCGATTGAAGCATGCCGTGACCGTGAAAACATCGATATCTTTATCCTGCATCCCAAAGGCCGCGTTTCCGAAGTTCAGCGTCGCCAGATGACCACCATCCTGTCTGACAATGTGCATAACCTTGCCGTTGAAGGATCATTTGATGATTGTCAGGATCTGGTCAAAGCATTGTTCAACGATCACGGTTTCCGCGATGAAGTTGGGCTTTCGGCGGTGAATTCGATCAACTGGGCGCGCATCATGTGCCAGATCGCCTATTACTTCTGGGCGGGTGTGCAGCTTGGATCGCCGGAACGTGAAATTTCCTTCTCTGTGCCGTCGGGTAACTTTGGCAATGTGTATGCTGGTTATGCGGCGATGCAGATGGGGCTTCCGATCAAACAATTTGTTGTCGGTGCAAACCGCAATGACATTCTTGCGCGCTTCTTTGAAAGTGGCGTGATGAAGATGGAAGGTGTGGAACCGTCGCTTAGCCCGTCGATGGATATTCAGGTCAGTTCAAACTTTGAACGTTTGATGTTTGATCTTTATGACCGGGATGGTTTGGCGATTGCGGAAATGATGACCAAATTCCGTGAAACCGGGGTGATGGAAATGTCGCAGGGCCAGCATGGCCGCGCACGCGAACATTTTGATGGTTATCGCGTTGATGATGAACAAACCCGTGCGGCGATTAAGGACGTTTTGGAAACCACTGGCGAACTGGTGGACCCCCATTCCGTGATCGGGATCGTGTCGGGACGTGAATGCAATCGCGATACGTCGGTGCCGATGGTGGCACTGGCAACGGCGCATCCGGCGAAATTCCCCGACGCGGTTAAACAGGCGTCTGGCATCTATCCAGACTTGCCGCCGCGTCTTTCTGATCTATATGACCGACCAGAAAAGGTCGAACCCATTTCCAACGATGTCGCAGAATTGATGGCGCATGTCCGTAAACACCGGCGTGCGGCCTGACGATTTGGCGTTGTGGGATATGAAATGAAACACAGGAGTACTGCTATATGACAGTCGAGCTTACCAAGCTTGACAATGGGATGATTGTCGCAACGGACCGCCTTGACCATGTTGAGTCAGTGGCCTTGGGAAGTTGGGTTGATGTTGGCGCGCGTCACGAGACGCCCGACATTAACGGCATCTCTCATATGCTTGAACATATGGCCTTTAAAGGCACGCGTCGTCGTTCTGCATTGCAGATTTCCGAGGAAATCGAATCTGTCGGTGGGCAGATGAATGCGTATACCTCGCGCGAGAATACGGCCTATTACTGCAAGGTTCTGCACGAAGATCAGGAACTGGCTATCGATGTGATTGCCGATATCCTTCAGCATTCGACATTGGATGAGAAGGAACTTGAACGCGAACGTCAGGTGATCTTGCAGGAAATCGGTCAGGCAAACGATACGCCCGACGATATCATTTTCGATCATTTCCAGGAAACCGCCCTGCCAAATCAGGCGCTCGGTCGGTCGATCCTTGGAAGTCCGGAAAATGTATCGTCGCTGTCGCGGGATCACTTGTTCGATTTCATGTCGCGGCGCTATAGCCCGAAAAACATGGTTTTCTCAGCCTCGGGCAAGGTAGAGCATCAGCGCATTGTTGATATGGTTGCCGAAAAATTCGACAGCCTGCCAGCCCATGAAGAGCACGAGATCGAGGCGCTTAAATACCAAGGTGGCAGCCGGATCGAGAACCGGAAGCTTGAACAGGTGCATGTCATCTTTGGCCTGCCGACGGTGTCATATACCCATGACAGCTTCTTTGATCTGCAGGTGTTTAACACGCTTTTGGGCGGGGGCATGTCATCGCGCCTGTTCCAGGCAATCCGTGAAAAGCGCGGCTTGGTGTATTCGGTTTACAGTTTCTCGTCGCATTATGTCGATGGCGGCCTGTTTTCGATTTATGCCGGGACCGGGGCCAATGACATTGGCGAATTGATGCCGGTGATGTGTGACGAACTGGTGCGCGCGACCGAGGATCTGAGCGAAGTCGAAGTTACCCGTGCACGGGCGCAGCTTAAGGCGTCTGTGGTGATGGCGATGGAAAGCAATTCCGGTCGTTGTGAAACCTTGGCCCGTCAAATCCAGATTTTCGGTCGTCCGCAAAGCATGGAAGAAATCGTTGCCAAGGTCGACGCGGTTGACCTTGAAAGTGTCCGCCGTGCGGGGAAGGCGTTGCTGGAAGGCAAACCAACCATCACCGCCCTTGGCCCGGTTGATAAGATGCCGGAATATGACACATTGGCTGCGCGTCTGCGCCCTTAAGCGAACGCCGACCAGAACGAACATCATCGTGATGAAAGCGGCACTTGCCATTTGGCAGGTGCCGTTTCTTTTTGCGGCGGTGCTGTGTGTCGTGTATTCCGGTATAATCAGTGCTGACGGGGTGACAGACGATGCAATACGCGTTTGATATTGGTGGATCGAAGATCGAGTTCGGGGTGTTTGATGATGCTGGCGACATTGTGTTGCACAGTAAAACCCCCACACCGTCACTTGACCGCAATGCGTTTGTTGCGGCGGTGTCTAACTTGATTGACGAAGCCGACCTTGAATTTGGCGAACGCCCCAATATCGGGGTCAGTTTCGCCGGGGGGCTTGATCCGCAAACCGGTGCGGTGATTTCGGCCAATGTGCCCGCGATTATGGGCTGGTGTCTGGAAACCGAGTTATCGGCAATTCTGGGCCGCAAGGTTCTGGTGGAAAACGATGCCGATTGTTTTGCCCTGGCCGAAGCGCGAACCGGCGTTGCACGAGATCATCGTACTGTCTTTGGCATCATTCTGGGAACCGGTGTTGGCGGCGGTATTGTTGTCGATGGTCAATTCATCGGCGGGCGCAGTGGCATTCGTGGTGAATGGGGGCATGGCAATGACGTGACCGGGGGGCTAATCCGCAATGGATTGGCACCAGTGAAATGCGGATGTGGTCACACCGGATGCCTTGATGCGTGGGGTGGCGCGCGTGGATTGGAGCATATCCATGCGCAGACCAGCGGCAACCGCATCACCAGTTTTGACATCACCGACGCATGGCGTTCGGGCGATGACGTGGCAACGCGGAGCATTGAAATTTATTGCGACCTCGTCTCGCGCGAATTGGCCTTGATGGTCAATGTGCTTGATCCCGATTGCGTGCCAGTCGGTGGTGGACTGGCGTCAGAGCCAAACCTGATCGCAGAGCTTGATAGAATGGTCCGCCAGCGCGTGTTGGGGCGGTATGACGCGCCACTGGTCGTGCCGGGCCAACATAGCAAGGATGGCGGCCTGCGCGGCGCGTCGTTGCTGCATGATGCAGTTGCCGTCTCGGATGCGAAAGATGGGACAGAACATGCGTAGTGTTTGTGATGATACATCCATGCATCGCCCGTTGCTGGAAGTTTGTGTGGAAAGCTTTGCCGATGCCACGCGCGCGGTCGAGGCCGGGGCGGATCGCATTGAATATTGTTCTGCGCTGGCATTGGGCGGCTTAACCCCAACACCGGGTGCGCTTGCCCAGATAAAAGGTATTTCTGCCCCATGCATGGTGATGATTCGACCCCGGCCGGGCGGGTTTGACTATGACGCGGGCGAGCTTGCCATCATGACGCATGAAATCACCCTTGCGCGGGCGGCGGGTGCGGTGGGTGTTGTGTTTGGCGCCTGTGATCCGGATCAGCACCTTAACGTCGCGGCACTTCGTGATTTGATGGGCGCATGTGATGGCCTGCAAACCACATTGCACCGCGTCTTTGACGAGGTCCCGGATCAGTTTGATGCGCTTGAACAGGCCATCGAGATCGGCTTTGACCGTATTCTGACAAGTGGCGGGCAGGCCGATGCCAAATCGGGTGCCGATCAGATTGCCGCACTGATCAAGCAGGCGGCTGGCCGGATTGGCATTTTGCCCGGTGCCGGGGTGACGGCATTCAATGCCGTGGAAATTTTGGCCACCACGGGGGCGGCGGAACTGCATGCGTCCTGTAAGCTGACGGATGCCGGCGGCACCCGCGTTGCGGACGGCCGAACGCGGGTTGATGTGTCACGCGTTGCGGACCTTGTTGCCGTAATGAACCGTACCGCGAATCAACGCCTTAGATAGGCCTGCTATTCGTCATGGCAGGTAAGACTATTCTAATTGTAAGTTGTGCGCTTATGTGTGCTATAGGCAGGTGGAAATTTTTACATAAAATGCCGCGCTTTTGACGCCGGGCCCGTAACGTGGTTCCGACCCATTGCGGATAACAGATATCTCGTTTGGAGTGGAAAGAAGTCATGTCAACCGACACACCTGCCGCAGGCCAAAAAGCTGCTGAACACGTGCTTCATCGGTTGCAGCGTATCACGTCATCTCAGGAACTTGATTTTACGCAACGCGTGGATGCGATCTTGCATCTTGGGGCGGATCATTTCGGACTGCCGATCGGGATTTTCAGCAAGATCGATGGGGAAATCTATGACGTTGTGCAGGCAATCCATCCTGAAAATGAGGTGAAAGCTGGCATGCGCTTTGATCTTGGGGAAACCTATTGCTGTCATGTGGTTGCGGCCGATGACGTGTGTGGTTTTCACCATGTCGCCGAAAGCGAGATCAAAACCCATCCCTGTTATAAAAGCTTCGCGCTTGAGGCCTATCTTGGCGCGCCGATCATGGTTGATGGCGTGCGGTTTGGCACACTTAACTTTTCAAGCCCGTCACCGACACGACCGTTTTCGGGACAAGACATCGAAATCGTGCGTCTGTTTGCCAGCTGGGTTGGCCACGAAATCGCCCGCGGTCGTGACCTGAGCGCGCTTGAAACAAGCCGCCAACAGGTTGAAGACCTTACGACAACCGATCCGCTGACCGGTCTTTATAACCGCCGTTACATGCAAGAGTGCCTGACCAAGGAACTTGAACGTGCCAAGCGCTATGACAATTCGTTTGTGATCGGATTGCTGGATTTCGATAATTTCAAAGACCTGAACGCGAAATACGGCCCCCAGACCGGGGACGCGGCCCTTCGCCTGTTTGGCAAAGTGTCGTCCGAAATGATGCGCGAAACCGACATCATTTCGCGTTGGGGTGCCGAAGAATTCCTGATCCTGATGCCCGAAACCACGGCCGAAGGCGCGCTTCGATACCTGCAGCGTTTGACCGACAAGGTCCGCGACACTGCGTTTCATGCCCAGGAAGATCGTCTTGAACTCACCCTGAGTGTTGGGCTGGGCGTACCCGAAGAAGGCGACACGTCAGACAGCCTTGTGGCACGGGCTAATATCGCGATGTATGAAGCCAAAAACACCGGCCCCAACATGACCAAACCGCAAAGAGATATCTCTTAATCAAGCGCGGAATGCTCGTATCAATTTAGGTCAATGTCGCAGTGTATATCGCGCTGCGGCAGCGACTTGATGTGGGCTGAGATGTTTTGTGGGATCTGGAAAAAAGAAAACCGCTTTGAGGAAAACCTCAAAGCGGTTTGTCTTGGCTGGGGCGGTAGGATTCGAACCTACGGTACACGATACCAAAAACCGATGCCTTACCACTTGGCCACGCCCCATCAGTGTGCGTGGCGCGGAAAATAGCGTCCTCGTCGCAAGAGTGCAACCCTCTATTTCAAGGTTTTTTATCAATATTTCAGTCGGGGAAGGATGCGCCGATATTTGACAGGGTTTTGGCCTGCTCAGACAGGGTGTGTGTCGGCGTAATCCACCAGTCTTCGTGGGCCGATGCAATGGTCTTGGCGGCCTGTTCTGCCTGATCGGGGGTGTCATAAATTGCAAAGCAGGTCGCACCCGATCCAGACATGCGCGCCAGCAAGCAGCCTTCTTCGCGGGCCAGGGCATTTAAGATGTCGCAAATTTCGGGCAAGATCGACGTTGCCGCAAGCGTCAGGTCGTTCCCACAGTCCTGAAGATCTGCTGCAAGGGCTGCACCACTTTGATAGTGGGTGGTGACGTCCCACAGGTTTTCGTCGCTAAAGGCGTCTTCTTCGCGGGCCTTGAAAATGGCCGGTGTTGAAACCGGCTTGCCCGGATTGATCAACACCATCGGCAAGGACGGAAATTCAGGAAGGTCGGTCAGGGTTTCACCGATTCCCGACATCAAGACCGTTTGACCGCGAAGACAGACCGGCACATCGGCACCAAGTGACAGCGCAATACGCGACAGGGTATCGGCATCCAGATCAAGCTTCCACATATCGACAAGCAGGCGCAAGGTCGCCGCCGCATCAGCCGATCCACCACCGATACCCGATGCAATGGGCAAGCGTTTATCAAGGACCAAATCCGCACCAAGCGGTGTTTGGGTTTCTTGTTGCAGCAAGCGGGCCGCGCGGATGACAAGGTTGTCTTCTGACGGGGCGTCTGAGAGGTCGCCAGCCATCTGACCGGTTATGGCAAGGGTGATCTTGCCATCGTCGCGAAGTTCGCCACTTAGGGCATCCCCCGCCGCGGTAAAGCAGACGAGGCTTTCAAGAAGGTGATAGCCATCATCGCGTTTCCCGGTGACGTGCAGGAAAAGGTTTATCTTGGCCGGGGCGGGCTGGCTGTAGGTTGCGGACATGAATTATGCCTTCCCAACGCGTCAATTTTCGACAAGCGGGTCGGTGCTGGGCACCTGTCCATTCAGTTTGGCTTCGACGGTGGCGCGCAGTTCATCTGTCGGATCGAATGACAGCGCACGGTTCCACTGGAAACGGGCTTCGTGATAGCGGCCAGCCTGCCAATAGGCATCGCCAAGATGATCGTTAAGCGTGGGATCATCGGGTTTGAGTTCGACCGCCTTTTCAAGTTGGGTAACCGCATCTTCAAAGCGACCAAGTTTGTAGTAAACCCAGCCCAGACTATCGACGATATAGCCATCTTCGGGTTGCAGGGCGACAGCACGTTTGAGCATTTCTTCGGCTTTGTCGAAGTTCTTGCCCATTTCAACCCAGCTATAGCCAAGATAGTTCAGCACATAAGGCTGTTCGGGTTCGAGTTCGAGCGCAAGCAAGAAGTCATATTCGGCTTTTTTCCAATTCCCGGCGCGTTCATGGGCAATCCCGCGACGATACAATAAACGCCAACCAACTTGGGATTCGCCACCCAAACGTTTGATCGCCTGATCATAGGCATTTGCCGCACCGGCAAAGTCCTGTTGGAAGCGCATGATGTCGCCAAGCTGGATGAGGGCATCCGGGCGGCTGTCGCGTTCATTGACCATGTCTTTGAGAAGGGCGATGGCTTCGTCGGCCTTGCCGATCTGCTCAAGGCTTGAGGCAATGCGCAGGCGGGCGTTCCAGCTATGCGGCGATGATTTTGGGATCGCGCTATAGACTGAAATGGCTGCTTCGAAGCGTTTTTGAATTTCCATGACTTCCCCGACCAGAAGGCGGGTAATGTCATCGCCCGGACGCAGCGACAGGGAATAGCGTGCCAGCAAAAGCGACGGATCAACCGCATTTTCCTGACTAAGCAGGGTCGCGATATCAAGATAGGCTTCTGCAAGGCCAGATGCCGGTGTCACAACCGTCGCAAGCGGCGGGTCGCCCCGTTCAAGGCGACGCAGGTGATAGGGCATCGCCAAAGATTGTGGATGGCGGTCCATATAGCTTGAATAAAGAAGGGCCGCTTTTTGTGTCTGGCCTTTGCGCTCATAGACAGCGCCAAGGGCCTCGGCGGCGCGAAGCGGCGCATCAGCCGGGTCGCCATATGCGCTGGCCAAGGCACGTTCGGCGCCGTCAAGATCGTTGAAATACGCCAAGATCAGGCCGCGATGATATTCCGACAACGGGTTCAGGGCCCCGTTGCCTTCCATTTCGTTCAAGCTGGCAAGGGCCTGCTGTTGGTCATTGAGGCCGGCATAAAGCCATGCCTTGGCCAGTGGCGCGATCAGGGCGTTGATGCCCCGCTTGGGCAGGCCGGAAACCACATCAAGTGCCGACTGGTAGTCGTCGTTTTGAATGTCGGCATCCATGACTGCCATGACGGCAAACAGGTCTTCGTGGTTTTCGGCATAAAGCTGACGTGCGATGCCCTCGGCATCGGCGATGCGGCCATCGGAAACCAGAGCCAAGAACGCGCGACGGCGCAGTTCCTTGTTATCGGCATCAAGTTCGTGCGCGCGCAGCAAATAGCGCGCAGCATAATCGGTGCTGTTTTCCATCTGGGCGGCTTTACCCGCCAGGAAATTGCCCGAGAAACCATCGCTTTGCGGATATGTGAATTCGGCCTGCCCCTTGTCGTTGGACATGGTGCCACAGGCTGACAGAGCAAGTGCTGCCACCGGAAGGATGATGTGTAAGAATTGACGTTTCAAAGGCTTATCCTGCATCCGCAAATCGGTTTCGGTAGTGCCGCATTCCATGCAATACCATATTGCAACTCAGCGGTAGCCTACTCAGTAGGCAATTATAAGGCAAAGCATTTGCAACACCATAAGCTGGTCTTTGTCAGCTTTACGTTGGGTGCGGGGGGAACGATCAGTGATTTCTAGCAGTAAAGCGGGCGCTTTGCCGGGACATCTAACTGTTTGCTAATGATGTCGCGGGCCTGTTTGGAAAATTGTGATTTTTGACCAATCGGGGCGACAAATTCCAAAATCGAAAGCGCCTTATCCATTCCAAGATGCTTGGCCAACATCCAGCCCGCCAGATAACCCGATGATAAACAGCCGCCCGCGGTGACGATGTTGCCCTGTGCGACAAGCGGGCGATCTTCGACAATGGTGTCGGCCCGGCCCAAGACGGAACGGGTTTGTGCATCTGTTGTGATGGTGGCCGGTAACAAGCCAAGACGATGCAAGAACAACGCCCCCGAACCTTGCGCCCCGATCCATTGCCGGGACGGATCAAGCGAAAGTTCGGCCATCAGGTCGGGCGTGTTGATATGGTCGCGGGTATGAATGCCGCTGCCAAATATGACGGCATCGGCCTGTGCGGCAAATGAAAGCGGTTTTTGCACCGAAACGGTCACACCATTCAGGGATGTCACCGTGTCACCCATGCCGGTAATTTCGGCGCAAACCCCATCTGACTTGGCGCGGTTTAGAATCGAAAGCGCGACAAAGCTGTCAATCTCGTTAAAGCCATCAAGTGTAACGATTGCAATCTTCATGATGTTCGGCCGCTCCTAAAAAAGGGCGGGTATTGAACGCGCAGATTGCATCATACACAAGGAAAATCTGATGTGACCTTAGGCCGACAGATGTTCGTGCACCAGTGCGACCCAATAGGTGACGCCATATGCAATGGCATCATCATTGAAGTTGTAAGCCGCGTTATGAAGCATGCAGTTGCCATCGGTCGGGCCATTGCCAAGCCAGACATAGCTGCCCGGTTTTTCATTGAGCATAAAGGCGAAATCTTCGCTGGCCATCGAGGATTCTGGGTCGGTGTCGATGTTTTGTGCGCCAACCACCTTGGCTGCGGCGGCCTGTGCGATACCAGTTTCGGCTTCTGTGTTGATCGTGGCGGGATAGCGCCGCTGATAGGATACCTTTGCCTGGCAATCAAATGCGGCAGCGGTTGAATGAACCACTGTTTTAAGGCGTTCTTCGATCATGTCCTGAATGGCGGGATCGAATGTGCGCACGGTGCCACGAATGGTTGCGGTATCGGGGATCACATTCCAGGTGTCGCCGCCAAAAATCTGTGTCGGGGAGATAACCGCACTTTGTTGCGGATTGACGTTGCGTGACACGATGGCCTGCAGGGCCAGCAAAACCTGACCTGCGGTGGTGATCGGGTCGCGTCCCAAATGCGGCATAGCGGCGTGGCTGCCCTTGCCTTCGACGACGATTTCAATCACATCGTAGCTTGCCATCATCGGACCCGGCTTCATCGCCATGGTGCCGACATCGCGTCCCGGCCAGTTATGCATGCCATAGACCGCATCACACGGATATTGATCAAACAGGCCTTCATTGACCATTTCGCGGCCGCCGCCTTCGTTTTCTTCGGCGGGCTGGAAGATGAAATCAACCGTACCGGCAAAATCGGGATTTTCGGCCAGAATTTTTGCCGCGCCTAACAACATGGTCATGTGACCATCATGGCCGCACGCATGCATTTTGCCGGGATATTTCGAGGCATAGGGCAGGTTGGTGGTTTCGTGGATGTCAAGCGCATCCATGTCAGCACGCAGGCCAATCCGTTTGCCATCGCCTTTGTTGCCCTTAAGGGTGGCGATCACACCAGTTTTGGCCATACCGGTTGCGACTTCAAGACCAAAGGATTTCAGTTTTTCAGCGACAAAGGCGCTGGTCAGATTTTCTTCGAATGCCGTTTCAGGATGAGCATGCAGATGATGTCGCCACGCAGTAAACTCATCAACAAGTTCGGTGGCACGAGGATGAAGGGCAGGCGCGTTAACAGTCATCTGCATACTCGATCTTTTGAAACGGAAACGGAAAATCTAGGGCAGTTTTCAGCAGTATATCCCACCGGGGCATCGCAACGTGTGTGATGCCCCGGTGAGAGGTCTTTGGTTTGGTTTAGATGCCTTGCAGGCGCAAGATGCCCTCGGCAACCAGAACCGAACCGGCATAGGTGCCAAAGAAAACAAGGCAAGCAATAACGATCAGTTTCCAACCGGAATGCTTGGCAACTTCGATTTCCTTTTTGGCAATTGCAAAACCGGCATAGGCAAGAGCCGGGGTGGCAAGGGCAAGGAAGTTAACCGATTTTGCCTGTGCGACGATCCATTCAGAACCTGGTGTCCAGGGCAGGGTCGCCACAATCCCGACCAGCGAGATCCAAGCAACACTTGGCATATAAAACGGTGAGAAACGGGTCAGGATCAAGCCAACCATCGAAATCAAATAGATCACGATCATGCCGACAAACCCATCGGCAAGCGGAATGGCCGGGCCAACCGTGTTCATGATCAGGCCGACAAGGCAGACAATGACCAGAGTGACGGCATGATCAACAAGGTTGATTTCCGGGCGGGTGGTTTCTTTTGCAATGGTGCTGTTGGCCATGATCAAGCCTCCTTATTTTTGGTGGCGGCAAGATCACGTTTGCCTGCGGTTGCGTTATAGAGTTTTTCAACAACGGGCAGGGCAATGAACAGCCCGGCATAAAGACCCGTTGCATATGTCAGAAGGTTACTTGCACCAGCAAGGGCAAGGATTTCGTCCTTCATGGCAGGGATGGCTTCGGTCAAGGCACCAGTGCAGGCCGCCATCATGGAGCCACTGCCGATACCACATGCCATGGCCAATGCGCGCGGGTCGAACCATTCGACGCTGGCAAACAAAGACGCCAAAATGGCGAAGATGAATGTGCCAAACAGGGTGCCAATCACATACACGCCCATAACGCCCGTGCCTTCTGGGCTTTTAAGGGTATAACGGTCCGCGATGATGGCAAGGTTTGGTTCGCGTGCGATGGAGAAGGTCGCGCCAATGGCTTCGCGACCCATTTTCAGGCCCCAAACTGCAAGCGGGAAGGCCAGAACAATGGTCCCCAGATTGCCAAGTTCCTGCAGCAACAATGCAGGACCTGCTTCGATGATGGTTTGAATTGATGGCCCGATGGTGGTGCCAAATTTTGCGATGAAGGGCATGATCGCAACGACGATCAGCGGAGAAGCGGCTTTGACTTCTTTTTCCCCAATGAATTTGCCAAATTTAGGCATCACATTTGGGTTCATCAGTGCGGCCATGACAAAGGCATAAAGCAGCGGAAGAAGAAGGATCGCGCCAATTCCAAATGGAATTTTACGAATACCAATAAGTTCGGCAACGACGCCGATCACAATAACGGCCAGATGAAGCTTCCATAGCCCCATTTGCCCCCGAAGCGCATTCATTATCCCTGTCTCCTTGATAAACAGTGTCATTGACGATGATGGGCGCATTTCGCCGACGATTTTGGCAAAACGGACCGTGCCATCCCTGTAATTTCCAGCATTGGCAAGTTTCATAATCCTGCCGTATTTGAGGGCCGGAATTTTGTGTGACAATGAAAAGTTGGTGAAAAAGGGGCAAGTGCCATTTTGGGAGCTTGCTGTTGCCGTTTCGGCAACAGGGTGTTCGGGCTTACCGATGTTCGTCGGGATACCAAGCCGCGCCAAATGCCTCCATCCGATCGCGGATGACGCCGGTAACTGCCCGAACTGCGGCGGTTTTTGGTCGACCTTTGCGCACCAACAGATGGGATGGGACGCGGGATAGAAAATCGTCTGTCATTGGGATGGCAACGATCTCGCCCCTGCGTAATTGTCGGGATACGGCAAAGGCCGGAAGATAGGTAATCCCGCCCCCCGACAGAACAAAGTGAATGGCGACATTGATCGAATCGGCTGTCAAAAAGGCATCCTTTGCCGCCCGGTCGCCCTGATCTGTGTTGGCCAAAAGTTTGGCAACGCCAAAATGCGGGTTTAACAGTGCAAGCGGATAGCCAAGCGTTTCGGAAAAGCTGCAGGTTTTCTTTTTTGCTAAGGGAAACTGTGGCGGGACAAGCGCGCAAAGCGGTGCGTGATCCTCGGCCAGTAACTCAAGGTCTGCGGTGCGCGGGGGATTGAAAACAAGCCCCATATCATAGTCATCACGCAAGATGCCGTGTGTGATTTTTTCCGTGCCGGCAACATCAATTTCAAGCCGGATGTCGGGAAATCCATCACGCAACGGCCGCACCACATGATTGACCAAATCCACAACGAAACCCTCGCCCGTAGCGATGCGGACCGTACCTGCAATCGCCCCGCGCGCCGCGGCCAAATCAACCGCAAAACTTTCATCAAGTTCGATGCGCCGACGGGCATGGGCCGCGACCATATGACCAGATTCGGTGAAAATAATCCCGCGTTTGGTGCGTTCCATCAACAGCGTATCAAGACGGGCTTCTAGTGCAGAAATCTGACGACTGATGGCCGATGGTGCGATCCGCAAGGTGTCTGCGGCGGTGCGGATAGAGCCTGCTTCGAACACGGCCAGAAAATAGCGGAGCGGTTTGTCGTCAATTTTCATGTGCATAACATCAATTTATCGGGTGATGCCTTTATCAGAGCATATCTGTTGCTGTTTCGGCAACAACATGTTCCGGCAATTGATCTTGAATATGGCCCAGTTCCACCGGACAGTTGCTGGGTAACTCAAAAATATGAACGGACGTATCGGTGCGGATCAGCGCTGAGCGCGGGGTAAGACGTATGTTTTTCCCGAACGAACCCGTATGTCCGCAGCCATATCAGAACGAACAGAGAGGCAAGTATCGTGACGAATTCGAATACTGGTGCAGATGGCGCCATCGGTAACACCGGTACCATAGGCGTGATTGGCCTTGGCAATATGGGGCTTGGCATGGTGCGGACCTTGTTACGCGAAGGTTTTGCCGTTGTTGGGTTTGACCTTTCCAACGACCGGCGGATCGAAACCGCCGAGGCCGGGGCCGCCATCGTCACAAGCCAGCAGGAGCTGTTTAAATCCTGTGACACCATCATTTTGTCGCTGCCAACAGCGGCGCATGTCACGGCGGTTCTGACGGGCGACGGTGGGCTGACGGGCTGTGATTGCGGACCGCGTCTGGTGATTGACACCACAACGTCCGAGCCCGATGTGACCCGCGCGCTTGACCAATCGCTGCGTCGGCTTGGTCATATCCTGATTGATGCGCCGGTCAGCGGTGGCCCTGCCGGGGCCAATTCAGGACAACTGACGATGATGGTTGGCGGATCGGAAAGCGATTTTGCAAAGGCGATGCCTGTTCTAACCGCGCTGGGTGGCAAGATCACCCATGTTGGGCCGGTTGGTGCCGGGCATGCGGTGAAGATTGTAAATAACATGCTCGTGGCAACACACCTGTTGACCATGAGCGAGGCAATACGCCTTGGCACCGCAGCCGGGGTTGAGGTCGAGAACCTGATAAATGCATTGAATGCCGGGTCAGGCCGAAGCGCGATTAGCGAGGTCAATTATCCCAAGTGGGTGATGAACGGTGCGTTTGACAGCGGATTTACCATGGGCCTGATGCGCAAGGATGTGCGCCTTGCCATGGCGTTGGCAGCACAGAAAGATATCGCGATGCCGGTTTCTGAGCTGGCCGGTGAGTTATGGGCGCAAAGTGCCGATAGCCTTGCCGATGGCGAAGATTTCAACCGGATCACCGAGTTGAAAAACACGTCCGCGACAAACACCGTAACCAAGACCGATCCCCTTAAGGCAGGAGAATAAAAATGACCGTGGCAAACGAAACCCTGATGGATCGCGATTACAAGGCGGCGATGCAGCCCTTCTTTGGCGACGCTGAGATCGGAAGCTGGGTAAACGGGGCAATGATGGCTGGGCGTGGTGAAGCGTTTGATCTGATTGATCCGGCAACCGGCAAGGCATTTCTTGAACTTAAAGATGCAGGCGCCGAGGTTGTTGATGCCGCGATGCAGGCGGCAGAAAAAGGTCAACGTGTTTGGTGGGCGCTTCCGGCGGCGGAGCGCGGACGTATCTTGTGGCGCATTGGTCAACAGGTGCGTGACCATCTTGAGCAACTGGCTGTGTTGGAAACCGTTTCGGCCGGAAAGCCAATCCGCGATACCCGGGTCGAGGTTCTTAAAGTCGCTGAAATGTTTGAATACTACGCCGGTTGGGCGGACAAACTGCATGGCGATGTGATCCCGGTTCCGACCAGTCACCTTAACTATACCCGGCCAGAGCCATATGGCGTGATCACCCAGATTACACCGTGGAACGCACCGATCTTTACAGCCGGTTGGCAATTGGCACCCGCCCTTTGTGCGGGCAATGCTGCGGTTCTTAAACCATCGGAAATGACGCCGTTAACGTCGCTTGCCCTTGGTGGGCTCAGCAAAAAGGCCGGTCTGCCTGATGGGGTTATCACGATTTTGACCGGGCTTGGCATGACCACCGGTGTGGCCGCGACCACCCATGATGTCACGCGCAAGGTTGTGTTTGTCGGATCACCCAAAACCGGGGCGGCGATTGCGGCCCAAGCCGCGGCAAATATTGTGCCCTGTGTTTTGGAACTTGGCGGTAAATCGGCCAATATTGTTTTTGAGGATGCCGATTTGAGACGGGCGGTTCTTGGCGCACAGGCTGCGATCTTCAGCGGTGCGGGACAAAGCTGTGTGGCCGGATCGCGGTTGTTGGTCCAGCGATCCGTGCTTGATCGGTTTGTCGATATGCTGGTCGATGGGGCCAATCAGATCCCGGTAGGCGATCCGCTTGATCCCGCAACCCAGATTGGGCCGATTAATAACTTGGCCCAGTATCAGACAATTGAGGGCCTGATCAAAGCAGGCTGCCAAGAAGGGGCAGAGGTTTTGGCCGGCGGTGCGCGCCCGGAAGGCGGCATCTGTGCCGATGGTTATTTCCTGCGTCCGACGGTGCTTGGCAATGTGCGCAACGATATGGGCATCGCGCGCGAGGAAATCTTTGGCCCGGTTGTGTCGGTTATTCCGTTCGACGACGAAGCCGATGCAATTGCAATCGCCAATGACAGTAAGTTTGGGCTGGCTGGTGCAGTTTGGACCAACCGCGTTGATCGTGCGCACCGGGTTGCGGCAAACGTGCGTGCGGGAACGTTTTGGATCAACAGCTATAAGACGATCAACGTCATGTCGCCGTTTGGCGGATTTGGTCACAGTGGCTATGGCCGGTCCAGCGGCAAGGAAGGGCTGATGGAATATATGCAGCCCAAAAGTGTCTGGACCGAAACGGCGGAAAACCCGCCGGCTGCATTTGGCTATGCGCCGGAATAAGCCAGATTTTCCAATCATCAGACAAAAGAATAAGGGCCGCAAAATGCGGCCCTTATTTGTATGGAGAAATCCGGTTGGACTTCCAAATTACATATTGGGGTAGTTCGGACCTCCGCCGCCTTCTGGCACGACCCAGACGATGTTTTGGGTCGGGTCTTTGATGTCGCAGGTTTTACAATGCACGCAGTTCTGGGCATTGATCTGAAGACGTTTGCCACCGTTATCTTCGTCTTCGACAAACTCATACACCCCAGCCGGGCAGAAGCGGGCTTCTGGGCCGTCATACACCGCAAGGTTCACGTCAACCGGCACGCTGGCATCTTTCAATGTCAGGTGGATTGGCTGATCTTCGCTGTGGTTGGTGTTGGACAGGAAGACCGAAGACAACTTGTCAAAGGTGATTTTGCCGTCGGGTTTCGGATAGTCGATCTTTGGCATTTCGCTGGCGGGTTTCAGGCAAGCGTGATCTGCATGGTTTTTAAAGGTCCATGGGGCCTTGCCGCCAAACAGATATGTATCCACCGCACTATAGGCCATGCCCCCCCAGAAGCCCCATTTCGCAAAGCTTGGGCGGATGTTACGCACTTTGTGCAGTTCTGGATAAACCCAGCTGTCTTTCAGACGCGACGGATAGCTTTCCATCGATGACGGTACTTCGTCAGCGGTCAGGGCTTCAAACGCGGCTTCGGCGGCAAGCATGCCGGTCTTCATCGCGGTATGTGACCCTTTGATTTTGGGCACATTCATAAAGCCGGCCGAACAGCCAATCAAACACCCACCAGGGAAGACCAGATCAGGGATCGATTGGAAGCCGCCTTCGTTCAGCGCGCGTGCGCCATAGGAAATGCGGCGACCATTTTCGAAAATCTTGCGGACATTCGGGTGCGTTTTGAAACGCTGGAATTCTTCAAACGGGCTGAGATGCGGGTTTTCGTAATCAAGACCGATCACGAAGCCAACCACCACCTGATTGTTATCCAGATGATACAGGAATGATCCGCCATAGGTGTCCTTATCAAGCGGCCAGCCGGTGGTGTGCTGGATCAGGCCTTCTTTGTGGACGGCCGGATCAACTTCCCAAAGTTCCTTGATACCGATGCCATAGGTTTGCGGATCGGAATTTTTGCGCAGATCGAACTTTTTGATCAGCTGTTCAGACAGCGATCCACGGCAACCTTCGGCAAAGAAGGTATATTTGGCGTGCAGTTCCATGCCCGGTTCGTGGTTCGGGCCCGGTGTACCATCACGCTGCAGACCCATATCGCCGGTGGCGATGCCCTTGACCGATCCATCCTCGTTAAACAGAACTTCGGCAGCGGCGAAACCAGGATAAACTTCAACGCCAAGGGCCTCGGCCTGTTCGCCAAGCCAACGGCAGACATTGCCAAGGCTGACGATGTAATTGCCCTTGTTGTGCATCTGTGGCGGGGTTGGCAGCTTTTTCGCACCCGTTTCGCTCAGCACCATGAACTGGTCCTCACCGGCGGGGACATTCAGCGGCGCACCGCGTTCTTTCCAGTCCGGGAAAAGTTCATTCATGGAGCGGGGCTCCATCACAGCACCCGAAAGGGTATGTGCGCCAACCTCGGAACCTTTTTCCACCACACAGACGGTGATTTCTTTTTCTTGTTCCTGGGCGAGCTGCATCAGTTTGATGGCCGCCGACAGACCGGACACACCGGCACCGACGACAACCACGTCAAATTCCATGGATTCGCGTTCCATTTGGCCTCTCTCCTTTGGTTGCCAACCATATCGGACTGTTTCCGTCCGTTTAGTCGCAAGCCGGTATTTACCGATCAGGGTCTCGCCCAAGCCCTGATTTCTGACATTTATTGTTTAATCGGTATAGATGTACCGATTAACATCGCGTTTGTATATGGTGCAAGTGGACCAAAATCGTTAAGGTCTGTCAAAATTCATGCGTGCCATATACGGGTGCGGCGCAACATACACCGTCTTTGTGTAAATGAGCAAACCAATTACAGATTTTGATGTACATAATCTCGATCCGTTTCAAGCGCTGATTTGGCAGTATGAAATGGGTGTGGACGAGGCGATCGCGGATGAACCGCTTGATCGCTTTAAGGCGTCCGAGAGCCTAAGCCGAAATGCTGCCAACCGTCCGGGTTTTGCCCCGGCAGGTGGGCAAGGGGCTGGCCGTGGGCCGTCTGCTGCGCGTCCGGGCTCCGGTTCTGGAGCTAGACCAAATAACGGCCCGGCGCAAAGCGGTGGAATGGCGTCTGCGCCCGCCGATGGTGGGTTCTTGTTGTCAGATACGCCGCACGAAGCACGCCAGTCTGCCCGTGATGCCGCGGCGGCCGCCAAGACGCTTGATGAGCTTAAAGACGCGATTGAAAAGTTCGAAGGATGCGCGCTTAAAAAGTCGGCCAGCAATACCGTGTTTGGTGTCGGCAATCCCGAGGCCAAGCTTGTTCTGGTCGGCGAAGCCCCCGGTGCAGAAGAGGATCGGCAGGGGCTGCCGTTTGTTGGGCCAAGCGGGAAGCTTTTGGATGCGATGTTGCGATCCATCGGGCTTTCGCGTGAAGAAGTTTACATCACCAATATTTTGCCATGGCGTCCGCCGGGAAACCGGCCCCCTACCACAGCGGAAACCGCCGTGTGCGAGCCGTTCGTGCGTCGTCACCTTGAACTGATTGTGCCAAAAGTCGTGGTTTGCCTTGGCGGCAGTTCGGCCAAGGCCCTGATGGAAGAAGATCGCGGGATTACCCGGTTGCGCGGAACGTGGAAGGAAATGGTCTTTGCCGATGGTGCGAAGGCCGATTTGACGGCGATGTTCCACCCGGCATATCTGTTGCGAACACCCGAACAAAAGCGACTAGCATGGCGCGATTTGCGCGCGATTTTGCAAAAACTTTCGTAAATATGCAGTTTTGGGCGGGGTGCATAGGAGATATGCAGTTTGCCGTTGATGGCCGAGAGGCCACGCCAAGTGATTGATTCTGGATAAATCATTTCGCTGTTTTGGCGTTTCCTGTTATAAGAACCGCCGTTGCGCGGGGGAACATCGCTTGCAACGGGTTGCGACATCAAACTGCTTCGCGATAAATACGTGGCTTTGCGATACAGCCTCGTTGGGGAATAGACTAGTTTTGATCGAAGCACTAAGAACAAACCGACCGCGTGTGCAAACGGCACTACGACGGGGCCTAATCACCGCTGTTTTCTGCGCCATGTCATTTGCCATGACTGCGCCGATGCCTGCTGTCGCTGACACGCCGGAACAAGCGTCGCTGAGCAACCCTGATTTTGGTGATACGCTTTCGGTGTCGCTGCCAAAACCGCTTTCCAAGCGTGACGCAGAACTTTACGAACAGATTTTTGCCGTGCAAGAGCAGGGCCGCTGGAAAGATGCGGACCGCCTAATTGCGCGCCTGAATGACGATGTCCTGATGGGCCATGTTATGGCGCAGCGCTATTTGCACCCGACGGCTTATCGTTCGCGTTACAAGGAACTTAAAGATTGGCTGGCGAAATATGCCGATCTGCCGCAGGCACCGCGCATTTATAAACTTGCGCTGACCCGCCGTGGCACTGCCAGCTATCCGAAAAAGCCGGTTGGCGGTTATGTTTCGGGGGCCGGGTACGACTACGAAGATATCCGCCCTTATTATCATAAATCGACCAAAAGCCTTTCGGCCAAGCAACGTGCGCGGCTTTCAACGCTTAAGCGTCGGATTCGCCACCGTATTCGTACGGGCTGGCCGACCGGGGCGTTGCAGGTGATCGAAAGCCAGGAAGCAAAACGTCTGTTTGATTCCTTTGAGCTTGATCAGGCCCGTACGTCCATTGCATCGGGGTATTACTATTTCGGTAAACCTGATCTTGCATTGAAATTTGCCGGACAAGCCGCAAAGCGGTCTGGGAAATACCTGCCGCAGTCGCATTGGACAGCCGGTTTGACCGCGTGGCGTTTGGGCAAGATGGATGTTGCCCACAAACATTTCGTCGATCTGAGCACCAATAAATACGCATCAAGCTGGACCCGTACAGCGGGCGCATTTTGGGCCGCACGTATCGATTTGGCCGCAGGCCGTTTCGAACAAGCGGACAAAATGTTGAACCGTGCGGCGGAATATCCGCGTTCGTTTTATGGTTTGCTTGCGATGCGTGCGCTTGGCCGCGACGATGCGTTTGACTGGGATAGCCTTGAGCTTGACGAAAACCGTGCGAACAAGCTGAAGCTTGATCCGCATGGCCGTCGTGCACTGGCACTTTTGCAGGTCAATCAGCGTGATGAAGCCGAACGTGAATTGCGCAAAGCTGCTGCTGAAAATGATGACTCGCTGCGTCGTGCTGTGTTGGCATTGACCGATACCGCAAACTTCGCATCCCTTACCATGCGTTTGGGAAGCTATATCGCGCAGAAAACTGGCGAAGTGATCGTGAATGCGCTGTATCCGGTTCCGCCATGGGCACCAGAAGGTGGCTATGAAGTTGACCGTGCCCTGATTTATGCGTTCATGCGTCAAGAATCCGGGTTTAAAGCCGATGCGCGCAGCCATGCTGGTGCACGTGGTTTGATGCAACTGATGCCAGCGACCGCAAACTATATTGGCAATCAGCAGTTCCGCGGCAAAAACCGTGCTGAGCTTTATCGGCCAGAAGTTAACCTGTCGCTTGGTCAGAAATACGTTGACTATTTGCTTGAGCAGAATGGCGTTGATAACGGCATCTTGGAACTGATGGCGGCCTATAACGGTGGCATTGGTAATCTTATTCGCTGGCAGAAGGCGCTTAACGATAATGTTGATCCGCTTTACTTCATCGAGAGCATCCCATCGCGTGAAACCCGACTGTTTGTCGAGCGTGTGATGGCGAATTTCTGGATGTATCGTTCGCGGTTTGGTCAGGAAACGCCATCACTTGATTTGCTGGCCAGTGGCAATTGGCCAAAATATCAGCCGCAAGATGGTTTGGCTGACCGCGGCCTGACCGCGCAGCGTTAATCAGCATTCATTTAGATCATGCCTGAAAATCCAGACAAGCACGGTTCCCACGGTTCCAATAAAACGGATCATGGAACCGTGCTTGATCGGATACCGATGCCGCCGATGAGTGCGCACGAAGCACTGCGTCGCTTTGAAGAGCGCAACAGCCCCACCGGCAGTGGGGAAAGCCCCCAAACCAAACCCGATAGCGATCTGTCGCAACTTCATCCAGTCCTGCGCCTATGTGCGCTGGTTGGGACGTTGGGCGTGATTGTCGTTATTTTGCTGGGTGTTTTGTATCTGATCGGGCGGTAAAACCCTTTCAGGACGATGCCCTCATGGGTGGGCCTTTATGCCGCATCCTGATAGATAGCTCGTGCGTCTTAAACGCATCAAAGCTTATTGCGTCTCGACCTTTTGATCGCCGTTTTCCTGAAGAGATTTAATCACGCTTTCGGTGGCATTGCCCAAAGGATCGTCTTTGGGGATGTCACGATAAAGGTCCTGAAGCACGCGCAACGCCTGGGCCGATTTATCATTTTGTTTGAGCATCATGCCGTAATAGTAGCGCGCCAGAAGATGGTTTGGCATTTGCCCAAGGGCATGCAGCACCAGATCGCGTGACGTGCTGTCAATTTCGCCATTTTGTGATGTGATGCGGGTGTCGGCATATTCAATTGCCAACAGCGGATTATGCCCCGAAAGGGCATATGCACGCGCAAAGGCGGCGACTGCGCGATCCACATTCCCCAAACGCAAAGATCCACGCGCCAGAACGATCCAGCCTTGCAGGTTGCGTGGGTTTACTTCGAGGGACAGCACGATCTGATTGAGCAATTTGCGGATTTGCTGATCGGTTTTGTAGTTCGGGTCGGTGACGTTGCCAGCAGCGGCCGCGGCGGCCGCCAGATTGCGTTCGCCATCGCGGTCCGCATATGGCTGTGCGGGCAGGGTCGGGTTGCCCAAGAAGCTGTAAATCCCGATCGCCGCGAGTACGGGCACCACGGCAATCGCGGCGCGCCCAACGGATCGGTTGGGTTGGTCTTTTGTTTTGGGCATGCTGAAATAGATCGCAACCGCGACCATACAGGCCAGAACAGTTAAACCAAGCCAGATCACAAAGCGCCCCCGGTCGATAATTTAGGTGTCGCGATACGTATAAATCGCATTATTTCGAGCCACCATTTTCGGATTTACCCAGAATTTCATTCAGGCGGGTTTCTTCGTCGCTTGAAAGGGTATCTGGTTTTGCCGCAGCTTCGCGTTGCTTGCGGCGATAGAACGCAGCAACCGCCAGCAGGGCAAGGATTGCCAATACAATCGGGCTTGCCCACAAAACGTATGTTTCGGGCTTAAGCGGCGGGTTCAGCAACACATAGTCACCGTACCGGGCAACGATATAATCGATGACTTCCTCATTGGTGTCGCCAGCGACGAGGCGTTCACGCACGAGAACACGCAGGTCATGGGCCAGTTCCGCATCCGAATCGTCAATCGACTGGTTCTGACACACCAAACAGCGCAGTTCCTGACTGATGTCGCGCGCACGTTCTTCCAGAACCGGATTGGACAGCATTTCATCGGGATTAACCGCAAGGGCCGGACTGCTGATCGCCAAGGGCATCGCAAGACCCATAAGGCAGATGAATGCTAGAAACGGTTTTCTCATCCTTTTAACTCCGCGATTTTTGGCAGCAGAACGTTTTCAAGGACTTCTGTGCTGATGGGGCCGACATGTTTGTATTTGATGTTGCCCTGACCATCGATGATGAAGGTTTCCGGGACGCCGTATACCCCAAAATCAATCCCGGTTCGACCCGACAAATCCATGCCAACAGCCTGATAAGGATTGCCAAGCTCTTCGAGCCATTTAACCCCGTCCTGTGGGTCTTTTTCCTTATAGTTCAGGCCATAGATCGGCACACCTGCTTCGCGTGACATGCGCTTGATCAGCGGATGTTCCGCACGGCATGGGATGCACCAGCTGGCAAAGACATTGAGAACGGAAACTTCGCCCTTGGTCAGATCAGCACGCGACAGGCCCTTATCGGCCCCCGGCAGTGGCGGGAGCGAGAAATCTGGTGCGGGTTTGTCAATCAAGACAGACGGAACAACGGATGAATCCTTGTCGATATTGAGCAGGAAAACCCCGGCCAATGCCGCAAACAAAACCAGCGGAATAATAGCAAGCGATAATCTCATGAAGCGGGAACTCCGTTCTTGCGAATGCGCAGGAAAATACGCGTCAGGATGCTAACGCTGCCACCAATCAGCATCAAAATCATACCGCCCCAAACCCACGGCATCATTGGCAGAAAGCGCACGGTTACAATGCGTCCGCCATCTTCGGAACGATCACCGACGGATACATGAACGTCACCATCGCGGCCGTGGAAAATATCGGCCTCGCGGGTTTCCGTGCCACGGATTGGGTAATAGCGGATTTCTGGAAACAGTTCTTCGAGGGGCAGAGAATTGCGGTACAGAATAAAGGTCGCCTGGCGGGTGGCATAGTTTTCGCCCGCCAAAAGGGACACGCCTTCATATTGCAGGTTATAGGGCCCGACCTGAATGCTTTGACCCGCACGGGCAGACAGAACAACCTGTTCTTCCCAGACCGCACTGGCGGATCCACCAGCGATCAGGATGGCAAGCCCGATATGGGATAGGGTCATGCTGATATAGCGTGGACCAAGAAGCTGCAGATTGCGATATTTGCTTTCGCCGTGATCGGGTTGGTGCCACAGACGTGCCCAAAGATCACTGACCGAGGATGTCAATATCCACCCGGCCAACCCAAGGCCAATCAGCGGCAAAGGCGACAGTTCAATAAAGCGGATCGAGACAAACAGAATAATGATGGCCGACAGGATCGCCGCGAGTTTCATCCGCCGCCCGATTAACCACAATTCATCCTGACGCCAACGTAAAACCGGGGCAAAGCCCATGATAAACATCAGCGGAAGAATGGCAGGCAACAGGGTGGTGACATAAAACGGTGCGCCAACGGTGATGTGTTCACCGTCAACCCAGCGCAGAACCAGTGGATAAATTGTCCCGATCAGAATGACAGCCGCCATCAGTGATAGGGTCACACTGTTGACGAACATGCCACTTTCGCGTGAGACAAAGCCAAAGGCTTTTTGCTCGGCCATGCGGTCAGATTGGCGCCAAAACAGGAAGTAGGCGGCACTAAATAAAACGCAAAAGCCAATCAAAAGAGCCGTGCTATTGCCGCTTTGCGTCAGCATTTTAGGCAGTGGGCTTAAAAGATCAGACTGGGTCAGATAAACGCCAAACCATCCAAGCGCGAATGCCGAAATCCCCAAAAATGCCGTCCAGCTTTTAAGGGTTTCGGTCTTTTCAAGAACCGCACGGCAATGGACAAGTGCAGTCGCCAAAAGCCACGGGATCAGCAGACTGTTTTCAGCCGTGTCCCAATACCACCAGGTTCCCCATGCCTGTTGGCTGTAGGACCGATAGGCATTGATCGCAATAGCAAGACCAAGAAGCAGCCAAGCCCCCATGACCCAAGGGCGCAGCGTTTCGGCAAAGCCACGGTCAATCTTGCGCACGGCAAGGCCGGAAACGGTGACGGCAAAAATGACGGCCAATCCCGCCAAGCCAAGGTAAAGAGCCGGTTCGCGCAGGATACGCAACATATCCTGGCTTTGCGGGTTCATGCCCCGCCCATCGAGCGGGGCGACGGCTTCGCGTAAAAACGGATCGGCGTCGACCAAGGTCACAACGGCAAGAACCGTGATGACAATACCAAGGATTGAAAGCGCGTTGGCGGTAAACTGATTTTGTACAATCGCGCTGGTGTCGGGTTGGGACGACCGGCGAAAGACTTGCAGGGCAAAGACGGTGTTGGCCAATGCGGTTGCCAGCACCCACAGCAGCATTGCCCCGCCATCAGTGATAAAGGCAGCGCCCACACGAAACAGCAACGGCGTTGATGAATGGCTGATGCCCGCAACAATCGGCAGGCTAAAATCACTGACGATAAAGGATTGGATCAAGGCAGCTTGCGCAATGAGCCCCAGCACCAAAATGACCACCGGCAACGCGATCATGTTGGAGGGCAAAGCATATGCCTCTACCGGTGAACCAGCCATGTCAGGGTGTTCATCAGCATCAAGACCAGCACCGGATACGGTTCCTGTTCCAGCATTTCCTGAAACGGCTGCGGCGGTCTTGGGGCCGAATGATAGGGCTGCTGCAATTCTGCCGACTGTCAGCCTGATTGGGCTAAACAGCAGGGCCTGGCTGAAGCCGGCCACCAGAATCAGAAGCAGGGCAAAATGTCCGAACTCTGCAATCATCTGCTGTTAAGGCTTCCCCGAATTTGATCTGCAACCACCGTCTCATTGTCTGTCCACAATGAGCCCGTTTGACGCGGGAAGATGGATGCGGTGTTTTCCTTGTGCACGAAGCTGGATTTTATGATGGCAGAATGTGGCTTAATTGCGCATTTGTTCCGCGTTTTTCGCTTCGATTTCTTCCCAATGGCCGCTTTTTTTAAGGGATTCTGCAACCTCTGGCGGCATGTAGTTTTCATCATGCTTTGCCAAAACTTCAGATGCCACAAACGTCCCGTTCGGTGACATGTGTCCTTCGGCGACGACCCCTTGTCCTTCGCGGAATAGGTCGGGCAGGATACCGGCATAGGCAACTGTGATTGATTCTGCCATGTCTGTTACGACGAAGTTAACCGTTTTGCCGTCTTGCTGTTTGCTCACCGTGCCTTCTTCGACCAGGCCACCAATTCGTAAACGTTGATCCGGATCGATTGGTGATTTTTCGACAATTTCTGACGGGCTAAAGAAGAAGACAACAGAATCTTCAAACGCCGTCAATGCAAGTGCGGCGGCACCAGCAACGGCAATCATCACGGCGCCGATGATATACATCCGTTGGCGTTTACGGGCTTTGGCGCGGGAAAGGGACACTTTCTTATCTCCGGTCAGGTGGCTTTGCGGCTTTTGCGATTACGACGCGGGCGCCGTGCCTGCAGCACCGTTTCAAGCTGATCAAGTTCGCGGCGGCTGTTGCGCAGACCACGCAATGTCGCCAGCAAAAGAACAATCATCGCCAGTGCTGTGATGCCGTAACTCGGCCATATATAGCTTGCATAGCCGCCCATAGAGAAGAACTCAGTCATTGGCTGGCCTCCGCATTGTGACTCGGATCATAAGGTTTGGTCTCGGCAGTGCTGTTTTCGCCATTGTCATCAAACATGCCGCTAAGATGCAGGGCGCGAATACGGCGCTCATTAAGCTCCAGCCGTACGCGCAGGATCAGAACGACGAAATAGTATCCGGTAAATCCAAAGATCATCAAAGCCAGCGGCAATTGCATGCTGGGATCAACAGCCGGTCCATCGACACGGACAATCGATGCTGGTTGATGCAAGGTATTCCACCAATCGACCGAGAATTTGACAATCGGTACATTGATCGCACCAACCAATGCCAGTGCCGATCCGGCTTTTGACCCACGTTCTGGATCATCAAACGCATTCACAAGCGCGATATAGCCAAGATACAGGAACAACAGGATAAGCATCGATGTCAGGCGCGCATCCCATACCCACCATGTGCCCCACATCGGTTCGCCCCAAAGCGATCCGGTAATCAGGCAAAGGGCGGTAAATGTCGCGCCAATCGGGGCGGTTGCACGCGCGCAGATATCGGCAAGCGGGTGCTTCCAGATCAGGCTCATGGCCCCGCAAAGCGCCATCCCGACATAACAAAACAGCCCCATCCAAGCGGCAGGCACATGCAGATACATGATACGAACGGTCGCGCCCTGCTGATAATCAACGGGGGACGCGATCAGGGAAAAATAAAGCCCCGACGCAATCAAAATGACCGTCGCACCGACCAACCATGGCAGGATTGGCGCGGTTATTTTCAGAAAGACACTGGGTTTAGCAAAGCGATGCATTTTCTCTCGTCCGGTGCGCGGCGTGCCGCAGAAGTCGTTCGTTTGGTCGTCTATTTAGGCGCATAGTTCCATCGACGCCAGTACCTATTCCATGGCCTGGCGGAGTGCATGGGCCGTGGCAAACGGTGTCGCCGCCAAGGCCAGCAGCAAAATCGCCCCCATGATTTGCAACTGGGCAGCAGCGGAAACACCAAGCAATGCGGCTTCGACCGCACCAGCCCCGAAAATCAAAATCGGGATATACAGCGGTAAAACCAGCAAGGACACCAAAACCCCGCCGCGTCGCGCGCCCAATATCAGGGCTGCACCAATTGCGCCAATCAAACTAAGGGCCGGGGTGCCAAGCAGCATGGCAACCATCAAAACGCCAAAGCCCGCCGGGTCCATGTTCAGCATCACCGCCATCAGCGGGGCCGCGATAATAAGCGGCAACCCGGTTGTCAGCCAGTGGGCAAGGGCCTTTCCCAATACAACCAGTTCAAGCGATACCGGCGATAAGGTCAGAAGTTCAAGCGTGCCGTCTTCGTAATCGGTCTGAAACACACGTTCAAGCGACAACATTGCCGCCAAAAGGGCGGAAACCCAAATCACACCCGATGCAATGCGCGCCAGAATGTTGGCTTCGGGGCCGACCCCAAACGGGAAAAGCGTGGTGGTGACGATAAAGAAGGCAACCACCATGACGGAGTCAGCCCCCTGACGCAGGGCAAGCCGCAAGTCACGCTGCAAAATGGCGAAAAATCCGGTCATTGCGCGGCTCCTTGGCGATCAGAAGGCACGGCCAATTGCGGTGCGTCGGTATCCAGGTCATACTCGGGATCAGCGTCCTGTTCATGCGCGTCTTGATCTTGGAGCCATTCGACCATTGGGATAGCAAACTCATCAAGATCCAGCAGGGCCGGGTCATCAACGGCAAGGTCGATATGGGTGGAGTAAATCACAATGCCGCCCTTGGCACGGAAATCGGCAATCAGGCGGGCCAGTTCGGCACAGCTTTCGCGGTCAAGGCCGACAGTCGGCTCATCTAAAAGCCATAACTGCGTTTCACCGATCAGAATGCGGGCCAAGGCCGTGCGGCGTTTTTGGCCACTTGAAAGATACCGACCGGCGGTACGCGAAAGATGATGGATTTCAAGCGCGTGAAGTGCGGTGTCAATGGCCGCGTCGATGTCCTTTACCCCGCGCAATTGCGCCCAAAGACGTAAATTATCGCGGACCGACAAGACAGGTTTTATTGCATCCTGATGACCAAGATATTGCTGACGGGCGTTGTGGCCCACACGGTCCTTATGAATGGACTCGCCATCCCAAGTGATCATACCTGATCGCGGTACGAGCAACCCGGCCATCAAGCGCAGCAAGCTTGATTTACCAGCGCCGTTGCGCCCGCGCAGCATGATCGCGTCGCCCGGATTGGCGGCAAAGGATAGGCCGCCAAAAACCAGTCGCTCTCCACGAAGGCAGGTCAGATCAGAACCGCTAAAAACTGCCATGTAACCCGTTCTATTATCGAAAATCGCATTGCGTCACGTCATTCTATAACGCGTTCGCACTTAATGTTCATGCTTTAACCGACATTGAAACCAATGGCATTGTTTCAAATCAATCAAAAGAGAGAGTTGGGTTTGGCAGGAAAGAAAGATTTCAACACGCCGAAAGGGCGTGTGCTGTGCATGTTTGCGAGGTCAGAACTGCACCATCGAGGCGGCGATGATCGGACCACCTGATCCATCTTGAACTAAAACCGCTACGCCGCCATCGCAGGGCGATGGCATGGTGAAATTCCGCTGATCGGCCGTGCCGTTCCAAGTTCCCAGATCGATCATTTCACGAACCACATTGGCATGCACCAGACGCCGACCAGCATTTTCGCCGGATCGGACATCACGGGCACGTTCGTCATCAAACCCAACCAGCCAAAGTTTTAACCCGTTGGCGTTCTTTGTATGGTTAAGCGTGCGAAGTTTTATGGTGCCGCGGGCAGGGTGGTTTTTATCCCGTGGGGCGAGGGTCAAATCGACGATGTCTTGCAAGGGTGCAATTTGGTTGCTGGCGACTTTAATCGTTTGCTGGTCGGGGGATTTTACGACGTGATGACCGTTGATGATGATTTGCGGCGTATAAACGTATCTTTCGCGCATATGCTGGGCATAGGCATGCTGGCGGTCGGTAAACATGGCGCTGGAAAATGGGTCCGTCCAACCCAGATAGTTCCAATAATCCACATGATATGACAGCACCAAAAGATCGCGGCGGTCCTGATTTACGGTATGCAAAGCAGCGTCCGCTGGCGGGCAGGAGCTGCATCCTTCTGATGTGTAAAGCTCGACCACGGCGCGGGGCCGCACGCCATCATCCGCCGTGGCGGCGTTCGAAAATCCCAAAAGGACAAGAGGCAGCGTAAGGATAAGGGCACGGATCATGTTCATACCCGCATGATGCCCGAAAGCATGGCACATCCCCAAATCACAAGGCCTTGAGCATTTATTGAACGGGGCCTGTGGTGAAGGCCAAAGCGTGAAACGCCGTGTTCTTAAATGGCCAAGGATTGCTGTTGTTTGGCGATGGCCGTGATGTCATCAGCTGGCATTGGCTTGCCCAGAAGATATCCTTGGATCAAATCACAACCGGCATTACGCAGGAAGGCCAGTTGATGATGGTTTTCGACCCCCTCAGCAACGCAGGTTTTACCAAGGTTTTGCGCCATTTTAAGGATCGACAACGCTAGGGCCTGGCCATCTTCGCCGTTATCGATATCGATCACAAAGCTACGATCAAGCTTAAGCGTGTCAAACGGCAGGGTGCGCAGGTAGCTAAGGTTTGAGAAACCAGTCCCAAAATCGTCGAGTGAGATATTGACGCCAAGATCACGCACGCGCTGAAGCTTGATTCGCATATCATCAATATTGCGCATGAACAGGCTTTCGGTGACTTCGATTTCAAGGCGATCCGCGGCAATACCTTTGTCGAGCAAAATGGTGCGAAGCTGTTCGGCGAAATCAACAGCACCATAGAACTGCTGAACCGACACGTTGATGGCCACACGCAAATTAAGCAGTCCCTCAGCGCGCCAGTTTATCAATTGGCGGCATGCGGTGCGCATCACCCACCGGCCCAGATCATCAATCGCACCGATGTTTTCGGCCATCGGGATAAATGTCGATGGCGGAATGACGGTGCCATCGGGGCGTGTCCATCTTGCCAAGGCCTCTACACCGCAAAGCTCTTGGGTGCGGGCATCGAATTGTGGCTGATAAACTAAATGTAGTTCCTGATTATCAAGGGCTTGGCGGAACGCGGTTTCAAGTTCGAGTTCGGCACCGTTTTGGGATTCAAGTGCCTGGCGGTATTTGAGGGCACGGTTTCGGCCTTCTTCCTTGGCCTCCATCATCGCAAGTTCCGCGTTACGCAGAAGCATGCTGGTGTCGTGGGCGTCTTCGGGGAAGCAGGCGATGCCGATACTTGCCGACAGATAAAGTTCTGTACCCTTTCGGGTCATGTAAGGTTCGCGTAAACGGCCGAGCAAAGTATCAGATGCCTTGCGTGCGTCATGATCGGTTTGAACGTCGGGTAAAATGGCGGCGTATTCATCGGCACCGACACGCGCGACTACGGCGTCTTGGCCAAGTTCGCGGGTGATGCGACGACCAACTTCAATCAGAACATCATCGCCGTCATTATGGCTAAGCGCGCTGTTGACGCGTTGGAAGTTATCAATATCAAGCATGATCACCGTAAGGCGCGTGCCCTGCTGGCGCGCACGTCCGATATGATGCGATAGAAGTTCGGCAAACCGGCGGCGGTTGGGCATGCCGGTCAATTCATCCGTATGGGCCAAGCGCCGGATATTTTCGCGATTTTTCTCGCGCCCGCTGATGTCGGTAAAGATCGCGGCATAGTGGCTGGTGATGCCATCGGAATCGCGGATTGCCATGATCGACAACCATTCGGGATAAATTTCGCCCGATTTGCGGCGGTTCCAAATCTCGCCTTCCCAGTTTCCGGTGCGCATGACTTCGCCCCACATGGCGTCATAAAACGCCTTGTTTTGGCGGCCCGATTGTAAAATACGCGGGTTCTTGCCAATCACTTCTTCGGCCTGATAGCCGGTGACACGAGTGAAGGCAGGATTGACGGCCTCGATATCGCCGCGCGCATTACAAACCATCACGCAGTCTGGTGAGGTTTCAATAAGCTTATGAGCCAGCAACAGGGACCGCTTGGCATTTGCGACGTCGCTGTTGTTGTCTTCGTTCAAGCTGCGCAGCTGTGCGAAATAGTCCTGTTCAATGAAATGCAGCAAATCGGCGAACGACAGAACGCCAATGACTTCTTTGTGGCGGTTATGCACAACAAGATGACGGATATTGGCGCGCATCATAATATCGCGTGCGTCATTCAGGTTTATGGCATGATTGACCATGGTCACCGGACGTGTGGCAATATCGCCAGCACTTTGATGTTCGTTTCCGTCCACCAGATAGCGCAGAATATCGCGTTCGGTAATGATCCCGGTTTGCTCGGCCGCGGGAAGGTCGCGGTCAAAACCGGTGACAATGGCGTTGTCGCATTTTTCCGAATGCATTTTCAGCCGTAAGTCGCTGACAGATATGCCTGCATCAACAAACAGCGTCGAGCGCCGCACAGCGGTTTCAACGTCATTGGAATTAAGCGATTTACTGACAGCAACCTGTCGGATCAGGTCGGTTTGGCTGATGATACCCGCCAAATGGTTCTGCTCATCAACGGTTGCCAGATGGCGCACATTCAAGTCGCGCATACGCACGATTGCTGCCTGCTGGCTGGCATGGACCGAAATGGTATGTACCGGTTTGGACATGTGATTTTCGATCGGCGCATTCAGGGCAGAATGGCTGTCTGCGGGCAGGGATAAGACGTCTTTTTCGGTGATGATCCCGATGGGTTTATGCGACGACACCACAACAATTGAACTGCAATTGCTTTTCCTCATATGCGCGATCGCCTTGCCAAGTGGCAAGTCTGGGGCGCACGTCAGAACCTTACCGGGCGACAGGGTGCCGACCGTTCGACCACTGTTTGGTCCATCGTCAGAGGTGGGGCGTATCATTCGAACCTGTAAACGTGCTTCGTTTTCGTCGGGCTGTGATGTGGTGGCCAATTCAATCTTCTTTCACTGCCTATCAGACTAGCTGTTCCTAAGAATTGTTATGGATCAAACTTCATGTGGCAATGATTTTGAACCAATGAAAGGTCGGCAAAATAAAATCACCCCGCCGGTTGCCCGACGGGGTGAAAAGTCATCAAGCAGATGATTTCCGAATCGGAAATCAGGCCGCTTTGATCATGTTACGCAGAACGAACTGCAAGATGCCGCCGTTCTGGTAGTAGAGAACTTCGTTCTCGGTATCGATACGGCAGGTGGCGGTGCACTCTTCGGTGCTGCCATCTTTGCGCGTGATGCGAACCGTAACGTCCTGTTGCGGGGTGATGCCATCGGCAATACCCAGAACGTCAAAGGTTTCCGAACCATCAAGCTTGTAGGTCGCACGACCTTCACCGTTTTTGAACTGCAGCGGCAGAACGCCCATGCAGACCAAGTTGGTGCGGTGGATACGCTCGAAGCTTTCCGCGATCACAGCTTTGACGCCAAGCAGGTTGGTGCCTTTTGCTGCCCAGTCACGCGACGAACCGGTGCCGTATTCTTTACCAGCAACAATCACAAGCGGGGTGCCTTCGGCCTGATAACGCATTGCTACGTCATAGACCCAACCCTGTTCGCCGGACGGATAATGAACCGAAACACCACCTTCGGTGCCCGGTGCCATTTCGTTGCGGATACGAATGTTGGCAAAGGTGCCGCGCATCATGACTTCGTGGTTACCACGACGTGCACCATAGGAGTTGAAGTCGCGAACAGCGACGCCGTGTTCCTTAAGGTATTCGCCTGCCGGGCTTTCTTCCTTGATCGAGCCGGCCGGTGAAATGTGGTCGGTCGTGACGGAGTCAGCAAGGATCAGAAGCGGACGTGCGCCATGAACTTCGGAGAATTCACCAGGTTCCTTCGCCATGTCGACGAAGTAAGGCGGGTTCTGAACGTAAGTGGATTTGTTGTCCCACTTGAACGTTTCGCCTTCGGTAACCTGGATGTTCTGCCATGGTTTCGGACCGGCAAAGATGTTGTCATAACGATCTTTGTACATCGCAGCCGAGATCGAGGATGCAATGGTGTCCGCGATCTCTTTGTTGGTCGGCCAGATGTCTTTCATATAGACATCGTTGCCATCTTTGTCGGTACCAAGCGGATCTTTGTCCAGATCGACTTTGAGGTTACCTGCAAGGGCATAGGCAACAACCAGCGGCGGAGAGGCAAGGTAGTTTGCCTTAACGTGCGGGCTGATACGACCTTCAAAGTTACGGTTACCAGACAGGACAGCCGTTACCAGCATGTCTTTGTCTTCAATCGCACCGGCAATCGGATCCGCGAGCGGACCAGAGTTACCAATACAGGTGGTGCAACCGAAACCGGCAATGTTAAAGCCAAGCTGATCCAGATAATCCTGAAGGCCAGCTTTTTCGAGATAATCGGCAACAACCAAAGAGCCCGGTGCGAGTGAGGTTTTCACCCACGGCTTGCTGGTCAGGCCAAGTTCAACAGCTTTTTTCGCCAAAAGACCTGCGGCGATCAACACACTCGGGTTTGAGGTGTTGGTGCACGAGGTGATCGCGGCGATAACGACGTTACCGTCTTTCATTTCGAAGTTTTCATTCGAAACCGGGACAGAACGATCAGCATCAACACCCGGTGCCATTTCAGCAAAGGTGTTGTTGAAGCTTGATACGGCTTCTTTCAGCAGAACACGGTCCTGCGGACGCTTCGGACCCGAAAGGGCCGGCTCGACAGTTGAAATGTCCAGCTCAAGCGTTGCGGTGTATTCAGCTTCATGTGCCGGGTCGCCCCACATGCCCTGTTCTTTGGCATATGCTTCGACAAGGGCAATCTGGTCTTCGTCACGACCGGTCGAACGCATGTAGTTAAGCGTTTCTTCGTCAATCGGGAAGAAGCCACAGGTCGCGCCGTATTCCGGTGCCATGTTACCAATGGTCGCACGGTCCGGGAGGCTCATGTGGGCAAGGGCATCGCCATAGAATTCGACGAATTTACCAACAACGCCTTTTTCACGCAGCATCTGAACGACACGCAGAACAAGGTCAGTTGCGGTGATGCCTTCTTTCATGGAACCGGTCAGCTTAAAGCCGACAACTTCCGGGATCAGCATCGAGATCGGCTGACCGAGCATTGCAGCTTCGGCCTCAAGACCGCCAACACCCCAACCAAGAACGGCAAGGCCGTTGACCATGGTGGTGTGTGAATCGGTACCAACCAGCGTATCAGGATATGCAACGGTTTTGCCGTCTGCGTCTTCGCCAGTCCAAACGACCTTTGCGAGATGCTCGACGTTAACCTGGTGGCAGATACCTGCGCCCGGCGGGACGATGCGGAAGTTGTTGAACGCGTTCTGGCCCCAACGCAGGAAGCCATAACGTTCGCCGTTACGTTCGAACTCGACTTCCATGTTTTTTTCAAGGGCATCATCGGTGCCAAAGAAGTCAATCATGACCGAGTGGTCAATGACGAGGTCAACGGGTGAAAGCGGGTTCACCTTCTGGGCGTCGCCGCCCATGTTGACAACGGCATCGCGCATCGCGGCAAGGTCAACAACAGCCGGAACACCCGTGAAGTCCTGCATCAGGACGCGGGCCGGACGATAGTTGATTTCGTGGTCGCTTTTGCGATCTTTGAGCCAGTCTACAACGGCTTTGACGTCGTCGGACTTAACTGTGAAATCGTCTTCGAAACGCAGAAGGTTCTCAAGAACGACCTTCAGCGTGAAGGGAAGTTTAGAAACGTCGCCGATTTTTTCGGAAGCAGCTTTCAGGCTGTAATAGTCGAAAGATTTGTCCCCGACTTTCAGCGTGCGGCGCGTTTTCAGGTTGTCTTTGCCACAAATGGACATCAGACCCTCCTCAAGGTGGTTAAAAGGGCTTGTCGTGACAAGACACCCCGACCGTCGGAGCGCCGAGCGGTGGGCTATCTGTATCTCGTGACGCGGGTCACGGCTACATATGAATGTGCACCGGGGTTACACCACAATTCCCTTCGAAAGTCCAGACCCGGAAAAGGGGTATTCGGGAAAATGCCCTGATTGCAGCATATTGGCAAAGCACAACAAGTGTTGAAAAACCAAAAGTAGATATGTGGTTCGTCAATTCGCCTTTCAATGCGCAATTTGAAAGTGCCGAGTCTATTTGACGAAATGCGTGGCGACAGGGTTCGGACTGATGTCCTTACCAAGCCTGGACTGTCAGCTTAGTCGAGATTGTAATGTGATCAGATGCCCGGCGAATCGGATGGGTTTTGTCTGTCTGGTTGCTGCGCAATTTGACGGTTTTTCCCAAAAGATAAACTTAAAATTGTGCGCTGCAGGATGTGTAAAGTTTTTTGCGTTGCGGTGATGTGCCGTGTGTCTGCGAACGCCCAATATGTAAATAACGTTACGTAATCATAGGTCGATGGGGCATGTTTAAAGTTAGTCTTTAAATTGTGCGGTGCGAATTTGTGAAAAAGCGTCAATCCCTTGTGGATCATTGCATTGACGCAATATGCTGAAATTGGTACTTAAATGCTTATTAAATGTGTCAGGCCCGGTTTCCGTAAGGTCAGGGTCATATAAAAAATCCGACACATCATCAGGGAAACTGAAAAGCGGCGTGCAATATCAACCGACACGAACCGGGAATGCGGTTCTGCGGTATTTGCGGTCCAAGTCAGGGAGGATAAGCGACGTTATGACGTCACAAGGTCCCATTTTGCAGATCAGCGACGTGTCGCTTGTGTTTGGCGGTGTGCGTGCGCTTAGCGACGTCAGCTTTTCCGTCCAGCCAGGCGAGCTTTTTTCGATTATTGGTCCAAACGGTGCCGGTAAGACATCGATGCTTAACTGTGTATCGGGGCGTTATACGCCGACATCGGGCACAGTATCGTTTAAGGGGCAGGATGTTACCGGGCTTAAGCCAAATGACCGCGCAGAGCTTGGCATCGGTCGAACCTTTCAGAACCTGGCGCTTTTTGGGCACATGAATGTGCTTGATAACATCATGGTCGGGCGCCACCACCTTTTGAAAAATAATGTTTTTAACGGGCCGCTTTATTGGTTTGGCGGCGCTCAGAAGGAAGAGCTTGAACACCGTCGTTTCTGCGAAGACGTCATTGATTTTCTTGAGATTTCCCATATCCGCAAGGCAACTGCTGGCACGCTGTCATATGGTTTGCGCAAGCGTGTCGAATTGGCACGCGCGGTCGCACTGCGTCCTGATCTGATTCTGCTCGATGAGCCGATGGCCGGCATGAACCTTGAAGAAAAAGAGGACATGGCGCGGTTTATCATCGACCTCAACGAAGAGTGGGGCATGACGGTCGTGATGATCGAACATGACATGGGGGTTGTGATGGATATCTCCAACCGTGTGATGGTTCTTGATTTCGGTCGCAAGATTGCCGAAGGCCTGCCCGATGAAGTGATGGCCAACAAGCACGTCAAAAAAGCCTATCTCGGCGAAGAAGACGACGACACAGACGATGACGAGCAGGTGGCCTGAGCATGAGTAGCAATATTCCCGAATATGCAGATGTCCAGGCAATGGACACATTCCCCAAAGTGCTGGCCTATAACGCGCGCAAATGGGGCGATGACGTTGCCATGCGCGAAAAGGAATTTGGCATCTGGCAGGAGTTCACCTGGAAAGATTACAACGACCGCGTCAAATGGATGACGCTTGGCATGCATGCCCTTGGAATAGGGCCGGGCGATGTGGTTGGCATTATCGGTGAAAACCGTCCCGAATGGGTTTGGGCGGAAATTGCCGCCCATGCGCTGCGTGGCCGATCCGTTGGACTTTATCAAGATAGTCTACATGAAGAAGTCGCGTTTCTGATTACCTATTCCGAGGCGCGCATCCTGATTGCTGAGGACGAAGAACAGTGTGACAAGCTGATCGAACTTGGCGAGGATATCCCAACAGTTGATCATATTGTCTATTGCGATCCACGCGGCATGCGCAAATACGACGATCCGCGCCTTTTGGATGTAGAAAAGCTTTATGAAATGGGCCGCGCCGTCGAGGCCAAAGACCCCGGTCTGTATGATAAGATGGTGGCCGATACGCGCGGCGATGAATGCGCGATCCTGTGCACCACATCTGGCACCACGTCCAAGCCGAAAATGGCGATGCTTAATAGTGCCGATTTCCTTGATCACTGTGCGGCCTATTTGCGCGCCGATCCAAAATATCCGGGCGATAACTATGTTTCGGTTTTGCCGCTGCCCTGGATTATGGAGCAGGTCTATGTGGTTGGTCAGTCGCTGATCAGCCGACAGATCGTCAATTTCGTTGAAGAGCAGGAAACCATGATGGAAGACCTGCGCGAAATTGGCCCGAACTTTGTCCTGCTGGCACCGCGCGTTTGGGAAACCATTGCTGCGGATGTGCGCGCACGGATGATGGATTCAACGCCGTTCAAACAGAAAATGTACGATGCTGGCATGGCGTTGGCACGCACCGCCTTGGACAGTGGCGGGCATTCAAAACTGGCCGATTGGATGCTGATGAACGCCCTGAAAGATCGGTTGGGTTTTACCAATCTGCGCTCTGCCGCGACTGGTGGGGCGGCAATTGGCCCGGAAACGTTTAAGTTCTTCCATGCGATGGGCGTGCCGCTGCGTCAGCTTTATGGTCAGACTGAGCTGTGCGGTGCCTATACCATTCACCAACCTGATGACATTGATTTTGATACGGTCGGGATTGCGTTTGATAATTCCGAAGTCAAAGTCATCAATGCCGATGAAAATGGCGTGGGTGAAATCGTTGCCCGCACGTCGGGCATGTTCACCAGTTACTATAAAAATCAGGCCGCCTATGACGAAGACGTTCGGGATGGCTGGATGCATACCGGGGATGCCGGGTACTTCAAGGATGAAAACAAGCACCTTGTGGTGATTGACCGGATGAAGGACCTGGCGGAAACATCGACCGGGGTGCGGTATTCGCCGCAATTTATCGAAAACAAATTGAAGTTTTCGCCCTTCATTGCCGAGGCCGTCATTCTGGGCAAGGACCTGCCGTTCCTGTCGACCATGATCTGTATCCGTTATTCGATCATGGCCAAGTGGGCCGAGCAGCGCGGCATTGCCTTTACCAACTACACCAACCTGTCTGCCCAGCCGCAAGTCTATGACATGATTGTCGATGAAGTGCGTCAGGTAAACGAAACCTTGCCCGAAGCGCAGCGGATCAAACGGTTCTTGCTGCTGTACAAGGAACTTGATGCTGACGACGGCGAACTGACCCGGACCCGCAAGGTACGCCGCAGTGTCGTTGCCGAAAAATATGCCGACATCATCGACGCTGTTTATGCCGGAAATGACAAGGTTGATATCGATACCATGATCACCTTCCAGGACGGGTCAAAAACCCGCATTCAGACAAGTGTCAAAGTGGTCGATCTAGAAGAAATCAAGGCCGCAAAGACGGCCCCGAAAGCAGCCGAATAAGGCCGCAAATAAACTGTGGTTCCGCGCCATTGGGCCGGGCCGCCATTACAGGGATGGCAACATGAATTTCGAACTTCTGTTCCAGCTGCTGCTGAACGGGTTGATCGTCGGAACGTTGTATGGCGTCGTCGCCATGTGTTTCGTGCTGATCTATAAATCAACCCAGATCGTCAACTTTGCTCAGGGTGAATTCCTGCTGATCGGGGCATGGGTCTGTTATGCGTTTCTTGTCGAAATGCACATGCCGTTCTGGATGGGGTTCTTGTTTACGCTGCTGTTTATGATGGCGTTTGGCGTCATCCTGCAGATGGTGGTTTTACGGCCCATGATTGGCGAACCGATTATTTCCGTGATCATGGTGACCATCGGGCTTTCGATCTTTTTCCAGGCGGCAACCAAATGGATTTTCGGGGCTACCACGGCAACCTATCCACAGGTGTTTGAAACCCGTTCATTGAACGTCCTCGGGATGCAGATCGAGACCGCCTATATCATGAGTTTCGTGATCTCGTTGTTCATCATGGCCGGGTTCTATTGGTTCTTTAAATATTCCAAGCTTGGCCTTGCGATGCGCGCCACCGCGTTTGATCAGCAGGTCGCCCAAAGTCTGGGCATTTCCGTGAAAACCGTTTTTGCCATGTCTTGGGCTATTTCCGCCCTGGTGTCGGGTGTCGCCGGGATCGTGATCGGCATGGTCAACGGCGTGTCATCAGCACTTTCGGTCATCGGGATCAAGGTGTTTCCGGCGGTCATTTTGGGGGGGCTTGATTCCATTGTCGGGGCGGTTGTTGGCGGTGTGATTATTGGCTTGCTTGAAAACACGGCCGAGTTTGTTGATGGGCAGTATCTGCACTGGGGCAATTTGTTTTCGATCGCGCCGTTCTATGTGCTGATCATTATTTTGTGCATCAAGCCGTATGGCCTGTTTGGCACCAAAGATATCGAACGTGTCTAAGGGACGAGGAAAGAAACGATGGCTGGATTTTCGATGCGTCCCTGCGGTGATTTCCGAACGACTTATCGGCAGGATACCCGCATTTTTGATACGACGGTTGTACGCAATGCCGCTGTTCTTGGTGTGATCGCTGTTGCCCTGATCCCGTTTGTTCTGGATGGGTATTACGTCAATCTGTTCATTCAGATTTCCTATTTCGCGATTGCCGCATTGGGTTTGAACATTCTGGTTGGTTTTACCGGGCAGATTTCACTGGGCCATGCGGCGTTCTTTGGCTTTGGCGCGTTTGCATCGGCATGGATCAACAATACCACCGGCATTCCGGTATTGTTGTCGATCCCGCTTGCCGGGTTAATGACCGCCGCGGTAGGGTTGCTGTTTGGTTTGCCTGCGGCCCGGATTAAGGGGCTGTATCTGGCGATTGCGACCTTGGCAGCGCAGTTCATTTTGGAAGATTTCTTTGCCCGCGCAGAATGGTTTACCGGTGGTTCTTATGGCGCGGCGGCCAACCCGATCAATGTGTTTGGCTATGAAATCTATGATGATTTTAGCTTCTTCTATGTCTGCCTGTTCTTCTTGGTGGTGATGTATCTGTTGGGTACCAACCTGATGCGGACCCGGGATGGACGGGCATTTGTTGCGGTGCGCGATCATTATCTTTCAGCTGAAATCATGGGCATCAATCTGACGAAATATCGTCTGATGAGCTTTGCGGTTTCATCGTTTTATGCCGGTGTCGGCGGGGCGATGTATGGGCATTATCTTGGTTTTGTTTCCGCCGAAGGTTTCACCATTCTGCTGTCGATCCAGTTTCTGGGCATGATCATTATTGGTGGTCTTGGCTCGGTCAAGGGGACGCTTATGGGCACTGTCTTTATGGTGTTGTTGCCCGAAGTCATGGAAAGCGGTGTCAGTGCATTAAGTGTTTTTGACTGGGCAAGCTCGACGGATGTGACCGATGGGCTGGCCTATATCAAGGAGATGGCGATCGGTCTGGCCATCATCCTGTTCCTGATCTTTGAGCCGGATGGGCTTGCCCATCGTTGGCAACAGATCAGGGCGTACTGGAAGCTTTATCCCTTCTCGTACTGATCAATACCGCCGAGGCCTGTTTCGCTAAAAAACAACAAAGAAACAGGATCAAAAATCGGCGTGGACCGGGAGGCTACTTTGTTGAGTAAAACGTCCAAGGGAGACGTCGTAATGAAAAGAGTAATTGCAGCAACCGCACTGGTTGCGACCAGCTTGTCGATGACAGCCGCCAAGGCCGATGACGACATGGTGTTTGTCGGTCACTTGATGGATATCACCGGACCGACCGGCTTTATCGGCAAGTTCTATGCCGATGGGGTGCGTGACGCGCTGTCTTATATCAATACCCATGGCGGGATTGATGGCACCGTTTTGGATTCAGAATCGATTGATTACGCCTATAAAGTACCCCAAGCGATTGCCAACTATAAAAAATGGCGTTCGCGCAACAACATGGTCGCGATGCAAGGCTGGGGTACGGGCGATACCGAGGCCCTTATCAGCTTCGTCGCCAAGGATAAGGTGCCGGTCTATTCCGCATCCTATTCCGGTCACCTGACCGATCCGACGGCCAAAAACCCCAGAACCGCCAAGCCCGCACCTTATAACTTCTTCTATGGCGCATCTTATTCCGATGCCTGCCGTGCGATGGTTCAGTGGGCGGCAGAAGATTGGAAATCGTCTGGCAAAAGCGGCAAGCCGGTCTTCTCGCACATTGGGGACAACCATCCTTACCCGAATGCGCCCAAAGAAGCCTGCGCTGAATATGCGACCGAACTTGGCTTTGAGGTGACCGAGCCGGTGGTCGTTTCGATGAAGCCGGGCGATTTCAAAGCGCAGTGCCTGACCATCAAGGAAGCGGGTACGAATTACGGCTATCTTGGCAATCTTGGCCCGTCGGTTGTGTCGCTGGTGAAATCCTGTGACACGGTTGGCGCAACGCCAAAATGGCTCGCCAATATCTGGGCGGGCGATTACGAGACGCTTAAAACCATTGGCGATGTTGATAACTACATCTTCCCGGCGATGACCAGCTTCTGGACCGACGAAGGGGTTCCGGGCATGGATCTTGTGCGCGAAATTTCGAAAATGTCTGACAGCTCGGGCAAGGAATTCCGTACCCACCATTATATCCGTGGCATTTGTTCAGCCTATTACATGAAAGAAGCCATGGAATGGGCCAAGGAAAATGGTGGCATTACCGGTGAAAACATCAAGGCCGGCATGTATGCCCGCGAATTGTGGGTCCCCAAAGGTCTTGAAGGTGTGTGCATGGAAGCAACCTGGACCGCCGAAGATCACCGCGGCATCAATACCGTCAATATCTATAAAGGATCGGCAAAAGGCGGCGAACCGACCGTCGAAAAGGTTACCACTGTAACCTTGCCGCGCCGTGATGACTGGCTCGGTTACTAAGACCGGTCCGACGACGAATGTCTCCCATGCTGTTCGGGGGGAAAGCGGGTTTTCCGTTTTCCCCCCGACGGTGGGGCGATGAACAGGGATATGATCAAAGGGGACACCATGGCAGAGCCCGCCCGTAAAATCGAAAATGCCGAACCGATGTTGTCGGTCAACAATATCGAAGTTGTTTATGACGAGGTGATCCTTGTCCTGCGCGGGGTATCGTTAGAGGTTCCGCAAGGAAAGATCGTGACCCTTCTTGGGCCAAACGGGGCCGGTAAATCCACAACGCTTAAGGCGATTTCCGGGTTGCTGAAAACCGAAGACGGTGAAGTCACCCGTGGCGAGATCAATTTCATGGGAAAACAGATCGCCAACGGAAACCCCGAAGACATCGTACGGTCCGGCCTGTTTCAGGTGATGGAAGGCCGCCGTATTATCGAAGACATGACCTGTATCGAAAATCTGCGTTTGGGCGCCTATACCCGTAAGGATAAGGGCGTTAAAGACGATATCGATATGGTGTTTGACTATTTCCCGCGCCTGAAAGAACGCACCGGCCTTGCCGGGTACCTATCGGGTGGGGAGCAGCAAATGCTGGCCATTGGTCGGTCCTTGATGGCGCGGCCGAAAATGATCCTGCTTGATGAGCCATCCATGGGCCTGTCGCCGCTTTTGGTTAAGGAAGTGTTCGGGATCATCGAAAAGATCAATCGCGATCAAGGGATTACCATGCTGATCGTCGAACAGAATGCCAACTTTGCGCTGAAGGTCGCCGATTACGGTTACATTATGGAAAGCGGCAAGGTGGTGCTTGATGGCACACGCGACGAGCTTCTGAATAACGAAGACGTTAAAGAGTTCTATCTTGGTGGTGGGTCGGAAGATCGCAAAAGCTTTAAGAACATCAAGTCATATAAACGTCGTAAACGTTGGTTATAACCCCTGATCTTGGGTGTTGGTGATTTTGGATGAAAGACGGGCGACATGCTTAAAACCTATTACGACGGAATTGAAACGCGCAAACCAGCCGATCGCGATGCCGGATTAATGGCCGCATTGCCGCGTGTCATTCATCACGCGAAATCAAAGTCCGCTGGATTTGGACGTATCCTAAGCGATGTTGATCCGCAAACCGTCACCAGCCGCGATGCCTTGGCGAAACTGCCGGTCACGCGAAAATCCGATCTGATCGACGCCCAGGCAAAAGAACCACCCTTTGCCGGGTTAAACGCAACGCCGGTTCCGGCCCTTGCGCGCATGTTCCAAAGCCCAGGGCCGATTTATGATCCGCAGGGTAAGGGTGATGATTGGTGGCGTATGGGCCGCGCATTCTTTGCCGCCGGGTTCCGCCCGGGCGATATTGTGCATAACTGCCTGTCTTATCATCTGACCCCGGGTGGCTTTATTTTTGATAGTGGCGCACGGGCATGTGGCTGTGTCGTGATCCCGGCCGGGGTTGGACAAAGCGAAGCACAGGTCAAAGCCATCAGCGATCTGAAACCAACGGGCTATTGCGGTACGCCATCGTTCCTTAAAATCCTGATCGAAAAGGCCGATGAACTTGGCGCGGATATTTCGTCGATCAAACGCGCACTGGTTTCCGGCGAAGCATTGCCCGAAACCCTGCGCAGCTGGTTTGCCGAACGCGATATCGCGATGTTGCAATGTTATGCTAGTGCGGACCTTGGTTTGATTGCCTATGAAAGCGATGCCAAGGACGGCATGATCGTCGCCGAAGACATCATTCTTGAAATCGTGCGCCCGGGGACCGGCGATCCAGTGGCAGAGGGCGAGGTCGGCGAAGTCGTCGTCACGTCGCTTAATATGGATTATCCGTTGCTCCGCTTTGCGACCGGGGATCTATCGGCCATCGCACCGGGCCAAAGCCCGTGTGGACGGACGAATGACCGGATCAAGGGGTGGATGGGCCGCGCGGATCAAACCACCAAAGTCAAAGGCATGTTTGTCCATCCGCAGCAGGTTGCCGAAGTCATCAAGCGTCACGACGAAATCACCAAGGCTCGCCTTGTTGTCACCCGTGAAAACGACAATGACGTCATGACCCTGATCTGCGAGGGGCCGGACGCCGGGCATGTTGATGCCATTGGCGAAACCCTTGCCAGCGTCTGCAAATTGCGTGGGGCGGTCGAATGTGCCGCGACGGGCAGCCTTCCCAATGATGGCAAGGTCATTGATGACAAGCGGACCGCGTAGAAAGCAAGTTAACTAACTCAGATTGCCCAATACCTCATTCCCGCTCGGGAAACTTGATGCCGTCTGGCTTGGTCAGCGGCATCTTTTTTTGCGGGGTTAAAGGTGGGGAGAAGTTGTTAATGATCTAACCGCCCTGCCAAGGCCGTTCGGGTTGATTTGGGCGTTGCTTTGATCGTCCTCCTGGAATGGCTGAAACTTCAAACCGTTCGAAGATGGGCATTCGCGCACTTCTGTGTATGATGGCGAAAATGATAACAAATGGGCCGGGGATGGCATGACGCGCACGGGAAAATGCTTTGCCGTTTCAATGATTACGGTCTGTCAGTTGATGGCGCTTGCCCTTTGGTTTTCGGCAACGGCGGTGCTGCCGCAATTGCGTGCCGAGTTTGATCTGGGCGCGCTTCAATCATCGTTATTTACCAGTTCGGTTCTGTTTGGCTTTGTGCTGGGCACGCTGATCAGTGCGGTTCTTGGTTTGGCCGATCGCATTGAACCGCGCCGCTTTTGGGCGGCATCGGCCTTGATCGCGGCAACCGCCAATATCCTGATCCTGACCGTCCCGATTGACGGGGGTGTTGTTATCGCGTTGCGGGTTGTAACCGGGATATGCATGGCGGGCATTTACCCGATTGGCATGAAAATGGTGGCGACGTGGTCGCGCGGCGATACCGGTTTTCTGGTGGGGGTGCTTGTCGGGGCGCTGACACTGGGATCGGCCTTGCCGCATTTGTTTTCGGTTGTCGTGCCGCTTAATTGGCGGTGGGTGATTGTTGCGGCCAGTGTGTCGGCTTACGCAGCCGCACTTGTGATCTTGTTTGTCAATCTTGGCGGCACACCGGGCGCGTCGCCGCGTTTTGATCCACGCATGGTGGGGCATATCTGGGCCAATAAGCCACTGCGTTATGCCTGTTACGGTTATTTCGGCCACATGTGGGAACTGTATGCCATGTGGGGCTGGATCGGGTTATTCCTGTATTCAAGTCTTTCGGATCGTTTGGTTGAAAACGCGGGTGTCTGGTCGGCATTGTCGACCTTTGGCATCGTTGGGATTGGCGCATTTGGATCGCTTGCCGGGGGATATTTCGCCGATCGGATTGGGCGGACGACGGTGACCATTGCCGCCATGTGTATCAGTGGCCTTTGCGCGTTGCTGGTCGGTGCTCTGGCGGATGCACCATTTGCGGTGCTGTTTGTCATTTGTCTGGTCTGGGGGCTTTCCGTGATCGCGGATTCTGCACAGTTTTCGTCCTGTGTGATCGAACTGGCCGATCCCCATCAGGTCGGAACGGCGCTGACATTACAAAATGCGATCGGATTTATCATCGCCTTGCTGTCGATCCACCTTGTACCGGTGGTTGCAGGCGCATTTGGATGGTGGGGCGCATTTGCCATGCTGTCGATTGGGCCGTTGCTGGGCGTGTTGGCAATGATCCGATTGCGTCTGATGCCCGAGGCAAGGCTTCTTGCAGGTGGCAAAAAATAGCAAATGGCGAAGTCAGGGTTGTAATTATTGGTGATCGGCATCACTTGACAGGTCCAAAGCAAAAACTAGCAACGTTTGGGTTTTCTTGACCATTTTCTGTACAAATATTACCTTCTGCCGGAATTTTCTTGCTGTATCGCGCTGGGGGCGATGCGGCGACTTCCAAAAATAAGGGTCTTTCATGAGTCTCACCCTCATTGTTTTGCTTCCCTTCATTGGGGCGGTACTACCCGCCATAATGATCAGGGCTGGGCGCAACGCATGCGCGATTGCGACTGGTTCTGTCACATTGCTTGCCCTGATTTTGCTGATGGCAAAGGCACCCGCCGTAATTGGTGGCGAGGTGTTTCAGGTCAGCTATGACTGGCTTCCCGAACTGGGACTTAATGTCACCTTCTTCCTTGATGGATTGGGCTTGCTGTTTGCAACGCTGATCCTTGGGATCGGGTTGTTGATCATTATTTACGCCCGTTTCTACCTTTCCAAAGACGATCCCATGGGGCGCTTTTATGTGTTCCTGTTGCTGTTCCAAGGGGCGATGGTTGGCATCGTCTTGTCAGACAACATCCTGCTGTTGCTGGTGTTCTGGGAACTGACGTCGCTGTCATCGTTCTTGTTGATCGGGTATTGGAAGCATCTGCCAGAAGGTCGTCAGGGCGCGCGAATGGCGCTTGCCGTGACGGGTGGTGGTGGACTTGCGATGATTGCCGGGATGTTGATCCTGGGCAACATTGTCGGATCTTATGATTTAAGCGTCATCTTGCAGAACGCCGACATGATCCAGGCATCCCCGATGTATGTCCCGGCCCTTGTGTTGATCTTGCTGGGTTGCTTTACCAAATCGGCGCAATTCCCGTTCCATTTCTGGCTGCCGCATGCCATGGCCGCACCGACCCCGGTTTCGGCTTATTTGCACTCGGCCACCATGGTTAAGGCGGGCATCTTCCTGATGGCGCGTATGTGGCCGGTTTTGTCGGGCACGCCAGAATGGTTCTATATCGTTGCGACCACCGGTCTTGTGACCATGGTTCTGGGCGCATGGATTGCGATCTTCAAACATGATCTTAAGGGGCTTTTGGCCTATTCCACGGTTAGTCACCTTGGTCTTGTGACCATGTTGCTTGGTTTTGGAACGCCGATTGCGGCTGTGGCTGGTGTGTTTCACATCATCAACCATGCGACCTTTAAGGCGGCGCTGTTTATGACGGCAGGTATCGTCGATCATGAAACCGGGACCCGTGATATTCGCCGGTTTGGTGGGTTGATCAACCTGATGCCGATTGCCGGGACCATCGGGATTATTTCCGCGGCATCCATGGCCGGGATCATTCCGTTCAACGGCTTCCTGTCCAAGGAAATGATGCTTGAAGAAGCATGGCACACGGTATGGATGGATCAAAGCTGGTTCATGCCGGTTTTGGCGACGATCGGTGCGATCTTCTCGGTTGCGTATTCGTTCCGCTTTATCTTCCATGTTTGGCTGGGTAAACCGCGCGATGAAAATCTGCCGCACCATCCGCACGACCCGCCCTTTGGCATGTGGGCACCGCCCGCATTCTTGACCATTCTGGTTATTCTGATCGGCTTGTTCCCGGCCGCCATTGCCGGGCCCATCGTTGCGGCCACATCTGCGGCGGTTATTGGTGGGGCGTTGCCGGAATACCATTTGGCTTTGTGGCATGGTCTGACCCCCGCACTAGGCATGAGCATCATTGCAATCGTCGTCGGTGCTGTTTTGCTGATGCGCCACGGCAGCCTTTTGTCGGCAACCGCGAACTTGTCGCGTCCTGATGCAAAGGCAATGTTTGATTGCGGCATGGCCAAGCTGGTCACAGTGACCCGGTTTGCAACGGAAAAGCTGCATAACGGTTCTTTGCAGCGTTACTTGGCGATTACGATTTTCGCAGCGATTGCAATTGGTCTTACCGGCTTCTATGCCGAACCAGATCATACGGCAGGCACGCGTGAATTGCTTGCTGTTTCACCGGCGGCGGCGATTGGCTGGGTCTTGCTGGTTGTGACCTGCCTTGCGGCGGTTGTCATGCATCACAATCGACTGTTGTCGTTGCTCCTTGTTGGGGTGATTGGTCTGATTGTGTCGCTTGGCTTTATCTATCTGTCGGCACCGGATCTGGCGCTGACGCAAATCTCGGTCGAAGTTGTGACCGTTATTTTGATGTTGCTGGCGCTTAATATCCTGCCAAAGGAAACGCCAAAGGAAAGCCTTGCCGGACGTAAGATGCGCGACGGGGTGATTTCCATTGCGGCGGGTCTTGGTATTGGTTCGGCGATCTGGGCGATCATGACGCGTGAACTGCCAAACTCGATTTCGGCCTTCCATTTGGCGAACTCAAAAACCGAGGGCGGTGGCACGAACGTTGTGAACGTCATCCTCGTTGATTTCCGTGGGTTTGATACCTTTGGCGAAATCATTGTTCTTGGGATTGCGGCGCTTTCGATCTTTGCACTGATCGAAACAGTGTCAGGAAGCGAAGCGGCCAAACGTCTGGCAAGTTGGGTGGTCAAAAACCGTCGTTCGGCGGATCGCCATCCGATGATGATGGTGATTGCAACTCGTGTGATGCTGCCCTTGTCGCTGATGGTGGGTGTTTACATCTTCCTGCGCGGTCATAACGAACCGGGCGGTGGGTTTATCGCCGGTCTGGTCGTTTCGGTCGCTTTGGTCATGCAGTATATGGCGTCAGGCTTTGGCTGGACCCAGAACCGCATGAAGGTTCGCTATCACGGCATGATTGGTTTGGGTGTGATTGCTGCGGCCATTACCGGTGCGTCGGCCTGGGTGGCTGGCTTGCCGTTCCTGACCAGTGGCTTTGTCCATGTGCACCTGCCGATTGTTGGCGAGTTTGAACTGGCATCGGCCATGGGCTTTGACCTTGGCGTATTCCTGACCGTGGTCGGGGCGGTGATGCTGGCCCTTGCCAAACTGTCGCAGGTCGAACGCATGGCAGAACATGCCGATATCAACCGTCATCCGATGGATTACGATCCGTCTGTTCAAACCACAACGCCAGAGAAGGAGGCCTGATATGGAATTTCTAGTAGCAAGCAGTATTGGGCTTCTGACGACGTGCGGCACGTATCTTTTGTTGCGTGGGCGGACGTTCCCGGTCGTGGTTGGGTTGGCCCTTTTATCCTATGCGGTGAACGTGTTCCTGTTTGCCATGGGCCGGTTGACCATCAATATGCCGCCGATCCTGCGAGAGGGTGTAACCGAATACACCGATCCATTGCCCCAGGCACTTGTCCTGACGGCGATTGTGATTTCGTTTGGGATGACTGCACTGATTGTTGTGCTGTCGATCCGGGCGTTTCTTGAAATCGGGAATGACCATGTTGACGGTCGCCCGGTTGGCGAGCCATCCGAAGCAGGAGATAAAAACTGATGGGTGACTGGATTGTTGTTCCCATAGTGCTGCCCGCTGTGGTGGCCGCGCTGATCGTTTTGGCGGTTCGTCACGATATCGTTCTACAGCGCATCTTTTCGATTACATCGACGCTCGCACTTGTCGCGATAAGCTTGGTTCTGATGATTTTCGCTAGCACCAATGCGCCGGAAATGTATGCGCTGTCTGATTGGCCTGCACCGTTCGGGATCGTTCTGGTCCTTGACCGGCTTTCGGCGATGATGGTCTTTTTGACGTCGGTTCTTGGCCTTGGCGTTGTTCTGTATTCTTCCAGTGAATGGGACAAACGCGGCAAGCATTTCCATGCCCTTTTCCAGTTCCAGCTGATGGGGGTTAATGGTGCGTTCCTGACCGGTGACGTCTTTAACTTGTTTGTGTTCTTTGAGGTGCTGCTGATCGCATCTTATGGGCTGATGCTTCATGGTGCGGGGGCTGAACGCCTTAAAGCGGGCATGCAATATGTTGTTGTCAATCTGACCGGTTCGTCCCTGTTCCTGGTTGGGGTTGGGATGATCTATTCGGTGACCGGCACGCTGAATATGGCCGATCTTGCCATTCAGGTTGCCAATATTGCCCCGGGTGATGCCGCGATCCTGCGTGCTGGTGGTTTGATTTTGCTGCTGGTGTTCTGTGTCAAGGCGGCTCTGGTTCCGATCCATTTCTGGTTACCGGGTACTTATGCCAACGCCCCCGCACCGGTTGCGGCCCTGTTTGCGATCATGACCAAAGTTGGCGCCTATTCCGTGCTGCGTGTTTACACGCTGGTCTTTGGCGGTACTGCCGGGGATATGGCGTGGCTGGCGGAACCATTTATTCTGCCTGCGGCCTTGATCACGGTTACGGTTGGGATGGTCGGTGTTGTGGCGGCAAAGCGCCTTAACAGCTTGGTGGCCTTTTCGGTGATCGGGTCGATGGGGACCTTGTTGACCGCGATTGGTCTGTTTACCCCCGAAGGCATTTCGGCTGGTCTTTACTATCTGCTGCATTCGACCTTCTCGGCTGCGGCATTGTTCCTGATTGCGGATCTTGTGGTGTCACGCCGGGGCCAGTATGGCGATAGCCTGCACACCGCGCCGGTCTTCCATCAATCTGGTTTCCTTGCCGTTCTGTTCTTTATTGGGGCGATTGGCATGGCCGGTATGCCGCCGATAAGCGGATTTATCGGTAAGCTCCAGATCCTTAATGCGGCGCGTGATGGCGATACGATGATTTGGGTCTGGTCGGTTATTCTGGTGACGTCCTTGATCTGCATTATCGGTTTTGGCCGGGCGGGCAGTGTGCTGTTTTGGAAAAGCGCATCCGTGCAGGGCGAGATCGTTGTCGAAGATGCCAACTGGCCGGTTCTGCCGATTGTTGCCGCATGCGGCATGCTTGGCTGTATGATCGCACTTACGGTCTTTGCCGGTCCGATCAGTGCCTATCTTAACGGGGTGGCAGATCAGTTGTTCGATACGTCGCAATATATTCGTGCCGTGCTGGGTGATGGCGCCCTTGCACAGTTTGGCCAGTAAGTGGTGTTGAAAGGATCATGATGATGATGAAACGTTATCTTCCCCACCCGCTGCTGTCGCTGGCTTTGCTGATTGTTTGGGTGTTCCTCGTTAATGAAGTCTCGGCTGGGGCCATTGTTTTTGGGGCCATTCTTGCGGTGATCATTCCGTTAATCACCGCAAGCTTCTGGCAAGATCGGCCCAAGGTCGGCAATGTCATTGCGATTTGTGAATACGGCTTGGTGGTCTTGTGGGACATTCTGGTTGCCAACGTGATTGTTGCCGGACTGATTTTGTTTCGCAAAGCCGAAAGCCTTGAAACAAAGTGCGTTGTCGTGCCGCTTGATCTGACCTCGCCAGAGGCGATAACCACCCTTGCGGGCACCATCACCATGACGCCGGGTACGGTTACGATTGACCTCAGTGCAGACGCCAAGAGCCTTCTGGTTCATTGCCTGCATGCGCCGGATGCCCAAGGTGTTATAGACGATATCAAGGACCGCTACGAACGCCGCCTGAAGGAGATTTTCGAATGATCGATTATGCGCTGAATTTCGGCTTCATATGCGTGTCGCTGGCATTGCTGATGAATTTGTGGCGTTTGACCATAGGCCCGACAACGGCAGACCGCATTCTGGCGGTCGATACCATGACGATTAATGCAATTGCCCTATTGGTCATGTATGGCATTGCCAAAGGCACATCGATGTATTTCGAAGGTGCGCTTTTGCTGGCGATGTTTGGGTTTGTTTCAACGGTTGCCTACTGCAAGTTCATCTTGCGTGGCGACATCATCGAATAAGGGAGCGTTATGATGCCGTTTATTGTCGAACTCATTATCTCGCTTCTGATCGTGATTGGCGGACTGTTCTTGCTGATCGGATCGTTCGGGATGCTTAAACTGCGCGAATTGCTGCCGCGTCTGCATGCGCCGACCAAGGCGACAACCGTGGGTGTTGGTGGCGTGTTGATCGCGTCCATGCTGTTTTTCTGGGTGGAGCGCGGGCATTTCACCATTCATGAATTGCTGATTACGCTGTTTCTGTTCTTAACGGCACCGATCACGGCCAACCTGATTGCCAAGGCCTATATGCTGCTGAATGTCGATCCGCATACGGATTTGCCACCAAGTGAGCAAAATGAAGGCTGGGCAACCTTTGATCCGGTCGGGCCAGAAGGCTATGACCCCAGCGAAGAATATGAGGAAAAAGAAAGCTGATTTCGGCTTTTGAGTTTCTGAAATATCTTAAAGACGGCACCGGTTTTCGGTGCCGTTCTTTGTTTGGATCACGTTATCACCGCGTCATATGGGACATCAGCCATGATTTTTGAAACGGATCGTCTGATTTTGCGCCCCCGGACAATGCGCGATTTTGACGCCTGTATCGCCATGGACAAGGCGCCCGGCGTTATCGATTACATTCCCGGCCCGTGGGAAAATGACGCAGATCACAGGGCGTTTGTCCGAACCCGGATCAACACCCAATACGGTGATGGATTGGGATATTGGTCGATCTTTGCCAAATCTGCGCCAGACATTTTTATAGGCTGGGTGCTTTTGATCCCCGAAGACGCAAAAGGCCCCGATATTGAAATCGGGTGGCGGTTGCATCCTGATTATTGGGCAAAGGGCTTCGCAACGGAGGCGGCGCTTGCACTGGTGCCACATGCCTTTGAAACGCTTAACCTGCCGCGTATTGTCGCCGGGATTGATGCTCGCAACATGGGATCAATCGGTGTCGCGCGTAAAATCGGAATGACGTTTCAGTCACATCAGGACGGTTATGATATGTTTGTGCTGGAAAACCCAAATGTCGAGATGGTCTGATCGAGTTGTCTCTCTGGCCTGCGACTGATAAGAAAACAGGCAAGAGGGAGCCTTAAACACCATGCCTGATTTTTCCATCGAAGATCAGTATCAGGGGCGCATTGCCGGGATTGACGAAGTGGGTCGTGGACCATTGGCAGGGCCGGTGGTGGCCGCCGCCGTCATTCTGCCGCGTGATGATCGTTTGCCCGTTGCTCTGTTGAATGAGCTTAATGATTCAAAAAAGCTATCGATTAGAAAACGCGAACACCTGCATGCCATCATTATGGACTGTGCAGAGGTCGGGATTGGGGCCGCATCTGTTCGCGAGATTGATCAGGTCAATATCTTGCAGGCAACCTATATTGCCATGCGCCGTGCCGTAACTCGGTTACACACAGTGCCGGATCAGGCCTTGGTGGATGGCAATCGTGATCCCGGATTGCCCTGCGCGGTTGAAACCGTGGTGAAAGGGGATAGCAAGTCGCTGTCGATTGCGGCGGCGTCAATCGTCGCCAAGGTGGTGCGTGATCGGGCGATGGCACGCCTTGCCGTGCGCTATCCGTTTTTTGGCTGGGAAGGCAATGCGGGCTACGGCGTTAAAAAGCATATGGCGGGGCTTGTCGATGTCGGGCCCACCGTACATCATCGACGCAGTTTCAAGCCGATTGCCAATTTGTTTGATGCCATTCTGGACGGCAATTAAGCCGGGTTAAAACGTGGCACAATGGCAGCGTTACGCCAATGCTGTGCGGTGATGCGGCGTGACATATGCGCGCACCAAATCGGTGTCATCGTCTTCGAGGGTTACGGCGGCAAAGCCGTCATAGTTGCGGATTTTTACGCGCTGATGGACGCGACATTCGGATCGATATTGAATGTCGATGCTTTCGGGGTGAAAGTCCGGGTGGCTGTTTGGGCCCGCAACACCCAGAACCCACTGCATCAACCGCACATTGTTGACATGGCCATACAGGTCAAGATCGGATGGGCGGGCCTTGACGATGTCGCATGGCACAAGTGGCGTGCTGGTTGATGGTGTGCCCAACGATGGCTCGATCAGTTTAGGCCCAGGCGGATCTGGCAGGCGATCATAAATCCAGTCAGGCCATTGCGCGGCGCGGCGTTTCTTTAAATCAAACATCACCCAGAAACTTTGGGCCACGCCGATGACGTCGCCCTTGGCATTTGTCAGGCGAAAATCACGGGTGACAACCCGGCGCGATACCCCCGATGGCCATGTTTCAACGGTGATGTCGTCGCCATTGCCGGGATAGTCGCGGATATGGATGACCCAGCGCGCCAAGACCCAGGCAATGCCCTGATCGACCGTATCGTCATAGGCAAGTTTTAAAATCCGTGCGCCCCAACCCGCAGCATCCTGCAAATAGTCGGCAAGGGCGGGTAACGTGGCTTTGCCATTCTCGCCAATTTCAGAATACCGAACCCGGTATGTGCCCTTCCATCCACAATTGGCGGGCAGGGTGGCGTTGGCAATATGGTTCCAGTCCAGCGTCATCACGCGATCCTTTGTGTTCATATGCCTTTATATGGACGATGGCGCACCGTTGGCAATTGAATGGGATGGTTGGGTTGGAAAACGACGATCCGGCAAATCTGGTTGCGTAGGTGGCTTGATCAGTAGGTGGGCTTTTGGCGCATCTTTTTGGTGTCGCCGCGCTTTTTCTTGTTATCGGTGCGTTTGCGCTTGGCTGATAGGCTGGGGCGCGTTTTAACGCGGTATTTCGGACGTTCGGCGGCCTTGCGCAGCAGGGCAAGCAACCGTTCAATTGCGTCTTGTTTGTTGCGTTCTTGTGTACGGTGGCGCTGCGCATCAAAGATGATTTCGCCGTCATTGGTCAGTTTGCTGCCGGCCAGTTCACGCAGGCGGTTGCGCACCCGTATCGGAAGCTCGGTCAGGTCATCAATGCGCACGCGCATCTGAACGGCACTCGACACCTTGTTGACATTCTGTCCACCGGGGCCGGATGCACGGACAAACTGAAAGTTCAGATGGCGTTCATCCAGATAAAGGCCATTTTGGATTTCAATCATGGGAAACCGTGACGATTTTTAAGACATAAACGGATGTGAAAATAACTGAGTATAATGGTTGGTTATTGGTTGAATTTGGCAAATACTATACGTAAATTAAGCTGTGTCTAGCCTGTCAGGGGGCGGACAGACTGTAAACAGGAAATCGATGTTGGGCATTTCGCATATCTATATTGGGCTTGGTTGGCTTGCGATTGGCTTGGGCGTTGTAGGGATTTTTTTGCCCCTCTTGCCAACAACGCCGTTTATGTTGCTGGCCGCTTGGCTGTTTGCCAAAGGATCGCCGAAACTCCATGACTGGCTTTGTAATCATCCGCGCTTTGGGACGTCGATCCGCCAATGGAATGACCATGGTGTGATCAATCGTCGGGCCAAATGTCTTGCGATCTTGGCATTTGTTGTCGTGATTGCCGCGTCCCTGATCTTTATCGACAACCGCTGGGTTGTGACCATCCAAGTCCTGGTCGCGATCCCGGTCAGTTTCTTTATCCTGTCGCGCCCATCACAGCCACGCATGATCAAAGTCAGCTCGACCGCCGGTAATCCATAAAGGTCTACAAACTGCGGATTTTGATATGGGTTATCCGGTTTTCTTGCGGGTAAGTTCTGCTTGGCAGGTTTCTTCGAGTTTATCGAGTTCCTCAAGCGTTGCATCAATGTCTTCGCGCTGGGTGCGCAGGGCATCGCGGCGTTCGTTGATTTTGGTGACAAGGGTGGTCAACTGCGTAATTTCGCTGCGATCCCCGTCATACAGGTCAAGCAAGTCACGTATTTCTTTGAGCGAAAAGCCAAGCCGCTTGCCGCGCATAATCAGCCGTAACCGCACCCGGTCACGTTGGCTGTAAATGCGGGTTTGTCCCTGACGTTCAGGTTCGATCAATTCCTGGTCTTCGTAAAACCGGATGGTCCGTGTGGTAACGTCGAATTCGCGGGCAAGATCAGTGATGGAGTAGCTGTCGCTCATGGGGGCTCATGTTGCTAAGGTTTACGTTGACGTAAACTGAAGGCTACATGCTTTCCGGCGTGACGACAATCGCCAATTCTTTAGGAAATTCAACGCAGAATATGCTGCCTTCGCCGGGTGTGCTGGTGACACTAAGGCTGCCGCCGTGGCGCTCGACGATCTTTTTGCAAATCGCCAATCCAATACCTGTCCCGGCATAATCACCATAGCCATGCAGACGTTTGAAAACTTCGAAAATGGTTTCGTGATATTGCTCTTCGATCCCAATCCCGTTATCGGCGACAAAAACGCGGTAACTGTTTGGGGTTTCTTCCGAATATATCCGAACCTGTCCGTTTTCCGGATCGCTGTATTTAAGCCCGTTCGATACCAAGTTCTGGAACAACAGCAGCAACTGACTGGCATCGCCCGTGACGGTTGGCAGGGTGCCTTCACGGATGATGTTGCCTTCGGGCGTGGGCCCGGCGCGTCGGAAGTTTGTCACCAATGCATCAAACAGGGCGCTAAGCGCGACGGCATGGAATGGCTTCCCGTGGCGACCGACCCGCGACAGGGTCAGAAGGTCATCAATCATCCGCTGCATGCGCTGGGTGCCATCCACGGCGTAATGAATGAATTCATCAGCCGTGTCGTCAAGCTGCCCTTCGTAACGTCGCGCAAGCAACTGGGTATAGCTTGAAACCATCCTAAGCGGTTCTTGCAAATCGTGGGACGCCGCATAGGCAAACTGTTCAAGTTCGCTGTTGGACCGTTCAAGTTCGGTCATGGTGCGCTGAATTTCCATTTCGTGCCGTTTACGTTGGGAAATATCGCGCAGGGTAATGATGTAATGATACCGGCCATCGGTGGAAAAGTGGCTGATGGCAACTTCTAGCGGAACGTCGCGTTTCCCCGGCGAGCAGGCCAGAACTTCGATCACACCGGTTCCCAGGTCGGTTAAAATTCGGTCCTGCGGTGGCCGGGGTGGGGGCGTGTTTCCGCTGTCTGGCAACAAGAACCGAATGATATTACGAAGTTCCGGGTCGCCTTCTGGGCCACAAAGTTCCTGCGCACGCGCGTTTAGCGGTTCAATATTGCCGTCATCGGATGCGACCAAAATGGCATCAACCGTATTTTGCAAAATGGCCCGGGTGCGGCCTTCGCTGCGTCGGGTTTGCGTCACAAGATCGGCAAGTTCGGTTGCCTGTTGGCGCAGCAATCTATCGCGTTGTACCGCAAGTGTGACGTCGCGAATGGTCAGTGAACATAACGTCCCATCGTTGCTGGTTTTGATGGGGTGGATACGGATGGATTGTTCCATACGATCAAAGCTGGCCGCAAATTGCGGCAATGGCTTTAACGGTAACGCACCTTGATTAAGCGATGGGGAAATAACCGCAGGCATGCCAAATTTAAGGCAGTCTTCAATGGCTTGACTGACCCGCCCCAAACGGGTTTCGGGAAATACCTCCGCCAGCTGTTTTCCAAGGACCTGATGCGGGGTTAAGTCAGAACGGGTTTGCATCCATCTGTTCCAGTGGCAGATGGTGCCGTCTTGGGATATCGCGATGGAGCCGGTATCTGCCGTGTCGAGCAGGGCGGCATAAAGCTCAGCCGTATTGTCAGTGCCGTCAGGATTACCTGACGTTGCTTTCGGGTCCGACGATGTTGGCGTGGATTTTTTCATTCACCTCGGCCTGGTTACCCAAATGACTTTACTAGGAAGCGACGCACAAGTTCACGAAGCATCTGGATGGAGTTCATATCCATCACAAACAAGACATATCCATCGATATCATTTTGACGCAGCATGAATTGAACATGCAGGATCATCAGAACCGGTTTTTTGCCTGCATCGTGTTCGTCGCCATCTTGATCCAGTAAGGAACGGCTTTCACGTTTGCGAAAAGACGGCATCGAGCAATTAATCGGCTCGCCAAGCACATTTGAAATGCTGCCAAGGCAGGCATTCAAAATGATATTGCCGACCTCCATCAGGGCCTCTTGCTCAAGATCGGTTAATGCCTCAAGCGGGACATCAACTTTCAAAAGGCTGCGCACCAGCTCCAGACTACGTTCTTCGGGAAAGACCAGCATGGCCTCGCCTTTGAACGGACCGTCAAATGTTTGACTGACGGCAGAAACGATTTCGGTTGGGGCTTTGGCAAGGTCGGTATCGGAAAATCGTTCCACAAATGTGATACGTGGAACGGTTAATTCGACGGGCTGATCAACCATTTCTGACAAGGATGATGCCGCCCGACCGACACCGATATTGATCAGTTCACTGATGGTATCATGTTCAAGTTCACTCAGTTCAATCATCTGCTGGCTTCCTTGGAAGCAATGTAGTCACGGATTTTCTCTTCGGTGGGTGGTTTTGCCAAAAAGTCGATGCCGATGCTTTCAGCTTTGCGTTGGATTTCTTGCTGAATATTGGCTGTCAAAAGCGCAATCACGGCATCAGGAAATAGCCCGCGCAGTTTTTCGCCCAGTTCAAGCCCATCCATGCCGGGCATGTTGAAGTCGACCAGAAGATAGTCATAGGTTTTGTCTTCAACCATCGCCAGCGCGTTGGTTGCGTCTTCGGCTTCGTCAATTTCCCAATCGGCGAAATTGCTGGAAATGAAGGCCTTGACCAACAGTCGGGCGAATTTGCTGTCATCTACAAGCAGGACGGATTTTTGTGCGGCCATGTTATGTCTCGGGTCACCAAAATGATAATGTTGTGCGGTTGCGCGCATTTGTTCCTACGTGCGCTCGCATGAAGTCTTTACAGTTCCGTTCCGGCCTTAGCCGGCAGGCGTTTAAGATGTTCGACCGCCTCATGTGCGGGCAATGGTGTGGCAATCAGGAAGCCTTGAACTTCATCGCATCCGCTTTTGCGCAGGAAGTCCATCTGTTCAACAGTTTCAACCCCCTCGGCAACAACCAAAAGACCAAGATTGTGGCCCATCACAATGATCGCACGTGTGATTGCGGCGTCGTCACTATCAATCGTCACGTCGCGGACAAAGGACCGGTCGATCTTGATCGAATTGATCGGCAGGCGTTTAAGATACGCCAGTGATGAATACCCGGTACCAAAATCATCGACCGCAATCTGAAGGCCAAGGTGGCGCAGCTCTTGAAGAATTGTAGCCGATTTATTGATTTCCTGCATCATGACGGTTTCCGTCACTTCAAGCACAATCCGGGCAGCAGGCGTTTGGGTTTGTTCGAGAATGCGCGAAATGGTGTGTGTGATCCGGCCTTCCATCAATTGGCGCGGCGACAAATTGATGGCGATGGGAACGGGGGGAACATCCTGCGCATCCCATTCGCCGATCTGGCGACAGGCTTCTTCAAATACCCATTCACCGATTTTGCCAATCAGTCCGGTTTCTTCGGCCACCGGGATAAACTGCATCGGCGAAATATAGCCGCGTTTGGGATGCTTCCAGCGGATAAGTGCCTCAAGGCCACAGATGCGGTCTGTTTTCAGATCGACTTTCGGTTGGTAATGCAGTTCGAATTGATTTTTCGAAAGCGCTTCTCGCAGATCATTTTCGATCACAAGGCGCGCCATCGCACTTTCGTTCATGGTCTTGGTAAAGAAGTGATAGGTCCCGCCACCATTTGATTTCGCACTATACATCGCGGTATCGGCATTGCGCATCAAGGTCGGGAAGTCTTCCCCATCCGATGGATAAAGCGCAATCCCAATGGACGGGGTTACAAAAAGGATGCGCCCCTTAATGTCGAACGCGGGGGTCAGGGCTTCAAGCACGGCCTGCGACAGGCTGGCGGCGTCCTGTGTTTCTTTAAGATCCGGGATAATGATCAGGAACTCGTCGCCACCAAGACGACCAACAATTTCCTGTCGGCCAATCACTTTTTGCAAGCGTGATCCGACCGCCTTAAGCAACAAGTCACCGACATGATGGCCCAAACTGTCATTGATCACCTTAAAGCGGTCCAGATCGATAAAGACCACAGCCGTCGCACCCTGACGGCGTTCTTGGTCGTTTTTATGCGTTTGAAGCGCATTGGACAGGCTGTCTTCAAGCATGCTGCGGTTGGGCAGGTTGGTCAGCGTGTCGTGATTGGCAAGATAGACCAGTTGTTCTTCGTAGCGTTTGCGAACGGTGATGTCGTTTAAGACCGCCGTTATCAGTGGCGTATCGGCATCGGGGATCGGGCGAAGGGCAAACGAAACATCAATCTCGCTTTGATCGCCCCTAATCACGGGCAAGGTGATCCGTTTTTCCGTGATCTCGACCGTTGGGTCATATGTCGCAAGTTCGCCGAGTGTATGTTCAAGCGTTACCACCGCACCCGGGGCAATGAATTCCTGCAAGGCGCGCCCTTTGGGGACTTCGTCGCGTAACAAGCCAAATAACGACCGTATCGCCGCGTTATATTCAACAATCCGTCCATTCGGTGTGATCGTTAGAATGCCGTCAGCAACATTTTGAACAATTGCGTTAAGCTGCGATTCCCGGTCTCTGACTTGTTGCTCGGTGGCACGCAGTTTGCCCAAGTTTGCCGAGATGCTATCGATCAGATTTCGCGTGGTGTGCAAAATCATGCCCAGTTCGTCGCGTTCATGCTTAGGCGGGACTTTAATGCCACTGGGGTCTGGGTGGTTTGGATTAATCCTGCGCAGCATGCTGGAAATACGCAAAAGCGGCTTGGTCAGCGTCGCATAGAAAAACGCGACCAGCACAAGGCCCAGAAGAAGGTTGCGTAAAATACCCGACGCCAGAATGCGCGTCGCACGGTTGATAAAGCCGTCCGCAATCAGGTTGGTATCGATTTGAACGCTGAGATACCCGACAAGCTCGTTTCCCGGCTCGGTTTCAAGGCGGATATCATATTGCTTGTTCTCGCCAAACATCAGGCTGGTCAAAAAGGAACGCTTGGAGCTACTTGGTGGTTCGGATTGACGGGCAAGGACATTGTCGAAATTATCGCGCAATTCGGCTTCGTAGACCGGCTGATATTCAAAAAGCCCGGCAATCACACGCGATGCCAAATTTTCATCAAGGCCGTATGCCGCCTGTGTCGCGGATTCGCGCAGTGTCGCAAGAACCTGCCGGACCGTGCGGTCAATCAGGTTTCGTTCTTCGCGTAGATCAAGGGTAATTTGAACAGCGCTTAGCAACAGTCCAATGAAAAGGGTGATCGCAACCGCAATGCGTGCCTGCTTAACAGACAGGCGATTTCGCCACTTAAGCTGTTGCTGATCAAGGCTTTCTTCAGACACCCCGAACCCCAAACATTTACTTTTCCCCACCAGTTAAAAGCAGACTATGGCTTTGTGTGCTCAAAAGCAATTGTCGCAAGGCCCTAAGAACTGGAAAAGAGCAAAGAAATCTGTATGGTCTGCGCAGATTTTCGAAGGCCAGCCTATCGTTGGGCTGGCAGGTGTTTCTGCATTGCACCAAATCGTGAATACTACGCAAAAAAATGGGATTTTAATGGAGTTGCACACAAGCGCTCTGCGTGATAACCCAATGCCCGAGAGAGAACAAGGCCAAGCGCGGGTGCAGCCGCAATCTGGCCCAGCAACCTGTACGGAGTTACACCATGACCTATGTGGTGACGGAAAACTGCATCAAATGTAAGTATCAGGACTGCGTCGAGGTTTGCCCCGTCGATTGCTTCTATGAAGGTGATAACTTCTTGGTTATCCACCCGGACGAATGCATCGATTGCGGTGTCTGTGAACCGGAATGCCCCGCCGAAGCAATTATTCCAGATACGGAACCGAATTTGGATAATTGGCTGGAACTTAATCGCAAGTTTGCCGAGATTTGGCCGAACATCACCCGCAAAGGCGATGCGCCAGCGGATGCTGACGAGTGGAATGGCAAGTCTGGCAAGACAGAAATGCTAAGTGAAGCGCCCGGAAAGGGCGACTGATTTCTTAGAATTTTTTGTAAGAATTAAATCACATCCGGGCCAGACCAGCTGTGCTGTTTGGCCCGTTGCATGGCTGCATTGAGCTGGTGACACGGAAAAATTCTGTGAAACACCGGCTCTTTGTGTTATTGTCTGTCACTCGCGTTTAAGGGCTCGACAGGCTTCGTTCCTAAGTTACCGGATCTCCGTTAATATTCCCCTGTCTGAAACCGCGACTTCGCCAAAAGCTTGGTCGTGTGCAGCTCTTCGCGTCACTGGGTCTATAGTGTTACCGTTGAATGACCAGGCCTCAATTGGCCGGAAGGATGCTTGATGTCGGATAAGTTGCCCTTTACTGTTGGCGATTACGTTGTTTACCCCGCGCACGGTGTTGGCTGTGTTGACGGCCTGGAAACCCAGGAAATCGCGGGTCAGGAATTGCGCCTTTATGTAATTACCTTTGAATCGAGCCGCATGACCTTGCGCGTGCCGGTTAACAAGGTGGGTAACTCGGGTCTTCGCAAGCTTTCCTCGAAAAAGCAGATGGATTCTGCGCTCATTACCCTTAAGGGCCGTGCACGTGTAAAACGCACCATGTGGTCGCGCCGTGCACAGGAATATGAAGCAAAGATCAATTCTGGCGATCCTGTTTCCATTGCCGAAGTGGTTCGTGACCTGCATCGCAGCGCAACCCAGCCGGAGCAATCTTTCTCTGAGCGTCAGATTTACGAAGCTGCCTTTGAGCGCCTTGTTGACGAATTGGCTGCGATCGAGAAGATCGACAAAGACAAGGCTTCGGGCAAACTTGAAAAGCTTTTGTATAAAGCTGCCTGATTGAAGGTCTTTCCTTCATACAACTGTTTCTAAAAACCGGCCCACAAGGTATCATTGATATCCTCGGGGCCGGTTTTGTTTTTTGTTTTAGGCAGGTTATCACGATGAGTGCAGTTCTGGCGCCGATCAAGCCGGCGGAGAGAATCTGGGTTGTTGGTGCGATCAATGGTGATCATGGCGCCCTAAAGGCCGTTCATCAAAAGCTTGCCCAGCGTGTCGCCCCCGGTGAACGGCTGGTGTATTTGGGTAATTATTGGGGCGATGGCACGGCGGAGTCCGTGGTGGCGACCATTAACGAGATTTTGCTGTTCCGCCGGTATTTCATTGCCCTTGATGGTGTTGATATTTCTGATATCGCCTTCCTGCGCGGTGCATCCGAAGAAATGCTGACCAAGTTACAGCAATTGCAGTTTGCCCCAAATCCTGGCGATGTATTTGACTGGATGTTGACCCGTGGAATCGCCGGAACAATTCGGGCCTATGGGTTTGATCCGGCAAATGTACAGTCGATCATGCGCCAAGGTGCGCACGCCATTTCGCAATGGACATCGCAATTTGTCGATTCACTGCGCCGTCATAGCGGCCACAGTGCCCTGTTGGCGGATCTAAAGCACGCGGCCTATACCACTGATGGCCAGTTGATCTTTGTCCATGCGGGCCTTGATGGTTCACGTCCCTTGACTGGGCAAACGGATACGTTTTGGTGGGGCGGATCGATGTTCGAAAGTATCACCGATCGGTATTACGATTGCGCGCGCATTGTTCGCGGTGCCGCAGGAAGTCAAACCGGATTGATCGAGCGCGAATTTACCTTGTCGCTTGATAATGGCGCAGGCCGTGGTGGATCGCTTTTGGCGCTGGCCCTTGATGGTCAAGGCAAAGTGATTGAGCGGATCGATAGCAACGGCGCGTAAGAACCCAGCCGGATCGCAGCGGGCATAAATCGCAGAACTGAAAAAGGCAGCATGTTTAAATGCTGCCTTTTGTTGTTTGTGCTTCTCGGGTGTGAGTGCAGTTCCTAGTGCCGGACAACTTTCACCAGCGCATTCGGGGCCGGTGCTTGGCCGACTGACAGGCCGTTCAGGGTGGCAAAGGTGGCAGCCGGTTCGCGGTCCACCTGCATGTCATCAACGAATGTTTGCAGGGTGTATTCCGGGTTCGCCGCGCGGACTTTAATCCGAAGCGGTGTATGAACCTTTTGCTCCTGACGGGTCAACGGACGGAAGCTGTATGTGGTGCGGCGCAGCGCAACATTATACTTATCGGCCTGATTCAATGGCACAACGAACAGGAACTGATAGGCTGCATCCCCGTGACGGATCACAACAACACGCAAACGGCTCGACCCGGAACTGAGCGAAACATCGGCACTTCCCGTCGCAGCTTCTTGGCCGTTGATATCAATCATTTCGATGTTTTGAAGCTTAATCCGGTCAGAAAAACCGTTCCGAAGGTAGGTATCAAGCCGGGTATTGCGGGCTGACGGTGCGCCTTCAAACACGATCTGCGCACCATTTTGATCGCGCGCGACGACTGCTGTTGGTTGGTTGACCATCGAAAAGCCGTCAGGCACTTCAAACGTGAAATCAAGTGGCACATGGAAGAATTGGGTGCCGCGCACATATCCTTCGTCTGGGCCGTCGCCATACAAAATCCCGTCAATCGCGGTCATATAGCGCACCGTTCCCAGTTCAGGATTTGGAGCGGGTGTTACATTGGCCCGTGCGTGGGCCTGTTGAATACGATCAAGGGTACGTGGATGGGTTGCCATGAAGTCGAACTTGTCGACATCATCGGGCGAGCGTCCGGCCAGCATCGCCTGAAGGCGGGCATGCGCGCGCAGTTTTTCAAGGAAGGTCGCCATGGCATCGGGATCATAGCCGGCACGCGTGATATAGCGAATGCCAAGCATATCCGCTTCAAGCTCATGCTCACGCGAGAAGGATTTAAGATAGGCGTTCGCACCCGTTCCAATAATCTGGCCAGCACCGTTGCCAATCGCGGCGGAAAGACCACCGGCCAAAATCTGTGTGATCATGCCGCGGCTATAGCGTTGCGCGGAATGGCGGGCGACCACATGGCCGATTTCATGGGCCAAAACGCCGGCAAGTTCGGCTTCGTTGGATGCCAAGGCGGCCAAACCGCGCGTGATATAGACATACCCGCCCGGCAGGGCAAAGGCGTTGATCACGGGTGAGTCGAGAACCGTAAAGGTGAACTTTTCATTTGGTGTTTCTGAAACCGCGACTAGTTTCTGACCAACTTTGTTCACATAGGACGGCAGGTCTTTTTCATCATATTTGCCGCCAAATTCTGCAACCATCTTCGGGTGCTCTTGTGCCCCGATTTTCTTTTCTTCACTGGGCGACATGAACGCTGTGAATGTATCTTCACCGGTTGCCCGATTGGTCGAGCACCCCGCCAGTCCGGCCGTTAAGCCGACGGCTGCAATCAATGCCGCAATGTGTCTTTTGTGTTTGAAATGCAGCCAACCCATTGATGTCTTTCCTCTTGTCGCGATGGCGCGTAAGTTTGAAACAGATGCCACAAAGAATTCTATAAGAATTGGTACCGCGTGTTGCAGAACCGATCAACCTCTTCGCTGTTCAGATCATATACTGCGAAATTGGGAAATTTTGCGGCCATGCGCGTGTGGCCGCTCACTTTGGCCGTGCCTTTGGTCTTCTTTGCCTTGTCCATTTGCGATGCCCAAGCCATGCAATGGCAATGTGGTGCAAGTGTTAATGTCGGCTCTGAAGATGCGGCGCCGGTCGATGATGCGCCCCTGTCGTGGGCGCGCCATCAATTGCAGTCGCCCGATGCGGTTGACCGGCTGATTGCGCCTGATTTTGCCGACCATCCCCTTCGACTATCAGATATCGCCTTTGTCCCAAAGGTTGAAGCGGATGCTTTGGACTGGATGAAACGCGCCAGTCAGTCGCCCGTTGAGATCACCGCACTCGGGCCCAAGCCAGACTACTTGGGCCGCATCCCCGTCCTGATCCGCGACCAAGCAAAGACATCGCCGATAACATGGCAAGAAGCGCTTTTGTCAAAGGGGCTGGCGCTGCTGATGCCCGAAACACCTGGTGATCTCAGTCGGCTGATCACGGCAGAGGATAATGCGATTTCCAGCGGTGCAGGCATGTGGGGAGATCATGGCAGCGACACGGCCTTTTATACCGTTGCAATTACTTCCAATGCATCCGGTGTAGCAAAGTCGGGCCATGCTGACGTTACCAATGCGATTGGGCGCTTTGTTGTCGTCGATGGCGTTGTGGTCAGTGTCGAAAATCAGGAATGGCGGAGTTACCTGAATTTCGGGCAAGAGTGGCGTCGGGATTTTACCATCGCCATTGGTGCCGAGCTTCGCGACGTTCTGACCAACCCTGATGGTGGTTTTGATGCATGGATTGGCCGCAAAGTGCGTGTACGCGGTGTGGTCGAAAACCGTGGCGGACCGTATATCGCGCTTCAAAACATCGATTGGCTTTGTCTTGAAACACAATAGTCGCTTGTTCTGGTTGCTGTAATTGTGAGACAGCTAATCGCACAGATATGCAAAAATGTTTAAACGAGGTTCCTACGTGCTTTATCCCAATGTCACGCCTAGCCAAACTGGCTGGCTTACCCGTGAAGATGGCCATGAAATTTACTGGGAAGAGGTCGGCAATCCAGACGGCATTCCGGTGGTCTTCCTTCATGGCGGACCTGGGGGTGGGATTTCGGCCAACAGCCGCCGGTTCTTTGATCCGCAAAAGTATCGGGTGATTTTGCACGATCAGCGTGGTGCGGGAAAATCCAAGCCGTTCGGCAGTCTTGAAAACAACACAACCGATCATTTGATTGGCGATATCGAAGCCCTTCGCAAAGACCGTGGCATCGACCGTTGGCTGGTGTTTGGCGGATCGTGGGGATCGACCTTGGCGCTGGCCTATGGGCAGGCCCATCCGCAACAGGTTCTTGGCTTTGTCCTGCGCGGGATCTTCTTGTGCCGCGACAGCGAAATTGCCTGGTTCATGGACGGCATGGGGCGTTTCTTCCCCGAGGCCGAGCGCAAATTTATCCAAGCCGCCGGATTTGATACAAATCCCGGCTGGCAAGAAATGCTTAATCGCTATGCCGATATTTTCGCTGGCAAAGAGGGTGAAGAAGCCGCTGTCTCGGCGGCGCGCGTTTGGTCGGCATTTGAGGCAACCTGCTGCACATTATTGCCCGATGACGGGTTGGTTGAGGATTTCGAAAGCGATCACATCGCACTGGCCTTGGCAAAGCTTGAACATCATTATTTTGTTCATCGCGGCTTTTTTGAACCCGATCAATTACTGCGTAATATCGACCGTATTGCACATCTGCCTGTACGCATTGTTCAGGGGCGCTATGACGTTGTATGTCCACCAAAATCGGCATTTGCATTGCATGCGGCATGGCCGGGGGCCGAGATGGTTGTGGTCGATGATGCCGGTCATGCGGCAAGCGAACCGGGAATTGTGCGCGAGCTTGTTCGCGCAACTGACATGTTTGATGGAACGCAGTTTACCGGACGGTAGGATTTTCGTTCCAATATACAATCGTGTCTGGTAAATGAATGGGCAGTATATATTACCTATTGATCTAGTGGGGACTTGATTAATGAAGCTCGGCTTTGGGAAACTGCTTGCAGTTTGCGTATTCTTTGGACTGTTTAGCACTGCGCACGCGCAGCAGATTTTGGGCAACAATAACGATTCGGGGCTTCTTGAGTTTTCGACCGGTATGGTCGACATCACTCAGGATGAAGAAGCAGCTGAGTTTCGCGTTAACTACCGTGCACAGCACGCGATGTTCGATGTTGCCCGCCCGATTGGCGGCGTGATGGTAACGTCCGAAGGTGCCGTTCACGGTTATGGTGGTCTGGCTGTTGATGTGCTTTGGGGCGAACGCTTCGTTTCAAGTGTCTATACCTCTGTCGGCGCATACCATCAGGGCAACGGCGAAGACCTGGGTCACTGGATCGAGTTCCGTTCGGGCCTTGAACTTGGTTACCGCTTTGACAGCCACGAGCGTCTGAGCCTTGGCATCTCGCACATCTCTAACGCGAGCATCGGCGACGAAAACCCGGGTACCGAAATTCTGTCGCTGACCTATTCGTTCCCGATCGACCGTATTTTTGAGTAATCGCTCTTAGCACTCAAAACGGCATTTAGCCGATTTGCCCGCGCACAAAGCGAAGGGCAGATCGGCTTTTTTATTTTGTGCTTTATGATCTTTGCGCGCGATCACTGTTTGGCATCATCGCGCGAAGGCGCAATTTCAAAATGCCGGGGCCGTTGCAGGCAGGCCACTTCGAAAATCCGCGGATTGATCGCAGTTTGAATTACTGCTAAGTGAAGGTGCCTTTGTGCAGCGCGCCCGTAGCTCAGCAGGATAGAGCACCAGATTCCTAATCTGGGGGCCACAGGTTCGAATCCTGTCGGGCGCGCCAATTTCTTCTTCCCACCATTGATGCAGCTTCGTGATATCGACGTGCCCTTTAAGTTTAAGGTGGCGCGGGCTTCGCATGTTTGTGGTCTGTTTTTGGCGTGGAAGCGGCATGAATGCAGCTTATAAGTGTGTAAATCCAAATCTTTACTCGGCTTGAAAAGAAGCGCTATTCTTCACATATCAATACTGAGGCGGGCCTCATAAAAAACCAGAACACGGCTGCCGCCTTTTACACATCGGGAGGGTATCGTGAAGAACTGGATTAGACTTCCAAATAGCGAAGGGAACTGCATTCCGGCAAAGGACGGCAGTTCAGGACAAAAACTTTATCAACGCGAAGTCGGCCGATCAGGGTTTCGTGGTCCGTCGGCGCAAATTTATCACCGTCATCCGCCAGCCGGGTGGGTAACTTTTGAAGGACCGTTGCGCCCACGCGCCTTCACCCTCGGTAAGCTTTCCGCCGGGCCAGCATGCCCATTACAAGCGCGTCGTGTTTTGTTCAATGACGAGATGGAACTTCGGTATTGGAAAACCGAAACCAAAATGCATGCACTGGCGCGCAATGCGGACGGCGATATGCTTTTATTCGTTCACGAAGGGGAAGGTGCGCTGTTTTGTGATTACGGCCACCTGCCATTCCGTGATGGCGATTATATTCTTTTACCGCGCGGGACCTCTTGGCGGATTGAGCCACACGGCACATGTGAATTCATGATGATCGAGGCCACTGGCGATGCTTTTGGCCTACCCGATCCTAATACTGTGCCCGGTGGCGTTTCGGTCGACCCAATGCGCTTTACCTTGCCCCAGATTGATGACGCTTTTCGCGCGCAGCAAGATGACGCCTTTTGGGAAATCCACATCAAACGCCGTGGCGCAATCTCCACCCTGACTTATCCATATAACCCGCTTGATGCCGCGGGGTGGGAAGGGGACCTGTGTGTTGTCAAACTAAACTGGCGCGATTTGGCCCAGCGCAGTGCATCCGGCCAAAATGTGCCACCCGCTGCCCATTGCACCTTTGTCGCCAAAAGCATGTCGGTCAGCACGTTCGTGCCAAAGGTCGGCGAAGGTAAATCCGGGATGCTGCGCGTGCCATTTTATCATTCAAACGAGGATGTCGACGAGTTCGTTTTTTATCATCGCGGCGAGTTCTTTAGCCGGGGCGAGATAAAAGCAGGCATGGCAACCTTCCACCCCAGTGGTTTCCCGCATGGACCACACCCATGTTCTTACCAGGAAAAGATGATCGAGGTCCCGATTGAGACCGAGGAAGTTGCCGTGATGATCGACAGCATGTCGTTTTTGAATGTCGATGAAACAATCCCGGCGGGGGCCGAATGGAAGGCCTATGTGAAAACGTGGGAAAAAGCAGAGGAAACTTTATAAACGCTTGATCGAGCTTACGGGGCGCCGCCGATTTTAACGCAACGTCATGGAACGCCAATGTGGCCAATTGCGTTAATGATTTTGTCAGCTTGTCAGGGTAACTTGTGATTTGATATGGACACTTTTATTAGCTGTCCGAAATGCCCAAATGTTAAAGGTTCCGTTCGTTGGTCGTTGCGCATCATATGATTGTGCAACCGGCCTATGGATTGTTGTTACCGGAACAGGTTGACCAAGCCGACAATGAACAAACAAAAGATTGTCCAGTCCGTAAGCCACAAAACGCCTGATGCGCCAACCGCATCAGACGACCCATTGTCGTGTCTGCCTGAAACCTTCCTGACCCGGGGTGCGCGGACCCCATTCACCAGCAAAAGCCTGCGCTATGCGCGGGTCGCGGTGGGCAAGAACGGACGTGCGATGGTCAATCTTCCGGGACTGGCGGGCGGGCTTGGTACCTATGAGTTGCCGCTAGATACGCTGCGCGATGTTTTTGATCTGTCGGTGCATGATCGCATGTTGTTTGACCGGTTGTTGGTCCTTGAAAACGTGCGACCCGATACGGTTCTTGAACAGGCACGCGCGGTTGCGGTGACCGGTGTGGGCGGGATTGAACTTGCGCGCATCAGTGCGGCACGTGACAAGGACGAAAAGTCATCGCGTGAACTTGGTCAACTTGCTGTGATGCATCAGGCGTTGCTGCAACTTGGTGGTGCGGCGGTTCAGGATATGAAGCGCGAAGAATTGTTGACCATGGATGGTCAAGTCCGCGCGCGTAAGGCCTTAAATCGATTTTCGTCTGAGCATAACGTCGCCATCGAAACCATCATCGACAGTCTTGGCGAATGGAGCAAGATGTCGGCCCCGGTCGGTCTTGCGCTTGAGGGATGTCACGGCCCGCTTAGAAGACTGGCCGCCGGGCTTCAGAAATTTGCCGCCGATATCGACGAATGGTCCAGTTCCGAGCAATCTGATTTCAGGTTCATGGCCGGGCGCATCAGCAGTGCGACCAAGGCAACCTATGATCACGCCATGAAGCAGGTGAAACAGGTTGATGCCTGGAACAATGAGCTCGGCAAGGTCCTGACCGATTGGGAGCGCGCCAAGAAAGAGATCGCCAAGATGATTGATCATCTTTGGTGGTTGCTTGATGGCTGGCAGGAGCTGATTGATGTTTGGGACCGGCGTCCGGTGAATGATCGTGTGCGCCAGCGCGAACTGATCGAGGAAATTGCAAGCTTCACACCGGTCCTTCCGATTGATGAAATCTGGGAAAAGGAACAGGCGTTCTGGGTGGATGTGCGCGTCAATCAAATGTTGTGGGCAGGTGAATTGCGGAAATTGGGCAGTGGTGAAATTGATGCGGATATGGTCGATCGTCTCGAACGTTTCCGGAGACAATCCGCATGAAGATCGAAGAGGCCGGCAATCTTGGTGTATCGCAGCTTGGTCAGCTGTTTGAATCCCTAAGCAGTTCTGAAATCGCCCGATTTACCCGCGCGATCGAAAGCGACCGTGTCGATCCCAAGCTACCCCTCCCGCACGAGACGATCTTGCAAATTCTGCGTCCGCGTTTGGCATCGCTTAAGCCTGAACGCTATCCGACCCCAATGCGTCAGTTTTGCGATCCGTTCGAAGATCTGCTGACCTCGGCCGAGCCAAGTGACAAAAGCATTCGCATCAGCCGCTTGTCCTTGATGCCGATCTGGAATTTTGTCAGCACCGGTGCCGGGCCAGACTTCGAAAAGGCCACAAAGGATATCGAAGCCGCCGCTGCCAAACGGGATAGCGAAAAGCTTGCGATTGCCGAAAGAACGCTTTGGAAATTGGGTGCGCGGTACATCGAAGAAGAAGTCGCGGCATCGCATTCCGGTGTAAAGCAGGAACGCGCGCTGGCAACCCGCCTTGGATCGCGTGTTCACCTTAAGGCGCTGGTCGATATCAGCCGCATTTTACAGGTCGGCGAGGAAATCGCACTGGTGAAAGAGCGTTTCCCATCGGCCCCGATACGTGTGCTTGATCCCAATGATGTGTCATGGTTGCGTGACCGTTTCCTTGAAATTTCCGAAGCCAAGCCGGGGTTGGAACCGATGTTCCTGCTTGCGGTGCTGGCGCGTCTATTGCGGCCAAGTGAACTGTTCAAGTTGATCCGGGTTTTGTCAAACAAGGCCGATGACCGCACCATTGGCAAAACCAACCTTGCCGAAACCGGTGATCTGATCATTGATCTGCTGGCCGAAACGGTGACCGAAATCGAACAAGGTGTCGGAACCGGCAAGGACGAAGCCCACATCCTGTCGCTGGCACGGTGGTATGCATCCGAGTTCACGCGCATTACCCGTGAGTTCAACATCCGCAAGGATGGCCGTTGGGGTGAAAAGCTGCTTGAAACCCGCCGTCGCGTGTCAAAGGCACTGGCCAACACCATGTTTGGCGCGACGCCAGAACGTGTGATTGATGCGCTGCCAAAACTTGAAGCCACGCGAGGACCGGGGTCAAGCTCCAAGGGCTTGTCACGCCCCATCTTTGCCCAGGAATTTGATGACGAAAAGGTTCTGGCAGCTGAAAAATCCGCCGAAGCCATTGCCGAAACCGCGCGCATTTCCGACGTTCTTGCCGCGCAAAGCTCGGCTGCCAAGGCGGTGGTCGAACTGCGTAAAAAGCTAAACCAGATCGGGCGTGCCGGTGTGGATGGCATGAGCCGCCTGACCCCCGAAGAAGCCCCCGTGGCCCAGCGCAATTTGATGGCAACAGTCCGCTTGCTTGAAATTATCGATGGTCCCGAGGATGCCGACGTTTTACGTCGTCGTGGCATGTCGGCCTTGCGCGCGCTTGAAGGCAAGAATGCCGTCTAAGAGGCGGGCGTTTACCGTTCTGCTTTTTACGTAATCAGTTGGCGAGCGACATCAAGTTGATCAAGCCACCCCAAAAACGCCCGGATTTTCGGAAGACGTGCCCGGCTGACCGGGCTCGTCGCGTAATAGTGAAACGGGCTTGCCTTTGGCGGACCGAACGGCGCGATGATCCGGCCGGTTTTTAATTCATCCTCGATGGCGAATGTCGGTAACAGGGCAACGCCCAATCCGGCGGCGGCGGCCTGAATGGCCATGGTGAAATGCTCGAATTTCGGGCCATTTTCGCCATCAATATCGGTAAACTCACTGGCCGCAAGCCAATCGGCCCAGCCCCGTGGGCGGGTGACGATATGAAGCAGCGGGAAATGGCGTAAATCGTCTGCTGTTGGGGTATGGTCGAGTTTGCTGATCAGTTGCGGGCTACAGATCGGCACCATTTCTTCGCCATGTAAAAGATGCGCATCCAATCCAGACCACTGACCATCGCCAAACAGAACCGCAATATCGATTTGCTCGCGATCAAAGTCCGGTGTGCCGATGCGCGAAATGAAATTGATCACGATGTCGGGGAACTCTGCGCGAAACGCCGGCAGTAACGGAATAAGACAGCGCGATCCAAATGTCGGCGGTGCGGCCACGGTCAAGACACCACTTTCAGATCCCCCCGAAAGTAACGTCAGTGTCGCACTTTCAAGATGATCAAGGGCAGGGCGGATCGATTGCAGGTAATTTTCCCCCTCAGGGGTAAGAACAAGTCGCTGCTTTTCGCGGGTAAACAATTTGCAGCCCAGCCAATCTTCAAGTCCCTGTATCTGGCGGCTGATGGCACTTTGCGTCAGGTACAGTTCCTCGGCGGCGCGCGATGCGCTGCCAAAACGGGCGGTTTGTTCAAAACAGCTAAGGGCTTTTAAGCTTGGAATGCGACGGCTCACACGGGGGTCCTAATTACAAACAAATGAATGCACATTATGAGTTTTATGCATAACCTAAATCACTTTTATCATTTGCAACTTCCGCTGCCAATTCCTAGCTTACCCTTATAAGCGATATAGCTTTCAGGGGTAACGTCGTCTCGCCCTTCTATGGCGTTGCCCCTGTTTTGTTTTCACAAATTTCATAAGAGGACCAGGCATATGGCCAGCCGCGCACCTTTTCACTGGGAAGACCCGCTCCTGATTGAAGATCAGTTGAGCGAAGAAGAGCGCATGATCCGCGATGCGGCGCGCGCATATTGCCAGGAAAACCTTCAGACCCGCGTTCTTGAAGCCAACCGGCACGAGATTTTCCACCGCGAAATCATGACCGAAATGGGCGAACTTGGCCTGCTTGGCCCGACCATCCCCGAAGAATACGGCGGGCCGGGGGTTAACCATGTTGCCTATGGTCTGGTCGCACGCGAAGTGGAACGTGTTGATTCCGGCTACCGCTCGGCAATGTCGGTTCAAAGCTCGCTCGTGATGCATCCCATTTTTGCATATGGCAGCGAAGACCAGCGTAAAAAGTACCTTCCGAAACTTGCAACCGGCGAATGGGTTGGCTGTTTTGGTCTGACCGAGCCTGATCACGGTTCCGATCCGGGCGGCATGAAGACCCGTGCGCGCAAGACGGATGGTGGTTTCACCCTTTCGGGTGCCAAAATGTGGATCACCAACAGCCCGATTGCCGATGTTTTCGTGGTGTGGGGCAAAGATGACGACGGTGTCATTCGCGGCTTCATCCTTGAAAAAGGCATGAAAGGTCTGTCCGCACCGAAAATCGAAGGCAAGTTTTCCCTGCGTGCGTCGATCACCGGCGAGATCGTCATGGACAACGTTTTCGTCCCCGAAGAAAACATGCTGCCCAATGTTAAGGGCCTTGGCGGACCGTTCGGTTGCCTGAACAAAGCACGTTACGGCATTGCTTGGGGTGCGATGGGTGCTGCTGAATTCTGCTGGCATGCGGCACGTCAATATACCCTTGATCGCAAACAGTTCGGTCGTCCGTTGGCCGCAAATCAGCTGGTTCAGCTGAAACTGGCAAACATGCAGACCGAAATCACGCTGGGCCTTCAAGGTGCCTTGCAGCTTGGTCGTATGCTTGATGCCGGCACCGGCGCACCGGAATCCATTTCGCTGATGAAGCGTAACAACTGCGGCAAGGCGCTTGATATTGCCCGCGTTGCACGTGACATGCACGGCGGTAACGGGATTGCCGATGAATTCCACGTCATTCGCCATGCGATGAATCTGGAAGCGGTCAATACCTACGAAGGAACGCATGACATTCACGCGCTGATTCTTGGTCGGGCTCAGACCGGCATTCAGGCCTTCTCGTCTGAGGGCTAAGTAAAATCAAAACGGGCGGCGGCACAAAGCTTCCGCCCGTTTTGAGTCCTGATCGCATTTTCTGTTTTCGCTATTTCCGGGATACGTAGATGACTGGCGCGCTTTCTGGCCTTCGGGTTCTTGACCTTTCGCGTGTGTTGGCCGGGCCATGGGCCAGCCAAACCCTTGCTGATATGGGTGCTGAGGTCATCAAAATCGAACGTCCCGGTGCGGGCGATGATACGCGCGGCTGGGGCCCGCCCTTTGCCAAGGACGAAGCCGGAAATGACACCACCGAAGCTGCCTATTACCTGACGGCAAACCGTGGCAAGAAATCCCTGACGGTCGATATTACCAAGCCCGAAGGACAAGAAATCGTTCGCAATCTGGCGGCCGAAAGTGATGTGGTTCTGGAAAACTTCAAGGTCGGCGGTCTTGCCAAATATGGCCTTGATTATGCGTCGCTGTGCAAAATCAATCCCAAGCTTGTTTATTGCTCCATCACCGGGTTTGGGCAGGACGGCCCATACAAAGACCGGCCGGGCTATGATTTCATGATTCAGGGCATGGGTGGGCTCATGAGCATCACCGGCGCACCTGATAGCGTTACCGGCGGGCAGCCGATGAAGGTCGGTGTGGCTGTGGCTGATATCTTTACCGGGCTTTATGCCACCATCGGTATTCTTGCCGCCCTACGTCACCGTGATGCCACGGGCGAGGGGCAATATATCGACCTTGCGTTGCTCGATGTGCAAACCGCCGTTCTTGCCAATCAGGCAATGAACTATTTAACCACCGGGAACGCCCCCGGTCGTTTGGGCAATGCGCACCCCAATATCGTGCCTTACGAAGCATTCCCGTCGGCAGACGGTTATCTGATCTTGGCTGTTGGCAATGACAGCCAGTTCAAAAGTTTCTGCGCAGTTGCTGGTCTGGATGAATTGCCATTGGATGAGCGATACGCAACCAACCGGTCGCGGGTGGCGCATCGTGAAACACTCGTGCCCCTGATCCGGCGTGCGATGGTGGCGAAAACCACCGATGAATGGATTGATGCCCTTGAAAAGGCCAACGTGCCCTGTGGTCCGATCAACACCCTTGATCGGGTGTTTGATAATCCGCAGGTTCAGCACCGGGATATGGTTCGTTATCTTGATCATCCAACAGCGGGTAAAGTCCCGACAGTTGCCAACCCGATCAAGTTCTCCAAAACCCCGATTTCGGGCGAAGCCGCCGCCCCAATGTTGGGCCAGCACAGTGATGAAATTCTGCGCAAGGTCGCGGATCTCAGCGATGAGCAGATCGCAAAACTGCGCAGTGCCGGAATCATCTGATCATCCGTTCGTATCAGTTTGCACCCTGCAAAAGAGGGATGCTTCATTTGTGCGCTGCGGAAAATTTTAAAAAGTGGTAGCCTGACGCAACTTAAATACATCAGGTGTATGATCGTGAGTGGATGTTGCGGAATTTATGAAAATCCGCACATTTTCACGCGTCGCGAATTGCAACTATCTGAATATTTTATATCCTTTTAAAAAATACAAACAGGGGATGTGCATGTCGGAAGTCGTAATTTCTGCTCAGTCTGTTGGCAAAACCTTTGGGTCCGGGGCTGGCAAAGTCACCGCCCTCAAAGACGTATCTGTCGACATCTTTCAGAATGAATTCTTCACAATGTTGGGCCCGTCCGGGTGCGGCAAAACCACTTTGCTGCGTTTGATTGGCGGGTTCGAACAGGCGACGTCTGGAAAAATTTTGCTCGAAGGGCAGGAACTTAATGACCTGCCGCCGTTCAAACGGCCGATTAATACGGTGTTCCAGTCCTATGCGCTTTTCCCGCATTTGACGGTGCGTCAAAACATCACCTTTGGCCTGGAAATGAAATCCATCTCGCGCGATGCGGCCAATGCACGCGCGGATGAAATGCTTGAACTTGTGCAGCTTGCCGACTATGGCGACCGCGTTCCAAATCAGCTTTCCGGTGGCCAGCAACAACGTATCGCCTTGGCCCGTGCCCTTGCACCTGCGCCTAAGGTGTTGCTGCTTGATGAACCGCTTTCGGCCCTTGATTTGAAATTGCGCAAGGAAATGCAGATCGAACTTAAACGTCTGCAAACCGAAACCGGCATTACCTTTGTTTTCGTGACCCACGATCAGGAAGAAGCCCTTGCGATGTCAGACCGGATTGCCGTGATGCAATCGGGCGAAATCCTGCAAGTTGGCGCACCGCGTGACATATACGAACAACCCACCCATCGCTTTGTTGCCGACTTCATTGGCGACAGTAACTTCTTGCGCGGGGATCTTGTCGATGCCGCCAATGGCGGGCGCGCAATCAGCTTTGGCGAAGGGCGCGTTGTGAACCTTGCTGCCGATATCACTCCGGCTAAGACCAAGGATGTCAGTGTTTCGATCCGTCCTGAACGTCTGACCATCACCGATGCAAATGCACCGCTTGATAACAAACTGGGCGGCACGATTTCGTCGATCACTTATTTTGGCACAGACACGACCTACCGCGTGGATCTTGATGGTGGCGCACCCGTCACGGTGCGGATGCAAAACGGTGATGGCGCGACCGCACCGTTTGGCAAAGGCGACCGTGTTGGTGTTGTCGTCCCGGCCGAAGCAATTCGTGTATTGGTGGACTGATCATGGGAAAGTTGTTTCGTAGTAAACGATTTTGGCTGATCGCACCGGCTGTCGTTTATATCGCATTCTTTATGGCCGTCCCGCTGATGCAGATGGCCTATGTTTCGGTTTTGGAACGCGGTGATTACGGCGGGGGGAATTTGGGGGCATTCTCGTTTGATGCCTACGTCAATTTCCTGTTTGAACGCGATCTGATGGATAATCTGGTGCTCAACACCGATTACATCCAAATCTTTGTCCGTTCCTTTGGCTTGTCGGCCATGACCATGGTCTTTGCGCTGTTGCTTGGATTTCCGACCGCGTTTTACATTTCCATGCAGTCGCAAGGCCGACGCAATTTCCTGATCTTCTTGGTCACAATCCCGTTTTGGACCAACATTTTGGTGCGCAACTACGCTTGGATGCTGTTGCTGCGCAATGGTGGTTTGATCGACGGGGTACTGAACTGGGCCGGGATTGAAACCGGTGGGCTGGATATCCTTTATACGCCCTATGCCGTGTCGATTGGCCTGACTTATACCTATTTGCCGTTCATGGTGCTGCCGATTTACGCCAGCCTTGAAAAGCTTGATCATCGCTTGGTCGAAGCGGCCTTTGACCTTGGCGCGGATAAACGCCGTGCCATGAAACGTGTCATTTTGCCACTTGCGGCACCGGGCATTGCGGCGGGCTGTATTCTTGTGTTCATTCCGTGCCTTGGCGCCTATGTCACGCCAGAACTGTTGGGCGGTGGCAAGTTTATGATGATTGCCAACCTGATCGGCAGCCAGTTTGGCGCTGCACGTAACTGGCCGTTTGGGGCCGGGCTTGGCTTTGTATTGTTGGCGCTTGTGCTAATTGCCATGCTGGCCTATTCGCTCAAATTCAAATCATTGCCGGAGGAAAAGATATGAAGGTCGATGCCTCCAACCCGTTATGGCGTTTTCGCGGGATTACTTCGACGGCAATGTTGTTCTTTGCCTATTTGTATCTGCCGATTGTGATTCTGATCGCGCTTTCGTTTAACGAAAACCGATTGGCCACCATCTGGACCGGCTTTACCACCGATTGGTATGTCGCGGCATTGTCCAACGATGACATGCTGAGGGCTGCCAAAAATTCGCTGGTGATCGCAATTTCGGCAACGGTAATTGCCACCATTGCCGCGACCCTTGCAGCGATGGGCATGTCACGTGGGCGTTTTCGCGGTGAAACCGGTGTGTCGGCGATCTTGGCATTGCCGTTGTTGGTCCCCGAAGTCGTCACCGCGATTGCAACCTTGCTGTTCTTTGTTGCCATTGGCATCAAGCTTGGTCTGGTGACGATCATTATCGCGCATACGGTCTTTTGCATTCCGTTTGCCTATCTACCGATCCGTGCCCGGATCGAAGGGATGGACCCGTCGCTTCGCGAGGCGGCAAACGATCTTTATGCCAATGAATGGCAGGCGTTTCGTCGTGTCACCTTACCTTTGCTGTGGCCCGGTATTTTGTCGGGTGCAATGTTGTCCTTTATCATCTCGCTGGATGATTTTGTGATTTCATACTTCGTCGGTGGGGCCGGGGCGACGACGCTTCCGATTTATATCTTTGGCATGATCCGCATTGGTATCACCCCGGAAGTCAACGCCATATCGGCGATGATGCTGTTGGTATCGATTGTCTTTGTCAGCATCTCATTCATCATTGATCGCATTCGTTACTAACGTGTCCGTTTTGGGTGTCCGGTTTCTGGGCGGGCTGGGCGCATAGAAAAATAAAGTACCGTCCATAACAGGGAGACTACGATGAAATTTCGGTCTGTAATCCTAGGCGCATCTGCTCTTGCCGTGTTGTCCGTGGGATCGGCAAAAGCAGATGGTGAGCTGTTTTTCTATAACTGGTCGAACTACTTTCCGCCGGAACTGATGGAAAAGTTCGAAAAGGAAACGGGCATTAAGGTCACGCTTGATGTCTATGATTCCAACGAAACCTTGCTGGCAAAACTTCAGGCCGGTGCATCTGGCTATGACGTAGCGGTTGCGTCTGACTATATGGTCGATGTGATGATCAAAGAAGGCCTGGCAACCGAGATCGATGCCAAGGACTTTGCCAATTTCAAAAATGTCGCCAAGCCACACGACACGATGAAATACGATCCGGATCGTAAATACTCCGTCACCTATCTTTGGGGCACGACTGGCTTTACCTATGACGCATCGGCAACCGATGCCAAAATGGAACGCAGCTGGAAAGAATTCTTTGAACCGCGTGAAGAATTCCGTGGCAAAATCGGCGCGCTGAACGACGAAGTCGAAATGTTCAATGCGGCGTCTTACTATGCAGGTGTTGAGAAATGCACCGAAGACCCGGCCGAGGCGCAAAAGGTCCTCGACGTTCTTCTTAAGCAGAAACCTTACATCGCGGTGTATAGCTCTGAGGGTACGATCGACCGTATGTCTGCGCGCGAGGTCACCATGCACATGCAGTGGAACGGTGCCGCACACCGCACCAAGGAAAGCATTCCAGACGCTGTGTTTGTCTATCCAAAAGAAGGCCTGACCTATTGGGCGGATCACTTTGTTGTTCCGACCGGTGCGCCGAACATGGAAAACGCCAAAATCTTCCTCAATTGGATGATGGAACCGGAAAATGCAGCCGAAGCATCAAACTATGCGGGCTACATGAATTCGATCAAAGGAAGTGGCGAGTTTATGGACCCATCCATGAACAGCGATCCTGCGGTGAACATGCCCGAAGAATATGCTGATCTTTTGATCCCGGGGCAGAATTGCTCGGTCAAGGCGCGTGATCTGCGTAACCGCGTTTGGACCAAGCTTAAAAGCTAAGTTGGTCTGAAGAATATGACCTGTTCCGGCGCTGCCGTCTTTGCGGTTGCCGGAACAGGTCGCATCCATGCCCCCATCGACAGAAAGAAAATATCATGACGTCGCCCGCCTCGTTCCCTGATCACGTTACCATTGCCCTTTGGTCGACCAACCTTGGCAAACCCATCAGCGACATGGCCGATTGGGCCAGCCACGTCGATGGCAAAATGGCTGAGGCCGCCCAGCAGGGCGCGAAGGTTTTCGTCATGCCCGAATATGCCAGCGAACACTGGATGGCGTTTAAGCCAGATGGCCTTAAACCCAATCAGGAAATGGCATGGATGGCGGATCAGGCACCCGTGGCCCGTGACCATGCGGCCAAGCTAGCCAAGAAACACGATATGTTCCTGGTGGCGGGCAGCACGCCGTGGCACATCGATGCCAGCAACCCGGAAAAGGGTCAGACAAATAGTGCCTTGATCTTCACGCCCGAGGGTGACGCGATCAATCAGGATAAACTGTCGCTGACACCGGGCGAACAGGAACCTGATGATTGGTTTCTGACGCCGGGTAAGCACTTTAACGTCATTGAATGGCGTGGACTGAAAATTGCGGTTTTGATCTGCCTTGATATCGAAATGCCGGCACTGTCATGTTTGATCGCGCCGCTTGATATTGATTTGCTGTTGGTGCCATCAATGACCGCGACCCCATCGGGCTACCATCGTGTATTTAGCTGTGCCAAGGCGCGCGCTGTTGAGCTGATGACCATTGTTGCGGCCTGCGGCACGACAGGAACGGCGATCAATACGACCCAGAACCCGACAAACTATTCCGGCTGTTCTGTCTTTACCCCGTGCGAGCCAGCATTGGGCCATACCGGCATCTTTGCACAAACCGAACCGGCCTTTGATGATGGCGGCGATGGCGAAATGCTGATCGCCAAAGACGTGCCGGTGGGCATTGTCCGCAATTTGCGCGGTGGTGATGCCGAAGTTTGGCCGGGCGGCTGGACGGCGAACCATGTGACCGTGCGCAAACCGGACTAAGGTCCCGCTACGCCGCGTCCCTTAATAAATCCGTGCGCAGGTGCTTTGCATCGATACCCCCAAAGCACCTGCGCACGTGATCTTTACGATGTCAGGATTTCGGACGATTGCATGCGCTTGACACCAGATGCCTTCATCGCGTCCCAAGCTGCCTGAAGCGAGCCATTTAAATCAATCGCACGGCAAGCATCCTCAATCACCGCAACATTCAAACCTGCTTTGCGGCCATCCTGTGCAGACCAATTGACGCAGAAATCTGTCGCAAGGCCACACATATAAACGTTCTGAAGGCCGCGCTCTTTCATATAGCCGGTCAGGCCGGTTTTGGTTTTCCCGTCCGCGGCGACAAAGGCTGAATAGCTATCAACGGCGCTGTTATAGCCCTTGCGAACGATCAGCTGCGCGTGCGGGATATCAAGGCCCGCCGCAAGTTTGGCATCCTCTGTTCCCTGCACACAGTGATCTGGCCACAAAACTTGCGTTCCGTAATCCATCTCAACCGTGTCAAACGGTGCTTTGCCCGCGTGGCTTGAGGCAAAAGATTCATGACCCGGCGTGTGCCAGTCTTGGGTAAAAACGACGTTTTTAAATTTCTGACCAAGTTTGTTGATGATCGGAATGATCTGATCACCATCGCTTACCGGCAATGTCCCGCCCGGCAAAAAGCAATTCTGGACGTCAATGACCAAAAGGACATCGTCCTTTCCGGCCCCAATCATGTTGGATGCCAGCGCCGATTTCAGGGTGGCCAACATGCTGCCAGACGCAATTGCGCCCGCACCAATGGCGCCCATCCCGGCCAGAAAACGGCGACGATTTATTGGATATGAGGAATTGTTCAAGATAGCCTTCCTGATGTTTTGAACCTGCGCGCTTGGCACGATTTTTTGCAGGTAGAGGTTATAAGTACTTGAACGTTCCTCTAATTTAACGAGAATTGAGCAGCCAAGTCGGAAAGTCAAGCCGCGCGAAATGGCGGTCTTTGTCTGATGGAAAGTTCGTGACAACCCACAGCGTCGTAAGGATTAAAGAAAATGAAGATCGCAGTAATGGGGGCTGGTGCCGTTGGTTGTTATTATGGCGCGATGCTGGCCCGTGCCGGGCATGACGTGACACTGATTGGCCGCGCGGCACATGTTGATGCGATGAACCGGGATGGTTTGCTGCTTGATCTTGGAACGTCACAGGAATATGTCGCGGTGACTGGCAACACGGACGCGGCATCTGTATCGGGTTCCGAGATGATTTTGTTCTGCGTAAAATCCACCGACACCGCCGATGCCGGGCTGCAGATCAAACCGTTCCTTGGCAACGATACCATTATCCTAAGCATGCAAAACGGCGTTGATAATGCCGAACGCCTGCAGGACGTGATCGGGCAGCCGGTCATTCCGGTGGTGGTTTATGTCGCCACCAGCATGGGCGGGCCCGGGCATGTGAAACATCATGGGCGCGGCGAACTTGTTATGGGGCCGTCCCCGCAAAGCAACATGGCGGCGGATACCTTGCGCCCGGCAAAAATCCCGGTTGAGATTTCCGACAATGCCGATGGCGCGCTTTGGGCCAAGATGATCCTGAACTGCGCCTATAATGCGATTTCTGCGATTACGCAGACCTCGTATGGCGATCTGGTCAAGCAGGATGGTATTTGGGATGTGATGCGCAATGCAGTTGATGAATGCGTTGCAGTGGCCTCGGCATGTGGCGTGACGGTTTCTGGTGACGTGTGGGGGGCGATTGAAAAGATTGTCGAAACCATGCCCGCACAGTTTTCCTCAACCGCGCAGGATTTGGCACGCGGCAAACCAAGCGAGATCGACTATCTCAACGGCTATATCGTGCGCAAGGGTCGGGAATTTGGCATTCCAACCCCAACCAACCTGACTTTGCATGCACTGACCAAGCTGTGTGAAAACAAGGCACGGTAGTCGCGGTCAGAAAGCCTGTTTTATGGGGTGGGTGGCTTCCCTGCGTTTTTGCTGCGCCGGGAATGCTCGAAGCAACATAATGGCGTCGTGATGCTCGCTCTGACGCTCATGGCCGGGCCGGTCGCCACCATTGCCCCACCGGGTGCCGGTTGAGGGCCTTAATCTTCGCTGGCTGTGGCGGCCTGTTTATTGGCCCGGGTTGGCAGCATGGCGATGATCTTATCGCCAAACATCACAATGGCCGCTGCAAGCACAATCAGGAAGGCCCCGAATAGGCTGACCGGTTGGGGCAACACCCCAAATATCGTCACATCCAAAAGCAATGCCCAGATCATGGCGGTATATTCGAATGCCGCCAATGTCGATGCCGGGGCGCGGGCCAAGGCTTCGGTCATGAAAATATGCGCAAGTCCACCGGTCAGACCCGCACCAATCAAATAGGTCAAGGCTTCCAACGATGGGTTCACCCACCCAAACGGCAGGGTCAGCAAGCCCCCCAACGCACAAATCACGGCAAAATAAAACGCAATGGTGCCCGATGATTCCGTACTGGTCAGGGCTTTGATCTGCGCCTTGGCAAAGGCTGTCGTGACGGCCATGGCAAGACCGGCGGCAATGCCTATCACAACCCCGGTATCAAGACCCGGTGTTGATAAGGTCGGCCACAGCATCAAAAACACGCCGCCAAAACCGGCAAACGTTGCGACAAAGACCGCAATGCCGGGTTTTTCACGCAGCATCACCATAGCAATCGGCAGCACCAAAAGCGGGGCCAAAAAGCCAAGGGCAGTGGCAAGCGCAAGCGGAAGATAGGACAACGACAAAAACGAAAAGAACATCGCCACCAGGCCAAATGTGCTGCGTTTAATGTGGCCAAAGGGGCGTGCAGTGCGCAGTGCGCGGGGGAACTGGTTGCACCATATCAGGTAAAGCACGATGGGAATGAGCGCGATTGAGCTGCGCCAAAACATGATCTGACCAACCGGTGCTTCAAATGATGCCAGGCGGACAAACAGGCTCATGACGGCAAAAAGGCCGGTCGCGCCAAGACGCAACCCAATACCAGCCCAAAACGTGTTCATTCTTTCTGCCCTCCGATACTGCAAGCGCATATCAATATCGGAAACAGTCTCGTTTGCATGAATGACAAATTCTCATATCTGGGCTGAGGAAAATTTGCGATTGCTCTTAAACGTCGAAGTTTTCGGTGTCCACAGTCAATAAATGGACATTTTGTTTATAAATTTGGACTGACCGCATAGTTGCGTGCGGGCTTTTCGTGCGCCAAAGGCCGGCTGTTATTATCGAGCGAGAAAAAGGTGCTGGAACAACCTGACAAATCCTGTTCCGACTGCATTTGTATGTTCCTGATATGGCCTACATGGCACGCATCAAAGGATGCATTTCAACAATAGAATTGGGATGAAATTACGTCATATAGTCGTTTCTTGAGTTATCATAAATCAACCTATGGTTTAAAATTGCAAGTGCAAAATTGGAATATACTTTAGGGCTAGCACCCGTAATCCTTAGTTGATGTAGCGCTGAGTGGCCTTTAATCGCTATAGTGTAATGACCAAGTCTAGGGATGTGGGCATTGTGCAAAATCTTTTAGACGTTCTGCGCATTGGCTTCACGCGATACGTGCTAAAGATATTTGAATAAAAATAGAATCTTGAATGCAGAAAATGCATCGAGTGATCAGGTAGAGTCGTCATATTTCTCCGGGGGAGAAGATGAATTCAGTTCAACAGCAGCACCCTGCGCGCCGCAAAGGAGAGGTCAATTGCAAAGACCCCGGGCGGTATTTGGGTGACAACTGCCATCTTAATCCAGGCCGCAGGCGTGGTGAACCAAACCACGAGGTTTGGAATGATCTGGTATCCATGCGTTTGACGTCCGAGGCCAAACGCAAATTGGCGGATACCGCTGAAACGCTCAGTTCTGCGAATTTTGACGCGGCCAATATTGAAAACGCCACCGCGATGATCCGCGCGATTGGCGACAGCGTTGCCGTCTTAAAATCCATTGTCGAGATCATGCCCGCCCTTGAACGACTGATTTCGGTTAATTCCGGCGGGGACGCCGCACGCGGCACAACAGATACAACCGACCATCCCGGTCTGGGAAAACTGCCGCCAAAGAAATCTTTGACCAACACAAGTGGTTGGTCATCGGATGCACTGGTCGAAATACATAACCTATGCGTCGAAAGCCGCCGGACATCTTTGGCGAGTTTGGCATCGGGCACGGTGTATGACAGTACGGATGATGTGTTTGAAAACGTCATCCCACCGCGCGTGCGCTATTACAATCCGAACTAACACGACAGGCCGCGCAATATATGTGCGATGGTTTTATCTGCTGATTGAAATGCCGCCGAACAGATGAAGGTAACTTTGTCTTTCGGCGGTTGTTTTGTATGGGTGTATCGGCTTGGACAAAATGGCGTTTAACGGCGCAGCCATTGAGGGACTAGCGGAAATAGCTTCCCGGTGTCTTGCCCGTGGTTTTGCGGAACATGGCAATGAAGGCCGATGTGTTTTCATAACCCAAATCAAACGCGACTTCGGTGACCGGGCGATCATTGGCAAGCCGTTCGAGCGCATAAAGCAGACGTAGCTTTTGCCGCCATTCACGAAACGGCATGCCGGTTTCACGTTGAAACAGCCGGGCGAGTGTGCGGCTTGATGCGCCACAAAACTGTGCCCAGTCTTCAAGCGCGCGGTTGTCTGCCGGGTCTTGCTGAAGATGTTCGCAGATTTTTGAAATTCTCGGATCTTTGGGGGCGGGTAAGTGCAGGTTGTCGTGCGCTGGCGCCTTTAATTGATCAAGCAACACACGGATCAGTCGCCCGTCCTCGCCGTCTTCGTCATATTCAATTGGTATTTCGGTGGCCGCCCGGATCAATTCGCGCAGCAACGGGGTGACGTCAATTACCATACATCTGTCGGGCAGGTTCACGGTAACCTCGCGCCCGATATAGATATGCCGCGCCCGGGTAAGCCCCTTACAGGTGACCGCATGCTCGGTATGGGGCGGGACCCACACGGCACGTTGCGGGGGCACGATCCACATGCCGGCCTTTGTGATGACCGTCATTGTGCCTTCCACCGCATATAAAAGCTGGTTCCAGTCATGGCTGTGTGCTGCCACCCGGTAGCCCGCGGGCATGTCACTTACCCGAACATAGACCGCACGCGGCAGTTCTTTGGGCCGGGGGCGTGGGTTGTGATGAACCGGGCGTTCATCAAACGTGTTCATGATGTTTGGCATGGCTGGGTGCCTAATGAAATCTGTCCGGTTTGACGTATATATTGGCAGATTATCGTAAGACAGACGTCCTCGGAAGGTTTAATTTGGTCTCATTCCAAATCAACCATCGTTGTGACAAAGGGCCCGCCACCAACGCGCCCCTGTCTGGGGAGACACAATGTCCAAGGAAATCATACCAGAAGCCAGCAACCACGCGGCCCCAATCGGTGACGTGCCTGCTGGCGATATTAAGCAGCCCGTCCCAAAAGGCTGGCGCAATCCAGAAGTCCTTTTGATTTTAATGGCGGCGGCCATGCCGCTTTCATTTTCGACGTGGATGGCGCTTTTAAATAACTTCTCGGTCGAAATGGCTGATTTTACCGGGCGTGAAATCGGAATTTTGCAGTCGCTTCGTGAAATTCCGGGCTTCCTCGCCTTTAGCGCCATTTTCGTGTTGTTGATCCTGCGGGAACAGACATTTGCCCTGATCTCGCTTTTAGTGTTGGGGGTTGGTGTTGCGATTTCGGGTTATTTCCCGACCGTGATCGGGCTTTATTGCACCACGGTTTTGATGTCGATCGGCTTCCATTACTTTGAAACCATGCAGCAGGCCCTGTCGCTGCAATGGGTCAAAAAGGAACGCACCGCGATGGTCATGGGCCGGCAACTTTCGGCCAAGTCCCTTTCGTCTTTGGTGATGTTTGGCATCGTTTGGGTGATGCTTGAAATCTTTAATGTCGAGTATCGCTATGTCTATCTGTTCGGCGGTGCGCTGACCATTATTGCCGCTTTGGCCTTCTGGGGGGCTTTCCCGAAATTTGCCGATGCGCATCCCCAAACCAAAAAGCTTGTTCTTCGCAAACGCTATTGGCTGTATTACGCGCTAACCTTTATGAGCGGTGCGCGCCGTCAGATTTTCACCGTCTTTGCAGGCTTCCTGATGGTTGAAAAGTTTGGCTATGACGCCGGGACGATCACGCTACTGTTTCTTTTGAACCATGCGATCAACATGGTTTTGGCACCCAAAATTGGCAAACTGATTGCCAAATGGGGCGAACGCCGCGCATTGACGTTTGAATATATCGGGCTGTTTATCGTCTTTCTGTCTTATGCGTTTGTTGAAAACGATAAGGTCGCCGGCGGGCTTTACGTCGTGGATCATCTGTTCTTTGCTATGGCGATTGCGATCAAAACCTATTTCCAAAAGATCGCCGATCCGGGGGATATTTCATCAACCGCCGGGGTCAGTTTTACCATCAACCATATTGCCGCGGTGTTTATCCCGGCGGCCTTTGGCTTGCTTTGGTTGCTGTCGCCCAGTGCGGTGTTCCTTGCCGGGGCCGCGATGGCGGTCGTTTCATTGATCTTGGCTCTGAACGTGCCCCATGACCCGGAACCGGGCAACGAAGTGGTGCGCGGCTATAAGTCAGAAGTCCTGAAACCCGCCTGAAAAAGGCGGCTTTAATCGCCGCTCGAAGGGCCAGAGTGATCTTAGTTTGGAAACGTCCGCGCCAATGTGCGGGCGTTTCTGTTTGTATTTGCCTTTTCTTTTTCGCAAAATCTTCAAAACTTGACCACTTCAACAAGAATAAAGTCGTACGACAAAACACGCGAGCAGGGAAAAACACATATGGCGCACTTTGGTAAAACGGGCGCAGCCTTCGTCGGGCTGTCGCTGGTATTGGTCAGTGGGACCGCACTTGCAGACAGCAACGTATCGCTGCGCATTCTCGAAACCACCGATATTCACACCCATCTGGTCAATTACGATTATTACCGCGATGGCACCACCGATACGGTTGGTCTGGCAAAAGTTGCGACATTGCTGAAAACCGCCCGCGGCGAAGCAGAAAACGTCGTTCTTGTCGATAACGGCGACCTTATTCAGGGCAACCCACTTGGCGATTACATGGCCAAGGAACGCGGCCTAAAAGATGGTGATGTTCACCCGGTCTATAAGGCGATGAACCTTCTTGGCTATGACGCGGCCAATATCGGAAACCATGAATTTAACTATGGTTTGGATTTCCTTGCCAAATCCCTGTCTGGGGCCGAATTCCCCTATGTCAGTGCCAATATCTTTGTCGATGATGGTGATGATAATGCCCAAAACGACAAGCCGTATTTTGATCCCTATGTGCTGCTCGACCGCGAATTTGTCGATGACGAAGGCAAAATACATAAGGCCAAAGTCGGCGTGATTGGGTTCGTGCCGCCGCAAATTACGCAGTGGGATAAGGCCAACCTTGAAGGCAAGGTGATTGCCAAGGACATCGTCGACATGGCCAAAAAATACGTGCCAGAAATGCGCGCCAAAGGGGCTGATATCGTGATTGCCGTCCCCCATTCTGGCCTGTCGACCATGGAACGCCATGGCATGGAAGAAAACGCCACCTACTACCTGTCAGAAGTCGAGGGCATTGACGCCATCCTGTTTGGCCATGCCCACACGGTTTTCCCATCTGATGCCTTTTCTGACATCGATGGTGTCGACCTTGCCAAGGGCACGATTAACGGCGTTGCAGCCGTCATGCCGGGCTTCTGGGGTAGCCATCTTGGCGTGATTGACCTGAAACTAAACGTCACGGACGATGGCATCTGGAGCGTGGTTGACAGCCTGTCCGAAGCCCGCCCGATTTATCAGCGTGAAGGCCGCGACATCACCCCATTGGTTGAGGCCGATCCGGATGTTGTCGCCGCCGTCAAAGAAGAACACGACGCCACCATTGCCTATATGCGCAAAGGGGTGGGCACCACATCAACCCCGATCAACAGTTTCTTTGCTTTGGTCGCCGATGATCCGTCGATCCAGATCGTGACCAACGCGCAAAAATGGTATCTGGAAAAGATGCTAAACGGTTCGGAATATGACGGCATTCCAATCCTGTCTGCGGGGGCACCGTTTAAGGCCGGTGGGCGCGGTGGACCAGATTACTTTACCGATATCCCCAAAGGCGAAATTGCCCTTAAAAACGTTGCTGATCTGTACATCTATCCCAATACCGTCCGCGCCGTATTGCTTGATGGTGATCAGGTCCGTGAATGGCTGGAAATGTCAGCCGGGCAGTTTAATCAGATTGATCCAAACAGCCGCGATGAGCAGCCCTTGGTCAATCCTGATTTCCCTACCTATAACTTTGACGTGATTGATGGTGTTAACTATCAGATCGATGTCACCAAACCTGCACGCTACAACAAGGCGGGCGAGGTGGTTAATCCTGACAGTCACCGGATTGTTAATCTTGAATTTGATGGCAAGCCGGTGACGGCGGATCAGAAATTCGTGGTTGCAACCAACAACTATCGCGCGGGCGGTGGCGGCAATTTCCCGGGCTTGGATGGATCAACCATCATCGTCGAAGCCCCGGATGAAAACCGCACGGTGCTTGGTAACTATATCCTGTCGGAAAAGGAAATTGATCCAAAGGCCGATGGAAACTGGTCGTTTGCGCCGCTGGGTGATGCGTCCAAAGTTACCTTTACCACCAGCCCCAAGGCATCATCGGCACTTAATGCACCGGGCAATATCAGCTTTATCGGCGAAGACAAGGACGGCTTTGCCAAATACGTCCTGCAAACCCAATAAACACCGATAAGGTGTCGGGGCCGGTTATGCTGTATGCGGATCGGTCCCGACCAAAATAAAAAAAGCCGCTCGGAAATTCCGGGCGGCTTTTTAAATGTCATGCGACCAATGAAATCGGTCAGCTTATTTCTTTGCGCCAAACGACCCGCGGTTCGGACCATTATGTTGGCCTTTGTTCGGGCCACCCTGCTGATGCGGGGGATTGTCTTCGCGTGGGTTTTTACCGTTCAGGTAAGCCTGAGCGCAATGTTCGTCGCAATAAGGTTTGGTCGGCACGGTTTTCTTGCCGCAGAAATAAAAGTCATCCCCATCCGGATCACCAAATGGCCAACGGCACATGCCCGGACCAAGATCATAGATGCTGATGCCTTTGCTCTGCTGCTTGGGCGCAGGCGCCTTTTTCTGTTCGGCTTCTTCCGCACGTCGCTGGATCGGGGAGGGACGCTTGGGCAATCCCAGGCGGTGTGCCTTGCCAACCACAGCATTCTTACCAACGCCCAGTTCTTCACCGATGCGTGCCGTGGTCCAGCCCTGATTCCAGAGCGAAGTCAGCAATTCAATCTTTTCCGGCGTCCAGCTCATTTCGAGTATATTCCGTGTTCCTTTGTCTGCCGGGCGGCGGGATGCCACTGACAGAAGCGTATTGTCTGATGTCAATTTAGGATACAGAGGTATCCGCTAATATCCCATAGCGCAAGGGGCTAGGAGATTCGCACCGAGACCGAGATGGGCGAACAGGGCAATTTGCATGTTGGCGACGTATTGTAAAGAGGGGATCGCAATTTGATCTGGTTTTTCATATCGGTTGTGGCATTCATGGCAGGTCACATTGTCCCCGGTTTGATGCGTAAACAAATCATCGGATGGATTGGGCATCTTGCCTATGTCGTGTGCTTCTCGATTTTATCGATCGTGCTTCTGGCGTGGGTCATTCACGAAGTCCTGGTTGCCGATTTTATCATGCTTTGGCCCTTTGCCGTTTGGCAGGTCTATTGCACGCTAGGCCTTATGTTGCCTGCTTGTATTTTGTGGGCCTCGGCCATTCTTCAACCCTGTCCTCTGTCAATCGGACGAAAAAACGGCTTTGACCCAGACCGGCCCGGTATCAATGCATTTTGTCGCCATCCTTTGTTGCTTGGCGTGTTCTTGTGGGGGCTTGGACATGTGCTTTCAAATGGTGATCTGGTTGCGGTAATTTTCTTTTGCGGCAGTGCTGTTTTTGCCCTTGTTGGTTTCGTCAGAATGGAAAAAATCCGCATGCGCGACATGTCCCAAACCGAAATCAGCCAAGTTCTGGCCGGGACTCGACGGTTTTCGCCCGCTGCATTGCTTCACGGTGCCATTGGTCCCGCCGATATCGGGTTGGGCGTTCTGATATATGCCGGGCTGATCACCGCGCATGAATACGTGATTGGCATAAGCCCACTTGGCGCTCTTGGGGTCCCCAGTATCCTTGGGCTGCTCGGCGGATAAGGATTGGGCATTTGCAATGCGTCTTTCTCGCATTGCTATTTCATGGTGCTTGCCAGTCCGTGTTTTGACTGGAATACTAAGCTTTTCCAATGATTGGCAAAGGAAGGTCTGACGAAGGTTTGCCTCCGATCTGGCAAAGCGCTTGCCGAGATTGCTTTAAATGCCAACCGCTTCTGATACCGAAAAGCGAGGGACAATGACGTCTTCCCAACTTGCGACGAGCCTTGCGAAATTTGCAGAAATCGAAGGTCGTCATCCCCGGATTTTATTGGCAACGGCCTCTTCGCATGAAGAACGCTATCATAAAAAGGTCGCGACCCTGTTTGCCGATGGGGGCTTTGATGTCGATGTCGCCCCGGCACATTCCGATGCGCAATCCATCGCCCGTCAGGTTATTGATTGTGATGCGGACATGCTGGTGTTGATCCGAACATCACTGACCGCCGATGACCGTGTCGGTGTTGCGGATATCATTTCCTCGCTTGATGCGCTGCATGGGGAATATGTCAAATTTGGCATTGTCGGCAACCCGGATGACCCGGCCAAAGGCACGGTCGATTTTGTCTGTGATCTTGACCATCTTAAAACCACCGACTGCGAAGCATTGATCGATTACATTTTGGCCGTTGAAGAAGAGCGCGTCACACAACATATTTAAATCATTGCTGAATTTTCTAATATGAAACAGGCAATGATTTCGCAACGCTTTTGGGTGCATAATAGATGTCCCAAGGCGGGATCTTAAATCAAAGGACGTATGATGGGATTGCTCAAAGAAACGCTGATGCGCGTCTTTGTTGGCAAAAGTGGCCGAGATGCCATTCGCGCCTACAACAAAGCGCAGTCCCTGGACGTCCGTGATGCGGCGACGGATGAGCAGGTCGCGGCCAACGCCCGGCAGGCCCGTCGTATCGAAGACCGCGCCATGGCCCATCAAGAAGACGGCATGTCGCTTGAAGAAGCCCGTGCGCTGGCACTGGCCGAAACCCTGACCGAACAGGCCGAAGCCCCCCATGCTGCCATCCTAAAGGCCCTGCAAGAGGCTGATGTTAAGCTTGGTAAGCAGAAAAGCAAAATGCCAACCAAGGTCGATGCAAAGCGCGAAGAACTGATCGCAGAAGCCGTCACAGCCCTTCGTAAAAAGCAGGTTGATCTGGATAAGCTTGATCCTGATTTGCGCGCCAAACTGACCGTCATGGCGGTGGGCGCGTTGCTCGGCGGTCCCAATACCCGTCAGTAATCTGCGGCACCCGATGCCGCCACGTCGCGGCAATTGGGTTTAACGCGCGATCACATCCCTAGTGATGGATACCGCGATGCAGCCCGGTAACCAGATCATCGTAGTCGGGTTCATTATCGGCGGTCAGATATCCTTGCCGGATCAGAAAATCGATGACCACCAGCGCGCTGTTAAATTTGAACTCAAATCCGTTGCGCACTATTTCTGCGACCTCGCCCAGCGGTAAAAGGTCAAATCGTTCAACCTCGCCATCGGCACATCGCGGTTCGAAATCCGCGGGCAGTTCAAGGTCATAATTCAGCATCACGTCGGGCTTTAGGCCCTCTTGGGTCTCATACAGGTATGAAACCGTTCCAACCGCCTGAAGGTCGCGTGCAACCGACGGCGGAATGTCGGCTTCTTCGCCGCATTCCTTGATCATGTTTTCCAAAAATCCAAGGCCGGCGGGCTGTCCACCGGCAACCATATTATCAAGCATCCCCGGATAGGTCGGCTTGTTTGGGGATCGTTTGGCGATCCACATGTAAATGCCGTCGGCTTTGCGCACATATCCATTCATATGCACGCCCCAGGACCGACACCCGAAATAGGGCATGGCAAACCGATCCAACTGACAAAGCGGTTCGTGCGACAGGGATGCGCGAATATCGAACTTTTCACCGTGCAGATGCTTGATCACACCCTGTTCGCACAGCGTTGTGGTTGCGCGATGCAGGACGTCGTTACGCTGCGCCAGCGTCTTTACATCGGGGGCAAAGCCGTATTCGCCGTTTTCGTCACGGATGAAATCCGGACCAAGCCCAATCAGTGCGGCGGCAAAGTCCGATCGGACGGCGCCAAGCGGCGCATCGCCGATGCGAAAACGGGCATAGCGTGAAAAGTTGGCGTTGTTACAGGCTTTGATATGATCAAGGTAGGACAAAAGGCACTCCGTCAGTTGGGATGCACTGTCTTATCATCAACACAGTGCATTCACCCAAACAGACTAGTATATTCTGCTTGTCTTATGCATCATTAATTTGAGGCATAAGCCTATTAATGCGCTGTAATTGCAACCGGTTAGGCGCTTAGGGCCGAATTGGAGTATCCCTTTTCCGACGTCAGAACCGTATTCACATGAACGATCTGACGCAGACAGCGCGCGATGTGTTCTGCAACGTGGGCGTCAAGCTGCCGGACCTGAATATCGATCTGTAACTCGTCAAAACCATGGTTGGTTTGGGCAACAGATGAATGCCAACTGGTCGGGGTCAGGTTGCGCTTGGCAAACAGTTCAAGAACGCGCGGCATAACATCGGGTTCAGCCGCCGCGTGAACAGAATAGCAATAAACGGATTTGGATGGCTGCGCGCTTGCATCAAGCGCAGCATAAGCATGATTGGTCATGGCGATGCACACATATTTTCATTGTATCACATAGGCGAATAGGCACGTCCCGGCGTCCTCAGACTGCCGGGTTGATAATTCGCGTAATGATGGCAACGAAAATACGGTGATCGGTCATGAAGCTAATATGCAGACATTGTTTTTCAGGACCGCGTGGTCCGAAATGGATAGCCGGGAAAAGATGAACGCTAGATTACGATCAAATGATCAGTAGCGATGCGATAATTGCCACAATGGTTCCTGCAAACAGGATTTCCATCGAACGGGCAATCTGCTGTTCGCGGGCAATGGCAATAGCAACGGCTTTACGCTTGTTCATCATAGTCACTCCGTCTTCTGACAGGTAGCTTCGGGGTGCCACAGGGCACTCACGAATATAGGCAGGCAAAAGGGCACGATACAAGGGCTGTTACCTAAAAAACGTCAAAAAACTTTCAACCTCATGGAAAAGGTGGCGTTTTTCCTGCCGTTTTTGTCACAAATGGCGGTCCCGTTTCGACCCGATGGCACAAGAAGCCAGAACTTTCGTCAGTTGTTTCTCATCTGGCGAAGCCCGGCGACCCGATTCGCGCGTGCTTTGATTGGTCTTTAGAACGCGCTTAGCGGATCGTTACGGTGTCTTCGCCGATCATTTTTGGAACGGCACCCGTACGGGTAAAGGTTACTTCCCCTCGATAAGTTCCCGCCGGCCACAAGTCACCCGGACGGTCCATATTAATAAAGAACCACTTGGCGCGCGGGCCCTGATCATTGGGCAAATCAATCTTAAAATCGCGATGCCCGCCTTTGCCATTCGGGCTTTGCAGGCTCAGCCGGATGACATCGCCGTCATTCGCACCGATCAGATAAGCCCAGAAATACAAACCGGGTGCTGATCGCGGCAATTCGCGTTCCTTGCCATAGCCGCGTTTGATATCCGATGCATTCGGGCGCGACATGGCAAAGCCACTGCCATACAGGGTGACTTGTTTATAAACCAATTGCTGTCGCGCCGCCGGGGTCCAAAGAACGGCATTGTCCGCCGCACAGTCACGGGCCGAACTTGCCCCCATCTGGGTGCCGCTAAACGGATCGACAAGTTGTTTGTCTTTACGCAGGTTGAAATGCAAATGCGGGAAGGTCGCCTGACCCGACATGCCAATTTCCGCAATTTGCTGACCACGCCCAACGCGATCGCCTTGTTTAACCGCCAATGACCCACGCCGCAGATGGCAATACTGGCTTTGCCAGCCATCGGCATGATTGATCAAGATTCCATTGCCACACTCAATGCCCGCCAAATCCTTTGCGTCAACGCGACCAGAATCAATATCCTCGACCCCTTCGCGCAGGGCCGCGACCGTGCCATCGGCAACCGAACGCACTGCGACACCTGATAACATGGTGGCTTCGTCGGGAACGGCGAAGTCCGTACCACGGTGGCCGTTATAGGTTGTCGTGCCACAGGCGTAATCACGGATTTCAGGCCCTGCATCATGATCAACATAATGCACGATCTGGCATTCCCCATTTAGGCAATCGACGGGTAAATCAAACGGTGGGCCATCTGCGTGCGCAACGTTGCTTGCCGACAGGATCACGAACATGCCAAGGCATACTGTTCGTAAAAGTCCTGTTGCGTTTGGCATTGTGGTGCTCCCGTGGATTGATCGCTTGATTGCTTTGGCGAATTTCTGTGGCTTATCACGAAAATCTTATTATCTAACATAATGGTGATCGCATCGCGACGCGCAAGGTGTTGTTTGTCCGTGTGCTTATCCGCTATCACTTCACGACGGCGTTGCTGCCAACGAATGGCGCCGCTGCCAAAGAATAAGGTCGCAAACTGCATGGATCAGACCGGGTTTCTTAGATTGGGTATCTTTGCCGCCATTTTGGTGGTCATGGCTCTATGGGAAGCCATCGCACCCTATCGCCCGCGTGAAGCCGTGCGGCGTCCCGTGCGCTGGCTGACCAATTTTGGCCTGCTGGTCATCAGTGCCGCCCTTAGTCGTTTTACCGTTGGGGCGGCGATGATTGCCGCGGCCATTTGGGCCAAGGGGGCTGGTTTCGGCGTTCTTAACCTTGTTGGTCTGCCGCCGGTCATTGCCGGGTTGATTGCCATTGTTGTTCTTGATTGTGCAATCTACTGGCAGCACCGGTTTACCCATATCGTGCCGCTGTTTTGGCGGTTTCACCGGGTGCATCACTGCGATGTTGAATTTGATGTCTCGACCGCTGTTCGGTTCCATCCCATCGAAATTTTGGCATCGGCGATTTATAAATCATGCTTTGTCGTGCTGATTGGTGCTGATCCATGGGCAGTGGTGATTTACGAAAGCATGCTCAGCGGATTTGCCCTGTTTAATCATGGCAATGTGCATTTCCCCAAATCGATTGATCGGGTGTTGCGGGCGGTGATTGTCACACCCGACATGCACCGGGTGCATCATTCCAGTGTGGAAATCGAAACCAACAGCAATTATGGAAACATCCTGTCGATTTGGGATCGGCTGTTTGTCAGCTATATCGATCACACCAAAACCAACGATCACGATATGCAGATCGGTCTGGCGGAATTTCGCGATAAAAACAGTCAAAGCCTGTGGGGCGTTCTGTTTTTGCCGTTTCGCGGACGCTAATTGCTCATTGTCATCTCCGCGATGATTATGCGGTGCCTGGCACAACCCCGCGCACGGCCAGGGCGGACGCCACCAGTGATCGCCGTCCATCGTTCTGACCGGCAAGGAAGGCCCGCATGGTTGCTTGTTGCACTTCATGGGCAAGTTCTGGCGACAGGTTGCCGAAAAACTCCCGGATCAGGCTATGCGCCCCCATCAGCGACTGCCAGTAATCTTCAAAATCAAGGAAGTCCATACGCACCGCGATGGTCGTGGTGTCGACCTCATGCAGTCCGGCATCTGACCACAGATCAAACAACGCATCTTCGTTTTGATAGGGCACATCAAAGACCTTCTTGCGCAATTCTTCACCCGCGCCATGCACCAAAATGGCCGCCACATCCAAAAACAACCGGATAAAGGTCAATCCACCCGCGCGGTCCCAGACCGTTGCGGCAATGCGACCATTGGGGCGCGTAACCCGAACCATTTCGCTGACGGCACGGGCGGGCCCATCCAGATCGTTCAACAGCAATTGGGAAAATGCGGTGTCGAAACTGTCATCACCAAACGGCAATGCCGCCGCGTCGCCGGTTTCAAACTCCGCATTGGGGGCGGTATTGCGCAGGGCCTCGGTCAGGTAATCGGGCATCAAATCAATGCCGACGATTTTCGCATCCGGATAACGGGTGGCGGCGGCCAGCGTCAAACTGCCCGTGCCACAGCCAACATCAATCAGCGAACTGCAGGCCAGCGATCCAGATGAAAAGGATCCGGCGGAAACTGAGTCAGAAGCCGGCACGGCAACAAAATCAAGGAAGCTGCGCGATAAACGGCGGCTCCAGCGGCCCATGGCAATCTCGTAGATATCAGCGCTGGTCGAATTCATCTGCGTGCGTTTCCTTAAACTGTGGCCGCTGGGCGGTCTGATTTTTGGGCGACCGCACTTTTGCGTGCGCCGCCAAATCCTTGATGTGTCAGTTGTTTGGTCGATTGCAAGTTATAATCGATACCCTGTTCGACGAAATAGGCATTGCTCAATCTTGAATTTGCGCAATAAAGTTACAAATGCTGCGATGCAAAACAATCATAAGCGCAAAAGCGGTCGTCGCAGATGACCATGATAGGCAAGGAAGCTGAGGAAATGAGTGACTTGAACGGACTTCAAGGGCTGTATCTCGAAGATCTGGAGATCGGTTTGTCAGCAAGCTATGGCAAAACGGTGACGGAAACCGACATTGTCATGTTCGCGGGCATTACCGGTGACAACAACCCGGTGCACCTTAATCAGGAATACGCCCAAACCACGATGTTCAAGGGGCGCATTGCCCACGGCATGCTGTCAGCCGGTTTCATTTCCACGGTTCTGGGCACCCGTTTGCCCGGGCCCGGTACGATTTATTTGTCGCAAAATCTGGTGTTTAAGGCCCCGGTGCGCATTGGCGATACGGTGACCGCCAAGGTGATTGTTCGTGAAATCATGCCGTCAAAGAAACGCGCCATTCTTGAAACCAATTGCTATGTCGGGGATCTTTGCGTGATTTCTGGGGAATCCACGGTGATGGTGCCATCGCGCCCACAAGAGTAACCTTGCAAACCGCGACCAGAGTTACGCGTTGTCGCGAAAATTAAGCGGGTTTTCTTGGTTGCCCGTGCGCGAATTGAAGGCTGCGCATATCAGCAGGGCGACGCTTTTTGATGGAAAAGTCTTTACGGTTTGGCCCTGTGCGCTTTATAGCTGCCTGCTGGATTTGCCGATACGCGGTCGGCTGACATGGACCCAAGCAGCAAGAGAGACCAGCGCGAATGCGCGTTTTTCGATCTTTTGAAAATCTGACCAGCGACGCACGGGGTGCTGTCGTAGCGATTGGTAATTTTGACGGTTTGCATCTGGGGCATCAGTCGCTTTTGGATCAAGCCCGCAAAATTGCGCGCGATCTTGGTGTGCCGCTTGCGATCCTGTCGTTTGAGCCGCACCCGCGCATGTTATTTCGCGCCGATGATCCGCCGTTTCGCCTGACCTCGGCTGAGGACCGCGTAACCGCCGCTGCATCAATTGATATCGACCTGTTTTATGAGGTCGAATTTAACCGCGATTTCGCCTCTATGACCGCCGAACAATTCATCGAACGGGTTCTCGTCGATGGACTGGGGGCCAAGCATGTCGTGGTTGGCTGGGATTTCTGTTTCGGCAAGGGCCGGGCAGGCACGGTTGATTTGCTGCGCCAGATCGGCGCGCAATCAGGATTTGGCGTAACCGCGGTTGAAGCGGTCACCCACGATAACGGTATCGTCTATTCATCAACCGCCATTCGCCAAGCCTTGCGCGATGGCCGCCCCGAAGACGCGACCCATTTGTTGGGGCGCCCGTGGGAAATCGCCGGAACGGTGGCCCATGGCGATGAACGGGGCCGCACCATCGGCTTTCCGACCGCCAATGTCGCGCTGGGAAATCATCTGCGCCCGAAATTTGGGGTTTATGCCATCGAACTTGGCCTGATTTCGGCGTCTGATGGCCACACGGTGGAACGTTGGATCCCCGGAGTCGCAAATATTGGCGTCCGCCCAACCTTTGGCGGGGATGATGATGCCGGCCTAGAAGCGCACCTGTTTGATTTCGATCAGGACATTTATGACAGACAGGTTCGCGTGCGTTTGCACGGCTTTATCCGGGGCGAACGGAAGTTCGACGGGCTTGATGCCATAAAGGCCCAAATCGCCGCAGATGTCATTGCCGCCAAAGAGATTCTCAGCAAGATTTGAATTTGTCGACGAACCCGCTATGATCCGCGCGCCTTTGAAAGGGCCAGCCAAGATCAGGCCACTATCACCGGGGGTTCGCCCTTTTAATTTTTTCAAGACCACAGGACCGTCACGATGAGTGTCGAATACAAAAAGACCGTTATCCTGCCCAAAACCGATTTCCCGATGCGGGCGGGTTTGCCAAAGATGGAGCCCACACTGCTTGACCAGTGGAAGGATGAGGATCTCTATGGCAAAATTCGCGGTATTTCGGCCGATCGTGAAATGTTTGTCCTTCATGATGGCCCTCCATATGCCAACGGCCATCTGCACATTGGGCACGCGCTCAACAAAATCCTAAAAGACGTCATCACCCGTTCGCAGCAAATGCTCGGTAAGAATGCCGTCTATGTGCCGGGTTGGGATTGCCACGGTCTTCCGATTGAATGGAAAATCGAAGAACGCTATCGCGCCAAAGGCAAAAACAAGGACGATGTGCCAATCGCCGAATTCCGTAAGGAATGCCGCGAGTTTGCCCAGGAATGGCTCAACATTCAGCGCGAAGAATTTAAACGCCTTGGCGTTATGGGCGACTGGGATCATCCCTATGTCACCATGGACTTCAAAGCAGAAGCCTCCATCGCGCGTGAACTTGGCAAATTCCTGATGAACGGTTCGCTCTATATGGGCTCCAAACCGGTCATGTGGTCGGTGGTTGAAAAAACCGCGCTGGCTGAGGCCGAAGTTGAATATCACGACCATACCAGCAAAACGATCTATGTCCGGTTCCCGGTCACCGAGACCAAGGTTGATTTCTTAAAAGACGCAACCATCGTCATCTGGACCACGACCCCATGGACGATCCCGGGCAACCGTGCAATTTCGTATGGCGATGACATCGAATATGCGGTGATCGAAGTTACCGAAACCGCCGAAGAAGCCTGGGCCACCGTCGGCGAGAAAATGGCTGTCTGTACCGATCTTCTTGAAGATCTGTGCAAGAACGGTCGTGTCACCGGTCATAAGGTAATTGGCACCTTTAAGGGTTCTGACCTTGAAGGCACCCTTGCTGCCCATCCGTTCCGCGGTTTGGGCTATGAATTTGATGTGCCGCTTTTGGCGGCGGATTATGTCACGACCGACACCGGTACCGGCTTTGTCCATACCGCACCGACCCACGGCCCGGACGATTACCAGACCGGTTTGAAATATGGTCTGGAAGTTCCTGAAATGGTCGATGGCGACGGTGCCTATTATCCGACCGTGCCGCTGTTTGCAGGCAAACGCATCTATGATGAAAACGGCAAAGAAGCCGACGCCAACGAAGCCGTCATCGCCAAACTGATCGAAGTTGGCGCATTGCTGTCGCGTGGCCGTTTGAAGCACTCCTATCCGTGCTCGTGGCGTTCCAAGGCACCGGTCATTTATCGCACCACCCCGCAGTGGTTCATTTCCATGCAGGATAATGACCTGCGTGAAAAGGCGCTTAAGGCGATTGATGAAACCCGCTTCGTGCCAGAAGGTGGGCGTAACCGTCTGCATTCCATGATCGCCAACCGTCCTGACTGGTGCGTTTCGCGCCAGCGTGCATGGGGTGTGCCGATCACGGTGTTTATCGATAAAAACACCCGTCAGCCGCTGCGCGATCAAAAGGTTCTCGACCGTGTTTACGAAGCCTTCTGCGAAGAAGGTGCGGATGTCTGGTTCACCGCCGATCCGCAACGTTTCCTTGGCGACGAATACGACGCCAATGACTTTGAACAGGTCATGGACGTTCTGGACGTTTGGTTTGATTCCGGTTCAACCCACGCCTTTGTCCTTGAAGAACGTCAGGATCTGAAATGGCCAGCCGATCTGTACCTTGAAGGGTCTGATCAGCATCGTGGTTGGTTCCACAGCTCGCTTTTGGAATCATGTGGTACGCGCGGTCGCGCCCCGTATGAAGCCGTTCTGACCCACGGGTTTGTTCTTGATGGCGAAGGCCGCAAAATGTCGAAATCGCTCGGCAATGTGATTGCGCCAAACGACATCATCAACAAGCTTGGTGCCGATATTCTGCGTCTTTGGGTGGTCAGCTCGGACTATCATGATGATCTGCGCATCAGCCATGAAATCATCCAGCGCCATTCCGACATTTATCGTCGCCTGCGCAATACGCTGCGCTTCTTGCTGGGGAACTTGGATGGCTTTACCGAGGCCGAAAAAATTGCCGATAACGAACTGCCTGAACTCGAACGTTGGGTTCTGCATCGTCTAAGCCACCTTGATGATATGGTGCGCAAGACAACGGCTGATTTCGACTTCCACACCATGTTCATCGAACTGCACAACTTCTGTGCGCTCGACATGTCGGCGTTCTATCTCGACATCCGCAAAGATGCGCTTTATTGCGACGCGCCAAGCAGCCTGCGCCGCCGTGCCGCACGGACCATCATGGACCGTGTGTTTGATTGCCTCGTGCGTTGGTTGGCACCGGTTCTTTGCTTTACCGCCGATGAAGCATGGCGTTCGCGCTATGGCGCGGATAGCTCGGTCCATTCGGAAACCTTCAACACGGTTTCAGATGGCTGGAAAGACGACGCATTGGCAGAAAAATGGGCGAAAATCCGTAAACTGCGCCGTGTTGTCACCGGGGCACTTGAACTTGAACGGGCAGAAAAACGCATCGGCGCAAGCTTGGATGCCGCTCCGAAAGTTTACGCAACGGCTGACTATGTCGAAGCACTTAACGGCCTTAATCTTGCCGAAATCGCCATTACATCTGACATCGAACTCATCACCGGCGATGCACCAGAAGGTGCCTATACGCTTGAAGATGTTGCAGGTGTTGGTGTCGTGCCGCAATTGGCCGATGGCGAAAAATGTGAACGCTGCTGGCAGACCCTGCCAGAAGTCGGTACGCACGCAACGCATAAAACCATCTGCTGCCGCTGTGCGGACGCCGTTGATGAAATGGGGATTGCCACGGCCGAATAAGGTCGCTGGTTTTGGCTGGTTTTGATTGTCTGGTGATGGTCGGCCTTTGGGTCGGCCATGACTGGCAAGTTTGAAAGAGTATTGATGAAACGTCGTGCCTTTTTGTTTGGCTTGGTCGTGATTGCTGCGGTTTTCGCACTGGACCAATGGACCAAGCAGCTTGCGATTAACGGCTTGTCCAATCCATTTCGCGTGATTGAAGTTACACCGTTCCTGAACTTTGTTCTGGCATGGAATCCCGGTGTGTCGTTTGGCCTGTTTCAGGGGCAAGCACCATGGGTGATGATTACCGCCACGGCGGCGATCACCATTGGTTTTTGCATTTGGATGTGGCGCACCAATGATGGGCTGCTGCGGTTGGCATTGGCCTTGGTTGTCGGCGGTGCGGTTGGCAACCTTGTTGATCGCTTGCGTCATGGCGCGGTAACCGATTTTATCGATCTGCATGTCGCAGGTTACCACTGGCCGGTTTTCAATATTGCAGACAGTGCGATTACGATTGGTGCAGTACTACTGTTGATCGATTCCCTATTTGGCGGTAAAAAATCATCTCGGTAATTTATGATCGGTGTGATGATACCCGGTTAAGATGTGTAAATGAGGCAAAAATGGCCCGGAACCTGACGACCAATCTGTTTAAAATTGCGCTTTTGGGTGGGCTCGCCCTTGGTGTTTCCGGTTGTGAGTCAACGCGCGAAACATTTGGCCTGAACAAGCAGGCACCTGACGAATTTCAGGTTGTCTCGCGTGCACCGCTAAGCCTGCCGCCTGATTTTACCTTGCGTGTGCCTGAACCTGGTGCCGCACGTCCGCAAACCGGTACCACCACCGATCAGGCCCGTCGTATTCTGACCGGCGAAGATCCCAATGGTGTCAAACGCGACATTTCCGACGGAAACCGCAGCCAAGGCCAAGTTGCACTTCTGTCGAAATCTGGCGCGCAATATGCAGCACCCGATATCCGCAACACCGTTGATCGGGAAACCTCGATCTTTATTTCGGAAAGCGAAAGCGTTGTGGACGATCTGATCTTCTGGCAGGAAAAACCGGAATTCGGGTCTACTGTTGATCCGGCGGCCGAATCAAAACGCATCCGTGACCAGCAGGCGCTTGGCGATTCCGTTGCCGAAGGCGGCGCGACCCCGGTTATTGAGCGTAAGAAAAAAGGCTGGCTTGAAGATATCTTCTAAGCCGACGGTTCTCGCCAACACCGCTCAGCGGTTGGCGACAGACAGTTTTGACAATTTGAACAAGGGCGCGGAATTTCCGCGCCCTTGTTCTGTCATATTCGCTTTTTAAGAAATGCCTGTCGCGATTGTCATACGTACGTCCCGTGCGTGCATCGCAAAGCAACTTGTTTGCAACTCCATGCCTGATGGAATGGGAAGACATAATGAAAATTCGAAAAATATCTGCACTGTTTGCGCGCACGTCCGCTGCGGTCGCCATGATGGCGGCTGTGACGATGGTTCTTGTGCCGCAATTGTCACAGGCGGCGGTCTTTAACCCGCAAACAGCGACCCTTGATAACGGCATGCAGGTGGTGTTGGTGGAAAACCATCGCGCCCCGGTCGTCACCCAGATGGTCTGGTACAAGGTTGGCTCGGCCGATGAAACGCCCGGCGTTTCCGGGATCGCGCATTTTCTTGAACATCTGATGTTTAAGGGCACCAAAGACATTGCACCGGGTGATTTTTCCAAAATCGTTGCGCGCAATGGCGGCAATGACAATGCGTTCACCTCGTGGGATTACACCGGCTATTTCCAAAACATCGCGCGCGATCGTCTTGATCTTGTGATGAAAATGGAAGCCGACCGGATGACCAATCTGCAATTGTCAGACGATGTTGTCCTGCCTGAACGTGACGTGATCATCGAAGAACGCCGTTCGCGGATTGATAACAATCCGGGCGCGCTTTTGGGTGAACAGATGCGTGCAGCCCTTTATATGGCGCACCCTTATGGGCGTTCGATCATTGGGTGGCTCAACGAAATGGAAACCTTGTCGACCCAGGACGCGCTTGATTTTTATCATAAATGGTATGCCCCCAATAACGCCATTCTGGTCGTTGCGGGCGATATCACCATGGATGAATTGCTGCCGATGGCGCAGAAATATTACGGTGCCATTCCACGCGGCGATGTTGCCACCCGTCACCGGGTCAAGGAACCGACCCAGCACGCCCCGCGCAAAGTAACGCTTCGCGATCCGCGCGTGGGTCAGGCATCCATGTCGCGTTACTACCTCGCACCGTCCTATAATTCCGAAGATGCCGCTGATGCGGCCCCGCTTGAATTGCTCAGCGAAATCATCGGATCGGGCACCACCAGTCGTTTCTATAAGGCACTGGTTGTTGATCAGTCGCTGGCCTCAAGTGTTGGCACGTCTTACAACCCGGTTGCGGTTGATCTGGCAACCTTTGGGCTGTACGCCGTGCCGCGCGGGGATGTTGATCTGGCCGACGTCGAAAAGGCGGTTGATGAACAGATCGCCAAGGTCGTCGATGACGGTGTTACGCAAGACGAACTTGATCGTGCCAAGCAAAAGCTGCTCGATAGCGCGGTCTTTGCCCGTGATTCCCTGTCGGCTGGCGCACGCGTTCTGGGCCAATCGCTTGCGGTTGGTTTGACTGTGGATCAGGTCGAAAGCTGGCCGGATCGCATTTCGGCTGTGACGGTTGATCAGGTCAACGAAGCCGCCAAGCGCGTCTTTAACGACAAGCAATCTGTCACCGGTTGGCTGATGCCGCCCAAAGGTGGCCCGGTAACCCGGAGCGGCCCGTCAATTCCGTTTGAAAACGACGGGGGAGTACATTGATATGAACCATTTTACAAAACACGTTGCCGGGCTCACGGTTGCGGCCTTTGCCACCTTTGGTCTGGCAAGTCAGGCCCAAGCGGTCGAAGTTCAGGAAGTGGTTTCTGATGGCGGTATTCATGCATGGTTGATCGAAGATCACCAGAACCCGCTTCTGACCATGAACTTTTCCTTTACCGGGGCAGGGGCTGCCACCGATCCTGACGGCAAGCTTGGCCTTGCCAACATGGTGTCTGGCCTGATCGACGAGGGGGCTGGCGAAATGGACAGCCAAGCCTTCCGCGGCGAAATGGAAAACAGATCAATCGGTCTGTCCTTTGATGCGGGCCGGGATGACTTTTCTGGTTCCTTGGTTACCCTTAGTCGAGAACGCGATACCGCGATTGATTTGCTGCGACTGGCCTTGTCGGAGCCACGCTTTGACGATGCGGCTGTCGAACGCATTCGCGCGCAAATCGTTTCTGGCCTGAAGAGTGCGGAAAATGATCCGCGCGATATCGCCAGCCGAACCTTCTTTAAGTCGATCTTTGGCGATCATCCCTATGCCCGTCCGGTATCAGGGACATTTGATACCGTCGCTGGTCTGAACGCGAATGATTTTCGTGGTTTTGTCGGGCGTGCCTTTGCCAAGGATAACCTGATCATTGGTGTTGCGGGCGACATCACCGCCGATGAACTTGGCCCGCTTCTCGACGAGGCATTTGGCAGCCTGCCTGATCATGCGGATCTTCCGGCAATTGCGGATGTGACCCCAAAATTCGGGGCCATGGACGTCGTGCAACAGGACATCCCGCAAAGTCAGGCAATCTGGGGCCAAAAGGGCATTAAACGCACCGATCCGGATTTCTATGCCGCCTATGTGATGAATTACATTCTGGGCGGGGGCGGCTTCTCGTCGCGCCTGACCGAAGAAGTCCGTGAAAAACGCGGTCTTGCCTATGGCGTTTATAGCTATCTGGCCGACCTGGACCATGCGGAAATGATGATGGGTGGGGTTGCCACGCGCAATGACGCGATTGGTAAAAGCCTGTCGCTGATCAGCACCGAATGGACCAAGATGAAGGACAAAGGCGTAACGCAAGAAGAACTTGATAACGCCAAATCCTATCTGACCGGTGCCTTCCCGTTGCGCTTTACCAGCCTTGGCAATCTGTCGGGAATGCTGGTGGGCATGCAAAAAGAAGACCTCGGTAAGGACTTCTTGGATCGCCGCAACAGCCTTGTTGATGCGGTTACGCTTGATGACGTGAACCGTGTCGCGGCCAAGCTGATGGACCCGGCCAATGTCACCGTCACCGTGGTCGGCAAGCCCGAAGGCGATTTGACGTTCTAAGCCAACGCCCATCTAAATGGTCAAAGCGCGGCGAAAGAGATTTCGCCGCGCTTTGTGCTTTGATAGGTTCATCCCAATCAGTGTAAAAACTCCAAAATCAAAACTTAAAATTCAAAACACCCAACATCACGAGCACCCAGCTAAATGACTTTGCGCGTCCTTCCCCAGAACCTGATCAACCAGATTGCCGCCGGTGAGGTGGTTGAACGGCCTGCAGCTGCGCTTAAGGAACTGGTGGAAAACGCGCTGGATGCCGGGGCAACAAAGGTTGATGTCAATCTGCGCGATGGTGGGCGCACGCTTTTGTCGATCAGCGATGATGGCAAGGGCATGACGCCCGAGGAACTCGCCCTTTCGGTCGAACGTCACGCCACGTCAAAGCTGCCTGATGATGATCTGTTTAACATCGGCTTTATGGGCTTTCGCGGCGAAGCATTGCCCTCTATTGGCTCGGTCTCGCGGATGCGATTGACCAGCCGTGTCCGCGGTGCCGACAGCGCCTGGACACTTCTGATCGAAGGCGGGGCCAAGGGCGAACCCGAGCCCGCAGCCCATCCTTATGGCACCCGGGTCGAAGTCCGCGATCTTTTCTATGCCACGCCGGCCCGGTTAAAGTTCCTGAAAACTGCGCGTACCGAGCAAATGTATGCGCGCGAAATCATGGACCGTCTGGCGATGGCACGGCCCGATGTTGGCTTTACCCTGTCGGGTGATAACAACAAAACGATCCTAAATTACCCGGCCTGTGAAGGTGATCTGTTTGATGCGCGGCTTAAACGTCTTGGTGCGGTGATGGGCCGCGAATTTCAGGACAACGCGCTTCAGATCAATGCCGAACGCGAAGGCATCAAACTGACCGGCTATGCCGGGGTGCCGACGTTAAACCGCGGAAATGCACAGATGCAGTTCATGTTTGTCAATGGCCGCCCGGTCAAGGATAGGCTTCTGCAAGGGGCCGTTCGCGGCGCCTATCAAGATTTCCTCGCACGGGATCGGCATCCGTTGTTGGCGCTATTCTTTGAACTTAGCCCGCGCGATGTCGACGTTAACGTTCACCCCGGCAAAACCGAAGTCCGTTTCCGCGATCCGGGCATGGTGCGCGGCCTGATTGTCGGCGCACTGAAACATGCGTTGGCCGGGGCAGGGCACCGGGCATCCACCACGGTTGCCGATATGGCGCTTGGCGCGGTACGGCGTGAGGGCGAAGGCCCCAGCCTGCCATATGATGGTGGATCACACTCGTCTGGCGGCGGTGGCTTTAACATTGGCCAGTATCAGGCAAACACCCCCAGCCACGCGGCAATCGAACGCAATTACGGCGCACAGGCCCCGATGGCCGATGGTGGCACGTCGGGTTATGGCGGGTTGTTCGATCGGGGGCGCGATTTCGCCGGAACGCCGGACCCGGATGGCGGGTTTGCTGGTGCGGCGGCCGCGGCCCTTGCTGGCGGTTATGGCGCGGCTGGGCCATCGGCACGCATTGACATGACGGATGATACCAAATTCGTCGATCATCCGCTGGGGGCCGCCCGTGGGCAGGTCCACGCCAACTATATCATTGCCCAAACCCGCGACGGCTTGGTGATTGTCGATCAGCATGCCGCCCATGAACGTATTGTCTATGAACGCATGAAGGCCGATCTGGCCGAAAACGGCGTCAAACGCCAAGGGTTACTATTGCCCGAGGTGGTCGAACTTGACGAAGCATCGGCGGATCGCATTGCCGACAGGGCCGAAGAATTTGCCGAACTGGGGCTTGTTGTCGAACCCTTTGGCCCCGGTGCGATTGTGGTGCGTGAAGTCCCGGCCATGCTGGGCAAGGTGGATGTTGGCGCGCTTGTACGCGACATGGCCGATGAAATCGCCGAACTGGGCCAGGGCATGTTGCTGAAAGATCGGCTGATGTATGTCTGTGCGACCATGGCATGCCACGGATCGGTGCGGTCGGGCCGTAAATTAAACGCCGATGAAATGAATGCGTTGCTGCGCCAAATGGAAGCCACCCCGCATTCCGGGCAGTGCAACCACGGTCGCCCGACCTATGTTGAGCTCAAACTTCATGACATCGAAAAGATGTTTGGCCGCAGATAAGGACGAAAACCAATGACGGATCGCATCATCGAAAACGCGTCTCTTTCCGATGCCGAGGCGATCAGCGCATTGTTTGCCCGTTCTTATTCCCAGCTTCTGAAAAATGACTATGCGCCCGATGTCCTGGCGCGCGCCATGCCGTTCTTATCCTTTGCCAGACCGGAACTGATTTCATCGGGCAGCTATTATGTGGTCAAGGACGCAAGCACACGCGTTATTGCCGCCGGCGGATGGACCGCAACCCGCCCCGGCGCCCCAGATGAGCCGGTTAAGCCCGGGTGGGTGCATGTGCGCCATTTTGCCGTTGACCCGGATTTTACCGGTCAGGGACTGGGCAAGATGCTGTTTAACCACTGTGTCCGCGACGCAAAGGCATCTTATGGCGCAACCCGATTTGATGCGTATGCAACACTGTCAGCCCGCAAATTTTATGAAAAGTTGGGATTTACGTTAATCGGCCCGATTGAGGTGTCCTTTGGCCCCGACGTCACATTTCCCAGCTTGCATATGACATGTGACGTCTAGACACGGTTGCGAGGCCTTGGGCAGCGGCTTGGGCCTTTGCATTAGCCCGTGATTATTCACGCAATTTCAAACTACTTGGCAGACGCGTATTCACATTCACGCGTGCGCGCTGAATCTGTTCGGCGAACAGGCCCCGTACACTGGTTAAATCCGCATCGCGGAAATCAGCCCCGGCAAGGTTGGTGCCACTAAAATCGCAATTCACAAACTGCATGCCGTTGAAATTGGCGTTGGACAAATCCGATCCCAAAAACACGGTATTGTGCAGGATTGCCGAATTAAACCGCGCGCCCGAAAGGCGGCTGGCCGCTAGGTTGGCACTTTCCAAATTGCTATCAACAAAATCAGCAGCCGTGAGGTCGCAGCGTCGCAGGACGGCTTGCTTGCAATTGGCATTCTTAAACGACGCAAACCTTAGCCCACAGCGGCTAAGATCAACGCCTTCAAGATCGGAATCACGCAGATCGGCATGGTCAATCGACATGACCGATCCTTCCTTGCCACCGGTATCGACCCAAAGCCTATGATCGACCAAGGCTTCCTGAAGATCGATTTCAACCAGCTGGTCGGTATTTTCTTGCTGTTCGACCTCTGTCTCGGCTTCCGGTTCGCTCTTTGCGGCCGCTTTTTTCGCAACGGCCGGGATCGGTTTTGGGTCTTTTGGCGGGGCTTCTACTGCGGTCGCGGGCTCTAGCTCCGCTTTGGCAGGTTCTTTGGCCTCCGGGATGTCTGCGACCGACACAGGCGGCGTTGGTTTTTCTTTGGCCTTTTTGCTAGCAGCTGGTTTTGGCTTTTTGGCAACCGGATCTGGTTTTAAAAGCTCACGTGCGGCAATTGCTGCTTTGATGCTGCGTTCCTTATGCGCCGCAAGATCATCTTCGGGCACGCTGGCAAGTTCCGCTTCATCAAAGGTTTGCCCCCCTTGGGATGCCAATGCGCTTGGCCGTGTTACCTGGCCGCGCTTTATGACGCTTGGTTTTAAGGTGACGGACGCGGAAACTGGTCGGCGGCTACTGGTTTGTTCGCCTTCCTCGGTGGCGATGTCCTCTGGCCGGGCCGGGCCAAAATAATCATCTTTCAGAACAAAACGACGGGGATTTTCAAGCACCGATGTAATGATCTTGCGGAGCCGTGCAGGGTCAACCGGTTGGCGGAAAACGCCTTCGATCCCGGCTTCAACAGCATCGCGCATGGCACGCCGATCCAGTTTTGGCGCACCCAGCAAAATGATGACGTCCTTGCCGTGATGGTTTACCGCCGTTGCACTGTCACGAATGGCCCGGATTGTTGAAATGCCGCGCATCCCATCAAGGTAAAGGCCCACAAGCACGATGTCGGGTTTTAAGGTATTCACAAGATCGACGGTTTGGTCACGGTCATCACAGGTAATGAAATCGGCAAAACCCAGCGGTTCAATCGCCTCCTTCGCGGAGAGACTGTTGCGTTCGCTGTAATCGGCATAAAGAATTGTTTTATTGTTGTTGTCTTGCACCGTCATGATGCGTCAATTCCTGTTGTTGCCATGGTACGGATAAGCCGGTCCGTCATGGGTATCATTCTTGTCTGTCTCGACGGTGCAATTTTCCCTTTGCGGCCCCGTCACGGGTTGCTGCTTGGAATGCTAAATGTCCGACGCCGGTTTGATGTGGCTTGTTCCGGGGTGGTTTGATCATCTTGCGCTGCGTCGTCGCCAACAGAAGACTCTTCACTTGGGGTGGCGGGCGTCGCATTGCCACTGTTTTCGCCAGATGGGGCACTGTTTCCGCCGGTCGGCTTGTTGCTTTCGACCATTTGGATGGTGATCTCGACCCGTCGGTTCTTTGATCGTCCTTCCGGTGTGTCATTTGATGCGACCGGGCGGCTGTCGCCATAGCCCTGAATAACCATCCGTGTTGGATCGGTGCCATCAAGATCGATCATATGGTGTAAAACCGCCGTCGCACGCGCCGCCGAAAGATCCCAGTTGGATATATAGGGCGATGATGCAGACACCGGAATATTATCGGTATGACCGGCGATGTGAATTTCGCCGTTGGTTTGGTTCAGGACGGGCGCAATTCGATCAAGGGCGGCGGCAAATTCTTCGGTCATGCCTGATGATCCCGACGGAAAAGCCAGTTCATCGGGAAAGCTCATCACCACTTCGCCGTCAATGCGCTCCAGACCCACCTCATCCTCAAGGCCCATATTTTCAAGCACGGTGTTGAGCGTTTCTTCAAGCGCTTCGGCTTTTTCTTCTTTGCTGTCGGATTGTTCAATCTCGACTTTAGGTGTTTCGGCCTTGGGAATTTCCGAAACAACGCGCGGCGTATCGGGGGTTGGCGCCTTTAGGGACTTACCAACGATCGACCCATCCAATTCAATCACACCGGCAAGTTGGTCTTCCTTGGAAAACCCAAATGCGGCTTTGACCGATCCGGCGATCTGCTTGTACCGGATGACATCCATCTCTGCGAATGTCAGCAAAAGAACAAACAAAACAAGCAGCAACGACATCAGATCGGCAAATGTCGCCATCCATGCGGGTGCGCCTGCTGCGGGTTTCTTTGCCATGGACCTAATCCATGTTCCAGATAACGGCCAATACCATGATTATTCCCCTTCGCCTTCGGCATCTTTGGGAACACCACCGGGCAAATACGGGCCCAGAATTTCTTTCATCACCATCGGGCTTTGGCTGGCCTGAATTTGGACGACTGATTCAATAATCAATTGCTTGGTGTTTTTAAGCTGCTCGACCTTAAGGGCCAGCTTGTCGGCAATCGGAAGGGCAATCAGGTTGGCCAACACCGCGCCATAAAACGTCGTCAGCATTGCAATCGCCATTGCCGGGCCAATCGCATCCGGATCAGAAAGGTTGGCCAGCATCTGCACCAGACCGACCAAGGTGCCGATCATGCCAAATGCCGGTGCGGTATCACCGATACCACGAAACATCAGTTCGCCAAGTTCATCATTCTGAATGGATTTTTCGACCTCGCTTGAGATCGAGCTTCGGATAACTTCGCCGCTATGACCATCGACACACATGCGAATGCCGCGTGCCATGATCTCGTTTTCAACCTCGGCAGTTTCCAGGCCAAGCAGGCCGTTTTTGCGCACAAGACCCGAAAGCTCGATGGCTTTTTCATAGATCGAAAGCGGGTCTTCCTTGGGGTTTTTAAACGCGATGCCAATGCCGATCTTGAGCGACTTGATCACATCGCGCATCGGAAATTTAATCAGTGTCGCTGCGGCCGTTCCGCCAAACACCACCATAATGGATGGTATGTCGACAAACGCACCAAGGTTGCCGCCAAGCAGGATGGCGCCAACAATCACGCCCGATCCCGCAAGTATCCCAATGAGTGTCGCTATATCCATATCGGTTTCTGGTGTCCGGCGTTATATCTGTTGTCCATGACCTGATCGGGCGTCGCGAAAATCTCTGAGCCCGGATACCGGGACGATGCGTCGCTTCACAGATGTCGGGCGAAAAAGTGTCAGCGGGTAATGATTATGGTTTAAATGTCGAATATCCCCTCTCAAGACAGTTGGGGGCTGCGACATCCTTTTTCCATAAAAAATATAACAACTTTTCGCACCACGACGTCTGATGGTCTGGAACTCTGCGTTTCTCCGATTTTAAAAAACTGACATTGGTCTAGTCGACACTATGATTCCGGCAATTAATCTTTATCGCCAGACTCTTAACGGTGTCGCACCATAAATCTCGTCGCAGGGCTGAAACTCAGCCCAGCTCGAACGATGAAATCCCATAGATCATGTTCAGATCAAGCGTCGGGGCATCGCCTTTATACATGCGTGCCGTTTCGAATTCGGGCTGCATGTCATAGCCGGTGGCAAGGGCAAGTGCGGCTTGATTGGGTTCCGGCACATCCAAAAATACCTTACCACTTTGGTCGGCGCGACTTGCCAAAAGCGCCTCAAACAGGATTTTGGCGTCTTCCTGGGTTGGGGCAAAAAGTGGTCCGACCTTATGACCTTCTTCACAGGGGCGGATCACGCCATAGCCACGCAGCCCCATCGGGCCTTTCAGACCCATGGCGGTATGGTTTTCATTGCCGATCCAGCCACGCAGGAACTCAATCCGGCTTTCACCAAACAGATTGCAGGTTTGCTCAAACGCATCAACGACCGCGATATCATCAATCAACAGATCAAACAGGTCGGCGTCGTTTGGGGCAGGGGCCTTAACAACACCGCCAAAGCGGATATTGCGATGGGCGAATTCAAACCCGGATTTTGTGTAATTCTCTTGTTGGTCAACAACACCATCAAGGCCGATGGTTTTCATCACACTGTCTTGCAAAACCGTTTGCCACAAACGGTATCCCAAGCCCGATCCACGGCGGTCTTCGCGGCAAATATAAAACCCGACAAAGCCGAAATCCGAACTGTACTGCACAGCCGAAATGACGGCAGCCATGCCCTTTTTATCAAACGCGCCCCAAAAACCTTCCGGATCGGCGTTGAAAAATATCTCGGCATCAGCGCAGCCGGGATTCCAGCCTTCCTTGGCAGCCCATTTTACAGCTTCGGGAAATTCAGACGGTTTCAGGCGGCGGATTTTGTCATGCATGGTCGGGTCTTTAACTTTCAGTGTCTTTTGTCACGCTGCACTTGATCAGCACGGTGCGCGAAGGGCAGCGGCGTTTGATGGTTTATCTGATCCAACATTTAACATGATGGATATGATTTAAATGAGAATTTTTATTGAGAATGAAACGCATTTTTATTATCAATAGCTGCAACACATTTCATGACCCGCCCCACCGTTTGAGAGCCCCATGCCAACACCTGTTTTGACAGCTAAAACGCGCATTGCCCTGCCTGATAGTGCAGCCCTTATCACGCGCGCTGCGGACTATTACAAAAGCCACGATTGCGAGGTGATCGGCGATGCATCGGCCATTCGGGTGTCGGTATCGATTGGTCACATCAATCTTGCCAGCACCGACGACGGCTTGGATATCGAAGTCGGGGCGAATAATGATGCCGGGGTGGTTCAACTTAAATTCGCGGTCATATCGCTGCTTCAGGCCGCCTTGCCCGACGCCAAACTTGATTGCCGCTGGCAAGGGGCGGGCAAAAATAACGGCCGTTTGCCCAATTTCCGTGTTTTGACGGTCGGCGCGACCCGCGACCTTTCACCGCATATGCGCCGCGTTCGGCTGCATGGTGATGATCTTGGTGCCTATGACATTGATGGCATACACATTCGTCTTTTGATCCCACAACGCGGTGATCAAAATCCGGAATGGCCAACTCTGGCCGATAACGGACTGCCGGTCTGGCCAAGTGGGGATAAAGCGGTCGAACAACGCGTTTACACCATTCGCAACATCGATGTTGATGCGGGCTGGATGGATGTCGATTTCGTCATTCACGGCGATAATAGGCCGGGCTCGTCCTTTGCCCTGCATGCCGCACCGGGGGATCTGGCGGCGATCACCGGACCCTTTGGCAACGCGCTACCAAATGCCGATTGGGTGTTGTTCGCGGGCGATGAAACCGCATTGCCGGCCATTGGCCGCTACCTTGAAAATCTGTCTCCCAACGTTGCCGGTCATGCGGTGATCGAAGTTGGCGGCAAAGACGACATCATCGATATCACCACCAAAAGTGCAGTCGAAATTCAATGGCTGTTGCGTGATGGCGAAACCAATACGAATGTTGAGCGCAGCCTTATTCAGGATGCCGTGCGCGCGATTGACATCCCGCATGCCAAACGAAACGTGTTTTGCTGGGCCGGGGTGGAGCAAGAAGACTACAAACCGCTTCATCGCTATTGGCGCAAAGAGATCGGGCTGGAACGTGACCAATGTCTTGCGATGACTTTCTGGCGCAAAGCAGCACATGCGCCGTGATGCACATGCGCCCAGACGCACTGACTTAATCCGTTGGCAGGTTGGCGACAGATGTGTGTAGCCGTGGGGCAAGATGGGCAATCGCATCATCAAGATCGATCAGGATTTCCGATACCCTTGATGATCCGGGGTTCAGCGCGCCGGTCTTGGTTTCAGCACGTAATGCGCTTACCGTACGGATCAGTTCAAGGTTGGTCGGATTAATCCCAGCTGCGCGCGCCTTTGCCCGCTCGAAAATAAGCTTCCTTGCCGCCCGAAATGCGGAAATCTCGTCATCTGCGGTCAGGTTTTCGGATTTCGCCGTGTTTTTAAGGCCATATTTGACTGAAAGTCCGATCATATGGCTGTTATCGGCGAAAATAGCCGATGTAATCATGCGAAACGCAATGATATCGGCGCGAAGCCCATTGCGAAGCTCGGTATTCGCTATGGTTTCGCTCAGCGCATTGAAGGCGAAAATATCGGCGTCAACCTCATCACCATGGCTTTCCACGTCGCCATAATGATCGGGCATGCAATGCCGCGCTTCATGGCGCAATAGCCATTCAAATGTCAGTTCCGCACTGCTGCCATAGGTTAAATCGGGTCCGAACCAGCCGCGCATCAATTGTGCAAAAATCTCGTTGCCGCTGTTGGGCGCGATATTGGCGGGCACGAAAATCTGGCATGATGGGATTTGCTTGCCATTTTGCCGCCCGGTAATGGTAAAGGGCGATCTGGGCAGTTTGGCAAATGTCGTATCTGGATTGGCAATGTTCTTAAGGCCAATCGTCCGATCCATAATATCGAGAAACGCTTGGCGATCCTTAAAAACATAAAGATCAATATCGCCATAGGCGCTTAAATCACTCTGGATTTTTGCGATAACCGGCGCTGGTGACGTGGGTGTTTGGGCATATGCCGATATCCCAAAAGACACCAGCACAGTTACCGCTGCGCCGATTACACCGGTCATCATCCCGAAATGTTTCGCCAACCAACCAATTTGCATCCGCCAAGTATGTGCGTTTCGCACGGGTTGGGCTAGGGCAATTTTGCGCGGTTACGGCAAAGGCACTTATGCCTCGGCCTGTTGGCCGGTGCGTTTGCGCTGTGGGCCGAACAAACAGGTCAAAAGCATAATGATCCCCGAAATGGTGGCAATCATGCCCGCGGCACTGACCGCATAGGGCGATCCAAACCAGCCCGGCCCATATCCGGCAAACACATATCCCAAAATTGCGGAAATCGTCGCAAACAGGACGGACCATGCAACTTGTCGGCCCAACTGATTGGTCATCAGGCGCGCACTGGCTGGCGGGCAGACAAACATCGCAATGACAATGATCGACCCGACCGCATCAAAGGCCGCAACGGCGGCAATCGCCGTACAGACCACAAGTGCAAAGCCAAGTATCCCGGTGCGAATGCCAATCGCCCCGGCAAAGGCCGCGTCAAAGGTCGAAATTTTCAACTCTTTCCAAAACAACCCGATAAAAAGCATGATCCCGACCAACACAATCGCCAATCGCGGCAACTGTGGCGGCAGGGTGGCAAGTGCTTGCGGATCAAGAAGCGATGACCAACCTTCGGCATCAAACCAGATCAGGCTTTCAAGATTGCCCAAAAGCGCATGCTGTACATCAATATGCACCGAACTGGTATCGGTCATTTCAAGCAGCAACACACCCGCGGCAAACAGGGTGGTAAACACCAATCCCATCGCCGCCCCCGGTTCAACCCGGCCCAGACGTTTGACGACCTCGATCATCACCACGGCGACAATTGCCGCCGCCCCGGCACCCAGCATCATCGGAATGGCGCTAATGGTGCCGGTCACTAAAAACGCGGCCACAATGCCGGGCAACACCACATGGCTGATCGCATCGCCAATCAACGCTTGTCGGCGCAGCAACAGGAAATTACCTGGCAGCGCACAGGCAATAGCGGCCAAAACACCAATCAGGATCGGTGTTAAGCTCAGCTGAACAAACTCCGCGCCAAGGGCGGTTATCAGATCATTGATCATGCCTTAGCTCCGTTCTGCTCGGCGATCATGCGGTCAATCTCGGCAATCTGATCGGATGTCATCATTTGTTCGATCGGGGTTAACCCGTCATAGCGTTCAATCGCGGAATCATCGGGCAAAATCCGCCGGGCCACGGCCCAGCGTGCTTCATCGCGGGATGCCTTTTCCGATGCTGCCCGCCCGCGCAGGGTCGCAACCCCGTCGCGCCGGATCATGCCCGACCGGCGCAAAATGCGTAAGGTCAGCCCGTCATAAATCGGTTCACGCCGTGCCAGTGCCAAAAGCCCCTGCCGACGATGCACGCGGCGCTGGAACTTATGATGCCGAAGGGCCGATGCCAACGCCCCGCGCAACGGTGAAAACAGGGCCGAAATCATGAAAAAGCCAAACGCCACCAAAACAATGATCGGCCCGGTGGGGATGGATGCTTCGGCGGCGGATAGAACCGCCCCGATATAGCCTGAAACACCGCCGACAAGGGCCGAAATACCGATCATCTTCCCGACCTGATTGGTCCAAAGCCGGGCGGTAACCGGCGGGATAATCAAAAGCGCCACAATCAGGATCAGACCCACAATCTTAAGCCCGATGACGGTGACAATAAGGGCCAAACCCATCATTGCCAGATCGATATTGCGCACATTGACCCCGGTGGTCGCGGCATATTCCGGGTCAAACGCCACCAGCGTCATGGGCCGACGCAGCAAGAAAACAAACCCGGCGGCAAGGGCACCGGCAATCGCAATCGTGGTGGCCTCGGAAATCAGCATCCCGGCGGTGGCCCCCAACAGGAAGTTTTCCAAACCGGCCTGACGACCTGATGACATGGTTTGAATGATCGTCAAAAGGACAATGCCAAACCCGAAAAACACCGATAGCACCGCACCAATCGCCGCATCTTCGGTCAGACGGGTTTTGCGCGTGATCCACTCCACCAGGATCAAACCGATTGCCGATGAAATGGCCGAACCGATGATTAATCCCGGCAACCAGCGGCCATCACTGCCAAATGCCACCATGATCATAAACGCCAAACCAACACCGGGCAGGGTGGCATGACTGATCGCATCGGATACCAAGGCGCGTTTGCGCAGGAAAATAAACGCCCCGGCACTGCCCGCCGACAGCCCCAAAAGCCCGGCGCCAACGGCGACAAGCGCGCTGTTATAGCCAGCTTGTAGGAAAAGCGCGCTGATGAAGTAATCAACAAAGCTCATGAAGCGTTCTCGGCGGGGATGTTGGGGGCGGTGGCGGTCATGTAACGCTCCACCCTACGCAAGGCGCAAATCATTGATATGCGTTTCGGCCAACCGCCCGCCATATGTTTCCTGAAGGTGCTCGGCGGTAAAGGTTGTCTCTACCGGACCTTCGGCGATGCGGCGCACATTGATCAGCAACACCCGATCAAAATATTCGTTCACAGTCGACAGGTCATGATGCACGCAAACAACTGTGCGGCCCTCGGCTTTTAAGTCCTTTAGAACGGTGACAATCGCGCGCTCCGTTGCGGCATCGACCCCGGCAAACGGCTCATCAAGCAGGTAAAACTCGGCATTTTGCGCCAACGCACGCGCCAGAAAGACGCGCTGTTGCTGGCCACCAGAAAGTTGGCCGATCTGACGGTCGGCGAAATCGGCCATACCCACCCGGTCAAGGCAGGCCATTGCCTGCTGGCGGTGGCGGGCGCGCCACATGCGGAACAGCCCGACCGATCCATAAAGACCCATCAGGACCACATCAATCACCCGTGCGGGAAAATCCCAATCAACGCTGGCACGCTGGGGCACATAGGCAACGCGATCGCGGGCTTCGTGGAAGGGCTTACCAAAAATGCGCACTTCCCCCGACAGGCGCGGCACCACGCCAAGGGTTCCTTTTAGAAAGGTCGACTTGCCCGCGCCATTGGGACCGATAATCGCAGTCATCGACCCGGCCGGGATGGACGCATCGACTGAAAACACCGCCGGCTTATTGCCATATGAAACCGTCAGGCCACGCACCGTCAGCGGTGCATCTTTTCCCGCGACGTCTACGATCTTTCCGGCTTGGGCAATCAGTTCGGCTTGTCGCATCAGATGTCCTTTGTGTCTCTTCCGTAATCCATAATCTGATCAATGTTCCGGATCAGATCGGTCGGTCCGCAATATATTCGGCGGCTTTTACGTTATGACGTGGGCGCAAGTTTACCCTGCATACCGGTTTCTGGCGCATCGCCGCCCAGTGCCCGGGTAATCAGGGTCGTGTTGTGGTCAATCATGCCAATATACGTCCCTTCATAGGTCCCTGGTTCGCCCATCGCATCGGAAAACAGCGTGCCACCAATCTTAACCGCTTGGCCGCGGGCTTCGGCCCCTTCGATCAGGGCACGGACATTGCGTTCCGGGACGGAGCTTTCGACGAACACTGCGGAAATATTGCGATCAACAATGATATCGACCAATTGCTCAACCCGGCGCAGGCCCGCTTCGGATTCCGTTGAAATGCCCTGAATGCCCAGAACCTCGAAATCATAGCCGCGTCCGAAATAGCTAAACGCATCATGGGCGGTTAACAATACACGGCTTTTTTCCGGGACGCTGGTGGTAACTGATTTCATATACTCAATCAGTTTTTTAATCTCGGCAATGTGGGTGTCCGCATTGCCGAGATAGGTGGCTTCACCCTCGGGATCGGTTTTGATCAGCGCATCGCGCACGGCCAACACGACGGTCTGCCAAAGCTGCGGGTCCATCCAGATATGCGGATCATAACGCCCTTCGTAGGATGCGTGCCCCAAGAGGTTATCCTTGGCGATGGCTTCGCCAACCGCGACCACATTGCGGCGTTTTTCCAGATCAAGGAAGAACTCTTCAAGCTGCGCCTCAAGATACAAGCCATGCCACAAAACAAGGTCGGCACGTGCCATGGCGGCAATGTCGCTTCGGGTTTGACGATAAGAATGCGGATCAACGCCTGGGCCCATCAACGCGGTAACGTCCGCCCGATCCCCGGCAACTTGTCGTGCCGCATCGGCGATCATGGATGTCGTTGCAACCACGTTCAGTGGCTTGGCCACGGCCATATTGGCACTGGCAAAGGCGCCAGCAATGGCGGTTGCGACAACGACTGTCGCGATCAGGAAAAGGCGGCGTGCGGCATAAAGAAAGGTCATAAAGGGTCCCGACAGCAAATTAAAATCATTCGTCTGAATATCCACTATCTATGTGCGGACTTTCAAAGTTAGTCAAGGCTAAATTGCTTTTTGAACACTTAGTTGTTATGAAGATTTCAGAGATACTGTTTGGAGAGACCGATGGGCGATAAGCCGACGTTAAACCCGCGCCATAACAAGGCCGAAGTCTTTGCCCGCCTGCGCGATGCACATGCCCGCGAGGTCACCGAAGATTACGTCGAAATGATCAGTGATTTGATCCATGAAGAAGGTGAAGCACGCTCCGTCGCCCTTGCGGAACGCTTTGGCGTGACTGCCGCAACGGTCAACAACACCATCAAACGCCTGGAGCGCGACGGCTATGTCACCTCGCGCCCCTATCGCTCGATCTTCCTGACAGAAAAAGGCGAAACGCTCGCAAAAAAATGCCGCGACCGCCACCAGATCGTCTATAACTTCCTCGTCTCGATCGGCGTTGATCCAGACACAGCAGAGTTCGATGCCGAAGGCATCGAGCATCACGTCAGTGAGGAGACTTTGCGGGTGTTTGCTGCGGTTTCACGCGCTGACGATGCATTATAAATAAGATATCGTTTGTTCTTGAACTGTTTTGCTGGATCGTCGGCAAAGTATTATGGTTGTTGGCCCTTATGTATATTATTACTCAGCTTATCCTGGCTCCAATACGTAACCTTATTGCGCACATTTTAAAATTACGAAAGTTTAATGCGATTGAAAGGCTCGGCGCGGATCCACTTGGGAGTGCAGCTGGAAGACCACGTGAGTTTTTCCTCCAATTGGCTCAGGAAGCGGCGAGAGCGAGTTTTCCCGAAATTGACAATGTTGAGAAAACGTATGGAGAATCTATTGATAAGTGCTGGCTGGATGAAGTCGCTTTCCATACGCAAGTTGTGGTGAAAGATGCTGAGCTTAACTATCAGCATGGAAGATTGTTGTACTCGGTATTCTCTTACTATCTGAAAAATAGAGGGTCATCTAATGATTGCGTTTACGTGTTTGAAACGGGAACAGCAAGAGGGTTTTCTGCAGTTTGTATGTCCAAAGCATTAAGAGATAAAAATGTTCAAGGTGTAATTACTACCGTGGATATATTGCCTCATGATGTTCCTATGTTTTGGAACTGTGTAGATGATTTAGATGGGAGAAAGTCGCGCAGAGAAATTTTGAATCCTTGGAAAGAATATTTGTCATCAGTCATTTTTGTCCAACAGGAAACATTATCCGCGGTTAGTAGTCTTGCATTTCCGCGTATTAACTTTGCATTTCTTGATGCAAGTCATACGTTTGAAGATGTTTTGGCGGAGTTCAGCTTTGTGCAGAAACATCAAAAAAAGGGGGACATGATTGTGTTTGATGATGTAACGCCGGCTCATTTCCCTGGGGTTGTTTCTGCGGTAGAGGAAATTTCTCGGCAGGCAAACTATAAGGTTGATCTTATCGAAGCTGGGCAAGATAGGGGATATGCAATAGCTACGCGATTAATGGAGTAGAAGGCGGCGACTCCATATTTTACAGATCATGAAAATTTGTGTCCTTGTAGGTTTCACACCAAGCTTGAAGCATTAATATATCCCAAAGATAATATTGCCAGTCAGCGTCTCCGGCGAGATGTTCTAGCCACTTTTGTCGAACCGGTGCGGGTGATAGGATTCCATGTTTGGCGATTGTCGTGGGATCGAGTAGGTTTTCTGCCCATTCTTTGAGTGGGCCGCGAAGCCAACTTCCAATGGGAACTCCAAAGCCCATTTTGGGGCGGTCTGTGATTGCTTCTGGTACGTATTTATTTAGGATTTGCCGCAAGGGCCATTTATCTACTTTTTTCTTAATCAAATGATCTTGATTAAGTCTCCAGGCGAACTCGACGACACGATGATCCAAAATTGGTACTCTTGCCTCAAGGGATACAGACATACTTGCTCGATCTACCTTTGTTAGGATGTCGTCGGGAAGATAGGTTTTGCTGTCTACGTAGCGCATCCAGTCCAGATAATTTGGCGTCAACGATTGACTGGAATTGTCCCAGATACTTGCTTTGGGCTCACACGAACCCGGTATCAAAGTTGATGGGGCTGACCAATGGCTTACAAGGCCACGATATAGATCTTCCCTACCGTCACGCAGTAAATTGCGCAGCTTTTGCGCGCGGCCAAGTGTAAGCTTCAGATGGTTTGCATATGGCAAGTGCTCAGTCGAAGACATAAATGCCTCTGTTGTTAGCGAAGATAGCAGGTGGTTAAACCCACGTTTCGCGAAGCCTGGTACCTTGTTGGCTGCCTGATGCAGCTTCAGAGCTTTTGTATATCGACTGTATCCGGCAAAAAGTTCATCTCCACCATCACCGCTTAAAGCCACCGTCACGTGCTCTTTGGTCATTTGAGAAACCAGATATGTGGGAATTTGCGATGAGTCGGAAAACGGCTCGTCAAACATCGTTGCAAGTTTTGGAATCACATCGCGGGCTTCGGCAGGTGATACATAGAACTCGGTGTGATCTGTGCCCAAATGTTTGGCCACTGCAGCTGCATGAGGCGCTTCGTTAAACGCATTTTCCTCGAATCCGATCGAAAAGGTTCGTACTGGATTAGGCGAGTGCTCTTGCATTAATGCGGTTACGGTAGATGAATCGATCCCTCCGGAAAGAAATGCACCTATTGGAACATCTGAGATCATTCTTCGTTGAACAGCATCACTGAGTAGTTCATGTAGCTGGTCTATTAATTGCTCGTCAGTGCCTGAGAAGCATTTGGATTGGCCCTGGAGAATTGTATCTTCTAGTGACCAATATGCTTCAATCTTCGGTGTGTCGGAAAGTTGGCTGCTAAACGTAAGTAAATGCCCAGGCTCTAATTTTTGCGTGTTCTTGCTTACGGAATGTGGGCTAGGAATATAGTTATGTCGTAAAAAGGAAGTCAGAGCGTCTTTGTTTAAATCGCCTTTCCAATCTGGATGGGCATAGAGCGCTTTGAGTTCGGAGCCGAAAAATAGCTGTCCGTTCTGGATTGACCAATAAAGTGGTTTTATTCCCAGCCGGTCACGAACAAGGGTTAGGTTTTGTTCTTTGCGATCCCAAACTGCGATTGCAAACATGCCTATTAATCTCTTGAGAGTTTCCTTTACTCCCCATGCGGAGAACCCCTCAAGCATTACTTCAGTGTCGGAATGGCCGCGAAAAGTTGATCTGCCAAGCCTGCGAAGATCGTCGCGCAGTTCGTTGGAATTATAAATTTCACCATTATAAACGGTGACAAAGCGATTGCAGCTAGAAGACATTGGCTGGTTGCCAGCGGGCGAGAGGTCTATAATTGACAGACGTCGGTGTGCTAGCGCAACGCCTGCCGCCGCGTCTGACCATGCAGCCGCTGCATCGGGGCCTCGGTAATGAATTTGTTCGCCCATTCTTAGGGCGATGTCCTCAAGTTCCTCAGGGTTTTTGTTCCGGCGGTTATCTAGAAAGCCTGCAATTCCACACATTTTGTTAGCGCTTCTTTAATGGGCTATCCAGGGGGGCTGATAGCAATTTTTTGTATACTTCATCGTAGGAATTAACGCAGTTCTTCAGGGAAAAAAGAGAATGAACCTTTTTCTTTCCTTGGTCTCCCATCTCTTTCCTTGTAACTGGATTTGAAAGAAGTTCTTGGATGGCTTCAGAAAGTACACTTGGAATCATAGGTGGAACCACAAGGCCTGTAATTCTATGGGTTACAGCTTCAGCATTTCCACCAACATTCGTAACGACCATCGGTAGTCCGGCTGCCATGCCTTCTAATATGGCATTAGAAAAACCTTCTTGATGCGAGACCAGTAAACCGATGTCTGATGCCGCATAAATGTCGGCAATATCTTGGCGTGAACCTAAGTACATAACATTTTCACCGATGTTTGCACTTTCTGCGTAGCGTAACAGTTCTGGTAACATCCCGTCATCTCTCCCGACAATTAAAAGCTTCCAGTCAGTTTGAGTATTTGAGGATACTTGCGCCATCGCCTTCAAGAGATCGATATGCCCCTTATATGCAATGAGGTTTGCTACAATTACCAAAACTAAACTGCTTTCGGGAATGCCCAATGCTTGCCGCAGGGTAGAAGGATTGGTTGAGCTTACGGGGGCGCTCACACCGTTATAGATTAAACCCGTTTTATTAGGTGGTGAACCCTCGGCTATAAGCTGGTCTACGACTGATTTTGAATTTCCTAAAATAAAATGCATTCTTCTGTGTAGAAAACTCTCAAACTGGCGAATAAAAGGTCTATGACTTAAGTAGTCATTTAAACTTCTTCTGCTCATAACGCGTTTAGCGTTGCTGAATATGAAAGATAACGGAGCACCTAGCCAATAACTGGCAGGCAAGAAAAAATGGATAATACTATAGGGGGTGGTCAATATACTGTAAGAAAATTGCAGTGATACAACGATTAGTCTAAATAGGCGAGAGAGAATTCCGTTTTTACGTCTTGGTGTGTTTTTATACCACAATGGAATAACATTGATTCCCGATGATTTGAAATCTTCTTCCATTGTGCCAGCATGAGAAAGAGTAAATATATCAAAATTATAACCCTTCTCAGATAGAAGAGGAAGTGTTGTTAGTAAATGCTTTTCACATCCCCCGCGATCTAAGCTGCCTACTACAATCAATACCTTAGCGCGCATATTGTATGGCCGTCTGTTGCAATATGTTTTCGATTTGCTCTACGTAATTGTCTAAATGATAAGACTTCGCGTGGTCATAGGCATTATCAGCGAGAGATAATCGGAGCTTCTCGTCAAGCTGAAGTTTCTCGAGGGCTTCTGCGAGTTCAGTGGCATTTAGACCTGTTAGAAGTCCCGTGTGTTGATCTTCAAGCACATCGGAGATGCCGATCACATTTGATCCAACGACAGCAATTCGACACGCCATCGCTTCAATCAGTGATTTTGGGTGCCCCTCATAATCGGAGAACAACACAAATACGTGACTGTTGTGGTAGATATGTAGTAATTCATCATTCTTAACTCTACCAACAAATTCGACATCGGTGTTGAGTTGAGAAGATAGGTTTTGAAGATTTTCTTTATCCGGCCCATCACCAACACATATAAGTTTTACATTTGATAGCTTGCTAATTGCTTCAATAATTAAATCGTGTCTTTTCGGGTATGATAATCTTGCTGTCGTTACTATTTGAAACTTATCAGCATGGGGTTGTGTTTTAATTCTAATGAGGTTGTCTGAGGAAATAGGAAAAAACGTAGAGCTATCTACGTAATTTGGGAGCACGTGTAGCTTTGAGGTTAGTGACTTATTAAGTGATTTTACCGCGCTTGAAATTGTTGTCGTTGTTGTGATTATTTTTGATGCTAGGCGCATTGAAAAAAATTCATTGATATAACTAAAAAGATATTTTTTAGATAACTTTCCGTAGTTATGAGCGTCTTGTAATGAGTTTAGATAGCCAAATCTTAGAAGGAACGGGATGCGACGAATACTTGCGAAAATAGCAGCAATATAAGACCCGAATAATTGGTTTGATAATATTACCATATCTGATTGTGAGGCATCTTTTTTTAAGAATAAAATTTGATAAATCATCCAGACCCGATTTGGAAGGTAAGTATCATTAACTTTAATGTCAAAATCAGGAAATTTATCCACATATTTTTTGTCCTCGCCCTTTGACCACGTCAAAATCGTGATCTTGTGTTGACGATTCGCTAGTTTCTTGTAGACAGCCATTTCTCTTTCTAATGTACCTACTTTGTCAAATAGGCTTAGAGTGGTTCCTTGGTCTAGATAAACTATAATATGCATGTTGTTATTTTACGCGATAGGTGCTGATGGAATGTTTGTCATGGGCGTGTTTTCTGTTTGCAACGAGCGTATAATGAGATATTTCAGTATGCACAAACAGCATTAAGCTATTAAAATCGAACGTGAAACAACGCAAAATGCTTTTATGAAATATGCGATTATTTGTCCGGAGCTTTAGGTGCCAAAATCATTTAGGCCTGCCTAACGTCAGACGTCATTCTTCCTACTTCCTACTTCCTTCTCTACACATTCATAGAAAGATTTAGAGATATCGGTGGCACGAAATGCATGCCGGGATCCACCTCTTTGATGACCAACAAATGCCTTTCCATCCAGCTGATACTCCTCATTGTAATCTTTTCCGGTTCGTAGAACCTGAATTTCAGCGGAGCTAGGCTTAATCTGTCGAAATGCCTTGGCTTTGATGTTGTGTTCTTTGCAAAACTGCGGGAAGCGCCATCCCACATCTCGAACAACCTCATAGCCGATAGGAAGGTTGTATAGGTCTGAATCGTCCTGTGATTTGATCGCGATGTTCTTTTCTTTTAGAGGCATCCAGTTCATGCCCGAAATGTCACACCCATCTTTTATGGCGAGCCAAATCGGATTGGGAAAATCTTTATACGTTTGGATTTTTGACGTGCCTGAGCTAAATCCCCCGATGGGTTCATAAGGAGTGCCAATAACGTCGACGTCAGTGAGTTCCTCTTCTATTATTTCGTCCCATCCTTTCTGGATAACCGCTACATCACTGTCTGCTATAATGTTGTGTCCGGCCAGATTGGGGAGGGTCCTCATTATTCTGTTTAGGCCTGCAGCATGACCATTTGACCCGCCAAGGCTTGCATTTTGCGTGATTTTGGCACGAAGGAAAATGCGCCAATCGTTAAGTGTGCGGAGCCTGTATGCGCCTGGCATCTTATATACTTCGAAGCAGCCTGATAGCCGCGCATCTTTTCTGAAGTGATTAAAAGCTTCTGAATCGAGCGCGTAGCAAAAAAAGAACAACCGTTCAGAGTCCTTAGCAGTATGCGTAAAGTTATCTACCAAATAGTTATAATATTCTCTTGCACCAAAATCGACAGCAACATGTACATTAATAATTTTACGGCTCATGGGAATCAACTTGCTATACTTATGAAATGTTCTCTGTTCTCAATCTTACTGACTCAGTCATATGGCTTTTGGGCTACAACAAATAGCATATGGCCAGCGACTATGCCCCGCGTAATAAGAGAGTAGCTTAACTATTCTTGCTGTAATCGGACCGGAAGTGTTCATTTTTGTTAATCCAGTGAAAAGGCGCCCGATACCCTGAGTTTTGTGTATTTGGGGGATCGATTTTATAATAAAAGGTTGCTGCTTAACCTCAAAGGCAATTTCTCTTTTTGTTAACCGCCATTGGTAGAACGCATATTTTTTTCCGGCATCTTGATGCGTGTTGTTCCAGTCCCCGTGATATTTTTGGAAAAATAAGCGTAGGCTATCTTGAGGTACGGTTATAAACAGAAATCCACCCGGTTTTAGGATCCGATAGGCTTCTGATATGGGGGTGCTAAGGCCTGCCTCAAAATGTTCAAATGTGCCCCATGAAATATACGCATCAAAGCTTTTATCGGTGTGACTAAGCTTGTTGATGTCTCCAGTTTCCCACTGAAGGTTAGGAAATTCTTTTTTCAAACGCGAGATAGTTGATGAAGACATGTCAAGATCGGTTGGTTTGAAGCCTCGTCTATGCAAATAATTTACCCATTCCCCCATACCGCAGCCGCCATCAAGGAAAGAGGCGCCGGCTGGAAGTTCGCTCAGATAGTCTGAAATGACGCGATATTCGTCACTTGCTTCAATCTTCTTTTGGACGAGGTCAGATGTAATGGCCAAATCTTGCCACACGCTACTCCAAAAGGCGTCGACGCGTTCAATTTCTGATTTTTCTTCAAGATCAGCTTCAATGGGTAAATAGTCTTTTTGCACGAGTTTGAGCTCTTTTAGTTGAATATTTTACAGTATTTGTCGGTTACGTTCTCAATTGTAGGTACATCTATTTGGGTTCGATACTGGTCGTAATTTTCGACGAGCTTTTCCAATAGGGCAGGTATTTCTTCAGCACTCTCAAACCCAAGCCCACCTGACTTGACGATCTCGGGATGGCCGCCGGAGTTTTTGTACAGAGCAGGCAGTCCACAGGACAATGCTTCGGTCAAAGCGTTGGAGCAAGGGTCATTTATGCTCGCGGTAATGTAAATATGACTATCTCGCAAGTGCGACGCTAGTTGATTAGATGGAACGGCTGGTACTATGCGTATATTCTTATACTGTCCCTTGATATTTCCAACGAATGTCATCTCGTACTTCGAAAAATCAAGGTTGTCGTCAATCCATTTATATGTCTCAGCACCCTTTCGGGCATTGTCCGACCAGCTTGTGGCAACAATCCTAATCTTTCCGGATAAATTCGTTATGTCTGTTTTAGATGCACTAGGGTAGAAGATCGAAGAGTTTACCGCATTCATTATGACATGCGTGTTAGGGCCAAAGTCCAATCCAATTTCTTCATGTTTCTTAAGGCTAAACTGACTTTGGAAGACTGTGGCATCGGCGAGTTCGCGGTTGATTTCGAGTATTTTCTTATCGATCTCAAAGTCTTTGCCGCGATAAGCAGAAATAGGACCGTCCACGCGATGCACGGTTTTAATATTTCGGCTTTGCCTGGAATGGAGTTGTTCCCGGAGCCAATTCATGTCGAAGTTAAATGAATTAAACAAAACTTTTCGTGTGTTTTTTCCTATTTGACCGGCGCAGACGTCAATGCCTCTGCGTTCAAGTTCATGTTTCACCGCTAGAAGAAATTGGTTACCACCGCCATATGGCGGTGGACGAAATTCGTGAATAATACTGTATTCAGCGCCGTAAAATTTATGTCGTAATTTTTTGAACATAATAATCAGCCTTCTTTTAATGGTAAATTTTTCAGTATCTTTTTAATAAAATATTTTAATGTTTTTATTGTTTCTTTCGGGTTCAATTTAAAAGCTCGTGCAAATAGATGTATTCGGCAAAAAATGGAATCGAATCCTCGTGGATATATGCAAGACTGAAGTATACGGTATATTATCAAAGCGTGGAACTCTGAAAGCTGATTTCTTTCACCGCCTAATTTATTCACCATATCCAACAATTGGTGACCTAGAAACGCGCGATTGATATTCTGAGCGTCTGCTTCCCGCCGGTCTCCGAAGACATACGTTATAATTGGGATTATATTTGAAAACTCCACGCTTGTTGAGCCTTCTCGAGCAAAACGTTCTCTTATGATGTTACAAGTGTTCTTTAAGTTTTCGTGATAGTGACGGGTCGTCATATTTGACGGGTGCTGTCTATAGTATAACAGTTGCCTCGGTAGATTTGCGGCATTGGATCTAGTCAAGATCCGCGACCATAATTCAAAATCCTGATTGATGTATTGGTCACTATACAGCATCTTGTTTGCAGGTAATATCGTGCGCCGGATCATAATTGATGGATGGACAAAAGGGTTTGAAAAAAAACAAAAAGCCCAAATGCTTACGCTCTCTTTCGGGAGAAATGTTTGCCCAATCAGTTTACCATTATGATCTATGATGGTTGCTTGTGCTCCTAAAATAGATATCTCGGGGTTCTGTTCAAAAAATCTGACTTGTTCAAATAATCTTTCCGGATAGCAAATATCGTCGGAATCCATTCTTGCCAGATACTGCCCCGATGATTTTGAAATGGCCTTATTTAATGACTTGGTTTGTCCGATATTTGAAGCGTTTTTAATTAAAACAATTCTTTTGTCATCTATATTATCTAAATATTCAAAACTTTCATCTGTTGAGCAGTCATCAACAATGATAAACTCAAGATTATCATATGTTTGATTTAAAACACTTTCGACACAGTCCTTAAGATAAATACCGCCATTGAAATTAGCCATAATCACACTCACAAGTGGATTAACGGCATTGGCGGTATCTGAAGTGTTCGAAGGGGAAATCATGAAACACCCAAATTTCTACGCAATATTTTAAAGGGAATATTGATTGTCATAGCTTTTTTGTCGATGTCGAAAATCAATTCTTGGATACTTCGATTATACCGGGACGGTAGCTTCCTAAAGCGTCTGTGACAGCTTTATAAGTATTTTCGGTGCTGATGTTTTTCATGCATTTTACATCATGAGGGCAATTGCCGAGCAAGCCACAAGGCGCGCATGCTACAGGTGAATGTAAAATCATGTGTGAATCCGGATACCCAGCGAAGCTTGGGTCCGTCAATCCGCCCCAAAGAATCACTGCCTTTGCTTCGACTGCTCTTGCCGCATGCATCAATCCCCCTTCAGTGCCTATAAATAGCCGGCAGCTTTGCATTAGCAACGCCGCTTGGCGGAATGTTGTGGTTCCACGGATATCTATAACACCATCAAGTACAAGTGTGTCGGGGACTCCTATGCGGACGATGCTTAGCCCTGGGTAGCTTTCTTTTAATTGATTTACTAACAGTTGCCAACGCGCGGGCATCCAGGCTCTCAAGTTCGAGAACCATTCTGCGTTTGTAGATGGTTCCAGCACAATAAAGTCGTTGTTGTTCAGGTTGTGCTTAGCCAATAATTTCTCAACGTAGGGTCGTTCAGTTTCTAGCCCATAGAACGCTGGCTTAATTTGGGGGTGCTTTATAGGAGGGCGTTCGGGATCAAGGAATCCAGAGAGAGTTGCTGCTACTGCATTCGGGGAATCTCTCCAAATCATTTTGGTATCATCAACCGATTCTGCATAACTGAAGCGAATATCGTCTTTGTAAAGATACCTTACACCTGTGGACTTTGCGTGGTGGAAGCATTTCTTTTGAAGGTAATTGTCAAACGCGTCGCGCAGACTTAAGCGATTGATAGTCTTCTCAAAGAGTGTATCAACGCTGTTGCTGAGCGGAATTGTGAAAGTCGAGCGTTCGTTGGAAACATCGTGTAGGTAAGGGTTCTCGTGAAATACCGGGGACAATGTGTTCTCGGCAAGCGGACGGTACAGTCTGCCGCTCAGTAAGTCAGACAATTTTGGTTTGGCCACAAGGGCAATTTTGTTTCCGCTGTATTTACAGTATTCCGCAATACTTGCGGACAACATTAAATCTCCACCAAGTCCCACTTATTCCCCCATTGATCTATCTCTGTAAAAGTGGAAGTGATCTTTTAATAAATCTCTTTAAACGAAGCGGGAGATATCCCGAGAGTATGTGTTCGATTTCTTTCGAAATTTCTTCGTGATCGAAGGATGGGGAATGATATTCTTGCTCCGCGTTATTAAACATCTTAACGAATTCTGGGTTGTTGTACGAAGCGTCTTCAATCCTTGAATGAAACGACGCGCGCACCCCCATTAGGGCCCATAGCCGACCTGTCTCAGGGGCATTTTTCCAGGCATCAAGGCAATTACGGACAATATTCAATTGACCTTTTGACCAACGACGGTAGCCAAAGTGAAACGCCTGTTTAGGGGAGGGATAAAGACAATGTCGTGCAATGGGGAAGATATCTAACGTATCTTTTGGCTTTAGTATCTTCTTGTGGCCTACTTCTTCTATGCGGTCACAAAATAAGGGGTCTGTTGGTATTGAAAAGGAAACTTCTGGGGAGAATGAGTTCAATCCAGAAATCATCTGATTGCTGAAATAGTCTAACAATCCTGTCTGAACCGCAGAAATTTCACTATCTGTGCTGAAGATCTTCCATAATTTAAATAGACTGTCGTCCTTTTCAAGGACGGTATCACCATCAATTTTAACGAAAAGATCAAAATCGGAGCGATTCTCATTCCAGTACTGGAATAGCTCTTGGTGAGCAAAAATTTCTGGTTTGTTTTCAATCACATAGTGCCTGACAACAACGTACTTTTGAGCCGCGATCGCCTGTTGGCATGCGGGGAACTCTTTTTCTCCGCATGCCATAGTGCCGACAAGAATCTTAGGTGCAGTGTCCATAGTTACTCTTGATTTACTTCTCGCCAAGAAGAGTAAGAACTGTGTGTGCTATCTTCTCGGCATCCTGACGGGTTATCCACCAACCACATGGGATCGAGATTTGATGTTCCGAGAATTTACGAACCCCCGGAAGTGGCTTTCGGTACTTGTTAAAGCAACTATAGTCGTCATTTGGGACATGCACTTGTCCTGAGTGAATGCCTTCAGATGCGAGTTTGTCTATGAACTTATCTCGGTCAACACTGTTGTCCAAAATACACGTATATACCCAGAATGACGGATTGCTACCCTGAACGCGGTTGATTGGTCGGATTTTAGATGACTGTGCAAATGCTTTATCATAAGTCGCTGCATTGTCTCGATGTTGCGCAACAATTTCAGGCATTTTGGGCAATTGGGCTAACCCTATGGCTGCCGACACGTTGTTCATGTTAAATTTAAAACCAACATCACCTTCTTGGATGTCTGCGTCAGCTTGCTGTGCTTTCCAGTTCCCTTTTTCGTCTTTGGCCTTCTCACGGTCATACCCAAACCATTTAAGTTTCTGTGCGGCGTGATAATCGCGATCACTTTGGCAGACTAATGCCCCTCCGTCGCCACAAGTGAAATGTTTGATTGCTTGGAAGCTATAGCAAGTGAAGTCGGCAAAATGGTTTATTGGTTTGCCATCAAATTCTGCCATGAACGCGTGAGCGGCATCTTGAATGACTTTCACGCCATGCTGTTTGGCAACGGATTGGATGTCGGTCAGATTGGCAGGAACGCCACCCCAGTTCACATACAGAACCGCGACGGTGTTTTCATCAATCTCTTTGGATATTGTTTCAGCTGTTACCATTCCTGTTTCCGGGGAAACGTCAGCCCACTTGATTTCACCTCCTAAATTAATGATTGGTGTATTGGAGGCGATACAAGTCATCGGAGATGTCACAATGTTTTTCCCCGGCTTTAAGCCAGCGAGTTTCATCGCCACGGTAAGTGCCGAAGTGCAGCTATTCATAAGGATAATGTTATCATCCTTGAATACTCCCTTAAGCTGCTCTTTCAATTCATTAACTTGGATACCTTCATTGATGAAGCCGCTGTCAAAAACATCAGCCAAACCTGAAAGTGCGGTTTCTTTTTCAAGGTAAACTTTGAATAAGGGATAGGAGATTGAACTAGACATAGCGAACAGCTTTCACAAATTAGCTTGGACGGATTTCTTCGATTTTGGTGCCTACAAATTTGTCCATATCTCCGGAAAGGATCCCAAGAGAATTCAGATATTTCTCAAGATCATTCTGCGAGAGGCAGTCGTGTTCACTAGAATATTCAATCATTTTGAAGTTGTCGGGGATCGTGTCCATTGCTGATTTCAAAACGTGGAATCCATTTTTTGACATCAATCGCAGGGATTCCGTTTCAGAGATCAACATTTCATGAAGTTTTTCGCCTGGGCGGATCCCTGTAACCTTGATTGGTTTATTGTACATACGAGAGAAAATCTCGGCGAGGTCCCTTACACGCATCGAACGAATTGTGGGTAACCATGTCTCTCCACTTTCTGCATGTTTGGCAGCTGCAACGATCAGATCGATACTTTCATCAAGCGTCATCACAAAGCGGGTCATGCCGTCATGGGTAAGAGTGAAGGCTGCGGCATGTTCTGCTTGGTATCGGAAAAGCGGAATAATACTGCCACGCGACTCAAGCACATTGCCATAACGAACTGCAACAAATCGTGGAGTCTTATGTAGCTGGCCTCGACTGGTCACAATTCGTTCGGCGATCGCTTTTGACATGCCATATACATTCGTCGGTTCACATGCCTTGTCCGTTGAAACCATCACAACAGACTCAAGGTTTGACATGCGATCAAGATTTCGTTCGACAACCTCGACGAGGTTTTGTACGCCGGTAATGTTTGTTTTGATGCTTTCACTTGGAGCACGTTCACAAGTGTCAACTTGTTTAAGAGCGGCCGCCACAACGATAACATCGGGAAGCTCTGTAAGGACAACTTCTTCAAGGCGTTGGCGGTCGCGCATATCGCATACAGCGAACGAAACACTTTGCCCGGCAGTCAAATCGTTCCGCATGGTCCATTGTTTTAATTCATCTCTTGAAACAACAACTAGATGGTTGTTGTTTGATAACCGGCGAACGAGCGCTTTTCCAAGAGAGCCGGTGCCACCAATGATGAGGATCTTTTTGTTTTGAAGTTGTTCCATGAGACGGTGAGTCCTTGTTCACAGTAATTTCTTTTTTGGGCCGATAAGACGCACTTTATCCTATGCGTCGCCGGATTAACTTGAGGTCTTTCTCGTAATTTTGGCCGGGAACCAAAAGCTTTTCTTCTAGGTATTCTGGGGCTTTTCTTTGAACGCAGGATAAAACAAACCTCAAAGTATTTATCGGCCCTAAATCATCTTTCAGCCATTTTTTACATTCTTCAGGGCTTTTAATGATGTTTAGTATCTCTGATCTTTGGTCGATCAAATCATCGGACCATTCATATTCTGGAATACCAGGCGCCTGATCATTCAAAAGCCAGCCATGATCACCATGCAGTACAACGATTGCGTTCGGATCCAGCACTGAAAGTTTGGTCATGAACGTAGTGACTGTTTTCTCAATGCATTCAACACTGTACTGATAAAGTCGTCCATCATTGTAGGCGCTTACATTGATGCGGTTACATTCCCCATCTACATACCACGGGCTGTGAGGTTGCATGTGATGGATAAATGTAAACTGCGGATGCTCACTTTCCGTTCGCTTTTCAACAAGCTTTTCGAGATATTCTGTTACCGGCGTAATTGAGTCAATTTTCTTGTCGAGGACAGCTGGATAGATTAATGGCAGCGGTGTCCGCGATATCAAAATTTGAGCTTCGCGGTTCGGATGAAATTGTTCCCGATTAATGCAATCCATATGGACTTTGCGGCAGCCGCTGTACCAGCTCCCGGACATGTTAAGATCGTAGCCTAGGCTGCGCAATTTCCGAAATAATTCCGAAGGCTGCTTCCGGTATGTGATTGCCGGGAAGTAGCTGCTGTTCGGCAGCGCCGATTGATCGGAGTTTTCATCCCTAAAATAGTCTAAATGAAAAAGACTTCCGATACTGGAAGCCGAAGCTATGTAATTAGACCGCGCTTCTGGAATATAAGAGAACCCTAGTGTTTCCATAGATTGGACAAAGGGAAGAAGGCTTTGACCGGTAACAGTTTGGTATCCTCTTTCACCGATCATCCCATCTGATACAATATAGTAGATGTTTGGCAAATTGTTCTCCACAACCGGAGATATCCGTTCCTCAATCTTCGTGTTTGTTTCCGGCTCGAAGAAGATGCTTGAAGCCAAGCTTGGTAGATTCATAATCAAAGGTGTGAATGAAGCTACTACGATACCAAAGTACAGGCTCTTTCGAGTGATTTCAAATCGCGAGAGAGTGCCAGCAATTGCGCAGACCAAACATGCGAAAATCAGCACACCTATAATCGCACCGCGCTCAAAACCAATCGCAGTTATGATGTTTCCGCTGAGTTGATATGCCGGTTTAAAAAAGAAGAAAATTCCAACTAATACAAGACCTGCACTAAAAATCGAATGAAAATGCCGTTTGGTTATTGCGCGTACAGCTAATGTGACGATCAACAGAATTGAAAAAACAAATAAACAAAACAAAAGAGGTTGCCAAATAGAAAAAATATCAGCTTTCCTCAACTCACCGAGGTTGGTGTCCAAGAAGTTGTTGAAAGGCCATAGACAAATTGCAAGCAAAGATATGATAGGCAGTGCAATGTTGGTCATTATTTTTTCCTGTAGAAGAATAATTCTCTTCCCGATTGTGATACTACTTCTCTATTTTCAATTTTTGCATTTCTTTCAATGGCTATAATGAAGTTCTCTTTTGTGTAGTCATTGAATATATCCTCGCGCGTCGCGAGCATGCGTTGTATCATCGGGTCTGATTTGGGAACAAATTCTATTACACCGTTTGGTGCTAAGCTTATCAACCAATTTACAACATCTGTAAGAAGAGCATTTCTTCCAACTACTAAGTGATGAATGAAAGCAAGCGCCAAGATACTGTCCGCATTTTTGCGGTCAGAAAAACCTAGTCGTTCCGATTGCATCCAGCCTTGGTTCGGGCTCGGGTTCATTGCGTTGAAATACAGCGGGAGCAAATTTATTTTTTTGCTTTTCGCACGATTGAAGGCGGCTTCTAGAGCATTATGGTCGATGTCAAACCCGATAGCTTGAGTTGCTCCGCCTTGTAAAGCTGCCTCGCTGAACAATCCGGAGTTGCATCCTAAGTCCCAGACCGTTTTTGATTCGGTTCGGGTAATGAAGTTTGCAATCAAATCTTTCTTTTTTTGAGTTTCTTCATTGGTGTAACTATTGTCGTGTTCATAGTCTCCCCATTCCGAGCTTCCTCCGGCTGGTAGTTTAAGCGCCATGATCGTGTTTTTTAAACTCAATAAAAGATTTCTAAGTTTAGTCTTGCTGAAGGAAAGGTTAGTTTTTTTTGCGTTTTCACGTGCATCAGAGTGCTTGCTTTGGAGGTGCGCATGCAAAATCACATGAAAAAGCATTACGGGAGAGAAAAAATCACGCATCCGCGCGAGTTTTGCAAATTCCCCGACAGGAATTCCTTCTAGTTCACCCCTAAACCATGAGTTGAATGGGGTTCCTAATTTGCAGCGTAGGAGTAATGGGCACAGGAATTGTTCGACGAACTGCCGGTACCCATCCCAATAATCTCCGTCATTATATTCAATTAAAGAAAGCGTATCGATGAAGTAAGCTTTTGTGCCAATGAACTGAATATTATAGGCAGAACCATCCGCTAAATTATAGCCAAGTTTAAGAGCAGAAAGATGAAGGTTTAAATGCGTAATTGCAGCGGACTTTAGCTGTGAAAATGACCACTCGTAGGGGTGGGAAATGAAAGAAATCTCGGGATGTTCCAAGACTCTTCCGCTGGGGCTTAGATCAACAATTTCCTTTGGAACCTCATCAGCATTCTTCAAGGTAGCTGGCCAGAGGTTATTCTCTGACATGAGCATTTCCAATGTCCCAGTTTTCGTCATCTCAGAAATCGTCTGGTAGGCGGTATCTGATAGTGTTCTGAAGATACGGTTCTCGTGTCTTACAACTCTACCATTTCGATCTCTAAAGGATCCGGGAACAATTGCTGTCATCATGTGCCTTAATTATCAGAAGCGGGTTCTTGAAATCGTAAATTATTCGTCTTCTGGGCTGTTTGGGTCTTTGTCTTTGCCGAATAATTTAGCGAAGAATGCCTTGATCTGTTGGCGTGCTGCAGCAAAGCCGACGCTGAGAGCTGCGACGGCCCCAACCACAGCCTGCAGGATAATGGAACCGGTTCCAGGGTCGAGGTAAGCATACGCCGGGCTGGTGAGCGTCAAAAGTGCTGCACCGGACAGTAAGGCCATTTTACAGAAAGACGGTTTCATCTTCATTCACCTTTTAGAGGACGACTTGTTTAGGAGCTTCACTACGTTATCTCTAAAGAGATTAATGTTGTCCATAAAGCCAATTCCTGATTGATCAGGGATTAATTTTCCATCGTTTGCCTTGAGTGCTTTTAAACCGTTTTGGATTGCTTCATGTGCATGGAAAAGACATGGCGTACTATAGATGACTAAATCTGCGCCCTTGGACTTTAATTCAGTAAGTGAAACAGGCGGAGTTTTCCCGCCAGCAATTAAGTTGACCACGATATAGGCGTCAGATTTCACAGCATCCCGTACGCGTGAGACATCCTCAACGGACGACAAACCTTCCAGCATGATTGCGTCGGCACCAACATTTGCATATGTTGAGACGCGTTTTAGCCCATCTTCAAAGTTTGTGCTGTCGGAGCGGGCGACAACGAACATCTCGTCGCGTGCGGTAAGGACTGCATCTAGTCGGCGGATATAGTCATCGACGGGCATAACCTCTTTACCTTCAAGGTGACCGCATTGTTTTGGACGTCGTTGATCTTCAAGTATAACTGCAGACGCTCCAACGCGTTCTAGCCTTGTTGCGACAGTTGCAGCAATGTTCGCGTCACCGTATCCCTCATCGATATCTACGACAATGTGGTTTTCGGGTAAAATGGCCCGCATTCTCTCAACATAGTTGACGATATCCGGCCATGCTATGTAGCCTTCGTCGGGAAGCCCGTAGTAGCTTGCAGCAAAGCCATAGCCTGAACAAAATATGCCTTCGAATTCTCTGCCAGCAAGCGAGGCGGAAAACTGATCAAATACCCCAATGAGCGGAAGTATTTTTCCGGTTTTCATTCTCGAGCGGAGCTGCTCACCATAACTCTGTCCGGTGTTTTGATGAAGTTCAACGGCTTCACTGTCAGAGTTCAGCTCGGAGGGTTTTTGCAAATATAAACCTAGTGTGCGCTCGACATCTTTTATAGATGATAATTTAGAGGAAATATCCCGAGGGAGTTCTTCGCCAATAATTTTTTCTATGCCCACAATAATCCTGATTAAGGCCAAGCTATCCCACTGACGAATTGTGGCCGAGCTGGCATCATCATGGACTTCGCTTTGGTCAAGATTAAGGGCGTCAGCAACGATATTTTTTGATATTTCTTTAAGATTATTCATTCCTGTTCCGCCTTTTTATTCTAAAATATCGAGATATTGTCGTGTATTAATTTTTGTATTTAAGTGATTAACAAAAGGCTGTGAGCCAAAATCTTTAAGGTAGTGAATGGTGGCAACATAATTATCTGGGCGACATAAATCAAGGTGGATTTATAGCCGAAAGCCGCCTCTAAAGGCGGTCAATATCTCATCGTTCTTTACCATTTCGGGACGCGATATATTGACTTAGAGAAGCGTGGTGGGCATGGCAGATAACTGACTTAGGGGGCTACTGTTCTCATTTAGTTGTGATGCTGTAGCCAATGATTATCGTAAGCAATGATCTTCAGTTTTGGATAGTATGGTCTGTCGATACAGTAAATCCTGCAGAAAATAATCTGCAGGATTTACCTTTGAAACAACTATTCTTGTCGTCGGGATAAATAAGATAATTATTCGTTCAGGCAGAAGTTTGCGACATTTTCGCGGTTTATTTTCCCACGATCGGTCTTTGGAATGCCATCTACGACAAACCATCTATCCGGGTTCTTTTCCGGGATGAGGTTTTCTCGACAGTGGGTTTTCACTGTTGCGAGATCAAAGTTACTGCTGTCTTCAGGGACGATCGCGACGCCGACAATTTGACCAGCTAGAGGATCTGACACTGGGAATGCACATGCTTCTTTGATATCTTTATGCTTTTCAAGCAAGATATCGATATCTTCAGGATGAATTTTTAACCCGGCTCTATTGATTTCGTTTTTTTGGCGGCCGATCAGTTTCGCATTTCCCATTTCATCAATGACGGCGATGTCTCCTGTGTGAAACCAGCCGCTCTGAAGGGCTTCAGCCGTCGTTTCTGGTCGATCAAAGTAACCGCGCATTAAGGTTGGCGTTTGAACTAGAAGCTCGCCTTTCCCATGGTTTTGGATGCTGCCATCGTCAAGCTTAACTGCATAACTTCCGCCCCATGCTTTGCCAATAAGGCCATCTTCTGCCACACCGCGTATATAGGTCCGGCCGCCGATCCAGTTACAAGCCTCTGTAATCCCATACACATTCCAGATGGAATCTAGTGAGCACCATTTGGCAATATCCCCCCATAAATCTGATGAAAGAGGGGCGGACCCAACATGCACGCGCCGAAGGTATTGTTTCTCCGGTCCGCTTGAAAGGCGCGTAATTATGCGCCACATAGCCGGGACTGAGCTCATGAAGCTAATTTCATGTTCGTCTAGCAATTTGCCAAAATTGCTCGCTATTTCGACAGACACACCTGGCACAATCCGTAAATGAGCGCCGGCAAAAATTGCAGTAAGGCAATTCCCAATCAAACCATGTCCAAAATGTGTGGGCAAGGGACTCAAAGTGTTACGGAGTACTTCATCGCCGATTTCTTCACGGTTAATCGCGATGCGAGCAAACAATGATCGGAATGAGTGTGTGACCCCTTTGGGTGTTCCCGTTGTGCCTGATGTGAAAAGCATCAGGGCATCATCATCCAATCCGTGTTCCACAACCTCTGTGAAGGGATGCGAGGACTCAGATTCTTGCGTTGTATCTATATACGGTGCAGCAGGAGCCTCTTCGAATGCTAGATTACCCGCACCAACAATCGCTTTGGCCTTAACAAAGTTGCAGATGTTGTTGATTTCGCTAAGTGTGATCGAGGAGTTTACGCAAGCGACGCACGCGCCTGCTCTCCAGGCGCCGAACAATGTGGAGAAGAAGCTTGGTTGGTAGGAGGCAATGATCACAACGAGGTCGCCTTTCCCAATACCGAAACGCTGCAACTGAGTGGCTATATTTAATGCCTCTTTGGACAGCTCTTGCGAAGATAAAGATTTATCCTCGGTAATGAGTGAGATTCGAGTTCGTTCCGGTAGATTGATGATCATGTTCTCGACCTGTGTTTTACGCGTTGATGGCTGATACGACGGTTTGCCAGTCTTGGCGATTTTTGATGATCTCGACAGCTTTGTTCATGCGTCGCCAACGTTCCTCTTCGGGCATGCGCCTGATATGTTCTACCAACTTAGGAATTTCCGATCTATCCTTATATGGAAAGACGGTCGGGATTTCGTCTATGTTGTAAGCTGCACGGCTTAGGTCATCATTCCTGATGACAAAGCAGCCGCGTCCTGCAACTGTGAGACATTTTCCCCACAGGCCGTGGAAGCTGGTTGGTTCGCCTTGGACGGTCAGTGATGCATGGTCGTCATATAAATAAATGCCAACTTCTTGAACGGTTTTCAGGAAAGTTTCGAAATCAACCCGTTCCAAAATTTCAGTGTGCAAGCCGCTTGTTTTTTCGAGCTCATCGAAAAATTTTTGCCGATGAGGATGAACTGTGCCTTGAAAACCAATTTCGTGTTTGCGTTTGGTAAATGGTTTTCCCGGATCGCAATTCTGAGGGATTGCCCCCATCCGCACAAATTTTACCGTTGCCTCTGTTTGGTTGGCAATATGATCACACCACCATTTAGAAGTTACCAGAAAGGATTCAACGCGGATAAGTGATTGGAGTAATTCATATATACCACGGCAAGCTCCGTTGTCGTGATACGCTTCCCAAGGGTCTTGGTCGTACATATACAGTTCAGAAGTCTCAGAAATTTTGGCAAGGTATGGGAGAAGTGGTCGCCAGCTTCTCAAGCGCAGTACAGAAAGCATTTTTACGCCATGTGGGGGTGTATTATACTCTCCGTTAATCAGGTCGTTTGCTGAGACATACTGGAGGTCAAAATTGTCTTTCAGCACAATATGAAGTTGTTTAATGAAGCAATCTGAATTTATTTGTTTCTTATCTTCATAAATAAGTATAATTTTTTGTTTGTTAACCACAAAAATCACTTTCTTATTTTGGAGCTCGTCGCTCTCTAAATGAGAGTTATGTATGTTTTCCATTTCTGAACTAATGTGCTGCTAGGTGTAATTGTACATTGGTTTGTTACACCTCAGAAAGCAGGCATCGGTAAGTTCGAAGGTTGCTGTCCTCATAGAGATAACATGCGATCCAGGCTTTTGTAATTGCACTATGCCGTGTAAGCCCCAGATCGATAGAAGATGCAGAAGTAGCATCTATCCAATTGCCATTTTTTTAAGGAAGATCTTGTGATCAATTGCAAAGTTACCGGTGACATGACTTCCGATTGGCAGGTCATTTATGACGACAGACCCGATAGAGATGAAGCAGCCGCTGTCTATATTTAGGCCATTTGATATTGCTACATTCGGGCCGATCCAGCAATCTTGGCCAATTATACAGGATCCTGAAATTACAGCATTGGCTCCAACTTTGCAGCCCCTATCGAGGGCTACCCCATGTGAGATAAATACCATATGTCCGATCTTGCAGTCTTCACCTATGGTTGTTGGTGCATTGAACACGGACTTCGCAATCGAACAATTAGCCTGAATATCCACATTGTTGTTTACAACGACTTTTCCACCGTGCCGGATGCAACACGTCTTGCCGGCCAGTTCTCTAATCTCAAACCCGTCATACCCGATCGTGCTATTTGGTCCAATTGAGCAATCATCGCCAATTTCGCTCCCTGACAGGATAACGGTATTTGGCCCCACGATTGATCGTTCTCCAATGACTACATCTGTTGCGTCGATATATGCCGTTGGGTGGATCTGCGCAGTTGGAGAGATTGTCGTTTTCTGGCCGGGTGAATAAAAATCTGTACTCAGCAAGAAGTTGTGAATATCAAAAAATGTTTCAAGGGGTTTCGAACAGACTGCGTGAGGATGCGAGTCTGCGATGAGTGGTGAAAGCGCCTCGGTTGTGAGAATGCATGCTACATTCTTGTCATCTTGTGCAATTTTTAGATATCGTTCATCGTAAACCGGAGTGAGAGAGTTTCTTGCCCTACGGTTAAGGAACCCGAGCTCCTGGAATGTGCCGTCAATTACGACCTGAATTTGCGCATGGTTTGATAGTGTAGATAGGTCCATTTCTCACAATCATCATTTTGGAGTGAACTAAACTAACCGGCAGAATGTACACCAAAGCGAACACGCATAGTTGCTATTGCCTTTACAGCCGCAGCCGTTAAGTCAATGTATCTACAATCTCGATATCAGGGAAAGAACCTATCATTTTGCTATGTCGAGATGATAGGTATCCGTGCTTCTTGAGGGTTTGTGCATCTGACCAACTTCCAGTCAACCACTTCTTCTCCCACGGCCAGAAGCGGGTTCCCAAATTACAATAGTATATTCCCTTATCTAGCAGTCCAACTCTTTTTGATTTCTCATACATCCTTTCCATGAACATCAACTCTGTAATATTCCCATTACTTGCCAGTATTTCGAGGACGTCCTTGAATACATCCATACGATGAAGCGCGGGCACCTTTGCGTGCCATTCGCTTGTATAAATGTTGGGTTTGTTTTCACAATCAGTTTTGTCGATAGATATATCTTTGCCAGTGACCCCATGAAACGGCGCAACCCGAGAACGCCTAACCGGAAAGAGTGTTCCGCTATTCTTTAGGAAACGCTGTTTTTGCCTGACTGAGAACTCTTGAGTCCGAACGGTAGAATAGGCATCATTCTGGTCTAAAAATGATTTGGCTTCGGTAAGTCTTTCAATGTTGTAAAGAACAAGGTCGGATTCAATCGGATGTATATACTTGAAATCATTATGAAATATATCGCTAGCATTCTGAGTAGCCCAATGTAATGCGGACCAGTAGCCAATATTGTTACTCGATAATGCAAATACTGAATCTGTCTCCAAACTCTTGAGCGGGGAGATGGACGTAGATGCATTATCGAAAAACAGAACGTTTCGACCGAAAAGGCCTTTCCGATTTTCTTTGTTAATCGAGGAGACAAGTTTGTTTAGGGCTTTTTCGCGCGAGGAGTCCCGGGTGCATGTCACCACAACAAACAGAACGTCATCTAAGTTGTCGGATGTGTTCTCTAAAGCCATTTCAAGCCCTTGTCATCTTTGGTCGAGTAAGAAAAGGTCTCTGCGCGCATGCCAATTTTCCGTGCTGGATTACCGCCGACTACCGTGTGGGGAGGAACGTCCTTTGTAACCACAGCGCCGGCTGCAACAAGGGCTCCTTTGCCAACATGAACACCAGGTAAAATTGTGACATTTGTAGCAAGCCACGCAAAGTCATCTATCTTCACAGTTGCAAGGGTTGTTTCAAGGCTGGGGCTTGAAACGTTGTGTTCCTGTGAGATGATAAAGCTGAAACCTGATATGTTTACATTCTTACCAATGACGATTCCGCCTTGTGAAAGCATCACTGTGCGAGGGCCAACGATTGAATTCTCGCCAATCTGAATAAGTTTTGGATGATTTATGTGTGCCCCGCACCAGATAATGCTGTGTTTGTCGGCTTTGATGCCCAGCCATCTATAGATCCTCATCCGTAAATCGTTGCTGAAAAATAGGGACCTGTTAAAGCGCAGTAGGTGTTTTTGAAAACCGGCAAATGTAGCGCCTAGTAAGCGTTTAAGGGGCAAAGGGGTGCCGTTAGAGGCGGCTTTATGGAGCCATGATTTTTCTCGAGTGGTCATTTTTGCTTTACCAATGCAAACGCCCGTAAATCGACGAAACTCCCGTCTCTATAAATTGCTTCTTTGTGTAAGCCTTCTTCAACAAAGCCGAGCTTTTTATACAAGTTAACTGCCACCGTATTGTTGACCATTGTTACAAGTGAAAGTCGGTGCAATCCCATAGCGCCAAACAAGTAGTTGAACATTGCTTCAAAAGTAATGGTGGCATAGCCTAATCCACGTTTCTCGGGAGTGATGTCCAGCCCGACCATGGCATTTCTGTTTTGCAGATCAATCGCATCCAGCCTGAAGACGCCCACAAAAGCACCTGTATCTTCTTCAACGACAAGGCGCCTTGCCGACTTTGAGGTTGATACGGCTTTAAACCAGTTTTCTTGTTCTGCCTCGCTAATAAGGCGCACATCAGTCAAAAACTTAAGCACAGATGGATGATTGTGTAACAAGCGAGCGTTCTCTATGTCACGATGTTCCATCTGACGGATAACTAGATTTTCACGAAACAGCATTTTGGACTCTTGGTGCGATGGAAGTGCTCGATTTTGTGTCGACTATGACTTTATCACAAGCGCTTGACCTGTGCTTAAGCAAATAGGTTCTTCAGGTTTGTCCGAGAAGAACTTATCAACGGCAAGTCTAGCGCCATAACAGGACTCAAAGCCATAATCGTCAAAAATAATAAATCCGCCTGGTAAAACAGAATTGTAGAAGAAATCTAGTGTGTTAATTATGCTATCATGAATATCTAAGTCAATATGCAGGAGGGATACATATTTAACATCTATGTTTTCGAACGTATCTGGAATATACCCCTCATAGAATAATACATTTTCACTGTAATTAATATTTTTCTTTACAGTTTCAAGAGATGTGTCGACGAAGTCTCCTTCTCGGTGTTTGTCGAATTCTTTATTCGTTTGTGGCATTCCCGAAAACGTGTCAAACAGGTGCAGCCGAACATCTCTATTCTGCAGTGTGTGTGCGAGTAAGTGCGCTGTTCCGCCTTTGTATACTCCGCACTCGACGAAATCACCTTTAAGGTTTTTTGCGTTTATTGCCAGTTTATAGAGTACCCAAGCGCGGTCTGGAGAAACAAGGGTAAAACGAGACATATGATCGCGGATGCCACCAAATTCACCATTGCCAAGCCAGGGGCTGAAAACAGGTTTGTAAAGCTCGTGGTCCGGAATATCTGGCAATATTCTGTCCCGGTCCCGCCATTTGTTTTTTAGTAATGAAACAATCGGGGGCGTTAACAGATATGGTAAGTTTTTAAAGCGTTGATGCCAACGTTGAATATTCATTTGAAATCCCCCTCACCTAGCGCGCCAGAGTATTTGGCGGCATCAATCGAATTGTCTTTTTTAACACTGAGTTCGTACAGTTTTTGATATAGGCCGTTGATTCCCATCAGTTCGCGATGGGTACCTTGTTCAACAACTTCACCGCTTTGCAGTACATATATCCTGCTGGCATCTACTATTGTTGATAGTCGGTGAGCGATGACAATGATTGTCATGTTCCCTCGGAGGTTTTCAATCGTTTCCTTGATCTTGCTTTCGGACTGCGTGTCTTGCGCACTTGTCGCTTCGTCTAGAACCAGTACTTCTGGTTTGGTGAGCAATGCTCTCGCAATTGCCAGTCTTTGTACTTGTCCGCCTGAGAGCGAGTTACCGTTTTCACCGGCTAAGCTGTTGTAGCCACCTTGAAGGCGCTCGATAAAGTCGTGAGCATTTGCTAGCTTTGCGGCAGAAATAACTTCGGCATCTGAGGCGTCAGGGTTGCCATATCGGATGTTTTCGCGGATTGAAAGATCGAAGATATATGGCTTTTGTGGAACGATCGATATCTGCTTTCGCCACGATTTAAGTTCCAACTTGTTTAAGTCGGTGTCATCGACAAGAATCTGCCCGGTCGTTGGAGTTTCAAAGCTCGAGAGCAGGTTAATCAATGTTGTTTTTCCGGCGCCTGAGGGGCCTACAATCCCAATGAAATCGCCACGCTCTATCGAAAACGAAACATTTCTGATCGTGGCTTCATGCGAATCATAAGAAAACCCAACGTCATTAAAGCGGATGTTGCGGATTGTTTTGACTTCTTGGCCACCGGTGCGCTCGTTGCTTGTTGAAAGGAAATCCAGCAAGTCTGTCATTGTTGGCTGCAATTGCGAAAGGCCCGCGCGTTGCATGTTCAGGGCCGTAAGAGGGCCGTTAATTCTTGTCAGGATAAACATGAAAAGAATTAAGGTTGAAAGGAACTTTAGCTCGTTTATCTCAGATACAGAATAATAAACGACCATGGCGCCTAAAATAAGTATAAACGAAATTGCGCGTTGCAATGGGCCAAGGGCGGCATTTAGGTACGCGCTTAACTCATTTGCTTTCAAGAACCTAGAGGCGATTTTCATATAAGAATGAAGGGCGCTACTTTCTTGATTGAATGACCGAACAACAGGAAGAGCGTAAATAAGTTCGTTTGCTTTTGTAGATGTTTCAACAAGCCCCTGCCGCATTAGCTGCCCAAATTGTGTCTGGTGAACATACGCCGCTTTCATGCAAAGCATAATCAATATTGATACGACACCGACCAACGCGAACAGCCTCCATTCGACATTGATCATCATTGCAATATAGACCGACAGCATGGTTAGTGTTGGGATCATGGAAATGAAACTGAACACAAATCCGGCGGCGCTTCTTGGATATGAGTTTATTATGCTGTGTGTGACGCCAGATGATAGAGATAGGAATTTGCTGATAGGGATCTGTAAAGTCTTTTTGTAATTCAGTCGGCGTATATTAAGTTCAAACTGGGTTCTGATACGTATTGATTGAAACTCAGCAAGGTACAAGAATACTTCACGAAGAATCTGAAGTAAAAGCAGCATAGCTAAGATCGCGATAATTCTCTCTTTTGAACTTAGATCTTCTAATTTTGAGACCAGTTTAGCTTGAATAAAGAATAAATTCTCGCGATCAAGATCCGCGCCGGAAAAGAGCGCGATAACAGGCTGGATTAAGGCGATTGTGAAGAACTCGCTGAAAGCTGCCGCTGTGGAGGCACTTGCAACCAATAAAATCTGTAGTTTGGAAACGTTGGCAATGGCTGTAAGTCGACGCCATATGCTGAATAGCGTAAAAATACTCTGGTGTTTGCTCTTGGGGGAAGTTTCTTGCTTGGACATTATTACGCCGTAACAATCACATAATGCTGAGCGCCAAGATCCTGTCTCCATGGCTTCTTGCGCGGGCGCCCACTTGCGACAAGATGAAGTTCTGCTTTCTTCAACAGCTTTTTGGTTGTTTGTGGTCGCAAAAGCAGTGTGTTTTCGCGGGTGGTATCTACTTTTCGGGTGTTAATATCGAGATACTTTATGCCGTGAAGATTGAATGGCAGGTGTCCGATATAAAGACAGGCTGCCTTTCCCGGTTTTAAGATTCGTTTGACCTCGTGAAGATAGCTTTCAAGAATATCAATCGTGGGAAGATGTTGAAGCACGATGAAACTATAAATAAAGTCGACACTGTTGTCTTCAAGTGGAATGGTTTTTCCATCTCCCTTGAGTAAGGTAAAGTTTTCGACGTCGCGCGAAGCTAAAAACTCGGAGACTTTGTCAAAGTTTTCGTGAATATCAACGCCATAGACATGATTGAAAAAGCGACTGGATGCGTTGAGTAAGCGACCGCCACCAAATCCGATTTCAAGTGCTGAGCAGTTGAATGGCTCCCCAATTAGGGGTAGAAGATCATCTTTAAGGATGTGGTGAGCAAAGTCCCAATATCCTTGGCAAAAAGCCTCTTCAACGCTTCCTGATGTGTCAAAGTATGACAGGAAGTCAGCATCTTTTTGTGAAGAACTGTCTATTTTCTTTCGCCAATCGTCAAAATGTTCTTCTGATTTTGAATTTGTCACTATATTTTTCTCTCTAGTATCAAATAATTAATTTTCGTCGACGGTGGTGGACGCAGAATTCTGAGCCCATCTCCATGTATCCCGGCACATATCTTTTAGTGACTTTTGAGGGGTCCAGGATAGGTTTTTTTGTGCCGCTCTCGGATCTGCAAAGTATTTCCCGATGTCACCTGGGCGTTGTGTCTCAATTTTATAAGGGATTTGAAGGTTGCAGCTATCCTCGAAAGCCCTGATGACTTCAAGGACTGATACACTTTTCCCTATTCCCAGGTTTAGTGCGCCGGGTATGGGGCTGTTGTGGCTTTGCAACAAAAACTGTAGCGCTTCCACATGAGCTTTGGCTAGGTCGCATATGTGAATATAATCTCGTTCCCCTGTGCCATCGGCTGTATCGTAATTGTTGCCATATACGGACAGGTTTTCTCTCTTCCCAGTAAGAACCTGGCAAATGATTGGAAACAGATTGCTTGGATGATTATCGAACCTGTCCCCGATGAGCCCGCTCACATGGGCGCCCGCCGGATTGAAATACCGTAAATTCATCGTCTTCCATTTACTTCCGGAACGACAAAGATCATTCAAAATATTCTCAATCGTAAGTTTGGTTTTGCCGTAAGGGTTTACGGGAGCTGTCTGCGCTTGTTCGGAGATGGCTATCCCTTTTGGAATGCCATAAACTGTAGCGGACGACGAAAAGATAAGTATGGAGACGCCGCAACTTTCCATTGCTTTGAAAAGAGATATGCTGGATCCGACGTTATTGTCGTAATATTTCAGTGGCATGAGTACAGATTCAGCCACCGACTTGTCTCCCGCGCAATGGATGACCGCCTTGATATTTTGTTCTCTTAGTATCTTTTGAATTTTTTCGGTATCGCCGATGTTTGCTTCATAAAAGGAAACACTTTTACTTGGTGATATGATTTGGCGTATCCCATCAAGCTGCTGAACGCTGCTATTTGAGAAGTTGTCGACTAAATGAACATCGAATCCTTTCTCGATGAGCTCGACTGCAACGTGAGATCCAACGTAACCAATTCCACCGGTGACAAGAACGGACGTAACCATAATTGGTCTTAACCTTTATATGAGCGTTGGTTGTCAAAGTTTCGATAGCTCAGTGTCATGCGATAGTGTCGTCTTGCTCCGGGGATTATGTATCAAAGATACTTTTTCACTGTGGGTGTTTTAAAGTCGAAAATGTAATAACCGTATTCGCGGGGGGGCATCAACCCAAAAACATGATGAGGTCTTTCCTTAAGGTTACGCGGAATTTGATTTCGTTATAATTGTATGGTTGCAAGCGTCAACTAGGACATTTTGACAAACTTGTGAGCCATAAGCGAACCGAAAGAATGTGAATGAAGCCGAGATAGCTTTCTGTGGTTTTATCTTGCCGGGGTGCCAGCCGTCTCCGGTATTCGAGCTTATGGGGCCGCGCTCAAAGTGATTTAGCAAAGCACTAGGTTATAGCTCGGTCTTGATTGGTGCTTTTCTATTGGTTTCATCTGGAAGAGCACAGGTGCCGTCTGTATGTCGATCACGCTACGAATATGGTTGTTGTCATAATCTTTAATCAGTCAGAAAAACCTTGGCTTTCGGCAAATATTTATCCACCAGAATATCGAAGTCCTTGAGGTCAGAAGCTTCTCCGCCGCTTGTTTCCGCACTGACAGGCAGTCTGTGAGCGTTGGCAACGAGGTGAATCTTGGTCGTAAAGCCACCGCGTTGAGTGGCCAAAACCTTCTTTTGACGCCCCTTTTGCGCCCGCAGCCAAGTGATGAGACCGGATCACTTGCCGGATTCTTAGGGTAGGCCTCGCCACGGTGAACTCGTCCGCGCAATTCAGAAGATCGCATCGAGAACGCGGCGATGATCTGAGGCTCGACGGCCACCACGCTCATGTATCGCCAAGAGAAAAGGCTCAAAAAAAAATGCCGACTTAGCTTCTTCCATCAGCAATCTCGCCAGGGGGCATCTCCGTAGAGGTTACCTTTAAGCATATTACAGATCTTTAAGGAATCAAGTATGTCAACATAACCTGAGGCATTGAAGCGATAGTGCTTCGCTTGGGTAGGGCCATTTTATAAGGCTTAAAGAGTGCTTGCTAAAATGTTTTCACATGCCAGATTGTGCTCGTTACTTCACGAAATGCTGCTTAACATTGCGATAGAGTGCATTTTTGTTCTAGACTTGATGTGGAAAATGGCGGAGAGGGTGGGATTCGAACCCACGGTACTATTGCTAGTACAACGGTTTTCGAGACCGCCCCGTTCGACCACTCCGGCACCTCTCCGCATGTGTGGTCTTGGCGTTCGAGGCGGTGTTTACCCATCCTCGCGCCAGATTGCAAGAGGGAAAACGTATTTTTGCCAACTCTTTTGTCTTCTTCCGCCCCGCGCGCGTCATGCGGCCGGGTTATTCAACCTGTTGGCCGGTCGGAGTAGGGGCGCGATCGCTGCATGACGCCGCGGTTCATTGGGCGCGAACATCACCATCCGCGCCGGTTCTGCGGGGCAATCTAGGCGCCCCACCATGATCTGGCACAATTGCCGGGCTGCCATGCGCGCAAACCATCCCAAAGCCGACGTCTCATCACGCTTTGGAGTTGACTCTTAGGGCCAAAAACGGTAATTCACCCGTTCTTCGCAGCGGTTCGGTATCAGTTAGCAGCGACACCGAAGCGCGCGTTTTGATTCCAGAATGTTTTTTCAGGAAGTTTTAGATGTACGCAATCATCAAAACTGGTGGCAAACAGTATAAAGTTGCTACCAACGACGTTATCAAAGTCGAAAAGATCGCTGCCCAGGCCGGTGACACTGTGAAACTTGAAGAAGTTCTCATGGTTGCTGGCGATGGTGCGCCGAAAGTTGGTGCTCCGTTGCTCAAAGGTGCTTTTGTTAACGCAGAAGTTCTCGAACAGGCCAAGGGCGACAAGGTGATCGTTTTCAAGAAAAAGCGCCGGCATAACTACCGTCGTAAAAATGGTCATCGCCAGAACCTGACTGTTCTGCGCATCAAGGACATCACAGCCTGATTTATCAGGTTGAGATGCAGTTTTAGGAGAGTTTCATGGCTCATAAGAAAGCTGGTGGTAGTTCGCGCAACGGTCGCGACTCCGAAGGTCGCCGTCTTGGCGTGAAAAAATTCGGTGGTCAGGCAGTTGTCGCAGGCAACATCCTCGTTCGTCAGCGTGGCACCAAGTACCACCCGGGCGACAATGTCGGCGTTGGCAAAGACCACACCCTGTTTGCGACTGTGGACGGTTCCGTCCTGTTCAAGTCGGGCTTCAAGGGTCGTACTTACGTAACCATCGTTCCGGCAGAGGCGTAAGCCTCCCGTCGGCTACGCGATACGTAGCAAGATTTTCGAGGGAGGAATGAGCAATCATTCCTCCCTTGTTTTATGTAATATAGAATTTATGGTCCTGTTGAGGCGCAGCCCCCTTGCGCGCCGGGATCGCAAAGATAAAAACGGGCGCTGCCCAAAGGACCGGTTATGAAGTTTCTCGATCAAGCCAAAATTTATGTGCGCAGTGGCCGCGGCGGTGCCGGCGCGGTAAGCTTTAGGCGCGAAAAATATATCGAGTTTGGCGGTCCCGATGGCGGTGACGGCGGGCGCGGCGGTGACGTCATTCTTGAGGCCGTCGAAAACCTCAATACCCTGATTGATTTCCGCTATCAGCAGCATTTCAAAGCCGAAGTCGGCATGCATGGCATGGGCCGCGACCGCACCGGGCGTTCGGGCAATTCCATCACGATTAAGGTCCCGGTCGGCACCCAAATCCTTGCCGAAGACCGCGAAACCCTGATCGTCGATATGCTTAAACCCGGCCAAACGCATCTATTGTGTAAAGGCGGGGACGGCGGCCGTGGTAACGCGCGCTTTAAATCCTCCACCAACCAGGCCCCGCGCCGTGCCGAAGAAGGCTTCCCGGCAGAGGAAATGTGGGTCTGGATGCGCTTAAAGCTGATCGCCGATGCCGGTCTTGTCGGGTTGCCCAACGCGGGGAAATCCACCTTCCTGGCCGCATCGTCACAAGCACGTCCAAAAATTGCCGATTATCCCTTTACCACCCTGCATCCGCAGCTTGGCGTGGTCAGTGTCGATGACACCGAATTCGTTTTGGCCGATATTCCCGGCCTGATCGAAGGCGCATCCGAGGGCAAAGGCATCGGGACACGGTTCTTGGGCCATATTGAACGCTGCGAAGTGCTGTTGCACCTGATCGACTGCGCCGAAGAAGATCCGGTCGCGACCTATCGCACGGTCCGTGAAGAGCTTGAAGGCTATGCCGATATGCTGGTCGACAAGCCAGAAATCGTCGTGCTGTCAAAGGCCGATCAGCTTCTGCCCGAAATGGTCGAAGAACAGCGCGAGATCCTTGAAAAGGGCATTGGCAAAAAAGTTCATGTCGTGTCGGGCGTGACCCAGCAAGGGGTTACCGAAATCCACCGCCAAGTCCGGGACTATATCGATGAGCAGCGCGAACGCCGCGCTATGGAAGGTCGCGAGGATGTCGGTTACCAGCCTTAAGGGCGAAAGCCCAAACAGCGAGGGCACAGCAATGAAACCCGCACTCGCGGACGCAAAACGCCTGATCATTAAGGTCGGCTCGGCCCTTTTGGTCGATGAAACCACCGGCAAGCTCCGCCGGGCGTGGCTCGAAGCATTGGCCGATGATATCGCCCTTTTGCGCGAACGCGGGGTAGAGGTCATCGTGGTTTCCAGTGGCGCGATCGCCATGGGCCGTCGCCTGCTTGGGCTTGATCACCGCACCATCAGTCTGGCCGATAAGCAGGCCGCCGCCGCAACTGGCCAAATCAGCCTGTCACAAGTCTGGCAAGAAGCGCTTGGCCGCAATGGCCTGACCATGGCGCAGGTGCTGGTAACGCTTGAGGATATGGAAGGCCGCCGTCGCTATCTTAATGCGCGCGGCACCTTGAACGCGTTGCTCGCCCATGGTGCTGTGCCGCTGATCAACGAAAACGATACGGTGGCGACCGAAGAAATCCGCTTTGGCGATAATGATCGCCTGGGCGCAAAGGTCGCGCACATGATCTCGGCCGATACGCTTGTATTGTTGTCAGATATTGATGGGCTTTATACCGCTGATCCGCGCAAGAACCCGGATGCGCAATTGATCCCCGAAGTCCGCGAACTGACGTCCGATATCATGGGAATGGCAGGTGCGGCCCCGACCATGTATAGCTCCGGCGGGATGGTGACCAAATTACAGGCCGCCGAAATCGCGATGAAATCGGGCTGCCGCATGATCATTGCACGCGGCACAATCTATCATCCGCTCAAGGCGCAGCTTGATGGCGCCCCCAATACGGTCTTCCTGCCAAGCGACACACCATTGGCGGCACGCCGCCATTGGATTGCGACCTCGCTTAAGGCATCTGGCGTGATTATTGTCGATGCAGGGGCCGCCAAGGCGATGCGCGCCGGCAAAAACCTTTTGGCGGCCGGTATCAGTGGCGTTGATGGCGGTTTTAAGCATGGTGACGCCGTTCGCGTGCTTGATGACAAGGGTGATGAGGTCGCACGCGGCATCACGTCCTACGGTGCCGAAGAAACCCGCCTGTTGATGGGCCATGCCTCGGGCGATATCGAAGCCACCCTTGGCTTTACACGCGGCAATGCCGTTATTCATTCCGATGATCTGGTGGTGACAGAGGGGTAAAACCCTCTGGCTGGCCGCACAGCGATTTGCGCCTTTTGGGGCTGATTATTTTGCCTCAGGATGGTAATGCGACTGCATACGCCTGTCCGCATGCGTAAATCTGCCATCACCCGCAATAACTTGCCCGGTTTCAAGCCGGATGTCCGTCGCGCGTCCATGTCCCTTTAAAACGGCACCGCGTTCATCGGCAATCGGATGCGCGAATGATCCACCCGCCCCAAGCCAGACATTAACCACACTGATCTGCCCCAAGATTTGGCCGCCATCCCCCAGATGGCAGGTGCCGCCAATGTCGATAAAACCCCGAAAGCGAACCTGCGACCCGATGATGATCTCCGCACCGACCCGATTGGTCGCGATGCACACCGATCCCTCGCCAAACAGGTTCTCATTGCCGATGCTGATTTTTCCGGTCGTCGCGGTTATGGCCGTGCCGGGATAAAAGACGTTCCCGTTGCCAATGCAAACTGTGCCCGGCGTGTCTGCGCTAAATGTCGTGTTGGGATAAAACACATTGCCCGTTCCAATCACGGCGTTCGTCGCAATCAGGGTCGAAAACGGATCAAGGATCACGTTGCCCTGATCGGCAAGTGCGATTGTCTGCGCGATGGTGCGGTAATTGCGGGCCTGTCGTCCGCGATCAAGCATGTCAAAATCGATGTCGCGCATCATGTGGGCCTTGTTGTGGTGTGGTGGTGATTAGCTTCCCAAAGACCGGCCCAGTCGACAAGGCACAAAAAAAAGGCTGCCCCAAATTGCGGGACAGCCTTTTTTTCGGTGGCGCTCAATCCGTTAATCGGAATTAAGCGGCCTGATCGGCAAGCGCACGAGCCATCTGGCTCAGGGCTTCTTGATGCTTTTCGTGTTTGATGCTGGCAAAGTTACGAGCCAGTTCAAGGCACATACGCTGACGCGCGTTAAGCTCGGAAGCCTGGTTACCGTCAAGGCCTTCATAGAAGTAGCTGACAGGAACACCCAGAACTTGGGAGATTTCATAAAGGCGACCAGCCGAGATGCGGTTAATGCCGCGCTCGTATTTATGAGCCTGCTGGTAGGTTACGCCAATAAGGTCAGCCATCTGCTGCTGGGAAAGGCCCAGCATGATGCGACGTTCACGGATACGCTGACCAACATAACGGTCAGTGTCAGTTGCGCGATTTGCGCGTTTCGGTTCTTCGTTTGAGACATTCTCAGTCATGATATAATCCGTTATCAACCGCCAGTTATTTTAACCCCACTTTGGATGCCGTTGGGCTTATTTGATTTTGCCCAATGAACAACTCCCCGCACGTCATTTTTGACCCTTGGGTTGTTGAATTGTATCTGAACGTTGGTCAGATAATCGTTACAGCAATCCGCCAGAAGCTAGCTATATAGGTCAATTGCGCTGTCTTTGTCTAGTGCGGAAGGCGAAAAAAAGTCGTACGTTTCTATGCTAGAAGGTGTGGAATGTGCCGCATAGCTGGCATGCATTTCCTGAATGACCGGCGGTTGCAAAAGGGTTTCCTGAGGGAATATCTGGCCCAATAGTTGCGTCCAGAATGCTGCACTGCCCACAAGATCATGGGGTTGCAGCCACACGCCACCACTTTGCGCAACTTCGCGGACCGGCGAAATTTGCGCATGAATATCAATCCCAATCCCGGCAGGACCATCCGTTCCGGTGCTCGCAGAATCTGTCCTGCGGGCCAGGGGCATGGAGATCGGTGTTATGGCTGTCATGTTTTCTGGTGTTGTTGCGTTAAAACTGGCTGTGTGGGCGAAGACTCCCTGTGTTGCTTAGGATACCGGGCATATACCCGGCAAAAATTGCCGCCTGACAGCACTGTCGGACGGTCAAAAAGGGTTAATGAAAAATTTATGCAGGAATGATGCCGAACGGTTGTGGGGCGAATCGGTTCAGATCGCAGAACGTTCACCCCATCATGGCACCCCATCATCGCACCGCAACATTGGGTTCGGCACCTATATGGGCACGGTACTTGTTGCCGACGAAACGATGATCCTCACGCGATTTCGGATCGCTTGCGTGCTGTGAAGTGTCTCACACGGACGCATGAAAAATGCGTTGGGGCAAACTGTGAACTGGACCACAGACATAAAAAAGGCGGCGCCGCTTTCGCGTGGCACCGCCTTTTAAAATCTCGGGTGTTGAACGACTTATTTGTCGGTCTTGCTATTCGCCAGCGTATTAAGCTGTGCTTGCATGGCTTCAAGCTGGCTTTTCAGCTCATCAAGCGATGCATCCGCTTTGGCAGGACTTGCTGCGGACGCGCCAGCATGTGGCGTATTGCCCGCGGCACCGTTTTCGCCTTCTTTGGCAAACGGGGAAAACATTTTCATCGTCTGTTCGAACAGCGCCATATTCTGTTTGTTCATTTCTTCGAACTGACCAAACGGGAAAATGCCGCTCATCGTGCCTTGCATATATTCGCGCATCTGTTCCTGATTATGGGCAAATGACTGCATGGATTGTTCAAGGTAACCGGGCACCAACCCTTGCAGGCTGTCGCCGTAAAACCCGATCAGCTGACGCAGGAAATTGATCGGCAAAAGGTTCTGCCCCTTGCTTTCCTCTTCAACGATAATCTGGGTCAGGACCGGGCGCGTGATGTCGTCACCGGTTTTGGCGTCATAGACCACAAAGTCGGTGTTTTCCTTGACCATCTGCGACAGGTGATCAAGCGTGACATAGGAACTCGTCGCGGTGTTATAGAGGCGGCGGTTCGCGTATTTCTTGATAACAATGCGATCTTGATCGTCAGATTTTTTGTTGGTCATGGCGGTGTTTCCTGCTTCCCTGTTTCCCGGACGTTTGCCTGGCACTTTGATTATGGGCATCTTTCGACCCCGCTTTGCGCATGCACAATTTACGATGTTGCGCAGCATTTTCAATTTTGCAATTGCTCAGGCGACCCACAGAGTGCCGTGATTTTTCCAATGTGTCCAGTCCTCAACGCAAAGTGCAGTGCGAAAAACAACCCGGAATAAAGCGTGTTGCCGCGCAGCAAGGGTTTTCATTTTACCCGTCAGCGCATCTCTCTATAGTAAAGACAACTCGCCAAACATCATCAGGGGGCGGCATAGGTGTCACAAAAGACAACCGGCAAAGATCACACCAAAGACCCGGCCACAGAACAGGACGAAGACGACGCGCTTGACCATCTGGCACAGCGGTTCTTGGATCTGTGGCGTGAACAGGTCGCCGCCACCGCGGATGGCACACAGGCCGCCAGTGCGATTGGCCGTCTTTATGCCTCGCTCGGTGCGGATACCTCGCGCATGGGCGAGGGGTTTGAAGCCTGGGGCAATCTGATCGGGCAAATGGCAATGGGCCAGCAACCCGGCATGACGCCGTCTGACATGGCGGCCAACATGATGAAAAACCCGCTGATGGACGGGCTTGATGCGTCCAATCCGCTAAAATCGATGATGGATCAAATGGCCAAGGCGGCGCGCGATTTGCCCACCGCACCCTTTCCGGGTGTGATGCCGTTTGCCACCAACCCGGCCAGCACCACCGCAAAGCCAAACGCCGCCGCACCGAGCGACGAGCCACACAAAGCCGCGGCCGAAAATCCTAAAACCACCGCCCAAGATGCGCCGTCGCCGGGTGCGCCCAAGGCTGACAATCCAAATGCGGTAAGCACGACCAAAACGTCATCGTCAAAATCAGGCGGCCAAAAACCGGCAAAGGGGCAGGAAACCGATGAGCAATCCACAAACGCCAAAGCAAAATCCCCCCAAAAGAACCCGCCAAAGGCGGGCAGGGCCAAGGCCGCTTCCGATGCACATGGCAGTCGAGATGACGAGCTGGCTCAGCTCGCGCGCCGCATTGCCGATCTTTCAGAAACAATTGCTGCCCTGGAAGGCCGAACTCCGGGATCAGGCGGCGGAACTCCTGACGGAGATGAATAACTACCATCCCGATGATGTCGTGCAGGCGCTTGATCGCGTGGCCTTTGATCGCCATGCCGGCTTTCATGATGGGGTGCGCGCCTATCAACGTCATGACTATCGCCGCAACATCGATGATGTGCCGGTGATCTGGGAAGACGGATCGACCCAGATTTATGATTACGGCGTCACCGCACCCAACAAAGACGCGCAAGATGGCGAGATTATCTTGCTGGTGCCATCCTTGGTCAATCGCGGCTATATCCTTGATCTCAATGAAAAACGAAGCTTCGCACGGTTTCTCGCAAAATCGGGTTATCGTCCGCTGTTGGTCGATTGGGGCTATCCCGGCCCGGACGAAGTGAATTTCGGGCTGGATGATTATATCGCTGGGCGGCTGGTGATGGCCTTACAGGATGTGGCGGACATCAACGGTGGCCCGGTTGCGATGATGGGCTATTGCATGGGCGGGGTGCTGGCCTTGGCCGCAACCTTGCTGGATCCGGCACAGGTCAAAAAGCTGGCCCTTTTGGCAACCCCGTGGGACTTCATGGCCGCTGGCCCAACCCAATCGCGTATTGCGGCGGCTTTCGCACCATCTTTGCCGCATATGCTGGCCATTCATGACGTCCTGCCGGTCGATGTCTTGCAAAGCCTGTTTGCCAGCTTGGACCCGTTCATGATGGGCGAAAAGTTCCGCCGTTTTGACAAGATGCCGACCAAATCGGCCAAGGCCCGTGATTTTGTCGCCCTTGAAGATTGGCTCAATGATGGGGTGCCGTTAACGCGCCGCGTTGCGGCCGATTGCCTGATCGGATGGTATGTCGAAAACAAACCGGCCAAGGGCGAATGGCAGATTGACGGCATTGATATCAACCCGGCGGATATTTGCTGCCCGACAATCACCGTTATCCCCGAAAGTGATCGGATCGTGCCGCCCGAAAGTGCCAAGGCGCTGTTTGATGTGCTGCCAAAAGATTTGCGCACCGAACTGCATCCCTCGGCCGGGCATGTCGGCATGATGGTCGGATCGCGGGCACAAAAATCAACATGGGTGCCCTTGGTCAATTGGTTGATGCAATAGGGCCGCTTTCGCACCCGTTCCCAATGATGTGATCAAGCCGTATCGGTTGCCAATTGTGCCGGTTCCCGGTCCCAGCGCAGCGTCAAACGTGCCAGCAACGCCACAATGATCAGGGTCAGGATCACCCGCCCGACCAAAATCACCCAAAGATCGGCACCAAGCGCAAACATGATCGCCGTATCCTCGATCAGTGAATGCGACAAAGACAACCAGCACAGCGATAAAAACAGCGTACGCTTGCGGTAGTTGTTCTTGCGCGCTTCATCAATGATCAACGCCCCGCCATATGTCAGGCCAAGCAACACGCCAATCGTCGTTACCGGCGCCACATCGCGCGACAATCCCGAAACACGCAAGATCGGCAACATCGCACGGGTAAATTTATCGGTAAGCCCGGTGACCTTCATCGCGTCAAGCACCACCAAAAGCGCCAAAATCACCCCAAAGCTAACAATCAGCGACTTGATGGTTTGAACCGCCCAATCCCCCCAACCGGCCAGTCCGGTCGCTGCCGCGCTGACATCACCGCCGGCCATCCACGAAAAATCAACCGGCTCAGACAGCCAGCCGGTCGTGTTGCTGACCCATGTGACCAGCGCGCCATAGCCAATCGCCGCCCCAACCCGAAGGGCCGTGGTCGCGATGAAGCTGCCACCCGCACGTTTGACAATCGCCTGTTCGACGGGCAATCCATGGGCAAACAGCATCATCGCACACAGCGCGCTAAGCTGCCCGCCTGTCATATCAAGCGTGCCCGCCAACCCGATAAACGCCCCAACCGCGCCATACATGCTGACCAGCGCGCAGGTCGCCCAAATCAATCCGGCCTCGGGCGGCAGGCCAATCAACGCCATCATCGGGCTCAGCAGCTCGGACGCCGCATCAATCGCGCCAAACTCTTGGGCGATGCGCACAATGATCATCACCGGCAGCATCACCTTGATTAAGGTCACAAACAGCTTCTGACTGCGGTTGATCAGATCAATTAAATATCGGCGCGCGGTACGTGTCATGATGGGGCTCAATTTGGGTGTTTGGGGCTTGCGGAAATTGCGTGTGTACCTGTTTTTCGCAACGGGTGCCACGGCGTTTTAAGTCCGCCGATCATGCCATGTTGGCCCACAACCGGGGCGGCGAATTTGCGCATTGTCGCGCAATATGGCATCGTTACCTCTCATCACGAACTCATCAATCTTCGCCTAGTCCGGTAAGTAATGTCTGAGTTGAACTAGCGTGCTTGTGAAACGATGCAATCACGGATGATCTCAAGAGCCCGATGTAACTCTTGGATATCTATTCCGCCAAAAGCCACACGCAGTGCATGAGGTGCAGCCTCCGTTACGGCATAGGGCTCACTTCCCGCCACGGCTACGCCATTTGCAGCAATTTCCCTGATAATTGGCTCAGCCCTTAACCCCCGAGATAGTGGCAACCAGATGAATCCCGCATTTGGGTGAGACACAATTTCCGTCTCGCGCAGAACTTCTCGGCACAAATTCTGACGGCGCGCGCCATCAGCGCGACGGGCTTTCTCGAACTCAGCGAGGGTGCCGTCTTGCACCCACCCGCAAATAATGGCGGAAATCAAAGCCGGAACATTCCAAGTTGTCGCCCTAATCGCATAGATCATTCGTTCTAGATATTGATCCGGCGCGATGACATACCCAAGGCGCAATCCGGTCGCGATGTTTTTCGAGAAACCACCAATATAAATGGTACGCTCTGGTGCAAGCTCGAAGAAACTAATTGGCGGATTCGTTTCAAGAAACGCATATGCACTGTCCTCAAAGATCAGCAGGTCATATTTGCGGGCGATAGAGACAATTTGCTGGCGCTCGTCCTCTGGCATGACTGATCCTAGAGGGTTTTGCACTGTCGGCATCAAATAAAGTGCACGAAGTTTCTTTTCGCGACACACCTGCTCAAGGTGATCGGCATCAAACGGCTGGCTTTCTCGGCGAACAGAAAAAAGACTGATGCCGTGCAGCTCTGCTGCTGTCTTGAATCCAGGGTAAGTCAATGGTTCCGTTCCAACCGCATCGCCCCGACGCAGCAAGCTGAAAAGAGTGATGGCCAAACCATGTTGAGCGCCCGAGGTTAACAGCAACCTCTCAAACGGAACATTTCCCAACATTGAGCTGAGATAACTGGCAATGATTTTACGTTCGTGCTGACGACCACCATGTGGTTGGTAGCGGAGAAAAGCGTCTAGATCTCCTCTGTTCGCAAGCGCTTTAAGAGCCGTGCGAAGAACCTGCGAATCGGAGGGCGCCCCCGGCATATTAAAGACTAGGTCAATCTGGCCATCGGCTGGCTTCTGCTCCACACCGAGTGAAAGCGGCACCGCCATATCACGAACAAATACCCCCCGACCTTGCTCGCCAACAATCAGTCCCTGGCTTTCCAAGAGACGATATGTCCGCGTGGCAGTAGCCAAGGCAATACCGTGTTTTTCGGCGAAGGCACGATGCGTTGGCATCTGCGTTCCCGGCTGGCGGACGCCATTGCGGATCTCTTCCGCAACCATATTGGCAAGTCTGAGGTAATGTGCTTTGGGCATGGCTTCACTGTATTTAGTACAATTTAAATATTGTATTAAATTAAATTTTATGTCAAGCGAACAGAAACAACTATTTAGGGTTGATTAAAATGTTCAGAATTGCTGCGTCTTGTCTTCTAGCTATGGTGCTTTTTGCTGTGACATTCAGTGTCAATCTACAAGCTCCTCTATATAGTGCATATGTTGAAGGAGCCCAGTATACCGCGATATCTGTGACAACTGCTTTCGCTGCTTATGTTGCTGGTTTAATGCCAACACTCATGTTGCTCGGCGGACTATCGGACCGGGTTGGACGACGTCTTCCAGTTGTTTTAGCGTTATTATTGAGTGGCGCAGCCACGGCGTTGCTAGCTGCTGCACCGAATTGGTACAGTTTGATGGCTGCCCGTGCGATGCTCGGCGTCGGAACAGGGCTTGCAACGACTGCGGGTACCGCGTACATGGCGGAGCTTCTAGGAGAAAAGCACGCCAAAAATGCTGCTCTTCTCGTGACCACGACAACTGCTTTGGGTTTTTCAGGTGGCGCACTTGCAACAGGGGTCAGCCTCAACTTCCAAGGCCACACGTTCATTCCAGCGAGCTTCATATTTTTCCTAGTTCTCGCATCGATCCTGTTAATCGCAGCGGTGCTGCTTCCTCGTTCAAGCAAAGATACAAGTGTATCAATGTTGAGGCTGCCAGTTTTCCCTGAAGGAACCGCTCTATATGGCCTAGCAATGTTTATTGCTTGGGCTACTTCTGGAATGATTATTTCAGTGGTGCCACTCGAACTCAAGCGACACGGGTATGAACAGTGGACAGGTGCGGTCGTTTTTCTGGCGATTTTTATGGGATTTATATGCCAGCCCATCGGGAGGAAGCTCTCAAATCGCACTGCATTGGCAATCGGCTTTTTCCTGATACCTGCCGGATTTGTCTTGCTCCTTGCAGGTGTCGTGGTTGGCAACATCAGCCTCGTTCTTATTGGCACAGGCATCACAAGTTCTTCAAGTTATGGCTTTACATATCTCGCGGCACTCTCAGAGGTTTCATTGCGTGCACCATTCAACCGTGCGCGGGCTACAGCCGGATTGTTTGTTTACGCTTATCTTGGCTTTTCAGTACCGGTAATTATTTGCGGCGTTATCGCCGACATGATTGGCCTGCTCAGCTCATTAACCTTATTTGGTATAGCGCAGTTTTTAGCCACCATCGTAATTGTTACGATGTGGATCAAGCGCCCCTTGCCTGAGACATCCATATCAAAGTGATCGTAAAAACCGTGGCGGTGGTTGATCCGGCCTTGGTTGGCCGTCCGCTTAAGGCGGTGATCAATCTTGAATTTCATCGCCACGGCAATCAATACCGTCAGGACTTTATTACCAAAACCCGCCAACTTGCCGCTGTTCGGCAATGCTATATCGTGACGGGCGAGGTCACCGGCGTTTTGATTTTACATATGCAGGACATGGCCGAATATACAGCACTCTGCGAAACCCTGTTTGATGCGGATGAAAACATCGTCTGGTATCGCACCTATATCGTGACCGAAACCCTCAAGGACGAAGCCGTCATCGGAGTATAGCGGGCGATAGTTTGCCGCAGGCCCCCAGGTCTGCACATGCCTGCGCCTAACTTGGTTTGGATCAGGCTTGGGTCGGTGCTTTCTTTTTGCCATCCGCTTGGCGGCCGGTTCTGTCTTCGGCGGGCAACAGCACATGGAACGTCGTGCCCTTATTGACCTGTGTCTCAAACCAGATGCGCCCACCATGGCGGGTCTGGACAATGTCATGCGTAATCGCAAGTCCCTGACCCGTTCCCTTGCCAACCTCTTTGGTGGTGAAAAACGGATTAAAGATTTTTGATCTGTTTTCTGGCTCGATGCCTGATCCGTTATCGCTGATGCTGATCAGGATACTGTCATCAAGCGATGTGGTCTTAACCGTGATTTCCCCTTCTTCGGGTGTGCGTCCGGCGGCGTGAATGGCTTGGGCTGCATTGACAATAAGGTTCAGGAACACCTGATTAATCTCATTCACATGGGTCGGAATATGTGGAAGTTCCGCATCCATCTTGGTTTCCATATTGGCATAGTGCTTCCACTCATTGCGTGACACCACCAACACATTCTCAAGCACACGGTTGATATCGGTTGCGGTTTTCTCGGCCCCGCTTGGGTGGGAAAATTCCTTCATCGACAACACAATCTTGGCCACCTGATTGATCCCATCAAGTGACTGCTGGGTTGCGTGGGGGATTTCATCAAGCAAAAACTCAAGATCCGCATCACGCATTTGCTTGGCAAATTTCGAAAACGCATTGTCGGACAACTCGTTGCGATGTTCCCACAATACATGCATGGCAAGACCCAGCATGCGTGAAATCGCCCCATATCCGTCGTTCAGGAATTTCAAATTGTCGCGAATATATTGGCTTGGCGTATTGATCTCATGCGCGATGCCGCCTGCCAGATGGCCAATTGCCTCAAGCTTTAAGGCTTCGCGCAGTTCGCTTTCTAGCTTGTTGTGGGATTCTTCGGCCTGTTTGCGCCGCGTGATGTCGCGGAAAATATACAAATAGTTCATCTCGCCGGTCAGGTTGGCTGGGCTGATGGTGATTTCCATCGGAAAAGTATCGCCGTCTTGGCGCTGGGCCATTGTTTCCGTGTAATCGTATTTCAAAACCCCGCTTCGGATGCTGATGCATTTGTTCAAAAGGCGGTGGCGCAACGTCGCCTTGCGGTCGATAAACATCATATCGACATTCGTGCCCAAAAGCTGATCCTCGTCCGCACGCAGGATTTCGGTCGCCGATTTATTGAAATCCTCGATCACCCCGCCATTATTCACCACCAAGATGCCCTCGACCACGCTATCAAGAATGGTTTTAAGGCGCTGGGTGGTTTCCTGCTGGCGCTTTTGCTGTTCCTGCAAAAGGGCGCGAAACTGGCTGCGCACTTCGTCATCGGTTGTGATCTCATCGACGGCCAGCAACAGATCATTGGTCTCAGGGCCACCGGCATCCGTGCGCAAAATTTTCTTATCTTCGACGGTGTCTTTTGATGCGTCTGGCGCGGCGTTCGCCGCTACTTCTGCGTCTTCATTTTGCGCGTCTAATGCGGCGTCCTGTTCTTCGATCTCGGTGCTTTGATCCTCGATCGCCTCGGCATCTTCTTGGGTTTCGACATTTTGCTCATTCATAACAGCGTTCCATTTTGTCTCCCTTGGATTTGTACCTTCCTGACAAATCACACGGTCCTCGTTTTAACGCCGCGTTTGATGTCTACGGGCTCTCGAAAATCATGGGCTTTTTGGAAAACTCTGATCCGTGCGAGCTGCATTTCAGAGATAAAGTTGCCGTGGGTTAAAACGATATGGTTGTCCACGGTTTCAAGGTCGGTCATCAAAAGATCACCCTCGCGCAGGTTCGCAATCGAAAGCGTCATATCAACCCCTTCGGGCGGCAGGTCCTGATCGTTATCGATGACGGCCAAAAGCTTCCTGATTTTCTCAAACAGAACCGGGTCATAACGGTGCGGTTTTTGCCCGATCTGTTCGAAATCAATGTCGGTTGGCTCGCCGCCAAAGCTGACTTCTGCCAAATCCCGAACGATCCGCAAGATGCGCGCACCCAGCGGAATATCCTCGCCCACCGGGCCTTCGTCAGGAAAGCCGGTGCCGTCAAAATTGCGGTTCTGGAAATGAACAATTTCCGCCACCGCTTCCAGGCGGGGGATATTGCTAATCAGTTTATGGCCGACTTCTGGCGTGCGTTTGAGTAAGTCACGCTCCAGCGGCTGCAATCGCTTGCCAACCGACATCCGCGCAAGAATATCGGGCGGCAGGGCAACGATCCCGATCGGGCACAGCAATGCGGCAATGCCCAGTTCCCAAGGCCGCGGAAAGCCGATCTCTTTGGAAATCAGATCACACCAGCTTTTCATTTTCATCGACCGGCCAAAAACCGTCGGATTAAGCTGCGCCATCACATCGGTCAAAAGCTTCACACTACCCGCAAGCGTTTCCTGAATAAGGCTCTTTTCTGCTGTAATCAGTTGGTGCTGGCGCAACCCATCCGTCAGGGCGCGTTGCAGGTCTTCGGTCTCATAAGGTTTGGAGAAAAACCGAAAAATTTGCCCCTTGTTGATCGCGTTGACCGCCGTTGCCTGATCGGCATTGCCAGTCAGCATGATGCGCACAGTATCGGGGCTGACTTTTTGCACCTTTTCAAGGAATTCAAGCCCGGTCATGCCGGGCATCTGCATGTCGGCAACGCAAACCGCGATATTGTCGTGTTCGTCAAACATGGTAAGGCCGGTGGCCCCGCCTGCCGCGGTCACCATATCGAACTTTCCGCGCAGTTGACGGCGCAACGCCATCAGAAGGTTGGAGTCATCGTCGACAAAAAGAACTTTATAGTCGGCCATTTTGGACACTTCCCCTCTTAATGAAATTTACGGGTAACTTTTCAGGACCGTGGCAACGATTTTCCGCCAAGCGGGCAAGCTGTCGGCTTTCCCAATCTTTTCGAGATAGCCGATATCAATCGTGCTTTCTGGTTCAGTGGTCGGTGCATCTGGGTTTTCGTCGTCGCCATCTTGCGGGCGATGCTGCGCGCTAAGTTCACGGGTTAAATGCTGTGCGGCATAAAGGGCGGTTAACTCGTTCATTTCAGTCTGGTTGAACGCGACCGGGTCGTGATGGTGGGCTACCGCGTTGGTCAGGCTTTCCGGAAATCCCCAAAGCCCCAAAAGATACGCGCCAATTTCGGGATGGGCGGCGCCAAATTCATCACGTTCGGCGTCAACAATCGAAATGCCTTCTTTCTCAACCCGCGCAATGACCTTGTCCATCCGCGCGTGATAGTAAAGATACAAGATCAGGCTGCCGATATGGCTCATCATGCCAACGGATGGCAGCAACTGGCAGGCATCCTTGCCGAGTTTTTCGTACTCGCCGATGAGTGCTGCGGCGATCCCCATTTGTTGGGATCGCCGACACAATGTTTTCATGCGCCCAACAACCGCATCCGGCCCGTCAAAGCTTTTGAACAGGCCAATGAAAATCGCCAGCGATTTCAATGTATCCGCCCCGATCATGCGTACCGCGTGCGAAATTGACGTAATCTTGTTGGGCAGCGCGAAATAGGCGGAATTTGTCATCTTCAGAACTTCGGCGGTCAGTGCGATATCCGATGACACGATGGCAACGATCTGATCATTGCCCGTTTTGGGATCGTCAAAGGCCTGCACAAGCCGGGTATAGGTATCAGGCGGGGACGCCAGCGCATCAATGCCGCCGATAATGCTTCGAATGTCGGCTTTCGCCAAAAGGCTCCGAATGCCAAGCATCTGCTCAAGCGCTTCGAACAGAACTTCGTCATCACACGGTTTGGCAAGGTATCGTTGGGCGGGACCAACGGTTCGAAGGATGGCGTCGTCTTCGGAATATCCCGATAAAATAATCCGGGCGGTGTCGGGGATTTTGTCCTGAAGTTGATGCAGTAAATCTGCACCATCCATGCCGGGCATGCGCATGTCAGAAACAACAACGTCAAAGCTTTGCTCATCACACAAAGACAGGGCTTGGGCACCACTGGTCACGAACGAAATATTCCATTCCGGATGCACGCGGCGCGCTCGGCGGCGTAACCCGCTTAGAATATTAACGTCATCGTCAACAAATAGAATATTGCTCATTCAAATGACTGCCTTTGATCATGCTGCGTCTAAATCTGCCTTTCTTTGTTCTGTGTACCCTTCACCATCGTTTCCCAACGGATCCCACCGCTTTGCATCGGGTTTAGGCGGTTAAATCCTAACCCCCCCGGGAAATTACGCGGAAGTTACGGCGAAACCACCACGCACCCACCACCGTGGGTTTAACTCCCTTATTGGCATATTGGGTTTTCCCAACACGAATAAAAGAGCCCCAAAACGTATTTGTTTGGCTGCATTTGGCGGAAAATCGGCCTGTCATTTTGGCGTGTGATGCCGTCAAAATCTGCAACTGGGGTTGCGATATTGCCTCAATAAGCACACACTCTAAGGGCAACGTTTTGCAAACAGCGCGGGCAACGCCGCCTTTGGGATCGTCCGCGTGCTGGGCCAAAGCAAAGATGCCCACGAAAAGCCGACAAAAAGAAGGTCATCCTCTCCGAAAGAGGGAGGGATCAGTGCTTGGAATTTTGCTGCAGTGCGATAAGATCGTAACAGGACCACAAAGCGCGTGGATAAAAACATCGTTGCCCGGTCCGGGGAAAAACGTAAACAAGATATAATCGGAGGGTTTCATGACCGACGTCGTAATTGTAAGTGCCGCCAGAACGCCAATTGGCGCATTCAGCGGTACGCTTGCCAATACCCCCGCCCATGATTTAGGCGCTGTCGCCATCAAGGCCGCACTCAAACGTGCTGGCATCGAAGGTGACGCTGTTGACGAAGTCATTCTCGGGCAGGTTCTTACCGGCGGTCAGGGGCAAAACCCGGCACGTCAGGCCGCCATGGCGGCTGGCATTTCCGAGCGCGCAACAGCCTTCCTGATCAATCAGGTTTGTGGCTCTGGCCTGCGCACCGTCGCATTGGCTGCCCAGCAAATCATGACCGGGGATGCCAATATCGTCGTCGCTGGTGGTCAGGAAAACATGTCCAACTCCACCCATGTCGCAAACTTGCGCGCCGGGCATAAAATGGGCGATGTCAAATTCATCGACAGCATGATCAAGGACGGCCTGTGGTGTGCCTTTAACGGCTATCACATGGGCAACACCGCCGAAAATGTCGCCGCCAAATGGGGCATTTCACGCGAAGAACAAGACGAATTTGCCGTCGCATCCCAAAACAAAGCCGAAGCCGCCCAAAAGGCTGGCCGCTTTGACGATGAAATTGCTCCTGTCACGATCGCCCACCGTAAGGGTGAAACCATCTTTGATGCGGACGAATATCCGCGTCACGGCGCCAGCGTCGAAGGCATGTCCAAGCTCCGCCCGGCGTTTGATAAGGAAGGCACGGTAACCGCGGGCAACGCATCTGGGATTAACGACGGGGCTGCGGCCTTGGTCGTCATGTCCGCTGCCGAGGCGTCCAAACGTGGGCTGACCCCGCTTGCAACCATCAAAAGCTGGGCAACGGCGGGTGTTGATCCGGCGATCATGGGCTCTGGCCCGATCCCGGCATCGAAAAAGGCACTGGAAAAAGCCGGTTGGTCGGCGGGTGATCTTGACCTGATCGAAGCCAACGAAGCCTTCGCCGCGCAGGCGATTGCGGTCAACCGCGAAATGGGCTGGGATACCGATAAGGTCAATGTGAATGGCGGCGCGATTGCGCTGGGCCATCCGATTGGCGCATCGGGTGCACGCGTCTTTACCACTTTGCTCCATGAAATGCAGAAGCGCGACGCGAAAAAAGGTCTCGCGACGCTCTGCATTGGTGGTGGCATGGGGGTTGCTCTTTGCGTCGAACGCTAAGAAAAGCAGCACCTCATAAATCTTCATGACCAGCAGGGCGTCCTCTTACGGGGGCGTCCTGTTTGTCTTTTCGGCCCCTTTTTGGGGTGTCCGATACGACCAAAGATCACGTTTTAAACTGATATGCATCATGGAAGGAGGGCAAAATAAGGTCTATAAATCTACCTATGGGTTAATTTTTCGCATGTCGTAGAAGGGCAAATGACGGAAATCAATTCAATCAGGGTTTTGATAAACGAATTAAAGGGAGGCGATCATGACGAAGACAGCTTTGGTGTCCGGTGGGACACGCGGCATTGGTAAATCCATCAGCTTGGCGCTCAAAAAGGCGGGCTTTAACGTCGTTGCAAACTATGGCGGCAACGATGACGCCGCACGCGCCTTTACCGATGAAACCGGCATTCCGGCCTTTAAATGGAGTGTCGCAGACGCAGATGCCTGTGCCAATGGCATCGCGAAAATCGAAGAAGAAGTTGGCCCGATCGATATTCTGGTCAACAACGCTGGCATCACCCGCGATGGCTTCATGCATAAAATGGATGTCGATGCATGGAATGCGGTGATTGAAACCAATCTCAGTTCGCTATTTTATATGACCAAACCAGCGCTTGAAGGCATGCGTGCGCGCGGCTTTGGCCGGGTGGTCAATATCTCCTCGATCAACGGGCAGGCCGGTCAGATGGGGCAGGCCAACTATTCCGCCGCCAAGGCCGGTGTGCACGGCTTTACCAAGGCCCTGGCACAGGAAACCGCGCGCAAGGGCATTACGGTCAACACCATCGCGCCGGGCTATATCAATACCGACATGGTGGCGGCTGTTCCTGAAAAGGTCCTTGAAAGCATCATCGCCAAAATCCCGGTCGGTCGATTGGGCGAGGCCGATGAAATCGCACAAGCAGTCCTTTATCTTTGCGGCCCAAATTCCGGCTTCATCACCGGATCATGCCTGTCGATCAATGGCGGCCAGCACATGTGCTGATCAGCCAATATAAACTGGCAAATACGAAAACGCCCCGCAGCATTCTGCGGGGCGTTTCTTTTGGGTGGGAACCGATGATGCTGGGCACTTACGCCTTAAGCACATCGTCCGTCGTGACAATCTTGGCAAAGGTGTCAGACAGGATCGCCAATTCCGCCCGATGTAGCTCGGCGGCGGGGATGACATCGCCGGTGGTCGCATCTGGCAGGTCACGGGTTGCGGTGGCGTCCGATACCACAGACACGTCATAGCCGATTTCATTGGCAAACCGTGCGGTGGTTGAAACGCAGACATGGGTCATAAAGCCGCTCAGGACCACATGCTTGATGCCCGCTTCCTTCAGCAACTCGTCAAGGTTCGTGCCCCCAAACGAATTCGGCACGGCCTTGGTCAGAACCGGCTCATCGCCGCCCGGCTTAACCTCGTCAACGATGGCGGCATAGGGGGTTGATGGATCAAAAAGGCCTTTGGCGTGATGCTGGATGTTGATCACTTTGCCGCCTTTCGCCCGCCAATGGGCCAGCAACTTTTGAATGTTGCCAAGGGCGGCATCAAGCCCCACCAATTGCAAGCTGCCCGACCGATATTCTTCCTGTGCATCAATCACAATAAGTGCTGCGTCCTCTGGCGTTCCGGTCGGAAGCTTCGCACCGGCGATGTCAAAGATGGTCTTGGCTGTCATTGTTCGCTCCTTATTTTGTTGTGAACCGATGCCCACAGATTGCGCCTGCAAATTTGCATTTTCCAGCCGTAATAATTCGGCTAACCTCTGCAAAAATGCAGAGGGACGCCGGGACCACAGAAAGGCACGACAATGTCACTTGATTGGGAAGGATTGCGCACCTTCGCCCATGTCTGCAAAGCCGGTAATATGAGTGCCGCCGCACGCGAACTTGGTGTTAACCAAACCACGGTGGCCCGCCGCCTTGCCCGGCTGGAAGAATGGCTGGGCTATGCCATCCTGCACCGCGATGGCGGTGTTCTGCGCGCCACTGCAAGTGCGCGACCGCTGCTTGAAACAGCGCAAAGCATGCAAACAACCGTCGCGGGCCTTCTGGATCAATCCGCACCAGATACATCTGGAGATCAGGTCTCTGGTGCTGTTCGGATCACCGGGGTCGATGCGATCTTGGAACAGTGTGTTGCGCCACATCTGGCATCCTTGCATGCAAAACATCCGCGCATTTCGCTTGAACTGATGGGGGCGAACCGCAATCTAAGCCTGCCGCAACGTGAAACCGATCTGGCCCTGCGTCTTGCCCGGCCCGAAAGTGGCGCGTTTCATATTCGCCGCCTTGGCTATCTGGAATACGGGGTGTACTGCCATCCGATGGACCGCGGCATCGATGCGTTGGATCATGCTTTTGATCCGACCACCTTGCCGTGGATTGATCTTGATGAATTCTTTGCCGACAAACCTGAACAACGCTGGCTGAGCGAAACCTTTCCGGATCGCACGGTGATTGGCACGGGCAACCGAAGCTCCCTTATGGTGTCAATGATGCGCAATGTTGCCTGTTGTGCGTTGCTGCCTGTCTGCCTTGGCGATGCGCTTGACTGGTTGCGCAAACTGCCCGGCTATGAACCTGTGGGCCGCGAAGTCTGGCTTTTGACTCATCAGGATAAAAGACACCTGCCACAGGTCCGCGCCGTTGCTGACTGGTTGCGCGGTATCATGGTGGACGGTGTGGCAATTTCCAAACGGACATCATCATAAAATTCTGATGACGGCGATGGAATGAACCGTAATAGTTGTGCTGATCTTGATGATGCGTGGGGATGTGATGACTGAAAATTCTAAATTTACCGCCGATAACAAAGCAGCATGGAATGCCTCGGCGACGTACCATCAGGCAACTTTAAATATCGATGATATCGTTGCCAAGCTGCGCGATCATGACCACGGCGTCTTTGACGAAACGTTTGGCGCAACCCTTGATGCCATTGGTGTGCGGGGCAAAAAGGCGGTGCAGGTCGGATGTAACAATGGCCGCGAAGCATTGTCGCTGGCAAAAATGGGCGCAACATCGGTTCTGGGGATCGATCAGTCCGATGCGTTCCTAGCCCAGGCCGAAATGCTTAAAAATGCGGCGAGTCTGGAGTGTCAGTTTCTGTGTTCAGACATCTATAACTTGCCGTCCGACATCGATGCCGATTTTGATGTTGGCGTGATTACAATCGGCGTGCTGAACTGGATGCCGGATCTCAAACTGTTCTTTCAGGCGGTGGCGGGGCTTCTGACCACGGGGGCGACATTGGCAATCTATGAAACCCACCCCGTGCTTGAAATGTTCGATCCAGATGCCGCTGATCCGTTCACACCGAAACATTCCTATTTCGCCAAAACCCCCTATGCCAGCGAAGAGCCAATCACCTATGACGGATCCTCGCCCGGCAAAGCACCCGTATCTTGGTGGTTTTCCCATACCATGGGCGACATCGTCACCGCCGCGATACAGGCTGGCCTGCGGTTGGAACGCCTGACCGAATATCCCCATTCCAACCGCGAAGTCGACTTTGATATCTACGAAGACCGTGATGCGCAGGTGCCCATGTGTTTTGAAATGGTTCTGACAAAACCCTGATCGCAAAACACGCGGGCGGTCCTACCGGCGGCGGCTAGGCGTCTGAAATCGTGATGTCGGCTTTCTTGGTCAACATCACGACCGTTTGCGCATTCGGAAGGTCATTGCCCTGCGCCTTTTGCAGGGCATCGGCCTCGTTAAAGCCAAAGCTCCGCCAACGATCCAGCAACCGGGCGCGCAATGTTTCTTCGGGCACCTCAAGGTAAATCGACAGATCAAACAACTTTGCCAGTTGATCCCACGGTTCTTGGTTCAGCAGCAAGTAATTGCCTTCGACCAGGATAATCCGGTGGCTGGGCGATATGCAGCGTGCCGACCCGCGCGAAAGTTCAAGGCCACGGTCAAACACCGGCACATAAACGTCCTCGTTGGCGTCTTCCTTGATGGCTTCTAAAATCCGTTTCAGGCCCCCCGCGTCAAACGTATGGGGCGCGCCTTTGCGGTTCAAAACCCCGCGTTCGGACAAGATCGCATCGTCAAAATGAAATCCGTCCATCGGCACAACCGCAACGCCGGCCGCATCCCCGCCAAGATGCTGATGAAGTTTTTCGGCCAAGGTTGTTTTGCCCGATGCGGGCGCACCGGCAATGGCAACGATAAGACGCGCGTCATCGGTATGCGCCGCACGAATGCGGGCGGTCAGTCCATCCAAATCAAGGGTCATTTATTCAATCAACATTCATTCAAGCTAAGCCCGCGATGCTTGTCGCGCTGGCAAGGGTAAGCACGCCATGGAAAGACGCCAACAGCAATGACGCGGTTAGGTCGCGCTGTCGACATTCGGTGGTTCCGCCGCCCCGGTCATAAAGGCAACGGCATCGGACATACTGTAATCATCCGGCTTGATGGTGCAAAGCCGTTTTCCCAACCGATGCACATGAATTCGGTCCGCAACTTCAAACACATGCGGCATATTGTGCGAAATAAGCACAATCGGCATCCCGCGTGCCCGAACATCGGCAATCAGTTCAAGAACACGTCGGCTTTCCTTGACCCCAAGGGCGGCGGTCGGTTCATCCATGATCACCACGCGCGATCCAAATGCTGCTGCCCTTGCCACGGCGACCCCTTGGCGCTGCCCCCCCGAAAGGGTTTCAACCGCCTGATTGATGTTTTGGATCGTCATCAGGCCAAGCTCGGTCAGCTTTTCACGTGCAATGCGTTGCATGCCTTTGTGGTCAAGGGCGCCGAAATACTTGCCCATAATGCTAGGCTTTCGAAGCTCCCGACCCATAAACATATTGTCGGCAATCGAAAGGGCAGGCGACAGGGCAAGGTTCTGATACACCGTCTCGATCCCGGCTTCGCGGGCATCCATTGGCGATGAAAAATGAATGGGCTTGCCATCAAGCTCAATCGTGCCTTCATCAACCGTGATCGCCCCCGAAAGGGCCTTAATCAACGATGATTTCCCCGCACCATTATCGCCGATCACGGCCAAAATTTCGCCGGGATAAAGATCAAAATCCGCGTGATCAAGGGCGGTAACCCGGCCATAGCGTTTGACAATGCCACGCGCCTTAAGAACAGGTGTTTGATGGGTACTCATGCTGACACCTTTCTGATCCATTGGTCGATTGCAACCGCGATGATGGTCAGCCAGCCAATGGCAAAGACCTGCCACAGCACATCGACCCCCGCCAATCGCAAACCGGAATTAAACACGCCAACAATCAAGGCCCCGATCAACGGACCAATGATCGATCCACGCCCGCCAAACAGCGATATGCCCCCAATCACAACCGCGGTAATTGATTGCAAATTGGCTTCTTGGAAACTTTGCGGTGATACCGATCCAACCCGCCCGATTGATGCCCATGCGGCAATGCCACACACAAGCCCCGCCAGCCCATACACCATAATAAGCGTGCGGTTGGTGCGAATGCCCGACAGTTCGGCGGCTTCCTTGTCATCGCCAATGGCGTAAACGTGCCGCCCCCAACTGGTGTGGTTCAGGATGTACCAAAGCACGGCAAACACCACCAACATCAGGATGGACCCATAGGTCACCCGCGCACTGCCAATCGCAAGGCTCTCGCCAAAGAATTTCAAAAGCGGGGCAAGTTCATCCAGGGTCTGGCTGCGGATCGATTGCGCCCCCGAAAGCCAAAGGTTCAACGCAAAAAAGATATTCCACGTGCCAAGGGTCACGATAAAGGGCGGCAATTTAATGCGCGTGACCAAAAAACCGTTCAGCAACCCAGCACCAATCCCGCCGACAAACCCGATAAAAATCGCAAGCGGTGCCGGAAGGCCAAGCGTAATGGCAAGTTGGCCCATGATCACGGACATCAAAACCATGATCGCCCCAACCGAAAGATCAATCCCCGCCGTCAGGATCACAAGGCTCTGTGCGGCGGCCAAAATGCCAATCACCGCCACCTGCTGCAAAATCAGCGAAAGGTTAAACGGCGAGAAAAATTTAGGCCCGGCCACCAGACCGAAAATCACGATCGAGCACACCAGAACAATCACCGGCACCATGGTCGGATTGCCATGCAAAAAGTGCTGTATGGTGGCAAAGATGTTTCGGCTTTTATGGTCAAACTGCGCGACATTCTTGTCGCTGGCATCAAGCGAATGCTCGAAATCCTGTTTCTTGCGAGACGTCGGCGTGGTTTCGCTCATCTCTTCCTCCCGGCTTGGTCATCGTCAAGATCAACACGTCACATTGGCTGCGCGTGGATGAATGACTGGCCCCGTTCCGGTTTTATTACCGGCTTGATATCGGGGTGTGACCAAGTGTGACCTGAAATATAAAATACGCGGGGTAGGGCGGATAAACTCATATCCGCCCCCCGTTTCATTTGGCGCGGCTTAGCCCCAGCAACGGTTCATGCCTTCTTCGACCGAAATCGATGGCACACCGTCAACCGGCTGATCGGTGACAAGGTTTACACCCGTATCAAAGAAGTTAAGCCCTTCGGTATTTTGGGGTTTTTCACCGGTATCGACCCATGTGCGGATCGCCTCGATCCCCTTATAGGCCATATCGGTCGGGTATTGCTGCGACGTTGCACCAATCACGCCATCCTTGACGTTGGCAACACCGGGGCACCCGCCATCAACCGAAACGATCAGAACGCCTTCTTCCATGCCAAAGGCTTTCAGCGCCTCATATGCACCGGCGGCGGCGGGTTCATTGATGGTGTAAACCACATTGATGCCCGGATCGCGCTGCATCAGGTTTTCCATCGCCTCGCGGCCACCTTCTTCGTTGCCGTTTGTCACGTCATGGCCAACGATCCGGTCGTCATCCTCGTCACCAATTTTGTTGGCGTCCTTGATGTCGATCCCGAACCCTTTCAAAAAGCCCTGATCGCGCAAAACATCGACCGATGGTGCACTTGGCGTCAGGTCAAGCAACGCGATCTTGGCGTCCGATGCCTTGTCGCCCAGTTTGGCTGCCGCCCATTGGCCGATCAGTTCACCGGCCTTAAAGTTATCGGTGGCAAAGGTGGCATCGGCGGAATCAATCGGTTCAAGCGGGGTATCAAGGGCAATCACTAAAATCCCGGCATCGCGCGCCTTTTTCACCGCTGGCACAATCGCCTTGGTATCGGATGCGGTGATCAAAATGCCTTTGGCACCCGATGCGATGCAGGTTTCAATCGCCTGAACCTGTGTTTCGTGATCGCCATCAATTTTACCGGCATACGTTGACAGATTGACGTTTTGCGCAACGGCGGCGGCGGATGCCCCTTCTTTCATTTTCACAAAGAACGGGTTGATATCGGTTTTGGTAATCAGGCAGGCGCCAATTTCATCTGCCTTTGCGGTGGTCGGGCCAGCGACAAAGCTTAGTGCAAGCGCACCAAGGGTTGCGCCAAGAAGTGCTTTCTTCATCATTTCCTCCCAGGAAATTCCCTGAATGACTGGCTGTTGATGCCATCTGTGTTTGTTTTCCAAACAGATTGTAACGCGCTTTATGATGTAGGGTCTTCAACCTGTATTTCCATACGACACACGAAATATCGGACGCTGTCAATTAATAAATCCGATTGATTTATTAATTAATCCTGTCACTCTTTTGTCCAATCGGGCATCAAAGCTCGGGGAGGAACGCATGACAGTGTCACCAACACAAAACCCTGATCAAACCGGGGCCGATGACCCCGCAACGCGCCCGCTGCATCCGGGCGGGGGTGCCAATCAATTGCGTGTGCGCGCCTATAACGAACGGCTGGTTTTATCGCTGGTGCGCCGCAATGCGGGCCTGTCAAAGGCCGAAATTGCAAGGCTTTCGGGGCTGTCGGCGCAAACCGTTTCGGTGATTATGCGCGGCCTTGAAAAAGACGGGCTTTTGATGCGTGGCGATCCTGTGCGCGGCAAAGTCGGCAAACCCAAAGTCCCCATGGCCCTTAATCCCGATGGGGTTTATTCCTTTGGTCTTAAGATCGGACGACGCAGTGCAGAACTGATCCTGCTTGATTTTGTCGGCAACGTTCGCGGCACCCTGACCCAAGCTTATCGCTATCCCACCCCCGACAGTATCCGCCAATTTGTCCGCAACTCGGTTGATCAAATCACCGCAAGCCTCACGGCCGCCCAGCAGGCCCGAATCGCTGGCATCGGGATTGCCGCCCCGTTCGAACTTTGGAATTGGGGCGAAGAAGTCGGTGCGCCGATTGATGATCTTAATGCCTGGCGCGAAGTCGATCTGATCGACACCATCGGGGCCATCGTGCCGTTTCCGGTGTTTCAACAAAACGACGCGACGGCGGCGTGTGGCGCTGAACTGGTGTTTGGCCTTGGCCCGAACTATTCCGATTTTGCCTATTTCTTTATTGGCTCGTTCATTGGCGGCGGGGTCGTTCTGAACCAAGCACTTTATGCCGGGCGAACGGGCAATGCCGGGGCGTTTGGCTCCATGCCGGTTTCATCGCGCACCGGTCATCCCAGCCAGCTGATCGATCAGGCATCAATTTTCGTGCTTGAAGAAATGCTAACCCGCGATGGCCGTGATCCGGCCATGCTGTGGCGCGATCCAGCCGCGTGGGGGCAACTTGGCGATACGCTGGATATCTGGATCAATCACACCGCACGCAGTTTGGCGATTGCCATTACCTCGGTCTGCTCGGTGATTGATTTTGAAACGGTGATTGTCGACGGCGCATTTCCGCGCGATATCTGCGCGCGCATTGTCGATGCCACCCGGGGGGCTATATCCGACCTTGATCTACAGGGCATCGCGCGCCCGCGCATCGAACAAGGCCAGGTCGGCGGTGCCGCACGCGCCATCGGTGCGGCAAGCCTTCCTTTATTCTCGCGCTATCTGCTTGATCAGAACGTGCTGTTTAAGCAGATGCAATAGGCCAAGCAAGATCTGAATAGGGCGATGTGAAAAGGACGATGCGAGCAACCAAAACTGCCCGCATCGAAAGCTGTTCGCCGCCCAACGCCATCAGATCAGAAATTATCTTTGCGCTTGCGGATTTCCGTAAAAATCTCGGTCGGGGTCGACCCCTCCATACCCAGTGCGGCCGCGACCGATGGCTGATCGGCGCGCAAGAACGGGTTGGTTGCCAGTTCGACATCAATGCGCGATGGGATGGTCGGGATGTTGCGGGCGCGCAACCCGTCAATATCCTGACAGCGTGCCGCAAGGATCGGGTTATCGGGCTCGATCGTTTTGGCAAATTTGGCGTTTGCCTGGGTATATTCATGCCCGCAATAGACCTGCGTGCTGTCAGGAAGATTGCGGAATTTTTGCAAGGACTGCCACATCTGTTCCGGCGTACCTTCAAACAACCGGCCGCAGCCCAGCGCAAACAGGCTATCGCCCGAAAACAGTGCGGTGATTGCCGGGAAATAAAACGCGATATGTCCCGATGTATGGCCCGGTACGTCAAACACGCGGCCTTGCAGCTCGCCGACCAAAACCTGATCACCCTCGGCAACGGTTTCATCCATGTTGGGAATGCGGTCTTTTTCTGCCGTCGGGCCCAACAATTTCGCGCCGTATTTTTCAATCAGCTCGCCATTGCCCGCAATGTGGTCATTGTGGTGGTGGGTGTTGATGACAAGATCAAGCTGCCATTCACGCTCTTTCAACGCGGCAATCACCGGGGCGGCTTCGCCCGGATCAATGATCGCGGTCATCTCGCTGCGGTGGCAGCGCACCAGATAGGTGTAATTGTCTGAAAGACACGGAATAACGATAACTTCGCCCGCAGCCATAAGGGGACCTCAATAAAATGATGATGTGATGTGCCCCACATTATCAGCATCACCTGTCTTGAAACAATCACCCAACCGGCAAACTTTCTGACATTCTATGTTCGTGCGCGTTTCAAAGATATTTCCGCAACCCCTCATTGGGTGCTAGGGTCCTGTTCGGTTCCGCTGTGGCAAATATCTAAACAGCCACTAACTTATGTAGATGCGAAGGAACCTTAGGGTTAATCATGCGTCAGGATGTCGTTGATCTTCACCGTTTTTATGCCAGTACGCTAGGCCAGGCCGCCCGGCGTCTGATCCGTCGGCGTTTGCGTCTGATGTGGTCGGATGTGCGCGGCTTGCGCGTGCTGGGCTTTGGCTATGCGACACCCTATTTGCGCCCGTTCATTGGCGAAGCCGAGCGCGTGATGTCCTTTATGCCCGCCCAACAGGGCTGTGTGCATTGGCCCGCCGGCGAAGCCAACCGTGTGGCCCTGACCGAAGAAACCATGCTGCCACTGCCCGATAGCTCGGTCGATCGCATTTTGGTGGTGCATCTGGTCGAACATTCCGATTCCATGCGCCGTTTGATGCGTGAATGCTGGCGGGTTCTCACCCCTAATGGACGGATTGTGGTGGTCACCCCAAACCGAAGCTCCCTTTGGAGCTGGTCGGAAAACACCCCCTTTGGCTTTGGCCATCCCCACAGTGTCTCGCAATTGCAAAACCTGATGCGCGAAAACATGTTTTTGCCGGTCCAACACAGCCGCGCGCTGTTCATGCCGCCAACGCATCGCCGCTTCTTGCTGCGCTGGTCGCAGGTGTTTGAAAATATCGGATCACGCTTGTTTAAGGCCTTTGCAGGGGTGTCCATCGTCGAAGCGGGCAAACAACTCTATGCCAGCACCGGCACCCCATCGCGCAAACGCCGCCTAGTCCACATGCCGGTTGCGGTCCCGCCCATGCGCCCCGCCGATGGCAATCACCAACATCGCGAAGAACTTCAAAAGCCAAACGCAAAGCACGCCCCGGATACAGCCCACCAAAGCGATACCCCTTAAGGCAAGAGTGCCTGTAATCGTGGTTTCCCTCATCATTTCTGTTCTTGCAAAATACAACTGGCACGTAAGTTGCGAGCTGGAATTGCAGCTTTAATGACATATCGGGGGCGAGATGATGGACTATGTGCTGAAAAATTCCCTGTCAAAGGACAGTGTGGGATCTGTTCATAACAACAAGACGGACAAAGTTGCTAACGACATGTTGGCAAGGCAAAAGGACTTTCTGCGCCAGAAGCTTGAACAAGACGAGATGAGCCAAATCGAATGGCAGAACGCCCAGCCGATCCATACCGCTTTCCGATTGAACGGTAAGCTGGTCGGGACCATCGGTGTCAATACTGGCTTTACCTCAAGCGGGATTCCTGGTGGGCCGTGCCGTGTTGCCTATGCTAAAGCGAACGCCATGGCTGATGAAAAAGGCGTCTATGGCGACGCCCGCAACGACTTTGTGAACAAACAGGTCGGGGATATGCTTAAAGAAAGCTTTGGTGCCAGTTTTGAGGCCATTACCTATGACCCGGACGATCGTCCGACATCCGGCGAATTGCATGCGGAAATGTTTGGACTCCCTTACGAAGCGCCCGAGAAGCCCGAACCGACTGAAAATGAATTTGCCTATATGAAGGTCTTTGCACAGATGTATGCGCAGAAATTCGGCGAGGACCCGTTTGAAGGGATCGATGTCCCCTTCTAAAACCACCGGCAGGGGACGTTGTGCCCAAATGCCCAAGCTTCTCTTGAACGGCAATCACCGGGTTTCGGGCTTGGATAATCGGTTGTTTTTTCCCCCGCTTAAGGATGGTCTCTAAAGTGTGGGAAAAATATGCAGCCTGGCCAAAGGTCTAATCAGGCTGATCCATCATCGTTCACGGCGCAAGACGCCGAAAGCGTGCGTAAGGCACGGACACGCGACATACCCAAAAAAAACAGGCTGCCGAAATTCGGTGGCCTGTTTCATTTTCCGTGCGTCGCAATTGAACGGAATGTTCGATGTGGTGCGCGACACAGTTTTTACCGAAACGGTTTTTGCAATTCACTCGCAAAATAGATTGACTTTTCAACTCCGAACCGCTTTGAAGTGTTATGTTATATCATATCAAATCGTATTATGGAGACGATCAATTATGCGAGCCTCGCTTGCGCAGATACTTGCCGCTGCCGGCTTTTTAACCGCCAGCGCGGTCGGACCTTTTGTCCCGTCCGCAATCGCAGCATCCAATGATGATGTCCTTGACGTTACAAGCCCCAATGAAATTGCCGGTCTTGATCCTGCCAAATCGGGCTATATTTTTAGCCGGACCCAAGTTGTGGAAACGCTGTTCACGATTAACCGTGACCGGAAACTTGTCCCCATGCTGGCCAGTGAAAGTCGCACGGAAAATGACGGGCTGATCTGGCACTTTACCCTGCGTGATGATGTCGTATTTCATGACGGCACACCCATGACACCGCAAATTGTTGCTGATGATCTGCAACGCGCGTTTGAGCGCCCCGGCGTGCTCCATCAGGCGCCCATCACCAAGATTGCTGCGACGGACAATGGCGTTGTCGTCACACTGTCGTCCCCCTTTGCCATGCTGCCGGCTTTTCTGTCTCATTACAGCACGGTCATTCTGGCCCCGTCTTCATTTGATGAAAATGGTGAAGTCACCAGCATCATTGGCACAGGTGCCTATAAGGTCGATACAGTAACGCCGCCCCTCCATGTTGAGCTTTCTGCATTTGATCAGTGGTGGAATGGTCATGCCCATATTGAAAAGATCAATTATCTGGCGATTGGGCGCGGCGAAACCAGAACCATGATGGTCCAAAGCGGGGATGCCGATCTTGCGATTTCGCTGCTGCCCGTTTCGGTGACCCAGCTTAAAAACAACCCCGATGTCAACGTCACCATCGCCACAGTACCGCGCACGCGGATGCTTAAGCTCAATCTGGCAAAGCCGTTCTTTGACGAGGTCACCGAACGCAAAGCGCTCAGTATGGCGATTAACCGCGAAGCCCTATCGGCGGTCGTCATGCGCAACCGCGATCTTGCCGCAACCAAGTTGTTCCCGCCATCAATCCCGGGCTGGAGCACGGATGAGATTGCACCGCTGGAATATAACCCGGATGCGGCGCGCAAATTGTTGGCCGATGCTGGTTGGAAACCGGGGGCCGATGGCGTCTTGGAAAACGATGGGAAACGGTTCGAAGTTACGCTGCGCACCTATGCAAGCCGCCCTGATTTGCCGTTGCTCGCAACCGCACTTCAATCGCAGCTTCGCGATGTCGGGATTGCGGTGAACATTTCGGTCGGCAGTTACACCGAAATCCCCGCAGGCCACGCTGACGGGACCCTTGATCTGGCGTTGTTAACCCGCAGTTTCTCGCAGGTGCCGGATCCCGCCGCGACCGTGATTGCCGATTATGGCCCCGGCGGTGCCGATTGGGGGTCAATGAATTGGTCCAACACCGAGGCGTTCGATCTGGTTGCCGATCTGAAAAGCACGGCGGACCCGATTGCACGCGTTGCGATTCAGGAAAAGCTGGCTGCGATCTTGCAAAATGATCTGCCAACTATTCCCGTCGTCTGGAGCGAACTTGCCGTCGCATCGACCGCAAAGCTCGAAAATGTCTATGTCGACCCGTATGAGCAGAATTACCATCTGGCAGATATGCGGTGGGCACCATGACGACACGGTCTCTACAGGGACTTCTCCTCACGCGACTGCTACAGCTTGTAGCAGTCGTTTTGATTGTCGGAACACTCAGCTTCGCGCTGATGTATTTCCTGCCCGGTGATCCGGCCTTGCGGATTGCGGCTGGGCGGTATGGGCCCGATATGATGGACAACGCCCTTTCTGACATGGTGCGCGTGGAACTGGGGCTTGATCGGCCGTTGCTGGTACGTTTCGCCAGTTGGATGGGCGATCTTTTACGGTTTGATCTTGGCCATTCGCTTGTGTCGGGTGCGCCGGTCGTCGATGAAATCGCGCTACAGCTTGGCTATACATTGTGGCTGGCTGCGATTGCCTTTGTCCTCGCGTTGATCATTGGACCAACCATTGGTGCGATTGCCGGGCTTTTCCCCGGATCGGTTTTTGACCGCGTTACCTTGGTTCTTTCAATCGCCTTTCGCGCCGTGCCGCCATTTGTTCTGGCGGTTCTGTTCATGGTGATTTTTGGCGTGACGCTGCGCTGGTTCCCGACCGCCGGATTTGGCGGTTGGCAGAATCTGGTCCTGCCGTCCGTGACCTTGGCGTTGGGGCTGGCGGCCATGTCATCGCGCGTGATGCGTGACGCCATGGCACAGGTCTCCCAGGCGCCGTATTTCACCCATGCCCGCTACAAGGGGCTTTCCGATCCAACCGTGGTGCGTCGTCATGGCTTGCGAAATGCGTCCTTGCCGGTTGTCACATATCTCGGTTTGCAGATGGTCTATCTGGTCGAAGGCGTGGTCGTTGTTGAATCGATCTTTGCCTTTCCGGGGATTGGCCATGCGCTTGTACATGCGGTGATCGCCCGTGATGTGCCGATGGTTCAGGGCACCGCACTTGCGATGGGCGGACTGTTTGTTTTGTTAAACAGTCTGATCGATCTTGCTTGCCTGCGGCTTGATCCCCGTTTGCGGAGGATGCCGTCATGAAAACCAAATCGTTCGCAAATCTTCCAACCGATGTGGCGGCGGACATGATGGATGGATCGCGGTCTGTCTTTTGGACACCGGCGCGCATCACCGGCGCATTTATTTTAGTGTGCTTGCTGCTGTTTGCGGTTTTGGGGCCTGTCTTCATTTCCACCGATCCGCTGCACCAAAATTATAATGCCGTCTTGGTTGGCCCGGGTGTTGATGGATATCTGCTCGGCACGGATCATTTTGGCCGATCCATGGTGTCGCGCCTTGCGCATGGGGCTCAGTTGTCCTTTGCGATGGCATTTGTCACGGCAATCAGTGCGGCAGTACCGGGTATTTTGCTTGGCGTGATTGCCGCGGCCCGGGGCGGGATGGTCGAACGGGGCCTTGTTGCCCTGTCCGACATTATTCTGGCCCTTCCCGGATTGCTGCTGGTTCTTTTGTTGCTGGCCTTTGCACCGGGGGAATTTGGCCCGCTTTATCTCGGCTTGGCGCTGTATCTGTGGGTCGAGTTTTTCCGCGTGGCCCGCATTGAAACCGCGCGTGTCATCACATCGCCCTCGGTCGAGGCGACCCGTCTTCTTGGATTTAGTCGGCTATATGTTTTTACACGCATCATTGTGCCGGCTTTGACCGGCCCGATGGCAACGCTGTTTGCCTTTGCGATGGGCTCGGCAATCATTGCGGTCAGCACACTTAGTGCCATCCATGTGGGTTTGCGTCCGCCAACCCCGGAACTCGGCGCAATGATTGTTGAATTGGTCCCCTATTACAGCGAGGCCCCCTTGCAGATATTGATGCCTGCGATTGGGATCTTTCTTCTCGTTCTGGGGCTGCAATTAATGGCCGGAAGGAAAAGCTGATGACATATGAGCTTCGTATCGAAAATCTGACGGTGCGCACGGCCGATGATACCGTTTTGGTCTCGGATGTGTCGCTGGTCTGTGGTCCATCCAACCCGATCTGCCTGATCGGCGAAACCGGATCGGGCAAAAGTCTTGTGATGCACGCCATCATGGGAAGCTTGCCAGACAGTCTGTCGTGCGACGGGAAAATCCTGCTCGATGGCACAGACATTCTGCCCCTCAGTCCGCAACAACGGCGCGAACTTTGGGGGCGTAAATTTGCCCTGTTGCCCCAAGAACCGTGGCTGTCGCTTGATCCCACCATGCGGGTGGGTGCGCAGGTTGCCGAACTTTACACCGATCTGCGGGGGATCGGCCGCAAACAAGCCAATCAAATGGCGGCAGACGAACTTGCCTCTGTTGGATTGGCCGGGTCGTTTGATGCCTATCCGTTTGAATTGTCGGGCGGCATGGCCCAGCGGGTGTCGATTGCCATGGCCCATGCCGCGCAAAGTCCGATCATGCTGGCAGATGAACCGACCAAGGGGCTCGACCGTGCCTTATGTGATGTGGTTGCCGATCTCTTGCGTGGCGAAGTCGCGGCGGGGCGGACTTTGATGGTGATTACGCATGACTTGGAACTGGCCGAAAAGGTCGGGGGGACAGTCGGGGTGATGCGCAAGGGGCGTTTGCTTGAACTTGGCACGGCCGATCAGGTGCTGCGCAATCCTTCGCATGACTATAGTCGCGAACTGGTGGCGGCTTTGCCCGCCAACTGGCCGGTCCGCACGCCAGCACGCGCCAAAAAGTCGGATGACATCGTTGTTGCCGCCGACAGCATTGGCAAATCGTTTGGCCGCAATACCCTGTTTTCAGATGTCGATGTCGCAATCGCCAAGGGCCAAGTCACGATCATCCTTGGTCCAAGCGGCAGTGGCAAAAGCACCCTTGGAAATATCCTGCTTAAGCTCATCAAACCGGATGCCGGGCATGTTTCATGGGGCGATGATTTGCCCGCGATGAAATATCAAAAGATCTATCAAGACCCGCCATCGGCGTTTATCGCCGGGCAAACACTGGGACGTGCTTTTGCCGATCTTCGCAAATTGCACAACATTGATGGGGCGCGCATCAACGCGATGCTCGATCAATTGGGGCTTGATCGGGGTCTTCTGGCGCGTCGGCCAGATGCGATTTCCGGCGGCGAATTACAACGCTTTGCCATTGCCCGGTCGTTGCTGCTTGATCCGGTGATGCTCTTTGCGGACGAGGCAACCTCGCGCCTTGATCCGGTTAGTCAAAAGCGTGTCATTGATCTTTTGTGTGCGCAGGTTCGCGATCGCGGGCTTGCGTTGCTTTTGGTCACCCATGATCCGGATTTGGCCGAACATATTGCCGATCACATTATCCGCATTTCGGATGGTGATCACAGCAGTTTGGCGGCCAAGGCGGCGTAACCAGCGCCTCTCATCCAAACATGCTTTTGCGATAGTGATCTAAAAAAACAGGCCACCGAAATTCGGTGGCCTGTTTCATTTTCTGTGTGACGAAACCGAACTTAATGTTCGACGTCGCGCCAGATTTTACGTTTCACCGCATACAGCATCACGGTCAGAACGATCAGGAACAGCATCACTTTCCACCCCAAAGATTTACGGGCTTCAAGTTCGGGCTGTGCCGTCCAGTTCAGGAACGCCGCAACGTCATGTGCGTGTTGCTCCAGGGTCATCGGGGTCCCATCGGTATACTCGACCGCTTCGTCATAAAGCGGCGGTGCCATGGAAATCTGATGTCCCGGGAAGTAGTGGTTGTAATACTTGCCATCTGCAAGGTCGAAGCCCTCAGGTGCTTCTTCCTCATAGCCGGTCATAAGGGCGACGATATAGTCCGGTCCATGCATCCGGGCTTTGGCCATCAACGAAAGGTCGGGCGGAATGGCCCCACCGTTCGATGCGGCTGCTGCCTTGGAGTTCGGGAACGGTGACGGGAAATAATCCGACGCAATCCCCGGACGGGTGAACATGTCACCATCATCGTTCGGGCCGTCTTCAATATCGTATTCCGCCGCGATCGCCTTGATCTGGTCTTCGTTAAAGCCAATGCCTTCCAGATTACGGAACGCAATGAAACGAAGGCTATGACAACCAGCACAGATGTTTTTATAGACCTGGAAGCCACGCTGAAGCTGGGCACGATCATATGTGCCAAACAACCCGTGCCAGCTCCATTCCTGTGCCTCAGGAACCGGACCTTCCCCGGCAGCCTTGGCAGCACCGCCGGTAAAGGCTGTTAGCGCGAAGGCAGCTGCAATTGCGGTCAGTGCGAATTTACGCATTAGCTCCCTCCTTGAGAACAGATTGGCTGATACTTGCTGGCAGCGGTTTAGGCCGTTCCAGTTTGCCGACAAGCGGCATGACAACAAGGAAGTGCGCGAAGTAATACAGCGTTGCCAACTGGCCAACCGTAATCACCTTAAGCCCTTCAATGCCCATGAAGTAATCATCCGGGGCCTTCTTGCCGCAATATCCAAGGATAAAGCAGTCAATGAACAGGATCAGGAAGAACCACTTGTAAACAGGACGGTATTTTGAGCTGCGTACTTTCGAGGTATCAAGCCACGGGATAACAAACAGAATGATGATCGAGGCAAACATCGCCAAGACACCAAGCAGTTTTGCCGGAACGCCAAACACGCTGAAATCGATCGACCGCAAAATGGCATAGAACGGCAAGAAGTACCATTCGGGCACAATGTGCGGCGGGGTCACCAGCGGGTTCGCCGGAATATAGTTATCTGGCTCGCCAAAGAAGTCCGGTGCAAAGAACACAAAGAACAGGAAGAAGATCAAGAACACACCCATCCCGAACAGATCTTTGATCGTGTAATACGGGTGGAATGCAATCGCATCCTGCGGGGTTTTGATCTCAACGCCGGTCGGGTTGTTCGAACGCACGGTATGCAATGCCCAGACATGCAGGACAACAAGGCCCAGAATGACAAACGGCATCAGATAATGCAGCGAGAAGAACCGGTTCAGGGTCGGGTTTGCGACAGAGAAGCCGCCCCAAAGCAACTGAACAATTGACTCACCAACGACCGGGAAAGCGGTGAACAGGTTGGTAATAACCGTCGCCCCCCAGAAGGACATCTGGCCCCATGGCAGAACGTAACCCATAAAGGCCGTCGCCATCATCGCAAGCAGGATCAAAATACCAATCCACCACAGCATTTCGCGCGGTGCTTTGTATGATCCGTAATAAAGTCCCCGGAAAATATGAATGTAAACGCAGATGAAGAACATCGATGCGCCGTTCATATGGATATAGCGGATCAACCAGCCATAGTTGACATCGCGCATGATGCGCTCAACCGACCAGAACGCCATATCGGCATGCGGGGTGTAATTCATTGCCAGGAAGATCCCTGACAAAATCATCGTCACCAGAACAAACCCGGCCAAAGAACCGAAGTTCCACATGTAAGACAGGTTTTTCGGGGTCGGATATTCATATGCGGAGTGGTGCAGCATGGAGAAAACCGGCAGGCGGTCATCAACCCATTTCACCACTTTGTTATTCCAAACGGGTGCACTCATTATATCTGCTCCTTAGCCGATCTTAACCGTGGTGTCGGAAACGAACGTGTATTCCGGCACAACAAGGTTTGCCGGCGCAGGACCCTTACGGATGCGACCAGACGAATCATAGTGCGACCCATGGCATGGGCAGTACCAGCCATCGTAATCGCCGCGCGGTTCACCGGTGGCCGTTCCCATTGGGATGCAACCCAAATGGGTGCAAACGCCAACAACAATCAGCCACTCTTTCTTCTCGACACGCGACGCATCGGTTTGCGGATCGACAAGCTCATTCAATGAAACCTCTTCGGCTTCAGTGATTTCGCGTTCTGTACGATGTCGGATAAAGACGGGCTTGCCACGCCACATGACTTTAATCGCCTGACCGACGGGAATGTTCGAGATATTCACCTCGACAGACGCCAGCGCCAGAACGTCTTTGGACGGGTTCATGCTGTCCACGAACGGCAACAACGCACAACCAGCGCCAACAACGCCGACTGCAGTGGTCGCCAAGGTCAGGAAATCCCTGCGGTTCTCGTCCGGCTGATGCTCGCCGGATGACTGGACCGATTGCGACATAATGTCTTCCTCTTTCTGCCCCCAAAACAGGCATGCGGGATGCCAAAAGCCAGACTTACGGGATTCATGTTTGCTTTCCCTTGATGAAAATCAAACAATCCTATCCCCAAAAGCCTTTAGGCCTGTTTCGAGCTTCGTATACTAACAAAAAACACGTTTGTTAAGGAGAACTTGGAGTTGCAAATTGTTTGCATTCAACAAAATCATCCGGTTTCGCACTGCACAAATGGGTAAAGCCACGCGGATTTGCGGCTTAATCCGCCATTTTCAACCAAGAGGATGCAATTTTCATTAATATAATGCCAAAAAAGTCTAACACGGGCGTTTTTGTGTAATTTTATGACTCAGGCGGTGGTTTTGTCCGGCATGTTAAAGCGATTCTAAACACGCCAAACGGCGTCAATTTCGCGGTTTCAAACCGGCATCGGGCAGGGGGCAAAGAACGCTGCAAACACCCCCCAAAGACCACCCGAAAAAATTATCAATTTTCCAAAGAAATCATAAAATTTAGACGTCGCTTGGTGACCATTTGGCGGGTTTGGTCCATCGGGCCTTAAATTACCTGCAGTATCACCTTGGATGCAGTGATCGATCACGTTCCCGATTCTATTCTCAGACCTGCCGATGATGTGGCCCAACAGATCGCCCACATCGCCCAGATCGGTTATGCTCCAGACCGCTCAGATGCGCTATGAGTCAAAAGGCACTGTGGTCATGGTCCCTTTGATCCCGGGGTTAAAGCTGTTTACCGCTTAAATGTCTTTGGATCCCCCGCTGGTCGGGGGGATCCAAATCAGATTCCTGCGCGGAGGAATTAAGCGTTTATTTATATACGCACGTCTGTAACGTGCTATCGGTTTTGTCGAAATACCCAGGTAAACATTGAGGAACGGTATTTGGCGGCAGGTTTAAGCCGCAAATAGTGTCAATCGTATTGGTAGTTTGACTGCAAGTGCCCTTGCTAACGCAAGATATGTCCTGCGATGTCCTAAATTGAAAATAGGATACCAGATTCGTGGTGTTTCTTGGAGCGGTTGTGAGATCTATGTCGCAGTCGGTTTTTGTTATTTCTTGCAGACTCTCCTGGAGGTCGACGCTATAGGTGCTGCTGTGAAGCCAAGTCGCCGCGATTGTAGATGAAACCTTGCCGCTTGCTCCTTTTATAGAAAATCCCGCTTCGACCGCTCGTTCAATACTTAGGCTTTCTTGTTGTGTGTTTGTACTTCCTTGCGATCTTGTGGTTCCTACTCCAATAGACCTGCTTATAGTGCAATTCGATCGTCCTCCGGGGCATTGTTGTGTTGCGATCAATTTCCAAGATCCAACCAGATTGGTTACCTTGATTTGCAAAGGCTGAGTATAGCATTGCTTAACTGTTCCTGGGGATGGATCTAGCTTGAAGCTTTGAATGCCGCATTTAAGCTCTGGGCTGCTGACAAGAACTGTTCTGGCATTGGTTACAGGCTCAACGTTGACGGGGCGAATCTGAACTGCACGCAACGCAGAGTCGGTGAAATCGCAATCTTTGCCTTCGTTTGCGCATTTTGTTGGCGATGCATCTTTAGCGAAGCCAATTGGTTCGTTAAGCATCCAGCATGACTTTTCGTTATGTCCGTATGCTGGGTCAACGCCGACAAATTCATTTGAACATTTAACAGTTGTGTGTGGTCCGATCGGGACGTAAACCCATTTGGCGGGTGTAGTGCCTTGAGCGGGTCTTCCGTATCGCATCCAAGAAATATGAGTAGTCGATTCATTAGTGCAAGACCTACCCTCATGTGCGCATGGACCTCCCCACGCAGATTCTTCAATTTTACTCAGACCGAAAATATCCTGCTCGGTATATGCACATTCTTTTGGTTTTCCGAAATTTGCATCACCGACAACATCAATACTGCATGGTATTTCACTCACGCCGCTGGCGGCGATGAAGTGGTACTTGCCTTCCCCGCCGATGCGCATCACGGCAAAGCTTGCCGGAGAATTATTCGATTGAAGATTGCATGTTTGTCCCTGACTTGCACACGCAATCCAAACTTTCTTGTCGTCAGCGCGCAAGGATGACGGACAATGGCTGACAAGTAGGAAGAGGATAACCCCGCATAACGAAAGACAGTTTAAGTCCCTTATTTTATCGAAACTAAATTTAAAACTTACCATTTTCTATCTCACCTATATGGTTTTCACTCTCAGCATTGTATCACCATAGGTTGAATTAGAATAATATAAATAACCTTTTTCTGTTTTAGGTTTTTTGCGTTCGGCTTTGCTGAGTAAGTAAGTTTGCAATGCATGACGGCTAATTGTTTGCAAAGAGGTACACCAAACAGGCCCTTTTGGGTTGGCCTGCGACATGATAGATGTGCGTCCAAATAAAAGCTGACGAGAGCTTGGTATACCTCATGAGAATCTGTTTATTCGAACCTGACATTCCGCAAAATACCGGCACGATCCTGCGCATGGCGGCATGCTTTGGCTTGCCGGTCGATATTATCGAACCGTGCGGTTTTTTGCTGACCTCGGGCGCGCTAAAACGGGCGGGCATGGATTATATGGAAAAGGCACATTATATACGTCACGCCGACTGGCGCGATTTCGTCGCGGCGCGCGAAAATGAAACGGTGCCGGGCCGGTTGGTTTTGCTGACCACCAAGGGCGCTGAACCTTATTGCGACTTTGAATTTCGCGCCGACGATATATTAATGCTGGGCTCGGAAAGCAAAGGCGTGCCTGACCAAGTACATGACTATGTTGATGCCCGCGTGATCATCCCGATGCAGCCGGAAATGCGCTCCTTGAATGTCGCAATGGCCACCGCGATGACACTGGGCGAGGCGCTCAGACAAACAAACGGCTTTCCCGCCGCCGCGCCGAACACCTGAACCGAACGAATAAATGGAATGAGTAACGCAATGACGGATGCAAAAACCGCTGCCAAACAGGCGATGAAGGCCAATGCCGATCACACGGCCGACGAAGCCCTCATCGCGCAGCGCAAACAAACCGCCCAAAACTGGTTCCGTCAGTTGCGCGACGATATCTGTGCCGCGTTCGAGGCCCTCGAAGACAGCTATAGCGGCCCATTGTCCGACCGTCCGGCGGGTCGATTTGACCGCACCGTTTGGGAACGCGGCCCTAACGAGGGCGGCGGCGAAATGTCGGTGATGAAGGGCCGCGTGTTTGAAAAGGTCGGGGTCAATATCTCCACCGTGCACGGCGAATTTTCCGAAAAGTTCCGGGCCGAAATCCCCGGTGCGGCTGAAAATCCCAATTTCTGGGCGGCGGGCATCTCGCTGGTCGCACATCCATGCTCCCCGCATGTCCCGGCAGTTCATATGAATACCCGCCACATCGTCACGACCAAGGCATGGTTTGGCGGCGGTGCGGATTTAACCCCGGTTTTCCCCGATGATGCCGACACCAATGATTTCCATGGCGCGTTCAAGGCCGCCTGTGATGCCCATGGGGATGATTATTACGACCGCTTTAAAAAGTGGTGCGATGAATATTTCTGGCTGCCCCATCGTAATGAGGCGCGCGGTGTGGGCGGGATTTTCTATGATTATCTTGATGCCGATTGGGATGCCGATTTTGCCTTCACGCAGGATGTCGGCCGCGCCTTTCGCGATATCTATCCCGAACTGGTCAAACGCCATTACAACAAACCATGGACCGATGACGACCGCCGCGCGCAATTGATCAAACGCGGCCGCTACGTCGAATTTAACCTGCTCCATGACCGTGGCACACGCTTTGGCCTGATGACCGGCGGCAACACCGAAGCCATCCTGATGTCCCTGCCCCCCGAAGCCAACTGGCCGTAAAACAGCCAGACAGTCAACGTCTTCACTCAAACGTCATTCCCGCGCAGGCGGGAATCTCGATCTGCAAGTGTCATCCGCGAATGTTCCGGGGGCAATTCGCCAAGATGCTGTTTCATCCACGCCACTTCCTCGGACGCGGTTTTGCCAAAGTGGCGTTTGAATTCCCGGCTAAATTGCGACGCGCTGACATAGCCGACCCGATTGGCCGCTTCGGCAATCGTCTGCCCATGACGCGCCAGCAACAGCCGGGCCTCATGCAGGCGCATCGATTTGATATATTGAATCGGACTGCTGCCCAAAAGCTTTCTGAAATGCGCGTGATAGGACGGCACACTCATCCCGGCCTGTTGCGCCAAATCCGCAATCGATAACGGCTGGGTAAAGTGGGCGCGCAGATATCCCAGACTGCGCAGGATGTTGCCCGCCGTCCCGCGTAGGGCAAGGGCCGTCATCATTTTGGGCCCTTGCGGCCCGGTCAGTATCCGAAAATACAATTCCCGCAACAGCCCATCGCCCAAAACGGCGATTTCAACCGGGCTTTGCAATATGGTCAGAAGCCGGTGCAAAACATCATGGATGTTTGTGTCAATCGGCGTTGAAATCAGGCTTTCGGCCGCGGGGATGGGTGTCGGTACCTTGCCATATCCCTCAAGCATATCAATCAGTTCGGCCACCAGCCGCATGTCAAAATCCAAATAGATCGCAAGCAACGGCTGTTTGGGGCTGGCATCTGATTCCATGCGAAACGGCACGGGCACGGAAACCGCCAAATAATGCGCTTCGTCATACACAAAGACATCGCCATCCAGCACCCCGCGCTTGCTGCCCTGACAGACAAAAACCACACCCGGCTGATAAAGCACCGGCACATTATGCAGCACGCTTTCACTGCGCAGCACACGCACCCCCGCAAGGGCTTGGTAATTATAGCCCTGCTTGGGCGCAAGCTGTGCGGCAAGCCGGGCAAGATCGGCGGGCTTAGATGCAGTCATCATATGCTTTCATAGGATTGGGCAAGAATACCAGCGTAACCGGCGTAGATACGGCTCCGTTTCAAGAGTATTTGACAGTGTGTCGCCCAATCATGTCAAGGAATGGATTACATCTATGACCAAACGATTTTTTATCACCGGTGCGAATTCCGGTTTCGGATTTGCCATCGCCAAAGCCGCCCTTGCGGCGGGCTATACCGTCATCGGCACGGTCCGATCTGATCGCGCACAGGCGCAGCTGACATCTGAATTGCCCGATATCGACGTGGTGCGCATGGATGTCACTGATTTCGATGCCATCCCGGGAACGGTCGCCAAGGCTGAGGCGGATTTTGGGCCGGTCGATGTGCTGATCAACAATGCCGGTTATGGCCATGAAGGCGTGCTCGAAGAATCCCCGATGGATGAATTGCGCCGCCAGTTTGAGGTCAATGTGTTTGGCGCAACCGCGGTGGCCAAGGCCTTCTTGCCGCGCTTTCGCGAACGCCGGGCTGGCTTTATTGTCAATATCACCTCGATGGGCGGCATGATCACCATGCCCGGCATTGCCTATTACTGCGGTAGTAAATTCGCCCTACAGGGCATTTCCGAAGTCATGCGGGCCGAAATGGCCCCGTTTGGTGTGCATGTGACGGCTGTTTGCCCCGGCTCTTTTAGAACCGATTGGGCCGGGCGTTCCATGGTGCGCACTGATCGGTCGATTGCGGATTATGACGCCTTGTTTGAACCGATCCGCCAAGCCCGTCTGGAAAAAAGCGGCAAGCAACTTGGCGATCCGGCAAAGCTGGCCGATGCGGTTTTGGAATTGATCAACGATCAAAACCCACCCGCACAGCTTTTGTTGGGCAGCGATGCCTATCAACTGGTGTCCGATAAGCTGACCGGGATGCAGGATGACATTGAAAAATGGAAATCCCTGACGGTGTCGACAGACGGCTAGGGCGTAAAACGCGCCTCATCACGTTCTGTCAGCTTCCATCACGTCTCATGGATCAACCAATCGAGCAAAACCGATGTTGTCGGGCTTGCGCTGGGATGGGCGGCGGCACTTGGCACCAACCAATAGCCCCGATCATTGCGGGTGACCTCCGGGCCAACGGTGACAAGGCTGCCCTGATCCAGGTGATGATCCACCAATCCCCGCCAGCCCAGCGCAATGCCCTGTTCGGCCAAGGCGGCCTGTATGACAAAGCCATAGGTATTCAGGCCAAGGTCGCCTTGTGCCGGGGCGCGCGTGACGTCGTGGGTGGCAAGCCACGTTTGCCACGTTATCCAGCGCGATTTTCCGGTGGTTTCAAGATGGAGCAACGGAGCGGCGGCAAAGTCAGCCGGGCTGTCAAACGGGCCGAACCGATCGAGAAAACCTGGTGTGCAAACCGGCACCACCCGTTCGGGGATCAAAAGCCGCGCGGTGTCGGGGAAATCATCGCGCGCGCCAAACAACATCGCCGCATCCGTATCGCGTTCGGGCGCACCATCCAGTTCCTGGGACGCGACAATATGCACTTCCGCCTCGGGATGCAGGCGGCGAAAATCGGTCACGCGCGGCATCAACCAAAATGCGGCAAAGCCAAAATCGGTGAAAATCCGAACTGCCGGCACCTTTGCCGTGCGGCGCGTATCCTCTGCGGCCTTATCAATCGTCTCGACACCCGATTGTACGGCTTGAAACAAAATCTCCCCCGCGTCGGTCAGGCGGCTGCCCCCTTGGGCACGCTGAAACAATGCCACACCAAGCTGTTCTTCAATTCGCTTGATTTGATAGGTCACAGCCGGTTGCGTCATGCCAAGGGCACGTGCCGCGCGGGTTAAGCTGCCCAGCCGTCCGGCGGTTTCAAAAATGCGCAGCCATCCAAGATCAAGCGGGCGTTGGGACATAAAAATTCTTTATGTTGTTGATTAAAAATCAGCGGGTTTCATCACATGATGATTTGGGGATTTAATGATGGGTGCGCATCGGTGGTCAAGGCAATTCGCCCCTTCGGCCGTTTGCTGCGCTGTCTGTTATCGCCGCCCCCCATGCACCCCCTCATTTTATTTCCCAAAAGGAGCCCGCCCGCTTCATGGCATCCCCCAATATTTTGATCCTGATGGCCGACCAATTAAACGGCACCTTGTTCCCCGATGGTCCGGCTGATTTCCTGCATACGCCGCATTTGCGGGCCTTGGCCGAACGTTCCGCACGGTTCCAAAATTGCTATACCGCGTCCCCGCTCTGTGCGCCGGGGCGGGCATCGTTTATGGCCGGCCAATTGCCCAGCCGCACACGGGTTTATGATAACGCGGCGGAGTTTTGCTCAGACATTCCGACCTATGCCCATCATTTGCGCCGGGCCGGGTATTACACCTGCCTTTCGGGCAAGATGCATTTTGTCGGCCCCGATCAGTTGCACGGCTTTGAACAACGCCTGACCACCGATATTTACCCGGCCGATTTTGGCTGGACGCCCGATTACCGCAAACCGGGCGAACGCATTGACTGGTGGTATCATAATCTGGGGTCTGTCACCGGGGCCGGGGTGGGGGAAATCTCCAACCAGATGGAATATGATGACGAGGTTGCCTTTCACGCCACGCAAAAGATTTATGACCTCGCACGTGGTCATGATGAACGCCCCTGGTGCCTGACTGTTAGCTTCACCCACCCGCATGATCCCTATGTCGCGCGCAAGAAATACTGGGATCTCTACGAAGACTGCCCGGAGCTTGAGCCAAAAACAGATGCCGTCGCGTTCGAGGATCAAGACCCGCATTCACAGCGTCTTTTGCTGGCAAGCGATCATACCGCCTTTGACATCACGCGCGAAAATGTTCGCCGGTCGCGGCAGGCCTATTTTGCCAATGTGTCCTATATCGATGACAAAATCGGTGAAATCCTCGATGTGCTTGATCGCACCCAACAGGCGGAAAACACCATCATCCTGTTCTTGTCCGATCATGGCGACATGCTGGGCGAACGCGGCCTTTGGTTTAAAATGAGCTTCTTTGAAGGCTCGGCGCGGGTGCCACTGATGATGGCCGGGCCGAACATCACACCGGGCTGCTATACCGATCCGGTTTCCACCCTTGATGTCACGCCAACCGTTGCCGAAATCGCAGGCATTTCGCTTGATGACATCATGCCATGGACCGATGGCACCAGCCTTCTTCCGGTTTTTTCGGGCACAAAGCGCACAGACCCGGTCTTGATGGAATACGCCGCCGAGGGGTCATACGCCCCGCTGGTCTGCATCCGCGAAGGCCAATGGAAATACACCTATTGCGCCCTTGATCCCGAACAGCTTTTTGACCTTAAAGCCGACCCAGAAGAACAGCACAACCTCGCCACCGATCCGGCGATTGACGGCCAAACCGCCGAACAGCTCGAACAGTTCCGCGCCCAACGCACGGAACGTTGGGATATCGACGCGTTTGATGCAGCCGTCCGCGAAAGTCAGGCACGGCGTTGGATTGTGTATGAATCCCTGCGCAACGGGTCCTACTTCCCATGGGATTACCAACCGCTGCAAAAGGCGTCCGAGCGCTATATGCGCAACCACATGGACCTCAATGAGGTCGAGGAAAAGCAACGTTTCCCCCGTGGTGACTAGGGGCTGAACCCAACCTAAGCATCCGCCAGATGCACCTGCGCCCGCCGGTTCGTGTCATGAAACCGGCGGGCGCAGTCTTAAGTCATCGAAGACAAGTCGGTTTTAGCCAAAAACACGCCCCAGCGCGCCGTCGATGGCATCGGTAATGCGATCAATATCATCGCCCGTCGCAATCAGTGCGGGCGATAGACACAACGTATTGTTAAAGCCGGGCAGGGACCGGTTTGTCGCCCCAATCACAACACCGTTCGCACCACAATCGGCAACAACGGCCTGAACATGCTTTTCTTCGACCGGCTCTTTGGTTTTGCGGTCCTTAACCAGTTCCGCCCCACAGAAAAGCCCAAGCCCCCGAACATCACCAATCACCGGATGTCGATCCATCAGCGCCCGCAGGTTCCCCATCAGGCGCTCGCCCATGGCTTGCGTATTACTCAGCAAATCTTCGTCTTCGATAATCCGCATGTTTTCAAGGGCGGCCACCGGCCCCGCCGTGCAGCCCCCAAAGGTCGAAATATCGCGAAAATGGTTCAGCGGATCGGTGGCATCGTCCTTGAACATGTCAAAGACCTTTTCGTTGGTGACCATGCACGCAATCGCCGCATAGCCTGATGCAACCCCTTTGGCCATGGTGACGAAATCCGGCTCAATGCCATAATGCTGATAGCCAAACCACTTGCCTGTGCGACCAACGCCGCAAACGACCTCGTCGATATGCAGCAAAATATCGTATTTTCGGCAAATTTCCTGAACGCGCTGCCAATATCCTTCTGGCGGCGTCAGGACACCACCCCCCGCGGTTACCGGTTCAAGGCAAATCGCACCAACCGTATCGGCGCCTTCGCGCAGGATCACTTCTTCGATCGCATCGGCGGCGCGTTCACCGTAATTTTCAACATCCCACTGCGCCCTGTATTCACAGCAATGGGGCACTTCCACAAAACCTGGCGTGAACGGGCCATACTGGGCATTGCGTTCTGGCTGGCCACCGGCGGACACGGCGGTGATCGATGATCCGTGATAATCGCGTTCGCGGAACAGGATTTTGTGCTTTTTGCCGCCATATCGTTTATGGGCAATTTGGCGGACAATTTTGAAAACCTTCTCGTTGGCCTCCGTACCTGAATTCACATAATAGACCCGGCTCATACCGGGCATTTTTGAAATCAGTTTTTCGGCAAACAACGCGCCCGGGATCGATCCGGCCGATTGCGCGAAATAGTTCAATTTGACCAATTGGTCCCGCACGGCATTGGCAATGCTTTCACGGCCATACCCGACATTCACCGTCCAAACCCCGCCCGATACCGCATCTAAATATTCACGTCCTGCGGCGTCCCAAATCTGCATGCCTTTGCCTTCGACAATGATCTTGGGGTCATTCGCTTCAAGGGGTTTGTGTTGGGTTAAGTGATGCCAGACATGGGCGCGGTCTGCTTCAACGACGTCGGACAAATCGTTTTCTTTGGTCATAAGACTCATGGAACACCTCAAAGCGAAAAAGACAGGAAAAACGGGAAAAGACGTTAAAATCAGGGACAAGCACGCAAGCTTGATGCAGTTTTGCCCCACGGAAAGATCATGCCGCGGGGCAAAACGGTTTTTGGCTTATGCGTTTGACGACGTTACCATATTCGACGCCCCCGAAAGCAAGCCAAGATGGCTGCCATCAGATACTTTGGCCTCAGCAATCCGACCTTTGGCGGTTTTGTCCTCGCCAATGGCAAGAACTTCATCCAGGTCTTCTGGGGCGATAAACAATACACCGCAATCATCGGCCAACACCGCATAGCCCGGCAGAACAGCAGCACCGCCAACACTGACCGGCACGTTGAACCCACCCCCCGTGTTATAAAGACGGGTGGTCACCGGGGATGCGCCGCGCGACCACATCGGGAAATCCTGTTCTTCGATTTCAAGTGTGTCGGTATGCGGGCCATCAACACAGCCACCGTCAAGCTTCATCATCGATGCCATGCGCGTAACCCCACCGCCCCAGCAGGCGTATTTGGTGTCGCCCAAACGGTCGACGGCCAGAAAGTATCCTGGGCCAACTTCGCTTAAGCAATGATGCAGTAACGTTGAATCCAATCCCGGTGTCGCAAGCGTGCATACGGTCGATGCAATGGTCTTGCCGCGCAAAACCGGCGAGATCCCCGGATCGGCAAAGCCATAATGATAAAAGTGGCCGATGGTGGCGGTTTCCAGCTTTGCCAGACGGTCCAGTTTGTCCTGCGGGATTTTCGCGGGCATCGGGTTCATTTTATAGACGAGGTTGCTCATCGTAGCTCCATATTCAGTTTGTATTTGGCCCAAGCACCAGATCCGGAAGGAAGGTGGAAAAAGCGGGGACATAGGTGACGAGAATGAGGACAATCAGTAACGGGATCAGCAGGGGCAAAATCGCCATCGTGACCTTTTCAATCCGAACACGGCCAACTTCGGACACGATATAAAGGCCGATCCCCATGGGCGGGGTGGCAATGCCGATCAACAGGCCAAGCTGGATGATGATGCCAAACTGGACCCGGTCGATCCCATAAGCATCGATGACGGGCAAAAGGGTCGGGACCAAAATCAGTTTGGCCGGAACGCCTTCCACCACGCAGCCGACAATGATGATGAAGATGACAAGAAGCCCAAGGAAAATGCTCTTGCTATCGGTAAGCGCAAACATCTGGTTGGCGAGTTTTTGGGGCGTCTGGTCAATCGCCAAAAGCCATCCCATGGCAATCGAAAAGGCGATGATGATCATGATGACCGATGTCATCGATGCTGTTTCGGTCAAGGCCTGAACCAGTTTCTTGAACGTCAGCTCGCGGTACCAGAACCCCAAAATGATGCAATAAATGCACGCCAAAACACCGGCTTCGGTTGCGGTCACAAAACCGAACATAATCGAACCAAGGATAATGCCCGGCGCGACAAGGGCCAGAAAACCGTGCTGTCCCGTGGCGGCGACCTTGCGCATGGGGGCACGTTTTTGGGATGGGAAATCGGTGAACTCGGCCTTGATCCGAACAAAAATCATCAAGGCCAGGCCAACGATGATCCCCGGAACCAAACCTGCCAGAAACATCCGTTCAATCGATTGCTGGGCTAAAAATGCGTATAACACCAAACCGATTGACGGCGGAATAAGCGGACCAATTACCGATGATGCCACCGTAATGGCTGCGGCAAAGTCCGTCTTATAGCCGCTTTCGCGCATGGCCTTGATTTCAATGGCACCAAGACCGGCGCAATCGGCAACTGCGGCACCCGAAATACCGGCAAAGATCATCGAACTTAAGATGTTAACCTGTGCCAGTCCGCCTTTAAGATGGCCGACAAGTGCATTGGCAAAGGCAAAAATACGTTCCGTGACACCGGTAACATTCATCAAGTTGCCGGCCATGATGAAAAAGGGCACGGCGGTTAAGGACGCCTTGTTCACCCCTTCAAGCATTTGCTGGGGTAAAATCTGAAGTGCGCTTGAAAAATCAGACGTCAAAAATGTGATCAGGGACGCCGAACCAATCGCAATCGAAATTGGCACGCGCAGAAGGATGAGCACCAAAAAGGAGCCGAAAAGGATGTATGCCATCTGGCTCAATCCTCCATATGGATTTCGGGGGAACGCTCTGAAATGCCGACCGCCATTTTGGCTAGATCAATCAGGGCACTGATCACGATCAAGGCCGCTGACATAAACAGCGGAACGTAAAGCGCGTTGCGCACAAGCTCGCCACCGCCGGGCAAGATAACCCCTTCGATAAAGCCGCTTGCGCTGGCCATAACTTTTGGCATCAACCAGAACAGCGTGCCGCACAGTGCGATTGCAAACGCATCTGAAATCAACCGTGTGACCGCCATCCCCCATTTGCCAAACATAAGCGCCAGAAACTCAATCCGGACATCCATTTGGCGCACAAAGATCGCAAAGAACCCAAAGAATGAAAGCCAGACAAAGAACACCATTGTCCAAGGCCAGATCCATGGGGCGGACCAATTAAACAGCCGCCCAATGATTGTCGTCGCCGTCAAAACAAGCATGACGAACAAACAGATATTACTAAGCCACAGGAACAACCCACCCAGTTGCCAAGCAAGGCCGTCGATCCGGTGGAGAGCGCGCCCTAAGGCGCGCTCATTTGGGATATTCGTGTGCGGATCCATTCCTTTCCCGCACCCTTACTCGGACCGGGCGGCTTCCACCGCAGCAATAAAGCCGTCGGGCAGTTCACCCTTCGCTTCTAAATCGGCATAGAAGCTTTTCATCGATTTAACGAACGGGCCGGTATCAAGCTCGACATAGGTTGCACCCCCCGCGACCATGTCATCGATGCTTTTGTCTGCAACACTGAACATCAATTCGCGCGAATAATCGCCCGCCGCGTTATAGGCTTTCAAAAGACCAGCTTTGGTCTCGTCATCAAGCGCGTCATAGGCTTCCATATTCATCATAAAGCCAATGGACTGCCAATATTCGTCGGTCCGCCCGATATACGGTGCGACTTCGTTAAACCGCATAGATTCGACCAACGCGACCGGTGAATTTACCGCCTGAACAATGTCTTTTTGGATCGTCTGATACACCTCGGTCCATGGCAAGGTGATCACTTCCGCACCAAGATGCTGCCAGCTTGCAATGGCAATCTTGTTCGGATGCATACGCAGTTTAAGTCCCTGAATGTCTTCAAGACTGTTGACCGGCTTGTTCGAGACAATCACGCGGAACGGACCGCGCAAAATCGTGGTTGGGCTGCCAAGTGGCTTAACACCCGCTGCGGCTTCAACCTTGTCAAACCAGCTTTGGACCAGATCGCCGTTCATAAAACGCGCCCAGTGATCAAAGTCATCAAACATGAATGGTGCGGCGGTCCAATCAAGCTCCGGCGCCCATTTCTTCATATAGCCAAAACCCTCGGCATAAATGTTCAGGATGCCCATCTGAAGCTGTTCAAGAACCGCATCTTCCTTACCCAATTGTTCATTGGGGTAAATTTCGATGGTCAGCTCACCGTTGGTATATTCTTTGGTCAGGTCGGCAAATTTCTGGAAGACTTTCCCTTCCGGGCTGTCAGCGGGCATTTTTGACGTCATGCGCCACGTATCGGCCATCGCGCTGCCGCTTGTAAGCGCCAGTGTGACCATCGCCGCTGTCATTAGATTGGTGAATTTTCCCATGCCGTGACTTCCTTCTCGATTTGTTTGGCAAATTTGGATCGAAGGACAGCCCTCCCTGAGGGCCAGATATTCTGTTTTTTATTCACGGGGATCATATGCCCCCGTGTTTTGCGGTATGGCAGGATCGATTTTTCATTGCCCTGTGACGGCAAAAAATCGCCCAGCCTTTTTGGGTTCTGGATTTTTTGGATAACGGTCTTGAGCACGCCAAGATCATGTTGCCGGTGGGGCCGCGGTCCGATCTGCACAGTTAATTTTGGGAATGAACGGTGCGACCGGGCCGTGGCGCTATTTCGACAAAACGCTTAGCAGCTCAGGCGACGGTGGCGGCCAACCGGGATCAGGTTTTGCACGCGCTGATTTTGCTCTTTATCAAGCGTTGCCGTGACATAACCTTCACCGTCTGATGCCTGTGCGACAAGCATGCCCCACGGATCGGCGACCAAGGAATGGCCATAACATGCGCGTTTTTCGCCGTTGGTCTCGGTAAAGCCGGTCTGGCCACACGCCGCGAAATAGGCCGCGGTTTCGATGGCACGCGCACGGGCCAAAACTTCCCAATGGTCTTTGCCGGTCTGCATCGTAAAGGCTGCTGGCAATACAATCAGATCGCACCCTTTTCGCTGCAAGGCGACGAAAAGCTCGGCAAAGCGGATGTCATAACAAATGCCACAGCCTACGGTGAAACCGTCTACGTCATAGGTAACAACATCTTCGCCCGGCATGACGCTATCTGACTCGCGATAGACCAGCCCGTCGGGGGTATCGACATCAAACAGATGAATTTTGCGGTATTGGGCAATCTCTTTGCCCGTGCGGTCGAAAACAAACGTCGTATTAAAAACGCGGCTTTCGCCCTCAATGCGTTCCATAACCGAACCGGCATGAACATAAACGCCGTGGGTGCGGGCGAAATCTTGGGCGAATTTGTATGCCTTTCCGCCTTTCTCTTCCGCTACGGCGAATTTTTCCTCGTTCGAAAGGCCGTAAACATCAAAATATTCCGGCAGAACAACGAGATCAGGTTTGTCCGCGGTAACCGCTGTCTCCATGATCTTAAGAGTGCGCGCAAGGTTGGCGTCCCGGTCCGATTGCGGGTTGGTTTGGATAAGGCTGATTTTCACTGGGGCTTCTCCAGAAGTATCGGGTTTGAAGTAACCGTCTCTGGTGGTGGCGAGAGGCGGGCGATCCGTCTTGGGTGGCGGGCGATACAAGGTCGAACCTTGCGTATTTAGAGTATTGCTTCGTCAGTGAGGTGCATTTTTTGCGTGTTGCCTTCGCAACGTGCATGCCTCCCATGTCGAAATGATGCATCGCGGCTGAAATCAGTGCAAAACAAAATTTCTTTTACAGGCGATAAGGTTTGTTTATGGTCTAATATATGGATGGCAGGAGGAAAAAATGCTTAATTTCAAGCAATTAGAAGCAATCTATTGGTTGCGGGAATTGCAGAATTTCGGAAAGGTTGCAAACCGCCTGCATGTCACCCAACCTGCGGTATCTTCCCGAATTGCATCTCTTGAAAGTCAAATTGGCCAAAAGCTGATTGAACGCACCCACGCCTCCATCCGCTTGACCCTTCTCGGTGAACAAATTGCTGATCACGCCGAGAAAATCGTCAATGCGCAATACGCGCTGCTTGATAACATTCGCCGCAATGAAAAAAGCGTACTGCGCATGGGCATGATTGGTCCGGTCGCCCTGACATGGGGCAGGGACTTGCACGACCGGATCAAGGATATTGAACCTGATCTGGAAATTGAATTTTCGGTTGGCACCAGTGCCGATCTTGAACGTGAACTCAAAGCCGGGTCGATCGACCTCGCTTTTGTTTCCATGCATACGCAGCAAAAACATATCAGTTCGGGTTTGGCGCTGGCGTATGATCTGGGCTGGGTGGGGGCATCAAGTTTGGCAACAGGGTTAAAACAGCCACTGTCGCTCGAAACGCTCAGTCGCCAAGAACTGATCATGTATCCGCAAACATCTCCGCTTTATTCCCCTGTACACGACATTCTGATGCGCCCGGATGCCGCCCACGGTATTCGCCATCACGCGTCGTCGCTGACCACGATCATAGAAATGCTGCGCTTGGGATACGGGTTTTCAATGCTTGCGCTTGCGGTGGTCGAAAAGGACATCGACGCCGGCAGTCTCATGCATGTGAAAAGCGAGGTGACCTTCCCACCGCTGATCGTGCATTGCCTGTTCCAAACCGGCCATTCCCGTCGGCCACTTAGAATGGCGTTTGAAACCGCTCGGGAAGTCGCGCGCGACTATGTCAGCAACCAAACCCGCTTCATCCGTATCGTCAAAGATAATTCGATCCACTTAAGCGACGTCTGACAAGCGCCAAAGAGCGAACACACTGGCGGCTAAACGCGCGGGCTCAGTTTACCAACTGTGGTGTAAGAGGGTTGGCGCGCAGTCTGATGCCCGTACCAACATTATTGCCGACACCCGATCCTATGCCTGTGTGCCTGTGCCTGTGCCTGTGCCTGTGCCTATGCCAGTGCCAGTGCCAGTGCCCGTGCCCGTGCTGGTTCCCGTTCCCGTTCCCGTTCCCGTGCTCGTGCCGGTGCCGATCTCTTGCTGGTATCGGGGCCACTCCCATTCTGGCATCCGCATCCGCACCTGCTACCGCTACCCGGACCGTTCTCGTTCCCGTGCCGCTCTCTTACTGGTATCGGGGCAACTCCCATTCTCGCTTCCGCATCTGCTCCCGCATCTGCTACCGCTTCCGCTCCCGCATCCGCGCGCAAAGCGGATATAATCTCGCTGCTGGTTTTGCTGGGGGGCTTAAGGCTTAATCTGATCTCGCTGCTGGTTTTGCCACGTGCCCTTTTGCTGGATGTCCTAAGGCGTCATCTGGTTCCGGTGCGCATTGCCACGGTCGATCCCGCCGCGACGACATCCAAAGAAATCCTGTCATATGCTGCCTCAAACACCGAATTCTGCCCTCGGCCCTTCTGGACGGGGGAGCGTGTCGCCCGCGAACGTTCAGCAGCCTGTCATCTATTTAAAATGGATCACTGCTCGGGCAAATGATGCCATCTGTTTTGTCGTCAAATTTAGTTCGTCGGCGCTGCTTGGTTTTTGGGGGCCGGATATGACGGCTGGTCTAATAATTTCCAGTCCGCCACCTGTGGATTAACGATGCCGCTATTGATCAGGCAACGCCGAATGAAGCCGTTCTTATACAGGATTTTGATGCCGCGATTAAGGCCTGCGACCAGCGCGTCCGCATCTTTAAGGTGGCGCGACACCATGAAATGTTGGCTTCCGGCAAGGGCGACCTTCACGCCGGGAATTGGAAACAGTTCGATGCCATTGATCTCACGCATCATCCCCTTGGCTGAGGAAAAGGCAAGCAATGTAAAGTCTGCGCGCCCGGCCTCAATCAGGGAAAAAATCTGTTCTTGGGTGGCGACATTCATCACACTTGCGGGCGTCAGGCTTTCAAGCACCTGCCAATCCAGCCGCCAATTGCGCAGGCTCACCGCGCGTAAGGTTTGAATGCTTTCCGCGGGCGTATTGGCATATAAACCGGCCACGCGGCGACTTGTATAAAGCCCTTTTTCATACTCGCCGACGCGAATGAACGGCTCGGTTTTCAGGGCATTTGGGCTATCATCAATGTTAAACGCCCAGTCGGTTTTGATGTCGGCGGCACCGGTTTGGACCATCATGCGGCTGCGCTCGGAATTGGGCGATGGCACGGGCTTTATGTGGGCCTTTATGCCACCGACCTTTAACGCTTCGCGCATTATGCTGTAATTCATCAGCGATACGTTATCGGCGGCGGGGCCGGTGCATTTTCCGCAGGTGTCAGTTGGGTGTTGCGCGCATTCCAGCACGTCGTCGATCTCGCCATTGATGACCGGAAAGGTAATCACCCGTTCAGGTGCTGCCTGTGCGATGTGCGCAGCAAGGGGCACACACAAAACGGATGCCATCATCCCCACCAGGATCAATCCCAACTGCATGGCGTTTCCTTCCACAGCAATCCCAAGTGCAATCCGAAGTGCAATTACGCGTTCTTATAAAGCCGATTGCGAGAACGCTATACCAAGTGGGGGGAAACACCGAACACATTTCGCCTTTTAGACAGGATCAAAAACAGGCCAAAATCGCCAATCGTGGCGTCTGGCCCCGGCTTCCAGCACTTGTTGTATTGGCTCTAATTTGTATGAGGAATAAAAAGCTGGCGCTTGATGGCCTATACGGGCGGTGTTTGCGTCGGAATTTCGGTCCGACTCAGTCGTGGGTTTGGCCGGAAAAGCGGGTTTTGGTCATGGATTCCCGGGCGCAGAAATCCTCATACCATTGCGTCAGGTTGGGCCGCCCCGTTTTGAAATCAACCAAATCGCGAAATGCGATCCAATCAAGCCCGGTGGCCAGCGCGACATGGCCAATCGTGATCGGCGTTTTCGGATCAAGCGCGCTTTCAAGGTGATCAAACGTTTCGACCAGTTTGGTCTTTTGCCCCTCTGCCAATTCGTTATAGCGCAGATGTTCTGGCCGCCGCTTGGTTTCCCACCGATACAGCACCCCGGCATCGCACATACCTTGTGCCAATGCATGCAACCGCAAGGCATGCCAACGTCTTGGTGCTTTGTGCGGGATCAGTTTGCGGCCCCGATGCAGCCGATCCAGATAGTCACAGATCACCATCGAATCATATAATGTCATGCCATCTGGCGTGATCAGGACCGGCACCTTGCCCAGTGGATTAGCAGCAAAGATCGCGTCATTGCGCTGGGTCGGGCTGGTTTCGTGATGCACAACCTCGATCCGCTCGCCCAATCCGCATTCCAGGGCAAAAACCAGCACCTTGCGCGCAAACGGCGAATGGGTCTGATACAGCAATCGATGATCGCATTTGAGATCGGATTTTTGATCTGGTTTGTGACCGGGTTTGTGATCATGTTTGTGATCGGATTTTAAATCATCAGACTTTTGGGGCATTGATTTGCTGCTTTTGGCGCGATTTTGGGTCGGAAGCTTGGTGTGGGCATTTCAGAACAAATATTATGTACGCACAATAAGAAACGCCCGGTCGATCTGAACCGGGCGTTTCTTCGTTTAAAATGAATAATCGCGTGGATTAGTCAAAATTTATTCGGCAGCAACAGCGGTTTTTTCACCGCGTACCAGCGCCATATAATCTTCCATCATCGTCTTGCAGACCTGACCCGGGGTAAAGCTGTACGGGCCGATTTCTGCAACCGGGGTCACTTCGGCAGCCGTGCCGGTCAGGAAGCATTCCTCAAAATCAGCCATTTCTTCAGGCATGATCGCACGCTCAATCACGTCATAACCCTTTGCTTTTGCAAGGCCAATCACCGTGCGGCGCGTAATACCATCCAGGAAACAATCAGGTTTTGGCGTATGGATCTGACCGTCTTTGATAAAGAAGATGTTTGCACCGGTCGCCTCAGCAACCTGACCACGGTAATCAAGCATCAGCGCATCGGCATACCCTTTGCGTTCTGCTTCATGCTTTGACAGCGTGCAGATCATGTAAAGACCAGCAGCCTTGGCGTTGGTTGGTGCGGTATTCGGCGCCGGGCGCGCCCATTTGGACATGTCCAGACGAATGCCTTTCAGGCGTTCTTCCGGCGCGAAATAGCTTGGCCATTCCCAGCAGGCAATCGCAACATTGATGCGCGTGGTTTGGGCGGAAACACCCATCATTTCGCTGCCGCGCCAAGCAATACGGCGGACATAGCCTTCGGTAATGTTGTTGGCCGACAGGGTTTCAAGAACCGCGTCATCAAGCTCGGTCGAGCTGTACGGGATTTTCATATCCAAGATTTCACCGGACTTGATCAGGCGTTCGCCATGCTCGGCCAGCTTGAAAACCTTGCCATTATAAGACCGCTCGCCCTCAAAAACCGCACTACCATAATGGACAGCGTGGCTTAGCACGTGCAAAGTACTTTCACGCCACGGTTTAAGTTCGCCATTATACCAGATAAAACCGTCACGGTTGTCGAAGGTCGGAGTCATCATTTGCCAAAATCCAGTTCAGAAACGTTTCCGGACGTAACTTTATGTCCTAATTTGTGTGGCGGAAGTAACATTCATAGATTAATATGTCAATATAACTGACATAACGGAAAAGCATGGCAGATATCTCTACACGTAAGGTCAACCCGCTTTTCCTGCGGGAAGAAGAGCTTAGGCAAGGCATTGAACTTTTGTTCTATGCCTACCGCGATTTCACCGCGGTCGCAGACCAGGTGCTTGAGCAATATAATTTCGGACGCGCCCATCACCGGGTCATTTATTTCGTAAGCCGCAATCCCGGCATTACGGTAAGTGACCTGTTGTCGATCCTGCGCATCACCAAGCAATCCCTGTCGCGCGTGCTAAGTCAGTTGGTCCGCGAAGGCTTTATCGATCAAAAAACCGGTCTGCAGGACCGGCGTCAGCGTTTGCTAACCCTGACCGATAAGGGCGATGCACTTGAACGCGAAATCACGGAAAAGCAGCGCGGATTGATCGCTGCGGCGTACCGCGAAGCTGGCGCCGAATCGGTTGAAGGGTTCCGTAAAGTGCTGCTTGGCATGCTTGAAGACGATGATCGCAAACGCTTTGACGATGATGGCCCCAGCGGCCCGAACGGGTTGCGCCGCCAAGTCGGATAAATCCGATAGGGGCACGGCGCGTTTCACCCTTGTCTTCAGGCAGGGTACAGACCGAATATTACCGGGCAGCGGATGCCAAAAACCAAAAGGGGCATTTTGCCCCTTTTTTTCTTGCGGTCGGAATGGCGATGTTTGACGCTTTTGAAACACTTTTTGGCCCAAGTTGTTAGACATAAGTCAGGATCACTTTTGTGTTTAGAGGCGCGCGATGAGCAATGCAGATCAACCACATATCCTTGTGGTCGATGACGATGATCGCTTGCGTGATTTGTTGACCCGTTATTTGGGCGAAAACGGTTTTGTGGTTTCGGCCGCGCGCGATGCACAAGAGGCGCGGTCTAGTATGGCAGGACTTCAGTTTGATTTGATCGTTCTGGATGTTTTGATGCCCGGTGAAAAGGGCGTCGATCTGGCACGCAGCCTGCGGGCCGAAGGTGCGACCGTGCCGATTTTGTTGCTAACAGCATTGTCGGAAACCGAAGACCGTATTTCCGGACTGGAAGCCGGGGCCGATGATTATCTGGCCAAACCGTTTGAACCGCGTGAGCTTGTCCTGCGTATTGAAGCGATCTTGCGCCGCTTTGCCCAGTTGCCCGAAACGGATGATGCAGAGAACGATAGTGATGCCGACGATGTCGTGCAGTTTGGCGCATTCCAGTTTGATCTAACCCGCATGACCTTGCAGTCGGGGGACGATCATATTTACCTGACCACAGCCGAGCAGGCGCTTTTGGCGGCATTGGCAAAACGGCGCGGACAAACAACCACGCGGGAACAATTGCATAGTTTGATCAGCGGCAATGCCATTGATCCCGGGGCGTCACGCAGCATTGATGTGCAGGTAACGCGCCTGCGGCGAAAATTTGAAGAAGACCCAAAACAACCAAGATACTTGCAGACCGTGCGCGGTCGGGGATATGTCCTCTATACCGATTGAATCAAAGCGCTGCTTATGATCAGGTGTGACAAAATGAACAGGGAATTGCACCGTGGGAAGTGAACAGAACAGACGGATCAAATCCTTCTTGCCGACGGGCCTTTTGGGGCGGTCGCTTTTGATCCTGATGACGCCGATGCTGCTGTTGCAGGTCGTGACGGTCCTGATCTTCTTTGAACGTCACTGGGATACCGTGGCGCGCCAGCTTAGCCGTGGGCTTGCCGGTGATGTTGCCTACGTCCTTGATTACCTTGGTCAGTACCCGGATGAAGACCATTTTAAATGGATTCAGCATTCCGCACGCGGGCACATGCAGCTTGATCTGGTGTTTGAGCCAGATGCGATTTTGGATGAACAGACCACAGAACCGCCATTTGGCTTGGTGTCCAAAGAACTGTTCATCGCACTGGATGAGCGGCTGTCCCGGCCGTTCTATTTCAACATGGATCTGGATGACAGAAGGCTGGAAATCCGGATTCAGTTAAAGCATGGCGTGTTGTCCATCGTCGCCCCACGCAAGCGTCTTTATAACTCGACCACGTATATCTTCTTCATGTGGATCGCGGGGTCTGCATTGATCCTGTATGGGGTTGCGGTGATCTTTATGCGCAACCAAGTGCGCCCGATCCGGCGGTTGGCAAAGGCGGCCGATCAGTTTGGTCGCGGTGTCGATGTTGAGGACTTCAAACCCGAAGGGGCGGCCGAAGTCCGCACAGCTGCGACGTCCTTTATGGCGATGCGCGATCGTATTGGCCGGCATTTGTCGCAACGTACCGCGCTTTTGGCAGGGGTTTCCCACGACCTGCGCACCCCATTGACCCGCATGAAGCTGGAACTGGCGATGCAGCAATCATCCCCGGGTGTTGATGCGTTGAAACAGGACGTGGTCGATATGGAGCGCATGGTGGATGCCTATCTGGCGTTTGCGCGCGGGGAAGAGGGTGAAAAGGCGGAACTGACCGATATTGGCAAGCTTTTGACCGATCAGGTTGGCGAGGCCCTGCGCGATGGGCAGCAGATTGATCTGCATATCGAAGACAATCTGGATATGGAATTGCGCCCGCAATCGATGCGCCGCTGTATTTCAAATATCATGTCCAATGCGGGGCGTTACGCCAACAACTTGTCGGTGCGCGCCGGGCGGCGTGGGCAAGACTATGAGATTGTCTTTGACGATGATGGCCCGGGCATCCCGGCGGAAAAGCGCGAAGAAGTGTTCAAGCCGTTCTTCCGCCTGGAAGAGTCGCGCAACCAAGCCACGGGGGGCGTTGGTCTTGGCATGACGATCGCGCGGGATTCCGCACGCGGGCATGGTGGCGATGTAATGCTTGAAGATGCGCCGGGCGGTGGTCTTCGTGTGCGTTTGGTCCTGCCGATTGGGCATTAAACCCATCTGATCAAAGGGCGATTATATCCATATCTTTGTGTGGCCCCGTCGATATTGGCGGGGCCGTTCTTTTGCGCCAAAGACCAGTCCTTTCTGTATTGCGATGGATCATTGTTTGTCTGGCGCGATCAGGGTATCAAGCAGCAATACCGACACCCAATAATGCTAAAGGCGGAAATAAACGTACTTTTTGTGTGGTTAATGAGGATTTACACAAAAAATGATCATATTGCGATTGTTTCCTTGCGATATACGTTTGAGTGATGTTAAATCGCGCCAACTTGGCATGGACGTTTTGCCGGGATATATATCCGTGTTCCCGCCACGGTCCAGATAACCAGATTTAGACAACGGATTGATGCAGCGTTATGGCCAGCAATTTTAACGAAGAAACCGTCACCTATGTCCACCATTGGACGGACACTCTCTTCACGTTCAAAACCACCCGTGATCCGGGCTTCCGATTCATCAATGGTCAGTTCGCGATGATCGGCCTCGAAGTTGAAGGCAAGCCGCTTTTGCGCGCCTATTCGATGGTCAGTGCGAACTATGATGAAGAACTTGAGTTTTTCTCGATCAAGGTGCCGAACGGTCCGCTGACGTCGCGTTTGCAGCATATCAAAGTGGGTGACAAGATCCTGGTTGGGCGCAAACCCACCGGCACCCTGATCCATGACAACCTGCTGCCGGGCAAAAACCTTTGGCTGTTGTCAACCGGGACTGGTTTGGCGCCGTTCATGAGCGTGATCCGCGATTACGAAACCTATGAGCGCTATGACAAGGTCATTCTGGTGCATGGTTGCCGCGAAGTGCGTGAGCTGGCCTATCAGGAATTCATTCACAGCGAATTGCCGCATAATGAGTTCTTTGGTGAAGAGGTTCAGAAAAAGCTTCTGTATTATCCGACCGTCACCCGCGAAGAGTTCAAGCATCAGGGCCGTATCACCGAGCTGATGAAATCGGGCAAGCTTTATGATGATCTTGGTTTGCCCAAGCCGTCGCTTGAAAATGATCGGTTCATGCTGTGCGGTAATCCGGAAATGATTGCCGACACCCGTCAGATGTTGATCGAGTGGGGCGGTCAGGAAGGTAATATGAACGAGCCAGGCCATTTCGTGATCGAAAAAGCCTTCGTCGAGAAGTAATTTCACCGGCGAAATCGGCTGGTTTCAATTAAAATCAGCAAAGTTTAAAGGACACAACGCATTGCGATTGTGTCCTTTTTTGTTGGTTTTCGCCCTAAGGTTTATACGCATGTATATATCACTCCCCAAATGAGGATATTTTTGGATAGGGTGTTTGGGTAAATTTCTTTCAACGCCGGGATCGGCACGTAGGGGCAGCGTTTTGCCTTGGCTAGGGTTGAAGGGAGTTTACGATGACCATTTTCAATTTTTTCAAGCGCAATACGGATTCTCTTGCGAACGAAACACTGGACGCACTTGATAAGTCGCTGGCCGTGATTGAGTTTGATCCGCAAGGGAACGTCTTACGGGCGAATGAGAACTTTTTGACGGTGCTCGGCTATGAACTTTCGGAGATCGTCGGCAAACATCACGCGATGTTCGTTCCGGCCGAAATCAAAAACAGCCCGGAATACGACGCGTTCTGGTCTGATTTGCGCGGCGGCACGTTTAAATCGTCGGCCTTTCCACGCATCACTAAAAGCGGCACGCGCATCTGGATCGAAGCGACCTATAACCCGGTGCGCAATGCAAAAGGCGAGATTGTTAAGATCGTCAAATTTGCAACTGACATCACCAAGCGTCAGAATACATTTGCCGATTTGGAAGGCAAGGTCACGGCAATTGGCCGCAGCCAAGCGGTGATTGAGTTCGATCTGAATGGCAACATTTTGGATGCCAACGACAATTTTCTGGCGGTAACCGGCTATGGATTGTCGGAAATTGTTGGGCAGCACCATCGTATGTTTGTTGACCCAGAATATGCTGCAAGCCCGGAATATGTCGAGTTTTGGAAAGATTTGGCGCAAGGCAATTTCTGTTCTCGGCAGTTCAAGCGGTTTACCAAAAGTGGCAAAGAAATCTGGATCGAAGCATCCTATAACCCGATCTTTGACCCGGATGGCAATCCTTACAAAGTCATCAAATACGCCACCGACATCACTGATCAGATAAAGTTGCTGTCTGAGCTGAAAGCGATGATTGATACCAATTTCAGCGAAATCGATAACAGTCTGGGCGAACTTGATCAGCGATCAGATGTGGCAACCACGTCATGTGAAGAAACATCTGCAAATGTTCAGGCCGTTGCCGCCGGGACAGAGCAACTTGCCGCATCAATTTCAGAGATTTCGCGCAGCATGTCAGAGGCGCGTGCGTCAACCGACCAAGTTTACGAAAAAGCCGTTCAGGCGGGGACGTCGACCGGGCGCATGACCGAACTTGTCGGTGCGATGAGCAACATCATCGATGTCATTCAAGGTATCGCCGGTCAGATTAACTTGCTGGCACTTAATGCAACGATTGAATCCGCACGTGCCGGTGAGGCGGGCAAAGGGTTCGCGGTGGTAGCGACCGAGGTTAAAAACCTTGCCAATCAGGTGGCCCGCGCGACCGAGCAGATCACCGGCGAGATTGAAGGCGTGCAGAATATTGCCGACGAAGTAACCGAGGTTCTGGGCACCATTCAGGGCGATGTTGAATGTGTTGTGAACAACGTCACCACCATTTCATCCGCGGTCGAAGAGCAAAGTGCCGTGACCCAGGAAGTGTCGGGAAATATGCAGCGCATGGCGGTATCGGTTGAGCAATTCTCATCCACGGTCCGTTACATCCGCGACGCATCGTCGATGGTCTCAGGCACGGTTGGCCGGACCCGTGAGGCAGCAGTGGTTCTTGCAAGATAGTCTGCGGGACAACGGACAGTTAAGTAACATGTCCGAAACGAGCGACAGCTATGAGGCAAGATGGGCGGGAGCACGATGTGTTCCCGCCCAAACTTTTTGGCAATAACGTTAGATGACATCCGCGATCCAAAAAACGGCGGACCGAAAGGCCGATACATAGCGGTCAGCAACGGACGCGTTGATCAGATAGGATAGGCGCAGCCGGTATTGATCAGAATGTCAGAGGCGTTAAAGCAGTCGACCGCCATTTGGAATGTCGTGATCGGGTTTGATCAAAACGATGCCATTGTCGTCATCGCCATCGGGAAAACCAAGGCAGAGGAATTCGGACATAAACGGTCCGACCTGTTTTTTCGGGAAGTTGACAACGCCAGCGACCTGTCGGCCGATCAGCTTTTCTGGGGTGTAATATTTGGTGATCTGGGCCGATGTTTTTCGGGTGCCAATTTCAGGGCCAAAATCCACCCAGATCTTTAACGCCGGGCGGCGGGCTTCGGGGAACTCTTGCGCGTCAATCACCGTGCCGACGCGGATATCGACTTTTAGAAAATCATCAAAACTGATTTCGCTCATGATCTGTGCTCCTTGCTATCAGGACAACTTAGAACGAGAAAACAGCCCTGATAAGTCCAAAGCAGACAGTTGTGGCAAAGTCAGGAGTTTGAGCAAAACGACCGAAAAGTGTCCGTGACGTTGGCCGTGAGAAAGAGGCATAAAAAATGGCAGGGCTGTTAGGCCCTGCCATCAAGTCGATCACGGGAAGTGAAAAACGTTAGTCGCTTACTTCGCAGCCGCATTCTTTTCGATTGCGGTTTTGAATTCCTCAAGAGATTCGGTAAAGCGGTTCTGGAGAAGCGAAAGAGCTTCTTCCTGAGATTTGGTTACCAAACCCGAGAGTTCTTTCGAATTTGCAAGTGCTTCTTCGTAGGCGGCTTTTGCGACTTCGGTCTGCTTAGCAGCAGACGCCATCGGGTCGTCAGCGGAAGTAGCAGCAAAATCTTTGCCCTGTGTCTGGACTTTGTCCAACAGCGACTTGAAGATTTCGCTCTGGCGCTGAGCAACAGCCTGGAAACCATCGAAGGCAACCTTGTTGGCTTTGGTCAGGGCTTCAACGTTTTTACGCTGGAAAGCCATCATCTCGTTCATATCTACGCCCGGAATTTTAAAATCCGCAGCATATTTGGTGAAGTCGACATCAAAGAACGGGTTCGTAGCTTTTTTAGCGGCGGTCATAGTGTGCACTCCTTGCAACAGGTGTGAAATGAGGCGCATTGTGCGCCGCACAAATTCAACTGCAATATGCCGGAATGGAGCGCGTTCGTCAAGTATTATTTTGCACTGCACAAAACCGTATGGTTGATGGTTTTGGCGTTGGTTATAACCTGGGGTATTAATGTCTTTTTTGCATTTTATATCAGCGTATTAGCTGGAAGATGCAGGCGCATTATCGCCTGTTTCAGGGCTTTGCGTGCTGTTGGTTTGATCCGAAGGTGCAGATTTTTTTGCTGCAAAGCGGTGATATTTTTTCGAGATACGGTCACACAGCTTGTTTGCCTTGCCAAGACCCTTTTCAACCCGCGCGTCCCAAACAGATGCCTTTGACAGTTCGCGATCCAAACGCGCCATGGTTGGGCCAAAATCGGTGCTGGTATCATCCAGCCAGTATTTAAAGCAGCGGGCATAGATGCCGGTCAGCCCGGCAATGCGCAGACTGCCGTGAAGGCCGCCGGTGCGAAAGCCCGCCGCATCAAGCATCCAACGCATCGACCCGAAATGGGTTTTGATGGCACGCAATTGATCGGCCGGGCCAAGGTCACCATGCACGTCGGTGATCGAACGAAGGGCCGGGCGATAGGCCGCCAAGGCATCAAAGCGCGCCATCATCACCGCGATCAAGCGATCATGACCCGGCTCGTCGAAATCTTCATCTTCGAGATCGGCCAGAACTTCGCGGTCGATCTTATAGATGAACTTGCGCAGGATATCGCCCTTGCTGCGGCAATGGTCATAACATTCCGCAACGGAAAGACCCGCTGTTTGGGCGATATCGATCATGGTGACGTCATGCCAGCTTTTCTCTGCTGCCAGTTTCATCGCGGCCGTGATCAGGGTATTTGGGATATCCTTTTTCGCAGGCATGACTGTCTCCTTGTTCGGGGCAATAGCATTGGCAACGGCAGGTAATTTACCCTGCCAGTTCGACCGAGCGTTTGCGGGCGGCTTCGACCGCGCGGGTCATCAGTTCGGGCAGTCCGGTTTTTTGGTCCATCAAAACATCAAGTGCGGCGGCGGTTGTGCCCCCGGGGCTTGTAACATTTTGACGCAGGGTTTCGGCGGTTTCTTCGCGGGCATCTAGTAAGAAACCGGCACCCACAACGGTTTGCCGTGCGAGCAACATCGCCTGTTCTGCCGGAAGCCCAGCCGCTTCGCCCGCCTGTGCCATGGCTTCGACCATGTGGAAGATATACGCCGGGCCACTGCCCGAAACGGCGGTGACCGCATCCATCAGGTTTTCATCATCGACCCAGGATACAAGACCAACCGCCTTAAGCAGGGTTTCGCACATGTCGCACTGGGCGATGCTGACATCATCGGTTGGGCACATCACGGTCATGCCGCGCGATACGGCGGCTGGCGTGTTGGGCATGGCGCGCACGATGCGGGCGTTTTCACCCAGATGGCTGGCAAAGAAATCGATCGTTTTGCCTGCTGCCACCGACAGAAATACGGTTTCAGCGCGCACAAGCGGCTTATAGGCATCGATCACATCAGGCAGGACCTGTGGCTTGATCGCGAACAGGACGACCTGCGGCACAAAGTCCTTGGGCATTTCTTTGACATCGGTAATGCCATTAATGCCATAGCTGGTTTCAAGCTTTTCGACCGCTTCGGCTTGTTCGACGATATAGACATTACTTGCAACAAGGCCCTGCGCAAGCCAGCCTTCAAGCATGGCGCTGCCCATTTTTCCGCAACCGACCAGCAAAAGACGCGTATTCATAAAAAAGTGCTCCGCTTTATCCATCCTGTCCTGTTGAGCAGGGTGCAATCAACAGTGGTATTCTAGAACCTGACCGTTATGCCGTAGCGATCTTAACAAGGTGGGTCAAGTCAGTGCATAGGGCAAGTGGTGTGCGTGGTATTGGTAACACAATTTACAGGATACATCATCGCGGTTGGTTTGGCTGTGATTGGCAATGATGACGCGATTTTATCTTGTCGGGCGTCCAAGGCGGCCCGGAACGGCGACGTTTATTTTGTTTTGCCCAAAACATGATGTCGGCAGAAAAATAAGGACGATATGAAAGCCGATATGAAAAAGGACGGCGAATATGCCGTCCTGATCACGTTGAGCGCCATATGGCGGTCTTATGCTTTGTGCGGTTGGCTTATGCTTGGCCAAGGGGCTCAAGCATGGAATGCATCAATGCTTCGTCGGGGGATTTGCCTTGTCCGAGGACGAAGTTAAATGCCGGGAAGAAGCGTTCACATTCCGATACGGCAATTTCGATCATTTCTTCGAACTGTTCGATCATTGGCGGGACATCGCCGCCGAACAACAGGGTATGACGAAACAGCGGCATGTTTTCTTCGAGCCAAAGACCGAAATGCCCGATCCAGAGTTGCTCGTTACACTTGGCGACCAGTTCGTAGATGCGCGGGCGCAATGGCTCTGGCACGAACAGGTCAAAACAACATGCGACATGCAGGGCTTCGGCGTCTTCGCGCCAGGTGAAATAGACCAGATACGTGCACCAATGGCCGGGGATCTCGACCACCACCTCGTCGGTGCTGCGTCGTTCAATCTGCCATTGGTTGGTGCGGGCGATATCTTCGATAAGGATTAACGGATTTTCGTCATCCAGATCGCCGATATCGTCGGGTTGGTCGTTCATATAAACCCAGCCTGTTTAAGCATATGCGAAAGGGCGCGCACTATATGCTGGTGCGTGCCGTGTTTCAACCGCCGTTCATCACAGGGCTGCAATGAGTGCTATGTCTTTGCCTGCCCGCATTCCCCAACCGACTGATCCGTGTGGATCTTTGTCGGATCGGGGATAGGGCGGGGCTGCGTTTTATTCTGTAACGGACGCCGGCTTAGGCGTCTTTTTTTGCAGCCGTTTTGGGGCTTGCGCGTTTCGCAGCAGGTTTTTGCGGGGCATCGGCCGCGGCAAGACGTTTTTCGAGATCGCCAATTTTGGCTTCGAGTTCGTCAATGCGTTCGGATGCGCGAATGGCAACGTCATGCACCACGTCGAATTCTTCGCGGCTGACCAAATCCATGCTGAGCAGGATTTTTTCAAACTGCTGACGGATCATTGCGTCCACCTCGCCTTTGACCCCGGTCATGGTGCCCAATGCAGAATTGGTCACGCGGGTAAGGTCATCGAGAATGCGGTTATTGATCTGCATCGGTGTCTCCGTCTTTTGGGATCAAGTTGTTGTGCGTAATATGGTTGGTAATGCCCTGCGGGGCAAGTTGATCGTCTGTTTGGGTCACAATATCGTTCTTTTCTATGGCTTTTCTTGCTCCAGATCAGGGGCGGTCCTATAAAGTGGTCAGATTTTTGGATGACAGGGCCCAGCACATGGGCCGTTAGGGAACGGGAATGCGTTCCGTCAGGAGAATGTGATGCTTATCGTTACCGGTGGTGCCGGATTTATCGGTTCCAATATTGTTGCCGCCCTTGAAGAACGCGGCGAGACCGACATTGTTGTCGTCGATCGTCTGCGCGATGGCATTAAGTGGAAAAACATCGCCAAGCGGAACCTGCGCGACATCATTCATCCTGATGAGCTACCCGCATTCCTTGAGCAGCATGACGGCGATGTGGATACGATTTTCCATATGGGCGCGATTTCCGCGACCACCGAAACCGATGCCGATAAGATCGTGGCCAATAACCTGAAACTGACCACGTGGCTTTGGGATTGGTGCGCACGCCATTCCGCACGATTGATCTATGCGTCATCAGCTGCGACCTACGGCGATGGCAAGCAGGGCTTTGATGATCGCTTTGACGATGGTGAAATGGCAAAGCTTGCACCGCTAAATGCTTATGGCTGGTCAAAACATGCGACTGACCGTCGGTTCCGCCGCATTTTGGATCAAAACGGTTTCCGCCCCAAACAGTGGGCCGGGTTGAAGTTTTTCAATGTCTATGGCCCGAACGAATATCACAAAGGCGGCATGCGATCTGTTGTGTCGCAGATGTTTGACAAATTGTCGGCCGGGGAAACCGCGACGCTGTTTAAATCCCATCATCCCGATTATGAAGATGGCGGACAGTTGCGTGATTTTGTCTGGGTTGGTGATGTGGTCAATATCATCATGTGGCTTTATGACCACCCCGATGTCAGCGACCTGTTTAACGTCGGTACGGGCAAGGCGCGCAGTTTCAAGGATTTGGCATTGTCGGTCTTTGCCGCCTTGGGCAAGGAACCCGACATTCAATATGTGCCGACCCCAGAATCCATTCGCGACAAATACCAGTATTTCACCGAGGCCAACATGTCCAAGCTGCGGCAAGCGGGATATGACGCCGATATGACGTCACTTGAAGACGGTGTGCGCAGCTACATTCAGGATTATCTTGCCACCGATGATCCGTTCCGTTGATCACGCCCGGTAATTTAGGGCTGCAAAGTGGTTGCGCGGCCAATCGGGCCAGGTTGCCATGATGCTGCCCATATCCTTTGTGACACCCCAAGATATGTTTGTTTTCTTCCTCTGTTTCGGACCGGAGTTTTCCTGATGCTAAGCCTTGCCTTTCCGGCCATAGATCCGATTGCCATTTCCATTGGTCCGATTGCCATTCGCTGGTATGCGCTGGCCTATATCGCAGGGCTTTTGCTGGGGTGGCGGTATGTTGTGTATTATTGCAGCAAAACCCCCCGCATCATGAGCAAAGCAGACGTTGATGATTTGCTGTTTTGGGCAACGCTTGGCGTGATCCTGGGCGGTCGGATCGGCTATGTGCTGTTTTATAACTTCGATTATTACCTGGCCAATCCGGGCAATATCCTTAAGGTCTGGCAGGGCGGCATGGCGTTCCATGGCGGCTTTATGGGTGTGATTGTTGCGATCATTTTGTTCGCGCGCAAACGCGGCATTTCGATCTTGGCGGTTTTGGATGCCGCCGCGGTGGCAACGCCGATTGGTTTGTTCTTTGGCCGTATTGCCAACTTCATCAATGGTGAGTTGTTTGGCCGCGCCACGGATGCGCCGTGGGGCATGGTGTTCCCCAATGGTGGCCCAATGCCGCGCCATCCCAGTCAACTTTACGAAGCCGCCCTTGAAGGGGTGATCCTGTTTTGCGTGCTGTTTGTCTTGTCGCGCAGTGCGTATGTTCGTCATCGTCCCGGTATTTTGGGCGGCACGTTCGTTGCGGGATATGGTCTTTCGCGGATTATTATTGAATTCTTCCGTCAGCCTGATGCACAGCTTGGCTACCTTGTGGGTGGGGCGACGATGGGGCAGTTGCTGTCGATCCCGATGGTTCTGGCCGGTCTGGGGTGCATTATCTATGCGCTGAAATCCAAACCGATTGAAACCCGCATCCACCCGAAAGAAGATGCCAAAAACAAAGATGGAAAGACCGCGTGACCGATATGTCTGAAAGCCCGCTTCTTGATCATATCAAACGCCGTATTTCGCTTTCGGGGCCGATCAGCATTGCCGATTTCATGAATGAGGCACTGGCCCATCCCGAGTACGGCTATTACCGCAAACAAGATCCGTTTGGCCGGTCGGGCGATTTCATAACCGCCCCTGAAATCAGCCAGATGTTTGGCGAATTGATCGGGCTTTGGGCGGCGGTGACGTGGCAGCAGATGGGCGGGCCATCGAAAATCGATCTGGTCGAACTGGGGCCGGGGCGCGGGACATTAATGTCCGATGCCCTGCGTGCGGTGCGCAATGTCCCTGGGTTTAGTGACGCGATCACGGTGCGGTTTGTTGAAACCAGCCCGGTTCTGCGCACCCATCAGCAAACCGCGATTATGCCATATGGTGTGCCGGCAACCTGGCACGAAGCGTTCGAAGACATCGCACCACGTTCTGGCGTGCCGATGATTGTGATTGGCAACGAATTCTTTGACGCGCTGCCGATCCGCCAGTTCGAACGCGGTGATACCGGATGGGCCGAACGGCTTGTTGGTGTGGATGCGAAGACCGGCGCGCTTGGCTTTGTCCGTGGGCGCGAAACCCCGATTGCCGATGCGCTTATTCCGGCGACCTTGCGCGGGACAGCCAAAAAGGGTGACATTTTTGAAAGCTGTGGCCCGGCAATTGCCGTGGCCGATCAGATTGCCCGCCGTTTGAACGAGACCGGTGGTGCGGCATTGTTTATTGATTATGGCCATCCCCACAGCGCGTTTGGCGACACGTTGCAGGCGGTGAAGGCCCATGAATATTACCCGGTTTTAAGTCAGCCGGGTGACGCGGATTTAACCGCCCATGTCGATTTCGCGGCCTTGTCGCGTGCGATGCTTGAGGCTGGCGCACGGACGGGTGCTGTTTTAACCCAAGGCACCTTTTTGGCGATGCTGGGCATTGAACAGCGTGCCGAACTTTTAAAAACCGATGCCAATGATGATCAGGCCAAGGCGATTGATCAGGCCCTGGCACGTTTGATCGCACCCGATCAGATGGGAACGCTTTTTAAAGTTCTGATCGGCTATGGTGCGACAACAACACCGCCGCCCTGCATCAGTGGTGCCGAAGGGTGATTTTGCGCCACGCCCGACCCGAAAGACGGAGCACAGCATCATGAGCAATCCGACCCCCGTTCATCCGATCACGGATGGTATCAGCCGCACGCAAGACGGGCTGACATGGTTTGAAGCCGAAAGGCTTGAAGGCGCATCCGGCCTGCGGCATGGGTTTTTTAGCCGCAAGGGTGGGGTCAGTCATGGCATTCATGGCGGGCTCAATGTTGGATTTGGCTCCGACGATAATAACGACCGTGTGGCCGAAAACCGTACCCGCGCAGCCAAGGTATTTGATGCGGACCCCGATCAACTGACAACCGTGTATCAGGTGCATGGGATCGATGTTGCGGTGCTAGATCAGCCGTTGTCGCGTGAAAATGCGCCCAAGGCCGATGCGATGGTGACGAACCGCCCCTGCATCATGTTGGGGATTTTGACCGCCGATTGCACGCCGGTGTTGTTCCATGATCCCAAGGCGGGTGTGATTGGCGCGTGCCATTCGGGATGGCGCGGGTCGTATGGCGGGATTTCGGAAAGCACCGTCACGGCGATGGAAAAACTGGGTGCTGCGCGTGAAAACATCATCGCCGCCGTTGGTCCATGCATTGCGCGCGACTCTTACGAAGTTGATGCTGCGTTTCGCGATACGATCCTTGGTGGGCCAGAAGGCAACGAAGACCTTTTTGATGCATCGGTGCGTTTGGGCCACTATATGTTTGATCTGCCTGAATATGTGCGCCGGCGCACGATTGCAACCGGGGTTGGTGCGGTCGAGCTTGTGGCGCGCGATACCTTGGCGCAAGAAGATTTGTTCTACAGTTACCGCCGCACGACGCTTCGTAAGGAGCCCGATTACGGTCGGCAATTATCCGCGATTATGTTGTCAGAAGTGTAAGAGGACATTGATGTCGGGCCAACAAATCTTGGTTGGCCGGTACTTCAATGTCCTTATGGGGGATGCACGATGCCACATATGATTATGCTGTTTGTTTTTATCATCATCGCGACCATGGTTGGTTGCGCGTTGATGTGATGCAATCTGATTTGGTTTGATGTGAGTTGATGAAAGCGTTCCTCCGTAATTTTGGTCTTGTTGTTCTGATCCTTGGTCCGTTGGGCGCGTGTGGTGATTTGCCGCGCCCGTTTGAGGGGGCCGGGCGCGAGGGCGATCCGTCACTTTTGGAACTGCGTGATACCGGAACCGTTCGGGTTGAAGGTGGCGATGATTTGCCCGAAGGGGCAGCCGCACATTTGGCCCGTGCCATGGCGCGCGCCCTTCGCAGCCGTGAAATTCCGGCCTATAGCGACAGTGCGCAGGGCGGGGATTACATCCTGCGCCCCAACGTCACGGCAGAGCTGATTGAAACCGGGGCATCGGTGGATGTGACATGGGTTTTGATGCGGCCCGACGGATTGGCGATTGATACCACATCGGCCCATGGTCAATTGGCACAGGATCAATGGTTTGCGCCAACCCCGACCGGACCAGAAGAAGGCGACCTTGCCATCCCCGAGGAACTTGTCGACAAAGTCCGCGATTTGGGCGGCATCACCCAAGACCCGGAACAAGAAACCTATGACGCGCTTGTCGCGACGTCGGCCGACAAGATTGCCTATATGATCACCGGCGACAGAAGTGCGTTGCGCACAGCACCGGTGATGAAGGTGGCGTTGGTTGATTTTGATGGTGCGCCCGGCGATGGGGATACGGCATTGGCGCGGTCCGCTGGTGCCCTGTTGCAGGCCAAGGGCATTCAGGTTGATAATGCCGATATTGGCGATCATAGCGTGATCTTATCAGCAACCACGCAAGTCACCCCGATTGATAAAAGCAAATCGAAAACACCAGCCGATCGGGTGGTGATCGAATGGGTGATCATGGATGTGGATGGCAATGAACTTGGCCAGATGACGCAAAATAACGTTGTCCCGCACGGAAGCCTTGATCAGCGGTGGGGAACGATTGCGTCCCTTGCGGCACAGGCAGCGGTCGAGTCCCTTGAAGGGGCGCTGGGGCAGATTGCCAATCGCAAAAAGTGGCTGTTGCGCGGTGATAATAAGACCACGGCAGCACGTTAAACTGGGCGTATCATTGGCAGGGACCGTGATGGTGCATGACAGCGATGTCGATATTCGCCATTGGCCCCATTTACAGACTGTTAACGGATGGGTATAAAGCCGCCGCGATCTGCCAAAAAGCGGTGTCGCCGAACAATGGTCTTTGACTGTCGGATATATGTTGCCGCGCCGGACGGGAAAGCCCCGAAACCAGTGCGTTTTGGCAACAAGGCAAGCAGCGAACCATCCCGGCGTATCGTGCAGGGTGGAGTCGCACATTCGAATTTTTCGCTTTCCCGGCACCCATTATCCGAGGCCACGCTATGAAGATCCTCGCTTGTAACAGCAACCGTCCCTTGGCAGAGGCTATTGCTGACCATCTGAACCTGCCGCTTACGCGCGCAGATGTTAAGCGATTCTCCGACGAAGAAATCTGGTGTGAAATTCAAGAAAACGTCCGCGGTGAGGACGTTTTTGTGATTCAGAGCACATCGTTCCCGGCGAACGACAATCTGATGGAACTTCTGGTGATGCTTGATGCGTTGCGCCGGGGCTCCGCGCGCCGTATCACAGCCGTACTGCCGTATTTCGGTTACGCCCGTCAGGATCGTAAATCGGGTCCCCGCACCCCGATTTCGGCCAAGCTGGTGGCGAACCTGATTACGGTTGCCGGTGCAGACCGCGTTCTGACCATGGACCTTCATGCCGGTCAGATTCAGGGCTTTTTCGATATTCCGCTCGATAACCTGTTTGCGTCGCCGGTTTTGACCAGCGACATCCGCAACAAGTTCGAAGGCCAGAAACTGGTCGTTGTCAGCCCGGACGTTGGCGGTGTTGCCCGTGCCCGTTCTGTGGCAAAGCGTTTGGACGCGGAACTTGCGATCATTGATAAACGTCGCCCGAAAGCCGGTGTGTCGGAAGTCATGAATGTGATTGGTGACGTTAAAGACGCTGCCTGCATTCTGGTTGATGACATCGTGGACAGTGCTGGCACGCTTTGCAATGCGGCGGGTGCACTTAAGGATCGTGGTGCGGCATCGGTTGCGGCCTATGTTTCACATGGTGTTCTGTCGGGTCCGGCGGTTGAGCGTATTGCCAATTCACCGATGTCTGAGGTGGTCACCACCGATTCCATCAAGGCATCTGAAGCCGTTCGTAATTGCGGAAAAATCAGGCAGCTTCCGATTGCGCCGCTGATGGCAGAAGCCATTCGTCGTATCTCGGAAGAAAAATCTGTTTCCGTTCTTTTCGATTGAGGGTATAAGGCCCTCGTCGCGCTGGCACCCCTGGAGGCCAGCGCGCTTGTTTTCGTGGGCTTTCAGCGGTGATTTACATCGACCCGCGTAAACAACTTTTTTAGTTCAAGGAGATTTTCTGATGGCAAACACTGTTATCAATGCGGAAATCCGTGAACGGGCCGGAAAGGGGGCCGCCCGTGCCGTGCGTCGTGCCGGTATGGTCCCTGGTGTTATTTATGGTGCAAAACAAGAACCTGTTATGTTCCAGATTGACCCGCGTCCGCTCGTTAAACTTCTGCATCAGCCGGGCTTTTTCTCTCACATTCTGACGGTTACCGTCGGTAAAGAGAAATACGAAGTCCTGCCGCGCGACGTTCAGTTCGACAAAGTTACTGACGAACCGATCCACGTTGACTTCCTGCGCTTTGCAAAAGGCCAGACCATGAACGTTGAAGTTCCGGTTACCTTCGTAAACGAAGAGAAATCACCGGGCCTGAAACGTGGTGGCGTTCTCAACATCGTTCGTCACGATGTCGAAGTTATCTGTGCGCCTTCCGCTATTCCGGAAGAGCTGGTCTTTGACCTTTCGGGTGTTGAAGTTGGTGACTCGATCCACATCTCGGCAATCAAATTGCCGAAAGGTGTCGAACTTTCGATTACCGACCGTGACTTTACCGTTGCGACCGTTGCTGCTCCGTCCGCTCTGAAATCGGAAGATAATGCCGATGAAGGAGAAGAGGGCGAAGAAGAAGCAACGACCGAAGAATAAGATCGAGGTCGTAAGATGTTTTTGGTGGTTGGACTTGGAAACCCGGGTTCGGGATATGCCGCCAATCGCCACAATATCGGCTTTATGGCGGCGGACGAAATTGTCCGCCGCCATTCTTTTGGTCCCTGGCGCAGAAAGTTTCAGGGCCAATTGTCCGAAGGCGAATTGAACGGTGAAAAGGTTCTGGTTCTTAAACCTGAGACCTTTATGAACCTTTCGGGGCAAAGCGTTGGCGAAGTGCTGCGCTTTTACAAAATTCCGGTCGAAGACGTTATTGTCCTGCATGATGAGCTGGACCTGCCGCCGGGCAAGCTGCGTGTGAAACGCGGCGGGGGCCACGGCGGACATAACGGATTGCGATCCATTGATGCCCATTGCGGCAAAGAATATCGGCGCGTGCGTCTTGGCATTGGTCATCCGGGTGAAAAATCCCGTGTGCATGGTCATGTTCTGGGGGATTTTTCAAAATCCGAACAGGACGGCTGGCTGATGACGTTGCTTGATGCGGTTGCGGCCGAGTTCGCGCGCCTGACCAAGGGCGACGACGGCGGCTTTATGAGCAAGGTGTCAAACATCGTTACACCGCCCAAGCCAAAAGCGCCGAAAAAAGACAAGCCAGCGGCCGATAAGGCCAAAGGCGGGGCGTCCGGTGACCCGAAATCGGATGACCCAGCACCGTCTGGCGAGGATATGGATAATTTGTCGGGTGCGGCGAAAGTGCGCGTTGAAAAGGCCGATACACCGGTCAGCAATGCCGCCAATGCCATGGCCGAAGCCCTTGCCAAAGCGTTTGGCAAAAAGAAATAGTCTTTCGGTTCGACCCCGTTCGAGCCGATCCTGATAGAAACAAATCAAGTTACGGAGCCCGGAAAGATGGGATTCAAATGCGGTATCGTCGGTATGCCAAATGTTGGTAAATCGACCCTTTTTAACGCCCTGACCCAGACGGCAGCAGCCGAGGCGGCGAACTTCCCGTTCTGTACGATTGAACCAAATACCGGTCGTGTCAGCGTTCCTGATGATCGTCTCGACAAGATCGTTGAGATTTCCAAGTCGGCAACCATCATCCCGACCCAGCTTGAATTTGTCGATATTGCCGGTCTGGTGCGCGGTGCGTCCAAGGGCGAGGGCCTGGGCAACCAGTTCTTGGCCAACATTCGCGAAACCGACGCGATTGTGCATGTTCTGCGTTGCTTTGAAGATGGCGACATCACCCATGTTGATGGTTCGGTTGATCCGGTGCGCGATGCGGAAACCATCGAAACCGAATTGATGCTGGCTGATATGGAAAGCCTGGAAAAACGTATTCCGGGTCTTCAGAAAAAAGCCCGTCAGAATGACAAGGATGCCGTCCTGACGATGGCGCTGATCGAACGGTCTTTGGAAGCCCTTCGCGAAGGCAAACCGGCGCGTACGGTCAAGATCGACGGTGAAGACGAAGAAAAAGCGTTCCGTATGCTGCAGCTTCTGACCAGCAAGCCGATCCTTTATGCGTGCAACGTTGACGAAGACAGTGCCGCCGAAGGCAACGAATTGTCGGCCAAAGTTGCCGAAATGGCCGCCGCACAAGGTGCGCGTTCTGTTGTGATTTCAGCGGCGATCGAGTCAGAGGTCGCGTTGCTTGACGATCCGGAAGACAAGAAAGAATTCCTTGAAGGTCTTGGTCTTTCGGAAACCGGTTTGGCACGCGTGATCCGTGAAGGGTACAAGCTGCTTGATCTGTTGACCTTCTTTACCGTGGGTCCGAAAGAAGCACGCGCATGGACGGTGTATAAAGGTGCGACCGCACCGAATGCCGCGGGCGTCATTCACACCGATTTCGAACGCGGTTTCATTAAGGCCGAAACCATGGCCTACGACGATTTCATTGCCTGCAACGGCGAAGCTGGTGCACGTGATGCCGGTAAGCTGCGTCAGGAAGGCAAGACCTATATCGTTAAAGATGGCGATATTTTCCACTTTAAATTCAACGTTTAAGGCGCTTTTTAGAGACCGTCTAAACGTAGAGAAATCAAAGCCGTCGCAGATTTGCGGCGGCTTTTTTCGTGTCTGGTCGGGGGATTAGTGCGGCCAAGGGGGTTGTCAAACGCGGCTGAAAAGGTCACCTTTCGCAGACGCAACAAAGAGGATGAGATGAACAACCTAAGCCCGTCGAAACGTATTTTGTTGGTTTTCAATTCTGCCACTGGTCAGCCGGGGCGGGTTGGCGACGTGATGCGTCGGTACGGTTTTGGGTTTGATATTCGTCGTCCCGGTGAAGGCGATGCGTTGCCCAATGATCTGAGCATGTATCATTTGGTGGTCGTGTTTGGTGGCCCAATGAGTGCCAATGACGATGATCTGGATAATGTGCGCGCGATTATGGATTGGCTGCCCAAGGTGGTTGCCAGCGACGCGATGTATTTGGGGATTTGTTTGGGCGCGCAAATGATGGCACGTCATCTGGGCGCACCGGTTGAACCCCGGCCCGATGGATTGACCGAAATCGGCTATTACCCGGTTTATCCGACCGAGGCCGGCGGTGATTTATTCCCCGATGAACTGATTGTCTATCATTGGCACAGCGAAGGGTTTGGCGTCCCCGATGGGGCGGAGCTTTTGGCGAGCAGCCCGACATTCCCCCATCAGGCGTATCATTTGGATGGCCGCATTTGGGGCATTCAATTCCACCCGGAAGTCGATGATGAGGCGCATGAACGCTGGTTATCGAGTGCGGGCGATAACATCAACCGACCTAATGCGCAGGATGCGGATGTTCAACGCGCCGGACGGGCGAAATATGACGCGGCGTTTGGCGCGTGGTTTGAACAGTTTGCCCAACGGGTTCTGGTGCGTGATGCTGTTTCGGCCCGCGCAGGGCAAAGCGATTAAGGCCAAACCGGCCAAATCTTCCAAGCCAATCAAGATCCGCTTTCAAACACATAAGTCTTTGCGGTAAGCATAATCATCACCGGCCGTTTGATTGGTCTGTGAGGGCTAATTGCGCGTGTCGGACGCCAAGATTTAACCCGCGTCATATGATGAAAAATTCCAAAGGACCAAGATGATCAAAATCATGCAGGCACAAGCCCGCCACCGTACTGGTTGGGAAACCTTATGGCGTCAGAACATCGCCAATTTCGGTGCGCCGGATATGGGCGATGATGTGATTGATGGCCTTTGGCAGCGCATCCTTGACCCGGATCACGGCATGCAGGCGTGGTTGGCGGTTGATCAAGGCGCCAGCAACGGTGATGGCGCGGATGATGCGCAAGAAACCGTGGTGGGACTGGCGCATATCATTGTCCATCCGCACACCTTTTCGCTGCGCAATGTGGCCTATCTGGAAGATTTTTGGGTGTCTGAAAATCAACGCGGGCAGGGCACGGGCGGCAAGATGATGACCGTGTTGCAAGATCAGGCAAAGCAGCAAGACTGGGTGCGCCTATATTGGTTGACCGCAAACGACAACCACGGTGCCCAGCGCATGTATGATCGGCTCACGGACCGGGTGGAGTCGGTTTTGTACAAGATCGATACACCGTAAAGGCACGCAGACCGGTCGTTGAGGCTGGGCTTACGCGCTTTCGGCGATGCTGGTGTGCTGGTCCAGCCATGTCAGGATCGCGTGATGATCAAGTGCCACGGTATCGGCAATGCCGCCATGGAACTCGTCCCATGCACCGGCATATTCATCCCGCACACCGACCAGAACAGGGATTTCACGCTCCATCGCGCGTGAAATCACATCGCGGAGTCCGCGTCCTTCGGCCTCGCTGCGGCCAAAACGGGCGACGATCAAAACATCGCTTCCGGCTTCGATATCGCGTGCAAGGTCTTCGGACAGGGTCGACAGGGCATCGCCATCAAGCTTGCAGCCCTTGGCCATCGCACCCCGGTTTTTCGTGATCGACATTTCATCGCCAGACCGCAGATTGCGGACATAAACCAGCGTACCGCAATCGCGATCCTTGCGACGTTTTTGAACGTATCCGGCGACCTGATCTTGTGGATAGCGCGATGCTACCTGCGACAGAACATCGTCAATGGGGTCTTCTGGCTGGAACTTTATGCCAGCCAGAAGAGGTTTATCTTGGGTGTCTTGTGTCACGCTGTCATTTCCATCGTCAGATTACTGCCATTCGGGAACGCCCGACATATCGGGTAGATGATGCGCGATCCCCTTGTGACAGTCGATGCATGTCTTTTCCCCAGTGAACAAAAACTTCTGATGGGCTTCAACTGCACGCGGACTTTGGCGGGTAATATCCATCGATTCATCCGAGTGGCAATTGCGACATTCGAGCGAGTTATTGGCCTTAAGCCTTGCCCATTCATGCTGGGCGAGCTCAAGGCGTTTGTCGAGGAATTTGTCACGTGTGTTGATGGTGCCAAAGATCTTACCCCAAACCTCTTTGGAGGCCTGCATTTTACGGGCGATCTTGTCGGTCCATTTATGCGGAACATGGCAATCAGGACAGGTTGCGCGCACCCCCGATCTGTTCGAATAGTGAATGGTTGTTTTCAATTCGGCAAAGACGTTGTTCTTCATCTCGTGGCAAGAAACACAGAATTCTTCGGTGTTGGTTGCCTCAAGTGCCGTATTGAACCCGCCCCAGAAAATGACCCCGGCGACAAACCCACCGAGTGTCAGAAATGCCAGACTGTAATGCACACTGGGTGTTGTCAGGATTTTCCAATAGCGTTTGAGAAGATTAATCATCATCAATCTCCCTATTCCGCAATACGTGTGCTGTTGGTGGGAAGAAGTTTATCAATGTCGATAAAGTCGTTTCCAACCAACGGCTTGACGTCTTTTTGCGGAACGTGGCATTGCGTGCAGAAATACCGTCGCGGACTGACGGCGGCCAAGAACTGGCCGTCACGGTCCATGAAATGGGTGATCGAAACCATGGGCGCACCGCTGTCGCCAGTACGGGACCGGGCATGGCATGACAGACATTTATTGGCATTGCCGTCGATCTGATATCCTTCGATATCATGCGGAATGGTTGGCGGTTGTTCCGGATAATTGCGCGGACGTTTGATGCTGTTATCTTCGAAATTGGTGATGCGCGGTGCAGCGGATTCCTGATCCGGGGCGGTACTGCGCAATGTGGTTATCGGTTCTGAAGCATATGCCATGCCAGCAATGCTGATGATGGCAAGAGACAGAAGCCATTTTGAACTTATTTTCATGGTTTCCTCCTTCAGACTTTTTCAATGCGAATGGCGCATTTTTTGTAGTCAGTCTGTTTTGACATTGGGTCGGTCGCATCGAGTGTGACCTTGTTGATCAACTCGCTGGCATCGAACCAAGGAATGAAAACAAGTCCGCGAGGCGGCTTGTTACGGCCGCGTGTTTCAACGCGTGTACGGATATTGCCACGACGTGAAATCACGCGGATTTCGTCGCCACGGCGCAGACCCTGTTCGGCGGCGTCGTCTGGGTGCAAGAAGCACACAGCATCCGGGAATGCGCGGTAGAGTTCTGGTACGCGCTGCGTCATGGAACCAGAGTGCCAATGTTCCAGAACACGTCCGGTGCAAAGCCAGAATGGATATTCTTCGTCCGGGCTTTCGGCGGCGGGTTCATAAGGAAGGGCAAAGATGCGTGCCTTGCCATCCTTGTGACCATAAAATTCGACCCCAGCACCGGGCGTGACATACGGGTCATATCCTTCGCGGTACCGCCAAAGCGTTTCTTTGCCATCAACAACCGGCCAGCGCAGGCCGCGTTCATTGTGATAGCGGTCGAACGGTGCCAGATCGTGCCCGTGACCACGTCCGAAGGTGGCGTATTCTTCAAACAGGCCTTTTTGAACGTAGAACCCGTATTCCTTGGATTCGTCGTTGTTGTAATTCGGGGCAGTTTGCTCAAGCGGGAATTTGTCGACATTGCCGTTGCGATACAGCACGTCAAACAAGCTTTTGCCCCGCATCTCGGGTGCCTTGGCCAGAAGTTCTTCGGGCCAGACGTCTTCCATGACAAAGCGTTTGGAGAACTCCATCACTTGCCAAAGATCCGACTTTGCATTTCCCGGGGCGTCAACAAGCTGGTGCCACATGTGCGTACGGCGTTCGGCATTGCCGTAACAGCCTTCCTTTTCCACCCACATTGCTGTTGGCAGGATAAGGTCGGCCGCTTCGCAGGTGACGGTCGGATAGGCATCGGAAACAACGATAAAGTTTTCTGGGTTGCGATAGCCCGGCCAAGCTTCTTCGTTGATGTTGGCGGCGGCCTGCATGTTGTTATTACACTGCACCCAGTACGCGTTCAGTTTGCCGTCTTTGAGCATGCGGTTCTGCAATGCTGCGTGATAGCCAACTTTGCCTGGAATGGTGCCTTCGGGCAGTTTCCAGATTTCCTCGGCCATTTTTCGGTGTTCGGGATTGGTGACGACCATATCGGCAGGCAGCCGATGCGAGAATGTCCCAACTTCGCGTGCTGTCCCACAGGCCGAAGGTTGCCCCGTAAGCGAGAAGGGCGAATTGCCCGGTTCGGCGATTTTACCGGTCAGAAGGTGGATGTTGTAACACAGGTTGTTGGCCCAAACGCCGCGCGTATGTTGGTTAAAGCCCATGGTCCAGAATGACGTGACCTTGATCTTTGGATCAGCATAAAGCTCGGCAAGCGCTTTGAGGCGTTCTTTGGGGACGCCGGTCATTTCATGGGTTTTATCAAGCGTATATTCCGATACGAATTCGGCATACTCGTCGAACGTCATATCGGTTGATCCACCGGCATCGGATGCGTGTGCGGCGGATTTTTGGCGCGGGTCTTCTGGACGCAAGCCATAGCCAATATCGGTGTTGCCGCGCCGGAAAATGGTATGTTTGTTGACGAAGTCGGTATTGACCCGACCGGTCGAGATGATGTGGTTGGCGATGTAGTTGAGGATCACGAGGTCCGTCTGGGGTTTGAACACCATCGGGATGTCGGCCAGATCAAAGCAGCGATTTTCATAGGTCGAAAGTACGGCGACTTTTACATGTGGTGCCGACAGGCGCCGATCCGTGACACGGGTCCAGAGGATCGGATGCATTTCGGCCATGTTCGATCCCCACAGCACAAAGGCGTCTGCGGCTTCCATGTCGTCATAGCACCCCATGGGTTCGTCCATGCCAAAAGTCCGCATGAAGCCGACAACAGCCGACGCCATGCAGTGGCGCGCGTTGGGATCAATGTTGTTGGACCGGAAACCGGCTTTCATCAATTTGGATGCGGCATAGCCTTCAAAGACGGTCCATTGACCAGATCCAAACATGCCAACGGAGGTTGGGCCTTTGGTTTTTAGGGCCGTTTTCCATTTCTCTGCCATGATATCGAATGCTTCGTCCCAGGAAACAGGTTCGAAGTCACCGTTTTTGTCGTAAACGCCGTTCTTTTTACGCAGCAGTGGTTCCGTCAGGCGGTCCTTGCCATACATGATTTTTGACAGGAAGTAGCCTTTGACGCAGTTCAGGCCGCGGTTCACAGGAGACAGCACATCACCGTGGGTTGCCACGATATGATTGTCTTTGGTCGCGACCATGACCGAACATCCCGTACCACAAAAGCGGCAGGGGGCTTTGGACCATTTGAGTTCGGTGTGTTCTGTCTCGGTTACCAGATTCTGTGCAGATGCCGGAAGACTGACGCCAGCAGCAGCGGCAGCCACTGCGGCGGCTTTTGCTTTAAGGGCATCTCGGCGGGATATCTTTGTCTTGAACATCGTTTGTTTCCTCGGGCCAGATGGCAAATTCTTGATTTTCAGCTTCTTGTTTTAAGGCGCGTTGGCGCTAGTTGGCATGTTCGTTGTGGTGATAGACAAGGTTGACGCCAAGAACGCCGGCAATGTTGCCGATGTCGTTCATGGTGTCGGCCAGTTGCCTGTCATTTTCTGCTTCCAGAACGACAATGATTTTTCCAGACGGATCACGTGCGGAAATTTCGATGCCGGGAAAGGCTTTAAGTTCTGTTGTGATTGTTTCGAGTTTTTCTGGGCGGGCCTGAACAATCATGCTGGAGATCACCCCGATATTTTCATCCATGGGCGGTGTCCTTTTGGCGGGTGATGGATATGGCGTCGGCAGGGCAGGCTGAAAGGCATGCGCCGCATCCCGTACAGGTATCGTCATCGATGATGACACGGGCCCGACCACCAAGTTGTGGTGCGATACGGATCGCCGTTTCCGGGCAAGCATCGCCGCAAGACCGACAGTAAATTCCGTTCTCAGCAAAACAGGTTTTTGCGACGTCAACATCTAGGGTCCAGGGGGCGTCGGCTGTGCGGTCAAAGACCCCCTCTGCGCAGGCATCGGAACAGGCCCCGCAAAAGGTGCATTCACCTTTGGTAAAATCAATGACCGGATGGTTTTTGCCGTCAAATGCGATAATGCCTTCTGGGCAGGCTGGCGCACAATCACCGCATCCCGTGCAGCGATCACAAATATCGCGTGCCCATGGTGGACGTACCACATCATCGACTGGATCAGAATGCGTCGCCGGAACAGCCCGGAAGCGGGACAGAAAATCACGGCGGCTTGTCTGTTTTGCGTGTGCAGACATGTTCACCCCCTACCGCTTACATCGGCGGTCCTGGTGGTCCGGCAAACATTTGATAAATCCAGATTGAAAAGCCCAAAGCGCCAACGATCGCAATCGAAAGGGCCGGGGCGAGAAATACGGCCAAAAACAGGAAGCATCGCGTTTCTGTCTTACGCCGGGTTGGGACATCTAGAGTTTGGTTGTCGCTCATGACTTCGTTTCTCTCACTTCGTGGGCGGGAAACCGTTGCTTTCGCCACTATGTCCCAAGCGAAAGTCGGTGTTCTCTTTTTAGGGTATTGGCCAAAACTGGTGAATACCCACCCCAAAAGTAAGGTCTTTACTATACGTATTGCAATTGAAAATGTGGCGTATTAATGGCACCTAATGTTGTAGCTATTCCAACAAATTGGCTATCTACCCAACACGCGGCATTATTGAGAATTCTATGCCGAAAAACGATTTATCACGGTAACGCCGGTTGAGGTGAAACTATCCATGTTCATAAGAGCAGTGGCTCCTTCGGATAGGGTGACTCGATCCCCGATCAGTTTTTGTGGTGCCAGTTTGCCTGTCATGATCATGTCGAGCATATCTTGATAGCGAAATGCTTGCATGCCGTGGCTGCCGAGGATTTCCAGTTCATGGGCGACAATGCGGTCCATCGGGACTTTGGCATGGGCGTGATCGCCGGTCATCAGGCCGATCTGGATGTGTTTGCCGCGTTTGCGCAGGCAGGACACGGAGTTAAAGCTGGTTTGCGCGCTGCCAAGGGCATCGACCGACACATGTGCGCCGCCGCGTGTAATGTCTTTGATCGCGGTTGGAATATCGGAAATTGTCGTAGCATTTAACGTGGCATTCGCGCCAAGTTCCTTGGCAAATTCCAGCTTGCTGTCGTCAATATCGACCGCAACCACATACGCACCCGCCGCCGCGGCAATCATGATGGCCGATAGGCCAACACCGCCCGCGCCATGCACGGCAACGATTTGACCCGCCGATACTTTGCCCTGATCAATCACACCGCGGAAACTGGTGGCAAAACGGCAGCCAAGGCTGGCGGCGGTGGCGAAATCCATGTCATCGGGCAGGCCGATCAGATTGGTGTCGGCATAATCAATGGCGACATATTCGGCAAAGCTGCCCCAGTGGGTAAAGCCGGGCTGGAATTGGTTGTCACAGACTTGGTGATTGCCGCTGTGGCATTCCGGGCAATGGCCGCAGCCCGATACAAATGGGACGGTGACCCGGTCGCCTTCTTTCCACGATGAAATGCCATTGCCAACCGCCACAACAGTGCCGGCAAATTCATGGCCGGGAACATGGGGCAGTTGCACATCGGAATCATGGCCCATCCAGCCGTGCCAGTCGCTTCGACACAAACCCGTTGCACCGACCTTGATCACAACGCCATCGTTTGATGGGGTGGGGTCATCGACGTTTTCAACGTTGATCGGACCTTGGTACTCGGTGAAATAGGCTGCGCGCATTTTAAGGCTCCTGACGTGGACGAACGAAAGGTTCGCGTCAAAGGTTACCGTTTAAGTATCGTCTTTGTCGCGGTCTTTATGCAAGCGGGTAACTTTGGGCACACCAATGCCCGGTTTTGGGGCCGGTTTGGGTTTATTTGGCTGATAACGGCCCCATGGCGATGTGTCACGGGTTTCACCCGGTTCGGGTTCCTTGCCCCACGGGCCGGCGTTATTACGCTTCATGCGGGCATGTTTGGCCGCACGTTCGGCCTCATAGGCGGCAGCCCAGGGTGGGGCGCCGGTACTTGATGTCCGTGAGTTTGAGGTGCTGACGCCGCGCGCCTTGCGGCCCGGGCGGCCGGGGCGATACACGCCAAAGGCCGGGGCGTGCGACCCATCATGCCAAAGCGGCACATTGCGGTGCTTAAACAGCGGGATCAGGGCAACGCCGGCAATGAAACCGGCGATATGGGCAACCCATGCGATGCCGCCGCCCGCACCACTGCTGAAATTGAAGACCTGTGTCACGAACCAGAAACCCAGAACGAAGACAGCAGGCACATAGAAAATGAAAACCCAGAAGAACCAGACCAGAATCCGGGCCTTGGGATAGAGCAGGAAATACGCGCCCAAAACCCCGGCCAGTGCGCCGGATGCGCCGATCATTGGTACTTGTGACTGGGTATCAAGCAAGCCATGGCCAAGGGCGGCCGCCACCCCGCACAACAGATAGAATATCAAAAAACGGAAATGGCCCATGGCGTCTTCGACATTGTTGCCGAACACCCAAAGATACAGCATGTTGCCGCCAATATGCATCCAGCCGCCATGCATGAACATGGAACTGAAGATCGTCAGAAATTCATATCCCGGTGGAAAGACGGCAAGTTGTGGCGGTAAATCCGCATGACCAAACAAGACTGCGGGGATAGCACCATATTGCAAGGTTGCCAGGGTGTTGCCCTGAGGACTAAGCGATACGGTGACAAGGAAGACCGCCACATTGATCGCAATGAGGCCATAGGTCACCCATGGGGTGATTGTGGTCGGGTTGTCATCCTTGATTGGCAGCATCGGTTCGGTATCTGGTCCTGAATATATAAAGGGGCCGTAGTGTACGAAACTTTTGCTGCTTATGCGACATCCGCGCAGTTTTGGGCGGTCAGGCTATCGCGCAAATGGGCAGCCAATTGACGATATTCACGTTTGCGCGCAGAGCTGCGGCGCCAGACCATGCCGATGCGGCGAATGGGGACCGGATTTTCAAACGGAATGATCTTAAGCGCGTCTGGCCGACGGGCTTCGACCTCAAGCGACATTTCGGGCAGCAAGGTCGAGCCAATTCCGGCGGATACCATTTGCACCAAGGTCGACAGGCTGTTGGCCTGAAAATCGGCAGATTTGCTCCAGCCGGCTTTTTGGCAAACTTCAAGCGCCTGATCGCGCAGGCAGTGGCCGTCTTCAAGCAGAAGAAGCTTTTCGTCCTTGATGTCGGCGATTTCGATATGGCGCTTTTTGGTCAGCGGATTGTCCGGGCTACACGCAAAGACAAAGCGATCTTCGAACAGATCAAATTCTTCGAGAAACGGTTCTTCGATCGGAAGGGCAATCAGGGCCATGTCCAATTTGCCCGCCGCCAAAAGCGAGACCAGCTTGGCGGTTTGGTCTTCGCGCAGGAACGGCTGCAATTTTGGGAAGCCTGATTTTAGCTGCGTCATGACATCGGGCAGCAAATACGGGCCGATGGTCGGGATGACGCCGATATGGATTGGCCCCGAAAGTGGTTCGGTCGCGGCCTGTGCCATGGTGGTCAGTTCATCAACTTCTTGAAGGATACTTCGCGCCCGCGAGACGACATCTTCGCCAAGGGGGGTGATCAGAACTTGTCGTTTATTACGCTCCACCAATTGCGCGCCAAGCAGGTTTTCAAGCTCGTTAATTGCGGCCGAAAGACTTGGTTGCGTGATGAAGCATGCCTCAGCAGCGCGGCCAAAATGGCCACATTCTGCGAGTGCGACAAGATATTTGAGCTGCTTGATGCTTGGTTGGGCAGCCATAAATTTTTCCTATCAAGAAGCGAATTTTTATCTATTTGTCTTAGTTAGTGCATTTCTCTACAAATCGCTAGCAATGAGTGTGCTTTTTGCACTTGCTCACAAGATATTTGCGGCCTGTCGGGGGCCGTGGATTGGGATTCTAATAAAGGTTAGGAGAAACCATAATGCTTACCGTTGGTGATACGCTTCCTGAATTTAATCTGACTGGTGTTTCGGGTAAATCCCCGGACAGCTTCGCACCGGTGACCGATAAATCCTATGCTGGCAAATGGAAGATCCTGTTCTTCTGGCCAAAAGACTTCACCTTTGTTTGCCCGACCGAAATCGTTGGTTACGGCGAACTGAACGGTGATTTCGAAGACCGTGATGCGGTTCTTCTGGGTTGCTCGACCGATACCGACTTTGTCCATGCTGCATGGCGCACCCACCACGAAGACCTGGGCGACAGCCCGTTCGTATGGTTGGCTGACGAGAAAAAAGAACTCTCGAATGCGCTTGGTGTTCTGGCCAAAGACGCTGGTGTTGCGCTGCGTGCGACCTTCATCGTTGATCCGGACAATATCATCCGTCACGTGCAGGTAAACGACCTTAACGTTGGTCGTAACCCGCAGGAAGCTCTTCGTATTCTCGATGCGCTTCAGACCGATGAACTTTGCCCGTGCAACTGGACCCAGGGTGACGAAACCCTCTAAGTCTGGTTTGGACGACGAATATGGGATCGGGCTTTGGCCCGATCCCGCTTTCGGCCCAGTTTCAGGCCGATGAAGACCCTTTCGAACAGCCCATCGAATATTGATCGATCATAAAACCTTGCTTTGACCAAAGCAGGTGGTGGCGGCTGATTTGTTTAATGATTTTGCGCCATGCGCAACACGGAAATATGAGGACACCCAATGACTTCGATTACCGAAATCAAAGATGCAATGCCAGCCTATGCCAAGGACCTGAAGCTCAACCTGTCGAGCATGGCAAACAATCCGGGCATGACCGATCAGCAAGTTTACGGCACGGCACTGGCCTGTGCTTTTGCGTCGCGCAACGCCAAACTGACCAAGGCCGTTGCCGCCGAAGCCAAAGCCAAGCTTTCCGAAGAAGCCATTGAAGCCGCCAAAGGTGCGGCGGCGATCATGGGCATGAACAACATCTATTACCGGTTCAACCACTTGGTTTCGGATCAAGAATACAGCTCCATGCCAGCACGCTTGCGGATGAACATCATCGGCAAGCCGGGCATTGATAAAGCCGACTTTGAGCTGTTTTCGATCGCGGTTTCGGCGATCAATGGCTGTGGTATGTGCATTGATAGCCACGACAAAGTGTTGAAAAATGCCGGTATCAAAAAAGAAACGATCCAGAACGCGATCCGCATCGCATCTGTGATCCATGCTGTCGCGGTTGTCATTGACGCCGAAGACGCATTGGCCGACTAAGCCAACAGAATTTCCGGGTAAAAGCCCGATCAAAAGCCCCGGTTGCGTGATGCAGCCGGGGCTTTTTTGTTTGGGGACGCGAAAGTTAGGCGGTGACGGTTTCTTTAAGGCCCATATGCTTAAGGCTTGCTGTGATCACTTGATCTGGTTGATCGAAATGCGGGATGTGACCGCAATCCTTGATCAGCATTTTGGTCACCGGGCCGCTGACATGTTCACAGATGGTGTGGACCTGATAATCGCTGCCAAACGGATCATCATCGCCCTGGATCACCAAAAGCGGACAAGTGATGTTGGGCAGTTCATCAACCATGTTCCAATCGCGAAATTCTGGTTGGCGCCATGTATCGACCCAGGATGAAAAGACCGTGTCGGTTTGGAAAAAGTGATGGCGTTCCAGCTTGGTTTTCCAATCGGTGGTGGCATATGTTTTTGCCGCCTCGGTTATGCCCGCAATGGTGACGTCTTCGACAAAAACATGGGCGGCTTCGCTGATGACCGCGGTGACCTGATCGGGGAAGCGCGCGGCATATTTAAGCGCAATCGTCGCCCCGTCGCTGTGGCCAAACAGGATCGGACGTTCCAGCCCAAGCCCGGCAATCAGCCCATGCAGATAAACATCGCTTTCGGTGTTATGAAAATCAATCGGGCGCGGAACATCACCATCCCCGTGTGGATCGGACCGGCCATGGCCGCGCCGTTCATACACAATCACCGGATGCCGTGTGGCGGTGGCAAGCTTTGCCGGAAAGTCGCGCCACATGCGAATGGTACCAAGTGCTTCGTGCAGGAAAAGGATGGTGGGCGCATCTTCCTTCACATCCATCGGGATAATGCGTTGGCAAGACAGGCTGATGCCATCGACGGTGACGTAGAAATTCTCGTTTAACATGGTTTGTCCGATTTATCGGTAATTTGGTGCGTAATTATTTAATTGGATAATGGACAAAAAAACACGGCCCGGCAAGTGCTGCGCATTGTCGGGCCGTGCCAATGAGCTGATCCGTCGATGACGTGTGGGGTTAAGCGCTTAGTGCCGTGGGTCGTTTTTGAACGATGGTCGAGGCTTGCGCGTTTGAAGACGCATGTCAGAAGGCCGCGTAAAACAACAAGGCCCGGTTCATGTGAACCGGGCCTTGCAGGTAAATGATTTATTGGCGCGTAGGCCTTATTTCAAAGCGGCACAAGCGCGTTTGATGCGTGCGCAAGCTTCGGTAAGCGCCGCATCCGAAGTCGCATAGGAAATGCGGAAATACGGTGCGAGGCCGAATGCCGAACCCTGAACCGCGGCAACGCCTTCGGCTTCGAGCAGGTAGGTGACAAAATCGGTGTCGGTTTCGATTTTTTTGCCATCCGGGGTGGTTTTGCCAATCGCGCCCGCACAGGACGGATAAACGTAAAACGCACCTTCGGGCTTTTTGCATGACAGGCCTTCGCACTCGTTAAGTGCGGCAACCACCAGATCACGACGACCTTTAAAGACTTCTGCGCGTTCTGCGAGGAAGTCTTGCTTGCCGTTCAGGGCTTCGACCGAAGCAGCCTGACTGATCGAGGAGGTATGGGTGCTTGACTGTGACTGGACCTTGTTGATGGCTTTGATCAGCTCAACCGGGCCAGCCGCATAGCCAAGACGCCAACCGGTCATGGCATATGATTTTGACACACCGTTACAGGTCAGCGTACGGGCTTTGAGCTTTGGCTCGATCTGGGCGATGGTGGTGAATTCGAACCCGTCATAGACGAGGTGCTCATACATGTCGTCAGACATGATGTAGACGTTTTCGTGTTTGAGCAAAACGTCGGCAATTGCGCGCAGTTCGTCGCGCGAATAGGCCGCACCGGTCGGGTTGGACGGAGAGTTCAGAACCACCCATTTGGTTTTCGGCGTGATTGCGGCTTCAAGTTCGCTTGCGGTGATTTTGAAGTCGTTTTCTTCCTGGCATTCGACAATAACCGGGGTGCCTTCGGCCATCAGCGCCATGTCCGGGTAAGAAACCCAGTACGGTGCCGGGATGACGACTTCGTCGCCCGGGTTCAGCGTTGCGAAGAACGCATTGAACAGGGTCTGTTTGCCACCACAGCCGACGGTGATTTCGTCGATGGTGTATTCCAGATCATTTTCACGTTTGAACTTTTCGACAATCGCCTTGCGCAGCTCTGGGGTGCCAGCGACCGGAGTATATTTGGTCTTGCCAGCATCGATGGCGGCTTTGGCAGCGGCTTTGATGTTGTCGGGGGTATCGAAATCCGGCTCGCCTGCGCCAAGGCCGATCACGTCAACGCCAGCGGCTTTGAGCTCGGCAGCTTTGGTGGTTACGGCAATGGTGGGCGAAGGTTTGATACGGCTCAAACGGTCGGCAATAAACGCCATTGGTCTGTTTCCCTGGAATGAAAAAGGAGTGAAAAGAATCGCGTTCTTTCGGATCGGACCCTACGCCTGCCTTAATTTCAATTCAAGGCTCATTCGGCGCTTCTGCGGGTTCTTTGGGATGATTTTATACAAAATTCCGGCCCGGTATGATTCTGGATGGATGATCTGATCGGAAAGAACAGCCTATAAAACGTCGCAAGCTGTGGAATGTTCCAATGGCGCTCAATGGCGCTCGTGGCCGCGTCGGTGTGCTGGGATGGTGATCGTTCGACTGATCGTGCGACTGTCGGATCATTCCTGTCATATCCTGCCATCTCCTGACAGTTCTTGTCAGGGGTGGGGCTTGCGGTTGGGTATATTCACCCTATAACTAGGGGTAGGATATAACAGGGGTCTGCCCGATGAATGCACTACCAGAATTTTTGACCAAACGCCGCCCGCCGGTCGACGGATCGCGGGAATTTAAGTTGGTTACGGAATATGAGCCAGCGGGCGATCAGCCTGCCGCCATTGCCGAGCTTATGAACGGCATCAATGATGATGAGCGTGATCAGGTTCTGTTGGGTGTGACCGGGTCGGGTAAGACCTTTACCATGGCCAATATCATTGCCCAGACCCAGCGTCCGGCCTTGGTCTTGGCACCTAATAAGACGCTGGCAGCGCAGCTTTATGCCGAGATGAAGCATTTCTTCCCGGATAATGCGGTCGAGTATTTTGTGTCGTATTACGACTATTACCAGCCAGAAGCTTATTTGCCGCGCTCTGATACCTATATCGAAAAAGACTCGTCGATCAACGAGCAGATCGACCGGATGCGCCACGCGGCCACGCGTGCGATTTTGGAGCGCAACGACTGTATCATCGTGGCATCGGTATCATGCATTTACGGTATCGGGGCGGTGGAAACATATTTGGAAATGACCCAGCGCATTTCAGTCGGCGATGAAATTGATCGCAACGACATCATGAAGCGTTTGGTCGAGCTGCAATATACCCGCAATGACGCGGCCTTTTCGCGCGGTACATTCCGGGTGCGCGGCGATGTGTTGGAAATCTTCCCGGCCCACTCCGAAGATCGGGCGTGGCGTGTTTCGATGTTTGGTGATGAGATCGAAGAATTGGCCGAGTTTGATCCGCTGACCGGGCACAAGTTCGCCAGCATGGATTCCGTGACCGTTTACGCCAATTCGCACCACGTCACCCCGCGTCCGACCTTGGTGCAGGCGATGTCTGGTATCAAGCAGGAGCTTAAAGACCGCCTTGCGCAGTTTGAGCGCGAAGGTAAGCTTTTGGCGGCAGAGCGTATTGAGCAGCGCACGATGTTTGATCTGGAGATGATGGAAACAGTCGGGCACTGCAAAGGGATTGAGAACTATTCCCGCTGGTTGTCAGGGCGTAATCCCGGTGACCCGCCGCCGACCTTGTTTGAATATCTGCCAGAAAACGCATTGCTGTTTGTCGATGAAAGCCACGTTGCCGTGCCCCAGATTGGCGGCATGTTCAAGGGTGACTTTAACCGCAAATTTACGTTGGCTGAACATGGGTTCCGCCTGCCGAGTTGCGTCGATAACCGGCCGCTTAAATTCGAAGAATGGGAAGCCATGCGCCCACAAAGCGTGTTTGTGTCAGCAACACCGGGCAAGTGGGAAATGGAACGCACGGGCGGTGTGTTTACCGAACAGGTAATTCGACCGACCGGCTTGATCGATCCGGTATGCATTATCCGGCCGGTGGAAACCCAGGTCGATGATCTGTTGGGCGAGGCCAAAGAATGTGCCGCCAAAGGTCAGCGTGTGTTGGTTACGACCCTGACCAAACGCATGGCCGAGGATTTGACCGAATACCTGCACGAGCACGGCATCCGCGTGCGGTATCTGCATTCCGATATTGATACGTTGGAGCGGATTGAGATTATCCGTGATCTGCGTCTTGGCGTGTTTGATGTTCTGGTCGGGATTAACTTGCTGCGTGAGGGGCTCGATATCCCTGAATGTGCGTTGGTGGCGATTTTGGATGCCGATAAGGAAGGATTCCTGCGCTCTAAAACCTCATTGGTTCAGACGATTGGTCGTGCGGCGCGTAACCTTGATGGGCGCGTATTGCTTTATGCCGATAAAATGACCGAAAGCCTTGAATACGCAATTGATGAAACCAATCGCCGGCGTGAAAAACAGATTGCCTATAACGAGGCGAATGGCATTACGCCAGAATCTGTGCGGTCACGCATTAACGACGTCATCGAAAGCGTTGCCGAACAGGATTACGTCACCGTCGATACCGGTGTGTCGGGCGATGTGATGATTGGTCATAACCTGCGTGCCCATATCGAGGACCTTGAAAAACGCATGCGCGATGCAGCCGGGAACCTTGAGTTCGAGGAAGCCGCCCGTCTGCGTGATGAGATCAAGCGTCTTGAGAACCAAGAACTGGGACTGGCGGAAGCCGGACCGATGGCGCGCAGTATCGGAACCGCAGGGCCGGGGTCGAAATCGGCCAATAAGCCGAAATATAAGGGGCGCCGTCGCAAGGGCGCATAGGCGTTAAGCCGGGTGCGAAATTCTAGGGCGATTGATTTTGCCATTTTGGCATCTGCATAGGGCGGTTGGTAAAGGGTTTTTGCCAGCCGCCAATTTGCATACCGGACGCAGTAGCCTTAGCACCAGATCATACCCAGACCGCAGATCAGCAATGCCAAATATGGCTAATTTGCCTTAAAGTTAGGTTTGACTAACTTTAGAAGTCCCGCCATATATAGAACCCTTACAAGTCGTAAGGATATTTCACACACAGGCCGATTTTCTGATGTCCCAAGCCGAACGCAGGCCGGTCAAAGATGATGGATGGCGCAGCGACGCATCCGATCCATCGATGATCGAGGTTTTTCGATCCATTGCGGTCTCCAGCCATTCCGGAAAATTCCGTAAGTTCCTTGCCTTTGCCGGGCCGGGATACCTTGTCGCGGTTGGCTACATGGATCCGGGAAACTGGGCGACCTCGTTGGCGGGCGGATCGCAGTTTGGCTATGCATTGTTGTTTGTGGCGTTGCTGTCCAATGTGATGGCGATTGTGTTGCAATCGTTGTGCGCGCGACTTGCGATTGGGTCGGGGCGTGATCTTGCGCAGGCGTGCCGTGACGCATTCCCGGTGTGGGTTTCTTGGCCGTTATGGATTTTTGCCGAACTGGCGATTTGTGCCACGGACTTGGCCGAGGTGATCGGGACGGCAATTGCGCTGAACCTTTTGTTTTCGATCCCGCTTGAACTGGGTGTTTTGATCACAGCGGCCGATGTGCTGTTGATCCTGTGGCTTCAGGGGCGCGGTTTTCGCTGGGTCGAAGGGTTTATTATCTCGTTGCTGGCAGTGATTTCGGTGTGCTTTGGCGTTCAGATCGCCATGGCGGATCCCGATTGGTATGGCGTGATTGTTGGCTTTGCGCCGACCGTCGATCTGTTTGGCAATCAGAATATGCTGTATCTGGCACTTGGCATTATTGGCGCGACCGTAATGCCCCATAATCTGTATTTGCATTCGGGTATTGTGCAGACGCGTGCCTATGAACATACCCCGGCGGGCAAGCGCGAGGCGTTAAAATATGCCACCCTTGATTCGACCATTGCCCTGTCCTTTGCGCTTTTGATTAATGCGTCGATCTTGATTTTGGCAGCATCGACCTTCCACGTCGCGGGGCGGACCAATGTTGATGATATTGGCATTGCGCATGAATTGCTCGCACCGCTTTTGGGGGCGACGGTTGCACCGGCCTTGTTTGCGATTGCACTGTTATGTTGCGGGCTGAGTTCGACGGTCACCGCGACCATGGCCGGACAAATTGTGATGGAAGGGTTCATCAATATTCGTCTGCCCAACTGGATGCGGCGTTTGATTACGCGACTGATCGCGATTGTGCCCGCGATTGCGGTGACGATGATTTACGGCGAAGGGCAAACCGCCAAGCTGTTGATCTTGTCGCAGGTGGTGCTGAGTTTCCAATTGCCGTTTGCGGTGGTGCCGTTGGTGATGTTCACCGCATCACGTGAGAAAATGGGTGATTTGCGCGCACCCGTGTGGCTTACGATGGTGGCGTCTTTGATTGCGGCGATCATTATCGCGCTGAATGTGAAGCTGCTGTACGACATCACGTTCAACGGTGTGATGCTTTAGCGTAATTAACTGCACGGGCATTTTAGATGTTAGATGCAAAAAGGGCTGCCAACCGGCAGCCCTTTGTCATTGGTGCATTTAGGTGCGATTACATAAACAGCTTTTCGTCATCCATGCCCTTGTAGATGTCGGCGACATAATCGCCGTAGCCGTTGTAAATTTGGGTCGGGACGGTTTCACCGCTATTGAGTAAACGTTCGCTTGCCTGGCTCCAGCGGGGATGGGGGACTTTGGGGTTTACGTTCGCCCAAAAACCATATTCATCCTTGTTAAGCTGTTCCCAGAAACTGACCGGGCGTTTGTCGGTAAAGGTAAAGCGCACAATCGATTTGATGTTTTTAAAGCCGTATTTCCATGGCGTAACCAGCCGCAGCGGAGCACCGTTTTGTTTGGGGATTTCTTCGCCGTAAAGGCCGGTGGCAATCAGTGTCAACTCGTTGGTGGCCTCGGCCATGGAGAGGCCTTCGATATAGGGCCATGGATACCAGAATTGACGCAAGCCCGGCATGGTGTCCTTTTGGGTGGCGGTTTCCATTTCGACATATTTTGCGCCAGACAGGGGCTTGGCAAAGTCGACCAGTGCCTTCATCGGGAAGCCGGTCCACGGCACGGTCATTGCCCAAGCTTCAACGCAGCGGAATCGATAAACCCGTTCTTCGAGCGGCATTTTATGCACCAACTCATCGAAATCGATTTCAATTGGTTTTTCGACAAGACCGTCAATCTTGATCGTCCATGGACGCAGTTTAAGCGCCTGTGCAGCCGATGAAATCGATTTGTGGGATCCGAATTCATAGTAGTTGTTGTAGGTCACCGCCTTGGCTTTTTCGGTGATTTCGCGATCAACGGTATAGGCCGGATTGCGGGTTGCCGGATACAGGTCGGCGGTGGGGCTTGTGCCCTGTGCAAGCGCACTTCCAAGCGGAAGGGCCGCGGCGGAGGCGCCAATAGAGCCAGCCGCAATTCCCTTTAGAAATTGCCGACGATCTTTGTAAATGGCTTCGGGGGTGGCATCACGTTCCGGGATTTCCCAGCCTTTGTTGCGGCGTATCAGCATTTCGTCCTCCAAAATCGCACTGAACATACTGTCAGGGCAAAATGACTTTCGGGCAAGTCACGGCTCGGTGAGTAGCCGGTGAAATCTGTTTTGCGGGCTATTTCAATATGTTCGTTCTTTATCCTACGCAGGGGCACGCGCATCTGATCAACTTTTACCTCAAATGATCGTGCGAAGTGATCGGATGGGCGCTATTGTGATCGTAACAAGATCAAGGTCCGATAAAATCAGGGTGAAAACGTGTTTGAGTTCAAAGATATCGAAATATTACAGGACATTGTTAAGGCGGGCGGTTTTCGGGCGGCAGCACAGAAGTACAATCTGTCGCAATCGGCCATTTCGGCCCGGGTTTCCGCCCTTGAAAAGAAGCTTGGCATGATGCTGTTTGATCGCAGCAACCGACAAGTCCGCCTGACAGCGGCAGGATTGCGCTTTATCGAGGAAGCCCAGCGTTTGTCGCGTGCGCGCGATCGCATTTGGCAGGAGCTGACCCATCCCGGCGAGCTGAGCGGCACGGTCAGGATCGGGGTGGCGGAAACGATTGTTCATACGTTGCTGACCGATATGCTCAACACCCTCAAAGATGAGTTTCCCAAAGTACGGTTTGAATTATCGGTTGATACATCCGGACAGTTGAGCAAGGCGCTGAGCGATGATGATATGGATGTGGCGATTTTGCTGCGCGAATCGGTCCCGCAAGGGGCGGTTGCCACCCCGCTTAAGCCGGTTGAGCTTGGTTGGTACTGTCCTGAAAATCTGGAATTGGGCGATCAGCCCTTGTCATTATGCGAGTTGGCGGAGCACGCAATTGTGACCTTCCCGAAAGGAACCCTGCCGTTTCGCGAAGTCGAAAGTATCTTTGCTGCGCCAGATATTTCGCCGCCGACATTGCACGGGTCGGCATCGCTTTCGACAGTGAAGCATTTGGTGGCAGGCGGCTTTGGAATCGGCGTTTTACCGACCCTTATGGTGCAAAATTCCGAATGGGCCGACCATATCAAACCGATCCCGGTTGTGCCCAAAGCATCCCTGTCCTCGTTGCATTTTGTCGTTGCCCATTACCCCGACCGAAACAAAGAAGTTGGGGCAGCCGTTCAGGAGGCAGCAAAGCTATCTGATCAGATTGATCGTTAAAAACGATCATAAATCATTTATAATGATTGCTTGACAAGATCGGTCCCATTTTACAATCTTTCATAAGAGGCAAGTAATGGGACTTAAAATGAACGCATCCAATAGCGCCACCCGTTCCGATCAACTCACATCGACAGATATTGCGCAGATCACGCCGTTGGCGTTGCGCAAATCCATTCGTAGTGGACATCACACTGGAACGACCACCGGATATGCATCGGGGTATCTTCAGGGCAACCTGGTGATTTTACCGCGTGACTATGCCGACGAATTTTTGCAGTTCTGTGCAAAGAACCCGAAATCCTGCCCGCTGATCGGCATGTCCGAACCGGGTTCGCCGTATATTCCGCAGCTTGGCGCGGATCTTGATATTCGTACCGATCTTTCGGGTTATCGCATTTTCCGCGGTGGCACGGATTACACCAGTGCATCGGATGTTTCCGATGTGTGGCGCGATGATCTGGTGACCTTTGTTTTGGGATGTTCGTTTTCGTTTGAGGCGGCCATCACGCGCAGCGGTGTTTCGTTGCGCCACATCGACGCAAAACGAAATGTTCCGATGTATGTGACCAACATTGCCACCAGCCCAGCAGGCCGTTTCCAGGGGCCGTTGGTGGTTTCGATGCGGTCCTTTGCACCCAGCGATGCGATCCGGGCGATTTTATATTCCGATCGATATCGTCTTGCCCATGGGGCACCGGTTCACATTGGTGACCCGGCACAGATCGGTATTACAGATATCCAGAAAGCGGACTTTGGCGATGATCCCGTCATTAAAGACGGGGACATTCCGGTTTTCTGGGCATGTGGCGTGACACCACAAATGGCAATCCGCAATGCGTTGCCAGATTTTGCCATCACACACGAACCGGGTTTCATGCTGGTTACGGATGTACTGGCAGAAGCTGCGGAATTTTCACTTCAGGGCAAACCTGAAATCTACCATCCATAAACACCCTATCAGAGAGGACATTCTTATGAAAAAGATGGTTTCTTCGCTTTTGGCAGTGTCTGCACTTGGTGCAGGTTTCATTGCCACCCCAGCAGTAGCCGCCGAAGAACTTTCGGTTGTCGGCAGCTGGAGCAGCCTGCCGCTTTATAAACAGTACGAAAACCCGTTCTGGACCGAAACCCTGCCTGCAGATTCAAACGGTGACATCACCGTTCAGATGACCACGCATGATCAGATGGGCATTAGCGGCGGCGACGTTTTCCGTCTGCTGAGCGACGGCGTTTTTGATGTTGCCATGACCGTTGGCGATTATGCCGTTGGTGATGCACCAGAACTTGAAGGTCTTGACGTTCCGCTGGTGGCCAACACCGCCGCCGAAGCCAAAGCCATGGTTGAAGCCGCCCGTCCGATGGTTGATGACATCTTTGAGACGCGCTTTAATTCCAAGGTTCTGGCAATTGCGCCATATCCGCCGCAGGTTGTTTTCTGTTCGGGTGATGTCAATTCGCTTGCCGATCTTAAAGGCAAAAAAGTCCGTGGTTCGGGCCGTATGACCACCAAGTTCCTTGAAGCAATGGGTGCAACCGGCGTTAACGTTGCGTTCTCAGAAGTTCCTGGCGCGCTTGAGCGTGGTGTGATCGATTGTGCCGTTACCGGTGCCGGTTCTGGGTACAGTGCAGGTTGGTGGGAAGTTTCCGATAACCTGATGACCATTCCGCTCGGTGGTTGGGATCCGGTTGTGACCGCGATGAACCTTGATAAATGGAACGATTTGTCGCCTGAAACCCAGAAATTCATCAGCGATGAAGTTGCGACCAAATTCGAAGCTCCGGCTTGGGCATCTGCTGCTGATGCGCTTAAAAACGACGTTGCATGCTTGACCGGTAACGGTGAATGCCCGGCAGGCGACGCTGCCAGCATGAAACTGGTTGAAGTTAGCGATGCAGAAGTTGCACAGGCAAAAGCAACCCTGACCGAAACCGTCCTGCCAGAGTGGGCAGAACGTGCAGGTAATGATTGGGTTAAACGCTGGAACGATAGCGTTGGTAAAGTGGTCGGTGTTACCGTTCCGCTGAACTAAGCCTGAACTAAGATAGATATCGGCGGAGGGCCAACTATTGACCAACTCAGTGATTGCGGCCATCCGCCGCACAAATCGTATTATCGCGTTGCTCGTCGGACTTGTTCTGACGGGCACCGTGGTCCTGATTATTTCTGAAATTGTTTTACGCGAAGTGGGCATATCGCTTGGCGGTGCCGAAGAAATTTCCGGCTATGTCATGGCGGGTGTGGCCAGTTGGGGCATGTCATTTGCCCTGACCGAGCTTGCCCATGTGCGTATTGACCTTGTCCGGCTGCGATTGCGTCAGCGCGGCAAGGCGTTGCTTGATCTTATTTCAATTGTCGCACTGGCCGGGGTGGCATCGATTGTTGCCTTTCAGTGCTGGCCGGTCCTGGCAAAAACCATTGAACGGGGATCGCGCGCGAATACGGCGCTTGAAACCCCGCTTTGGATTCCGCAGGTCATCTGGTTTTCGGGCTGGACGTGGTTTGCGGTTTCGTCCTGCGTTCTTGTAATCCTGACATTGGTATTGTTGATGCGTCGTGAGTTTATTGTGGCAGATACCCTTGTTGGTGCGCGCTCCGAAGTGGAGCTGGAACAATGATTTTTGCTGTAACCGCATCTCTTTTAGGCTTTTTGGCTTTGTCGATCCCGGTTGGGATCGTGTTGTTCCTTTTGGGCATTGGTGTTGATCAGTTCTTTACGCCATTTCCGCTGTTGCGCGGGCTTGGGCAAGTTGTTTGGTCATCGTCAAATTCATCGACCCTGATCGCCATTCCGTTTTTCGTCCTGTTGGGGGAAATTCTGGTGCGTGGAGGGATCGCCGAGAAAACCTATGAAGCGTTGGATAAATGGTTTTCGTGGCTGCCTGGTGGGTTGATCCATGCCAACATCGGCACCGCAACGATGTTTTCGGCAACCTCGGGCTCGTCGGTTGCGACGGCCGCGACTGTTGCCACCGTTGCCATGCCGCAGGCTGAAAAGCTTGGCTATGATCCCAAGCTGTTTTCCGGCGCGATTGCGGCGGGCGGGACGCTTGGCATTATGATCCCGCCATCGATCAATTTGATCGTCTATGGCTTTTTGACCGAAACATCCATTCCGCGCCTATTCTTGGCGGGCTTGGTGCCGGGTCTTTTGATGGCGCTGGTCTTTATGCTGGTCACGGTTGTCCTGTGTAAGATCAAACCGTCCCTTGGTGGGCAAAGCCGGTCGTTCACGTGGGCGGAACGTATGGGCAGCCTGCGGCATTTGATCCCGATCCTGATCCTGTTCTTTGCCGTGATTGGATCGATCTATGCCGGGTGGGCGACGCCAACAGAATCAGCCGCCATTGGTGTTGCGATCGCGCTTTTGATTGCGGCGTTTAACCGCGGCGTTTCAAGCGAGATGTTCAAACTGTGCCTGATGGGCACGGTGCGGATTACCGCCATGATCATGTTGGTGGTTGTCGGGGCGTACTTCCTGAACTTTACCCTGACGGCAGCGGGCATGGGCCAAGAGCTTAAAGACCTTTTGACCGGTCTTAACTTTAGCCCGATGGGCACGCTTCTGGTTGTGATCGCGCTTTATATCGTGCTGGGCTTCTTTATCGAGACCCTGTCGCTAATGGTGGCGACCATTCCGATCATTGTCCCGATCATGACCGGCATGGGCTTTGACAAGGTTTGGTTTGGTATTCTTCTGATCGTCTTGATCGAGATGGCGCTGATTACCCCGCCGGTTGGTTTGAACCTTTATGTGGTCCAAGGGGCGCGGAAGTCCGGAAACCTGACCGAAGTCATGCTGGGCACCATTCCGTTTGTTCTGGTGATGGTGGCGATGATTATTGGCCTCGTCTTCCTGCCCGAACTGGCTTTGTTCCTGCCTGATTACCTTTAGGAACCGGGTAGGTCCATTCATCACACTTTTTGGCTGACGGGCCGGGTTTATCCCGGTCCGGGCCCCTTCATTCTGCCGGGATTTAACCCCGGCACCCCCCCCAAATTCAGTAAGACTGGACTTCAACATGCAGATGACATTCATCCTTGCGGGCGAAAAAATTGATTTTGATATTGCCCATTGTACGGTTGCCGGATGGACCGGTCGCGATGCGGCGGCCATTCAGCATCACATCGATGAACTGGCCGAAATCGGTGTAAAGCCGCCATCAAGCGTGCCGCTTTATTACCGCACCGCATCGGGCATGGTGACCCAAGCACCAAGTATTGAAGTTGTTGGCAAAGGTACATCGGGCGAGATTGAGCCGTTCCTGATTGCACATGACGGGACGCTGTATCTTGGTCTGGCATCGGATCATACCGACCGCGAACTTGAAGCCCATTCAGTCGCGCTGTCCAAACAGATTTGTGAAAAGCCGGTGGCGTCGGAAATTTGGCGCTTTGACGAGGTTAAAGACCATATCGAACAGATCGAAATGCGGTCCTGGATTCAGGAAAAAGACGGCGACGATTGGGTTGTCTATCAAGAAGGCACGGTTGCATCGATCCGCCCGTTAACCGATCTGATCGAAGGTTCCAATCTGATGGGATCGGCAGAAAGCGGTAAAGCATCAGTGATGCTGTGCGGCACCCTTGGTGCCAAAGGTGGGGTACGCCCAGCGCGCCGATTTAAGATGGCCTTGCATGACCCGGTACTTGATCGCACGATTGAGCACGCCTATGACATTCAGGAACTGCCGGAAATCGCCTAACCATTTGTTTGGCGACAAAGCGTGCAGACAGAAAACATCACAGAATGGAGGCTGCCCGATGGGTGGGATTATCGATAAGGCCAAGGCGGCGATTGACGCGGTTGATCAGCTTGGTGATTTGGCTGGTAAAATCTTTACCGAGTTTGATCGCGATCGGATCTTGCGCGATGCCGAGCAATGCGAAGAGCAGATTGCCAAAACGCCGAACCTGCCGCTTGCGGGGATGCTGGTATCGATCAAGGATCTGTATGACGAGGCCGGTGTTGCCACAACAGCGGCATCCGAACTTTTGAAAGGTCGCAGCCCAGCGGCAGAAGATTGTGATGTTGTGCGCCGGGTTAAAGAAGCCGGCGCAGTTCCGTTTGGACGCACCACGCTGAGCGAGTTTGCTTATTCCGGTGTTGGTTTGAACCCGCATTACGGAACGCCGGGTAACGTGTTTGACCCGCAAGGCATTCCCGGTGGGTCGACATCGGGCGGTGGTTTGACCGTGGCCCATGGTCTGGTTGATTTCGCACTTGGAACCGATACGGGCGGATCCATTCGTATTCCGTCGGCGATCAATGGTTTGTATGGCTTTAAGCCATCGCGCCTGTCTGTGTCGGGGGCGGGTATCCATCCGCTGGCACAAAGCTTCGACACGCCGGGGCCATTGGCGCCGGACCTTGAAACCGCGATTACGGTGTTTGAAGTCATTTCTGGTCAAACGGTGCCAGCACTTGATGCCAGCCCGGCGCCACTTCGCATCGGTGTTCCGACCAGCGGCTTTGTCGATGGACTGGATGACCGGGTGAAGGCAGATTTTGCCAGTGTCTGCGCGACATTGCGCGATGCCGGGCATGAATTGGTCGATCTTGATCTTGGCTTTATTGCCGAAAACGCGATCCTCAATAAAATGCTGGTATCGGCCGAAGCTTACAAAATCTATGGCAATGATATCGATAAGCTTGAAACATGCGGCGATCCGCGTGTTTTGACCCGCATTAAATTTGCCAAGACTCTGTCAGAGGATGATCTGATTGCCGCCTATGCCAAGCGGACGGACGTTGTATCAATGTTTAGCACAGCGATGGCAGAGGTTGATGTCATGATCGCGCCGACCTTGCCGATGATGGCACCCAAGATTGCCGAGGTCGAAGCCGACTTTGATAACCTTAATGCGATGATGTTGCGCAATACGGGGTATCTGAACCTTGTTGATGCCTGCGCGATTTCGATGCCGGTTCCTGTTGCGGGGCAGGCCGCCCCGGCAGCGTTGATGATTGGCGCACCGCATGGCCATGACAAGGCGGTTCTATATGCTGCGCGTCAGTTGGATCCATTGTTTGACTAAACGACAGATGTTCTAAAATACACAAAGGCCCGGAAAATTCCGGGCCTTTGGTGTTTGTTGGGGGTGCGTTGTGCTGCTGTGGCGAGGGAATTATCCCTCAAGCAGGGAGCGCAGCATCCATGCAGTTTTTTCGTGGACCTGAATGCGCGTGGTCAAAAGATCGGCCGTCGCATCATCATCGGCTGTATCGCAGATCGGATAGAGCGAACGGGCGGTTTTGATCAGGGTTTCATGTCCGGTGATCAATTGCGCGATCATGTCCTTGGCCGCAGGCACGCCTTTTTCTTCTTCGATTGAGGACAGTTCAGCAAAGGCAGAGAAACTTGCCGGAGCAAAGGCGCCGAGCGAACGGATACGTTCGGCAATTTCGTCAATTGCGGCAGCCAGTTCGACATATTGTCCTTCGAACATGGTGTGCAGGGTCTGGAACATCGGACCTGTCACGTTCCAATGGAAATTATGGGTTTTGAGATACAGCGCATAAGAGTCAGCCAGAACGCGGCCAAGGCCGTCGGCGATTTCAGTGCGGTTCGTTTCATTAATACCTATATCAATCTGCATTTTCGTCTCCTTTAGTCAGGGTGGGGGACCCCAAAAGGTTATCGTCCCATTTCGTAAGTCTGAGTATCGCGCATGGGGAAAAGAGAAGCCAATCAATCCTTTGATCGTTTGCAATAGGCTAATTCTATTACAATCTGTGTGGTTATTCCGTGGCTCTGCTTTTGCCGCCAATGTTTCCCAGTGGTGAGCGTGCGTTTGTTAAGGTCACTGATGATGCCGGCCGATGCTTCCCCTTCGCCAGAGGCAGGAGATTTTAGGAAAGTTTATTCCTTTTGGCGGTTTTTTTACGGTGACCAGATGGTGGGTGTTGGAGCGCAGCTGAGCAATATCAATGGCTTAGGTTTTTGCTGCCCTTATTAAACCACAATTCGCCCCGAAATAGCCCAAACCGGCCTGTTTTCCCGCCTTGATTATCGGTCACATTCCTAACTGTCAGCCGAGGACGCGGTCAGCAAAATCTGTCCCCCCTCACAATGCTGGATCGCTTATTTTTCGGGTACTTCCCCCACCTGAAAATTCCGCGGCTGATCGGTCTCCCCAAGACCAAGATGACCCCGAATAAGTTGGGGCGGGTTTATCCCGCCCCCTTTTTTTTTGTGTTGGTCGCGATGCCCCCAAAAATCCCAGCCAAAACCACCTGCCGCAATTTGCCGTAATTCGCCTATAAATGGTCATGTATGGCCGGTTTTTGAGCCTCAATTCGCGGGCATATTCACAATTGTCAGATGCACAAACATCGATGCGGTGCCCCTCCCTCGCTAGCATCGGACCCGTAAAAACGCTGTCCCCCACAGCACTTGCACCCTACGGGTAAGGCACAGCATCTGATAGGTCTCCCCAAGACCATCTGTCCCCAAAGTCCGGGCGAGCTTAGGCTCCCCGGACTTTTATTTTGTCTGCGACTTGGGGGTGAGCGATTTTGTGCTGGACGGCAATTCGCTAAAAGATGTGTGGCGTCTGGCTAGGATGGCGCGGCGTGAGCCTAGTGTTGGCAAGATAGCGCTGCGCTGACTGAGGCATTTGTCTTGCTCGCTCTGCCAGGAAATCAATCTCCTTCCTATATGACATCGCAGGTGCTTTGGTTCTTCTTGCTGAAGCTTGCGTTTCACAAGGCTATAACCGGCCAAAGATAATTCAGAAGATAAATATGCGTAGTATTTAACGCGCTTGGTCGTGATCTACTGACGGGGCGGCTGTCTGATGGAAACAGACAGAAAATTGAAATCCTGAAAAGCGCCTAGCGTGAATCGGTCCGGAGGCTCGCCGCACGGATAATCAGGTTTGGGCAGCGCTTTGAGTGCTGCCGATGCTTTGTTTTGCCATCTCATGCTTGCGCGGGGCATAGTGTGCGGGGGCTGTCACAGATGCTTGGGAAAAGACAAAAAAAAGCCGGGCAACAAATGTGCCCGGCAAGTTTATCAGGGAGGCTTCACGTCTGGGAGACGTAGGACCCCTCGCGGGGCCCTGGGTATGCCGGGCTGGGAGCCCGACAAAGACCGAAAAAACGGTCAGGGAGAAAACTCTGTACCGCGTGCGGTGTTTGCCGCTGCGGTTCGAGAAGCAAGATAGCGTTTTTGACAGGAAAGACCACTGTCAAATTGCTCTTTCAGCCATGCAAAATCTGCATAAATGTAGAAGGCTGCGATATACACGTTTAAATTATTGATTTTAAAAGATTATTTGTCTTTTTGAATGTTCGCGCTCAGCAAGATGTATAAAGAACAGGCAGAACGATTGTGCTAAAGCAAAAAAAATGCCGGTAGCATGGGGTGCTACCGGCGAGATCAACAGGGAGGCTTACGTCTGGGAGACGTATGGAATCGTAAGAAGATTCCAGTGCCAGATATCGTTCTGGCGAACGGATCATCACCTGATCAAAGGGCGGTTGGATCACTGTCGCTTTTGCGTGTGCTCACAACCTATGATGCAAATATAGGTGTGCTTATCTCAGATTTAAAATTGAATAAGATCAATTCAACCATGCGCTGGTTGCATGACTGGGAAATGTCAATAGTTTGAGGTCACTATGACAATTTTGGGGCATGTATGGCGCGGTGAGAAGGGCGTTTAAATCGCGTTTCCACCGAGAATGGTGCGGGAAAACCAGATTTGTATCGTGGGTTGGGCGTGGCGATTTGCCTTCCGAGTCTTTTGCTACACATTTTTGCGTTTAATGCGCGGTGTCTGGGAGTGTCTACATAAGCCGTACCGGGTGCATAATCGGAAAATGCGTGATATTTCAATCCGATATTAGAACAGATTTACCGCCATCGGGTCGATGCGTGCTGTTATCGGCATTGCGTCGTGCCATGTTGTCAGCGCATAGACAAACGGCCCGGCAAAGGCCGGGCCGTCCAGATCGTCACGCGTTTAAAGGTGTTTAGCTTGTTGGGACGGCGCTGCTGGCGGAGGCAGCGGCCTTAGCTTTGACCTTATTAATTTCCTCAATCAGGAAGTCACGGAATACCGCGATGCGCTTTGAATGGCGCAATTCTTCTGGATAGACGAAATAGGCGTCGAAGCTTGGTCCTTCGAGCTCTGGCAAAATGCGCACCAGATTGCTGGTGGTCGGCAGCAGGTAATCGGGCAGGGCCGAAATACCAAGGCCAGACTCCGTGGCGCGGAAAATGCCATAGATGTTGTTAAGCTTAAGGATCGGCCGCATGTCAGGTTTGAATTGCTGGGCGGTTGCCATCATCCAGTTGACATTCGACACCGGTGGACGGGCATCCGCACCGTAGATGATCAGGCGGTGATCTTTAAGCTCTTCGGGTGTTTTGGGCATGCCGTACTGTTTAATGTATTCGGGCGATGCAAACACATGATAGCGCAGCGTCATTAATTGGCGCTGAACAAGGTCGGCCTGACGGGGCGGCTGCATGCGGATCGCGACGTCAGCTTCGCGCATGGCAAGGTCAAGTTCCTCGTCATTGAGCACAAGCGACAGTTCGATTTCCGGATAGCGCTCCAGAAACTCGTTAATCCGTGGCGTTAGCCATGTCGAGCCAAAGGCAACGGTGGTTGTAACCTTAAGCGGGCCACTTGGCCGTTCCTTGGATTCGCGGATGCGGGCTTCTGCCATGGAAAGCTTGGCAAACACATCATGTGCGGTGCGATAAAGAAGTTCGCCCTGTTCCGTCAGGATAAGGCCACGCGCGTGGCGATGGAACAATGGGACCTTCACGCTTTCTTCAAGCGCGCTGATCTGTCGGCTTACGGCCGATTGGCTCAGATTTAGATTTTCCCCCGCATGGGTGAAGCTTCCAGCTTCTGCAACAGCGTGAAACACACGCAGCTTGTCCCAGTCCATAGACCTGCTCCTAGATGTCACTGCCGCACGGTCGCTGCGCCAGTCCCCTGATAATAATGCTCTTCTTTTAGGGGTAATTTGGTTTCAACACTGTTAAGTGCCTCACACAAATGACCCAAGCACATGATTATTAATTCAATATGAGGCCTGTGACGGTTTCTGCAAGCAGGCATTTTGCAAAACGATCTTTGCCGTCTTGCCGATTTCCGATGAAAAGTCAGGTAATTGGCGGGGCTTGACGCAAAATGACGTCGTAAAAAAGGGGATGCAAAAATGCACCCCCTTATCGAATGGTTGATCATAAATGCCCAATGATGCCGCGTGGGGCGTAGGTTGCCGTCCAAGCGATGATCACGGGCAAAGATCATTTGCCAATAAATTGGTCTTATTCGGCTTCTTGTTCTGCAATGAACTTTTCAGCTTCAAGAGCGGCCATGCAACCCATGCCCGCAGCAGTGACCGCTTGACGATAGACTTTGTCGGTTACGTCACCCGCGGCAAAGACACCGTCGATGTTGGTGGTGGTGCTGCCCGGATTGACCAGAATGTAGTTTTCATCATCCATGGTAACCTGGCCTTTAAATACGCCGGTTGCCGGATCGTGACCAATGGCCACAAAGAAGCCGTCTGCCGGGATGTCGAGCATTTCGCCGGTTTTGACGTTGCGCACACGCACACCTTCAACGCCATCCATCGGGCCATCACCGCCCAGGATGTCTTCTACAACGCTGTCCCAGACCACTTCGATCTTTTCGTGTTTGAGCAAACGTTCCTGAAGCATCTTTTCCGCACGCAGTTCGTCGCGGCGATGGATCAAGGTGACTTTTGAGCAGATACCCGCAAGATACAGTGCTTCTTCGACAGCAGTGTTGCCGCCGCCAACCACGGTGACCGGTTTGTTGCGATAGAAGAAGCCATCACAGGTCGCGCAGGCCGAAACGCCGCGCCCGTTGAATTTTTCTTCGCCCGGCAGGCCAAGCCAGCGCGCCTGTGCGCCGGTTGAGATGATGACAGTATCAGCAATATAGGTATCGCCAGAATCGCCCTTACAGACAAACGGACGCTTGGAAAAATCGACTTCGGTGATCAGGTCATGCACCATTTTGGTGCCGACATGTTCGGCCTGTGCCTTCATCTGATCCATCAGCCAAGGACCCTGAATGACATCGGCAAAACCCGGATAGTTTTCAACGTCGGTTGTGATCGTCAACTGGCCACCGGGCTGCAGGCCCATCACCATCATCGGTGAGAGGTTCGCGCGCGCTGCATAAATTGCGGCGGTGTATCCAGCAGGGCCGGAGCCAATGATAAGGACTTTGGTCTGATGTTCTTGGGCCATGTGCTTTGTAATCGTCCGAGGTGAATTAAAACTGACGTCGAACATATTGACTGACCGGGCAAGACGCAACAGCTTCGCACAAAGTTTGCCTGCCTTTTGGCGCGATTTAGCTGCTTTGATATTTCCGCGATTTGGCGGGGGATGTGTGCTGTATGGGGGGGGAGCCTTTGATCCTGCGGATAATTGCAAACAAAAGCAGATTTTAGCGCATTTTCAGCGCCGAAATCGAAGCGCAAGATTGCAATCTTGACCGGAATATATTATTGCCAGCATCGGACCTCGCTGTAATATTGTTTCGTACGAGGTCAGTTTAGCGCACAGAATCGAGGAATAAATGCAACGGGTCAAACTCGACAAGATCGACCGCAGAATTCTGCGCGATCTACAGGAAGATGGCCGCATGACCAATGTGGAACTTGCTCGTCGTGCAGGAATATCAGCCCCACCGTGTTTACGTCGCGTACGTGCGCTCGAAGAAACTGGTTTCATTCAAGGCTATCACGCAGATGTCGATTCCCAGGCACTTGGCTATAATGTCACGGTGTTTGCGATGGTTGGTCTGGCAAGTCAGGCCGAACATGATTTGCGCGCGTTCGAAGCCCGTGCAGCTGAATGGCCAGAAGTGCGCGAATGTCACATGGTCGCTGGTGAAATGGACTTCTTGCTCAAGATCGTTTCCCATAGCTGGGACGAGTATCAGAAATTTCTGACCACCCAGCTAACCGTTGCGGAAAACGTCAACCACGTGAAATCGGCCCTGTCGATTCGCACCGCCAAAAATATGCCCGGTGTGCCGATTGATATCGATGCTGAAGACTAACGGTTTTACGTCTTATAGCGTTCGCTGAATGAAACCCGATATGCGTGATGGCAGGTCGGGTTTTTTCACATCAGAATTCATGCAGCGATGGCACAAGGACGCGGGTCAATTGGATATGTCCCAAAACATTCGCGGTTGTCTGGCGGACGGGCCTTGACCGTTCTTTGATGTGTCCTCAGCACAAAAAAAACGGCCCGTTCAGATGTCGGGCCGTTTTGTATGAAAAGACTTTTCAATCGGGCAATCGCCCAATCAGGAGAAGTCGACCTTCAAAATTTCATAGCTTTTGATGCCGCCGGGAACGGTGACTTCGACAGAATCACCAACCGATTTGCCAATCAGGGCGCGCCCGATCGGAGAGGTGGTTGAGATACGTCCAGCATTGATGTCAGCCTCAATCGGGCCAACAATCTGGTAGGTGGTTTCCTCGTCGGTATCTTCATCGACGAGTTCAACCGTTGCACCGAATTTGACGACAGAACCGGCAAGTGACGGTACATCGATAACTTCGGACCGGCTTAGGACATCTTCCAGCTCGGCAATACGACCTTCGCAGAAACTTTGGCGCTCGCGGGCAGCGTGATATTCGGCATTCTCCGAAAGATCACCATGCTCACGCGCTTCCGAGATTGCCTTGATGATTTCAAGACGTTCAACGGATTTGCGGTGCTTCAGTTCTTCTTCGAGGCGCTGATGCCCTTGCGGGGTCATTGGTACTTTATCCATCGCGCTCACAGCCTATTCTTAATTGCGGTCGATACTACAAAATCAACCGCCCGGCATTACCGCCGGGCGGTCTAAACTCTTTAGCAGGGTTCGGTGAGGAACCTCAGTACTTGTCCCCAAGATATTCCTGAAGCGCGCGAACATCAAGTGCGCCGCGTTTCAGGTTGTCGATGGCACGCAAAGTGGCACGCGCACCAGCAACTGTGGTGTAGTACGGAATATCGTCTGTAAGAGCTGTGCGGCGGATCGAGAAACTGTCGACCACGGCCTGTTTGCTCTCGGTGGTGTTAAATACCAAGTTGATATCACCGTTCTTCATCATGTCGACGACATGAGGACGTCCTTCCTGTACCTTATTGACCGGGGTGACGTCTAGCCCTTCTTTTTCAAGTGCTTTTGCGGTGCCGTGGGTCGCGACCACACCAAAGCCAAGGGCAATCGCATCGCGTGCGAGTTGAACTGCCGCAGCCTTGTCATGGTTTTTAACCGAGATGAAAACGTTGCCTGCCAGCGGCAAAGTATGGCCAGCAGCCATCTGTGCCTTGGCAAAGGCGCGGCCAAAATCGGTATCAAGCCCCATGACTTCGCCGGTTGAACGCATTTCCGGACCAAGCAAGGTGTCAACACCAGGGAAGCGGTTGAACGGAAGGACCGCTTCCTTGACGGCGATATGTTTGAACGGACCGTGATCAATGTCAAAGTCGCTCAGTTTCTCGCCGGCCATGATCCGTGCGCCAATTTTGGCAATTGGGTTGCCGGTTGCCTTGGCGACGAACGGAACGGTACGGGATGCACGTGGGTTCACCTCAATAAGGTAGATCACATCATCCTTGATCGCGAACTGAACGTTCATCAGCCCGACAACGTCAAGCGCCTTGGCCAGTTGAACCGTCTGTACTTTCAGGCGGTCGATCATGTCCTGATCAAGTGAATATGGTGGCAAGGAGCAAGCCGAGTCACCCGAGTGGATACCGGCTTCTTCGATGTGCTGCATGATGCCAGCGACAAAGACGTTTTCGCCGTCCGAGACCGCATCCGCATCAATTTCAATCGCATCTTGCAAGAAGCTGTCGATCAGAACCGGGCTTTTGCCAGACACCTGAACGGCTTCGTGCATGTAGCGCAGGAGATCTTCGGTGGTATGGACGATTTCCATCGCACGACCGCCCAGAACGTAGGACGGACGGATCACGATCGGATAGCCGATGCTTTCGGCGATTTCGACAGCTTCGTCGATCGAACGTGCAATACCGTTGGCCGGCTGTTTCAGGTCCAGCTTGTGGATCAGTTCCTGGAAACGGTCGCGGTCTTCGGCAAGGTCGATGCTGTCTGGGCTGGTGCCGAGGATCGGAATGCCTGCTTTTTCCAGAGCAGCCGAAAGTTTCAGCGGGGTTTGGCCGCCATACTGAACAATCACACCCAGCAATTCGCCATTGCTTTGTTCAAGCTGGCAAAGCTCAATCACGTCTTCGGCGGTCAGCGGTTCGAAATACAGACGGTCCGAGGTGTCATAGTCTGTTGAAACCGTTTCCGGGTTACAGTTGACCATGATCGCTTCGATCCCGGTTTCACGCAGCGCATAGGCCGCATGAACACAGCAGTAATCGAACTCGATACCCTGACCGATACGGTTCGGGCCACCACCAAGAATAATGACTTTCTTACGGTCGGTAACTTCGGCTTCGTTTTCCGGTTCAAAGAACCCGTCGCCTTCGTACATCGAATACATGTAAGAGGTGCGCGACGGGAATTCGGCCGCACAGGTATCAATGCGTTTGTATACCGGGCGAAGACCAAGCGCCTGACGATCAGCACGAACGTCGTCTTCTTCGCGGTCCGCCAGTTCGGCCAGACGCGCGTCCGAGAAGCCAAGCTTTTTCAAGCGCAGCAATTCGTGTTTGTCTTTTGGAACACCGTTGGCACGGACTTTTTCTTCTTCGGCGACCAGCATTTCGATCTGCTTGAGGTACCAAGGATCAAATTTGGTTGCCGACTGAATTTCGTCCAGGGTCATGCCGTGACGGAATGCCTGTGCGGCATACAGAATACGGAACGGGATCGGCTGGGTCAGCTTGGCGCGGATTGCAGCCTTGTCCGGGGCACCTTCGATTTTGACTTCGTTCAGACCGGTCAAGCCGGTTTCCATGGAACGCAGGCCTTTCTGAAGGCTTTCGGCAAAGCTGCCGCCGATTGACATGGCTTCGCCAACCGACTTCATCGCCGTACCCAAAAGCGCCTGTGCACCCGGGAATTTTTCGAATGTGAAGCGCGGGATTTTGGTGACGACATAATCGATGGTTGGCTCAAACGAAGCTGGGGTAACGCCGGTAATGTCGTTATCCAACTCGTCGAGGGTATAACCAACCGCAAGCTTGGCTGCGATTTTAGCAATCGGGAAACCAGTTGCCTTGGACGCCAGTGCGGAGGAACGTGAAACACGCGGGTTCATTTCAATGACGATCAAACGGCCGTCTTCCGGGTTTACGGCAAACTGAACGTTGGAGCCCCCGGTATCGACACCGATTTCACGCAGCACCGCCAAAGAGGCGTCGCGCATGATCTGATATTCTTTGTCCGTCAGGGTCAGTGCCGGTGCAACCGTGATCGAGTCGCCGGTATGAATGCCCATCGGGTCGACGTTTTCAATCGAACAAATGATGATGCAGTTATCCGCATGGTCGCGGACAACTTCCATCTCGTATTCTTTCCAGCCCAAAATGGATTCTTCGATCAGAACTTCGTGGGTTGGTGAAATCGCCAGACCGTTGCGGACAATCTGTTCGAATTCTTCACGGTTATAGGCAATGCCGCCGCCTTCACCGCCAAGGGTGAAGCTTGGGCGGATGATGGCCGGAAGACCGGTGGTTTCAAGCGCCTTAACTGCTTCTTCAAAGGTTCGGACCATGGCAGAACGGGCACTTTCAAGGCCGATTTTGTCCATGGCTTCGCGGAATAACTGACGGTCTTCGGCTTTTTCAATGACGTGCTTTTTTGCACCGATCATTTCAACGCCGTATTTTTCCAGCGTGCCGTCATCATGCAGGGCAAGGGCGGTGTTAAGTGCCGTCTGGCCACCCATGGTCGGCAACAGAACGTCAGGGCGTTCTTTTTCAATGATCTTGGCAACCATGGCCGGCGTGATCGGTTCGACATAGGTCGCATCAGCCAGGTTCGGGTCGGTCATGATGGTCGCTGGGTTCGAGTTGACCAGGATAACCCGGTAACCTTCTTCCTTAAGCGCCTTACAGGCCTGCGCACCGGAATAGTCAAACTCGCAAGCTTGGCCGATGACAATCGGGCCTGCACCGATGATAAGGATTGATTTAATGTCTGTACGCTTCGGCATGTCGTTTTCCGCTTTTCGAAGGGCGGGCGCGTCTGCTGCACCGCCTCGTTAAGTCCGTTAATCGGCGATTTTGGGGCGTGTCCCGATCATCGGGCTTTGGCATCCTCGATCAGACCAACGAAACGTTTGAACAGGTAGTGGCTGTCGTGCGGCCCCGGAGAGGCTTCTGGATGGTACTGAACGGCAAAGACTGGTTTGTCTTTCAGGCGCAAGCCCGCAAGCGATCCGTCAAACAACGAGAAGTGGGTTGCTTCGACAGTGTCGGGCAGGCTGTCCTTATCGACGACAAAGCCATGGTTCTGCGAGGTGATTTCGACAACACCAGTGGTGGTGTCTTTGACCGGGTGGTTTGCACCGCGATGGCCAACATCCATTTTTTGCGTTTTCGCGCCAAATGCCAGCGCCATCATCTGATGACCAAGGCAAATGCCAAAGACCGGCTTGCCGCTGTCGATCAGTTTTTTGATGGTCGGAACGGCATAGACGCCGGTTGCTGCTGGATCGCCCGGGCCATTTGACAAGAAGATCCCATCAGGGTTCATCGCCAAGATGTCCTCAGCCGAGGTTTCGGCCGGAACGACAGAAACTTTGCAATCAAGGGCGGCAAGATTACGCAGGATGTTGCGCTTAATGCCGTAATCAATCGCGACAACGTGGTGTTTGGCATTACCAAGCGTGCCGTAGCCATCCTTAAGAGACCAAAGGGTCTCTTCCCACTCGTAGCCTTCTTCGCAACTGTTGGGCTTGGCAAGGTCCATGCCCTCAAGGCCCGGCCATTCGTTGGCCTTGGCGATCAGGGCAGGGATGTCAAAGGTGCCATCAGGATTGTGGCAAATTACCCCGTTGGGGGCGCCTTCATTTCGGATGCGCTTGGTCAGGCGGCGGGTATCAACCCCGGAAATCCCGATCCGGCCATGTTCGGCCAGCCATTCGTTAAAATGTTTTTGGGCGCGGTAATTTGACGGCTCGGTAATGTCCTGGCGCAGGATGCAGCCAAGGGCAACCGGGGTGGCCTTTTCGATGTCTTCATCGTTGGTGCCAACATTGCCGATATGGGGGAAGGTAAAGGTGATCATTTGACCGGCATAAGACGGGTCGGTCATGATTTCCTGGTAGCCCGTGATCGAGGTGTTGAAGCAGACTTCACCAACGACCTCTCCTCGGGCACCGACGCCGCGTCCCCAAAATACTGAACCATCTGCAAGAACCAGAACGGCAGAAGCACCAGGAGGCGGGGTGTGCGTGGGGGATGACATTGGCAAATGTCCTTTCGATCTTTCCACGGTGAGACACGGAGTCTTTATATATATAATAATTCAACGCAAGCCGACTCAAACGGCTGCTTTTAACCCGCATACCGGACATGCAGATGCGCGACATATATCCAAGTATGGATGACTGTGCGCCCAGGTTGCATCAGTCGAGCCTGTGTAGAGCAGAGTAAGACCCGATCCCGGTAGGCAAATTGGCGGATGTCTACGGGAAGGAGCAGGGGCTGTCAAGGACGCATCTAAACTTTTATTTTATCAGGAAAATCAATGGGTTGGGTGGGGCGGTTTTCTTTGCCTCAGGTGGCGTTTTGCGCTATGTTCGCTCCTTTGTTCCACAGAATCAGAGATGAGCCATGCTGCGATCGCAGCTTAACGACGCTTTGAAAAAGGCCGTCCTTGCGAAGGATGCCTGCTCCGTAACCACCGTGCGCCTCATTTTGGCTGCGCTGAAGGAGCGCGATATCGCCGCGCGCAGCGAGGGCAATACCGATGGTATTTCCGATGACGACATCGTCATGCTGCTTCAGGCGATGGTCAAACAGCGCCGCGAAAGCATTGAAATGTACACCAAGGGCAACCGCCCGGAATTGGCAGAACAGGAAGCAGCCGAGATTGCTGTGATTGAGACGTTCCTGCCAAAACAGCTTTCCGATGAAGAAATCGAAGAAGCTGTACGCAGTACTGTTTCCGATCTTGGCGCGACCTGCCTGAAAGATATGGGCCGTACCATGGCCGCCCTGCGAGAGCAGTATAGCGGCACCATGGATTTCGGCAAAGCTGGCGGCGTTGCTAAAAAACTTCTGGGTTAAGCCCAAGAAGCCTATTTAAATGAAAGCCGGGCGTGTAAAATCGTCCGGCTTTCGTCGTCCCACGGACTGCAATTCAAAACACGATAAACCGCAATCCGGTCGGGCAGGGGTATCAATTTGGGTGCGGCTCATCGTACCTGCATTATGGGATCTAGATCATCATGAGCTTTCCCCAGTCGTTTCTGGACGACCTGCGGGCACGGGTCGATTTGGCGGAAGTTGTCGGATCATCGGTGAAGCTGATCAAACGCGGCCGGGAATATTCCGGGCTGTGTCCGTTCCATTCTGAAAAATCACCGTCTTTTACGGTCAATGACCAAAAGGGATTCTATCACTGCTTTGGCTGTGGCGCGCATGGCGATGTCATCAGCTTTGTGATGAATACGCGCGGCCTGACCTTTGTCGAAGCGGTCGAAGTGTTGGCCAATCAGGCTGGCATGGAAGTGCCCAAGCAATCGCGCGAAGCCCAAGAGCGCGAACAAAAAGCCAAAACCCTGTACGAGGTGATGGAAACAGCCTGCGTGTTCTTTGAGCGCATGTTGCGTATGCCCGAGGGCAAAGAGGGCCTGGATTATTTCCACCAACGTGGCTTGGATGACAAAACCATTGCCGATTTTCGGCTTGGCTTTGCGCCCGATAATCGCGGGGCGCTTAAGGCCGCGCTGAAGCGCGAAGACATTGACGAAAAACTTATGATCGAAGCCGGTCTTTTGATTGAGCCCGAAGATAGCGGCCGGCAAACCTATGACCGGTTCCGCGGACGCGTCATGTTCCCGATCCTTGATCGCCGCGGGCGCGTTGTGGCGTTTGGCGGGCGCGTCATGGGGGATGGTAAGCCAAAGTACCTTAATAGCCCGGATACGCCGCTTTTCCACAAGGGACGTCTGCTGTATGGGCTGCCGCAAGCACGCGAGGCCGCACAGCATGATGCACCGATCATTGTGACCGAAGGCTATATGGACGTGATCGCCCTTCACCGGGCGGGATATCGTGGGGCTGTGGCGCCGCTTGGTACGGCGGTGACAGAAGAACAAATCGGCGAACTTTGGAAAATGACCAACGAGCCGGTCATGTGTCTTGACGGGGATGCGGCAGGTAAACGGGCCGCGGTTCGTGCGGCAGAGCGCGCATTGCCGATTTTGCGTCCGGGGAAATCGTTGGTGTTTTCGATTCTCCCCGAGGGCGAAGACCCCGATACAATGATGTCTGCCCCCGACGGGTTCACAACATTTCAAAAAATTATTGATAACGCCGTGCCGCTGGCGGAACTGGTTTGGCGGATGGAAATGTCGGGGCGCAAAATTGATACCCCGGAACGTCGTGCCGCGCTTGAAGCCGATCTGACGCAGCGGATTTCAGTGATTGCTGACGAAGCCGTGAAGTCACAATACCGGTCGATGTATAATGATCGGACGTGGAAATTGTTTAAAAGCGAAAAACCGGGGAATTCCGGCGGTCGCGGCGGGTTTGGCGGTGGTAAATCGGGTGGTTTTGGCGGCGGCTATCAAAATAAAAAAGGTGGAAGGACTGGCAAACGCGGCAAAAATGACCATTTCTGGGGTCCGGCCGGTAAAGCGGTGCCGGGGATGTCGCGTCCACCAATGCAACAAAAGCGAAGCCTGCAAGACTCGATCCTGCTGGTGACGTTAATTCACCATCCTCAGCTCCATGATGAGGTTGGTGAGCAGCTCGGAATTTATAGTTGTGTAGACTCCGAGCTTGACAATCTTCGTCGGGCCGTCTTAAAGCTGCTTGATGATGATCCGGGACTTGATTCTGATACCATCAAGGTCCAATTGAAGCGCGACGGGCTGTCAGAGACAGTTTTGCGGGTGGTTAGTGCCGATGTTTTAGCGCACGCCGCTTTCGCCAAGCCCGAAACGCCGCTTGAACGGGCCCGAGCGGGTTGGAAACAGGTTTTTTCCATGGCTGTAAGCTCCCTGGAGGACGAAGAGGCAAAATACGCCGTCCGACAGTTGGCAGCAGATACCAGCGAGGAAGAATGGGAGCGGTTTTCTCACAGACGTGAGGATCTCGCCCGCCGCCGGGAAAACGTGTTTAAGCTCGACGACTGATCCGTGGGTGTTCTGCACTTACGATCGGGGGTCGGGCTATTTGTGATTTGCACTGAGAGCACAGTGCTTGGGACAACAACGGTACACAGGCTGTACCCAGCGGGAAACGGGGAATAGATGTCGTCTAAGACTTCGAACGCTGAAGAGAAAAAGAACTCTTCTGAAAACGCAGACGGACCTCTTCTCGATACATATAAGTCGGCCATAAAGAAGCTCATTGCCAAAGGTAAAGAGAAAGGCCACATCTCGGTCGATGAGCTGAATAAGGCGCTGCCTTCTGAGCATTTCTCCTCTGAGCAGATCGAAGACGTGATGAGCAATCTCAATGAGATGGGCATCAATGTCATCGATGGGGATGATTCAGACGATAACGATAGCGAAGAAGCCGAGGCTGATCCGCGCGGTAATATCTCTGAAGATGATGTCGGGCGCACGGACGATCCTGTTCGCATGTATCTGCGCGAGATGGGCAGTGTTGAGCTTCTGTCGCGCGAAGGCGAAATCGCCATTGCCAAACGTATTGAGGCCGGTCGTGACATGATGATTGGCGGGATTTGTGAATCCCCGCTGACCATTCGTGCGATTGTCAATTGGCATGACCAGCTTCAGGCTGGCGAGCTTTTGCTGCGTGATGTGATTGACCTTGAGACCACCTATGGCGGTGGTCCGGATGCGGAAATCGCAGCCCAGGAAAGCGAAGGCGAAGACGCCGACACAGATGAAGTCGATCCAGAGGCAGATGTCGAAAGCTTCGACAGTGCCAATGACGACGATGATGACGAAGCCGAAACTGAAACCCCGCACACCATCGGTGAAGAGGAAGAAGAGGACGACGATGAGTCCGAGACTTCTGAAAAATCCGATGATGACGAGGAAGAAGAGCAGGCCCAGGGCCCACGCGACAGTGACGAAGACGATGACGAGAACGAGCAGGTCAATGTCTCTCTTTCCAAAATGGAAGAAGAGCTGACCGAGCAGGTTCTTGAGAAGTTTGAGCTGATTGCGAAAACCTACGAAAAGCTGCATAAGGCGCAGGAACAGCGTCTTGTCGCGCATAATAAGGGCGAGGCCGTGCCGGCCGCGACCGAAAAGCGCTATAACAAGTTGAAAAACGAGATGGTCGACCTGATGGAAGATGTTCACTTGAACAACTTCCGGATTGAAGAGCTTCTTGATCACATGACCGGTTTGAACAACCGTCTGCTGGGCCTTGAAGGTAAACTTCTGCGCTTTGCTGACCGTTGCAAAATCAAACGTCCCGATTTCATCAAACAGTATCAGGGCCAAGAGCTTGACCCGAACTGGATGGAACGAGTTTCGGGCCTGCCGGGCAAGGGTTGGAAAGCCTTTATCGAACGTTATCCTGAAGAAATCGCCAACCTGCGCGAAGGCATCGGTGGTGTTTCCGCCGAAGTCGGCTTGCCGATTGGTGAATTCCGCCGCGTTTATAGCGTGGTCAACAAGGGCGAACGCGAAGCAGGCCGTGCAAAGAAAGAGATGATCGAGGCCAACCTGCGCCTTGTGATCTCGATTGCGAAAAAATACACCAACCGTGGTCTTCAGTTCCTCGACCTTATTCAGGAAGGCAATATCGGCCTGATGAAGGCGGTGGATAAGTTTGAATATCGCCGTGGGTATAAATTCTCGACTTATGCGACGTGGTGGATCCGCCAGGCGATCACGCGTTCTATTGCCGATCAGGCCCGTACGATCCGTATCCCGGTTCACATGATAGAGACCATCAACAAGCTTGTGCGGACTTCGCGCCAGATGTTGCATGAAATCGGCCGTGAACCGACCCCGGAAGAGCTGGCAGAAAAACTGCAGATGCCGCTTGAAAAGGTTCGTAAGGTTCTGAAAATTGCCAAAGAGCCGATCTCTCTTGAAACACCGATCGGGGACGAGGAAGACAGCCATCTTGGTGATTTCATCGAGGACAAAAATGCGGTTCAACCGCTTGATGCGGCGATCCAGGCAAACTTGCGTGAAACTACGACGCGGGTTCTGGCATCGCTCACCCCGCGTGAAGAACGTGTTTTGCGTATGCGTTTCGGGATTGGCATGAACACCGACCACACCCTCGAAGAGGTTGGTCAGCAGTTCTCTGTGACCCGCGAACGTATTCGTCAGATCGAAGCAAAAGCACTGCGTAAGCTGAAACATCCATCACGTTCACGCAAATTGCGTTCGTTCTTGGATTATTAAGAAATAACACGACGTTCGGGCTTGACCTTAGCTCGAAAATCGCTAGTTTTCGGGACCGCACCAGTGATCTGGTGCGGTCTTTTTTCTGACCCCATGTCAGTTTTGGGGGCCCGTAGCTCAATTGGTTAGAGCCGACCGCTCATAACGGTCTGGTTGGGGGTTCAAGTCCCTCCGGGCCTACCGTGGAGCAGTGTTTACAGAATGTAATCACTGCTCCATCGCTCTCCATATTCCCGCCTAAAATCAGTGGTCAGTCCGAGCCCGCCTGAATTGTCATAATTCGGGGGTATGCAGCAATCGTTCTGCTTTTCTGTAAATCCGAAATGCTAAGCACCTGAGTTCATCAGAAGACAGCTGTTACCTTGTATAGCTCCTAATACTCCTCAATTTTTCTCATAAACGAGATCTGGCTTTTGTGACGCCAAAGCGCATGAAATGGCGGGCGCTTGGGCTGTGTGGCTTTTTCTGTATGGGTTATTAAGGAAAACTGGATTAAATAACCAAAATTATTCGTTTATGTGAAGCGTGTTTCATCCTGTAGGCTTTCGGAAATTAAAAAAGTGATCGGTAGGCCAAAGGTCAAGCTGGTTGCGGGAGGAAACATAGCGATGCATGCGAATGCCTTGGTTGAGGGTTCCAACGTGAGCCTCAACATGCTTCAGACTCAATATATCAAAGTGCGTGGATGGTGGGCCCTATGATGGGCCCGCACGCGACCATCCGTGAAGAGTGGCTCTCTCGCCATGAGGAGCCTATTCTTGATCCTGAACAGCCAATTTTGGATGCACACCATCATCTTTGGGATCGTCCGGGCAGTCGATATCGCTGTGAAGAGTTTCTTGCCGATTTGGCCAAAGGACACAATGTTCGTGCCAGCATTTATGTCCAGTGCCGCACAGGCTATCGCGCGGATGGGCCCGATGCACTTCGTCCTGTCGGTGAGGTTGAAACCATTCGTCGTTGGGCGTGCGATGCGGGGGCAACATCATTTCCGGCCAAGATCATCGCACAGGCCGATTTTATGCTGGGTGCTGCAACCGAACCGGTGATTGATGCCCTCGTGGAGGCTGGTGACGGAATGGTTTGTGGTATTCGTAACACCACGGCCCATCATCCTGATCCACGTTTGATCTCCAATCCCAAACCTGCACCAGCTGGTTTGCTGAAAGCCGATGCGTTTCGCGACGGAGTAAGGGCCGTAGCCAAAGCTGGCCTGGTTCTTGATGTGTGGGCATATCAGACCCAACTTGACGACGTTTTTGATTTGGTTGCCGCCAATCCTGACTTGACGGTTGTTGTTGATCATCTTGGTGGTCCGCTGGGTGCCGGACCATATCGAGATAACCGTTCAGAGCATTTTGCAGCTTGGCAGGCAGGCGTTGAACGATTGGCGCAGTTACCCAATACCCGGATGAAGATTGGTGGTTTTGGTCTGATGGTAATGGGGAAAGATTATCACTTGTCCGATACCCCGCCATCGTCAGAGGAGCTTGCCCAAGATTGGCAAGCGTATGTGGATGTTTGCCTGAACGCATTTGGTGCCAAAAGGACCATGTTCGAGAGCAATTTTCCCGTGGATAAAGGTATGTTTGCCTATCCGGTGCTTTGGAATGCGTTCAAGCGTCTGGCCAGTCCCCTTTCAGCGGATGAGCGCGCAGCCCTGTTCTATGGCACCGCAGCTGAGACCTATGGTGTCGAGTTTCCACAAATCAAAAAGATAATTCAGGGAGAAAACATTTATGAAACAGGCTTTTAAATACCTGATTTCAGGGTTGGCCGTGCTCGGAATGTCCGTCACGGCAGCCAAAGCCGATCAGTATCCCGAGAAAACTGTCGAGATTGTCGTCGGGTTTTCTGCCGGGGGCGGAACAGACGTACTTGCCCGCACCGTAGGGGGTTTCCTCGAAAAGGCGCTTGATGGGGACGAAAGCGTCGTCGTTAAAAATATGCCCGGTGCTGGTGGGCAAATCGGGTTTACGGCCGTTGCCGAGGCAAAACCGGATGGCTACACCCTTGGTACTTTCAATTTGCCGGCGGCCCTCGCACTGACCATGGATAGGAAGGCCGATTACGATGCCACGAGCTTTACCTATCTGGCGAATTTTGTGAGGGACCCGAATACCATTGTTGTTGCCCAAGATTCTGGGGTTGAGGACCTGAACGAATTACTCAAGCGTGCCCGGTCTGAGCCAGGAGCCGTGACAATGGGATTGTCTTCCCTTGGCGGGAATGATCATTTTGCTGGCATCCTGATGCAGAAGGCCGCGGGTGTAGAGTTCTCCTTTGTGCCTTTCAAGGGTGCGGCAAACGCGCGGACAGCAATCATGGGCGGCCACGTTGCAGTTGGCACTATGACACTCGGCCAGACAATCGGATTTGAAGACAATTTAAAGATTTTGGCGGTGCTGGATACTGAACGTTCGACGTTTGCGCCTGACGTTCCGACGGCACGTGAATTGGGCTTTGATGTTCAGATGGGATCCTATCGCGGTCTTGTTGCACCGGCGGGTCTGCCAGATGACGTACGCGACACGCTTCTTGACGCACTGCGTGCGGTAAATGACAACCCGGAATTCCAGAAAACCGCCGCAGAACAGGGTACCCCGATTTCATTTGTTGCAGGAGATGATTTTGCATCTCTGGCCGAACAGCAGGCCGCTGTCGCCAAAGAAATCTGGGAAAACACTCCTTGGAAATAAGGCATTGAATAAAAACAACAAATCCTTGAATGCGAGCGTCACAAAGACGACAAATATTATCAGAAACTGGAGGAAACGATGAAAATTTTGAAAGCAACAGCAATTGCCGCATCCGTGCTTTTGGCGGCGTCGGGAGCCCAGGCTGCAGACTGGACGGCTTATACCTACTCTTCGGTGTCAACGACGGCTGCGGTTCAGGGCATGAAAAGGATCACCGAGGAGGTTTCTAAACAAACCGGCGGGGATTTGGACATTACCCTGCATCTGGGTAAAACGCTGCAAATTGCATCTTCGGACATTACGCAGGCAACCGGTGACGGCATTATTGATTTCGCTGCTGATTATTTCTTTTCTGGCAGTGTACCGATTGCCCGTGTTCTCAATCTGCCGCTGTTGATTGAGAACGATGCCGAGTGGCAAAAAGCTTATGCGGCCATGGAGCCGGTTCTGGCAGAGGCATTTACCAAACAGGGCGTCGTGTATTTGGGAGGATACCGTTATCCGTCGCAGGTTTTCTTCACGACCTTTGATATGAAATCACTCGATGATCTGAACGGGCATAAAATCCGCGTGACCTCGCCAGAACAAGGAAGCTTCGTCGCGGCATTTGGTGGTTCGCCAATTACTCTGTCGGGCAGCGAAGTGCCGACCTCGCTTGAACGTGGTGTGATTGACGGTGTCCTGACTGCAAGTGCGGGCGGTGCCAAGAACTGGCACGAATTCTTGCCCTATAATTACCGGTTCCCGGTGAATTACGGGAACTCGGTCATCATTGCCAATGCAGATTCTTTTGAAGACTTGCCAGAGAAAGACCGTGAGGCTTTGAAAGAAATCGTCAGCGCAGAAGGTCAGGCGATTACTGCGGCTTTTAACGAAGATGAAATCGTTCAGATGAACAAGCAGCAAGATGCCGGTATGACCATTGGTGAGGTCAATCAGGCGGAACTGCCAGCAGCACGTGAGAAAATGGCGGCATATTGGGAAGAATGGGCAGCTGATAAAGGCCCAGAATATGTTAAGGCATTGGCAATCGTGCGTGAAGCGATCGGCAAATAATCATGTCGGCGCACAATGAGAAAGCTGTGCCAGGTGTCGTAGGCCAAATGTTTAATGGTTTGGCACGTGGTGTTTCGGTTCTGGCCGGGGTGACTCTTGTCGCCCTGGTCGGGCTGGTCGTGGCCGAGATTGTCGCACGGTCTGTGTTCAATACCTCTTTGGCCGTGGTCGAGGAACTTGTCGGGTATTTTGTTGTTTTGCTGATGGTACTCGGTGCGGCGAAGGCATTGAGAAAGAACGACCTGTTCCGGGTTTCGTTTATTGCTGATCTTTTGCCGCCTGCGCTCGAACGTGCAAGTCGCGTGTTTTACATCCTTACGGCCATTGCTGTCTGTTGTGTGTTTGCGTGGCGGACGGCGGACCTCGTCGCCAGTTCGTTTTCACGTGGCAAGATTTCCCAAACCGTTATGGAAACTCCGTTATGGATTCCACAGCTTGCCTTGCCGGTCGGTTTCGCCGTGCTTGCACTGTTCCTGCTTGAGCACCTCATGCTGGCGCTTCGTCCCCCTGAAAGGAGAGATAACTAATGGAAGCCATTCTTGCCTTTGGGCTTTTGGTTGGTCTCATTCTGGGCGGGTTCTGGGTGCAGTTTTCCGTCTCAACGGCTGGCTTGCTTTATATCTGGCTGCAAACCGGATTTTCAGGCTGGAAGGCCCTTGGACTTGTAAGTTGGGGATCAGCCAACAGCTTTACTCTCGCGGCCATACCGCTCTTTGTTTTTATGGCAGAGATCCTGTTGGGCAGTGGTTTGAGCGGACGTCTTTATAACGGTGTCGCCCCATTTATCCGTTGGCTACCGGGTGGGTTGCTTCATACAAATATTGCCGGTTGCGGGATTTTTGCAGCAATTTCGGGGGGCAGTGCACCGACTGCTGCTGCGATGTCAACAGTTGCCCTGCCAGAATTATCTAAACGTGGTTACAATCGTCGTATCGTGGCTGGGTCGTTGGCTGCTGGCGGGACGCTTGGTATTTTGATCCCTCCATCGATCACGATGATCATCTACGCGACGTTTACTGAAACGTCGATTGCCCATCTTTTTGCCGCAGGTCTTGTTCCCGGTATCTTGCTGGCGCTGGCCTATATGGGCTTTATCATGTTGCGGATCTGGCGTAACCCGTCGTTGGTGCCTGTCGAACGGACCAAGCCGAGTGCCGGCGAGCTGCGCCGTGCTGCTGGTGATATCTTGCCGTTTCTATTGCTGATTTTTGTGGTTCTGGGCAGCATTTATGGTGGTCTGGCGACACCGACCGAAGCCGGGGCGATCGGTGTGATCGGCGCGACAGCTATCGCGGCCATTTATCGTCGCGTTTCCAAAACGATGATGATAGAGGCCATTTCGCGCACGTTGCGGATGAGCGGGAACATCCTTTTCATCGTATTTACTTCGATGATTTTTGCCTATGCCACGGCGTTGTCCGGTGTTGGTGATAATCTGGCTCACTGGCTTGAAACATCGGGTTATTCGAAATTCGTCTTCTTGCTGATGATCATGGTGACCTTCGCCGTTCTTGGATGCTTTATGGAAGGTCTGGGCATGATCGCTATTATTGTGCCGGTGATATTTCCTGCCCTGATGGCGATGGGCGTCGATCCAGTATGGTTTGGCGTGTTTGTTGTGATCCTGATCGAGTTAGGGCAGTTAACGCCACCTCTTGGGGTTATCTTGTTTGTTGTGGCCAGTTCGTCAGACAAGGTCACGGTCGAAGATGTCGCACTTGGTGTAGCCCCATTCTTTGTGATTATTCTCCTTTTCATCCTGCTTTTGATTGCTGTTCCTGACATCGCGCTTTGGTTCCCGTCTTGGAGCCTCGGAAGGTAAAATATGAGTTATCCTTTTCCACAACCTGTCGTCATTGATGCGACGGTCTTTACCGAGTTGCCCGAATCCTTGCGGCGACGGAATGTCAGTTCCTATTGGGCAGAACGGAACCGTCGGGGCGCGGTGGTTGACTGTTTTCTGGAAGGCCCGTCCTTTGATCGGGAAGGGAACCTGTATTTTGTCGATATTCCATTCGGGCGTGTTTTTAAAGCGTCCCCAGATGGACAGGTCAGTCAGGTTGCTGAATATGACGGTCAACCAAATGGCCTGAAAATTCATCAGGACGGCCGAATTTTTATTGCCGATTTCCAAAATGGTATCATGTTGCTCGACCCGGTAACGGGGGGAGTAACGCCCGTACTACGCGATGCGGAGTCAGAGGGCTTTAAAGGCTGCAATGACCTGCATTTTGATCGCGACGGCATGCTGTACTTCACGGATCAGGGGCAAACAGGTCTGCAGGACCCGACCGGGCGCGTGTATCGCTGGAATCCGCAAAGCGGCGAACTGACATGTTTGATCAACACCGTGCCAAGTCCGAATGGACTGGTGTTGGATCTGTCGGAGCACGTTTTGTATCTGGCTGTGACCCGGGCCAATGCTGTTTGGCGCCTTCCGATTTCGCCAAGTGGTCGTGTGGTGAAGGCTGGTCTATTCTTGCAATTTAGTGGCGGGCGTGCCGGGCCGGATGGCTTGGCACTGACGGATGCCGGTGGTGTCGTCGTGTGCCAGACCGGGATGGGGCTGGTTTGGGTGCATGATGTTTTGGGCCGGCCTATTGCGGTGGTCCGTTCACCGCGCGGATTGGGGACCACCAATTGCGCGTTTGGTGGCCCTGATAACCGAACGCTTTACATTACGGAATCTGATACAGGGACCATCCTTAAAGCTGAATTCGCACCGCATTTAGGCATTTCCGGGCATGCCATGTATTCAGGCCACGGCGTACAAAGCTGAGCAGATCAGTTCGGGCTTGATCTGCTTCCGAGGCAGCTATGACCAAAGAAAAAGGCCACTCAGTGTGTGTTGAGTGGGCTTCTCTTTGGCGGGTTATAGCGGTAACAGAATGTCTTTGGTGAGCTCATCTATCGTGCGTTTGCCCAACAGCCCGAGGTCGCGGTGTATCTCGGATTTGATGATCTCGATCGCATTACCAACGCCGGTCTCGCCGTCTGCGACGGCGGCATAGAGGAATGCTCGCCCAATAAAGACAAATGACGCGCCCAAGGCTAATGCCTTTATAATATCTGTTCCCCGTCGAAATCCGCCATCAATCATGACTGGAATGTCGCCCGCTGCCTCAAGCGCATCGGGAAGAACACGCAGCGGGGATACCGAACCATCAAGCTGGCGGCCACCGTGATTTGATAGAATAACACCATCACAGCCCAGTTCTCGGATTTTCTGTATGTCCTGGTGGGCGAGAACACCTTTTATGATGAGCTTGCCTTGCCATTGATCCCTTATCAGACGCAGATGGTCCCAGTTCAAATGATCCTTACGCCCGAAATCTCGGGTAACATTGAGCGACATGATGGGGGCACCGCGTGTGGCATAGGAATTTTCGAAATGTGGCATTCCCTGCGTGACTAAAGTTCGCACGAAAGTGCCAAACACCCATCTTGGGTGTGTGGCAAATTTCCAGATGGTTTTCGGAGTGAACCGAAGAGGCGTTGAGAACCCGGCACGCAGATTGTTTTCGCGATTGGCCAGAACTGCCGTGTCGACTGTTAGCACCAGTGTCCCAAACCCCGTCCGTTTGACGCGGTCAATCAGGGCGACAATTTTATCGTCTTCTCCGGGCAGATAAGCTTGAAACCAGCAATTGGGATTTGCTTTGAAGACCTGTTCCATGGCGGTCAGCGAAGAACCGCTTAGGATCATTGGAATATTCTGTTTGTCCGCGGCGCGGGCCAGCACGTTGTCCCCGTCATAGGCCATCAAGGCAGAGATGCCCATTGGGGCTATTCCGACAGGCGCATCAAAGCTTTGTCCCAGCAAATTTGTGGTTATTGTCCGATTTGAAACACCACGTAAGACGCGGGGAATAAATCCCCAGTTCTGAAATGCGGTTTGGTTGTCGTTCAAGCTAGCCGATGTTTCGGCGGCACTGGCGATGTAGGTGTAAAGAGGATGAGGGAGGCGGCTGCGTGCAACCGCCTCGTAGTCATCCAGACACAGAAACTGCGTCATTTCTCGAAACTGTTATCAGGCTTCTTGGACCTGATGACACGCATGATCATTGGACCAACAATGACAGCTGCAGTGATGGCGATGATGATTTGGCTTGTGCTGTTCTGCCAAAGGGTTGACCAGTCGTTTCGACCAATACGAAGCGCCAGACGCAGGTTTTCTTCGGCGAAACTACCAAGAATGAGGCCGAGTACCACAGGCGGAAGCGGGAATTTCAGCTTGTCCATGAAATACCCAATCAACCCAAAGCCAAGCATCAAATAGACGTCGAACATCCGTCCATTGATTGAATAGACACCGATAAAGACAAGCGCGATGATAATTGCGCCGAGCATCGGGCGCGGCAAACGCAAAACCTGTGCAAAGCTATTGGTAGCAAACGATCCACCAAGGAAAATAAGAAGGATTGCACCAAAAAGAAATTGCCACATAAAGCCAAAGACAAGGTCCGGGTTATCACGGAACAACATCGGGCCTGGCTGCAAGCCATGAATAAGTAAACCGCCCAGCATGACAGCTGCGACAGATGTTCCCGGCACACCCAGTGTCAGGGCAGGGATCATGGCCGATGCTGTGTCGGCATTGTTTGCGGTTTCAGCCGCAGCAACGCCTTCGGGTTCGCCTTTGCCCCATGTTTCAGGTGTTTTTGATGCCCGGCGTGCTTCGTTATAGCTCAGAAATGCCGCCATGGAGCCACCCGCACCGGGCAGGATACCGATGAGAACCCCGATCACACTTGAACGCAGCCAAGTCTTCCAAAATCCGAACATACTAGGCAGGGCTTTCCAGATGCTGCCGGTGCCAAGGTTAAATTTGTCCTTCGCCGTGTCAAAATCGGGATTTTCCAGAAGATCAATTGCTGGCGGCAAGGCATACAACCCAACCAGCAAGACAACGATATTGATCCCGTCAAGCAGTTCAAGATAACCAAAGGTAAGCCGCTCATAACCGGTAATCGTGTCCGAACCGACAACAGAAACCGTGACGCCGAATGCGGCACTGATCAGCCCCTTGATCGGGTCGCCCCCCAAAAGGAAGACGATTGAGGACAGGCCAAAAACCGCGACCCAGAAAATTTCGGCAGGCCCAAACAGCAAGGTTACTTTAGATAGTGGCGGTGCGAGCAACATTAAAACAATTGCCGATGCAATCCCGCCAATAGCCGAGGAAACAACGGCGACCTGAAGAGCAAATCCTCCTCTGCCCGACTGTGCCATCGGATAACCATCAAAGCTGGTTGCAACCGCGGCAGGTGTGCCCGGAATGCGCAACAAAACGGCCGGGATCGCCCCGCCATACATTGCGCCGTTATAAATCCCGGCCATCATGCCAAGCGCAACCAACGGATCGAGGCCGAAGGTAAACGGAATGAGAACCGAAATCGCCATCGTGGCACTAAGCCCCGGAAGTGCGCCGACGCAAATCCCGGCGACCACACCGACAACGACGGAAAGAACATTGGCCCAGCCCAGAACGTTTGGCAGAGCATCAATCAAATTGGCATACATAAAAGCTCTCCGGCGTCAGGACTGGAAGAATTCCGGCGGCAGGCTTTGGTTCATCAGAACCAGGAAAATCAGCGCGATGCCGCCAACAAAAATCAGCGTGGCAAGGGCAATGCCCTTGATACTGCGATAGCCAAACAGCCAGGCAACCGCCGGAAGCATGATCAATGTCGATGTGTAGAAACCGATCGTCGCAACAGCCAGAACATAGAACCCGACACAAACCACGACGAGCAGGAAACGCGACAGCGAAGAAAACACCGGTTTGACAGCGATGGCTTCGGTTCGGATCAGGTTGCGTAGTATCATCAAGACCGAAAGCGCTATCATTGTGCTGAGCATTGCAATCGGCAACAGCGCGCTCATTTCGGGCATGTCAGTTACTTTGGTGAGGAGCCACGCACAGGCAGCAATAAGTACAACGCCGGCAATGTTGTCAGGTTGCAATATGCGTGAACCGGTTTGGTTCGTCATTTTGCTGGTCTTTCGACTTGTTTGAACCTGAATGCTTGTTTGCGCGGCATACAAAGGATCTTACTGATCCTGTTTCGCACAAAATCAACCAAGCAATGCAGGCATGTTTGGGGAAATCGCCAAAGAGGCACTTCGCACCTCTTTGGCCGTTATCATGAAACCAATATTTACCCGGGGTTATTTCCAGGGGGTGGTTTCCCAAACCGACTTGGCGAAATTGTACTGTTCCTGATTGAGCGCCTTGAAGTCGTCGCCAAGGGTCAGTTTTACCGGATTACCCGACGCCAGCATTGCCTTGGAGAATTCAGGATCATCATACGCCTTTTGGAAAGCATCCAGAAGAGCGCTACGCACATCTTCAGGAAGATCAAGCGGTGCGACGAAGCCACGCATAGAGCCGTTTACGACGTTGATTCCCTGCTCGGAAAAAGTCGGAATGTCATCGGCAAGGTTCGAACGCTCTTCGGTGGCAACACCAAGAATGTTGAGCTCTTCGCGGAAGCCGAGAACTTCTGAAAGGTTGAAGATACCCATCGCTACATGGCCGCCCATCACCGCGGTACGCGCCGGTGCTGATCCCTTGAATGGCGCGATGGTAAATTCGGCGCCGCTATTGCTCTGAAGGCGCATCAGGAAGAAGTGATCATCCCCGCCAAGGCTCGACATGCCGACAGTGATCGCACCCGGATCTTCCTTTGCGGCCGCCATTAGCTTATCCATGGTATCAAGCTTGCTGTCTTTTGCCGTGACAATTACGTTCGGGTCATCAACAACATTGGCAAGATAGGTAAAGCTGTCGGCGGAATAATCAGCTTTTCGGTCAAGTGTACGGGCCATCATGCCCGGCAGGTTGAAGGTGCCGAGCGTGTAGCCATCTGGCTCTGCATTGGCAACCTCAGTCACACCGATCTGACCGCTGGCACCCGGCATGTTTTTGACAACAACCGTGGCGCCATTACCCAGATAACGCTCAAGGAACGGCGCGACCGTGCGGGCCATGACATCGGTACCACCACCTGCGGAATAACCGACGATGATTTCGATTTTCTTTTCCGGATATTCTGCATGGGCGTTCGATGCAAAAGCAGCAACGAGAAACGCGGACGTAACAATCGTTTTGAATTTCATTTTTGTTTCCTCCTGATAGATGAATTCAATCCCGCATCACCGCTTTTTGTTTATGGAAGTGAATATAAATTCATGCTTCCAACAGCTTTTATGATTTTGTGATGCAGGCATTTCGTCTTAGATGATGAGACATCTTAGACATCTCTTTGTCTTGCCACCTCCAATAACTCATTGATGACAAATACTTAACGCACTCCACTTCCTGTTCTCTGTCTGCTTTGCAGCGTTTTTGTAAGTCGCTATCAAATTGGCCTGAGCTTCACGGATCAGGCTGAGATAACCTCGACACCTGCTGCCGCCAGCGCTTTGTCGACCCATGATCGATCGTTGGTGCGTTCCTTGATATGCTGCATCTGGCGTTCTTCGGCTGCTTGTTTTGCCAAGGTCGCTTCAAGGATGGTTTCCGCATCGTTGATCGGCACTGCCAGAACACCGTCAGAATCGCCGAGGATGAGATCTCCTGTTTCAATGGTCATGCCATCAATCGAGATGGTCGCGTTGATTTCGCCGGGGCCGAACTTGTAGGGGCCACGATGGGTGACGCCGACCGCATAGGTGGGCAGATTTACGCTTTTAAACGCATCAAGGTCGCGCAGGCTGCCATACAGAACAAAGCCGGCAACGCCGCGATTGATCGCATGTGCAAGCATTAGCTCACCCATCAACGCATTGTTCAGATCACCCCCGCCATCAACAACGATGATGTCGCCGGGCTCTGCGATATCAATCGCCTTATGCAGCATCAGGTTGTCACCCGGACGGCATTTGACTGTCAGAGCAGGACCTGCAAGAACGCCATCTGTGTGCATCGGACGAAGGTTGGTGCCGCCCGCATATAGACGGCTCATGCAATCGCTCACATTGGCCACTGGCAGGACGCGGAACTTTTCCACCAGCTCTGCCGAGATTTTTTGTTTACGTGGGAAAATACGATTTCCAACAGTCATTCTGTTCACCCTTTCTCGAACAGTTTTGCATCCGCACCGGACGCCAAAATTCTGGCGTTTCCCGCACTAAAAATCTCTGGATTGACGATGCGCTCTGCAGCAATTTTTTTACCCGCCAGCAAATCAAGGATGCCCTCGACGGCCAGAAGACCAACCCGACGTCCGGCAGCTGCTGTTACGCCGCCGACATGCGGGGTGACAACAACCATGCGTTCCGACATCAGCGGATTGTCCTGGGATGGAGGTTCTTGCTCGAAGGTATCCAAACCGGCTCCAGCCAGATGCCCGCTTTGCAGCGCGCCGAGCAAATCCGCCTCGTTGATCAGACCGCCACGTGCGGTGTTGATCAGATAGCTTTGCGGCTTCATGATCTTGAGGCTTTCGGCATTGATCATGTGTTGCGTTGTTGGCAGCAAAGGACAATGCAAGCTGACAATGTCCGCGTCGGATAGCAATTCATCGACGCTTCCAATCCGCTGGACACCTTCTGCGGCGAACACTTCATTTCTCGCCATTGGGTCATAGGCAATTACATTCAGGCCAAGTCCACGCCCCAGGCGGGCGGTATATTGTGCAATAGCACCGAACCCGACCAAGCCAAGCGTCTTTCCGGCGATTTCAACACCAAGGAAACCCGGTTTTTCCCAGCGCCCTTCACGCAGGCCTGACACCAGCGGGACAATTTGTTTGACGGTGGCAAGCAACAAGGCAATCGCATGTTCGGCAACCGAAAGTGCATTTGCGCCTGGTGCGCGCAGGACCGCTATACCGCGCTCGGTTGCGGCTTCGACGTCAATATTGTCGACACCCGCACCATGCTTGGAAATAACTTTGAGATCCGGTGCTGCATCCATGGCAAATGCGCCGAATTTTCCCATGCGTGATATCACGCCTTCGGGGCGGAAGCGCGCAAGATGGTCGGTCAGCACATCGTCGGTGGGGTAAGGCGGGGTATGAACGCGATTAACGCCAGCCTGCTCGATCAGTGCCGATGCTGCCGGATCAAGATCAGGCCCCGTGACAAGGATGTTTACAGGCTCGGTCATTGGCCCACTCCCGCGCACGGCAGTGAATAGAGGTCACCCTGCATGTTTCTTCCCTAAATTAATTCTTATTTGTTTTGCCTTTCCGGCATTAGGAAAGATTAACGATAGATTTTTTTTATTAAAGCGAATAATATTTCCGTATAGATTAAGAAAATTTGGTGAAATTGATGGATACTCGACAGCTCAAGACGTTAGTCGCTGTTTCAGAGCATGGGACGTTCGCCCGCGCGGCCGAAATCGTCCATCTGACACCGTCAGCCGTAAGCCAGCAAATGCAGGCCCTCGAGCAGGAAATGGGGGCCAGTCTGTTTAACCGTGACACACGACCGCCGACACTTAATGTCCATGGGCTTCAACTGCTCGAAACTGCAAGATCGGTTTTACGTGTCGTTGAGGAAACAAGAAGTGCTGTGCGCGGGGAACGAAAGAGCGGCAGCCTCAACATTGGATCAGTCAGAACCAGTACAATCGGTCTTTTGCCAAAAACCATCGTCTCTTTGCGGTCAACGTATCCGGACTTGCGCATCAATTTGCGTGTCGGTCTTTCAAGCTCGATGATTACGGATGTCCACGCTGGTCGTCTTGATATGGCAATTGTGGCTGAACATCTCGGTATTCCGTCGGGTATGACTTGGCGACCATTCATTCGAGAACCGCTTGTTGTTATTGCGCCACGCGGAACACCCGAAATGGATGCACGCACGATTTTGGAAACACTCCCCTTCATCCGATTTCGTAGTAACGTGCCGCTTGCAAATCTAATCGACCTCGAGATTTCCAAGATGGGGATCGTCACCTCCGATACTGCCGAAATTGATACGATTTCCGCAATTGTAGAGTGCGTTGCCGAGGGGCTGGGCGCGACAGTCGTCCCCCATATTGCTGTGCGTGATGAAAAACATGATTTGCTGATAAAGCCATTCGGCGATCCGCAGGTTTATCGTCAAATTGGCGTCGTGCAGCGAATAGCATCCGCCAAAATTGATCTTCTGAACCTTTTCCACGACAAGCTTGCATCTCTGGCCGGAGAGTTCGGTGTACCGAGAGTTTAGAGCGATATTCTTTGTGAAACTCGCCTAGTTGCTGCACTGAAAATGTGTGCAACGATCGTGTCGGGTGAAGAATGTCAGGCTATCCGTCAAATGCGCCGACACAGTTTCGCGGGCATCGCGGTCGATTTGGGTAATGTTTTACAAAGTTGCCGGGAAAACGATTTCAAGCCTCTGAATCATGGACGTTAAGCCCGAACAGTGTGAGGTTGGCAGTATTCAACTAATCCGCTGCTTTCTTGGGTCAGGAGTAAAGGTTCGTTTCGTTTTGACGTTTATCGAGTTCCTCATTGTATCGCCTCAAGGCATGCTGTTCGGTCAGCACTCCGATTACGTGTTGGCTCTTCACGCTTTCAACGACGACTAATGCATCTGCTTCGGCAGAGGAAAAGGTTTTCATTGCTTCACGAGCGTTCATGCTCGGTATCAGCACGGTGTTGGGATATGAAACCAAATCTTTTGCGCAAAGATTTTCATCCTGTTGACGATAAATTTCTGGAACTTGGAGTATCCCGACATAATTATTTGCGTCGTCAACGACGGTAACTCTCTGAGTTGAGCCCAGCGCATAGTCTCGTTTTAGTCGCTCAACATCCGTATCTGCGTGGACAGTTTGCACGTTCTTGCGCATCATCTTGCCCACACTTAGCTCTCGAATCCAACCAATGTCAGCGGCGCTCCGAATGGATTCCCCGCGCAGATGAAATCTCCACGTGGTGAATGAATAACCAAACAGACGGCGTACGGTTATTGATGAAACTACTGCTGCTGCGAGGACCGCGATAGTCAATGGCAGGCTCCCCGTCGTTTCAAGTGCAAGAAAGGCCATTGTCAAAGGAGCGCCGAGAACTGCCGTCGCCATCGCACACATACCGACGATCGCTACTATGAGACCCGGAATTTCAAGGCCAAAAGCAAGCATCCAGCCTAATGCCACCAATTTCCCCAACATGGCGCCGAGAAACAGTGAGGCGAAAAACAGACCGCCTCGGAACCCGGAGCCTATGGAGATTGCCGAGGCGAGAACCTTCAGAGAAATGAGCATCATCAGCACAGGTGCGGTGTAATAGGCGCCAAAACCCACATGGAGTGCAGAATGTCCGGATGAAAGTACCGTGGGTGTTATGAGGGCTAGCCCACCGACGCACCCCCCCCCGATAGTTGGTCTTATCCAGGTTGGGAGGCGGCTCTTGCTAAAAAGCGTCTCAACGAGGGTAACGGTCCTCATCATAACAATTGCCACCAAGGCACTTACGAGGGCCATGACAAATACGAGAGAGTAGTCGGATGCACTCAGATTGCCAGCAAAGCCAACTTGAAAAGATTGCTGTGGCAATACCAGACGCATTGTTGCCACGGCGGCAATCGATGCGACTACCACCGGTGCCAAGCTCGTGACGGTGTAAGTCGCAATAATGAGTTCAAAAGCGTAGAACGCACCGGTCAGTGGGGCGTCGAAAGCTGCCGCGATGGCGCCAGCAGCTCCGCATCCCACAAGAATCCTAAGATCATTTCTTCGCACATGGAAAAGTTGTCCCAGACGAGATGCAAAGGCAGACCCGATCTGAGTGTAACCAGCTTCCATGCCAATTGATGCGCCGAAGCCGTTCGAGATCATCGTTTGCAAGACGAGCAGCAAACTCCCCTTCATGGGGATGCGTCCACCATAAAGTGCGTTGGCTTCCACCGGGTCTACAATTGAGATGCGTTGACTGCGGGTGAAAAGCCAACCAACCAGGCCGAGAATGATGCCACCGACCGCAGGAACAAGTCCTGCCCGCCAAGGTACAATGAACGCTGCGCCGCTTACTTCATGTCCCTCTATCGCGAAAAGGACATGATGTAACCATTGCACAGTTCCAACCATCAGCGCAACGAAACAGCCCGCAATTATTCCAACAAAGCCTGCAACGACGACCAGCCAAATTTCGTCCGTTCGAACAATCGTGCGGAGCCGGTGAGGAATGCGAAACAGCTTTGACTCGGAAGACGGCTCCTGTCCGTCTCCCGAACGGTCGAGTTCGAGCATGGATGACTCCCGAAACTCAGCTGGAGATATAATCGGCGTAGAGATCGGCGATACGCTGAGTCACAAGCCCAGGTTTACCATCTCCGACCTGACGTCCATCAATCCGGGTGACCGGCGTGATGCCGCCCAATGTCCCTGTCACGAAAGCTTCGGAGGCACTGTAAACCTCGGCCAATGTGAAATCCTTCTGGCGCACTACAAATCCGGCATCCGCGTATAGCTTGATGACCTTCTTTCGCGTAATCCCGTTGAAATTGTATCGGCCAGTAGAGGTCCAGAGTTCTTCGCCGCGGACTATGAAGAAATTTGTAGAGTTGCAGCTGGCAACAAACCCGTGAGGATCAAGCATTAGTGCCTCGTCAGCGCCGAGGTTGATCGCTTGGAGTAGGGCCTGGATGAAATTCAGACGGCTATGGGAATTAAGTCGTAAGTCGAAAACATCTGGTGTGCTGCATCGAATTGTCGACGTCATCAGCGTGATACCATTCGCCTTTGACTCCGGCTTAGGTAGTTTGAATTCCGCAACTATAACTACCGTTGCCTGGCCTATCGCGAACCTCGGATCTTGGTTCGGCGTCGTCTTTTTGCCCCGCGTGACCATCAAACGAGCATGGGCACCATCCGTCATGCCGTTTTTTTCGAACGTTTGCTTAAGAGCTGCCTCTAGTTCGTCACGGCTCATACCAATATCAAGCTGAATCGAATTGGCACCTTCAAGAAGCCGGTCGAGGTGTTCATCCAAGGCGACTATCTTCCCGTTTACCAGGCGAACACCTTCCCAAACGCCGTCTCCGAGCCCGAAACCCGCGTCGAACACCGAGACCATGGCCTCGTCACGTTTAAAAAATTCACCATTGAGATAGATCATCACTTCGTCGTTGCGATTATCCGCGACGTATCCTTGCGAACTCGTGTTGCTAGCGGTTGTTGCGGTCATTTCAAGAGCTTCCTATTCATAGTTTTTTTATGGTTTGCGTCCGCAGGGTTAAAACGCAAATTCGGTGAAACGGTTGAGAAACGCCCGTGTGCGCTCCTGTTTTGGGTTTTTAAGAACTTCTGCTGGTGTGCCGACTTCGTGAAAAACACCGTCTGCCAAGAAAATTACTTTGGTCGCGAAATGGTAGGCGAAGCCCAATTCGTGGGTAACCAGCAGCATTGTTCTTCCTTCTTCCGCGAGCTTGCGGATGACAACGAGCACCTCACCAACCAACTCGGGGTCCAGTGATGACGTCGGCTCATCGAACAGAAGTATCTCAGGCTCCATTGCAAGAGAACGGGCGATTGCCACACGTTGTTGCTGTCCACCCGATAACCGGCCCGGATAGGCGTCGTGTTTATCCGCGAGCCCAACTTTGTCGAGTTCCTTAACCGCCAAGTCTCGAGCGGCCTCTTTCTTCATGCCCTTTACAGTCAATAACCCTTCCATGGCGTTCTCGAGAACGGTCATATGTGGAAACAGGTTGAACTGCTGGAAGACCATGCCGACGCGCTCGCGTACCAAACAAAGTTCCGATTCAGGATAACGACGTTCACCGTTTTTGCCGGCGGGTTTTCCGATTTCCTTCCCATCAAGAGAAACCGTTCCGCTGGAGGGCATCTCCATGAAGTTGAGGCAACGCAAAAAGGTACTTTTTCCAGAGCCACTCCCACCGATGATTGCCACACGCTCGCCTTGCTCGACCGAAAAGTCGATTCCTTTCAGCACGTGATGTTCTCCGAATTTCTTATTCAGCTCCGTTACGCGGAGAATAGGTTCATTCATTGCAATGCCTCCTTGAGTCGGCGTTAGGCTTTTGCCGCAAGGCGCTTTTCCAAGCGCGCGGAGAGCCATGTTCCGGGGTAAATCAGGATGAAATAGATGACTGCTACGGTCGTTAGAATTTCAAGTGGTCGGTAGTAGGTCGAACTGAGCAATCGCCCCTGATACATCAATTCATGTACAGACAATACCGACGCGAGAGATGACATCTTGGCGACCTCAATCGCGCGATTGGTGAACGCGGGCAGCATGCGTTTGAATACCTGTGGAAGAATGATCCGCCGTAAAATTTGTGAGTTACGCATACCCAAAGCTCTCGCTCCCTCCCACTGGCCTAGCGCGATCGACTGGATCCCACCCCTGAAAATCTCAGCGGAATAGGCCGACGTGTTTAGCGCCAACCCGAGAAGAGCGGCCGTAAATGGAGACAGTTGGACCCCGATAATGATCGGGAAAGCATAGAAGAACCAGATGAGCTGGATTAGAACCGGAGTGTCGCGGAAGAGCTCGATGTAAAACAGACTTGGCGCTCTAAGCGCTATGCTCTTCGAGGTTCGTGCTAGCGACAGAAAAAAACCAGCAGTAAGGCCAATAAGGATGCTGGGAATCCACAATTCAATGGTGACGAGAAGACCACGAAGAAGGACAGGAAGGCTTTGGAGAATAAGCCCAAAATCAAATTGATAATTCATTGATTGGCTCCTCAGCGATAAGCCGTCAGGCGCGCTTCGGCAATGCGCGAAAGAGTGCTGGCTGTTACAAGTAGAACGACGTACATCAAAGCTATGGTCGTATAGACCTCCAAAGGTCTAAAGGTCTCACTATTGACACGCATTGCCTGATAAAGAAGGTCAGCGTAGGCAAGAGTAGATGCGAGTGCCGTTGTTTTCGTCAGCTCGAAGGACCGTTCGACAAACGGCGCGAACATTCGGGTCATCGCTTGGGGAAGTATGATCCGCCGCATCAACTGTGAATGCCGCATTCCTAGGGAGCGGCCCCCTTCCCACTGACCTTTCTCGATGGAAACGATGCCTCCGCGAAAGACCTCCGCGTAGAAGGCGCCTGATTGCGTGGAAAGAGCGAGCACGGCTGCTACGAAAGGATCCAAACTTATGTTCGCTAGCACTGGAAGGGCATAGTAGAACCAGAAAAAATGAATAATCGGTGGGGTGTTCCGATAAAACTCTATGAACGCGGTGGCGGGTGCCGAAAGATATTTTTTGGGCGAAAGTTTAAGAAACGCCAGGACCAAGCCAACGACGATCCCGAGAACAATAGAGACCGCCGCAATTTTTATAGTGTTCAGAAGACCGACAGCCAAAATGTCCCATCGGGACCAAACGCCGGAGAAATCCCATTGATAGCTCATGAGAAACAGATCCTTGGATGATACGAAGCAGTGATCGCGCAAGCTTCGCTGGCGACCATCCTTTCGTCCGAAACATAAAATATGGGAGGCTAGCTCTCGCCAGCCTCCCGCCAGCCGAGATTACTGCCAGGCTTCTTTTACGAGGCCCGGAATACCCGTGGGATCAATGTTTTTCGACTTCAGGTACGCGTCAAATATCTGGTCCGGAACACCTTCTTTGTAGAGAGAGGCAAACTGCTCACTCACCCAATCGCGGAACGCAGGATCGGCTTCTTTTCGCAGGCCGGCGCTGGTGGGAACCGGGTTGACGGGGGTAGGAAGAATGACTTTACCAAGCTTCAAGCGGGAATACTGAACAACAAGAGCTGGATGGAACTGCACGACGACATCTACGCGCTTCGCTGCGAAGGCCGCGATAGCTTCGTCGTTGTTGGAGAAACGATTGATTTCGGCGTTCTTGGCCATCTCTGTGATGTTCTTGTCAAGCGAGGTGCCAAGCGTAACGCCAATACGGGTGCCAGGCTTGTCAATATCTTCCCAGGACGTCACTTCAGAGTCTGTGGGTACGAGGGCCCCCATAGCGTAGTAGAACAGGGGCGCATCCGGGAAAGCGATAGCTTTTTTTCGTTCTTCTGTCGGATCCAGAACGAACATAAGATCAATCTGGTTTGCCTGAATGGCGGCGACGGCATTTGCCCAAGTCGTTTCAACGGGGACCAACGTAGCCCCTAGGTTGGCAGCAAGCTTCTCGCCCATTGCAACCCCAACGCCCGTCCATTCTTCGGTCATCGGGTCCTTGAAAAACCATGGTTCAGCTGACGTGACACCAATTCGAAGCTGTTTGTCTTGCTTGATGCGCTCAAGGGTTGAAGCATCCTGGGAGAAAGCTGGCGTGGCCATGCAAGTGATAACTGCAGCGCAAAGCGCTACAAAAGTTCTGCGTGTCGTGTTCATTGTAAAGCCTCTGAAGTTGATTACCTGGCGAGTGGCCTTTACGGCTCTTCTTATTGGATCTTGCCGAGTTCGACGGCTCTATCGGCGGCCGCAAGGGTGGTTTTGATCAAAAGTGAGGGGAGTGCGTTTTGGGCCTCGAGCACAGAAAGACCTGCCGCTGTGGTGCCACCGGGGCTGGTTACGGCAACCTTCAAGTCGTGCGCGGTTCTCGTATCCTGTTCAAGGAGGCGTGCAGCGCCAATGACGGTTTGTCGGGCGAATTTCGCCGCCAACTCTCTGGAAAAACCAAGTCTTTGCGCCGCGTCCTGTAGATACTCTGCGAATGCAAACACGTAACCAGGGCCGCTTCCTGTTACGCCTGTTGCAAGATCGATCTCAGTTTCCTTTGTCAGCCAGCAGAATTGGCCTATTGCCCCAAATATTTCTTCTACGATGCGCCGGTCTGCCTCTGACACAGCATCCTGTTCGGCAAAGCCAACACTCATCGCGGTTGCCGCCAAGGCGGGAAGATTGGGCATCACGCGGACGAGCCGCCGCAGGTTGGGGATCGAAGCTTGCAGTCTTTCCAGCGGGATTCCGGCCGCAATAGAAATGACTAAAGCATTGGGAAGGCTAGGCTGTGCTGTTTGAAGGACGGTCTCGACATGTTGGGGTTTGACCGACACAATGCATACGTCAAAGTGCCGATCACGAAGTTCATCAAACTCCGCCACTACGTCGACCGCAGAGTGGGAAGGGAGAAGCTTCCGAGCCTTTTCTACGTCAGGATCGACAGCTGTGATGCTGACCGTTGGGATATTTGCAACTGCACCGCCGGCGATAGCGGCTCCCATGTTTCCGCATCCTATGATCAGGACGGAAAGCGGGGCGGGGGGCAATGGTGTCATTTAGAACCTCCAGCGGCGAGGTCTGATTGCGTCGCGGTGTTTGACTCCGATCCGAGAAGAAACTCTTCTGTTTGTTCGCCTCCACGCGCCATATGGTTTTTGATTTCGGTCCGCATGGCTTCGAAATCATCGCCGAGTGCATTTTCTACATAACTGTCGTGCCCCTCACGGCGGGGACCCCGAATACCATGTGCCCTGTGATGCGCAGCCCAATAGAGCTGAAGGCGCCCACGTATACTTTCCCATGTTTTCAATAGGATTTGGTGGCCGGTGGCTTCGTAGACAAAACCGTGAAGCTGAAGCTCAGCGTCGATGCTCGCAACATCATCTTCCGCATCAATGCACCGGGTTAGGGCGGCGTGGCGAGCGCGGAGTCCTTCGTGGAAGCTTTGATCTCGCCGCGACCAGACCTGCTCAAATGCAAAAATCTCCAGATTGACGCGCATTGAGTAAATTTCCCTGACATCGCTAACCGAGAGATCAACAACGTGGGTTCCGGTGTATGGCACCGTAACAAGTAGACCTTCGTCGATGAGCTGGCGCATGGCCTCTCTCAACGGGCCACGGCTCACACCGAATTGTGCTGCCAAGCTTGACTCAATCACTTGTGCGCCCGGAGGAATTTCACCGCTAAGGATGGCATTGCGCAGTCCGTCAACGATATGGGCCCGGAAAGTCGCCTTCGGAATTCGAATAAAATTTTGTGACACGCCGGAGTTCACATCAGGCCTCATTGCTGGTGATCGATTGTCAACAATCAATCACAGACGATTATTGCCGTCAAGTGAGTCTCTATTTTTAAAAAGATGGAGAGAGGCTTTTGGGCTGAACCCGGCGGTCCTATCGCAGTCTTCGACTGCCGTCTGCTTAATTACATTTTTAGAAGACTCGAAATATGTGAAAGGTTGGAGATTCTCCAGCCAAGTACATGTCGGTATCTTTTGATATCACGTGTTCGAACATTCAGAAGATAGTCAAAGAGGCTGGCTGTCATACGAAAAGCCTCAATTTTCGGTATTCACTTCGTCGTCCGGTTGAGCTCGTGAAGTGCGGATTTACACGTGTCACCCAGCTTCACTTCTGCGAAAGCAATGGGATCAATATTAAGCTTTGCCTGTTCCGTCTCAACGCCCATGAGACAGATTTGACTCAACGGATAATGGAGGATTTTGGCTCATCGTAGCTCGATCAAAGGAAGTGAAGATGAAACAGAAATCCGAGCCGCAGAAACCGACGGCCGAGAACGCAATCAAGGACATACGACGCGCGACAAGCGAGCGGTATGATCATGAAATGGATTGCCGCCGACTTTGATCTCAGCGTCTAGTCTCGGAATTTGGTGGATCAGATCAAGAGTACAGCGTTCCAGTTCTTTTGTTAGGCGGGCAAGCTGTTATGAATAAATTCATAATCTCTCTAATTGTCTGTATGGGTACATGGTTTTTGATGCACTGGGGAAATGTCAGCTTTTCTGTCAATCCTGCAGTTTTTTGTCAGCTTATGTGTCAATCAGTGCCAACTTTTCTGGCAATCGGAAATGCCAAGTAGTTGATTTTGCTGTATCTCAAATGTCACCTTTTGTGGCACCTGACAAGTGTTTACAGAATGTAATCACTGCTCCATCGCTCTCCAACTTCCCGCCTAAAATCAGTCGTCAGTAAGAGCCAGCCGGAATTGTCATAATTCCGGGGTATGGAATTGTTTTTAATACAAAAATACTAATGTGCGATTTTTAATTGAGTAACTAAACTATTGCTTGTGCACTATGTCGAGCCCCAATACTCTTCTCATAAGGGTATTAGTTCTACATTGCACGTACGGATAAGCATTGGATTGTTTATGTTTGTAGGGTGCTGAAATCAGGGGCTCAAATGCAAGACGATCTTATCCAAACCATAGCAAACCGCACCACAGTGATTCTGGCTTCGCAGTTGTTGTCTAACGACAGTGGCCCCGTTAGCATCAGAACAGTTAAGGCATCTGATTACGGCACGGTGTCGCTTGATGTTGACGGCAATGTGGTGTTCACCCCGGATGTGGATTACTACGGCCCGGCAGTGTTTAGCTACACAGCGGATGATGGTGCGGGTGGAAGCAGTACGGCAACTGTGACGGTTGATGTGCGTGCGACGCTTGATGACCCTACCAAACTGCCGCTTGGCTTTGCTATCGACGGTGAAGCGGAAGGTCTTGTCGAATGGGATGTTGCTCAGCTTTCTGATGGCAGCCAAGTTGTAACCTGGTACGACGGCAGTAATCGGATTTGGCGTCAACGCTATGATGCTGCGGGGGCGGCTCTGGGCAATCGCCAGGCAATTAGTGCGGGCGCAGGGGCGACAAGTTTCAATATTACCGGTCTTGCGAATGGCAACTATGTCATCACTTATTCGAAGCCTGGTGGAAGCTCTGGCGATGCCGTTCAGTTCCAGATATTCAATTCGACGGGCAACCGTCTGAAAGATGTCAGTCTTCAGGAAGAAGGTGTGAATAGCACAGACGCGGATGTCATTGGTCTTCAGGATGGCGGGTTTGTGCTTGTGATGAGCCGCAATGTTGATGGCGAAACCGTCGGGCAAGATACATTTGGTCAGCGCTATGATGCTTCGGGTAACGCGGTCGGCGATCTATTTGATTTAAGTGGGCTTGCCGGTGGGAATGACCGCATGTCAACCGGCCTTGAATTGTCTGATGGTCGTTTGCTGCTGATGATGAAAAACGGTGCAAACGAAACTGTTGGTCAGCTGTTCTCATCCGCAGGATATCCGCTGAGCACCCCCTTCGAGGTCCGTGACTTTGTTGGAGCCAATGATGCCACGGATCCGATGTATTCCGGGCTGAGTGCGAAGTCGGCATTGTTGTCGGATGGTCGGGTCGCCGTCGTCAGTGGTCGTAGCCTTGTTGTGTATGAGTTTGGCTCAGACAATGCTGTGACGGAAGCCGCGCGTGTTGATCTTGCTACACTTGACCCGGATGGTGGCAATGTGGTGTCAGGCGATGTCATCGCGCTTTCCGATGGCGGCTACTTCACGGTGTTCAACAGTCGGGAAAGTGATGCATCAAGCGTACATCGTGTTTATGGGCAGCGTTATGACTCCCTTGGCAACCCGTTTAACGGTGTTGTTGATTTTGGCGAATTGGTCGATGGTCCGGAAATCTATGTCAAGCTTGAGCATGCCATTGATGGTGGTGTGTATGTTTATTTCAGCCATCCGACCAATTCCGGGCAAGGTGAACTTTACAAGATCCATGTCGATAGCGGTGTAACTGGCGAAACACTCGATCCAGCGCAATACAGGGAATACGCTCCGATAGTCGAACCTATTGTAGCGTATGGCGACGAGGTTTCGATTGTGTCGAACCGTTCGACGGTCATTCTGGCGTCAGAGCTTCTGGCCAATGACGAAGATCCGGATGGGG
>NZ_JAATOV010000013.1 GCF_011806425.1 Thalassospira lucentensis | reverse complement strand
CCTCCGGCGTGACAGGCCGGCGCTCTAACCAACTGAGCTACACCCGCATGGTGTGTGGCGCGGTTTATATAAGCGGTGGGACGGTCTGGCAAGGGCTTTTTTACAAAAAAATGAACAGTGTAAATCGGGGTGATATTTTTTGGCAGAAAACAGCCGTGTATCAACGTGTTACCGGGGAAATATGTGTTGCAGATTTTGCAGTGAGTTGGCCGCGGCGCCAAGGGGAATTGTCTGACTATCGCGTAACATGAAGGGGCTGTGTATTGGCCCGCCTGAATGGGGTGCGCTTTGGCTGTGAAAAAGTGCTGTATTTTTGAAGGACAACGTCAGAGCCGCTTTGTTTGGTCGCAGCGTTTGAGCTGGTTGGCAACGGGCTGTGGCGGGGAGTGGGGAGCGGGGAGCTGGGACTTGGAAAACAAAAAAGCACCTGCGGTAAAAACCGAGGTGCTTTTTTGTCTCATTCCCATTGGGAGGGAATGGCGCGAGTGACGAGACTTGAACTCGCGGCCTCCGGCGTGACAGGCCGGCGCTCTAACCAACTGAGCTACACCCGCATGGTGTGTGGCGCGGTTTATATAAGCGGT
>NZ_JAATOV010000012.1 GCF_011806425.1 Thalassospira lucentensis | reverse complement strand
TGTTTTGATGTCGGTTGTTAGAACGGCATCGACATGCTGATTTCAACCGTGCTGCTGTCGGAATTGTCGGCAATATCTTTGTCGGCCAGCGATATCCTGTGGCTCAGCGCGAGTTCACTGGTCAGTCGGCCTGTGTCAAAGCCAAAGCCGGTGCGGATGCGCTGATTACCGTATTCGTTCAGGTTGCTGGTGAAAAATGGGGTGACGATGCCCATTTTATGTCCGTCCTGATCGGATAAGGCAAAGCCATAGGTGAGCGTGCCGCCAATGGTGTATTCGGCGTAATCAGTTCGCCCGGCAAGATAGGTGCCTTCAAGCGCGGCATTAAGCCCGGTCACAGAATCGGACAACCGTACACCGCCGCCAATATCGAACGCAGTTTTGTCGTTGTTGATTTCATCGGTGAAATCATAGATCAGGCCGGTTTGAATAAACGGCGTGACGGTCATGGTTTGTGTGGGCGTGAAATCATAGGCCGCTTCAATGCTTGGTTTAAGCTGACGGGTGTTGGAGCGGATAGAGGCGTTGGCTGTGCCGTCGCTTTCGGTATAGCCATCAACCGTTTTTCGCGCCGCGAGCATTGCGACCGATGGGGTCAGGGACAGCGCGACATCATTGAGCGGGAGCACGCGATAAGAGGTGGTCAGTGCTGCATACCACATGTCGGAATCGGTGCTGCCCGATACGGCATTGTTATCGCGGGTGACATCAATATCGCCCATGCCGTAGCCCGCTTCGCCCGCGATGGTCAGGTTTTCAATGGGGCGGTAAATGACATAGGGCGATGTTGTCCAACCGGTTTCCTGATAGCTGCCATTGTTAAAGGCCGTGGTGAGGTCAGTATCGTTATAGCCAAGCGACAG
>NZ_JAATOV010000011.1 GCF_011806425.1 Thalassospira lucentensis | reverse complement strand
ATGTCGACAAGATTGGTATTCTCGGGCTGGGGCTCGGTATCGGGCGTGCCGGGCCGGCCGATGCTGGAATTGCCGTTCGTCGATGCAACCCGTGCCGCAATATTTTGCTGAAGGACGTTGGTCTGGGAGCGTGCAACTGCTGAGACAACGGCAGTTTTTGTCGTACTATTATTGTCGTTGCTGCTGCTTTCTGGTGACGGTGCTGGTGCCGGATCTAAACAACTTGTTGTGACGGATGTTGTGGAATTCAATGTAATGGTAATACGGCCATCTGTCGTATCAGCGGGGATTGTGAAATTAGTGGTTTTGGTTTGTCCGGCAGCAAGATTTGTTCCATCTGCGCCACCGAGATCGTTTGCGCCGTTATTATTGTCTCTGTATCTGATTTCGTCGATTCTGACACCACCACCAGGCCCGGTAATGGTAATACTGATCCGTTCGCCCTTTGCGAATGTCAGCGGACCGGTGCTGAAAGAAAACCTGTTTGTCGTCGTGTTCAAATCACCGATAGAGCAGCCGGGGCTTTTCGCGTAAACAGTGTGCGCGAATGGTAGCGAAATGCCAAAAACGATCATTGCGCAGCAAAGTTTCGTTTGCCACGAATTCAATTCAATATTCTTTTTCAACTAAATGACCCCAGCGCGATGGGTGGATTTACCATCCCAGAAATTTTTTATAATTCGTTGTATTAATTGTAATGATTCAAAGGTCGCGTCAATAAGAAACTTTAAGTTGCATTTTTGGCGCGGAGATTTTTATGTATCATTACATTTGAATGGGGATGGCTTTCCGGACTGCGACAGCGGTAGGAGATCAAACACATTCTGTGCGGCGCACGTTTTGCCGGGCCGATTTTAAAAAAGGGGGGTGACGGTTTGACGATCGAGCGATAGCCGTTTGTAGCGAAATAGGCTGGTCGTGACCCTTCACCAATCAGAAACACCCCCGATGTGTGGTCGGGGGTGTTTGTGATTATACCGGTTGTTTGATGCCCGTTGTTTTGATGTCGGTTGTTAGAACGGCATCGACATGCTGATTTCAACCGTGCTGCTGTCGGAATTGTCGGCAATATC